>NZ_VIGB01000003.1:3152500-5890000 GCF_006636205.1 Kitasatospora acidiphila | reverse complement strand
AGTGCCTCCTCCAGCTTCTGCGCGACCGGCGCGAAGGCCGTGTCGTCGATGCCGGAACCGCGCTCCTGGATGGTCGGGCCGCTGACGATCTTCCCACTGGTGGAGTCCACCACCACGAAGGCCGAGATGAAGCCCTCCTCGCCGAGGATCCGGCGGTCCTTCAGCGAGGACTCGGTGATGTCGCCGACCGAGGTGCCGTCCACGTAGACGTAGCCCGCCTGCACCTTGCCGACGATCTTGGCAACGCCGTCCTGCAGGTCGACCACCACGCCGTCCTCCGCGATCACCACGCGGTTCTTCGGAACGCCGGTCTTGATGCCGAGCTCGGCGCAGGCCCGCAGGTGGCGCCACTCTCCGTGCACCGGCATCAGGTTCTTCGGCCGGCAGATGTTGAAGAAGTAGAGCAGCTCACCGGCGGAGGCGTGGCCGGAGACGTGCACCTTGGCGTTGCCCTTGTGCACCACGTTGGCGCCCCAGCGGGTCAGGCCGTTGATCACCCGGTAGATCGCGGTCTCGTTGCCCGGGATCAGTGAGGAGGCGAGCACCACGGTGTCACCCTCGACGATCCGGATCTGGTGGTCGCGGTTGGCCATCCGGGACAGTGCGGCCATCGGCTCGCCCTGCGAGCCGGTGCAGACCAGCACCACCTCGTTGTCCGGCAGGTCGTCCAGCGTCTTGACGTCGACGATCAGGTTGCCGGGCACCTTGAGGTAGCCCAGGTCTCGGGCGATGCCCATGTTGCGGACCATCGAGCGGCCGACGAAGGCCACCTTGCGCTTGTACTCGTGCGCCGCGTCCAGCACCTGCTGGATCCGGTGCACGTGGCTGGCGAAGGAGGCGACGATGATGCGCTTCTCCGCGTTGGCGAAGACGTTGCGCAGCGCTGCGGAGATGTCCCGCTCGTGCGGGATGAAGCCGGGGACCTCGGCGTTGGTGGAGTCCACCAGCAGCAGGTCCATGCCCTCCTCGGCCAGCTTGGCGAAGGCCGGGAGGTCGGTGAGGCGGCCGTCCAGCGGGAGCTGGTCCATCTTGAAGTCGCCGGTGGCCACCACCATGCCGGCGGGGGTGCGGACCGCGACCGCCAGGGCGTCCGGGATGGAGTGGTTGACCGCGATGAACTCGCAGTTGAAGGGGCCGATCTGCTCGCGCTCGCCCTCGGCGACCTCCAGCACGTAGGGCCGGATCCGGTGCTCGGCGAGCTTGGCCTCGATCAGCGCCAGGGTCAGCTTGGACCCGATCAGCGGGATGTCCGGGTTCTCCCGCAGGAGGTACGGAACGGCACCGATGTGGTCCTCGTGACCGTGGGTCAGGACGATCCCGTCGACCTTGTCGAGGCGGTCCCGGATCGAGGAGAAGTCCGGCAGGATCAGGTCGATGCCGGGCTGCTCGTCCTCGGGGAAGAGCACGCCGCAGTCGATGATCAGCAGCCGGCCCGCGTGCTCCAGCAGCGTCATGTTGCGACCGATCTCCCCGAGGCCGCCGAGCGGGGTGATCCGGATCGCGTTCGGCGCGAGTGCGGGGGGCGCGCCGAGTTCGGGGTGGGGGTGGCTCAAAAGACTCTCCATTCACGCAGCGCGCCATATGCCGCGGAGGACTTCCCCCGCCGGGCATATGGCGCGCGGCATCGCTCGTACCTGTCAGTTCGGTCCGCTCGTGATCGAGCGGCTCGCTGTTGTGCCTCGCGCCTGTCGTCTCCGGTCCAGCGGCGGGTCCCATGGCGGCGATGGGGCCCGGCGAGCCGGGGGCGCGCACGTCTTTTGCTACAGGTGTACCCCGCCGGCGGCGAGATCCTCCTTCAATCGGGCGATCTCCTCGGGCGTGGCATCGACCAGCGGCAGCCGGACCGGACCGCCGGGCTGCCCGGCCAGCGCCAGCGCGGCCTTGCTGAGGATCAGGCCCTGGGTGCGGAACATGCCGGTGTAGACCGGCAGCAGCGACTGGTGGATCGCGGTGGCGCGGGCGGTCTCGCCGGCCTCGTAGGCGTGGACCAGCTCGCGCAGCCGGTCGGCGACCAGGTGGCCGACCACGCTGACCATGCCGACGGCTCCGACCGAGAGCAGCGGCAGGTTGAGGATGTCGTCGCCGGAGTACCAGGCGAGCCCGGACCGGGCGATCGCCCAGGAGGCGGCGGCCAGGTCGCCCTTGGCGTCCTTGTTGGCGACGATCCGCGGGTGCTCGGCGAGCCGGACCAGCGTCTCGTGGCTCAGCGCCACGCCGGCGCGGCCCGGGATGTCGTAGAGCATCACCGGCAGGCCGGTGGCGTCGGCCACGGCGACGTTGTGCCGGTAGATGCCCTCCTGCGGCGGCTTGCTGTAGTAGGGGGTGACCACCAGCAGGCCGTGGGCGCCGGCGGCCTCGGCCTGCCGGGCCAGCTCGGTGCTGTGCGCGGTGTCGTTGGTGCCGACGCCGGCCACCACATGGGCGCGGTCTCCGACCGCCTCCACCACGGCGTGGACCAGCTGCGCCTTTTCGGCGTCACTGGTGGTGGGCGACTCGCCGGTGGTGCCGTTCAGCACCAGGCCGTCGTTGCCCAGGTCCACCAGGTGGGTGGCCAGGCGCTGGGCGCCGTCGAGGTCGAGTCCGCCGTCGGGGGTGAAGGGAGTCACCATCGCCGTCAGGACCCGGCCGAAGGGAGCGTGCGGTGTGGAGGTCGGAGCCATGGTCCAAAAATACTCGTAGCCGATGAGGAGGCCGATAGTCCGGTCCAGGGTTGAGACGAAGAAACACCCTGAAAAGACACGGCCGAGGGGCCGGAAAGCGGACAATCCATAGGATTCCGGTGCTACCTGCTCGGGGTTCAGGTAGCACCGGAATCCGTGCCCCGAGCCTAGGGAGCACCCCAATCCGCCGCAATCCAGACATGCCGGGCCGAGAGGCCCGTATGCCCATCGAGCCAGGTCAGGGCGCGAGCCGGCCGTGCTCGTTGAAGGCCGCATGGGTGAGCGGCATCAGACCCGCCCACAGCTCCTCCATCTTCTCGGCCACCATCTCGATCTCGCGCTGCGGGAAGGTCGGCATCTTGCCGCGCTCGTCCTTCTTGCGCAGCGACAGGAAGTGCATCAGCGAGCGGGCGTTGCAGGTGGCGTACATCGAGGAGAACAGGCCCACCGGGAGCACCGCCCGGGCCACCTCGCGGGCCACGCCCGCGGCCAGCATCTCCTGGTACTCGGTGTAGGCGGCGGTGTAGGCGCGCTCCATCGAGGCGGTGGCGGTCTGGTGCTGCTCGGGGGTGCCCTGGTGGAACTCGTACTTGCCCGGCCGGCCGACCTGGACCAGCTTGCGGTCCTCGGCGGGCACGTAGAAGACCGGCTGCAGCTCGCGGTAGCGGCCGCTCTCCTCGTTGTAGGACCAGCCGGTGCGGTGCCGGTGGAACTCGCGGAAGACGAAGATCGGCGCGCTGATGAAGAAGGTCATCGAGTTGTGCTCGAAGGGCGTGCCGTGCCGGTCCCGCATCAGGAAGTTGATCAGGCCCTTGGACTTCTCCGGGTCCTGCCCGACGGCCTCCAGCGACTGCTCACCCTTGGTGGAGACCCGGGCCGCCCAGAGCACGTCGGTGTCGGTGGCCGCGCTGCGGACCAGCTCCACCGTGACGTCGCTGCGGAAGATCGGGGAGGCGTCGTCGGTCACGGGTTACTCCTCAGCTTGATTGCGTGGTGCATGGTCTTGCGGGCGCGCGGGGTGTCACCGGCGTCGGCGTAGGCGACGGCCAGGCGGAACCAGACGCGCCAGTTCTGCGGGTCGGCCTCCGCCTCGGCCTGGCGCTTGGCGAAGACCTCGTCGGCGGACGCGCGGTCGATCCGGCCGGCGCCGGTGCGCTTGAGCTCGTCGACCGGCAGGCCGCCCTCGGCCGCCAGCTCCCGGGACATCTCCTCGGTGGTGCGCCCGAACCGGATGGTCTGGCGCAGGAACCAGATCCCGATCCCCGGGATGATGAAGGCGCAGATCCCGATGCCGATGCCGGCGGGCTTGCCGGTGGCGATCAGCTGCACGCCCTCCCCCATGCAGACCAGGGAGACCAGGAGGAGGGCGGCGGCCAGGATGAAGAAGCCCGTGCGCGAGGTCATCAGAGGTCCAAGAAGTGTTCGAGGCCGAAGGTCAGGCCCGGGGTCTCCACCACGCGCCGCACCCCGAGCAGGATGCCCGGCATGAAGCAGCTGTGGTGCAGCGAGTCATGACGGATCGTCAGGGTCTCGCCGGCGTCACCGAAGAGCACCTCCTGGTGGGCCAGCAGCCCGCGCAGCCGCACCGCGTGCACCGGCACCCCGTCCACGTCGGCACCGCGGGCACCGGGCAGCGCGTGGGTGGTCGGGTCGGACTGCTTGGGCAGGCCGGCGGCGTCGCGGGCCGCCGCGATCAGCTGGGCGGTGCGGGTGGCGGTGCCGCTGGGGGCGTCGGCCTTGCGGTTGTGGTGCAGCTCCACCACCTCGACCGACTCGAAGTACTTGGCGGCCTGCTGGGCGAACTGCATGGTCAGCACGGCGCCGATGGAGAAGTTGGGCGCGATCAGGCAGCCGGTGCCGGGGGCGGCGGCCAACCAGCCGGTCAGCAGCTCCAGCCGCTCCGGGGTCCAGCCGGTGGTGCCGACCACGGTGTGGATGCCGTTGGCGGTGCAGTACTCCAGGTTCCGCATCACGGCGTCGGGGTGGGTCAGCTCGACGGCCACCTGGGCACCGCTGGTGACCAGCTCCTCCAGCGCGGAGTCCCGCCCGAGGGCGGCGACCAGCTCCAGGTCGGGGGCGGCCTCGACCGCCTTGACCGCCTCGGAGCCGATTCGGCCGGTGGCGCCGATGACGGCTACGCGCAGGGTCATCTGTTGGTCCTCACTTCGGGCGGTGCTTCTGCAAGAAGGCGGTGCATTCAGGTGCATTCACAGGAGGGCGGCGAGCCCGGCCGCCCGCTTGTCGCTGATCGGGCCGATCACCGCGAGCGAGGGGCGGCGCGCACCCAGCACATCACGGGCGACCTGGTGGACGTCGTCCAGGGTGACTCCGGCGATCTTCGCCAGTATGTCGTCCACCGACAGGTGCTCGCCGTAGGCCAGCTCGGCCTTGCCGATCCGGTTCATCAGCGAGCCGGTGTCCTCCATGCCGAGCACCGTGGAGCCGGAGATCTGGCCGATCGCACGCTGCAGCTCCTCCTCGGTGATGCCCTCGGCGATCACCCGGTCCAGCTCGGCGCGGCAGATCCGCAGCACCTCCTCCACCCGCTTCGGCTGGCAGCCGGCGTAGATGCCGAACAGGCCGCTGTCGGCGTAGGACGAGGAGTACGAGTAGACCGAGTAGGCCAGGCCGCGCTTCTCCCGCACCTCCTGGAAGAGCCGCGAGCTCATGCCGCCGCCGAGCGCCGAGTTGAGCACGCCCATCGCCCAGCGCCGCTCGTCGTGCCGGGGCAGGCCGGGCCCGCCGAGCACCAGGTGGGCCTGCTCGGTGGGCCGGTTGAGGAGTTCCAGGCGGCCCGCGGTGCGCAGCTCCCGCTCGCCGCGGCGGGCCTCGGCGGGCGCCGCGTCGGACTTGGCGAGGAGCGGGGCGAAGGCGGCCTCGACCTGGCGGACCACCGCCTTGTGGTCCAGGTTGCCGGCGGCCGCGACCACCAGGTGCTCGGGCCGGTACCGGCGCTTGTAGAAGCCGGCGATCTGCTCCCGGCTGAGCGCCTTGACGGTCTCCTGGGTGCCCAGGATGGGCCGGCCGAGCGGGGCGGAGCCGTAGAGCACCTTGGCGAACAGGTCGTGCACCACGTCGCCCGGGTCGTCCTCGGCCATCGCCATCTCCTCGAGGATGACGCCGCGCTCGGCCTCCACGTCCTCGGGGCGGATCAGCGACCCGGTGACCATGTCGCAGACCACGTCGATGGCCAGCGGCAGGTCGGTGTCCAGCACCCGCGCGTAGTAGCAGGTGTTCTCCTTGGCGGTGAAGGCGTTCATCTCGCCGCCGACCGCGTCCAGCGCGGCCGAGATCTCCAGCGCCGAGCGCCGGGCGGTGCCCTTGAAGAGCAGGTGCTCCAGGTAGTGGGTGGCCCCGTTGAGCTGCGGGGTCTCGTCCCGGGAGCCGACGCCGACCCAGATCCCGAAGGTCGCCGAGCGAACCGTCGGCAGGGTCTCGGTGACGACCCGCAGGCCGCCGGGAAGCACGGTGCGGCGGACCGTCCCGGCACCGTCGACGCCCTTGAGCAGGGTGCGGGTGCTGCCGGGGCGCTGCTGCACTGCCGAGGCCTGGGCCACGGGCCATTCCTTCTTTCGGTCTTCGGGGACAACAGGGTGCGGCCCGTACGCCGAGCGGGCGTACGGGCCGCGGTGCTAACGGTGCGTCACTCGGACGCGGGGGCCGCCTCGGCGCCCTCTTCGCCCTCGATGACGGGGATCAGCGAGAGCTTGCCGCGCGGGTCGATCTCGGCGATCTCGACCTGCACCTTGCTGCCGACGCCGAGCACGTCCTCGACGTTCTCCACCCGCTTGCCACCGGCCAGCTTGCGGATCTGCGAGATGTGCAGCAGGCCGTCCTTGCCCGGCATCAGCGACACGAACGCGCCGAACGTCGTGGTCTTCACCACGGTGCCCAGGTAGCGCTCGCCGACCTCCGGCATGGTCGGGTTGGCGATCTGGTTGATCGTCGTACGGGCAGCCTCCGCCGAGGGGCCGTCGACCGCACCGATGTAGATGGTGCCGTCGTCCTCGATGGTGATGTCCGCGCCGGTGTCCTCCTGGATCTGGTTGATCATCTTGCCCTTGGGGCCGATGACCTCACCGATCTTGTCCACCGGGATCTTGATGGTGATGATGCGCGGCGCGTTCGGCGACATCTCGTCGGGCGTGTCGATCGCCTCGTTCATCACGTCCAGGATGTGCAGGCGGGCGTCCTTGGCCTGCTTCAGCGCGGCGGCCAGCACCGAGGCCGGGATGCCGTTGAGCTTGGTGTCCAGCTGCAGCGCGGTGATGAAGTTGCGGGTACCGGCGACCTTGAAGTCCATGTCGCCGTACGCGTCCTCGGCACCCAGGATGTCGGTCAGCGCGACGTAGTGGGTCTCACCGTCGATCTCCTGCGAGATCAGGCCCATCGCGATACCGGCGACGGCGGCCTTCAGCGGCACACCGGCGTTCAGCAGCGACATGGTGGAGGCGCAGACCGAGCCCATCGAGGTGGAGCCGTTGGAGCCCAGCGCCTCGGAGACCTGGCGGATCGCGTAGGGGAACTCCTCGCGGGTCGGCAGGACCGGGATCAGCGCGCGCTCGGCGAGGGCGCCGTGGCCGATCTCGCGACGCTTGGGCGAACCCACGCGGCCGGTCTCGCCGACCGAGTACGGCGGGAAGTTGTAGTTGTGCATGTAGCGGCGACGCGTCTCCGGGGAGAGCGTGTCGAGCTGCTGCTCCATCCGGAGCATGTTCAGCGTGGTGACGCCCAGGATCTGGGTCTCGCCGCGCTCGAACAGCGCCGAGCCGTGCACCCGCGGGATCGCCTCGACCTCGGCGGCCAGGGTGCGGATGTCGGTGACACCGCGGCCGTCGATGCGGACCTTGTCCTTGATGACGCGCTCGCGCACGATCTTCTTGGTCAGCGCGTTGTAGGCGGCGCTGATCTCCTTCTCGCGGCCCTCGAACTCCGGGAGCAGCTTCTCGGCGGCGACCGCCTTGACGCGGTCCAGCTCGTTCTGGCGCTCCTGCTTGCCGGCGATGGTCAGCGCCTTGGCCAGCTCGTCCTTGACGGCGGCGGTCAGCGCGGCCAGCACGTCGTCCTGGTAGTCCAGGAAGACCGGGAACTCGCCGGTCGGCTTGGCGGCCTGGGCGGCCAGGCGGGCCTGCGCCTCGCAGAGCACCTTGATGAACGGCTTGGCGGCCTCCAGGCCGGAGGCGACGATCTCCTCGTTCGGCGCCTCGGCACCGCCGGCGACCAGCTTGATGGTCTTGTCGGTGGCCTCGGCCTCGACCATCATGATCGCGACGTCGCCGTCGGCCAGCACCCGGCCGGCGACGACCATGTCGAAGACGGCCTCCTCCAGCTCGGAGTGGGTCGGGAAGGCGACCCACTGGCCCTTGATCAGCGCGACGCGGACGCCGCCGATCGGGCCGGAGAACGGCAGGCCGGCCAGCTGGGTGGAGGCGGAGGCGGCGTTGATCGCGACCACGTCGTACAGGTGGTCGGGGTTGAGCGCCATGACGGTGACGACGACCTGGACCTCGTTGCGCAGGCCCTTGACGAAGGACGGGCGCAGCGGGCGGTCGATCAGGCGGCAGGTCAGGATGGCGTCCTCGGAGGGGCGGCCCTCACGACGGAAGAACGAGCCGGGGATCCGGCCCGCGGCGTACATCCGCTCCTCGACGTCCACCGTCAGCGGGAAGAAGTCGAAGTGCTCCTTCGGCTGCTTGGAGGCGCTGGTGGCCGACAGCACCATGGTGTCGTCGTCCAGGTAGGCCACGGCGGAGCCGGCGGCCTGACGGGCCAGGCGGCCGGTCTCGAAGCGGATGGTACGGGTGCCGAAGGAACCGTTGTCGATCACGGCCTCGGCGTAGAACACGTTCTCTTCCACCTGGAAGATCTCCTCTTTCGTACGTCTCCGGGAGAGCGCCCCCGCGCTTGCCTGCCGGGGTTGGCCCTTGCTGCCGGGCCGGTCTTCGATCGAAGCCTCCGGGGCTCCCGCTCGATCGGCGGGACTCCGGCGGCCACTACCGAGGACCGGCGCCTCTCGGCTGCCGGGCTGCGGCGGTCGGCGTCTGGACGCTCTCCTGGATGCGGGCGGCTTCCGTTTGAAGCCTGCGGCCCGCGTCGGGTTGTCATGCGGCTGGTGTGGGCGCGGTGCTCGCGCCATCACCCGGCATGCCCACAACCCTACGGTGCGAATCTCGGCCGCCCCGGGAGGCGGACCCGAAATTCTCGGGTGCTGGGTACGCGCGAGGGGCGGCCCCCCTAGTGGGGAGCCGCCCCAGGGGGCGTTCTCAGCGGGCGCCGCCGGCGGCACCGCGGCGGATGCCCAGGCGGTCGACGAGCGTACGGAAGCGCTCGATGTCCTTCTTGGCCAGGTACTGCAGCAGGCGGCGGCGCTGGCCGACCAGGATCAGCAGGCCACGGCGGCTGTGGTGGTCGTGCTTGTGGAGCTTGAGGTGCTCGGTCAGGTCCGAGATGCGGCGGGACAGCATGGCCACCTGCACCTCGGGGGAGCCGGTGTCGCCCTCCTTCTGACCGAACTCGGCGATGATCTGCTTCTTGACGTCGGCGGCGAGAGCCACGGCGACTCCTTCTTGGTCTGACCGAGTGCTCCTGGTCTACAGCACAGGAACTTCTGGGACTCGGAAGCCCCAGGGTATCAGTCGGCGGCGGGCTAGCTGGTCGCGCCCCTGACCAGGGCGTAGATGTTCAGCACGGCCAGGGCCAGCGGCACCAGCGACATCAGCAGCATGCTGTCCACCAGATCGAGGATGCGACCCCAGAACGGCGAGACGCCGAGCCGCGGCACCACCAGGGCGATCGCGATCAGCAGCGCCGCTCCGATCGCGATCGAGCCGCCCAGCCACAGGGTGCGCAGGTCGAGGTCGGTGCCGCTGGCGCCCTTGAGGATGAACAGCGGGGTGTGCAGCGCCAGGCCCACGATCAGCAGGCCCAGGCTGACCAGGCCGGCGATGGTGAGGCTGAAGACCTGCGCGGTGTAGCGGAACAGCCGGGCGCGCAGCATGGTGGAGATGCCCAGCGCCAGCGCCAGCACCTCGGGGAACATCTGGTCGCTGAAGCCCAGCACGGCGCAGGCGCCGACCACCACCGCGGCCGAGCCGCCGACCAGGCCGACCAGCACCTCGTGGCCGCGGCGGGCCTGGTGGGCGATCCGCTCGTACTGCACGGCCTCGGCCCGGCTGGTCTCCTCGCCCAGCCGGCTGCCCCGGGTGCGGGTCTGGCCGGGGGCGCTGAAGCCGACCGGGAGTCGGGCGAACCGGGCCGACAGCGCGGGCAGGAACCCGACCGCGGCCACCGCGATGACCCCGGAGGCGCCGGCGATGTGGCTGACCGGGGTGGTGGGCATCAGTACCGCGGCGAAGGTGGCCAGGGTGCCGGCGGCGGCCAGGAAGGCCGCGGCGACGAAGACCGAGTCCTTCTCCGGCAGCAGGCCGACCAGCAGGACCGAGACCAGCAGCACGGCCACGCAGCCGACCAGGAACTGGAGGCGGCCCGGGCCGTCGTACTTGTGGGTCAGCCCGATCACCCCGGTGCCGGCGATCAGCGCGTGCGGCAGGGCGCCGATGCCCAGCGCCAGCGCGGCGCCGGAGTCGTCGTAGACCCGGGCCCGCACGCCGGCGAAGGCGACCAGCACCACGGCGGACACACCGGAGAGCACCCCGGGCAGGCCGTGCATGTCGTGCGTCAGGCTGGCGAACCAGAGCGCGAAGCCGAGCAGCACGATCAGCAGGGTGGCGCCGATCAGCCCGAAGGCCCGCATCAGGTCCGGGCTCCAGAACCGGCGGTCGGCCTCCACGGCGCTGGCGATCGCGTCGGCCACGTCGTCGTAGACGGCCGGCGGCAGCGACTCCGCGAACGGGCGCAGGCTGAGCAGGTCGCCGTCGCGCACCTGCTGGGCGGCCAGCGGCAGTCCGCTGTCCAGCACGGTGCCGTCCCGGCGGACCAGGTGGAACCCGGTCGGCTCGCCGTCGCCCTGGGTCTGCCCGGACAGCCGCAGCACCTCGGGATAGACGTCTGCCAGCGGCACGTCCTCCGGCAACGCGACGTCGATCCGGCTGTCCGGCGCCACCACGGTGACCCGGCAGAAACCGGTCGCTGCGTTCGAACTCACCCGTATCCCCCTTGGTGATCTTTCGGTGCCTCAACCGACGGTGCCTCAGTCGGCGATGCGTCACCCTACCGTCTCGTGTCGTCGCGGGCTGTGCAGGGCCTGCTTCGCCCACGGGACGGGGTCGGTAGGATCGGCCTCTGCGCAGGCGGGGGCAGGCAGTTGACGACAGGGGAGCCTCGCCGAAGACCTGTTGAGTCGCGTGAGGGCGGTACATGAGTGTCGTAACGGTCAAGCGGCCGACCAGGGCCTACCCCCCGGCGGTGCCGGACGAGCCGGTGGAGCTGGTCGCACCGCCGGAACTGGCCCGCGGGGGCGGCGACGACTGGATGATGAGTCTGCTGCCGATGCTCGGGATGGGCGGTTCGGCGGCGTTCTTCTTCACGCCGGGCGCCCAGCCGATGATGCGGATCATGGGCGTGCTGATGCTGGCCTCCACCGCCGGTATGGCGGTGGCCCAGCTGGTCAGGACCCGCAAGGGCGGTGGTGCGGGGCTGGCGGAGGAGCGCCGCGACTACCTGAAGTACCTTCAGCAGATGCGCCGCAAGGTGCGCCGCACCGCGGAGCAGCAGCGCGGTGCCCAGCTCTACCTGCACCCGGAGCCGGACCAGCTGTGGGCGATCGTGGCCGAGGGCCGCCGCCTCTGGGAGCGCCGGCCGAGCGACCCGGACTTCGCGCAGATCCGGATCGGGCGCGGCCCGCAGCAGTTGAGCACCCCGTTGGTGGCACCGCAGACCGCCCCGATGAACGAGCTGGAACCGCTCGCGGCGGACGCGATGCGCAACTTCCTTCAGGCGCACGGCACTTTGCAGGATCTGCCGCTGGCGGTGGCGCTGCGGGCGTTCTACCACATCACGGTCTGCGGTGACCCGGACAGCGTCTACGGCAGCGTCCGGTCGATGATCGCCCAGCTCACCACCCTGCACTCCCCCGACGACCTGGTGGTCGCGGTGGCCGCCGCGCCCGGCGCGCTGGAGGAGTGGGAGTGGACCAAGTGGCTGCCGCACACCCAGCACCGCAAGGAGAGCGACGGCGCCGGAACCCGCCGGCTGATCGCCGACCACCTGGGCACCCTGGAGGAGCTGCTGGCCGATGAGCTGTCGGGCCGTCAGCGCTTCACCCGGGACTCCCAGCCGACCTCGGACCAGCCGCACCTGGTGGTGATCCTGGACGGTGCCCCGATCCCGGCGGACTCGGTGCTGGCCGGCGCCGAGGGCGTGCAGGGGGTCACCGTGATCGAGGTGGTGCCGGGCGAGCTGGACGAGCCGACCGGGCACCTGCTGATCACCGTCTCTCCCGAGGAGCTGCTGCTGCAGTCGGCCTCCGGTGCCTCCTACTCGGGTGCTCCCGACACCCTGACCGCCTGGCAGTCCGAGGCGCTGGCCCGGCAGTTGGCGCCGTACCGGATCTCGGCCGGCGGCGACGACGAACCGCTGCTCTCCAACCTGGATTTCACCGATCTGATGGGCGTCGGCGACGCCGGCTCGGTGGACGTCTCGCGCACCTGGCGCCCGCGCGCGCAGCACGAGAAGCTGCGGGTGCCGATCGGTGTCGGCGCCAACGGCGAGCTGGTGCACCTGGACATCAAGGAGGCCGCGCTGGAGGGCATGGGCCCCCACGGCCTGTGCGTCGGCGCGACCGGTTCCGGCAAGTCGGAGCTGTTGCGCACCCTGGTGCTGGGTCTGGCGCTGACCCACTCCTCGGAGACCCTCAACTTCGTGCTCGCCGACTTCAAGGGCGGTGCCACCTTCGCCGGCATGGCGGACATGCCGCACACCTCCGCGGTGATCACCAACCTGGAGGGCGAGCTGACCCTGGTGGACCGCATGCGGGACGCCATCGAGGGTGAGCTGAACCGCCGCCAGGAGCTGCTGCGTTCGGCCGGCAACTACGCCAACATCAACGAGTACGAGCGGGCCCGGGCGGCGGGCGCGGCGCTGGATCCGCTGCCCTCGCTGGTGCTGATCATCGACGAGTTCTCCGAACTCCTCACCGCCAAGCCGGACTTCATCGACATGTTCATCCAGATCGGCCGGATCGGCCGTTCGCTGGGTGTGCACCTGCTGCTGGCCTCGCAGCGTCTGGAGGAGGGCAAGCTGCGCGGTCTGGACACCTTCCTGTCCTACCGGATCGGTCTGCGCACCTTCTCGGCCGCCGAGTCGCGGGTCGCGATCGGCGTGCCGGACGCCTACCACCTGCCGCCGGTGCCCGGTGTCGGGTACCTGAAGTTCGGCAACGACGTGCTGGACCGCTTCAAGGCCGCCTACGTCTCCGGCCCCTACCGGGCGCCGGGGCAGCAGCGCGTGGCCGGGCGGGTGTCGGGGGCGCAGCCGGTGCTGTTCACCGCGGCCGAGGTCGCGGTGCAGGAGCCGCAGGTCCAGGAGGAGGAGCCGGAGCCGCAGCTGGACGACTCGCTGGTGGACACCGTGCTCGACGTGATCGTGCACCGGATGGTCGGCCAGGGCCCGGCGGCGCACCAGGTGTGGCTGCCGCCGCTGGACGAGGCGCCCAGCATGGACCAGCTGATGCCGCCGCTCCAGGCCACCCCGGAACGCGGCCTCACCTCGCCGGAGTTCGGCGCGTTGGGCCGCCTGGTGGTGCCGGTGGGCATCGTGGACCGGCCGCGCGACCAGCGCCGGGACGTGCTCTACCAGGACTACTCGGGCGCGGCCGGCCACGGCATGGTGGTCGGTGGCCCGCGGTCCGGCAAGTCGACCATGATCCGCAGCATGGTCACGGGCTTCGCGCTCACCCACACCCCCGTCGAGGCGCAGTTCTACCTGATGGACTTCGGCGGCGGCGGCTTCCAGTCGCTGCAGGACCTGCCGCACGTCGGCGGGGTGGCCGGGCGACTGGACGGCGACAAGGTGCGCCGCATGGTCAGCGAGGTGCACGGGGTGCTGAACCGCCGCGAGGAGCTGTTCCGGGCCACCGGCATCGACTCGATCTCGACCTACCGCACCCGGCGGGCCGCCGGGCAGCTGCCCGACGAGCAGTTCGGCGACGTCTTCCTGATGATCGACGGCTGGCTGACCTTCAAGCAGGAGTTCGAGCCGCT
The DNA here is from genome assembly GCF_006636205.1 of Kitasatospora acidiphila. Lineage (NCBI taxonomy): Bacteria > Bacillati > Actinomycetota > Actinomycetes > Kitasatosporales > Streptomycetaceae > Kitasatospora > Kitasatospora acidiphila. The sequence goes on along the minus strand of NZ_VIGB01000003.1, from coordinate 5,876,181 downwards.
GGAGCCGGTGATCAACGACATCGCCCAGCGCGGTCTGGGCTACGGCGTGCACCTGGTGCTCACCGCGGCCCGCTACGCGGAGGTCCGGCCGGCCCTGAAGGATGCCCTGCAGAACCGCACCGAGCTGCGGCTCGGTGACCCGCTGGAGTCCGAGATCGACCGCCGGGTGGCGCAGAACGTGCCGAAGGGCGCGCCCGGACGCGGCGTGACCGCCGCCAAGCTGCACTTCCTGACCGGCCTGCCGCGGATCGACGGCTCCTCGGACACCGCCGACCTGGTGACCGGGGTGGCCGGCCTGGTGGACGCGGTGAACGCGGCCTGGTCCGGCCCGCGGGCGCCGCAGGTGCGGATGCTGCCGGCGGTGCTGGACGGCTACTCGCTGCCCAAGGGCTTCGAGCAGCCGGAGCGCGGTGTCGCGTTCGCGCTGGACGAGGTCGAGATGGCCCCGGTCTTCGTCAACTTCGAGTCCGATCCGCTGTTCATCGTTTTCGGTGAGAGCGAGTCCGGGAAGTCGGCGCTGCTGCGGATGCTGATCAAGCAGATCACCGAGCGGTACACCGCGGACCAGGCCGGCATCGTGATCGGCGACTACCGGCGCGCACTGCTCGGCACGGTGCCGCCGGAGTACCTGGTGGAGTACGCGGCGGCCCAGCCGGCGATGACCGCGATCGTGGAGATGCTGCGCGGCGCCTGCGCCCGCCGCCTGCCCGGCCCGGACGTGACCGCCGAGCAGCTGCGCAACCGCAGCTGGTACAGCGGCAAGGACATGTTCGTGATCGTGGACGACTACGAGCTGGTCGCCACGGCCTCGGGCAACCCGATGTCGCCGTTGGCGGAGTTCCTGCCGTTCGCCCGCGACATCGGCCTGCGGGTGATCATCGCCCGCAGCGCCGGCGGCGCCGGCCGCTCGCTCTACGAGCCGCTGATGCAGCGGATGCGCGAGCTGGGCGGGCAGGGCGTGCTGCTCTCCGGCAACAAGGACGAGGGCGCGCTGCTCGGCACCGCCAAGCCGCAGGCGCTGCCGCCGGGCCGCGGCGTGTACGTCTCGCGCCGGGTGACGGCCGGCCAGATGGTGCAGACGGGCTGGCTGCCCGTGAGCTAGTCACCGAGCGTGACCAGAAGGGGTCGGCTGTGGGGTACCACGGCCGACCCCTTCGACGTTGCGGGGTCCACCAGCCGGACCGTTCCGGAATGTTATCTAGCTGTTTCCAACGCCGAGCTGCGGATGTCGTCGCCATCAGAGGCCGCCGCCGGGCCCGGCGAAGCCGTTTGGAGTGCCCTGGTCGGCGATGCCAATGACCCGGGCTCGACCTTTGATTCAAAGAGCAGCAATCCCATCTCACCTTGGATTCATGCCCCGTTAGTCAAAGTTAACAAGTCGGACATCAATCGCAACGGCGCCGATCGGCCACAGTTCCGGATGACTATGCGCTTGGACGCAACGGATTCCGAAGGCCAACCGGCATTGACGCAATCAATACGCCCCCGCAGCATTGGCGACTCGGGAGCGGCCCATCTCAACCCCCAAGCGACCCCCTTCGGAGGCGATAACGCTCCCCACCCCAGCACCGCACAGGACCGCGCAATGCCGCGCCGAGCCGATCGGACTCTCCCCCCATGACCGACACGCTTCGACCGCCCACCACCTCCCCCACGGTGACGGTCGGTACCGCCGAGGCCCCGCGAAAGCTCAGCCGCTCACTCGGCGTCGTGGGCGGCACCCTGCTCACGCTCTCCTGCGTGACCCCCGCCTCCTCGCTCTTCGTGCTGGTGCCGGGCCTGTTCAACTCGCTCGGCACCGCGACCGCGATGACCATCGGGATCGGCGCGATCATCTGCGTGGCCGTGGCGTTCGCCTACTCGGAGCTCGGCACCCTGATCCCCAGCGCCGGCGGTGAGTACGCGATGGTCGGCACCCTGGCCGGGCGGTTCGCCGGCTGGCTGTCGTTCATCCAGTCGCTGATCGTGGTGATGATCGTCCCGTCCGTCATCGCCGTCGGCACCGCCGCCTACCTGGCGCCGATCGTGCACGTCAGCGGCCCCGTCGCAGGTGCCGCGGTGATGCTCGCCTCCACGGTGGCCGGCCTGCTCGACCTGCGGGCCAACGCCTGGATCACCGGCATCTTCCTGGTGCTCGAGGTGATCGCGGCGGGCGTGGTCTCCGTCCTCGGCTTCGCCCACCAGCAGCGCGGCATCTCCAGCATGTTCCACGGCGTCGTGGCCGACGGCCAGGGCCACACCAGCGGCGTCGGGCTCTCCGCCATCATGGGCGCGATGGGCGTGGCGCTGTTCGTCACCCAGGGCTTCTCCACCGCCATCTACCTCTCCGAGGAGCTGGAGAACCCGCGCCGCAACGTGGCCCGCACCGTGCTGTGGACGCTCGGCCTGTCCTGCGTGGTCATCATGCTCCCGGTGATCGCCATCACGCTGGGCGCGCCCGACCTGGCCACCCTGACCGGCGGCGACCTCTCCGGCATGGTGGCCGGCTGGAGCAACTCGGCGCTCGGCACCTTCATCAGCTTGTGCATCGCGCTGGCCATCATCAACGCCGGCATCGTGATGGTGATCCAGAACTCCCGGGTGCTGTTCGCCTCCGGTCGCGACCGGGCCTGGCCGGAGCCGGTCAACAAGGCCTTCGGCACCCTGAACCGGTTCGGCGCCCCGTGGGTCTCCACGCTGGCGGTCGGCATCCCCGGTGCGGTCTTCTGCTTCGTGCCGAACACCCTGCTGAGCAGCATCACCGGTGTCGCCGTCGCCGCGCTCTACCTGCTGGTCGCGGTCGGTGCGCTGCTCTCCCGGCGCGGTGCGCACAAGGACGTGCCGGCCTGGCGCCAGCCGCTCTGGCCGGTGCTGCCGATCCTGCTGATCGTGGCGCTCGGCTACGTGATCACCCAGCAGGACCACAAGGCGCTGATGTGGACCGGCATCATCACCGCGGTCTCCTCGCTCTACTGGGTCTTCTACCTGCGCCCGCGGCAGGAGACCCGCTGGGTGATCACGCTGCCCGAGGACGAGCAGGTCTGAGCCCTGCTACCGCGAAGCGGCCCGGACACCCTGCTGGGGGTGTCCGGGCCGCTTGGCGTTGTCGCTGCCGGCGGGCTGTCAGCGGCCGGCGCGGCGACGGCGCAGGTCGCGCAGCACCACCGAGCCGCCGAACAGCAGCGCCACCGACAGCACGGCGGTGCCCAGCACATAGGTGGCGGTGCGCCGGTTCCGGTCGGCCTGGGTCTCGCCGAGGCCGAGCGGCTGCGGCAGGATCGGGGCGGTGTCCAGCCTGACCTGCGGGTCGGGGGTCGGGGCGTCGGCCGGCATGGTGGGGTCGGCGACCGCCTTCACCGGGTCGACCACACCCCAGCCGATGTACTTGTTCGAGCCGTGCTCGGTGCGCTGCGCGGTCTGCTCGATCCGGGTGCGGACCTGCGCGGCGGACCAGTCGGGGTGGGCCCCGACGAGCAGGGCGGCGACCCCGGCGACGTAGGGGGTGGCGAAGCTGGTGCCGTTGTCCACGCACTGCCCGCCCTTGGGCACGGTGGAGAGCATGTCGACACCGGGTGCGGCGACCTTGACCCAGTCGCCGTAGCTGGAGAAGGTGGCCCGCTCGTTGTTGCGGTCCGAGGCGCCGACCGACAGCACCGTCGGGTAGGCGGCCGGGTAGGTCGTCTCCTCCACGCCGTCGTTGCCGGAGGCCGCGACCACCACCGCCTTGTGGCTCTCCGCCTTGTCGATCGCCTGCTTCAACTGGTCACTGCCGCCGAAGTTGGGGTTGCCGTCGGCATCCCGGACGTCCTGCGAAATGTTGATCACCCTGGCGCCCAGGTCGACCGCGTCGCTGATCGACCTGGCCAGGGACGGCACATCGCCATCGCCGGCGTCATCGTTCTGGCGGATCGACAGGATCGTCGCCCCGGGCGCCAGGCCGACGAAGCCCACCTTGTCCCGATGGGCGGCGGCGATGATCCCGGCCACCTTGGTGCCGTGCCCCACCGTGTCGGTCAGGGAGTTGCCGTCGGCCGGCGCCGGCGGGTTCTTGCTCTTGTCCATCAGGTAGCTGGGGCCCTGCACGACCTTGCCCGCGCCGCCCAGCTGCGGATTGCCCGGGTCCACCCCGGTGTCGATCACCGCGACCGTCACACCGGTGCCGTCCTGCGCCTGGCCCTGGGCGTTCTTGGGCCAGAGCTGGTCCAGCATCACCCGCTGCAGCGACCACGGCTGCTCCGCCACGTCCTGGGCCGGGAACGTGCAGTTGCCCGCCGCGGCGACGCCCACCCCGGTTGAACCGGCCGCTGCCGCCGGGGTGGCCCCCAGCAGCGCGAGCACCGCCGCGATCGCCGCCGACCGGCCGAGCCCTCGCCTCACCACGACTCCAACTCCCCTTGCCCTACTGCGAAACGGTGTCCTGTGGAAAACGACAGAGCGGAGCGGGCGCCCGACTTCGGACGCCCGCTCCGTTACCTCAACGCTCCCCCGAGCCGGGAGTGGCGATCAGCCCGCCCACATGCTGGTGTTGGCGCTCTCGGTCGAGGTGTAGCTCTCGTGGGCCTTGTCCAGCGCCGTGGCGATCTGGAGCAGCGTGGAGTGCAGGTCGGAGGCCTTCTGGTCCCAGATGGCCTGACGCTGGTCGTAACCCTCCTTCGCCGCGCCGGTCCACGAGTTGGCGACCCGGGCCACAGCGGCCTTGAGGTCGCTCAGCTGCTGGTCGATGGTGCCGGCGGTGGTGCGGACCGTCTGACCGGCGTTGCTGATGGTCTCGAACGTAACCTTGATGTGTCCGTCGGACATGGTGAACTCCTTACCCGAATGAGGTGAGCCGGGCGGCCCCGTCAGGACCGCCCCGAATGTGCTGTGCTGCGTCGATCCGAAAAACGGGTCAGGCGCCCGGCACGCCGTTCAGCGCGCTGCGCTGGTCATCCTCGGTCGTGGAGTAGTTCTTGGTGGTGGCGTCGATGGCCCCGCGGATGTCGTTCAGCACATTGTTGAGCGCGGTCACGTCGTCGTTCCACCGCTGCTGCAGCGTGTGGTAAGCCGTCGCCGCCTGGCCCTGCCAGCCGCCCGCAACCTCACCAATGAGCGCGTTGAGGTTCTTGACCTCCGTGTTGATCTGCTCGTTGACCTGGGTGATCCGGGTCGAAAGAGCCCGCATCTCCTCAGCGGTCGTCGTGAACTGACCAGCCATGTTCCACCGTCCCCCATGAGACAGACTTACTTCGGGAGCTCGGTTACTCAGCCCGCCCGAAGGACATCACGGTGTGACGTCTGCGGAAGACTGTAGTCCCCCGTCCCGACAGTCCCAACACCATATGGGCCTTGGTTACCGAGTTATGACGTACGCCCACGAGCAACTGGCGCGGTCGGGTCAGGAGTTCTGCTCCTGAGTGGCAGTCATGGTGCTCAGGGTCGGGCCGGTCGTGAGCAGGTCGGACCACGCCCTGGGGACCGTCACCGGAACGACGTCCTTGTACCCCAGGCGCGCCTGCGCCTCGTTGACCTGCGGCTGAGCCTGCTGCTGCCCCGGCGACGGGGTCGGGCTGGGGCTGGAGCCGCTCGGAGTGCCCTGGCTGGTGACCGGCACCGGGTAGCGCAGCCCGGTCTCGGTGAGCAGGAAGGTGCTGCCGGAGCCCTGCTGGCCGTTGTCCATCGCCCGGTACAGCAGGCCGTGGCCCGGGCTGACATGGGCGGTGGTCGAGCCGCTGGTGACCAGCGCGGGGAACTCGGTGCCGGCCCAGACGGAGCGCTTCGGGTCGTTGCCGAACTGCAGGTCGTTGGCGTAGTAGCCGCCCTCGAAGGTCGAGCAGATCACCGGGCGGGCGGTGGTCGGGTCACCGACGTTGATCTGGCCGGACGGGGCCGACCGCGGCCACAGGCTGTTCAGATGCAGCGGCCCGGTCCAGTCGATCTCCGCCCGGTACTTGGAGACGTCGGCCGCGGTGAGCGTGGCGAAGCCCGGGGCGGCGCTCCCGTAGGCGCCCTGGGTGAGCGGGTTCATCTTGATCAACTGAGCGGCCAGCGGAGGCACCTGGAAGAGCTGGTCCTTGCCGACCACATAGAGGCCCTTGTCGGCCTGGTCCGGGGTGCTGACCAGCCGACCGATGAAATCCTGGCTGGGATCAGTGAGCCGCACACTGGACGGCACCTGGCTGCGGCCGGTCGGGTCGAGGCCGGGCACCGTGGGGAAGTCGATCGCCGGGCCCTTCCCCAGGGTGTCCAGCCACTGCTGGGTGACGGGCTGGGCCTTGGCCTGGCTGCCGAACAGCGCGGTCTGCAGCGCGGGCACGCTCGCCGGGTCGCTGCCCAGCTGGTAGGCGATCCCCTGCGGGCTGACCAGGTACTCGACCGCCGCGCCGTTCGGCTGCTTCGGTCCCTGGACCAGCAGCGCGTCACCGCCGGCCAGCTTCCGGTCCGGGCGCTCCAGGGTGTTCGCGTCCTGGTCGGCCGCCACGAAGACCCCCTGGACCGGGTGGTTGTCGTCGGACCCCGGCCGGTCGCAGACCGACCACTTCTTGGCCTGCCCGGCATCCGTCGCGCCCGGCAACTTGTCCGGCGCGTAAGGGATCCCGATGGTCGCACCGTGCGACTTGTAGTGGTCCAGCACCGAGTCGGCGACGAAGACCACCTTGGAGTCGGCCGGCAGCACCAGCTTCGCCGAGGCCATGTTGACCACCGGGTGCAGCATCTTGCTGCCGTCCGGGTTCTGCAGCACCACGTAGCGGGTCGTCGAGTCCTTGCCGACGATCACGTTCTTGCCGCTGTCCCAGTCCAGCGGCGCACTGGGCTTGATCATCCCCCACAGGCCGAAGCCGGCCATCACCAGCGCTCCGACCACGATGGAGGGCACCACCGCCCGGATCGGACGCGGCGCGTCCTCGTCGCTTCCGCCGTTGCCCGGCTGCAGGAACGCGCCCACCATGCGCTTGCGCGCGAAGGTGTAGGCGTTGAGCTCGTCCCGCCGTGATGCCATCTGCTCCGTCTCCCCTGTTCGAGCTTCCAGCCCGCCATTCTGCCGCCCGGCGGCTCCGGCCGACGGCCCAACCCTCTACGATGCGGCAGACGGTGAGTACGGTACGGGTACGGTTCCGTACGCTGCCAACCGGACCGTGACGGCGAATCAGAGAGGGTCACGCGGGGGATGCCGAGCAAGACCGCTCCAGGGCGACGCAGGACGGCACGAGGCCGGGCCAAGCCGGCCGCCGACACCGCGCCGGTGCCGCAGCAGCGGCCGGCCAGGGCCAAGGCGGGGCCGAGGGAACCGGCCCGGCGGCGGTACCGGTCAAGCTGCACCCCAAGCCGGGGCTGCTCAGCCGCCGGCTGCGGCTGCAGCAACTGGTGCTGATCGAAGTCGCGGTGGCACTGGTCGCCATCGGCTTGACGGTCAACCGCGCCACCGCCATCGGCTTCGCGGTGCCCGCCGTGGCCCTGCTGGTCTTCGCCCTGGTGCCGCTGCACGGGCGCCCCCTGGGCGAGGCGCTGCGGATCCGATCGCTCCAGCGGGCCCGCCGCAAGGACGCCCCGACCAATGTGCCGCCCGGCACCGACCCGGCGCTGGCCCCGGTGCTGGAACTCGACCCGGCGCTGCACACCACCACCCACGCCACCGAGGCCGACCTCGGCGGCGGCCGTCCGGTGCGCCGCGAGACCGGCATCGTCGGCGACGGCACCTTCCTCACCTCGGTGCTGCTGGTGCAGGCCAAGGACCAGCCGCTGCGCCCGGCGCGGAACGCGATGCCGCTGCCGCTCGACGTGGTCTGCTCGGCCCTGACCGTGGACGACATCACCCTGGAGTCGGTGCAGCTGGTCCAGCACACCCAGCCCGCCCCGGCACCGCACCTGCCCGAGCAGGCGCTGGCCACCCGCGCCTACCAGGCACTGCCGGACGGTGCCAACACGCCTGCGCTGCGGCTCACTTGGGTCGCCCTCAAGCTCGACCCGGAGCGCGCGGCCGCCGCGGTGCTGGCCCGCGGCGGCGGCGAGGAGGGCGCCCGCAAGGCGCTGCAGCGGGTCACCGACCAGCTGGCCGGGCGGCTCAACGGGCCGGCTTCAACGCCACCGTGCTGGACGAGCGGGAGCTGATCGCCGCGCTCTCCATCGCCACCTGCGCCAACCCGCTGGCCACCACCGGCCGGCAGGGCTCCGGCAGCGGCGGCCAGGTGGCCCGCCGCACCCAGGAGAACCGGCGGTTCTGGCGGGTCGACGACCGCTTCCACACCAGCTACTGGATCTCCCGCTGGCCGCAGCTCAGCCGCCCCGGCGGCCCGGGCCGGATCTCCTCGCCCGACCTGGTCAACCTGGTCACCAGCATCCCGGCGCTGGCCAGCGCGTTCAGCCTGACCGCCCGCCCGGGCACCGGCGGATCGGTGGCGCTCAGCGGGCACGTCCGGGTGGTCGCGCGCAGCGAGCAGGACGTCGCCAAGTTCGGCCGGCTGCTGGAGCAGCGCGCCCAGAGCGCGGGCCTGGGCCTGTCCCGACTGGACCAGGAGCAGGTGCCCGGCCTGCTCGCCACGCTGCCGCTCGGGGGACTTCCTGATGGCCTACCAGACCTACCCGACCACCCGCCCACCCAGGAGCGCGGCAAGGTCACCACCCGGATCCGGGCCGGTTTCGGCCTGCGCGGCCCGCGCCGCGAACAGCATGTGCTGGCCCCCGCCGACCTGGCCGCGCTCTCCTTCCCGGTCGGCGACGACGGGGTGCTGATCGGCGAGGACTACCCGGAGCAGCGGCCCTCGGTGCTCGGCCTGTTCCGGCCCACCGCCTATGACGTGGTGCTGGTCGGCGGCGTGTGGACGGCGCAGGTCCTGGCGCTGCGGGCCGCCGCCACCGGCGCCCGGGTGGCGGTGGAGACGGCCCGCCCGCAGCTCTGGGCACCGCTGGCGCAGGCGGCGGGCGGCGGGCAGCCGTGCGTGACGGTGCACCAGATCGGGCGGCTCGGTGCGCAGGGCGCCTCGGTGGCGGCTCCGGTGCTGGTGGTGCGCGACCTGGGTCCGAAGCCGCCGCGCAGCCGGCTCTCCGCCACCCCGTGGCAGTCCACCCTGACGCTGCTGCCGTTCCTGGGGCCGAACGCCGCCCGGGTGCTCAACTCCGCCGACCTGGTGGGCGTCCAGCGGGTCTCCCCGCCGGAGGCCGAGCTGCTCGGCCGGCTGCTGACCGTGAGCACCGAGGACGTCGCCGCCCTGCCCACCCTGGGCGACGAGTACACCCTGTGGGCCACCCGGATCCGCCGCCAGTACGTGCGCCTCGACCCGGTGCAGGCGGAACAGCAGCTGCTCGGCCCGGCCCGCCGCGTCGACTGAGTCGGGCGAATCCCTCACCAGAACGTCACCAGAAACGTCGCCACGGGCGCCGCCGACCTGACACCGTGACCCTGCGGGACCTGCCGCAGGCCCAGGTCTGACCGGGTGTCGGGCGGCGGCGCCAGGCCGTCATCCGGCCTGGGAAGACCAGAATGCGGGGTCAACCTGGCAAGGTACAGGTTCTAGTCTTGTGCCTACGGCACCGCGAAGAGCGGCGGCGAACACGAGGGAGCCCAAGGTGAGCAGCGATCGGGACGGCGTCTACGTCGGCGACAACCCGGCGGAGGACGACGACGACTGGTCGGACGCGCCCGACTACACCCCACCCTCCTGGTACACCCAGGGCGAGGCGGCGGCCACGCCTGCCGTGACGCCCTCGGCGACGCCCGCCACCGCCGCGCCCGCACCGGCACCGGTACCCGCTCCGACCGCGCCGGAGCCGGCCCCCGCCGCCGTGCCCGCCCCGGCCGATCCGGCACCGCCCGCGGCTGCGCCGGCCACCGCGCCGTCGCCGGGCGAGCCCCAGCCGCAGCCGCACCCGGTCGACGCCCCGCCGGCGGCACCGCACGAGGGGACGCCCGGGTGGCCGGGCGCGACGGGTGCTCCGAGCGCCCCCGAGGCGACGTCGTTCTGGGTGGCCCCGCCGCAGTCGCCCACCGGCCAGGGGCAGCCCGGTCAGCCGGGCTACCCGGGCCAGCCCGACAGCGCCTACCCGCCCAGCGCCTACCCGCCGCACCTGCAGCAGCCGGGGGTGCCGGGGATGCCGCAGCCCGGCCAGCCGCTCCCGCTGCCGCCGGTCGCCGACGGCGCCCCCATGCCGCCGGCCGATCCCTCCGCCGGCCGGCAGCCGGGCCCGGCTCCGGCGCCCGGTCCGTGGCAGGCCCAGCCCAACCCGGCCCAGCCCAACCCGGCCCACCCCGGCCCGGCGCAGCCGGGTCCGCCGCCCGCACCGCAGACCCTCCAGTCGGCTCCGGCCCAGCCCGGCCCGGCCCGGCAAAACCAGGCGCAGCCCAACCAGGCGCAGCCCGCGGCCCTGCAGCCCCCCATGGACCCGCGCCAGGCCGGCTGGCCGCAGCCCACCCCCGGCTACCCGGCCGGTCCGCAAGCGCCGCAGGCACCGCAGGCGCCGCAGCCCACCCCCCAGCAGCCCGGCCCGGCCCAGCCCTACCAGGGCCAGCCGTACCAGGGCCAGCAGCAGGCGATGCCGCAGGCCCCGGCCGCGTTCCAGCAGCCCGGCCAGCAGCAGCCGGTGGCGCAGGGCGCGCCGCTCGGCTTCACCGCCGCCGTCGAGCTCAACTCGGACCGCCTGCTGCGCAGCCAGCCCAAGCAGCAGCGCCAGACGCCGCGGCTGAAGTTCGGCGGCAAGGCGGCGGCCGCCGAGCGCGAGCGCCGGCTCGGCATCATCCGCACGCCGGTGCTCAGCTGCTACCGGATCGCGGTGATCAGCCTGAAGGGCGGCGTCGGCAAGACCACGACCACCACCGCCCTGGGCGCGACCCTGGCCAGCGAGCGCCAGGACAAGGTGATCGCGATCGACGCCAACCCGGACGCCGGCACCCTGGGCCGCCGGATCAAGCGGCAGACCGGTGCCACCATCCGCGACCTGGTGACGGCCATCCCGCACCTGCACAGCTACATGGACATCCGCCAGTACACCTCGCAGGACATGAACTCCGGCCTGGAGATCATCGCCAACGACGTCGACCCGGCGGTCTCCACCACGTTCAACGACTCGGACTACCGCGCGGTGATCGACGTGCTGGGCCGCCAGTACCCGATCATCCTGACCGACTCCGGCACCGGCCTGCTCTACAGCGCGATGCGCGGGGTGCTGGACCTGGCCGATCAGCTGATCATCGTGGCCACCCCCAGCGTCGACGGCGCCAGCAGCGCCAGCACCACGCTGGACTGGCTCGCCGCGCACGGCTACGCCGATCTGGTGCAGCGCAGCATCACGGTGGTCTCCGGGGTGCGCGAGACCAGCAAGATGATCCGGATCGAGGACATCGTGGCGCACTTCCAGACCCGCTGCCGCGGCGTCGTGGTGGTGCCGTTCGACGAGAGCCTGGCGGCCGGCGCCGAGGTCAACCTGGACATGATGCGGCCCAAGGTCCGCGAGTCCTACTTCGATCTGGCCACCCTGGTCGGCGAGGACATCGTGCGGGTCCAGCAGGCGCAGCAGGCCGCCTGGCAGCAGCAGCATGCGGCCGGCGCACCGCAGCAGCAGTCGCAGGCCGCACCGCAGCAGTGGGGCCAGCACCCGGCCGCGCCCGGCGGTCCGTGGCCGGCCGCTCCGCAGCAGGGCGGCTACGGCTACCCGCAGCAGGGCGCCCCGCAGACCGGCCAGCCGTGGGCCCAGCAGCCGCCCCAGGGCGGCTACGGCTACCCGCCCCAGCCGCAGTAGGCGCCGCGACCGGCGCGGGCCCGCATCCGGTTCGTCCGGACGCGGGCCCTCACCGTGCTCTGACGCTACGTCAGGCGGTCAGCTCCCGGGCCTGCTTGACGTCGTCGGCCATCCGGTCGAGGAGCGCCTCGATGGTGTCGAACTTCTCCATCCCGCGCAGGTAGGTGAGGAACTCCACCGCCACCTGCTGCCCGTAGAGGTCCAGGCCGACCCGGTCGATCGCATAGGCCTCGACGGTGCGGACGGTGCCGTCGAAGGTCGGGTTGGTGCCGACCGAGATGGCGGCCGGCATGCGCTCGCCCAGCGCGGTGAGCCAGCCCGCGTAGACCCCGTCGGCCGGGACCGCGCTGTGCGGCACGGTGTCCACGTTGGCGGTCGGGTAACCCAGGTCGCGGCCGCGCTGCGCACCGCGCACCACCAGCCCCTCGACCCGGTGCGGCCGACCGAGCACCTCGGCGGCGCCGGCCATGTCGCCCTCGGCGATCAGGCGGCGCACCAGGGTGGACGAGAACGGCTCGCCGCCACCCGCCGTGCCGCGCACCTTCAGGTCGAGCACCTCCACCTCGAAGTCGGCCGCCCGGCCCAGCTCGGCGAGCAGCTCGACATTGCCGGCCGCCCGGTGGCCGAACCGGAAGTTGGGGCCCTCGATCACCAGCTTGGCGTGCAGCGCGTCCACCAGCACCCGCCGCACGAACTCCTCGGGCGACTCCTGGGAGAACGCCACGGTGAACGGCAGCACCAGAACCGCGTCGGCACCGCGCGCCGCGATCAGCTCGGCCCGGAACGGTTGCGGGGCCAGCAGCGGCGGGTGGCTGCCGGGGCGGACCACCTCGCTGGGGTGCGGGTCGAAGGTCACCACCACGGCCCTGGCGTCCAGTTCGCGGGCCCGGGCGACCGCCCGGTCGATGATCAGCTGGTGCCCGAGGTGCACACCGTCGAAGGAACCGATGGTGACGACGCTGCGTCCCCAGTCGCCGGGAATCTCCTCCAGGCCACGCCAGCGCTGCACCCTGACCGCTCCTCTACCAGACCGCCCCACTCGCTTGGGGGGCTCGCACGCTCCGACTCGAACCCCTATAGCGTGCCATGCGCCCGCCGCCGGTCCGGCACCGGAACGCCCCCTGAGCCGACCGGCAGGGCGAGGACCGGGGCGCGCGCGGCCTCGGCGGCCGCGTACTGCGGGTCCCGGCCGCGGGACAGCAGGGCCCGCATCCGCCTCAGGCCCGGCCCGCCGGCCGGGGGTCGGGCATCGTCCGGCCACTCGGCGAGCAGCCGGGCGAACGCGGCGCTGTGCCCCGCGCAGCACACCAGCAGCGCGTCCAGGCCGACCGCGCCGCCGTTGCCCTGCGGCCAGGCGTCGGCGAGCCGGCGCACCACGGCCCGGCTGCGCTCCGGCGGCTGCCGGTCCGCGTGCTGCGCCACCCGGCGCAGCAGCGGGCCGAGCACGGCGGGGTCGCGTTCGGTGGCCAGCAGCCGGTCCAGGAACTCCCGGCGCAGCGGCTGGTCGGCGGCGGGCTGCGCCAGCACCAGGGCGAACGCCCGGCGCACCGCCGGCGGCCGCCCGCCCGGGGCGGCGCCGAGCAGGGCGGTCAGATCGCCGGGCCCGGCGCACCGCCGGGCCAGCCGGCGACCGAGGTACTCGGCGACCAGCTCGGCCCGCTCGGGGTGCCCGTGCAGCAGTCGCCCGGCCAGCCGGGTCGCCGGGTCGGGCAGTGGGCTCGCCGCGTTGCCGCCGCCCACCAGCGGCGCCGCCTCGGCGAGCACCCGCAGCACCGGGCCGGGCACGCCGTCGGGCCGGGCGAGCCGGGTCTCGAAGGCGGTCAGCACGGCGGCCGGGTGGCTGGCCAGCGCCAGGCCGAGGACCTCGGGGGTGACGAACGGGTCGTCGGCCGCGTAGGCGGCCAGGGCCGCCGTCAGGTGGGCGGAGCGGGTGAGCGGGTCGCGGACCAGCAGAGCCAGTGCCGCGCCGTGCAGTTGGGGTTCGCCTTCGCGGGCCAGCAGGGTGAGCGCGGTGAACCGCAGCAGCTCCCGCCCGGGGCGGCCGGCGTACGGCGCGGTGCGCAGCCCGTGCACCGCGGCCGCCACATGGCGTTCCGGGCGCGGGTCGTGGCTCCACCGGTCCACCGCGCGGCAGAGCGCCGAGGGCTCCTCGACGGCGAGCACGGTCAGCAGCGCGTCCGCCCGCGGGTGTGCCGCCGCCACCAGGGCCTCCGTCAACTCGTCGACGGCGAGCGCCCGGTGGGCGTAGAGCAGGTCCAGCCCCTGGTCGGCGACGGTGACGCCGGGGCGGGCCGGCAGGCCGCGCCCGTCGGCGAGCCAGCGGCACAGGTGGGGCAGCGCGGCGGGGCCGTCGGCGCGCAGCCGGGCCGCGGCGTGCTGGAGGTGGGCCTGCTCGGGGCCGTCGGCCCTGACCAGCAGGCCCAGCAGCTCCCAGTGGAGTGGGTCGGGCAGCGCCAGGCCCGCCCAGAAGGCGGGCCCGAAGCCGCTCAGGGCGGTGCGCGGGCCGTCGGCGGCGAGCCGACCGGCCAGCTCGGTGAGCAGGGCGCGGTGGGTGGCCGGCGCCGGGCTGCCGGCCAGCGCGGCGCGCAGCAGCCGGGCCGCCCACCAGTGCGCGTCGGGCCCTGCGGCGGGGTCGGTGAGGGCCTGCCAGAGGCGGCGCAGCCAGGGTTCCAGGGCGGGGGCGCCGCCCCGGTCGCCGACCGCCCGCAGGGCCGCCGCCACCAGGTGGATCCGGTGGCGCGGCATGCCGGGCCGCTGCCGGGCGGCGAGCAGCCGGCCGACGGCGGCGTCCAGGTCCAGCTGCCGGCCCTGCAGCCAGTCGGCGACCGTCTCATGGGCCGGCCGGTAGCCGTCGCCTGCGGGCACCAGCAGCCGCTCGGCGAGCACAGCCCGGGCCCAGCCGCCGCCCGCCGGGAAGAGCTCCGCGAAGTCGGACCGCCCGAGGGTGCTCTGCCCGAGGCCGAGCATCCGGCGGGCCGCGGTGTGCAGCCGCCCGGCGACCGCGGCGGCCAGGCGGCGCACCTGGCCGGGGGTCACGGGGGCGGTGGCCGGGGCGGGCGCGCCCTTGCGGTGCGAGGCGGGGCGGGCCGCCTCCTCGGCGAGCCGCTGGGCGGCGCGCATGCACCGCAGGTCGAACCAGCCGCCGACCAAGTCCGCCTGGCCGCACGGCTGGTGGGTGACGCCGGCGGCGCGCAGGTCGCCGGCCAGCCGCAGCCGCAGCGGGTCCGCCGGGCCGGGCGGCACCGGCACCCCGTAGCGGCGCGCCGCGCGCGCCAGCGCCTCGCCGTGCAGCGGGCCGAGGCGGTGCAGCCGGACCGGCCCGACGCCGGGGTGCGGCTCCCAGCTCTCCGGACGGCAGGCCACCAGCAGCCGCACCCCCGACTCGGCCAGCTCGCGCACGATGGCGGTCCACCAGGCGGCACCCAGCACCGCCGGGGCCTCCTCCGGAGCGTCCAGCAGCACCAGCAGCGGGCGCCCGGCGGCGGTGCAGACGGCGGCCGCGGCGGACGGCGGCACCTCGCCGCCGAGCGCCCGCCGCACGGCCGGCAGCAGGGTGGCGTCGCCGGGGCGCAGGTCGGCCCCGCGCAGCCAGAGGGTGGGCAGGGCCCGGGCGCCGCCGGCCCGGCGCACCGCCAGGGCGGCCAGCTCGGTGGTGCGGCCGCTGCCCGGTTCGCCGACCAGCACGGTCAGGGCGGTGCCCGGTTCCTCGCCGGCCAGCCCGTCGGGGCGGTCCACCCGGTCGGCGGCCAGTTCGGCGATCCGGCCCGGTCCGGCGGCCGCACCGGCCAGTTGGCGGGCGGTCAGTCGCAGTACTGCGCCCAGGTCGAGGGCTGAGCCGGTCCCTGCCGGCTGCCGGCCATCCGTCATAGCGCTGCCTCCCCGCACGTGCTCACGGCGGGGAGCCTGCCCGGTGCGGGGCGCGGGCCATCCTGCCCGCGCCCTTCACCACGCCTGTTCACACCCCGCGCTCGTCCGTTCGAGTGAGGCGGAGTGAGGGGAAGTCAGGGCAGGTCAGCCCACGAAGACCGCCACCGGCTTGGCCTGGCCGCCCTGCTCCTCGACCAGCGCCAGGAAGGTCTCGTCCGGTCCGAACACGGCGATCGGCCCGCCCGTGTCCAGCCCGGCGGACTTGAGCCGGGCTCCGGTGGAGAGCCGCCGGGCGTCCTCCTCGCCGATGTCCCAGCGCGGGAAGGCGGCGGCCGCGGCGGCGCCGATCGGCAGCACCGAGAACTGCTCCTCCAACTGCTCCAGGGTCTGCGCGGACGCCACGTCGTACGGGCCGACCTTGGTGCGCCGCAGCGCTGTCAGGTGGCCGCCGACGCCGAGGGCCGCGCCCAGGTCGCGGGCGAGCGCGCGGATGTAGGTGCCGGAGGAGCAGTCCACGGTGACGTCCAGGTCGAGCACCGCGGTGCCGTCCTCGGCCACCGTCTCGCGCAGCTCGTGCACCGTGAAGGAGTGCACCGTGGTGGGCCTGGCCGGCAGCTCGAAGTCCTCGCCCTCGCGGACCCGGTGGTACGAGCGCTTGCCGTCGATCTTGATCGCGCTGACCTTGGACGGCACCTGCATGATCCGGCCGGTCAGCTTGGCGATCTCGGCGTCGATCGCCGCCCGGCCCACCCCGATGACCGGGACGGAGGCGGTGACCTCGCCCTCCCGGTCGTCGGTGATCGTGGTCTGGCCGAGCCGGATGGTCGCCTCGTACGTCTTGTCGGTGAGCATCAGGTGGCCGAGCAGCCGGGTGGCCCGCTCGACCCCGATCACCAGCACGCCGGTGGCCATCGGGTCCAGGGTGCCGGCGTGGCCGACCTTCCTGGTCCCGGCCAGCCGCCGGATCCTGGCCACCACGCCGTGCGAGGTGATGCCTTCGGGCTTGTCCACAATGACCAGGCCGTCGGGCCCGGTGCCTTTGCGCTTCATCAGATCTTTCTACGTCGTGCTCAGAGAGCGGCCTTGAACCGTGCCACCGTCTCCGGCACGGCAGCGCGGACCGAGAACCCGGCCGCGAAGGTGTGCCCGCCGCCGCCCAGCGCGGTGCAGGCCGCGGCCACGTCCACCGCGCCCTTGGAGCGGCAGGAGCCGCGCAGCGTGCCGTCCGGGTCCTGCTTGAGCACCAGCGCCACCTCAGCCTCGGCCGGCTTGCGCAGGATGTCGATCAGGCCCTCGATCTCCTCCACCGTGACGCCGAACAGCGCCAGGTCCTGGTACGGCACCCAGGTCCACACCAGGCCGTGCCCGCCGGCGGCGTCGGGCTCGAAGACGGCCCGGTCCAGCGCCGCGGCCAGCACCTTGAGGTAGCCGAACGAGGCGGTGTCCCAGAGCCGGCGGGAGATCAGGTCGTGCCGGATCCCGGTGGCCAGCAGCCGGCCGGCCAGCTCATGGGTGGCCGGGGTGGTGGCGGCGTACTTGAAGGAGCCGGTGTCGGTGGCGATGCCGGTGTAGAGGCAGGTGGCCAGCTGCTGGTCGAGCGGCACCCGCAGCCGCCGCAGCAGCTCGTCCACCAGCACCGCGGTGGCCGGCGCCGTCGGGTCGATGACCCGGTGGGTGCCGAAGCCCGGATTGGAGGCGTGGTGGTCGAAGACCACCAGGGCCCGGGCCGCGAAGGCCTTGTCGTGCAGCAGCCCGAGCCGCCCCTCGGAGGCGACGTCGAAGCACAGCACCAGCTCGGGCCGGTCCGGCACGGCGGCGGCCGGCACGATCAGCTCCTGGCCGGGCAGGAACGCCAGCGACTCCGGGATCACCTGCGGGTCGTCGCCGAACGAGACCCGCACCCCGTGCCCGAGGGAGCGCAGCGCCAGGCCCGCCGCCAGCGACGAGCCGAGCGCGTCGCCGTCGGGGGCGATGTGGCAGATCAGGTCGATGGTCAGGGCCTGGTCGATGGCCGCCAGGATCCGCTGCCACTCCAGCTCGAAGCCGTCCGGTCCGCCACCTCCCGGCGCCGGCTCGCGCTGCCCCGGAAGCACCGCGAGGGCGTCCGTCACCGAAGTGACGGACGCCCTCGTCGAACCGGCCGCCGCCGGCTCAGCGGCCATGACTACTCGTCCTCGTCCGCGTCGCGCTCGCTGGCGGGCACCTTGTACGGGTCGGCTTCGCCGGCGTACTGGGCCCCGGCGGCAGCAGTGCGCACCGCCGCGTCGGACTCCCGGACCTTGTGGAGCAGGTCGTCGATGTTCCGCGCGTTGTCCGGCAGCGCGTCCGCGACGAAGGTCAGCGACGGGGTGAAGCGCACCCCGGTCTGCTTGCCGACCTCGGAGCGGAGCACACCCTTGGCGCTCTCCAGCGCGGCCGCGGTGGCCTCCCGCTCGGTGTCGTCCCCGTAGACCGTGTAGAAGACCGTGGCCTCCCGCAGGTCGCCGGTGACGCGGGTGTCGGTGATGGTCACGAAGCCCAGCCGCGGATCCTTGATCCGCCGCTCCAGGGTCTGGGCGACGACCACCTGGATGCGGTCGGCGAGCTTGCGCGCCCTTGCGGTGTCGGTCACGTTGCCTCCTCGTGCAGTGGGCACGGTACTGCGGTCGACTGACACGATCGACTCGCGGTCTTCGGGGCCCACGCCCCAAAGTACCGGCCCGCGCCCAGTGGTGTGAGCGCTCTTCGTCCTCGTCGGTGTGACGGTGGTGACGTTCCACCACCGTGCCCGAACTCATTCATCGTCATCGCCGTAGTAGCGCCTCCTGGCGGAGAGCAACTGCACCTCGGGGCGGCAGGCGACCAGCCGCTCACAGCTGTCCAGGATCTCGGTGACGAACCGGTGCTCGCCCGAGACCACCGCCAGGCCGATCTCGGCCCGCCGGTGCAGATCCTGGTTCCCGACTTCGGCAGCGCACACGCTGTACTTGCGCTGCAGTTCGGCCACGATGGGCCGCACGATCGAACGCTTCTCCTTGAGCGAATGCACATCGCCCAGCAGCAGGTCGAAGGTGAGTGTTCCCACGAACATGTGTGACAGGTCTCGCCGACCTGAGGGCCTCGTAGTTCCCCCGCCCCGCGGCGGGGGCCGCTGTCGAGGACCCTACACAGCCAGACCGGGGCCGGTCGACGGGAATTCCCGCCGACCGGCCCCGACTGCTTTTCATGCCGCTTTATGGGCTGCTCCTCCGCTGCGGGTGGGCCCCGCCGACCCCCTCAGCCATTGGCTGGGGGGTCGGCGAGCCCCACCCTTCGCTGTGTCGCAGCCCAGTCGCTCAGCGGGCCACCGCACGGTTACACGCGCGGCTTCTCGCGCATCTCGAAGGTCTCGATGACGTCGTCCACCTTGATGTCGTTGTACGACCCCAGGGTGACACCGGCCTCGAAGCCCTCGCGGACCTCGGTCGCGTCGTCCTTGAAGCGGCGCAGACCCTCGATGGTGAGGTTGTCGGCGACCACCTTGCCGTCGCGGATGAGGCGGGCCTTGGCGTTGCGGCGCAGCAGGCCCTCGCGGACCAGGACACCGGCGATGTTGCCGAACTTGGAGCTGCGGAACACCTCGCGGATCTCCGCGGAGCCGAGGCGCACCTCCTCGTACTCCGGCTTGAGCAGGCCCTTGAGCGCGGCCTCGATCTCCTCGATCGCCTGGTAGATGACCGAGTAGTACCGGACGTCGACGCCCTCGCGCTCGGCGGCCGTGCGGGCACGGCCCTCGGCGCGGACGTTGAAGCCGATGATGATCGCTTCCGAGCCCATCGCCAGGTCCACGTCGGACTCGGTGATGGCACCCACACCGCGGTGCAGGATCCGGAGCTCGACCTCCTCGCCCACGTCCAGCTTGACCAGGGCGTCCTCAAGGGCCTCGACCGAACCGGAGACGTCACCCTTGATGATCAGGTTGAGCTGCTGGATACCGCCGGCCGCGATCGCCTGGTCCAGGTTCTCCAGGGAGATCCGCATCGGACGCTTGGCGAACATGGCGTTGCGGTCGCGGGCCGAGCGCTTCTCGGCGATCTGGCGCGCGGTGCGGTCGTCGTCGACGACGATGAAGCTGTCGCCGGCGCGCGGCACCGAGGTCAGACCGAGCAGCAGGACCGGACGGGACGGACCGGCCTCCTCGACGTTCTTGCCGTTCTCGTCGAGCATGGCGCGGACGCGGCCGTGCGCGTCGCCGACCGCGATCGAGTCACCGACGCGGAGGGTACCGCGCTGGACCAGCACGGTCGCCATGGCGCCGCGGCCCTTGTCGAGGTGGGCCTCGATGGCGATACCCTGCGCGTCCTGCTCGGGGTTGGCCCGCAGGTCCAGCGAGGCGTCCGCGGTCAGGACCACGGCCTCCAGCAGCTGGTCGATGTGCAGGCCCTGGCGGGCGGAGATGTCGACGAACATGGTGTCGCCGCCGTACTCCTCGGCCACCAGGCCGAACTCGGTCAGCTGACCGCGGACCTTGACCGGGTCGGCGCCCTCGACGTCGATCTTGTTGACGGCGACCACGATCGGCACACCCGCGGCCTTGGCGTGGTTGAGCGCCTCGACCGTCTGCGGCATGACACCGTCGTTGGCCGCGACCACCAGGATCGCGATGTCGGTGGACTTGGCACCACGGGCACGCATGGCGGAGAACGCCTCGTGACCCGGGGTGTCCAGGAAGGTGATCCGGCGCTCTTCGCCGTTGACCTCCGCGGCGACCTGGTAGGCACCGATGTGCTGGGTGATGCCACCGGCCTCGCCGGCCACCACGTTGGACTTGCGGATGGCGTCCAGCAGGCGGGTCTTGCCGTGGTCGACGTGACCCATGACGGTCACCACCGGCGGACGCGGCAGCAGCTCTTCCTCGCCGCCCTCGTCGGCGCCGAAGTCGATGTCGAACGACTCCAGCAGCTCGCGGTCCTCGTCGTCGCGGCTGACGATCTCGAGCACGAAGCCCATCTCGCCGGCCAGCAGCTCCAGGGTCGCGTCGGCGACCGACTGGGTCGCGGTGACCATCTCACCGAGGTTGAACATCACCGAGACGAGCGCGGCCGGGTTGGCGTTGATCTTCTCCGCGAAGTCCATCAGCGAGGCACCACGCGACAGCCGGACCGTCTGGCCGTTGCCGCGCGGCAGCATCACACCGCCGACGGACGGGGCCTGCATGGCCTCGTACTCCTGGCGCTTCGCCCGCTTCGACTTGCGACCGCGCGCCGGGCGACCGCCCGGGCCACGACCGAAGGCACCCTGCGTGCCACCACGGGCACCCGGGCCGCCGGGACGACCGCCGAAGCCACCGGGACGCGGGCCGCCGAAGCCGCCGCCGCCACCGGCACCGCCACCCGGACGGGGGCCGCCGAAGCCGCCGCCACCGGCCGGACGCGAGCCCGGACCGGCCGGACGACCGGCGAAGCCGGGACGGGCGCCGCCACCGGCACCCGGACCGCCCGGACGGCCGCCGGGGCCACCCGGACCACGGCCACCGGGGCCCGGACGCGGACCGGCACCCGGGCCGGGACGCTGCGGCATCATGCCCGGGTTCGGGCGCGGCATGCCGGACGGGCTGGGCGCACCCGGACGCGGGCCGGCCGGACGCGGCATGTCGGAACGCGGGGCACCGGCACCCGGGCCACCCGGACGCGGCGCACCGGCACCGGGACCACCCGGACGCGGACGGTCGCCACCCGGACGGGGACGCTCACCCTGGCCGCCCGGACGGGGACGCTCACCCGGGCCACCCGGACGCGGCGCACCGGCACCCGGCGCACCCGCCGGACGCGGACGGTCGCCACCCGGACGGGGACGCTCACCCGGCGCGGCCGGACGGCGGTCGCCGGGGCGGGCCATGCCGGTGGCGCTGCCGGAGGTGAAGGGGTTGTTGCCCGGACGCGGGCCGGGCTGGCGCGGACCCGGGCGGGCGCCGCCGGCCGCGGAGCCGGACGGGCGCGGCGCCGGAGCCGGACGCGCGGGGGCCTCGCCGGCGGGCGCCGGAGAGGAGAACTCGGCCGCCGGGGCAGCCGGGGCCGCCGGACGCGCCGGGCGCGGACCCGGGGCCGGAGCACCCGGGCGCGGGCCGGAGGCGGCCGGAGCCGGAGCCGCAGCGGGAGCCGCGGCCGGAGTCGGACGGGGACCCGGGGTCGCGGCGGGCCGCGGACCAGGGGTCGGGGTGGGTGCCCCCGGCTTGGGGGCCGCCGCGCCGGCACCGCCGGCGGGCGTGGGCGCCGCGGGCTTCCGCGGGCCAGGCTTGGCAGCCGAGCCACCGCCGGACGGCGGGGTAGCTCCCAAAGCGTCAGTCAACTTGCGCACGACCGGCGCCTCGATCGTCGAGGACGCCGAACGGACGAACTCACCCAGCTCGGTCAGCTTGGCCATGACGGCCTTGCTCTCCAAGCCGAGTTCCTTGGCGAGTTCGTAAACCCGGACCTTAGCCACTTCGCTCCTGTCTATAAGTCCGGGGTAGTCGTCCGCCGGACCGTCGCTACTTCATGGGCGTACTCATCGCGTACTCATCGAGTGCTCATCGCAATCTCGACCTACTTCCAACTCGCGAGGTACCTGACTGGTGGCGCGGCACACCTGGGTGCCCGTGCCGTGCTCCGTACGGTGGTTCTCCCCAGGGTCCTCAGGACGCCGGGGTACTGTCTGCCCTGGCCGCGACGTGCTCACGCAGCGGATCCGTGTCAAGCGCACCGTGGGCCTTGAAGGCCCTCGGCAGCGCCCGGCGACGGACTGCCAGGTCGAGGCAGGCCAGGTCGAGGTGCAGGTACGCGCCCCGACCGGGCAACGTGGCCCGGGGATCGGGGACGCAGACGCCCTCGACCGCCGTGACACGCAACAGCTCGTGCTTGGCCGCTCGCTTGCGGCAGCCCACGCAAGTGCGTTCAGGGCATGCGCGGACACGCGTCCGGCCGGACATCTTCAAGTCTACCCCTCAACCGGGACTGAACGCGGCCCCACCGATCAAGGCAGGGCCGCGACTCTGTTACGACAACACGACTAGACCGCGGTGGATTCCCCGTCCGCACCCTCGGTCGCACCGTCCGTGTCCGGTCGGATGTCGATCCGCCAACCGGTCAGCCGAGCGGCCAGACGGGCGTTCTGGCCCTCCTTGCCGATCGCCAGCGAGAGCTGGTAGTCGGGCACGATCACCCGGGCGGAGCGCTGCTGGAAGTCGACGATCTCGACCTTGGTCACCCGGGCGGGGGACAGCGCGCTCGCCACCATCTCGGCCGGGTCCTCCGACCAGTCGACGATGTCGATCTTCTCGCCGTGCAGCTCGGCCATCACATTGCGCACCCGGCCGCCCATCGGGCCGATGCAGGCGCCCTTGGCGTTCAGGCCCGGGCGGCGCGACACCACGGCGATCTTGGTGCGGTGGCCGGCTTCGCGGGCGATCGCGGCGATCTCCACCGAGCCGTCGGCGATCTCCGGCACCTCCAGGGCGAAGAGCTTCTTCACCAGGTTGGGGTGGGTGCGCGACAGGGTGACCGAGGCGCCGCGGACACCGCGCCGCACCGCCACCACGTAGCTGCGCAGCCGGGTGCCGTGCTTGTACTCCTCGCCGGGGACCTGCTCCTGCGGGGGCAGGATCGCCTCCAGCTTGCCGATGTCCACCAGCACGTTCTTCGGGTCGTTGCCCTGCTGGACGACACCGGTGACGATGTCGCCCTCCTTGCCCGCGTACTCGCCGAAGGTCTGGTCGTCGGCGGCGTCCCGCAGGCGCTGCAGGATCACCTGCTTGGCGGTGGTGGCGGCGATCCGGCCGAACCCGCTCGGGGTGTCGTCGAACTCCTTGGGCTCCGCGCCCTCCTCCAACTCGCTCGCGTCCTCAAGCGCCCACACGGTCACATGGCCGGTCTTGCGGTTCAGCTCGACGCGGGCGCGGCGGCGCGAGCCCTCGGTCCGGTGGTAGGCGATGAGGAGCGCCGACTCGATCGACTCGACCAGCAGGTCGAACGGGATGTTCTTCTCGGTGACCAGCCCACGAAGGGCACTCATGTCGATGTCCACGGCTACGCCTCCTCTTCTTCCTCGGCGAGCGGCTGCTCGTCCGTCTCTTCGTCGGACAGCAGCTGCTCGTCCTCCTTGCGGTTGAACTCCACCTGGATCCGCGCCTTGGCCACCTCGGCGAACTCCAGCCTGCGCTCCTTGGGGCGGCCGCGGCCCTTCACCGGCTGCACCTCGACCAGAGCGCCGTCCTCGTCGCTCTCCAGGATGCGCGCGACGATCTCGCCGCCGTCGGCCAGCTGGATCTTGACCAGCCGGCCGGTGTTGCGGCGCCAGTGGCGGGGCTCGGTGAGCGGGCGGTCCACACCCGGGGAACCGACCTCCAGCAGATAGGCCGAGCTGCCCATCAGGTCGCTGGCGTCCAGCGCCTGGCCGACCTCGCGGCTGAACTCGGCGATCGCGTCCAGATCCACGCCGCCGTCGGCGTCCACGTCGATCTGCAGCTGGCGGCGGCTGCCTGCCTGGGTCACCTTGACGTCCTCAAGGTCCAGGCCCGCCTGCTCGGCCAGCGGCTCCAACAAGGCACGCAACCGATCGGTGGGGGTGGTGCTCATCCGGGTGACTCCTCGGCCGCGTCTGCTGTTGTCAGAGGTCGTAACTCGGGCAAAGCCTATCGGGTCGACCCCCCAACCGCCGATTCCGGTGCTCCGGCGGCGAGCCCCGCCTAGGCGCAAGAGCATTCGAACGGTAGCGTCCGTCCGGGTGGGCACAACATTTTCACCATGTGTCGTTCGCGTTGCGGCCCGCCCCACACTCATGTCTCGGCAGCGGGGGTCCGGGGGCTCCCGCCTGACCACGGGGAGCGCGTCGATGCATTCGCCCAGCCGGCGGACGTTACTGGCCTCCGGGGCGCTGACCGCCGCCGGTCTGCTGGCCGCCTGCACCGCCGGCTCGGGAAGAGGCTCCGGCTCCGGCGGCAGGGCGCACGACCGGGCCGGCGCACCGAAGGCCGATCCGGACCTGCCGCTGCGCACCCGGGCGGTGGCCGGCGCGGACGCGTTGCTCGCCCAGTACGCGGCGGTGCCGGTGGCGGCCGCCGGCGGGGCACCGCTGGCTCAGCTGCAGACCGAGGTGGCCGCCGAGCGGGGCGCGCTGGCCACCGGGCTGCCGGGCGGCGGGGCGCCCGGTGCCAGCGGTTCGCCGAGCGGCGGCGCGCCCGGTGCCAGCGGTTCGCCGAGCAGTGCGTCGCCCGGTGCCGGCCACTCACCGAGCGGCTCGCCCGCCGGGGCCGCCGGGCTGGCCGCCGCCGAGAAGAGCACCGCGCTGGCCCGGCTCGCCGACCTGCCCGCCGCCTCCCCCGAGCTCGCCCGGCTGCTCGCCGCGGTGGCGGCCGCCGGTGCGCTGCGGGCCGTCCGGCTCGGCGACCAGAGCCCGCTGCCCGCGCCCGCCGACCAGCCGTCGTCCGCCACGCCGTCGGCCTCCGGCTCGCCGGGCGCCGCCGATCCGCCGTCGGCCGACGCCACCGCCGCCCTGCAGGCCGCGCTGGCCGCCGAGCACGCGGCCGTCTACGCCTTCGGCGTGGTGGGCGCCAAGCTGCCGCCCGGCCCCAAGCGGGACGACGCCCGCATCTGCTACGCCGCCCACCAGGCCCGCCGGGACGCCTGGGACCGGCTGCTGCACGGCGCCGGTGCCACCCCGACCGCCGCCGCCCCCGGCTACCGGCTGCCGTTCCCGGTGCCGGACGCCACCGCGGCCGGGCAGCTGGCCGCCGAGGTGGAGAAGCGGCTCACCGCGGTCTACGGCGATCTGGTCGCGGCCACCACCGGCGACCTGCGGGCCCGGGCCGCCGCCGCGCTGTCCACCGCGGTGCTGCAGTGCGCCCACTGGGGTGGCACCCCCGGTCCGCTGCCCGGCCTGCCGGCCGCCGCCGCGCCGTCCGGTTCACCGCGCTGACCTGCGCGGCTACCCGGCCGGGCGACGGTGATGGCCGACAATGGGCAGCAAGCAGCGGGGGAAGCACCACACGGAAGGCCGGCATGGCGCCAGCAGCAGGACAGCTCACCATTCCGGACCGCCTGCGCCAGGGCGTCACCGCCCGCCAGGGCGCGGCCGGCGAGCGGTGGCTCGCCGCGCTGCCCGACCGGGTGGCCCGGCACCTGGAGCAGCGGCGGCTGACCCTGGACCGGGTGGCCGACCCGGGTGGCCGGCTGAGCCTGATCTGCCTGGTCCGCCGCGACGACACCTCCCCCGCCGTGCTCAAGGCCGGCCTGGTCACCCCGGAGACCGCCCAGGAGCACGCCGCGCTGGCGCACTGGGCCGGCCGCGGCGCCGTCCTGCTCCTGGACGCCGACCCGGCCGAGGGCTTCCTGCTGCTGGAGCGGCTGCACGGCGACATCCCGCTGCGCTCGCTGACCGAGGCCAAGGCGATGCTGGAGGCGACCAGCCTGCTGCGCCGGCTCTGGACGGCACCGCCGGCCGGCCACCGGTTCACGCCGGTGTCCGAGCAGGTGGCGCAGCGCAGTGCCTGGCTGGGCGAGCAGCGGAGCACGGCCGACCGGCTGGACGCCCGGCAGCTGCTGGACGAGGCGCTGGAGGTCGCCGCCGGGCTGGTGGACTCCGGTGACGAACAGGTGCTGCTGCACGGCGACTTCCACCACGGCAACGTGCTGGCCGCCGACCGGGCGCCCTGGCTGGCCATCGATCCGCAGCCGCTGGTCGGCGAGCGGGCCTACGACCTGGCCTGGCTGGCGCAGGACCGCAAGGAGACGCTGGCGGCCGCGCCCAGCCCGCAGGGTGCCGTCCGGCGCCGGCTGCAGCAGCTGTCCGAGGCGGTCGAGGTGGATGCGGACCGGCTGCGCGGCTGGACGCTGTTCCGCGCCGTGGCCGCCGGGCTGACCGCACTGGCGACCGGCGACCGGGCCGGCGCCGAGCGCTACCTGGAGTTCGCCGGGGCGCTGTAGAAGCCGTCCAGCAACGGGAGTTGAGCACCCATCACGGCGTACGGACGGTCGGTGTTGGGGAAGTGCACGGCGCGCGCCAGGTCGCGGTAGCCCAGCGAGCGGTAGAGCCGCCGGGCCGGGGTCTCGGCGTCGATCGCGGAGAGGATGCTGCGCCGCAGCCCGGAGCGCTCGCAGAGGGTGCGGATCAGGGTGCTGCCCAGGCCGTGCCCCTGGTACTCGGGCAGCACGTGCAGCTCGGTGACGGCGAACACGTCGTCCAGCCAGTCGCCGTGGCCGCGGGCCTCCAGATGCGGCTCGATCACCGTGCTCCACCAGTGCTCGCGCCGGTTGGGCATGCCGTAGCCGAAGCCGACCAGCCGGCCGCCGCTGAGCGCGCCGAAGGCCAGCACCCCGGGCTGCTGGGCGTGCCGCCCGACGATGTGCAGCCGCACCGCGATCTCCTGCGCCGACAGCCCGAAGGCCTGCGCCTGGACCTCCAGGGCGTACGGCGCCCAGGCCGCCAGGTCGATCGGCTGCACGGTGACCTCGGTGAGCTGCTCCATGCCCGGGACGTTACTCCTGAACCGGCCCGAAGAGCAGCGAGATTGGCGAGAAGGGGCGACTAGAAGAGCACCGACATGAAGGCGCCGACCTCACGGAACCCGACCCGGCGGTAGGCGGCCCGGGCCGGCAGGTTGTAGTCGTTGACGTAGAGGCTGACCACCGGGGCCACCTCGCGCAGCGCGATCTCCAGTACTGCGGCCATGCCGGCCTCGGAGAGCCGCTTGCCGCGGTGCGCGGGGGCCACCCAGACCCCCTGGACCTGGCAGGCGCCCTTGGTGACGGCGCCGATCTCGGCCTTGAAGACCACCTCGCCCTGCTCCGAGATCCGCGCGAACGACCGTCCGCCGGTGACCAGTTCGGCCACCCGGGCCTGGTAGAGCAGGCCGCCGTCCCCGGCCAATGGGGAGATCCCGACCTCCTCGGTGAACATCGCCACGCAGGCCGGCATCAGCAGGTCGAGCTCGTCGCGGCGGACCCGGCGGACCAGCGGGTCGGGGGCCACCCCGGCGGCCGGCTCGCTGGTGGCCATCAGCGGCTGGTGGGCCCGGACCTCGCGGGCCGGGCCCCAGCTGCGCTCCAGCAGGGCCCACAACTCGGCGACGGGACCGGCCGGGCCGACGATCGAGGAGCAGCGCCGGCCCTGCCGCCGGGCCCGCTCGGCGAAGGCGCGCACGGCCTGCGGGCCGGCGTTGATCGGCACCAGGTTGGCGCCCGCGTAGCAGAGCGACTCCAGCCGGCCCTGCTGGTCGTACCAGCCCCACATCTCGCCGCCGAGCCGCCACGGGTCGAGGCCGACCGCCTCGACCCGGGTGGCCACGAAGGCGTTGGCCACCGGGTCGCGGTGCAGCACCTCGAGGGCGGCCGCCAGGTCGGCGGCCTCCAGCAGCCGGGTGGCGGCCAGTGAGCGGGCGGCCTGCAGTGCGCCCGGGAGGATCAGGCCTCGGTCGAGCACGGTGTCCCACTCATCGTCAGTCGGCGGCGATCACGGTGGGGGTACCGGCGGCGACGCCGTCCGCCTGCATCTCCTCGGCCAGCTTGAGGGCCTCTTCGATCAGGGTTTCGACGATCTTGGACTCCGGCACGGTCTTGATGACCTCGCCCTTGACGAAGATCTGGCCCTTGCCGTTGCCCGACGCCACACCCAGGTCCGCCTCCCGGGCCTCCCCCGGGCCGTTCACCACACAGCCCATCACCGCGACGCGGAGCGGCACCTCCATGCCCTCCAGGCCGGCGGTGACCTCCTCCGCCAGCTTGTAGACGTCCACCTGGGCGCGGCCGCAGGACGGGCAGGAGACGATCTCCAGACCGCGCTGGCGCAGGTTGAGCGACTCGAGGATCTGGATGCCGACCTTGACCTCCTCGGCCGGCGGCGCGGAGAGCGAGACCCGGATGGTGTCCCCGATCCCCTCCGACAGCAGCGCGCCGAACGCCACCGCCGACTTGATCGTGCCCTGGAACGCCGGGCCGGCCTCGGTCACGCCCAGGTGCAGCGGATAGTCGCACGCCGCCGCCAGCTGCCGGTACGCATTGATCATCACGACCGGGTCGTTGTGCTTCACCGAGATCTTGATGTCCCGGAAGTCGTGCTCCTCGAACAGCGAGCACTCCCACAGCGCCGACTCCACCAGCGCCTCGGGAGTGGCCTTGCCGTACTTCTCCAGCAGCCGCTTGTCCAGCGAGCCCGCGTTGACGCCGATCCGGATCGGGGTGCCCGCGTCCCTGGCCGCCTTGGCGATCTCCCCGACCTTGTCGTCGAACGCCTTGATGTTGCCCGGATTCACCCGGACCGCCGCGCACCCCGCGTCGATCGCGGCGAACACGTACTTCGGCTGGAAGTGGATGTCCGCGATCACCGGGATCTGCGACTTCTTCGCGATGATCGGCAGCGCGTCCGCGTCGTCCTGCGACGGCACCGCCACCCGCACGATCTGACAGCCCGAGGCGGTCAGCTGCGCGATCTGCTGCAGCGTCGCATTGACGTCGGCGGTCAGCGTGGTGGTCATCGACTGCACCGACACCGGCGCGTCACCACCCACCGGCACATTGCCCACCATGATCTGCCGGGACACCCGGCGAGTGGCGAGCGGCTTGAGCGGCAGAGACGGAATGCCGAGCGAGATCGCGGTCATGTGCGCAGGTTTCCCCGATGTAGAGGTGACGGGCGACGCCGGGTGCGCAGGAATCGCACACCCGGCGTCCAACGGTACGGCACCCGCAGGGCCCCGTTTGCACGCCCCCTGACCGGTCGGGCTAGCTGATCTTGACCGGGTTGATCACATCGGCGATCAGCACCAGCAGGGTGAAGCCGATGAAGATGCTGGCCACCACGTAGGCCAGCGGCATCAGCTTGGCCACATCGAACGGCCCCGGGTCCGGACGCTTGAAGAGCGCCGCGGCCCGCCGCCGGATCGACTCCCAGACCGCGCCGGCCACGTGCCCGCCGTCCAGCGGCAGCAGCGGCAGCATGTTGAACAGGAAGAGCGACAGGTTGATCCCGGCCAGCAGGTTGATCATGAACGCGATCCGCTGCGAGGCCGGCAGGTGCAGGGCGAAGACCTGGCCGCCGACCCGGGCCGCGCCGACCATGCCGACCGGCGAGTCCGCCTGCCGCGGGGTGCCCTTGACCACCGAGTCCCACAGCGCCGGGATCTTGCCGGGCAGCGCGATCAGCGAGTGCAGGCCGGTGTCGGCCATGTCGGTCATCCGGCTGACGCTGTCGTCGAAGCCCAGCCGGACCACCCCGGAGGTGGGGGCGATGCCGAGGAAGCCGGTCACCGTCTCGGTGCCGGGGATCGGGTCGCCGTTCCGGTCCAGCTTGGCGAGGGTGTTCTTCTGGATCGTGGCGGTCAGGGTCAGCTGCTGACCACCGCGCTTGACCACGATCGGCACGGTCTTCTCGGCGGAGTCCCGGATGTCCCCCGAGAGCTGCTTGTAGGTGCTGATCGGGTGGCCGTCGAAGGAGACGATGGTGTCACCCGACTTCAGCCCGGCGGCCCCGGCCGGGGACGGCAGCGAGTCCGGCTTGCAGGTCTCCTTGGCCTGGCTGACCGGGAGCACGCAGGGCACGACGGAGTCGACGGTCGGCAGGTTCATCACCGTGCCGAAGCCCATCATGCTGACCAGGAAGAGCACGAACGCCAGGATCAGGTTCATGAACGGCCCGGCGAACATGACGATGACCCGCTTCCACGGCTTGCGGGTGTAGAACAGCCGGTCCTCGTCACCGGGCAGCAGCTCCTCGTAGGAGGCCTCCCGGGCGTCCTCGATCATCGAGCGCCAGGGCGAGCTGCTGCGCTTGGTGATCCGGCCGTCCTCGCCGGGCGGGAACATCCCGATCATGCGGATGTAGCCGCCCAGCGGGATCGCCTTGACGCCGTACTCGGTCTCGCCCTTCTTGCGGGACCAGACGGTCGGGCCGAAGCCGACCATGTACTGCGGCACCCGGATCTTGAAGAGCTTGGCCGTGGAGAGGTGGCCCAGCTCGTGCCAGGCGATGGAGAACAGCAGCCCGAAGAAAAAGACCACGATGCCGAGCACCGTCATCGCCGTAGTCACCGCTGGTCCTCCGTCATGTCGCTCCCACTGGCCATCTTCGTCCTCGGTGCCGCGCCTGGTACCACCGCCCTGGTCAGCCGGCGGCCAGCTCGCGGGCCCTGGCCCGGGCCCAGCCCTCCGCATCGAGGACGTCTTCCATGGTCAGAGAAGTTCCCCGGACCCCAGTGCCGTGCTCGGCGACCACCTTGGCGACCGTGTCCACGATGCCGGTGAAGGCCAGCCGCCCGTCCAGGAACGCGGCCACGCACTCCTCGTTGGCGGCGTTGAAGACGGCCGGCGCGGTGCCGCCGAGCGTACCCACCTCGCGGGCCAGCGCCACCGCCGGGAACGCCTCGTCGTCCAGCGGGAAGAACTCCCAGGTGGCGGCCTTGGTCCAGTCGCAGCCCGGGGCGGCGTCCGGCACCCGGTCCGGCCAGCCGAGACCGAGCGAGATCGGCATCCGCATGTCCGGCGGGCTGGCCTGGGCCAGCGTGGAGCCGTCCGCGTACTCCACCATCGAGTGGACCACCGACTGCGGATGGACCACCACGTCGATCCGGTCGAACGGGATGTCGAAGAGCAGATGGGCCTCGATCACCTCGAGACCCTTGTTCACCAGGGTGGCCGAGTTGATCGTCACCACCGGGCCCATCGCCCAGGTGGGGTGCGCCAGCGCGTCCTTCGGGGTGACGCCGGCCAGCTGCTCGCGGCTGCGGCCGCGGAACGGCCCGCCGCTGGCCGTGACCACCAGCCGCCGCACCTCGCGCGGGGTGCCGGCGGTCAGCGCCTGGAACAGCGCGGCGTGCTCGGAGTCGACCGGCACGATCTGCCCGGGCGCGGCCACCGCCTTCACCAGCGGGCCACCGACGATCAGCGACTCCTTGTTGGCCAGCACCAGCACCCGGCCGGCCCGCAGCGCGGCCAGCGTGGGCGCCAGGCCGATCGAGCCGGTGATGCCGTTGAGCACCGAGTGGCAGGGCAGCTGAGCCAGCTCGGTGGCGGCGTCCGGGCCGGCCAGCACGGCGGGCAGCGGGCGCCCGGCGGCGCGCTCGGCCAGCGCGGCGCGCAGCGGTGCCTCGGCCTCGGGGCGGGCCACCGCCACGGTGTGCACCCCCAGCTGGAGGGCCTGCTCGGCGAGCAGCTCCACCTGTCCACCCGCGGCCGAGAGCGCGACCACCCGGAACCGGTCCGGGTTGCGGAGCACGATGTCGATGGCCTGGGTGCCGATCGAGCCGGTGGATCCGAGGATCACCAGCTCCCGCGGACCTGACGGGTCGTCGACGGTCGGAGTGAAGCGCAGCTGCGGATGGGCGAGCGAGTTCATGGGGACCATTGTGGCCTGCCCGGCCCGCCCGCCGGGCCCGGATCCCGAGCCGGGGCTCACTTCCAGGCCTTGCGCCGGGTCCGCGAGGGGTGTCAGCGGACGACGATCGTGACCCGCCAGCTGTGTCCGCTGCCGTCCTGACTGGTCAGCTCGGCCGTGCCGGGGGCGGCACCGGCGAACAGCCCGGCGGTGACGCCGATCGGCGCGGTGACCGGGTCCTGGGCGGCGGCCAGCACCGCCGGGGCGGAGCTGTGCACCGAGGACCAGTCGGTCGGGCCGGCGGTGGTCAGGAAGACGGTGAGGCGGCCGCCGGGGGCCAGGCAGTAGGTGCCGTGGTCGGTCTCGGCCAGGCTGCCGTCGGTGTGCGGCAGCACGGCGTCGGGCGGGGCCTGGCAGGCGGGCGAGGCCGTCGCGGACCCCGCGGCCGCCGGTGCCGTGGCGGCCGGCGCGGGGGTCGCCGGCTCGGCGGCGGCCGGCTTCGGGGAGGAGCCGGCGCAGCCGGTCAGCGGCAGCAGGAGCAGCGGGAGCAGGAGCAGCGGGCGTCGCACCTCGGGGGCGGCCTTCCATCCGGGGCGGCGACCCCGGCCGGGTCGGCCAGGGGCGCCGCTGACGGTACGTCAGTTCTGGTTGGTGGCACTGGTGTAGGAGGTCACGCAGCCACCCGCGCCGTTGCCGAAGTTGTTGCTCCACAGCGACTGCACGGCGTAGTTCACGCCGTTGAGGTTGGCGATCGACGACGCACCCTGGCCGCTGGAGACCCAGGCGCACTTGTCGCCGGTCTCGGAGCCGGTGCTGTCCGTCCAACCGCTGCTGGGCGCCGGGTCGGTGAGGGTCTCGGCGTACTCGTGGCCGCCGACGATGGTGACGCCCTCGCTGGTGCCGCTGACCCCGCTGGAGCCGGTCGCGACGAAGTTGGCACCGCAGCCGGAGCCGGCGTCCGCGACGTACGGCATGTTGGTGTAGGGCAGGTCGGCGCCGTTCACCGTGGTGTGGTCGTGCCAGGCGCAGTAGGAGGTCTTGAAGCCCTTCGGCACCACGCCGGTCGGGGCGTCGACGATGATCTGCACGTTGTCGCCGGAGACGCCGAAGTGCGCGGCGGCCCGCTGCGCCTCGGTGGCGATCTGGGTGCTGCTCGGGGCCTTGGGGGCGGTGACGCCGCTGTCCAGCCAGGTGCCGCCGACCGGGTTGGACGCCGGGTGGCCGACGTGGCTGCCGGAGCCGCCGCACTGGGTGGTGCCGGTGGCCACGCCCTGGCAGTACTGCGTCTGCGAGTTGGACCAGGTGTCGCCGGCGCCGTAGGCGTGCTGGAAGAAGCTCAGCTGGAGCGCGGCCTCACCGGCGGGGTCGTTGGTGATGCTGCCGGAGCCCCACTGAGAGCCCCAGTAGACGACATAGACGGTCGGGCTGGTGACGACGTTGCCACCGCCGTAGGCGAGGTTGCCGCCGCTGGCGGTGGTGGCGTGGGAGTTGGTGTGCAACGCGTGCCCCGCGGTTTCCGGAGCCTGGGCGTTGGCGGGAGCGGCGACGAGCAGGGCGGCGGCGGTGAGCGCGACGGCCACGCCGGCGGAGTGCTTGATCGAACGCAACACGGTGGTGCCCTTCGATGAGGGTGGTCGATGGGGACCCTCTGGAGCGGCCGGCGCCCGCGGGGAGGTGCGGGCGGGCATGGGGCGGCCGCGCCTGTGGGAGTGGCGCCGAACCTGAGTACCTGTGGGGGAAGGCTCAGCTACTGCCGAGCCGCCGCTGAGCGTAATCAGCTGTCCTGGACCGGTCAATAGAACCAACAGGTAACGAAATCTTGGAACTTGCTGGCAACACGGCGAAACAACGAACCCCGCCGCCGGAGTACGGCGACGGGATTCGGTGACTCTGCGTCAGCAGTGACGGCCGGTCGGTGCGGCCCGGATCAGAGGTCGAGACCGGTCAGCACCAGCACCCGCTCGTAGGTGAAGTCGTCCATCGCGTACTTCACGCCCTCGCGGCCGACACCGGAGTCCTTGACGCCGCCGTAGGGCATCTGGTCGGCGCGGTAGGACGGCGCGTCGCCGATCACCACACCACCCACCTGCAGCTCCCGGTGGGCCCGGAAGGCGGTCTGCACGTCATGCGTGAAGACACCGGCCTGCAGGCCGAACTTGGAGTCGTTGACCGCCGCGAAGGCCTCCTCGGTGGAGTCCACCCGGTGCAGCGAGAGCACCGGGCCGAACACCTCGGCGGTGGCCAGGATCGCGTCGGCCGGCAGGTCGGCGAGCACGGTCGGCGCGTAGCTGGCGCCCTCCCGGGTGCCGCCGGCGAGCACCTTGGCGCCCTTGGCCACGGCGTCCCCGACCCAGTCGGCGACCCGCTTGGCCGCGTTCTCGTCGACCAGCGGGCCGACGTCGGTGGCGTCGTCGGACGGGTCGCCGGTGACCTGGGCCTGCACCTTGGCGACCACCTTCTCGACCAGCGCGTCGTAGACGGCGGCGTCGGCGATCACCCGCTGCACCGAGATGCAGGACTGGCCGCCCTGGTAGTTGGCGAACATCGCGATCCGGGTGGCGGCCCACTCCAGGTCGGCCTCGCTGGAGTAGTCGGCCAGCACCACGGCCGCCGCATTGCCGCCGAGCTCCAGGGTGACGTGCTTGCGCGGCACCGAGTCCATGATCTGGTAGCCGACCTTGTCCGAACCGGTGAAGGAGATCACCGGCAGGCGGTCGTCCTGGACCAGCGCGGGCATCTTGGCGTTCTCGACCGGCAGCACGCTCCAGGAGCCGGCCGGCAGCTCGGTCTCGGCCAGGATCTCGCCCAGCACCAGCGCGGACAGCGGGGTGGCCGGGGCCGGCTTCAGGATGATCGGGGCGCCCACCGCGATCGCCGGGGCGACCTTGTGCGCCACCAGGTTCAGCGGGAAGTTGAACGGGGCGATGCCCAGCACCACGCCGCGCGGGAAGCGGCGCACCACGGCGAACCGGCCCACGCCGCCCGGGTCGGTGTCCAGGCGCATGGTCTCGCCGTTGGTCCGGCGGGCCTCCTCGGCGGCCCAACGGAACACCGAGGCGGCCCGGCCGACCTCGCCGCGGGCCCACTTGATCGGCTTGCCGTTCTCGGCCGTGATCAGCCGGGCGATCTCCTCGGTGCGCTCCACCAGGCGGCGGGCGACGTGGTCGAGGGCGGTGGCGCGGACGTGCGCGGGGGTGGCGGCGAAGACCGGCAGGGCCGCGGTGGCGGCCTCCACGGCCTCGTCCACCTGGGCGTCGGTGGGCACGCTGACCGTGCCGACCAGACTGTCGTCCCAGGGGTGGCGGACCTCGAAGCTGGACTCGCCGGTCGCCTGACGCCCGGCCAGCCAGAATGCGTGGGTCGTGGTCACGGTGCTACCGGCCCTCTCATCGTCGGTGGATTACCCGGACAAAGGTAGGGGGCCGACCGGGTGAAACGGATTGGCCAAGGTGGCGCAGTGGGCCACCACAGGCCTTACAGAGTGGCCGACTCCTCGCCGGAGCGCAGCGCCAGCCAGAGCTCCATCCGCACATCGGTGTCGTCCAGCGAACGGCCCAGCAGCTCCTCCACCCGGCGCATCCGGTAGCGCAGGGTGTGCCGGTGCACCCCGAGGTCGGCCGCCGCCGCGTCCCACTGGCCGTGCCGGGAGAGCCAGGCCCGCAGGCTCGCCACCAGATCGCCGCGGGCCGTGCGGTCGTGCTCGCGCAGCGGACGCAGCAGGCCCTCGGCGAACGCGGCCACCGCGTCCTCGCCCAGCAGCGGCAGCAGCGACCCGGCGCCGACCTCCTCGTGCCCCACCGAGCGGCGGCCACCGCGCAGCGCCACCGCCAGGGCCCGCTCGGCCTGCGCGTAGGCGCTGCCGGCGTCCTCCACCGGGGCTGCCGCGGACACCCCGATCGCCAGGCCCTCGTGCTCCTCGACCGCGCCCAGGCAGGCCCGGTGCACCGCGCCGCCGTCCACCGCGAGCAGCACCAGGCGCTCGCCGTGCGGGGTGCCCTCCTTGACGTCCCGCGCGGGCTCGCGGGCCACCAGCAGCTTCTCGCCGGCCCGCCCGCCGGCCTGCTCGGCGCGCTCGGCCAGCTCCGTCAGGTCGTGCACCGGCACCCCGGCGTCGTCCCGCTCGCCGGCCGGCGTGGCGCCGGCCACCAGGATGCGTATCGTGCCCTCCGGCAGGCCGCCGAACAGCCCGGCAGCCACCTGGCGGGCGGTGCCCACCTGGCCCGCCAGCACCAGCCGCAGCAGCGCGGCGCCCATCCGCTCCTCGGCGTGCCGCAGCTCGCGGGAACGCTCCAGGGTGAGGGTGAGCAGCGCGACGGCCGCGTTCAGCACATAGCGCTCAGTGGGGGTGATCCGGTCCTCGGTGCCGACCGCCAGGAAGCCGCGGGCCCGCCGGTCGGCGCCCAGCGACTGGACCACCACGAAGTCCTCGTCCGCGGTGTCGAAGCCGGGCGCCCGGCCCTGCAGCGCGGCACTGGCCGGCGCCGGGCGGCGACGCAGCCGGTCCACCTCGGTGGCCAGCCGGGCGGCGCGGCGGGCGGCCCAGTCGGGGGCCACCACGGAGAGCGCGCCCGAGCTGTCGTAGAGCGCCGCCCAGCCGCCCAGCCGGGCCGCCAGCCGACGCACCACGGCCGCGGTGCCGTTCTGGCCCAGCGCGGCCCGGGTCAGCTCCTCCTGGGCCTCGAAGCTGGTGGTCACCGCCTCGTACTGCTCGGCCGCCAGCGCCGCCGAGACCGCCTTGCTGATCGCGATGAACGGGGTCGGCTCCGGCACCCGCAGCAGCGGCAGCCCGCGCTGCGCGG
This sequence comes from Kitasatospora acidiphila, assembly GCF_006636205.1. Classification (NCBI taxonomy): domain Bacteria; kingdom Bacillati; phylum Actinomycetota; class Actinomycetes; order Kitasatosporales; family Streptomycetaceae; genus Kitasatospora; species Kitasatospora acidiphila. Next base: position 5,839,534 of record NZ_VIGB01000003.1, on the reverse strand, counting down.
CCGCCTCCACCAGCGGCTGCGGCACCTCGGTGTGCGACAGGCCGACCCCCAGGCCCAGGCCAACCACCCCCGCGTCGGCCAGCCGGTGCACATAGGCCTGCAGGCTCTTGGTGCTGGTGCCCAACTTGATCCCGGTGGTCAGCAGCAGCTCGCCACCCTCCAGGAACGGGGTGGGGTCGTCCAGCTCACTGGTGTGCACCCAGCGGACCGGTCGCTCCAGGTGGTCCGCTCCGGCGAGGACCGTGAGATGGAGCGAGGAGTTGCGCACGACGGAGGCGAGTGTGGGGGGCATGGCACCTTCGGTGGGACCGACCCGGCGGCCTCGTTGCAGCCGAGCGAACAGTGGGGGCTTTCGTCTTCATTATGGACGCTTCGGACAAGCCGTGAGACCTAATCCACCGGAGCGTAACTAACCGAATGCCCGTTTGCCGGTTACCCTGCGTCAGTTCCTCAGATCGACCAGGAGCGGCGGCACCTGCTCCCCCGTCACCGCGGTCAGCGACACCACCGCATGGCCGGTCGGCAGCGCGTGCGCCAGGTCCGACGGCGACCAGCGCTGCCGCTCCACCTCCCGGGTGGTCACGCTCTCGGTCTGCGCGGTGGTCCCGGCCAGCACCTTGCGCAGCAGCCGGCCGGTCTTGCGCAGCATCCCGCCCGAGGTGTCCGGCGCCAGCGTCACCGCCCGCTCCCGCACCAGCACCGTCCCCCAGGCCTCCGAGAACAGCTTGCCGTCCCACGGCGCTATCCCCGGGAACGCCATCCGGCAGCCCACCGCCCCGAACAACGGCACCCGCAGCGCCTCCGGCAGGTCCACCAGGCTGCGCAGCAGCAGCACCGCCCCCGCGTTCGCCCCCGGCAGCCGGCGCAACCCCTGCACCGCCGCGCTGTCCAGCGCCGCCGCCGCGTCGTCCACCACCAGGCCGGCGAAGAGCGAACGGTCCGAACGCGCCGCCGCGGCCTGCAGGAACTGCCCGACCACCAGCCGGGAGAGGATCCGGGCCGCCTCCGGGTGGCTGCGCTCCGGCAGCTTCACCCGCACCCGCAGCGGATGCTCCAGCGCCCGCATCGCGAAGGCCGGCCGGTCCGCCGCCGAACCGTCGAAGCAGCCCGCGAAGGCCGGCCGGTCCAGCAGCGCCAGCCGGTCGGCCAGCAGCGACCCCGGGTCGTCCAGCCGCCCCAGCCGGCCCCGGCGGTGCTGCACGTCCGACTCGTGCGCCGCCCAGCGGTCGGCCGCCCGCAGCCGCTCCTCCAGCTCCGCCCAGGCCGCCTCCTCACCGCCGAGCAGCGCACGCAGCTCCCGCGGTCCCGGGTAGCGGCCGTACCCCGCCTGGAACGGCCCGACCACCTGCTGCAACGCGATCCGGGCACTCTCGGTGCGGGCCGACAACTCGTCCGGCAGCAGCGCGTCCGCCAACCGGGCTGCCGCGCCGTCCGGGTCGTTCGCCCCGCCGTACAGGTCCAGCCCGTACGGCGACGACGGATCGCCCGGCGCGATCACCACGTCGTACCCGGAGTCCGGCCCCAGGTCCGCCTCGGCCGCGCCGACCACCACCGCACACGCCGACCTGGTCAGCGCCTGCAGGCAGAGCGCCTCCGCCACCGGCCGGGCCAGCCGCGCCGTCTTCCCGGTCCCGGCCGGCCCGACCGCCAGCAGCGAGGTGGCCAGCAGCTCCCGGTCCAGCGCGAACGCGGCCCCCCGGTGCGCGGCCGGGTTCTTCACCACGTCCTGCGCGAGGCCCAACCGGACCTGACCCACCAGCAGATCGTGCTCCACCACCCGCGGCTGCGGCACGTCACGCTGCTCCGACGGGTGCACACAAGCCCCGCCCCCCGCGCCGCCACCTGCTCCGCGAACCGCGCCAGCAACGCCGCCTCCGCCGCGACCTCCTGGTGCACCCGGTGGATCCGCACATAGTCGACATCACTCACCCGGTCGGCCCGGGTATCCGCGTCCAGCAACGCGAGCGCCCCCGCCAGCGCGGGGGTGCGCAGGGCGGCCCAGGGGTCCATCGTGGCTTCCAGTGCCGACTCGACCTTCTCAGGCTCAGGCGCGCCGTCCTCCCTGGTGATCGCCCGGGACCGGACCAGTTCAGCCCGGCGCCGCAGCTCGGTCGGTGTCAGGAAGCGCCTGTACACCTCCCGCCAGCGCCCCATGCGCCCAAACACCACCACCGCGAACACCGCTACCACGATGCGGACGCCGTACTCTCCGAACGCGACCTGAGCCTCCGTCGGATTGCTGGGCCAAACGGTGTACTTCAGCAGATAGAGCACCGGTGTGTTGCCGTACCGGTACACCAGGAGCGCCGCTATGAGGTTCAGCACTGCCCGTACCAGCAGCGGCCATGCGGCAGTCTGCGGCTCACCCGACTCGGTATAAGCGGTGGTGTCCGGCTGGTGGCCGAGCCGGTACACCCCCGGTGCTGCCACCGGCCGCTCCTGCGCCAGCCATCCGCGCAGCCCCCGTGCTCCCCCGCCGGCCTGCCGTGGCACGGCTGCCGGATCCAGGAGTCGCCCCGGCTGGCCCTGTGTACCGTCCAGTCCCATTGCGGCCCCGCTCCCTCGCCCCGACGCACCCGGCATTCTGGATACCCGCGCCGCCCGGCAGACGACACGCCCGCGCTCAATGTAGTGGAGCGGGGTCTGGTCGGCCGTGCCACGGCGGCGCTGGCCGGGCCGGACAAGTCGGACGGCTCAGTGCTCCCCACTGGCGCATGCCGTGGGCTCGGTGGCGGCCTTAGCCTGCGAGCACCGAGACAATCCGAGCCGACCCCCTGGAGATACCTCTATGAGCGCCGCACCGCTGCTCCCGCAGGAGCGCCGTCTGGTCACCGCGATCCCCGGCCCGAAGTCGCAGGAGCTGCAGGCCCGCAAGCTCAGCGCGGTCGCCGCCGGGGTCGGCACCACCCTCCCGGTCTACATCACGCGCGCCGGCGGCGGTGTGCTGGAGGACGTCGACGGCAACAGCCTGATCGACTTCGGTGCCGGTATCGCCGTGGTCAACGTCGGCAACAGCGCCGAGGCCGTGGTCGCCAAGGCCGCCGAGCAGCTGGCCGCGTTCACCCACACCTGCTTCATGGTCACCCCCTACGAGGGCTACGTGGCGGTGGCCGAGCAGCTCAACGAGCTGACCCCGGGCGACCACGAGAAGCGCACCGCGCTGTTCAACTCCGGTGCCGAGGCGGTGGAGAACGCGGTGAAGATCGCCCGCGCCTACACCAAGCGCACCGCCGTGGTGGTGTTCGACCACGGCTACCACGGCCGGACCAACCTGACCATGGGCCTGACGGCGAAGAACATGCCGTACAAGCAGGGCTTCGGCCCGTTCGCCCCGGAGATCTACCGGGTGCCGGTGGCCTACCCGTACCGCTGGCTGACCGGCGCGGAGAACTGTGCCGCCGAGGCCGCCGCGCAGGCGATCGACATGATCAACAAGCAGATCGGCGCCGAGAACGTCGCCGCGATCATCATCGAGCCGATCCAGGGCGAGGGCGGCTTCATCGAGCCGGCCAAGGGCTTCCTGCCGGCCATCGTGGAGTACGCCAAGGCCAACGGCATCGTCTTCGTCGCCGACGAGATCCAGACCGGCTTCTGCCGCACCGGCCAGTGGTTCGCCTGCGAGGACGAGGGCATCGTCCCGGACCTGATCACCACCGCCAAGGGCATCGCCGGCGGTCTGCCGCTGGCCGCGGTGACCGGCCGCGCCGAGATCATGGACGCCGCGCACGCGGGCGGCCTGGGCGGCACCTACGGCGGCAACCCGGTGGCCTGCGCCGCCGCGCTGGGCGCCATCGAGACCATGAAGGAGCTCGACCTCAACGCCAAGGCGCAGCGGATCGGCGAGGTCATGCTCGGCCGGCTCCGCGCCATGCAGGAGAAGTACGACGTGATCGGCGAGGTCCGCGGCCGTGGCGCGATGATCGCCATCGAGCTGGTCAAGCCGGGCACCAAGGAGCCCAACGCGGAGGTCACCGCCGCGGTGGCGAAGGCCTGCCACGCCGAGGGCCTGGTGGTGCTGACCGCCGGCACCTACGGCAACGTGCTGCGCTTCCTGCCGCCGCTGGTGATGCCGGAGCACCTGCTCACCGAGGGCCTGGACATCATCGAGAACGCCTTCGCCGGCGTCTGATCCCGCGGGGGTCCGGACCCGGCGGGCGCCTGATCCCGTCGGGTCCGATCCCGCGTCGCATGCCGCGCGCCGTCGCGCCCAGGCCACCCTCACCGGCCGGGCGCGGCGGCGCGCAGACATTCGACACCCGGTGGAGGTTGCCTCCGCCGAGGTGAAGATGCTGTGCGAACCCGGTCAGGCTCCACCCGAGCCGAATCCTGTTGACGTAGTGTCAGAGCAGATGGACAGCGAGCCTCATCCCACGGTCGGCGTGCCGGCCCGAGATGACAACCAGGCGTCGGCGACGGCGCCCACACAGGACCGATCGACCGCCCGTCCGGCCCAAACCCCCCGGGGCGCACGGAACGGCGATCACCCCAGCCGCCCCGGGGCTCTCCCCCCCGCTCCGGGGCGGCTCTTCGCCGTCTCCGCGTGGCTGCTCGCCGCGCCGGCCGTGCCGCTGCTGCTGGGTGTGCTGCTGGCGGTGGTCTCCTGGCAGGTGGCGGCGAACGGACCGCTGCTCGGCCTGGACCGCGCGGTCCGGCACGACACCGCACAGCTGCGCGGCTCCCTGCACAGCGGGGTGCTGGACGGCCTGGCTCATCTCCTCTCCGACCTCGGTTCGACGGTTCCGGCGATCCCGGTGCTGCTCGGCGCGGGCGTGATCGCGACCTGGCGGCTGTGGCGTACCGGCCGGCCGCACCGGTGGCTGCCGCCGACGGTGGCCGCGGGCGCCGCGGTGCTGATCCCGCTGCTGGTGGTCCCGGCGAAGGCCTGGTTCGCCCGTCCCGGGCCGCTCGGCGAGCCGCTGCAGCCGCACGAGTGGGGCTGGTACCCGTCCGGGCACACCACCACGGCCGCCATCAGCTTCGGGGTCGCGGCGCTGCTGCTGGGCCGTACCGTTCGCCGCTCATGGCCGTTCACCGCCGTGGCCGCGCTGCTCTGGGCCGGGGTGGGTGCCGGGCTGATCTGGTGCGACTACCACTGGTTCCTGGACGTGCTGGCCGGCTGGTGCCTGTCCGGGCTGGTGCTCTGGTGCCTGGCCCGGTGGCTGCGATGGCTGCCGCGGCACGAGCGGGCTGACGGGTCGGGCTGACCGGGGTGAGCAGGTGACCAGGCTGGGTGATCTGGGTGATCTGGGTGATCTGGGTGAGCTGGTCGAGCCGAAGAACTGAGCCTGGCTCATCATGTGGCTGGCTCGGTACTGGCCCCGAGGGCTACGCTGACCGCACCTGAAACGCCCGAGGAGCCCGCATGTCCAGCCCGTCCACCGACTCCCGCCGGCCCGGAACCGCTGCGACCACTGACACCGCTGAGCCGGCTGGCAGTCCCGAGGCAGCCGCCAGCGCGGACGCTGCCGGCAGCGGGGAGCCAGGTGACGGCAGCGTCCGTGCTGGCGGCGGTGCGGAGGCGGACGACGGCGCGGACACGGCCGGCAGTGCGGCAGCGACCGACATCGCCGAGCTGGCCGATGAGCTGAACCGGGCGATGAAGCGGATCCGCCATCGGACCGTGCACCGCCTGGAGCCGTACGGCCTCACCCCGGGGCAGGGCCGGGCGCTGCGGGTACTGGAGCGTGCCGACCGGTGCGAGACCCCCGGCCGGGCGATCCGGCTGAGTGAGCTGGCCGACCGGTTGAACATCGCCCCGCGCTCGGCGACCACCGTGGTGGACGCCCTGGAGCAGGGCGGGCTGGTCGAGCGGGTGCCCGATCCGGCCGACCGGCGGGCGGTGGGCTTGGTGCTGACCGCCGCCGGGCGGGCCGCCGTGGAGCGGCTGGCGCAGGTCCGCCAGGAGGTGGCGCAGGAGTACTTCAGCGGCGCCGACCCGGATGAGGTCACCGTGATGCTGAAGGTCCTCCGGCGGGCCGAGGCGGCCTACGCACAGGCCGCACGCCGCCCAGCCGCCGCCTCGGAGTGACCACCGGCCCACACACCACCGGCCCACGCTCCCGCGACCGACGCGCCCGCGGCCTGCACTCCCGGTGCTTCACACCCCGGTGACGGCGAGCGGCAGGCCGAGGTGGGTCTCGGCCATGGCTCGGAAGCCCGGCCCGTCGGCGAGGTGGAGGTGGCGGTACTCGGGGGTCTCGACCAAGTCCAACGCCTCGTCGGTGAACCCGCCCGTACTCAGCCAGAGGCCGTGCCCGGCCGACTCCTCCGCCACGGCCTCCGCCAGCATCACCAGCTCGCCCACCCCCACCGGCTCGGGCCGACGTGAGGCGCAGACCACCCAGCGGCCGGGCAGCGCACTGCCCGGGGCTCCGGCACCCGTTGCGACCAGCCCTGCCTGTCCACGCAACCGCACACTCCAGTCCCGCAGCCCGCCCTTGATGAGGACCTCGCGGACCAGCAGGGCGAACTCCCCGGACGACAGATCCGCCACCGCCGGCACCGCGGCCCCCGCACTGGCACACGGCCGCACCGCCACCCTGGCGAACGGGTCGGGCGTCACGGCCGCGCCGAGGTCGCGCAGCCGGACCAGTGCCTCGTCCTGCTCGGCGGCCGCGTAGACCCCGGGCTCGCCCTCCTCCTCGACCAGCTCCGCCTCGGTCACCAGCCTGGTCCGGGCCAGCGCGTCCCGGTCCGCGTCGACGCTGAGCAGGCAGCTGACGGACGGTTCGCGCAGCCAGCCGTTGAGCACCACGCCGGCCAGGATGCCGTCGGTGTCGACCGCGTCCACCGCCTGCAGGGCACGCAGCGCCAGACGGGAGACCAGCCGCAGGTAGTCGGCCGCCCGGTCGGCGGGAGCCCTCGGCACCGGACTGATGTCGCCATCCGGGGAGAGCTTGTACCCGTCCAGCGAGGGGACCAGGCCCAGCGGCGGCAGGTCCAGGTCGATCACCGCCGTGCGGGTGAGCGGCCGGAAGACCGCACGGCAGGGCGCCGGCAGCTCGGGCGTGGTGGCCTCCGCTGCGGCCAGTGCCCGCTCGAGCAGCGACTCCACGGCCGCCGGCTCGGCCTCCCGGTAAGCCCGTTGGCACTCGTCCAGACTGTCGTTGTACTCCTGCACCGCACGTGCCCTGGCCCGCTCGGCCTCCTCGTACGCGGCGCGGGCCGCGGCCTCGGCCGGGTCGGCGGCGGTGGACCGCCCGGCGCGCCACTCACGCAGCGCGCGCTGGTGGGCCAACCGCGCCTGGGCCAGCTCCCGCTGGTAGCCGGAGTCCAGCAACCGCTTGGCGTCGCCGGCCGACGGCGCCGGCGGCTCGAAGTCCGCCCAGGTCGGTTCGCGTTCCTCGGTCGACGGGCCGTCGGGGTACGGCCGGGGCTCGTAACTGCGGCGCTGGCTCTCGAAGTCCATCGCATTGACCGGCAGCGCGAGCCGGACCAGCAGCTCCGCCAGGCGCTGCTGCTCGGCGCGGACCGTGGTCGTCCGATGGTGCGTCAGCTCGGCGGCTCGGACGTGCGCGGCCACCTGCGGATCAGGCTCGCCCTCGCCGGTGCCCTGCTCGGCAGCCGCCCCGGCCGACCCACCGCCCGCCGGACCGTTCTCCGTGCTGCCTGGTCCCGGGCCTTCGGTCGCCCCGCCGAAGACCGCGGCCAGAAAGCCGCTGCGGAGGTTGAGCGCGGCGTCGAGGGCTGACTGACGCTTGGTCGAATCCTGCATCGGCGGTAAGTCCCCCGTGCTCGTCGTCCGGCGCTTCTTGGATGGCCGGGCATGTGGCATACCCCCGAGAGCATTGTCCACCGTTTCCGGGTCCGATGGGCCAGGTTGTCGCTCCTCTCCACCCCCGTCACCCCGCGCTGCACCTGGCGCGGTTGACAGTGGCTCGTCGGTGGGTCAGTTGGTCATGGTGTTGGTGAGGTGCATGCCGATGTAGCCGACGTAGATCCGGCCACTGCCCGAGCAGTCGTCCAGGTAGTGCAGCCGCGGCGCCGTGCGGCCGCCCCCGATGCGCAGATGGGCGCCCATGAAAGCCCGGCCGCTCGGATCCACCGAGGACGGGACGACGAACATCCGCTCCCGGCGCATCTTGGCGTGACTGCAGACCGTGCGCGACTCCCCGCGCACCGCCTTGCGCGGTGGAAACCGGCTGCCGCCCTCCCAGGCCCGCTCGCACCACTGCTTGAAGTCGCCGCCGGCGGCGCCGAGGACCGCGACGGTGGCGTACTCCTGGAGCGCGGTCAGACCCTCCCAGGTGAGTCTGACCCAGTTGCCGCCGACCGTGCGGTTCTCCAGCGCAAGCGTCTCCTTCTCGTCCCCGGTAAAACTGAGCAACGGGAACTCGCCGATGCGCCCCAGCAGTTCGGCGAAGTTCACCGGCCCGGTCGGTGTCTCGGCCAGCAACCCCGCCGGATCGGGCGCCGCCTCACCGGGTGGGCAGAGCCGGCTGTTGAGCGCCCGCAGCTGACTGCTGACCCGGCGCAGCGCCGTCCCCTGAAGCTCGTTCTCGGCGCGCAGGTGGAGCTCCCGGCGCCAGGACCGGTGCAGGCTCCGGCGCACCCGCTGCAGCTCGTCGGCCCCGGCCTGTTGAGCCTGGGTCAACTCCTCGACCAGCTCGGTCAGCTCGACGGCGGGCGGCACCGGCGGGCGCAGCGACGGAGCCGGGCGGCGCTGACTGGGGCGCACCCGCAGCACCGGCACCCGGGCAAGCGGCTCGGGTAGCGGCGCCAGCGCGGCCAACCGCCGTGGCTCCCGGGCCAGTAGGGCGGCGGCCCGGCGCGGCTGCCCTTCGATCCGATGCCTGGGCAGCACCAGGTGGCGCAGCGCGTCCCGCCGGGAGGCCGGGTCCACCTCGGGCAGATAGGTGCGCACCGCTCCGCCGTACACGGTGTGGTACTCGAGCGCGATGTTGAAGGCGATTCGGGCACCGGGATCGAGGATGTAACCGACCGCGAGTCCGGTGACTCCGGTCAACAGGGGGTGCAGCACCTCGGCCGTCCAGGCGCGCGGATCCAGATCGGCCGGCACGCTGGCGACCACGGTGGGCAGCCGGCGGGTGGGGTCGCAGAGTTCGTCGATGAGGCCGTCGACCTCGCCGGCGGTGATGAGCAGGGGGTGCGGGCGGACCTCCGCAGGCCCGTCGAGAGCGTCCAGCAGGGGCAGCAGACGGTGGACGAGGTCCGGCACCGGGACCCGGGCGGGGGTGCGCAGTCCGGGGCTGGCCGGCAGGTGCTCGGCCTCCAGGCACAGCCAGCTCGGACCGTCGCGCTCGGTGGCGACGGTGAGGGTCAGCTGGTAGGTGCCGTGCGGAGCGGGCAACCGGAGCCGGCGGCGGGTGTACTGGCCGGGTGCGGCGCCTGGGGTGGCCGGCAGCGGTCCGTCGTCCCGATCGAGCAGTACCCGGTCGGCCAGGCGGATCCGCTCGGCCAGCACCGGCGTCGGGGCAGTTCCCTCGGTGGAGCGGGTGGCCTCGGGTGGCGGCTGGACCGGCGCCCTTCCGGGGCTCGAAGCGGGTGGCGGCTCGGAGCGCGGCGCGGGCGGCGCCTCAGGGAGCGGAGGCGGCTCGGCGGGCGAGGCGGGCGGGGGCTCGGGGAAGCCTTCGTGCTTGAGCCAGGAGCCCAGGCACTGGTCGGCCAGGGCGACGGCCTCGGCATGGGACTGACGGGTCGTCACCGTCATCCGGTACGGCATGGCCGGTCCGGGCGGGCCACCGGGGTCGGGGCCGGGTTCGGGGGCGGTGGGCCTGCTGGCGGCAGCGCGCTGGCTGCCGCGTTCGATGCTCATGGGTGGTGCCTCCGTGGTGCTCTGGTGGGGTCTGAGATTCCTCCATCGATGGGGTGACGTACGGCCGCGGCCGACGGATGTCGACTGGTCCGTGCCCGAAGAACGCCGCGGCCCGGGGCTGTAGTTCCAGCCCCGGGCCCAATTCATTCGTTCGAGTGGCTTTTGTCCGTCATCCGGCACGATCGCCGGAAGCTGAGGTAATGCGCTGGTCTGACAGGGTCTGTGCCACCACGGCCAGTTCTGCCGCCGCGCCCTGCTCGGTCGGCGCGGCCGGGACCACGAGCGGGCAGCCGGCCCGCTGCTGATAGTTCGCCAGGATCACCACGGTCTCCCGGCCCACGTTGTGGCCGATGTGCCGCTGGTTCGGCAGTTCGGTCAGGAACTGCCCTGGCTGAGTGGTCTTGACCGTCCCATCCTCGAACACCCGGGTCAGGACGCCCGACAGCAGCACGGCCCGAACCATGGCCGGGTGGTAGTGCCAGCCAGTGCTCTCCCCCGGCGCGAGGGTGACGGTCCGAATGACGGCCATCTCGGATTCTGCTCCCGTGTGATTCGGCGACGGTCACAGGCTACTGACCACCGCCACGGAGGGAACCCGTCAGAACACGCTTTGTCCGAAAGTACATACGACTGTGGCGGTTCGTCCGCGCAGCCGACCCCCGGGCCGTCCGCCCGACCCTACCGGGACCGGCTCAGTCCGGCTCGCACGGCTAGACCGGCTCGGTCCACGGAACCTCCACGAAGGTCTGCCCGACCGGCACCGCCTCGGCGGTACCACCACTCACCTCCGCGAGCCAGGCGTGGAAGGCCGGCACCTGCGGTTCGGGAACCCCGACCTCGATCTGCACCCCGCGCGCCTCGTAGTGCGACTCCCGCACCGTGTGCCCCGCCGCCCGCAGCTCGTTCTCCAGCCGACCGGCCCGGGTGTGGTCGACCGCCACCAGCAGCAGCGCGACCGGCCGCCGCTCCACCAGGCCGATCTCGTCCAGCGCCGCCGAGACCGCACCGCCGTAGGCCCGCACCAGGCCGCCCGCACCGAGCAGCACGCCACCGAAGTAGCGCGTCACCACGGCAACGCTGTCGGTGACGCCCCGTCGGCGCAGCACCTCCAGCATCGGCACGCCCGCCGTTCCGGCCGGCTCGCCGTCGTCGTTGGACCGCTCGCGGCGCTGGTCGGCCCCGACCACGAAGGCCGTGCAGTTGTGCCGGGCGTCCCAGTACTGCTTGCGGATCCCGGCGATGAACTCCTGCGCCGCCTGCTCGTCACCGACCCGCGCGAGATGGCAGATGAAACGCGAGCGCTTCACCTCGATCTCATGGCGGCCGTCCGCCCTGAGGGTCAGATACGGCCTGGGGTCTGGCTGCGACATGGCGGTGGCACTCCGAACGGCGGGAACACGGTCCCGGCCACCCTAACCATCGGTGGGGCCGCGCTGCCCCGCACCGCCGTTCGCCGGTCAGCGCCCGCTCAGCGCGTCCAGTCGGACCCGGTCTAGGCCGGTGAGCGCGGTGACCTCGGCCGGGTCGACCGCGCCGCAGTCCAGCCCGCGCAGCAGGTAGCCGCTGAGCGCCCTGGCGGTGGCCGGCTCGTCCAGCACCGCACCGCCGGCCTTCGCCACATACGCGGACAGCCGGGCCGCCGCGGCCGCCAGGCCCTCCCGGTAGAACGCGTACACGGCCGCATAGCGGGTCGGCAGGTGCGCCGGGTGCATGTCCCAGCCCTGGTAGTAGGCCCGGGCCAGGGACCGGCGGACCAGCCCGTAGTGCAGGCGCCAGGCGGCGCTGACCTGCTCCCGGGAACCGGTCGGGATCACATTGGTCGAGCCGTCGGACAGCCGCACACCGGTACCGGCCGCGGCCACCTGCATCACGGCCTTGGCATGGTCGGCCACCGGGTGATCCATGCTCTGGTGGGCGGCGCTGACACCGCAGGCGGCGCTGTAGTCGAAGGTGCCGTAGTGCAGACCGGTGGCCCGTCCCTCGGCCGCCTCGATCAACCGGGCGACGGTGGCCCGGCCGTCGGCGCCCAGGATCGCCTGGGTGGTCTCGATCTGGATCTCGAAGCCGATCCGCCCGGCAGGCAGTCCGGCCCGCTCCTCGAAGTCGGCCAGCAGCCGGACCAGCGCGGACACCTGCTGCGGATGGCTGACCTTGGGCAGAGTGAGCATCAGTCCGCCGGGCAGCGTGCCGTGCTCCGCCAGCAGGGTGCCCAGGAACAGCTCCAGGGTCCGGATCCCCCGGGCACGGACCGCCGCCTCCAGGCACTTGAACCGCACACCGAGGTACGGCGGCGCACTGCCGTCGGCGACCGCTGCCGCCACCAGCCGGGCCACCCGCACCGCCTCGGCGTCCTCCTCGGCGTCCGGGTGGGGTCCGTAGCCGTCCTCGAAGTCGATCCGCAGGTCCTCGATCGGCTCGCGCAGCAGCTTGGCCCGGACCCGGGCGTGCACCTCGGTGATCAGATCATCGAATGGGATCCCGAGCGCCTCGGCCAGCGCGGCCGGCGTGCCGGCCTGCGCTTCCAGCACCTCCACTGCCTGTCGGCCCCAGTCCACGACGGTGTCGGCGGTGAAGGCGTCGGCCGGCACGTACACGGTGTGCACGGGTTGCCTGGTGCCCGGATCGCCCGGGTAGCGGTGGGTCAGCTCGGCGTCGACCGGGTCGAGCAGCGCCTCCACCGCGGCGGTCGCGGACGGCGAGAAGGTCACCCGCCCCGCTCCCGCCCACGCACCGTCAGTCTGCTCGACCTCGGACATCCTGACCCCCAGTCGCTTCAACAGATTGTTGATGCGACGGTAGCCACGGCGCTCGGCAGCGTCAATGGGTGTTCACCAGCCGGGCGGACCGGTCCGGTCCGGTCAGTCGCGGCCGAGCGTGGCGTAGCGGTCCTGCAGGTAGGGCCAGATCCGGGCCATCTCGCCCCGGCTGGCCGGCGCACCCGGTCGGCGGCCGGTCACCCCGTACTCGGTGAAGAGGTAGTGCGCGAGCCGCTCCTCGTCAGGGTCGTGGCCTTTGTCCTCCTGGTAGGCCATCAGGGCCTCCACGGCGAGGTCCACGGTCAGCTCACGACGGGAGCCGGCCGGCTCCTCCTCCTGCGGCGACACCGGCACCCGCGGGGCGAAGACATTGTCCGCCAGCGGGGCCGCCGACGCAGCCGGCCTGGGGGCGGGCTGCGGCGCGGCACCCTGCGGGGCTCCGGGTTGCGGCACGGGACCGGTGTGCGCCGCGCGGGCCTGCTGCTGGGGAGCGGGAGCCGGTTCGGCACCCAGGTCCAGCTCGGGCTGCTCCGCCACCGGGGCCTGGCCTCGGTTCTCGGCCAGTGCGAGCAGCTGAGCGACCGTCGGCTGCGGCCGGCTCGCCTGCTCCGCCTGGGGAGTCATAGCGGCGGCGGGCGCGGCGGGGTGCATGGCCGGGGCCTGGCCACCCTGCTGGTACGGGTACGAGGGCTGCGCGGGGTGCGCCGGCTGCGCGGTCGCTACGGGTGCCTCGGCTTCCGCCGCCGGACGCGCTGAGAACCACGGCGACGGCTGACCCGCGGGTCGCTCGCCCGCAGCGGCCGCAGGCGTACCCGGCTGGTGCTGCCCGGGCCCACCGGCCGCCTCCTGCCCCGCCGCCGCGTCGACCGGCAGCTGAGCCCTGATGTCACGCAGCGCCGCAACCGGTCGCCCTGGCCGGCTGGGCACCGGCTGCTCCACCGCTGCTGCCTGCTGACGGACCGCCGGCTCCGGCTGCGCGACCGGCTCGGGGCCCGGCTGGCCGTCCCGCCACCGGGCCGCGGCCAGCTTCGCGAGGGTGGGCCCCACTGCCGCGGCCTGAGAGCGCGGGTCTGCGCCCGCCTCCGGCTGCACTGCCTCCTGGTCCGCGCTCTCGAGCTCCACCGCCTCACGCTCCACCGCAGGAGCGGGGGCGGCGGGGACGGCAGCGGGGACGGCCTGCGGGTCCATCCGCTCCAGTACCGAAACGTCGAGCGGCACACCGAACTTGGCCAGCTTCAACGGCAGCAGCGCCTGGATCGGCGCCGCGCGCCGCCAGCCCCGCCCGTACCGGAACCGCAGCTGAGCCCGGTAGACCAGTCGATTCTGCTCCAGGCGCACGACCTCGTCGTACGACCGCAGCTCCCACAACTGCATCCGCCGCCACATCCGGAAGGTGGGCAACGGAGACAGCAGCCAACGCATCAGCCGGACGGACTCCATGTGACGGTCCGCCGAGATCGCCGCGATCCGCCCCACCGCATGCCGGGAAGCCTCGACCACGACGACGAAGAGCACCGGGATGACTGCGTGCATGCCCATGCCCAGCGGGTCGCCCCAGGAGGCGGCGGCGTTGAACGAAATGGTCGCCACCGTGAGCAGCCACGCAGCCTGACGGAGCAGCGGGAACGGTATTCGAAGCCACGTCAGCACCAGGTCCAGCGCCAGCAGCACCACGATGCCGGCGTCCACACCGATCGGGAACGCGTACGAGAACGCGCCGAACCCCTTGTGCATCGCCAGCGCCTGCACCGCCGAGTACGACCCGGCGAAACCGATCCCGGAGATCAGGCAGGCACCGACAGCCACTACGCCCAACAGCGCCCGGTGCGCACGGGTAAGGGATGGACGTGCCATTCGATGATCAACCCCTGAGTTCGACGTGGACGCCCCGGATACTACTCGGACATACCTTCCGTACCGTGCGCTCCCCCGCCCTCGGAGCCTCTCCGGAAACGCGAAGAAGCCCCGACGGTTGCCCGTCGGGGCTTCTTCTGAAGAATTGTTCGGCGGCGTCCTACTCTCCCACAGGGTCCCCCTGCAGTACCATCGGCGCTGTAAGGCTTAGCTTCCGGGTTCGGAATGTAACCGGGCGTTTCCCTCACGCTATGACCACCGAAACACTATGAAACTATCGGCCGCACCACCGCCTCAAATGCGGTGGGGTCGTTGTTTCAGAACAACACAGTGGACGCGAGCAACTGAGGACAAGCCCTCGGCCTATTAGTACCGGTCAGCTCCACCCCTCACGGGGCTTCCACATCCGGCCTATCAACCCAGTCGTCTACTGGGAGCCTTACCCTCTCAAGGAGGTGGGAGTGCTCATCTCGAAGCAGGCTTCCCGCTTAGATGCTTTCAGCGGTTATCCCTCCCGAACGTAGCCAACCAGCCATGCCCTTGGCAGAACAACTGGCACACCAGAGGTTCGTCCGTCCCGGTCCTCTCGTACTAGGGACAGCCCTTCTCAACACTCCTACGCGCACAGCGGATAGGGACCGAACTGTCTCACGACGTTCTAAACCCAGCTCGCGTACCGCTTTAATGGGCGAACAGCCCAACCCTTGGGACCTACTCCAGCCCCAGGATGCGACGAGCCGACATCGAGGTGCCAAACCATCCCGTCGATATGGACTCTTGGGGAAGATCAGCCTGTTATCCCCGGGGTACCTTTTATCCGTTGAGCGACGGCGCTTCCACAAGCCACCGCCGGATCACTAGTCCCTGCTTTCGCACCTGCTCGACCCGTCGGTCTCACAGTCAAGCTCCCTTGTGCACTTACACTCAACACCTGATTGCCAACCAGGCTGAGGGAACCTTTGGGCGCCTCCGTTACCCTTTAGGAGGCAACCGCCCCAGTTAAACTACCCACCAGACACTGTCCCTGATCCGGATCACGGACCCAGGTTAGACATCCAGCACGACCAGAGTGGTATTTCAACGGCGACTCCACAACAACTGGCGTTGCTGCTTCACAGTCTCCCACCTATCCTACACAAGCCGAACCGAACACCAATATCAAGCTATAGTAAAGGTCCCGGGGTCTTTCCGTCCTGCTGCGCGAAACGAGCATCTTTACTCGTAATGCAATTTCACCGGGCCTATGGTTGAGACAGTCGAGAAGTCGTTACGCCATTCGTGCAGGTCGGAACTTACCCGACAAGGAATTTCGCTACCTTAGGATGGTTATAGTTACCACCGCCGTTTACTGGCGCTTAAGTTCTCAGCTTCGCCCCGACGAATCAGAGCTAACCGGTCCCCTTAACGTTCCAGCACCGGGCAGGCGTCAGTCCGTATACATCGCCTTACGGCTTCGCACGGACCTGTGTTTTTAGTAAACAGTCGCTTCTCGCTGGTCTCTGCGGCCACCCCCAGCTCAGGCAGCACGTGCCATCACCAGGAGGGGCCCCCCTTCTCCCGAAGTTACGGGGGCATTTTGCCGAGTTCCTTAACCATAGTTCACCCGAACGCCTCGGTATTCTCTACCTGACCACCTGAGTCGGTTTGGGGTACGGGCCGCCATGAAACTCGCTAGAGGCTTTTCTCGACAGCATAGGATCATCCACTTCACCACAATCGGCTCGGCATCAGGTCTCAGGCACATGTTGCGCGGATTTGCCTACGCAACGCCCTACACCCTTACCCCGGGACAACCACCGCCCGGGCTGGACTACCTTCCTGCGTCACCCCATCGCTCAGCTACTACAGACTTGGGTCACCGGCTCCACCACTCCCCTTTGTCCGAAGACTCCGGGGCGGCTTCACGGGCTTAGCATCACCTGGTTCGCCGTTGGCGCTTCAAAGCGGGTACGGGAATATCAACCCGTTGTCCATCGACTACGCCTGTCGGCCTCGCCTTAGGTCCCGACTTACCCTGGGCAGATCAGCTTGACCCAGGAACCCTTGGTCAATCGGCGCAAGAGTTTCCCACTCTTGTATCGCTACTCATGCCTGCATTCTCACTCGTATACCGTCCACGACTCGATTCCTCGGCCGCTTCACCCGGCACACGACGCTCCCCTACCCATCCACAGCGCCGTTGGGCGTATTCTGTGAATGACACGACTTCGGTGGTGTACTTGAGCCCCGCTACATTGTCGGCGCGGAATCACTTGACCAGTGAGCTATTACGCACTCTTTCAAGGGTGGCTGCTTCTAAGCCAACCTCCTGGTTGTCTCTGCGACTCCACATCCTTTCCCACTTAGCACACGCTTAGGGACCTTAGTCGGTGTTCTGGGCTGTTTCCCTCTCGACCATGGAGCTTATCCCCACAGTCTCACTGCCGCGCTCTCACTTACCGGCATTCGGAGTTTGGCTAAGGTCAGTAACCCGGTGAGGCCCATCGCCTATCCAGTGCTCTACCTCCGGCAAGAAACACGCGACGCTGCACCTAAATGCATTTCGGGGAGAACCAGCTATCACGGAGTTTGATTGGCCTTTCACCCCTAACCACAGGTCATCCCCCAGGTTTTCAACCCTGGTGGGTTCGGTCCTCCACACGGTCTTACCCGCGCTTCAACCTGCCCATGGCTAGATCACTCCGCTTCGGGTCTTGGGCATGCAACTGTATCGCCCTATTCGGACTCGCTTTCGCTACGGCTACCCCACACGGGTTAACCTCGCTACACACCGCAAACTCGCAGGCTCATTCTTCAAAAGGCACGCAGTCACGGCTGGCCGGCAAGCCGACCAACGACGCTCCCACGGCTTGTAGGCACACGGTTTCAGGTACTATTTCACTCCGCTCCCGCGGTACTTTTCACCATTCCCTCACGGTACTATCCGCTATCGGTCACCAGGGAATATTTAGGCTTAGCGGGTGGTCCCGCCAGATTCACACGGGATTTCTCGGGCCCCGTGCTACTTGGGTGTTCTTCAAGCGAGCCGTACAGATTTCGTCTACGGGGGTCTTACCCTCTACGCCGGACCTTTCGCATGTCCTTCGACTACCCATACGGTTTCTGACTCGCCGACCGGCCGGCAGACCGATCAAGAAAAATCCCACGACCCCTCAAGCGCAACCCCTGCCGGGTCTCACACGCTCAAGGTTTAGCCTCATCCGGTTTCGCTCGCCACTACTCCCGGAATCACGGTTGTTTTCTCTTCCTGCGGGTACTGAGATGTTTCACTTCCCCGCGTTCCCTCCACATACCCTATGTGTTCAGGTATGGGTGACAGCCCATGACGGCTGCCGGGTTTCCCCATTCGGACACCCCCGGATCAAAGCTCGGTTGACAGCTCCCCGGGGCCTATCGCGGCCTCCCACGTCCTTCATCGGTTCCTGGTGCCAAGGCATCCACCGTGCGCCCTTAAAAACTTGGCCACAGATGCTCGCGTCCACTGTGCAGTTCTCAAACAACGACCAGACACCCACACTCAGCCATCCGAAGACAGCCTCACATGAGACCGGCACTGAAGAAACAGCCTTACGGCCGTTCCCTCAGGACCCAACAACGTGCCCGACACACCCGATCACTTGAACCCGTTCCACGCCGAAGCAGTACTAGGAGACAACCAACCCTGTGTGCCGAATAGTCAACGTTCCACCCATGAGCAACCGTGCGAGACATTCGCTCGCATCCGGCTATGTGCTCCTTAGAAAGGAGGTGATCCAGCCGCACCTTCCGGTACGGCTACCTTGTTACGACTTCGTCCCAATCGCTGGTCCCACCTTCGACGGCTCCCTCCCAAGGGTTAGGCCACCGGCTTCGGGTGTTACCGACTTTCGTGACGTGACGGGCGGTGTGTACAAGGCCCGGGAACGTATTCACCGCAGCATGCTGATCTGCGATTACTAGCAACTCCAACTTCATGGGGTCGAGTTGCAGACCCCAATCCGAACTGAGACCGGCTTTTTGGGATTCGCTCCACCTCACGGTATCGCAGCCCTTTGTACCGGCCATTGTAGCACGTGTGCAGCCCAAGACATAAGGGGCATGATGATTTGACGTCATCCCCACCTTCCTCCGAGTTGACCCCGGCAGTCTCCTGTGAGTCCCCATCACCCCGAAAGGCATGCTGGCAACACAGAACAAGGGTTGCGCTCGTTGCGGGACTTAACCCAACATCTCACGACACGAGCTGACGACAACCATGCACCACCTGTATACCGACCACAAGGGGGCGACTATCTCTAGCCGTTTCCGGTATATGTCAAGCCTTGGTAAGGTTCTTCGCGTTGCGTCGAATTAAGCCACATGCTCCGCTGCTTGTGCGGGCCCCCGTCAATTCCTTTGAGTTTTAGCCTTGCGGCCGTACTCCCCAGGCGGGGAACTTAATGCGTTAGCTGCGGCACCGACGACGTGGAATGTCGCCAACACCTAGTTCCCAACGTTTACGGCGTGGACTACCAGGGTATCTAATCCTGTTCGCTCCCCACGCTTTCGCTCCTCAGCGTCAGTAATGGCCCAGAGATCCGCCTTCGCCACCGGTGTTCCTCCTGATATCTGCGCATTTCACCGCTACACCAGGAATTCCGATCTCCCCTACCACACTCTAGCCTGCCCGTATCGAATGCAGACCCGGGGTTAAGCCCCGGGCTTTCACATCCGACGCGACAGGCCGCCTACGAGCTCTTTACGCCCAATAATTCCGGACAACGCTCGCACCCTACGTATTACCGCGGCTGCTGGCACGTAGTTAGCCGGTGCTTCTTCTGCAGGTACCGTCACTTGCGCTTCTTCCCTGCTGAAAGAGGTTTACAACCCGAAGGCCGTCATCCCTCACGCGGCGTCGCTGCATCAGGCTTTCGCCCATTGTGCAATATTCCCCACTGCTGCCTCCCGTAGGAGTCTGGGCCGTGTCTCAGTCCCAGTGTGGCCGGTCGCCCTCTCAGGCCGGCTACCCGTCGTCGCCTTGGTAGGCCATTACCCCACCAACAAGCTGATAGGCCGCGGGCTCATCCTGCACCGCCGGAGCTTTCCACCCGGAGCCATGCGGCTCCAGGTCATATCCGGTATTAGACCCCGTTTCCAGGGCTTGTCCCAGAGTGCAGGGCAGATTGCCCACGTGTTACTCACCCGTTCGCCACTGATCCACCCCGAAGGGCTTCACCGTTCGACTTGCATGTGTTAAGCACGCCGCCAGCGTTCGTCCTGAGCCAGGATCAAACTCTCCGTGAATGTATACTCGGCCATGCTTAATTAAAAGCGGCCGGTCGACACTCGCGCAGAGCGGCACAGCAACCACCGGAATAGGGTGGCCCCGTGCACTGCGTCCTCGCTAGTGTTTATTTCAAAAGGAATCTCCAACCCCGATCCGGAAGGATCAAGGCCGGGGATGTCAACATATCTGGCGTTGACTTTTGGCACGCTGTTGAGTTCTCAAGGAACGGACGCTTCCTTCGAATTCGCTTCCGCGTTTTCTCCGGGCGCTTCGTTCTTTCGTGTTTCGAGCCTATCAGATCCGCCTTCCGGCTTTTTCCGACTCGCTCTCGGTGTTTCCAACCTTACCAGGTCTTCCGCGCCGCTTCGGCCTCAGGAGGCCTTCGCCGTATCGGACCTGACGGCCCGTCCGACGTGTTGAACTTTAGCTCAGTTCCGCCCCGAAAAGCGAATCCGGCCGCACACTCAAGAATTACCGGCACAGCAGAACGAGCGCCTCCGCGCGGGCCTATAAAAGGCATGTACGCGCGAAAAGCCGCAATGGACTGCTGAAGAGGTGTTTCGGGAGAGTGGCCGCTCCGGGACCGTCCGCGCAGACACGTGTCCGGTGCTCCCAGCCGAGCGACTAGTGAACACTACTCCTCTTCATCGGCCGGGGCAAACCGGGCCACCCGGACAGTACGGGTGCAGCGCGACCGGCTCAGCTTCACGTACTCGCCGTTCGGCTGGTCGTTCTGCCGCACCCAGGCACGGGCCTCCTCCAGGTCACGGCCGCCGGCCAGCTGGCGGGCAGTCAACCGCTCCGCGCGAAGGTCGTCGGCCGCGTCCAGGTACCAGACCTCGTGCAGCAGCTCGCGGACCTCGGTCCAGCCGGGTGCGTCGGCAGCGAGGTAGTTGCCTTCCGTCACGACCAGCCGGGTGCTGGGCGTGACCAGATGGCGAGCCGCCACCGGCTCGTCGAGGACGCGGTCGAAGTCCGGTACGTAGATGTCATGGAACCGGTCGCCGACGAGTCTGCGGAGCAGGGCCACGTAGCCGCGTACGTCGAAGCTGGACGGCGAGCCCTTGCGGTGCCTCAGGCCGAGTCGGTCGAGTTGGCCGTTGGAGAGGTGGAAGCCGTCCATGGGTGCATAGGCGGCCGTGCCGGCGCCGGCGGCGCGGTTGACCTCCGCGACCAGGCGGCGGGCGAGGGTCGACTTCCCCGCGCCGGGTGCGCCGGTCAAGCCGAGCAGCAGTCGCCCGCCCGTCCGAGAGGCGTGCAACCTGCCGAGCAATTCACCGGCGAGTGCGGCAGGCTCGTCACGACGTTCGGTTCGACCGTTCTCCATCGCTCCATTGTCCAGAGGGCGGAAACCGTCCAGTGGGCGGAAACAATGCGGCTGTTCAGGCAAGGGCCGGCAGGTCCAGCGTGAGGGTGCCGGCATCGGCGTCCAGCACAGCGGGCAGACCCAGCGGCACAGTGAGCGTGGACGGGCCGTGCCCGAACCCGAGCTCCCAGAGGATCGGAATCTCCAGCGGGCCGAGGCGCTCCAGGATCACGTCACGCACCCGCTCCGGCGCCCCGCACCCTTCCCAGGAGCCGAGCACGACTCCCCGCACGCCCTCCAGCGCACCGGAGCGGATCAACTGGGTGAGGATCCGGTCGAGTTGGTAGGGGTGCTCGTTGACGTCCTCGAGGATCAGCAGGCTGCCCGCGAAGGAGGAACGGGCGCTTGGCGTGCCACGGTCGACGGCGAGCACCGACGCGCAGCCGCCGGCGAGGACGCCCTGGGCCCGGCCGGGGACGAGCGGGCCGGCCTCGGGACCGGTCAGGATGCGCACCGTCTCGGGTTCGAAGAGGGTGCGGCGCAGGTGTTCGGCGGTGCCGGGTTCGGTGACGAATGAGGTGGCCGCGGCCATCGGCCCGTACAGCGAGGCGAGGCCGAGGCGCTGGGCCACCTGCTCGTGCAGCACCGTGACGTCGCTGAACCCGATCAGCACCTTGGGCGGCACGGCAGTCAGCGCCGTCCAGTCGACCAGGTCGACGACCCGCTGTGCGCCGTAGCCGCCGCGGGCGCATATGACGGCGCCGATGCCGGGATCGAGCCAGGCCTGCTGGAAGTCGGCGGCGCGCTCGGCGTCGGTGCCGGAGAAGTGGCGCAGCCGCGGATGGGCGCCGAGAACGTGGGGGGCCACGACCGGTTCCAGCCCCCAGGACCGGAGCAGGGCGCAGCCGGCGTCGAGGCGGTCGGGGTCGATCGGGCCGCTGGGTGCCACCACGGCCACCCGGTCGCCGGGGACGAGTCGGCGCGGGCGGGTGAGGCCGCTGGATGCGGCGGAGGGGGTGGCCATGTGGGTCGTCCTTTGCGCCGGTTCAGGTGTTCGACCTTATTGTCACCGCTCAGCGGGCATCTGATGTCTGGGTGTGGACGACCGCGCACCGGGCTCGGTCACTGATGGGCGGTCAGTTCACCGTGGTGGCCGGAGGTATCCGCCGGACGGCCTGTCCGTTTGGCTTGGTTTCGGCATGGACGTTCCGCATCCGGTACGGCAGGATTCGGGCGGACTGTACAGCGGAGGACCTACCGATGAGCTCGTCGTTCGTTCCGATGGACACACCGAATCAGCCCTGCGCTGCTCCGGCGGAGTCCGCGCTGCCCCAGGTCTGTTCGCCGACCGGATCGAGCCGGTCGGTGGTCGCTGACGCCTCGTCGGTTTCCGAGTCGGTCACCGACTCCTCGTCGGGGTCCGCGCCGGTCGATGGCGCCGCCTCCGGGCCGGCCGCCGCTGCCCCTGATGCCGTCGAGCGCTCGGACGCGGGCGCGACGACGGCCAACCTCCGTGCCGGGCTGGCCGAACGGCTGCGGTCCGCGTATGAGCAGGGGCGGATCTGGGTGATCTGGCGGTGGCCAGTCATCAGTCGGTCAGCGAAGTCCGGGAGTTGCTCGCGCTCGCCGGTGCCGCAGCCGACTGCCAGGCGGCGGCTGAGCCTCGGGACGGATCGGTGCCGGCCCAGCGGGACGGCGCACGGGCCCTGCAGGGGACGGCGGATGGCTGGACGCCGCGCAGTGGGCGCCCCCGGCCACGGGTCCGGCGCCAGCTGCCGCCGCGCCGTGCGAGCCGGCCCGGCGCGCCCAGCGCCTCGGCTGCCGGGGATGGACACGGCTGGGCGCTGGCCGAGCCGCAGGCGCCAGCGGAGCCGGTAGCGCCGTTGAGCAGTGGGCCCGAGGAGCCGGCGGTGCTCTCGGAGACCCCACTGGGGGTCCTGATCGGCAGTCCGCGTCAGTCGGTTCCGCTGGGCGGGGCGCGTGCGGAGGACTCCCGTCGCCGGGTCGGCGCGAAACTGATCAAGGTGGGCCGGGGCACCACACTCGCCGTGCTGCCCGCCTGGCGGCCGTCGATCGCGATCTCGGTGCCGACCGAGCTGCTGCTCGAAACCACCGGGCTGAGCCGGGCTGAGCTGGCCGAGGCCGAGCTCTCGGTCGTGGTGAACACCGAGGCCCTGCACGATCGGGAGCTGCGGCCCCGGGACTGGCAGGTGGCTGCCGAGCGGCCCGGGGCCCGTCGCCGTTCCTGACGGCTGCCGCGGTCTCGGTCAGTGCGGCGGGTTGGGAAGGTAGCCGTAGTGCACCGGGTCGATCCCCTCGCGTCCCTCGGCCCAAGCTGCCTGGATGGCGGTGACCAGTTCGGCGAGGGTCGGCGGCCAGAGCGGTTCGGCCTTCGGATCGGCCAGCTCGGCGGGCGTCCACCAGCGCCAGTCCAGGATCCGGTCCTGGGCGTGGGCCTCACTGACGTCGCCGACCGGGCCGCGGTGGGGGCCCCGGGTCACGTAGATGTGCTCCGACTGGCGGACCGGGACGCCCATCCTGGTGAAGTCGTGCTCCCAGGTGCAGAGCAGCGGGCCGGGGCTCAGGTCGTGCCAGCCGGTCTCCTCGCGAAGCTCGCGCCGGGCGCCCTGTTCGGGGGTCTCGCCGGGGTCGATGCCGCCGCCGGGCGGGTTCCAGTGCGGGCCGACCTCGTCGTTGTCGGAGCGGAGCAGGAAGACCGCGCCGTCCGGGTCGATCACCACGGTCCTGGCGGCCTGACGGGGAGTTCGCATCCGGGCAGCTTGCCAGTGGGGCGCTACCGGTGTCGACTCGCCGGTCCGGTGCGCCCTCCCCGCCACCCGAGCGCCCTCCTGCGCTCCCGATTGCACTTCCCGGCGCACCGATCGTCGGACGCGCCCGCCGCGCAGGGCGGTCAAACCGACCGTTCGGCAGCCGCTGCCCCGCTACCCTGTGGGCCATGCCAGCCCCGACCATCCTGCTGCCGCAGGACCCGCTGAACCCTCGGCGCGTCGACCCGCACTTCTCCTACGAGGCCCAACTGGTCCGTGGGCTGGGCGGCGAGACCGCGCTGGTCGACCATGACGCGCTGCTCGCCGGTGCGGCCGCGGAGGCGGTCCGGCAGGTGCCGATCGGCACCGGTCCGGCCTGGTACCGGGGCTGGATGCTGCCGGTGGCCGCCTACGCGGGGTTCGTCCGTGCCCTCGCGGAGCGCGGCTGCCAGCTGCTGACCAGCGCCGCCGCCTACGCCACGGCCCACGAGCTGCCCGGCTGGTACAGCACGTTCGAGGGGGCCACGCCGGACAGCGTCTGGCTGCCGGCCGCAGCCGACCCGGAGGAGCTCGCCCGGGCGGCGGCCCGGCTGGGCGGGCAGGGACCGGCCATCGTCAAGGACTACGTCAAGTCGCGCAAGCACGAGTGGCACGAGGCGTGCTACATCCCGGACCTCGCCGACCTGCCCGCGCTGACCCGGGTGGTCGCCCGATTCGTCGAACTGCAGGGCGAGTTCCTGGCCGGCGGCGTGGTGCTGCGGCGGTTCCACGCGTTCGCACCCGCCGACGGCGGGGTGGCCGGGCCGAACACCGCGGATCGGCCGGTGCGGGCGGCCGAGGCCCGGGTCTGGTGGGTGGACGGCGAGCCGGTGCTGACCGGGCCGCACCCGGACACACCGGAGCTCCTGCCCGCGCCGGACCTGACGGTGGTCCGCTCGCTGGTGCGCTCACTCGGCTGCCGGTTCGTCACCACCGACCTGGCCCGACTGGCCGACGGCGGCGGCTGGATGGTCGTCGAGGTCGGCGACGGCCAGGTCAGCGACCTGCCGCGAGGCACCGAGGTGTCCGGCCTGATCTCCTCACTCATCTCGACGTAGCTTCACCGGTCAGCTCCACCGGTCAGCTTCGCGGCGTCCGGTCGCCGGGTGGCCGCTGGGCGGGCAACCCCGTCTGCGCGGTGCCATCGGGCGGGGGTTCGGCGGCCCGGGCGGCGGTGCGGGCGGCGGTGCGGGCGACCAGGGTGAGCGGGACCGCGGTCAGCAGCAGCACCCCGCCCAGGGCGGCGCCGAGCCATCGGTAGCCGGCCCAGGCGGTCAGGGTGGCGCCGGTCAGCGGGCCGCCGGCCAGGCCCAGCGCGCAGGCGCAGCCGGCCAGCACGGTCCAGCGGCCGGCCGGGTCGAGGGCGGCGGCCGCCCCGATCAGGTAGCTGAGCACCAGCGGGTAGAGCCCGTTCCAGAGCACCTCGCCGCCTGCGAAGCCGCTGGCCGAACGGGTCACCGCGCTCACCGTGACACAGACCGCGATGGCCGCCGTGCCGGCGCCGACCGGAAGCGCTCGACCCGCGCGGTCGCCCAGCGCGTCGGCCGCCAGCACGCCGAGCAGTCCGCCGCCGAGCGCCAGGGCGAGCACCAGCCCGAGTCGACGCTCCGTCAGGCAGGCCTGGTGCAGCCCGATCTGTGCGCTCACCGCCCAGAGCGCGTTCTGCGCCAGCGACCAGAGCGCCAGGCTCGCCACCAGCGCCAGTCCGGCGCCGCGGCGCGGCAGGCGCGGCGGTGCCGGTTCGGTCGCGCGCCGGGTCGGGCCGGCGGGCAGGCGCAGGGTCAGCGGAAAGGCCAGCGCGCCGAGCAGCACCAGGGCCAGGAACGGCAGCGCGGGATCTTGGCCCAGCCTGGGCAACAGGAGGTAGAGGAGGCTGGCGGTGCCGGAGGTGGCGAGCAGGCCGCGCACCGAGGTGCGGTGCGGCTCGGCCGCGGCGGCGATGCCGGTGGCCGCGACCGCGGCGGCGGTGCCGGCGCCCAGCCCGCCGAGCAGGCAGCCGGTGACCAGCAGCCGGGGCTGCCCGGGTGGCGCGGTACCGGCCGTTGCGGCGCCGATCAGCAGCAGGACCAGGCCGAGCCGGGCCAGCCGCCCCTGGCCGAGCGCGGCGACCCGGCCGGCCAGGGCGATTCCGGCGCAGGCCGAGGCGAGCAGCAGGGCACTGCCGGCGACGCCGGCCTGAGCCGCCGTCAGACCGGAGTGCCCGATGAGGCGGCTGACGATGACCGGGGCCAGGTAGCCGGGCAGTGAGCCGACCGTGAAGAGGGCGACCAGTGCCAGGCTGGTGGCGGCGGCCGGATGGGGAGCGTGGTGCGCAGTACTGCGCCCCGCCACGCGAAGGCGCGGGGACATGGGCTCGGGGCCTCTCGACCTCAGGGGGATTCAGGAGCGCGCCCCGCTCTCCCCGCACGGTCGCCCCGCATGTCTACCAGGTCGGGGCGCCACCCGCGTACCAGATGGCGCCCCGTTACCCGGAAGTCGGCCGAGTCGGCGCGGAGCCGAGACCGCCGCGAGATCCGTCCGTGATCGAACGACCCGTCAGCCGGCTACCTCGGCGGGCATCCTGCCGTCGGCGATGAACGCCCGCCAGAGCCGCGCGTACACCCCGTCGGCCGCCAGCAGCCCGGCGTGCGTGCCGTCCTCCACCACCCGTCCGTGGTCGAGCACCACCACGCGGTCGGCGCGCTCCGCGGTGGTGAGGCGGTGGGCGATCACCAGGGTGGTGCGGCCCTGCGGCCGGCTCGGCCGGCCCTCCTGCAGCAGGTCCCAGGCGCGGTTGACGGCCGCCTCGGTGGCGAGGTCGAGGGCGGCGGTGGCCTCGTCGAGCAGCAGGATGTCGGGGTCGACCAGCTCGGCGCGGGCCAGGGCGATCAACTGGCGCTGGCCTGCGGAGAGGTTGCGGCCGCGGCCGGTCACCTCGTGCTGGTAGCCGCCGCGCAGACCACTGATCATCTCGTGGGCGCCGACCGCCTTCGCCGCCGCCATCACCTCGGCGTCGGTGGCCTCGGGCCGGCCGTAGGCGATCGCGTCGCGCACCGTGCCGGCGAACAGGTAGGCCTCCTGCGGGACCACGCCGAGCCGGCGGCGGTAGGCCGTCATGTCGAACGTGGTGACGTCGGTGCCGTCGATCCGGACCGTGCCGCCGGTGGCGTCGTAGAACCGGGCGACCAGCTTCATCAAGGTGGACTTGCCGGCGCCGGTCTCACCCACCAGGGCGACCGTCTGGCCGGCCGGGATCCGCAGGTCGATGCCGGTCAGTACCTCGGGGTTGCCCTGGCCGCCGCCGTTGTAGGCGAAGGTGACGCCCTCGAAGCCGACCTCGCCGCGCAATTGCTGCACCGGCACCGGGTCGGCGGCCGGCGGAGTGCTGGTCGGGGTGCGCAGCAGCTCGCGGACCCGGCTCAGGCCCACCGCGGCCTGCTGGTAGCCGTCGAAGAGCTGGGAGAGCTGGTTCACCGGAGCGAAGAACAGGTCGATGTAGAGCAGGTAGGCGACCAGCGCACCGACCGTCAGGGTGTGGTCGTGCACCCGGGAGGCGCCGGCGATCAGCACCAGCGCGGCGGCGACGCTGGACAGGAACTGCACGAACGGGAAGTACACCGAGATGTACAGCTGGGCCCGGGCACGGGCGTTGCGGTACTCGGTGGAGCGCTCGACGAACCGGGCCACGGTGTCGTTCTCGCGCCGGAACGCCTGCACGATCCGCATCCCGGCGACGTTCTCCTGCAGGTCGGCGTTGACCGTGCTGATCAGCTCGCGCGACACCTGGTACTGCGCCTTGGACTTGCGGCGGAACACCACGGTGGCGACGGCCAGTACCGGCAGCACCGCGAAGACGGTGAGGGCCAGGCCCGCGTCGATCAGCAGCAGGGCCACGAAGATGCCGAAGAAGGTGATCAGGCTGACCACCGCGGTGACCACTCCGGTCTGCAGGAACGAGCTGAGCGCGTCCACGTCGGTGGTCATCCGGGTCATGATCCGGCCGGACAGCTCGCGCTCGTAGTAGTCCAGGCCGAGCCGGTTGAGGTGCGCGAAGATCTTCAGCCGCAGGCTGTAGAGCACCCGCTCGCCGGTCCGGCCGCTGACCCTGGACTCGAAGCTCTGCACCAGCCAGTCGAGCAGCACCACGACCAGTGCGGCCGCCGAGGCGGCCGTGACGCCGGACATCGCGGCCTTGGTGACGCCGTTGTCGATGCCGTGCCGGATCAGGATCGGCAGCACCAGGCCGGCCACGGCGTCCAGTGCGAGCAGCACGAAGGCCAGCACGAGGGCCGGGCGGAACGGCTTCAGCAGGCGGGCCAGCGAGAAGTCCGGGTCGCCGGCGGCGGCCTCGGCGAGCGGCACGGCCGGGGTGTCGGTCGCCGGGGGCAGTGCCGCGACCTTGGCCAGCAGCTCGGGGTCGGCCGAGCGGGCGGCGCTGGTCTGGGGCGCGGCGGCCGGAGTGCGGACGGGCGCCGGGGCCGCGTCCGGCCCGGGGGCGGCGTCCGGACGGGCCACGGGTGCGGCATCCGGGTCGGTGATCAGTGCCCGGTACTGCGGACAGCGCTCCTCGAGCTCCTCGTGGGTGCCGATGTCGAGCAGTCCGCCGCGGTCCAGCACCGCGATCCGGTCGGCCAGCTGCAGGGTGGAGCGGCGGTGGGCGATCAGCACGGTGGTGCGGTCGGCCATCACCTGGTGCAGCGCCCGGTGGATCTCGGCCTCGATCTGCGGGTCGACGGCCGAGGTCGCGTCGTCCAGCAGCAGCACCTGGGGGTCGGCGAGGATCGCGCGGGCCAGGGCGATCCGCTGGCGCTGACCGCCGGAGAGGGTCAGACCCTGCTCCCCCACCTTGGTCTGGTAGCCCTCGGGCAGCGCGCGGATGAACTCGTCGGCCTGGGCGGCGCGGGCGGCGGCCTCGATCTCCTCATCGGTGGCGTCCGGGCGGCCGAAGGCGATGTTGGCGCGGACCGTGTCGGAGAACAGGAAGCTGTCCTCCGGCACGATGCCGACCACCGAGCGGACGGCGTCCAAGGTCAGGTCGCGCAGGTCCTGGCCGTGGAGCCGGACCGTGCCGGCGGTCGGGTCGTAGAACCGCGGGATCAGCTGGGCGACGGTCGACTTGCCGGAGCCGGAGGCACCCACCAGCGCCAGGGTCTCGCCCGGGGCCACGCTCAGCGACAGGCCGCGCAGGACGGCGGGGGCTTCGGCCGAGGCGTCGGCTGGAGCATCGGTGTGGTCGGCCTCGGCGCGATCGGCGTCGGTGTGGTCGGCCTCGGTGTGGTCGGCCTCGGCGTGGTGCTGATCGGCTGCCTGGTACCGGAAGTCGACCTGGTCGAACTCCAGTGCCGGGGCGCCCGCCACCGGGCGCAGCTCCTGGGCGTCCGGGGCCTGCTGGACCAGCGGGCGCTCGTCGACCAGCTCGAAGACCCGCTCCACGCTGGCCCGCGCCTGCTGCCCGACGGTCAGCACCATGGTGAGCATCCGGACCGGACCGGTCATCTGGGCCACGTAGGTGGAGAAGGCGACGAAGGTGCCCAGGGTGACCGAGTGATGGACGGCCAGCCAGCCGCCCAGCGCCAGCACGGCGACCTGGCCGAGCGCCGGCACGGCCTGCAGGGCCGGGGTGAAGCGGCTGTTCAGCCGGATCGAGCGCAGCCGGGCGCCGTAGAGATCGCGCGAGGCGCGCTCCAGCTTGCCGAGTTCCTGCTCCTCCTGGCCGAAGCCCTTGACCACCCGGACGCCGCCGATCGCGCCATCCACCACGCCGGCCACGGCCGCGGCCTCCTGCTGGGCGGCCCAGGTGGCCGGGAACAGGCGCTTGCGGCTGCGGTCGGCGATCCACCACAGGGCCGGCGCCATCACCAGGGCGATCAGGGTGAGCAGCGGCGAGAGCCAGAACATCACCACGATCGACATCAGGAAGAGCAGCAGGTTGCCGGTCATCATCGGCAGCATCGAGAGCAGGCCGTGGACCAGTTGCAGGTCGGAGGTGGCCCGGCCGACCACCTGGCCGGTGTCCAGGCGGTCCTGGCGGGCCCCGTCGAGCCGGGTCAGCGACCGGAACAGGTCGGTGCGCAGGTCCTGCTGCACGTCGAGGGCGAGCTGGCCGGCGCTGTAGCGGCGGACCTGGGTGCAGACGAAGACCAGCAGCGCGGCCACGATCAGCGCGACGGCCCAGGGGGCGAGCGAGCGCTTGTGGGTGGTGATGACGTCGTCGATGATCATCTTGGTGATCAGCGGGACGAGCGCCGTCACCGCCATCCCGGCGAGCGAGGCGCCGAAGGACAGCAGGAAGTTGCGGCGGTAACGCCAGCAGTACGCGTTCAGACGACGCAGCCAGCCCTGACTTGCGGTGCTGCTGTCGGCTTCGGTCGGCGGTGTGGGGGTCTGCCTTGCGGCGGCTGCTTCCGACGCTGTGGATATCTCCCCGGTGGAGCCGTGAGTATCAGGCATATTTAGGGATACTAACCATTTCCTGAGGCGGTCGTCCACGATGTATTCGGGGCCGACGGACGGGCTCTGCGGTGGGCGGGTGGGGCCGGCTGGAGCAACAGTCGACGGCCGGCTTTCCTTCCCTCCCAGCCTTGCGCTCAGGTGCACACGGGCGCACCGGTCGACGGACGGGGGCGCACCCGGGCGCTCGTCCTAGGACCGGAGGAGCCGTCTACTTGCCTTACGGGGCGATCTGCTCGGCTGGTTCGCCCGGCCCGGCCCGCTCGGCGTGTCGGACCGGTTCGGCTTAGCCGACTTGCTCGGCTTGCTCGGCCTGCTGGGCTCAGTCGCCTTGCTCGCCGTCGGGGCCGGCCGCTGCCGCGAACGCGCCTTGGGCCAGTCGGTGCAGCAGGGTCGCCATTTCGCCGCGCGGTAGCAGGCCGATCCGGCTGCCGCCGTCCCGGTCGGCTGGCATGGCGGTTGCGGTTGCGGTTGCAGTCAGTGACGAAGGCTCGGACGGGGCCTGCGGCTGGGCCTGGGCCGATGGGCGTACGCCCAGGCTGTGCGGCGTGGAGTTCAGCAGCCCGAAGACCGCGTGCACGGCGGCTCGCGCGGCCGGCCCGGCGGTGGGGGCGGCGAGCGCGGGGAACGCGGCCCGCACGGTGGCGACCCACAGCTCCACGTACTCGCGCTGCAGGCGGCGCACCCGTCGCCGGTCCTCCTCCTTCAGGTGCAGCAGCTCGCGGTCATGCAGGGTGATCAGATCGGAGTCGTCCAGCGCGAAGTCGACATGGCCGCTGATCAGCGCGTTCAGCGCGGCCGCCGGCCCCGCCGCGGCGGCCGATCGACGGCGGCCCTCGTCAAGCAGACGCTCGCTGATGCCGATCAACAGGTCGGCGAGCATTGCGTCCTTGCCGGGGAAGTGGCGGTACAGCCCGGGGCCACTGATGCCGACCGCCTTGCCGATCTCGTCCACGCCGACGCCGAGGAACCCGCGCGCGGCGAAGAGCCGTGCGGCCTCCCGACGGATCTGGTCTCGGCGAGGGGTCACAGATGCGACAGGACTGTTCGGCATGGGCTCCATCGTAGACAGCGCCGGTTATCGGTGGTTAACCTGGCGCCAGGAGTTAACCATCATTAACTTGGGGGCGAAAAGCCGATCCGGCTCATCGCCCGCTGGTTCCCGGGCGCAAGGGAGCTCTTGGGATGACCCTGTCGACCCCCGGCTTCGTCTCTCCGTATTCGCCGGAGACCGCCGGATCGCCGCGCGCTGGCATGCCTTCGGCTGCCGGCCTGGTCCAGACCGCGGCACCCAGCGGGCCGACCGCGGTGACCGCCGCGGCGGCTGCTCCGGCCCCGCGGCTGCGGTCCACCATCGACACCGGGTCTGCCGCTTATCGGACCAACGTCGAGGCGCACCAGGAGCTGGTCGCCGAACTGCGCGCCAAGCTCTCCGCTGCCGCGCTGGGCGGCGGCGCCAAGGCACGGGAGCGGCACACCTCACGTGGCAAGTTGCTGCCGCGCGATCGGGTGGACACCCTGCTCGATCCGGCCTCGCCGTTCCTGGAGATCGCCCCGCTGGCTGCCGACGGCCTCTACGACGGCGCCGCACCGGCCGCTGGTGTGATCGCCGGCATCGGCCGGGTGGCCGGCCGCGAGGTGATGATCGTCGCCAACGACGCCACGGTCAAGGGCGGCACCTACTACCCGATGACGGTGAAGAAGCACCTGAGGGCGCAGGAGGTGGCGCTGGAGAACCGCCTGCCGTGCATCTACCTGGTGGACTCGGGCGGCGCCTTCCTGCCGAAGCAGGACGAGGTCTTCCCCGACCGGGACCACTTCGGCCGGATCTTCTACAACCAGGCTCGGCTCTCCGCTGCGGGCATCCCGCAGATCGCCGCCGTACTCGGCTCCTGCACCGCCGGTGGCGCCTATGTGCCGGCGATGAGCGACCAGGCTGTGATCGTCCGCAACCAGGGCACCATCTTCCTGGGCGGGCCGCCGCTGGTGAAGGCGGCGACCGGTGAGGTCGTGACCGCCGAGGAACTCGGCGGCGGTGAACTGCACTCCCGCACCTCGGGGGTGACGGACCACCTGGCCGAGAACGACGAGCACGCCCTGTCCATCGTGCGCACCATCGTGGCCGACCTCGGTCCGCGCAGCCCGCAGCCCTGGGCGCTGGCCCCGGTCGAGCCGCCCGCAGTCGACCCGGCCGAGCTGTACGGAGCCGTCCCGGTCGATCCGCGCACGCCGTACGACGTGCGCGAGGTGATCGCCCGCCTGGTCGACGGCAGCCGCTTCGCCGAGTTCAAGGCGGAGTACGGCGCCACCCTGGTGACCGGCTTCGCCCGGATCCACGGCCACCCGGTGGGCATCGTCGCCAACAACGGCGTGCTGTTCGCGGAGTCCGCGCTCAAGGGCGCGCACTTCATCGAGCTCTGCGACCAGCGCGGCATCCCGCTGCTCTTCCTGCAGAACATCACCGGCTTCATGGTCGGCCGCCAGTACGAGGCGGGCGGTATCGCCAAGCACGGCGCCAAGATGGTCACCGCTGTGGCCTGCACCCGGGTCCCGAAGCTGACCGTGGTGATCGGCGGCTCCTACGGCGCGGGCAACTACTCGATGTGCGGTCGCGCCTACTCACCTCGCTTCCTGTGGATGTGGCCCGGCGCCAAGATCTCGGTCATGGGCGGCGAGCAGGCGGCATCGGTCCTCGCCACCGTCCGCCGCGACCAGTTCGAGGCCCGCGGCGAGGAGTGGCCGGCCGAGGCGGAGGAGGAGTTCAAGCGGCCCGTGCGCGAGCAGTACGAGCGCCAGGGCAACGCCTACTACGCCACCGCGCGGCTCTGGGACGACGGGGTGATCGACCCGAAGGACACCCGCACCGTGGTCGGCTTGGCCCTGACCGCCTGCGCCAACGCGCCGCTGACACCTCCCGCCCCCTACGGCGTCTTCCGGATGTGACCGCCATGGTCGGTACGGCAGGCCCCAGAGCGGCGCCCACCGGGACGACCCGCCGACGGCCGCCTGCTCGGTGGGCGCCGGCGGGCCAGGCCGTGTGGGCTGGCCGCCGCGGGCTCGCCGACCGTCCAGTGCCGACCGGCTGCTGGGTGCCGGGTGCCTGCCGGGTTCCGCCGGGCAGGCGGCCACCGACCGGCAGCCACGTACCGGCCGACGGCCATACATCGGTCGGCAGCCATGCGTCGGTCGGCCGTCGGGCGTCGTCTGGATACCGCGGGTTGGTCGGCCACCACGTGCCGGCCGACTGCCGTGAACCAACCGACCGTCAGGTGGCAGCCGCCGCCCGAAGAGCAACGTCGCCTCCGTCGACTCCACTTGGTCACACCTGCTGACCGCCTTTCGTCGCCTCCCTTCCCTCGCTCCGGAGGAATGCCTCCCATGTTCGACACCGTCCTGGTCGCCAACCGCGGCGAGATCGCCGTCCGGGTGATCCGCACCCTGCGCCGGCTCAGCGTCCGGTCGGTCGCCGTCTACAGCGACGCCGATGCCGACGCCAGGCACGTCCGCGAAGCCGACCTCGCCGTTCGCCTCGGCCCGGCCGACCGCAGTGACAGCAGCGCTGCGGAGACCTATCTCCGAGGCGACCAGATCATCGCCGCGGCCCTGCGCACCGGTGCGCAGGCCATCCACCCGGGCTACGGCTTCCTGGCCGAGAACCCGGGGTTCGCCCGAGCCTGTGCCGACGCCGGCCTGGTGTTCATCGGCCCGCCCGCCGAGGCGGTCGAGCTGATGGGCGACAAGATCAACGCAAAGGAAGCCGTCCGGGCAGTCGGCGTGCCCGTGGTGCCCGGCAGCCGCGGCGGCGCCAGCTCCGAT
This sequence comes from Kitasatospora acidiphila, assembly GCF_006636205.1. NCBI lineage: Bacteria > Bacillati > Actinomycetota > Actinomycetes > Kitasatosporales > Streptomycetaceae > Kitasatospora > Kitasatospora acidiphila. The sequence continues at coordinate 5,805,546 of NZ_VIGB01000003.1, read as the reverse complement.
GAGGAGTTGATCCGCGCTGCCGAGGAGATCGGCTACCCCGTGCTGATCAAGCCGTCCGCCGGCGGCGGTGGCAAGGGCATGCGGCTGGTCCGCGACCCGGCCGAGCTGCCCGCCGAGTTGGCAGCCGCCCGCCGAGTGGCCCGCACCGCGTTCGGGGACGACACGCTGCTGTTGGAGCGCTGGGTGGACAACCCCCGGCACATCGAGGTGCAGGTGCTGGCGGACTCCCACGGGACCACCGTGCACCTCGGCGAGCGCGAGTGCAGTCTGCAGCGCCGGCATCAGAAGCTGATCGAAGAGGCACCCTCCGTCCTGTTGGACCCGCAGACCCGAGCCGCCATGGGCGCGGCAGCCGTTCAGGCGGCACAGGCGTGCGGCTACACCGGCGCCGGCACGGTGGAGTTCATCGTGCCTGGCGGCGACCCCGCAGTGGATGGCGGTGGCGACACCGTGAACGGCGGTGGCGACACGGTCCGCGAGTTCTTCTTCATGGAGATGAACACGCGTCTGCAGGTGGAGCACCCGGTCACCGAGTTGGCCGTTGCGGTCACCCGCCCTGCCCCGGTCGACGCCTCCGCGGGCACCAGCGCCGGCCTTCCCGGTGCGGCCACCGGCTCGGCTTCCGCAGGCACTCCCGGCGTTGAGCGCCTCGACCTGGTCGAGTGGCAGATCCGGATCGCTGCCAGGGAGTCGCTCTCATTCAGCCAATCGAACATCTCCTTTCTCGGTCACGCCGTCGAGGCGCGCATCTGTGCCGAGGACCCGGCACGTGACTTCCTGCCGACCGGTGGCCGGATTCTGCTGCTGGGGGAGCCGGCCGGAGAGGGCGTGCGGGTCGACTCCGGTCTCACCGCAGGGACCACCATCACCAGCGCGTACGACCCGATGCTGGCCAAGGTCATCGCCTACGGTCCGGACCGCCAGACCGCCCTGCTCCGGCTGCGCAGTGCCCTTGCCGAGACCCAGATCCTCGGCCTGACCACAAACGCCGGATTCCTGCGCCGGCTGCTCGCGCACCCGGACGTCGTGGCAGGACGCCTCGACACCGGCCTTGTCGAACGGGCCGTCCAGCAGCACCCCGAACTGCTGGCCGACCAGCACGACCGGTACGCCTCGCGGGACACACGCGAGTCCGCTCCGGACGGCACCCCTGCCACTGCCTCGGGTGCCACCTCCACCGATGCCGCCGCTTCCGACCACGGGCCGATGCCCACGGCTACGGCACCGGAAGCCGTCTACCTGGCCGCAGCACTCGTGCGGCATCTGAGCCTCGTTCCGGCCGCCGCCTCCGACGGCTGGACCGACCCGTATGCCCTCCCTTCCGGCTGGCGTCTGGCCGGCGAGCCGGCCTGGACGACGCACCGACTCCGGGTCTCCGGTCAGGACCCGGTCTCGGTGCGAGTACGACCTGTCAGTGCGGACACGGTTATCGAACCCGCTGACATCACGTCAACTGCGTTTCCCGAATTGCTAGTCCGTCTGAATGAAGGGCCGATCCGCCGGGCCCGCGCCGTGCTCGGCGCCACGGGTCTGTCACTCACACTCGACGGCCTTCGCACCACTTTCGCTCTGGCCACTGACCACACCCCGTCAGCCTCGGCGTCCGGCCCGGTGGTCTGGCTCGGCATCGACGGCGACAGCTGGGCCGTCCACCCGTACGACTCGGTGGCCGACCGAACCGCCGACGCTGCCGCCCACCATGGCGCCCTGACCGCGCCGATGCCCGGAACGGTCACCGTGGTCAAGACCTCGGTGGGCGACCAGGTCCGGCGAGGACAGCCGCTGCTGGTCCTGGAGGCCATGAAGATGGAGCACGTGATCGCTGCGCCGCACGACGGCACGGTCAGCGAACTCCCGGTCGCGGCAGGCGGCACCGTGGCGATGGAGCAGCTGCTCGCAGTCGTCCTTCCCGAGGAGGTGGCCCTCCCCACCGGAGCGGACACCGCCGCCGACGCCCAGGAGGTGGCTTCGTCATGACCAACACCCAGGCAACGCCGAACGCTGGGCGCTCGGTGCCCGGACCGACGGATTCCACTCGAACGGAGCAGTCGCGCGATCCCGGAACCCTTGAACTGGGGCTGCCGGTCGTGGTCCGGGACGCGGACCTGCCGGCCCGGGTGCGGATCCACGAGGTCGGTGCACGCGACGGCCTGCAGAACGAGAAGTCCATGGTTCCGGTCGAGGTGAAGGCCGAGTTCATCGCACGGCTCGCCGCCGCCGGGTTGCAGACCGTCGAGGCGACCAGCTTCGTCCACCCCAAGTGGGTACCCCAGTTGGCCGACGCCGAGGAACTGCTGCCGCGGATCACCGGCCTGCGGGAGCAGTACCCCGGGCTGCGGCTGCCGGTGCTGGTGCCCAACGAGCGCGGCCTGGACCGGGCGCTCGCCGGTGGGGCCGACGAGATCGCCGTCTTCGCCAGCGCCACCGAGTCCTTCGCCCGGCGCAATCTGAACCGCTCGATGGACGAGGTCATGGAGATGTTCCGCCCCGTCATCTCCCGGGCCGGGGAAGCCGGGGTGCCGGTCCGCGGCTACCTGTCGATGTGCTTCGGCGATCCGTGGGAGGGCCCGGTCGCGCCCGAGCAGGTGGTGGCCGCAGGCGTGCGGCTGCTCGAGCTCGGCTGCGCCGAGCTGAGCCTGGGCGACACCATCGGCGTCGCGACGGCCGGCCAGGTGACCGAACTGCTCGCCGCATTCGGCCGTGCCGGGGTGCCGATGGCGCAACTCGCGGTGCACTTCCACGACACCTACGGCCAGGCGCTCGCCAACACGCTTGCCGCGCTGCGCTGCGGGGTGACCATCGTCGACTCCTCGGCCGGCGGGCTCGGTGGCTGCCCCTACGCGAAGAGCGCCACCGGCAACCTGGCCACCGAGGATCTGGTCTGGATGCTGCACGGCCTCGGCATCGAGACGGGCGTCGACCTCGCCGCCCTGGTCGCCACCAGCTCCTGGCTCGCGGGCGAGCTGGGCCGACCGAGCCCGTCCCGAGCGGTGCAGGCCCTGGCCGGATCCGTCGACGCCAACTGAAGCTCAGGACCGCTGAAATGGCGCACCGCCACCTCGCACGCCGGTAGTCAGCGCCGTAGCGCGCCGGCCCATCGCGCGCTGTCATTGCACCCCATCGCGCCCGTACCACCCCCTCGGGCGAACCACTGGAGGATCAGATGCTCGACCACCGACTGGATTCCGAGTACGAGGAACTGCGGCGCACGGTCGCCGAGTTCGCCAACGACGTGGTCGCGCCGAAGATCGGCGAGTACTACGAGCGCGAGGAGTTCCCGTACGAGATCGTCAAGGAGATGGGGCGGATGGGCCTGTTCGGCCTGCCGTTCCCGGAGGAGTACGGCGGGATGGGCGGCGACTACTTCGCGCTCTGCCTCGCCCTGGAGGAGTTGGCCCGAGTGGACTCCTCGGTCGCCATCACCCTGGAGGCCGGCGTCTCGCTCGGCGCGATGCCGATCTACCGCTTCGGCACCGAGGAGCAGAAGCGCGAGTGGCTGCCGCGGCTGGCCGCCGGCGAGATGCTCGGCGCGTTCGGCCTGACCGAGCCGGAGGGCGGATCCGACGCCGGTGCCACCCGGACCACCGCGCGGTTCGACGAGGACACCCGGGAATGGGTGATCAACGGCACGAAGTGCTTCATCACCAACTCCGGTACGGACATCACCGGCCTGGTCACCGTGACCGCGCTCACCGAACCGATCGCCCGTTCGAGTGAAGATGGCGCTGATCAGTCGTCAAAGCGCGAGATCTCCTCCATCATCGTCCCTGTCGGCACCCCCGGGTTCCAGGTGTCGAAGAAGTACAGCAAGGTCGGGTGGAACGCCTCCGACACCCGAGAGCTGTCCTTCACCGATTGCCGAGTCCCTGAGGCCAACCTCCTCGGTCAGCGTGGCCGAGGCTTCGCTCAGTTCCTGCGGATCCTCGACGAGGGCCGCATCGCCATCGCCGCCCTGTCCACGGGACTGGCCCAGGGCTGCGTTGACCAGTCACTCAGCTACGCCGCGACCAGGCGCGCGTTCGGGCGTCCGATCGGGGCCAACCAAGCGATTCAGTTCAAGATCGCCGACATGGAGACGCGGGCGCACATGGCCCGCCTCGCTTGGCGGGACGCGGCATCCCGCCTGCTGCTCGGCGAGCCGTTCAAGAAGGAGGCCGCCATCGCAAAGCTCTACTCCTCCGAAGCCGCGGTCGACAATGCCCGTGAGGCCACCCAGATCCACGGCGGCTACGGCTTCATGAACGAGTACCCCGTCGCCCGCTTCTGGCGCGACAGCAAGATCCTGGAGATCGGGGAGGGCACCTCCGAGGTCCAGCGGATGCTGATCGCGCGCGAGTTGGGCATGACCCCCTGACATACGCAACCGACCAGTGACAGGCTCCGGTGAGCCGTGACCGGAACGACCGGGCTACCCCGACCGCTGCCGAACCGGCCATCCGGTCACCGGAGCCTTCACAACGCCGAGGCCGCTGGCTGCCTCGCCATGTGCCGCCGCCACCGTGGTGTGATCCCCCGCCGGAGGCCGTGAATGAAGCGCGGCACTCCAGTGTCCGTGGGCGGCTAGCACCAGGGGGTCTGACGGCCGCACCACGGTGGTGTGCCAGGCCTCCCGGGCCTCACCCTCACGCGGTGCCGCACCGGACACACCCGTCAGCGCCATGGCGCGGCTAGCCCCGCTCGCCCGGCTCGCCCTGTTCGGCGCACCCCGCGCGGGCCCGCCGGCCAGCGTCCACCACCACGCCGGACATCGCGCCCGACAGCAGGGCTAGCGCAACCGGCCGCCTCCCGGTCCGGCCCTCCCCAACGGGAGCGCAGCCCCCGAGTGGCACGCCTCATGCGACCGAAATGCTTCTCACCCACGCTGGCGCATACTGACAGCCCTGCCATGCCCGTCGCCATCTCCGGGCAATCGGTAAGCGCGCCAATCGAACAGAGTGCCGGGAGTGCCGACTGGCCACCGACCAATTGTTTGCTCGGGTCGTTCGTGTCCGGCCAGGTGCACCCCGGCAATGGTCATCAGAACCCGATTGGCAGAAGCCCGTAACAGCTGACCACTGCTCAGGGAATAACGATCACCGGACGGTTGGCGCGCCGTGCGAGGCGCCCGGAGACCGAGCCGAAGATCCGACCGATCAGGCCACGAGTCGTGCCGACGACGATGGCGTCGGCGGCGTACTCCTTGCCGACCTCCTCGATCTCATGGCAGATGTCGCCGCCGCGCTCCACCAGGATCCAGGGGACGCCGCCCAGGAAGTCGGCGCAGGCCAGCTCCAGCCCGAGCACTTCGGTCCGATGGTCGGGCATGTCGACAAAGACGGGGGGCTCACAGCCGGCCCAGACGGTGGCGGGAAGCCTGTTGGCCACATGGACGATCACCAGCCCGCAGCGCGAGCGGCGGGCCATGCCGACCGCATAGGCGAGAGCCCGCTCACTGGAGAGCGAGCCGTCGAATCCCACCACCACGCCGTGCTGGAAGACCGGGTCGCAGGAGTGTGCCGGCTCCGGCTGGAGGACGGGATCGCGCCCGTCGAGCGGAGCTGTCTGCTTGGAGTGCCGGGACTTCACGTCGCCTCCGCCATCCTCGCCGGCACCATTCGTGGCACCGGCACCATCAAGAACCTGGGCCGCCGCCGGTGCCGGGCGAAACAGCCGTGACGCGAACCACCCGCGACGCGGCCGGCCACCACCGATGCCTGGCGGCAGTGGTTGCGGAGTCCGCGAAACGCCTGGCGAAGAATCCTTGGCGGAGAAATCCGCCGCGCCGAGAAAGCGAAACGGGTCTGCAGATCGGGGAGACTCAGAACCGGCCATGAATCGAGGCTCTTCGAGTGAGAGGGGCCGACAGGAGGGACAGCACTGCCCAAGCGGCAGGCCATTCATGGGCACGTGGTCGGGTGAAGCCGAGCGGCACCGTAAGTGACCTGTTCCTTTCAGAGTACGACGGGCGACCGTGGCCGCCCAGCCTTTCCGACCGAGTACGACAATGATCCCGCTAATGGCGGCGGCGTGAAGTAATCGGCGCGCGCCCCATAACGGCGGTATGTCACCCCGCCGTCGCGCGGTTCCCAGGAGCTTGCCTGACGGAGTCAGCCGACGCAACAGGTCGGACACATACCGTAGGTGCGATGTTCAACTGGATGTGAGGCGGCTGGTGCGGTTGTGGTCAACGGGACCACTGGGGCCAGTTGCGGACCGTGACGACCACTGCACCGATCGGATCGAGTCGATCACTTGGCCGACAACCGCTCCGAGCTGCAGGTTCCCTTCCTCACCGCCATCGCCGCTGGCAGCATGCACACCATGCCGTTACTGATGCTCGACCTCGACAACACACTGCTTCCACGTGACGCCGCCTTCACGGCGTGGGCCGAGGACTTCCTCGCCCGGCACCGACTTCCCCCGTCCGAATTGGACTGGCTGACCACGATTGACGGCGGCGGTTACATCCCGCGGAGCACCGTGTTGGGCGCCGCACGCCGGCGGTACGACCTGGACCTCTCGCTGGCTGCCCTGCTGGCCGACTACCGACGGGGCATCAACGCGCACATCCACTGCCCGGTCAGCCATGTCGCGGCCCTGCGCGCGGCCCGGACGGCCGGGTGGACGCTGGCCGTCGTCAGCAACGGCGGGACCGGCCCCCAGGTCGAGAAGATCCGCCGGACCGGGCTCGACTCCCTGGTGGACGCCTGGGTGGTCTCCGAGGAGGCGGGGTGCGCCAAGCCCGATCCGTTGATCTTCGACATCGCGGCTCGGCGGTGCGGCATCCCGCTCGTCGGCGACTGGACCGCCAGCGCCTGGGTGATCGGTGACCACGGTCCGGCCGACATCGCCGGCGCCCAGGTGGCGGGCCTGCGCAGCGTCTGGCTGCACCACGGGCGCCCCTGGTCCGAGCTGGGCTACCGTCCCACTCTCACCGCTGCCGAGTTGCCCGAGGCCATCGGCTTGGTCCTGGCCGCCCCCGCACAGCTGGCCGGCTACCCGGGGAGTTGAGGTGCCCGGCCCGCCGCGTCACGGTCACCGCAGCGGACGCGACGGGACCGAACGCGCCGACATTTCCTCACCCGCTGCCCCGACATCCGCAGTCTCCACGCCCGCTGCCCCCACATCTGCAGTCTCCAAGCCCGCAGTCGAACGGTTCGCCAGATCACGGGTTCAACGATTCAGCGGCCCCAGGCAGGCGAGATCGACCGGCCCCGAGGGTCGTAAGCGCCATGGAACGGTAGGGAGGCCTGAGGGCCTACGGTGTGCCGGATTCACGGGCACCTCGGAGTGAAATGGGGGCGGGATTTCGCCGGTGCGTGAATCGCCGAAGGGCCCTCAGGTTGCGATGAGATTTCTTGCGATGATCAGCCCTTGCCGTCCAGCACCCGGCCCTGTTCCCACAAATCACTACCGGGGCCTCGCGGAAGTGGGAGTCGGGGAATTCCGGGGCATGCTCAGCACGGGCACCGCGCGGCCGCACCGGTGCCTCACCCGGCCGGAGGGCGGAAGCGCCCGGCGCAGTCCCGGCGGCGCCGCACAACGGTCAGTCGGCGCTGGCGCGCGTGGGCCGGGGCTGACAGGGGTAGGCGACTGGCCGTGAGCGGGGGATGCAAACGGGCAGCGGAGACGGCGACCGGTCGACGGCAGCAGCGGCGGCGGCGCCGGCAGCGGCGGCAGCACCGCACCCGCTGCGACACCGATCACACCGCCGCTCGCCGAGGCGCTCAGGGTGGCGCTCGCGGGCGCGCGCATGCACCGCGCGCCCCGCAAACGCAACACCGATTTTCAGTCAGTTTCACCCCGCCCCACCACAATTGGACAACAGGCCTGGCCACCGGCATCACCGCAGAGGTTGACCCGCCGTCACCACGGGTCGGCCGTACGGCAACCAGCCACCGGCCCGCCCGCCCCCTTCCCAGAGGGGTCGACGGGTGCCACGCTTCGTGATCGAATGCATCACGCCAAATTGCCATGTCGACATAGCGTCGGATGGTGAACTTGTCACAACGGTGACGGTCCACCCAGTAGATTCGATCTTGTTGAGCGTTCAGCAGTGCCGCACCACCACACCACACCACCGAGGGGGCTTGGGCGCCTTGAACAGGGTGAGCAGGAGCGAGACAGGTCCTGACAGCGGCCAGTCCCCCACCGGTCACGGTGGCCAGGCGCGCTCGAGTGCCCCGAGAACTGCCGTCCCGTTCAACGTCCCGTCCCGGTCCTCGTCCCAGCCCGTCACCGCCCCGGCCGCCCCGTCGTCCCCCTCGGTGTCGTCGTCTTTCCCGGCGTCGCCCCAGCCTGCCGCCCGACCCGCCGTCAGTTCGGGGCCGTCGGCGCTCCGACCGTCCGTCAACTCCGGCGCGGTCCGCACCCGCCCGATGGCCAAAAGCGCGCAGCCCGCATCGCTCGGCGGGCCGACGATGGCCGGATCCGCCGGCCAGTCGGGTAGCCAATGGGCCATAGGCGGCTCCGGAGCGCTCGGCGCAACCGGTACGGCCGGCGCGGCCGGGCCTGCCGGTCCCGCAGTCGGCACGCTCGGCGGCGAGGCCCAGCCTGCGAGCGGCGGCGGCACAGGCGGCCCCACCGGCGGCCCTGCCACTGGCCCCACCGCCGGGCCCGCCGGAGGCACCCCGCTGGGCGCGGCGGTCCTGAGTGCCGGCGCCCAACCGACCGTCAGTTCCCAGGGCGGCGCCGGCACCCCCGGCACCGCGGCCGCCCCCCGGAAGCTCTCCGGGCGACGGCGCCGCGAGACCGTGGCCGTCTTGATCTTCAGCGGCGCGCCGATCTTCGAGAGCTCGATCCCGCTCTCCGTCTTCGGTGTGGACCGCCAGGACGCGGGCGTGCCGCGCTACCGCCTGCTGGTCTGCGCCGGCGAGGAGGGACCGCTCACCACCACCGGCGGTGTGACCCTCAGCGCCCCCTTCGGCCTGGAGGCGCTGGCCCGGGCGGGCACCATCGTGGTCCCGGCCTGGCGCTCGATCTCGCAGCCGCCGCCGGTCGAGGCGATCGCCGCGCTGCGCAAGGCCCACCATGAGGGCGCCCGGATCATCGGCCTCTGCACCGGTGCCTTCGTGCTCGCCGCGGCGGGCCTGCTGGACGGCCGACCCGCCACCACGCACTGGATGTACGCGCCGACGCTCGCCAAGCGCTACCCGCGGGTCCACGTCGACCCGCGCGAGCTCTTCGTGGACGACGGCGACGTGCTCACCTCGGCCGGCACCGCCGCCGGCATCGACCTCTGCCTGCACGTGGTCCGCAGCGACCACGGCGCCGAGGCCGCGAACGCGCTGGCCCGCCGACTGGTGGTGCCGAACCGGCGCAGCGGCGGCGGTCAGGCTCAGTACATCGATCAGTCTTTACCGGAGGAGATCGGGAACGACCCGCTGGCGGAGGTGGTCACCTGGGCCCTGGAGAACCTCAACCAGCAGTTCGACGTCGAGGTGCTGGCCGCGCGCGCGTACATGAGCCGGCGCACCTTCGACCGCCGGTTCCGCACGCTCACCGGCAGCGCACCGCTGCAGTGGCTGATCACCCAGCGGGTGCTGCAGGCGCAGCGGCTGCTGGAGACGTCGGAGCTGTCGGTCGACGACGTGGCCAGGCGCTGCGGGTTCCGTTCGCCGGTGGCGTTGCGCGGGCACTTCCGGCGTCAGCTCGGCGTCTCCCCCGCCGCCTACCGGACCAGCTACCGGGCACGTCGTCCCGGTGCCGGTCCGGGGGCCGGCGTGCCCCCGCAGGGTGGTCCGGCGGTCGGCGCACCGGCGGGCGGTGTCGGGGTGCCCGGGTCGGCGGCCGGGGTCGGCGGTCCGGTGGCGGCTCCGGGCGGAGCCCTCGGTCAGCTGGCCGGAAGCGGCGCGGGCGGTCCTGGTGGCGCGGCTGCCGCCAAGGGGCGCAAGGCGGCACAGCCCGCGCTTCCCCCGCCCGGCAAGAACCGGATCCGGCCGCTGGTGCCGCCGCAACCCGGCCCGGCCACCCGGCGCGGTGCGGCAGCGCCCCGGCAGGTCGAGCACGCGGTGGCGGAGGACGGTCTGGCGCGCCCCGGCGCACGCGGCACGGCGCCGGGGCACCGGGTCGGCCAGCCGTCGGACACCCGTGGTGAAGCCCGCCCGGGTGGGCGGCCGGGCACCCCGATGCGTCCGCCGACCGGGCTGCCGGGTGGACCGGCTGCGCGCGGTACGGGCGGTCCGTCGCTCGCACCCGGTGCGGCCGCCGGGGCTGGCGGGATGTCAGCGCCCAGGCGTGGTCCGGGGTTGAACGGCGCCCCCGGTGCGGCCGCGGCTCCCCGCCCGGGTGGTGCGGGCCTGCCGGGCGGCATACCCGGAGCCGGCAGCGCTTTCCGCGCCCGGCCGACCGGACCGGCCGGCAGCCCCGGTGCCGCCGCCCCGGTCGACCCGGCGGCCGATCGTCCATCGGCCGACCAGCCGTCGGTGGAGCGCTGACGGGCCGTCGGCCGCCTGCTTCACCAGCCCGGCATCGCGCAGCCCCGTCCGTCGCACCTCGGCGACAGGCGGGGCCACGCGGCATACGTGGCATACGTGGCATGAGCGCCGCCCCAGCGGCACCCCGCCCTCGGATCACCGACGGCGACGGGCGCGCATGATGCAGACGGCGGTGCGCCGTAGGCTGGGACGGGTGAACGACCGTTTGGTATGGATCGACTGTGAAATGACCGGCCTCGACCTCGAGCGCGACGCGCTGATCGAGGTGGCGGTCCTGGTCACCGACTCCGAGCTCAACATCCTCGGCGAGGGTGTCGACATCGTGATCCGCCCGCCGCAGGAGGCTCTCGTCACCATGCCCGAGGTGGTGCGCGAGATGCACACCGCCTCCGGCCTGCTCGACGAGCTCGCGGACGGCGTGACGCTCGCCGAGGCGGAGGCGAAGGTGCTCGACTACGTGCGCCAGTGGGCGCCGGAGGCCGGCAGGACGCCGCTGGCCGGGAACTCGGTGGCCACCGACCGCGGCTTCCTCGCCCGGGACATGCCCGCCCTGGAGGGGCATCTCCACTACCGGATCGTGGACGTCTCCTCGATCAAGGAGCTGGCTCGCCGCTGGTACCCGCGGGCGTACTACAACAGCCCGCAGAAGGGGGGAAACCACCGGGCGCTGGCGGACATTCGGGAGAGCATCGCCGAACTGCGGTACTACCGGGAGGCGGTGTTCGTCCCGGCGCCGGGCCCGGAGACCGAGCGCGCCCGGGAGATCGCGGCGAAGCACCAGATCACCACCGACTGACCGCCCGAGTCCGCCGACGACGGGCGGCCGTTGTGAGCTGTGCCACTCGGCCGTCCCGTCGATCCCGGCCGTGGCGCGGCAGTTCGGCCTTCGGAACGCCACCGACCGGTCGGCCTCGGGAAACCCTGGCGCGAGCACCCTCTCAGATCCTGTAGAGTTCTTCCTGTCAGCGCGGGAACGCGCAAGACAGATGGTGGGTGTAGCTCAGTTGGTAGAGCACCTGGTTGTGGTCCAGGTGGTCGCGGGTTCGAGTCCCGTCACTCACCCCATCGAAGAGGGCCCGGTCTCCTGGAGACCGGGCCCTCTTGCGTGTTCGCGCCCCTTCCCCTTGCGTCTTCGCGCCTCTGCTCCTTGCGCGTTCGCCCCCGCCCTCGCCACGGCATGTCTGTTCAGCAATCACTACTCATGAGTAACATGACGGCCATGACGACGACACCCTCGGTCGGCGAGATGCTGGCCGCCACCGTTCCGATGGCCCGCACGCTGAACCTGACCTACCTGGAGACCACCGCCGAGCGGGCCGTGCTGCAGCTGCCGGACCAGCCCGAGTACCACAACCACGTGGGCGGGCCGCACGCCGGCGCGATGTTCACACTGGCCGAGTCGGCCAGCGGCTGCATCGTGCTGGCCGCGTTCGGCGACCAGCTCTCCCGGGCCGTGCCGCTCGCGGTGAGCGCCGAGATCGCCTACAAGAAGCTGGCGATGGGCGTCGTGACCGCCACCGCAGTGCTGGGCCGCCCGGCCGCGGAGGTCGTAGCCGAGCTCGACGCGGGCGAGCGTCCGGAGTTCCCGGTCACTGTGGAGATCACCCGCGAGGACGGCGCGGTGACCGGTGTGATGACCGTGCAGTGGACGCTGCGCCCGAACAGCTGAGCGCCGAGCCGGGCCGGACGGCGGCCACCGGGCACCGCCGCACGGCGGCACCCGGTGGCGGTCCTGCGTCCCGCCACCGCGCGACCCGTGCCGTGCGGGACCGCGGGATGCCCGTCTGACGACAGTGAGCCGACGAGGCGTCAGATCGACCGAAAACCGCCTCCGCGACCGTGAACCACCGGCGCGGCCCGCCGACGGATCGCACGAAGTCCGGCGCGCCGCCGTGACTTTCGCCCGGCGCGGCTCGTTCTCGTCTCACGTGCGAGCCAATCACCCGTCACCCGCGCCCGATTCCCATCCTGCCGGGCCGTCGGCCTCCGCCCGCACGGGGGGCGGGCGGGTGTCCCGGCCGCGGCTGGGCTTGCTGGCGGCGGGTGGCGTGGCCGGCATCGTGGTGGCGCAGCTCTGGGGCCTGGGCCTGGACGTCGCTCGGGCCGCCGACGACGGTTCGGCCACCGGCCCCGCCGTTGCGCAGCTGACCGGCGACGGCGACCTGCTCGGCACCGCCCTACCCACCGGCGGTACCGCACTACCGGTCGGCGCCACCGCCCCACCCACCGGCGGCGCCGCACTACCTGCCGGCACCACCGCTCTACCCACCGGCGCCACGGCCCCGCCCATCGGCGGCATCGACGGCATCGACGGCCTGGTGCGCGACCGCATCCGGGACGGCGGGTTCCCACTGCCGAGCCAGGCCTCCGCCCTGCCCGACGCGTTCGCGATCGCCGCCGGGCTGCTGCCGCCGGCGCCGGCCCGACCGGGTTCGCCCCGTGATCCGGTAGTGGACGCCGCGCCCGAGCCGGCCACCCCTGCTGCCGGGACGACGGCGCCCTGGCCGCCCCGGCCAGGGCCGGCAGCGCCGCAGTCCGGCACGGCCGGGCGGGCGGATGACGGCGGTGCCGGGCCCAGCGCCAGGCCCGGGTCCGTACCCGCGAGCCGGCCGAGCCAGCAGGCCACCGAACTGGCCGGGGCCGACGGATCAGCGGCAGGAGTCGCCGTGGCCGACGGCGGATCGGCACCCGGCATCGAGCAGACCTCCCCCTCCCGCGCCGCGATCCGAGGCACTCGGCGTGCGGTGAACTGGCTGCCCGCGCAGCAGGACGCCCCGGCGACCGCCCAGCCGAACGGCGACCAGCCGGCCATCCCCCAGGGCAGCGAACCGTATTTGGCGGACCGGGTGGAGCGCGCCGTACTGATCCCGATCGCCGCCGGGCTGCTGCTCACCGGCGCCGCGATGTACAAGCACCGCGGCCTGCCCCGCGGCCACGGCCAGTGACCTCAGCTGAAGGTCCCCGGCGGCGGTGCCGGTGACGGTGCGGCCACCGCGTCCGTGGCCACCGGGGCGCCCCCGGTGAAGGCGGCGAGCGCCGAGCCGTGCTCCACCCGGCCGAGCGCCGCGTCCGAGGCGGTGCGACGGGTCAACTCGGCGATCGGCAGCGGGGTGTGGGCGGCGGTCAGGATCAGGTTGCCGAAGCGCTTGCCGCGCAGCACCGCGGGATCGGCGATCAGCGCCACCTCGGGGAAGACCGCGCGCAGGGTGGCCACTTGGGAGCGGGCGAAGGCCAGTCCGGAGCCGTCGGTGATGTTCGCCGCGTAACGGCCGCCGGGAGCCAGGGCGCGGGCGGCGAGGGCGGCGAACTCCACGGTGGTGCAGTGCGCGGGGACCCGGGCACCGGAGAAGATGTCGGCGATCACCAGGTCGGCCCCGCCCTCGGGGGCGCGTTCCAGCACGCTGCGGGCGTCGGCGCCGCGGACCTTGATCTGCCAGCCGGGCTGCAGCGGGAGTTCGGCGCGGATCCACTCGGTGAGTGTGGTGTCCAGCTCGGCGACCTGCTGCCGGGAGCGCGGCCGGGTGGCCGCGGTGTAGCGGGCCAGGGTGAGCGCACCGCCGCCCAGGTGCAGCACCCGGATCGGCTTGCCGGGTTCGGCGGCGAGATCGATCAGATGGCCGAGGCGGCGTTGGTACTCAAAACCGAGGCGGGTGGGATCGGCCAGGTCGACATGCGACTGCGGGGCGCCGTCGAGCAGCAGCGACCAGGACTGCGGGTGGTCGCGGTCGGGCACCAGCTCGGCCAGGCCGGTGTCGGTGCGGTGGGTACGCGGGGCGTGCCCTTCTCGTGCTGTGCTGCCTCGTCCCATGCTGCGAAGTATCGCCTGTCGGGGCGGCGAACGCGCAGGTGGGGCACCCGCCGGAGGGCGGCGTGAAGCGTCAGAACGGCCCGAGGCCGCCGGCCGTCAGCGTGCGCGCGGCCTCGCACAGGGCGGCGCGCAGCACCCAGGGGTCGGTCAGGCTCGGGGTCAGCTCGGAACCGGCGGGCGGCACCAGCCAGCGCGGGTCGGTCGCGGGCAGCGGCGCCGCTCCGGGGGTACAGCTGGTGCCGCTCAGCTGCCACCGGTCGGCGGTGCCGGCCGGGACCAGGAAGGCGACGGCGCCCGCCGGCCCCTGCACCACCGAGCCGCAGGCGCGGCGCAGCCGCAGGATGTCGACCGTCTCAAGGCCGTGGCGCAGCGGGACGGTCACGGTGTCGCAGCGCAGCGCGCGCTCCCGGGCGTCGGCCGACCCGCCCGCGCCGCTCCGGCCGCGAGGCGCGCCGGCCGCCTGGGTATCTCGGCCCCCGCCGCCCGAGGCACGACCGCTGAGGGTGAGGCCGGTGAAGTTGAGGCCGGTGAAGCCGAGGAGACTGCGGAGCTGCGGCAATCCGGTGACCATCGTGCGGGCCTTCCTGGCTCGGTTCGCTACCCGTGACCATCGCGTCCGCTTTCCCTGCCGTTCAGCCCGATGCGGTGGTACTTCCCACAGCACCAAGGAAACTGAGGGTTCGTCAGGAGGATTAGTGAACTGATGGTATGAATATGACTGCTTCGGAGGTCGAGTGCTGAGGATCGAGTACTGAGGGTCCAGCGGCTACTGCCATCGGGGGGCAAGCGCAGCCGCCTTCCCGATATCAACCCAACGGGTTGACGCCACGGATAGCCACGGGGCGCCTTACAGCAAGCCATGGCATTTCTTGGCAAAACAGCAAAGGTTTGTCTGCTTTGCCATCAATTAGTCGCAAATTTCCCCGAAACCCATCGTGAGTGCTTGATAACAGTGGGTACTGTCGAGCCGTCGCCTCGGTCGGGCCCATCCGACCCACGGGCCCCACCCCGCACCAAGCTCGGAGCGACCTCATGGCACAACCCGTCAGCCACAGCGGCGCCTTCACCATCACCGCCGCCCCCGCCCCCGCCCCCGCCCCCGTCCGCAACACCACGATGCGCGAGCTGCGCGGCGGCCTCTCCCCGGCGGAGTTCGCCAACGTGATCCGCCGGGCGGCCCGGGAGATCGGTGAGCACGTCTCCTGCGACGCCCGCTACATCGGCCGCGTCGAGGCCGGCGAGATCCGCTGCCCCAACTACGCCTACGAGCGGGTCTTCCGCCACATGTGGCCCGACCGGTCACTGGAGGACCTCGGCTTCGCGCCGCGCTCGGCCGTCCGGCGCCGCCCCGCCGCCCGCCGGTCCGCCCCACCCGGGCGCACCGACCAGCCGCCGGGCCGGGGCCTGCTGACCACCCTCCCCGCACCCACCCAACTTCCCCCGCCCAAACCGGACGAGGAGAACGACGACGTGCACCGCCGTACGTTCCTGACCGGCGGACCCACCGCCCTGGCCACCGTGCTCGGCCTGGACGGCCCCGCCCGCGCGGCCGACCCGCGCGCCACGCCCGCGCCGCCGGCGCCGCGCAAGGTCGGCGCCGCCGACGTCCAGATCGTCGAACAGGCTGTCCGGGAGATCCGGTTGGCCGACGACGTGCACGGCGCCGACACCCTCTTCGAGCGGGCCGGCCAGTCGCTGCGCACCGCCTATGTGCTGCTCAACGAGGGCGACTACTCGGGCACCACCGAGCGCCGGCTCCAGGCCTCGGCCGGCGAACTGGCCATCTCGGTCGGCTGGTTGGCCCACGACTCCAACCGGCTGGGGGACGCCCGGTCGTTCTACGCCGAGGCGCTGGCCACCGCCCGGATGGCCGACGACTCGGCGCTGGAGGCCCATGTCTTCTGCAACAGCGCCTTCCTGGCCCGGGACGCCGGCCGACCGCGCGAGGCACTGCGGGCAGCCCAGGCCGGCCAGAGCGCGGCCCGCCACCTGGACTCCGACCGGCTGCTGGCCCTGCTGGTGATGCGGGAGGCCGGCGCCTGGGCGCTGCTGCGCGACCGCTCGGCCTTCGCGCAGCAGCTGGCCCGGGCCCGGATCCTCTTCGAGCGCGGCGAGTCCGAGGCCGACCCGGAGTGGATGTCGTTCTTCGGCGAGGCCGAGCTGGCCGGCCTGGAGGCCCAGTGCTGGGCGGCGCTGGGCGACTGGGAGCGGGCCACCGAGCGGGCCCGGCAGGCGATAACGCTGCAGGAGCCGCACTTCGTGCGCAACCGGGCGCTCTACACCGCCGAGTTGGCGCACGACCGGCTGGGCTGCGGCGACCTGGCCGGTGCTGCCCGGAACGGCAGCGCCACCGTGGCCCTGCTCGACCAGGTCCGCTCGGCCCGGATCCGCGGCATGCTGGCCGGCACCGCCGACGGGTTACGCGACCACGGCTCGATCACCGAGGTCCGCGACTTCCTGGAGTCCTACGAGGCGGCCACCGAAGCAGCTTGACGCCGCGTCAGCCGACCAGGCCGTCCAGGTGGCTGTGGTCGTTCCAGATCTCGATCGCGGGCAGCCCGTACTCCCAGGAGAGCACCGAGAGCGCGGCCGTGCCCAGCTTGAGCCGCTGGCCGAACTCCGGGGCCTGGCCGAGCCAGCGCGAGGCGAGGATCCGCAGCAGGTGGCCGTGGGCGAACACCACCACGTCGCTGTCGGCGGCGTGCATCGTGGTGGTCTCGGGGTGCGGGGTGCCGTGGTCCTGCTCGATGTCGGCCAGGAAGGCGTCGGCGCGGGCCGCCACGTCGGAGATCTTCTCGCCGCCGGGCACGCCGTCGCGCCAGATCAGCCAGCCCGGGTGGTCGTGCTCGCGGATCTCGGCGCCGGCGCGGCCCTCGTACTGCCCGTAGTCCCACTCCATCAGCTCCGGCCGGTCCACGGCCCGGGCACCGAAGCCGGCCAGCTCTGCGGTCTCGCGCGCCCGGGAGAGCGGGCTGGTGTAGACCCGGGCCTCGGTCAGGCCGTTCCAGGGGGCGCGGGCCAGGCGGGCGCCGACCCGGCGGGCCATCTCACGGCCCTCCTCGGTCAGCGGGATGTCGGTCCGGCCGGTGTGCTGGCCACTCGCCGACCAGGCGGTCTCACCATGGCGGACGAGGATCAGACGAGCGGGCATCGCGGACTCCTGGGAGAAGCTGGGGCATGAGCTGGTACGCCAAACGCGTACCGGCACTGCCATGATTCCCTACCCCCCGGTTACCGCCGGGCACCCCCCGGCTGGCCGGCCCGCACTACTCCAGGTCAGGACCGCCGGGCTCGGCGTCCCGGCGTGCGGTTCTGCCGGCGGCGGATGCGGGTTCTGTCAGCGGCGGATGCGACACTGGCGAGCACCATGAACGTCTCGCTCGCAGAACCCGCGCGGCGGCTGGCCGCGCTGCGCGGCGCGGCCGAACCGCGGGGCCTGGACGCCCGCGCGCTGGCCGCCCTCGCCGCCAATCCCGGCTGCCGGCGCCGCGCCCTGCTGGACGCCGCCGGGGTGGACAAGGGCGCGGTGGCCGGCCGGCTCGGCAATCCGGCGCCGTTCGGCCGCTCCCCGTTCGCGATCGCGCGCGGCACGGTCTTCGAGGCCCGACTCAAGGCCGACGGCTGCGCGGCCCTGCTCGCCCCGCTGCGCCGGCACCTGGGCCTGCCCCCGCATGACGACGACCGGGTGGCCACCCCCGATCTGCTGCCCGGCGCGGGCCCGGCCGTGCGGGCGGCGCGCACCACCGAGGCGCTGGCCGAGGCGGTCAAGGCCTCGCTGGCCGACGCCCGGAGCTGGACGCTGCTCGACCACCCCATGCTGCGGCTCACCGTGGCCGGCGCGCCGGCCTATCTGGAGCCGGACGCGGTGGTGGTGCACGGCGGCCGCTCCACGGTGGTGGAGATCAAGTCCTTTCCGGTGCTGGACGGTTCGGCCGACCCCGCCAAGGTGGGCGCGGCCGCCCGGCAGGCGGCGGTCTATGTGCTGGCGCTGCAGCAGGCCGCCGGAGTGGACGGCAGCGCCGGGCCCTACGCCGACGGCGCGGCGCCGGGCGCACCGGAGTTGACCGTGCTGCTGGTCTGCCCGCAGGATTTCGGCCAGCGGCCGACCGCGGCGGCGCTCGACATCCGCCGGGAACTGGCCACCACCCGGCGGCAGTTGGCCCGCATGACCAGGGTCGAGGAGCTGCTGGAGGCGCTGCCGCCCGGCACCAGCTTCGACCTGGCCCCCGATGATGCCGGCCAACCCACCCGCCCGGTCGAGGAGTTGGCCCAGGCGGTCGAGTCGGTGCCGGCCGCCTACGGCCCGGAGTGCCTGTCCGCTTGCGAGCTCGGCTTCCACTGCCGGGCCCAGGCGCGCGACACGGGCGCGCTCACCCAGCTCGGCCGCGGCGTCCGGGCGGACTTCGGCGAACTCCGCACGGTCGGCGAGGCGTTGAGCGCGGCCTGCGCCACGGACGCGACCAGTGAGGCTCCCCAGGAGACCGCCGAACGCCTGCGCTACGCGGCCCGGTTGCGGGCCGAGGCGCTCACCGAGGCGGCCCGATGAGCCTGTTGAGCACCCTGGCCCGGCTGGAGGCGGTCCGCAGCGGACACGCCGAGCCGCTGGCCACGGTGCGCCACCGGCACCTGTCGGAGCGCCCGATGGTGCTGGTCCCGCTGGCCACCGCCGCCGAGGACGGCGCGCCGCTGGCCGTGCTGCTCGGCACCGAGCGCGAGGCGCCCCGCCTGCACGTGGTGCCGCAGCCGCTCAACCGGGAGCTGCGCGCCGAGTTCCTGGCCGCCTTCGCGGACGACCTGCTGCCCTATCTGGAGTCCTTCGGCGACGCGGTGGAGCTGATCGAGGGCTCCGAGAAGGACCCGGTGACCGGCGAGAAGACCCCGGTCACCCGGGAGTTGTGCGCCGACGCACCGCAGCTGCTGGTGCCGAACGCGGGCGCCATCCGCCATCTGGCGCTGATCGGCCGGGCCACCCGGTTCCGCCGCACCGCGGCCGACCCGGATCCCGGCCCGTACCCGGCGCCGGCCCGGGTGCCGCTGCTCGGCCGCTGGCTGACCCATCTGACCGAGCGCGCCCAGGTGCCCGGTTCCAGCCTGCTGCTGCCGATGACCGGTCTGCTCGCCCTGCACTGGGCAACCGGCCAGTCGCTGCTGGAGGACCAGCACCTGGCCGCCCAACTGGCCTGGCACCACCCGCCGGCCGGCCGCACCGGAGCGCAGGCCGCAGAGCTGGCCGAGACGGCGCGGGACGAGCGCGGCCAGCTGCTGCACCCGCCGGCCGGCCCGGCCACCGACCCGCGGTTCGACGAGAAGCTGCTGGCCCCGGCGATCGCCCGGTTCGACGCGGCGCTCACCGCGCGCCGCCACGGCGGGCCCGCCATGGGGGTCCGCCCCCAGCCATGGGGGTCCCCCCGGCCGAAGGCTGGGGGAGGCCGGGAGGTGCCCCCACCGGCCGAAGGCCCAGGGACGGTCGAGGCCTGCGTCGAGCAGCTGCGCGCCCTGCTGCTCGGCGTGCTGCTGCCCACCTGGGCGGACGTCTGGTCCGGCCTGGAGCTGCTGCGCGCCCTGCCGCCGGCCGCCCATCTGCCGGAGCGCTGGGAGGGCGACCGCTGGTCGTACACCGGCCACCGCGACCGGCTGGCCGCCGGCGAGCCGCCGCAGCCCCGGCTGGACGACGCGGTGACGGCCGCCCGCAAGCTGGCCCAGCGCGAGCGCGAGCAGGCCCGCCTCGACGTCCAGGAGGCGCTGGACGATCCGCTGGCGATGGCCGAACGGCGGCTCGCCGGTGAGGCCTTCGCCGCCGAGGTGGTGGCGGTGGTGCCGGACCACGACACCTCGGGACGCACCCCCAAGCCCCGCCCGCTGCTGGTGCTGCGCACCGCCGACCACCCGCACGCCGAGGCCGGCCGCGAGGTGCACCGGATCGGGGCGCCGAGCGCCCAGAAGGGCCGGATCACCGAGGTCGACGCCGATCAGGGGCTGATCACCGTACGGGTGCTGAGCGGCATGGGCCGGCGCAAGGACCCGGAGCCTGGCACGCTGCCCGAGCCGGGCGAGCGAGTGCTGTTCACCCTCTTCGAGTTGACGCCACGTCAGTCCACGCCGCTGCCCGAGCCGGATGACACGCCCTGGACACACGGTGGTCCTCCGTCCGCCGTCCAGAATTCGACTGCCGCTGCCGAAGAGTGGGCATGACCAGCACTGTGAGCTTTGCCGACACCGCCGCCGCGACCGATCCGGGCGCCGCCGCCGATGCCGCCGTGGCGGCGATCCTGGATGCCACGGTGCGCCCCGTGCCCGGCGCCCCGCGCGGCGTGGTGGTCGACTCCCCGCCGGGCGCCGGCAAGTCGACCCTGGTGGTGCGGGCCGCGCAGGAGCTGGTCGGCGCCGGCGAGCGGCTGATGATCGTCGCCCAGACCAACAGCCAGGTGGACGACCTGGTCGACCGACTGGCGCTCAAGGCACCGGAGTTGACGATCGGCCGGCTGCACGCCGCGGACACCCTGCCCACCGCCGAGGCGGTGCGGCATCCCAATGTGACCGCCTCCGCCAAGCCGGGCGACCTGCTGGAGCTGGACGTGGTGGTCTCCACCGCCGCCAAGTGGCAGTGGGTGCGGGACGTCGAGCCGTGGCGGCACGCGATCGTGGACGAGGCCTACCAGATGCGCTCGGACGCCCTGCTGGCCGTGGCCCGGCTCTTCGAGCGCGCCCTGTTCGTCGGCGATCCGGGCCAGCTGGACCCGTTCACCGTGATCGGCACCGAGCAGTGGAGCGGCCTGAGCCACGATCCGTCGAACAGCGCGGTGGTCACCCTGCTGGCCCACAATCCGGCGATCCGGCCGCACCGGTTGCCGGTCTCCTGGCGGCTGCCGGCCTCGGCGGCGCCGCTGGTGTCGGAGGCCTTCTATCCGTACACGCCGTTCCGGTCCGGCACCGGGCCCGGTGACCGGCTGCTGCTCCCGGGTGCACGGGCGGACGGTTCGGCGGTGGACGCGGCGATCGACGAGGCCGCCGAGTACGGCTGGGCGCTGCTGGAGCTGCCCGCCCGGTACACCGTGCGCACCGACCCGCAGGCGGTGGCGGCCGTGGCGGCGACGGTCCGCCGACTGCTGGACCGCGGTGTGCTGGCGGTCTCCGAGCAGGGCCGCCGACCGCTGACCGCCGACCGGATCGCGGTCGGCACGGCCCACCGCGACCAGGCCGCGGCGGTGCGGGCCGCGCTGCTGGAGCTGGGCGTGCCGGTGGACGCGACGGCCGGTCCGGCCGTCGCGGTGGACACCGCCAACCGGCTGCAGGGCCGCGAGTACGACGTCACGGTGGTGCTGCACCCGCTCTCCGGGCGGCATGACGCGACCGCCTTCCATCTGGAGACCGGGCGCCTGTGCGTGCTGGCCTCCCGGCACCGGCACGCCTGCATCGTGGTGGCCCGGGCCGGGATCGCGGAGCTGCTGGACGAGCATCCGGCCACCGAACCGGTGCAGCTGGGCAGTGCGATGCGGATCCCGCAGGGCTGGGAGGAGCGGATCGGCGGCGAGGTGATCCCGCTGCTCGAGCGGGTCGGCGCCCAGTTCCCGGACGGCTGGGAGGCCAACCACCGGGTGCTGGCGGAGCTGGCCGAGCACCGGGTGCGGCTCTGATCACACCTGGCCAAACCTTCGGGCCGACGTGTGCTCCGGCGTGCGGAGTCCGTGAGCGCCGTTCCGCCTGGATGGGGCAGGAGCGACAATGGACGACGGCCGAGTTTGCTCTCCCGTCCCGAAGGTGCCCGCCCATGCCTGATCGCCAAGAACCGCCGCGCCGGCTGCGTCCGGCTCCGCTGCTCTTCGAACCCGAGGAGCTGGCCGCCGAGCCGGAACGGTTCTTCCAGTTGGAGAGCCTCGACGACCCGGGCGAACTGCTGCGCCGCTCCACCGAGTTGGCGCTGGCGTTCCGGATCGCGGCCGAGCGGGCGACGGACTACCAGGCGATCGCGGCGGCCCAGCTGGCCGACCCGCACCGGTTCGACTCGCTCTCCCCCGCCGAGATCGCCGCCCGCGCCGACTGGACGGCCGACTACGCGGTCCGGATGGTCGAGCACGGCCGCGGCCTGCTGCGCCAGCGCCGGCCGATCGAGTAGCAGCCGCCCCATCGAGCAGCAGTCGTCCCATCGCCGTCCAACCCGTGGCAGCCTGCCGATCGGGTGGCAGCAAGGCCGCTGGCATATGCGGCGGGAAACCCTACGCCCTGACCGGTCCCGCTGTCCGGCGATTGGGGTTTTCGCTGCACGGCCTCCCGCGCCGGGAGCACCCTGCTGGGCGTGGACATCTGGACCAACCAATCCGTGGCGTGTCTGACCCGGGCCGGAGAGGCCTGGCTGGCCTCGGCCAGCGAATACCCGCGCAGCATGCGGGCCCTCTGGGAGGCCCGGCCGTGGGCCCCGGCCGTGCTGCCCTGCGGGCGGGCCTTCGACGTGATCAGCATGCCGGCGCTGTTCGGCCGCCGGGTGCTGGACGAGCTGTGGGCCTCCGGGCCGGGCTGCGGCCCGGTGGCGGGCTTCCGGGGTCGCACCCTGCTGTTCGCCCAGCCGGGCGCCGCACCCCGGCTGCGCACCCTGCTCGCCTGGGAGGAGTGGGCGCGGGACGTGCCGCCGCTGCTCTGCCACGGGCTGGGGGACGCGGTCACCGTGCCGCCGGTGCGCCGGGCGGTGGACCAGCCGGAGCCCGGGCCGACCGACAGCCGCTGGATCGTGGCCCCCGACAGCGGGGAGCCCTGGCTGCCGGGGGCGGGCGTGCTGCTCTGGGCGTGCGTGCGGGCCGCGCGCGGCACCGAACCGGCCCGCGCAACGCGCCCAGCGGAGCCGCACAGCCACGCGGTGGAGCCGCGCGGCCTCGGGACCCGCCTGCCGGAGCCGACCGGCACCAGGGAGCCGCTGGCCCCGCGCCCCGGCCTGCTGCGCCCGCTGTCGCCGGCCTGACCCCTGCCCCCGCCGCCCGCGCCGGGGAAGGCGGGGAAGCCGGAAAGCGATTTTGGGCTCGGCCTGCCGCGCTGCTAAAGTCTTCTCTGTCAGCAGGCGCCGCTAGCTCAGTTGGTTAGAGCAGCTGACTCTTAATCAGCGGGTCCGGGGTTCGAGTCCCTGGCGGCGCACCGACAGCCGAAGGCCCCTCGCGAAAGCGAGGGGCCTTCGGCGTTTCCAGCTCACAGAAACGCCCGGCGGGTGTGGAGCGACATGCGTCGCCCCACACCCCCGTAGGCTCAGCGCCCGCGCAGCGCGCGGTACTTGGCGACCAGGGTCGCGCTGGAGCTGTCCAGGTGGTCGCCGCCCTCGCCGGTCAGCAGCACCGGCTCGATCTTCTTGGCCAGCACCTTGCCGAGCTCCACGCCCCACTGGTCGAAGGAGTCGATGTTCCAGATCGCGCCCTGCACGAAGACCTTGTGCTCGTAGAGCGCGACCAGCTGGCCGAGCACCGACGGGGTGAGCTCCTCGGCGAGCACCATGGTGGTCGGGTGGTTGCCGCGGAAGGTGCGGTGCGGCACCTGGAACTCGGCCACGCCCTCGGCCCGGACCTCGTCGGCGGTCTTGCCGAAGGCGAAGGCCTGCGCCTGGGCGAAGAGGTTGGCCATCAGCAGGTCGTGCTGGGCGACCAGGCCAGGGGCCAGGTCGCCGACCGGCTTGGCGAAGCCGATCAGGTCGGCCGGGATCGTCTTGGTGCCCTGGTGCAGCAGCTGGTAGTAGGCGTGCTGGCCGTTGGTGCCCGGGGTGCCCCAGACCACCGGGCCGGTGGTCCAGCCGACCGGGTTGCCGTCGCGCTGCACCGACTTGCCGTTGGACTCCATGTCCAGCTGCTGCAGGTAGGCGGTGAACTTGGACAGGTAGTGCGAGTAGGGCAGCACCGCGTGCGCCTGGGCGTCGAAGAACTGGCCGTACCACAGGCCCAGCAGGCCGAGCAGGAACGGCACGTTCTGCTCCAGCGGGGCGGTGCGGAAGTGCTCGTCCACCAGTCGGAAGCCGTCCAGCATCTCCTGGAACCGGTCCGGGCCGATGGCGATCATCAGCGACAGGCCGATCGCCGAGTCGTAGGAGTAGCGGCCGCCGACCCAGTCCCAGAACTCGAACATGTTCTCGACGTCGATGCCGAAGTCGGCCACGCCCTCGGCGTTGGTGGACAGCGCCACGAAGTGCTTGGCCACCGCCTCCTGGCCGGCGCCGAGCCGGCCCAGCAGCCAGTCGCGGGCCGAGGTGGCGTTGGTGATCGTCTCGATCGTGGTGAAGGTCTTGGAGGCGACGATGAACAGCGTCTCGGCGGCGTCCAGGTCGCGGACCGCCTCGTGCAGGTCGGCGCCGTCCACGTTGGAGACGAAGCGCACGGTCAGGTCGCGCTGGGTGTAGGAGCGCAGCGCCTCGTAGGCCATCGCCGGGCCCAGGTCGGAGCCGCCGATGCCGATGTTGACGATGTTCCTGATCCGCTTGCCGGTGTGTCCGGTCCAGGCGCCGCTGCGCACCCGGTCGGCGAAGCCGGCCATCTTGTCCAGAACGGCGTGCACCTCGGGCACCACATTGACGCCGTCCACCTCGATCACGGCCCCGCGCGGAGCCCGCAGCGCGGTGTGCAGCACGGCGCGGTCCTCGGTGACGTTGATCTTCTCGCCGCGGAACATGGCGTCCCGCAGGCCGGCCACGTCGGCGGCCTCGGCGAGCGAGCGCAGCAGCTCGAGGGTCTCGTCCGTCACCAGGTGCTTGGAATAGTCCAGATACAGGTCCCCGACCTGCAGCGTGTAGCGGCTGCCGCGCTGCGGGTCCGCGGCGAACAGCTCGCGCAGGTGCAGGTCACCCAGCTTCTCGCGGTGCTCCGCGAGGGCGGCCCACTGCTGGGCGCACTTCTGCGGGGCGCTCGGGCCGGCGGGGGTCTGCGGCATCGGTTTCTCCTCTGATCGGTCTGGGACGGCTGGGGCCCGGAGGGACGGACCCGGGTAGCGCCGACGCATTCGGCGGCTCGACCGCACTCAGCCTACGGAACAGTCAGCACACCTGGCGCCACCACCACCTGACGCAGTGCCGTCAGTTCCGCTCCGACCGGAGGTCCAGTCCACGCAGTACCTCGTCGACCAGTTCCGGATCCGCGCCCGGCTCGCTGCGCGCCTGCACGATCTCCCGCCGGGACGCGGCCAGCAAGTCCTGTTCCAGGGCCCGGAACTTGCGCAGCACCCCGGCTCGCTCGTGGGCCTCCTCGGCCTCCTCCTGCTCGTACTGCTCGGGGCAGAGCCGGGCCATCCGGTCATGCTGGCGTTCCCGGAGCTTCTCCACGATTTCACCGGGCAACTTGTCCTGGTCGGCCAGCTCGTGCAGCCGCTCCAGGGCCGCCTTGCTGGCCCGCCACCACAGCTCCCGCTGCTCCTGCTCGCGCCGGTCCAGGTGCGGGTCGATGCCGAGCCGCCAGACCAGCCAGGGCAGCGTCATCCCCTGCACGACCAGGGTGAACAGCACCACGCAGAAGGCGACGAAGACGATCCGGGACCGCCCGGGGAACGGCGCGCCACCGTGCACGGTGAGCGGGACGGCCAGCGCCAGCGCGACCGTCGCCACCCCGCGCATCCCGGACCACCAGAGCACCACGCTCTCCCGCCAGCTGAGCGGGGTGTCCTCGGTGCCGTGGCTCAGCCGGTCGGAGAGCCAGGCGGCCGGCAGCAGCCAGACCAGCCGCACCCCCACCACCACGGCGATCACCACCGCCGCGTCCCCCAGCATGCTGTGCCAGCCGGCCCCGACGTCCTTGAGCACGGTGGCCAGTTCCAGCCCGATCAGCCCGAAGGCCACCCCGGTGATCAGGGTCTCCACGATGTCCCAGAAGGCGGTGCCGACCAGCCGGTAGGAGACGTCGTCGGCGTGGATCGCCCGTTCGGCGAGGTAGAGGCCGAGCACCACCACGGCGAGCACCCCCGAGCCCTCGGCCTCCTCGGCGAGCACATAGGCGGCGAACGGCACCAGCAGGTTGAGTGCCACCTGCAGGGTCGGGTCGTCCAGCAGGGTCGCCACCTTGGTGGTCAGCCAGCCGAGCGCCACCCCGATCACCACCGCCAGCACCGCGGACTCGGCGAACCGCAGCAGCGCGTGCGGCACCGAGAAGTCGCCCGCCACCACGGCCTCGACGGCCAGCGAGTAGATCACGATCGCGGTGACGTCGTTGAACAGGCCCTCGCTCTCCAGCACCGCGACCAGCCGCCGGGGCAGTCCGACGCTGCCGGCCACCGCGACCGCGGCCACCGGGTCGGGCGGCGAGACCAGCGCGCCCATCGCCACCGCGGCGGCCACCGGCGCGGCCGGCATCAGCGCGTGGAAGGCGCCCGCCACGGCGGTGGTGGTGATCACCACCAGGGCGACGGCGAGCAGCAGGACGGAGCGCAGATTGGCCCGGAAGTAGACCAGCGAGGCCCGCCGGGCGACACCGAAGACCAGGGGCGGCAGCACCAGGGGGAGGATCAGCGCCGGCTCCAGCCCGATGTTCGGGATCTGCGGCACCACCGCGAAGACCAGCCCGATCAGGGTCATCAGCACCGGCTGCGGGATGCCGGTCCGCCGCCCCACCGGCACGGTGACCACCGAGGCGAGCAGCACCAGAAACAGCAGCGAGAGCTGGCCCACGGAACCAATCCCCTCCTATTCGGACAGGAAGAGTGTAGATATGACAAACCATCTCATCCCCTTGGCGCGCCGGGTCCCCAGGGCCGGCGCCGCGCCCCACCCCGATTCGGCGATTCGGCCGGTGACCAGGTAATGTTCTCCACGTCAGCAGGCGCCGCTAGCTCAGTTGGTTAGAGCAGCTGACTCTTAATCAGCGGGTCCGGGGTTCGAGTCCCTGGCGGCGCACCGACAGCCGAAGGCCCCTCGCGAGAGCGAGGGGCCTTCGGTGTTTCCGGCACTCCTGGCGGCTCCCCCGACGGCAGCTACCGGAGCACCCGCGTCCGCTTCCGTTTGCCGGGTCCCGGGGCGCATCGAAGGATGGGCCTGTGAGTGGTTACCTGCGCTTCCCCCATCTGCACGGCGACCTGCTGGCACTGACCGCCGAGGACGACGTCTGGCTGGCACCGCTCGCAGCCGACTCGGTGTCAGGTCGCGCCTGGCGGCTCACCGCCGACCGCACCCGGGTCAGCCACCCCCGGCTGTCCCCCGACGGCGCCACCGTCGCCTGGACCAGCTGGGCCGGGCACGCCCCCGAGGTGTGGACGACCCCCAGCACGGGCGGCCCCTCGGTCCGCCTGACCTACTGGGGCAGCCAGGACACCCGGGTGCGCGGCTGGCTGCCGGACGGCGAGGTGCTGGCCGTCACCTCGTACCACGAGCCGTTCGCCCACTACACCTGGGCGCACGCGCTGCCGCCGAACGGCGCGCCCGGCCGCCGCGAGCCCTGGGGCCCGGTGCGCGACGCCCAGGTGTCCGAGGCGCACACCCTGCTGCTGACCAACGCCGCCCCGCACGAGCCGGCCGCCTGGAAGCGCTACCGGGGCGGCGCCACCGGCATCCTCTGGCTGGACGGCGAGCGGCTGCTGCCCGAGCTGCGCGGCCACCTCGCCTCCCCCATGCTGGTCGGAGATCGGGTGGCCTTCCTCTCCGACCACGAGGGCATCGGCAACCTCTACTCCTGCGCCCCGGACGGCTCCGACCTGCGCCGCCACACCGACCACGACACGTTCTTCGCCCGCGAGGCCGCCACCGACGGCCGCCGGGTGGTCTACCAGCACGCCGGGGACATCTGGCTGCTGGACGGCCTCGACACACCCGGGCCGCGCCGGCTGGACGTCCGGCTCGGTGGCAGCCGGACCGGCCGGCGGCCGTTCCAGATCACCACCGCCCGCTTCCTCAACGACCTGATCTGCGACAGCACCGGGAAGTCCGGCGTGATCGGGGTGCGCGGCAGCCTCTACTGGCTGACCCACCGGGACGGCCCGGCCCGGGCGCTGGCCGACACGCCCGGGGTGCGGGCCCGGCTGCCGGTGGTGCTGGGGCACACCGGGGCGGTGGCCTGGGTCACCGACGCCGAGGGCGACGATGCACTGGAGATCGCCCCGCTGCCCGGGCAGGCCGCCCGCACCGAGGCCCGCCGTCTGGCCGCCGGGCGGCTCGGCCGGGTCCTGGAGCTGGTCGCCACCCCGGACGGCGCCACCCTGGCCGTCGCCGCGGGCGACGGGCGGCTGCTGCTGGTGGACGCCGCCGACGGCGCGGTGCGCGAGCTCGCCCGCTCCACCTTCGGCCCGATCCGCGGCCTGGCCTTCTCCCCCGACTCGTGCTGGCTGGCCTGGTCGCAGCCGGTGGCCGGGCGCTCGCTGCGCCGGATCCGGCTGGTCCGGCTGGACCGCGGCACCGAGGCGCTGCCGCTGAACGTCACCGACGGCCGTTTCGAGGACGAGCAGCCGGTCTTCACCCGGGACGGCCGCTACCTGGTCTTCCTCTCCTGGCGCGGCTTCGACCCGGTGCACGACGTGCACACCGGCGACCTGTCGTTCCCGCTGGGCTGCCGCCCGTACCTGGTGCCGCTGGCGGCCGACACCCCGTCGCCGTTCGCCGCCGCGGTCGGCGACGAGCCGGATCCGGCGCCCGGCGACGGCACGGTGCTGGTCGACCCGGACGGGATCGGCGACCGGCTGGTGCCGTTCCCGGTGATCGCCGCCAAGTACTCCACCCCGGCGGCGGTGCGCGGCGGGCTGGTCTGGCTGCGCTGGCCGCTCTCCGGCACCCTCGGCCAGACCTTCGCCAGCCCCACCGACACCTCGGGCCGCCCCTCGCTGGAGCACTTCGACCTGGCCACCGCCGCGCGCTCGACGCTGCAGGACCAGGTGGACGGCTTCGCGGTCGCCGGTGACGGCTCGGCGGTCAGCACCTTCTCGTCCGGGCAGCTCAAGCTGGTGCCGCTGGCCGGGCCGACGGTCGTCGTGGACCTGCGCCGGATCGTGCACACCGCGCACCCGGGGCGGAGTGGCGGCAGGCCTACCACGAGGCGGCCCGGCTGGTCCGGGACCAGTTCTGGGACGAGGCGATGGGCGGCCTGGACTGGCCGGCCCTGGTCGCGCAGTACGAGCCGCTGCTGGACCGGATCGCCTCCCCGGACGACTTCGCCGACCTGCTGCGCGAGCTCCTCGGCGAGCTGGGCACCTCGCACGCCTACGTCACCCCGTCCCGGCGCGGTGAGGGTCCGTCACCGGTGCAGCAGCCGCTCGGCCTGCTGGGTGCCTCGGCCCGGCGCGACCATGACGGGCGCTGGCTGATCGGCCGGGTGCTGCTCGGCGAGACCTCCGACCCGCGGGCCCGGGCCCCGCTGGCCGGCCACCAGGTGCGCGAGGGCGATGAACTGGTGGCGATCGACGGCCGGCCGGTGGACCCGGTGCGCGGCCCGCTGCCGCTGCTGGCCGGCACCGGCGGCTGCACCGTGGAGCTGGCCTTCAGGCGCGGCGCCGACGGCCCGGTGCGCCGGGTGGCGGTGACCCCGCTGACCGACGAGCGGCCGCTGCGCTACCAGGACTGGGTGGCCCGACGGCGGGCCCTGGTACGGGAGTTCAGCGACGGACTGTGCGGCTATCTGCACATCCCGGATCTCGGCGGCTCCGGCTGGGCGCAGTTCAACCGGGATCTGCGCCGGGAGCTGGACCGTCCGGCGCTGGTGCTGGACGTGCGCGGCAACGCCGGCGGCAACGTCTCCGAGCTGGTGCTGGAGAAACTCAGCCGGCGGGTGCTCGGCTGGGACCTCACCCGGGACCGCCGCCCGTGGCGCTACCCCAGCCACGCGCCGCGCGGCCCGATCGTGGCGCTGGCCGACGAGGCGACCAGCTCGGACGGCGACGTGATCATCCTGGCGATGAAGCTGCTGGGCCTGGGGCCGGTGGTCGGCCGCCGCACCTGGGGCGGGGTGGTGGGCACCATCGGGCGGCAACTGCTCGGCGACGGCACCCAGATCCAGATCCCGGCCACCGCCTCCTGGTTCATCGACGGCTACGGCTTCGGGGTGGAGAACCACGGGGTGGCGCCGGACATCCCGGTGCTGCGCAGCCCCGCCGACTGGGCGGCCGGGCGGCACACCGAGCTGGCGGAGGCGGTCCGGGTGGCGCTGGAGCTGCTGCGCGAGCACCCGGCGGTGGCACCGCCGCCGGCCGACGCCCCCCGGCCCGACCTGCGCCGGCCGCCGCTGCCGCCGCGCAACTGACGAGGCGCGCCGTCCGGCGCGCCTCGTCAACCAGTCATCCGGTCACTTCTCCCACTCGTGGCCACCCTCCTCGGTCATGTCGGACTTGGCCTGCTCGACCTGCTCGTCCTCGACCTGGGCGGTCTTGCCGGTGACATTGCCGAAGGCGTCGGCGTCGGCGCTGTACTCGCCGGGCTGGCCGGACTGGTACTGCGGAGTGTCGCGGCCGGGCTCCTGCGGCCGGGCGGCGTCGGGCCGCTGGCCGGCCTTCTCGCCGTGCTCGCCGTGCTCGCCCCCGAACATCTCCTTGATCCGGTCCATGAGGCCCATGTCTCCTCCTCGGGGTTCGTGCGACCTGGGCAGTCACCAACATGTCACCGGTCGCGCCGCCCCGCACGTCGGGCGGCGACGCTCCGCTGTCAGGCGATCCAGCCGGCGGTCACGGCCTGGACCGCGGAGCCGTCGGTGTCGGTGAGCTTGAGGCCGACCACGGTGCGGGCCCGATCCGAGGTCTGCACCCGGAACGGCGGCCGCTCGGCGGTGAGCACCTCGATGATCGACTGGGCGGCGTCGCGCGAGCTCTGGGCAGCGGTGAAGGCGTTGCCGATGGTGGCGAGGTAGGTCTGAAGCGCGGGGCCGTACGGGCCGGCCTCGGCCACCGCGTCGTCGGCCAGGCCGACATTGGGGACGAACTCGCTGGCCACCGCTGCCGGCTCGACCACGCTGACCGCCACGCCCTGGCTCGCCGCCACCGGGGCCAGCGACTCCATGAAGCCCTCGACCGCGAACTTGGCCGCGCAGTAGGCCTCGTTGAACGGCTGACCGACCACCCCGCCGACGCTGGTGACGGTGACCAGCCGGCCGCCACTGGCCCGCAGCAGCGGCAGCGCCGCCTTGGAGACCTGCAGCACCCCGAAGAAGTTGACCTCCATGACGGCCCGGACGTCGTCGATGCTCTCCAGCTCCAGCGTCCCGACGTGTCCGGCGCCGGCGTTGTTGACCACGGCGTCCAGCCGGTCGAGGCCGGCCAGGCAGGCCGCGACCGAGGCCGGGTCGGTGACGTCCAGCTGCCGGATCTCCAGGTTCGCCCGGTCGCCGGCGGCCGCCCGCAGCGCTCCTGCCCTGCCGGTGTCGCGCATGGTGGCGATCACGTGCCAGCCGGCCTCGGCGGCGGCCACGGCGGCGGCCAGCCCGATGCCGGAGGAGGTACCGGTCAGCAGCACGGTCTTGGCGGTCATCTTCCACACCTGACTTTCGAGGAGCACTTACCCATGAGCACTTACTTATGGGCAATAACTACTGTTTACCATAACTATGATCCTGGATAGTTAACCTGTCAAGCACCTCGGTAGACTGAAGCCATGCCTGCGACACCCCCGGACGACCTCACCCAGCAGCTCGTCGGCCTGTTCGCCGCCGTCAACCGCCGCTACACCCGGGAGTTGGAGACCGCCGCGGCCGCGCAGCAGCTGACCATGCAGCAGGCCAAGGCGCTGCTGGCGGTCGACCAGCCGGTGCGGATGCGGGCGATCGCCGACCAGGTGCACGCCGAGCCGTCCAATGTGACCGCGATCATCGACCGGCTGGAGCAGCGCGGGCTGGTGGAGCGCCGCCCCGACCCGGCCGACCGCCGGGTCAAGCTGGTCGCCGCCACCGAGGCCGGGCACGCGGTCGCCGCCGCGCTGCGGGCCGGGCGGCCGTGGGGCAACGACCCGTTCGGCCTGCTCAGCCCCGATCAGCGGGAGCAGCTGCGTCAGATGCTGCAACTGGTCCTGGAGAGCTGACAGACGAAAAGGCGCTGCCGTGCCC
Source organism: Kitasatospora acidiphila (assembly GCF_006636205.1). Classification (NCBI taxonomy): domain Bacteria; kingdom Bacillati; phylum Actinomycetota; class Actinomycetes; order Kitasatosporales; family Streptomycetaceae; genus Kitasatospora; species Kitasatospora acidiphila. The sequence goes on along the minus strand of NZ_VIGB01000003.1, from coordinate 5,773,372 downwards.
GCCTGACCGGCGGGCACGGCAGCGCTCTGTTGTGCGGGGGTCAGCCGCTGACGCTCGGCGCGCCGGTCTCCAGGTGGCCGGTGAACCGCTGCGACCAGCTGCTGTCGCCGCTCACGGTGACCGTGAAGTCGTACCAGCCGTTGGCACCGGCGACCGCGTTGAAGTAGTCGCTGGTCGAGGCACCCGGCTGCACGGTGTACGTCCAGGGGCCGTCGATGCGGTAGTTGGTGGCGGTGATGGTGAAGGTCACCGCGCTGGAGCCGCTGTTGGTCAGCTTGAACCAGATCGCCGTCTTGCCGGTGTCGGGGGCGGCGGCGTAGGAGGCGGCCACGGCCGCGGCCCTGCCCGCCTTGGTGGCGTCGCCGACGAACCGGCGCAGGAAGCGGTTCGGGCCGACCACGGTCAGGTCGTACTTGCCGTTGCCGTAGTTGGTGCCGCAGTTGTAGAAGTCGCTGGTGCTCGCGCCGGGGTCCACGGTGTACTGCCAGGGGCCGCCGCTGCGGTAGGCGTTGGCGTAGGTCGCGAAGTGCGCCGAACTGGCGCCGGTGCCCTGGGCGTTGTCCATCGCCAGCCAGACCTTGATGACGCCGCCGGAGCCGAACTCCAGGTGGTCGAGGTTGGCGTTCGGCTGGTAGGGCAGTGCACGGGCCGGGCGGGTGCCGCTCTCCTGGGCGGGCAGCGCGTTGTCGACCGGCGACGGGTTGGGCAGCGGGCCGCAGGTGGACAGGCCGATGGTCTGCGAGGTGTCGGGCAGGCCCGGCATCCCGTACACCGGGTTGGCGAAGTCGAAGACGCTGGTCAAGTCGCCGCACACCTTGCGCCGCCAGGCGCTGATGTTGACGCAACTCGCCGGCTTGCCGATCGCGGCCGTCCACACCTCCAGGAAGCGCAGCACCGAAGTGTGGTCGAAGACCTGGGAGTTGACCCAACCGCCGCGACTCCAGGGCGAGATGGCCAGCAGCGGCACCCGGAAGCCGAGGCCGATGCTGGTGGAGTTGTAGAACTCCCCGGCGGTGCCGGCCGGCGCCACCGGCGGCGGCACGTGGTCGAAGAAGCCGTCGTTCTCGTCGTAGTTGACGAGCAGGATGGTGGAGTTGAAGACGTCGGGGTCCGCGTTGAGCGCGTCCATCACCATGTGCACGAAGTGCGCGCCGTCCTCGGGGGTGGCGTAGGGGTGCTCGGAGGACTGCTGGTCGGCGACGATCCAGGAGACCTGCGGCAGGGTGCCGGCCAGCACGTCGGCCTTGATCGCGGCGGCGATGTCGTCGGGGGTGCGGCCGGTGGTGCTCGGTACCGAGCCCATGCCCTGGAGCGCCAGTGGGCTGCCCGCCGGGGCGCTGGTGAACTGGCTGAAGTAGGCGAGGGCGTTGTCGCCGAAGTTGTCGCTCGCGTTCTGGTAGACCTTCCAGCTGACTCCGGCGTCCTGCAGCGCCTCGGCGTAGGTCTGCCAGCGCAGGTTGGACTCCGAGCCGCCGTCGTAGGCCGGACCGCCCGCGGTGCCGGCCGGGTCGATCATGCCGGACCAGTGGTAGGTGCGGTTGGGGCCGGTGGCCGACAGCACCGAGCAGTGGTAGGCGTCGCAGATCGTCCAGTTGTCGGCCAGCGCGTAGTGGAACGGGATGTCGGAGCGCCGCAGGTGGCCGAGGGTGCGCACATTGCGCTTGGCCGACACCCAGGAGTCCATCTTGCCGCCGTTCCAGGCCGCGTGCTGGTCGGACCAGGCGTGCGAGAGGTCGCCGTTGCACTGCGAGACCTCCTCGGAGCTGCCCGCGCTGAACGCCCACGGGTACTGCCGGGCCGTGCCGTTGGGCTGGTTGAAGACCGAGTAGCCGCCGCTGAGTTGGATGGTGGCCCGGTCACCGAAACCGCGCACCCCGTTGAGGGTGCCGAAGTAGTGGTCGAAGCTGCGGTTCTCCTGCATCAGGATCACGATGTGCCGGGCGTCGGTGATGGCGCCCGTACTGGTGAGCCCGGCAGGCGCGGCAGCGGATGCGGGTGCCGCACCGGCCGCACCGGCTGTGCCGGCCACGGCGGCGCCGGCCGCCGCGCTCGCCGAGACGGCCATGAAGGTTCTACGGCTCAGCTCTGTCATCGTCGAATCGCCAACCCTTCGGGTTGTGTGCACAACTGGGCGGTGGTCGGGGCACATCCTGTCCCGTTCGACGTGCACCCGCCAGGACTCGCCATGAAGGATTGTTGGACTGTTCTCCCGTAGGTCAGCGAACGGCCGCGTGGTGAACGTCAGCTGTCGCGCACCTCGACTCCGAAGGCCTGGGCGAACTGCGGGGCCAACTCGATCAGTTGGGCCGAGGAGATGACCGCGCCGCGCAGCCCGCGATGGCCGTCCGTCAGCTCCAGCCGGGTGGCGCCGCGCAGGTCGGTCTTCACCAACTCGGCCTGCCGGAACCGGATTCCCTCCAGCGAGCTGCCGGGGAACGACACCCCGGTCAGCCGGGCCTCGGAGAAGTCCACGTCACGCATCCGGCAGTCCTCGAAGACCACGTCCTGGAGCAGCGCGCCGCGCAGGTTGACCGACTCCAACTTGCACTGCCGCAGGGTCAGTCGGCGCAGCTGGGCGCCGCCGATCGTGACTCCGGCCAGTACCGAGCCGGTGATCGTGACGTCCTGCCACTCGCTCTGCGCCAGGTCGGTGGAGAGCCAGCGGGTCTGCTCCAGCCAGCACTCGGTGAACCTGGCGCGGCGCAGCACGCCCTGGGTGACCGTCACCGTGCTGAAGGCGCACTCCAGGAAGCCGGCGCCGCCCGCCCGGGCCCGGTCCAGCTCCAGGTCGGCGAAGTGCGCGGTGTCGTACCGCTCGTCGGGGCTCAGCGGTCCGGGGTGCGGCTTGAGCAGGTGGGCGTACGGCTGGTCGGCGAGCGGCATCGGGGGCTCCGCGGGTCGGGGTCAGGTGGTGCTGCCATCCTGCACCGGTCGGCGGGCATGCAAACCGACGCCCACTGCCACGGCGGCCAAGCCGCCGAAGACCACGTAGTGCCCTTGACGTGCACCTCGGGCTAGAGCCCGAGGATTCCTGCCACGGTCGGCTGACCGTCTCGGTGGCTTCCTGCTTCACCGCGCTGTGCCGGGATCCTCCCGGTCTTACCTGCGCTCCACGAGGCGTTTAGCCTGTCCGCCCGTCCGGCGGCCAGGATGTTGCGTGCGGCGTTCACGTCGCGATCGTGGACAGCCCCACACTCCATGCACGTCCACTCGCGGACGCAGAGGGGTTTGGGACCGTCCAGAACGCCGCAGGTTGAACAGACCTGGGAAGTGGGCTCGAAGCGCCCGATGCGGGCGAAGTACCGGCCATATCTGGCGGCCTTGTACTCCAGCATGACGAGAAACCGTGCCCATCCGGCGTCGTGCACGCTCTTGGCGAGCCGCCCGCGCGCGAGGCCGCGCACCGCGAGGTCTTCCACGTATACCGCTTGGCTGTCGCGGATGATCTTCGTGGATTCCTTGTGGTGCCAGTCCCGGCGGCGGTCGGCCACCTTGGCGTGCTGACATGCAACCTTGACGCGGGCCCTTGCCCGGTTGTTGCTCCCCTTCACCTTTCGACTGAGGTCCTTCTGCAGCTTCTTGAGCTTCTTCTCCGCCCGTCGCAGGAACTTTGGAGCGCTGATCTTCCGGCCGTCGGAGAGGACAGCGAAGTGCGCCAGGCCGAGATCGATTCCCGTCTCGCTGTCGAGCGGCCCGGTGAAGTTGAGGTCTTCGATGATCTGCGGCTCGGCCTCTACGACGAAGCTCATGAAATACCGGCCAGCAGCATCCTTGACCACGGTCAGGGAAGTGGGGACGGCTGGCAGTGGCCTCGACCACTTCACACGGATGTCGCCGACCTTGGCCACGTAGACCGTGCCGTTGCCCCGCAGGCAGAAGGCGTTGGCGTTGAGTCTGATCGACTGCCTAGTGTCCTTCTTCGACTTGTACCGGGGCGGCGCGACCCTCGGCCCTCTACGCTTACCCGTGACCGAATCGAAGAAGTTCTTGTAGGCGCTGTCCAGATCCCGCAGGGACTGCTGCAGCACCACGGCCGACACATCCGCCAGCCAAGCCCGCTCAGGGGCCTTCCTGGCCTGCGTGATGTACGTCTTCGACAGCACCGCCGACGACACGTAGGGCAATCCCGCCGCATGCGCCTCCTGGCGGGCACGAAGGCAATCGTTCCACACCACGCGGGCGCACCCGAACGCACTCGCCAGCGCACGGCGCTGAGCAGCATCCGGAGACGCTCGGTAGTTGTACCGCAACTGCATGCGGTCATGCTACTAGGCTGGCCAGGTGACGGCGAATCAGGCCGATCGACCTGCGGTCAAAGTGAGTTGACGCGGCAGTTGCGCGAACCGGGTGACAGCGTCCCCGCCAGAGGTGAGCGCCCGGGTGTCGCGCACGGCAGTCGGCCGCAGGGCCCGGCTAGATTCCCGTCCAGTGGAACGGCGAGAAGGGCGTCCTGCGGGCAACGCGGAAGGTCAAGGCCGGTGCGGCACCACCAGGGCAGCCACACCCTGGGGCGGTGGACCGCACCGACCTCGTGATCACCGCGCTGCCCGGCAGCGCTTGCCCGGCTCGCAGCGCCCGCCGCTGACCGGGCGCCTACTCACTTCTGCCAGCCGACCTTGGTGTAGTCGAAGTCGGCCAGCCCGCCCGAGCCGAAGTTGGCCAGCCCCTTGCGGTAGGCACCCACGTAGGGGCGCTGGTAGAGCTCCACGGAGTGGCCCAGCTCCCAGATCTTGGCGTCCGCCTGGTTGTAGAGCTTCGCCGCCTGGGCCGGGTCCAGGGTGGACGCGGCCTGCTTCAGCAGACCGTCGATCTCCGGGGTGCTGAGCTTGGAGTAGTTCTGGAAGACGTTGTCACCGACCGGCATCTGGTACGACGGGATGATCACCGAGGGCGGGAAGGACCCGGTGTTGCGCCAGCTCGCCAGGTCGAACTTGCCCAGGTTGAGGTACTTGTCGCTCAGGTCGTTGGCCGGCACCTTGTCGACGTCGACCTTCACCCCGGCCTGCAGCAGCATGTTCTGGGTGGCGGTGGCCAGGTCCACGGCCTGCTGGGCGGCGCCGTCCGAGATGACGTAGTGCAGCTCCAGCGACTGGCCGTCCTTGGTCCGCGGCTTGCCGGCCCCGGCGTCCTTCCAGCCGGCCTCGTCGAGCAGCTTCTTGGCGCCCGCCAGGTCGAACTTGCCCCACTCGCCGGAGTTGTCCTGGTAGCCGGTCTGGTTGGTCATCAGCAGGTGGTTGCCGAGCAGCGGGAACGACACCGGCACCCCCTGGCTGGCCACCTTGGTCAGCGCCGACCGGTCGAGCGCCTTCTCCAGCGCCTGCCGCACCTTCTGGTCGGCCAGCGCCCCGTTGGACCCGAACGCTATGTGCACCTCGTCCCACGGGTAGGAGATGCGGATCACCGCGTTGGGGTCGGCCTTCAGCTGGCCGTAGGCGTCGGCCCGCCCGGCGCCGGTCCAGTCGATCTCGTTGTTGAGGAAGGCCTGGGTCATCGCCGGCTGGGACAGCACCCGGTAGGTGAACTTGTCCAACTTGGGCTTGGGGCCCCACCAGTTGGGGTCCGGCACCACGGTGATGGTCTGCGCCGACTTGTCGATCGAGCCGATCTTGAAGGCCCCGCCGGTGATCGGCACCTTCTCGATCCAGGCCTTGTTGAAGTCGTCGGGGGTGGAAGTGGCGGCCGCCGGGAGCAGCGGGTAGAAGAGGCTCTGCCAGTCGGCGAACGGCTGGCTGAAAGTGACCTTGACCTGGGTCGGGTCAGCGCCCTGGGAGACGTCGCTGATCTGGTTGTAGCCGTTGGTGAAGGCGGGGTTGAAGGCGGGGTTCTGGCCGTTGGTCGCCTGCCAGACCGCCTTGAAGTCCAGGTAGCTGAGCGACTTCCCGTCCGACCACTTGGCCTTCGGGTTGAGCGTGTAGAGCACCACCTGCGGCGAGGTGGAGACCAGCTTGGCGGACTGCAGGAACTCCGGTACCGGCTGGTAGGTCCCGCTGGCGTCGATCCGGAAGAGCATCGGCTCGATCATCTTCATGATCTCCACCGAGTCGCCGTAGGTGCCGTCCACCTGCAGCGGGTTCCACTGGGTGACCCACTGCTGCAGCGGCTCGCGCAGTTCACCGCCGTCCTTCACGTTGTCCAGCGGCTGCGGATTGATGTCCTCGGCGTCGGCTCTTGGCGCGGCGCTCTGCGAGGCGCCGGAGCCGTTGCCCGAACCGGAGCTCGACGAACTGCAGCCGGTCACCGCAAGGGCGAGGGCAGCGGCTCCGACCAGGGTGCGGGTGAGGTGGCGGCGGGGCCGGATGGCGGCATCCATGGCGGGTCCCTCCCGGGGTGTTGGGGTGCGTGAGTGACATGAGGCGCCCGCCAGGTGTGGCGAGCCTTGATCATGGGCAGCCAAAGAGGTGAGCCAGCGAGCAGAACCTAACAGCGGATCAGTTGGCCCACCAGAGGAGCGTGTTCACTACTGATCGAATCGCAATCGACCGCAATGCTCCCGCAACACCGTTGACGCAACCGACTGTTTGACTCTGACCTGCGGGTTTGCCGAACCAGGCAAGCTCGTTCGACGCGCAGTCTTGACCGCCCCCGCGGCGGATCGCAGAATTCCGCTGCACAGACATGCGTGAAGTACCTCCGAAACGAAGGCAATTGGTCATGAGACTCCGGAGCGCCACCGGCACCGGCGGGAACTGCCGCTGATGCTGCGCTACTTGGCGAAGCGCCTCGCCTACTACGTGGTCCTGCTGGTCGTTTCGGTCTTCCTGGCCTACGCCCTGGCCAGCAGCGCGCTCAACCCGCGCGCCTACTTCGAGGCCAAGCAACCGCGCCCGACCGCCGCGGCGGTGGACCGCCAGCTCACCGACCTGGGCATCAACTCGCACACCCCGATCACCGTGCGGTTCGGCCACTGGGCCGAGAACCTGGTGGTCCACGGCGACCTCGGCCAGAGCATCCACGACACCTCGGTGAACGCCGAGTTCGGTCGCCGGCTGGTGGTGTCGCTGCGGCTGCTGGTGATCGGCAGCCTGCTCGGCATGCTGCTCGGGGTGGCCGTCGGCGCCTGGGGGGCGGTGCGCCAGTACCGGATCTCCGACCGGGTGCTGACCGTGGTCTGCTTCGTGCTGCTGTCCACCCCGGTCTTCCTGCTGGCGCTCTTCCTGAAGAACGGCGCGATCGCCGTCAACCAGGCCTCCGGGCACCAGCTGATCGACTTCACCGGGTACGAAACCCCGGGCCTGAGCGGCGGGTTGGGCGCGCACCTGGCCGACTGGGCGGTGCACCTGCTGCTGCCCACCCTCTCGCTCGCCCTGATGGGCCTGGCCACCTACAGCCGCTACCAGCGCGGCACCATGCTGGACGTGCTGGGTTCGGACTACCTGCGCACCGCCGAGGCCAAGGGCCTCACCCGGCGCCACGCGCTGATCAAGCACGGCCTGCGCACCGCGGTGATCCCGATGTCGACCCTGTTCGCCTACAACTTCCTTGGCGTCTTCACCGGCGCCACCTTCACCGAGATCATCTTCGGCTGGCACGGCATGGGCGAGTGGTTCATCAAATCGATCTATGAGAACGACACGAACTCGGTGGTGGCGGTGACCCTGTTCACGGCGGTGACGGTGCTGGTCTCCGGCCTCCTGGCCGACACCCTGCACGCGGCCCTCGACCCGCGGGTGCGTGCCTGATGGCCGGCGACGCGCCGCGCAGCCGCGGCCGCCTGGTACTGGGCCGGCTGCTGGCCTCCCCCGGCGTGGTGGTCGGCGGTGGCATCGTGGTGCTGCTCTTCCTGCTCGCCTTCGTCGGCCCGTACCTGACGCACTGGAAGTACACCGACGTCGACTACGGGGCACTGAGCCAACCGCCGTCCGCCCAGCACTGGTTCGGCACCGCCGGACTCGGCCAGGACGTCTACGCCCAGACCCTGCGCGGGCTGCAGAAGTCGCTGATCATCGGCCTGCTGGTGGCGCTGCTCTCCACCGGCCTGGCCGGCCTGGTCGGCGCCTGCGCCGGCTACTTCGGGGGCTGGACCGACCGGTTGCTGATCTTCTTCGTCGACCTGATGCTGGTCTTCCCCAGCTTCCTGGTCATCACCATCGTCTCGCCCCAGCTGAAGAGCAGCGGCTGGCTGGCCTTCGTGGTGCTGCTCGCCGCGTTCAACTGGATGATCACCGCCCGGGTGGTGCGGTCCATGACGATCTCGTTGAAGGAACGCGAGTTCGTCCGCGCCGCCCGCTTCATGGGGGTGCGCCCGCTGCGCATCATCTGGCGGCACATCCTGCCCAACTGCGCGTCCTACCTGATCGTGGACGCCACCATCGCGGTCGGCGCGGCCGTGATGAACGAGACCATGCTCTCCTACTTCGGCTTCGGCGTGCAGCCGCCCGACGTCTCGCTCGGCACCCTGATCGCCGCCGGCACCGACTCGGCACCCACCTACCCGTGGATGTTCTACTACGCGGCTGGCCTGCTGGTGCTCTTCGTACTCGCCGTCAACCTGGTCGGCGACGGCCTGCGGGACGCCCTCGACCCCACCGCGGCGGCCGGCCGCCGGCCCTCCCGCCGGGCGCTGCGCGCCCTGCGCCGGCGCGCCGCCGCCACCACCGCCACCGCCCCGGACAGCCGCGGCGCCGCACCCGCCCTCGACGCCGAAGGAACCGCGTGACCACCACCGCCACCGAGCTGCTCACCATCCGCGACCTGCGGGTGGACTTCGCCGGCGCCCGGGGCCGCGGCACCGTCACCGCCGTGCGCGGCGTCGATCTGACGCTGCGCCGCGGCGAGACCCTTGGCATCGTCGGCGAGTCCGGCTCCGGCAAGTCGGTCACCGCGCTGTCGGTGCTCGGCCTGCTGCCCGGCACCGCCGCGGTGCGCGGCTCGGTGGCGCTCGACGGACGGGAGCTGATCGGTCTGCCGCCCGGTGAGCTGGCCCGGATCCGCGGCCGCCGGATCGCCATGGTCTTCCAGGACCCGCTCTCCGCGTTCACCCCGGTCTACCGGATCGGCGACCAGATCGCCGAGGCCGTCCGGGCCCACCAGAAGTCCGACAAGGCCGCGGCCCGCCGCCGCGCCGCCGAACTGCTCGACCTGGTCGGCATCCCGGACCCGGACCGGGCGCTGGACAGCTTCCCGCACGAGTTCAGCGGCGGCATGCGGCAGCGCGCCATGATCGCCATGGCGGTGGCCAACGAGCCGGACATCCTGCTCGCCGACGAGCCCACCACCGCCCTGGACGTCACCATCCAGGCCCAGGTCCTGGACGTGCTGCGGACCGCGCAGCGGGAGACCGGCGCCGCGCTCGTGCTGGTCAGCCACGACCTCGGGGTGATCGCCCAGATGGCCGACCGGGTCGCGGTGATGTACGCGGGCCGGGTCGTCGAATCCGCCCCGGTGGACGAGCTGTTCGGCGCCCCGCGCCACCCGTACACCCTCGGGCTGATCGGCGCCGTCCCCCGGCTGGACCGGGACGGCGGACCGCTGGTGCCGATCCCCGGCAACCCGCCCGCGCTGGTCGACCTGCCGCCCGGCTGCCCGTTCGCCCCGCGCTGCCCGCTGGCCGGCGACGACTGCCGCACCGCCGAGCCGCCGCTCACCGGCACCGACGGCCACCAGGCCGCCTGCCTGCGCGCCGACCGGCTGGCCACCGAGCGCCCCGCCCCCGCCGAGGTCTACCCCGTCCCCCGCCTTGCGCCCGCCGCCCGGCCGGTGGACCGCTCCGAGCTCCCCCAGGTGCTCCGGGTGACCGGGCTGGCCAAGACCTTCCCGGTGCTCAAGGGCACCGTGGTCAAGCGCAAGGTGGGCGAGGTGTACGCCGTCGACGGGGTGCACCTGGACATCCGGCGCGGCGAAACCCTGGGCCTGGTCGGCGAGTCCGGCTCCGGCAAGTCCACCACGCTCTTCGAGATCCTCGGCCTGACCGCACCGGAGGCCGGCCGGATCGAACTGCTCGGCCAGGACACCGCCGTACTCTCCCGGGAGGCCGTCCACCGGCTCCGCGCCCAGCTGCAGATCGTCTTCCAGGATCCGATGGCCAGCCTGGATCCGCGGCTGCCGATCGGCGACATCATCGCCGAACCGCTGCAGGCCCAGCGGGCACCCCGGGAGCGGATCGCGGCCCGGATACCGGAGTTGCTCACCCAGGTCGGCCTGGAGCCGGCCCACGCCGCCCGCTACCCGCACGAGTTCTCCGGCGGCCAGCGCCAACGCATCTCGATCGCCCGGGCGTTGGCCGTCTCCCCGCAGCTGCTGGTGCTGGACGAGCCGGTCTCCGCCCTGGACGTCTCCATCCAGGCCGGCGTGCTCAACCTGCTCCAGGAGCTGAAGGCCACCCTCGACCTCTCCTACCTGTTCGTCTCGCACGACCTCTCGGTGATCCGCCACCTCGCCGACCGGGTCAGCGTGATGTACCTGGGCCGCACCGTCGAACAGGGCCCGGTCGCCGACGTGTTCAACACCCCGCGCCACCCCTACACCCGGGCACTGCTGTCCGCCGTCCCGCTCCCCGATCCGGTCGCCGAGCGCAGCCGCACCCGGATCCTGCTCCCCGGCGACCCGCCCTCCCCCACCTCCCGGCCGACCGGCTGCGCGTTCCGCACCCGCTGCCCGCTCTACGCGACGCTCGGCGCCGAGCAGCGCGGCCGCTGCGAGCAGCAGGCGCCGGCGCTGGAGGCCGCGGCGGAGCACGGGGCGGCCTGCCACTGGGGCGAGGAGTAAAGGCCAGCCGGATGAAGGCCGGCCATGACCTTGCGTGTTCGAGTGCTGACGATTCGGTGTTTCCCCTTTGGTCGTGTAATGTTCCGGTCTGTCAGCAGGCGCCGCTAGCTCAGTTGGTTAGAGCAGCTGACTCTTAATCAGCGGGTCCGGGGTTCGAGTCCCTGGCGGCGCACCGACAGCCGAAGGGCCTCTCGCGAGAGCGAGGGGCCCTTCGGCGTTTCGGCTCGACCGGGTTGGGCATGCAGCAGCATGCGTGCGACGTGATCACGCACTCACAGTCCGTTGAGCATCGGTCCGCTGCGGACCGCTTTTCGAGAATCGAGGCCGGCCATGGCCGTGAAGGTGCTGCTCGTCACCGGGGACGCGGCGGAGTCCCTGGAGGTGCTCTACCCCTACCAGCGGCTGCTCGAGGAGGGCTACCAGGTCGACATCGCCGCGCCGAGCCGCAAGAAGCTGCAGTTCGTGGTGCACGACTTCGTGGAGGGCTTCGACACCTACACCGAGAAGCCCGGCTACACCTGGCCCGCCGACCTGGCCTTCGCCGAGGTCGACCCGACCGAGTACGCGGCGCTGGTGATCCCCGGCGGGCGGGCGCCCGAGTACCTGCGCAACGACCCCGAGGTGCGGCGGATCACCAAGCACTTCTTCGAGGCCGACAAGCCGGTCGCGCAGATCTGCCACGGCCCGCAGATCACCGCCGCCGCCGAGGTGCTGGCCGGCCGCACCACGGCCGCCTACCCGGCGCTGGAGCCGGATGTGCGGGCTGCGGGCGCGACCTACCGGGACGGCGAGGCGGTGGTCGACGGCATGCTGGTCTCGGCCCGGGCCTGGCCGGACCACCCTGCCTGGCTGGGCGCCTTCATCGAGATCCTGCGGACCAAGGCGCCCGCCAACGGCGGTCAGTAGGACTGCAGCTCGATCAGCGTGCCCTCCGGGTCGCGCAGGTGCGCGGTGCGCAGGCCGGGCCCCCACTCGGGGCGGTCGGTGGGCCCGGCCACCGGCGTGCCGCCGTGCGCCAGGCAGTGCGCCAGCGCCGCGGCCACGTCGGCGACCCGGTGCACCAGCATCACCGCGTCCTGGGTCGGCGCCGCACTGGCGGGCAGCGCCGCGGTGCCGGCCACCCGGGCCATCGCGGCGCGGTCGAAGAGCACCAGGACGGCCTGGTCGTCGACGTCCCAGTTGGCGTACGGGCCGCCGGCGTCGCCCTTGCGCCGCACCGCGCCGCACAGCTCGGGCAGTACGGCGTCGTAGAACCGGAAGCACTCGGCGAACCGGGTGACCAGCAGTCGTGGGTACAGCGCGTCCATGGTTCCCTCCCTGGAGTATTAGTGGGTCACCACCCACTATTGGTGCTCACCCTACAATCCGGTCATGGAAACCGTGCCGCCGAGCCTGCTCGACCTGACCAGCTTCCTGCTCGCCCGGACCGGCCGGACCGCCCGGGCCCGGCTCGCCGCCCGGCTCGCCGAGCGGGAGCAGCGGTTGTGGCACCTGGCGGTGCTGGCCGCGCTCGCCGACTTCGGCCCCCAGGTGCAGCGCGAGCTGGCGACCCGGCTGGCCATCGACCCCAGCGACCTGGTCAAGGTGCTGGACGACCTGACCCGGGCCGGCCAGGTCGACCGGACCCGCTCCAGCACCGACCGCCGCCGGATCCAGGTGAGCCTCACCCCGACCGGCCGCACCGCGCTGGCCGAGCTGCTCCGGCAGGCCCGCGCCGTGCAGAACGAGGTGCTCGCCCCGCTCGACGCCGACGAGCGGGCCCTGCTGCACCGGCTGCTGCTCCGGCTGCACCAGGCCCCGCCGGTCTCCGGCAGCTCGATTTCAGAACCCGGCCGCTGATCAGGTAATGTTCACTGCGTTGAACGGGCGCCGCTAGCTCAGTTGGTTAGAGCAGCTGACTCTTAATCAGCGGGTCCGGGGTTCGAGTCCCTGGCGGCGCACCCAAACAGAAAAGGCGCTCCTTCACCTGAAGGAGCGCCTTTTCGGCGTCGAAGCGCGCTTTCCGCGCTGATCGGAGACACCTGTGAGCCTCGTGGACACTCTCCGGCGGTGGTCCGTCCCGGCCTGGGCGGTCGATCTCGCACTCGTGGTCCCGGCCCTGGCCGACGCCCTGCTGAACTTCCCGCCGCCCCGCGACTGGCACTTCTGGGTCTCGGCGGCCGCCGCCGTGGTGCTGGTGGTCCGCCGCCGCTGGCCGCGGACCGTGCTGCTGCTCACCCTGCCCGGCCTGTTCGCGGGCAGCGCCCTGGTCGCCCCGATGATCGCCGTCTACACGGTGGCCCGCAGCGAGCGGCCGGCCTGGCAGAAGCAGCTGGCCCTGGGGCTGGTGGCGGTCGGCAGCTTCCTGCCCTGGCCGATCACCTCACTGCCACGGGAGACCCTCAGCGACATCACCCAGCACCTGATCTACGCCGTGATGCTCGCCGCCGGCCCGGTGGTCCTGGGCCTGCTGGTCCGCACCCGCGAGGACCTCTCGGCGCGGGTCGCCGAGCTCGCCGAGCTGCGCGACGTCGAGCGGATGCTCTACGCCAAGACCGTGGTCGCCGAGGAGCGGGCCCGGATCGCCCGCGAGATGCACGACGTGGTCTCGCACCAGGCGGGCCTGATCGCGGTCCAGGCCGGCGCCCTGCAGGTGACCACCAAGGACCCGCAGACCAGGGAGACCGCCGCCACCCTGCGCGGGCTCGCGGTGGCCACCCTGGAGGAGCTGCGCTCGATGATCCTGGTGCTGCGCGCGGCCGGGGCCGGCCCGACCGAGCTGGTCCCGCAGCCCCGGCTGGCCGATCTGCCCCGGCTGGTCGGCGCCGCCGAGGTGGCCGCCACGCTGCGGATCGAGGGCCACGACCCGGCCGCCCGCCCGCTGCCCGAGCCGGTGGAGCGGGCCGCCTACCGCACCGTCCAGGAGGCGCTGACCAACGTCCGCAAGCACGCGCCCGACGCGGCGACCGAGGTGCGGGTCCAGGTCGAGGCGGACTGCCTGCGGGTCAGCGTGTGCAACGCCGCGCCCCGGGTCGGTGCGGCGGCGGGCTCGCTGCCGGGCGGGCACCACGGCCTGATCGGACTGCGCGAGCGGGCCGGGCTGCTGGGCGGGCGGATCACGGCGCAGGCCACCACCGCCGGCGGCTTCGAGGTGGCGCTCTGGCTGCCGCTGCCCCGCCAGGCGGACCCTCAGGCGGCCTGACCCCAGGCCCATACCGGACAGATCACACGTGATCGGCCAAGATCACATCAGAAAGGGACAAAGGTCCCTACCAGCCTCGGAGATCGCCCGGCAGGCTGACACGGTTCACCTGTCCCAGCGATCGACCGACCGCGTGCACCGACCGGCACGGGGCTCGCAGAAAGGCCTGGTCCCGTGCCGCGACCGACCTCCGCCCCCGTGTCCCGGCTGCGCCGGCTGCTGCGCTCCGGACGTCCGCGCCGCGCCGGCTGGCGCCGCCTGATACCCACCCGGCGGTTCGCACTCTTCTCGACGCTCACCGTGCTGCTGGGCTGCGCCGGCTTCCTGGGGCTGGGCCTCCTGCTGGTCAAGGTGCCGGACGCGCACGCCGCCGCCACCGCCCAGCGCAACACCTGGCTCTACCGGGACGGCACGGTGCTCGCCCAGACCGGCGAGACCAACCGGCAGAGCGTGGCCCTGGACCAGGTCTCCCCCGAGGCGCAGCACGCCGTGCTGGCCGCCGAGGACCGGTCGTTCTACCGGGAGGGCGCGGTCAACCCGTCGGCGCTGCTGCGGGCCGGCTGGAACACCCTCACCGGGCAGGGCACCCAGGGCGGTTCGACGATCACCCAGCAGTACGTCAAGAACGCCTACCTGACCCACCAGCAGACCGTCAGCCGCAAGGCCCGCGAGCTCAGCCGGTCCGCGATTTCGCCGCGCCCGCCGCGGTGAAGTCCGCCGGCCCGGTCGGCGGCACCAGCCCGGCGACCACCGCGCCGTCGAGCCCGGCGGCGCCCTCGACGGCCCCGAGCACCCCCGCGGCAACGCCGCCCCCGACCACCGCCCCGGCCACCGGCGGACCCGCCGCACCTGCCGCACCCGGCACACCCAGCGCCCCGGCGGTCCCGCCGGCGCCCCGGCCGAGCACCCCGCCGGCGTCCCCCTCGCCCTCGCCGAGCACCGCGCGCCCGACGACTCCCACGCCCACCGCCAACCCGTCGGCCGCCGAACGCACCCTGGCACCCACAGGCTGATCCCAGCTCCTGCCCAGGCTGTCCGCCTGTTGACCAGGACCTGTCGTAGACGCCCCTGACCTGGAAGAATGCCCGGATGCGCTCCTCCCGACGGGCCGTCGGCCTCACCCTCGCCCTGATATCCGCGTTCTCCTTCGGCAGCTCCGGCGCGGCCGCCAAACCGCTGATCGAGGCCGGCCTGTCGCCGCTGCACGTGGTCTGGCTGCGCTGCACCGGTGCCGCCGTGCTGCTGCTGCCGCTGGCCTGGCGGCACCGGGCGATCGTGCGGGAGCGGCCCGGGCTGCTGATCGGCTTCGGACTGCTCGGGGTCGCCGGGGTGCAGGCGTGGTACTTCGCGGCGATCTCCCGGATCCCGGTCGGGGTGGCGCTGATGCTGGAGTACTTCGGGCCGCCGCTGCTGCTCTGCTACGTCCGGTTCGTGCAGCGCAAGCCGGTCACGCTGCGGGCGGCGATGGGTGCCGTGGTGGCGGTCGGCGGGCTGGTCTGCGTGGTCCAGGCCTGGCAGGGGCTGCGGTTCGACGCGCTCGGCGTGCTCTTCGGGCTGTGCGCGGCCTGCTGCCAGGTGGGCTACTTCGTGCTGGCCGATGCGAGCAGTCGCGGCGACAAGCCCGCCGACCCCATGGGTGTCTCGGCCTACGGCCTGCTGGTCGGTGCGCTGGCCCTCACCGTGATCGCCCGCCCGTGGAACGCCCACTGGTCGAAGCTGGGCGGCCATGCCGTGCTGGCCGGGCACCAGGTGCCGGCGCTGCTGCCGGCGGCCTGGATGGTGCTGGTCGCCACCGTGATCGCCTATCTGACCGGCGTGGTCTCGGTCGGCCACCTCTCGCCGCCGGTGGCCGGCGTGGTCGCCAACATCGAGGCGGTGGTGGCCACCGTGCTCGCCTGGTTCGTGCTCGGCGAGCACCTGGCGGCGCCCCAGCTCTTCGGGGGCGTGCTGGTGCTGCTGGGCGCGCTGGTCGCGCAGACCAGCCGCCCGAGCGAGCCCGCGGCCACCGGACCCGCTCCGGCGCCGACCGAACCGTCGACCACCGAAAGCTGCCCCGCCCAGCCCTGACGCTGCGTCAGATCGACCGCCTCCCACCTGCGTGAACCCGCGTGCACCGGGGTACCTCCCCGGTGGACGCGACGCACGGCGCAGCTCGAACGGGGGCCGACCATGACCGCAACGGCCTTGTCACATCAGCCGATAGCCTGCTACGCCTGCGGGGGCTCCGGCGTCACCGAGCAGACCAGGCACAGTGTGATCACCAACCCCGACGGCACCCAGGAGGCCGTCACCGAGACCTACACTGGCCCGTGCAGCACGTGCCACGGCTCGGGCCGGATCCAGTAGGAGGCCAGCATGCGTTCCGTCTTCCAGTGCGCTGTGTGCGGGGTGCACTACCTGCCGCCCGAGGGCCTGCGCTGGTCGGACGGGAGCGCGGCCAGCCCGCTCTGGTGCGACGTGCACCACGTGGCGGCCCAGCGGCACGGCATCACCGCCCCGAGGCTGCGACGGCGGCCGCGCTGCTGGCCGCCCGGCTGCGCGACGCGGCCGCGCCGCGCGAGGAGTCGCCGCAGCGGGACGTGCGACCGTCCCGCCCGGCCCGGACCCGCCGCGCGCCGGCCCCCCGCGGCCGCCGCAGCAAGCTGAGCTAGGACGGCCGGCAGTGCGGCCGTAGCTCAGCTCAGGCCGCCCGTGCCGCCGTAGCCCAGCCTGGGCCGCCAGTGCGGCCCGGCCGACGGGCCGTCAGGCCTCGCCGCCCTCGGCGTCCCGGGCGATCGCCTCGTGATGGCGGATCACCTCGGCGATGATGAAGTTGAGGAACTTCTCCGCGAAGACCGGGTCCAGATGGGCCCCGGCCGCGAGCTCGCGCAGCCGCCCGATCTGGTCGCGCTCCCGGGCCGGATCGGCGGCCGGGAGCCGGTGCTCGGCCTTGAGCCGGCCGACCCGCTGGGTGGCCTTGAACCGCTCGGCGAGCATGTGCACCACGGCGGCGTCGATGTTGTCGATGCTCTGCCGCAGTCCGGCCAGCTCGGCGCGGACGGCCGGGTCGACCTCGTCCAGGGAGGCGGTGGGCTGCTCGGTCATGGGTCTGCTCCGGGTGCCGGGGCCAGGGGACTGCCCGGCCGAACCGCACGGGCCGGGCAAATCTAACAGCCCACGGGATCCGAGCCGAGTCGTTTTGGGTGAATCGTCCGACATATGGACAGCTCACCATCCGGAGGCATCCGGTTGCCGAACGTGACGTCGGGTCGGATCATGACCGCACCGGCACCCCCGCTCCCGAAAGGCCCCCGCCCCGATGCCCGTGCGCGACTCCTACCCCGACGGCGCCCCCTGCTGGGCCGACCTGACCTGCGCCGACCCGCTCGCCGCCCAGGACTTCTACGGTCCGATCCTGGGCTGGGAGTTCGAGGAACTCGGCCCCGCCCACCGCGGCTACACGATGTGCCTGAGCGAGGGCCGGCCGGCCGCCGGGCTGGTGCCCCCGCCGGCCGGGGCCGAACGGCTGCCGCCGGCCTGGAATGTCTATCTGGCGGCGGCCGACCTGGACGCCGCCTACCGGCGGGTGGCCGAGGCGGGCGGCGAGGGCGTGCTCGCCCCGCGCCAGGTGCCGGACGCGGGGCGGCTGGCCTACGCCTTCGACCCGGTCGGTGCCGCCTTCGGCCTCTGGCAGCCGGGCGGGCACGCCGGGGCGGCGGTCTACGGCGAGCCGGGCGCGATGTGCTGGCACGAGCTGACCTGCCCGCGGGCCGAGCCGGCGGACGCCTTCTACGCGGCGCTCTTCCCGTACCAGCAGAAGCAGATGGGCGACGGGCGCGATTTCGACTACACGGCCTGGAGCGTGCCCGGCTCGAACGGCCTGCCGGTCTGCGGCCGCTACCGCGCCCCGGTGCCGCGGCCGTTCTGGGCCGTCCACTTCGCGGTGGTCGACGCCGACCACGCGGCCGAGCAGGTGGCGGGGCTGGGCGGCCGGGTGCTGCGCGAGCCGTTCGACTCGCCGTACGGGCGGCTGGTGCCGTGCGGCGATCCGAGCGGCGCCCAGCTGACTCTCTGCCAGCTTCCCTGAGGTCGGCCGCCCTCAGCGCTTAGGCTGGGCGCGGCGTGACCGGAACTGACACAACGACAGCAGGAGGTACCGATCGTGGCAACCACTCGCACCGCGCACACCGTCTGGCAGGGTGATCTCCTCAAGGGCTCGGGCATCGTGAGCTTCGACTCCTCCGGCATCGGCGACCAGCCGGTCACCTGGGCCTCCCGGGCGGAGCAGGCGAACGGCCGGACCAGCCCGGAGGAGCTGATCGGCGCCGCCCACTCGTCCTGCTTCTCGATGGCGCTGTCGCACGCCCTGGCCGGCGCGGGCACCCCGCCCGCGCGGCTGGAGACCAAGGCCGAGGTGACCTTCCAGCCCGGCGAGGGCATCACCGGCATCCACCTGAGCGTGCGCGGCGAGGTGCCCGGCCTCGACGAGCAGGGCTTCGTCGCCGCCGCCGAGGACGCCAAGAAGAACTGCCCGGTGAGCCAGGCGCTGACCGGCACCACGATCACGCTCTCCGCCGAACTGGCCTGACATACCAGCAGATCAGCTGCCTGATCGGACGGCTGACCACACGCGCACGCCCCCGGCGCGCACCCCCGCCCGGCCGCCGGGGGTGCGCCGCCCGAGCCGGAGCCGCCCCCGAATTCCAACGATTCACCCTGACGGCAGTGGCCTCCGCTTCGCCAAGCGGCCTATGATCGGCGCAAGTAGAGCGAGCGTCAGCAGCGGACGGGAGCAGCCGTGCGAGGCCGGAACGAGGGGGCCGACGCACACCGCCAGAGCGTGCGGCACGACACGTTGTGCCAGCCCACCGAGGCAGGAGCAACCGGTACCGTCCCCATCCATCTGTCACCACCAGCCGGGCACTGCCCCAACTGCGCTGCCGTGCTGCCCGGCGCCCCCGCCCCGGAGTCCGAGCTGCTGGCCGCGCTGCGGGCCAGCGAGCTGCGGTTCCGCGCCGCCTTCGCGGACGCCGGCATCGGCATGCTGCTGATCGACACCGACGGCCTGGTGCTGGAGGCCAACCCGGCGCTGGCCGAGATGCTCGGGCACGAGGTCGCCGCGCTGGTGCAGATGCACATCAACGACATCATCACCCCCGAGGAGGGCGCCCGCCGGCTCTACCGGGAGCTGGTGATCGGGGTGCGGGACCGGCTCCGCCTGGAGCGCCGGCTCAACCACCGCGAGGGGCGCGAGGTGTGGAGCAGCGTCACCATCTCGCTGATCCGCGACTCGACCGGCACCCCGCTCTACACCCTGGCCATGTTCGAGGACGTCACCGAGCGCCGCCGGCTCGGCGACCGGCTCGCCTACCAGGCGCTGCACGATCCGCTCACCAGACTCCCCAATCGGACCTTCTTCTTCGACAAGCTGAACGACGCCTGCGCCCCGCGCCCGAACACCGAGGGCGCCACCAACGGCCGCCGGGTCGGCATCTGCTACGTCGACCTGGACGGCTTCGCCGCCATCAACGACACCCTCGGCCACCACATCGGCGACCAGCTGCTGAGCGCGGTGGCGGCCCGGTTGGAGCGCGGGTTCGCCAGCGGCGACCGCCAGTTGGTGGCCCGGCTCGGCGGCGACGAGTTCGCCGTGCTGGTCATCGACAGCGAGGGCAGCGAGCAGCTGACCGCCCTGGCCGGGCAGCTGCTCGCGGTGCTGGAGCGGCCGTTCGAGGTGTCCGGGCACCGGCTGTCGGTCACCGCCAGCGTCGGCGTGGTGGAGCGGCCGATCGCCACCACCTCGCCGACCGAGCTGGTCAAGGACGCGGACGCCACCCTCTACTGGTCCAAGGCCGACGGCCGCGCCCGCTGGACGCTCTACGACCGGGACCGCGGCGCCCACCAGCTGACCCGCCGCCTGCTCACCACGGCGCTGCGCCCGGCCCTGGAGCGCGGCGAGTTCACCGTCGAGTACCAGCCGCTGGTGGGCCTGGCGGACGGCGCGGTGCACGGGGCCGAGGCGCTGGTGCGCTGGCGGCATCCGCGGTTCGGCACCCTCTCCCCCGACCGGTTCATCCCGCTGGCCGAGGAGTCCGGCGCGATCGTACCGCTGGGCAGATGGGTGCTGGAGGAGTCCTGCCGGCAGGCCCGCGGCTGGCTGGCCGAGTTCCCGGACACCGAGGCCTTCGTCAGCGTCAACCTGGCCGCCCGCCAGGTGTGGGACTCCGATGTGGTGACCGATGTCGCCCGGGTGCTCGACCAGACCGGCCTGCCGGCCCGCCTGCTCCAGCTGGAGCTCACCGAGAGCGCCGTGCTCGGGCCGAGCGGCCGGCCGCTGCAGGCGCTGCAGGCGCTGGCCGACATGGGCGTGCGGATCGCCATCGACGACTTCGGCACCGGCTACTCCAACCTGGCCTACCTGTCCCGGCTGCCTGTGCACGCGCTGAAGCTGGACGGCAGCTTCATCGAGGGCTTCCGCGATCCGGCCCCGGTCGGCCGCCCCGAGCCGCGCTCGCGGCGCAGCGAGGCGGACGAGCAGATCGTGGGCGCCATGGTGCGCCTCGCCCACGATCTGGGGCTCACCGTGACCGCCGAGGGGATCGAGAGCGCGGCGCAGGCCGAGCGGCTGCGGCTGACCGGCTGCGACACCGCGCAGGGCTGGTTCTTCGCCCGCCCCGGCGACCCGTCCCTGGTCTCCGCGATACTGCGGGAGGGACGGGTGCGCAGCTCCGGGCCGGAGTGGTCGCCCGCGGTGTCCTGACGGTCAGTCGAGCAAACCGTAGGCCTGGGCGATGAGTTCGTAGGAGCGCAGCCGGTCCTCGTGGCCGTGGAAGTGCGAGGTGACCATCAACTCGTCGGCGCCGGTGCGCTTGCGCAGCTCCTCCAGGCCGTCGGCGACCCGGCTGGGCTCGCCCATCACCACATTGGCCATCCAGGACTCCACGAAGTCCTCCTCGGCCGGACTGTACGGGTAGTCGGCCGCCTCCTGCGGGGTGGGGATCGCCGTCGGCATGCCCCGGCGCAACCGCAGCATGCCGAGCGCGGCGGAGCGGGCCAGGTGGCGGGCCGCCTCCAGGCCGCCGTCGGGCACCGCGACGGCGCTCACGCCGATCAGCGCGTACGGCTCGTCCAGCACCGCGGAGGGGCGGAAGTTGGACCGGTAGAGCTCCAGCGCGGGCACGGTGTTGGCGGCGCTGAAGTGGTGGGCGAAGGCGAACGGCAGGCCGAGCCGGCCGGCCAGCTGGGCGCTGAAGCCGGAGGAGCCGAGCAGCCAGATCGGCGGGCGCTGCGGGCCGCTCGGCACCGCGCTGAGCTTGGCGTACGGGTGGGCGGCGGGGAAGTCGCCGTCCAGGAAGTGCGTCAACTCGGAGAGCTGGCGCGGGAATTCGTCGCCGTCCTCAAGGCTGCCGCGCCGCAGGGCGCGAGCCGTGGCCTGGTCGGTGCCGGGCGCCCGGCCCAGGCCCAGGTCGATCCGGCCCGGGTGCAGCGCCTCCAGCAGGCCGAACTGCTCGGCGATGGTCAGCGGCGCGTGGTTGGGCAGCATCACGCCGCCGGAGCCGAGCCGCAGGGTGCTGGTGTGCGCGCCCAGGTGGGCGAGCAGCACGGCGGGCGTGGAGCTGGCCACCCCGGGCATGCCGTGGTGCTCGGCGACCCAGAAGCGGTGGTAGCCCAGCCGCTCGGCGGTGCGGGCCAGTTCGGTGGTGGTCTCCAGGGCCTGGGCGGCGGTATAGCCGGCGCCGACGGTGGCGAGGTCGAGGATGGAGAGCGGGGCCGGGGCGCTGCCGCGCACCACGCCGCGGATGTCGCTCCTCGGCTGCCTGTCCTCACCGGTCATCGGTCCACCTCTTCCTCACCTGCGCTCGACTCTCGTGGCAGCACAACAGCGCTGGGACCGCGACTGTTCCCACTCGAACACAAGTACCGTGGTGCGATGCCCGACACATTCCCGACCGCGCCGCCCTCGTCCCCCGCCCTCGGTGCCGCGCCCGCCGGGAGACCCACCGCACCCGGGGTCGGCCTGCTGCTGACCCTGGTGCTGGGCTCGCTGAGCGCGCTGGCGCCGCTCTCGATGGACATGTACCTCCCGGCGCTGCCCCGGGTCACCACCGGCCTGCACACCCAGGACGCCCTGGTGCAGCTGACCCTGACGTCCTGCCTGGTCGGCCTGGCACTGGGCCAGCTGGTGACCGGGCCGCTCAGCGACGCGCTGGGGCGGCGCCGGCCGCTGCTGCTGGGGATGACGCTCTACACGCTCGCCACCGCGTGCTGCGCGCTGGCACCGGATGTGCGGGTGCTGATCGTCTGCCGGCTGCTGCAGGGGCTCTCCGGGGCCGCCGGCATCGTGATCTCGCGGGCCGTGGTGCGGGATCTGTTCGACGGGCTGGCGGCCGCCCGGTTCGCCTCCACGCTGATGCTGGTCTCCGGCGCGGCTCCGCTGCTGGCGCCGATCCTGGGCGGTCAGCTGCTGCAAGTCACCTCATGGCGCGGGGTGTTCGCGGTGCTGGCGGTGCTCGGAGGCGTGATCCTCATCACGACCGCGCTGCGGGTGCCGGAGACGCTGCCCCCCGAACGGCGGCGGTCCGGCGGGCTGCCGGACACGCTGCGGACCATGCGGCAGCTGCTGGCGGACCGGCTGTTCAGCGCCTATCTGCTCACCGTGGCCTTCGGGTTCGGGGCGCTGTTCGCGTTCATCGGCGGCTCGCCGTACGTGGTCCAGGAGGTGTTCCACGGCTCGGCGCAGCAGTACAGCCTGATCTTCGCGCTGGTCGAGCTGGGCCTGGTGGGCATGGCGCAGCTGACCGGGCGGGTGCTGCTGGGGCGCTTCTCCTCGCACCGGATCCAGTTGGCCGGTGTGGCGTCGCTCACCCTCGCCGGGCTGCTGCTGGTGCTGATGTCGACCGTCTGGCACAGCGGTCTGGCCGCGCTCACCGCGGGGCTCTTCCTGATGGCGGCGGGACTGGGCACGGCCTCGCCGCCGTCCTCGGCGCTGGCCCTGCAGCGGGCGCCGCACGCCGCCGGCACCGCGTCGGCGCTGCTGGGCACCATGCAGTTCCTCACCGGCGCGGTGGCTCCGGCCCTGGTCGGCCTGGGCGGTCAGGGCAGCGCGCTGCCGATGGCGGTGGTGGTGCTCGGCTACGCGGCCGCCGCGCTGCTCGCCTTCCTGGTGCTGGCCCGCCCGTGGCAGCCGGTGCCGGATCCGCTGCGCGGCTGACGGAACGTCCGACGGGACGGCAGCTGACGTTCTGTCGGCCGCCGTTCCGGTCCGTCCCGGCGAGCCGCGCGGCTCGCCGGGACGGACCGGGCGCCGGTTCCCGCCACGCCGATCGCGCCAGAGACCCAGGTCGGCTCCGGCGCTGTGGCACCTCCGCGGCGGCCCCTCGTCACCTTCCTCCGCCGAATGTCAAGAGTGCATTCAGGGGGTGCTGAGAAGATCTTCATGCTGAGCCGCTAGCGTTGGAGGGCGGTGCCACCTGTGCTCTCCGGGCGGTCCGGAGAGGGAGGTGGACTCATGGGAAGTCCGACGCTGATGACGTCGAGCTGGTTCTGCGTGGTGGCCGTGCTGGCCGTCCTGGGTGATGCCTTCCTCCCCTTCCTGCCCAGCGGCACCCTGGTGATCCTGGCGGTCCTGAAGACCTCGCACAGCACCCAGGCGCCGTTCCTACTGGCCGCCGCGGTCGCCGTCGCCTCGTTCCTCGGGGACGTGCTGCTGCTGGCGGCGGCCCGGCGCGGCGGGCGCCTGCTGCGCCGCCGACTGAGCCGCAGCCCGCAACTGGCCGCCGATGTGAGACGGGTGCAGCGCTCCCTGGAGAGCCGGACCAGCCGCGCGGCCGCCGCCGTGGTGATCGTGGCCCGGTTCGTGCCGGGCGGGCGGACCGTGCTCGATCTGGCGATCGGCCACTCGGCCAACCGCTCGCGGACATTCCTGCACTGGTGTGCCGTGTCCGCGCTGGTCTGGGCCTGCTACATAGTGACGCTGGGCTGGCTGGACAGCCACTGGTTCAACACCACCTGGCTGAGCCTGGCGGTCTCCTGCGCCGCCGCCACCGCGATCAGCACCGCGGTGGCCCGACTGGTGCGCCGCAGTCGGCAGTTGGCGCTGGTGGCCCAACTCGACGAAGCGGCCTGACTCTCAGGTTTGTCCCAGGATCGCAACAGAGCCGCTCTCCCCGGAGCCGGAAGTCGGCTGGTCACCGTCTCGCTGAGGAGTGTCAGGAGTGCGGACGCCCTTGGATCCTGGACGTTCTCCATGACATCCTGATGGAAATTTGATGATCATATGCCGTAAATTGCCCGGCTGCTCCCTTCCACTCGCGGGACCGCCGGGCACTACTTGGCAGGGGAGACCATGAGCAGCATCTCGCGCAGGTCCGTGCTGAGCGCCAGCGCGGCCACCGCGGCCCTTGGCGCACTGTCCGCGTGCGGCACCGGCAAGGGGCCGAGCCAGGACAGCGTGCAGCCGGCAGCCGGTTCCACCGCGACGGCCGCGGGAAGCGCGGTGCCCAACCCCACCCCCTCCGGCAAGGCCACCCTGATCGGCGACGGCTCCACCTCGGACACCGGCCCGCAGCCCAACCAGCCCACGCCCGAGAAGCTGGCGCCCGGCCAGCGCCCGCCGCAGTTCGTGGTCTTCTCCTGGGACGGCGCCGGCGCCACCGAGGACGGCCAGTTCGAACGGTTCCTCAAGCTCGCCAAGGACCACAAGGCCACCTTCACCTTCTTCCTCTCCGGCCTCTACTGCCTGCCGGCCGGCAAGAAGGACCTCTACCACCCGCCGCACCACTCGGTGGGCGCCTCCGACATCCCCTTCCTGTCGGACAACGCCGTCAAGAACACCATCAAGATGATCAGCCAGGCCTGGCTGGACGGCCATGAGATCGGCACCCACTTCAACGGCCACTTCTGCGCCACCCGCCCCGACCACAACGGCGTCAACAAGTGGTCGGCGCAGGACTGGGAGAGCGAGATCCAGCAGGCCGTCGACTTCGTCACCAAGTGGAAGACCAACACCGGCTTCACCGACGTGCCGCCGTTCCCGTTCGACTACACCAAGGAGCTGATCGGCGCCCGCACCCCGTGCCTGGACGGCCAGAAGGGGCTGCTGCCCACCGCCGCCAAGCTCGGCTGGAAGTACGACGCCAGCTCGCCGGGTGAGAAGCAGGTGTGGCCGCAGAAGGTGCAGAACGGCCAGATATGGAACTTCCCGCTGCAGTCCATACCGTACCCGGGGGTGACCTGGGAGGTGCTCTCGATGGACTACAACATCATGGCCAACCAGTCCAACAGCAACCCGAAGGGCGACCCCGGCCACTTCGACACCTGGCGGGACGCCGCCCACCAGAGCTACCTGGCCGGCTTCAACCGCGCCTACAACGGCAACCGGGCGCCGTTCTTCGTCGGCAACCACTTCGAGCAGTGGAACGGCGGCATCTACATGGACGCCGTCGAGGCCGTGCTCAAGGACATCGCCGACAAGCCGGAGGTGCGGCTGGTCTCGTTCCGCCAGCTGGTCGAGTGGCTGGAGGTGCAGGACGAGTCCACGCTGCGCAAGCTGCGCACCCTGGGCATCGGCCAGGCGCCCAAGGAGGGCTGGGAGACCTTCCTCGGCACGGCCAGCTGAAACGTTCCGCTCGCAGTACGCAGGGGCCGGCGGACACCGCCGGCCCCTGCGCCGTGTTCAGCCCCGGCAGCGGCCAGCATCCGCTCGGCCACCACGGCCGCACCCACCGCACCCATCACGATCGAGTAGTGGTTGCTGTCCGCGACCTGATCGATCACCAGCTCAAGCCCGGCGCCGGCCAGTCGCTCGGCGTCGTAGAGCCCCTGCGGCTGGTCCTGCAGCCCCCGCTCGGCCCAGAGCAACTCGGCCCGGCCGCCGAGCCGCCGGATGGCCGCGGCCGCCTCGGGATCCAGCAGAACCTGCGCGCCGTCCGTCTCGATCGCCTCCGGCACGCAGGCGGTGCGCAGCTCGGGCTCGGCGCCGGTGAGATCACGCGCCAGGAAGAGCTCCCGACCGGTCTCGTCCAGACTCGGCCAGACCGGGTGCCGCGCCCAGTGGGCCCGGTAGTCCGCCAGATCCGTGAAGGTCATCGCCAGCCGGTCCAGCGCGGGGCCGAGCACCGCGGCCAGCGCGTCCTCCTCGGCCACACCGGGCGGCAGCGGGAAGCTCACCGCGCCGTCCACCAGCAGCACCCGGGTGAACAGCTCCGGCTCGGCCGCCGCCGCCAGCGCGGAGATCCAGGCGCCCATCGAGTGGCCCGTCAACTGAACCGGTCCATCGGTGAGTTGACGGACGAGCAGGGCCAGATCGGCGGCATGCCGAGCCAGCCCGTACGGCCCGGGCAGCACCGCGCTGCCGGCCCGGCCGCGCAGGTCCGGCGCCAACAGGGTCGCCCGGCCCGCCAGTTGCCTGGCCACCACCGCCCAGGACTGCGCGTTGCCCATGATGCCGTGCACCGCCAGCACGGTCGGCGCGCCCGGCACCGCGGCGGGCCAGCGCAGCACCGCCAGCGAGCCGCCGGGCACCGGAACGGCCAACTCCTCGGCCAGGGGGGACTCGACGGACATGGGATCAGCACCCTTCTCGCGACGCCGGGATCCCGAGCACCCTAGGACAGCACGGCCGCCCCGCCTATGGCGATCGCCGCCCCAAGCCGGGCGGGCCGACTGTGGCGCGGCACCACACCGAGCGACTGGCCCGCCGTCAGCCCGCCAGGTTCGGCAGCCGCCAGTCGATCGCCTCGTCGCCGAAGCCCTCCAGCGCCGCATTGATCTGCGAGAACGGCTTGCTGCCCAGGAAGAGCTTGGCCGACAGCGGCGACGGGTGGGCGCCCTGCACCACCACGTGCCGGTCGGTGTCGATCAGCGGCAGCTTCTTCTTGGCGTAGTTGCCCCAGAGCACGAAGACGCACGGCTCCTCGCGGGCGCTGACCGCCTTGATCACCGCGTCGGTGAACTTCTCCCAGCCCTTGCCCTTGTGCGAGTTGGCCTGGTGCGCGCGCACCGTGAGCACCGCGTTGAGCAGCAGCACGCCCTGCTCGGCCCACGGCATCAGATAGCCGTTGTCCGGCACCGGCACGCCCAGGTCGGTGCCGAGCTCCTTGAAGATGTTCCGCAGCGACGGCGGGGTCTTGGTGCCCGGCAGCACCGAGAAGCTCATGCCGTGCGCCTGGCCGTCGTCGTGGTACGGGTCCTGGCCGAGCACCAGCACCTTGACGTCCTGGTAGGCGGTGGCGGCCAGCGCCGAGAAGACCTGCCCGCGCGGCGGGAAGACCTGGTGCTCGGCGCGCTCGGCCGCCACGAACTCGGCCAACTCGGCGAAGTAGGGCTGCTCGGTCTCGCCCGCCAGCACCTCCCGCCAGGACTCCGGCAGCTCGAACTCGTTCTCCAGCACGCCTGCTGCCACCTCAGCGACCTCGGTCACCGCGTCACCCTTCCTCGGACTCCTGCTCGTGCACCCCGCACGCTACACAGCCGCACCGACAGCGCCTATTCGGCGGCCGGTTCGCCCGGCTCCGGCAGCACCGGTCCGGCGGCGGCCCGGGCGCGCCGGATCCGGGACTCCTCCACCGCGTTGAGCGCGACCAGCAGCACCGCCAGCACCACCAGCGCGGCCAGCGCCGGCACCAGCAGCAGCACCGGGACCAGCGCCAGCAGCACCGCGCCCGCGACCAGCCGGGTGTGCGCCGGCCGCCGGAACATCGTCCAGCGGGTGTAGCCGAAGGTCAGCAGATAGAGCGCGCAGCCGCCGTAGAGCAGCCCCAGGGTGCCCAGGTCCAGCCGCTTGTCCGGCTCGGCCACCGTGACGTGGAAGCCGACCGCGATCGCGATCACCGAGGCGACCAGCACCAGATGGGCGTAGGAGAACACCCGGCGCAGCACGCTGGCCCGGGCCTCGGCCACGGTCAGCGCATGCCGCATCGCGTCGTTGGCGTGCGCGAAGTACACCCACCAGAGCGCGCAGGAGATGGTGAACGCCGCGATCACCGCGAAGAGTTCACCGTTGCCCAGGCCGCGCGCCGCGGCGGCCGGGGCCCCGGTGCCGACGATCGACTCGCCGAGCGCCACCAGCACCAGCAGCCCGAACCGCTCCGGCAGGTGCCCCGGGTGGTAGGCGACCCGGGCCAGCAGCGAGCGCAGCACGGTCGGCCCCGCCAGGTCGATCGCGGCCGCCACCGCCCACAGTGCCGGCCGGGCGTCGCCGTGCAGCAGCCCGCCGGTGAGCATCAGCGGCCCGCTGATCACCGCCCCGACCCCGTACGGCCCGCGCCACGCTCCCCTGATCCCACCGATCAGCCACAGCAGCACCAGCCGGGCCGCCCAGTACGCCGCACCGAACAGCACCCCGCGCGCGCCGTATGCCTCGGGCAGTGCCAGTGCCATCAGCAGGCCGCTCAGCCCGACCGCGAAGATCCCCACCCGGTCGCGGGCGGTGTCCACGTCCCGCACGTTGGCCTGCACCGTGGTGCCCACCCAGCACCAGTAGACCGGGATGAACACCACCAGCGCCCGCGGCACCCCGCCGGCGCCGTGGTGCAGATAGAGCAGATTGGAGATCTGGGTGATCGCGAAGACGAAGACCAGGTCGAAGTAGAGCTCCGCCCAGGTGACCCGTTTCTCCGCCGGCTCGGCGACCTCCGCCGAGGCGCTCCGTCTCTTGGCCGGCTCGACAACCTCCGCCGTCACTTCTCCCCCGGTGATGATGAACTCGGCCCGGTGCCGCCCCGCACGGGCGCCACCGGGCCGCTGACACTACGTCAACTCCGTTTCATTACACCAGCTCGATGAGATCGGCGATGGAATCCACCACCCGGCCCGGCCGGTACGGGAACCGCTCCACGTCCCCGGCGGCGGTCAGACCGGTGAGCACCAGCACCGTCT
Organism: Kitasatospora acidiphila; assembly: GCF_006636205.1. Lineage (NCBI taxonomy): Bacteria > Bacillati > Actinomycetota > Actinomycetes > Kitasatosporales > Streptomycetaceae > Kitasatospora > Kitasatospora acidiphila. The sequence goes on along the minus strand of NZ_VIGB01000003.1, from coordinate 5,744,631 downwards.
CCATGCCGGCCTCCATGCCGGCCACGATGTCGGTGTCCATCCGGTCCCCGATCATCACCGCGGTCTCCGAGTGCGCCCCGGCGGTGTTCAGCGCCTCCCGCATCATCAGCGGGTTGGGCTTGCCGACGAAGTACGGCTCCACCCCGGTCGCCTTGGTGATCAGCGCCGCCACCGAACCGGTCGCCGGCAGCACGCCCTCGGTGGACGGGCCGGTCTCGTCCGGGTTGGTGCAGATGAACCGGGCGCCGCCGTTGATCAGCCGGATCGCCTTGGTCAGCGCCTCGAAGGAGTAGGTCCTGGTCTCGCCCAGCACCACGTAGTCCGGGTTGTTGTCGGTCAGCACGTAACCGGCCTGGTACAGCGCGGTGGTCAGCCCCGCCTCGCCGATCACATAGGCCGTGCCGCCCGGCCGCTGCCCGCTCAGGAACTTCGCGGTGGCCAGCGCCGAGGTCCAGATGCACTCCTCCGGCACGTGCAGCCCCATCCCGGCCAGCCGGGCCGCCAGGTCGCGCGGCGTGTAGATGGAGTTGTTGGTCAGCACCAGGAACGGCTTGCCGGACTCCCGCAGCCGCCGGATGAACTCGTCGGCCCCCGGAATCGGGGTGCCCTCGTGAATCAGCACCCCGTCCATGTCGGTCAGCCACGATTCGATGGGCTTGCGCTCTGCCACGTAGGTGTCTCCTCGGTCTTGGGACGGTTCTGAACGATCTCCCGCATCGCTCCGGACCGGACACCGTCGGCCGGCCGGGCGCCACCGGCTGCCCTGACGGTGACCAGCGTAATCGGCCCGCCCACGCGCCAACAGCGATGTCCCGCTCCGCGGACCCCCGATGTGGTGGACTCAGGCCCATGAGTACCGCGAGGACCGCCGCCCCGTACCGCGTCGCGCTGCTCGGCTACGGCCTGGCCGGCGCCGCCTTCCACGCCCCGCTGATCGCCGCCACGCCGGGCCTGCGGCTGACCGCCGTGGTCACCGCCAACCCCGAGCGGCGCGCCCAGCTGGCCGCCGCCCACCCCGACGCGCGGCCGCTGGACTCGCCCGACCAGGTCTTCGACCGGGCTGACCAGTACGACCTGGTGGTGATCGCCACCCCCAACCGCACCCACCTGCCGCTGGCCCGGGCCGCGCTCACCGCCGGACTGGCCACCGTGGTGGACAAACCGCTGACCGCCACCGCCGCCGAGGCCCGCTCGCTGTGCCACCTCGCCGACACCCGGGGCACGCTGCTGACGGTGTTCCAGAACCGCCGCTGGGACAACGACTTCCGCACCGTGCGGCGGCTGATCGAGGACGGCGCGCTGGGCCGGGTGCACCGGTTCGAGTCCCGGTTCGAGCGGTTCCGGCCCAAGCCCAAGGCGGGCTGGCGGGAGCTGGCCGACCCGGCGGAGGCCGGCGGCACCCTCTACGACCTGGGCAGCCACCTGGTGGACCAGGCGCTCACCCTGTTCGGCCCGGTCTCCTCGGTCTACGCCGAGATCGACGTCCGCCGGGACGGCGCGGTGGTGGACGACGACGCCTTCCTGGCGCTCAGCCACGACTCGGGCGTCCGCTCCCACCTGTGGACCAGCGCCACCACCCCGCTGTCCGGCCCGCGCATGCGGGTGCTCGGCGACACCGCGGGATACGTGAAGTTCGGCCTGGACCCGCAGGAGGCCGACCTGCGGGCCGGCCGCCGCCCGGACACCCGCATCCCGTGGGGCGCCGAGGACCCGACCCACTACGGCACCCTCGGCACCGACGGGGCGCACACCACCATCCCCACCGACCTGGGCGACTACCCGGCCTTCTACGCCGCCATGGCCCACACACTCGCCACCGGCGCCCCACCCCCCGTCGACCCCCGGGACTCGGTGACCACGCTCACCATCCTGGAGGCGGCCAGGCACTCGGCGGCCACGGGACGGACGGTGGCGCCGGACTGATCGCCCGGAGCCGGCGCCACCGGCACCCCCGGCGGCAGGTCAGCCGCGCTGCCAGCCGGCCAGGTAGGCGTCGATCTCGCCGTTGAGGCGGGCCTTGCCGACCGGGTCCAGGAACGAGGCCTCGACCGCGTTCCTGGCCAGCCCGGCCAAGCCCGCCTCGTCCAGGCCGAGCAGGCGGGCGGCGACCGCGTACTCGGTGTTCAGGTCGGTGCCGAACATCGGCGGGTCGTCGCTGTTGACGGTGACCAGCAGGCCGGCGTCGACGAACCGCTTGATCGGGTGCTCGTCGATCCGCTCCACCACCCGGGTGGCCAGGTTGGAGGTCGGGCAGACCTCCAGCGGGATCCGGTGCTCGCCCAGGTGGTCGATCAGCGCCGGGTCCTTGAAGCTCTGGGTGCCGTGGCCGATCCGCTCGGCGCCCAGCTCGCGGATGGCGTCCCAGACCGTCTCCGGGCCGGTCGACTCACCGGCGTGCGGCACGCTGTGCAGGCCGGCGGCCCGGGCCCGGTCGAAGTACGGCTTGAACTGCGGACGCGGCACGCCGATCTCCGGGCCGCCGAGGCCGAAGCTCACCAGGCCGTCGGCGCCCACCTCCAGCGCCAGCCGGGCGGTCTCCTCGGCCGACTGCAGGCCGGCCTCGCCCGGGATGTCGAAGCACCAGCGCAGCACGATCCCGAAGTCCCGCTCGGCGGTGATCCGGGCGTCCTCGATCGCCTCCATGAACGCCTTGTCCGGGATCCCGCGGCGCACCGAGCTGTAAGGGGTGACGGTCAGCTCGGCGTAGCGGATCTGCTGCCGGGCCATGTCCTCGGCCACGCCGTAGGTCAGCGCCCGGACGTCCTCGGCGTCCCGGATCAGGTCGACCACCGACAGGTACACCTGGATGAAGTGGGCGAAGTCGGTGAACGTGAAGTACTCGGCCAGCTTCTCGGGGTCGACCGGCACCTTGCTCCGGCCCTCGTAGCGCGCCGCCAGCCCGGCCACCACCCGCGGCGAGGCGGAGCCCACGTGGTGCACGTGCAGCTCGGCCTTGGGCAGACCGGCGATGAACGCCTCGATCCCGCGCGACATCTCTTCTCCTCCACTGATCGGCAAGCCACCATTAGACCTCGCGCAGCCCGCTATCCGCCCAGGGCGGTGGCCACGGTGTGGATCAGCAGGCCGGCCAGCGCGCCGACCACGGTTCCGTTGATCCGGATGAACTGCAGGTCGCGCCCGACATTGGCCTCGATCTTGCGGGAGGCGTCGTCGGCGTCCCAGCTCGCCACGGTGTCGGAGATCAGCGAGGTGATCTCGGCGCGGTAGGTGTCCACCACATAGGCCGCCGCGTCCTGCAGCCAGCCGTCGGTCTTGCGCTGCAGCCGCCGGTCGGTGGCCAGCCGCAGGCCGAACGAGCGCACGCCGTGCCGGATCCGGCGGCGCAGCTCGCTCTGCTCGTCCGCCGCGGCCGTCAGCACCAGGGAGCGGACTGCGCCCCACGAGGAGGCGATCAGCTCCTGCACCTCGGGCCGGGCCAGCAGCTCGGCCTTGGCCCGCTCGACCCGCTGCTGGGTGGCCGGGTCGCTCTGCAGCTCCACCGCGAAGTCGGCCAGGAAGGTGTCGATGGCGCCGCGCGCCGGGTGCTGCGGGTCGTCCCGGATCGCGGTGGCGAACCGCAGCAGCTCCTTGTAGACCCGCTCGCCGACCTGCTGGTCGATGAACTTCGGGGTCCAACCCGGCGACTTTATGGCGACCTTGGCCACCACGTCCTCGTGGTGCTCGGTCAGCCAGTCGTGCACCCGCACCGTCACCAGGTCGACCACCCCGTGGTGCCCGCCGTCGGCCACCACCCGGCCCAGCATCCGGCCGAGCGGGGCCGCGACCTGGGTGGCCGCGGCCCGCCGGGTGATCGCCTCGCTTATCACCGCCTGCACGTCCTCGTCCCGCAGTACGGCCAGCACCCCGCGCAGCGCTGCCGCCGCCTCGGTGGTGACCCGCTCCGCGCTGCCGGGCGCGGCCAGCCACTCGCCCAGCCGCCGCCCGACGCCCAGCCCGGCGAGGCGCTCGCGGACCACCTGGGCGGCGAGGAAGTTCTCGCCGACGAAGCTGCCCAGCGAGCGGCCGAAGGCGTCCTTCTTGGTCGGGATGATCGCGGTGTGCGGGATCGGCAGGCCGAACGGGCGCCGGAACAGCGCGGTGACGGCGAACCAGTCGGCCAGCGCACCGACCATCCCGGCCTCCGCGGCCGCCGCCACATAGCCCGTCCAGCTCCCCCAGCCCGCCGCCTTGGCCCAGGTCGACAGCCCGAACACCAGCGTCGCGACCGCCAGGAACCCGGTCGCGATCGCCTTCATCCGCCGCACCCCGCGGCTCTTCTCCTCATCGGCCGCGGTGAACCGCACCCCCGCCGCCATGGCCCCGCTGCGCTCGCTCTCCACCGCACCAGTGTCGCCGATCACCGCGCCGTCAGACCGTAGCGATGAGCCCGCCTTCCCCGGCCGCCCGCAGCCGCCCCGGCGGCAGGCGGCTCGGGAACCCAGCCCTACCCGATCGCCACCTCCCTCGCGTACATCCGCGCGATCACGTCCTCGATCACCGGCTCCCGCACCGACAGGTCGACCAGCGGGTACCGCTGCGCGACGGCGGCCACCAGCGGGGCCGCGCTGTCCTCGGCGGGGAACGCCAGCCACTGGCGGGCGCCCGCGACCTTGACGACGCGGGTGCCGGGGAGGTCGATCGGCGGGTGTTCGCGCAGCAGGTCGACCACCAGGGTGCGTTCGCTGCGGCCGGCGGCGTGCAGGCCGGGCAGGTCGCCGTCGTAGACCACCCGGCCGTGGTCGATCACCATCACCCGCCCGCAGAGCTGCTCGATGTCGGTGAGGTCGTGGGTGGTGAGCAGCACGGTGGTGCCGGCGGTGTTGACCTCGCGCAGGAACTCCCGCACCCGGGCCTTGCTGAGCACGTCGAGCCCGATGGTCGGCTCGTCCAGGTAGAGCACCCGCGGGTCGTGGAGCAGCGCGGCGGCCAGGTCGCCGCGCATCCGCTGGCCGAGCGAGAGTTGGCGCACCGGGGTGTCCAACAGGTCGCCGAGGTGCAGCAGTTCGACGCAGCGGGCGAGGTTGGCCGCGTACCGGGCGGGCGGGATCCGGTAGAGGCGGCGGGCCAGTTCGTAGGAGTCGCGCAGCGGCAGGTCCCACCAGAGCGTGGTGCGCTGTCCGAAGACCACGCCGATCCGGCGGGCCAGCGCGGTCCGTTCCCGGGCCGGGTCGACGCCGGCGACCCGCAGCCGGCCGCCGCTGGGCACCAGGATCCCGGTGAGCATCTTGATGGTGGTGGACTTGCCGGCGCCGTTCGGTCCGATGTAGCCGACGCATTCGCCGGCCGCCACGGTGAAGCTCAGGTCGTCGACGGCGCGCACGGTCCGGCGCTCGCGGCGCCACCGTCCGGTCTTGGCGCGGACGGTGAAGGTGCGTGACACATGGTCGAGTTCGATCAGTTCCACGGTGGTCCTTCCTCAGCTTCCGGTGGAGCGGTAGGCCCGCAGGCCGGCCCGCCAGGCGAACCCCGCGGCCAGCACGCAGAGCGCGGCGGCGAGCGGCGAGGCGTACTGGAAGGCGGTGGGCAGGCCCAGTGGGTCGGGGCGGTGCAGCAGGCGCAGGGTGGGCAGCCAGTTGACGAAGGCCAGCGGCAGCCCGAAGGTGACGCCCGCCACCAGCTCCTTGGCGAAGACGCTGGGCGGGTAGTGCAGCAGGGTGGCGCCACCGTAGGTGAAGGAGTTCTGGAACTCCTTGGCCTCGCCCCACCAGAACTGCAGGGTGGCGCCGCCGACGAACAGCGCGCTGAAGATCACCGTGCCGCAGACCAGCATGCCGGCGAGCAGCAGCAGCCGGGGCAGGGTCCAGGCCAGCGCCAGCGCCTGCATGGACCAGCCGAGCACCAGCAGCGACTGGACGGGACGGCCGAGCCGGCGCAGCGCGAACCGCTCGGCGCAGACCAGGGCGAGTGCCGGGGCCGGGCGCAGCAGCAGCACGTCGAGGTCCCCGGAGCGGATCCGCTGGCCGAGGCTGTCGACGCTGCCGACCAGCAGGTCGGCGGCGCCGAGGGCGAACCCGGAGGTGCCGTAGAGCAGGCCGATCTCGGGCAGCGTCCAGCCGCCGAGGCGGTCGGTGTGCCGGAACATCAGCACCAGCACCGCGAAGTCCAGCGAGGTGATCAGCAGGTTGCCCAGCGAGGTGAGGACGAACGAGGTGCGGTAGGACATCTGGGCGCGCGTCCACATGGCGGCGGTCAGCCGCCAGGAGGTCACCGACCAGCGGACCTTGGCGATCAGGGGCTCCCGATCCGCGGGCACCGTCAGGGCCTCGGCGGCCGTCAGGGTCTCAGCCACCCTGCACCACCACCTTGCGGACGGCCAGGGCCTGGGCCGCCCGGCCCGCCGCGAACAGCACGACGGCCCAGAGCAGTTGGGCACCGAGCTCGCCGGGCACCCGGGAGCCGCGCTCCAGGAAGACGTCGCACGGGGCCTGGATCAGCGCGGCCCAGGGCAGCGCCTGGGCGAGTTGGCGCAGGCCCTGGGGGAAGAGCGTCAGCGGCAGCAGCATCCCGGACATGAACATCGAGACCACCACCATCAGGGCCCGCAGCCCCTCGGAGTCGAGCAGCCAGAAGGAGCTGATCGAGATCAGGAACCGCAGTCCGAAGCTGACCAGCAGCGAGAGCAGCACCGAGAGCAGGAAGACCGGCCAGGTGAGCAGGGAGTGCGGCAGCCGGGCGTGGCAGGCCAGCACCCCGACGGTCAGCGGCACGGCACCGCGGGTGAGCAGCTGGAAGCCGGCCCGGCCGAGGTCGCCGGCCAGCCACCAGCCGAGGAAGTCGACGGGGCGCTGCAGGTCGATGGCGATGTCCCCGTTGCGGAACCGCTCCTGCAGGTCGTCCTGGAAGCCGCCGCCCCAGGCGGCGACCGCGACCAGCAGGGCCTGGCTGACCCAGATGTAGGTGACGGCCTGCCCGGTGTCGTAGCCGCCGAGGTGCGGCCTGGTGCGCCAGAGGGCCAGGAAGCCGGCGGCCAGGATGAAGCCGAAGACGGTGTTGGTGAAGGCTCCGGCCACGGTCGCCGCCCGGTAGGTCGAGTAGCGGCGGAAGGAGCCGCGGGCGATGGCCAGGTAGAGCCCGGCCGAACCAGCCATCATTTATCTCCTTATCGACTTTTTTGCGGCGCGACCACCGCGCCGTCCGACATGACCCCACAGCGCATCAGCCCCGACCGACAGCCCTGGGGGTACCCAGGCGTCGCTCGGGGCTCTGCGGAATGTGAAGTTGTGTCAGTTCACGCTAGCGGCACGGACCTTGATCACGCAGCCGATTAAGGGGCCGTTCAGGGGACGGCCGGCCGGCTTCGGCCAGCAGTACGGCTACAGGTAGAGCCCCGTGGAGCCCTCGGCGTCCTTCAGCCGCTCCGCCGCCACCGCGTGCAGGTCGCGCTCGCGCAGCAGCACGTAGGTGGCGCCGCGCACCTCGACCTCCAGCTTGTCCTCGGGGTCGTACAGCACCCGGTCACCGGGCTCCACCGCCCGCACGCTCTGGCCCACGGCCACGGCCTCGGCCCAGGTGCAGCGCTTGGAGAGTTCCGCCGTCGCGGGGATCAGGATGCCGCCCGTCGAACGGCGCTCGCCCTCACCGGCGTCCGTCTTCACCAGCACCCGGTCGTGCAGCATCCGGATGGGCAGCTTCTCGCCCAGCCGGTCGTGCCGGCCGTGCTCGGTCTGCCTGTTCTGCTCGTCGTCGTTCACGCTCACGCTCACGCCCAGACGGTACCTGGCCGGGGCCCGGGCCGGTGCGCGGGCCCGGGCCGATCCGGGGAAAACCGATCAGCTCTCCCGCTTGCGCCTGCGGGAGGCCAGCAGCACCAGCAGACCGCCGCCGACCAGCGCCACCGGCACGATCCGGTCGGGACGCGGCTTGCCCTGCTCGTCGGTGAACTCGGCACGCAGCCGCTCCACCCCGCGGCTGGCGGCCACATAGGCCTTGCCGACCCGCTGCTCCACCGAGGCCAGCACCTTCGCCCGGGCCTGCGCGGTGATCGTGGACGGATGCACCCGCATGGCCAGCTCGTCGAGCGTGTCGGCCAGCTGGGTACGGGTCCGCGCGATGTTCTCCTCGATCTCCACGAGGGTCCGCCCCGCGCCGTCACGCACGTCCTTCGTCTTGCCCACCCGGGCCACCTCACTCACCTGACGTCCAGTCTGCTCCGGCCCAGTCTGTCAGCTCGACTCGTGGCTCGCTCGGCCCCACCCACCATCGGAGTCAGTGCGGCCCACCAACGGCGGTAGGTTGGCACCCGGTACGACAGTGGTCCCGCACGAGGAGAGAACTACCGTGAGTGAGCGCCTCCAGGCGGGGGACACCGCCCCCGCATTCTCGCTGCCCGACGCCGACGGCAACCAGGTGTCGCTCGCCGACCACCTGGGCCGCAAGGTGATCGTCTACTTCTACCCGGCCGCCCTCACCCCGGGCTGCACCACCCAGGCCTGCGACTTCACCGACAACCTGGAGGTCTTCGCCGGCGCCGGCTACGACGTGATCGGCATCTCACCGGACAAGCCCGAGAAGCTCGGCAAGTTCCGGGAGAAGGAGGACCTCAAGGTCACCCTGCTGTCCGACGTGGACAAGGAGGTGCTGGAGGCCTACGGCGCGTTCGGCGAGAAGAAGCTGTACGGCAAGACCGTGGTCGGCGTGATCCGCTCCACCGTGGTCGTCGACGAGCAGGGCAAGGTCGAGCGCGCCCTGTACAACGTCAAGGCCACCGGGCACGTCGCCAAGCTGCTGCGCGACCTCAAGGTCGAGGCGTAGCGGACGGGTGGTGGTCCCGGCTCCCGGGACCACCACCTGCCCCTCCCGGGACCACCACCACCGGTCAGCCCGGCAACCCCACGGCCCGCTCACCGCTGCGCCGCTGCTGGATGACCACCGCCACCACCAGCAGCGACCCCTGCGCCACGTTCTGCCAGAACGAGTTGATGCCCTGCACCGTCAACCCGTTCTCCAGCGCCCCGAGCAGCGCCACCGCCAGCAGCGTGCCGCCGATCCCGCCCTTGCCGCCCTTGAGCGCACAACCACCGAGCGCGGCCGCCGTGATCGACTTCAGCTCCAGGCCCTCACTGCCGGAGACCGGCTGCCCGGAACCGGTCCGGGCGGTCAGCAGGATGCCCGCGACCGCGGCCACCACCGCGGCCAGCACATAGGCGGAGATCAGGTACTTGTTCAGGTTGATGCCGGCCAGCCGGGCGGCGGTGGGGTTGCCGCCGATCGCGTAGATGTTCCGGCCGATGTCGGTGTACTTCAGCAGCACGTGCACGGCCGCGGCCGCCACGATCAGGATCCACACCATCACCGGCAGGCCCGCGATCTTGCCGCGGCTGAGGAAGACGAAGACTGCGTCGTTCAGCACGTAGCCCTGCGCCGCGCCGTTGGAGATCAGCTGGGCCACGCCCTTGTAGGCGGCCAGGCCGGCCAGGGTCGCGATGGTCGCGTTGACCCGGCCGTAGACGATCACCGCGCCGTTGAGCACGCCCACCACCACGCCGACGCCGATCGCCGCGGCCATCCCGACCAGCGGACTGCTGCCCGCCGAGGTGAACGCCATCGCGCTGACCACCGAGGCCAGCCCGGCCTGCGAGCCCACCGAGATGTCCAGGCCGCCGCAGATGATCACCACGGTCTGCACCACCGCCAGCAGGCCGGTGATGGTCACCGCCTCGGCGATCACCTGGACGTTGGTCCAGCTCAGGTAGTTGTCGTTGAGCGAGCCGAACAGCGCCAGCACCACGGCCAGGGCGGCGATCAGGCTCAGGTTCTGGCCGCCGACCGCGGCCAGCGCGCCGCCGGCCCGCCTGGCCGCCGGTGCCGTCCGCTCAGCGGTGGACGTGGTCATGGCCGCCCTCCTTCGTCCCTCAGGTCGTCTTCGCCACTCGAATCGTTGTGGTCGCTCAGGTCGTCGGCCATCGCCAGCGCGAGGATCCGCTCCTCGGTGGCCTCGGCACGGTCCAGCTCCCCGGTGATCCGGCCGTTCTGCATCACCACGACCCGATCGGCCAGCCCCAGCAGCTCGGGCAGCTCGGAGGAGATCACCAGCAGCGCCACGCCCTCCCTCGCGAGGTCGGCGATGATCTGGTAGATCTCCGCCTTGGCGCCGACGTCGATGCCGCGGGTCGGCTCGTCCAGGATCAGCACCTTGGGCTTGCGGGCCAACCAGCGGGCCAGCACCACCTTCTGCTGGTTGCCCCCGGAGAGCGTGCGCACCTCCTGCTCGATGCCCGGCGCCCGCACCCGCAGCCGGTCCGCGAAGCCCTGCGCCAACTCCCGCTCGGCGCCCCGCCGGACGAACCGCCAGCGCCGCAGTCGGTCCAGCACCACCAGCGAGGTGTTCTCCCGGATCGAGCGCTGCAGGAACAGCGCCTGCGCCTTGCGCTCCTCCGGCGCCAGGCCCAGACCGGCCCGGATCGCCTCACCCGGCCGCCCCGGGCGCAGCCTGCGGCCGTCCAGCCGAACCGTGCCGCCGCGCACCGGCAGGTCGCCGGCCAGCGCCAGCGCCAACTCCGAGCGTCCGGCCCCGATCAGACCGGCCAGCCCGACCACCTCGCCGGCCCGCACCGCCAGGTTGACCCCCCGGACGTCATCCGTGGTCAAGTCATCGACCTGGAGCACCACTTGGTCGGTCGCCACGCGCTGCCGGACGAACAGCCGGGAGAGATCGCGGCCCACCATCAGCCGCACCAGCTCCTGCTCCCCCGCCTCGGCCGCGTCCAGCACGCCGGCCAGCATGCCGTCCCGCAACACCGCTATCCGGTCGGCCAGTTGGAAGATCTCCTGCATCCGGTGCGAGACGTAGACCACCGCCACGCCCTGCGCACGCAGCCGGCGGATCAGCGCGAACAGCGCCGCCACCTCCTGCTCGGAGAGCGAGCTGGTCGGCTCGTCGAACGCGATCACCTTCGCCTCGCCGGTCAACGCCCGGAGGATCTCCACCAGTTGGCGCTGTGCCGGGGTCAACTGGGAGCCCAGGAGCTCCGGTTCGAGCACCCGGGAGAAGCCGAGCCGGTCCAGGTCGGCGGTGATCCGCCGGTGCAGTTCGGCCCGGTCCAGCCGGCGCCCGCCCCGGCGGGGCAGCGCACCGGCGTAGACGTTCTCGGCCACCGAGACATGCGGGATGATCTCCGGCTCCTGGGGGATGATCCGGATCCCGGCGGCCCGGGCCCGGGCGGGCGAGCCGAGCGCCAGCTCGGCGCCGTCCAGCAGTACGGTGCCCTCGGTGGGCCGGTGATCACCGGTCAGGATCTTCAGCAGGGTGGACTTGCCGGCCCCGTTCTCCCCCATCAGCGCGGTGACCTGGCCGGCCGGGAAGTCCAGGGTCACCCCGTCCAGCGCCCGGACCTCGCCGAAGCGCTTGCCGAGGCCGCGCACGCCCGCGCCGGCGGTCGTGGTCGTGGTCGTCACGGCAGCTCCCTCAGCTGCACTGGACGCCGGTCGACTGCCAGGTGGAGGCGTCGACCATGGTGGTCTTGGCGAACGCCTCCTGCGGGAAGTCCTTGCCGTTCCTGAGCTTGTCGTACATGGTCTGGACGGCGAGGGCGCCCACGTCGCTGCCGTTGATGTAGAGCGCGGCCTTCATGCCGGACGGCTTGCCGCTGCCCCAGTCCTTGCAGGCCAGGTAGGCGCCGAGGCCGACGCCGATCACGTTGTCGGCGCTGATGCCCGCGTTCTGCATGGCCGTGATGCCGCCCTGCACGTTCTCGTCGTTGCAGCCCCAGATCACCCAGTGCTTGACGCCCGGGTTGGCGGTGAGGGTCGCGGCCACCTTGTCCTGCGCGCCGGTCGGGGTGTTGTCGGTGGCGACGTCGATGTTCTGCACGCCGGGGACGGACTGCCCGAAGGCGTCCTTGGCGGCCTTCACCCGGTCACCGCAGACCGTCACGTCCTGCTGCCAGGCGGAGATGGTGCGGGTGTCCGCCGCGCTCCAGCCGGCCTTCTTGAACTCCTCGGCGGCCCGCTCACCGACCTGCTGGCCCATCTGCTGGCCGGAGAAGCCGATCCGCGGCACCAGGTCGGACTTGGCGCAGTTGGCCGGATTGGGACCGGTGGTGCAGATCTGGTCGTCCGAGGTGAGCAGCGCGACCTTGTCGTCCTTGGCGATCTGCACCACCTGCGGGCCGACCGACGGGTCCGGCACCACGATGATCAGACCGTTGCTCTTCTGCGCGATCGCCGCCTGGACGTCGCTGACGGTCTGGTTGGCGTCGCTGCCCAGGTTGACCACCTTCAGGTCCACCCCGAGCTCGGCGGCCTTCGCCTTGGCCCCGGCGGCCTCACCGACGAAGTACTGCTGATCGCCCTGCTTCTGCAGGTACGTCATGCTGATCTTGCCGGTCACCTTGGCGGTGTCACCGCCTGGGCCGCCGCTCTGCTGCCCGGTCGAGCAGGCCGCCAGCCCGAGCGAGACCAGCAGGCCGAACGCGGCCAACGCGGTGCGGGGACGGTTGTGCACAGTGGTCATAAGCTCGGGCTCCTAGCAGGGGTGAGGACCACAATCCATCAGAACCGAACAGACTCACGCGAGATGGGGTTCATGACACCGCCACCAGCCCCACGGGTCAAGAGCTTTCGCACAGATTCGCACAGGCCGCAACAGAATCGTTGTGCACGCGTCAAGCACCGGTCACCTGCCGACGCCCCGTTACCTGATCAGTGAGCTGGTCGCTGCCCACGGCAAGGAGGGAAGCCATGTCCAAGCCGACGAGGTACACCAGGGAGTTGCTGAGCGACGTTGCCGCCCGGTCCACAACCCTGAACGAGATGCTGGTGCTACTCGGCCGGGAGCCGCATTTCGAGCGCCGCAAGTACCTGCGCAAGCGGCTGGGGGCATTCGGAGTCGACACCAGCCATTTCGCACCCACGGGGAGCATCTACACTCGCGAACTCCTGCAGACCGCGGTTTCCGAATGCACCAGCGTGGCGGGGGTCGTCCGCTACCTGAGGCAACGCCAAGCAGGCGGGACACAATCAAGCACTTCGGGATCGACACCTCACACTTCACCGGCCAAGCGCACGGCAAGGGCAAGAAATTTCCGCGCAGGATGGCACCGGAGGTGCTCCTCGTTCAGCGCCCTCAGCACGCGAAGCGCCTCCCGGGGGCGCGAATCCGCCGAGCGTTGCTCGAACTCGGCCGCCCCGAGCTGTGTCAGGGCTGCGATGTCGGACCAGAGTGGCAGGGGGCGGCCTTCACCCTGGAGGTCGACCACGTCAACGGAGACTGGTCGGACAACCGTCCCGGCAACCTCCGCCTGCTCTGTCCCAACCGCCATGCCATCACCCCCACCTACTGCCGACGCAAGAAGGCAGGTGCGGGCACTGCGGCCAGGCAAGTAGCATGATGCCTTGACAGGAGCGGCCTTGGCGAAATGGCGATACGCGCCAGGTTTAGGTCCTGGTGGGGGAAACCCCGTGAGGGTTCGAATCCCTCAGGCCGCACAAGGTAGAACCTAAGAATCGAAGGCCGGGCCCCCAGGGCCCGGCCTTCGGCGTTCAGCGGGTCGGCTACCCCAGCAGCTCCCCCACCACCTCCGCCAGTGCCCGGAAGGCCTTGCCCCGGTGGCTGATCGCGTTCTTCTCATCCGGCGTCAGTTCCGCGCAGGTACGGGTCTCCCCCAGCGGCTGCAGGATCGGGTCGTAGCCGAAGCCGTGCCCGCCGGCCGGGGCGGTGCGCAGGGTGCCGAGGAGGCGGCCCTCGACGACGCGTTCGGTGCCGTCGGGGAGGGCGAGGGCGGCGGCGCAGGCGAAGTGGGCGGCGCGGTGCTCGGGGGCGATGTCGGAGAGCTGGGCGAGCAGCAGGTCCAGGTTGGCCTGGTCGTCGCCGTGCTTGCCGGACCAGCGGGCGGAGAAGATGCCGGGTGCGCCGCCCAGCACGTCGACGCAGAGGCCGGAGTCGTCGGCGACGGCGGGCAGGCCGGTTGCGCGGGCCAGGGCGTGCGCCTTGAGGAGGGCGTTCTCGGCGAAGGTGACGCCGGTCTCGGCGACGTCCGGGACCTCGGGGTAGGCGTCGGCGCCGACGAGTTCGACGTTCAGGCCGGCGGCACCGAGGATGGCGCGCAGTTCGGTGACCTTGTGCTGGTTGCGGGTGGCGAGGATCAGGCGGCGGGGGGTGCTCATGGCTCCCCAGTATCCCGGACTACCCGGGGGCGGGTGGTGGGCCGCACGGCCCGCCACCCGCCCGAGTCCCTGTCCCTGTGGGAGGGTCAGCCGGCCAGCACCTTGCGCTGGATGGCGTCCAGCTCGGCGCAGCCCTGGGCGCCGAGGTCGATCAGCCGGTTGAGCAGGTCGCGGTCGAAGGGCTGCCCCTCGGCGGTGCCCTGGACCTCGACGAAGCGGCCGTCGGAGGTGCAGACGATGTTCATGTCGGTCTCGGCGCGGACGTCCTCCTCGTAGCGGAGGTCGAGCATCGGGACGCCGTCGATGATGCCGACGCTGACCGCGCTGACGCCGCCGGTGATGGGCTGGCCCTTGGCGCGCAGCAGCTTCTTCTCGCGGGCCCAGGCGACGGCGTCGACCAGGGCGACGTAGGCGCCGGTGATGGCGGCGGTGCGGGTGCCGCCGTCGGCCTGGAGCACGTCGCAGTCGAGCACGATGGTGTTCTCGGCGAGCGCCTTGTGGTCGACCACGGCGCGCAGCGAGCGGCCGATCAGGCGGCTGATCTCGTGGGTGCGGCCGCCGATCTTGCCGCGGACGGATTCGCGGTCGCCGCGGGTGTTGGTGGCGCGCGGCAGCATGGCGTACTCGGCGGTGACCCAGCCTTCGCCGCTGCCCTTGCGCCAGCGCGGGACGCCTTCGGTGACGCTGGCGGTGCAGAGCACCTTGGTGTCGCCGTAGGAGACCAGGACGGAGCCTTCTGCGTGCTTGCTCCAGCCGCGTTCGATGGTGATCGGGCGGAGCTGGTCGGGGGTGCGGCCGTCGATGCGTGACATGTTGTCTGAGCGTAGTCGCTCCGGACCCGGGTGGTCCGCCAGTGGGGCCGTACGCCGAGGGCCCGTCAGCGGTGGATGCTGACGGGCCCTCGGCTTGGTGGTGCGGGACTACATCATGTCCTCGATGTCGGCGGCGATCGGGTCGGCGTCGGTGCCGATGACGACCTGGATCGCGGTGCCCATCTTGACGACGCCGTGGGCGCCGGCGGCCTTGAGGGCGGCCTCGTCGATGAGGGAGGGGTCCTTGACCTCGGTCCGCAGGCGGGTGATGCAGCCTTCGACCTCTTCGATGTTGTCGATACCGCCGAGACCGGCGACGATCTTCTCAGCCTTGGTGGCCATGGTCTTTCTCCCTCTGTCTCGGCGCTCCGGCGCTGATGCCGGGGCCGTCCTGCGGTGTGCCGTGCTGCGGGTGCCGGGGGGTGACGCAGGCTCAGTTCGCCCGCGCCGCGTCTCCGGCGCGACCAGGATCGCCCGGTTCGGGTTGATCCGCCACGCTGGGCCTCGATCGGCCCAGTCCCGCGCGCGCCGGTCGGATCGTCCTCCCAGGATGACGGTGGGTGGGAGCCCGGGTCCTCCGGCGCTTTCGGCCGTACCACAACTGGTCTACACCAATGTGGTCGTACTTCCCAAAACGCGCGGGCCGGCGCCGGGGCTCCCACCGTCCGTTCGCACCCGGACCGGCCACCGCGGAGGGACGACGATGAGTTCAGCGAGCGCCGCGCCGCCGCGGAAACCGTGGTGGCAGACCTTCTACGGCGGCCTGCAGAAGATGGGCCGCTCCCTGCAACTGCCGGTCGCGGTGCTCCCCGCGGCCGGCATTCTCAATCGGCTGGGCCAGCCGGACCTGTTCGGCCCGCACGGCAGGATCGCCGACTGGCCGAACGTCGCCAAGGTGCTCGCGGCAGCGGGCGGCGTGCTGCTGGACCCGGTGCTCGGACTGCCGCTGCTGTTCTGCGTCGGAGTGTCGATCGGGATGGCCAGGAAGGCGGACGGGTCGACCGCACTGGCCGCCGTGGTCGGGTTCCTCGTCTACTTCAACATCCTCCACCAGTTCCCGGTGACGCCTCCGACCAACCCGCCGACCTACCAGAACCCCGGGGTGTTCGGCGGCATCGTGCTGGGCCTGCTGACGGCCTGGCTCTGGGCGCGCTTCCACCGCACCAAACTGCCCGACTGGCTGGGCTTCTTCAACGGACGCCGGCTGGTGCCGATGATCACGGCACTGGTCGGCATCGCCCTCGCGGTGCTCGCACTGTGGATCTGGCCGCCGATCGGACGCGGCCTGGTGCACTTCAGCGACTGGCTCGCCGGGCTGGGCTCGCCCGGGTCGGCGATCTTCGGCGTGGCCAACCGCGCGCTGCTGGTGGTCGGCATGCACCAGTTCCTGAACACCTTCGTGTGGTTCCAGTACGGCACCTACACGGACGCCCAGGGGAACGTCTGGACCGGTGACATCCCGCGCTTCCTGCACGGCGACCCGACGGCGGGGCAGTTCACCTCGGGCTTCTTCCCGATCATGATGTTCGCGCTGCCGGCCGCCGCGCTGGCGATCGCGCACAGCGCCGAGCCGCACCGGCGCAAGGAGATCTACGGCCTGATGTTCTCGGTCGCGCTGACCAGCCTCGTGACCGGGGTCACCGAGCCGATCGAGTACTCCTTCCTCTTCGTGGCCCCGCTGCTCTATGTGGCGCACGCGCTGCTGACCGGCGCCTCGATGGGCATCACCTGGGCGCTGGGCGTGCACGACGGTTTCAGTTTCTCGGCGGGCCTGATCGACTATCTGATCAACTGGAGCCTGGCCACCAAGCCTTGGCTGATCATCCCGATCGGGCTCTGTTTCGCGGTGGTCTACTACGCACTCTTCCGACTGATGATCCGCGCGTTCAATCTGGAGACACCGGGCCGCGAACCGGAGGAGGAAGTGGAGGACCTCACCAAGGCCTGAGCCGCCGACTGAACCGGCCGCAATTACGCCGGGTAATGGTGATCATTAATCCTCAACAAGGTTTCGATTTCATAGCACTTCCGACCTGCGGGCCTATCGGCCCTTCCAGCCCCTCTCGCGGCATGCTACAAAACTGGTCTACACCACTAGTGGTGTAGACCAGTTCGCGTACTGGTTCCGGACCGCACCCCGCCCGGTACGCCATGCCGTGAGGAACCACCCGCATGAGTACGACAGCGCAGGCAAAGTCGCCCGCCGCTCCGTCCCCCGCCAGGAAGTTCGGCCAGAGCCTGCTGCAGGGCCTGCAGAAGATGGGCCGCAGCCTCCAGCTGCCGATCGCCGTGCTGCCGGCCGCCGGCCTGCTGCTGCGCCTCGGCCAGGACGACGTCTTCGGCAAGGACGGCCTCGGCTGGGACAAGGTCGCCGCCGTGTTCAACGCGGCCGGTGGCTCCATCCTCGACACCAAGTTCGGCCTGCCGCTGCTCTTCGCCATCGGTATCGCCATCGGCTTCGCCAAGAAGGCCGACGGCTCCACGGCGCTGGCCGCCGTGGTCGGTTTCCTGACCTACAGCAAGGTCCTGACGGCCTTCCCGATCACCGACGGCCACATCGCCGACGGCAAGTGGGTCGAGCCGACCTACCAGAACCCCGGTGTGCTCGGCGGCATCGTCATCGGCCTGCTCAGCGCGGTGCTCTGGCAGCGGTTCCACCGCACCAAGCTGGTCGACTGGCTCGGCTTCTTCAACGGCCGGCGGCTGGTCCCGATCATCATGGCCTTCGTCGGCACCGTCGTGGGTGTCCTGTTCGCCCAGTTCTGGGGCCCGGTCGGCGATGCGATCGGGCACCTGAACAACACCCTGATCAGCGCCGGCGCACTCGGCGCCGGTGCCTTCGGCCTGGTCAACCGCGCGCTGCTGCCGGTCGGCATGCACCAGTTCGTCAACTCCTACGCCTGGTTCCAGGCCGGTGACTTCACCAAGCCGGACGGCACCGTGGTGCACGGCGACCTGACCCGCTACATGTTCGGCGACCCGCACGCGGGCCAGTTCATGTCCGGCTTCTTCCCGATCATGATGTTCGCGCTGCCCGCCGCCGCGCTGGCCATCGCGCACTGCGCCCGCCCGGAGCGCCGCAAGGCCGTGATGGGCATGATGATGTCGCTCGCGCTGACCTCCTTCGTCACCGGTGTGACCGAGCCGATCGAGTTCGCCTTCGTCTTCATCGCCCCCGCGCTGTACGTGGTCCATGTGATCCTGACCACGGTCTCGATGGCCGTGACCTGGGCGCTGGGCGTGCACCTCGGCTTCACCTTCTCGGCCGGCCTGATCGACCTGCTGCTCGGCTGGAGCCACGGCCGCAACCAGTGGCTGGTCCTCCCGATCGGCCTGGTCTTCGCCGCGATCTACTACTTCGTGTTCCGCTTCGTGATCACCAAGTTCAACCTGCCGACCCCGGGCCGCGAGCCCGATGACGAGATCGAGGACCTCACCAAGGCCTGAGTCGATACCGCCGAAGGGGCCCGCCCGGCAGTGCCGGACGGGCCCCTTCGGCGTGCCTGCTCAGACCTCGTACACCGCTCCCGCCTTGGCCAGCTCCACCGGGCCCTCGAAGGCGGCCTCGGCGTCCCGCAGGTTGCGCTGCGGGTCGGTCCACGGCGGGATGTGGGTCAGCACCAGGCGGCGGGCCCGGGCGGCGGCGGCGTGCTCCCCGGCCTCCCGGCCGTTGAGGTGGATCGCCCGGTAGGTCTCCTTGCCGTCGGTGTAGGCGGCCTCGCAGAGGAAGAGGTCGCAGTCGCGGGCCAGCTCGACCAGTTCGGGGCTCTCCCCGGTGTCCCCGGAGTAGACCAGCGAACGGCCGTCGTGCTCGACCCGGAAGGCGAAGGTCTCCACCGGGTGGTTGACCCGGGCGACGGTGACGGTCAGCGGGCCGATCTCGATGGTGCCGGGGCGCAGCGTGCGGAAGTCGAAGACCTCGGTCATGCCGGGGGCTTCGGGCATGTCGTAGGCGCGGGCCATCCGGCCCGGGGTGTCGGCGGGGCCGTAGACCGGCAGCGGGGCCGGCACGCCCTCCAGGCGGTAGTTGCGGGCCACCCAGTAGCCGCACAGGTCGATGCAGTGGTCGGCGTGCAGGTGGCTGAGGGCGATCGCGTCGACGTCGTAGAGGCCGATGTGGCTCTGCAAGGCGCCGAGCGCACCGTTTCCGAGGTCCAGGACCAGCCGGAAGCCGTCGGCCTCGACCAGGTAGCTGGAGCAGGCGGATTCGGGGGACGGGAAGCTCCCGGAGCACCCCACCACAGTCAGTTTCATCCCGAGCCCCTCCGCCGGATCCAGGTCCCGCGCACGCTGGTTACCGCCGGGTCACACCGGTGGGTAGCGGCAGCGGTCGCCTGTCGAGGGTAAGGGCGGAGCGGCACTTTGCCCCCGTCCCCGTGCCGGGCTGTGGTTGGAATCACCAGAACGGGGCGGCGCGCGGATCCGGTGGCGCGCCAACGCCTTGGGACGGCCCGGTGCCGTCGGCGGGTCAGCGGTGGCCGGGGCGGCGGCGGGCCCAGGCCTTGATGGTGGCGGGGTACCAGCGGGGGTGGCCCCCGTCGTCGACGAAGTCGGGCTCCGGGAGCAGGCCGTGCCGGCGGTAGCTGCGCACGGTGTCGGTCTGGACGCCGATGTGGTGGGCGATCTCCGGGTAGGACCACGCTTCCCGCACGCCAGTCACCTCCAGGGGTTGCGACGGCTGTGCCGAAGCCAGTCAATCCGCTCCGGGCGGGCGGCTCGGGGTGCGGCGGGCGCCGTGGCGGTTCCGTGACGAACCGGCAGCATGGGGCGGATATCTGCCCAACTGTCACACCGGTACGGTCATCGCATGAACCTCGCGCAGCACGCCACTGCCTCGACCTACCCCCTGCTCGGTGTCGCCGCCCTGGTGCTGCTCGTCCTGGCGGTGCTGCTCGGTCGCCGCTCGCGCGGTTCCGGGTCGAGCACCGCCCCCGCCCGCACCCCCGCACCGCGCCGGCCGGTCGCGGCGGCGGGCGCTCCGGCGCCGCGCGAGATCTGGTGGGCCGAGGTGCCCTTCGAAGACGGCCCGGGCCACAAGGACCGTCCCTGCCTGGTGCTTTCGGTGCACGGGCACACCGCGACCGTGGTCAAGATCACCAGCAAGCACCATCAGCGCCCCGGGGTGCTGGCGCTGCCGCCGGGGTCGGTGGGCGACCGGGAGGGCCGGGCCAGCTGGCTGGAGACCGACGAGCTGCGCGAGGTGGCGCTGACCGCCTTCCGCCGCCGGGTCGGACTGGTGGACGCACCGACCTGGGCCCGCACCGAGCGTGCGGTACGGGCCCGTTGAGGCTGCGTCGAACCGATCGGGCGGCGGCACGTCAGGCCCAGAGCTGGCCCTTCAGCGCCTCGACGGCCTCGTCGGTGGTCGCGGCGGTGTAGATGCCGGTGGACAGGTACTTCCAGCCGCCGTCCGGCACCACGAAGACGATGTCGGCCCGCTCGCCCGCCGCAGCGGCCTTGCGGGCGACCCCGAGCGCCGCGTGCAGGATCGCGCCGGTCGAGACACCCGCGAAGATGCCTTCCTCGGCGAGGAGTTGACGGGTGCGCCGGACCGAGTCCTCGGAGCCGACGCTGAACCGGGTGGTCAGCACCTCGGCGTCGTAGAGCTCGGGGACGAAGCCCTCGTCGAGGTTGCGCAGCCCGTAGACCAGGTCGTCGTAGCGCGGCTCGGCGGCCACGATCTGCACGCCCGGCACCTTCTCGCGCAGGTACCGGCCGACGCCCATCAGGGTGCCGGTGGTGCCCAGGCCGGCCACGAAGTGCGTCACGGTCGGCAGGTCGGCCAGGATCTCCGGGCCGGTGGTGGCGTAGTGCGCGCCGGAGTTGTCCGGGTTGCCGTACTGGTAGAGCATCACCCAGTCCGGATGCTCGGCGGCCAGCTCCTTGGCCACCCGCACGGCGGTGTTGGAGCCGCCGGCGGCCGGCGAGGGGATGATCTCGGCGCCCCACATCCGGAGCAGCTCGCGCCGCTCCTCGCTGGTGTTCTCCGGCATCACGCAGACCATCCGGTAGCCCTTGAGCTTGGCCGCCATGGCGAGCGAGATGCCGGTGTTGCCGCTGGTGGGTTCGAGCACGGTGCAGCCGGGGGTGAGCCGGCCGTCCGCCTCGGCCCGCTCGATCATGTGCAGGGCCGGGCGGTCCTTGATCGAGCCGGTCGGGTTGCGGTCCTCCAGCTTGGCCCAGAGCGTCACCAGGCCCGCGTCGTTGCCCGGCACGGCCGCGGAGAGCCGGGGCAGCCGGACCAGCGGCGTGTTGCCGACGGCTGCCAGCGGGCTGTCGTAGCGCATGAGCCGGCGCCTTACTTCGCGCCGCCGGCCACGGCGGGGAGGATGGTGATGCTGTCGCCGTCGGTCAGGCCGGTGGCGAGGCCCTGCAGGAAGCGGACGTCCTCGTCGTTCAGGTAGACGTTGACGAAGCGGCGCAGCTCACCGTTGTCCAGCAGGCGGGCGGCGATGCCCGGGTGGCGGACATCCAGGTCGGCGATGAGCTCACCGAGGTTGCTGCCGGTGCCGTCGACGGCCTTGGCGTCGTTGGTGTAGCTGCGGAGGATGGTCGGGATGCGGACCTCGATGGCCATGGCTGTGCTCCTGGGCAGGTGGTGGTGGGGGCCGCAGGGGCGCGGCGGGTTCGGGCGGAAGGCGGTGCGTCCGGCCGCGCGCACCCGGCTCGGGCCGGGCGGCGCGCCCTCAGGTGTCGCAGCGGGAGGCATCCGGACAGATCGCCGCGGCGTGCCGGCACAGGTCGATGTGCAGGCGCGCCACGAGGCGGATGCCCGGGGCCTGAGTACTCACATCGACGGAACGCATGCGGGCATCGTATAGATTCCCGGCCGGGTTCCTCCATGCCCGTCTCGCTGCTCGGATGATTTCCTCCCGAGTGCTGAGATACACCGGGAGCGCCCGGGTGGCCGGCGGGTCGGTCGGCCCGGACCGCCGGCCCTGCCGGTCAGGCGTCGACCACCTGGACGTCCTCCTCGGTGATCACTCCGTCCACGATGCGGAACGAGCGGAACTGGAACGGGTCGCCGGCCCCGGTGCCCTCGGCGGTGGAGACCAGCACGTAGTGGGCGTTCGGCTCGGAGGCGTAGCTGACGTCGGTGCGCGAGGGGTAGGCCTCGGTCGCGGTGTGCGAGTGGTAGACGACCACCGGCTCCTCGTCCCGGTCGTCCATCTCGCGGTAGAGCTTGAGCAGGTCGGCCGAGTCGAACTCGTAGAAGGTGGGCGAGCGGGCCGCGTTCAGCATCGGGATGAACCGCTCCGGGCGGTCGCTGCCGACCGGTCCGGCGACGACCCCGCAGGCCTCGTCCGGGTGGTCGGCGCGGGCGTGGGCGACGATCGCGTCGTGCAGCTCTCGGGTGATGGTCAGCATGCGGCCAGGATAGGGGCAGCCCCGAGCGGCCCGTCGGCGCCTCCGACCGCCGGACGGCGGCGCCAACTCGCGGGCGCGACGGCCCCGATCAGCCGGTCATCGCCTCCAGCAGCGACTCCTGCATCGCCCCGAGCCACAGGTAGGCCATCACCAGCGGCTTGCGCTCGTCGCTGTCCGGCAGCTCGTAGAGGCCCTGCTCGTCGTCCTCGGTGACCTCCAGCCGGATGCCGATGGTCAGGCGCAGGTCGTTGAGCGCGCCGAGCCAGCGCCGGCACTCCTCGCCGGTGGGGCTCAGCACCCCGCCGTCGCCGCCGAGGGTGTCCAGCGAGCGGACCACGAACAGCGCGTCCTCCCGCTTGCGGGCCCGCAGGTCCAGCTCGGTGTAGCGGCGGAACTCGCCGGCCAGCGCCCGGGTCTGCGGGTCGGCCGCCTCGGCGGGGTCGCCGTAGGCGTCGGGGAAGAGCCGGGCCAGCGCCGGGTCGCTGGGCGTCTCGGTCGGGCCCTCGGCGAACAGGGCGGCCAGCGGGTCGGCGCCCGGATCGCCGCCCGGGCCGGGCCCGATCAGCTCCAGCATCTGCACCTCCAGCGAGCGGAGGATGTCGGCCTCCACCTGGTCGAGCGCGATCGCCGCGCCCCCGTCTCGGGTCCGCTCGAACAACCCAGCCATCAGTGCAACTACCGTCCCACGCTTGTGATTGATTGGAGTGCGATATTGGAGTGCGATTGTGTGGAGTGCGACTTTCCTCGAGCGATCAGCGGAGCCGACTGATCGTCAGTCATGCTGCAGGGTGGCCCACAGGCCGTAGCCGTGCATGGCCTGGACATCCCGCTCCATCTCCTCGCGGGTGCCACTGGAGACCACCGCGCGCCCGCGGGTGTGGACGTCCATCATCAGCTTGCGGGCCTTCTCCTTCGGGTAGCCGAAGTAGGCCTGGAAGACGTAGAGGACGTAGCTCATCAGATTGACCGGATCGTTGTGGACGATCGTCACCCACGGCGTGTCCGGCTCCGCCACCGGGAGGCTCTCGGCCTCGGGGCGTTCGATCTCGGCCGGCGCGACACTCACGGCGGGCTCTCCTCACGGGACGGGTCACGGGCTCTGCGTCTGGCACTGCCGGGGCACCCCTCCCTGACTGGGCAGAGGCCCCCTCTGACCTCCCATGCTGCCATCCGAGGGAGCGCGGAGCGATTCCGACCCGGCAGTTGGGCGCACAAATCGTCAAACTGACGCTAAGCGGTAGTAGCATCATCCTCATGGACGCCCAGGCATTCGCGGCGGCACCGACCGCCCTGCCCACCTCGCCGGCAGCCGACTCGACCGCGCTGCTCACCGACCGCTACGAGCTCACCATGCTGCAGGCCGCGCTGCGCAGCGGTGCGGCGCACCGCCGCTCGGTCTTCGAGGTCTTCACCCGGCGGTTGCCTGACGGTCGCCGCTACGGCGTGCTGGCCGGCGTCGGCCGGGTCCTCGACGCGGTGCAGAACTTCCGGTTCAGCACCGCCCAGCTGGACTGGCTGGCCGACCAGCGGGTGGTGGACGAGCCGACCCTGCGCTGGCTGGCCGACTACCGCTTCACGGGTGACATCCACGGCTACCCGGAGGGCGAGGTCTACTTCCCCGGCTCCCCGCTGCTGACCGTCGAGGGCAGCTTCGCGGAGTCCGTGATCCTGGAGACGGTGATCCTCTCCATCCTCAACTTCGACTCGGCGGTGGCCGCCGCCGCGTCCCGGATGACGGCCGCCGCGGGGGAGCGGCCGTGCATCGAGATGGGCGCCCGGCGGGCCCACGAGCGGGCCGCGGTCGCCGCCGCCCGGGCGGCCTACGTCGCCGGCTTCGCCGCCACCTCCGACCTGGAGGCCGGCTTCACCCACGGCATCCCGACCACCGGCACCGCCGCGCACGCCTTCACCCTGCTGCACGACAGCGAGAAGGACGCGTTCACCGCCCAGATCGCCTCGATGGGCACCGGCACCACCCTGCTGATCGACACCTACGACCTGGCCGAGGCGGTGCGCACCGCCGTCGAGGTGGCCGGGCCCGAACTCGGCGCGGTCCGGATCGACTCCGGCGACCTGACCATGCTGGCCCACCGGGTCCGCCGCCAGCTCGACGAGCTCGGCGCCCGGCAGACCCGCATCATCGTCACCTCCGACCTGGACGAGTACGCCATCGCCGCGCTCGCCGCCGCGCCGGTCGACGGCTACGGAGTCGGCACCAGCCTGGTCACCGGCAGCGGCCAGCCGACCTGCGCGATGGTCTACAAGCTGGTCGCGCGGGCCGCCTCCACCGATCCCGGCGCCCCGCTGGTGCCGGTGGCCAAGCGCTCGGCCGGCGCCAAGACCAGCATCGGCGGCCGCAAGTGGGCGGCCCGCCGCCCGGACGCCGACGGGGTGGCCGAGGCCGAGGTGGTCGGCACCGGCGAGCTGCCCGCCGAGCTCGCCGGGCACACCCTGCAGGTGCCGCTGGTGCGGGCCGGCGAGGTGGTCGGCCAGGAGCCGCTGTCCGCCGCCCGGGAACGCCACCTGCGCTCGCGGGGCGCCCTGCCGATGTCGGCCACCCAGCTCTCCCGCGGCGAGCCGGTGATCGCCACGGAGCTGCTGCTGCACTGACCCGGGGCGGGCGGGGCGCCGCTTCCGTGCTCCAGCGGGGCACAGCCTGCGGCGGGGCGCTTGCTTCAGTGGGCACAGCCTTCGGCGAGGCGCTTGCTTCAGTGGGCACAGCCTTCGGCGAGGCACAGCCCTCGGCGGGGCGCCCCTTCCACCCTCCACCGGCACTCCCTAGAGTGGCCACACTCCCGAGCGGCCACCCCGCTCGCCACCCGACCCTCAGCAAGGATCCAACACCATGTCCCGGGCCCTGATCGTCATCGATGTGCAGAACGACTTCTGCGAGGGCGGCAGCCTGCCCGTGGCCGGCGGGGCCGAGGTGGCGGCCGCGATCACCGAGCTGATCGCCACCGAGCGCGGCTCCTACGACCACATCGTGGCCACCCGGGACAACCACCTCGACCCGGGCGACCACTTCTCCGCCGAGCCCGACTACGTGGACAGCTGGCCGCCGCACTGCGTGGCCGGCACCGAGGGGGTCGGCTTCCACCCCAACTTCGCGCCCTCGGTCACCTCGGGCGCGATCGAGGCGGTCTTCTCCAAGGGCGCCCATGCCGCGGCCTACAGCGGCTTCGAGGGCTTCGACGAGAACGGCAGCACGCTCGCCGACTGGCTGCGCGAGCATGCGGTGGACGAGGTGGACCTGGTCGGCATCGCCACCGACCACTGCGTGCGGGCGACCGCACTGGACGCGGCACGGGAGGGGTTCACCACCCGGGTGCTGCTGGACCTCACGGCGGGTGTGGCACCGGAGACCACGGCGAAGGCACTGGAGCAGCTGCGGGCGGCGGGCGTGGTGCTGAGCGGCGAACCGGTGCTGGGCTGAGCGGCGAGCCGGCGCGGGGCCGAGCGGCAGGCGACTGCTGGGCCGAGCGACGAGCCGGCGCGGGGCCGAGCGGCAAGCGGCTGCTGGGCCGAGCGGTAAGCCGGAGCTGGGCTGAGCCTTCGCGGAGTCTTCGCCAGGGCTGGGTCAGCCCTCGGTGATCTGCAGCTCCACCAGGTCGGTGCCGCCGGTCAGCAGGGCTTGCCGCAGCTCATCGGCCACCGCGGCCGGCTCGTCCGCCACCTGATTCGCGGTCAGGTGCAGCACCCGCACCCCGAGGTACGTCATCCGGTGCTGCCCGGCCCGCACCCAGGCGGTCTCGCCGTCGCTCAGGCAGCGCAGCGCCGAGTCCACCTCGACCGCCACGCCCTCCTGCGGCCAGTAGAGGTCGGGCACCGCCACGAAGGTGCCACCGCGCATCCGCAGCTCGGGCCCGGTCAGTGGGTCCGGCAGCAGCTCGGCGGCGGCCAGCTCCAGCACCCCGCCGAGCGTCGACT
This sequence comes from Kitasatospora acidiphila, assembly GCF_006636205.1. Lineage (NCBI taxonomy): Bacteria > Bacillati > Actinomycetota > Actinomycetes > Kitasatosporales > Streptomycetaceae > Kitasatospora > Kitasatospora acidiphila. Next base: position 5,718,421 of record NZ_VIGB01000003.1, on the reverse strand, counting down.
GCCGTTCGGCGGCCAGCAGTTCGTCCACCGCGGCGCGGATCCGCGGCTGCGCCAGCAGGTCCGCCTCGCGCAGTTCGGCGAGCAGCTCGGCCGGCGGGCAGGCCCGGGGACCGTCCGCCCAGCCGTCGGCCACCGCCTCGCGCAGCACGGTCCGCAGCACCTGGGGCCCGAGCAGCCCCGCCTCCAGCACCCCGCTGTCGGTCCACTCGCGCAGCGCGTCCGCCACCGCCCGCGGCACCGGGGCGCAGGCCAGCCCGTGCACCTCGCGGGCCTCCAACTCCCGGGCGGTGCGCCGGATCCGCACCTCCCCCACGTCCCGCAGCCGGCGCTGCCGGGGCACCAGCACCTGCACCCAGGTGACGGCCGGCAGCCGCGGCACCCCGCTGAAGCCGTAGAGCGCCAGCGCGGCCGCACCGGTGATCACCGCGCCGGTGCCGCTGCCCTCCTCGCGCCCGTTCTGGGCCGCGTAGAGCAGCGCGGCCCACATCCGCTGCTCGGGCGTCGGCTCGCCGGGCTGCAGCAGGTAGACCCGGGGCAGCAGACGCTGCCATGGGCCGCCACGCCGGCAGTGCTCACTGACCACCCGGGACGGAACTCCCCGGGCCCGCAACTGACTTGCCGTGATCACGTTCTGCTGGCGGCGGGACAGCTCTTCGAGGGACAGGGCGGTGGGCGGCATCTGGAAGCTCATGCGACAACCCTCCCCCGTCACCCGGTCGCCGGAGTCGTGCACTGACGCACCGTTACGGAACCGTCGTCAAACCGGGACAGCTCCGCACTAAAGTCTCCATACCCTCACTCATTCGGAGTAATTGGACGCGATTTGCTGGCGCGTAGTACCCACGCTATGCATTCCCCAATCGCCATGTGACCCGGACCACTCACGCGGAATCCTCCCTCCCCGCGAGCAGCCGGAGGCCATTGCCTACCATCGGGACATGCCATATGACGAAACATCAGGTCTGAGCGCGGCGCAGCTGCGCCTGGGCCGGCTGCCCGGTTACGTCCGGCGGCCCGACCCCGCCCGCCGGGCCGGCGAACGGGGGTCGACGTACAAGAAGGGCTGGGAGGTCCGCTTCACGGCCCGCAGCGAGGCGGAGATAGCAGAGATCCGCGAGCTGCTCGTCGCGGCCGGTTTCGCCCCGGCTCGGCCGTTCTTCAAGGGCCAGCAACTGATCCAGCCGGTGTACGGCATGGCAGTGGTGCGGACCTACCTGGAGGCCCGCGAACTGGTCGCCTGACCGGTCGGCGGAGCCACCGGGCAAAGGGGGCAATGGGGGTAGCGGGGGTAGCGGGGGTAGCGGGGGTTTCCCTCCACGGCCGGCTCGCCACGTTCGACGCCGGCCGCGACGCCTACTTCGACGGTGCCGGATGCGCCTCGCGGGCCGCCAGCAGCCGGCCCAGGTTCTCCCTGGCCCAGCCGCAGACCGCGTCCATCGGGCCGAACAGCGAGTGGCCCAACGTCGTCAACTCGTACTCCACGCGGGGCGGGTGCTCCTGGAACTCGGTCCGGGTCAGCAGCCCGTCCCGCTCCAGCGAGCGCAGCGTCTCGGTCAGCACCTTGGGCGTGACCCAGTGCAGCGGCACCCGCAGCTCCGAGAACCGCCGCGGCCCCGGCTCCAGGCAACGCAGCACCAGCCAGGCCCACTTCTCGCTGAACCTGATCGGCACCGGATTCGGCAGGCAGTCCGGATCGAACAGATCACGCGGCAGCGGCTCCGGCGGGGCCGGGGCGAAGGTCTTCCCAGTCATCGTCGCGGGCAGGTCGTTCTCAAGCCTGGTGGGGCTCAAGGAACTCCAGGCGGTTGCCCAGCTTGTCGAAGGCGTAGAAGCGGTCGTGCCCCGGGAACTCACCGTCCCACTGCACCGGGTGGCCATGGGCCGCAAGCCGCTCGGCCAGCGCCCGCAGGCCGTTCACCAGGATGCCCGGGTGCGCCTTGCGGGCGGGGGCGAAGTCCTGCTCCACGCCGAGGTGCACCTCCAGGCCGCCACCGCGGAACCAGCAGCCGCCGCGGGCCGCCAGCACCGGCGGCTTCTCCAGCTCGGTCATCCCCATCACGTCGCCCCAGAACTCCCGGCAGAGCGGCTCGGCCCCCGGCGGAATGGCGAGCTGGACGTGGTGCAGGCCGGCGAAGAAGTCAGTGGAATCGGACATGCACACGACCCTAGTCCCGCACTTGGCGCCTTGTCAGGAGGAAAATCGATCTTGTGACGATGCCGACCGGCCGAGCCGGCTGGCCAGGCGCAGCGCGAACTCGTCCCGCTCCCGCTCCGACGGGCCGGCCTCATCGCCGAGCAGCCCGAAGACCCTCGGCCCGCGCAACTCCTCCGCCAACTCCCGCGGCCGGGGCACCAGATGAAAGTGCACATGCCCGAACCCCGGCGCCTCGGCGAACTGGGCCACATAGACCTTCCGGCAACCCGTCTCCTCGGTCAGCGCCCGCGACAGCCGCACCTGCCAGTGGCCCAGCGCTGCCGCTTCGTCGTCCGTGAGCTCGGCGATGCTCAGCACATGCCGTCGGGGCAGCAGCACCAGCCAGCCCAGCAACCCCGCCCCGAACGCGTGCGCCACCCGCCAGTGCTCATCCACCGCCACCCGCTCACGCGGCGGCAACTCGTCGAGCACCGCCGTCCGGGCGCAGCTGTAGCACTCCAGCGTCACGCCGTGACCCGCCGCACCAGCACGACGATCCCGCCCACCACCAGCAACAGGACCACCCCACCCGCGACATACAGCCACACCGACACCCCGCCGCCACCACCCGCCGCCACCTGCGGCACCGGCGCGGGCGACGCCGAATCGGGCGCGCCCTGCGACTCCACCCGGTTCAGCAACGGGTTGTCCTTCGGCCCGCCGTCCACTGCGGGGTTCGCCGCCAGCGCCTTCGACGGAGACGCGATCCCGTAGCCGTAGCGGTCATTGGGCACCGCAGTGCCGTCAGACGGCGCGACAGCGGTGGTGATCAACCGGCGGATCACCTGACCTGCGGTGAGGTCGGGGTACTTGGAGCGCACCAGGGCGGCGATGGCGGAAACGTAGGCGGTGGCGTCGGAGGTGCCGTCTGAGTAGCCATAATCTGTGGCTGACTTGTATCCGGCATGAGTGATGCCGACCCCGGGAGCCACAAGCGACAGCTCGGGCCCCTGGTCAGACTTCTCCCAGATGTTGCCGGTTTTGTCGACTGCCCCGACTGCCATCACTCCCGGAAAAGCCGCCGGGTATTCGACAGTTGACCCCAGATTCCCGCTGGCCGCCACCAGGAGCACGTCCCGTGACAGCGCATAATTCACCGCCGCGCGGTCATCCGGGTTAGTCCGCATCGCACCACTGATCGACATGCTGACGACCTTGGCCCCGTGATCAACCGCGTAGCGAAGCGCCTCCGCAAAGCGATCGCCGCCGCTTGCCTGGACGTCCCCCACCTCGGATAGCTGCAGCCGAATCGGAAGGATCTTCGCTTTCGGGGCCAACCCCATCACTCCAGCGTTGTCCCCATGCCCATGGCTGGCGATCAGGCTGGCCATGGCGGTCCCATGACCTTGCATGTCGACCCGCCCATCAGTCTGCTCACCCGAGAAATCAGCTCCGGGGAGAACCTGACCAGTCAGATCCTGATGATCTGCATTTACTCCCGTGTCGATCACCGCGACAGTGACACCATCGCCCTGGCTGATCGGCCACACCTTGTTCGGGGCGTCATAGACCTTCAGTGCCCACTGCTGGTCCCGGATGTTGTCCGCTACAGCGGGCCCGGCCGCCAAGCCCCACACCAGGGCCCCAGCCGCCAGAGCGGCCATTCCCCGCATCGACCGCCTGCCGGTCATGACCGCTCCCCCACTCGTCGACGTCAGCCCCTCATTCCACCACGCCGGGGTTGGCGTCCTCATCCGACGCCCAGGTCTCCTCATCCTCGACCAGGTAGTCCGCCCGCTTGCCCGTGGGCTTCTTCTTACGCCGTGTGTCCCGCGTGCCGGGAGGCACACCCATGCCCTCCTCGCCGGGTTCCCCGACGCGCTCCGCGCCGGCCCTGCTGCGAGCACCGAGGCCAGTGCCGCCCTCGGTGAAGGCCCTCTCGCGCGGGGCCCCACTCGCCGCACCACCCACCGGCTCCTCCGGTTCGCCGACGGCACCGATCCGCCGACGGCTGGCAGCACCACCACGCAGCCCGGCTCCGGCTCGGCCGCCCGGCATCCCGGCCGCTTCTCCGAGTCCTGGCGTCCCGCCAGGACCGCGTCCGCCACCACTCGCAGTCGGCTCGCCCTCGCCGGTGAAGACACCCTCACGAGGCGTCGATCCCGCACCGGGCCGTCCCCCACGAGGCGTCAGCGGCGCATCGAACGCGCCACGTGAGCCGCGCTCGCCCAGCAGCGGGCTCTGACCGGCGCTGGTGCCGAGGCCCACCGGCATCGGATTGGTGCCGGTCGGCGCGATGCCGTTCGGCATGCCGCTCGGTGCGCCGCCGGTGGCGATCGCCGGAGGCCGACCGGCGAGTGCCGTGTGGTCCAGACTGGTGCCCGTCGTCGGCGCGGTGGGCAACGGAGCCCCGCCCTGCGGCTCGGCTGTGGATGCCACCGGTGCAGTTCCCGAGCCGATCGCGACGGACTTCGGCGCCGTGGGCGCCGAGTTCGGGACACCGCCCTTGATCCCGGAGTCCGTGGGCCCTGCCGAGGTGGTCGACGAGACCTGACGGGGCTTCGGAGCAGGGGTACTCGCGGTGGCCGCCCGGTTCGCTGCCTGCTGGGTATCCGGCGCCGTCGCATAGCCGCCGATTGCACCGACACCGGCACCCATGACAAAGGCGCTCAGGGCGGCGGCGGCCGTCGGATCCGGCGGTGGGACGTTTTCATCGCCATGGATGTTCATCGGCGGCGGCTTCAACACCGGCACCGCAGTCCGGTACTTGTTCGCCAGCGTCTGCATCACCGCGACGGCCTGGGCCTTGCGCTGGTCGGCGATCGGGGTCTTGGTGCTGTCGTCGCCGGTCCCGATGGTGTTCTGGACGGTGTCCGAGATCCCGTTGCCCAGTTGCTCCCAGAAGCCCGGCTCCTCGGGCATGTCGTGCTTGGCCTGGTCGATGGCCTCGGACATCATCTGCAGCGTGTTGGCCGCGTCGTTGGCGTAGGCGGCGGTGTTGTTGACGTTGCCGGCCAGCTTGGTCATCGCACCGTAGAAGGCGTCGCTGGTGTTGCCCTCCCACTTCTGGGTGGCGTCGCCGGAGGCGGTGTCCAGGGAGGTGCGGATCTGCTTGAGGGTGTTGGCGGCGCGACGCCAGGGGTCGCTGGCGGACATCACGTCGCCGGAGTTCAGCGACTCGACCATCTTCCGCAGTTGGGAGTGGCTGTAGCCGCTGAAGTCCGTCACATCGTCACTCACGCCGACTCACCCCGTGTCGCCCTAGGCATCGCCACCAAGTCCACCACCAGATCCTGAGGAGTCGTCACCACTGCGGAAGCTCCGTCCCGTCCTGGCCGTCACTCGCCGGCGCGCCCTGGTCCGGCTTCGCGCCGCCCGGCTTGCGCTTGCCGCCCGCAGGCGCGCCCGCCGGGGCCCCCGCCAGCGAGGGCACCGCACCGTCGCGCGCCGCCGCGTCACCGGTGCTCGGATCGGCACCCGCCCGGTTCGCGGCCCGGTTGGCCGCCGACCGACCGGCCACGGCGCCCGCCGCCGCACCGCCGGCGGCGGACGCGCCGTAGGCGGCGGCGGTCGCGGGGCTGCCGACCGACCAGCCGTCGGAGGTGACCTGGAGGCTCTGGGAGGTCTGGTGCTCCTGCTCCTCGTAGTTACTGGCGGTCAGGTCGGCCTTCTTCTGGGCCTCGTCGATCGCCTGCTGCAGGGCGGTGAGGACGTCCTTGAGGCCGTCACGCATCACGTCGTACTGGTTGTGCAGCGCGGTGGCCTCGGCGAAGTCGCCGAGGGAGCCGCGGGCGATGCCCGACTTGGCGTGCGCGGTGGGTCCGTCGGCGTTCGCCTGGAAGTCGGCCAGCAGGCTGCGCACCTGTCCGGCGAACGCTCGCAGGCTGTCCACCTCGACCTGGTAGCCGGAGCCGCTGCTCCCGTTGTCGGCCACGGTTCGCGCCCTCCCCCGTCCTCGTGTCCGTCCGAGCCTGCCCAGTATTCAACGCAACGCCAACCGTCGTGTCCACCACCACGGGTGTCCGCCCGGCAGTCGTGCGCCGCCGAACTGGGTGGAACTGGGCCTCCGTACTCATGTGCGAGTGTCGGATGCTCCTGCTACGGTGCCTACCCAGAGTATCCGATGAGACACATGGGGGGACCATGCAGGAGCCCGAGGGGAGCCAAACGCTCCAGGTGAATCCCGATGTGCTGACCGCCAGTGGAAAGAGCGGCCAGCAGATCGCCGAGCAGATACCAGGGGAGACGACGAAGATCGTCCAGCCGAGCGACCAGGCTTCCGAGGGCTTGCAGGGCTGGGCGACGGCCGGCGCGCTGCACGACTGCACCGCCGCCTGGAAGACGCTGCTCGACGGGCTCGCCAAGGACATGGACGGTTACGGCGGCAAGCTGGTGGCGATGGCGCAGAACTACCGCAGCACCGACCAGTCGGTGGCCGCCCAGCTGGCAGCCATCAACCAGCCGGCCCCCACCCCCGCCGCCGCCACCACCACCCAGTCGGCCACCACCGCGAGCACCATGAGCGCCGTGATCGACGCGCCGTACGTGCTCCCGCCGGGCAGCCCCGACCCCTTCGCCACCAAGCTCATCGACGCGCCCTACGTGGTCCCCGCAGGTGATGGCCAGTTCGAACTGCCGCCACGCAACACGCCGTACGTCCCCAGCGGCGAATTCGAACTCCCGCCACGCAACACGCCGTACGTACCCAGCGGCGAGTTCCAACTCCCGCCACGCAACACGCCGTACGTACCCAGCGGCGAATTCGAACTCCCGTCACGCAACTCCACCCAGTTGCCGAAGCCGGACCCGGCGGCCATCGACCGCGAGATCAACGCACGCGGTGCCGACGCTCCGAAGGGGATGTAAGGGGATGTAAGGGCATGTAGTCGTGGGCATCGCTGCTCCGCAAGGTGGCTAGGCCTTCGTCGCCGAGGACCCTCGCAAGGCAACTGAGGTCAACGCCACCAACGCCGTCCACCTCGCCCCCGCCTCAACCCCTCACCGCCTCCCCCAGCGCCCGCCGGCAGAGCGAGTCGGCCTGCCGGGTGGTCTCCGGCAGGCGGTACTTGGGGGTCAGTGCCAGCACGGCGGAGACGGCCTCGGACAACCCGATCCGGTGGCCCACCGAGACGAAGACCGGTTTCACTCCCGCGCGGGTGCGCAGCGCGCGGCCGACCTCGCTGCCGTCGCCGGCGTCGACCAGCGGGGTCCAGGCGCCGCGCTCGGGGCCCGGGTCGGTGCTGCTGAAGGTGAACGGGGTCTTGGCCACGCCCATGGTGGCCAGGCCGGTGAGCACGCCGAGGTGGCTGGCCAGGCCGAGGCGGCGCGGGTGGGCCAGGCCGTAGCCGTCGCAGACCACCAGGTCCGGTCGGCGGGTGAGCCGGGACAGGGCGTCGATCACGGCGGGGAGCTCACGGAACGCCAGCAGGCCGGGCAGGTAGGGGAAGGCGATCCGGCCGACGGCGGTGGCCTGCTCGACCACCTCCAGGGTGTCGAGGTCGAGCAGGACGGCCGCGGCGGCGACCACGTCCCGTTCGTCGTCGTAGGCGACGTCGACTCCGGCCACCAGGGCGCCGGGGGCGGGTGCCGGGCCGTGCGGCTCGACCAGGGGGCGCAGGCGGTGCTGCTCGGCCAGGGCGGCCGCCTCGGTGGTGGGCCAGGCGGCCAGGTCGACGGTCGTGATCACGGTGCTCCCCCGGGTGGCAGACGGGTCCGGTCGGCGCGGGCCGGACCGGGGCAACGCTAGCGGGTGGGTCCGCCGGTCGACCGGGGGCTGCCGGTGCTTCTGCCGGTGCGTCAGTTGGTGGAGACCACCACGGTCTTCGCCGCCTTGTCGTGGATGCACTGGCGGTAGGGCTTGTCGAAGACTCCGAACATGCCGTCGACCAGCCACCACAGGCCGCAGCAGAGCACCGCGGGCACGGTGAAGACGGCGGCCCGGGTCCAGGCGGCCTGGCGGTTCGGGCGGGAGCCGTCGCTCAGCATGGCGACCCGGACGTTCATCACCTTCTTGCCCAGGGTCTGGCCGTCCCGGGAGAGCATCACGCCGTCGTAGACCAGGTACAGCGCGTAGTACACCCAGACGCCCTCGGTCCAGCCGTTCCGGTCGAAGCCGCTGATCGGCAGGGTCACGGCGAAGGCGACCACCTGGATGAGCACGTAGTCGATCAGGCGGGCGAGGATCCGGCTCGGCCAGGTGCCGAGCGGGGGCATGCCGGCGATCTGGGGCGGGCCGCCCTGGGGGACGCCGCCGGGCGCGCCGCCGTAGGAGCCGTACGGGCTGCCGCCGGGCGCAGGGCCGCCGTAGCTGCCCTGGTAGTCACCGGGGTCGGAGGGCTTGCCGTTGTACGGAGAGCCGTTCGCGCCGGGCTGCGGCGGCTGCTTGTCGAAGGAGGGCTTGCCGCCTCCTTCCGGATCGGCGTTCGACGGGTCGTAGCTGCTCATATGAGCAGTAGATCACCGCAAATCGTATCTTCTACGGATATCAGACCCGTTTCGCCGACCTTGAACCGATCCTGACCGCCGGTCAGCCGCGCACCACCGTGGTGCGTGCCGCCTTGTCCGGCCAGGCCGCCAGGCCGGCCAGTCCCAGCACGGTGACCAGCAGCAGCTGGCCGACCAGCCAACGGCCGCAGGCCCGGCCGACGCCCGGCGGCTGCCTGGTCCCGACCCTGACGACCCGTAGGCCGAGCAGGCGCTTGCCCAGGGTGCGGCCGGTCCGCGCGGTGGGCAGCACCTCCAGCAGCAGGCCGGCCAGCAGCAGCGCACCCAGCAGCAGGGCGACCCGCCCGATGACCGTGCCGTCGATCAGCCAGACGTCCACCTCGCGGCGGGTCAGCTGACTGACCGTCCGGGCCTGGTCGAGCTTCTGCTGCAGGTAAGCGCTGGTCTGGGTGACCAGCGGCAGGCCGACGGCGGTGCCGACGGCGGCCAGTGGCAGCAGGTCCACCAGCCTGGCCAGCAGTCGGCGGCCGATTCCCGCGGGTTGTGCCGCCGGCGCCCTGGTGGCATCGGAGGTCGGCGGGGCCGACTTCTGGCGCATGGCCGGCAGCGGGGCAGGCGCGGGCGCGATCGGAGCGGGCCCGGGAGCGGCGGCCATGGCTGCGGTGCCCGGCACCACGGTCCCCGGCACCGGCGCGGCAGCCGCCACCGGCACAGGCGCGGGCGCGGGCACAGGCGCGGGCACAGGCGTGGGCACAGGCGTGGGCACAGGCGTGGGCACAGGCACAGGCACGGGTGCCGGGGCGGGAACGGGAGCCGGTGCGGGAACGGGCGCCGGAGCCGAGGCCGGCGCGAAAGCGGGCCCCGCCTCGGCAATCGGAGCAGCCCCCGCGGCAGGCGCCCCCGCCGCCCCGTGCGCGCCGGTACCCTCCGTGACCCCCCAGGAGACCCAGCGCGGCGCTCCCCCCGTCTCCAGCAGCCCGCGCTGCTCATGCGGATCGGCCCGCCACCCCGGCTCGTCCAGCTGGGCCGCCGGACCCAGCGTGAACACCGCGCTGGCGCCCGTCTCGTCCAGGAACACCGGCCCGGTCTCGCAGTCCTCGCCGGCCACCACCACGGCCGGCTCCGGCGCGGTGGGCGGGGCGGGCACCACGGGCGGCGGGATGTAGCGCGCGTTGGGCCGCGCCGCCGGCCGGTCGGCGAACGGCGGCGGGGGCAGCACCTCGCCCTCGGCGGGTGCCGGACGGCTGGTCCCGGGCACCCAGGTACCGCCGTTCCAGTAGCGGACGAAGCCCGGCACCGACGGGTCCGGGTAGTAGCCGGGCTCGGGTGCGGCCGCCCGGCTGGCGACCATTGGCTGGTCCGACATGGCTGATCCACTCTCCTGGAGCCTCGGCGGGGACGCACGCCACGTCGCCGGGCAGTCACAAAGGGTAGCCCTTTCGAGGCGTCCTCCGCTCGTGTTGGAGATTCCCGGGACATCCGCCCGGAATGTGTGTAAGACCTCGGCGCCCCCGTGCTCTCTCCGGGTGAAGCGGCCCGCACGGGCCGGTGGGAGCGATCGAGGGGAACGACGCCATGGACGTCCAGCCGAGCGTGGTGGAGCAGGAACTGCAGCTGAAGCTGGTGCTCTCGCCCGAGCGCAGCATCCCGGTCCCGGCCCGGCTGTCGTACGGCAGCCACGACCCGTACGCCGTGCACATCACCTTCCACCTGGACACTGGCTCCCCGGTGACCTGGGTGTTCGCCCGCGAGCTGCTGGTCGAGGGCACCTTCCGCCCGTGCGGCCAGGGCGATGTGCGGATCTGGCCCACCCGCGAGGGTAGGCAGAGCGTGCTCTGCCTGGCGCTCACCTCACCGGGCGGCGACGCGCTGCTGGAGGCGCCGCTGCCGACCGTGGCGTCCTGGCTGGAGCGCTGCCACCGGCTGGTGCCGCCGGGCAGCGAGCTGGGCGTCCTCGACCTGGAGGGCTCGCTCGCCGCGCTGCTGGCCTGAGCCGGTGCGGCCGACGGCCCGGATCAGCGCACCGCGGGGGTGCGCTGCTCGGCGGGCGGGCGCTGCTCGGCGGAGGTGCGCGGGGCGATCAGCGCCCCTGGTGCCCGGGAGGCGGACCGCGGCTGGGGCACCACCGGCCGTCCCACCGCCTGTCGCCGGGCCCGCACCCGCAGGGCGGCCACGGTCAGGAAGCAGAGCCCGATCCACGGGTAGAGGCCGGCGGGCAGCTGCTGGAACAGGCTGAGCCGGAGGTCGACTATGCCGACGTGCGGCACCATCCACATCGCGAAGGAGCAGAAGCCGAGCAGCGTCATCACGAAGATCGGCCGCCAGCGCCGGCGGCGCACCGCGGCCGGCCGGGTGCGCTCATGGTCCGCCTCGGCGGCCAGCAGCACCAGCAGCGGCACGCACCAGACCCAGTGGTGGGTCCAGCTGATCGGCGAGACCAGCAGCGCGGTGACGGCGGTGCAGCAGACGCCCCAGGCCTCGGCGCGGGGCAGTCGGCGGTTGTCGCGCCAGAGCTGGGCGGCGATCGCGAGGCCGGCCACCGCGACCACGGCGACCAGCAGCGCGGCTCCGGGCCCGGGCACGTGCACCTGCTCGAAGCGGGCGACGATCCCGCGCAGCGACTGGTTGTCGACGATGTCGGTGCGGCCGACCCGGGAGGAGTCGTAGAGGTACTTGGTCCAGAAGCCCTTGCTGGCGTCGGGGAGCACCAGCGCGCTGGCGGCGAAGGTGACCAGGAAGGTGACGCCGGCGGTGATCGCGGCCCGGATCCGGCCGGTGAGCAGCAGGTAGACGGCGAACAGTCCCGGGGTGAGCTTCATGCCGGCCGCTATCCCGATGCCGACGCCCTTCCAGCCGCGGTCCCGCGCGACGTTGAAGTCCCAGAGCACCAGGCAGAGCAGCAGCAGGTTGATCTGGCCGTAGCGCAGATTGGTGTAGATCGGCTCCAGCCAGACACCGAGCCCGGCGACCAGCACCACGCCGACCGGCCGCAGCTGCCGGTTGGGCCAGCCGGCCAGCCGGAACGAGAGCAGCGCCGCCAGGGCGAGCAGTCCGACGTTGCCGGCGGTGACCGCGACCCGTAGGAAGCTCACCGAGAACCAGGTGGTCGGCACGAAGAGCAGCGCGGCGAACGGCGGGTAGGTGGCCGGCAGGTTGGCCGCGGTGACCCGCAGCCCGTAGAGGTCGAGGTGGTGGACCACCGCGTTGCCCTCGGCCCGGTAGACGATCATGTCCACCATGGCGGTGCCGATCAGGTGCCGGACCAGCGCGTAGCCGAACAGCGAGGCCAGCGCCAGCAGGGTGGCGATCCACATCGGCTTGCGCGGTGCCTCCCGCACCGCCCGCACCGGGGCGGTGACCCAGGGTCGCCACCTCTCTGCGGGCGAAGGGGCGGGCCGGGGGGCGGTTCGCACCGTCCGCTGGTCCTCATGCACCACTGTCACTTGCCCGCTCCATCCCGATGGCCGGTCGACCAGCCATCGACCATACCGGAGGGGTGTGGCTGTGGCGTGTGCTGTGCAAGAGGTGATTGCGAAGGACCGCGGCCACCTCAGGCGATGCCGTCGCGGCGCCTGCGGGCCCGTCCCAGCCGGCGGGCGGCCGGGGCCGGCGGGGCCGCGTCGACACCCAGCCGCAGCCGGATCTCGGCGCCGCCGAGCCCCGCCGAGCGGCCCAGTGCCAGGTCTCCGCCGGTGACCGCGGCCAGCTTGCGCACGATGTCCAGGCCGAGCCCGGTGGACCCCTCGCCGCCGTGACCCTCGCCACGTCGCAGCGCCGCCGACGGATCGTCGAAGCCCGGCCCGGCGTCCCCCACCAGGACGATCACCGCGTGCTCGGTGGCCAGCACGTCCACGGCGAAGGCCGTGCCGACCGCAGTGTGCCGGAAGACGTTGCCGAGCAGTGCGTCCACCGCCGCCGCGAGGTCGCCGCGCGGCACCGGCACCTGCGCGGGCGCCTCGGCACCGTGCAGCCCCCAGGGCCGCCCCTCGTCCTCGGCCAGCGCCGACCAGAAGCCGACCCGCTCGCGGATCACCTCGGCGGCGTCGCAGCCGACCGGGCCGGCCGGGGCCTCGGTCACCGGTCGGCGGGCCGAGCGGATGATCTGGTCGACCTCGCGCTCCAGTTGGGCGACCGCGTGCCGGGTGGCGTCGGCCGCGTCGCCGTCGCCCAGCGCCGCCGCGTTCAGGCGCAGCACGGTGAGCGGGGTGCGCAGCCGGTGCGAGAGGTCGGCGGCCAGCTCCCGCTCGGCGGCCAGCAGGTGCGCCACCCGGTCGGCCATGGTGTTGAAGGCGGTGGCGGCGTCGCGCAGTTCGGCCGGGCTGCCGTCGGCCTCCGGCCCGGTCTCCGGGACCCGCACCGCCAGGTCCCCGGCGCCCAGCGCCCGGGCGGCGGCGGCCAGTCGGCGGGCCGAGCCGACGATCCGCCCGCCCATCCGGTCGGCCACCAGCACGGCGAGCGCCACCAGGCCGAGGGCGACCAGCGACAGCACCAGCCAGGCGGTGCCGACGCCCCGGGTGAGGTCGCTCTCGGCGACGTAGACCTCGACCACGGCGACCCGGGCCGGGTTGACGGCCACCGGTTGCAGCCGGGCATAGCCGCCGGGGACCGGCACGGTCAGGACCCGCCCGAGGGCGGCGGCGGCCACCTCGGGCGCCCCGGCGCGGCCGGTGCCCACCGTGGCGCCCGGCGCGGTGGCGCCGGCGTCGGGCGGCAGATGGATCGCGACCTTGCCGCGGGCGCCCGCGTCGGTGCTGGCCAGGGCGCGGGCCAGGTCGTCCCGGTCGGTGGTGATGGCCAGCGCCGGGCCGAGGGCGGCGGCCTGCTTGTCGGCATTGGTGAAGGCCCGGTCCCGGGCGGTCTGCTGGACGGTCAGGCCGAGCGGGATGAGGAAGGCCAGGGCGACCATGGTGGTCCCGGCGACGGCCGCCTTGACCAGCGCCCGGCGCAGCGACTGGCCGCCGCGCCGACCGGACGACGGCCCGGCGGCGGCCTTGGTCACCGGCCGGGCTCGCCGGCCGGGGCCGGCGCGACCGGGGCCTCCAGGCGCACCCCCACGCCGCGCACGGTGTGCAGGTAGCGCGGGCTGGCGGCGGTCTCCCCGAGCTTGCGGCGCAGCCAGGACAGGTGCACGTCGATGGTCTGGTCGCCGCCGTAGCTCTGCCGCCACACTTCGGCCAGGATCTCCTTGCGCGGGACGACCACGCCGGGGCGCGCGGCCAGGAAGGCCAGCAGGTCGAACTCGCGGCGGGTCAGGTCCAGCGCCCGCCCGTCCAGCACCGCCTCGCGCCGCTGCGCGTCGATGGCCAGGCCGCCGACCCGCAGCACCGGCGCGGCCGGGGCGGCGGCGGTGCCGAGCCGGCGCAGCACGGCGGTCATCCGGGCGGTCAGGTGCTCCCCGGAGAACGGTTTGACCAGGTAGTCGTCGGCGCCGTCGTTGAGCAGCCGGACGATCTCGGTCTCGTCGTCGCGGGCGGTGGAGACGATGACCGGCACGTCGGTCAGGCCGCGGATCATCTTCAGTGCCTCGCCGCCGTCCAGGTCGGGCAGCCCGAGGTCGAGGATCACCAGGTCGCAGCCGACCTGGGCGACCTCGCGCAGGGCGGCCAGCGCGGTGCCGACGCTGCGGACGGCGTGCCCGACGTCGGACAGGTGCCGGATCAGGGCCGAGCGCACGAGCGGGTCGTCCTCGACCACCAGGACTGTTGCCATGGCCGCACCGTACGGCATCGCTCATTTTCTCAAGAAGCTTGCGCAATAAGGGAGCTGGCCATCCCGCCGGGCCGCGGGCGGGCGCCGTGCGGCAGGATGGGCCGCGATGCGGAGCGGACTGGTTCAGACGGGCGCCTGGGCGCTGGCCACCACGGCGGCGGTGCTGCTGTCCTGGCTGGGCGTCAGCGCGGTGCTTTCGGACTCGGCGTTCGAACCGCCGGCCGCGCTGCCGGTGCGGCACTCCCCGACCCCGGCGCCCGCACCTTCCGTGCCGCCCGCGCCTCCCACGCCGCCGACCGCCGCGCCGACCCCGGCGCCCGCCGCCCCTGAGCCCAGCCCGACCCCGGTGGCCGAGCGGCACCCGGTGCCGAGCGACGCGGGCACACCGAGCACCCCGGGAGGCGGCGGCACGGTGCGGAGCTATCTGGTGCCGGGCGGCCGGGTCGCGGTGAACCTGCGCCCGGACAGCGCCGAGCTGGTCTCGGCCGTGCCGGATCCGGGCTGGCAGCTGCAGATGTGGACCGGCGACCAGTGGCTGCGGGTCGACTTCACCCAGGCGGACAGCACCAACTCGGTCTTCGTCACCTGGAACGGGCATCCGCCGGACGTGCAGACCGTGGTGCGCTGAGCCGGCACCCGGGCAGCCCGACGGCCCCCGGTCCGGACGGAAGGACCAGGGGCCTCGGGCCACTGGCGGTGTTACAGGTTGCCGCGCTTCTCCTGCTCACGCTCGATCGCCTCGAACAGCGCCTTGAAGTTGCCCTTGCCGAAGCCCATCGAGCCGTGCCGCTCGATCATCTCGAAGAAGACGGTCGGCTTGTCCTGCACCGGCTTGGTGAAGATCTGCAGCAGGTAGCCGTCCTCGTCGCGGTCGGCCAGGATCTTCAGCTCGCGCAGCTCCTCGATCGGCACCCGGGTGTCGCCGACCCACTCGCCCAGGGTGTCGTAGTAGCTGTCCGGGGTGTCCAGGAACTCGACACCGGCCTCGCGCATCTGCCGGACCGACGCCACGATGTCGTTGGTGGCCAGCGCGATGTGCTGGACGCCGGGCCCGCCGTAGAACTCCAGGTACTCGTCGATCTGCGACTTCTTCTTGGCGATGGCCGGCTCGTTGAGCGGGAACTTCACCTTGCGGGTGCCGTCCGCGACCACCTTGGACATCAGGGCGGAGTACTCGGTGGCGATGTCGTCGCCGACGAACTCCTTCATGTTGGTGAAGCCCATCACCTGGTTGTAGAACTCCACCCAGGTGTTCATCTTGCCGAGCTCGACGTTGCCCACGCAGTGGTCGATGGCCTGGAAGTTGCGACGGGCGAGCGGCGCCACGATGGGGTTCTTGGCGACGTAGCCGGGCAGGTACGGGCCGGCGTAGCGGGAGCGGTCCACCAGGGTGTGCCGGGTCTCGCCGTAGGTGGCGATCGCGGCCAGCACCACGGTGCCGTGCTCGTCGTCCAGCTCGTGCGGCTCGACCAGGCCGGTGGCGCCGTGCTCGATGGCGTAGGCGTAGGCGGCGTGGACGTCCGGCACCTCGATGGCCAGGTCGGTCACGCCGTCGCCGTGGGCGGCCACGTGCTGCTCGATGAACTTGCCGTGGTCGGTGGTCGCCTTGATCACCGAGGTGAAGACGAACCGGGCGGAGCCGGACTCCAGCACGTAGCTGGCGGTCTCGCGCTGGCCGGTCTCCGGGCCGCGGTAGGCGACGCAGCGCATCCCGAACGCGGTGGAGTAGTAGTGCGCGGCCTGCTTGGCGTTGCCCACTGCGAACTCGACGGCGTCCATCCCCTTCACCGGGAAGGAGTCGGCGGGGACGGACTGAGCGGCGGTGTCGGTCATGACTGCCTCCCTGTAGGCGTGAGGACCTCGCCCGCCCCGGGGTGTGGGGCCGGCGGCCCGTGGCGGCGGGTGGGGGTGCCCGTCACGGGGTCGTGGGTGGAGAGTGGCCCCGCTCACGTCGCTGCGCAACTGTTCGGTCGAATGCTGGTCAAGCTGTGCGCTCTGGTCGCAGAATGCGACTGCCGGCTGTACAGACTGCCCAGCCTTGGAGGCTTCCGATGCACGTGCCAGCTTCGCCCCATATCGGTGCTGCGTCCCGAATCGACGCCTTGGACGCCCGGCTGATCGAACTGCTGGCCGCCGAGCCGCGGATCGGGGTGCTGGAGTGCTCGCGCCGGCTGCAGGTCGCCCGGGGCACGGTGCAGGCCCGGCTGGACCGGCTGATGGCACGCGGGGTGGTCGGGGGCTTCGGGCCCGAGGTGGATCCGGCGGCGCTCGGCTATCCGGTGACGGCCTTCGCCACCCTGGAGATCTCGCAGGGCCAGGGCGCCGACGTGCGGGCCCACCTCGCCGCGGTGCCCGAGGTGCTGGAGCTGCACACCATCACCGGGCAGGGCGACATGCTCTGCCGGATCGTCGCCCGCTCCAACGCCGACCTGCAGCGGGTGATCGACCGGGTGGTGGGCTTCGACGGGATCGTCCGGGCGGCGACCGCGATCGCGCTGGAGAACCCGGTGCCCTACCGGGTGCTGCCGCTGGTGGCGCAGGCCGCCGGCGAGGAGCCGCCGACGGCCTGATCAGACGGGCGGTCTCAGCAGCTGGGCACCGGCCCGCCGCTGCCGAGCGCGTTCAGCGCGGCCACCGAGTCGCTGAGCGTGTTCACCGGGACCAGCCGCAGCCCGGGCGGGGTGTTGACCTTGGCGTCGGCGCACTCGGCGCGCGGCACCAGGAAGACGGTGGCACCGTCGCGGGCCGCCGCCTGGGTCTTCAGCGCCACCCCGCCGACCGTGCCGATGTCGCCGTTGGCGTCGATCGTGCCGGTGCCGGCGATGTCGCGTCCGCCGGTCAGGTCGCCGCCCTTGTTGTTGCCGGCCAGCTTGTCGATGATCGCCAGGGTGAGCATCTGGCCGCCGCTGGGGCCGCCGATGTCGCCGAGGTTGACGGAGACCTTCACCTGGTCCGGGGAGAGGTGCAGATAGCTCAGCGCGGCGGCGGTGGCGCTGTCCTGGGACTGCACCACCTCCTGGCGGGCCTGGCTCATGTCGCCCTGCGGGTAGACGCTGTCCCGGGGCAGTACCGCCACCTTCGGGTCCAGCCAGCCCTGCAACGCCGCCTCCAGGCTGATCGACTCCTTCGGTCCGGTGGCCAGGATGGTGGTCACCAGCAGCGATCCGCTGGTCGCCCGGACCGGGGCACCGGTGATGGTCACCACCTGGTTGCCCTGGTAGCTACCCAGCGCGTTGGCGGTGGCGCCCGGCCAGGTCTTGGTGAACGGCAGGGGCGCGAACGCGACCATCAGGAACAGCACGGCCAGGACGGCGCCGCAGAGCGTCAGCGCCCGGCGGCGCGGGGTCAGCCAGGAGGTGTTGGAGTCAGCAGGCACAAGGGGAATCCAAACACACCGCGGCTCAGCGCAGGGCGTCCGCCACCTCGGTCGCCGCCTCCACCACCCGCGGCCCGACCCGCTCGGGCACCAGGCCGTTGAGCATCACCACGCCGACGCTGCCCTCGATCCCGCTCAGGCCGATCAGCGCGGCGGCGGCGCCGCTGGCGCCCGACTGCTCCTCCGCCCGGGTGATCACGAAGGCCTGCTCGGGCCGCCGCTGGCCGGGGTGCTTGCGGGCCTCCAGGATCGCCTTGCCGGCCGCGCTCTCGTCCAGCGGGTGCCGCAGGCCGGTGCGGTAGGCGACGTGGAAGTCGGTCCAGCTGGGCTCCACCACGGCGACGGCCAGCGCCTCGGTGCCGTCCACCAGGGTGAGGTGGGCGGTCGCCCCGAGGTCCTCGGCCAGGCTGCGCAGCGCGGGCAGCGCCGCCTCGCGCAGCAGCGGGTGCACCCGGTGGGCCAGCCGCAGCACCCCGAGGCCGACCCGGGCCCGCCCGCCGATGTCGCGGCGGACCAGCCCGTGCTGCTCCAGGGTGGCCAGCAGCCGGTAGACCACGGTGCGGTTGACGGCCAGCCGGGCGGCCAGCTCGGTGACGGTCAGCCCGCGCTCCGAGTCGGCCAGCAGTTTGAGCACCCGGACACCGCGGTCAAGGGTCTGGGAGGTCTCGGCGGTCACGACACGCATTCCTTTCCACGGCGTCGGCCGACCGGCAGGCCGGCGCGCCGACCGAGTGAGTCGCGCGCAGGGGTGATGGACGCGGCAGGCCTGCTGCGACGTCATCGGCACACGCGGCCCTGCGCGCTCCGGTAGGAGGTCGTGCCTACGGCAGAGCGTGGGGAGAAAGTAGTAACTGAATCGGCGCTGCGGAAGTGCTTGTCCAAAATTCGGTCAAGATCGATTTTTTGGATTCGGACCAACCCGGGCAATCGTCGGCAATTCGCGGGCCCGTTTGGGCCGCCGCCAGCACCGTCGTTCCGGGTAACGGACACCTGGGAGTTTCCGGGGAACTCGCCGGTCGGAATGCGGACGGCCCGGCGCACTCGTGGTGCGCCGGGCCGGAATCACCGTGACGAACCGTCGGCAGAACGGTGACGGACCGTTGTTTCCGCCGACGGGAAAAGCGAGGTCAGCGGGCCCATTCCTTGACCTTGGCGATCCGGGCCCGGAGCTGGTTGGCGGTGGCCTGGGCGGTCAGCGGACCGCCGCACTGGCGGCGCAGCTCGTTGTGGATGGTGCCGTGCGGCTGGTTGGTCCGGTGGTGCCAGGCGGCCACCAGGGTGTTCAACTCCTTGCGCAGCTCCCGCAGTTCCTGATGGGTCACCACCGGGCGCTGCTCGGCCGGCAGTTCGAGCAGGTCGGCCTCCTCGGCGGGCTTGGCCTTGGAGCGCTGGATCTGGCGGCTCTGCCTCTTCTGCAGCAGCAGGTGCACCTGGTCCGGCTCCAGCAGGCCGGGGATGCCGAGGTAGTCCTCTTCCTCCTCGGAGCCCGGGTGCGCCTGCATCCCGAACTCCATGGCGTTGTAGAGCACGCGGTCGAACACCGCGTCGGACCCGAGCGCCTCGTAGGAGAGCTCCTCGCCGCCGGCCCCGTCCGGACCGTCGTTGGCCCGCTCGGCCTCGGCGAGCAGCCGGTCCTCCTCGTCGAAGAGCCCGTCGCCCTCCTTCTTCGGCCGGTCCAGCACGTGGTCGCGCTGCAGCTCCATCTCGTTGGCGAAGCCGAGCAGCATCGGCACCGAGGGCAGGAAGACCGAGGCGGTCTCGCCCCGCTTGCGGGCCCGCACGAAGCGGCCCACCGCCTGGGCGAAGAACAGCGGGGTGGAGATCGAGGTGGCGTAGACGCCGACCGCGAGGCGGGGCACGTCGACGCCCTCGGAGACCATCCGGACCGCGACCATCCAGCGGTCGTCCGAGGCCGAGAAGTCGGAGATCTTCTTGGACGCCTCGGCCTCGTCGGAGAGCACCAGGGTGGCCTTGCTGCCGGTGATCTCGCGGATCATCTTGGCGTAGGCGCGGGCCGAGTTCTGGTCGCTGGCGATCACCAGGGCGCCGGCGTCCGGGATCGCCTTGCGCACCTCGGTGAGCCGCTTGTCGGCGGCCCGCAGCACATTGGGGATCCACTCGCCCTGCGGGGAGAGCGCGGTCCGCCAGGCCTGGGCGATCAGGTCCTTGGTCATCGGCTCGCCGAGCCGGGCCTCCAGCTCGTCGCCGGACTTGGTCCGCCAGCGCATGTTGCCGCTGTAGGAGAGGAAGATCACGGGGCGGACGACGTGGTCGGCCAGCGCGTGCCCGTAGCCGTAGGTGTAGTCGGCGACCGACTTGCGCAGGCCGTCGGTGTCCGGCTCGTACTGGACGAACGGGATCGGGTTGGTGTCCGAGCGGAACGGGGTACCGGTCAGCGCGAGCCGCCGGGTGGCCGGCTCGAACGCCTCCAGGCAGGCCTCGCCCCACGACTTGGAGTCGCCCGCGTGGTGGATCTCATCCATGATCACCAGCGTCTTGCGGGACTCCGTGCGGTTGCGGTGCAGCATCGGGTTGACCCCGACACCCGCGTAGGTGACCACGATGCCGTGGTAGTCCCGGGAGAGCGGACCCGAGGAGTACGCCGGATCCAGCCGGATGCCGATCCGCGCGGCCGCCTCCGCCCACTGCTTCTTCAGGTGCTCGGTGGGCGCCACCACGGTGACCTGCTGCACCAGGTGGTTGTGCAGCAGGTAGGAGGCCAGGGTCAGGGCGAAGGTGGTCTTGCCTGCGCCCGGGGTGGCGACCGCCATGAAGTCCCGGGGCTGGGTCTCGATGTACTTGTCGAGCGCCCCCTGCTGCCAAGCGCGCAGCTTGCCGGCGGTCCCCCAGGGCGCCCGGCCCGGGAACGCCGGAGACAGGTGCGTGGCGGCGGAGGTCCCGCTGGGCCGAACCGCCTGGTGCGGCTCGGCGGCATCGGAGAACAGCGGCGAGATGGACGGCGCGGGCGAAGAGGCGGCAGTACTCACGGTCTCCGGAAAAGGTGATTGTCGCAGGTCAGGGCGGTGTTCCCGGCCCCACCCCGCAGTCGGCGGGCGATCGGACAACCCGCCTAGCGTACCGGGCCCCGCGTCACCTCAGGGCCCGACACAAGCCGTCACCGGGCGTCGTGGAGCTGCCGCAACCGCTGCGCGATATCGCTGATTTCATGGAGCACACCGGCAGCCACCCCGACCACCAGCTTGTACGCCTGATCCTGGTCAACAGCCAGCATTTCGGCCCCATTGAGATCAAGGAAGACCACTGTGCACATCCACGCGGTGCGCTTGTTGCCATCCACGAACGGGTGGTTGATGGTCAGCGACTGCAACAGCGCCGCTGCTTTCTCCCATACGCTGGTGTAGGCCTCGATCCCGAACATCTCGGACCTCGGGCGGTGGACCGCCGAGTCGAGTAGTCCGAGGTCCCGGACGCCCATGCTCTGCCCCTGGCAGGCAAGCTCTGAGAGATCCAGGACCTCGCGGGCGGTCAGGTACTTCACTCGCCCAGCCTCCGGAGCAGGTCGGCGTGGCGAGCCGCGTACTTGGCACCGAGCTTGCGCACCGACTCCCGGTCCGCCTCCTCGCTCAGGTACCGCTCGATCGCAAGTAGTACGACAGCATGCATGCTGCGTCCCTCCGCTTCGGCCCGAGTCTTCAGGGCTTCCTGCTGTTCGTCGCTGAGTCGCAAATTCATGGCCATACCGAAATGGTACTTTTGATGGGGTCATTATGGTACCCGCCATTCGTGACCCACATCACCCGTCCGCCCCGGTAATCCCCCGCCCCCGCGCCGCTCTCTCCTGGTGACCGCATGTCCCGTCCCCAAGGAGCCCCCCATGCGCAGCGCCAGTGTCGAGCACGTCGTCCAGGCCCGGCTGATCCTCAGCACCCAGGTGTCCAGCGGCCTCAGCGTGGTGCTGCGGTACCGGCGGAACGATCCGCTGGCGGTGCGGATGGTGTTCCCGGCCGAGTACTCGCTGGACGAGCGGTCGGCGCCGCAGGGTGCGGCCGAGGTGGTGTGGGTGTTCGCCCGGCAGTTGCTGGCCTGCGGGCTGGAGCTGCCGAGCGGGCTCGGGGACGTGCACGTGAGGCCCTGCCGGGGCACGCACACCATGGTCGAGCTGCGGGCGCCGGAGGGGGTGGCGCTGGTGCGCTTCGAGGCCGGCGACCTGCGCCGGTTCCTCTGGGCCAGCTACCGGGCGGTGCCCGAGGACCAGGAGCTGCGGCACCTGGACGCCGACCGGGCGCTGGCCGAGCTGCTGGGTTCCTGAGACGGGGGCACCCCCGGCCGAAGGCTGGGAGCGCGTCACCCGGGTCCGCGGTGGCCGGCCAGGTGGGCGTAGACCACCACGTTCCCCTGGTAGCCGTCGCCCTTGCGGTAGCCGCCGCCGCAGGTGATCAGGCGCAGCTGGGGGTCCGGGGCCTGGCCGTAGACCTGCTGGTCGGGGAAGGCGGTGCGCGGGTAGACCTCGACTCCGTCGACGGTGAACCAGGCGGTGCTGCGGTCGTCCCGGAGCACGTCGATCCGGTCGCCGCGGCGCAGCGCGCCCAGCCCGTGGAAGACGGCCGGGCCGGTCGCGGTGTCCACGTGCCCGGCCAGCAGGGCGGTGCCGCGCTGACCCGGCGTCACCCCGGCCTGGTACCAGCCGGCCAGGTTGCGGTCCTGGTCCGGCGGGGTGGCCAGGTGGCCCTCGGGGTCCAGGCCGACGCCGTTGACCGGGGCGTCCACCCCGATCGCCGGGATGCTGATCCGCACCGGCCGCGACCGGCCCATCGGGGTGCCGCTCAGCCCGGCCGGGCGCACCCCGCCGACGCCCGGCGCCTCGGCGGGTGCGGGGGCCGGCGGCGGCGAGCCGTGCAGGCCGTCCTGGACCAGCCAGGCGCCCGCGACCATCGCCGCCCCCAGCAGCACCGCCCCCGACCAGGGGCTCCGGTGTCCGGCCGGCCCGCCGTCCGGTCTCGCCATCAGTCCACCTCCCCTTCGGTCCGGCCCGGTCCAGCCGAGTCGGCGGTCCGCCGCCGCGCATCGGCTGCGCCTGCGGACGGGTGATCGGTGGACGAGCGGCGCAGCGCGCCGACGCCGAGCAGCCGCGGCCGAACCAGGAACCCCTCGGCCATGCCGTTGGCGATCGCGATCACCGGCAGTTCGGAGGACTTCTCGTAGAGCACGAACCGCGGCTCCCAGGCCGGCTGGTACTTGGCGTTGGCCCGGTACAGCGACTCCAGCTGCCACCAGCGGGAGAGGAACCGCAGAAGGGTCCGGAACAGCCGCAGCACCGGACCGGCCCCCAGCTTGCCGCCGGCCTCGAAGACGTAGCGGAACATCGCGAAGTTCAGCGAGACCCGGGTGACCGCGGGCTCGCCGTGCGCGGCGCGCAGCAGCAGTTCGGTGACCAGGAACTCCACCAGCCCGTTCTCCGACTCCCGGTCACGGCGCATCAGGTCCAGCGAGAGGCCGTGCGCGCCCCACGGCACGAAGCTGAGCAGCGCGCAGGTGCGGTCGTTCTCGTCGCGGCACTCGACCATCAGGCAGTCGCCGTCGGCCGGGTCGCCGAGCCGGCCGAGCGCCATGGTGAAGCCGCGCTCGGTGCGCCCGTGCCGCCAGGCGTCGGCCAGGTGCACCAGTTCGGCCAGCTCGGCCTCCGGGATGTCCCGGTGCCGGCGGATCACGGCGGTGTAGCCGGCCTTGCGGACCCGGTTGTATGCCTGCCGCAGGGTCCGCATCGAGCGTCCCTCCAGGGCGAAGCCCGCCACCTCCACGATCGCCTCGTCGCCGAACTCCAGGGCCTTGAGGCCGGCCCGGCGGTAGGCGATGCCGGCCTGCTCGCCGGCGCCGGTGACGGCGGGCACCCAGGCGTTGGCCCGGGCCAGTTCGCGCCAGCGGTCGATCGCCTGCGGCCAGGCCTCCGGGTCGCCGATCGGGTCACCGGAGGCCAGCGCCACCCCGTTGACCACCCGGTAGAGCACCGCGGCCTTGCCGGACGGCGACCAGCAGACCGCCTTGTCGCGGCGCAGCGCGAAGTAGCCCAGCGAGTCGCGGGCGCCGTGCCGCTCCAGCAGGGCGCGCAGCCGCTGCTCGTCCTCGGGCTGCAGCCAGACCCGGTCGCGCGGGGAGCGGAAGAAGACCCGCAGCACGATCAGGAACACGGCGGCGGCGAGCACGTTGATCGCCAGGTCGGCCCAGCGGGCGACGGTTACCGTGGGCACCAGTTCGCCGAAGCCCGTGGTGGTGAAGAGGCGGATCGCGGCGTACCGGACGCTGTCGTCCCAGTCCGGCACCGGCGGCGAGCTGCTGGCCCGGATCAGCACCGCGCCCAGCCCCAGCACCAGGGCGGCGCCCGCCACCGCGCTGCTCAGCCCGATCAGGACGTTGCCGTGCGCGCCGCGCACCTGGTAGGCGCGCCGGCTGAGCAGCAGCGCGGCGAGCACGCTCGCGGTGAGGGCGGCCGATACCCAGTTGAACGGGTGCCCGCGGTCCTCGGGCAGCGCCAGCAGGGCCAGCCCGAACAGCACGGCGTAGCCGGCGACCACCGCGGTGGCCACTATCCAGGCGGCCCGCTTGCGGCGGCGCAGCATCACGGCCAGCAGGGCGGCGAACAGCGCGGCGGTGAAGCCGGCGGTGAACAGCACGGGGGTGAAGTACTCGCCGCTGTCGACCTTGTGCACCCGCTCCCGGAACGGCGTGACCAGACCGGTCAGCAGGTTGACCGCGGCGGCGATCCGCAGGTACCACTCGGCGTAGCCGCCGCAGCGCTGCCGCCAGCGAGCGGGCGGCGGCGGCACCTGCGCGGGTGCGGCGAGCGGCGGCGCGGCGGCGGCGGCCGGTTCGGCGGTCACGTCGGGAGCGCCGGCCAGCAGGTTGTAGGCGGCCGTCTTGACGGCCATCAGCCGCCGGTGCACCCGGGCCTCGCGGCGCTCGGCGCGGGCCATCCGGCGCGGGCGGCTGCGGTAGCGCCAGCGGGCCCAGGGGCTGCCGGGGCGGGCCAGCCGGATCGCGCCGACCACCGCGAGCAGCGGGATCATCACGCCGAGCAGGCCCGTCCACAGCTTGCCCTTGAGCAGGCTGACCACCACCAGCACCAGCAGTGCGCCGGCCACCGCCAGTTGGGAGGGCGAGACCTTGCCGACGAACCCGCCGAGCGGGAGCTGGCCGAGCAGCAGCAGGCCGATCAGTGCTGCGGCCAGGATCACCGCGTCCACCGACTTGCGGCCCTGCTCCTTCCAGTAGACGTCCTCCAGGTGCAGCACCAGCGCGAACTCGTCGAGGACCAGGCCGCAGCCGATCCCGAAGGCCAGCGCGAACGCCTCGCGCAGGTGGCCGCTCGGGCTGTGCAGCGTGAAGCCGCCGACCCCGGCGACCAGCATCAGCGCCTGGCCGAAGACCACGTGGTGGATGTGCAGGCCGCCGGGGGTGACGTTGCCGGGCCACCAGGGGGTGCCGCGGCGGATCAGCCTGGTGCTCAACCGGATGAAGAGGAAGGCGGCGATCAGGCCGAGCAGCAGCAGGAAGAGCGGCTGCCGGCCGGGCTCGACGACTCGGGAGTGGTAGGCATTCAGTACCGACTGCCACATGGCGACCCGCGCTCCTCCCACCCTGCCTGCGTTTCAATCTGAATGATCGTTCGCTCCGGCTGACGCGTCGACACGCCGATCGGCTGGTCCTAACGGACGGTTGAACACCCGCCGGGGCCGCCATCCAGGTCAGATCATGCGATTCTGTGACAAATCGCCCATAACGGTCAATCAGCGGACAGAGAACCACCAATCGGAAACCGCACAGCCGTTGGGACGCAACCGTGCACGTCGCACCGACTTGGAGTGATCATGGACGCCCTGTCCCGCCGTTCCCTGCTCGCGGCCGGCGCCGCCACCGCCGCCGCCACGGTGGCCGCCGGCTGCGCCCGACCCGCCGCCGCCGGCCACCAGGCGGCTCCGGCCGGGGCTGCGGCGGCGGGACGATCGTCCTCGCCGGCGACCCCCAGCACCCCGGCCAAGCCGCCCGCCGTGATGATCGGCGACGGCTCCACCTCCGACACCGGCCCGCAGCCCAACCAGCCCGTCCCGGAACCCCTGGAGCTGGGCCAGCGCCCGCCGCAGTTCGTGGTGTTCTCCTGGGACGGCGCGGGCGAGCTGGACAACAAGCTCTTCTCCCGGTTCCGCACCCTGGCCAACCAGCACAACGCCTCGATGACGTTCTTCCTGAGCGGCATCTACACGCTGCCCGAGGGCAAGAAGGAGCTCTACCGCCCGCCCCAGCACCGGATCGGCGCCTCCGACATCGGCTACCTGGCCGACGACCACATCCACGCCACGCTGACCCAGGTCGGCGCGGCCTGGCTGGACGGCCACGAGATCGGCACCCACTTCAACGGCCACTTCTGCGGCGGCAACGGGGTCGGCCGCTGGTCGTCCGCCGAGTGGGAGAGCGAGATCCAGCAGGCCATGGACTTCGTCATGAAGTGGAGGACCAACACCGGCTTCAGCGATCTGCCCGCGCTGCCCTTCGACTACCGCAAGGAGCTGATCGGCGGCCGCACCCCCTGCCTGGAGGGCCAGCGCGCCCTGCTGCCGACCGCGGCCGCCCGCGGCTGGAAGTACGACGCCAGCGGCCCGGGCGGGCTGCAGGTGTGGCCGCAGAAGTTCCAGGGCGGCGCGCTCTGGGACATGCCGCTGCAGTCCATCCCGTTCCCCGGGCACTCCTTCCAGGTCCTGTCGATGGACTACAACATCATGTACAACCAGTCGGGCGACGACCCCAAGGGCAATCCGGTGATGCAGGACGCCTGGCAGAAGCAGGCCCGGGACGCCTACCTGATGGGATTCGAACGCGCCTACACCACCAACCGCGCGCCGATGTACATCGGCAACCACTTCGAGCAGTGGAACGGCGGCATCTACATGAACGCGGTGGAGGAGGTGCTGCGGACCATCGCCGGCAAGCCCGAGGTGCGGCTGGTCTCGTTCCGCCAGCTGGTGCAGTGGCTGGAGGCGCAGGACCCGGGGGTGCTGCGCAAGCTGCAGGCGCTCGGGGTCGGCGAGAGCCCGGCCGGCGGCTGGTCGAGCTACCTCGGCAAGGCTGGCTGACCCCGTTCGGCGCTACCCCGGGTGATCGGACATCACCCCAGGTAGCAGCCGGTTTTCCCGGCCCGCGGCCGGTCCGCTCGGGGTGCGGCGGGGCCGCGGAGCCCGTCCCCTGGTGTTCAGGACACTCACCGTTCGTAAGGAATCCCTCGCCATGCGTGCTCGTCACTTCGCCGCCACCGGGCTGCTCGCCCTGGCCGCCGGGTTGGCCGCCGCCAACCCGGCCGCCGCCAACCCGGTCGTCATCGAGCCGGACCCGGTCTCCCCCGGTGGTCACTTCACCCTGTTCGACGGCGGCAACTGCGACAACGCGGGCGGCCAGGCCACCTTCAAGGCGCGCGAGCAAGCCGGCAGCGCGTCCACCGGCCCCGCCGAGGGCATCCCGGCGGTCAAGCTCGGCGCGCTGCGGGGCCTGGTCGGCGCGGTCGCCACGGTCCCCGAGCATGCCCGGCCCGGCGTCTACGACGTGACCATCACCTGCACCACTGCCACCAAGCACAAGGCGACCACCACCATCACGGTGCACGGCGGCGTGCCGGGCCGCGGCGACCACCAGGAGCACGGTGACCCGAGCGGCCGTCCCAGCGGCCCGAGCGGGGCCAGCCACGCGGGCCTGGGCGGCAGCACCGGGCCGAACGTCCCGGAGGCGCTGGCCGGCGTCACCCTGCTGGGCACGGCGGCCGCCGCCGTCGCGCACCACCGGCGGCGCCGCTCCTGACGGCCCGGCGGCGGTTCAGTCGCGCGGCCGCACCCGGCCGGCCAGTGCCGCGCCACCCAGCGAGACCGCGGCCATCACCACGAAGATCATGCCGAACGCCGCCCCGGGCACGCTCGCGCCCGCGGTGGCCGCCGTGACCGCACCGCCGCCGCCCGCCGCGAACAGCACCCCGGCCAGGCCGACCAGCAGCACCGTGCCCAGCGAGTCCGACACCTGCAGCGACGCCGAATTGGCCCCGGCCGCCTCGGGCGGCGAGAGCTTCAGCATCAGCACGCTGATGCTGGCGATCAGCAGGCCCATCCCGAGCCCGCCGAAGGCCCAGGCCACCGCCGCCGTCCAGGTCGGCATGGCGGGCAGCAGCACCAGGGCGGCGCCCGCGACGGCGACGCTGGTGAACAGGAAGCCGAGCCGGATCAGCAGCTCGCGGTGGCGGTCGGCGCCGGGCCGGCCCTGCAGCCAGGAGCCGAGCGACCAGGAGAGCCCGCCACTGGTCAGGGTGAGGCCGGCCATGGTCGGCGACAGATGACGCTGCGTCACCATCATCAGCGGGATGAACGCCTCGGCGGCGAAGAACGCACCGGACGCCACCCCGCGCAGCAGGATCAGCGTGGGCAGCCCGCGCCCGGCCCGCAGGGTGCCGGCCGGCAGCAGCCGCAGCACCGCGGGCACCAGCAGCGCCAGCCCGACCAGCGCGGGCAGCAGTGCCACCAGGTCCCGGCGCTCGCCCGCCCACTGCAGCAGCCCGGCGCCGAGCGCGGCCATCGCGGCGAGCCCGATCCGCCGCCGGTTCAGCGCGCCGCCCGGCAGAGGCTCCTGCTCCCGCTCGGCCCGCCGCAGCGCCGGCCCCATCACCGCGAGCGGCAGCACCACCAGCATCGGCACGGCCAGGAACACCCAGCGCCAGCCCAGGTGCTGGGTGACGGCCCCGGAGACCACGGGGCCGATGATCGAGGGCAGCACCCAGGCCGCCGAGAACGCGGCGAAGACGGCCGGCCGCAGCCGTTCCGGAAAGGCCCGCCCGGCCACCACGTAGAGCGCCACGATCACCAGGCCGCCACCGAGGCCCTGGATCGCCCGTCCGCTGACGAACAGCCACATGTCGGCCGCCGCGCCGGCCACCACCAGCCCGCCGGCGAAGACCCCGATCCCGGCGAACAGCGGCAGCACCGGCCCGCGCCGGTCGCACCACTCGCCGGACAGCACCATGGCGAACAGGGTGCTGGTGAAGTAGCCGGAGAACGCGAACGCGTAGAGCCCCACCCCGTGCAGCTGACGGGCCGCCACCGGCATCGCGGTGTTCACCGCGGTCGCCTCGAAGGCGAGCAGCAGCACCACCGAGACGATCCCCAACGTCAGCGCGCGGTACCGCGCGCTCAGCACTCCGCCCTGGTCAGGCGGGGCGAGCTGGCCGAGCAGAGCGGAGTCGGTTGCGGTCATGACTGCCATGGTAAGCCGCGTGTGCCGGGTTTACTCCTGACCCTTTGGTCCTAGGACTTCATGCGGATGTCACATTCGGCCATTGACCGACCCCACAGGGTGTCGCCTAAGCTTTTTCCCATCAGCCGGCCGTGTGCCCGAGTGGCTTAGGGAACCGCCTGCAAAGCGGTGTACACGGGTTCGATTCCCGTCATGGCCTCGTGAAATCGGAATGCCGGGTCGACGTTTTCGTCGACCCGGCATTCCGGTGTTCTCGGGCCTTTTCGGCCGCCCGGGCTCAGCCCACCACCGCGTCCTGCGCAAGGATCGGGAGGCGGCCGACCGGGAGGTTGGTGGCGGCGCGGACCGCGGCGGCGACGGCGGCGGGGGCCACCACGGCGGGGACGGCGCTGACCGCCTTGGCACCGAAGGTGGCGACCACGTCGCGCTCCTCCACCAGCTTGGCGATCCGCACCTCGGGGGTGTCCAGCGAGGTGGGCAGCCGGTAGCCGGTGAGCGAGAGGTCGTGCGGGACGCCGGCGGTGGTGCGCAGGTCCTCCAGCAGGGCCGCGCCGACCCCGTGGGCCACCGCCGCCTCGATCCGGTCCTCGATCTGGCCCGGGTTCAGGGCCCGACCGACGTCCTGGGCCACCGTCACGTCGACCACCCGGACGGCGCCCAGTTCGATGTCCACGTCCACCACGGCGCGCATCGCGCAGAAGGCGATCGAAACGAAGGCGTCACCCTGGCCGGCCTCGTCCAGCGGCTCGGTCGGGTGCGGGCGGCACTGCGCGGTGGCCCACAGCTCCTTGCCCTCCAGCGCCTCGCCGACCGGCATGCCGAGCACCCCGTCATAGGAGGTGATCTTGCCCTCGGCGATCGACAGCAGCTCCACCGACATGCCGAAGTCGGCGGCGATCGGCTGCAGCAACTGGTGGCGGACCATCAGCGCGGCCTTCTCCACCGCCCCGCCGGAGACCCAGGTGTGCCGGCCGCGGGCGGACGGGCCGGCGATCGTCTGGTCGCTGTCCACCGGCGCGACGTAGACCTCGCTCACCCCGAGCACCGACTGCACGATCTGCCGCGCCAGCGTGGCGAAGCCCTGCCCGGCGTCGACCGCCGCGCAGATCACCGTGGCGTGGTCCCCGCTGACCCGCACGGTGGCGGTGGAGACCTCGTCCGCGCCCTCCGCGCCCAGCATGTGCACCATGCCGACCGCATAGCCGATGCCGCGCCGCACCGCCGCCGGGTCGCCGGCTCCGCCCGGGCCGCCGGGCAGCAGCCAGGCGGTGTCCGGGTCGTCCAGCGGCAGCGCCGGCAGCGGCACCTCGTCGAGCGCCTCCAGCAGCGGGCCGACCGGGGCCGGGCAGGTGACGGCCTGTCCGGTGGGCAGCGAGTCGCCGGTGGTCATCGCGTTGCGGCGGCGGATCTCCAGCGGGTCCAGGCCGAGCCGAGCGGCCAGCAGGTCCATCTGCGACTCGTGCGCGAAGCAGGACTGCAGCGCGCCCTCGCCGCGCATCCGGCCGGCCGGCGGGTTGTTGGTGCGCACCGCCCAGGCGTCCACCGAGACGTTCGGGCAGACGTACGGTCCGGCCGCGAACGCGGTGGCGGCGCCCAGCACCTCCGCCGAGACGTCCGCGTAGGCCCCGCCGTCCAGCAGGATCTGCGCCTCCACCTTGACCAAGGTGCCCTGGGCGTCGGCGTGGTGGCGGTAGCGCAGCAGCGCCGGGTGCCGGCCGCTGTGCGCCTGGAACGACTCCTCGCGGGTCAGCACCATCTTCACCGGCCGGCCGGAGCGCAGCGCCAGCAGCGCCAGGGTCACCTGGAAGGAGAGCTCCTCGCGGTCCGCGCTGGCGCCGGGCACGCCGGTGACCACCAGCCGCACCCGGTCCGGCTCCAGGCCGAGCCGGGCCGCCACCCGGTCCCGGTCGCCGTGCGGGTCGGTGGAGGACAGGTGCAGCTCCACCCCGCCGTCCGGGCGCGGCACCGCCAGGCCCGCCTCGGTGCCGATCGGCGCCGGGTCCTGGCGCCCCACCTGGTAGAGCCCCTCGACCACCACCTCGCCGACCAGCTCCTGGTCGCCGTGGCGCAGCGGCAGGTGGCGCAGCAGGTTGCCGTTCGGGTGCAGGGCCGGGCCGTTGAAGGCCTGCTCCGGGTCGGTCAGCGGCTCCAGGAGCTGGTACTCGACCAGGATCGAGGCGGCGGCCAGCCGCGCGGTGTCCGGGTGGTCGGCGGCCACCGCGGCCACCGGCTCGCCGTGGTGGCGGACCACCTCGGCGGCCAGCACCGGGCGGTCGGCCTCCGTCGGCTGTGCGGGCAGGTCGGCGGCGGTCACCACGGCGTGCACCCCGGGGATCGCCAGCGCCGCCGAGGTGTCGATGGCGACGATCCGGGCGTGCGGGTGCGGCGAGCGCAGCACCGCGCCCCAGAGCAGCCCCTCCGCCCAGAGGTCGGCGGCGTACGGGTAGATGCCGAGCGCCTTGGGCAGCGCGTCGGTGCGCAGCGGCGAGCTGCCCAGGCCGTGGGCCGGGGCCGGCGCCGGGGCGCTCTCGGCCGGGCGGTCGAGCTGGTCGGTCATGCGTGGCCGTCCTCGGGGAGGTGGAGGCCGTGGGCGGGGTGCCGGCCTCGGGCGTGCCGGGGGCGGTCTCGTAGACCGTGCCGTCGAACGGGGTGGCGGGCGCCGGGATGCCGTGCGCCGGGGTGGCCTGGTAGCCGAGCGGGTCGTAGGCGGTGCCCGGGTAGGGCACCTGGGCGTACGGGTCGGCCGCGTACTGCGGCGCGGCCGGGTAGCCGCCGTCCTGGTGCGGGATGCCGTGCGCCGGGGTCGGGTCGTACGGGGTGCCCTGGGCCGGGGTGGTGTCGAACGACGGGGTGGCGGTGCCGTGCGCGGGGGTGGGCTCGTACGGGGTGCCCTGCGCGGGGTGGTGTCGAAGGTCGGGACGGCGGTGCCGTGCACGGGGGTGGGCTCGTAGCCGGACGCCGCGTCATAGCCGGTGCCCGGGGCGTATCCGGCGGTGTCGTAGCCGGGGTAGCCCTGGGCCGGGATGGTCCCGAGGCCGCCGGCGGTGGTGGGCACCGCCTCCTCGGCGGCGATCCAGTCGCCGTCGGCCTCGAAGATCGGCACCTCGCCGGCGGCAGCGGTGCCGCTCCAGGCGTCCTGGTAGACCGGCAGGTCGAGCGCCTGGGCGACGGCGCCTTCCGGCGCGGGCGGCTCCTGGGCCGCCGGTTCGGTGGTGTCGGCGGGCGGTCCCGACGCCTCGTCAGCCGCCTCCGCGGTCGCCTCGGCCTCCACCAGCAGCGCGGCCCGCTGGTCCGCGACGGTCTGCACGGCCGCCAGCGCGCTGCGGTACCCGGTGCACCGGCACAGGTTGCCGCAGAGCGCCTGGCGGGCCTCCATCTCGCTGGGCCGGTGGTTGCGCTGCAGCAGGTCGTGCACCGCCATCGCCATGCCGGGCGTGCAGTAGCCGCACTGCACCGCCCCGGAGTCGGCCAGCGCCTGCTGCACGTCGCTGGCCGCGCCGCCGGCCGACAGGCCCTCCACGGTGGCGATCTCGCTGTCCGCCGCGAGCGCCGCCGGCACCAGGCAGCCGGCCACCAACTGGCCGTCCACCTGCACCGAGCAGGCCCCGCACTCGCCCTGCTCGCAGCCGTTCTTGGCACCCGCCAGCCCGAGCCGCTCGCGCAGCACATGGAGCAGGCTCTCGCCGATCCAGGCGTCGGTGACCGGCCGTTCGAAGCCGTTCACCCGCAGCGTGTACGAGGCGGTGGGCCGCCCGTCGCCCGGCTGGGCGGGATGCATCGTCGGTTCGGTCGCCATCTGGGCGATCCCCTCGGCCGTCACTTCAGTGCCCTCCCCAGCGCCCGGCGGGCCAGCACCGCCACGGTACGCCGTAGCGCCACGGCCGCCGCCGTCGGCCCCTGCGGCGGCAGTCCCGACGCCGGGTCAGCGCCGTAGCCGTCCGGCACGCAGGCGGTGGCCACGTACTCGCCGAAGGCGGCCGCCGCGGCCGGGTCGATGGCCGTGGCGCCCTCCTCGCCGCGCGCCGACCAGTCGATGCAGCCCGCCACCCAGGCCTCCGCCTCCAGCGGGCGCAGCGGCACCGGCGCCACCGCGCCGACCGCGCAGCGCACCGCGCGCCGGGCCGGGTCGAGCACCAGGGCGACCGAGGCGGTGGCCCTGGCCGGGCCGCTGCGCCCGGTGGCCTTGAGGAACACCTGGGGGCGTGCAGCAGCGGCACCCGCACCCAGGTGAGCAGTTCGCCCGGGCGGATCGGGTCGAGGCCGGTGAGCAGGTGGCTGACCGGCACGTCCCGGGTGCCGCCGACGCCGGCCAGGGTCACCTGCGCCTCCAGCGCGGTGAGCACCGGCAGGGTGTCGCCGGTCGGCGCGGCGGTGGCGATGTTGCCGCCCAGGGTGCCGACGTTGCGGGTCTGCGGCGGCCCGGCGGTGCGGGCCGCGTCGGCCAGCGCCGGGATCAGCGCGGCGAAGTCGGGGCGGTCCATCCGGGCCAGGGTGAGGCCGGCGCCGAGCACCGCGGTGCCGCCGTCCTCGTAGCGCCAGCCGCGCAGTTCGGTGATCCGGCCGAGGCCGAGCAGCGCGGCGGGGCGCAGCCGCCCGGCGTTGACGGCCTCCATCAGGTCGGTGCCGCCCGCCACCGGCACGGCGGCGGGGCTGGTACCCAGGGCTTCGACAGCCTCCGCCAGCGAGGTCGGCAGCATGATCGTCCGATTCACCTGGGTCCCACCGTGCTCCACTCTCCTGGCTGCGCTCGGGTCCGGGCCCAGCCGTACCGGTCGGCCGCCGAGCGGTCGGCCTGCCGCGCACCGCGCTCGCGGTACCGCCCGTAGAGTACGGGCCCGGGCTGCCGAACTGAAGCCGCAGGGGTCCGAAGGGAGGCCGCCCCGCCACCTGATCTTGACGACCCGGCGGTCCCGAAGGTTCCCCGCCGGCCGGACGGAGCGTCAGCGCACCGGCGGCGGCCCGTCCGACGGGCGGCCCGGCACCCCGGGTCGCCGCTGCCACGGGTGCGGCCCGGTCGGCGGGCGGTAGGCCACGCCGAGTGCGTCCAGCCTGGCCAGGTGGCCGCCGAGCCGCTGCTCGAAGCCCGGCCAGTCCCGCTGCGCCGGGTCCCTGGGCAGCTCGGACCAGGCGACCTCGGCGAGTGCAGCCAAACGGGGGAACGCCCGGAAGTCGACGTCCCGGGGCTGGTCGGCGAACTCGGTCCACAGGTTCGCCTGAGTGCCGATCACCTGACGGGCGCTCGCCTCGTCCAGCTCGGGCGGGACCGGCTCGAACCGGTAGACGTCCGCCGCGGTGCGCACGAAGCCGACCGGGATCGGCTCCTCGGGCCCGTCGGCCTGCCGGTGGTCCAGGTAGACGTACTGCTCCGGGCACATCACCACCTGGTGCCCGGCCCGCGCGGCCGCCACCCCGCCGAAGTAGCCCCGCCAGGAGGAGACAGCGGCCTGCGGCGCGAGGCCGCCCTCCAGGATCTCGTCCCAGCCGATCAGCCGCCGCCCCCGGTCGGCCAGCCAGCGGCCGAAGTGCCGGATCATCCAGCCCTGCAGCTCCTCCTCGCCGGCCAGCCCCAGCGCCTTGATCCGGGCCTGAGCGGCCGGGCTGGCCCGCCACTCGTCCTTGGGGCACTCGTCCCCGCCGAGGTGCACGAACTCGGACGGGAACACCTCCAGGAGCTCCTCCAGCACGCCCTCGAAGAAGGCCAGGGTGGCGTCCGACGCGTTGAGCACGTGGGAGCTGACGCCCCAGTCGGTCCACACCCCCAGCGCGGCGGTGTCCACCACGTCGGTGTTGCCCAGCTCCGGGTAGGCGGCGATGGCGGCCTGGGTGTGCCCGGGCAGGTCGATCTCCGGCACCACCGTGATCCCCCGGTCGGCCGCGTAGGCGACCAGCTCGCGCAGGTCGTCCTGGGTGTAGTGGCCCCGTGCGGCCGGTCGTCCCAGCGCTGCCCGTCCCGGAAGCCCACCATCGAACGGGTCCGCCAGGAGCCGGTCTCGACCAGCTTCGGATAGCGCTTGACCTCGAAACGCCAGCCCTGATCGTCCGTCAGGTGCAGGTGCAGCACATTGAGCTTGTGCGCGGCCAGCAGGTCGACGTAACGCAGCAGCTCGGGCTTGGGCAGGAAGTGCCGTGCGGTGTCCAGCAGCAGGCCCCGCCAGCCGAACCGCGGCGCGTCGGTGATCTCGCCGAGCGGCAGCGCCCAGCCGGTGCGGCGCAGCGGTGCCCGCCGGAACGCCTCGGGGCCGAGCAGCTGGCGCAGCGTCTGGGCGGCCCAGTGCGCGCCGGCCGGGCCGCCGGCGGTGAGCCGGGCCCGCTCGGGGCCGATCGCGATCCGGTAGGCCTCCGGTGCCAGTGCCGCATGGGG
The DNA here is from genome assembly GCF_006636205.1 of Kitasatospora acidiphila. Lineage (NCBI taxonomy): Bacteria > Bacillati > Actinomycetota > Actinomycetes > Kitasatosporales > Streptomycetaceae > Kitasatospora > Kitasatospora acidiphila. The sequence continues at coordinate 5,683,162 of NZ_VIGB01000003.1, read as the reverse complement.
CACCTCCCAGCCGCCGGGCTGGGGGAGAGCCGCAGCTCGATGACGGGCGGTCGGCCCGGGGCAGCGCCAGCCCGGTGGCGGCTCCCAGCTCGGTGCGCAGCCAGCGCTCGGCGGCCTCGGTGCCGGGCCCGCCGGCCAGGGTGCTGTCCGGCCCGAGCGGCAGGGTGCGGCGCGGGTCGAGCCGGACGTCGGCCGGTGCGGGGATCAGGTCCATGGCGGGCATCCTGCCCCGCACACCGCCATTGGTACAGACCAATACCGGCCTGGCTGGACCGGCCTACTTGCCCTTGTTGTCGCCGCCCTTGTCGCCGCCGGCGCCGATGCCGTCGTAGATCTCCTTGCACATCGGGCAGACCGGGTACTTCTTCGGGTCGCGCCCGGGCACCCAGACCTTGCCGCAGAGCGCGACCACCGGGGAACCGGAGAGCGCGCTCTCCATGATCTTGTCCTTCTGGACGTAGTGCGCGAAGCGCTCGTGGTCACCGTCGCCGTGGGACACCTGCGGGACGGGCTCGACCAGGGTGCCGGTACCGAGGCCGCGCTCGGGCTCAAGAGTGCTCATGGGGGCCAAGTCTATGGGGGTCGCCCCGCAAACGGACCCCCGACTTCACCAAGCCCCGGGTCCGTCGGCGTGATCCTTGTCGCCGCCGCGCGGATTGGACACCATCGGCACAGCCCGTCACTCAGCGCTGCCACGACGGCCCAATGTTCCGGGAGGGACGGCAGATGCCGACACGCAACGTACTCATCACCGGGGGTTCGGCAGGGATCGGCCGGGCCTGCGTCGAGCGGTTCGCACAGGCCGGCGACAACGTCTGGTTCACCTACCGGCTGGGGGCCGACCGCGCCACCGTCCTGGCCGAGAAGCTCAACGCGGAGGGGCCCGGCACCGTCCGGGCCTTCGCCTTCGACCAGGGCGACTGGGCCGACCACCAGCGGCTGCTCGACGAGCTGCCCGGCCCGGTCTGCGTGCTGGTCAACAACGCCGCGGTCGGCTCGGCCACGGTCGCCCGGTACGCCGGCCCGAGCCAGCACGAACGGGACGAGGCGATGCTGCGGATCAACGCGCTCGGCCCGCTCTGGCTGACCCGCAAACTGCTGCCGCAGCTGATCGAGCAGGGCTGCGGCAAGATCGTCAACGTCTCCAGCGTCGGCGGCGGGGTGTCCCAGTTCCCCGGCTTCCGACTGGCCGACGGCATGAGCAAGGCCGCCCTCGGCCACTTCACCCGGCAGCTCGCGGCCGAGCTCGCCCATGAGCCGGTGGAGGTCTTCGCGATCTGCCCGGGCGCCGTGGAGACCGGCATGTTCGAGGCCAGCACGCTCAACGCACTGGACCCGGTCGAGCAGGCCGAGCTGGTGCACCGGCTGCCCCGCGGGCGGCTGATCGACCCGGCCGAGGTGGCCGAGCTGATCTTCTGGCTGGCCGGCCCGGACTCCACCCTGCTGCACGGCGCCGTGATCGACGCCTCGATGGGCCTGGGCGTGCACCCCGGCCTGCTCACCGGCCAGGCGCACTGACCCCGTCAGAGAGGCATCCATGGTCTCCCGCACCGCGGCCGCACTGGCCGCCGCGACCCCCGCCATCGCCGAGGCCCACTTCCGGGCCGAGGCCTACCCCTACCACCCGAGCGGCGCCCCGACGGCTACCTCAACCTGGGCACCGCCGAGAACCGGCTGCTCGGCGACCTGCTCACCCGGTTGGCCGGCGAGCTGCCCCCGTTCACCGAGCCGGACACCCGCTACGCCCCGCTGCACGGCACCCCGGTGCTGCGCGAGCGGATCGCCGAGCTGCTCACCGGCAGCTACCGGGCTCCGGTCGACCCCGACCACCTGGTGCTGGTCAGCGGGGCCAGCGCCGCCCTGGACGTGATCGCCAGCACGCTGTGCGATCCGGGTGACGCGCTGGTGCTGCCGGCCCCCTACTACGGCGCCTTCGACACCGACCTCGGCGGCCGCTCCGGCGCCCGGCTGATCCCGGCCCCGCTGGATCCGGCCGACGGCTTCGCGCTCGACCCGGCCCCCATCGACCGGGCGCTGCGGCTGGCCCGCCGCACCGGCACCGCGGTCCGGGCGATCGCGCTGGCCTCGCCGCACAACCCGCTCGGCCAGGTGTACTCCGCCGAGCAGCTGACCGGGCTGGCCGAACTGGCCGAGGAACACCGGGTGGCGCTGATCGGGGACCAGATCTACGCCCACTCGGTCTTCGGACCGCGCCCGTTCACCGCGCTGGAGGCGCTGCCCACCACCGCCGCCCGCCACACCGTGTGGGGCTTCGCCAAGGACTTCGGCCTGCCCGGCTTCAAGGTCGGGGTGCTGCACACCCGCGACCCCGAGGTGCTCGCCGCCGCCCGGGCGCTGGCCTACTTCGCGCCGGTCTCCACCGGCACCCAGGCGATGCTGGCCGCCCTGCTCGCCGACCCGGCCAGGACCGCCGCCTTCCTGACCGAGAACCGCCGCCGGCTGGGCGCCTCCGCCACGGCCGCCGCCGACCAGCTGACCAGGCACGGCATCGCCCACCGGACGGCCGAGGCCGGCTGCTCGCTCTGGATCGACCTGCGCGACCGGCTGCCGGAGCCCGGCTTCGCCGGCGAGCGCCGGCTGTGGCGCGACGTGCTGGAGCGGCTGCGGGTCAACATCCTGCCCGGCGAGGCCTTCCACTCCCCGAGCCCGGCTGGTTCCGGCTCTGCCACCCGCTGGACCAGGCGGTGGTGGCCGAGGCGATCTGCCGGCTCGGCTCCCTGCCGGTGCTCGCGGGGGCCGCCCCGGCCGCCGCCGCAGTGGGCGGTGCCCGATGACCAGTGGCCCGCTGGACCGCTGGTACGAGACCGCCGGGGTGCGCACCGGGGTCCGCCGGATGTTCCACGAGGGCGCCGAGCAGGGGCTGGTCTTCTTCCCCGAGGCGCTGGTCCCGCACCTGGACCACCCGGCGGTGCTGGCCCTGGAGCCGGCCCGGCGCCGCGAGCTCACCGTCCGCCACCTGTACGGGTTCCTGCTGGCCACCACCCATCTGGAGACCCGGGTGGTGAACCGGGCCGCCGAGCGGATCGCCAACGGGCGGACCGGCCTGCCGCTGACCGCCGGGCTGCGCGAGGACGCCTTCAAGGTCTACTGCGACGAGGGCTACCACGCGCTCTACAGCCTGGACCTGGCCGACCAGATCGCCGCCGTCAGCAGGGTGCCGATCCCGGAGCGCGACTACGGCGGCTTCGTCGACCGGATGGCCGACTCGGCCCGCCGGCTGCTGCCCGACCGGCCCGAGCTGGCCGCCCTGCTGCAGGCCGTGGTGTTCGAGACCCTGATCACCGCGGTGCTGGGCGAGGTGCCGAACGACGAGAGCGTGGTGCGCCCGGTCCGCGACCTGATGCGCGATCACGCCCGCGACGAGGGCCGCCACCACCGGTTCTTCTCGGCCTTCTTCACCGAGCTGTGGGCCGGTCTCGACCCGGCGGACCGCCGCGCCGCCGCCCTCGCCCTGCCCGACCTGATCCAGATCGCCCTCGGCGCCGACCTCGGCCCGGTGGTGGACTCGCTGCGGCTGGCCGGCCTGGACCGGCAGGCCGTCGGGGCGGTGCTGGCCCAGTGCTACGCGCCGGGCTTCGACACCCGGCGGATCCAGGAGATCGCCCGGTCGACGCTGCGCCTGTGCGCCTCGGTCGGGGCATTCGACCTGCCCGGCGTCCGGGAGGCCTTCGCCGCCCGCGGGCTCTACGAAGTGGACCTCGCGCCATGACGACCAGCACCCCGACCCTCACCTACGGCTCCTACCTGCGCCTGGACCGGCTGCTGACCCTGCAGCACCCCCTCGCCGACCGGCCGGGCACCGAGGAGGAGCTGTTCATCGCGGTGCACCAGGTGCACGAGCTCTGGTTCCGGCAGCTGCTGACCGAGCTGGCCGCGGCCCGCGACCGGATGCTCGCCGGGCAGCCGCGCGAGGCCCGGCTGCTGCTGCACCGCTGCAGTGAGATCGACCGGGCGCTGCTCGCCACCATCGAGCTGCTGGACACCATGGCCCCGGCGGCCTTCCTGGACTTCCGCGGCGCCCTGGGCAGCGCCAGTGGCGCGCAGTCCGCGCAGTTCCTGGAGGTGGAGCTGCTCTCCGGCCCGGCCGCACCGGAGCGGCTGGCCGGCCTGGACTGGCCGACCCGCGCCGAGCGGAGCAGGCTGCAACGCCGACTGCGCGAGCCGAACCTGTGGGACGCCTTCCTCACCGTGCTGGCGACGGCCGGGCACCAGGTGCTGACGGCCGATCAGCGGCGGGCCGCGCTGGTCGCCACGGTCCGGGACCCGGCCGGCGCGGAGCTGGTCGATCTGGCCGAGGCGCTGCTCGACCACGACCAGGGCTGGGCGCTCTGGCGGGCCCGGCACGTGCTGGTGGTGGAGCGTCAGATCGGCCGGCGCTCCGGCACCGGCGGCAGCTCCGGCGCCACTCACCTCGCCGACCTTGCCCGCGGCCGGTTCTACCCGGAACTGTGGGAGTTCCGCAGTCGGCTCTGAGTCACCGTCAGCGCGTCAGGAGGCGCCCATGAACAGTCGAGAGATCCTCACCCGCCCAGCACCGCCGGTCGACCACACCCTGCGCTACGGCCCGCTCCCCGAGCAGGTGGTCGACCTGCGGCTGCCGCCCGGCCCGGGCCCGGCTCCGCTGCTGGTGCTGCTGCACGGCGGCTTCTGGCGGCCGGAGATCGACCGGGCCCACACCGGGCCGCTGGCCGACGCGCTGGCGGCGAGCGGGCTGCTGGTCGCCGTACCGGAGTACCGGCGCTCCGGCTGGCCGGACACCCTGGACGACGTCGCGGCCGCGCTGGACCTGCTCGCCGGGCCGCTGCCGCACCCGGTCACCGGCCGCACGGTGCTGGCCGGCCACTCGGCCGGCGGGCAGCTGGCGCTCTGGGCGGCCGCCCGGCGCCGGCTGCCGGCCGACTCGCCCTGGCACGGCGAGGCGCTGCCGGACGCGGTGGTGGTGCTGGCCGGCTGCAGTTCGCTGGAGCGGTGCGCCGACTGGCACCTGGGTGACGACGCGGTGCTGGGGCTGATGGGCGGCGCCCCGGCCCGCTACCCGGAGCGGTACGCGGTGGCCGACCCGGCGGCGCTGCTGCCGCTCGGGGTGCCGGCGACCCTGCTGCACGGCGTCGAGGACGACCGGGTGCCGGTGGCGATGAGCCGCGACTACGCCGAGCTCGCCACGGCCGCCGGCGACCTGGTGGAGCTGCGCGAGCTGCCCGGCATCGACCACTTCCAGCTGATCGACCCGCTCACGGCGGCCTGGCCCGCCGTCCGGGACACCGTGCTGGCCGCCGCACACCCGGTGCCGCGGTAGCGGCCGGTCAGTTGAGGGTCGGATCCTCGGGGTAGGTGGCGAGCATCGCCAGCGCCCCGGTCTGCCGGCGCAGCACCGCGCGCCACAGCTGCTCCGGGTCGGGGCAGGAGATGTCGCCGGGCTCGGCGTCCACCAGGTACCAGGCGCCCTCGGCGATCTCCTGCTCCAGCTGGCCCGGCGTCCACCCGGCGTACCCGGCGAAGACCCGCAGCGCGCCCAGCTCGCCGGCCAGCACCTGGGGCGGCGCCTCCAGGTCGACCAGCCCGATCGCCCCGTGCACCCGGCGCCAGCCCAGCGGGTCCTGCGGCCCGGGCTCGCCGGGCACCACGGCGACGGCGAGCGCCGAGTCCAGCCCGACCGGGCCGCCCTGGAAAACCACCCGGGGCGCGCCGGTCAGCTCCGCCCAGCCGTCCAGCACATCGGAGACCTCCACCGGGGTGGGCCGGTTCAGCACCACGCCCAGGGCGCCCTGCTCGTCGTGGTCGAGCAGCAGCACCACCGCCCGGGCGAAGTTCGGGTCGGTGAGGACGGGCGTCGCCACGAGCAGCCGGCCGGTGTGCGTGTGGGCCGCGGTCATGCCCACATGATCCCGCAGTGTGCGCCCGTACGGGTACTGGAACACGGGTTCGGTAGCGAAAGCCCGCGCTCCGGTTCGACCACCCGTTCGGCATATGAGATTTTTGTGATTCCACCCGGAAAGAGCATGATCACACTGCGTGGGCGCGGGAACCAGGATTCCTCCTACTACCATCTACCGAAGGTGGCGCCCCGAGCCATGGTTGCAAACCCCGGATTGCGAGAACGATGACCGACGACGTCCTGCTGGTCCACGGCGGAAACCCGCTGGAAGGCGAGATCCGAGTCCGCGGTGCCAAGAACCTGGTGCCCAAGGCGATGGTGGCCGCCCTGCTCGGGCAGGGCCCCAGCAGACTGCGCAACGTCCCTGACATCCGTGACGTCAAGGTGGTCCGCGGCCTGCTGCAGCTTCACGGTGTGACGGTGCGCAGCGGCGACGAGGAGGGGGAGCTGATCCTCGACCCGTCGCACGTGGAGAGTGCCAACGTCGCCGACATCGACGCGCACGCCGGGTCCTCCCGGATCCCGATCCTGTTCTGCGGCCCGCTGCTGCACCGCCTCGGCCACGCCTTCATCCCGGGCCTCGGCGGCTGCGACATCGGCGGCCGGCCGGTGGACTTCCACTTCGACGTGCTGCGCCAGTTCGGCGCGGCCATCGAGAAGCACCCGCAGGGCACCTACCTGACCGCCCCGCAGCGGCTGCGCGGCACCAAGATCGAGCTGCCCTACCCGTCGGTCGGCGCGACCGAGCAGGTGCTGCTCACCGCCGTGCTCGCCGAGGGCGACACCGAGCTGCGCAACGCGGCCATCGAGCCGGAGATCGTCGACCTGATCTGCGTGCTGCAGAAGATGGGCGCGATCATCTCGATGGGCACCGACCGGACCATCCTGATCACCGGGGTGGACGAGCTGGGCGGCTACGAGCACCGGGCCCTGCCGGACCGCCTGGAGGCGGCCTCCTGGGCCTGCGCGGCGCTCGCCACCAAGGGCGACATCTACGTCCGCGGCGCCCGCCAGCTGGAGATGATGACCTTCCTCAACACCTTCCGGAAGGTCGGCGGCGCCTTCGCCGTGGACGACGAGGGCATCCGCTTCTGGCACCCGGGCGGCGAGCTGAACGCCATCGCGCTGGAGACCGACGTGCACCCCGGTTTCCAGACCGACTGGCAGCAGCCGCTGGTGGTGGCGCTGACCCAGGCGGCCGGGCTGTCCATCGTGCACGAGACGGTGTACGAGTCGCGCCTCGGCTTCACCTCGGCGCTCAACCAGATGGGCGCACACATCCAGCTCTACCGGGAGTGCCTGGGCGGCACCCCCTGCCGGTTCGGCCAGCGCAACTTCCTGCACTCGGCGGTCGTCTCCGGCCCGTCCAAGCTGCTCGGCGGCGAGCTGGTCATCCCGGACCTGCGCGGCGGCTTCTCCTACCTGATCGCGGCGCTGGCCGCCGACGGCACCTCCACGGTGCACGGCATCTCGCTGATCAACCGCGGCTACGAGAACTTCCTGGAGAAGCTGCGGGCGCTGGGCGCGCACGTCCAGCTGCCCAGCGAGCAGGAGCTGCTGGCGGTCTGAGCCGCCACCGCGCACGCACTGCGGGGCCGTCCCGATCGGGGCGGCCCTTCGGCGTTCTCCCGTGCCGCACGACCACGTGCGGCCCCGGGCGACCACCCGTCCGGCCCCGGACATGACGAAAGCAGGGCGGTTCCGAACGGAACCACCCTGCCTCAGGTGACGGCGAAGCCTCAGGCGCCCTTGGCGGCTTCCTTGAGCTTGGAGCCGGCGCTCACCTTGGCGCTGTAGCCGGCCGCGATCTGGATCGGCTCGCCGGTCTGCGGGTTGCGGGCGGTGCGAGCGGCGCGGTGGGTGCGCTCGAAGGTCAGGAAGCCGGGGATGGTGACCTTCTCGTCACCCTTGGCCACGACCTCGCCCACGACCTCGGCGAAGGCCGCCAGAACGGCGTCGGCGTCCTTGCGGGTCACCTCGGCGCGGTCGGCCAGAGCGGCCACCAGCTCACTGCGGTTCATGTGTACTCCTGTGGTCTGTTCGTTGCGGTGCGTGGGGGCCCCATCGGTCGTCCCTCCGGGGGGCACCCGGCCGGGCCGCTGGTCCGCGCACCGTGCTCGTTCAGGCGGCTGGTGGTAGGGGCCCGGCTCGCCCCGGGCCGCGCAGCGTGTCTGTCCTGCCACGTGCCTGCCTGGAGACGAATCCTGCCCTTACCGGCCCTGAGAAAGCCAATCGGGCCTCGGCCGTCCACCCCGAACGGCGCCCTCCCCACGCAGCGATGACGCTCCGTCGGCGTCGGCGGACCGACGTGGGCGGCGGCCGGGAACGACTCGCCGAGCGACCGGGGGACGTTCCGTACTTGTCGGACACGCCTCTCCCGCGCAGGGCTACGGTACGCCCTGACACGGACAAGCCCAAACACGCCCTTCCCCTTGTGTCGCAAGGGATCGGACCCGGTGGGCGCCGAAGGGGGCGGTATTCGGCCAGGTGATCGACCGGATACCACCCCGAGGGCTGGTTGTCCTAGAGCTTGACGACCGGGAAAGCCGCGGTGTCCAGCGTGCCGACGATGCCCGGCGTGGGCCGGGACGGCGCGCCCGCGGTGCTGCCGCCGGCGGCCAGCGCGGCCTCCCGCACGGCCGCGGCGACCGTCTTGGCCACCTCCGGATGGAAGACGCTGGGGATGATGTAGTTCGCGTTCAGCTGGTCGTCGCCGACCACGGTGGCCAGCGCCCGGGCGGCGGCGATCATCATCTCGGTGTTCACCGTGCGGCTCTGCGCGTCCAGCAGGCCGCGGAAGACGCCCGGGAAGACCAGCACGTTGTTGATCTGGTTGGGGAAGTCGCTGCGGCCGGTGGCGACCACCGCGGCGGTCTGCCGGGCCACCGCCGGGTCGACCTCCGGGTCCGGGTTGGCCAGTGCGAAGACGATCGCGTTGTCGGCCATCGAGGCGATGTCGTCGCCGTCCAGCACGTTCGGGGCCGAGACGCCGATGAAGACGTCGGCGTCGGCCACCGCCTCCTTGAGGCTGCCGGTGCGGCCGGAGCGGTTGGTGTGCTCGGCGATCCAGCGCAGCGAGTCGTTGAGGTCCTCGCGGCCCTGGTGGACCACGCCGTGCACGTCGGCCACGGTGGCGTGCTCGACGCCGGCCGCCAGCAGCAGCTTGAGGATCGCGGTGCCGGCCGCGCCGGCACCCGACATCACCACCCGGATGTCGCTGATCTCCTTGCCGACCACCCGCAGCGCGTTGGTCAGCGCGGCCAGCACCACGATCGCGGTGCCGTGCTGGTCGTCGTGGAAGACCGGGATGTCCAGCGCCTCGCGCAGCCGGGCCTCGATCTCGAAGCAGCGCGGCGCGGAGATGTCCTCCAGGTTGATCCCGGCGAAGCCCGGGGCGATCGCCTTGACGATGGCCACGATCTCGTCGGCGTCCTGGGTGTCCAGGCAGATCGGCCAGGCGTCGATCCCGGCGAACCGCTTGAACAGGGCCGCCTTGCCCTCCATCACCGGCAGCGCGGCCTGCGGGCCGATGTTGCCCAGGCCCAGCACCGCCGAGCCGTCGGTGACCACGGCGACGCTGTTGCGCTTGATGGTGAGCCGGCGGGCGTCCTCCGGGTTCTCGGCGATCGCCATGCAGACCCGGGCGACGCCCGGGGTGTAGATCATGCTGAGGTCGTCACGGTTGCGGATCGGCAGCTTCGAGGACATCTCGATCTTGCCGCCCAGGTGCATCAGGAAGGTGCGGTCCGAGACCTTGCCGATGGTGACGCCGTCGATGGCGCGCAGCTTCTCGACGATCTCCTCGCCGTGCGCCACCGAGGCGGCGGCCACCGTCACGTCGATCCGCAGCGACTCGAGGCCGGAGGCAGTGACGTCGAGACCCGTCACCGAGCCGCCGGAGGACTCCACGGCGGTGGTGATGTTGCTGACCGCGCTGCCGCTGGCCGGGACCTCCAGACGCACCGTGATCGAGTTGGAGACACTGGGCACCGTCGCCATCGACGTCCTTCTTCCTGGTTTCAACACCGTGCCGGGCTCAACAGCGCAGGATTCAACAAACTGTTGACGCTGAGCCTCGCGCATCCTAGGCCTCGATCGTCGCACCTACCAGGGCGTAGCCAGAAATAACGTTCATTGATTGCACGGTGTCGACAACCGGGGCCGCCGCGAAGCTGACACAGCAGCGGAAATCCTCCGGAGGGGATTGCCCTGCGGGGCCGATGGGTTACATTGGACGAGACACCGGCTCGATCCAAGCCCCCGGGCCCAACCTTCGTCCCTTCGAGGGACCACTTGCCGCGAGGCGAGCATGGCGGGTCGGTGTCACCAACGTACGACTGTGGCCCCCACCCGAGGTGGGGGCCACAGTCGTTGACGGGCTGTCAGCCCCGGCGGGCCGCCCTACCGCAGCAGCGCCGGCACGCCCGCGCTGTCGGCCAGGTCGTCCGGCCCGGAGAGCACCGTGAGCCGCTGGGTGGCCCGGGTCAGCGCCACGTAGAGCACCCGCAGCCCGGCCTCCGACTCGCCGGCGATCCCGGTCGGGTCGGCCACCACGGTGGCGTCGTACTCCAGGCCCTTGGCCTCCAGGCTGCCCAGCGCCACCGCCCGGTCGCCCAGGCCCTCGATCCACCCGGCCGCCTCGGCCCGGCGGTCCATCGGCACCACCACGGCCACCGTGCCGTCCACCTCGCCGAGCAGCCGGACCAGCTCGGCCCGGGCCGCCGCGCCGAACGCGGCCGGGGCCGGGTCGGCGACCGCGGCGAACCGCGGCACGATGCCGGTCGAGCGCACCGCGCTCGGCGACGGCGTGCCGGGCGCGGCGAGCGCCAGCACCTTGGCCGCCACCTCGGCGATCTCGGCCGGGTTGCGGTAGTTGACGGTCAGGGTGTGGCGGCGGCGCGGCTTGGAGCCCAGCACCTCGTCCAGCGCCGCCTGGGCCTCCTGCGGGAACGGCCAGGAGCTCTGGGCGGGGTCGCCGACGATGGTCCAGGTGGCCATCCGGGCCCGGCGGCCGATCATCCGCCACTGCATCGGGGTGAGGTCCTGGGCCTCGTCGACGATCACATGGGCGTACTCGGTGCGCTCGACCGGCACCCTCTCACGCGTCCGCGCGCTGCGGTCGGCGTAGGTGGTCACCTCATCCAGGCCGGTCAGCAGGTCGACCGCGTCCACCTCGCGCACCTTGGGCCGGGCCGGCTCGCCGAGCAGCAGCTGCAGCTCGTCCAGCAGCGCCACGTCGTGGGCGGTCAGCCCGCCCGCGCCGCGGTCGTCCAGGTGGCGCCAGGAGGCGGCGAGCCGCCTGGCCTCCTCGGGGGTGACGGTGCGTCGGGCGATCCGGTTGGTGTGCTTGGCGTTCCTGAGGCTGGCCAGCACCTGGCGCGGCGTCAGCGCCGGCCACCAGGCGTCCAGGAAGTCCAGGAACGGCGCCTCGTCCGACACGTACTCGTCGAACGCCTCCTTCTCCTCCTGGCGCTGCTCTCGGCCGTAGTGGTCGGTGGGCTTGGGCAGGTCGCGGATCGCCTCCGCCCACAGCGCGTCGAGCAGCAGCCGGCGGGCGCGCGGGCGCAGCAGGTTGAGCGGGGTGCCGCCGCTGCCGACCACATGGCCGCGCACCGCCCGCAGCCTGCCCGCGTCCAGCCGCAGCACCTCGCCGCGGGCCACCACCTTCAGCTCGGTGGGCGCGCGCAGCTCCAGGGCGGCTCGGGCGGTCCGGCGCAGCAGCTGCACCATCCTGGCCGAGCCCTTGATCCTGGCGGTCTCCGGGGTGTCGTAGCGCTCCGCCTCGATGCCGTCGACCAGGCTGCCGACCGCCCGGATCGCCACCTGCCCCTCCTCGCCCAGCGCGGGCAGCACACCCTCGGTGTAGGAGACCAGCAGCGGCGTCGGGCTGACCACCAGGATGCCGCCGGCGTAGCGCCGCCGGTCCTGGTAGAGCAGGAAGGCGGCCCGGTGCAGCGCGACCGCGGTCTTGCCGGTGCCGGGGCCGCCGGTGACCAGGGTGGCGCCGGCGGCGGGCGCCCGGATCACCTCGTCCTGCTCCTTCTGGATCGAGGAGACGATGTCGCGCATGGTGTGGCTGCGGGCCCGGCCGAGCGAGGCCATCAGGGCGCCGTCGCCGATCACCGCGAGCTCCTGGCCGTCCAGGGTCGGGGCCAGGTCGGGGCGCAGCAGGTCGTCCTCGACGCCGATCACCTTGCGGCCCTTGGAGCGGATCACCCGGCGGCGCAGCACCCGGCCCGGCTCCAGCGGGGTGGCCCGGTAGAACGGTGCGGCGGCCGGCGCGCGCCAGTCGATCACCAGCGGGCCGAACTCGGCGTCCAGCACGCCGAGCCGGCCGATGTGCAGGGTCTGCGCCACGTTCTGGTCGGTCGGGTCCAGCGGCGTGAAGGACGGGATGCCGTGCTCCTCCGGGGCATCGGCCTGCTGCAGGTCGATCCGGCCGAACAGGAAGTCCTCGAACTCGTTGTTGAGCCGGTTCAGGTGGGCGCCCGCCCGGTAGACCTGGGCGTCGCGCTCGGCGAGCGCGCCAGGGGTGCCGACCTGGACCCGCTTGGCGGCGTCCTCCAGGACGTACTCGGCCTCGGCGAGCTTCTCCTCCAGACGCTGGTAGACGGTGTCGAGGTGCCGCTGCTCCCCGGCGATCTCCCGTTGCCGCAGGCCCTCGGTCGCGGCCGCGGAGTCGGCGGTGCTGGTGTCGGCTGCGTGCGGTCTGCCGTGCGCTCCCAAGGGTGCCCCTGTCGTACGTCTTGCGATAGGTCAACCGCCATTCGAAGTCGGCGGACAGAAGATCCTACGGCACGGTCGCGGAAACACGAAGGCCGCCCTCCGGATGGAAGGCGGCCCGCATGCACATGGGATGGTGGAGATGCCGGGAATCGAACCCGGGTCCAGTGGAGTGGATTCAGGACTTCTCCGAGCGCAGTCCGCTGTGCTTTTCTCGGCCCTGGCAGTCACGCGGACAAGCCGCCAACAGGCCCAGTTACTGTTTGGTTTCCCAGCCGCCCCCGTAACCGGGGCGGACGGTTCAGTTCCCTAGATTAAGCCAGGATCCGGGTCGGGAACTCCCCGGTCTGACTCCTTGGCTACTCGCTGCTCAGGCAGCGAGCGCGAAGGTCTCGCGCTTAGAATTGGCGATTATTTTTTTGCGACAGATGGTTAACGAGATCATTGCCGCGTTCCTCGGCTCGCTTCTCCTGTTTCGACGTCCCCTGTCGAAACCGATCATCCCCATGTTCTTTTGAAAAGGTACAGCTTTTCGAGAAACAACTCCGGTCGGTGACCGGTGGTGCTCGCCCCATGGTACGCGCCGGGTGCGGGGCGGTCCAGCCGATTACTGCCTGGGGGTGACCGGGAGCCCGGTGGCCTGGGCCGGCTTCGGTGACGGCCCGCCGGTCGGCTGGCCCTGGTGCGGCCCCGGGGTGCCCAGCTGCTGGGCCAGCCAGGGCAGCGCCTCGGCGAACGCGCCGGCCGCGAACTGCCAGACGTGGCGCCCGGGCTGGACGCTCAGCTGGGTCCGGATGCCGTCCTTGCGGGCCGCCGCGCTCAGCTGCTTGCCCTGCTCGATGTGGTTGCCCTCCTGGTCGCCGCTCTCGAACCAGCCGGAGGTGTTCTTGTACTTCGGGTGGTGGGCCAGCACGGTCAGCGGATCGTGTGCGGCCCAGGCGGCGGCGTTCCCGCCGTACAGCTTGTCGATGGTCTGCTGCTTGTTGCCGGTGTTCGGGCCGAGGTCTCCGGATATGTCCTCGAAATGCGCGAAGACATCGGGGTGCTCGACCGTCAGGTCGATCGCGCAGGTGCCGCCCATCGACCAGCCGACCACGCCCCATTTGTGCGGGTCGGTGGCGGTGCCGAAAGTCTTCTCGACATACGGCGGGATGTCCTTCACCAGATGGTCTTCGGCATTTCCGTTGGGGCCGTCGACGCATTCGGTGTCCACCTTGAAACCACCGGTGGCGTCGGTGAAGACCAGCACCGGGGCGTACCCGCCGTGGGCGGCGGCGTAGGCGTCGGCGGTCTGCACCGCGTTCCCGGCCCGCACCCAGTTGTCGGGGGCCGCGTACTCGCCGCCGATCATCTCCAGCACCGGCAGCTTGGGCCGGGCCTTGCTGCGGAACCAGGCCGGGGGCAGGTAGACCAGCTCCTGGCGGTGGCCGAAGCCGCTCGCGGTATCGGGGATGTCGACCTGCACGATCCGGCCGGTACTGGTCTTCCCGGTGAGCGAGCCGAGCTGGTCGAGCGTCACCTGCTGCGGCAGCGGCGCGCCGCTGAGCTCACCGATCGCGTCGTCCAGGGTCGGGAAGTAGCCGGTGGAGGCGTTCAGCGCGTTGGCGCCGGAGACGATCGCCAGCAGCGCGGCGACCGGCGCCAGGCTCCGGTGCCACCAGCGGGCCCCGCGCCAGCCGAGCACCAGCACCACCAGCGCGGTCACCGCGGCGCCCAGCCAGAGCCAGAACCCGAGCGGCAGCGGGTCGGTGATGCCACCCGCTGTGACGGCGAGCAGCCCGAGCCCGGCGCTGAGCAGCACGCCCGCGCCGATCGCGATCGGCGCCCGGCGCAGCCGCCAGCGGCGGTCCCGCCAGCCGACCGCGACCAGCAGCGCAGCGGCGGCCGCCAGCTGCACGGTCCACGGGAACCAGCCGGCCAACAGGGAGACATTCATGGTTTTGGATCGTACTGATCGTCAACCACCGATTACCGAGTTCACCCGGTCGGCAGACGGGCTTGGGACCATCCTGCTACAGACCGTCCACCGAATCCTCAACCCTGGCGGCGGCGGACCGCGGCCACCGCGCGGGCGGTCTCCCGGGCGTCCTGCTTCTCGCGCAGCGCCTGCCGCTTGTCGTGCAGCTTCTTGCCGACCGCGATGGCCAGCTCCAGCTTGACCCGGCCGTCCTTGAAGTAGAGCGAGAGCGGGACCAGGGTGTGACCGGTCTCCTTGGTCTTCGCCTCCAGCTTGCGGATCTCCATCTTGTGCAGCAGCAGCTTGCGCTTGCGCCGCGCCGAGTGGTTGGTCCACGTCCCCTGGAAGTACTCCGGGATGAAGACGTTGTCGATCCACACCTCGCCGCCCTGGGTGTAGGCGTACCCGTCGACCAGGTTGGCCCGGCCCTCGCGCAGCGACTTCACCTCGGTGCCGGTGAGCACCATGCCGCACTCGTAGGTGTCGAGGATGGTGTACTCGTGTCGCGCCCGCTTGTTCTGCGCGATCAGCTTCTGTCCCTTTTCCTTTGCCATAGCCCGGCCATTCTCGCACCTCGGCGCGGTGAACGGCAGCCGCTTTACCGGGCCGCCCCGAGCCCGCCCAGCACCCGCAGCGCCAGCCGCTCGGCCGCCGCCGGGTCGGGCGCGGTGACGTCGGGGAGCAGGCCGGTGCCGTCCGGGGAGCGGCCGCCCGGGGTGTAGTAGCGGCCCACGGTGCGTTCCAGGACCGAGCCGTCGGCCAGTCGGCTGGGCTGCTGCACGGTGCCCTTGCCGAAGGTCCGGCTGCCGACCAGCACCGCCCGGCAGCGGTCCTGCAGGGCGCCGGCCAGCAGTTCGGCCGCGCTCATGGTGCCGCCGTCCACCAGCACCACCAGCGGGGTGCGGGTGTCGCCGCCCGACGCTGCGGTCAACTGCCGCCGCTCGTCGTCGACTTGGTAGGAGGCGACCGGGCCGCCGTCCAGGAAGACCGAGGCCGTGGCGACCGATTCGGCCAGCAGGCCACCGGAGTTGCCGCGCAGGTCGAGCAGCACCCCGTGGTGCGGAGTGCGGCGCAGCGCGTCCCGCACCTGGTCGGCCACCCCGGCGGTGAAGGCGTGCACGCTGATCCGCAGCACCCCGGGGGCCGGCTGGTCCGCCTCGACGTCCTGGGTGGCCAGCACCGCGCGGCGCAGCGTCAGTTGGCGAGCCGCCGCGCCCGGGCGCCGCACGGTGAGGGTGACCGCCGAGCCGGGGCCGGCGGCCGGGCGGCCGCGCAGCCGGGCCACCACCTCGGTGACCGGCAGCCGGTCCACCGGGGTGCCGTCCACCGCCAGCAGCCGGTCGCCGGCCGCGATTCCGGCCCGGCCGGCGGGTGAGCCGGCCGGCACCGCGGTGATCACCGTGCCGCCGTCCGGGCTCTGGCTCACCACCAGGCCGACACCCAGGTACTCGCCGTCCAGCTCCTGGGCGAACTCGGCGTACTGCTGGGCGGTGTAGTGGGCGGCCCAGCGGTCCGCGCCGCCGGCCGCCAACTGCTCGGCCTGCTGCGGCGAGAGCGGGCTGCCGCCGGGCGCCGCGTCCCACGAGTCGGGGCGGCCCGGCAGCGGAGCGGCCGTGCCGCCCCAGGCACCGGTGGCCGACCCGCCGAACAGCAGCAACCCGAACAGCACGCTGAGCATGGCGCCGTGGCGCACCCGACGCCACGGGGTTGCGGTCATGCCATCGGAGTGTAGGCCCCGATGCACTGCGTGGCCGCGTAACGCTCGAACACCACCGGGGGGGTGACGAACGGCCGTTACACCTTCAGGTACTTGCGCAGGGTCAGGAAGGCCGCGATCGCCGCCATGCCCATACCGGCCACGATCAGCAGCGGGATCACCTGCAGCACCGAGGAGAGCCCGATGAAGTGGATGAACTGCACCCGCGAGGCAAGCCAGTGCTGCACACCGAAGTTCGCCAGCAGCAGCAGTCCGGAGGCCAGGACCGCGCCCAGGAGTGCCGCGAACGCCGCTTCCGCGATGAACGGCATCTGCACGTAGAAGTTGGACGCACCGACCAATCGCATGATGCCGGTCTCACGCCTTCGGCTGAACGCCGACACCCGGACCGTGTTGACGATCAGCAGCAGCGCCACCGAGAGCATCAGCAGCATGATGACGAAGGCCGCCGTCTGCAGGCCGTTGAGCAGTCCGAAGAGGTTCTCCAGGATCTTGCGCTGGTCCTCCACGGAACGCACGCCCGGTTTGCCGGCGAACGCGCTCTGGATGATGTCGTAGCGGGTCGGGTCCTCGAGCTTGACCCGCCAGGACGACGGGATCGCGTCCGCGCCCAGAACCTGGACCAGCGCGCTGTCCGGGTTCATGTCCTTCCAGTGCTTGTAGGCCTCCGCCTGGGTCTCGAAGGTCTTGGTCTTCACCACCGACGGGGTGATCTGGTCCAGGCCGGCGCCGACGGCGTCGATCTGGTCCTGGGTGGCGGCGCCGTTGGCGCACTGCGGGGCGGTCTTCGCGTCCGCCTTGGTGCAGAAGTAGATGCTGACCTCGACCTTGTCGTACCAGTACCCCTTCATGGAGTTGACCTGGTCGCGGACGAGGAGACTGGCACCGGCGAGGGCGAGCGAGAGCGCGACACTGACCACGACCGCGATGGTCATGGTGAGGTTGCGGCGGAGACCGACGCCGATCTCCGACAGGACGAACTGGGCGCGCATGGCTGTTCAATACTCCAAGATCAGGACTGACGGACCGACGGCTGACGCGTCGGGCGTACGGACCGGCGCCAGGCGCTAGTGCTGGTATCCGTAGACGCCGCGGGTCTGGTCGCGGACCAGCAGCCCCTTGTCGAGCTCGATCACGCGCTTGCGCATCTGGTCGACGATGGCCTGGTCGTGGGTGGCCATCAGCACGGTGGTCCCGGTGCGGTTGATCCGGTCGAGCAGCTTCATGATGCCCACCGAGTTCTGCGGGTCCAGGTTTCCGGTCGGCTCGTCCGCGATCAGCAGCATCGGGCGGTTGACGAAGGCCCGCGCGATCGCCACGCGCTGCTGCTCACCACCGGAGAGCTCACCGGGCATCCGGTCCTCCTTGCCGCCGAGGCCGACCAGGTCGAGGACCTCGGGCACCACCTTGTTGATGGCGCTCTTCGGCTTGCCGATGACCTCCAGCGCGAACGCCACGTTCTGTGCCACGGTCTTGTTCGGCAGCAGCCGGAAGTCCTGGAAGACGGTGCCCAGTTGACGCCGCATGTGCGGCACCTTCCAGTTGGACAGCTTGCCGAGGTCCTTGCCCAGCACGTGCACCGACCCCGTGGAAGGGCGCTCCTCACGCAGGCACAGCCGCAGGAAGGTGGACTTGCCGGAGCCGGAGGAGCCGACCAGGAAGACGAACTCGCCCTTCTCGATCTCCAGCGAGACCTCCGACAGGGCGGGGCGGTTCTGCTTGGGATACGTCTTGGAAACGTTGTCGAATCTGATCACGGCTGCATCACGGAGGCCATCCTAGGGGGAGTCCCTCCCCCCGCAATCCGTGCGGGGGCGGGCGGTTGGAGCCGGCCCAGGGCCGACTCCCCGGCTTGGGACCATACGCGACCGTCACTGCGCCGCGCAGTCCGCGCCCGCTCGAACAGCAGCGGATTGTCCGGTCTTGTGGCGAGATGACCGGAAAATTGGGAGCCAATTCACAGCCGCCCTGCTACACAGTGCAGCCTCCTTCAGCGGCCCGGGCGCCGGACGCGGCAGAACCTGGCAGAGTAGGGGGAGGACGCGAATGCGCGGACCCACCGGGCGGGAACCAACCAGTCGACCGGTGCGTTGTTACGGGCAGCGCGGTAGCAGGCAAGGAGGAGATCGCATGACGTGCGACCATCTGGTGTGCGCCAACTGCGCGGGCCGCGTGAGCGACGGCCGCTGTCCGGTCTGCCGCGCCCACCGCGCGCGCCTGCAGGAGGAGCAGCAGGGCATGTTCGCCGGGCTCTCCCCCGCAGCGCTGCTCGCGCTGCTGGCGGGGCTGCTCGCGGTGGTGGTGATCTTCCGGCAGGCGCTGGCGTGAGGACTTGATGAGGAAAGGGGCCCCGGATCCGTCCGGGGCCCCTTTTGCTGTGCCTGATCAGTTACCCGGCGGTCTCACGCTGCTTGCGCCACCGGATGCCGGCCTCGATGCCGTGCTTGGTTGTTTATCGAGGCCGACAGCTCCGACCGCCCTTACTCGGCGGTCTCACGCTGCTTGCGCCACCGGATGCCGGCCTCGATGAAGCCATCGATGTCGCCGTCCAGCACGGCCTGCGGGTTGCCGGTCTCGAACTCGGTGCGCAGGTCCTTGACCATCTGGTACGGGTGCAGCACGTAGGAGCGCATCTGGTTGCCCCAGGAGCTGCCGCCGTCCTTGAGCGCGTCCATCGCGGCCTTCTCCTCCTGGCGGCGCCGCTCCAGCAGCTTGGCCTGGAGCACGTTCATCGCCGAGGCCTTGTTCTGGATCTGCGAGCGCTCGTTCTGGCAGGAGACCACGATGCCGGTCGGCAGGTGGGTGATCCGGACCGCCGAGTCGGTGGTGTTGACGCCCTGGCCGCCGGGGCCGGAGGCGCGGTAGACGTCCACCCGCAGCTCGCCCTCGTCGATCGCGACGTGGTCGCTCTGCTCGACGACCGGGAGCACCTCGACACCCGCGAACGAGGTCTGCCGGCGGCCCTGGTTGTCGAACGGCGAGATCCGCACCAGGCGGTGGGTGCCCTGCTCGACCGAGAGGGTGCCGTAGGCGTACGGGGACTTCACGGTGAAGGTGGCGGACTTGATGCCGGCCTCTTCGGCGTACGAGGTGTCGTAGACCTCGGTCGGGTAGCCGTGCCGCTCGGCCCAGCGCAGGTACATGCGCATCAGCTGCTCGGCGAAGTCGGCCGCGTCCACCCCGCCGGCCTCGGCGCGGATGTTCACCAGTGCCTCGCGGGCGTCGTACTCGCCGGACAGCAGGGTGCGGACCTCGAGCTCCTCGACGGCCTTCTTGACCGAGGCGAGCTCGGTCTCGGCCTCGACCTTGGTGTCCGCGTCGGCCATCTCCTCGGCCAGCTCGAACAGGACCCGGACGTCCTCGATACGGCTGCGCAGGGTCTCCACCCGGCGCAGTTCGCCCTGCAGGAAGGAGAGCCGGCTGGTCACCTTCTGCGCGTTGGTCACGTCATCCCAGAGGGCGGGGGCGGCTGCCTCCTCCTCCAGGCGTGCGATATCGGCCTGGATCTTCTCCAGGTCGAGGACGGCCTCGATCGACCCCATGGTCGTTTCGAGGTTCTTGAGCTCTTCGGAAGGATCGACGGCTGCCACGCCACCAGCGTAATGGTTGGCGAGGGGCACCGGGACCGGCCGGTCGCCCTAGACCGCAGCCGACTCCTCATCGGGCGGCCACGCGGGCAGCACGGCGACGCTCGGCGCAGCGGCACCGTGCGGGTGCCCGCCGCTGTGCCCGAAGGCCGCCACGGCCGCCGCCAGGCCCGCCAGCAGCAGCACCGCGGCCACCAGCACCGCCAGGAACCGGCGCCGCCGGATCCGCTCCTGGCGGGTGCGACGGTGCCCGGTTGAGGGCGCCGTCCGCTGGGCGCGCGACTGGGCGGCGTAGCCCGCCAGCTCCTCGGCCGACGGGCGGCGCAGGCTGGTGTGGGTGTCCCGGGTGTCACGGGCCGCGTCGGGGGCCGCCGGGGGCACCAGCGGCACCACCGGGCCGCGCCGGCGGCGGTGGGTGCCGGTGCCGGTCTCGGCCTCCGCGTAGACCGCCTCGGCCAGGGTGGTCGGCTCTCCCCCGGCCTGGCCGGGCGGTGCCCCCACGTCGTCCTGGCTGCGCTGGGCGGGCAGGGCCAGCGGGGGCAGCCCGGCCAGCGCGGGCAGCTGCTCGCGCAGCCGCTCGGCCAGCTCGGCGGCCCGCAGCCGGGAGGCCGGGGCCTTGGCCAGGCACTCGGAGATGATCCGCCACAGGCCGTCCGGCAGACCGGGCACCGGCGGCACGCTCTCGGTGACGTGCCGGCGCAGCACCGCACCGGTGTGGCCGCCGCCGAACGGCGTGAAGCCCGCCAGCAGCTCGTAGAGCACGGTGGCCAGGGCGTAGATGTCGACCGCGGCGCGCGGCTCCAGGCCCTCGATGATCTCGGGGGCCAGGTAGTCGGGGGTGCCGATGATCCGGGTGGCCCTGGTCCGGCGGGGTGCGTCGACCAGCCGGGCGATGCCGAAGTCGGTGAGCTTGGCCCGGGGGGCGCCGCCGGGGCCGGGCGGCGCGGCCAGGTCGAGCATCACGTTCTCCGGCTTGACGTCGCGGTGCACGATGCCGGCCGCGTGCGCGGCGGCCAGGCCGTCCGCGACGTCGGCGATCACCGCGGCGGCGGCCTGCGGGGCGAACACGCCCTCGCGTTCCAGCCGGGAGCGAAGGTCGGTGCCGTGCACCAGCTCCATCACCAGCGCCAGGTCGTCACCGTCCACCACCATGTCGCGCACCCCGACCACCCGGGGGTGGTCCAGGCTGGTCAGCGCGGCCCGCTCCTGGACGAACCGGCCGACCAGCACCTGGTCGCTGGCCAGGTCCTCGCGGAGCAGTTTGACGGCCACCGGTCCATCCGGGCCCTCGCCCAGCCACACGGTGCCGGCGGAGCCCCGGCCGATCACCTGGTGCACGGTGTACCGGCTGCCGATCTTTCGTGCCAATGCTGCTCCGTGGGGGCGGCGGGAGCGCGTCCGGAACGCCGCGGGGGCCCCGGCCGTGCTCGACAGGTCTGTGCGTCGCGGTCCAACCTACGCGCCCGGGGGGCCGGGGTGGGACCCCACGACCCGCCAAAGTCGACAAATTGTCAATCTTGGCCGACCTGCCGGCGGACCGTCAGGAAGCCGGGCGTCACTTCCCGGTGATGGAGTGCCAGGTGCTGCTGACCCAGTTGCTGGCCTGGTCGAACCAGCTGTGCACGTCGTTCCAGTACTGCGGCAGCGGGGTGAAGTTCCACAGCGCCAGCGCCGCGATCGCCAGGATCACCAGCACCATCAGGCAGCCCTTGAGGCAGCCCAGGCCGGGGATGTACATCCGGTTGCGGCTGCGCGGGCGCGGCTCCCGGCTGCGGCGGGGCGCCGGCTCGGGCTCGCGCGGGGCCGGCGGCTCGTAGTAGCGCGGCGGCTCGGGCGCCCGGGCCGGCTCTCCTGCGCCCGTGCGGCCGGGCGCTGCCGCCGGGCGGCCGCCCGAACGGTCGGCGTAGCCCTGGGGGCCGCGCGGCGGCTCGGCGTACCGGTCCTGCCCGGCGTAGCCGCCCTGCTGCGGGCGGCGCGCCTGGTACGGCGGCGGGGCCGTCGGCGGGCGGTCCTGGCGACCCGGCTGGCCACCGCCCTGGTACCCGCGCGGGCGGGCTGCGGCGGCTCGTACTCCTGGGTGGCGAAGACCTGGGTCTGCTGGTTGCGGTCGCGGGCGGCGCGCAGCTGGGTCTGCCAGGGGTGCGGGGCGTCCGTCCCCCGGCCTTCGACCGGGGGGACCCCCATGGCCGGGGGCTGCTGGCTCTGCGGCGGCTGGCTCATCGACTGCTGCGGCGCCATGCCCGGCATCACCCGGGTCGGCGGCATCACCCTGGTGCCCTCGGCGGGCAGCACCCGGGTGCCCTCGGCCGGCAGCACCTGGGTGGCGGCGGCCGGGTCGTACTGCGGGGCGAAGGCCTGGGTCGGGTCGCTGCCGGTGCCGGGCACCTGGGCGGGCTGCTGCGGGGGCACCAGCAGGGCGCCGACCGCGAGTGCCGCGTCCACCGCGGCCGGCGCGGCGTGCACGCCCACCCCGGCGGCGACCACCCGCAGCGCCCGGGCCAGCGAGGTGGCGCTCGGGCGCTGCGCCGGGTCCTTGCGCAGGCAGCGCTCCACCACGATCCACAGCGGCTCGGGCATGGCGGGCGGGCGGGGCGGCTCCTGGGTCAGGTGCGCCTGCAGGATCTGCAGCGCGCCGTCGCCCTGGAACGGCGGGCGGCCGGTGAGCAGCTCGTAGAGCATGATCCCGGCGCCGTAGATGTCCACGGCCTCGGTCTGCGGGCGGCCGGAGGCCGACTCGGGGGCGACGTAGCTCGGGGTGCCGACGAACTCGCTGGTGCGGGTGATGCCCGGGGAGTCGGCGAGCCGGGCGATGCCGAAGTCGGTGAGCATCGGGTGCAGCGCCTCGCCCTGGCCGTCCGGCCCGGGCACGGTGGCCAGCAGCACGTTGGCCGGCTTGAGGTCGCGGTGCACCACGCCGTCCGCGTGGCTGGCGGCCAGCGCGTCGGCGATCTGGGCGGTCAGCAGGGCGGCGGCGATCGGGCTGAGCGGTCCGTTGGTGCGCAGGTAGCGGTACAGGTCCGGGCCGTCCACCAGGTCCATCACCAGGGCCAGCAGCTCGCCCTCCACCACCAGGTCGCGGACCCGGACGATGTTGGGGTGGTTGAGCCGCAGCAGCACCGAGCGCTCGCGCAGGAAGCGCAGCACGATGTCCTGGTCGGCGGCCAGCTCCTCCTTGAGCACCTTGATCGCGACCGGCTGCCCCGGGGCCAGGTCGGCCACCCCCGCGTCCTCGCGGACCCGCCCACGCCAGACGGTGCCCATGGCACCGCGCCCGAGGGTCTCCTCGAGCAGATACTTGCTGCCGACCGGCCGCACCTGGTGCTCTCCTCGCTCCGCTGAGCCCTGCCGCCGGGCGTGCACCCGCGCGTGCGGCAAGCCTAACGGTGCGCGCGCCCCAGCGGCCCGGCCAGCCGGGCGACCGGTGCACGGGCGTTCGAGGCCGCCTTGACCTGATGCCCCGTCCGCTCCACCATGACCATGATCACAAGATCGTCAAATCCGGTACGGTGCGCGGACTGTCAGTCCCGGGTGGCAGGATGAGGCAAGCACCACTGCGGCGCACTCCTGCGGTCCACCGCGCATCACGAGCAGAGGGGAACCCCGGGCGAGATGCAGATCCGGCTGACGGTCCTGTGGCCCCGTGCCGGCTCCGGCACGCCCGCGGCCAAGACCGATGTCCTGGTCACCGCCCCGGTCGGCACGGCGCTCGGCGCCCTCTCGGTGGCCCTGGCCGGCGCGGTGGGCGTGCGCGGCCCGCGCAGTGCCACCCATGTGCACCTCTACGCCGGGTCGAAGCGGATCGACGACCGCACCCCGCTCGGCCATCCGCCGCTGCTCGACGGCGCCGTGCTCACCCTCGGCGAGCCCGACCCGGCCGCCGACACCGCCCACCTGTCCGACGCGGCCGTCGAGCTGCGGGTGGTCGGCGGGCCGGACGCCGGCGGCGTGCACCGGCTGACCGGCCGTCAGATCAGGCTCGGCCGTTCCAGCGAGGCGGACATCGCGCTGGACGACCCGGACGTCTCCCGGATGCACCTGGCGCTGCGGCTGGCCGACCCCGGCTCGACTGGCACCGTCACCGTGCACGACCTGGGCTCGACCAACGGCACCGTGCTGGACGGCCACCCGCTCACCGAGGAGCCGCACCCGCTGCCCGAGGGCGCGCTGCTGCGGCTCGGCGAGTCCACCGTGCTGCTCGCCGCCGCCCCGGGCCCCGAGCAGTCCCGCCCCACCACGCCTGACGGCCAGGGCCACCTCCAGGTCAGCCCGCCGCCCCGCACCCCCGCCCCGGCCCTGGGAGCCGCCGCGGCCGGGCGCCGGGGGAGCCCGGCCGCGCCGCCCGCCGACGGGCCGCCGCCCGCCGCCCCGAGCAGCCGCGCCCGCTCCCTGCTCTCCCGCACCCTGGGCCGCGCCGCCGCGCCCACCGCCCCGGCCGACGCCGCCCAGCAGCACCTGCGCGCCCGGGACCGGCAGGCCGCCGCCCTGCGCGAGCGGTTCCCCGACCCCGCCGCGCTGCTGCTGACCGCGCTCGGCCCCGGCCCGCGGCTCTGGGAGCGGCTGCCGGCCCACCCCGACGGGCTGGTGCTCCGGCTGGGCACCGGCGACCTGCCAGGTGGCCCCGGCACCGCGCCGGGCGACGTGCTGCCCGCCGTCCCGGTCACCGTGGACCTCACCGCGGTCGGCAGCCTCGGCCTGGCCGGCCCGCGCGAGCGGCTGCTGGGCCTGGCCCGCGCGCTGCTCGCCCAGCTGGCCGTGCTGCACCCGCCGAGCGGCCTGAGCGTCGTGGTGCTGAGCGCGGACGGCCGGCTGGACTCCGAGCAGCGTGCCGAGGACTGGTCCTGGGCCCTCTGGCTGCCGCATCTGCGCCCCACCCGCGGGCAGGACTGCCGGTTGCTCTTCGGCCTCGACGCGGCCCAGGCCGAGCAGCGGCTGACCGAACTGCTGGCCGCCGTGGCCGGGGGAGAGCCATGGCGGGGGAGAGCCGGCCGGCCCCACCGTGGTGCTGGTGGACGGCGACCCGGGTTCCGAGCCGGGCCGCGCGGCCCTGGCCCGCCTGCTGCGCGAGGGGCCGGGCGGCGCGGTGTTCCCGGTCTGGCTGACCGAGAGCCCCGACCAGCTGCCGGCCGGGCTGGGTGCCACCGCCGTCCTCACCGGCGAGGTGGCGACCCAGCTCACCCTGCGCGGCCCCGCCCAGGTCGAGGCCGTCGCGCTGGACGCCGTCTCTACCGCCTGGGCCGAGCGGCTGGCCCGGGCGCTGGCCCCGCTGCGGGAGACCGCGCCGGTGTCCCGGGGGCCGATCCCGCAGGCCCTGCGCCTGCTGGACCTGCTCGAACTGGACACCGTCACCCCCGCCAAACTGTCGGCCCGCTGGGAGAGCCTGCCGAGCACCACCGGCACCGCCAGTGCACTGCTCGGCACCACTCGGGACGACCTGTGCACGGTCGACCTGGCCACCGCCGAGCTGCCCGAGCAGCAGCACCTGCTGGTCGGCGGCGCCCGGGGCGCCGGCAAGAGCGAGCTGCTGCGCACCCTGGCCGCCTCGCTGGCGGTCGGCGAGCGGCCCGACCGGCTCTCCCTGCTGCTGATCGGCGGCCGCGGCCCCACGCTCGCCGCCTGCGCCGAACTGCCGCACGTCACCGGCTCGTTGGACGTCACCGCCGATCCCCGCCAGGCGCTGCTCACCGCCGAGGCGCTGCTGGACGAGCTGGAGCTGCGCGAGGAGCTGCTCCGCGGCCGTTCGTTCGCCGCCGCGTACGCCGAGCAGGCGCTGAGTGCCAAGGTCGTCGCCCCACGCGGGACCGGCCCCACCGCGCCCGTCCCGCACGCCGCCCTGACCACCGTCGCCGCCGCACCGCCGCGCCTGGTCCTGGTGGTGGACGACTACGACGCGCTGCTCGCCCGCACTCCCCCGCCGGCCGCCCGCTCGCCCGGGCGCTGGCCGCCGTCGCCGAGCGCGGCGGCCGGCTCGGTGTCCACCTGGTCGCCGCCACCGGCCGCCCCGAGCTGACCGCCGGCACCGAGATCGACGACGCCGCCCAGTGGCGGATCGCCCTGCGCACCGACCACCCGGCCGACTCCGACCTCCTGGTGCACGTGGACGACGCGGCGGGGCTGCCCGACACCACCCCGGGCCGCGGCTACCTGCGCCGCCCCGACGGCGCCGTGCTCGCGTTCCAGACCGCCCGGATCACCGGCCGGATCCCCCGCACCGCCACCCTGCGCCCCACCGTGGTGGCGCTGGACCCGGCCCAGCTCGGCACCCCGCCGACCCGCCGCCCGGTCCGCGAGCTGGGCAACGGGCCGACCGACCTGGCGCTGCTGGCGAGCGCCCTGCAGCGGGCGGCGCAGGGGTAGCGGCTACTGCGGCCGGTCGCCGGCCCGGTCGACGGCGGCGCGCTGCAGGACGGCGGACTGACCGAGCAGGTCGCCGGCCTTGCCGTAGCTGCCGTCCTTGACGACCACGTAGCGCTCGCCCAGGAACTCGTAGCTGTTCGGATCGAAGATCCACTGCCACTGGACGCCCTGGTACTCCTCGGCCACTGCGACACCGTGCCGCCCCTCGGCGTCGGTGCTGTCGCCGAGCAGGGTCACGCCGGGGATCTGCGCGGCGGCCCGGTAGAGCGCCGAGTAGAGCGCCGGCGGCGCGATCTGGCCGCGGAGCAGGTGGCCGATCTCGCTGAAGACGTTCATGTCCGGGCCGTACGCGTGGTCGTTGGCCTCGTGCTGGTAGATCTGCTTCAGCAGGACGTCCGGGTCGGTGGGGAGGGTCACCAGGTAGCTGTAGGTCGGCGCGTCCAGCGACGGGTCCTTGATCGGCTCTGTGGTGGACCGGGGGCTCAGCCGGTCATTGGGATCGATCACCAGGCCGGGCTTGCTTCCGTCGGCGGAGGTCCAGCTCTCCGTCTGCCGCATCGGGTTGAGCTGCACGGTGATCTGCTTGCCGTTCATGGTCATCGTGCTGTCCTGCAGCAGCGTCTTCACGTAGGCGAACTGGTCGTTGCGCACCGTGAGTGCCGGCTCGGCCGCCGCGACCTGGGCCACCCGGTCCAGCAGTTCGGCCGCCGTGGCGGGTGCTGCCGGGGCCGCCTTGGCGGGCCCGCCGTTCGTCACACCGCCGTTGTTGGCCAGCACCAGGGCCAGTGCCAGCCCGCCCGCCACCACCGGCAGCGCCATCCAGCCGAGCCTGCGGCGCGGCCTCGGCGCGGCGGCCGGGGACGGGGCGGCGGTCACGGACGGGTCCGGAGTGATCTCGTTCATCAGGTGCTCCCTCAAAAGCCGTCGGCGGTCGGCGGAGAGCACCGGCTCGGCAGCCGGCGGAAGCATCCGCCGCAGCCGCTCCAGGTCGTCGTTCTCGTTCACCGGATCTGCTCCTGTATCGACCGGGCCACGTGACCGTGGCCACCCCGTACCTGTCCGATGCCGCGATCGGGTTCCAGTTCCCGCGCGGTCAGTTCACGCAGTCTGCTGCGGGCCCGGGAGAGCCGGGAGCGGACCGTGCCGACCGGGATGCCGAGGGCCTCGGCGGTGGCCGCGTACTCCAGCCCGGACCAGACGCAGAGCAGGAAGACCTCCCGGTCGGCGCGCCGCAGCCGGGCCAGGGCCCGCCGCGCGGCGGCCAGTTCGGCGTCGGCGTCCAACCGGCCGGCCAGCTCGTCGGCGAAGTCGGGCACCGTCTCGCGGGCGGGCAGCCGTGCCAGTGCGGCCCGGTGCCGGCGGGCCGCCCGGGTGGTGTTGCGCAGCACGTTGGTGGCGATGCCGAACAGCCAGGGCCGCACGCCCTCGCCCTCCTCGTGCAGCTTCTCTCTCAGCCGCCAGGCCTCCAGGAAGGTCAGCGAGACGGCGTCCTCGGCGGCGGCCCAGTCCCCGAGGGTGCGGACCGCGTACCCGTACAGCGCTGATGCGTGCTCATCGAAGATCTCCCCGAACGCGCTCTGGTCCCCGGCGCGCAGCCGGGAGCGTAATGACAGTTCCACACCCCTACCTGTCCGCTCGCGCCACCGGGTTCCCATGGAAACGACGGAAGGGGCCGCACCCCCCCGGTGGGAGGGCGCGGCCCCTTCGGCTACCGCTCGGATCAGCCCATCGAGCCGGTCCGCAGCAGGGTGCGGATCACCCGCATGGCGACCGAGAGGCTGGACAGCTCGTAGGTGTCCGAACCCCTTATGTCGTCCAGCGTGGTCTTGGCCCGGGTCAGCAGGTTGCCGTTGAGCTCGGTCCAGGCCTCGTAGCGCTCGGACGGCGTGGCCTCCGGCGCCCCGCAGGCCAGCACGTCGGCGGTGAGCTGGGCGTGCGCCGCGAACAGGTCCTCACGGATCGAGGCGCGGGCCATCGAGGACCACCGGTCGGTGCGCGGCAGCTCGATGATCCGGTCCAGCAGGTGGGCGATGCCCAGGCGGTCGGCCAGGTCGTAGTAGAGCTCCGCGACCTGGGTGACGTCCTTGCCGGCCCGGTCCGCGACCACGGTGACGTCCAGGGTCGGGAAGGCCGAGGAGAGGCCCGCCACCCGGGTGGCCAAGCTGTCCGGGACGCCCGCCTCGGTCAGCTCGCCGTAGATCTTCTGGAACCAGGCCTGGTCCTCGCCGGTCAGCGGCTTGGGCAGGCTGCTCCACACCTGGTCCACCCGCTCCTGGAAGAACGCGATGGTCCCGGCGATGTCCAGCGGCTGGCGCCGGTTGTTGAGCATCCAGCGGGTGGCCCGCTCGACCAGCCGGCGCGAGTGCAGCCGCATCCGGGTCTGCACCGCGGCCGGCACCTGGTTGTCCAGGTCCTCGACCGAGTCCCAGATCTGCTCCAGGCCGAACACCGCCCGGGCCGCGGTGTGGGTGCGGGCGATCTCCTCGTAGGTCGCGC
Source organism: Kitasatospora acidiphila (assembly GCF_006636205.1). Classification (NCBI taxonomy): domain Bacteria; kingdom Bacillati; phylum Actinomycetota; class Actinomycetes; order Kitasatosporales; family Streptomycetaceae; genus Kitasatospora; species Kitasatospora acidiphila. The sequence goes on along the minus strand of NZ_VIGB01000003.1, from coordinate 5,654,432 downwards.
CGGTCTCCTCGCGCAGCCGGAAGGCGAAGGTGCAGCCACCGCGGTTGATCGTGTCGTTGACGATCAGCGTGGTGATGATCTCCCGACGCAGCGCGTGGTCGTCCACCGCCTCGGTGAACTTGTCCCGCAGCTTGGTCGGGAAGTAGAGGTGCAGGGTGTCGCGGAAGTACGGGTCGTCGGGCAGCCCGGTGGCGAGCAGCTCGTCGGCCAGCGTGATCTTGGTGTAGGCGAGCAGCACCGCGAGCTCGGGCTGGGTGAGGCCGTAGCCGGCCGCCTGGCGGTCCTTCAGCTGCTTCTCGCTGGGCAGGAACTCCAGCGCCCGGTCGAGCTGCCCGTCGGCCTCCAGCTTGTTGATCATGCGCGAGTGCACATTGACCATGCTGTGCGCCTGGGCCACCGCGTTGGCCAGCACCACGTTCTGCGCGTAGTTGTTGCGCAGCACGAGCTCGCCGACCTCGTCGGTCATCTCGGCCAGCAGCTGGTTGCGCTGCTTCACCGTCATGTCACCGTTGGCGACCACCTGGTTGAGCAGGATCTTGATGTTCACCTCGTGGTCCGAGGTGTCCACACCGGCCGAGTTGTCGATCGCGTCGGTGTTGATCCAGCCGCCGGTGCCGGCCGGGCCGCCGGCCTGGGCGTACTCGATCCGGCCCAGCTGGGTGCAGCCGAGGTTGCCGCCCTCGCCGATCACCCGGGCCCGGACCTGGTTGCCGTTGACCCGGATCGCGTCGTTGGCCTTGTCGCCGACGTCCGCGTTGGTCTCCCGCTCGGCCTTGATGTAGGTGCCGATGCCGCCGTTCCAGAACAGGTCGACCGGGGCCTGCAGGATCGCCTTCATCAGCTCGGCCGGGGTCAGCTTGGCCGTCTCGATGCCGAGCGCCGCACGGACCTGCGCGGACAGCTGGATCGACTTGGCGCTGCGCGGGAAGACCCCGCCGCCGGTCGAGATCAGCGACTTGTCGTAGTCGTCCCAGGAGCTGCGCGGCAGGTCGAAGAGGCGACGGCGCTCGGCGTAGGAGGTCGCCGCGTCCGGGTTCGGGTCCAGGAAGATGTGCCGGTGGTCGAAGGCGGCCACCAGCCGGATGTGCTCGCTGAGCAGCATGCCGTTGCCGAACACGTCACCGGACATGTCGCCGATGCCGACCACCGAGAAGTCCTCGGTCTGGGTGTCCACGCCCAGCTCGCGGAAGTTGCGCTTGACCGACTCCCAGGCGCCGCGGGCGGTGATGCCCATGCCCTTGTGGTCGTAGCCGGCCGAGCCGCCGGAGGCGAAGGCGTCGCCCAGCCAGAAGCCGTACTCCTCGGCCACGCCGTTGGCGATGTCGGAGAAGGTGGCGGTGCCCTTGTCGGCGGCGACGACCAGGTAGGTGTCGTCCTCGTCGTGGCGGACCACGTCGGCCGGGTGGACGACCTGGCCGGCCTTCAGGTTGTCGGTGATGTCCAGCAGCGCCGAGATGAAGGTCTTGTACGCCGAGATGCCCTCGGCCAGCCAGGCGTCGCGGTCCACCGACGGGTCCGGCAGCTGCTTGGCGACGAAGCCGCCCTTGGCGCCGACCGGCACGATCACGGTGTTCTTCACCATCTGGGCCTTGACCAGGCCCAGGATCTCGGTGCGGAAGTCCTCGCGCCGGTCGGACCAGCGCAGGCCGCCGCGGGCGACCTTGCCGAAGCGCAGGTGCACGCCCTCGACCTGCGGCGAGTAGACCCAGATCTCGAAGGCCGGGCGGGGCGCCGGCAGGTCCGGGATGGCGTGCGGGTCGAACTTCATCGACACGTACGGGTGCCACGCGCCGGTCGCGGTGCGCTGGAAGAAGTTGGTCCGCAGGGTGGCCCTGATCAGGTGCAGGAAGGACCGCAGGATCCGGTCCTCGTCCAGCGAGACGACCTCGTCCAGGGCGCCCGCCAGCTCCTCCAGGATGGCCTCGCCCAGCTCGGCCGCGCCGTGCTGGTGGCTCGGGCTGAGCCGGGCCTCGAAGAGGTTGACCAGCAGCCGGGTGGTGTGGGCGTTGTTGCGGAGGGCGTCCTCCATGTAGTCCTGCGAGAAGGTGCTGCCGGCCTGGCGCAGGTACTTGGCGTAGGCGCGCAGCACCACGGCCTGGCGCCAGGTCAGCCCGGCGGTCAGGATCAGGCCGTTGAAGCCGTCGTTCTCGGCGCGGCCCATCCAGGTGGCGGCGAAGGCCTCCTGGAAGCGCTCGCGGGCCTCGTCGGTGAGATCGGCGGCCTCGCGCAGCTTCAGGCCGAAGTCGTAGACCCAGGCGGTGGTGGCGTCCGAGCGGCGCAGCGCGTAGGGGTGCTCGTCCAGCACCTCGACGCCCAGGCGCTGGAGCACCGGGAGCACCTCGGTCAGCGAGATCGGGCCGCCGACCCGGTAGATCTTGAAGCGGCGCTCGTCGTCGCCGGCGCCGACCGGCTGGTAGAGGTTGAGCCGGAAGTCGCCCTCGCCGTGCAGCGACTCGATCTGCTTGAGGTCGGCCACCGCGGTGCGAGCGGTGAAGTCGGCCCGGTAGCCGTCGGGGAAGGCGTTGGCGTACTTGGGGGCCAGCTCGGCGGCGCGCTCCTCGCCCAGCTCGGTGTGCAGCTGGTCGTTGAAGCCGTCCATCCAGAACCGGGCGGCCTCGGCCAGCTTGGCCTCGATCCGCTCGACCTCGGACTCGGCCAGCTCGGCGAGCTCGCCGCCCGGGGCGACCCGGACCACGAAGTGCAGGCGGGTCAGCACCGACTCGGTGGCGTAGACCGTGTAGTCGATGGTGGCGCCGTTGAGCTCCTGCATCAGGATGTCCATCAGGCGCAGCCGGATGCGGGTGGTGTAGCGGTCGCGCGGCAGGTAGACCAGCGCGGAGAAGTAGCGCCCGTACTCGTCCTGGCGCAGGTACAGCCGCAGCTTCCGGCGCTCCTGCAGGTAGAGCACGCTGGTGGCGATCTGCTGCAGCTCGTCGGCCTGGGTCTGGAAGATCTCGTCCCGCGGGAAGGTCTCCAGGATCTGCAGCAGGTCGCGGCCGTCGTGGCTCTCGGCGGAGAAGCCGGAGTCGGTGACGACCTCCTGGACCTTGCGGCGGACCACCGGGATCCGGGTGACCGACTCGGTGTAGGCGGCGGAGGAGAACAGGCCGAGGAAGCGGCGCTCGCCGATCACGTTGCCCTGGGCGTCGAACTTCTTGACGCCGACGTAGTCGAGGTAGGCCGGGCGGTGCACGGTGGCCCGCGAGTTGGCCTTGGTCAGCACCAGCAGCTTCTTCTCGTGCGCCTTGGCGCGGACCGGCGCGGAGAGCCGGCCGAAGGACTCGCTGACCGGGTGGTGGTCGGTGTCGTGGCTCACCGGGTCGGAGCGCAGGATGCCCAGGCCGGTGCCGGCCAGCGCCCGCAGCACCTCCTCGCCCTCGTGCTCGACCAGGTCGTACTCGCGGTAGCCGAGGAAGGTGAAGTGGTCGTCGGCCAGCCAGCGCATCAGCTCCCAGGCCTCGCCGACCTCCTGCTCGGGCAGGTGGGCCGGGGGCTGCTCGGCGAGCTCGTCGGCCAGGCGCAGCGCGGCGGTGCGCATCTTGGCCCAGTCCTCCACCACCTCGCGGACGTCGCCCAGCACCCGGCGCAGGTCGGCCTCGATGGCGCGCAGGTCGGTGCGGTCGCTCTCGCGGTCGATCTCGATGTGCATCCAGGACTCGACCGTGGCGTCGGCCGGCCACTCGGCGCCGCCGGCCTGGCTGCGCGCGCAGGCGTCGACGTCCAGGATCTCCAGCAGCTTGCCGGTGATGTCACGGCGGACCACCAGCTGGGGGTGGATCACCAGGTGGATGGCGCGGTTCTGGCGGGACAGCTCGTTGGTCACCGAGTCGACCAGGAACGGCATGTCGTCGGTGATCACCTCGACCACGGTGTGGCCGCTGGACCAGCCGTTCTCGTCCACGGTCGGGGTGGAGACCCGCACCTCCGCGGTGCCCTGCGGGCGCTTCAGGCCGAGGCGGTAGTGGGAGGCCGCCGCACCGTACACATCGACCGGGTCCCGGTCGACGAGGTCCTCGGGAGCGGTGTGGAGGTAGTAGTGGTGCAGGTACGTGGTCAGAGCGCCGTTGCTCAGACCCTCGCCGGGCGCCGCTCCCCCCACCTGGCTGTGCTCGGCGGCCTCCGCCGCCTTGACGAGCAGTTCGGCCTTCGCCGCGTCCAGCTTGGTCTGCATGGCTGTTTGGCTCCTGTCGCGCGCCGTTGCGTGACTCGGTGGTGTCGGGTGTACACCGCCGGGCCCGCCCAATCCTCCCGCACCGATTGTGGAGAGGTACTCAAGGCGCGCTTAAAGAACACCTCGCCCGGGTATTAGAAGCCTTTTCGGCCTCTGGGATCGGTCCCGACGACGCCAGCCAGCCTAACCGTAGGAAACCAAGGTGTCAGGGGACAGGGAGGCACAATCCCGCAGGGAGAGTGCCCTTACCTGGACACATTGGCCACATTGGTCCCACCCGCCTCGCCGCGTCTTCTCGCTGACCAGTGGCGATGCGACGACGGCGGGGTCGGATGGTCGGTTCATCTGCGGAGCGCCGACGGGCTCACCGGGCCAGCGCGCGGGCCAGCTCCACGGCCTCCGCCAGGCTGTCCACCACCGGCACTCCGACCGGCTCCAGATTGGCGCGGATGTGCGACCCACCGGTGTAGAGCACCGCGTGCACGCCGGCCTCCCGGGCCGCCAGCGCGTCATCGGCCGCGTCCCCGATCACCACCGTGCGGGCCGGGTCGACGGCCTCGCCCAGCGCCTGCAGATGGCGGACCATGGAGGCCGCCTTCTGCCCGTGCGAGGGACCGGTGCGGCCGTCCACCCGCAGGAAGTGGCTCTGGATGCCGTACCGCTCGACGACCGGGCCCAGCCGCTCGTGCTCGTACATCGACAGCAGCGACTGGGTGTGGCCCTCGGCCGCCCAGCCGGCCAGCAGCTCGGGCACGCCGTCGGTCAACCCGGACACCCGGCTCAGCTCGGCGTAGCTGCGCTGGAAGGCCGAGTCCAGCTCCTCCCACTGGGCGCCGCTCGGCTGGAAGCCCAGCACCCGCTGGTAGAACCGCGGGATGGGGATCTCGTACTTCTGCCGGTACTCGGTGAGGCTCAGCGGCGCGCCGCCGACCGTGGCGAAGGCCGCGTTGCTGGCGCCCACCACGGCCGCCATGTCGTTCAGCAGGGTGCCGTTCCAGTCCCAGACGATATGAGTTCGCACCCGGGCACGGTAACGGGCGAGACCGACATCCAGCTTGCGCGGGGGAGCACCTTGTCCGAAAAAGGGGTCAGCTCAGCAGGGCGGGGATCTCCTGGGTGGCGAACCAGAGCAGCTCGTGGTCCTCGGCGCCGTCCACGGTGAACTGGGCGTCCGCGTCGCCCCCGTCGGCGGCGGTGATCGCCCCGGCGGCGGTGGCCACGTCGGCGGTCACCTCGGCCTCGTCGGCGTCCGCGTGCACCGAGGCGGCCTTGGCCAGCTCGACCGGGGCGGCCAGCTCGACCCGGCCGAGCGAGGCCTGGTCCTGGTACTCGTCGCCGGGGAACGGCCGCACCGCCTTGTCCGGCACGTCCAGCGCGACCACCACCCGGCGGCGCGGCGCCCCGGGGTCGGCGGCCAGCAGCCGCAGCGAGGACTGGGCGGCCCGCACCAGGGCGGCGTACTCCAGCTCCTCCAGGTCGTCGCTGACGTACCACTCGCGCAGCGCCGGGGTGACCGCGTAGGCCGCGGACTGGTCCAGCTCGCCGCCGCTGTGCGCCTGCGCCAGTGCGGCCAGGGTGGTGGGCACATAGACACGCATCGGGGGCACGCTCGCTTCCTGGTGGCTCCTCGGGACACCCACAGAATACGGCCCGGACGATCACCCGTGAGCGTCCCAGGGTGTCCCCCTTCGAGCGCATCACCGACGGCCGCCGGTTCGGCCGGGCTCGGCCTCGGACACCCCTGCCGCCCAGTGCCGGTGCGACGTCAAGCCGCCGTCCGGGGGACAGCGGTCGGCCGCACCCACCCGCCCTCCGGTGCGGCCGCACCCCGGCCGATAGCACCGGTGACCGACCCGCACACCGAGCCCGGGGGTACCGACCATGACCGAGACCGCCACCGCCGCCGCGATGGTGACGATCAATCCGCTGAGCCGCCGTCACCCCGTCCCGGCCGCGCCCCGCCCGACCCGGCACCGCCCGGAGCCCCGCACGCCCCGGCACCCGCTGGCCGACTGCGCCCGCCCGGCGGCCGACCAGCGCGAGCTGGCCCGGCGGTTCGCGCTGCGGCTGGTCGAGGTGCTCACCGGGGTCCGCCCGGTCGGCCAGCTGCTCCGCCACACCACCCATGACGGCTACCGCCAGCTCACCGCCCTGGTGCGCCGCGGCCCGCTGCGCCCGCCCGCCGGCGCGGCCCGGCTGGGCCTGGGCCCGGTGCACGAGTTCGCCCCGGCGCCGGATGCGCTGGAGGTCTGCGTGCGGGTGGCGGCCGGCCGCCGGCACCACGTGGTGGCCTTCCGGCTGGAGCGGCACCGGCGCACCGAGCACTGGCAGTGCGCCGCCGTCCAGGCCCGCTGAGCCCCCCTGACTTCCTGAAAATGGCTCGGGCGCCGCCCGGGAGAACCCGAGCGGCGCCCTGACGGATGCCTCAACTCACTTGCGGCGGCGGCCCTTCGCGGCCTTGCGGCGCTCGGCGCGGGTCAGCCCGTCGCCCTCGCTGACCGAGGCGGCCTCCTCGAAGTCGCCCTCCACCACGGTGTCCTCGCCGTCCACCGACGGGGCGGTGTAGTGCAGCCGCTGGCGAACCGGCGCCTCCAGGCCCTTGGCCTTGATCTCGGGGCGGGCGTCCTCGACCGCGACGGCCTCCTCGGCGTCGGCGCCGACCGGCAGCGGCACCTCCTCGACCTGCTGCTCAACCTGGACCTCCAGGTTGAACAGGTAGCCGACGGACTCCTCCTTGATGCCCTCCATCATGGCGCCGAACATGTCGAAGCCCTCGCGCTGGTACTCGACCAGCGGGTCGCGCTGGGCCATCGCCCGCAGGCCGATGCCCTCCTGCAGGTAGTCCATCTCGTAGAGGTGCTCGCGCCAGCGGCGGTCCAGCACCGAGAGCACCACCCGGCGCTCCAGCTCGCGCATGACCTGCTCGCCGAGCTGGTCCTCGCGGGCGCCGTACTGGGCCTGGATGTCCTCCTGGATCACCTTGGTGAGGAACTCCGGGGTGAGCGCGGCCGAACCGCCGGCCTCCTCCTCCAGCTCGGCCAGGTCCAGGGTGACCGGGTAGAGCTGCTTGAGCGCGGTCCACAGCTTGTCGAGGTCCCAGTCGTCCTCGAAGCCCTCGCCGGTGGCGGCCTGGACGTACGCCTCGACGGTGTCGTCCATGAAGTGGCCGACCTGCTCCTGCAGGTCCTCGCCCTCCAGCACCCGGCGCCGCTCGCCGTAGATGACCTCGCGCTGGCGGTTCAGCACCTCGTCGTACTTGAGGACGTTCTTGCGGATCTCGAAGTTCTGCTGCTCGACCTGGGTCTGCGCGGAGGCGATCGCCCGGGTGACCATCTTGGACTCGATCGGCACGTCCTCGGGCACGTTGGCCATCGAGAGCACCCGCTCCACCATGCCGGCCTTGAACAGCCGCATCAGGTCGTCGCCGAGCGACAGGTAGAAGCGGGACTCGCCCGGGTCGCCCTGGCGGCCGGAGCGACCGCGCAGCTGGTTGTCGATCCGGCGGGACTCGTGCCGCTCGGTGCCCAGCACGTAGAGGCCGCCCAGCTCCTGGACCTCCTCCTGCTCCGTCTTGACCGAGGCCTTGGCCTTCTCCAGGGCGGCCGGGAAGGCCTCCTGGTACTCCTCGGGGGTGTCCACCGGGTTCAGGCCGCGCTGGGCCAGCTCGGCGGTGGCCAGGTGCTCGGGGTTGCCGCCGAGCATGATGTCGGTACCGCGGCCGGCCATGTTGGTGGCGACGGTGACGGCGCCCTTGCGGCCGGCCTGGGCGACCACCTGCGCCTCGCGCTCGTGGTGCTTGGCGTTCAGCACCTCGTGCGGGACGCCGCGCTTGCGCAGCTCCTGGGAGAGGTACTCGGACTTCTCGACCGAGACGGTGCCGACCAGGACCGGCTGGCCCTTCTCGTGCCGCTCGGCGATGTCCTCGACCACGGCGGCGAACTTGGCCGGCTCCGACTTGTAGATCAGGTCGGGCTGGTCGATCCGCTTCGGGGTCTTGTTGGTCGGGATCGGGACCACGCCGAGCTTGTAGATCTGGTGGAACTCGGCGGCCTCGGTGGTGGCCGTACCGGTCATGCCGGACAGCTTGTCGTAGAGGCGGAAGAAGTTCTGCAGGGTGATGGTGGCCAGCGTCTGGTTCTCGTTCTGGACCTCCACCCCCTCCTTGGCCTCGATCGCCTGGTGCATGCCCTCGTTGTAGCGGCGGCCGGCCAGGATGCGGCCGGTGTGCTCGTCGACGATCATGACCTCGCCGTTCATCACGACGTAGTCCTTGTCCAGCTTGTAGAGCTCCTTCGCCTTGATGGCGTTGTTCAGGAACCCGACCAGCGGGGTGTTGACCGACTCGTAGAGGTTGTCGATGCCCAGGTAGTCCTCGACCCGGGTGACACCCTCCTCCAGCACGCCGACGGTGCGCTTCTTCTCGTCGACCTCGTAGTCGCGGTCGCGCTTGAGGCGGGTCACCAGCTTGGCGAAGTCGGTGTACCACTTGGTGGCCTGGTCCGCCGGGCCGGAGATGATCAGCGGGGTGCGGGCCTCGTCGATGAGGATCGAGTCGACCTCGTCGACGACCGCGAAGTTGTGGCCGCGCTGGACAAGTTCGTCCTGCGACCACGCCATGTTGTCGCGCAGGTAGTCGAAGCCGAACTCGTTGTTGGTGCCGTACGTGATGTCCATCCCGTACTGGCGCTTGCGCTCGGCGGGCGGCATGTTGGCCAGGATCACGCCGACCTCCAGGCCCAGGAAGCGGTGCACCCGGCCCATCCACTCCGAGTCGCGCTCGGCGAGGTAGTCGTTGGTGGTGATCAGGTGCACGCCCTTGCCGGTGAGCGCGTTGAGGTAGGCGGGCAGCGTGCCGACCAGGGTCTTGCCCTCACCGGTGCGCATCTCGGCGACGTAGCCGAGGTGCAGCGCGGCGCCACCCATGATCTGCACGTCGTAGTGGCGCTGGCCCAGCACGCGCTTGGCCGCCTCGCGGACCGTGGCGAAGGCCTCGGGAAGGATGTCGTCCAGGGACTCGCCGTCCGCCAGACGCTGCTGGTACTCGGCGGTCAGCGCCCGCAGCTCGTCGTCGCTGAGGTTGACGAAGTCCTCTTCGATGGAGTTGACCTGGGCAGCAATCCGCTGCAGCTTGCGAAGGGTCTTCCCTTCGCCGGCGCGCAGGATCTTGTCGAAGACGGACACGTGAGCGGGCTCCTTGCCTGGATCGGCTCTGGCGACTGCACCGGCGGGTTCACCCCGCCGCACGGGCCATCGTATGCGAGGAGGCCAATCCCCCGGGAGGTCCGTCAGCACGGCATTCCCGTGTCACCCCTGGGGGCGGATCGCGCGATAGCCACCAGAAAGGGCACAAACCGGTCATGAAAACCGCTGTCCCCGAGGCGCGGCGCCCCGGGATACTCCCGCCATGAACGACATCGACGACACCACGCCGCCCCCGGGCACCCTGGAGACCGAGCGGCTGCTGCTGCGCCCGCCCCTCCCCGAGGACGTGCCGGCGATCTTCGAGGCCTGCCAGGACCCGGAGATCCAGCGCTGGACCGTGGTCCCCTCGCCCTACCGCCGCGAGGACGCCGAGTTCTACGTCCACAAGCTCGCGGTCGACGGCTGGGCCGGCGCGCGGAACCCGGTGTGGTGCGTGTTCGAGAAGGCCACCGGCACCCTGGTCGGCACCCAGGGCCTGTCGCACCGCGGCCCGGGCCGCGCCGAGATCGGCTACTGGGCCACCGCCGCCTCGCGCGGCCGCGGCTTCACCCTGGAGGCGGTCCGCGCGGTCTGCCGCTGGGGCTTCGCCGAGCGCGGCCTGCGCCGGATCGAGTGGACCGCCTACGTCGGCAACGAGCCCTCCCGGGCGCTGGCACTGAAGGCCGGCTTCACCATGGAGGGCGTCCTGCGCTCCTACGGCGAGCAGCGCGGCGAGTTCCACGACGTGTGGATGGCCTCGCTGCTGGCCGGCGAGCAGGAGCGGGCATGACCGCCGACCAGCTGCCGCCGACCGTCGCGCTGCACGCCCCCGGGCTGCTGATGAGCCCCTGGCCCGCCCAGGTCGACGACCGGGACATGGCCGACCTGCGGGTCGGCCTGTCCGACCCCGAGCAGGCCCGCTGGAACCCCCGGGCGCTGCTGGCCGATGAGGGCGACCAGCCGGTCCTGGACTGGCTGGACCGGCTCCGGGCCCGGGTCGCGGACGGCACCCTGGCCTGCTGGGCGCTGCGCGACCCGGCCAACGGGCGGCTGCTCGGCCACCTGGGAGTCCGGGAGATCGACCTGGAGGCGACCGGCGGCGCCCGGGTGGGCTACTGGACCATGCCGGCGGCCCGCGGCCGGGGCGTCGCGACCACCGCGCTGCGCCTGGCCTCGACCTGGGCGTTCGGCGAACTCGGCGTGCACCGGATCGAGTTGGCCCATGCGCTGGGCCATGAGGCGTCCTGCTCGGTGGCCCGCAAGGCCGGCTACCCGCTGGAGGGCGTGCTGCGCCAGGCGCTGCCGGACAGCTACGGCAACCGGCACGATCTGCATCTGCACGCCCGGCTGGCGAGCGACCCCGAGCCCGCCTGACCCCGGCGCGAGCGGCGGCGACCGGCCCGCGTTGTCGGTACCGGCCCCTACGCTGGCCGGCATGACCGCTGTCGCACCGCCGCCGACCGTGACCCTCAGCGCCGACCAGGCCCGCCGGATCGCCCTGCGGGCCCAGGGCCTGCTCGGCGCGCCGGACCGGCGGGCCGGGGTCCGCGGTGTGCTGCGGCACCTGGGCGCCGTGCAGCTGGACACCATCTCGGTGCTGGCCCGCTCGCACGAGCTGGTGCCGTACGCCCGGCTCGGTGCGGTCGGGCGCCCGGCCGTCGAGCACGCCTACTGGGGTGCCGGCGCCTCCTTCGAGTACTGGTCGCATGCGGCCTGCGTGCTGCCGATCGAGGAGTGGCCGCTGTTCGCGTTCCGGCGCCGGGCCTACCGCGACCGCGGCAACCTGTGGAGCCACCAGGTCAGCGAGCAGGCCTACCGCGCCGTGCTGGACCGGCTGCGCGCCGAGGGTCCGCTGACCAGCACCGAGCTCGGCGGCGCCAAGCGGACCGCCGAGTGGTGGGACTGGTCGGAGAGCAAGGTCGCGGTGGAGCGGGCGCTGGCCTTCGGCGATGTGGTCTGCACCGAGCGGCGCGGCTGGAAGCGGGTCTACGCACTGGCCGAACACGCCGTCCCCGCCGAGCTGTTCGAGCGCGACCCGAGCGACCGGGAGTGCCTGGCCCAGCTGGTGCGGCAGGCCGGCCAGGCACTCGGCGTCGCCACCCGTGCCGACCTGGCCGACTACCACCGGCTCAAGTCCGCCCAACTGGACGCGGTGCTGGCCGAGTCCGGGCTGCTCCCGGTCGCGGTGGCCGGCTGGGGCCGGACGGCGCCGAGGGCCCGGCCTGGGCCGATCCGGCGGCGCTGGACCGGGCCGAGGCGGGCGGGCGCCACCGCACCACCCTGCTCTCCCCGTTCGACTCGCTGATCTGGGACCGGGCCCGCACCGAACGGATCTTCGGGATGACCCACCGCCTGGAGGCCTACACCCCCAAGTCCCAGCGGATACACGGCTACTTCGCGATGCCGCTGCTCACCGGCGGCCGGCTGGTCGGCCGGGTGGATCCGGCCCGTGAGGGGCGCACCCTGGTGGCCCGGCGGATCTCGCTGGACTCGGCGCGCCACCTCCCGGCGCTGGCAGGGGCGTTGCGCGAGGCCGCCGAGTGGGTGGGCTGCTCGGCGGTGCGCGTCGAGGAGTTGCACGACGAGGCGGTGCGGCCGGCGTTGGCGAAGCTGCTCGCCGACTGAGCAGCCGGGCGGCGCTTGCCAACCGCCGGGGAGGTCAGCCTATTTCGAGGATCTTCTCACGCATCGCGTAGACCACGGCCTCCATCCGGGAGTGCAGCTGCAGCTTCTCCAGGATGTTGCGCACATGGTTCTTCACGGTGTTCTCGCTGATGAACAGCTCCTTGGCGATCTCCCGGTTGTTCATGCCGGTGGCGACCAGCTTGAGCACCTCGAGCTCCCGGTCGGTCAGCCGCGGCGCGGGCACCAACTCCCGGTCGTCGGAACGCCGTTGGATCATCGACTTGAACTCGGTGAGCAGCTTGGCCGCCATCGAGGGGCTGATCTGGGACTGGCCGTCGGCCACCGCGCGGATCGCGGTGGCCACCTCGTCGGTGGAGATCTCCTTGAGCAGGTAGCCGGTGGCGCCCGCCTTGATCGCCTCGTAGAGGTCGGCCTCCTCGTCGCTTATCGTCAGCATGATGATCTTGGTGCTGGGGGCCACCTCCTTGATGGAGGTGCAGGCTTCGATCCCGCTGCGACGCGGCATCCGGACGTCCATCAGGATGATGTCGGGCAGCAGGTCGGCCGCCTTCAGCACGGCCTCCGCACCGTCCGCGGCCTCGCCGACCACCCGGATGTCCGGCTCCTCGGCGAGCACGATCTCCAGCCCGCGCCGGAACAGCGCGTGATCGTCCACCACCAGGACGCGAATGGGCTCGCCGCCGCGTGGCGCGAACTCCGGCTCCGGGCATCCGCCGCCGCTGCCGTCGAACCGCTCCGCCATCCGCCCTCCCCGTCGCCGAACGCTCTGGGGCTCATCATTCCACGGCCCGCGAGGGCGACGTCACCGCTCGTGGCGCGCGTCCCCCGATGGGCGCCTGCGGCACCGCACCCGGCGGCCGACCTGCCGTCGACCGCCGGGTGCCCGTCCGTCCCGTTCGGTCAGCCGGGCTCAGCGCTCGGCGCTGTTGATCGCGCCGCCGGCACCGCTGACCTCGTCATCCGGCTCCAGACCGTTCGTCTGCAGGTGGATGACACCGAAGTCGTAGCCGCGGCGCCGGTAGACCACGCTGGGCAGGCCGCTGTCCTTCTCCACGAACAGGTAGAAGTCGTGGCCGACCAGCTCCATCGCCTCCAGCGCCTGGGCCAGCGCCATCGGGTGCGCGACGTGCGTCTTCTCCCGCACCACCAGCGGGCCCTCGCCCTGGACCTCCAGCGAGCCCATCTTCATCTTGGGCACCGCCTGCTCGCTCAGCTCCTCCATGCTCGCCGTACCCGGCTGCGCCGCGATCCGCGCCGTCGCCTGGGCGACGCTCAGCGGCGTCGTGCGGGCCCCGTGGTGGACCTGGCGCCGGTCCTTCAGCTTGCGCAACTGCGTGTCGAGCTTCGCCGAGGCCAGATCGAGCGCCGCGTAGGGATCGCCGGCGGCGGCCTCGGCCCGGATCACCGGACCACGGGTACGGACAGTGATCTCGACCCGGTCGGACCGCTCGGCCTGACGCGGGTTGTGTTCCTTGGACACCTCGACGTCGAGGCTGATCACCTTGCCGTCGAACTTCTGGACCTTCTCCAGCTTCTCGGCCACGTGCTCGCGGAACCTCTGGGGCACCTCGGTCTTGCGGCCCTTGACGACGATGTCCACGCAGAACTCCGATCCCTCGTACTGGCGCCGACCCGGACTACCGGGCCGGGCATGAGACCCAGCCTGACCAGCCGAACTACCGCCGGCCCCGCCGACCGATCGAGGATCGGGCGGGCTGGGCCTTCACCCACTTCCTCCCCACCAGAGACGCTTGAAACCCCTGGGAGCCTCATCTCACACCCAGTGTGGGCTTTTCGCCTCTCCAGCGGGACCTTAGGCGTCAGTGGATCCGGCCGGACAGCTGTTCACCCCTGTCTACCCTCCAACGAGTGAAGCGAGGGTAAATATCTGGACAAGTCCGCCCGGACGGCCCACCCTGGCCCCATCACCGAGGGTCACCGACCGGGAGGCTCCGTTGCTGACCGCCGCGCTGGACGTCCTGCTGCCCACCCCCTGCACCGGCTGCGGTGGGGCGGCCGGCCCGCTCTGCCCCGACTGCCGGGCGCTGCTCGACGGGCTGCCGGCCCAGCCCGCCGGCCCCTCCCCGCGCCACCGGGCCTGCCCCCGCTGCACGCCTGCGCCGCCTACCGCGACCCGGTGCGCGGGATGCTGCTGGCCCACAAGGAGCGCGGTGCGCTCAGCCTGGCCGCCCCGCTCGGCGCGGCGCTGGCACGCGCCGTCCAGGCCGCGCTCACCACCGCCACCGCGCCGGCCGCCGAACCGGTGCTGCTGATCCCGATGCCCTCGGCCCGGAGCGCGGTGCGGGCCCGCGGCCAGGACGCCACCCGCCGGCTGGCCCGCGCCGCCGCCCGCAGCCTGCGCCGCGCCGGCCTGCGCTGCCGGGTGGCCCCGGTGCTCCGCCAGACCCGCCGGGTGGCCGACCAGAGCGGCTTGGGCGCCACCGCCCGACTGGCCAACCTGGACCACGCGCTGACGGTCCGCCACCCGGCGGCGGCTCACCTGACGGGGTACCGCCTGCTGCTGGTGGACGACCTGGTGACCACCGGCGCCAGCCTCGCGGAGGCTGCCCGGGCGCTGCGGGCGGCCGGTCTCGAGCCACTGGCGGCGGCCACGGTGGCCGCCACCGTCACCGGCGGCGGGCGGGTCCGGCACCCTCCGCTGCCCGGGCTGCCGGCGCTGCACCGGCTGCCCAGGGCGGTGCACCAGCGCCGCCCGGGCGGTCGGCCTCAGTCCGGGTAGGAGGGCAGCGCCCAGCCCTTGCCGACGATCCGCCACTGCGGCTGCGCGGGCCCGAACAGCCCGTACACCGTGTGGTCCTGGTCCTTGGCGTCGCCCAGCACCGTGTCGGTGCGGGCCTCCGAGGCCGCGACCACGGTCATGTTGTCCGCCAGCAACGCGTTGTCGAGGGTGCTGGAGCCGTCGGTGGACAGGTAGTGCAGCTGCATCAGCCCGTCCGCCTCCTTGCCGAGCACCAGCAGGGTGTCCGGGTCGGCCCAGGAGACCGAGGCGACATCGGACAGCTGGGCGGGCGCGACCTGGCGCAGCGCGGTGATCGCCACGGTCGGCGCCTGGGCGGTGCCAGCGCGGTCGATCCGGCCGATCTCCAGCGTGTGGGTGGTGCCGCTGCGCACCAGCAGGGCCACCCGGGTGCCGTCGGAGGAGACCCGCAGGCCGTCCACCGCCTGCCCGTCCGCCAGGCTGTCCATCGCGACCGTGACGGTGACCTGGCCGCGGTTCATCAGCACCTTGGGGGCCGCCGGGTCGCGGTCGACCACGAACAGGTCGCCGTAGCCGTCCCAGCTGGGCGAGGCCAGGCCCTCGTCGGGGCGCGGGGCCCGGCTGGTGATCACGGCGGGGCCGAGCGCCTTGCCGGCGTCGTCCAGTCCGGGCAGGTAGAGGTCCTTGCCGTCCCCGCCGACCACGGCGGCGGCGCCGTCGTCCCGGCGCACCGCGTACGGTCCGGCGGTGCCGCCGGTCGGCTGCAGCGCGCCCGGCAGGCGCGCCTCGCCGAGCACCCCGGACACCGGCACCAGGGTGCCGACGATCGGCTGCAGCCGGGCCAGCTGGCCGGTCTCGGCGTTGCGCACGTAGGCCCCCCGGCCGCTCCCGGCCAGCATGCCCGGCGCGTACGGCGAGTTCTTGGCCGCCGCGGTGGTGAGGTCGGCCGAGCCGTGCTTGGAGACCACCGTGACCCTGTCCAGCGTGCCGGAACCGGTCAGGCTGGCCAGCGTGAAGTAGAGCTGGGCGGCCATCTGGTGGCACTGCTGCTGGCTGACCTGGCAGTCCACCCCGTCCACCTGGAGCTTGGGGTTGCGCGGGTCGTCGGTGTTGACGGTGTCGGCGGGACGGGTGTCGTCGAAGGCGGAACGGACCGCCGGCGCCAGCCAGGCTGAGGCGCCCTGGGCCAGCGCCCGGGCCGCGGCCGAGGCCGGGTCGATCCGGCGCCGCACGTAGACCGGGTCGGGCACCAGCGCCGACAGGTCGGAGCCGGCGGCCTGCGGGTCCGGCTTGGTGAGGAAGTAGCGGTCGACCTGCTCGTAGGCGTTGCGGAAGCTGGTCGCGTCCAGGACCAGGCCGGTGGGCAGGCTGGCGATCCGCCACTGGGCGTGCGCCGGGGCCTCCTTCGAGCCGTCCTTGGCGTCCTTGGCCGCGTTGACCAGGGTGAAGTTGCCGGTGAAGGTGTCGTCGGTGGCGTGGTAGGTGTGCTTGGTGTCCAGGGTGCCGATCTGGTGCGAGGAGATGGTCAGGACGGTCTGCCCGGTCCCCGTGTCGGTCGGCGGCTTCGGCAGGGTGGTGCTGTTCAGCACCACCGCGCCGCTGTCCGGCTGCCAGGTGGTCAGCGCGTCACCGGTCAGGTACTCCTTGGCCGTCTTGTAGTCGGCCTCGTCGGCACTCGACGCGTCGAGGAAGTTCTGCAGCACCTCGGCGGGCGTCAGCCCGTCCCGCGGCGGCATCGGCAGCACCCGCACCTGCACGCCCTGGTCGGCGCCGGCGCCCTGCGGCGGGGCCACCGCCTCGGGGCTGCCGCTGTCCGGCATGGTGGCGCACCCCGCCGCCAGCAGCACGGTCAGCGCCGACCCGAGCGCACCCGCCCAGCGCCGACCGGAAACGCCGCTAGCGCTCGCCACCCCTCGTCCCCTCCCCATCGGTCCCGTCGGCGCCCCGCTCGGCGCCGCCGCCCTGCTGCCCGATCGTGCCCTGCTGCGGTTCGGGCTGGACCCGGCCGCAGTCCACCACCACCTGTGCCCCGGTGGCGCCGTACCCGGCACCTGCCGCGCGCAGGTCGGACGGGTTGGCCACCGGCGGCGCCTTCGGCAGCCGCTGCGGCCCGAGGCCCTCGGTGACCGCCAGCACTCCGCCGAGCCCGGGGCCCAGCCCGCCGCCCGCGCCGCCCGGGGTCTCCGGGATCACCGACATCTGACCGCTGGCGGTCAGCGCGGTGGCGCCGGACGGCAGCGCCCGCCGGTACGGGGCGCCCTGGGACCGCAGGCCGCGGTTGTGCCGGGAGTCCTCAGGCTCCAGCCGGAACGGCGCCCGGCCGATCTCGCCGCCGCGGGTGCGCGGCAGGGTGAGCCGGAAGTGCGAGCCACCGCCGGGCTCGCCCCAGGCCTGCAGCCAACCGCCGTGCAGATGGGCGTCCTCGACCGCGATGGACAGGCCCAGGCCGGTGCCGCCGGTGGTCCGCACCCGGGACGGGTCGGCCCGCCAGAACCGGTGGAACACCCGGGAGGCCTCGCCCGGCTTGAGGCCGATGCCGTAGTCGCGCACGCCGACGGCGACCGCGCCCTCGGCGGAGCCGAGCCGGATCACCACGTCGCGGCCCTCGCCGTGCTCCAGCGCGTTGACCACCAGGTTGCGCAGGATCCGCTCGATCCGGCGCTGGTCCACCTCGGCCACCACCGGCTTGTCGGCGTCGCGCAGCACCACGGCGCTGCCCTTCATCCGGGCCAGCGGGTCGGCCGCCTCGACCACCCGGTTCACGATGTCGCGCAGGTCCACCGGCTCGGCGTCCAGGATCGCGGCGCCGGCGTCGAACCGGCTGATCTCCAGCAGGTCGGCCAGCAGCGACTCGAAGCGGTCCAGCTGGCCCTGCAGCAGCTCGGCCGAGCGGGCCGCCATCGGGTCCAGGTCCTCGCGGGAGTCGTAGATCAGGTCGGCGGCCATCCGGACCGTGGTCAGCGGGGTGCGCAGCTCGTGCGAGACGTCCGAGACGAACCGGCGCTGCACCCGGGAGAGCTCCTCCAGCTGGTGGATCTGCGCCTGCAGCGCCCCGGCCATCCGGTTGAAGGACTCCCCGAGCCGGGCGATGTCGTCCGTCCCGGTGACCTTCATCCGCTCTTCCAGGTGCCCGTCGGCCAGCCGCTCGGCGATTCCGGCGGCCATCCGCACCGGGGTGACGACCTGGCGGACCACCAGCCAGGCGATGCAGCCCATCATCATCACGATGAACAGGCCGGCCGTGGCCACCGTGCCGGTGACCAGCGCCAGGGTCTGGTCCTCCTGGACGAAGGAGAACGCGAAGTAGAGCTGGTACGACTGGTGCACCGGGCCGTTCAGCTGCTTGCCGATCACCAGGCCCGACTCGGAGACGGTCTGGCCGTTCGCGGCCACCCGGTGGATCGTGGTGGCCTGCTCGTGCGGCACGTTCGGGTTCTTGGCCACGTCGGCGGCCAGCTGCGGCGAGATGCTGGTCAGCGAGATGTTCTCGGAGGCCCGGGCGCTCTCCGGCGGGCGCGGGTTGCTGTCCACCTGGCTCTGGTCGGTGGACGGCACGATGCCGATCACCACGTAGTTGCCCTGGCCGCCGCTGGCCAGGTTGGCCACCTGCTCGGTCAGCCAGTTGCTGGGCTCGCCCAGGCTGGGGTCGGTGGCGGCGTTCCTGGCGAGCTCGTCGCGGAGCATGTCGCTCTGGTTCTGGGCGGTGGTGAAGCCGCCGTTGGCCTGGCTCAGCGCGGCGTGCTTCTTGCTGTCCAGCAGGCCCTGGCGGACCTGGGCCATCACCACCACGCCCAGCACCACGACCAGCGCCACCGAGAGCGCCAGGGTGGCCGCGACCACCCGCAGCTGGATCGACCGCCGGTAGAGCGCGGCCAGCCGGTAGAACGGGCTCCGCAGTCGGCGCAGCAGCAACCCGAAGGGGGACGCCGTCGACACCGGGCCCGTACCCCCTACGTACCCCTCCCCTGCCGGAGCCCCGGCCGGGGAGGGCTGAACCTGGTCCGTCACGTCAGCTGGGCCCGGCCTTGTATCCGACACCGCGGACGGTGACCACGATCTCCGGGCGCTCGGGATCCTTCTCGATCTTCGAGCGGAGCCGCTGCACGTGCACGTTCACCAGCCGGGTGTCGGCGGCGTGCCGGTAGCCCCAGACCTGCTCCAGCAGCACCTCGCGGGTGAACACCTGCCAGGGCTTGCGGGCCAGCGCGACCAGCAGGTCGAACTCCAGCGGGGTCAGCGGGATGCCCCGGCCGTCCCGCTTGACCGAGTGGCCGGCCACGTCGATCACCAGGTCGCCGATGGTCAGCTGCTCGGGGGTGGGCTCCTCGGCCCGCCGCAGCCGGGCCCGGACCCGGGCCACCAGCTCCTTGGGCTTGAAGGGCTTGGTCACGTAGTCATCGGCGCCGGACTCCAGGCCCACCACGATGTCGACGGTGTCCGTCTTCGCGGTCAGCATCACGATCGGGACCCCGGACTCCGACCGGATCTGCCGGCAGACGTCGATCCCGTCACGGCCGGGCAGCATCAGATCGAGCAGCACCAAGTCCGGCTTGACTTCGCGGAACGCGGCCAGTGCCCGGTCTCCGTCCGCGACGAAGCTCGGCTCGAAACCCTCACCACGCAGCACGATGCCGAGCATCTCGGCCAGTGCGGTGTCGTCATCGACGACCAGGACGCGACCTTTCATGCGCCCATCCTCTCATTACGGGACTGTGACCTGCCGCACACCCGTGCCAATTCGTCCACCGACCTCCCGGCAAGACCGCCCATATCCACCCAAACTCCAAACTTCACAGGCTCCGTCGGCTCCGTTGTCGATCAGCAACCCGGCGCCCCTGGGGCGCTTGCCCACACCATGGCACGATGGGCGCACAAATGCGCCACCCCACCATCCTGGGGCACCCGCCCCGCGCCGAGGAGCAGTGATGACCGACACCCGGGCTGGGTCTCGCCCGGCTCGTCCCAGGCCGACCCCGCCGATGCCCGGTCGGCGGTCGGAGCACCGGCCGGACCGGACTCGGCGTCAGCTCCCAGCCCGGCCGCCGCTGCCCGTTCGACCGACGCCGCCCCGGTGGATGCCGTGCCGTCGGATGCGGCGGCACCCGCTCCCTCGGCGCCGTCCGCTGCCACCGCTGCCACCGCTCCTGCCGCACCGTCCGCTCCCGCCGCCGGGCCGTACTCCGGTGCCTACGGCGACCCGGGTGCCCGGATCCCGCAGCGCCAGCCCGCCCAGAGCTGGGGGCAGCCCGGCTGGGGCCGGCCGCAGTGGAACGCCCAGCCGCCGAGCCCCAAGCCCGGTGTGATCCCGCTGCGCCCGCTGGGCGTCGGCGAGATCCTGGACGGCTCGATCTCCACCGGCCGCAAGCACTGGCGCACCGTGCTGCCGCTGTCGCTGGTGGTCGCCGTGCTCAGCCAGGGCACTGCCACCGCGTTCAACTGGTTCAGCCGGAACGACTCCCAGTCCACCCTCGCCCTGGTGCTGCTCGGCGCCGGCGCTCTGGTCACCGCCCTGTGCGGCCTGGTGCTGAGCGCGCTGCTCACCATGGTGGTCAGCAAGGCGATCCTGGGTGAGCCGGTCACCGCCGGCTCGGCCTGGCGCGCCGCCCGCCCGCAGATGTGGCGGCTGCTCGGCCTGACCCTGCTGATCGGTCTGATCTGCGGCGGCATCGCGGCACTCGGCATGGTCCCGGCGATCATCGCGAGCCTGAGCGGCAGCAACAACTCGGGCCTCGACGCGCTGTCCCTCTTCTGCGCACTGGCCGCCCTCGCGACCGTGCTCTGGATGTACATCAAGCTCAGCCTGGCCGCCCCCGCGCTGATGCTGGAGAAGCAGGGCATCAAGGCCGCGATGGCCCGCTCCAGCAAGCTGACCCGGGGCAACTGGTGGCGGATCTTCGGCATCACCGCACTCGGCTTCGTGCTCACCACGATCCTCTCCGGCATGATCGCGATACCGTTCACCGCCCTCGCCGGAGCCACCGGCAACAGCGTGCTCTCCTCGCTGGGCGGCGACCCGAACCACCAGCAGCCGTTCGCCGCCCTGCTGCTGATCGCGATCGGCGGAGTGCTGAGCTCCACCCTGACCGCGCCGGTCCAGGCCGGCATCAACGTGCTGCTCTACGTCGACCAGCGGATCCGCCGCGAGGCCCTCGACCTGGAACTGGCCCGCGCCGCCGGGCTGCCCGAGTACGGCGGCACCGGCTGGGCCGGCCGCTCCGACCAGCAGCCGAGCGGGGCGGCCTGACCCGATGACCACCTGGGGGACTGGGCGCGGGGCGCCGCCGACAGCGGCGCGCCCGTGACCGTGGAGCGTGATCCGGCCCGCGTGGCCGCCCGCGAGGAACTGCTGCGGCCCGAGTACCACCGGCACGACCCCAGCCTGCTGCAGCGGGTCATCAACTGGATCGGGGACCAACTCGGCCAGCTGCTCGACAAGTTGGGTGGCGCCGCCGGTGACGGCTGGACCGGTCTGATCGTCTTCCTGGCGCTGTTCGCGCTGCTCGGCGCCGCGCTGTGGTGGCGGCTCGGCCGGCCCGGCCGCACCGCCACCACAGCGGGCGCCCTGTTCGCCGCCGACGGACCGCGCAGCGCCGCCGAGCACCGCGCCGCCGCCCAGCGGCACGCCGCCGCCGCCGAATGGTCGGCCGCCGTCCGCGAGCAGATGCGCGCCCTGATCCGCTCACTCGAGGAGCGCACCCTGCTGAACCCGCGCCCCGGCCGCACCGCCGACGAGGCCGCCCGCGAGGCCGGCCGCCAACTCCCCGAGCACGCCGCCGCACTGGCCGACGCCGCCCGCCTCTTCGACGACATCGCCTTCGGTGACCGCACCGCCGACCGGACGGCGTACCAGCGCCTGCTCGAACTCGACGAACGGCTGCGCCGGACCCGCCCGCTCCTCCAGGTCGGGGCCGCGTGACCACCAACACCCCGCTCTCCCCGACCGCGCGTCAACTCTGGCTGCGCACCCGCTGGTTCCTCGCCGGCGGCGCCGGCCTGCTGCTGGCCGGCCTGCTGGTCGCCGGGCTCGGCGACAACACCTCCTACCCCTCGCTCGACCCGCGCTCCCCGGACGCCGACGGCACCCGAGCCGCCGTCCAACTGCTGCGCCAGCGCGGCGTCACCGTGACCACCACCGGCAACCCGGCCGACCTGGCCGCCGCCGACGCCCCGTCGGGCGGCGACACCGTGGTGGTCCCGCTGCCCGACCTGCTCACCGCGGACCAGCTCGACGCCCTCGGCCGGGCCGGACACCGCCGACTGGTCCTGGTCTCCCCCGGCCCCGTCGCGCTCGGCCACCTCGCCCCCGGCGTCCAGGCCCTCGGCACCACCGACGACCCGCTGGCACTCGGCTCGGCCGGCACCGACGCCGACTGCACCCTGGCCGAGGCCGAGCGGGCCGGCCACGCTGAGGGCGGCGGGCGGCTCTACCAGGCCGGCCCGGGCACCACCGCGTGCTACCCGCGCTCCGGCCACCCCACGCTGGTCCGCACGACCGGCGGCAGCGGCGGCGAGGTGATCGTGATCGGTTCCGGCCGGTTCCTCACCAACCAGCGCCTGGCCCAGGACGGCAACGCCGCCCTGGCCCTCGGACTGCTCGGCTCCCAACCGCGGCTGACCTGGTACCTGCCGGACTACTCGGCCGCCGCGGCGACCGCACCGCAGGGGCAGAAGAGCTTCACCCAGCTGATCCCGGCAGGCTGGCACTGGGCCTTCCTGCAACTGGCCATCGCCGCCGGTCTCGCCGCCCTCTGGCGCGGCCGCCGGCTCGGCCCGGTGGTCAGCGAGAACCTGCCGGTGGTGGTCCGGGCCTCCGAGACCACCGAGGGCCGGGCCCGGCTCTACCAGCTCGGCAAGGCCCGCGGCCGCGCCGCCGACGCGCTGCGCCGGGCCGCCCGCCGCCGGCTGGCACCGGTGCTGGCCGTGCCGCTGGTGCACGGCGAACCCAGCGGCGACGCCCTGCTCGCGGCCCTGACCGCCCGCCTCGGCGAGGGCCGGACACCGGGCGAGCTCACCGCGCTGCTCTACGGCCCGCCGCCCACCGACGACGACGCCCTGCTGCGGCTCGCCGATGACCTCGACGCCCTGGAAAGGCAGGTACGACAGCCGTGACGGCCGACTCGGTACAGACGGACACCATCGACCCCCGGCAGGCGCTCGGCGCGCTGCGCGCCGAGATCGGCAAGGCCGTGGTCGGCCAGGACCCCGCGGTCACCGGTCTGGTGGTCGCGCTGCTCTGCGGCGGCCATGTGCTGCTCGAAGGCGCTCCCGGCGTCGCCAAGACCCTGCTGGTCCGCGCCCTGTCGACGGCCCTCGACCTGGAGACCAAGCGGATCCAGTTCACCCCCGACCTGATGCCCGGCGACGTCACCGGCTCGCTGGTCTACGACGCCCGCACCGCCGAGTTCTCCTTCCAGCCCGGGCCGGTCTTCACCAACCTGCTGATCGCCGACGAGATCAACCGCACCCCGCCCAAGACCCAGGCCTCGCTGCTGGAGGCCATGGAAGAGCGGCAGGTCACGGTGGACGGCAAGCCGCGCCCGCTGCCCGAGCCGTTCCTGGTCGCGGCGACGCAGAATCCGCTGGAGTACGAGGGCACCTATCCGCTGCCCGAGGCCCAGCTCGACCGGTTCCTGCTCAAGCTGGTCCTGCCGCTGCCCGACCGCGACCAGGAGTTCCAGGTGCTCAGCCGGCACGCCGGCGGCTTCGACCCGCGCGACCTGGCCGCCGCCGGGGTGCGCCCGGTCGCCGGGCCGGCCGACCTGGCCGCCGCCCGGGCCGCGATAGCCCGGCTGACCGTCTCGCCCGAGGTCCTCGCCTACATCGTGGACCTCTGCCGGGCCACCCGGCAGTCACCCTCGCTGGCGTTCGGTGCCTCGCCGCGTGGTGCCACCGCGCTGCTCAACACCTCCCGGGCCTGGGCCTGGCTGGCCGGCCGCGACTACGTCAGCCCGGACGACGTCAAGGCCCTGGCACTGCCGACGCTGCGCCACCGGGTGCGGCTGCGCGCCGAGGCCGAGATGGAGGGTGTCACCGCCGACTCGGTGATCCAGGCCGTGCTCGCCCAGACCCCCGCACCCCGCTGACCTCGCCGTCCACCTAGGAGCTCCGCCGTGGCCCTGACCGGCCGAACCGCCCTGCTGGCTGCCCTGGGCAGTCTGATTGTGGGACTGCTGCTCCCCTCCTGGGCCGGCATCGGCGCGGTCAGCGGCATCCTGCTGCTCGCCGTGCTGCTCGACCTGCTGCTGGCGGCGCCGGTGCGTTCGCTGCAGCTGGCCCGCAGCGGCGACAGCACGGTCCGGCTCGGCGAGCCGGCCACCGTCGAACTGAGCGTCAGCAACCCGGCCGGGCGCCGACTTCGCGCCCAGCTGCGGGACGCCTGGGCGCCCTCCGCGTTCGCGCCGGGCACCGAGCTGACGGCCGGTCGGCACCGGATCGACGTGCCGTCAGGTGAGCGACGGCGGGTCAGCACCGCGCTGCGGGCCACCCGCCGCGGCGACCACCAGTCCCACCGGGTGACGATACGTTCCCTCGGCCCGCTGGGCCTGGCGGGCCGTCAAGGTTCCCACCAGGTGCCGTGGACGGTCCGTGCCCTGCCCCCGTTCACCAGCCGCAAGCACCTGCCCTCCCGGCTGGCCCGGCTGCGCGAACTGGACGGCCGGACCTCACTGCTGACGCGTGGCCAGGGCACCGAGTTCGACAGCCTGCGCGAGTACCTGCCGGGCGACGACGTCCGCTCGATCGACTGGCGGGCCAGCGCCCGCCGCCACACCGTCGCGGTTCGTACCTGGCGGCCCGAGCGGGACCGGCACATCCTGATCGTGCTCGACACCGGCCGCACCTCGGCCGGCCGGGTCGGCGACGCTCCCCGGCTGGACGCCGCACTGGACGCGGCCCTGCTGCTCACGGCCCTCGCCACCCGGGCCGGGGACCGCGTCGACCTGCTGGCCCACGACCTGCGCCAGCGCACCGCCGTGCTCGGCCGCACCGCCAGCGACGTGCTGCCCGCCTTCACCAACGCAATGGCCCTGCTGGAGCCGGAACTGGTGGAGACCGACCTGCGCGCGCTCACCGCAGCCGCCCTGCGGCTGGCCCCGCGGCGCTCACTGATCGTGCTGCTGACCGGTCTCGACACCGGTCCCGCCGAGGACGGCCTGCTGCCGATGCTGCCGCGGCTCACCCAGCGCCACGAGGTCGTGGTCGCCGCCGTGGCCGACCCCCGGCTCGACGAACTCGCCGCTGGTCGCGGCACCGTGCAGGCCGTCTACGGTGCAGCCGCCGCCGCGCAGACCCAGGCCGACCGCCGCGCGGTCGCCGACCGGCTCACTCGCCTCGGGGCCACCGTGCTCGACGCCTCGCCCCACACCCTTCCGCCGGCCCTGGCCGACACCTACCTGGCCCTGAAGGCGGCGGGCCGGCTCTGAGGGCCTCGGCCCCGGGCTTTGGGCCGGCTATGGGCCGGCTCTGGGTAGCTTGGTGGGCTCCTCAGGGGGCCGGCTCTCGGTCCGGCTCTGGCCTGTTTGTCAGTGCCGCCAGCAAACGCCCCGAGCTACCCGGTGACTGCGGCAGCCACGTCGACTACCCCCAGGCCATTGGCAGCCCTGACGATGAAGAGATCGCCTAGTAGCTGATCTCCTACCGGTCGGCTCGATTCCCGGGTGCCCGCGGCGGTGCGTCCCGGTCACGGTCTACCGGAACGCTCCCCTGTCTCCCTCGGCGAATACATCCTCTGCACCGGAAACGCGAAGAAGCCCCGACGGTTGCCCGTCGGGGCTTCTTCTGAAGAATTGTTCGGCGGCGTCCTACTCTCCCACAGGGTCCCCCCTGCAGTACCATCGGCGCTGTAAGGCTTAGCTTCCGGGTTCGGAATGTAACCGGGCGTTTCCCTCACGCTATGACCACCGAAACACTATGAAACTATCGGCCGCACCACCGCCTATGCGGTGGGGTCGTTGTTTCAGAACAACACAGTGGACGCGAGCAACTGAGGACAAGCCCTCGGCCTATTAGTACCGGTCAGCTCCACCCCTCACAGGGCTTCCACATCCGGCCTATCAACCCAGTCGTCTACTGGGAGCCTTACCCTCTCAAGGAGGTGGGAGTGCTCATCTCGAAGCAGGCTTCCCGCTTAGATGCTTTCAGCGGTTATCCCTCCCGAACGTAGCCAACCAGCCATGCCCTTGGCAGAACAACTGGCACACCAGAGGTTCGTCCGTCCCGGTCCTCTCGTACTAGGGACAGCCCTTCTCAACACTCCTACGCGCACAGCGGATAGGGACCGAACTGTCTCACGACGTTCTAAACCCAGCTCGCGTACCGCTTTAATGGGCGAACAGCCCAACCCTTGGGACCTACTCCAGCCCCAGGATGCGACGAGCCGACATCGAGGTGCCAAACCATCCCGTCGATATGGACTCTTGGGGAAGATCAGCCTGTTATCCCCGGGGTACCTTTTATCCGTTGAGCGACGGCGCTTCCACAAGCCACCGCCGGATCACTAGTCCCTGCTTTCGCACCTGCTCGACCCGTCGGTCTCACAGTCAAGCTCCCTTGTGCACTTACACTCAACACCTGATTGCCAACCAGGCTGAGGGAACCTTTGGGCGCCTCCGTTACCCTTTAGGAGGCAACCGCCCCAGTTAAACTACCCACCAGACACTGTCCCTGATCCGGATCACGGACCCAGGTTAGACATCCAGCACGACCAGAGTGGTATTTCAACGGCGACTCCACAACAACTGGCGTTGCTGCTTCACAGTCTCCCACCTATCCTACACAAGCCGAACCGAACACCAATATCAAGCTATAGTAAAGGTCCCGGGGTCTTTCCGTCCTGCTGCGCGAAACGAGCATCTTTACTCGTAATGCAATTTCACCGGGCCTATGGTTGAGACAGTCGAGAAGTCGTTACGCCATTCGTGCAGGTCGGAACTTACCCGACAAGGAATTTCGCTACCTTAGGATGGTTATAGTTACCACCGCCGTTTACTGGCGCTTAAGTTCTCAGCTTCGCCCCGACGAATCAGAGCTAACCGGTCCCCTTAACGTTCCAGCACCGGGCAGGCGTCAGTCCGTATACATCGCCTTACGGCTTCGCACGGACCTGTGTTTTTAGTAAACAGTCGCTTCTCGCTGGTCTCTGCGGCCACCCCCAGCTCAGGCAGCAAGTGCCATCACCAGGAGGGGCCCCCCTTCTCCCGAAGTTACGGGGGCATTTTGCCGAGTTCCTTAACCATAGTTCACCCGAACGCCTCGGTATTCTCTACCTGACCACCTGAGTCGGTTTGGGGTACGGGCCGCCATGAAACTCGCTAGAGGCTTTTCTCGACAGCATAGGATCATCCACTTCACCACAATCGGCTCGGCATCAGGTCTCAGACTATATGTGAGGCGGATTTGCCTACCCCACGTCCTACACCCTTACCCCGGGACAACCACCGCCCGGGCTGGACTACCTTCCTGCGTCACCCCATCGCTCAGCTACTACAGACTTGGGTCACCGGCTCCACCACTCCCCTTTGTCCGAAGACTCCGGGGCGGCTTCACGGGCTTAGCATCACCTGGTTCGCCGTTGGCGCTTCAAAGCGGGTACGGGAATATCAACCCGTTGTCCATCGACTACGCCTGTCGGCCTCGCCTTAGGTCCCGACTTACCCTGGGCAGATCAGCTTGACCCAGGAACCCTTGGTCAATCGGCGCAAGAGTTTCCCACTCTTGTATCGCTACTCATGCCTGCATTCTCACTCGTATACCGTCCACGACTCGATTCCTCGGCCGCTTCACCCGGCACACGACGCTCCCCTACCCATCCACAGCGCCGTTGGGCGTATTCTGTGAATGACACGACTTCGGTGGTGTACTTGAGCCCCGCTACATTGTCGGCGCGGAATCACTTGACCAGTGAGCTATTACGCACTCTTTCAAGGGTGGCTGCTTCTAAGCCAACCTCCTGGTTGTCTCTGCGACTCCACATCCTTTCCCACTTAGCACACGCTTAGGGACCTTAGTCGGTGTTCTGGGCTGTTTCCCTCTCGACCATGGAGCTTATCCCCCACAGTCTCACTGCCGCGCTCTCACTTACCGGCATTCGGAGTTTGGCTAAGGTCAGTAACCCGGTGAGGCCCATCGCCTATCCAGTGCTCTACCTCCGGCAAGAAACACGCGACGCTGCACCTAAATGCATTTCGGGGAGAACCAGCTATCACGGAGTTTGATTGGCCTTTCACCCCTAACCACAGGTCATCCCCCAGGTTTTCAACCCTGGTGGGTTCGGTCCTCCACACGGTCTTACCCGCGCTTCAACCTGCCCATGGCTAGATCACTCCGCTTCGGGTCTTGGGCATGCAACTCAGACGCCCTATTCGGACTCGCTTTCGCTACGGCTACCCCACACGGGTTAACCTCGCTACACACCGCAAACTCGCAGGCTCATTCTTCAAAAGGCACGCAGTCACGGCTGGCCGGCAAGCCGACCAACGACGCTCCCACGGCTTGTAGGCACACGGTTTCAGGTACTATTTCACTCCGCTCCCGCGGTACTTTTCACCATTCCCTCACGGTACTATCCGCTATCGGTCACCAGGGAATATTTAGGCTTAGCGGGTGGTCCCGCCAGATTCACACGGGATTTCTCGGGCCCCGTGCTACTTGGGTGTTCTTCAAGCGAGCCGTACAGATTTCGTCTACGGGGGTCTTACCCTCTACGCCGGACCTTTCGCATGTCCTTCGACTACCCATACGGTTTCTGACTCGCCGACCGGCCGGCAGACCGATCAAGAAAAATCCCACGACCCCTCAAGCGCAACCCCTGCCGGGTCTCACACGCTCAAGGTTTAGCCTCATCCGGTTTCGCTCGCCACTACTCCCGGAATCACGGTTGTTTTCTCTTCCTGCGGGTACTGAGATGTTTCACTTCCCCGCGTTCCCTCCACATACCCTATGTGTTCAGGTATGGGTGACAGCCCATGACGACTGCCGGGTTTCCCCATTCGGACACCCCCGGATCAAAGCTCGGTTGACAGCTCCCCGGGGCCTATCGCGGCCTCCCACGTCCTTCATCGGTTCCTGGTGCCAAGGCATCCACCGTGCGCCCTTAAAAACTTGGCCACAGATGCTCGCGTCCACTGTGCAGTTCTCAAACAACGACCAGACACCCACACTCAACACCCGCAACGGGGCATCTCGCATGAGACCGGCTCACCGAGGTTCCAGCCTTACGGCCGTTCCCTCAGGACCCAACAACGTGCCCGACACACCCGATCACTTGAACCCGTTCCACGCCGAAGCAGTACTAGGAGACAACCAACCCTGTGTGCCGAATAGTCAACGTTCCACCCATGAGCAACCGTGCGAGACATTCGCTCGCATCCGGCTATGTGCTCCTTAGAAAGGAGGTGATCCAGCCGCACCTTCCGGTACGGCTACCTTGTTACGACTTCGTCCCAATCGCTGGTCCCACCTTCGACGGCTCCCTCCCAAGGGTTAGGCCACCGGCTTCGGGTGTTACCGACTTTCGTGACGTGACGGGCGGTGTGTACAAGGCCCGGGAACGTATTCACCGCAGCATGCTGATCTGCGATTACTAGCAACTCCAACTTCATGGGGTCGAGTTGCAGACCCCAATCCGAACTGAGACCGGCTTTTTGGGATTCGCTCCACCTCACGGTATCGCAGCCCTTTGTACCGGCCATTGTAGCACGTGTGCAGCCCAAGACATAAGGGGCATGATGATTTGACGTCATCCCCACCTTCCTCCGAGTTGACCCCGGCAGTCTCCTGTGAGTCCCCATCACCCCGAAAGGCATGCTGGCAACACAGAACAAGGGTTGCGCTCGTTGCGGGACTTAACCCAACATCTCACGACACGAGCTGACGACAACCATGCACCACCTGTATACCGACCACAAGGGGGCGACTATCTCTAGCCGTTTCCGGTATATGTCAAGCCTTGGTAAGGTTCTTCGCGTTGCGTCGAATTAAGCCACATGCTCCGCTGCTTGTGCGGGCCCCCGTCAATTCCTTTGAGTTTTAGCCTTGCGGCCGTACTCCCCAGGCGGGGAACTTAATGCGTTAGCTGCGGCACCGACGACGTGGAATGTCGCCAACACCTAGTTCCCAACGTTTACGGCGTGGACTACCAGGGTATCTAATCCTGTTCGCTCCCCACGCTTTCGCTCCTCAGCGTCAGTAATGGCCCAGAGATCCGCCTTCGCCACCGGTGTTCCTCCTGATATCTGCGCATTTCACCGCTACACCAGGAATTCCGATCTCCCCTACCACACTCTAGCCTGCCCGTATCGAATGCAGACCCGGGGTTAAGCCCCGGGCTTTCACATCCGACGCGACAGGCCGCCTACGAGCTCTTTACGCCCAATAATTCCGGACAACGCTCGCACCCTACGTATTACCGCGGCTGCTGGCACGTAGTTAGCCGGTGCTTCTTCTGCAGGTACCGTCACTTGCGCTTCTTCCCTGCTGAAAGAGGTTTACAACCCGAAGGCCGTCATCCCTCACGCGGCGTCGCTGCATCAGGCTTTCGCCCATTGTGCAATATTCCCCACTGCTGCCTCCCGTAGGAGTCTGGGCCGTGTCTCAGTCCCAGTGTGGCCGGTCGCCCTCTCAGGCCGGCTACCCGTCGTCGCCTTGGTAGGCCATTACCCCACCAACAAGCTGATAGGCCGCGGGCTCATCCTGCACCGCCGGAGCTTTCCACCCGGAGCCATGCGGCTCCAGGTCGTATCCGGTATTAGACCCCGTTTCCAGGGCTTGTCCCAGAGTGCAGGGCAGATTGCCCACGTGTTACTCACCCGTTCGCCACTGATCCACCCCGAAGGGCTTCACCGTTCGACTTGCATGTGTTAAGCACGCCGCCAGCGTTCGTCCTGAGCCAGGATCAAACTCTCCGTGAATGTCTGCTCGTAATCGAGCGAACACTCGCGCAGAGCGGCACAGCAACCACCGGAATAGGGTGGCCCCGTGCACTGCGTCCTCGCTAGTGTTTATTTCAAAAGGAATCTCCAACCCCGATCCGGAAGGATCAAGGCCGGGGATGTCAACATATCTGGCGTTGACTTTTGGCACGCTGTTGAGTTCTCAAGGAACGGACGCTTCCTTCGAATTCGCTTCCGCGTTTTCTCCGGGCGCTTCGTTCTTTCGTGTTCTCAGCTTATCAGATGCTTTCCGTACCGTTTACCGGCCGTTTTCTCATCCGATTTCCCGCTGAGGGAGGAGGCTTGCCGGGCCGCATCCTGCTGGATGCCTCTCCTCGGCCTGCCGTGTCGTAGACACTACGCCTGGTCCGGCCTGTTGTCCAGCCCATCCCAACCGTTCGAATCTACTAGCCGATCAGTTCCGTGTCAACGGTTCTGACGGCATGCAGAGAACAGTACCAGCTCCGAAGGGGTCATCCCGCCACCGGCTGGAGGTCGCCGCGGTCGGCCGCCTCCAGGTCGCCGATCTCGCCGCCGGCGGCCGCGCGGCGCCCCAGGACCAGGGCGTAGAGCAGGAAGAGCAGCTCGGCCAGGGCGCCGATCCCGATCCGGCCCCAGGTGGGCAGGCCGGAGGGAGTCACGAAGGCTTCGAGGCAGCCGCTCACCAGCAGCACGGCGGCCAGGCCGATCGCCATGCCGATCACCGCGCGCCCTTCCTCCGCGAGGGCGGCGGAGCGGGTGCGCGGGCCCGGATCGATCACCGTCCAGCCCAGGCGCAGGCCCAGGCCGGCCGCGACGAAGACCGCCGTGAGCTCCAGCAGGCCGTGCGGCAGCAGCAGGCCGAGGAAGAGGTCGAGTCGCCCGGCGGACGCCATCAGGCCCAGACCGATACCGAGGTTGAGGATGTTCCCGGCGAGCACCCAGAGCACCGGCAGCCCCAGGAACACCCCGAACACCAGGCACATCGCGGCGACCCGGGCGTTGTTCGTCCACACCTGGGCGGCGAACGAGCTGGCCGGGCGGTCGGTGTAGTAGGTCTCGTACTCGCCGCCGGGGCGGGTCATCTGACGCAGTTCGGCAGGGGTGGCCAGGCTGTCGCGGACCTCGGGGTGGGTGGCCACCCACCAGGCGATCAGTGCGGCGGCGAGCAGCGAGACCACGGCTATCGGCACCCACCAGCGGCGCGAGCGGTAGAGCGCGGCGGGGAAACTCACCGTGAAGTAGCGCGCGGCGTCCCGCCAGCCGGCCGAGCGACTGCCGGTGACGGCGTTGCGGGCGCGGGCGACGAGGGTGGTCAGCCGCCCGACCAGGGCCGGGTCGGGCGCGGTGGCCTGGACCCGGGCGAGGTGGCCGGTGGCCCGCTGGTAGAGCAGCACCAGTTCGTCCGTCTCCTCGCCGCTGAGCCGCCGCCGCTTGCTCAGGGCCTCCAGCCGGGCCCACTGCGCCTGATGGGCGGCGACGAAGACGTCCAGGTCCATGGGCGGGCTCACTCCAGATCACGGCAGGCGGTGACGGCAGGGGTCAGCTTGCCAGACCGCCCGGACCAGGGACGGCCCTTCCCGGCCTCCGGGCTGCCCCGTATGTTGGGCGCGGACATCGGGGGCGGGCCCAGCGGCACGGCGTCCCGAGCGGCGGCGGGTTCGGAGCGGACGGGCGGGTTCAGTGAGCGACCTGGTGACGGGGGAGGCCGTGGTTCTCGGCCTGCGGACGGCCAAGCTGCCGAGCAGGGCGCTGGCGGTGCTCATCGACCTGGCGGTCGAGGTCGGGGGGTTCTTCCTGACCACGCTGGTGCTGCTGACCGTACTGACCGACCTGGACAATGCGGCGGCGGCCGCCCTGGTGGTCTGCCTGATGGTGCTCTTCCTGGTCGCCGTGCCGGTGGCGGTGGAGACACTGAGCCGGGGGCGGTCGCTGGGGAAGCTCGCGATGGGGTTGCGGGTGGTGCGGCTGGACGGTGGGCCGATCCGGTTCCGGCACGCCTTGGTCCGGGGCCTCGTCGGCACGATCGAGATCATGGCGCTGAGCGGCGTGCCGGCCGCGATCTGCTCGCTGATCTCGTCGGACGGGCGTCGGCTCGGCGACATCTTCGGCGGCACCCTGGTGGTGCGGGAGCGGGTGCCCGCTGCCCGCGCGGGGATGCCGACGGTGACCGCGCCGCCGCAGCTGCTGGCCGCGGTGGGGAACGACCTGGTCCGCCTGGACCTGTCCGCCGTGCCCCCGGGGCTGTGGTTGGCGATCCGCCAACTTCTGGGCCGGACTGGGCAGTTGGATGAGGAAGTGGCGCTGCGGATGGCGCACCAGCTGGCCGGTGACCTGGCTTCCCGGGTGCACTGGCCGGTGCCGCCGGGCCTGCATCCGGCGCTCTACCTGAGCGCGGTGCTGACCGAGCGCCAGCGCCGGGACTGGCAGCGGACGGCGGGGGCCTTCGCGGCGAACGCGATGCAGCCCGGGGGCGGCGCCCAGCCGCTCGGCTGGGGGGCGCCGGCTCATCCGATGACGCCCGCGATGCCGCCGGGAGTGCCGATGCCGGGGATGCCCGCGGCGCCGATGCCCTCGGCACCCGCCATGCCCGCCATGCCCGCACCGCTGATGCCGGCAGCACCGGTGTCCGTACCGCTGTCCGCTCCCCCCACCGCGCCCATGCCCGCCGCCGACAGCAGCGGCGGCGGCACGGGCTTCGCGCTCCCCGGCTGACCGTCAGTCGACGTACCGCCAGGCGTTCGGCGGCGATTCCAGCTCCTCCAACTCGATGCCGGGCGCGGCGAGCAGTACGTCCCCCGCCAGGTGGACCTCGCGCTGCTCCCCGGTCTCCAGGTCCGCCACCTGGTAGTGCTCCACCCGCAGCGGCCCGCTGTCCGTCGGGTGGTCCTCGACGGAACGCAGCGTCCAGCCCTGGTCGAAGGTGCGCGGAGCCAGCGCCGCCCCGGTGAAGGAGACCAGGCGCACCCGGGCGGCGGCCCCCTCGTCGAGGCGGAGCAGTCGCGCGGTGGCGATCAGGAACGCCGGTGAGTCGCCGCTGAAGCCGTGCGCCCGGTCGTGGCCCTCGGTGGCAGTCGTACCGGTCGGGTCGGCGGCGGCGCTGCGGACCCAGGCGACACCGTCCACCGCTCCCCCGCGCACCTGCCAGCCGCCGGCCCGCAGTTCCATTCGCAGCGGGCGGCTGCGCGAGTCCAGGGTGAGGTCGACGCTGCCCAGCAGGTTGCCGTCCAGGGCGTACCTTTTGGCGACGTAGCGCCAGCCGGCCGGGCCGGGGGCGCAGCTGAACCGCTCCTCGCCGAGGAGGGTGTGGTCGTGCGGGTCATGGAGCGAGTAGCGGCCGTTCGGCATGACTCGACAGCCTACGTGCAACCTCCGGAGGGTCCGGGTGCATCAGGAGGTCGGACAGTGCGTGGAGCGCTGCCGACGAGAGGAGTGGCCGTCGATGGCCAAAGCGGAGCGGGACGCCGAATTCACCGAATTCGTCTCCTCCCGGGCGGCATGGCTGCGCAAGGTCGCGTTCCTGCTGTGCGGGGACTGGCACCGGGCGGACGATCTGGTGCAGGAGACCATCACCCGGCTCTACACCTCCTGGGGACGGGTCCGGCGCGCGGACAACATCGACGGCTATGCCCGGCGGACCCTGGTGAACGTGTTCCTGTCCGAGCAGCGGCGGGGCTGGCACCGGTTCACCAGCAGCCGGGAGACGGTGGAGGAGGAGGTGGCGGTCGACCTCGATCTCGCCCGCGATCTCGATCTGCGGCACGCACTGGCCGCGCTCCCTGCCAGGCAGCGGGCCACGGTGGTGCTGCGCTACTACTGCGACCTCTCGGTCGAGCAGACCGCCGAGGCACTGGAGTGCTCCACCGGCAATGTGAAGAGCCAGTCCTCCCGGGGGCTGGACACGCTGCGTCAGTTGCTGACGATCCGTTCGAACGTGCCTGTGAAGGGGCTGACGTGATGCCCGAGGATGTGCCCGAACTGATGGAGCAGCTGATCGAGTTGGCGGAGACGGGGGTCCCGGGCAGCCGGGTGGACGCGGAGCTGGCGATCCGCGTCGGGCACGGCCGGCGGCGGCGCCGGCGGTTCGCGGTGGGCACGGCGGCCGCGGTGCTGGCGCTGGGTGTGGGCGGGCTGGCCGCACTGCCCGCGGTGGGGCACGGCAACCAGGTCGCTCCGGCGATGTCGGCCAGTGGGGCGGTCACGGACACGGCGCCGGCCACCCCGGTGAACCCGTACTTCGCGCCCGCCTCCGTGCCGGCCGGCAGTACGGACCCGAAGCAGTACGTGCCGGCAGTGGGCAGCGATCCGTTGGTGGTGGAGGCCGGTTTCGGCTGGTTGCCGGGCTGGGCGGTCGACTGGGGCGGCCGGAGCGACTACCAGAGCAGCTACTGGGGGGGTGTCTTCACCTCGGTGACCGGTAGGAGCTTCACCACGCCGGGCGGGGTCCTTAAGACGCCCAGCATGGCGCTCAGGCTCTACCCTGCGGGGGCCACCCCGGGGCCGGCGGCCAACGGTCTGCCGGAGGAGCTGAAGCCGGCCGAC
Source organism: Kitasatospora acidiphila (assembly GCF_006636205.1). Lineage (NCBI taxonomy): Bacteria > Bacillati > Actinomycetota > Actinomycetes > Kitasatosporales > Streptomycetaceae > Kitasatospora > Kitasatospora acidiphila. The sequence goes on along the minus strand of NZ_VIGB01000003.1, from coordinate 5,619,268 downwards.
CCGGTCAACGGGCGCGAGGCGTTCTGGATGGCCGGCCCGAAATCGAGCGCGGATGTGCGGCTGCAGTGGATGACCGACACCGGCCGCTGGGCCGAGTTGGACGGGTACGAGCTGCCGGACACGGACCCGCAGGCGGCCCTGCACCAGGTGGCCGAAAGTGTGCGGCCGTCCGCGGCGCAGATCCCGCTGCCGGTCTGGTTCTCGGATCTGCCGCCCGCCTTCAAGCTCTCGGGCTCCCTGCTGATGCAACCGAACCAGGGCACCAAGGACCCCTGGTCACTTCAACTCGTCTTCACGAACGGGGACGGCGAGATCACGGCCATGATCCGGCCGATTCCACTGGACGGGGCGTCGCCGACTCCCTCAGCCGGCTTCACTCCGACCGCGCCGTCCGGCCAGACCTGCCGCGCCGGAAACGGCGTGCAGATCTGCCTCAACGCGCACCAGGCGGACCAGATGATGGCCGAGGTCGGCACGGACGCCAACCTGCTGGCCCGCTTCCACCTGCTCGGCGCCGACCCGCGCACCTGGACCACCTGGGTGCAGCGCTGACCGCCTGGCCCCGGAACGGCCGATGGGCCGGCGCACCACGCGGTGCGCCGGCCCATCGACCACTGACGGCTCGTCAGTAGCGGTACTGCTCCGCCTTGTACGGACCCTCGACCGGGACGCCGATGTAGTCGGCCTGCTCCTGGGTCAGCGTGGTCAGCTTGACGCCCAGCGCGTCCAGGTGGAGGCGGGCGACCTTCTCGTCCAGGTGCTTGGGCAGCACGTACACACCGATCGGGTACTGCTCGGTCTTGGTGAACAGCTCGATCTGCGCGATCGTCTGGTTCGCGAACGAGTTGGACATCACGAACGACGGGTGACCGGTCGCGTTGCCCAGGTTCAGCAGCCGGCCCTCGGACAGCACGATGATCGTGCGGCCGTCCGCCTTGCGCCACTCGTGCACCTGCGGCTTGACCTCGGTCTTCACCACACCCGGCAGCTTCGCCAGACCGGCCATGTCGATCTCGTTGTCGAAGTGGCCGATGTTGCCCACGATCGCCTGGTGCTTCATCCGCTCCATGTGCGAGGACATGATGATGTCCTTGTTGCCCGTGGTGGTGATGAAGATGTCGGCGATCTCGACGACGTCCTCCAGGGTGGTCACCTGGTAGCCGTCCATCGCCGCCTGCAGCGCGCAGATCGGGTCGACCTCGGTGACGATCACCCGGGCACCCTGACCGCGCAGCGACTCCGCGCAGCCCTTGCCCACGTCGCCGTAGCCGCACACCACCGCGACCTTGCCGCCGATCAGCACATCGGTGGCCCGGTTGATGCCGTCGATCAGCGAGTGCCGGCAGCCGTACTTGTTGTCGAACTTCGACTTGGTCACCGAGTCGTTGACGTTGATCGCCGGGAACAGCAGCTTGCCGTCCCGGTGCATCTCGTACAGCCGGTGCACACCCGTGGTGGTCTCCTCGGTCACGCCCTTGATCGTGGCGGCGACCTCGGTCCACTTGCGGGGGGACTCGGCCAGGGTGCGGTTGAGCAGCTCCAGGATGATCCGGAACTCGTCGTTGTCGGCGGTCGACGGGTCCGGCGCGGCGCCGGCCTTCTCGAACTCGACACCCTTGTGGATCAGCAGGGTGGCGTCACCGCCGTCGTCGAGGATCATGTTCGGGGTCTGGCCGTTCGGCCAGGTCAGCGCCTGCTCGGTGCACCACCAGTACTCCTCCAGGGTCTCGCCCTTCCAGGCGAAGACCGGGATGCCCTGGGGGTTCTCCGGGGTGCCCTCGGGGCCGACCGCGATGGCGGCGGCGGCGTGGTCCTGGGTGGAGAAGATGTTGCAGGAGCACCAGCGGACCTCGGCGCCCAGGGCGACCAGGGTCTCGATCAGCACGGCGGTCTGCACGGTCATGTGCAGCGAACCGGTGATCCGGGCGCCGGCCAGCGGCTGGCTGGCGGCGTACTCCTTGCGGATCGACATCAGGCCGGGCATCTCGTGCTCGGCGAGCTGGATCTCCTTGCGGCCGAAGGGGGCCAGGGAGAGGTCGGCTACCTTGAAGTCGCCGGTGGTGTTCGACATGCGGGGTTGCTCCTCGCTGCGTTCGGTCGGTGGGAACGGGTGTGCTGGACGGCGGGGCGGCCCGACGGGGCGCTCCGCTGCGCGGCACAAGCCGTCGGAGGACCTCTCTCCCTCGACCCTGATCGGATCGACCGCCATCAGCAGCGACGTTTGACACCGTCCACGAATCTACACCGAGCGGGCGCGCCGGCGCGGGCGGATCACGGGTTTTGCGCCGGATCCGCCCGCACTGTGCGCGGTCAGAGCGTGACGGTGGCGCGGAACAGGGTGCCCCGCCCGGTCAGCGCGGTGGCCTGGCCGGTGGCCGGCAGGTAGGCGGACTGACCGCGGCTCAGCTGGAGGGCCCGGCCGGTGGCGTCGGTCAGGGTGACGGCGCCGGCGGTGCAGAGCAGGATCTGCGCGGCGCGACCGTCCACGGTCCGCTCGGTGCCCTCGGTGAGCTGGAAGCGGCTGAGCCGGAACTCGTCGATCGGGACCGGGAAGAGCTCCTCGCCGGCGTCGTCGGCCACCGGGCGCAGCACGCCGGGGTCGCTGGCGTCGAAGACCACGACCTTCAGCAGCTCGGGGACGTCGATGTGCTTGGGGGTGAGGCCGCAGCGCAGCACGTTGTCCGAGTTGGCCATGATCTCCACGCCGGTGCCGCGCAGGTAGGCGTGCGGCACCCCGGCGCCGAGGTAGAGCGCCTCGCCCGGCTGCAGCCGGACCACGTTGAGCAGCAGCGCGGCCAGCACGCCGGCGTCGCCGGGGAAGTGGCGGGCGGCGTAGGCGTAGCCGGCCCACTCCAGCGCGTGCGGCGAGTCGGGGTGCACGACCAGCTGCCGGTCCAGCGCCGCGGCCAGCTCGGTGATGGTGGCCGCGACCACTGCGGGGTCGGTGGAGAGCACGGTGGCCAGCGCCTCGCGCAGCGCCTGCTCGGCGGGCTTGGTGCGCAGCAGGTCGATCAGCGGAGCCAGCCCGGGCACCGCCAGCTCCTCCATCAGCGCGGCGGTGGCCAGCGGGTCGCGGAAGCCGCACATGCCGTCGAACTCGTCCAGCGCGCAGATCAGTTCGGGCTTGTGGTTGGCGTCCTTGTAGTTGCGGTGCCCGGCCTCGACCGGCACCCCGGCCGCGTCCTCGGCGGCGAAGCCCGCCTGGGCCTGGGCCCGGCTGGGGTGCACCTGGAGCGAGAGCGGGATCTCGGCGGCGAGCACCTTGAGCAGGAACGGCAGGGCCGGGCCGAACTTCTCGACCGATTCCGCGCCCAGCTCGGCGGCCGGGTCGGCGGCGATCACCGTGGCGAGCTCGACCGGGCCGGCGCCGCGGTCCAGCCGGGAGGAGTCCCCGGGGTGCGCACCCAGCCAGAGTTCGGCCTGCGGCTCGCCGGTGGGCTGCACGCCGAGCAGCGCGGGGATCGCGGTGGTCGAACCCCAGGCGTAGGGGCGGACGGTGTTGACGAGGCGGTCCATGCGGGGGCCTTGCTCCTAGGTGTCGGCGGCCGGGTCGGCTGGCTTGCTTGTCGAGGCTGTCTCGCTTTTCAACGCGTTGCCGACCCTAGCCGACTCGGTTCAGTGCCCCGACCGGGTGGCCAGGCCCAGGTAGACCGCCGCGAAGTCGCCGAGCGAGACCAGCTCCGCCAGGGCGGCCAGCGGCTCGGGGCGTTCGGCGGTCAGCTCGGTCAGCCGCACCTCGTGGGCCTCGGCCAGCCGCCGCGCCCGGCGGACCGCGTGCCCGGCCGGCCCGGGCTCGGCGGGCGTCTCCGGTTCGCCGCCGTCGCCGTCCCCCTGGTCGGCCGGTCGCGGGGTGTGCCGCAGCAGCAGGAGTTCCAGGCTGAGCGGCTCCGGCTCCTCGACCCGGTCCCGGAAGAAGTCCTCGGGGTCGCCGCCGGCGCCGAGTTGGCCGCTGAACATGCCGCGGTGGGTGCTGAGCGCCTGCGGCAGCCGTCCGGTGACGGCCGGGCGCCCGGCCCGGTCGGCGAGCATCGCGGCCAGCCGCTCGGCGGCCACCCCGGCGGGCTCCCCCTCGCTCCACAGCAGCGGTACGGTGCCCGCCAGTTGGGCGGCCAGGCCCTTGGCGGGGTTGCGGTAGGCGGGCGCGTCGGGGCGGTGTCGGACCGCCAGCTCGTCCAACAGGTCGGCCAGCGCGGGCAGTTCCCCGGGCCCGAGGCGCAGCACGCCGATCTTCTCGGCGAGGGCCAGCAGCGGGGTGAGGAAGGCCCAGAGGGCGGCCGGGTCCTCGGGTGGCAGGTCGGGTTCGGCCGGGGCCGCCGCGGGCTCCTCCAGGGTGGCGACCGCATAGGGCAGCGGCAGGGCGCGCACCTGGGCGGCGGCCTCGGCCAGTGGACGGCCCTCGGGGGCGATCACGGTGATCGCGCAGCCGCGGGCGTAGGCCTGCTCGGCGAGCCGGATCAGGCCCTCCTCGACGCCCTCCGCGCTGGCCACCACGACCAGGTCCAACGGTCCGGCCCAGCCCGGCAGTTGCCAGCTCAGCCCGGCACTGAACGGATCGCTGGGCAGCACGTCGACGGCGGCCAGCGGATGCACCAGGGTGGCGCCGCCGACCAGGGCGGCCAGCGCCTGGCCCACCATCGGCACGCTGCCGGCTCCGGCGACCAGGACGGCGCGCGGCCGGCCCTCCGGGCGCAGCGAGCTCACTCCCGCGGCCTCGGCCAGCCGCAGCGCGGTGCGGACCCGGGCGCCGGAGGCGGCCAGGGCGAGCAGGGCGTGGTCCTGGTCGGCGCGCTGGAGGGCGGCCGGATCGTCGAGCAGGCTGTCGTCGAGCATGCGGCTAGACCTCCGGTGGCGCGGGGGCAGACGAGCAGGATCAGGCGGGGCGGCGGGCCTCGTCCACCAGCAGCACCGGGATGCCGTCGCGCACCTCGTAGCGCAGGCCGCAGTCGCTGCCGGTGCAGACCAGCTCCGGGGCGTCGGCGGTGCCGCCCTCGACCAGCTTGGCGTGGCACTGCGGGCAGACCAGGATCTCCAGCAGGAACGGTTCGAGCGTCATGGGGTGCTGCTCCGTGGGTTCGTCGCTTCGCGGCAGGACGCGGCGCGCCCCGGCCGGTGGTCAGCCTACCGGCCGGGGCGCGCCGACCCGACGATCAGGCGCGGACGATCGCCAGCACCGCGTCGCGCAGCTCGGCCATCTTGGCCGGGTCCTTGGCCTCGACGTTGAGGCGCAGCAGCGGCTCGGTGTTGGAGGCGCGCAGGTTGAACCACCAGTCGGCGCCGGCGATGGTCAGGCCGTCCAGCTCGTCCACGCTGACGCCCTCCAGCGACCCGTAGGCGGCCTTGACCTCGGCGGTCTTGGCGGCCTGGTCGGCGACCTCGCTGTTGATCTCGCCGGAGGCCGCGTAGCGGTCGTACTCCTCGGTCAGCGCGGACAGCGTGCCCGGCTGGCCGCCGAGCGCGGCGAGCACATGCAGCGCGGCGAGCATGCCGGTGTCGGCGCGCCAGAAGTCGCGGAAGTAGTAGTGCGCGGAGTGCTCACCGCCGAAGACGGCGTCGGTCTCGGCCATCCGCTGCTTGATGAAGGAGTGGCCGACCCGGGTGCGGACCGCCTTGCCGCCGTGCTCGGCGACCACCTCGGGCACCGTCCACGAGGTGATCAGGTTGTGGATGATGGTGGCGTTCTCCTCGCCGGCGGCCTTGGCCCGGGCCAGCTCGCGCACCGCGACCAGGGCGGTGATGGCGGACGGGGAGACCGGCTCGCCGCGCTCGTCGATCACGAAGCAGCGGTCGGCGTCGCCGTCGAAGGCCAGGCCGATGTCGGCGCCGACCTCCTTGACCTTGGCCTGCAGGTCGACCAGGTTCTTCGGGTCGAGCGGGTTGGCCTCGTGGTTGGGGAAGGTGCCGTCCAGCTCGAAGTACATCGGGACGACGTCGAGCGGCAGGCCGGCGAAGACGGTCGGCACGGTGTGGCCGCCCATGCCGTTGCCCGCGTCGACCGCGACCTTGAGCGGGCGGATGCCGGTCAGGTCGACCAGGCCGCGCAGGTGGTCGGTGTAGCCCTGCAGGGTGTCCTGCTGGGTGAGCACGCCGGGCTTCACGTCGACGGTCGGGACCGTCACGGTGTCGTCGTCGTTGATCCAGCTCTGGACCAGCTCGCGGATGTCGGCCAGGCCGGTGTCCTCACCGACCGGGGCGGCGCCGGCCCGGCACATCTTGATGCCGTTGTACTGCGCCGGGTTGTGGCTGGCGGTGAACATCGCACCGGGCAGGTCGAGCTTGCCGCTCGCGTAGTAGAGCTGGTCGGTGGAGCACAGCCCGATCTCGGTGACGTCGGCGCCGCGGGCGGCGGCGCCCTCGGCGAAGGCCCTCGACAGGCTCGGCGAGGACGGGCGCATGTCATGGCCGACCACGATCGCCGTGGCGCCGGTGACCTGCACGAATGCGGCACCGAAGGCACGGGAGAGGGTCTCGTCCCACTGGTCCGGGACGACGCCTCGGACGTCGTACGCCTTCACGAGCTGCTTGAGGTCGCGCACTGCGGATCCACCTTGTGTGTGTCATCTGGGCCCCGATGGCCCACGGTCACGATACGTCGGCTCGGGTGCGCGAACCGCTGAGGGTGCACCCGCGAGAGGGCAGCAGCGTACCCGGTGATCGTGACCGGATCGGAACGCTCGGCGGTCGCCCACCCGTACTGTGCTTGATCGGCGGGGGCTTCTAGTTCTCCGGCGAGCGCAGCACCCGCAGGTGCCCGCGGCGGCCGGCCTCCACCGGCTCGCCCTCGGAACCGCGGACCGGGCGGGGCCCGCGCTCCTGCGGCCGGGCCGCCTCCCGCACGGCGTTGGCCAGCGCCTCCAGGTCGTCGCTGGAGCGGCGCACCGGTCCGCCCTCGGTGGCGAGCCGGACCACCTCCCAGCCGCGCGGCGCGGTGAGCCGCTCGGCGTGCTCGGCGCACAGGTCGTAGCAGTGCGGCTCGGCGTAGGTGGCGAGCGGGCCCAGCACCGCCGTGGAGTCGGCGTACACGTACGTCAGCGTCGCCACGGCCGGACGGCCGCACGCGGTCCGCGAACAACGACGTACAGGGCTCACAGGGGTGGACGGTACCGCACCTTCGGCCGACTGGCTAAGACCGGCCGGTCGCGGCCGGTTCGTGTCGCATGGGAGCGTGCCCGGATCGGTGCTCATGTGGTCCAATTCCCAGCCTCCAAGGACTACGCTCGTCATTGATATGGACAGCTCCGTACCGCAACCGCCCGCTGCGCCCGCCGCACCCGGGTCGCCGCGCCCCCGGCGCCGCGACCGGCACGGCCGCGGCCTGCGCGGCCCGCTGGCCCCGCCGCAGGTGCCGATCTCACTGACCCGGTCCGAGCTGTTCGAGGACTACATCCGCGAGTCGGTGGAGCGGCTGGAGCGCCGCTGGCCCCAGCTGATCGACGTCGAGTTCGAGGTCGCCGAGGTGCCCGAGGAGGCCGGCGGCGCCCCCGGGCCGGACCAGGACGGGGTGCCGCTGGGCCGGGTGGTGACGGCCCGCCAGGGCGCCAAGAGCCGGATCACGATCTACCGCCGCCCGGTGGAGATCCGGGCCAAGTCCCGCGAGGACCGGGCGGCGCTGGTGCACGAGATCCTGATCGAGCAGGTCGCGGAGCTGCTCGGGCTCTCACCGGACGCCATCGACCCCCGGTACGACGAGGACTGACCGCAGTCGTCGCGCGGGGGCCGACCGGGCGCCTGCTCAGTGCAGCAGCACGCCCGGGTCCTGCTGGGTCTGCGGCACCTGCACGAAGCTGTGGTCGTCCTGCAGCGCCTGGATGGTGAACATCGGCACGTTGTCGGTGTTCACCGCCAGCATCCGGGCCGCGACCACCCCGGAGCCCGAGGTGGTCTCCACGGTCAGGCCGAAGCTGCCGTTGCCGCCGGCCGGCTCGGGGGACGCCAGGCCGACCGTGCCGCCCGCCGGGATCTGCACGTCCTTGCTGGTCGGCGTGCCACCGCCGGTGCTCGCCGAGGCCGTCACCCGGACCGTGGCGGCGTCACCCGTGGCGGTGAGCAGCAGGGTGGACACCCCGCCGGCGCGGGAGTCGGCCACGGTGGCGCGCTTGCCGACCGGGCCGGCGCCGGTGATCCAGGCCGAGTCGGACTTGCCGTTGCTGCTCCGGTCGACCCGGACGGTGGCGATCACCGGGGTGGGGTGGCTCGGGTCGCTGGGCGTCAGCCGCACCGCCGAGATCTGCTGGCGGTTCAGCTGGCCGAGGTCGACGGCGGTGACCATGCCGGCCTTGACGTGGACGGTCCCCTGGCCGTTGGCGAGGACCGGGGAGAACCAGCCGTTCTGGCCGGAGAGCTGGATCTTCAGGTCGGCGTCGTCGTCGCTGCCGGGCGCCGCCACCACCAGGTGGGCCGCCGAGAGGTCGCCGGGCAGGCCGGGCACCACCACGGTGGACGCCGGGTCCGCCGAGGCCGGGATCCAGTCCGCGCCGGCGGAGCCGTCGGACGCGTGCAGGTACGCACCGACCCGGCCGCTGCGGACCCGCACCTCGACCGCCAGGTCGGCGGTCTGGCTGGTGGTCAGGGTGGTCAGCAGCACGCTCTGCGAGGTGCCGGGGGCGACGGTGATGCCGCTGCCGGCGTCACCGGTGTCGATCGGGCCCTGGTCGCCGTAGAGCTTGATGTCGACCACGGCGGAGGTGCTCTCGGCGTCGGTCAGGCTGAGGTAGTCCTTGCGGTTGCCGGCCGTGCCGGCGCCGGCGAACCAGAAGTGGGTGCCGGCCGGGGCGCAGGTGACCCCGGACATGCCCTCGCCGCGCTGGTCGGTGACGGTGGTGGTCTGGGTGACCGTGAAGCCGGGGGCCAGCGCGCCGGTGGCGACCGCGGTGCTGCCGGGCGCGGTGTCCCCGGTGGCCGCGGTGGCGCTGACCGGGACGCCGGGCCTGGCCAGGATGATCATGGCGCTGCCGCTCTGGCCGGCGGCCGGGGAGCCGCTCGGCGAGGGCGAACCCGACGGGCTCGGGGAGCCCGAGGGCGAGGCGGACCCGGACGGTGAGCCCGACGGCGACGGCGAGCCCGACGACCCGTCGGCCGGCGCGGCGGCGGCGCTCACCGTCGCGCTGCCGGTCCCGGTGCCGGTCGCGCCGGCGGGGGTTATCGCGGTGATCTGGGTGGTGCCGGTCAGCCCCTGCATCGGCTGCGGGCAGACCACCGCGGTGCGCTCGACCTGGGCGGCGGCCGCGCTGCCGGCGGGCCGGGCGCTGGGCGCGGCCGGCTGGCGCAGCTCGGCGACGCCGAGCACCGCGGCGAGCACGGCGACGCAGGCCAGCAGCGAGCGGCCGGTGCGGCTGCCGCCGCCTGACGCACCGTCCGCCGGGCGGTTCAGGTTGATGGCGGGCATCTTCATCGCGGGTCAGCTCCGTCGTGGCGCGGGTGGCCGCCGTAGGCGGGGTCCTCGGGCTGGGCCTGGCCGGGCAGCCAGGGCTGCTGCTGGCCGTCGGCCTGGTAGCCCTGCTGCGGGTAGCCGCCGTAGCCGTACTCGGCGGGGTAGGCCTGGGCGTACGGGTCGGCCTGGTAGCCGCCCTCGGGGTACTGCTCCGCGGGGTACGCCTCGGCGGGGTAGCCCTCGGCCTGGTACGGCTGGGCGTAGGCCTGGTACGGCTGCTGGGCCGCGTACGGGTCGTAGCCGTACGGGTCGGCCTGCTGGTAGTCGGCCGGCTGGTAGGGCTGCCCGGCGTACGGGTCCGGCTGGGCCCCGACCGGCTCGGCCGTCGGGTAGGGCTCCCCGGCCTGCTGGGCCGGGATGCCGGCCGGGTGGGCGGCCGGGCTGCCGTAGACGCCGTCGTCGGGGTCGGCGGGCTCGCCGCCGCCCTCGCTCTCGCCGCGTTCGGCCATCCGGCGGGCCCGGCGGCTGCCGGGCGCCGGCGGGGCCAGGGTCTGGGCGGCCAGCGCGGCGGCGGCCACCACCTCCTCGGGCAGGTCGTCGTCCTTGGTGGAGCGGCGGCCGGGCAGCGCCAGCACCAGCAGCACCAGGCCGAGCAGCAGCTGGGCCGCGGTCCAGCCGAGGTGCGCCAGCGGCGTGGCCCGGGTGACGGCGAGGGTGCCGCCGCCGGCCGGCAGCTGGAAGCCCTGGGCCCAGCCGTCCAGGGTGACCGGGGTGAGGCGGGTGCCGTTCAGGGTGGCCTGCCAGCCGGGGTCGGCCTGCTCGGCCAGCCGCAGCACCCGCCCGCCCGGGCCGGCCGGGACGGTGGCGTTCACGGTCTCGTCGCCGGACGCCACCTTGACCGGGGCGGCGTTCGGGGCGGTGATCACCGCGCGGGCCACCGGCACGCCGGTCACCTGCCAGATCGCCGTGCCGCTGTCCCGGCTCACCGGGCTCAGCCCGGGGGTGGTGTCGAGCACCCCGCCGACCTTGGCGATCATCGGGTCCTGGACCACCACGTAGCCCACGCCGTAGCCGGCCAGCGCGCTCGCCTGGTCGGCCCCGGAGCCGGCCAGCAGGCTGCCGACCAGCTTGGCCGGTCCGTCGCCGGTGGTGCCGCCCGGGTCGACGGTGCCCTCGGCCTGGCCGAGCGTCAGGCCGGAGCCGCGGACGATCGCGAACCGGACCGAACTGGCCTGGGCGTCACCGGAGAGCACCAGGGCGCGCGGGTGGTCGCCGGTGGCGGACTCGGCGGCCACGAAGGCCGGCAGCTGGCCGGCCGCGCCGCGGTGCAGCGGGCCGGAGGAGCCGGTGACGGCCCACCACAGGGCGGTGCCGACCGGCGCCAGCACGGCGGCGGCCACCACCAGCGCGGCCACCGGCTGGCGCCAGCCGAAGGCGATGCCGGCCACTCGGGCGTTCGCCCCGTCGGCGCCGATCGCGGCCGCGGCCAGCAGGGCGATGCCGGCCAGCAGGGTGGCCGGGCCGGCCCAGGCGGCGACCGGCAGGCCGCCGGAGGCCGGGGTGATGCTGGTGCCGGCCACCACCACGGCGAAGACCAGGCCGGCCCCGGCGGCGCCCCAGGCGGCCAGCACCGCGCGGCGCCGGTCGGCGCGCAGCAGCGCGGCGAACGCGGCCAGCAGCACGCCGGCCGACAGCCAGATCGGCGGCACCCCGGCCCCGCCCGGGTTGGCCAGCAGCAGTCCGATCGGCCCGGCCTGGTGGCCGTTGAAGCCGGGCAGGCCGGCCTCCAGCAGCAGCCGGGACGGATGGCTGAGCAGCCCCAGCGACCACGGCGCGAGCACCACGACCGGCAGCACCAGGATGGCCGCCACCCGCAGGCCCAGGGAGCGCAGCACGGCCGGCCCGCTGCCGTAGGCACCGCCGCGCACTATCGCGACGGCCAGTATGGCCAGCGTCAGCGGCACGGCGATCGCCCACGTCAGCGGCACGAAGGCGGTGCAGACGGTGAGCAGGGTGACGGTCATCCAGGTGGACCGCCAGCCGGGCCGGACACCGCGCGCGGCGGTCTCCCGGCGGATGCCGAGGCCGGCGGCGATGGCGGCGGCGCGGGCCAGCGGCGGCAGCAGCACCACCAGCACGGCGGTGCCGATCCGGCCCTGGGCGATCGCCCCGGTGGCGGCGGGCAGCAGCGCGTAGCTGGCGCTGGCCCAGGCCCGCACCAGCTTGGAGCCGAGCAGCGGGCGGGAGACCAGGTAGGCGCTGACCGCGGCCAGCGGCACCGAAAGCACCAGCAACAGGGTGACGGCGAGGTCGGCGTTGTCGAAGAGCAGCCAGGAGAGCACCGAGAGCACCGCCAGGTACGGCGGCGCGGTGGCGGTGGAGCCGGAGCCGATGCCGTGCCAGCTGCCGGCGTACATGTTCCACAGGCCGGACGCGCCGTCAGCTGCGGGCAGCAGCGCGCCGCCGAACAGCGAGCCGCTGCCGAGCAGGTCGCGGGCGGCGACCAGGGTGAGCAGCAGCAGCACGGCGAACAGCACCGGGGCGGGCCGCCGGGCCAGCTTCTTGAGCAGCGCGAACTGCTCGACCTCCAGCACCTCGTTGTCGTCGTCGCCGCCGGAGGCCTCCAGCGCGCTGCCGTGCCGGCCGACCTCGTCGCCGGTGCCGCCGATGCCGAGCGAGGCGATCATGCCCTCGATGGCGAGGCGGGCGGTGGCGCCGGGCGGCGGGAACAGGCTGCGGTCGTCCAGCGCGTCCAGCGAGCGGGTCCGGGCCCGGCGCTTGCGGGCCGCCAGCAGGCGGGGCAGCCGGATCAGTTCGTGGTTCAGGCCGGCGATCTCGTCGTAGGCCTGGCGCGGGTCCTTGCCGACCAGGTTGGCCAGCACCCGCAGCAGGGTGCCGAGCACCAGCCGCAGCAGGACGTACGGGAAGAGCAGGCGGCGGGAGTTGGCGAGCAGCGTGTAGACGGCGCCGGCCTTGTCGACCCGGTGCGGGTGGTCGGCGGCGCAGTCGATCGCGCGCCGCTCGCGGCTGGCCGCCTCGGCGTGCCGCAGCACGGCGTCGGGGGCGATCACCACCCGGTGCCCGGCGGCGTTGACCCGCCAGCAGAAGTCGGCGTCGTCGCGCATCAGCGGCAACGCCCGGTCGAAGCCCCCGAGTTGTTCGAAGACGTCGCGCCGGACCAGCATGCCGGCGGTGGAGACGGCGAGCACCGGGCGGACCTGGTCGTGCTGGCCCTGGTCCTGCTCGCGACGGTCCAGGCCGGTCCAGCGGCGGCCGGAGTGGGCGATGGTGATGCCGACCTCGAGGAGCTGGCGCCGGTCGTACCAGCTGCGCAGCTTGGGGCCGACGACGCCCGCGGACGGCGTGCTGTCGGCGACCTGGAGCAGTCGGCGCAGCGCGTCGGTCTGCGGTTCGCAGTCGTCGTGCAGCAGCCAGAGCCACTCGATCGGCTGGGTCTCGCGGCGGCTGCCGGCGTTGAAGTCGTCCTCGGAGGCGAGCGGGTCGCCGAAGTCGTCCCAGCCGCCGGTCACCGGGTCGTAGCCGGACGGGTCGAGGCTGTAGGGCAGGTCCTCGGGGCGCAGCGGCGGGCTGTTGAAGACCGCCTCGGCGACGGCGGTGCCGAAGCCGGCCCGGCGGCCGAGCACGATCGGGCCGGACTCGGGCAGCCAGTCGCCGAGGGTGTCGCGCAGCAACTGCGGTGAGGTGTCGGTGCTGCCGGTGTCCACGGCGAGGATGCGTTGCACCTGCCGGTCCTGGCCGAGCAGTCCGGCCAGCGCCTGCGGCAGCCAGCGGGCACCGTCGTGGCTGACGACGACGGCGGTCACCAGGTGGCGCGGGTAGGCGGGCGGCCGGGTGGAGCCGCCGTGGGGCAGCGGGCCGGACGACGGCTGGTCTGGATAGCCGTGCTGGTGGCTGTAGGCAGTCATCGAGTGCGCGGGCCCCGGTTCCGAGTGGACGGCAGGTGGCGCACCACACTAACGGCTTCCGATGAGCGCCCTGCCCACCGGTGGGGGCTGAGGCCGCGCCGCGGGTGGGGGCGCACGAAATTGCAAAAGCGCCCCGCCATTTGTGGCGAGGCGCTTGCCAGACTGCGATGAAGGCTCTATGAGCGAAGGCCCTATGGGTGAGGGCCGGACGGATTCTGCGCAGGGGAATGCGGATGACCGATCGGACGGTCAGACGGCGCTCTTCTTGAGCCGACGGCGTTCGCGCTCGGACAGGCCGCCCCAGATACCGAATCGCTCGTCGTTGGCGAGGGCGTACTCAAGGCATTCGGAGCGGACCTCGCAGGCCAGGCACACCTTCTTGGCCTCGCGGGTGGAGCCGCCCTTCTCCGGGAAGAAGGACTCTGGATCGGTCTGCGCGCACAGGGCGCGCTCCTGCCAGCCGAGCTCCTCTTCCTCGTCGATGCCCTCACCGATCAACAGCTCAAAGAGCTCGCTCATTGGCGCGCCTCCTCTGCCCCTCTTGGCGTCCCCGTGCAAGTTGCCGCCGGCTGGCTCAGCCGGACGACACGACTGAAATTACATGTGCGTCACTCTGGCTCAGTCAAGCCGAGCTCTGGTATTGGGTCGCGAATTCACTCCCCGGAACCAAGCCACTACAAATAGTGTACATATCCGGACAGAACGGACTTTCCGCAGCTCGCAGCCGATGCGACGGGTACGACCCCTGACACACCGTCCGCATCACCAGACGCGCCCGCTAGCCGCTCCGGTTGCCGAGGGCGCTGACCGCCGTGACAGTGTCCGCGAGCAGCACCGCATCTGACGGTGCGCCCGATCGCGCACGGACGGATCGGCTGCCCACTGACATGGGATCAACCAGGTCAACGGCCTGCCTTCCCGGCTTTCAGCACATCGAAACCTAGAGGATGACTTATCACTCGATCCAACTGAATGTCCTGATTATCCCCCTGTCGGCGGTACGCCCCGGCTTGACACCGCACCCACCGACCCTGTCTCCTGGGATGCATGTCAGAGTCCATCGCCCAGCCGAGCCGCCACGTGCTGCTCCGGCGTGCCGCGAGCGCTCTGTGTTGCCGTCGCTGCTCCTGTTGTCGCTAGGCGCGTCGGCCCCCTCTCTGGACTTCCCGGGAGTTCCCTCCCCCGGCCTCGACGCGCCCGCCCAGGACCACGAGGCCGCCCGTGACACCCGCCCGCGGATGCCGGCCCACCCCGTCGACACCCGCGAGGACTCCAGATGCGCCACCACGACCACACCCAGCCGGCCGCTGCTCCGGCCCTTGAGCAGCCCACCCGCCGCCCCGCCGCCGCCCCGGTGCGCGCCTGGGCCGACGGCCTGAGCGACGTCAGCATCGCCGGCGACCCGCTGGCCTTCCCGCACCTGGCCCGCACCGACCTGCCCGCCCACCCGACCACGGTGGCCGGCTACGCCCGGCTGGTCCGCGAGATCGCCGCCGACCGGGACCGCTGGGCCCCGCTGGTCCGCTACGACGCGCTGACCCGCTGGTACGCGCGACTGGAGACCGGCCCCGGCTACGAGGTCTGGCTGCTCAGCTGGCTGCCCGGCCAGAGCAGCGGACTGCACGACCACGGCGCCGCCACCGGCGTGCTGACGGTGGTTCAGGGCGAGCTGGTGGAGCACTCGCAGGGCAACGGCGGCACCGGCAGCCGCACCCTGCGCCCCGGCCGGCGCCGGGTCTTCTCGGCCGGCTACCTGCACGAGGTGGTCAACGCGACCCTGGAGCCCGCCGTCAGCATCCACCTCTACACCCCCGGGCTGACCGAGATGAACCAGTACGCCGAGGCGCCGCAGCTGGCCCGGGAGTTGCCGCGGTAACGGTCCTGCGCCCCCGGCCGGACTGGCAGGATGAGCGCATGCGTATCGTGGCACTGGCCGGCGGCATCGGGGGCGCACGCTTCCTGCGCGGTCTCAAGGACGTGGTGGCCCCCGACGACGAGATCACCGTCATCGGCAACACCGGAGACGACATCCACCTCTTCGGGCTGAAGGTCTGTCCGGATCTGGACACCGTGATGTACACCCTCGGCGGTGGCATCCACGAGGAACAGGGCTGGGGCCGGGCCGAGGAGACCTTCGCGGTCAAGGACGAGCTCGCCGCCTACGGCGTCGGGCCGTCCTGGTTCGGGCTGGGCGACAAGGACTTCGCCACCCATATCGTGCGCACCCAGATGCTCGGCGCCGGCTATCCGCTGAGCGCGGTCACCGAGGCGCTCTGCGACCGCTGGCAGCCCGGGGTGCGGCTGCTGCCGATGAGCGACGACCGGGTCGAGACCCACGTCCGGATCACCGACGACGGCGGTAGTCGGGCGATCCACTTCCAGGAGTACTGGGTCAAACTGCACGCAGCGGTGGACGCCGAGGCGATCATCCCGGTCGGCGCGGACACCGCGAAACCGGCCCCCGGCGTGCTGGAGGCGATCGCCGCCGCCGACGTGATCCTCTTCCCGCCGTCCAACCCGGTGGTGAGCATCGGCACCATCCTGGCCGTCCCCGGCATCCGGGAGGCGGTGGCGGCGGCCGCCGCCCCGGTGGTCGGGCTCTCCCCGATCATCGGCGGCGCCCCGGTGCGCGGCATGGCGGACAAGGTGCTGGCCGCGGTCGGCGTCGAGGCCTCCGCCGCCGCGGTGGCCCGGCACTACGGGTCCCGACTGCTGGACGGCTGGCTGGTGGACGAGGTCGACGCGGACGCGGTCGAGTCGGTGACCGCCGCCGGGATCGCCTGCCGGGCGGTGCCGCTGCTGATGACCGACCCGGCCGCCACCGCCGCGATGGCCCGGGCCGCGCTGGACCTGGCCGAGCAGGTACGCCGATGACCGAGCCGCTGGCGTTGGAAGTGCTGCCCGTTCTCGGCCTGCCCGAGGTCGAGCCGGACACCGACCTGGGCGCCTTGATCGCCAAGGCCGTGGAGCTGCGCGACGGCGACGTCGTGGTGGTCACCTCGAAGATCGTCAGCAAGGCCGAGGGGCGGATGGTCCAGGCCGAGGACCGCGAGGCCGCGATCGACGCCGAGGCGGTGCGCGTGGTCGCCCGGCGCGGGCGGCTGCGGATCGTGCAGAACCGCAACGGCCTGGTGATGGCCGCCGCCGGCGTGGACGCCTCCAACACGGCGCCCGGCACCATCCTGCTGCTGCCGGTCGACCCGGACGCCTCGGCGCGGGCGATCCGGGCCCGGCTCCAGGAGCTGACCGGCTGTCGGCTCGGCGTGCTGATCACCGACACCTTCGGCCGGGCCTGGCGCAGCGGGCTCACCGACGTCGCGATCGGCGCGGCCGGCGTGGCGGTGCTGGAGGACCACCGCGGGCGGGTCGACAGCCACGGCAACGAGCTGCACATGACCGTCACCGCCACCGCCGACGAGATCGCCGCCGCCGGCGACCTGGTGAAGGGCAAGGCCACCGGCACCCCGGTCGCGGTGGTGCGCGGCCTGCCCGGCGCCGTCACGACGGAGGACGGGGACGGGGTCCGGCCGCTGGTCCGGGACCTGCAGGACGACCTGTTCCGGCTCGGCACCTCGGAGGCGATCCGAACCGCCGTCACCATGCGCCGCACGGTACGGGAGTTCAGCGACGAGCCGGTGCACGGCGACGCCGTCCGGCGCGCGGTGGCCGCCGCGGTCACCGCGCCCGCACCGCACCACACCACGCCCTGGCGGTTCGTGCTGCTGGAGTCCGAGGCCGCCCGCACCGAGCTGCTGGACGCGATGCTCGCCGCCTGGCGCCGCGACCTGCGCGAGCTGGACGGCTGGGACGAGGAGCGGATCGCCCGCCGCACCGCGCGCGGCGACGTGCTGCGCCGGGCCCCGTACCTGGTGGTGCCGTGCCTGGTGACGGCCGGCTCGCACCACTACCCCGACGCCCGCCGGGCCGCCGCCGAGCGCGAGATGTTCACCGTCGCCGCCGGCGCCGCCGTGCAGAACCTGCTGGTGACGCTGAGCGGCGAGGGGTACGGAACGGCGTGGGTGTCCTCCACGATGTTCTGCCGGGACGTGGTGCGAGAGGCACTGCGCCTGCCCGAGGACTGGGACCCGATGGGCGCCATCGCCGTGGGCCGCCCGGCGACCGTCCCCCAGGACCGCCCGGAGCGGGAGGTGGAGGGGTTCGTGGTGGTGCGGTAGGGGCGAGGTCAGAGGTTCCGGTAGACGTCCCGCCGGTTACCCACGTTCACGACCAGGACCACCAGGACCTGGTCGTGCACCTGGTAGATCAGCCGGTAGTCGCCGACCCGGAGACGGTAGAGGCCGTCCTGTCCCGCGAGCTTGCGAACGTTGAGGTTGTCCGCATACGGGTCGTCGCCCAACGGGGTCAGCGCCGCGAGGATCCGCAGGGCCTCGGCCTGACCGATCGAGCGCAGCTGGCGGCGAGCATGGGTGGTGAAGCGGAATGCGTACTTCACGCAGCACCACCGGCGGCCTCGCCCGGGTCGGCGAACAGGTCCGCGAGCAGTTCGGCCATGCTCACGGTCGGGTCGTCGAGGTGCTGTCGCGCCTCCCGGGCGGCCAACTCGTCAGCGGCATCCTCGATGGCGTCGAGCACCGAGATCGGCACTATGGCACCGACCCGCTCGCCCTTGCGCGTGATCACCGTGACCTCGCCCGCCTCGGCCTTGCTCATCAGCTCGGCGAAGTGGGCCCGTGCCTCACGAATGTTCAGTGCATCAGCCATACGCCAAGTGTACGCACGGCGTGTACACCATGGCTCGGCCCGTCACCGCCCCCGGTGGTCGTTGGGTGCCAGGCGGGGGCCGTACTTCGGTGGCCGTAGGCCGGTGAGGGCGACCAGGCGGCAGACCCGGTGGCGGTGCGGGGTGTAGGGGGCGAGCAGGGTGAGGAGTTCGGCGTCGGTGGAGCGGGGGCGGCCGACCATCGCCCAGCCGACGTAGTCGGCGAGGTGGAAGTCGCCGACCGAGACCGCGTCCGGGTCGCCGTTGCTGCGCTGCAGGGTCTCGGCGGCGGTCCACTCGCCGATGCCGGGCACCGCGGTGAGCCGGGCGTAGGCGTCGGCGTGGGTCATGGCGGAGGCCTGCTCCAGCCGGGGCGCCAGCCGCACCGCCCGCTGGATGGTGGCCGACCGCTTGGGGTCGACGCCCGCCTTGTGCCACTCCCAGGACGGGATCAGCGCCCACTCCCGGGCCGACGGCGGCACCCGCATCCGGTCGGCCGGCCCGGGCGCCGGCGTGCCGAAGTCGCGCAGCAGCAGCCGCCAGGCGCGGTAGGCCTCGTCGGAGGTGACCTTCTGCTCCAGGATCGCCGGGATCAGCGACTCCAGCACCAGCCCGGTCCGGCACAGCCGCAGTCCGGGGTTGGTCCGCTGGGCCTCGCGCAGCGGGCCGGGCGGCAGCCGCAGGCCGGCCGGGTCGTCGGTGCCGCCGAGCAGCTCCGGCAGCCGGTCGAGCAGCCAGCCGGCCCCCGGCCCCCAGGCCTGCGCCCGCACCCCGCCGCGGCCGGCCTCGACCCGCAGCGTGCCCGGCCCGGCGGGCGTGCGCGAGGCGCGCCAGACGGCCCCGTCCGGGGTGTGCCGGCAGGCCGGGTCGCCGGGGCCGTGGCTCAGCGGGGCCAGGGTGCGGTGCAGGTCGAGCGGGTGGCCGGGGAGCCAGACCCGCTCCTGGGGGAGTTCGGTCACCCGTCCAGTCTGGCTCCCACCACCGACGGTCCCCGGCGGCGGCCTGCTACCGACGGCCCTGCAGGTGTGCCGCCCACAGGCGCATCGCCGGCAGCCGGTCGTACAGCTCGGTGCCGGGGCATTCGGTGGCGAAGGCGTCCCGGTGGCCGGAGATGGTGTCGAAGGAGTGGCTGTCACCCGCCGGGAAGCGGCTGCCGTCGCTGGCGGAGGTCAGCGAGGCGGTGCCGAGCGCGTCCTGGCCGGTGAGGCCGAGCTTCCAGGCGGCGATCTTGGTGACGCCGTCCACCTGGGCCTGCGGCGGCACGTCGCCGCTGAAGGTGCCGAGGGCGGCGACGCCGGTGCTGTCGGCGTTGAAGCCCAGCGTGTGGGCGCCGAGCACCGGTTGGGCCACCCCGCCGGCCCGGCCCTCGTAGATGGTGCCGCAGCGGTCGACCAGGAAGTTGTAGCCGATGTCGTTCCAGCCGTTGGTCTGCACGTGGTACTGGTAGATCGCGCGGATCACCTTGGGGCTGTCCGAGCAGCTGTAGTCGTTGGCGGTGTCGGTGTGGTGCACGAAGACCACCCGAACGGCCCCGGTGTAGGTGAAACCCGGATGGCGCAGCGACTCGTCGGCTCCCCAGCCGGTTCGGGTGACGATGCCGGGCCGGGGCGCCTGGTGGGCCCCGGCGTGCCGGGCCAGCCGGTGGGCCGCGTCGGGTGCGGAGGCTGACGCCTCGTCGGACGGCATGGTCTGGACGTCGGCCCCGGGCTTGCCGGTGCCGGGGTCGACCAGGTCGACCCGCAGGCCGCGCGGCAGCGGCCCGTCGCCGGTGACGCGGACCTCGACGCCGTCGCTCGGCCCGACCCATCGCGGCGCGGTGGCGCCGCGGGTGCCCGGGCCGTCGGCCTCCGCCCGGTCCGGGCGGTCCTCGGAGTCGGCGACCAGGTCCTGCCAGCCGCTCCAGCGGCCGGCCGAGCGGGTGCGGACCTGGACGGTGCCGGCCAGCTGGGCCTCCGGATCGTCCCAGCTGACGCCGAGCAGCGAGTAGTTCGTGGTGCCGCGGGCGGTCAGGCCCCGCACGGTCGGCCCGCCGGCCCGGCCTCCGGGCAGGGCGCCGAGCGCGATGGTCGCGGTGCGGGCGCCCGCCTGGGTGACGGGGACGGCGGGGACGGCCGTGGCCTGGGTCAGGAGCGAGAGGGCGCAGCCGGCGCCGAGCAGCGTGGCGGAGCGGGTCAGCGCGGAACGGGTCGACAGCGCGGAGAGAGGCTTGAATCGGTTCGGCATAAAACGGATGATCTGCCCATATCGGCCAGCCTGCCACCGGGCCGCCGACCGCTTTCTGACGGGTATTCGACAAGGTCGGCGCGGCAATCACGCCCAGCAAGCCCCCTCCCCCGGCGGCGGCGCCAGGTCGTAGGCTGGACGGCACCATGACTGCGCCTTTCGCTGCCGACGCCCACGCCCCCGCCGAGCTGCTGCGAGCCGCCCTCGGTGAGGATCCCGCCCGCCCGTTGATCACCTTCTACGACGACCGGTCGGGCGAGAGAGTCGAACTCTCGGTCAAGACCTTCGACAACTGGGTCGCCAAGACCGCCAATCTGCTGCAGGACGAGCTGAACGCCGCCCCCGAGGACCGGGCGGCGCTGCTGCTGCCGGCCCACTGGCAGAGCGCCGTCTGGCTGCTGGCCTGCTGGTCGGTGGGCGTCACGGCGGTACCGGCCGGTGATCCGGCCGAGGCCCAGCTGGTGGTCAGCGGTCCGGACGGCCTGGCCGCCGCCGAGGCCTGCGGCGGCGAGCGGGTGGCGCTGGCGCTGCGCCCGCTGGGCGGCCGGTTCCCGCAGCGGCCGGAGGGGTTCCTGGACTACGCGGCCGAGGTGCCGGGCCAGGGCGACCGGTTCGCCCCGTACTCCCCGGTGGTCGCCGACTCACTGGCGCTGGAGAGCTCGGTGGACGGGCTGCCGCTGAAGCTGACCGGCGCGCAGACCGTGCAACTGGCCCGCGAGGGCGCCGCCCGGCTCGGCTTGGAGCGCGGATCGCGTGTTCTCAGCACCCTCTCCTACGACGACTGGGCCGGCCTGGAGGCGGGCCTGCTGGCACCGCTGGCGGCCGGCGGTTCGGTGGTGCTCTGCCGCAACTCCGAGGGCCTGACGGAGGATCAGTGGCAGCGCCGGATCGAGGCGGAGCGGGTCACCCACCGGCTCGGCTGAACGCAGTACTCGAAAATCCTCGGTCAAATGTTCTGATGGTGTAACCGATTCGACAGCACGTCCGGGCCAGGCGGTACATTCCCCCACCATCAGTTGGGGGGAAACGAGCCATGACCAGCCCGCGGCGCGAGGGCACCGGGAGCAGTCGCACCCGGCGCTGGCTGAAGCGGATCTCGCTCACCCTGGCCGTGCTGGTGCTGGCCACCGGCACGGCCGGCTACCTCTACCTGCGGCACCTGGACCACAACATCCGGCACGCGCCGCTGCGGGCCGCCGTCGCCCTGCCGCCGCCTCCGCCCGGTCCGACCGACCAGGCGGGCCGGACCGCGATGAACATCCTGGTCATCGGCACCGACAGCCGGGCCGACCTGGGTGGTGCCTACGGCGACGTGGACAACACCGGGCCCGGCAACAACGACGTCAACCTGCTGCTGCACATCGCGCCGGACCGGAACTCCGCAGTGGCGGTCAACCTGCCCCGGGACACCCTGGTCGACCTGCCCGAGTGCAAGGACCCCAAGACCGGCGAGGACTTCCCCGCCGCCGAGCACCGGCCGCTCAACGAGGCGCTGGGGCGCGGCGGCCCGGGCTGCGTCACCAGCACCGTGGAGTCGATCACCCAGCTGAAGATCGACCACTACGCGCTGGTCGACTTCCAGGGCGTCAAGGACCTGACCAACGCGGTCGGCGGGGTCCCGGTCGACCTGTGCACGCCGATCCACGACCGGGAGTCCCACCTCGACCTGCCGGCCGGGCCCCAACTGCTCAACGGGGACGAGGGGTTGGCCTTCGTGCGGACCAGGATGGCGGTGCAGGACGGCAGTTCGCTGGGCCGGTTCACCATGCAGCGGGCCTACCTGGCCGCCCTGGTGCGCAAGGTGACCGGCGCCGGCACCCTGCTGGACCCGACCACCGCCTTCCCGGTGGTCGAGACGGCGACCCGCTCGATCACCGTGGACGACGCGATCGCCGGCACCACCAAGCTGGTCGGGCTGGCCAACCAGCTCAGCGGCATCAAGCCGGACGCGGTGCAGTTCGTCCAGCCCGAGATGCACTACACCGCGGACGATCCCGACCCGGCGCTGCGCGAGAAGGCAGCGTTCACCCAGCCCGCCGCGGACCAGCTGTTCCAGCTGATCCGGGAGGGCCGGCCGCTGACCCAGGCGCCCGCGCCGACCGCCTCGGCGACCGGCTCGCCCACCGACTCACCCACCGACTCACCGGCAGCGAGCGGCTCGCCGTCGGCGACCGCCGCGGCGTCGGCCGTGCAGGCGGACGACGGCTCGCCGTCCCCGTCGGCCTCGGCGTCGCCCGCGCCCACCGGCCCCGGCGGCGTCACGGTGCGCAACGGCGACGACCACAGCTGCGTTCAGGGCTGGACCGGCACGCTCGACCAGTGAGCCGCCGGCCGCGGCGGCTCAGTGCACCGACTCGCGCGCCGCCGTCGGAGTGGTGCTGGCGATCACCTTGGCGGCCAGCTTGCGCGGCGAGGTGAGGAAGCCGAAGCCCCAGCTGAAGTGCATGGTGGCCAGCGCGACCGGCAGCTGCAGCCGGGCCCGCAGCGACAGGCCGCGCCCCTCCTTGAGCGAGCCGGCCAGGATCGCGGCCGCATAGCCGCCGGGCAGCACGAAGCACAGCGGATGCACCGCCGCGCCGAGCACCAGGCCGAGCAGCACCGCGATCAGCGCGGTCGGCGGGGCGAGGTAGCGCAGGTTGACCGAGCCGCGGTGGTAGCGCGTCACCACCCGGCGCCAGCGCCCGTAGTCCTTGTACTGCTTGGCGAGCGCCCGCACGCTGGGGCGGGGCCGGTAGGTGACCCGCAGCTGCGGGGTGAACCAGATCAGGCCGCCGTCCTGGCGGATCCGGTAGTTCAGCTCCCAGTCCTGGGCGCGGATGAACTCCTCGTTGTAGCCGCCGAGCTTCTCCAGCACCTCGCGGCGGAACACCCCGAGGTAGACGGTCTCCGCCGGGCCGGCCAGGCCGCCGGTGTGGAAGGCCGCGTTGCCGACACCTATCTTGGCGGTCATCGCCGCGGCGACCGCCTTCTCCCACTCGGTCTCGCCCTCGGCCTGCATGATGCCGCCGACGTTGGCCGCCTCCATCTCGCCGAGCAGGCGCACGGCGGTGGCGACGTATCCGGGCGTGAGCAGGCCGTGGCCGTCCACCCGCACCACGATCGGGTTGCTGGAGGCCCTGATCGCCGCGTTCAGCGCGGCGGGGGTGCGCCCGCTGGGGTTCGGCACGGTCCGCACCCGCGGATCCTCGGCGGCCAGCTCGGCGGCGATCGCGTCGGTGCGGTCGGTGGACGGACCCAGCGCGATCACCACCTCCATGGCCCCGGCGTACTCCTGCTCCAGGATTCGCCGCACAGCCGTGCGAAGGTGTCGTTCCTCGTTCAGCACCGGCATGATCACGGAGACCGCCGGCAGCTCCTCAGCAGCCATGGTGTTCATCCCGGCCAACGGTACCGGAACCTGGCCGGCCCCTCCGTCAGTTGGGGGTGCTGAGGCTGGGGGCACCTCCCGGCCGAAGGCTGGGGGAGCGTCGGGCCGGACGCCCCTCCCCTGTGGAGGCGTCCGGCCCGAGTGGTCTGACGACCGGTCAGCCGCTGGCGATCGCCGACAGCACGTTCATCCGGCCGGCGCGGAAGGCCGGCAGCAGCGCGGCCAGCAGGCCGACCACGGCCGAGGCGACCAGCACCCCGACGATGGTGCCGACCGGCACCGACAGCACGTTCAGCCCCTGGGTCTTGAGCACCTGCTGGGCGGTGATGCCCCAGGCCAGACCCAGGCCCGCACCGAGCAGCGCGCCGAAGACCGCGATCACCACGGACTCCAGCCGGATCATCCGGCGCAGCTGACGGCGCGACAGGCCGATCGCCCGCAGCAGGCCGATCTCCCTGGTCCGCTCCACCACCGACAGTGCCAGGGTGTTCACCACGCCGAGCACCGCGACGATGATCGCCAGGCCCAGCAGGCCGTAGATCAGCGTCAGCAGGCTGTCCACCTGCTGCTGCACGATCTTCTTGTAGCCGGCCTGGTCCTGCACCGACACCTGCGGGTAGGCGTTGAAGGAGTTCTGCAGGGCGGTGAGGGTCTTCGCCTTGTCCGCGCCGCTCGCGGCCCGGCCGAAGACCACCACGTCCAGCGGCTGCTGGTCCTGCGGCACCGCCTTGGCCACCGTGTCGATGGTGGCGAACAGGTGGTGGTCGAAGATCGCGTTGCCGGTGGTGGTGACCAGGCCGATCGGCAGCTGCTGGGTGCGGCCGGAGCCGTAGTCGACGGTGATCTTGTCACCCACGCTGAGCTTGTGGTCCTTGGCGAAGTTCTGGTCGACCGAGATCCCGCCGTTCAGCAGGCCGTCCCCGCTGCCCGTCGAGACCGGCACCGCGAAGTCCTGGGTGAAGGTCGACGAGACCGCGGAGATGTACTGGTGCTTGACCACCGAGCCGTCGGGCAGGGTGAGGTTGGACGGCAGCTCGCGCTGCTCGGTGATGTGGCCGATGCCGGCGGTGTTCTTCGCCGCGTCGACCATCGACGAGGTCAGCCCGCCGTGGTTGACGGTGACGATGTAGTCGGCGCCGACCTGCTTGTCGATCTGCTCGCTGGTCGAGGCGACCATCGAGTTGGTGACCACCGAGGCACCGGTGACCAGCGCCAGGCCGATCATCAGCGCGGCCGCGGTGGCACCGGTGCGGCGCGGGTTGCGCAGCGCGTTGCGCTGGGCCAGCTTGCCGGACGGACCGAACAGGGCCGGCAGCGCGGCACCCAGCACCCGGACCACGACCCCGGCCAGCAGCGGGCCGAGCACCACGAAGCCGACCAGCGTCAGCACCACGCCGAGCCCCAGGTCGGAGCCGGCCTGCCCGAGGTTCTTGCTGGTGCCGCCGACCGCCAGCAGCGCGGCGCCGCCGAGCGTGACCAGCAGGCCGAGGATGATCCGCACCTTGTTGGTGCTCGCCTCGGCCGGGGTGCCGTGGTCGCGCAGCGCGGCCATCGGGGAGACCTTGCCGGCCCGGCGGGCCGGGATCCAGGCGGCCAGCATGGTGATGATGATGCCCACCGCGTAGGAGGCGATCGGCACCGCGGCGGTGATGTCCAGCGAGCTGCTGAGCGTCATCCCGGCGCCCTTCATCAGCTGGATCAGCAGCAGTGCCAGGCCGAGACCGGCCAGCATGCCGATGGTCGAGCCGAGCACGCCGAGCAGCAGCGCCTCGATGAGCACCGAGCGGTTCACCTGGCGCCGGCTGCCGCCGAGCGCCCGCAGCAGGCCGAGCTCCCTGGTGCGCTGGGCGACCAGCATGGAGAAGGTGTTGATGATCAGGAAGCCGCCGACCAGCAGCGAGATGCCGGCGAAGCCGAGCATCACGTACTTCATGAAGTTGAGGAACGAGCCGACGCCCTTGGCACCGTCGGCCTGCTGCTCGGCACTGGTCTTCAGCTGGTAACCGCTGCCCAGGGCCGCGGCGGCCTCGGCCTTCAGCTGGTCGTTGGTCTTGCTGCCGTCACCGTAGAGGTCCACGCCGGTGAGCAGCTTGGTGCTGCCGAGCAGGTCCTGCTGGGCGGTGGGCAGGTCGGTGAAGGCCAGCGCGGCGCCCGGGTTGGTGCCGGTGAAGGTGGCGATCCCGGAGATGGTGTAGTCGAAGGTGCCGCGCTCGCCGATCACCCGGATCGGGTCTCCGAGGTGGAGCTTGGCCTTGCTCGCGGTGTCCGCGTCGATCATCATCTGGCCGGAGCCGGCCGGCGCGCTCCCGGACGTGACCTTCATCGGGGTGCGCGGGCCGTTGACCCAGGCGCCGATGATGGTCGGGGCGCCAGTGGTCGGGCCGACCGCCTTGTTGGTCTTCGGGTTGACCAGGGTGCCGGTGGTGGTGCTGACGGTGGCTTCAGCCGTCTTGACGCCCGGCAGCCCGGCCACCTGCTGCACGACGGAGGCCGGGAGGGTCGGGGTCCGGCCGGAGGCGTCCTGGCCCTGGCCCGAGTCGTCACCGCTCGGCGGCGCCGGGTTGATGGCCACGTCGGAGGCGGTCGCGGCGAAGAGCTTGTTGAAGGTGCTGGTGGCGGTGTTGGAGAAGACCAGGGTGCCGGAGACGAACGCCACCGACAGCACCACCGCGATCAGCGACAGCACCATCCGCCCCTTGTGGGACAGGAAGTTGCGAAGTGAGGTCTTGAGTATCACGGTCTCGGCCCCGGCTCAGCTGGTGCGCTTGCCGTCGAAACGGCGCATGCGCTCGAGGACGGAGTCGGCGGTCGGCGCGTGCATCTCGTCCACGATCACGCCGTCGGCCAGGAAGAGCACCCGGTCCGCGTAGCTCGCGGCGACCGGGTCGTGGGTGACCATCACGATGGTCTGGGAGAGCTCGTCGACCGAGCGGCGCAGGAAGGTCAGCACCTCGGCGCCGGAGCGGGAGTCCAGGTTGCCGGTCGGCTCGTCGCCGAAGATGATCTCCGGCCGGGCCGCCAGTGCCCGCGCGACCGCGACGCGCTGCTGCTGGCCGCCCGAGAGCTGGGTCGGCCGGTGCTTGAGCCGGTCGGCCAGGCCGACGGTGTCCACCACCTGGTCCAGCCAGCCCTGGTCGGGCTTGCGGCCGGCTATGTCCATCGGCAGCGTGATGTTCTCGAGCGCGTTCAGCGTGGGCAGCAGGTTGAACGACTGGAAGATGAACCCGATCTTGTCCCGGCGCAGCTTGGTCAGCTGCTTGTCCTTCAGTCCGGTGATCTCGGTGTCACCGATCCAGATCCGCCCGTCGGTCACCGTGTCCAGACCCGCCAGGCAGTGCATCAGGGTCGACTTGCCGGACCCGGACGGGCCCATGATCGCGGTGAACCGGCCGCGCTGGATGTCCACATCGACCGCGTTGAGCGCCGTGACCCGGGTCTCGCCCGCGCCGTACGCCTTGGTGACCTGCCGCGCCGCTGCGGCGTTGGCGGACGGGCCGCCTGGGTTGTCGGATGTCTGTACGGCTGCGGATGCCGTCGTCACGGTGTACTCCTCGGTCGTTGTTCCCCCGGGCCCGGCCCCCCTGAGCAGAGGAACCGAGCAGATGTACCAAAGCTAGGCGGTCCGCATGAGCAACTCGTCATCCGCCGGTAGGAACCTGGCGCGACCCCTCGTACGGGACGGGATGCGGGTACCCCTAGGGGTGCCTCCGCCTCAAGTAGCAGGGGCGGCTCGGCAGCGGCCGGCGAGCGCCCGATCAGGATGCGCCGCGCTCGGTGGTCGAGTTCGGCGGCCAAGCGGCAGGACCGTCCCACGGCTGCGACAACTCTGCTACAAGACCGCAGGTGAGCACCGTGCGGGGGTGCATTCGCGGACGGCTCGGGCATGCTCGAAGCCATGGACAACTGGGAGCAGGGCGGACCGGGCAGCGGCCGCCGACCTGGACCGGAAGGTGCGACCGGCGGCGCCGAGCCGCCACTGCCGCCTTCGCTCAACCCGCGCGGACCGGGCGCCGCACCGCAGCCCCAGCACTCGATACCCGCTTCACGGCCGCTGCCGGGTGCACGGCCGCCCGGCGGCCCGACCGGGGCGCCCGCGACGGCGCTCTCGCCCGGCGGCCCGCCGCGGCAGCCGGTGCGCCGGCGCCGGTCGCGCAAGCGGATCGCGGCCTACGTCGCGCTCGGCCTGGTCGGCGCCCTGCTCGCCACCGCGGGCGGCACCTACGCCTGGGCCGACTCCAAGCTGAACCAGCAGAACGTCCTGTCCGACTACCCGGGCCGCCCCGCCGCCGGCAAGGGCACCAACTGGCTGATCGTCGGCTCCGACAGCCGCAACGGTCTCAGCGACACCCAGAAGCAGCAGCTGCACACCGGCTCCGACGACGGCAAGCGCAGCGACTCGATGATGATCCTGCACATCGGCGACCGCGGGAACACCCTGATGAGCATCCCGCGCGACTCCTGGGTGCCGATCCCGCAGCACCTGGACACCGCGGGCACCGGCCGGACCATCCCGGCCACCACCAGCAAGATCAACTCGGCCTTCAACAACGGCGGCGGCCAACTGCTGGCGGAGACGGTGGAGAAGAACACCGGCATCCACATCGACCACTACGCCGAGGTCGGCTTCGCGGGCTTCGTCGGCATCGTGGACGCCGTGGGCGGTGTGCACATGTGCATCGACAAGGACATCCAGGACCAGGACTCCGGGCTCAACCTCAAGGCCGGCTGCCAGACCCTCAACGGGCAGCAGTCGCTCGCGTTCGTCCGCCAGCGCCACCAGATGGCCGACCAGGACCTGGGCCGGATGCGCAACCAGCAGAAGTTCCTCTCCGCACTGGCCCACCAGGCGGCCACCCCGAGCACCCTGCTGGATCCGTTCACCCTCTACCCGCTGATCGGCTCCGGCCTGGACACCCTGATCGTGGACAAGAACACCGGACTGACCGACCTGGGCTCGCTCTTCGAGGCGATGCGCTCGGTGAGCGGTGGCGACGGCAAGAGCATCACCATCCCGATCTCCAATCCGAACTACCACACGCCTGACGGCCAGTCAGCGGTCAAGTGGGATCCGGTGAAGTCCAAGCAGGTCTTCGACGCCATCGAGCACGACACCGCGCTGCCGGCGCTCTGACCGGCCCGTCAACCCAGGGGCCCCGCTCGCAGCCGTCCCGGTGATCCTGCGCGCGAGTCGGGGCCGCCGCCCGGTGCCCCTGGTCACAATGTGCCCATGTCACTGGTGACTTCGTTGATCTACCGCCGCCGCCATCCGGTATTCGGCCGCCTGCTGCGGGAGTTGCTCGCGCTCTACGGCGTGGAGGTCCCGCCGGCCGCCGAGATCGGGCCCGGTCTGCAGGTGTACCACCGGGGCTTCGGCACCGTGCTGCACCCGTACACCACCCTCGGCGCCGGCGTCACCCTCTACAACGGGGTCACCATCGGGCGGGCCGACCCCTGGGTGCCGCAGCAGCACAGTGCGATGGAGCGGGTGGTGCTGGAGGACGGCGTGGTGGTGTGCGCCGGCGCGAAGATCATCTGCAAGCGGGGGGTGCTCACCGTGGGCGCCGGCACCGTGGTCGGCGCCAACGCGGTGCTGACCTGCTCCACCGGCCCGAACGAGATCTGGGCCGGGGTGCCGGCCCGCCTGGTGGGCCGGCGCTCGGACGACGTGGCGTTGACCGGTCAGGCGGCCCGCGCGGCCGTCTGAACCCGCGCATTGATCCTTCGGCGGGTGGTCATCCGTTTAACACACCGAACCGTTCAGTTCATATACTGTGACGCCGCCACCACCAGCCGAAGGATCCCCATGGCCGCCTCCAACAGCGCCGGGCCGACCGACGAGTACGGAATCCCGATCATCCCGGAGCCGGTGGACGCCGCCCAGCGCAAGCGGCGGGCGATCATCGACGCCGCCCTGGTCGAGTTCCTGCGCGAGGGGTACTCGGCCGCGTCGATGGATGCCATCACCGCGCGCTCCGGCGTGTCCAAGGCCACCATCTACAAGCACTTCGGCAGCAAGGAACGGCTCTTCCTGGCGGTGATCGGCGGGATCCTGCCCACCACCTACGCGGACCTCGAACCGTTCAACTCCACCATCGCCGAGGCCGAGGACCTGCGCGGCGCGCTGATCACGCTGATGCTGGACTGGGTGCGGATCCTGCTCCGGCCGGACATCATGTCGCTGCGCCGGCTGGTGATCGGCGAGATCGACCGCTTCCCGCAGCTGGGGCAGCTCTGGTACCGGATCAACTACGACATGAACAACGGCCCGCTGGTCGAGGCGTTCGCCGAGCTGGACCGCCGCGGCGTGCTGCGGGCGCCGGATCCCAAGCTGGCCGTGCAGCAGCTGGTCGCCGCCACGGTGGGCGTCCCGCAGCTGGTCCACACCTTCGCGCCCGACGCCGAGATCGACGACGCGGAGCTGACCCGGGTGATCACCTCGGGCGTGGACCTGTTCCTGGCGGGTTACCGCGTGGCCTGACCGGGCCGCCCCGCCGAGGCACGCCCCGCCGAGGCGCGCGCGGCCGATTTCCGTGCGCCTCGGCCGGGCTCACGGGTGGTAGAGCTCGGTGATGCTGGTGACCTCGTTCTGGCCGGTGAGCGTGACGATGTACTTGTTGCCGTAGCAGGAGTACGGCGCCGTCACGCTGGACGGGCTGTGCAGGCAGGCGTCCTGGTGCTTCATGAAGGTGTCCAGGTCGACCGGGACCGGCTTGGCGCCGTTCAGCAGGAAGGTCTTGACGTCGTTGCTGAACGAGTAGAGCGCGGGGGTGCCGTAGCCCTCGAAGTAGCCGTCGTCCGGGATGTCGGGACCGCAGACGAACTTGGCGGGCTTGGCCTTCATCCAGATGTGGGTCAGGTAGCCGTTGTCGGTGGCCTCCACCACCTGACCGCTGAAGTTCTTCATCGCCAGCTGCGTGCAGTCCGAACCCGGGGTGGTACCGGACGACTTGGTGGCGGTCGGCTTGGCCGCACCGGTCGGCTTGGCCGGGCTCGCGGCGGTCGGCTTGGCACTGGTCGACGGCGCCGCGCTCGGGGCCGCAGTCGGCGTGCTCGCAGCGCTGGAGGCGGCGGCGCTGGGCGAGGACCCGGCCGAGGTGCTGGTGTCGTCCGGGCCGCAGGCGGTCAGTGCCAGTGCGGCGGCGGCGACAATGGCGGCGGCGGCGATGCGAGTGGCCTTCATGACTGGTTCCCCCTGGGGTCGGCGACCGGGTCCTGACCGGTCGTCACGGACGATCACTTATGTCTACGCAACACACCCCGCCCTCGGTTACCCCTGTTGCGCGCCTGTGACAGGCTCCGGACAGCTCCAGGCAGTTGTCGCAGCCGGACCCGGCCCCCGGGAGGCTGTGACAGCGGAAACGACCGGTGGCAGTGGAAAACGGCTGGTGGCAGTGGAAAACGGCCGGCGGCCGGCGGATCATCGCGATCCGCCGGCCGCCGGCACGGGTCAGGTCTGCTCGACGAACGTCAGGCGCTCGGCAGGTTGCGGGCCATCACGATCCGCTGGACCTGGTTGGTGCCCTCGTAGATCTGGGTGATCTTGGCGTCGCGCATCATCCGCTCGACCGGGTAGTCGCGGGTGTAGCCGTAGCCGCCGAGCAGCTGGACGGCGTCGGTGGTGATCTCCATGGCGACGTCGGAGGCGAAGCACTTGGCGGCGGCGCCGAAGAAGGTCAGGTCGGCGTCGACCCGCTGCGACTTGGCGGCGGCGGCGTAGGTGAGCTGGCGGGCCGCCTCCAGCTTCATCGCCATGTCGGCCAGCATGAACTGGATGCCCTGGAAGTCGCCGATCGGCTTGCCGAACTGCTTGCGCTCCTTGACGTAGCCGGCGGCGTAGTCGAGGGCGCCCTGGGCGATGCCGAGGGCCTGGGCGGCGATGGTGATCCGGGTGTGGTCCAGGGTCTTCATCGCGGTGGCAAAGCCGGTGCCCTCCGCGCCGATCATGCGGTCGGCCGGGATCCGGACGTTGTCGAGGTAGACCTCGCGGGTCGGGGAGCCCTTGATGCCGAGCTTCTTCTCGGGGGCGCCGAAGGAGACGCCCTCGTCGCCCTTCTCGACCACGAACGCGGAGATGCCCTTGGAGCGCTTCTCCGGGTCGGTGACGGCCATCACGGTGTAGAACTCGGAGACGCCCGCGTTGGTGATCCAGCGCTTGACGCCGTTGAGCACCCAGTAGTCGCCGTCGCGCACCGCGCGGGTCTTCATGCCGGCCGCGTCCGAACCGGCGTCCGGCTCGGAGAGGCAGTAGGAGAACATGCCCTCGCCGCGGGCCAGCGCGCCCAGGTACTTGGCCTTCAGCTCCTCGGAGCCGGACAGCTGCACCGGCAGCGAGCCGAGCTTGTTGACCGCCGGGATCAGCGAGGAGGAGGCGCACACCCGGGCGACCTCCTCGATCACGAGGACGGTGGCGAGCGCGTCGGCGCCGGCGCCGCCGTACTCCTCCGGGACGTGGACGGCGTGCAGGTCGTTCGCCTCCAGCGCGTCCCGGGCCTCCTGCGGGAACCGGCCCTGCTCGTCGACGTCGGCCGCGAACGGGGCGATCTTGGCCTCGGCGAGCGCGCGGACCGTCTCACGGAGCATCTGGTGCTCCTCCGAGATCTGGAAGAGGTCGAAATCGGCACTGCTCGCCATGGTGTGCGCCCCTCTGCGTATGAACGTTAGTTACTGTTAAGTAAGTCCACATTCTAGGCCTTACCCCTGCGTAGCAGGGACGTGACGTGGGTGACATGGCACCAGCCGATACCATCGGTGGCTGCACCTCGTCCCGCCCGTGCCGGTCATACCCCGGCGGCCCGTAAAGGGGAACCCCCGTGGCCCTGCGCATCTCGGTCATCGGCACCGGCTACCTCGGCGCCACCCATGCCGCCTGCCTCGCGGAGCTGGGCTTCGAGGTGCTCGGACTCGATGTGGACCAGGAGAAGCTGGCCTCCCTGGCGGCCGGCCGGGTCCCGATGTACGAGCCCGGGCTGAGCGAGCTACTGGTCAAGCACGTCGCCGGGCACCCCGGTTCGACCGGGCGGCTGCGCTTCACCTCCTCCTGGCAGGAGGTGGGCGAGTTCGCCGACGTCCACTTCATCTGCGTCAACACTCCGCAGCGCCGGGGCGAGTTCGCCGCCGACATGTCCCATGTGGACGCGGCCGTGGACGCCCTGGCCCCGCAGCTGACCCGCCCGGCCCTGGTGGTCGGCAAGTCCACGGTGCCGGTCGGCAGCGCCCGGCGGCTGGCCGAGCGGCTGGCGGCGCTGGCCCCGGCCGGCGACGGCGTCGAGCTGGCCTGGAACCCGGAGTTCCTGCGCGAGGGCTTCGCGGTGGGCGACACCCTGCACCCGGACCGGATAGTGATCGGGGTGCGCGAGGGCGGCCGGGCCGAGGAGCTGCTGCGCCAGGTCTACGCGACGCCAATGGCAGAAGGCGTGCCGCTGGTGGTCACCGACTACCCGACCGCCGAAATGGTCAAGGCCGCCGCCAACTCCTTCCTGGCCACCAAGATCTCCTTCATCAACGCGATGGCCGAGGTCTGCGAGGCCTCCGGCGCGGACGTGACGCTGCTCAGCAAGGCGCTCTCCTACGACGAGCGGATCGGCGGCCGGTTCCTCAACGCCGGCCTCGGCTTCGGCGGCGGCTGCCTGCCCAAGGACATCCGGGCGTTCATGGCCCGGGCCGGCGAGCTCGGCGCCGACCAGGCGCTGACCTTCCTGCGCGAGGTCGACTCGATCAACATGCGCCGCCGCTCCCGGATGGTCGAGCTGGCCCGCGAGCAGTGCGACGGCGGCTTCCTGGACCGGCGGGTCGCGGTGCTCGGCGCCGCGTTCAAGCCGGACTCGGACGACATCCGGGACTCCCCCGCGCTCAATGTGGCCGCCCAGATCCAGCTGCAGGGCGCCCAGGTGACGGTCTACGACCCGCGCGCCATGGACAACGCCCGCAAGATGTTCCCCTCGCTCAGCTACGCCGACTCCCCCATCGAGGCCGTCGCCGGCGCCCATGTGGTGCTGCACCTGACGGAGTGGCAGGAGTTCCGCGAGCTGGACCCGGCGGTGCTCGGCGAGGTGGTCGCCCGCCGGCGGCTGCTGGACGGACGCAATGTGCTGGACGGCAAGCGCTGGCGGGCGGCCGGCTGGCGCTACCGCGCGATGGGGCGCCCGTTCAGCGAGTGACCGCGCGTCAGCCGAGCAGCCCGCGCTCGTAGCCCTCGGCGACGGCCGCCGCGCGGTCCCGCACGCCGAGCTTGGCGTACAGGTGCAGCAGATGGGTCTTGACGGTGGCCTCGCTGATGAACAACCGGCGCGCCGACTCCTTGTTGGTACTGCCGGCCGCCACCAGCCGCAGCACCTCCAGCTCGCGCTCGGTCAGCGCCTCGGCGGCCGGGCCGGGGGCGGGCTCGCGCATCCGCCCCATGAGCTTCTGCGCCACCGTCGGCGCCAGCACCGCCTGCCCGGCCCGGGCCGCCCGCACCGCGCGGACCAGCTCCTCGCGCGGCGCGTCCTTGAGCAGGTACCCGGTGGCGCCGGCCTCGACCGCCGGCAGCACGTCGGCGTCGCTGTCATAGGTGGTCAGCACCAGCACCCGCACCGCCGGCGCCCGGTCACGCAGCCGCCGGATCGCCTCGACGCCGCCGACCTCGGGCATCCGCAGGTCCATCAGCACCACGTCCGGTGCCAGTGCCAGCGCCCGGTCGACCCCCTCGGCGCCGTTCCCCGCCTCGCCGACGACCTCGAAGTCGGGATCCCCCTCGAAGACACCGCGCAGCCCGTCGCGCACGATGGGGTGGTCGTCGACGATCAGCAGGCGAATGGTCACGGTGCATTCTCCAACAACCCGCCGGCACCCGGGACCCGCAGGGCGGGCACGCTGATGCTGAGCGCGGTGCCCTCGCCCGGGGCGCTCTCGATCGCCAGGCTGCCGCCGACCTGCAGCAGCCGCTGCCGCATCGCCGTCAGGCCGTAGCTCTGGCCGCTCGCCGTCTCGTCGGGCGGCTCGAAGCCCACGCCGTCGTCCAACACGTCCAGCAGCACCACCTCGTGGGTGTAGCTGAGGGTCAGTCCGACCCGGGAGGCCCGGGCGTGCTTGGCGATGTTGGCCAACCCCTCCTGGGCCGCGCGGAACAGCACCACCTCCAGGGCGGGCGGCAGCGGGAACGCCGTACCGGTCACCGTCACCCCGGCCGCGACTCCCGAGCTGCGCTCCCAGCGCTCCGCCAAGTCCTGTACGGCATCCGGCAGTTGGGCGTCGGCCAGCGGACCGGGCCGCAGCGCCTGGACCGAGCGGCGGGCCTCCGCCAGGCTCTCCCTGGCCAACTGGCGGGCGGTGGCCACATGGTGGAGCCGCCGCTCGGGATCGGCGTCGAACCGCTCGGCTGCCTCCAGTTGGCGGACGATCCCGGTCAGCCCCTGGGCGATGGTGTCGTGGATCTCCCCGGCCATCCGCTGCCGCTCGTCCAGCACCCCCGCCTCGCGGGCCTGCGTCACCAACTGCGCGTGCAGCCCGGCATTCTCCGCCATGGTCTCCCGCAGCCGCCGGTTGGCCTCCGCCAACTCGTCGATGTACCGGGCCCGCTGGCGACTGCGCTGGTCCTCCTCGATGGCCTGGTAGGTGACCGCGCCGGCAATCACCACATTGACCACCACCAGACCGCAGTAGATGCCGATCAGACCGCCGCGCAGGTTCTGCACACCGCCCAGCTGGCAGACGGCCATCAGCGCGGCGGTGACCGTGATCCCCGGCCACCAGAGCCGCCGCGGCAGCACCGACACCTTCAGATAGCCGACGAAGCCGAAGAACCCGAAGAACGGGCTGAGCAGCACCAACACCGCCATCAGCGCCAGCAGGCCGGTGTAGTAGACCACCGCCTTGACCCGCCGCCGCTCGCTCTCGGCCTGGTCGACCTCCATCGACCAGCACCAGCCGGCGGCGATCACGGACAGCACCAGCACCGGCACCCGGTAGCCGGTGCCGCCCGGGCCGAGGGCCAGCGAGAGCGCCGCGGACAGGGCCAGGCCCAGATACGGTATCCAGCCCTGGAACCGGCCGAGGCGGCCCTCCGTCGCGGAGATCGGTGCGTCCGTCGTCACATCGGCCATGATGACGGGCCGGTCATCGCCCGGTGCCACCGCCCTCACTCCCACCGGAAGGTGCGGGCGGCGAGCAGCCCGGCCGCCACCGTGTAGCCGGCCAGCACCAGCAGGTGCTGCCACAGCTGCCCGTGGCCGGACCAGGCCGCCGTCACCGCCCCGAACGGGATGAACTCGCAGATCCGCTGCAGCACCTGGGGCAGCTGCGCGATCGGGACGTAGAGACCGGTGGCGAAGAAGTTGAGCACCATCAGCGGGACCCCGAGCCCGCTGGCCGCCGCGCCGGTGCGGGCCCGGGCGGCGATCAGCAGCCCGAGTGCGAGCACCGCCGCGCTGCCGAACAGCAAGGTGACCAGCACCGCGCCGGGGTTGGCCGGGGTGGAGACGTCGAAGGCGAGCGCGCCGATCGCCACGACCACGGCCACCCCGGCGGCGGCCAGCCCGGCGATCACGGCCACCAGCGCGGCCAGCATCCCGGCCGCGGGCACCGGGCTGACCGAGAGCCGGCGCAGCACGTCCTTCTCCCGCCAGCCGGCCATCGTCATCGGCAGCGCGGTGCAGGCCAGGAAGAGCGGCACCATCGCGGCCAGGGTGGGCACATAGACGTCGATCACCCGCTTGCCGCCCAGGGTGGCGGCCGGGGTCTGGAAGGCCGGGATGTTGCCGAAGATCACCACCAGCAGCACCGGCAGGCCGAGCCAGGCCAGCGCGGCCGGCTCCCGCAGCAGCAGCTTGGCCTGGGTGACGGTCAGGGTGCGCAGGCCCCGGCGGGGGAAGCGGAGAACAGCGGACATGGCGGGCTGGTCCTTCGTCAGGAGGGGGATGGGGTGGCGGCGCGGGGTGGCGGCGCGTCAGTCGGCGTCGGTGTGGCCGGTCAGGGCGATGAAGGCGTCGTCCAGGCTGGCCTGTTCGACCCGCAGGTCGGCCGCGATGATCTGGGCGCGGGCCAACTGGGCGGTGACCGCGTGCACCAGGTTGCCGGTGCCGCTGATCTCCACCACCGCTCCGTGCCAGATGAGTTCGGCCACCTCGGGCAGCGCGCGCAGCACCTCCTCGGGCAGCGGGGCGGACGGCCTGAAGCGCATCCGCTGCCGCTGCCCGGCCCGGGCGGCCAGACCGGCGGGCGTGTCCACCGCGACCACCTCGCCGCGGTCGATCAGCGCCACCCGGTCGCAGAGCCGCTCGGCCTCCTCCATGAAGTGGGTGACCAGCAGCACCGTGACCCCGGTGTCGCGGACCTGCTCGACCAGCTCCCAGGTGGTGCGGCGGGCATGCGGATCGAGGCCGGTGGTCAGCTCGTCCAGCACCACCGCGCGCGGCCGGCCGATCATCGCCAGCGCGATCGCCAGCCGCTGCTGCTGGCCGCCGGAGAGCTTCTTGTAGCGGGCACCGGCCTTCTCGGCCAGGCCCAGCCGGTCCATCAGCTCCACCGGGTCGGCCGGCTGCCGGTAGAACGAGGCGTAGAGCTCCAGCGCCTCGCGGACCCGGAGCTTGTCCGGCAGCCCGCTCGCCTGCAGCTGGACCCCCAGCACCTGGCGCAGCTCGTCCCGCTGCCGGACCGGGTCGAGGCCGAGCACCGAGACCCGCCCGCCGTCCGCCTGCCGCAGCCCCGACAGGCACTCCACCGTGGTGGTCTTGCCCGCGCCGTTGGGGCCGAGGATGCCGAAGATCTCGCCCTGCTCGACCTGGAACGAGACGTCCCGCACCGCGGTGACCTGCCCGTACCGCTTGTGCAGGTGCTCGACTTCGATGACGGCCATGACCGGCCCCCCTTTCGGATCGTCTGCGGCGTTCCCGCCGTGCCTCCAATCTCTCGCGCGGACCCCCTCGGGGGATCGATCATCGGGTTGGCTTCGGACCGCGAAACGATGGATGCCGGACATCAGCCGGACGTAGGGCCCCGGCATCAACCATTCGGTTGATGCCGGACCCGGAATGCGCCACGGGCGGGGGCGGTTCCAGTGGTCATGACTGACTTCCGGGACTCGGCGACCGTCCGCAGGATCCTCACCCAGAGCGGTGACACCTGGGCGATCGTCGGGCTGTCCAACAACGAACGGCGAGCCGCCTTCGGGGTCGCCAAGGTGCTGCAGCGCTTCGGCAAGCGGATCGTGCCGATCCACCCCAAGGCGGAGGCGGTGCACGGCGAGCAGGGGTATCCGTCGCTGGCCGCCGTGCCGTTCCCCGTCGACGTGGTCGATGTGTTCGTCAACAGCGAGCTGGCCGGTCAGGTGGCCGACGAGGCGGTGGCGGCCGGTGCCAAGGCGGTCTGGTTCCAGCTCGACGTGATAGACGAGGCGGCCTTCGAACGCACCACGGCGGCCGGTCTGGACATGGTGATGGACAAGTGCCCGGCCATCGAGATCCCGCTGCTCGGCTGACCGCCCTCGCCCCCGCCCGGGCGGCCGGCTGACGGCGGGTCGGCTCAGCCGTCCGGGCTCGGTGATCAGCCGTGCGGCTCGGGCGCGATCAGTCGTCCAGCTGGGCCCGGGTGGCGATCGAGGGGCGGCGGGTGGTCCGCAGGTGGCGGGCCGCGTCCTCGGCCGCGCGCAGCACCCGCAGGGCGTTCTGCCAGGTCAGCTTGGCGAGGTCGGCCTCGGACCAGCCTCGGTCGAGCAGTTCGGCGATCAGGTTGGGGTAGCCGGAGACGTCGTCCAGACCGGCCGGGGTGTAGGCGGTGCCGTCGAAGTCGCCGCCGATGCCCAGGTGGTCGATGCCGGCCACCTCGCGCATGTGGTCCAGGTGGTCGGCGACGATGGCCGCCGTGGTGACCGGGCGCGGCTCGCGCTCCTCGAAGGCGTGCAGCACCTTCATCGCCTCAGGGGTGTGGTCCAGCGGGTGGAACCCGCGCGCCTCCAGCTCCGCGGCGGCCTTGGCGGTCCACTCCCGGGCCCGGGCGTCGATGAACTGGGGCACGAAGGTGGCCATCGCCACGCCCCCGTTGGCCCGCAGCTGGGCCAGCACGTCGTCCGGGATGTTGCGCGGGTGGTCGCTGACCGCGCGGGAGGAGGAGTGCGAGAAGATCACCGGCGCCTCGGTGACCCGCAGGGCGGCGCGCATGGTGTCGGGCGAGGTGTGCGAGAGGTCGACCAGCATGCCGAGCCGGTTCATCTCGCGGACCACCTCCTCGCCGAACCTGGTCAGCCCGCCGGCTGACGGCTCGTCGGTCGCCGAGTCGGCCCACGGCGTGTTCGAGTTGTGGGTGAGCGTCATGTAGCGCACCCCGAGCTCGTAGAGCGCCCGCAGGGTGGCCAGCGAGGAGTTGATGCTGTGCCCGCCCTCGGCGCCCATCAGCGAGGCGATCCGCCCGTCCGCCCGGGCCGCCTCGACCTGGTCGGCGGTCAGTGCCAACCGCAGCCGGTCCGGGAACCGGCCCGCCAGGGCCCGCACGAAGTCGACCTGCTCCAGGGTGGCGCTGACCGCCTGATCGCCGGTCAGCTCGCAGGGCACGAAGACGGACCAGAACTGCGCCCCGACCCCGCCGGCGGTCAGCCGGTCGAGGTCGGTGTGCAGGCGGTGCCGCTGGTCGGCCGCCAGGTCGATGGCGTCCAGGTCGTAGCCGGCCTGCTCGCGCATCGCCCACGGCAGGTCGTTGTGACCGTCCACCACGGGCGCGCCGGCGAGCAGCGCCCGGGCCCTGGAGAGCTGTTGGGGAGACGCCGTCCCCCCATGAGGAGAAGTCATCCCCCCATCAAACTACTTGGCGAAGCCGAAGGAGGTGGAACCCGCCACCTTGGCCCGCAACTTCTTGCCCTTCTCGGTGGCCTGGGCGTTCAGGTCGTGCTGGAAGTCGACCATCTTCTCGGTCAGCTCCGGGTCGAAGGCGGCGACCATGCGCACCGCCAGCAGGCCGGCGTTGCGGGCCCCGGCCACCGAGACGGTCGCCACCGGCACCCCGGCCGGCATCTGCACGATGGAGAGCAGGCTGTCCATGCCGTCCAGGTAGCGCAGCGGCACCGGCACGCCGATCACCGGCAGCGGGGTGACCGAGGCCAGCATGCCCGGCAGGTGGGCGGCGCCACCGGCCCCGGCGATGATCGCCTTGAGGCCGCGGGTGTGCGCCTGCTCGCCGTAGGCGATCATCTCGCGCGGCATCCGGTGCGCGGAGAGCACGTTGACCTCGTAGGGCACCTCGAACTCGTCGAGCGCCTGGGCGGCGGCCTCCATCACCGACCAGTCGGAGTCGGAGCCCATGGCGATGCCGACGAGGGGGGTGGCGCTGTTCGTCATTCGGTGATGGTGCCTCTCAGGTAGGCGGCCGCGTGCCGCGCCCGCTCGCGCACGTCGTCGAGGTCGTCCCCGAAGACGGTGACGTGGCCCACCTTGCGGCCGGGCTTCACGTCCTTGCCGTACATGTGGATCCGCAGGCCCGGGTCACGGGCCATGCAGTGCAGGAAGGCGTGGTACATGTCGGGGTAGTCGCCGCCGAGCACATTGACCATCACGGTCCACTGGGCGCGCGGGCGCGGGTCGCCGAGCGGCAGGTCCAGCACCGCGCGCAGGTGGTTCTCGAACTGCGAGGTGACCGCCCCGTCGATCGACCAGTGGCCGGAGTTGTGCGGGCGCATGGCGAGCTCGTTGACCAGGATCCGGCCGTCCCGGGTCTGGAACAGCTCGACCGCCAGGTGGCCGGTGATGTCCAGCTCGCCGGCGATCCGCAGGGCCAGCTCCTGGGCCTCGATCGCCAGCGCCGGGTCGAGCTCCGGAGCCGGCGCGGTGACCTCGGCGCAGACGCCGTCCTCCTGGAGGCTCTCCACCACCGGGTAGGCGACCGCCTGGCCGCTGGGCGAGCGCACCACGTTGGCCGCCAGCTCGCGGACGAAGTCGACCTTCTCCTCGGCGAGCACCGGCACGCCGGCCAGGAACGGGGCCTGCGCCTGCTGCTCGTCGGCCACCACCCAGACGCCCTTGCCGTCATAGCCGCCGCGGACGGTCTTCAGCACCACCGGGTATCCGGAGCCCTCGCCCGCGAACGCGGTGACGTCGGCCGGGTCGGCGACCAGGCGGTGCCGCGGGCAGGGCACCCCGATGGAGTCCAGCTTGGCCCGCATCACACCCTTGTCCTGGGCGTTGACCAACGCGTGGGGACCGGGGCGGACCACCACGCCGTCGGCCTGCAGGGCCTTCAGGTGCTCGGTGGGCACGTGCTCGTGGTCGAAGGTGATCACGTCGCAGCCGGCCGCGAAGGCCCGCAGCGTCTCCAGGTCGCGGTAGTCCCCGAGGACGG
This sequence comes from Kitasatospora acidiphila, assembly GCF_006636205.1. Taxonomy (NCBI): domain Bacteria; kingdom Bacillati; phylum Actinomycetota; class Actinomycetes; order Kitasatosporales; family Streptomycetaceae; genus Kitasatospora; species Kitasatospora acidiphila. The sequence goes on along the minus strand of NZ_VIGB01000003.1, from coordinate 5,578,367 downwards.
TCTCGGCGACCACCTGGGCCGCGGAGTCCTGCGGGGTGTCGGCGAGGAGCTTGAAGCGGATGCCGAGCGGGATGCCGGCGTCATGTGTCATGCGGGACAGCTGGCCGCCACCGACCATGCCCACCACTGGAAATTTCGCGCTGCCCGGAAAAGTCACAGTGCCAGGATATCCGGGCCGGTCGGGGCGGGTGCACCGGCGGGCGCGGGGGTGCGGCAGGGGCGCCCGAGGCCGGATCGAACGCTGGAGCTCTCATGACGAGCCGGTAGCCTGGATGGCCCAGTGTCAGGAATCAGGAGACCTCCTCGGATGACCAAGACCGGTGCACATCGACGCCCCTCCCTCTTCCAGCGGCTGCGCGGCGTCTCCGGAGAGGTCCTCCAGTTCGCGATAGTGGGCCTGGGCGGCATCGCCGTGAACTTCGGTGTCTCCAACGCCGTGCTGCACGCCACCCACTGGGCGCCGGTGCGCTGCTCGGTGATCGGCACCATCGTGGCGATCGTGGCCAACTACATCGGCTACCGCTACTGGGTCTACCGGGACAGCGACGCCGCCTCGCGCCGCCGGGAGATCACCCTCTTCCTGGTGTTCAGCGCCATCGGCCTGCTGATCGAGAACGGCACCGTCTGGTTCACCACCTACTCGCTGGCCATGACCGGCACCCTCGCCTACAACGGCTCCAAGGTGATCGGCACCGGGATCGCCACGCTGTTCCGCTTCTTCTCCTACCGCACCTGGGTGTTCAAGACGATGCCCGAGCTGGCCGAGCCCACCGTGGTCGCCCAGGCCGAGCGGATCCTCGCCGACCAGCCGGTGCAGCAGTACAGCAACAGCTGATTCAGTCCGGCTCCACCACCGCGCTGCTGCGCGGCAGGAAGAGCGCGAAGACCGGCGGCTTGAGCGAGAGCAGCTCCAGCCGCCCGCCGTCCGCCTCCGCCAGATCGCGGGCCACCGCCAGGCCGATGCCGGTGGAGTTGCGCCCGCTGACGGCCCTTTCGAAGACCCGGTTGCCCAGCTCGGCCGGCACGCCCTGGCCTTCGTCCTGCACCTCCACCACCACCGAGCTTCCCGACGGCCGCACCCGCAGGGTGACCGTGCCGCCGCCGTGCATCAGCGAGTTCTCGATCAGCGTGGCCAGCACCTGGGAGACGGTGCCCGGGGTGCCCATCGCGTGCACATGGCTCAGCCCCTCGGTGACCAGCCGCCGCCCGGTGCCGCGCAGTGACGCCGACCACTCCTCGGCCTGCTGCTTGACCACCTCGTCGAGGTCGAAGCCGGCGGCCGACGGGCCGTGCGTGTCGCGCTGGTTGGTGAGCAGCCGCTGCACCACGTCGGTGAGCCGCTCCACCTGCTGCAGCGCGATGGTGGCTTCCTCGCGCACCGTCTCCGGCTGGTGGGCCAGCGCGGTGATCTCCTCCAGGCGCATCGACAGCGCGGTCAGCGGGGTGCGCAGTTGGTGCGAGGCGTCGGCGGCGAGGCGCCGCTCGGCGGTGAGCATCCGGCCGATCCGCTCCGCGCTGCCGTCCAACACCTCGGCCACCCGGTCCAGTTCGGCCACCCCGTAGCGGCGGTCGCGCGGGCGCGGGTCGCCGGAGCCGAGCCGCTCGGCGGTCTCGGCCAGGTCGATCAGCGGGCGGGTCAGCCGGCGGGCCTGCCAGAGCGCCAGCGCCACCGCTGCTGCCACCGCCAGCAGCGCCACCAGCCCGATCAGCAGCAGCATGTTGGCGGTGTCACGGTCCACGTCGTGGCGGGACTGCTCCACCGTCACCGTTTCACCGTGCGGGCCGGTCTCGGTGGCGCGCAGCGGCCGGCCGCCGGTCGGCTGGTCGCCGATGGCCACCGGCGGTTGGCCCGGCACGGTGATCTCGGCGTAGTCGCCCTCCACCACCCCGGTGCCGATCCGCTCACCGGTGACCGGTTCGCCGGCCGCCAACCTGGTCTCCACCAGGCCGAGCAGCCGCACCGCGGCCGCGTCCACCCGGTTCTGCGCGGTGCTGGTGATGGTCTGCTTCTCGACCAGGGCGAGCGGCACGCAGAACACCGTGACCACCACCAGGACCACGCCAAGGAGCGAGTTGATCATGCGGCGCTTCACAGCGGGTCGGTCCTGCTTCCCTCTCGGCGGGCCGGCGCGGTGCGCACGCGCCGGCTCCAGTGGTGCGTCGGCTCTTCTCGAACCGGTTCTTCGCGAACTCGATCAGTTCTTCTCGAAGCGGAAGCCGACGCCGCGCACGGTGGCGATGTAGCGCGGGTTGGTGGCGTCGTCGCCGAGCTTCTTGCGCAGCCAGGAGATGTGCATGTCCAGCGTCTTGGTCGAGGTCCACCAGGTGGTGTCCCAGACCTGGCGCATGATGTCCTCCCGGGTCACGACCCGGCCGGCGTCCCGCACCAGCACCCGCAGCAGCTCGAACTCCTTGGCGGAGAGGGTGAGCTCCTCCTCGCCGACCCAGGCGCGGTGCGACTCGATGTCGATCCGCACGCCGTGGGCGCCGGTGGAGAGCGAGTCGACGTTGCCGCGCCGCAGCAGGGCCCGCACCCGGGCCAGCAGCTCGGCCAGCCGGAACGGCTTGGTCACGTAGTCGTCGGCACCGGCGTCCAGGCCGACCACGGTGTCCACCTCGTCGGCCCGGGCGGTGAGCACCAGCACCGGGCAGCTGCGGCCGTCCGCCCGCAGCCGGCGGCAGACCTCCAGACCGTCCATCTCGGGCAGGCCGAGGTCGAGGACGATCAGGTCGACCTCCTCCGCCAGTCCCGCTTCCAGGGCGGCCGGGCCGTCCTCGCGGACCAGTACCTCGTAGCCCTCGCGACGCAGCGCACGGGCCAGCGGTTCGGAGATTGCCGGATCGTCCTCAGCGAGCAGCACACAGGTCATGGGGGCGATGTTAGTCGGCCCACGGCCCCCCGATCAGTCCCCGACCGCCCGGAGAACGGTGCACGCGCCCGGCGCGCGTCGCTCGAACAGCGCGCGGGCGACACGAGGGCGACGCGTCCGCTCATACGTATAAGCGGCCCGGGATACCTGTGAACTAGTTCACAGCGTGTAGCCACCAAACCAAGATCAGATAACGGTCAGCCTTCGGCGCTACTCCCGCAGCGGGCACAGATCCTCCGATTCGACCTTGTCTTCGAAGGATCTCTTGCTGCATTACCATCGATTCCAGCACCCAGTCGGGCTCGCCTTGATCTTTCTGTTATTCACTCGGTGTCTTTTGTACCGTCATGTCGTGGAATAACGCGACGTACAGTGGCTAAGTCCCCGCGGTACGCACCGCGGTGCCCCTGCCCGAGCAGCGAGCAGGACTACACCGTGTGAGCACGCCCCCGCCCACCATCCCCCAGGGCGGGGGCGTTCCATACAGTCAGGCAAGGAACAACCACTGATGGCGTCAACCACCACCCTGGACGCCGGCCTCAAGCCGGGCGCTCCTTCTGGCGGCAAGACCTTCTTCGGGCACCCCCGAGGACTCGCCACACTCTTCATGACCGAGACCTGGGAGCGTTTCAGCTTCTACGGCATGCGAGCCCTGCTGGTGCTCTACATGGTCGCCGGTACCAACCATGGCGGCCTGGGAATGAAGGTCGCCCTGGCGACCGCGATCTACAGCGTCTACAACGCCATGGTGTACCTGCTCGCCCTGCCGGGCGGCTGGATCGCCGACCGCATCCTCGGCGCCCGCAAGACCGTGGCGCTGGGCGGCACGATCATCATGATCGGCCACTTCCTGCTGGCCGTTCCGGTCGAGGCCGGCTTCTTCGTCGGCCTGGTCTTCATCGCGGTCGGCTCCGGCCTGCTGAAGGCCAACATCTCCACCATGGTCGGCCACCTCTACGACGGGCCGAACGACCCGCGCCGGGACGGCGGCTTCACCATCTTCTACATGGGCATCAACCTCGGTGCCTTCGCCGCCCCGCTGGTCATCGGCACGGTCGGCCAGAGCGTCAACTGGCACCTGGGCTTCGCCCTGGCCGGTATCGGCATGGCGCTGGGCCTGGGCCAGTACCTGCTGGGCAGCCGCCACCTCAGCTCGAAGAGCGACGAGATCGGCTCGCCGATCACCGCTGCCGAGAAGAGCGCGCTGCTGCGCAAGGGCGCCTTCTGGCTGCTGCTGGCCGTGGTCTTCTACGGCGTCGTCGTGGCGACCGGCCACTTCACCATCAACTGGGCGGTCTGGCCGCTGTCCATCGCCGGTATCGCGATCCCGGTGGCCGTCTTCGCCCGCTTCAAGCGGGACAAGGAGCTCACCTCCGCCGAGCAGTCGAAGATCAGCGGCTACATCTGGTTCTTCGTGGTCGCCGCCGTGTTCTGGATGATCTACGACCAGTCCGGCTCCACGCTGAGCGTCTTCGCCGACGACAGCACCAACCTGTCGATCTTCGGCTACCACTTCCCGTCCAGCTGGTTCCAGTCGCTGAACCCGCTGTACATCATGGCGCTGGCCCCGGTCTTCGCCTGGCTCTGGGTCTGGCTGTCCCGCCGGTCCAAGAACCCCAGCACCACGATGAAGTTCGCCATCGGCCTGCTGATGATCGGCACCTCGTTCATCGTGATGATGCTGGCGATGGCTGCCGCCACCGGTGGCGTCAAGGTCTCGCCGCTCTGGCTGGCCCTGGTCTACCTGGTCCAGACCGTCGGCGAGCTGACCCTCTCCCCGGTCGGCCTCTCCGTCACCACCAAGCTGGCCCCGGCCAAGTACGCCAGCCAGATGATGGGCGTCTGGTTCCTCGCCGTCACCGCCGGTGACTGCGTGGCCGCCGTCCTCCAGCTGGGCCTCGGCGACGCCACCGGCTCCACCTGGTACTTCGCGATCCAGGGCATCGCCGCCCTGATCGCCGGTGTGGCCCTGGTGATGTACCGCAAGAAGGTCATCCGGCTCATGGGCGACGTGCACTGACGCACCGCGCTCCCCGGTGGCCCGGCACGCGATTCGCGTGCCGGGCCACCGGCGTGTTCGGGCGGCTACGCTGAGCGGCATGAACTACGCGCGGCTCCGGGCCGTCGCCGGTGAGTTGATGGATCAGTACACCGACCTGGCCGGCAAGATCGAGGTCCGGAACGGCGAAGTCTCTGTGCTGATCGCGCCATCAGCGCGGCGTGCGCTGAACGCCTTCAGGCTTCTCCGCCAGTTGGACCGTCAGTTCACCGGAGATCTGGTTGCCCTCGCCGGCACGCACGTCGAGGCCGCGGCCCTGGGCCTGCTGCGGCAGCCTGATCTGCTGGTCGCCGCTGAGGCGGACCTGGAGCGCTTCGAGGAATGTGTCGATCCGAGCGTCCTGCTACTGGTCGCCGAAATCGTCTCGCCGTCCCAGGCCGGCAACGCCCATCTGCAGAAGATGCAGGACTACCCCGCCATGGGCATCCCGCTCCATCTGCTCATCGACCCGCGCAAGGGCACCCTCCGGGTGTCCAGCGACCCGGCGGACGGCCCCGACGGGCCGCGCTACCGGGCCACTCACGACTACGTCTTCGGGGACCAGGTGAAGGTCGGCGACTGGGTGATCGACTCCGGTGAGTTCAAGCGGTACGCACCGCGCTGACACCCCATCGGCTCGCCCACCCCCGCCGATCGGCCCCGCCGATCGGCGGATGGTGCTGGGCGGCGGCGGGCTGCAGGATCGTCCCAGTGATGGCCGGCACCCGCCCGGGGGTGCCGGCCCACTTGCGTTGGAAGGCCGTCACACCTCCCGGACGCCCGCGCGCCAGACGGCGGCGGTGAGCGGCACGCCCGGCCGGTAGGCGAGGTGCACCGGGGAGGGGGCGTCCAGGAGCAGCAGGTCGGCGCGGGCGCCGGGGGCGATCCGGCCGACGTCGGTGCGGCGCAGTGCGCGGGCGCCGCCGGCGGTGGCGGCGTGCACGGCCTCGTCCGGGGTCATGCCCATCTCGCGCACGGCCACCGCGATGCAGAAGGCCATCGAGCTGGTGAAGCTGGAGCCCGGGTTGCAGTCGGTGGACAGCGCCACGGTGGCACCGGCGTCGAGCAGCCGGCGGGCGTCGGGGTAGGGCGCCCGGGTGGAGAACTCGGCACCGGGCAGCAGCGTGGCCACCGTGGTCGAGTCGGCCAGTGCGGCGACGTCCGCGTCCGTCAGGTGCGTGCAGTGGTCCGCCGAGGCGGCGCCCAGCTCCACCGCCAGCTGCACGCCCGGCCCGTGGGTGAGCTGGTTGGCGTGCACCCGGGGGATCAGCCCGCGCTCCATCCCGGCGGTCAGGACCGCCCGCGCCTGGTCGCCGTCGAAGGCGCCGCGCTCGCAGAAGACGTCCACCCAGCGGGCGTGCGGGGCGCAGGCGTCCAGCATCTCCCCGGTGACCAGGTCGACGTAGCCCGCCGGGTCGTCGGCGAACTCCGGTGCCACCACGTGGGCGCCGAGGTAGGTGGTCTCCGGGGTGTGCGCCCCGGCGATCCGCAGCGCCCGGGCCTCGTCGGCCACGGTCAGGCCGTAACCCGACTTGCACTCCACGGTGGTGGTGCCCTGGCGCAGCGCCTCGGCGACGAACCGGCCCACGTTGGCGTCCAGTTCGGCGTCGGTCGCGGCCCGGGTGGCGGCCACCGTGGTGCGGATGCCGCCCGCGGTGTAGGCCTGGCCGGACATCCGGGCGTTGAACTCGGCGGTGCGGTCCCCGGCGAAGACCAGGTGGGCGTGCGAGTCCACGAAGCCGGGCAGCAGGGCCCGGCCGGCCGCGTCGAACCGCTGGTCGGCGGCGGGCGCGTCCGCGGCGGGTCCGGTCCAGGTGACCACCGACCCGTCCAGCACCACGGCGGCGTCCTCGACGAGGCCGAGCAGCCCGGGATGTGACGGGTCGTTGGTGACCAGCGTGCCGATGTTGGTGATGAGCGTGCTGGTCATGACACCTTCAGGGCGGAGATGGAGGTCTGCAGTGCCGACGCGACGTCGGGCACCAGGGCGTGCACCCCGTCGATGACGATCTGCCGGCCGCCGACCACCACGTGCCGCACGTCGGAGGCCGTGGCGGCGAACACGGCGGTCTCGACGCCGAGCCGCGGGGTGGGGCCGGTGGTGCGCACCGAGTCCAGTGCGAGCACCGTGAAGTCGGCCAGCGCCCCGGCCTCGATCCGCCCGGCCTCGGGCCAGCCGAGCGAGGCGTGCCCGTCCTCGGTGCCGGCCCGCAGCAGCGCGTTGGCGGTCCAGTGCCCGCGGGTGCGGCTGCGCAGCCGCTCGTTGAGCTCCAGCGCCCGGGCCTCCTCGAACGGGTCGATCACCGCGTGGCTGTCGCTGCCCAGGGTCACCGGGCAGCCGGCCCTGGCCAGTTGGCGGGCCGGGCCGATGCCGTCGGCGAGGTCCCGCTCGGTGGTCGGGCACATGCAGATCACCGTGGAGGAGTCGGACAGCAGCTTGATGTCCTCCTCGGAGAGGTGGGTGGCGTGCACCGCGCTGGTGCGCGGGCCGAGCACCCCGTGGTCGGCGAGCAGCCGGGTCGGGGTGACGCCGTGCGCGGTGAGGCAGGCGTCGTTCTCGGCGGTCTGCTCGGACAGGTGGACGTGCAGCGGGGCCTTGCGCATCGCGGCCCAGTGCGCGACGGTGCCCAGTTGCTCGGCCGGCACGGCGCGCACCGAGTGGATGGCCGCGCCGATCCGGGCGTGCTCCCGGGGCCTCAGCGCGGTGGCCCGCTCGGCCCAGGCGTTGGCGTCGCCGTCGCCGAACCGCAGCTGGGGCTTGGTCAGTTCGGCGCCGAAGCCGGACGAGAGGTAGCAGGTGTCCAGCAGGGTGATCCGGATGCCGGCCCGGGCGGCGGCCTCGATCAGCGCCTCGCCCATCGCGTTGGGGTCGGCGTAGCGGGCGCCGCCCGGGGCGTGGTGCAGGTAGTGGAACTCGCCGACGGCGGTGATCCCGGCCAGCGCCATCTCGGCGTAGACCGCGGTGGCCAGCGCCAGGTAGCTGTCCGGGTCGAGCGCGGCGGCGAACCGGTACATGGTGTCGCGCCAGGTCCAGAAGGTGCCGGAGCCCACCTGCACGGTGCCGCGCAGCGCCCGGTGGAAGGCGTGCGAGTGGGCGTTGGCCTGGCCGGGCACCAGCAGGCCGGCCAGCCGGACGGCGCCGGGCGGGCAGGGCCCGCTGTCCGGCACCACCCGGGCGATCCGGCCGTCGGCGGCCACCTCGACCAGCACGTCCGGCTCCACCACCGGTCCGTTGACGTGCGGCAGCCAGGCGTGCTCGGCCCAGTACGTCTTCGCTACTGACATGCCAGGTCCTCCAGTACGTCCGCCAGCGCCGACACACCCGCCAGGCAGTCGGCGAGTTCGGCGTGCTCGGCCGGCGAGTGCGACACGCCGCTCGGGTTACGTACGAACAGCATGGCGGTCGGAACGGCGGATGCCAGGATTCCGGCGTCGTGTCCCGCGCCGGTGGGCAGCACCGGGGCGCCGTTCAGGGTGCGGGCCAGCCGGTCGCGCAGCGGCCCGTCGAACTCCACCACCGGGGTGTAGGACTCGCGGACCAGCTCGACCTTGACCCCGTCCCGCTCGCCGCGCTCGGCGGCCGCCTGGTGGATCTGCTCGACCAGCTCGGTGAGGGTGGCCTCGTCGGCGGCCCGGGAGTCCAGCCAGCCGCGCACCAGGGAGGCGATCGCGTTGGTGCCGTTGGGCTCCACCGAGATCTTGCCGAAGGTGGCCAGCGCGCCGGCCAGCCGGGCCTTCTTGCGGGCCGAGAGCACCGTGTTGGCGTAGGTGAGCATCGGGTCGTGCCGGTCGTCCAGCCGGGTGGTGCCGGCGTGGTTGGCCTCGCCGTGGAAGTCGAACCGCCAGCGGCCGTGCGGCCAGATCGCGGACGCGACGCCGACCGACTGGTCCTCCGCCAGGTAGCGGCCCTGCTCGACGTGGAGCTCCACGAAGGCGCCGATCCGACCGAGCCGCGCCGGGTCGGCGCCGATCGCGGTGGGGTCCTGGCCGGCCCGCTCCATGGCGTCCGGCAGCCGGACCCCGTCGGCGTCGCGCAGCTCGAAGGCCTGCTCGGGGGTGAGCACGCCGGCGGCCAGCCGGGAGCCGACGCAGGCCACCCCGAACCGGGCGCCCTCCTCGTCGCCGAAGTTGACGATCGCCAGCGGCTTGGTGAACTGCGCCTCGCGCTCGCGCAGTCGGTCCAGGGCGGCGAACGACGAGACCACGCCGAGCGGGCCGTCGAAGGCGCCGCCGTCCGGCACCGAGTCCAGGTGCGAACCGGTGACGATCGCCCCTTCGCCCTGCGGATCGCCCAGCCAGGCCCACTGGTTGCCGTTGCGGTCCAGCTCATACGTCAGGCCACGAGAACGGGCCTGCGCCTCGAACCAGGCCCGGCACTCGGCGTCGGCGGTGTTCCAGGCGTGCCGGCGGTAGCCGCCGGAGGCGGCGGAGCGGCCCACGGGGAGCAGCTCCGCCCACATCTCCTCGAAGCTCGGCAGCGTCACAGCTCGCCCATCGGGACGCGAACCCCGCGCTCGGCGGCGACCTCGGACGCGCGGTCGTAGCCGGCGTCCACGTGCCGGATCACGCCCATGCCCGGGTCGTTGGTGAGCACCCGGCGGATCTTCTCGCCGGCCAGCGGGGTGCCGTCGGCCACCGTGACCTGGCCGGCGTGGATCGAGCGGCCGATGCCGACGCCGCCGCCGTGGTGGATCGACACCCAGGAGGCGCCGGAGGCCACGTTGACCATGGCGTTGAGCAGCGGCCAGTCGGCGATCGCGTCGGAGCCGTCCAGCATGGCCTCGGTCTCGCGGTACGGGGAGGCGACCGAGCCGCAGTCCAGGTGGTCGCGGCCGATCACGATCGGGGCGGACAGCTCGCCGCTGGCCACCATGTCGTTGAACCGCTCGCCGGCCTTGTCGCGCTCGCCGTAGCCGAGCCAGCAGATCCGCGCCGGCAGGCCCTGGAAGTGCACCTTCTCCTGGGCCATCTTGATCCAGCGGTGCAGCGACTCGTTCTCCGGGAACAGGTCGAGCACGGCCTTGTCGGTCTTGTAGATGTCCTGCGGGTCGCCGGAGAGCGCGGCCCAGCGGAACGGGCCCTTGCCCTCGCAGAACAGCGGGCGGATGTACGCCGGGACGAAGCCGGGAAAGGCGAACGCGCGGTCGTAGCCGGCCAGTTGGGCTTCGCCACGGATCGAGTTGCCGTAGTCGAAGACCTCGGCGCCGCGGTCCATGAAGCCGACCATCGCCTCCACGTGCTTGGCCATCGACTCGCGTGAGCGCTGGGTGAACTCGGCCGGCTTGCTCGCCGCGTAGTCGGCCATGTCGTCGAACGCGACGCCGAGCGGCAGGTAGGCCAGCGGGTCGTGGGCGCTGGTCTGGTCGGTGACGATGTCGATCGGCGCGTCCATCGCGAGCAGCTGCGGGAACAGCTCGGCGGCGTTGCCCAGCAGGCCGATGGAGAGCGGCTGCTTCTTGTCCCGGGCGGCGGTGGCCAGCTCCAGGGCATGCTCCAGGCTGTTCGCCTCGACGTCCAGGTAGCGGTGCTCGATCCGGCGGGAGATCCGGGACGGGTCGCAGTCGATGCAGATCGCCACGCCGCCGTTCATGGTGACGGCCAGCGGCTGGGCGCCGCCCATGCCGCCGAGGCCGGCGGTGAGGGTGATGGTGCCTTCGAGGGTGCCGTTGCTGTTCCATTTACCAGCGTGCTTGTTGGCGACGGCCGCGAAGGTCTCGTAGGTGCCCTGCAGGATGCCCTGGGTGCCGATGTAGATCCAGGAGCCGGCGGTCATCTGGCCGTACATGGTGAGCCCGAGGTTCTCCAGGCGGCGGAACTCCTCCCAGTTGGCCCAGTCGCCGACCAGGTTGGAGTTGGCGAGGATCACCCGCGGCGCCCACTCGTGGGTCTGCATCACGCCGACCGGGCGGCCGGACTGCACCAGCATGGTCTCGTCCTGCTTCAGCCCGCGCAGGGTCTTCACCATCGCGTCGAAGGACCGCCAGTCCCGCGCCGCCTTGCCGGTCCCGCCGTAGACGACGAGCTTCGACGGGTGCTCGGCGACCTCGGGATCGAGGTTGTTCATGAGCATCCGCAGGGCAGCCTCCTGCTGCCACCCCTGGGCGGTCAGGCCCGTCCCGCGCGCCGCACGCACCTCGCGCGCACCGCTGATCTGCTGCTCCGCCATGGCGGCCTCCTTGCGGATGGATTCATTCAGGATTGAGCAGTCTGAATATATCCAATCAGTCCGAGGTCGGCCAGGGTCTGGCGGATTCGATCAGGACTGCTTTCCCCCAACCGGCAGGCGTGAATCCCGACGCTCAGTCAAGCAGCTTCCCCGCCACCCCAGTCGATGCCGATCTCGGCCAGCCAGGCGCGGTCGGCGGCGGCCGTGTCGGGCGGGTCGGCGGGGAGCATGGGGAGGGACGGCGGGCGGGGGATCTCCTGGACGGGGCCCAGGCCGTAGGGCTCGCCCGGGTTGGCGGTGGCGCGGCCGGGGGCGGTCAGGCCGATGTGCACGGCGGTCTCGTCGCCCGGGTCCAGCACGGTGAGGGCGGGCGCGGGCGGATCGGCCAGCGCGACCCGTCGGCCGCAGGTGGGGCAGGCCCATTCCAGGGCGCCGGAGGCGAGTCGGCCGACCTGCCGCATTTCATGGATCACCCGCACGGCGACACCCCCCGTTGGTTCCACCGAGGGGATGCCCGGTTTACTCCAGGAACAGTCCTCGGGCCGCCGCGGACTGCTCGATCGCCTCCAACCGGGCCTCGGCGCCCGGCAGTTCGTCGCACATCGTCTGCAGCAGCACCCGCCCGAGCACCATCGGGGCACAGGCGGTGTCGAAGACCAGGCCGGTGCCCACCTCGGCGGGCAGCATCAGGTCGGAGAGCTTGGCCACCGGCGCGAAGGCGCTGTCGGCCACGGTGAGCACGGTCAGCCCGCAGTCCCTGGCCACCACCAGCGCGTCCATCAGCTCGCGCGGGTAGCGGGGCAGCGCGAAGCAGAGCAGCGCGCTGGCGCCGGCCGCGACGGCCTGCTCGATCCGGTCGGCGAGCATCGAGCCGCCCTCGTCGAGCAGCCGGATGTCGGGGTGCACCTTGGCCGCGAAGTAGGTGAAGCCGCGCGCCTGGGCGGAGGCGGCCCGCAGCCCGAGCACCGGCAGCGGCCGGGAGGCGGCCAGCAGCCGAGCGGCCCGCACGATCGGCTCCGGGTCGGCGAGGAGCTCGGCGAGCCGGCGCAGATGGGCGATCTCGGCGAGCACCGCCTGCTGGTGCTCGTTGCGCACCGCCTCGGTGGGGGTCTCCGGCGGGGCCGGCTCGCCACCGAGCTCGCGCAGCCGCCGGCGCAGCGCCGGGTAGCCGTCGTAGCCGAGCGCCACCGCGAACCGGGTGACCGAGGGCTGGCTGACCCCGGCCAGCTCGGCCACCTCCACGCTGGACAGGAACGGCGCCTCGGCGGCGTGCCGGACCAGGGCGTGCGCGATCCGGCGCTGAGTGGGCGTCAGACGGTGGCCGTCGAACAGTTCGAGGAGTCGGGCGGACGGGCCCAGGGACGACTCGGTCATGGTGTGGGTCCCTTCGGGCGGTGGGTGTCCGGTCGACTGTGCAGGAGCGAATACTCGGACGGCAATGATGTTCTCGTATGCCGGGACGAGCCCGACGGCGGGGTGTCCTCAGGGATGACCCTGATTTACCCCTGGGAGACGCCGTTCCGGCTGGACCGCCCGGCTGTCCGGACGCCAGCCTGGTGGCATGCAGTCTCAGCCTTCCGAGGTCCGCCGTGACCTCGACGCCGCCCTGGAGGCCCGCCGCGAGCTGGGCCCGGAGTACGAGTCCGAGCTGATCGACTCGTTCCTGGCCCGGGTCGACGCCCGGCTGGACGCCCGGGTCGAGCAGCGCGTCGCCGAGCGGCTGGCCGAGAGGCTGGCCGATGTGGAGCCGCGCCGCCGGTTCCGGCCCGGCGGCGGTTCCAAGCTGCCGTACTTCTCGCTGGTGCTGGCGGTCCCGCTGACCGGGATCGGCATGGCCGTGATGAACGGCATGGGCCTGGTGATCGCCTGGGCCGGGATCGTCGGGGTCAACCTGGCGGCCTCGCTCGGCCACCGGCTGGAGCGCGAGGAGCACCGGGGCGGCGGCGCCGCGCGGAGCGAGTGGGCCTGAACGGCTCCCGCTCCACGCGGCTGCCCGGGGCTCAGGCCAGCGGCCCGGTGACCGTCTCGACGGCGCGGACCAGCTCGCCGGAGGCGACCAGGGCCTCGGCGGCGGCCAGGTCCGGCGCCAGGAAGCGGTCCCGGCCGGCCCCGCCGACCCCGGCCGCGCGGGCGGCGGCCAGCGCGGCGGCGGTGCCGGGCGCGAGGTGGGCGTCGGAGTCGGTGGTGCGGATCTCCAGCGCCCGGGCGGCGGCGGTCAGCTCGACGGCCAGGATCCGGCCCAGGTTGTCCACCGCGTGGCGGAGCTTGCGGGCCGCGGACCAGCCCATCGAGACGTGGTCCTCCTGCATCGCCGAGGACGGGATCGAGTCCACCGAGGCCGGGTTGGCGAGCCGCTTGTTCTCGCTGACCAGCGCGGCCTGGGTGTACTGGGCGATCATCAGACCGGAGTCCACGCCCGGGTCGTCGGCCAGGAAGGCCGGCAGGCCGTGCGAGCGGGCCTTGTCCAGCAGCCGGTCGGTGCGGCGCTCGGCGATCGAGCCCAGGTCGGCGGCGGCGATGGCCAGGAAGTCCAGCACATAGGCGACCGGGGCGCCGTGGAAGTTGCCGTTGGACTCCACCCGGCCGTCGGGCAGCACCACCGGGTTGTCGACCGAGGCGGCCAGCTCGCGCCCGGCCACCGTGCGGGCGTGCGCCAGGGTGTCCCGGCCGGCGCCGGCCACCTGCGGGGCGCAGCGGATCGAGTAGGCGTCCTGCACCCGCGGGGCGTCGTCCTGGTGGTGGCCGGTCAGCCCGGAGCCCTGCACCACGGCGAGCATGTTGGCGGCGCTGAGCGCCTGGCCCGGGTGCGGGCGGATCGGCGCGTGCAGCTCGGGCGCCAGCACCTTCTCGGTGCCGAGCAGCGCCTCCATGGTCATCGCGGCGGTGATGTCGGCGGTGGTGAACAGCCGGGAGAGGTCGGCGATCGCCATCACCAGCATGCCGAGCATGCCGTCGGTGCCGTTGATGAGGGCCAGGCCCTCCTTCTCCAGCAGCTCGACCGGGGTGATGCCGGCCTCGGCGAGCAGCTCGCCGGCCGGGCGCTCGGCGCCGTCCGGGCCGTAGGCCAGGCCCTCGCCCATCAGCACCAGGGCGCAGTGCGACAGCGGGGCGAGGTCGCCGGAACAGCCGAGCGAGCCGAACTCGTGGACGACCGGGGTGATCCCGGCGTTCAGGATCGCGGCCATGGTCTCGGCGACCAGCGGGCGCACCCCGGTGCGACCGGAGGCCAGGGTCTTCAGGCGCAGGAACATCAGCGCGCGGGTGACCTCGCGCTCCACCACCGGGCCCATGCCGGCCGCGTGCGAGCGGACCAGCGAACGCTGCAGCTGGGCCCGCAGCTCGGGGCTGATGTGGCGGACGGCGAGCGCGCCGAAGCCGGTGGAGACCCCGTAGACCGGGCGCGGCTCGGCGGCCAGCGCGTCGATCCGGGCCCGGGAGACGGCCATCTCGGCGAGCGCGTCGGGGCCCAGCTCGATCCGGGCGTTGCCGCGTGCCACGGCGAGCACGTCCTCGGCGGTGACGTCGGCCTTGCCGACCTGAACAAGCGGCGCGTCGGCGGCCGGAGCACTGTGCATATCCATATGCACTATCAGATCAGCTGAATGAAGATATGACAACCGGGTCTTGCGCAACGATCCGGGTTGTCAGGACTGTCCGCGCGGACCCGGTCAGGACGGCGGCGGAGAACACGGCCCCGCCAGCGCCACCGCCACCAGCGCCCGCAGCGCGGGCGCGATCTGACCCAGCGGCAGCGTGGCGTCGTCGGCGAACAGCTCCACCAGCCAGCCGCCCGCCGCGTTCGCCCCGCCCGCGGCCGCCATCCCCCGGTAGCCGCCGGCCACCAGCACCGCCTCCTCCGCCGGGTCGTTGCCCGCCGCCCCCGTGCGCAGCGCGAAGCTGCCGCCGCCCACCGCCCGCCGGGTGAGCGGGTAGTGGTCCAGGTCGAAGACCGCGTCCGGGGCCTCGATCCGGGCCCTCCCCCAGCCTCCGGCCGGGGGGACCCCCACGCTCTCCGCCCGGCGGGCCGCCGACGGCCAGCCCGGGTGCTCGCCCCCGCTGCTCGGGCCGCTGGTCAGCCGGAACACCGCGTGCCGGGCGGTGTGCATCCGCCGGGAGCCCGGCGGTACGTAGGAGATCCACCAGGCCACCGCGTCCAGCAGCCGGGCCGCCGTCTCGGCGACGGCCGCCAGCCGGCCCAGCGTGTCGGCCGGATGCAGGGTGCGCGGCCCGCCCTCCTGGTCCAGCGCGGCCAGCACCGCGGTGAGCAGCTGGCCCGGGTCGGCGCTGTGCGCGGCGCCGCGGAACCGCCGCCGGTCGCCGTGCGGCCCGCGCACCGGGCCGGCCCCCGGGCGCCAGCGCCCGTCCGTGCGCCGCTGCTCCGCCGAGTCGGCCAGCAGCACCGTCGGGTCGGGGGCCAGCCCCGGACCGTGGCTGCGCCCGGCCACCACCGGATGCGCGGCGCGCGCCGCCTTGGCCCGGTACTGCGCGGCGTCCGCCAGCCGGAACAGCCGGTCGGGGGTGGAGACCGGGCCGATCGCGTCCCCGGTCGAGGCGACCCCGCAGGCCACCCCCTCGCCATCGGCCAGTTGCAGCGCACGGGTGCACAGCTCCTCGGCCACCGCGACCACCTCGTCGGCCTTCTGGCCCTGCGCCAGCAGGCAGAACTCGTCCCCGCCGAGCCGGGCGGCGAGCGAGCCGGGCAGCTTGGCACCCGCCATCGAGAGCTGGTTGGCGAACCGCTGCAGCAGCCGGTCGCCCATCTCGTGGCCGTGCCGGTCGTTGATCCGCTTGAGGCCGTTGACGTCGCAGACGACCAGCGAGACCACCGAGCCGTCCTGGTTGTGGACGGCCAGCGCGGCCTCCAGCTGGGCGTCCACCGCGCGCCGGTTGGCCAGGCCGGTCAGCGGATCGGTGAAGGCCAGCCGGCGCAGGTCGGCCAGCCGCTCGGTCTGCGCCAGGCCGGCCGAGATCTGCGCGGCCAGCAGGGTCGCGTACTGCGTGTCGGCCTCGGTGAAGACCGGCAGCTCGGCGGTGCGCGCCAGGTACAGCTCGCCCCAGGCCTGCCCGTGCAGCACGATCGGCGCGACCAGGCAGCAGGAGCGGCCGCGCCGGCGCAGCCCGGCGGCGCGGGCCCGGGCGAACGCGGCGGCGGCCGGGGGCGCGTCGGCGCCGAAACCGGCCTGCCCCCAGCCTTCGGCCTGGGGCACCCCCATGGCGGGCACCCCCTCAGCAGTCTCGGCGGTCTGCACCCAGGCCCGGGGCAGCCGGCCGGTCGTCCAGTGCTCGTCGAGGTAGGTGACGATCTCCGGGAAGTCCGCGACCGGGTAGGACTCGTCCTCCGGGATCTCCTCCTCGCCGGCCGCCAGCGCGCCGTGGTTGACCAGCACCCGCAGCCGCCCCGACTCGCGGTCCCACACCGAGACGGCGGCCATGGTGGCGCCCAGCGCCGTGGTGGCCCGGACGGCGGCGGCCCGCACCGCCTCCAGCGCGCTCTGCGCCCCGGCCATGTCCTGGGCCAGCTCCACCACCGCCTGCAGGCGCCGGTCGAGCCCACTCGCCGTCACCTGAGCGGGGGCGCTGTCGGGGTGTTCCAGGTCCGCCATCACGGGACCAGAGTAGGGCGAATTGATCGAAATCGGCCCGAAATCCAGCAGACTGCCAGAGCGATTGCGGCCCGGCGCCGCTACCCCGCCGCCGACCTGATCCAACGGGTCAGCAGCCACGGCTCGACCAGGCCGAGCCCGCGGACCGGGCGGCGCCACATCGCCTGCAGGTGGAAGCGGGTCCGGCCGGTGCCCGGCTGCTGCGGACCGACCACGCCCAGCGGCGCCCCGGAGGCGGCCGCCAGTGCCTCGGCCAGCTGGGACTGGGCGGATCCGGTGCCGTCCGTCGCGCCGCTGGTGGCCGCCCCGGCCTGCTCCAGGGCGGCGGCGAACTCGCCGTCGATCAGCACCGCGTCCCGCTGTGCGATCGAGGTCAGCCGACTGGCCAGGTTGACCGTGGTGCCGAAGACGTCGCCCATCCGGGAGGTGACGGTGCCGAACGCCATGCCGACCCGCAGCGCCGGGATGGAGTCGTCCTCGGTGAGCGTCTCCACCAGACTCAGCGCGATCTCGGCGGCGGTGACCGGATCCTCGGAGACGAAGAGGATCTCGTCGCCCAGCGTCTTGATCAGCCGACCGCCCTGACCGGCGATCAGATCGGCGCAGGTCGACTCGAAGGTCTCCACCAGCGAGCCGAGCTCCTCCTCCTCCAGCCGCCGGGAGAGCCGGGTGAAGCCGACCAGGTCGGCGAAGCCCACCGCGAGCCGGCCGCTGGTGATCTCGGTGTCCTCGGCGGCCTGCACCACCCGCCCGGTGACCGCGGCCAGCTGGCGCCGCCAGACGTAGACCAGGAACTGCTCCAGCTCCGGCAGCAGCAGCTCGACCAGCGGATAGGCCACCTCGGCCCGGGTCAGCCCGGGCTCGGCGGCCTGGGTCAGGTTCTCCAGGAAGGTGTCCATCTGCCAGCCGGCCAGCCGCGAGGTGGTCTGGCCGGTGGAGCGGGCCACCTGGATCGCCATCGACTCGTTGATCAGCCCGGACTCCACCAGCCCGGCGAGGCGGCGCAGCGCGATCACGTCGCCGTCGTTGAGCGCCCGGGACTGGCCGATGTCCGGAAAGCCCATGGCCCGCCAGAACCGGGTGGCCAGCTCCATCGGCACCTCGGCGGTGCGGGCCGCCTGGTAGGGGGTGTAGCGGCGCGGCGCCCCCAGGATCAGCTCCTCCAGGTCGAGCGCCACAGTGGCGTCCGCGTCCTCGGAGCCGCCGTTGCCGCGCGCGTCCTCCTGCGACGCGTGCCCGTCGTCGTCTGCCACCGGTCCGTCCCCGTGCGGTCGCACTTGCCGTAGATCCCATCTGCGGTGAGCCGGCCGCCGCCCGGCGGACAGTGGCGCGCCTCACACCGTGCCAACGGGAATCGTCGCACGGAATTCCCGGATCCGGGGCATCCGGGCTCCGGGACTAACGCGGTTCCGGCCGCACGTGCACCACGTCGCCGGCGCCGACCGCCTGCCGGGTGCCGTCCGCGGTCCGCACCACCAGCCGGCCGTCGCCGTCCAACGCCACGGCCTCGCCGAGAAGTTCGCGGTCACCGGGGAGCTGCACCCGCACCTGGCGGCCGAGCGTGGTGCAGCGCCCGGTGTAGGCCGGCAGCAGTCCGCTGGCCTGCGGGTCGCCGTGCGCCTCCTGCCAGTCGCCGTAGAGCTCGGCGAACTCGCGCAGCAGGGCGCGCAGCAGGGTGGCCCGGTCGGTGACCTCGGCGCCGGCCAGCGCCAGCGAGGCGGCGGTGGGCACTGGCAGTTCCTCGGCGCGCAGCGAGACGTTCAGGCCGAGGCCGACCACGACGGCCTCGCCGGTCAGCTCGGTGAGGATGCCGCCCAGCTTGCGCTCGGCGCCGTCGATCTCCACCTGGAGGTCGTTGGGCCACTTCAGGCCGGGCTGCACTCCGGCGATCCGGCTCAGTGTGGACGCCACCGAGACGCCGACCAGGATCGGCAGCCAGCCGAGGCGCTCCCGGGGCACGGTGGGGCGCAGCAGCATCGACATGAAGAGGCCGGAGCGGGCCGGCGCCGACCAGCGGCGGTCCAGCCGGCCGCGCGCCGCGTCCTGCCGCTCGGCGATCAGCACCGTGCCCTCGGCGGCGCCGGCCCGGGCCCGCTCGGTGAGGTCGGTGTTGGTGGAGCCGGTCACCTCGACCACGTCCAGCGCCGTCCACAGGCCACCGGGGACCAGCAGGTCGTGGCGCAGGGCTGCGGCGTCCAGCGGCGGGCGGTCGAGGTCGGTCCAGGGGGAGGGCCCTTCGTGGCCGAAGCCACGCAGTCCGCTGCGGCGGGGACGGTCTTCGGTCATGGGGCCAGCCTAACCACGCCTAGGCCGCCCCATCGTGCCGCAGAACGGCCGGTTGACACACTGTGTCGCTGGCCATAACACCGATGGCGGGCGGCTGGCTAGGCTACCCAGCGGTAGTCCACGGCACCGCGCTGCCCTGCCGGGCTCCGCCACCCTCCACCGCGTCGCTCACGTGAGGAACTCCCCCGGATGACCGACCTGTCCACCTCGCCGGACCCGCACACCACCGCCGGAAAGCTCGCCGATCTGCGCCGCCGGATCGACGAGGCGGTGCACTCCGGCTCCGCCGCGGCGGTCGAGAAGCAGCACGCCAAGGGCAAGTTGACGGCCCGTGAGCGAGTGCTGGAGCTGCTGGACGAGGACTCCTTCGTGGAGTTCGACGAGTTCGCCCGGCACCGCTCCACCAACTTCGGCCAGCAGAAGAACCGGCCGTACGGCGACGGCGTGGTGACCGGCTACGGCACCGTGGACGGCCGTCAGGTCGCGGTCTTCGCCCAGGACTTCACGGTCTTCGGCGGCTCGCTCGGCGAGGTCTTCGGCGAGAAGATCGTCAAGGTGATGGACTTCGCGCTGAAGACCGGCTGCCCGGTGATCGGGATCAACGACTCCGGCGGCGCCCGGATCCAGGAGGGCGTGGTCTCGCTCGGCCTGTACGGCGAGATCTTCCGCCGCAATGTGCACGCCTCCGGGGTGATCCCGCAGATCTCGCTGATCATGGGCCCGTGCGCGGGCGGCGCGGTCTACTCCCCCGCGATCACCGACTTCGTGGTGATGGCCGACCAGACCTCGCACATGTTCATCACCGGCCCCGACGTGATCAAGACGGTCACCGGTGAGGACGTCGGCATGGAGGAGCTGGGCGGCGCCCGGACCCACAACACCAAGTCCGGCAACGCGCACTACCTCGCCTCGGACGAGAAGGAGGCGATCGAGTACGTCAAGAGCCTGCTGTCGTACCTGCCCTCCAACAACCTGAGCGACCCGCCGGCCTACCCCGAGCAGGCCGACCTCGAGGTTTCCGAGCTGGACCTGGAGCTCGACACCATCGTGCCGGACTCGGCCAACCAGCCGTACGACATGCACAAGGTGATCGAGCACGTGCTCGACGACGGCGAGTTCCTGGAGACCCAGCCGCTCTACGCCGGGAACATCATCACCGGCTTCGGCCGGGTCGAGGGCCACGCGGTCGGCGTGGTCGGCAACCAGCCGATGGACCTGGCCGGCTGCCTGGACATCGCGGCCAGCGAGAAGGCCGCCCGGTTCGTGCGGACCTGCGACAGCTTCAACATCCCGGTGCTGACCTTCGTCGACGTGCCCGGCTTCCTGCCCGGCACCGGCCAGGAGTGGGACGGCATCATCCGCCGCGGCGCCAAGCTGATCTACGCCTACGCCGAGGCCACCGTGCCGCTGATCACCGTGATCACCCGCAAGGCCTTCGGCGGCGCCTACGACGTGATGGGCTCCAAGCACCTGGGCGCCGACCTCAACCTGGCCTGGCCGACCGCGCAGATCGCCGTGATGGGCGCGCAGGGCGCGGCCAACATCGTCTACCGTCGGGAGCTGGCCGAGGCCGCCGCCGCGGGCAACGACGTGGAGGCCCGGCGCGCCGAGCTGGTCGCCGAGTACGAGGACACCCTGCTCAACCCCTACCTGGCGGCCGAGCGCGGCTACGTGGACGCGGTGATCCCGCCCTCCGAGACCCGCAAGCACATCGTCCGGGGCCTGCGGGCACTGCGCGGCAAGCGCGAGGTGCTGCCGCCGAAGAAGCACGGCAACATCCCCTGTAGGCCCCGGAAGGACGGGAAGGACTCGACGATGTCCGAGATCCATGTGCTGCACGGGCAGCCGACCCCCGAGGAGTTGGCCACCGTCCTGGCGGTGGTCCAAACCCGGGCCGCCGCCGCACAGGCCGCCCGCGAGGCGGCGGCGCGGGTGGCGAGCGGCCCGGCCTCCCCGTGGACCGACCGGTCCCGCACCATGCGGTCGGCGCCGCACCCCGGCCCGAACGTCTGGCGCACCTCCGGCTGGGCGCACTGAGCGGAAGCTGAGCAGTGCCTGAGTACGCGTACTCAGGCAATTCAGGCCGGATCGGGCCAGACTGGGGCGGTGCTCTGGTCTGATCCGTCCCACGAACCCTCCCCCGAGGCCCGGCGCGCCGCCGAGATGCTGCGCCGGGCCGGCCGGCTGCTGGCCTTCGCCGTGCTGCTGATGGCGGTCGTGCTGATCCTCTTCTGAGCCGCCTCCCGGCCCGCGTACCGGCCTGGCGGCAGGCCCTAGGCTGGGCGCCATGACTGATCGCCGCACCCTGGTCCTCGCCTCCGCCTCCCCCGCCCGGCTGGGTCTGCTCCGGCAGGCCGGCCTCGACCCGAAGGTGATCGTCAGCGGGGTGGACGAGGACGCGCTCAGCGCCCCCACCCCCGGCGAACTGGCCCTGGTGCTGGCCGAGGCCAAGGCCGCCGCGGTGGCCGCCGGGCTGACCGACGGCGAACTGGTGATCGGCTGCGACTCGGTGCTGGAGCTGGACGGCCAGGCGCTCGGCAAGCCGGCCGACGCCGCCGAGGCACGGCGGCGCTGGCAGGCGATGCGCGGGCGCAGCGGGGTGCTGCAGACCGGGCACTGCGTGATCGACACCGCGAACGGCCGCCGCGCCTCGGCGACCGCCGCCACCACCGTGCACTTCGCCGAGCCGGACGACGCCGAGATCGAGGCGTACGTGGCCAGCGGCGAACCACTGCACGTGGCCGGGGCATTCACCCTCGACGGCCGCTCGGCACCGTTCATCACCGGCATCGAGGGCGACCACGGCAACGTGATCGGCCTGTCGCTGCCGCTGCTGCGCTCGCTGCTGGGCGAGTTGGACGTGCGGATCACCGATCTCTGGACCGCCTGAGCCGCGCAGGCCTAGGCTGACCCGCCGTACTCGGGGAGGGGGACCGGATGACGGACGCCGTACTCAACGTCGTGCTGGGCCTGCTGACCAGCGCCATCGGCGCGGCGGCGGGCTGGCTGCTGCAGACCGCGCGGCGGAGGCGCCGAGCTGCCAGGCTCCAGGCGTTCTTCGGCCTGCCGAGCGGCTCGGAGTGCCTGCTGGTGGTCAACCGGCACATGAAGAGTCCGAGCCAGAACAGCGTGCACAGGGACGACGTCAGCGCCCTGATGGAGTTGGCCGTGCTGGTCAACTCCTGCGGAGCCCGGCCGGACATCGCGGCGCACGACCAGGTCCGCCAGGGCCTCGGCCGGCAGGCCGAGTTCTGCCTGGGCGGGCCGAGCAGCAACGAGCGCACCGCCGCGCACCTCAACTGGCGCCTGCCGGCGGTACGGTTCGACGGTGGTTCGTCGATCACGGTCGGCGACCGCGAGTTCCGCATGGAGCTCGCCACCGAGGACTCGCCCGGCGACACCTTCGCCCTGCTGGCCCGCCTCGACCCCGGCGACGGCGGCCGCCCGGTCTTCGTGATATCCGGCCTGACCGCGATCGCCAACCATGCGGCGGTCCGTTACCTGAGCGCCCACCAGCGGGAGTTGGCCCGCCGCGTCGGCGCGCACGGAACCTTCGCATTGGTGCTGCGGGTCGTCGGTCCAGTCACCTACGGCCCGGACGTGGTCGAGCTGGTGGCCGATGTGACCGAGGCGACCGCCCCGGCCCAGGCCGCCGCCGCGGCCGGAACGGGCTGATGTGGCGAAGGCCACGACGGCGCCGCTGCGGCTGGAGCCGCGGGCCGGCCAGCGGGCGTACCGTTGCCACCTGCGGGCCTGCCGGTGCGTGCGCGCATGATCACGATCTGCGTCACGCTCCGTGTGGGCAAGCTCACCACTGGGGGCTACTCGCCGGTACCACCTCGTCATCCCTAAACTCCATCGAGGTTCAAGAAGGGAGCCACAGTGCGCAAGGTGCTCATCGCCAACCGCGGAGAAATCGCCGTCCGCGTCGCCAGGGCCTGCTCGGACGCCGGTATTGCCAGCGTCGCCGTATACGCCGAGCCGGACCGGGACGCGCTGCACGTCCGCGCGGCCGACGAGGCCTATGCGCTCGGCGGCGACACCCCGGCCACCAGCTACCTGGACATCGCCAAGGTCCTCAAGGCGGCCGCCGACTCGGGTGCGGACGCCGTCCACCCCGGTTACGGCTTTCTGTCGGAGAACGCCGAGTTCGCCCAGGCGGTGCTCGACGCCGGGCTGATCTGGATCGGCCCGCCGCCGCAGGCCATCCGCGACCTCGGTGACAAGGTCACCGCCCGGCACGTGGCCCAGCGGGCCGGCGCGCCGCTGGTGGCCGGCACCCCGGACCCGGTCTCCGGGCCGGACGAGGTGGTCGCGTTCGCCCGCGAGCACGGCCTGCCGGTCGCCATCAAGGCCGCCTTCGGCGGTGGCGGGCGCGGCCTGAAGGTGGCCCGCACCCTGGAGGAGATCCCGGAGCTCTTCGAGTCCGCGGTCCGCGAGGCGGTCGCCGCCTTCGGTCGCGGCGAGTGCTTCGTGGAGCGCTACCTGGACAACCCGCGGCACGTCGAGACCCAGTGCCTGGCCGACCAGCACGGCAACGTGGTGGTCGTCTCCACCCGTGACTGCTCGCTGCAGCGCCGGCACCAGAAGCTGGTCGAGGAGGCGCCCGCGCCGTTCCTGACCGACGAGCAGAACGCCGAGCTGTACCGCGCCTCCAAGGCGATCCTCAAGGAGGCCGGCTACGTCGGCGCCGGCACCTGCGAGTTCCTGGTCGCCCTGGACGGCACCATCTCGTTCCTCGAGGTCAACACCCGCCTCCAGGTCGAGCACCCGGTGACCGAGGAGGTCACCGGCATCGACCTGGTCCGCGAGATGTTCCGGATCGCCGACGGCGAGGAGCTCGGCTACGACGACCCCGGGATCCGCGCCCACTCCTTCGAGTTCCGGATCAACGGCGAGGACCCGGGCCGCAACTTCCTGCCGGCCCCCGGCACCGTGACGCTGTTCGCGCCGCCGGCCGGCCCCGGTGTCCGGCTGGACTCCGGCGTGGAGACCGGCTCGGTGATCGGCCCCGCCTGGGACTCGCTGCTCGCCAAGCTGATCGTCACCGGTCGGGACCGCAAGCAGGCCCTGGAGCGGGCCAAGCGCGCCCTGGCCGAGTTCAAGGTGGAGGGCATGGCGACCGCCATCCCGTTCCACCAGGCGGTCGTCGTCGACCCGGCGTTCGCGCCCGAGGTGCACGGCTCCGACGCCCCGTTCAGCGTCTACACCCGCTGGATCGAGACCGAGTTCGACAACACCATCCCGCCGTTCGCCGGCGGTGCGGCCGACGGCGAGGAGCCGGACGGCCGGGAGACCGTGGTGGTCGAGGTCGGCGGCAAGCGGATCGAGGTCTCGCTGCCCGCCTCGCTGGGCGTGGGCAGCGCTCCGGCCGCCGCCGGCCCGGCCGGCAAGGCCAAGCGCCGGGTGGGCACCAAGAAGGCCGGCTCGGCCGTCTCGGGCGACACCCTGGCCTCGCCGATGCAGGGCACCATCGTCAAGGTCGCCGTCGAGGAGGGCCAGACGGTCGCCGAGGGCGACCTGATCGTGGTCCTGGAGGCGATGAAGATGGAGCAGCCGCTCAACGCCCACAAGGCCGGCACCGTGACCGGCCTGAAGGCCGAGGTCGGCGGGAGCGTCAGCAGCGGCGCCGCGCTCTGCGAGATCAAGGACTGAGCGCTCCTCGACACGCTCCACGACCGAGCGCTCGTGGACCGACGCGAGATCGAGGACTGACGAGCCGTCAGCAGCCACTGACGGCTCGTCGGCCCCCGCCTCCCGAGTGGCCCGCTGACTCCCAGCCCCCAGGCTGGGACCGGCGGGCCACCGTCGTCAGCGCGCCCCGGCCAGCCTGGTCGGCAGCAGGCCGGGCGGCGGCCCGCCGGCCATCCCGGGGCGGCGCTGGCCGGGCAGCGGGGCCCCTGGACCTCCTCCCGGCCCGCCCGGCCCGCCTGGCCCCCGGCGCATCCCGGGCTGCTGCTGAGGCTGCTGGGGGTGGCGCTCCGGCCCCGCCGGATGGCCGGGCGCCTCGGCGGTCAGGCCGAGGGGGGCCAGCGAGATCTGCACGCCGCAGTCGGCCAGTGCGTCCAACTCGCGGGCGGTCGGGTCGTTCCCGGCAGCCTGCTCGTCCGTGACCAGCCGGGTGATGGCGTCGGTCGGGACGGTCTGGAACATGCTGTCCGCGCCGAGCTTGGTGTGGTCGGCGAGGATGATCACCTCGGTGGCCGACTGCACCAGTGCCCGGTCCACGCTCGCGGAGAGCATGTTGGCGGTGGACAGGCCGCGCTCGGCGGTCAGGCCACTGCCGGAGATGAAGGCCTTGGTCACGCGCAGCCCGTTGAGCGACTGCTCGGCACTGCTGCCGACCAGGGCGTAGTTGGAACCGCGCAGCGTGCCGCCGGTCATCACCACCTCCACCCGGTTGGCATGGGCGAGGGCCTGGGCGACCAGCAGCGAGTTGGTGACCACCGTCAGGCCCGGCACCCGGGCCAGGCGGCGGGCCAGCTCCTGGTTGGTGGTGCCGGCGCCGATCACCACTTGGTCGCCTTCCTCGACCATGGTGGCCGCGAGATCGGCGATGGCGCTCTTCTCGGCGGCCGCGAGGTGGGTTTTCTGCGGGTACCCGGGCTCGCGGCTGAAGCCTCCGGGGAGCACCGCGCCGCCGTGTCGGCGGTCGAGCAGCCCTTCGGCCTCCAGCGCCCGCACGTCCCGCCGGACGGTGACTTCGGAGGTCTGGACGACACGGGCCAGTTCACGGAGCGACACGGCTCCGTTGGCCCGCACCATTTCGAGGATCAACTGGCGACGTTCTGCAGCAAACACAGAACCGACGGTAACTCTCCGGACGCTCCGCTTTCAGGCGTTTGCCGCTAGTAACAGGAACTGCTCACCATCGCACGGCGCGCACCCTTACAATGCGCGCCGACATGCTCCGGTACACCCCGGCCGTTCGGACGATATGTCCGCGCAAGCGGGTGAAACGGTCAGGATTCGCTCTCGGCCCGCTTGCGAATGTGCAGCTGGCGAGCCGCCTCCGCGGTGGAACCGGACAGCGACGGGTAGACCGTGAAAGCGTTCGCGACCTGCTCGACCGTCAAGCTGTTGTCCACCGCGAGCGAGATCGAGTGAATCAGTTCGCTCGCGCGCGGCGCGACCACCACACCGCCCACCACGATGCCGGTGCCGGGGCGGCAGAGGAGCTTCACGAAGCCGTCCCGGATGCCCTGCATCTTGGCCCGCGGGTTGCCGCGCAGCGGCAGCTTGATCTCGACCGCGTCCATCTTTCCGCAGGAGACGTCGGCCGCGGTGTAGCCGACCGTGGCGATCTCCGGGTCGGTGAAGATGTTGGAGGCGATGGTCTTCAGGTTGAGCGGCTGCACCGCGTCGCCCAGCGCGTGGTACATCGCGATCCGGCCCTGCATGGCCGCCACCGAGGCGAGCATGAAGACGCCGGTGCAGTCGCCGGCCGCGTAGACGCCCGAGGCGGAGGTGCGGGAGACCCGGTCCACCACGATCTGGCCCCAGTCGTTCAGCTTGACCCCGGCCTCCTCCAGACCCATGTCCGCGGTGTTGGGGATGGAGCCGATCGCGATCAGGCAGTGGGTACCGCTGATCACCTCGCCGGTGTTCAGGGTCACCTCCACCCGGTCGCCGACCCGCTTGGCGCTCTCGGCGCGCCGCCGGCTCATCACGTTCATGCCGCGGCGCCGGAAGACCTCCTCCAGCACCTCGGCGGCGTCCGGGTCCTCGCCCGGCAGCACCCGGTCGCGGCTGGAGACCAGGGTGACCTTGGAGCCGAGCGCCTGGTAGGCGCCGGCGAACTCGGCACCGGTGACACCGGAACCGACCACGATCAGCTCGGCCGGCAGCTCCTCGATGTCGTACATCTGGGTCCAGTTGAGGATCCGCTCGCCGTCCGGCCGGGCGTCCGGCGCCTCCCGCGGGTGCACCCCGGTGGCGATCAGCACGGTGTCGGCGCGCAGCGACTGGGTGTCGCCGTCCGGACCCTCGACGATCACCTCGCGGGAGCCGTCCGCCGCCTGACCGCCGGCGCCGAGCCGGCCCTTGCCGCGCAGCACGGTGACGCCGGCCCGGGTGACCGACTGGGTGATGTCGTGCGACTGGGCGATCGCCAGCCGCTTCACCCGTCGGTTGACCTTGCCGAGGTCGACGCTGATCGCGCGCTCCTCGCGGCCCTCGGTCTCGCCGTCCAGGGTGATGCCGAGCTCCTGGTACGAGGAGTCGAAGTTGGTCAGCACCTCCGCGGTCGCGATCAGGGTCTTGGACGGCACGCAGTCGGTCAGCACCGATGCTCCGCCCAGACCGTCGCGGTCGACGACGGTCACCTCCGCGCCGAGCTGGGCCGCCACCAGGGCCGCCTCGTATCCGCCGGGTCCGCCACCGATGATCACGATCCGAGTCACGTCACCCATTGTCCCGCACGGTGCCTGAGGCGCGAACAGCGGGCTCGCGGTTCGGGCGGGCCACCTGCCACGGCCGCCCGGACTGTGACCGAACGCACATCCGTACCCCGGTACGGGCGCGGACCGGCCGCGCACCGTTCGGTCCGCCAACTCCCGTAGGCTGACGCCCATGTCGCTGTATGCCGCGTATGCCACCAACCTCGACTCCCGGCAGATGAGCCGGCGGGCTCCGCACTCCCCGCTGCGCGGAACCGGCTGGCTGGACGGCTGGCGGCTGACCTTCGGCGGCGAGCAGCTGGGCTGGGAGGGCTCGTTGGCCACCGTGGTGGAGGACGAGAAGGAGCAGGTCTTCGTCTCGCTCTACGACGTGTCGCCGATGGACGAGGAGGGCCTGGACCGCTGGGAGGGCGTGCAGCTCGGCATCTACCGCAAGATCCGGCTGCGGGCGCACACCCTCGACGGCGACGTGCCGGTCTGGACGTACGTGCTGAACGACTACGAGGGCGGCCTGCCCGCGGCCCGCTACCTCGGGCTGATCGCGGACGCCGCGGAGAGCGCCGGCGCACCCGACGACTACGTCCGCGAGCTGCGCCACCGCCCCTGCTGAGGGCAACCGGCGGTTCTGCCGAAGCCCGACCGTCGTTCCCGGACAAATACGGTGCTTTTAGGTCAACCGGGTAACGATCCGGCATGCTCCGCCCAATCTGTCTACGCGCGTAGGCATTTTCTTGTCTATCCTCGGCCGTGTGAACGCTTCTCCTCAGACCGCCGTGTCCGCCGACCCCTATGCCGCCGCTCAGGCCGCCGCAGCCAAGCTGCGCGAGCTGACCGGCGCCGAGCGCCACGACGTCGCCCTCGTGATGGGCTCCGGCTGGGTGCCGGCCGCCGACGCCCTCGGTGAGACGGTGGCGGAATTCCCCGTCACCGAGCTGCCCGGGTTCCCCGCCCCCGCCGTGGCCGGCCACGCGGGCAAGATCCGCTCGGTGAAGATCGCCAGCGACGATTCAGACGGTAAGCGGGCGCTGATCTTCCTCGGCCGCAACCACTACTACGAGGGCCACGGCGTGGCCACCGTGGTGCACGGTGTCCGCACCGCCGCCGCGGCGGGCTGCCAGACCATCGTGCTCACCAACGGCTGCGGCGGCCTGCGCCAGGGCTGGCAGCCCGGCCAGCCGGTGCTGATCAGCGACCACATCAACCTGACCGCGGACTCCCCGATCGTCGGCGCCAACTTCGTCGACCTCACCGACCTGTACTCCAAGCGGCTGCGCGCCCTCTGCAAGGAGGTCGACCCGAGCCTGGACGAGGCCGTCTACGTGCAGTTCCGCGGCCCGCACTACGAGACCCCGGCCGAGGTCAACATGGCCCGGGTGATCGGCGGCGAGCTGGTCGGCATGTCCACCACCCTGGAGGCCATCGCCGCCCGCGAGGCCGGCACCGAGGTGCTGGGCATCTCGCTGGTCACCAACCTGGCCGCCGGCATCACCGGCGAGCCGCTCAACCACGAAGAGGTGCTGGAGGCCGGCAAGGCCTCCGCCGAGCGGATGGGCGAGCTGCTGGCGAAGGTCCTGGAGCGGATCTGACGTTCCACCACGGCCCGGGTGCGGACACGCGCCCGGGCCGCTTCCTGTCTTCTGATGATCCTCTGATCCTCTTGATGACCCTCTGATTGACGACCCTCTGATTGACGATCCTCTGATTGACGATCCTCTGATTCCGGAGTGAGCGATGGCCGACACCACCAACCTCAAGGCCCGGGTCCAGCAGTGGCTGGCCGAGGACCCCGACCCCCAGACCCGCGACGAGCTGGCCGCCCTGCTGGCCGCCGCCGAGGCGGGCGACGACTGGCAGCAGCTGGCCGAGCGGTTCGCCGACCGGCTGCAGTTCGGCACCGCCGGCCTGCGCGGTGAGCTCGGCGCCGGCCCGATGCGGATGAACCGCGCCGTGGTGATCCGGGCCGCCGCCGGCCTGGCCGGGTACCTGCGCGCCGGCGGGGCCGGCGACCTCGTGGTGGTCGGCTACGACGCCCGGCACAAGTCCTACGACTTCGCCCGGGACACCGCCGCGGTGATGGTCGGCGCCGGCCTGCGCGCCGCGCTGCTGCCGGGCCCGCTGCCCACCCCGGTGCTCGCCTTCGCGATCCGCCACCTGGGCGCGGCGGCCGGCGTGATGGTGACGGCCAGCCACAACCCGCCGCAGGACAACGGCTACAAGGTCTACCTGGGCGACGGCTCGCAGATCGTGCCCCCGGCCGACGCCGCGATCGCCGCCGAGATCGACGCCATCGGCTCGCTGTCCGACGCCCCGCTCGCCGCCGACGGCTGGCAGCTGCTCGGCGACGAGGTCGTCGACGCCTACCTGGCCCGGGCCCAGGCCGTGCTGGACCCGGACGGTCCGCGCGACCTGAACGTGGTCTACACCCCGCTGCACGGGGTCGGCCGGGACACCCTGCTGGCCGCCTGGCGCCAGGCCGGCTTCCCGGCGCCGACGGTCGTCGCCGCGCAGGCCGACCCGGATCCGGAGTTCCCCACCGTGGCCTTCCCCAACCCGGAGGAGCCCGGCGCGATGGACCTGGCCTTCGCCACCGCCGCCGAGGCCGGCCCGGACCTGGTGATCGCCAACGACCCGGACGCCGACCGCTGCGCGGTGGCCGTGCCGGACGCCGCCGCCCCGACCGGCTGGCGGATGCTGCGCGGCGACGAGGTGGGCGCGCTGCTCGGCGCCGCGCTGGTCGCCAAGCAGGCCAAGGGCACCTTCGCCACCACCATCGTCTCGTCCACCCTGCTCGGCCGGATCGCCGAGGCCGCCGGGCTCGGGTACGCCGAGACCCTGACCGGCTTCAAGTGGATCTCCCGCGCCGACGGCCTGCGCTACGGCTACGAGGAGGCGCTCGGCTACTGCGTCGACCCCGAGGGCGTCCGGGACAAGGACGGCATCACCGCCGCGCTGCTGGTCGCCGAGCTGGCCGCCGGCCTCAAGCGGGACGGGCGCACCCTGACCGACCTGCTGGACGAGCTGGCGCTGACCCACGGCCTGCACGCCACCGACCAGCTGTCGGTCCGGGTCGAGGACCTGTCGCTGATCGCCGCCGCGATGCGCACCCTGCGCGAGCAGCCGCCGACCGCGCTGGCCGGACTGACCGTCACCCGGGCCGACGACCTGACGGCGGGCAGCGCCGACCTGCCGCCCACCGACGGGCTGCGCTACTACCTGGCGGGCGAGGCGGTGCGCGGCGCCCGGATCGTGGTCCGGCCGTCCGGGACCGAGCCCAAGCTCAAGTGCTACCTGGAGGTCGTGCTGCCGGTGGGCTCGGCCGCGGAGCTGGCCGGCGCCCGGGAGCGGGCCGCCGAGCTGCTGGGCGCGCTCAAGCGGGACCTCGCGGTGACCGCGGGGATCTGACCCCCGGTACGACGGCTGCGGCCCGCGTCCCCCGAGTATCGGGGGACGCGGGCCGCTCCGTGTTCCTGATGCCTCAGACGGACAGCAGGGTGATCAGGGCCACCAGCCCGGCCAGGGTCGGGGCGATCACCCACCAGCACCACGCCACGGTGATCTCGCCCTTGGCGCTCGGGCGGACGGCGTTCCGCTCGGCCTGCTCGCGCAGCAGGTCGACCACCTGGTCGGACCAGGCGCGGTTGGGGTCCGGCGCACCGGGCACGGCACCGCGGCGAGCCCGGGCCTCGGCCGCCAGCTTGGCGCGCGGGTCGCCCTCCGCGGCGCTGCGCGCCACCCGCCGGTTGGCCTTCTTGCGCTGGCGCAGCGAGACCGGGACCGCCCACATCTGGAAGCTGCGGCCGCCGGCCAGCAGCTCCGCCGAGTACCCGGCGCGCAGCCCCTCCACCTCGGCCCACGGCACGGTGACGGTGCGCAGCGGGTTGCGGATCACCACCCGGTCGAGCCCGGCCGTGACGGCGGGGCGCAGCGTGTAGGCGATCACCGGGAAGGCGAACACGGGAGCGGCGGCCAGCGCGACCCACGGGGTCTTCCCGGTGCTGCTCACCATCGCGTCGACGATCAGCCAGCCGGCGACGAGCAGCAGCATGACGCCGGAGATGATGCCGGGCATCGAGCGGAAGACCTGGTCGGCGTACTTCGGCTCGTCGGCGGGGCGGCAGTGCCCGGGTCGGGCGTGCCGTCGGATTCGGTCATGGTGACGATTCTGCCCCATGGGTCCCGTGCTACCCGGGGACGCACTGGTCACCGTTCGGCCGCAACCCGGCAACCTTCCGGTCAGCCCCTCGGCCGCCGGACCAGCACGATGGCCCCGTAGAGCGCCAGGACGAGCACCCCGGCGCCCGCGATCCTGGCGAGCTCGCCGGTCACGGCCAGCACCGTGCCGTCGGCCCTCAGCACCCGCGGCCCGTCGTCCACCACCGCGATCAGGCCGGCCAGGCCCGGCAGCCACTCCAGATGGCTGGGCCGCCGCTCCGCCCGCAGCCGCCGGTGCCGGTGCGCCCGCACCGTCACCGACAGCCGAACGCTCACGGCGATCAGCAGGAACCCGGCCCAGACCAACGGCCACTGCGCCGACTCGAACACGGTGCCACCTCCCCGGCAGGCGGTCCTCCCCTTGAGGTGGACGCTACCCGCGTCAAGCTGGTCGTTATCCGCCCTCCCGCAGGATCTGTGCGGGATTTGAGCTTTCTCGAGCGTTTTGCTGACAAGCGTCCGATACCTCTGGCATATTCACCCGCCGACACACGGGGAACGGGGAGGCACGGGTATGCGCTGGAGAGACGCGAAGGGCGTCTGCTGGCGGATCAGACGGCACCGGCTGGCCGGCGTGCGGCGGATCAAGCCGGAGTGGGCCAACGACATCATCCCCGGCGGGCTCGGGCAGGATCCGATCTCGTTCCTGCTGGCGCTGCCCGCCATGATCGTCCTCGCCGTGCTGGTCCCGCTCTGGCTGGTCGAGTGGCTGATCCGCCTGCTGCTCACCCCGTTCGCCGCCGTACTGCGGCTCACCGGCCAAGTGCCGTACCGGGTGACCGTGCTGCGCAACAACCAGGAGGCGGCCTTCCACACGCCGCGCGGGTACGGCGAGCTGCGGCGCGCCCTGGCGGGGCTGCGGCCGCAGCGCTGAAGCTCGCGTTCGAGGCGAGGGGATCCTTGAGCCATGCGTGCCGCCCGTCTGATCCGCATGACGCTCCTCGTCCAGTCCAGCCCCGGGCTGCCCGCTGCCGCCCTCGCCCGCGAGCTGGGGGTGTCCGCGCGCACGGTGAAGCGTGACGCGCAGGCCCTGCAGGAGGCAGGGGTACCGATCCGGGCCGAGCGCGGCCGGGCGGGCGGCTACCACCTGGCGCCGGGCTACCGGACCCGGCTCACCACGCTGCATCCCACCGAGGCGGAGACGCTCTACCTCTCCGGCCTGCCCGCGGCGCTGCGCGATCTCGGGCTGTCGGACGCGGCGGAGGTGGCCCGACTGAAGCTGTCGGCCACCCTGCTCCCGTCGCTGCGCGCGGCGGCCGAGTCGTCGACGCGCCGCTTCCACCTCGACGCCCCGGCCTGGTTCCGCGAGCCGTCGGCGCCGGAGTTGCTGCCGGAGCTGGCCCGTGCCGTGTGGTCCGACCGCACGGTCGAGCTGGCCTATGCGCGCCCTGCCCGGGACGGGGCGCCGCCCCGCGTGGTGACCCGCCTGGTGGAGCCGTACGGGCTCGTCCTGAAGGCGGGGGTGTGGTACGTCGTCTGCCGGGTCCCGGACGGCGCTTGGCGCACCTACCGCGTCGATCGCGTCACGGGGCTCTCCCCCGCTCCCGGTGAACCCTTCGCCCGCGACCCGTCCTTCGACCTGGCCGCGCACTGGCAGGCGCAGGCCGGCTCCTTCGCCCGGGCGCTGCTGCGCACGACCGTCACCGTGCGGCTGACGGAGCAGGGGCTGCGCCGTCTGCCCGCCGTGGTGGACCCGGCCGGCGTGACCGGGGCGGCTGCCTCCGCGACCGCGCCGGACGCCGACGGGCGGGTCACGCTCAGCGTGCCGGTGGAGTCGGAGGAGGTCGCCTTCGCCCAGTTGGTCGGGCTGGGTGCGCAGGTGGAGGTACTGGCCCCGGCGGGCCTGCGGGCCCGCTTCCGCGAGCACGCGCAGGCCCTCGCCGAGTTGTACGGCGGGGAGTCGGGGGATCAGCGGTAGTCGTCCACCGAGCCGTCCTTCCCGCCGAACTTGACGGCCTCGAAGTACGACCAGCAGTCCGGCCGGCTGCCGTCCACGTCCCGTACGCCATAGGTCTTGGCGAGTTCCGCGCTGGAGGCGGACTTCCCGTTCCAGCGGGCCGCCCGGTCCGGGTCGGCGGCGAGCGCGGCGACCGCGCGGGCGAGGTAGTACGGCGATTCGGCGAGGGCGAAGTCCGGTTCCCGGGCGATGGCGTCGCGCCAGTTCTCCTCCGTCACGCCGAAGTGGGCGAGCATCTGCTCCGAGCGCAGGAAGCCCGGCGTGACGGCGACCGCGGTGCCCCCGTGGTCCGCCAGCTCCTCGCCCAGTCCGAAGGCGATCCGGATCGGGGCGTTCTTCGCGAGGTCGTAGTAGAGGTTCCCGCGGTAGCGGCGGTTGAAGGCCGCCGTGCCGTCGGTGACCTCCACGTGCAGCGGCGCGTCCGAGCGGACCAGCAGCGGGAGGGCCAGGGCCGCGGTGATCACGTGCGAGCGCACCCCGAGCTCCAGGATCCGCAGGCCGTCGGCCAGCGGTGTCTCCCAACTCTTCTTGCCGAAGACGGAGTTGGCAAGCAGATGCTCGCCGCCCCAGAGGTCGTTGACGAGGATGTCGAGCCTTCCCCGCTCACGGCCGATCCGCTCGACGAGGGCGCGCACCTGCTCCTCGTCCAGGTGATCGGTGGGAACGGCGGTACCGGTGCCGCCGGCCGCGGCAACCAGCTCCGCGGTCTCCTCGATGGTCTCCGTGGCCCGGCCGACCTCGCTGACGCGCTCCCGGGTGGTGCGGCCGGTGACGTACACGGTGGCGCCCGCACGGCCGAGCTCGACGGCGAGCGCCCGTCCGGCACCCCGGGTGGCGCCGGCGACGAGCGCGACCCGGCCGGCGAGCGGGCGTTCGTGGGCGATGGGCTGGGTGGTGGTGTCCTTGTCCATGTCACCCATGGTGGTTCTCAAAGGGGACAGTTCACGTCACCCTTTCTCCTCCAGGATCGCCCGCAGCCGCGACAGGCACTCGTCGACGAACTCGGGGTAGGTGCGCCAGTAGTACGACACCCCGCTGACCCCGACGGCGATCGCCCACGCCCTCGCCCGCAGCCAGGTCGCCTCGTCGAGGTCCAGCGCCTCCCAGTACGCCCGCCGGGCCGCCGCCGGCAGATCCCACACCGCCGCATGCTCGGCGTCCGGGAAGCCCACCGAGAGGCCTCCGAAGTCGATGACGGCGTGCAATCTGCCGTGCTGGACCAGCAGGTTGGTGGGCTTGAGGTCGCCGTGGAGCCACACCTGGCCTCCGGACGGCTCGGGCAGGGCGAGCGCGCCCTGCCACAGGTGGTGCAACTGCGCGATGTCGAGGTCCAGGCCCTCGATCGCTCGACGCTCGTCGAAGCAGCGGCTGACCCATCCGTCGCAGGCCTGCAAGTCACCCCCTCGGTACCAGCTGAGCTCGCCCTCGCGAGTGGCCCCCATCAGCGGGACGGCATGCAGGCGCCGCACGGTCTCCGCCAGGTCGGCCCCGAAGGCGGGCCAGTCGGTGACCCGCCCCGGGCCGACCACCTCGCCGTCGATCCAGCGGTACACCGACCACGCCAGCGGGAACGCGTCCCCCGGCGTACCGCAGTACACCAACTCCGGGATGCGGCAGGGCAACTGCGGCGCCAAGCGCGGCAGCCAGGCCTGCTCCTTGCGCACCGCCTCCGCATTGCCCGGGGTGCGCGGCAGCCGCACGAGCAACTCGTCGCCGAGCCGGTACATCCGGTTGTCCGTGCCCGCGCCCG
This sequence comes from Kitasatospora acidiphila, assembly GCF_006636205.1. NCBI lineage: Bacteria > Bacillati > Actinomycetota > Actinomycetes > Kitasatosporales > Streptomycetaceae > Kitasatospora > Kitasatospora acidiphila. Next base: position 5,543,086 of record NZ_VIGB01000003.1, on the reverse strand, counting down.
CCGGGGAGACCGGGAGGTCGGCCAACTCCGGTCGCTGCTCTCGCAGTAGTGCTCGGACGACCGTCTCATCTACGCGGATCTCGTTCTGGTGAAGTGTCACAGTGCGAGCCTTCTGCTCAGGCCTCGCTGCCGCCACTTGATTTCGGGTAGCTCGAAGCCAGACCCCACAAACACCGTCAAGCCTTCGACTTGGCGCGGCCATTCAGCCAGCACTCAGTAATGCCAAGGCTCTTGACCTACTCATGACAGTTGGCCATCCTTTACTGCCACCGCCTCACAGCCGCCCACACCGGCTTGGGGTCGGAGCACGAGCATCCTGATCGTCCCCCACCGAGGAGCCAGCATGCGCCGATTCCTGATACGCGTCGCCACCCTCGCGGCAGCGGCGACCACCCTCGCCGCCCCGTCGCGCCGACCACCGCGGCGGCCGCACAGGGACTGTCGTTCCGCCCCCTGCACTACAACATCAACGGCTACAACTGGGGCGGCTACGCCGCCACGGGCAGCGGCTTCACCTCCGTCTCGGCGAGCTGGACCGAGCCGAACGCCACCTGCAACTCCACCAACGACCTCTACGCCCCCTGGGTCGGCATCGACGGGTACGGCACGTCCACCGTGGAGCAGACCGGCGTCGCGACCGACTGCTCCAGCGGCAGCCCCGTGGACCAGGCCTGGTACGAGATGTACCCCGCGAACCCGGTCTACCTGAGCCAGAGCTCCTACCCGGTGTCGGCCGGCAACGTGATCAACGCCTCGGTCACCTACGCCGGGAGCAACCGGTACACCCTGAAGCTGACCAACTCCTCGCGCGGCTGGACCTACACCACCACCAAGTCCCTCTCCTCCGGGCAGCGGGCCAGCGCCGAGGTCATCATCGAGTCGCCGACCGGGGCCTACCCCAACTTCGGCACCCTGAACTTCAGCTCGGCCACCGTCAACGGCAAGTCCCTCGGATCCTTCAACCCGGTCGCGCTCGACCCGTCGAACGGCGCCTACGAGGCCCGCACCAGCGGGCTCGGCTCCAGCGGCACCAGCTTCAGCGAAACGTTCCTGCAGGAGTAGCCGAACCGGCCCTGGGGCGCGCACCCGCCCCAGGGCACGGAGCTCGCTCCGCGCGGCGCCCATGGAACCGGTCATGGGCGCCGGGCTCCGCTCCGGGATCAGGTGATCCGGGCAGCGGGAACCAGCGGAGCCCGGTCGGCCGTCCAGCCGACCGCACCGGACCCACATCTCATTCCCGCATCGAAGTCGACCCCGTCTACCCATTGGCTACGCGCGTAGATATGCTGCTCTGGTGACTATGTCCACTCTTGCAGCCAATGCCCCCGGCGCTGCGGGCGGCGGTCTGAAGGACGTCGCGGCGTCCGAGGCCTCGCTCCGCCGCTTCCTGCACGGCCTGCCCGGCGTCGACCAAGTCGGCCTGGAGGCCCGCGCCGCCGCCCTCGGCACCCGTTCGATCAAGACCACGGCCAAGGCGTACGCCATCGACCTGGCCATCTCGATGATCGACCTGACCACGCTCGAAGGCGCGGACACGGTCGGCAAGGTGCGCTCCCTGTGCGCCAAGGGCCGGAACCCCGACCCGAGCGACCCCACCGCCCCCCGCGTCGCCGCGATCTGCGTCTACCCGGACATGGTCGCCACCGCCAAGGAGGCGCTGAAGGGCACCGACATCCAGGTCGCCTCGGTCGCCACCGCCTTCCCGGCCGGCCGCGCCGCGCTGCCGGTGAAGCTGGCCGACACCGCCGACGCGGTGGCCGCCGGCGCCGACGAGATCGACATGGTGATCGACCGCGGCGCCTTCCTCTCCGGCCGCTACCTGGACGTCTTCAACGAGATCACCGCCGTCAAGGAGGCATGCAAGCGCCCCGACGGCACCTCGGCCCACCTCAAGGTGATCTTCGAGACCGGCGAGCTGCAGACCTATGACAACGTGCGCCGGGCCTCCTGGCTGGCGATGCTGGCCGGCGCCGACTTCATCAAGACCTCGACCGGCAAGGTGGCCGTCAACGCCACTCCCCCGGTGACCCTGCTGATGCTCGAAGCCGTCCGCGACTTCCGGGCGCAGACCGGCATCCAGGTCGGCGTGAAGCCGGCCGGCGGCATCCGGACCACCAAGGACGCCATGAAGTACCTGGTGATGGTCAACGAGACCCTGGGCGACGATTGGCTGAGCCCGCACTGGTTCCGCTTCGGCGCCTCCAGCCTGCTCAACGATCTCCTGATGCAGCGTCAGAAGCTGACCACCGGACGGTACTCCGGTCCCGACTACGTGACGGTGGACTGAGGAACATGGCCAAGAACAAGAACGCCGCAGAGCCGGTCCGCAAGAGCGGGCTGTTCGAGTACGCCCCCGCCCCGGAGTCGCCCGCCGCGGCCGGCGACATCGCCACCTCCTACGGCCACTTCATCAACGGCGAGTTCGCCGACTCCAGCGGCAGCGAGGCGCTGAAGACGGTCAACCCGGCCACCGAGCAGGTGCTCGCCGAGTTCGCCCAGGGCACCGACGAGGACGTCGACCGCGCCGTCAAGGCGGCACGCAAGGCGTTCGCCGACTGGTCGGCGCTGCCCGGCAGCGAGCGCGCCAAGTACCTGTTCCGGATCGCCCGGATCATCCAGGAGCGCTCCCGCGAGCTGGCCGTGCTGGAGTCGATCGACAACGGCAAGCCGATCAAGGAGACCCGGGACGTCGATCTGCCGCTGGTCGCCGCGCACTTCTTCTACTACGCGGGCTGGGCGGACAAGCTGGACTTCGCCGGCTACGGTCCCAGCCCGAAGCCGCTGGGCGTGGCCGGCCAGGTCATCCCGTGGAACTTCCCGCTGATGATGCTGGCGTGGAAGATCGCCCCGGCGCTGGCCACCGGCAACACCGTGGTCCTCAAGCCCGCCGAGACCACCCCGCTGACCGCTCTGCGGTTCGCCGAGATCTGCCGCCAGGCCGGTCTGCCCAAGGGCGTGGTCAACATCGTCACCGGCGACGGCCGCACCGGTGCCGCGCTCACCGCGCACCCGGACGTCAACAAGGTGGCGTTCACCGGCTCCACTCCGGTCGGCCGCGCGATCGCCAAGCAACTGGCCGGTACCCGCAAGAAGTTGTCGCTGGAGCTGGGCGGCAAGGCGGCCAACATCGTCTTCGACGACGCGCCGATCGACCAGGCGGTCGAGGGCATCGTCAACGGCATCTTCTTCAACCAGGGGCACGTCTGCTGCGCCGGCTCCCGGCTGCTGGTCCAGGAGTCCGTCCAGGACGAGCTGCTGGACGCCCTCAAGCGCCGGATGGCCACCCTGCGGGTCGGCGACCCGCTGGACAAGAACACCGACATCGGCGCCATCAACTCGGCCGCCCAGCTGGCCCGGATCACCGAGCTGGCCACCGCCGGCGAGGCCGAGGGCGCCGAGCGCTGGGCGCCGGAGTGCGAACTCCCGTCCGCCGGTTACTGGTTCCGCCCCACGCTGTTCACCGGCGTGAGCCAGGCGCACCGGATCGCCCGGGAGGAGATCTTCGGCCCGGTGCTGTCGGTGCTGACCTTCCGCACCCCGGCCGAGGCGCTGGAGAAGGCCAACAACACCCCGTACGGACTCTCCGCCGGCATCTGGACGGAGAAGGGCTCGCGCATCCTCTGGATGGCCGACCGGCTGAAGGCCGGTGTGGTGTGGGCCAACACCTTCAACAAGTTCGACCCGACCTCGCCGTTCGGCGGCTACAAGGAGTCGGGCTACGGCCGCGAGGGTGGCCGGCACGGTCTGGAGGCCTACCTCGATGTCTGAGACTGCCATGCGACTTGATGTCTTCAAGACCTACAAGCTGTACGTCGGCGGGAAGTTCCCGCGCTCCGAGAGCGGGCGGGTGTACGAGGTGACCGACGCAAAGGGCCAGTGGCTCGCCAACGCCCCGCTCGGGACCCGCAAGGACACCCGGGACGCCGTGCTGGCCGCCCGCGCCGCCGTCAAGGGCTGGTCCGGCACCACCGCCTACAACCGCGGTCAAGTCCTGTACCGGGTCGCCGAGATGCTGCAGGGCCGCCGCGAGCAGTTCGCCGCCGAGGTGGCCGCGGCCGAGGGCCTGGGCGGCAAGAAGGCCGCCGCGCTGGTCGACCAGGCGATCGACCGCTGGGTCTGGTACGCGGGCTGGACCGACAAGGTGGCCCAGATCGCCGGTGCCGCCAACCCGGTGGCCGGCCCGTTCTTCAACCTGTCGGTGCCCGAACCCACCGGCGTGGTGGGCATCGTGGCCCCGCAGACCGGCTACGGGTTCTCCTTCCTCGGCCTGGTGTCGGTGCTCGCCCCGGTGATCGCCACCGGCAACACCGCGGTGGTGGCGGCCGCGGCTGACGCGCCGCTGCCCGCCCTGTCGCTGGGCGAGGTGCTGGCCACCTCGGACGTGCCGGGCGGCGTGGTGAACGTCATCTCCGGCCGCACCGCGGACATCGCCCCCACCCTGGCGTCCCACCAGGACGTCAACGCCCTCGACCTGGCCGGCGCGATCGCCGCGGACGGTCCGGGCACGGCGACCGCCCTGGAGGAGCTGGCCGCGGACACCCTGAAGCGGGTGCTGCGCACGGCCGTCGACCCGGCGGCCCAGGACTGGACCAATGATCCGGGAACCGACCGGCTACTCTCGTTCCTGGAGACCAAGACCGTCTGGCACCCGATGGGCCAGTAGGTCCTCCCCCTGACCGGTCCGTCCCCCGTGCCCCTATCCCCCCAGGGGCCCGGACGGACCGCCGACGGGCTCGCGCCTCTCCCCCCTGGCGCGGGCCCGTCACCCTTTTGCCGCCGCCCCCTTACCGTGCGCTGGTGCCGTCCGCCGGGTTACCAGTACTGCGTTCGATGCGTCAGACTGGTGTCTCGTGAGTGACTCCCCCATGAACCCCGCCCCTGTTCGTCGCGCCCGCGTGGTGCTGCTGTCCGGGCCCTCGGGATCGGGCAAGTCCTCACTGGCCGAGCGGGCCGGACTCCCGGTGCTGCAGCTCGACGACTTCTACAAGGACGGCGACGACCCGAGCCTCCCGCCACTGCCCGACGGCAGCGGCATCGACTGGGACTCGCCCGCCTCCTGGCACGGCGACCAGGCGCTGACCGCGATCCGTCAGCTGGTGGAGACCGGCCGGGCCGAGGTGCCCGTCTACTCCATCCCGGCCAACGGTCGGGCCGGCTCCCGGCTCCTGGAGCTGCACGGCGCCCCGGCGTTCATCGCCGAGGGGATCTTCGCCGCCGAGCTGGTCGCCGGCTGCCGCGCCGAGGACCTGCTCGGCGACGCGCTCTGCCTGCGCAACCACCCGCTGGTCACCGCCTGGCGCCGGTTCCGCCGCGATCTGCGCGAGGGCCGCAAGTCGGTCGGCTTCCTGGTGCGGCGCGGCTGGCGGCTGATGCGCGCCGAACGCGCCATCGTGGCCCGCCAGGTCTGTCTCGGCTCCCACGCCTGCGACGGCCCCGAAGCCGCCCGCCGGGTGCGGACCGTGGCCGACCGGCCCGAACCGGCCGTCGCCTCGATCGCCTGACGGACCATCAACTCTTTACGGTCACAACCACCTTGCCAACCTGACCGTTGGCCTCCAAGTGGCGGTGGGCGTCGGCGATCTCGGACAGGTCGAAGGTCCGATCGATCACCGGGGCCAGCGTGCCGGCCCGCAGCCCGGCGCCCAGGAAGTGCAGCATCCGGCGCCGGACCTCCGGGGTCCGCGCCAGCTCACCGTAGGCGAACCCGAGGACACGCAGTCCCCAGTTCATCGGCAGCGGCGCCGGCCGCGGGTCCAGCCAGCCGTAGACGATCAGCAGGCCGCCGGGCGCCACCGCGAGCGCCAACTCCCCCAGCCCGGGCCCGGCGACCGGGTCGAAGACGAACTCGGCACCCGCCCGCCGGTGAGCTCGCGGACCCGCTCCACCACCGGCTCCTCGTCACTGACGATCACCTGGGCCGCGCCGAGCTTCAGCAGCTGGTCGCGCTTGCCGGCGGTGCGGGTGACCGCGATCGGGATGGCGCCGAAGTGGTTGGCGATCTGGATCGCGGCCACCCCGACGCTGGACGAGGCGGCGGTGATCACCACGTGGTCGCCGGGCCGCAGCCCACCGCGCTCCACCAGCGCGCCGTAGGCGGTGCCGTAGGAGAGCCAGGAGGCGGCCGCGGTCACCGAGTCCACGCCGTCGGGCCGCCGGTCCAGCGAGGCGGCGGGCAGCAGGAAGTGGTCGCCGTAGACGCCGTCGGTGCTCATGTGGCCGCCGACCGTGCTCACCACCGGGTCGCCGACGGCGAAGCCGGTCACCGCCGAGCCGACCGCCACCACCATGCCGGCCGCCTCGTAGCCGAGCCGCGAGGCGGGCAGCGTCGGCTGGTAGTAGTACGCACCGGCCCGGAAGAGCGCCTCCGCCCGGTTGAGACCGATCGCCTCGGTCCGCACCAGCACCTGGTCCGGACCGGGCTCCCCGAGCTCGACATCGGCGATCCGGAGCACCTCGGGGCCACCCGGCTCGTCGAACAGCACCATCTTGGCCATGGCCAACTCCCCTTTGGAACAAGCGTCTTGCTGACGTGATCAACCGTAGGCGAGCCGATCGAGACGGCCTATGCCGGAAAGTCTCGGATCCCTGTCCGATCGTCTCGCCACTGGCTAGGCTCACCCCATGGACGTGCTCAGCGACGCGATCACCGCCATGCGCACCGGCCGGCCGCACGCCGGCCACCACCGGCGGGCCGCCCCCTGGGGCGTGCGGTTCCCGGCCGGTGACGGGGTCGGGTTCCACGCGGTGCTGGACGGCGAGGCCTGGCTGCACCCGCCGGGCGACGCCGCGCCGGCCCGGATGGCGGCCGGCGACCTGGTGCTGCTGCCGCACGGCGCGAGCTACGGAATCGCCGACGCCCCGGACCGCACCCTGCGCCCCGCCGTGCTCGACGCGGACGGCCGACTGCGACCCCAGCCACCGCAGGCCGGGCCCGGCGCCGAGGCGGGCAGCAGCAGCATGCTCTGCGGCGCCTACCTGCTCAACCAGGCCCGCCCGCACCCACTGCTCGCCGAACTGCCGCCCCACCTGCACCTGCGCACCCGGGACGGCCGCCACGCCCGGCTGCGCACCGTGATCGATCTGCTGGCCGACGAACTGACGGACCGCCGACCCGGCGCGGACGCCCTGCTCCCCGCCCTGCTCGACACCCTGCTGCTGCACGTCCTGCGCGCCTGGTACGCCGAGCAGGCCGACACCGAACGCCCCGGCTGGGCCCACGCCCTGCACGACCAGGCGATCAGCACCGCCCTGCACGCGATCCACGACGACCCCGCCCGCCCCTGGACCGTCGAGGAACTCGGCGCCCGGGCCGGCCTCTCCCGCGCCGCCTTCGCCCGCCGCTTCACCACCCTGGTCGGCCGGCCCCCGCTCGCCTACCTCACCTGGTGGCGGATGACCACCGCCGGCCGCCTCCTCCGCGACACCGACGCCCCCCTGCGCACCATCGCCCACCGCACCGGCTACCTCAGCGAGTTCGCCTTCGCCAAGGCCTTCAAGCGCGAGTACAGGGTGTCGCCGGGGCGGTACCGGGCGGCGGGTCGCCCGTTGGGGGGAACAGAGGACCAAAACGGGCAAGCGGCGCGGGTGGGCGGCTAACGTGAGTGCCGTGGCAACCGCTCGGCCCTACTGGCTGGTCCCCGATGGCCTGCTGACCTACCAGCAGGCCATCGCGCTCGACCTGCCCTTCGACTTCGACCTGCTGGACGGACACGTCGTGCCGCAGGAGCGGACCGGCCTCTGGCACGGCACGGTGCGCGGCGAGCTGTTCTTCGCGCTGCACCGAACCTGTACGCCGAAGCCGGCATCCCCTACTACTGGCGCGTCGAGCGCGGTGCGAGCGATCTGCCGGAGGTGTTCGAGTTCTGGCTCAACCGGGAGACCGGCGTCTACCCGCCCGCCCTGCCGGCGGTCACCACGTCCGTCAGCTGAAGACCGAGCTCCCGTTCCCGATCGAGATCGACCTCGCTCGGATCGTCGAACTCTGAAAACAGAACCGGACCCGGCATCCTCTCCCGAGATGCCGGGTCCGGCCCTGTGTGGGGCGCGGCTTCCCTGCCGGCGGGGGCTCCCCCGAGTCCCGCGCGACTCCGCGCCCGCTTACCCGTCCCCCGACGGGAGTTGTGGGGTGGTTCAGGCGACCAGCTCGCCGAAGGCGTGCGTGGTGTCGCCGGTGAGGTTGAGGTGCTCGTCGTCGCGCAGCCGGCGCAGGGCGCGCCAGATGCTGCTCTTGACGGTGCCGACGCTGATGTTCAATATGTCGGCGATCTCCGGGTCGGTGCGGCCCTCGTAGTAGCGCAGCACCAGCATGGTGCGCTGGTTCTCCGGGAGCTTGGCGAGCGCCTGCCAGAGCACCGCCCGCAGCTCGGTGCCGCCCATCGCGTCGGTGTCGCCGACGGTCTCGGGGAGCTCCTCGGTGGGGTACTCGTTGAGCTTGCGCCGGCGCCAGGCCGAGATGTGCAGGTTGGTCATGGTGCGGCGCAGGTAGCCGCCGACCGCCGCCTTGTCGGCGATCCGGCCCCAGGCCCGGTAGGTGCTGAAGAGCGCGCTCTGCAGCAGGTCCTCGGCCTCGTAGCGGTCGCCGGTCAGGTGGTAGGCCGTCGCGTACAGGGAGGCGCGGCGCTCGCGCACATACGCGGTGAACTCCGTCAGGTGGTCCACCTCGGCGGCCGACGAGTCCCCCGTCGCACCCCCCTGTCCCGTCGACGGCAGGCGCTCCTCCACCGGCGCCAGCCGGTAGAGGGTCGCCCCCTTCGTCCCCCCGTGACCCCGGCTGCCGACGCCCCCCGGCGTCCCCCTGAGCAGCCGTCCAACCGCCCCCGCGCCGGTGAGGAACACTTGGCGTCCCAGAAGCTCCGGGTCTCAAGCGTTTCGTTCATCGTGCGCCCCCATGGTCGGTACGAGCGGGTCCTTTCGCGTCTCCGTTCCGGTCCGCCGTGGCGGTCTCTCGCGGTGACAACGAAAATCCTGCCCGCCACCCGTCATGACGGTGTCCGCCGACTGTCACAGCGGTGTCACAAGCCTCAGGACGAAGGTCCCGCGATCCCAAGTGGCGCTCGACACCCTTGACGTCCCACCTGCTCCGGACGGTTCCCGGCAACACAATCCTTGAGCCAGAATGAACAGGTGCCTTTCCTCCTTCTGATCGAGGACGACGACGCCATCCGGACCGGCCTCGAACTCGCCCTCACCCGCCAGGGCCACCGTGTGGCCGCCGCCGCCTCCGGCGAGGACGGCCTGCGGCTGTTCAAGGAGCAGCGGCCCGACCTGATCGTGCTGGACGTGATGCTGCCGGGCATCGACGGCTTCGAGGTCTGCCGGCGGATCCGGCGGTCCGACCAGTTGCCGATCATCCTGCTGACGGCCCGCTCGGACGACATCGACGTGGTGGTCGGCCTGGAGTCCGGCGCCGACGACTACGTGGTCAAACCGGTCCAGCCACGGGTGCTGGACGCCCGGATCCGCGCGGTGCTGCGCCGCGGCGAGCGGGAGAACTCGGACTCCTCGGCGTTCGGCTCGCTGGTGATCGACCGTTCCGCGATGACCGTGACCAAGGACGGCCAGGACCTCCAGCTCACCCCGACCGAGCTGCGGCTGCTGCTGGAACTCAGCCGCCGGCCGGGCCAGGCGCTCTCCCGCCAGCAGCTGCTGCGGCTGGTCTGGGAGCACGACTACCTGGGCGACTCGCGCCTGGTGGACGCCTGTGTGCAGCGACTGCGGGCCAAGGTGGAGGATGTCCCTTCGGCACCCACCCTGATCCGCACGGTCCGCGGCGTCGGCTATCGTCTGGACCCGCCCTCCTGACCGTCCTGCCCAGAGTGAATGGCTGACCCGACACGTGACTGACCATCAGAACGGCCGCCGCCAGGCCTGGCGGCGACGGCTGCGGCTGAGTTCGCTGCGGGTCCGGCTCGCCGCCGTGTTCGCCGTGGTGGCGTTGACGGCCGCGGTCTCCGCCTCCGGGATCGCGTACTGGCTGAACCGGGACGCGGTCCTCAAGCGGGCCCAGGACACCGCGCTCAACGACTTCCGGGTGTCACTCAGCCGAAGCGTCCAGGGGCTGCCGCTGAACGCCGGCTGCCCGGCGCTGGCGCAACTGGCCACCGAGGTGGCGAGTTCCGGGCTGAGCTACAACGTCGTGGTGGTGGACGAGAACCAGCCGGACTGCACCGCCGTCTCGGACCCGCGGTTCACCGCCGCCCAGGTGCCGCACGCCCTTCAGCTGGCGGTGACCACTCCGCGCGCGGTCGGCGCGGGCAACCCGAACGAGTACCACCTGTACTGGCAGCGGGTGAACCTGGACGGCCAGCCCTATGTGGTCGGCGGGACCAAGGTGGTGCCCACCGGCCCGACCGCCTACATGTTCAAGTCGCTGGACAACGAGCGGGCCGATCTCAACACGCTGGGCTGGTCGTTGGCGGTGGCCACCCTGCTGGCGCTGATCGCCGCCACCCTGCTGGCCCAGGCCGCGTCCGCCACCGTGCTCCGCCCGGTGCGCCAACTCGCGGAGGCCGCCCGGCGGTTGGGTGAGGGCAAGCTGGACACCCGGCTGGAGGTCAGCGGCACCGACGAACTCTCCGACCTGGCACGGACGTTCAACAGCACCGCGGAGGCACTCTCGGAGCAGGTCGAGGAGTTGAGCGCCCGCGAGGCGCAGAGCCGCCGGTTCGTCGCCGACATGTCGCACGAACTGCGCACCCCGCTCACCGCGATGACAGCCGTGACCGACATCCTGGAGGACGAGGCGGACGCGCTCGACCCGATGATCGAGCCGGCCGTACGGCTGGTGGTCAGCGAGACCCGCCGGCTCTCCGACCTGGTGGAGAACCTGATGGAGGTCACCCGGTTCGACGCCGGCACCGCCAAGCTGGTCGCCGACGAAATGGACATCGCCGACCTGGTGATGTCCTGCATCGACGGCCGCGCCTGGTACGACGCGGTCGAGGTGGACGCCCCGCGCGGAGTGCGGGCCGTGGTCGACCCGCGCCGACTGGACGTGGTCTTCGCCAACCTGATCGGCAACGCGCTCAAGCACGGCGGCTCCCCGGTCAAGGTCACCGTGCGCCAGGGCGTCGGGCCGACCGGGGCCGGCGAGGTGGTGGTGCGGGTCACCGACAGCGGGCCCGGCATCCCCGAGGAGGTGCTGCCGCACGTCTTCGACCGGTTCTACAAGGCGGACAAGGGGCGGGCCCGGTCCGAGGGCAGCGGTCTCGGCCTGTCCATCGCGATGGCCAACGCGCAGATCCACGGCGGCACCATCACGGCGGCCAACGGCGAGCAGGGCGGTGCGGTGTTCACCCTGCGGCTGCCGCTGCGGCCGGCGGCGGCTGGGGCTTCGGTGGGTGACGCTTCGGGGGGCGGTGTTGCGAGGGGCGGCGCCACGGCGGGCGCGCCCGGGCAGTCTGCCGCGTCTGAGCAGCGCGGTGGGGGCGGCGCCGGGGACTTCGGGGACACCGGGGACACCGGGGACTTCGGGGACTTCGGGGACTCGGGGGACACAACCGAGCGGAGGTCGGAGCAGTGAGCGAGGTACGGGTCGCACGCGGGCGGCGGTTGGCGCTGGCGGTCGGCGGTGCGGTGGCCGTCGCACTGCTGGCCGGCGGCTGCGGGATCCGGCCGACCGCGATCCCGGTGGACGCCGGCGCGCCCGCCAGCCGCGGTTCCTGCCCCAGCCCGCTCCGGCCGCCGGCGGTCGCCCCCAGCCCGCCCGCGGGCACGTTGCGCGGCCTGGCGCGCGGTCTCCCCGACCTGGCCAGTGCGAGCCCGAGTCCCTCCGTCCCCGGTGGCAGCGTGTTCAGCGCGGCACCGTCGCCCTCTCCGACCCCCTCCGGGACCTTGCACTGCTAGTGATCGCAGACCGCAGTGACCGCAGTGGCTGACCACGGTGTGCGCGGCGGTGTGAGTGGCACCACCCGGTAGAACGGCCGCGTCCTGCAACCGGCCGCTCCCGGGCCCGCGTCCACACCAGCGTGCAGCGAGACAGCACCGGCGTGCGAAGCGCGCCAGGCACGGTGCGGATCCCAGAGCGAGAACCGGCCCCGACGGCTCGGCCCGAGGGCGGTGCTCAGCTCCGCGCGCGCCCTCGCACCTCGCTCCCCCTGGCGGTCCGTTCGGCCGCCCTGCTCCTGCTCACCCTGCACGTCGCCCTGCTCGGCTGGCTGATGTTGCGCCAAGTGCCGACCGCCTGGGCCTACGACGCCAACCTGACCCCGTTCGCCACCCTGCACCGGGCGTTCAGCTCGGGCAGTTCCGCGGCGCTCGGCCAAACCCTGACCGCGGTCGGCCAGACGGCACCGCTCGGGGTGCTGCTCCCGCTGATCGGCGGCCGGCTGCGCGCCGCCTGGTTCCCGTCGTTCCTGCAGGCGATCGGCTCCAGTGCGCTGTTCGCCACCGGCCTCGAGGTGCTGGAGACCTCGGCCGGGCGGGTGCTGAACGTGGACGACGTGCTGCTCGGGGTGATCGGCGCGGCGCTGGCCCATCTGCTGGTGGTCCCGGCGACCCGGGCCGCACTGCGGCGGGGCCGGGCGGCGGCGCCCAGTCGGGTGGTGCGTCTCGGGGCCGACCCTGAGACCGTCCCTGACACCAGGGTGGTCCCGACCGGTGAAACCCCGGGGGCGCGGATCGGCATCCAGGCGGAGGCCTGAACCCGGTGCTCGCGGCGAGCATGGAGGCGTCCGGTCAACGCCTCCGAGCAAGGAGAATCCGATGCGCCCCCTGGCCCGCCCCCGTCACAAGCGTCTGGTCGCCGGTGTCTGCGCCGGGGTCGCCGAGCGGTTCGGCCTGACCCCTGGACGGTCCGGCTGATCTTCCTGGCCTCCTGCCTGCTGCCCGGCCCGCAGTTCCTGATCTACCTGGCGCTCTGGGTGCTCCTGCCCCAGGAGCCCTGATGACCGGCGTGGATCTGTGGGTCCGACGACTGCTGCGGGCCTGACGACCGCTGCGGGTCTAGCGACTGCTGCCAGCCTGACGACTGCTGTGCGCTCAACGACTGCTGTGGGCCGAACGACTGCTGTGGCGCGGCCCGAGATCGGGAGCCGCGCCACAGTCCGGGATCGGGCGTAGGTCAGCCGCCCAGGCCCGGCAGACCACCGCTCACCGGCACCACGCCACCCAGCAGCCCGGCCAGCGGACCGGGCGCCTGCTTGGCAACGCTGGACACGGCGCCGAGCGGCAGGCCGCGGGTCAGACCGGCGGTGGCATCGGCCGCCGCCTGCTGGCCGGCGCCCTGGTTGAGCAGGCCGGTGGTCTGCGCGACCGGGCCGCCGAGGGCCGGGGCGTGGCTCAGCGCACCGGTCACAGCACCGGTGTCGGGCAGGGTGCCGGTGGGGAGTGCGCTCAGGCCGCCGGTGGCGGCGGAAGCCGAGGCGGTACCCGCGGCGACCGCCGCGATGGCGAGCGCCGCGGTACCGGCGGCCTTCAGAGTGGCCTGCTTCATGAGTAGTCCTCGTGTCCTCTCGGGCCGGCGCCCCAGCCTGGCCCGGGGCGGCAGCCGTCCCGGGATACGCCGCTGCGCCGTGTCAGCAGTGACTGGCACACCGTAGACACAGCCGAGGACCCGGGCCAAAAGCGCATCAGCCGTGTGAGTGAATCGTCGGACCGTATGACATAAGCGGCCTGACGTTTCGTCAGACCGCTTACGGACGTCAGATCGAGCCGGAGCCCCGAACTCCGACGAGCTCAGGACGAGTTCGGCAGTAGCTCGGGGCAGGCTCAGGACGAGGAGCCGAACAGCCACTCGGCCTTCAGCTCGGCATAGCCGGGCTTGACCACGTCGTTGATCATCGCCAGCCGCTCGTCGAACGGCAGGAACGCCGACTTCAGCGCGTTGACGGTGAACCACTGCATGTCGTCCAGGTCGTAGCCGAACGCCTCGATCAGGTGGGCGAACTCCTGGCTCATGCTGGTGCCGCTCATCAGCCGGTTGTCGGTGTTCACGGTGACCCGGTACTTCAGGCGGGTGAGCAGGCCGATCGGGTGCTCGGCGTAGGAACTGGCGGCACCGGTCTGCAGGTTGGAGGTGGGGCACATCTCCAGCGGGATCCGCTTGTCCCGGACGTAGGCGGCCAGCCGGCCGAGCGTCACGGTGCCGTCGTCGTGCACGGTGATGTCGTCGGTGATCCGCACGCCGTGACCGAGCCGGTCCGCGCCGCAGCACTGCAGCGCCTCCCAGATCGACGGCAGCCCGAAGGCCTCACCGGCGTGGATGGTGAAGTGGTTGTTCTCGCCCTTGAGGTAGTCGAAGGCGGCCTGGTGGCGGGTGGGCGGGAAGCCGGCCTCGGCACCGGCGATGTCGAAGCCGACCACGCCGGTGTCGCGGTGGCGGTTGGCCAGCTCGGCGATCTCCTGGGAGCGGGCGGCGTGGCGCATGGCGGTGATCAGGGTGCCCACCTTGATCCGGTCGCCGTTGGCGCGGGCGTTGGCCTCGCCGATCCGGAAGCCCTCCTGGACCGCCTCGACCACCTCGTCCAGGGTCAGGCCGCCCTCCAGGTGCTGCTCGGGGGCGTAGCGCACCTCGGCGTAGACCACGCCGTCGGCGGCCAGGTCCTCGGCGGCCTCGGCGGCGACGCGGACCAGGCCCTCGCGGGTCTGCATCACGGCGCAGGTGTGCGCGAAGGTCTCCAGGTAGCGCTCCAGCGAGCCGGAGTCGGCGGCCTCGCGGAACCAGATGCCCAGCTTGGCCGGGTCGGTGGTGGGCAGCTTCTGGTAGCCGCAGGCGGCGGCGAGCTCGACGATCGTCTCGGGGCGGAGGCCGCCGTCCAGGTGGTCGTGCAGCACGACCTTGGGGCGCGGCGGATCTGCTCGGCGGTGGGGATGCGCGGGGCCGTGGTGCCCGCGGGGAGAGGGATCTGCTTCTGCATTGCGGGAGTCTAAGCCCTACGCGCGTAGATACCCAATGCCCACGCCGAGGGTTCACTCGGGCTTGCCGGTATTGGCCATTATTAATGCGGCTCATTAATAATGGCCATTAGCATTTCCTGAACCGCTATCTGCCCCCAGCCTGGAACCCCGCCCACGCCGGGGCCCGGCGCCTCACCCAAACCGGCAGTGGGCGCTAATAATGCCCATTATTAACAACCCACTCGCGCACCCCACGCCGCGACAAGCAGGCTGCAATAATGGGCATTATTAACCCTCGCCCCGTCACCCGTGATCCAACAACCGCCCCCGCCGAGCGAGCACGAAGTCGCGGAACGCCTCGGCTGGCGGCGGCAGCGGCCGGCCGGTCACCCAGGCGAGCCCGATCGCCCGCCGGGTGCGCGGCGCCGTCACCGCCAGCTCGACCACCCCGGGCCGCGGCACCAGACCCGGCGGCAGCAGCGCCACCCCGAGCCCGGCCGCGACCAAGCCGCGCAGCGTCTCGGTGTCCTCACCCTCGAAGGCGATCCGCGGAGTGAAGCCGGCCTGGGCGCAGAACTCGTCCGTGATGGTGCGCAGCCCGTAGCCGTACTCCACCGCGACGAACGGCTCCTCCGCCGCCTCCGCCAGCCGGATCCGCCGCCGCACCGCCAGCCGGTGGTCGGCCGGAACCGCCAAGTAAAGCTGCTGCTCGTCCAGTTGGCGGGCCGTCAACTCGGGCTCGGACGGAATCGGCGAGACCAGGCAGAGGTCCAGCTCACCGGCGCGCAGCCGTTCCAGCATCGCCGCCACATAGTCCTGCACCAGTTGGAACCTCACCCCCGGATGGTCGGCCCTGAAGCCGCGCAGCAGCGCCGGGACCGCATCCGTCCCCATGGTGTGGAGAAACCCGAAGGCCACCCGGCCGCTCGCCGGGTCGGTCTCGGCCAGCATCGCCGCCGCGCCCCGGTCCAGCTCGGCCAGCGCCCGCTCGACCGCGTCGAGCAGCAGCCGACCCGCCCTGGTCAGCCGCACCGCGCGGCCCTGCCGGGCCAGCAGGGCGACCCCCAGCTCCGCCTCCAACCGGGCGATCGCTCGGGACAGCGTGGGCTGCGGCATGCCCAGTTCCTCCGCGGCCCGGGTGATGTGCTCCAGTCGCGCCACGGCGGCGAACTGGGCCAGCCGGGGCGCCAGGATGACGCCCGGGGCATCGGGGCCGAGCTCGAACGAAGGCTGGGCCAACGAAGGCTGGGCCAACGCGGACTGGGCCGACGCCGACTGGGACCGCTCATGCATCACAGCATTGATTATCGCCCATTCATGTATTGGACGCATGGAATGGACCGAAGCTACGTTCTATGGCATGCCCTCCGCCGATACCGGGGCATTCGCCGCCAGCGCGCCGGATGCCGCCCCAACCCCCGCCGTCGCCCCTACGCCAACCTCCGCCGCCCCACAGACCGATGGGACCCCACACACCGTTGGGACCCCGCAGGCCGGTGGGACCCCACACACCGGTGGGACCCCGGAGACCGATGGGACCCCGCAGGCTGCCGCACCCCCGCAGGCCGACACCCGCCTGCTGCCCGGGCAGCGCGACTTCCGCCGCTCCAACCTGGCGCTCTTCGCCGCCGGTATCGCCACCTTCGTCCTGCTCTACTCCACCCAGGGCCTGCTGCCGCTGCTCGCCGCCGACCTCTCGCTGACCCCCGGTCAGGCCAGCTGGACCGCCTCCGCCGCCACCCTGGGTCTGGCGCTCGGCCTGCTGCCGGCCAGCGCGCTGTCCGACCGGTTCGGCCGCACCGCGGTGATGACCGGCTCGATGGCGGCCGCCTCACTGATCGCCGTCGCGCTGCCGTTCGCCCCCGACCTCACCACCCTGGTCGCCCTGCGCGCCATCCAGGGCGCGGCACTGGCCGGGCTGCCCGCCACCGCGATGGCCTACCTGGCCGAAGAGGTGCACCCGAGCGCCCTGGCCTCCGCGATGGGGCTCTATGTGGCCGGCAACAGCATCGGCGGCATGGGCGGACGGCTGGTCGCCGGCTGGTCCGCCGCCGCCTGGGGCTGGCGCTGGGGCCTGGTCTCCTCGGCCCTGCTGGCGCTGGCCGCCACCGTCGCGTTCCGGCTGCTGATCCCGCCCGCGCGGCACTTCCGCCGCTCCCCGGTCGACGCCCGGGCGCTGCGCCGCACCGTCGGTTCCCATCTGCGCAACCCGCTGCTGCTGCGGCTCTACGGTCTGGGCCTGCTCTTCATGGCGGTCTTCGGCGCGGTCTACAACACCGTCGGCTTCCGGCTGATCGCCGCACCCTTCCACCTGCCGCAGTCGGTGGCCGCCTCGATCTTCGTGGTCTACCTGGTCGGCACCGCCTCCTCGGCCGGCGCAGGTCGGCTGGCCGCCCGGCTCGGGCGCCGCGGTGCGCTCTACACCGCGATCGGCTGCACCACCGCGGGCCTGCTGCTCTCCCTCACCGACTCACTGACCGGCGCCCTGCTCGGCCTGGTGCTGATCACCGCCGGCTTCTTCGCCGGCCACGCCACCGCCTCGTCCGCCGTCGGCCGCACCGCTACCCACGGCCGCGCCCAGGCCTCCGCCCTCTACCTGATCGCCTACTACCTGGGCAACAGCCTCGGCGGCACCCTGGGCGCCGACGCCTACCACGCCGTCGGCTGGCCGGGGTCGGCGGCGGTCGGCCTCACCGCGATGGCCCTCGCGGCGGGCGTCACCCTCTACGCGACCCGGCAGGCGATCGCAGCCCGGCGGTCGGCGGGCGTGGGTACGCTTCCGGCATGAGCATCGACGCCGCGACGTTCGCCCGGCTCCGCGAGATCGCCGACCAGCTGCCGCAGGTGCCGGGGATAGGAGCCATAGAGATCGCTGACGGCCAGATCGTCATGATGATGTCGCCGGTCAAGCGGCACGAATACGCGATCTTCCGGCTCGCGCGGCAACTCAACGCCCAACTGCCGGACACCCATTCGGGGTACATCGCTTATGCGGGCGCGGATCTGGAGGACAGCGGCCTCGGCCGACTCCGGCGGCCGGATCTGATGGTCTTTCCGGAGGCGACCCTGCGAGGCGAGGGGCCGGCGCTCCTGCCTCAGGAGGTGCTGCTGGTCGTGGAGATCGTCTCCAAGTCGAACCCCGAGAACGACTACGAGAACAAGGTCCGCGACTACGCCGCCATGGGCATCCCGCACTACCTCCTGGTCGACCCGCGCGACGGCACCGGCATCGTGCACTCCGAGCCGAAGTACGCCTCCCGCGAGAAGTTCACCTTCGGCGACCAGGTCACCGTCGGCCCGTGGACGATCGACACCAGCGAGCTCATGACGTACGGCCCGGGGACCACCTGACCGAGCCGCGGCGGCTCTCACCGCCTCGACGGCCCGGTGCGCCGCGGGGACGCACCGGGCCGTCGGCGTGCTCAGCCGATCCGGTCCAGGATCAGCGGCGTGCGGGTGTACTCGGTGCCCACCGGGGAGACCTCGATGCCGCCGGCCAGGGCCTCGATGGCGTAGTCGAAGCGCTCGGGGGTGTCGGTGTGCAGGGTCAGCAGGGGCTGGCCGGCTGTGACGGTGTCGCCCGGCTTGGCGTGCATCTCGACGCCCGCTCCGGCCTGCACCGGGTCCTCCTTGCGGGCCCGGCCGGCGCCGAGGCGCCAGGCGCAGACGCCGACCGCGTAGGCGTCGAGGGCGGTCAGCACGCCGGTGGCCGGGGCCGCGATCACGTGCTGCTCCTTGGCGACCGGCAGCGGCGCGTCCACGTCGCCGCCCTGCGCGCTGATCATGCGGCGCCAGTGGTCCATCGCGGATCCGTCCCGCAGGGCCTCGGCCGGGTCCTTGCCGTGCACGCCGGCGGCGGCCAGCATCTCCCGGGCGAGCGCGACGGTCAGCTCCACCACGTCGGCGGGGCCGCCGCCGGCCAGCACCTCGACCGACTCGCGGACCTCGAGGGCGTTGCCGGCGGTCAGGCCGAGCGGGGTGGACATGTCGGTGAGCAGCGCCACCGTGTTGACCCCGGCGCCGCGGCCCAGGCCGACCATGGTGCGGGCCAGCTCCTGGGCGTCCGCCAGGTTCTTCATGAAGGCCCCGGAGCCGACCTTGACGTCCAGCACCAGTGCCCCGGTGCCCTCGGCGATCTTCTTGGACATGATCGAGGAGGCGATCAGCGGGATCGCCTCGACGGTGCCGGTGACATCACGCAGCGCGTAGAGCTTCTTGTCGGCGGGGGCCAGCCCGTCACCGGCCGCGCAGATCACCGCGCCGGTGTCGCCCAGCACCTGGAGCATCTCCTCGTTGGAGAGCAGCGCCCGCCAGCCGGGGATCGACTCCAGCTTGTCCAGGGTGCCGCCGGTGTGGCCGAGGCCGCGCCCGGAGAGCTGCGGCACGGCGGCACCGCAGGCGGCCACCAGCGGGGCCAGCGGCAGGGTGATCTTGTCGCCGACGCCGCCGGTGGAGTGCTTGTCACTGGTGGGCAGGCTGAGCCCGGAGAAGTCCATCCGGACGCCGGAGCGGATCATCGCGTCGGTCCAGCGGCTGATCTCGCGCAGGTTCATCCCGTTCAGCAGGATCGCCATGGCCAGTGCGGACATCTGCTCGTCGGCCACGGCGCCGCGGGTGTAGGCGTCGATCACCCAGTCGATCTGATCATCGGTCAGCTCCTGGCGGTCGCGCTTGGCGCGGATGACGGAGATGACGTCCATGGCTTGGCTCCAGGGGAAGGAAGGGGGCCCTCCAGGACCCCGAAAAGCGAGGAACGCGTGGGGCGGCCACTGCTCGGCCGCCCCACGCGTCACTCTACGCGCGTCACAGTACTGCTGACTACAACCGGTCCGACGACAACCGGCCCGGCTACAGCCGTTCCGGAACTACAGCCGCTCCGGACCGAAGGCGTCGGGCAGCACCTCGGTCATCGGCTTGATCCCGCTGGGGAGTTCGACCAGCAGTTCAGGACCGCCGTGCTCCCAGAGCAGCTGGCGGCAGCGGCCGCACGGCATCAGCGGCTCCCCGGCGCCGTCCACACAGGTGAATGCGACCAGTCGGCCGCCACCGCTGGCGTACAGCGCCGAGACCAGCCCGCACTCGGCGCACAGGCCGAGGCCGTAGGAGGCGTTCTCCACGTTGCAGCCGGTCACCACCCGACCGTCGTCGACCAGCGCCGCAGCGCCGACCGGGTACTTGCTGTAGGGGGCGTAGGCCCGGGACATCGCGTCCCGGGCCGCGGCCCGCAGCCGCTCCCAGTCGATCGCCGCCGCATCCTGAGCCGCCGTCACTTGCCCTGGCCCTTGCGGTAGATCTGGCCGTCCGCCTTCGGCGGGCGCAGCCGCTGGGCCGAGAGCGCCAGCACCACCAGGGTGATGACGTACGGCGAGGCCACGATCAGCGGACGCTCCACGGTGCTGGTGGAGGCGTACCAGAGCGCCAGCGCACCGGACGCCACCAGGGTGACCGCGGCACCGACCCACTTGCGGCGGTACAGGTTCCACAGGCCCAGCAGCGCCAGGACGATCGAGACGACCAGCAGCAGCACGTGCACCGAGCTCGGGTCGCGCAGCTGCAGGCTGTCGGTGAAGCCGAACAGGCCCGCGCCGGTGGCCAGCCCGCCGGGCAGCCAGTTACCGAAGATCATCGCGGCCAGACCGATGTAGCCGCGGCCGCCGGTCTGCCCGTCCTGGAAGACGTTGGCCGCGACCATCGACAGGTAGGCACCGCCCAGGCCGGCGAAGCCACCGGAGGCGATCACCGCGATGTACTTGTACTTGTAGACGTTGACGCCCAGCGACTCGGCGGCGGTCGGGTTCTCACCGCAGGAGCGCAGCCGCAGGCCGAAGGTGGTCCGCCACAGGATGAAGTAGCTGGCGACCAGCAGGGCGGCCGCGATCAGCGTGACCACCGAGAGGTTGGTGACCAGACCGCCGACCACGCCGGCCAGGTCCGAGATCAGGAACCAGTGGTGGCCCTCGACGCTGTCCAGCCACTGCGACAGGTGCTGCACGGTGATGAACGGCAGCGGCTGGGTCGGCGGGGACTTGGAGGCACCGGCACCGGCGCTGATGTAGTCCGTGTAGTAGATCCGGTTGATGTACAGGCACAGACCGGGGATCAGCAGGTTGATGCCGACACCGGAGACGATGTGGTCGACGCCGAAGCCGACCGTGATCACCGCGTGCAGCAGGCCGCCGAGCGCGCCCGCCGCCATGCCGGCCAGCAGGCCGACCCAGGGGTTGACCAGGTAGCCGGTCCAGGCGCCGGCGAAGGTGCCGGCCACCATCATGCCTTCGAGGCCGATGTTGACCACGCCGGCCCGCTCGGACCAGAGGCCGCCGAGGCCGGCCATGCCGATCGGCACTGCGGCGCCGAGCGCGGCGGAGACCTGGCCGGAGGAGGTCAGGCTGTGGTTCCCGGTGATCATGCCGACCACCGAGAACAGCACCAGGGCACCGGCCGACAGCAGCAGCACGATCGGCCAGGAGAGCTTCTTGGCGCCCTTGGCCGGCGCCTTGCCGGCCGGCTTGGGACGGGTCTCGGTCGCGGTGCTCATGCCGCCACCTCCTTCTTCGCCGCCGCGGCGGCCTGAGCGGCGAGCTGGGCGCCGACCTTCTGCTGCTGGCGCTTCAGCCCGAAGCGGCGGACCAGCTCGTAGGCGACGACCACGCAGATGACGATGGTGCCCTTCATGACGTCGATGATCTCCGGCGGGAAGTTGTTCGTCGACAGCTGCCCGGCGGTGGCGTCCAGGAAGGCCCAGAGCAGCGTCGCAAAGGCGATGCCGACCGGGGTGTTGCGGCCGAGCAGTGCGATCGCGATGCCGGTGAAGCCGATACCGGCCTGGAAGCTCTGACCGAAGTAGTGGCCGGTGTCCGCGGACAGCAGGTCCGGCATGCCGATCAGACCGGCCAGCGCACCAGAGACGCACATGCTGGTCAGCACCATGCGCTTGACGTTGACGCCGCTGGCGCCGGCCGCCTCCTCGGAGCGCCCGGTGGCCCGCAGGTCGAAGCCGAACCGGGTGCGACTCAGGGTCAGCTGGAACAGCACACCGATCACCACCGCGATGATGATGAAGCCGTAGAGCTGGCCGCCCATGGTGCTGAAGGTGAAGAAGTTGCTGGACGGGGCCATCATCTTGGTCTGGATGCTGTTGCTGCTGCCGCTGCTGACGCTCGGCGCGAAACGGCCGGGCACCAGCAGCAGGCCGATGACACCGGTGGTGATCGCGTTCAGCATGATCGTCGAGATCACCTCGCTGACCCCGCGGGTGACCTTGAGGACACCGGCGATGGCCGCCCACAGGCCGCCGACCAGCATGGCGGTGATCAGCACCAGCGGGATCTCGATGAACGACGGCAGGTCCACCGCGCCGCCGACGAAGGCGGCGAACAGCGCGGCGAGCCGGTACTGGCCGTCGGCACCGATGTTGAACAGGTTCATCCGGAAGCCGAAGGCCACCGCGACACCGGCGATGTAGTAGGTGGTCGCCTTGTTGAGGATCGCCACCTGCCCATCGGAGGCGAAGCCGTAGGTGGACATCAGCCGGAACGCCTCGCCGGGGTTGTACCCGGCGACGGCGAGCAGCAGCGAGCAGAGCGCCACCGAGACGATGACGGCCAGCACGGGTGCCGCGATGGCCAGCAGCAGCCGCTCGCGGTCGATCCGCCGGAGCCAGCCGCGCCTGGAGGCCCCGCCCGGCGGGAGGCTGGGGGAGGGTTCGGTCGAAGTGGTCATCTCGGTCACTCCCCCGCCTGGGCGTCGTCGCCGGCGGTGTCGGTGGTGGTGGCGCTATCAGCGGCGCTGTCAGTGTCGCTGTCGGTGGCGTCTTCGCCGGCGGTGTCCTCGCCGGCGGCGGTCTCGCCAGCGGTCTCCTCGCCGGCGGCCTCGGTGATCGCGTCCTCCAGCGGAACGTGGAGCCGGCCGTGCTCCTCGTCGGCGACGACCGCCGCCTCGACGAGCGCCTCCTCGTCGGACTCGATGTGGCCGGCGGCCGCACCGGTCATCGCGGTGCCGAGGTCCTCGGCGGTCACGGTGGCCGGGTCGGCGTCCGCGACCAGGCGGCCGCGGTAGATCACCCGGATGGTGTCGGAGAGGCCGATCAGCTCGTCCAGGTCGGCGGAGATCAGCAGCACCGCCAGACCCTCCCGCTGGGCCGCCCGGATCTGGCCCCAGATCTGCGCCTGGGCGCCGACATCCACGCCACGGGTCGGGTGGGCGGCGATCAGCAGCTTGGGGTCGTGGCTCATCTCGCGGCCGACGATCAGCTTCTGCTGGTTGCCGCCGGAGAGCGAGGCCGCGGTGACCTCGATGCCCGGGGTGCGGACGTCGTACTCGCGCACGATCCGCTCGGTGTCGCGGCGGGCCGCGGCCGGGTCGAGCAGGACGCCCTTGGAGTTGGGCGCCTCGGTGACGTGGCCGAGGATCCGGTTCTCCCAGAGCGGGGCTTCCAGCAGCAGGCCGTGCCGGTGCCGGTCCTCCGGGACGTAGCCGATGCCGGCCTCGCGGCGGGCCCGGGTGAGCTTGCCGGTCAGCTCCTGGCCGTCCAGCACCACGGTGCCGGCGTCCAGCGGCAGCATGCCCATGATGGCCTCGACCAGTTCGGCCTGGCCGTTGCCCTCGACACCGGCGACGCCGAGCACCTCGCCCTTGCGGATGGTCAGCGAGATGTCGTCCAGCACCACGCGCTCGATGCCCTCGGCATCCGGCTTGGCGATCCGCAGGCCCTCGACCTTGAGCATCTCGGTGTCGGTGACCGTGGACTCGCGGCTCTCCGGGCTGGGCAGCTCGCTGCCGACCATCAGCTCGGCGAGCTGGCGGGCCGTCACGGTCTGGGGGTCGGCGTCGCCGACCGTGGTGCCGCGGCGGATCACCGAGATCGCGTCGGCCACCGAGAGCACCTCGTGCAGCTTGTGCGAGATGAAGATGACGGTGACGCCCTCGGCCTTGAGCTCCCGCAGGTTGTCGAAGAGCGCGTCCACCTCCTGGGGCACCAGCACCGCGGTGGGCTCGTCCAGGATCAGGATCCGGGCGCCGCGGTAGAGCACCTTGAGGATCTCGACGCGCTGCCGGTCGGCCACGCCGAGGTCCTCGACCAGGACGTCCGGGCGGACCCCGAGGCCGTACTGGTCGGAGATCTCCTTGATCTTCGCCTTGGCCTTGGCGCCGATGCCGAACAACTTCTCGCCGCCGAGGACCACGTTCTCCAGCACGGTCAGGTTGTCGGCCAGCATGAAGTGCTGGTGGACCATGCCGATGCCGCGGGCGATGGCGTCACCCGGGGTGGCGAACTCGACCTGCTCACCGTTGATGGCGATGGTGCCCTCGTCCGGCTTCTGCATGCCGTAGAGGATCTTCATCAGGGTCGACTTGCCGGCGCCGTTCTCGCCCATCAGGGCGTGCACGGTGCCGGTGCGCACGGTCAGGTTGATGTCGTGGTTCGCCACGACGCCGGGGAAGCGCTTGGTGATGCCGCGCAGCTCGACGGCCGCGGCCCCGGCGCCGGGGTTACCTCCCTTGCGCAGGGAAGGGGTGGATGCGCTGATGGCGATCTCCTGGTGGTGGCGGGCGCGTCCTTGCGCCGGGGAGGGCCGGGTTGAGTGCGCTGCCGACGGGAACACGCGGCGCGCCGGGGAAGAGGCGGAGACGGGAGAAGCCCGGCGGAGTGCGCTCACGCGCGACCCACCGGGCCCCTCCCTTGCTACCTACTGCTGAGTGCTACTGCTGGGCAGATCCGGATCAGCCGGCCGACGGAGCGGTCGGGATCTGGGTCGTACCGGAGACGATCTGCTGGGTGGCAGCGTCCAGCTTGGCCTTGATGTCGTCGATGTGGCCGCCGGTGGTGGCCAGGCCGACACCGCCCGACTTCAGGTCGAAGCGCTGGATGCCGGTCTCCGGCGTGCCGTTCTTGACGCTCTGGATGTACGAGTACACCGCGGTGTCCACGTTCTTCAGCGCAGAGGTCAGGATCTGGTTCTTGTAGGCGGCCAGCGCGGTCTGCTTGGCCTGGTCGGAGTCGACACCGATGGCCCAGGTGCCCGGCTTGGCGGCCACGGCCTGGATCGCACCGGTGCCGGAGGCGCCGGCGGCGGTGTAGATCACGTCGTCGCCCTTGTCCAGCTGGCCCTGCGCGGCGGACTTGCCCTTGGCCGGGTCGCTGAAGCCGGTGAAGTCCGGCGGGGTGGTCAGGTAGGTGACGTCGACCTTGATGTTCGGGTCGACGGAGGCCACACCGGCCCGGTAGCCGGCCTCGAACTTCTTGATCAGCTCGGACTGCACGCCACCGATGAAGCCGACCTGCTTCTTCTGGGTCTTCAGGGCGGCGGCGATACCGGCCAGGTACGAGCTCTGCTGCTCGGTGAACTCCAGCGAGGTCACGTTGGACGGCTGGGTCGGCGAGTCGGAGTCGATGATCGCGAACTTGACGTTCGGGTGCTCCTTGGCGACCTTCTCGACCGCGGGCTGGTACACGAAGCCGACCGCGATGATCGGGTTGTAACCGGCGGTGACCAGCTGCTCCAGACGGGCCTGCTTGTCGGAGTCGGACTCACCGTTCTTGGCCTCGGCCTCGTTGGCGGTGATGCCGAAGTCCGTCTTGGCCCTGTCCAGGCCGGCCGCGGCCGAGTCGTTGAAGCCCTGGTCGCCACGGCCGCCGACGTCGTAGGCCATACCGACCTTGATGCCGGAGCCGCCGCCACTGGCGGAAGAAGAGGTGCTGGTGCTCTTTGCGCCGCAAGCGGCGAGCGAGGCGATGCCCAGGGAACCCGAGAGCACCACCGCGGCGAGCTTTACTGAACGGCGCAAGGGAATATCTCCTTCTACACACCCGTTTGGCGTGGTCGGACGCCACCGTAACGCGCGTAGAACACGGTTGTATTACGGGGCGGCGGGCCATTGGGGTTGTTATCAAACCGTGGCACGGGGCGCGTCGCGGCAGTGAACACCGCAAAGCGCCCCCAGTGTCCCACGGGATTCCCCCTATACCTCCGCATGCTCCAGCGCCAGTGAGGCGAACAGCTCGACCCCGATCCCGATCGCGCGCTCGTCCACATCGAACCGGCCTTGGTGCAGGTCACGCACCTGGGTCTCGTCCGGCGCGCGGACCCCGAGCCGGGCCAGCGCACCCGGCGCGTGCTCCAGGTACCAGGAGAAGTCCTCACCACCGAGCGACTGCTCGGTCGGCTCCACGACTTCTTCACCCTGGGCACCGAACTGACGCGTCATCGCCGTTTCCAACTGGGCGATGGACACTGCTTCGTTCACCACCGGCGGGACCCCGCGCCGGTAGTCCAGGCTGACCTTCGCCAGGTAGGTCTCGGCCATCTTGCTGACGAGCTCGTGCAGCAGGTCCGGCGCCTCGTGCCAGCCGGCCAGCTCCAGGCAGCGCACCGTGCCCTCCAGCTCGGCGTGCTGCGGGATCACATTGGGGGCCGAGCCGGACTCGATCCGGCCCCAGACCAGCGAGACGCCCCAGCGCGGGTCCATCCGGCGGGCCAGCGCGCCGGGCAGGTCTGCGGCCAGCCTGGCGACCGCGGTGACCAGGTCGGTGGTGAGGTGCGGGCGGGCGGTGTGGCCGCCGGGGCCGTCCAGGCGCAGCAGCACCGCGTCGGCGGCCGAGGTGATGGCGCCGGTGCGCAGGCCGATCCGACCGACCGTCACCTTGGGGTCGCAGTGCACCGCGAAGATCCGCCCGACCCCGGCCATCCCGTCGGCCGCGATCACGTCCAGCGCGCCGCCGGGCATCACCTCCTCGGCGGGCTGGAAGATCAGCCGCACCGGCTGGATCAGCCGCCCGTCGCGCAGCGCCTCGGCCAGCACCAGCGCGGTGCCGAGCAGCACCGTGGTGTGCACGTCGTGCCCGCAGGCGTGGGTCACCCCGGGGACGGTGGAGCGGTACGGCGCCTCGCTCTTGGCGTCGTCGATGGGCAGCGCGTCGATGTCGGCCCGGAAGGCGACCATCGGGGTGCCGGGGGCGGCGGTGGGCGGGACCAGGTCGACGATCAGCCCGGTGCCGCCGGGCAGCAGCTGGGGCGTCAGACCCGCCGCGGTCAGACGGTCCGTCAACTTGCCCGTGGTGCGGAACTCCTGACGGCCCAGCTCGGGGTGGCGGTGCAGATCGCGGCGGAAGGCCACCAGCTCGGCCTCCAGCGCCGCCACCCGCGAACGGAGCGTCATTGTCTGAGGATCGTTCACCTCAGCAAGCCTATGGTGCGGAGCCGGGTTTGGCCGCACTTCGGCCGAATCTCGCCGGGATTCCACGCATACGCGGCCGACGGGTGGGTATGACGTCACGTTTCAGCCGCCTCCTTCACGCGCGGACGCCCCGGTTGATGAACCTGTGCAACGAGTAGGAACCCCTCAGGTAACGGCTGGTCAACGGGCCCGGCAGTACGGGATGGCGGGCGCACCACGAGGGGGTGGCCGGTGCGTATCGGGATGCGGACGGCTAGGTCATGTACTGGCAAAAAGTTCAGGCGAAGTCTTGAGCTTCGGCCATTCGAACGAATAGACAACGTCCGCACAGTCAAACTCCGCACCGCCGACCCTCCTTCAGGAGCCCGGTCGCCGGGGCGATCCGTCCTGCCCGCGTCCGGCAGCGCCTACAAAGTGCGGCCACGGCGCAGTCACCCGCTGCCCCCGCAGACGAGGTGACCCAAGTGAGAGTGGGGAACCCACGTGCCAGCCAATCGCAGCCGGCTCTCCCGGATAACCGTGGCGGCCCCGGCCGCCGCCGCCCTCGTCCTGGGAACGGTCGCGGTCGCCTCCCCGGCGATCGCCGACCCCGGCCCGACCGGGCCCGTCGCCGCCAAGGCGCTGCCGGGCACCCACCCGGACTGGGCCACCCAGCAGGCCGACGCCGGCGCCGTGCCCGCGGGCACCGCCGCCACCGCCCGGGTCTACCTGGCCGGCCGCGACCAGGCCGGCCTGGACGCCTTCGCCAAGGCCGTCTCCGACCCGAACTCGCCGCAGTTCGGCCAGTTCCTGTCGGCCGACCAGGTGCAGTCCCGGTTCGGCACCAGCCCTGAGCAGGTCAAGGCCGTCAGCCAGTGGCTGACCGACTCCGGTCTGACCATCAGCGAGACCAACCAGCACTACATCCAGGTCAACGGCACCACCGACCAGTTGACCCGGGCGCTGGGCACCCAGTTCCGCAACTACCGCACCCCGGACGGCGTGCACAAGGCGCCGGCCGCCGACGCCGTGGTCCCGGCCCAGGTCGCCGCCGACGTGGCGGCCGTCTCGGGCCTGGCCGACTCGGTGCAGAAGGCCTCCTCGAACGCCGTCTCGCAGGCCGCCGCCGAGGCCACCGGCCAGTCCGGCGCCAAGGCCGCGAACGCCGCCCCGCAGACCTCGCTGCCGACCGTCGCGACCTGCTCGGACAACGGCTTCGGCTCCAAGATCGCCTACGGCGCTCCGCAGGGCTACGAGAAGAACGAGCCGTTCGCCCCCTGCTCCTACGTGCCGAGCCAGCTGCGCAAGGCGTACGGCGTCACCAAGTCCGGCCTGACCGGCAAGGGCGCCCGGGTCGCCATCGTGGACGCCTACGCGCTGGGCACCATGCAGGCGGACGCCAACCACTTCGCCACCGCGCACGGTGACCAGCCGTTCGCCCCGGGCCAGTACTCCGAGGTCGTCACCCCGGACCAGTGGCAGCACCAGGCCGACTGCGGCGACTGGTCGGGCGAGGAGTCGCTGGACGTCGAGATGGTGCACGGCCTGGCGCCGGACGCCAACGTGGTCTACGTCGGCGCCAACTCCTGCTACGACCAGGACCTGACCGCCGCGCTGAACAAGATCGTGGACAACCACCTGGCCGACATCGTCTCCAACTCCTGGGGCGAGATCATGCACGGCAAGAGCGGTGACCTCGACCCGGGCGTGATCGCGGCCGACAACCAGGCGCTGGAGCGCGGCGCGGCCGAGGGCATCACCTTCATGGCCTCCGCCGGCGACTGCGGCGACAACTCGCCGACCGCCGCCGCGACCGGCGTCAACTGCCAGGCCGACACCAACCAGGCGCAGACCCAGTGGCCCTCGGCCTCGCCGTGGATCACCGGCGTCGGCGGCACCGCGCTGGAGCTGAAGGACAAGTCCGGCAGCTACGGCCACGAGGTCTCGATGGGCGACCGCCGCTCGGTGCTCTCGACCGACCAGCAGTCCTGGACCCCGTTCCCCGGCAACTTCTACTTCGGTGGCGGCGGCGGTGTCTCCAAGGACTTCCCGCAGCCGTGGTACCAGCAGGGCGTGGTCGCGGACAGCATCTCCACGGTGGCGGCGGACGGCACCAAGTCGGCCACCCCGCTGCGCGCCACCCCGGACGTCGCGATGAGCGGTGACCTGGTGGCGGCCACCCTGGTCGGCTACACCCCGGCCGGCGGCGCCTACAGCGAGGGCGGCTACGGCGGCACCTCGGTCTCCTCGCCGGAGTTCGCCGCGATGATGGCCGACGTGATCCAGGCCCGTGGCGGCCGTCCGGTCGGCTTCGCCAACCCGTCGCTGTACGACCGGGCCGGCACCCGCGCGTTCCACGACGTCAACGACGCCGCGGTGCACACCGCGCGCGGCAACGTGGTGGACCTGGGCACCGTGGGCGGCCTGCTCAAGGTGCGCCTGTACAAGATCGGTGCCGACCAGGGCCTGGCGGCCGCCAAGGGCTACGACACCGCGACCGGTGTCGGCTCCCCGGGCACCGGCTTCTTCAAGTCCTTCGGCCTGCACGGCAACCAGGGCCAGGACGACAACAGCCAGGGTGACGAGTAGTCAGCCCGGTTGACCTGAACGCGTGAGGCCCGCGACCGATCCGGTCGCGGGCCTCTCCGCTTTCCCTATGGCCCGGTCAGAACCGGTCGACCGGGGTGTAGGTGCCCCAGATCTCCCGCAGCGCGTTGCTGACCTCGCCGACGGTGGCCTTGGCGGCCAGCGCCTCCTTCATCGGGTAGAGCACGTTGTTGCTGCCCTCGGCCGCCTTGCGCAGCGCGGTCAGGGCCCGCTCCACCGCCGAGGAGTCGCGGTCGGCGCGCAGCCGGGCCAGCCGCTCGGCCTGCTGCGCCTCGATCGCCGGGTCCACCCGGAGCGGCTCGTAGGGCTCCTCGGCATCCAGCTGGAAGCGGTTGACGCCGACCACGGTGCGCTCGCCGGAGTCGGTCTCCTGCTGGATCCGGTAGGCGGTGCGCTCGATCTCCGACTTCTGGTAGCCGTTCTCGATGGCGGCCACCGCGCCGCCCATCTCCTCGATCTTCTCGATGAGTTCGACGGCGGCGCCCTCCAGCTCGTCGGTCATCGCCTCCACCACGTAGGAGCCGGCGAACGGGTCGACGGTGGCGGTGATGTCGGTCTCGTAGGCGAGCACCTGCTGGGTGCGCAGCGCCAGTCGGGCGGACTTCTCGGTGGGCAGCGCGATGGCCTCGTCGAAGCTGTTGGTGTGCAGCGACTGGGTGCCGCCGAGCACCGCGGCGAGCGCCTGGACGGAGACCCGGACCAGGTTCACCTCGGGCTGCTGGGCGGTGAGTTGGACGCCCGCGGTCTGGGTGTGGAAGCGCAGCATCTGCGACTTGGGGTTCTTGGCACCGAAGGTGTCACGCATCACCCGGGCCCAGATCCGGCGCGCGGCACGGAACTTGGCGACCTCTTCGAGCAGCGTGGTGCGGGAGACGAAGAAGAACGACAGCCGCGGCGCGAAGTCGTCCACGTCCATCCCGGCGGCCACCGCGGTGCGCACGTACTCGATGCCGTTGGCCAGCGTGAAGGCGATCTCCTGCGCGGGGTTCGCCCCGGCCTCGGCCATGTGGTAGCCGGAGATCGAGATGGTGTTCCACTTGGGGATCTCGGCCTTGCAGTACTGGAAGACGTCCGCGATCAGCCGCAGGCTCGGCTTGGGCGGGAAGATGTAGGTGCCGCGGGCGATGTACTCCTTGAGCACGTCGTTCTGGATGGTGCCGGTGAGCTTGTTCGACGCCACCCCCTGGGACTCGCCGACCAGCTGGTAGAGCAGCAGCAGCAGCGAGCCGGGCGCGTTGATGGTCATCGAGGTGGAGACCTCGCCCAGCGGGATGCCGTCGAAGAGCACGCTCATGTCGTCGACGCTGTCGATCGCCACGCCGACCTTGCCGACCTCGCCGGCCGAGATCGGCGCGTCCGAGTCGTACCCCATCTGGGTGGGCAGGTCGAAGGCGACCGACAGGCCCATGGTGCCGTTGGCGATCAGCTGCTTGTAGCGGGCGTTGGACTCCGCCGCGGTGCCGAAGCCGGCGTACTGGCGCATGGTCCACGGCCGCCCGGTGTACATCGACGGGTAGACGCCGCGGGTGAAGGGGTACTCCCCCGGCACGCCGAGCCGCTCGATCGGCTGCTCGGGACCGTAGAGGGGGTCGATCAAGAAGCCGGACTCAGTACGGCGTGGCTCGGGCGCCATGGGGGGAACCTCCGGATCATGCTGATCACTGTTCAGCTGGTGTTACGCACTGTAGGGGCCGCTGCTCGAACCACGACAGGTTCCCATTCTGGGACCTTCCTCACAGCCGCCTGCCATGATTGGAGCCGCACACGGGTACGAGGAGAGGACGGCAATGAGCAGCGCTGGGCAGAAGGTCGCGGTGGTCACCGGGGCGAGCAGCGGGATCGGCGCGGCGACGGCGCGGCGGCTGGCCGCGGAGGGCTTCTCGGTGGTGCTGACCGCCCGTCGCACCGAGCGGATCGAGGAGCTCGCCAAGGAGATCGAGGCGCGCGGCGGCACCGCGACCGCGGTCACCCTGGACGTCACCGACCGTGCCGCGGTGGACGCCTTCGCCCGGGAGGTCGGCCAGGTCGACGTCCTGGTCAACAACGCCGGTGGGGCGCTCGGCGCCGACTCGGTGGAGCAGGGCGACCCGGCCGACTGGCTGGCGATGTACCAGGTGAACGTGCTGGGCGTGCTGCACATGACGCAGGCGCTGCTGCCGGTGCTGCGGGCCGGCGGTGACGGCACCGTGCTGATCCTCTCCTCCACCGCCGCGCTGGCCGCCTACGAGGGCGGCGGCGGCTACGTCGCGGCCAAGCACGCCGCGCACACCATCGCCGCCACGCTGCGCCTCGAGCTGGTCGGCGAGCCGATCCGGGTGATCGAGATCGCCCCGGGCATGGTCAAGTCGGAGGGCTTCGCCGTCACCCGGTTCCGCGGCGACGAGGCCAAGGCGGCCGCCGTCTACCAGGGCGTCTCGCACCCGCTCACCGCGGAGGACATCGCCGACACGGTGGCCTGGGCGGTCACCCGCCCCTCGCACGTCAACATCGACCTGCTGGTGGTGCGGCCGCGGGCCCAGGCCTCCAACTACAAGGTGCACCGGGACTGATGCGACGCCTCGCGGTGGCCGCCGTGCTCGGCGCGGTGCTGCTGGCCGGCTGCTCCGGCAGCCCCGGCACGCCCGCGCCGGGCCGGCCCGACGGCCCGATCCACTGGACCTCCTGCGGCTCGGGCCTGCAGTGCGGCAAGCTGCGGGTGCCGCTGGACTACGCGCACCCGGACGGCGACAGCCTCCAGCTGGCACTGATCCGGGAGCCGGCCCGCGACCGGGCCACCCGGGTCGGCTCGCTGATCGTCAACCCGGGCGGGCCGGGCGAGTCCGGCGTCGCCATGGTGAAGGACTCCACCGCACAGTTCGACGGCCCGCTGCACGACCACTTCGACATCGTCGGCTTCGACCCGCGCGGCACCGGTGACAGCTCACCGATCCACTGCCTGACCGACCAGCAGCGGGACGCCCAGGACCAGCAGGACGACCCGGCCGACCCGACGGCCCGCGCCGCCAAGCGGGCCCAGCAGGCCAAGGACTACGCAGCGGCCTGCGAGCGGGCGGCCGGCAGCTTGCTGCCGTTCGTCGGCACCCGCAACACCGCGCGCGACATGGACGCGCTGCGCCAGGCGCTCGGCGACCCCAAGCTCGACTACCTGGGCATCTCCTACGGCACCTACCTGGGCGCGCTCTACGCCGAGCAGTTCCCGCAGAACACCGGCCGCCTGGTGCTGGACGGCGCGGTCGACCCGGCCGCCGACCGGCTGGACGCCAGCGTGCAGCAGCAGATCGGCTTCGAGAAGTCGCTGGAGCGGTTCGCCACCGACTGCGTGACCAACCACCACGACGAGTGCCCGCTGGGCGACGACCCGGCCGCCGCCGGGGAGCAGGCCGCCGCCTTCCTGGACGGCCTGCGCGACAAGCCGCTGTCCACCGGCGACCCCGGCCGGCGCAAGCTCACCTCGACCCTCGGCTGGACCGGCACCCTCCTCTTCCTCTACGGCGACCAGGACACCGCCTGGCGGCAGCTGCGCGAGGCGCTGTTCACCGCGATGAAGCTGGGCGACGGCTCGGCCCTGCTGTCCGCCGCGGACGCCTACAACGGGCGGCAGAACGGCCACTACACCGCCTCCGACGACGCCCAGACCGCGATCAGCTGCGCCGACGCGCCCAGCGTGACGCCCTCGCCGGACCAGGTGCAGAAGGTGCTGGCCGAGCTCAAGCAGCAGGCCCCGCTGCTCAACCGGGACACCGCGGCCGCCGACCTGACCACCCCGGCCTGCGCCGACTGGCCGTACCGGACCACCGAGCAGCCGCACACCGTCCGGGCCCAGGGCAGCGCCCCGATCCTGGTGATCGGCACCACCGACGACCCGGCCACCCCGTACCAGCAGGCCGTCAACCTGGCCAAGGGCTTCGCCGACGCCACCCTGCTGACCCGGCAGGGCGAGGGGCACGCGGCCTTCGGCAGCGGCAACTCCTGCGTGGACCGGGCGCTGGACGCCTACCTGGTCAGCGGCACGATGCCGGCGCAGGGGACCAGCTGCCCCCGGTGATCCGGAGCGGTCCCACCCGTTCCCCACGGCATCGAATGATGAGCTTGCTTCGCGCGCTCATGTTCACCGGTAGCCCACCGGTCACAACTTGATAGCTCGTCAGGGTGAATTCGGTCATCGCCCTCCCCAACTGATGAGCGCTCAACTACCGTGGTGGCGCTGCCCGGGAGGAGCACGACCCCGCGCGGGTGACCTCGTCCGCGCCGTGCCGTGATCCATGCTGGTTACGACCTCACCGCCATCCTGACGCCCTCTTTCCCTCCCGAGGAGGACCCGCTGGCCAGCGACACCCCTCCTGATCGCGCTCGCGATCAGGTCGGCATCCCCGCACCCCGCCCCACCAGCACCGCCGCCGGCCGCCCCGTGCTGCCGGCAGTCGGGCTGCACCGGTTCAACGAGGCCGACCCCGGTGCCGCCGAGGAGGCGCTGCTCGCCTGCTGCGGCAGCCACCGCTGGGCCCTGCGACTCACCGCCCACCGCCCCTACCCCGATCTGGACTCCCTGCTCGCCGCGGCCAGTGAGGCCTCCTACGACCTGCGCCCCAGCGATCTGGCCGAGGCGCTGGCCGACGAGAGTTGGATGCCGCAGCCGCTGCTCGGCATGCGGGCGCCCGGCAGCCAGGCCGCGCACACCGCGCTCCGGGCCGCGCACGCCGCCTACGAGGCCCGGTTCGGCCATGTCTTCGTGGTCTGCCTGGACGGGGTCGAGCCGGAGGAGATGCTGGACACCGTGCTCAGCTCGATACGCACCCGGCTGGCCAACGAGCCGGACGAGGAGCGCCTGGTCGCCGCCGAGCAGCTGCGCCGGATCGCGCTGCACCGGTTGGAGCACCTGGTCGCCAGCGGCAGTTCCTGACGCCGCCTCGATCCGGCCGCCCACGCGTCATCTCCCACACCCCGCCCTCACCCGGCGGGGTGAATTCTTGCCCCTGACGTGCCTGATTGATCACACTCAAACCCCCCGAAGGCGGTTCGCCTGGAGGCGTCGATAGGATGACCGCGGCCGGTGGACCGTACCCGGCCGGGCTGACCGACACCGAAGCCGGCCGAGCCCTTCAACCGTAACCGGAGGGTTTCCCGTGCCGGCTGGAACGCTGTACCGCGGCCGAGAAGGCATGTGGTCCTGGGTGGCTCATCGAGTCACTGGCGTCCTCATCTTCTTCTTCCTTCTCGTCCACGTCCTCGACACCGCGCTGGTCCGGGTCTCGCCGCACGCGTACGACTCGACCATCAACACGTACAAGACCCCGCTGGTGAACCTGATGGAGTACGGCCTGACGGCCGCCATCCTGTTCCACGCGCTGAACGGTCTGCGGGTCGTCGCCGTGGACTTCTGGTCCAAGGGCCCCAAGTACCAGAAGCAGATGCTGTGGAGCGTCGTGGGCATCTGGGTGGTCCTGATGGCGGGTGCGTTCTACCCGATTCTCCAGCACACCCTGCTCTCCTGGTTCGGGAAGTGATCCGGCATGTCGACTGACACCACCGACCTCGAGCTGGTCGGCTCCTCGCAGGCCCACACCGGCAAGGGCCTGGGCACTGGCAACCCCGCCGACGCGTTCGTGATCGAGCCGCCCCGGGTCCGCACCAAGAAGACCCCGCGCCGCACCCGGACCAACTTCGAGATGCTGGCCTGGCTCTTCATGCGCCTGTCCGGCATCGTGCTGGTGGTCCTGATCCTGGGTCACCTGATCATCATGCTGACCCTCGACGGCGGCGTCTCGAAGATCAACTTCGCCTTCGTGGCCGGCCGCTGGGCCTCCCCCTTCTGGCAGGGCTGGGACCTGCTGATGCTCTGGCTCGCCATGCTGCACGGCGCCAACGGCATGCGCACGGTCATCAACGACTACGCCGAGAAGGACTCCACCCGGATGTGGCTGAAGGGCCTGATGGGCGCCGCGACCGTCTTCACGGTCCTGCTCGGCACCCTGGTGATCTTCACCTTCGACCCGAACATCTAATCGGCGCAGGACCAGAGGCGAGTCAACACTCATGCAGATTCATCAGTACGACACCGTCATCGTCGGCGCCGGCGGCGCCGGCATGCGCGCGGCCATCGAGTCGACCAAGCGCAGCCGCACCGCGGTACTGACCAAGCTCTACCCCACCCGGTCCCACACCGGCGCGGCCCAGGGCGGCATGTGCGCCGCCCTCGCCAACGTCGAGGAGGACAACTGGGAGTGGCACACCTTCGACACGGTCAAGGGCGGTGACTACCTGGTCGACCAGGACGCCGCCGAGATCATGTGCAAGGAGGCCATCGACGCGGTCCTCGACCTGGAGAAGATGGGCCTGCCCTTCTCCCGCACCGAGGCCGGCCGGATCGACCAGCGCCGGTTCGGCGGTCACACCCGCAACCACGGCGAGGCCGCCGTGCGCCGCTCCTGCTACGCGGCCGACCGCACCGGTCACATGATCCTCCAGACGCTGTTCCAGAACTGCGTCAAGGAGGGTGTGGAGTTCTTCAACGAGTTCTACGTCCTCGACCTGCTGATCAACGAGGGCAAGACCTCGGGCGTCGTGGCCTACGAGCTGGCCACCGGCGAGATCCACGTCTTCCAGGCCAAGGCCGTGGTCTTCGCCTCCGGCGGCACCGGCAAGTTCTACAAGGTGACCTCCAACGCCCACACCCTCACCGGTGACGGCCAGGCCCTGGTCTACCGCCGCGGCCTGCCGCTGGAGGACATGGAGTTCTTCCAGTTCCACCCGACGGGCATCTGGCGCATGGGCATCCTGCTCACCGAGGGCGCCCGCGGCGAGGGCGGCATCCTGCGCAACAAGGACGGCGAGCGCTTCATGGAGCGCTACGCGCCGGTCATGAAGGACCTCGCGTCCCGTGACGTCTGCTCCCGCGCGATCTACACCGAGATCCGCGAGGGTCGCGGCTGCGGCCCCGACGGCGACCACGTCTACCTGGACCTGACGCACCTTCCGCCGGAGCAGCTGGACGCCAAGCTGCCGGACATCACCGAGTTCGCCCGCACCTACCTCGGCATCGAGCCCTACACGGACCCGATCCCGATCCAGCCCACCGCGCACTACGCGATGGGCGGCATCCCGACCAACGTCGAGGGTGAGGTGCTGCGCAACAACACCGACATCGTCCCGGGCCTGTACGCGGCCGGCGAGGTCGCGTGCGTGTCCGTGCACGGCGCCAACCGCCTGGGCACCAACTCGCTGCTGGACATCAACGTGTTCGGCCGCCGCGCGGGCATCGCCGCCGCGGACTACGCCAACAACGCCGAGTTCGTGCCGCTGCCGGCCAACCCGGCCGAGAAGGTGCAGGCCCTGGTCGACGGCCTGCGCGAGTCCACCGGCACCGAGTCGGTCGCGCAGATCCGCAAGGAGCTGCAGGAGACCATGGACGTCAACGCCATGGTCTACCGCACCGGCGCCACCCTGAAGCAGGCCTCCGAGGACATCGCCGCGCTGCGCGAGCGCTACAAGCACGTGGCGATCCAGGACAAGGGCTTCCGCTACAACACCGACCTGCTGGAGGCCGTGGAGCTGGGCAACCTGCTCGACCTGGCCGAGGTGCTGGTGGTCTCCGCGCTGGCTCGTCAGGAGTCGCGCGGTGGCCACTTCCGCGAGGACTTCCCGACCCGTGACGACGTGAAGTTCATGCAGCACACCATGGCGTACCAGGAGGTTGCCGAGGACGGCACCACCTCGATCCGCCTCGACTACAAGCCGGTCGTCACGACCCGCTACCAGCCGATGGAGCGTAAGTACTGATGAGCGCCCCCACGATGGACGCCCCGCACTCGGCGGCCCTGGACGCGGCCGAGTCCGGCGCGGTCCAGCTGATCACCGTGACCCTGCGGATCCGCCGGTTCAACCCGGAGGAGCACCCGGACCCGGTGTGGGTCGACTACCAGCTCTCCATGGACCCCAAGGAGCGCGTCCTGGACGCCCTCAACAAGGTCAAGTGGGAGCAGGACGGCACCCTCACCTACCGCCGCTCCTGCGCGCACGGCATCTGCGGTTCCGACGCCATGCGGATCAACGGCCGCAACCGGCTCGCCTGCAAGACGCTCATCAAGGACGTCAACCCGGAAAAGCCGATCACCATCGAGGCCATCAAGGGCCTCACCGTCCTCAAGGACCTGGTGGTCGACATGGACCCGTTCTTCCAGGCCTACAAGGACGTGATGCCGTTCCTCATCACCAAGGGGAACGAGCCGACCCGTGAGCGCCTGCAGTCCGCCGAGGACCGCGAGCGCTTCGACGACACCACCAAGTGCATCCTGTGCGCCGCGTGCACCTCGTCCTGCCCGGTCTTCTGGAACGACGGCCAGTACTTCGGCCCGGCCGCCATCGTCAACGCGCACCGTTTCATCTTCGACTCGCGTGACGAGGGCGCCGAGCAGCGCCTGGAGATCCTCAACGACCGCGAGGGCGTGTGGCGCTGCCGCACCACCTTCAACTGCTCGGAGGCCTGCCCGCGTGGCATCGAGGTCACCAAGGCCATCCAGGAAGTCAAGCGCGCCCTGGTGACGCGCCGCTTCTGACGGCTCCCCAGCAACGCCTGAGGGCCCGCCCGGTTCACACCGGGCGGGCCCTCAGGCGTTCAGCGGCCTTGGCGGCCGACGGTCCGTCAGGCCGCGGCCTTGGCCGGGCGCAGGCCGCGGAGGCCGATCAGGCCGACCAGGACTCCGAGGATGAAGGAGGTGATGGCGAGGGCCAGGTGGATCCAGAAGAAGGCGGTGGGCTGGGAGTGGTCGCCGTTGGTGAAGGCCTGGTGGCCGGAGTCCGCCCAGAGGTTCTTGACGAAGGTCGTCCAGATGATCACCGACCAGGCGCCGAAGGCGGTGAGGAACCAGGAGGTGCGGCGGCTGAGCGTCATGGCGGTGAGTCCTTCGGGGTGGGGCCGAGCCTGTCCGTCCAGTATGGGTGGGCGGCCGTTCGGCCCAGTCCGGGGTCCCCGGTTGGGGCGATGCTCGCGGCGCGGCTGGGCGCGGGGGCGGTCGGACGGGTACGGACACGGCGTGTATTCGAATGATCACCTTATGAGTCGTACTGGTCGGCTGGCGGTAGCGCTGGCCACCGCCCTGGTGCTGGCCACCGCCGGCAGCGCCACCGCCGACCCGTCGCCGTCCGGCGGGGTGGTCGGCGGCGAGCGGCTGGGGCAGCCCGACGTGCAGGTCTCCTCGGGGGCGCCCAAGCTGCCCGACGGGCTGACCGGGATGTCCTGGCTGGTCGCCGACGCCGGCACCGGCGATGTGCTCGCGGCCTACCGGGCACATCTGCGGCTGCCCCCGGCCAGCACCCTGAAGATGCTCTTCGCGGACGTCGTGCTGCCCAAGTTCCCGCGCGACACCGTGCACCGGGTGACGCCCGAGGACCTGACGGGCATGGGTCCGGGCAGCAGCCTGGTCGGTGTCAAGGAGGACCTGGACTACACGGTCCAGGACCTGTGGCGGGGCGTCTTCCTGCCCTCCGGCAACGACGCGGTGCACGTGCTGGCCCACATGAACGGCGGGGTCGACCAGACCGTCCGGGAGATGAACCAGAAGGCCCGGGCCCTGGGCGCCGCCGACACCGAGGTCGTCTCCCCCGACGGCTACGACGAGGACGGCCAGCTGAGCTCGGCCTACGACCTGACGCTGTTCGCCCGCGAGGGCCTGCGCAATGCCGACTTCCGCTCCTACTGCGGCACCAAGGACGCCCAGTTCCCGGGAGCGGTCGACAAGGCCACCGGGCAGCGCGCCAGCTTCGGGATCCAGAACACCGACCGGCTGCTCGGCAAGTACCCGGGCCTGATCGGGGTCAAGAACGGCTACACCAGCAACGCCGGCTCCACCTTCGTCGGCGCCGCGCAGCGCGACGGCCGCACCCTGCTGGTCGCCGTGATGCACCCGGACACCTACATGAAGGTGTACGACGAGAGCGCCGCACTGCTGGACTGGGGCTTCGCCGCCGGGAACCGGGCCCGCCCGATCGGCACCCTGGTGGCCCCGCAGCCCACCCCACCCCGGCACCGTCCGCCGCCGCGTCAGCCTCCCCCGCGACCGGCCGGGTGCCGACCGTGCAGGCGTCGGCATCCAACGTCCGGACGGTCGGCGCCGGGGACTGGGCGGTGATCGGCGCGGCCGCGCTCTGCGCCAGCGCGGCGGGCTGGCTGCTGAACCGGCGCCGGCGCCGGAACGCCGGACAGCCGGCCACCGGTGAGGGCGCGCCGCCCGACGAGCCGGGGCCGGGTGGCGGCTCGACCGCCCTGCGCCGCCGCTAGCGGGCCGGCGGCGGGCCCGCGGCCGGCCCGCCCGCCGCCCGGTAGGCGTCCTCCGCCCTGGCCAGGGCCCGGGCCCTGGCCAGCTCCGGGTCGGCCGCCGCGGTCCAGGAGACGCAGTACATCAGCAGCCGGCAGATGAAGTTGATCCACAGCAGCAGCGCCACCGGTACCCCGAAGGCGCCGTAGAGGCTCCTGCCCGCCACGTAGCCCAGGTAGGAGGAGAGCCCCACCTTCAGCACCTCGAAGCCCACGGCACCGATCAGCGCGGCGGCCAGCAGGTCGCGCCGGCGCTGCCCCTCGATCCCCGGGAACGGCGCCAGGAGGTAGAGGAAGAGCAGCAGGTCGGCGCCGACCGCGATGACGAAGCCGGCCACCGCCAGCAGCCAGTGCCCGGGGCCCCCGCCGGCCAGTCCCAGCGCCGCTGCCAGCCGCCCGGCCAGCCGGGTGCCGACCGCCGAGGCGCCCAGCGAGACGATCGAGACCCCGCCGAGGCCGACCAGCACCACGCAGTCGGTGATCCGCCGCACCAGCACATTGCGGTCGTCCTCGGGCAGCTGCCAGATCACCCGGATCGAGGCGCGCATGGTGTCCACCCAGCCGAGGCCGGAGGCCACCAGCAGCAGGCCGCTGATCAGCCCGACGGTGGCGGCGTTGGCGATCAGCGAGTCCAGCCCCAGCGCGTTGGCCAGCCCCGGCACCTGCTCGGCGATCCGGTGCTTGAGCGACTCCACCCGGCTCGGGGTGAGGGTGGAGACCGCGACCGCCAGGGCCACCGTCAACAGCGGGAAGAGCGCCAGGAACCCGTAGAAGGTGACCGCGCCGGCCAACCGGTTGCCCCCGACCGCCGAGAAGTGCCGGAACACCCGGTACGGGCGGCTGCGCAGCACCGCCGCGACCACCGGCCCGACCACCGGCAGCTTGCTGAGGAATCCCATGCGGGCCAGCCTGGCAGCTCCGCCGCCGGGCCGGGCAGCTCGCGAGCCGGGAGGGCGGCTTGAACCAACCGATAGGATCGCGGTAGAGCCGCTGTGCCGGGCCCCGGGCCCCAGGCCGGCTGGTCGTCTCCATCCGCCGATGAAAGGCCCGCGCAGCTGATGGCCCCCCGTCTCTCCGTCGTTGTTCCGATCTACAACGTCGAGCGGTACCTGCAGGAATGTCTGGAATCGATCGCTGCCCAGACCATGAGCGACCTCGAGTGCATCATGGTCGACGACGGCTCCAAGGACGGCAGTGCCGCCATCGCCGAGGCGTTCGCCGCCCAGGACTCCCGGTTCCGGCTGGTGCGCAAGCAGAACGCGGGCCTGGGGGCGGCCCGCAACACCGGCTTGCTGCACCTGACCGACGGCACGGAGTTCCTGGCCTTCGTCGACAGTGACGACACCGTGCCGCCCAGCGCCTACGAGCTGATGATCAGCACGCTGGACAAGACCGGCTCCGACTTCTGCAGCGGCAATGTGCTGCGCTTCCGGGCGGTCGGCTACTACCAGTCCGGCGGCCACTCCAAGCCGTTCCGCGAGACGGTGCTGAAGACCCACATCACCGAGCGCCCGGAGCTGGTCACCGACCGCACCGCGTGGAACAAGGTGTACCGCCGTTCGTTCTGGGACATGGCGGGTCTGCTGTACCCCGAGGGCATCCTCTACGAGGACGCGCCGGTCAGCGTGCCGCACCACTACATGGCCAAGAGCGTGGACGTGCTGGCCGACCCGATCTACCACTGGCGTGAGCGCGAGGTCGGCGAGATGTCGATCACCCAGATGCGCACCAACCCCAAGGGCCTGATCGACCGGGTCACCTCGATGGAGCTGGTCCGCGCCTGGCTGGGCAAGCAGCCCGAGCCCAAGTACCGCGACTACCTGCACTCCTACGACGAGAACAACCTCGTCGAGGAGATCCCGATGTTCTTCTGGTCGGTGGTCGACGGCGAGCAGGACTACCGCGACGCCTATGTGCAGTGCGTGGGCCGGCTGCTCCGGGCGATCGGCCCCGAGCACGTCAAGAAGCTGCGGGCCCCGCTGCGGCTGAAGTACCACCTGACCCTGCAGGGCCGGATCGACGAGTTCGTCGAGCAGATGCAGTTCGAGGCCGAGAGCAACGGCGCCGCCCCGGCGCGCGGCCTGCTGCGCCCGTACGCCGACTACCCGTTCCTGCGCGGCGGGCGCAAGAGCGTGCCGGCGGACGTGCTGCGGCTGGACAACGCGCTGGTGATGCGCAGCCGGGTCTACCAGTCGTCCTGGGAGGACGGCAAGCTCAAGCTGACCGGGCACGCCTTCCCCGAGCACCTGGGCGCCGAGGGCAAGCACGACCTGGTCAAGATGATCGTGCTGCGCGAGGCCAAGGGGAAGCGGTTCGTCACCTTCTCCACCAAGACCATGTACTCCCCGGAGGCCACCGCCTCCTCGCCGCACGACCTGTACAGCTGCGACTGGTCCGGCTTCTCCGTGCTGATCGACCCGGCCAAGCTGAAGAAGCACGGCCAGTGGCAGGACGGCACCTGGCGGGTGCTGGTCGCCGGCGCCGGCAAGTCGGGCGTCTACAAGGGCCGGATCTCCGGTGGCTGGGCCGACACCGCGCAGAGCTACCCGATCCACTGGGCGGACGCCACCACCCGGGTGGTGCCCCGCCTGAAGGACGGCTTCCTGCACCTGGTGGTCGAGAGGCTGCGCGCCGCGATCGGCTCGATCAAGGCGGTGGACGGCGCGGTCGAGCTGACCGGCACCGTGCGCAGCGCGTCCGAGCTGGCCGGGATGCGGCTGCAGATGCACCACAGCGAATCCGGCATCAAGATCGACTTCCCGGTGGAGTTCGGCACCCCGACCGGTCGCCCGGTGCCGTTCACGGCGCGGATCCCGCTGGCCTCGCTGGCCGAGGTGCGCGACCGCTGGCGTGCGCTGGACCCGGCGGCCGACGAGCGCACCAGCGACCACTGGTACGCCGGCCTGCTGCTGGCCAACGGCGACGTGCTGGAGATCATGGTGGACGACCGGGTGCCGCTGGAGCACCTGGACCTGCCGCTCAACCCCGAGGCCCCGCTGGGCACCGCCCGCACCCTGGTCTCCAAGCCCACCGACACCGGCCACCTGCAGTTCGCCGACCAGGTGGTGCAGCCGGTGGTCACCGAGCTGACCGCGGCCGACGAAGCCGGCTTCACGCTGTCCGGCCGGTTCCCGCTGCCCGGCGAGCACCACTACGACCTGGTGCTCCGCCACAACTGGCGGGAGGAGGAGTACCTGCACCCGCTGGTGGTCAAGGACGGCCGGTTCGAGGTGCAGCTGCCGGCCGTGCCGCTGGGCACCCACGCCGGCCGGGTGCCGCTGCACAA
Organism: Kitasatospora acidiphila; assembly: GCF_006636205.1. Lineage (NCBI taxonomy): Bacteria > Bacillati > Actinomycetota > Actinomycetes > Kitasatosporales > Streptomycetaceae > Kitasatospora > Kitasatospora acidiphila. The sequence goes on along the minus strand of NZ_VIGB01000003.1, from coordinate 5,499,893 downwards.
GGGCACCTGGGACCTCTTCTTCCGGCCCGTCGACGGCGACCCGGAATTCGCCTGGCCCAAGGCCCACGTGGCGCTGGCGGCCCACACCCGGCTGCCGCTGGAGATCCGCTCCCGCGGCAAGCAGGTGACCCTGGAGCGCCGCTACTTCGACACCCTGTCGCTGGAGTCGCACGCCGACCTCGGCGCGCACGAGCGCAGCGGTTACCGGCAGCGCCTGCTGCGCAAGGAGATCTACCCCGCCGCCCAGCAGAAGCCGCTGCGCGACGCGGTGCTCTACAACGTGGCGGGCGGCGGCCAGTACGCGGGCTCGCCGCGCGCGATCCACGAGGAGCTGGTCCGCCGCGGCCTGCCGCTGGAGCACCTGTGGACGGTGGACGACGGCCAGACCGAGCTGCCGCAGAGCGCCCGCGCGCTGCGGCAGTGGAGCCCCGAGTGGTTCGAGGCGATGGCCACCGCCAAGTACATCGTCACCAGCGCCCAGCTGCCCGACTTCATGAAGAGCCGGCCCGGCCAGGTGATACTCCAGACCTGGGTGGGCAGTCCGCTGAAGCGGATCGGCCACGACTTCGAGAAGATCTGGTTCATCGACAGCAACTACCTGAAGCACCTGGACCGCGAGGTGCCGAACTGGACCAAGCTCGTCTCGGGCTCCTCGTTCGCCTCGCCGGTGCTGCGCCGCGCCTTCGACTTCAAGGGCGAGCTGCTGGAGACCGGCTACCCGCACAACGACATCCTGTTCTCCCCCGACCGGGAGAAGCGGGCCGCCGAGGTGCGCCGCCGGCTCGGTCTGCCGGAGGGCAAGAAGGTGGTGCTGTACGCGCCGACCTTCCGGGAGGACCGCAAGCGCCCGCAGGGCGGCTACCAGATCGACCTGCGCGTGGACGTCGCCGCGGCCCGGGAGGCGCTCGGCGAGGACCAGGTGCTGCTGGTCCGCCCGCACCACAACTGCTTCGGCCCGGTGCCGGACGCCGGCAACGGCTACGTCTGGGACGTCTCGCGCTACCCCGACATGGCCGACCTGCTGCTGATCGCCGATGTGCTGGTGACCGACTACTCGGCCTCGGTCTTCGACTTCATGAACACCGGCCGCCCGGTGCTGTTCTTCACCTACGACCTGGAGCACTACCGGGACAACCTGTGCGGCTTCACCTTCGACTTCACCGAGGATGCGCCGGGTCCGCTGCTGCGCACCTCCCAGGAGCTGGTCGAGACGCTGGGCCGGGTCGACGAGGTGGCCCGGGAGTACCGCGACGCCTATGAGCGGTTCCGGTCCGAGTACTGCGACCTGGACGACGGCCACGCCGCCGCCCGGGTGGTGGACGGCCTGCTCGGCTGACCGGTCGCCAGAAAGCCTGTGGGGCCCGCGATGTGCGGGCCCCACAGGCTTTCTGCTGCGGTCGGCGGGTCAGACCGTCTGGTGCTCCGAGTCGGCCGGCTCGGCCACGGCCTGCTCCGCCGAGGCTTGCTCCTCCGAAGCCTCCTGCTCCGAAGCGGGCTCCACCACGGCCAGCGGGGCGCGCGCGGCCGGCACCGGCGGGGTGCGCTCCAGTGGCCCGCTCACCGGGAAGTAGTCCTGCAGGAACACGGTGACCTGCCGGTCCTGCTCGGCCGGCGGCACCCCGTCCAGATCACCGTCGTTGAGGCAGAAGCTGTCCGTGTCCCGCCACTGCAGCAGCTCCGGAAGCCGCTCCAGCTCCGCGTACCGGTCGACGTCCAGGTAGCGGTGGCCGAGCCGGCCCCAGGCGATCCGGCCGGTCAGGTAGCCGTGGCCGACCGCCAGGGTGATCGGCGCGACGTCCGAGCGGGAGCGGAACGGCGAGCGGGCGGTGGCGGCCAGCTCGGCCGCGAAGACCTCGGCGCACTCGGCCAGCAGCGAACGGGTCATCGGGTACGGGGTGTGGCTGAGCACCCGGCTGGTCTCGCGGCCGTGCTCGCGCCGGATCAGCGCCCGGGTGTTCTTCTGCGGCGCGACGTACTCGTCGTCGTCCGCCGCCACCGGGCCGGGCGGGATCACGCGTGAGTCGAGGTTGACCAGCGGCACGCCATTGCCCTGGAAGAACTGTTCGGGCTGGACCGGTCGGCCGAGGAACATGTCGTCGTTGAAATAGAGGAAATGTTCGGCGAGGTCCGGAATTCGGTGCAGTTGGGTCTCGATGGCATGCGAGTTGAATACCGGCAATATTGTCGCATCGGCGAACAGCTGACGATGTGCCACCACGGTGACGTCCGGGTGCTCGGTCGCCAACCAGTCGGGACACTGACCGTCCGTCACAAGGTACACGCGGCGAATCCACGGCGCGTACATCGCGATCGATCGCAGACAGTAGCGCAACTCGTCCCGGTTGCGGAAGCGTTCGGCACCGTCCCCGGTGGCCGGGCGGGCGGACATCGCGGCCAACCGCTCGGCCCGGCGCTCCCGCCAGGCCGGGTCGTTGTCGTCGACCCAGGTGATCACGGCGTCCACCGGGAAGGTGACGTCGTCCAGCCGCGGCTGGACGAAGGCCTGCGGCACCGGGTAGTCGCTGCCGCCGATCCGCGCCACGGCGTCGGCCTCCAGCGAGGGCACCCACCAACCGAACGGCGGCTCGTGGATCGCCGCGACCGCGCCGCGGTCGTCGCCGCCGGCGTCCCAGAAGTCCAGGTCGCAGCCGTGCTCGGGGCCGTAGAGCAGGGTCTTGCCACTGGTCGTCACCGGCCGGTAGATCCGCACCCCCTTGACCCGCACGCGGGGCTCGGCCGGCTCGTCGACCGGCGTCTCCCCGCTCTCCTCGGCGTCGGCCTCGGCGGTGGTCTCCCCCTCGGCGGCGTCCGCGGCGGACCGGTCGTCCGACGGCTCGTCCAACTGCCGGTCGGACGGCTCCCCCGGCAGCCCGTCGGGCCACTCCAGGGCCGCGACGGCGGCCGGCAGCTCTTCGGCCAGCACCGAACCGAGCGTCACATCATGGCCCAGCAGGTCCGCGTAGACCGGCAGCCCCTCGAACGCCTCGGCGCAGGCGGCCAGCACCGCCTCCCGCTGGCCCGGCGCGATCGCCACCCACTGGCGGGTCCACTGGCCGCCGAGCGGCGCGAACCGCACCCCGGCCCGGGTCAGCAGCCGCGCGACCTCGGTGAAGTTGTGCAGATAGGCGTCCCCGGAGAGCAGATCGTCCCGCACCTCGGCCAACCGGCCGTCCGCGCGCACCAGTTGGGGCGAGGCCTGGAGCAGCTGCTCCTCCCGGGCGGCGCGCAGCTCCTCGGGAGTGGGCGGCACCGGCTCGGGCTCGGGTTCAGGTTCGGGCACCGGCTCCGGCTGCACCGGAGCCACCGGCTCCTCGGCAGTCCGCTGCCTGGGCACGGTTACGGTCGGTAGCAAACCGACCCGACGAGCCCGGCGGGCCACAGCGCGCATCAGCTGCCGGGCCGTGCGGGGACAGCGCATCATCTCTCCAGGACGGTGTGCATTCTGGCCCAAGACCCCCGTAGCCATTGAGGCCCGAGTATAACGTTCAGCACACGGTGGAGTGAATGAGTAAGTAATGAGAGTTTATGACCCCAGGAAACCTGGGAGAACCCTGGGAATCGTCATTCACAGAATAGCGCAAGCATTCAGTGCCCGCTAAAGGCGTATCCGTGCCAGGGCCGCCAGACCTCGTCCGCACCGAACCGGGAGAGCGTGAAGCCCGGCACGGTGAAGGCCGCGTGGAAGGTGCGGGCGTCGGCGAGCGCCTGGTCGAGCACCAGGTCCGGCAGGCCGTGCGCGACCGTCACGTGGGGGTGGTAGGGGAAGGCCAGCTCCCGGGCCAGCGGGCCGGAGCGGATCGCCGCCTCCAGCTCCCGGCACTCCTGCGCGCCCTCCTCGACCCGGATGAAGACCACCGGGGAGACCGGGCGGAAGGTGTCACTGCCGTGCAGCAGCATGCGGAACGGCCGCCGCGCCGCCGCCACCGCCGCCAGGTGAGCACGCACCTCGGGCAGCCGCTCGGCGGCCACCTCGGTCGGCGGCAGCAGCGTGACATGGGTGGGTATCGCCCGGGCCTGCGGATCGCCATGACCGGCGCGGGCGTCCTGGATCGCGGAGCCGAACGGCTCCGGAACGGTGACCGCGACCCCGATGGTCAGTGCAGAACCGGCGGCGCCGGCCGATGGCCGGCCGATGCCGCCGGTGGGCCCGAGCGACGCCATCAGCCCAGGCTCCCCCATTAACGCTTCGCGGCGGGCACGAAGCCGATGCGGTCGTAGACCGTCTCCAGCGTCACCGCGGCGACCTCGCGGGCCTTGGCGGCGCCGACCGCGAGCACCCGGTCCAGCTCGGCCGGGTCGTCCAGGAACTCGCGGGTGCGCTGCTGGAACGGGCCGACCCACTCGGTGAACAGCTCGGCCAGCTCGGTCTTGAGCGCGCCGTACATCTTGCCCTCGAAGTGCGCCACCAGCTGCTCGATGCTCTGGCCGCTGAGCGCCGAGTGGATCCGCAGCAGGTTGGAGACGCCCGCCTTCTTCTCCTCGTCGTAGGAGACCACCGTGTCGGTGTCGGTGACCGCGCTCTTGAACTTCTTGGCGCTGACCTTGGGGTCGTCCAGCAGGCTGACCAGACCCTTGGGGGAGGCCGCCGACTTGCTCATCTTGGCGGTCGGGTCCTGCAGGTCCATGATCTTCGCCGTCTCCTTGAGGATGTACGGCTTCGGGATGGTGAAGGTCGGCTGGTACCTGGTGTTGAAGCGCTCGGCCAGGTCCCGGGTGAGCTCCAGGTGCTGGCGCTGGTCCTCGCCGACCGGCACCGCGTCGGCTTGGTAGAGCAGCACGTCGGCGACCATCAGGACCGGGTAGGTGAACAGGCCGACCGTGGTGCTGTCGCTGCCCTGCTTGGCGGACTTGTCCTTGAACTGGGTCATCCGGGCGGCCTCGCCGAAGCCGGTCAGGCAGTTCATCACCCAGCCGAGCTCGGCGTGCTCGGGCACGTGCGACTGGAGGAAGAGGGTGCAGTGCTCCGGGTCGACGCCGGCCCCGAGCAGCTGGGCGACCGAGACCCGGCTGTTCTCGCGCAAGGCGGCCGGGTCCTGCGGGACGGTGATCGCATGCAGGTCGACGACCATGTAGAAGGCGTCGTTGTCCTTCTGGAGGTCCACCCACTGGCGCACCGCGCCGAGGTAGTTGCCCAGGTGGAAGGAGCCGGAGGTGGGCTGGATGCCGGAGAGCACCCGGGGGCGAGCCTTCTCCTCGGTGATGCGCGCGTCGTTGACCATGGCCCCCATTGTTCCAGCTTCCGGTGACAGTCAGGACCCGGTCTCGGCCGGTCCCTCGGCGGGCTGCTGCGGCGCGGGTGGCGCGGTGACCCGGATCCGGTCGATCCGCCGGCCGTCCAGCCCGGCCACGGTGAGCAGCAGGCCGTCCGAGGTGCGCACCACGTCGCCGACCTCCGGCAGCGCGCCCAGCTCCGCGACCACGAAGCCGGCCACCGTCTCGTACGGGCCCTCCGGCAGGGTGACCCCGGTCTCCTCGGCGAAGTCGGGCAGGTTGAGCAGGCCGTTGACCTCCATGCCGCCGCCGGCGAGGCGCCGGGTGGCAGTGGTCTCCTGGGCGTCGTACTCGTCCCGGATCTCCCCGATCACCTCCTCCACCAGGTCCTCCAGGGTGACGATCCCGGCGGTGCCGCCGTACTCGTCCACCACGATCGCCAGGTGGTGGCCCTCCCGGCGCATCTCGCTCATCGCCTCCAGCACCTTCTTGGTGGCCGGCAGCAGCTTCACCGGGCGGGCGATCTCGCGCACCCGCAGCGCCTGTTCGCCGCGTGCCCGGTACAGGTCGCGGACGTGCACGAAGCCGACCACCGAGTCGTAGGAGCCGTCCACCACCGGGTAGCGGGAGTGCGGCGAGGTGCTGGTCTCCTCCCGGACCTCGGTGAGCGGCTGGTCGGCGTCGAGGAAGGTCACCTCGGTGCGCGGCACCATCACCTCGCGCAGCTGGCGCTCCCCGGCCGCGAACACGTCGGCGATCAACGCCCGTTCGTCGCTGCCCAGTTCGGTGTTGGCCGCGACCAGGCCGCGCAGTTCCTCGGAACTCATGCTGCCGCGCCCGGCCTTGGGGTCGCCGCCGAGCAGCCGGACCATCAGGTTGGTGGAGCGGCCGAGCAGCCAGATCACCGGCCGCAGCACCACCGACATCACGTCGACCACCGGCGCGGCCAGCAGCGCGATCGACTCGGCACGCTGCAGGCCGATCCGCTTGGGCGTCAACTCGCCCAGCACCAGCGAGATGTAGGAGATCACCAGGGTCAGCCCGACCAGCGCCACCAGGTCGGCGACCCCCTTGGACAGGCCCATCCGAACGAACACCGGGGAGAGCTTGCCGGCCAGCGTGTCGGCGCCGAACGCGGCCGACAGGAACCCCATGCAGGTCACCCCGACCTGCACCGCGGCCAGGAAGCGGTTGGGGTCGGCGGCCAGGTGGGCGGCTCGCGAGGCACGCTTGGTGCCGCGTTCGGCCAGGGTGCGGATCTGCCCCTCGCGCAGCGAGATCAGCGAGATCTCGGCGATGTTGAAGAGGCCGCCCAGCAGGATGAAGACCAGGACGAGAGCCGCGTCCTGGAGGGTTTCGTTCACGGTCGGCCAGTGTAAACGGCCCGGTGGGAACGCCGAGGGCCCGGCGCTCCGCGGTGGAGCGCCGGGCCCTCGGGCTCAGGCGTCGGCTCAGATCAGGCCGAGCTTGGCGACCTCGTCGCGCTCGCCGACCAGCTCGGCGACCGAGGCGTCGATCTTCGCGCGGGAGAAGTCGGAGATCTCCAGGCCCTGGACGATCTCGAACTTGCCGTCCTTGGTGGTGACCGGGAAGGACGAGATGATGCCCTCCGGCACGCCGTAGGAGCCGTCGGAGACGATGCCCATCGAGGTCCAGTTGCCCTCGGCGGTGCCGTTGACCCAGGTGTGGACGTGGTCGATGGCGGCGTTGGCGGCCGAGGCGGCCGACGAGGCGCCGCGGACCTCGATGATCTCGGCGCCGCGCTTGGCGACCTTCGGGATGAAGAAGTCCTCGAGCCAGGCCTGGTCCGAGCCGACGGCCTCGAAGCCGTTCTTGCCGCCGATCTCGGCGTGGAACACGTCCGGGTACTGGGTGGCGGAGTGGTTGCCCCAGATGGTGACCTTCTTGACCTCGTCGACGGTCACGCCGGCCTTCTTGGCCAGCTGGGCGACGGCGCGGTTGTGGTCCAGGCGGGTCATCGCGGTGAAGCGCTCGGCCGGCACGTCGGGGGCGTTGCGCTGGGCGATCAGGGCGTTGGTGTTGGCCGGGTTGCCGACCACCAGGACCTTGATGTCGTCCGCGGCGTTGTCGTTGATGGCCTTGCCCTGCGGGCCGAAGATGCCGCCGTTGGCCGCGAGCAGGTCGCCGCGCTCCATGCCGGCGGTGCGCGGGCGGGCGCCGACCAGCAGGGCGACGTTGGCGCCGTCGAAGGCGGTGGCGGCCTGGTCGGTGATGGTGATGTCGCGCAGCAGCGGGAAGGCGCAGTCGTCCAGCTCCATCGCGACGCCCTCGGCGGCCTTGAGACCCTGCGGGATCTCCAGCAGGCGCAGGTTCACCGGCACGTCAGCACCGAGCAGGTGGCCCGAGGCAATGCGGAACAGCAGCGCGTAGCCGATCTGGCCGGCCGCGCCGGTGACGGTGACGTTGACGGGGGTGCGAGTCATGGTTTCCTTCTCCAGGATCGCTGGCATGCCCCAGGCACGTCGGCGCGCTGGAGCCGAGGATGTTTTCTCTCGACATCGAGAGAACCGGCGTCAGGTTATCGCAAGGGCGGCCGACGGCGGTGCTTGGCGGCGTGGCTGGTGCGTCACAACGCGCCGTTCGTGACGACGGGTCGTCCCGCCGCGCCGCCGGTGTCAGTGCTTGCTGCCGATCCACCGGCCGAGGTCGTCCAGCGCGGGCAGCCGCAGCCACGGGTTCTGGGGTGCCATCAGGGCCAGCAGCACGATCACCAGGCCGAAGAAGAGCAGCACCGCCACGTCGGTGAACCGGCTGCGCACCGCGAGCAGGCCGACCTCCGGCCGGGTCAGCCGCAGCAGCGCGGCGAGCAGGAACCCGGCGCCGACCACCAGCAGGCCGTAGCGGAAGTCCGCCGCCCAGGTGATCAGCAGGCCGGCGCCGACCACGCCGGTCACCAGCGTTATCGGCCACTGCCGGATCGGCAGCGGGTGGCCGCGGTCCAGGGCCGCGCGGGAACCCTCCGGCGGGAGCGTCCCGGTGGTGGTGGAGGGCCGTCGGCGGGTGGACCTGCTCGTTCGTACCGCGCTCATGTGCTGTTCCCTGCTGCGCTGGCCTGGCCGTCGAGAGTCTGGGCAGTCATGTCCCCATCCTCCCGGATCGGCGGTGCTCCTCCGGATCCACGCGCGTAGCATAAGCCCGAATTGAAACGGAACGTGTTGATCCGATTGCGGTTGCGCCACAGTTGCGTGCGGACCCCGTCAATGTGCTGGACACCGCACATCACGCGATCGACCATAGGCGCGAGCACCAGTCAGGGGGAAGAGACCGTGAGCAATCCGCACCATCAGCACAGCCCGTGACCGCGCCGGTCCAGACCGCCCGGTCCGCGCCCGGGCCGCTCCGCACCCGTCTCGCCCACACCGCGCTGCGCTGCCTGCTGGCCGCGGCGGCGGCCGCCGGGGTCGCTGTCCTGCACGACGTGCACGACCCCGGGGTGCTCTGCCCGCTGCGCCGCTTCACGGGGATCCCGTGCCCGGTCTGCGGCAGCACCACGGTCTTCATCGAGGCCGGCCACGCACACTGGGCGGCCGCCCTGACGGCCAATCCGGTCACCGTGATCGCGGTGCTCGGCCTGCTCACGGCCCCGCTCGGCACGGGCGCCCGCTGGTGGGCGCTGACGAACCGTCGGCGCTCGGCGGTGATCGCCGCGGCCCTGGCCGTCGCCTGGGCCTGGCAGCTCAATCGCCTGGGCGTCCACCTGTCATGACGCTCCGCTAGTCTCACCCGCTGTCCCACCCGTCCCCGTACCACCGAAGTGCACGTCCGCCCGGAGGCTTTCCCGTGTCCTACCCGCCCGGCCCCAACAACCCCTACGGCCAGCCGCAGCAGCCTTACGGCATGCCGCAGCAGAGCCCGTACGACCAGCCTCCGGGTTACGGCTACCCGCAGCAGCAGGCCATGCCGCCCTACGGCTACGCGCAGCCGCAGCCCGCGTACGGCTACGCGCCGGTGCCGCCGCCGGTGCTGGCCAACTGGGGCTCCCGGGTGGGCGGCTGGTTCATCGACGCCCTGCTCATCGGGCTGCCGGTCGGCATCGGCTTCATCGTGTCCCAGGCGACGGCGACGACCGTGACCACCCCGGGCTACTGCCCCCCGGACGCCCTGCCGAGCGACTGCATAGCCGGCACCTCCAGCACCGTGCCCAGCAGCGGCGGCCTCGCCGTGCTGGCCATCTGCGCGCTGATCAGCTTCGCCCTGGGGATCTGGCAGCTGGTCAACGAGGGCAGCACCGGCCAGACCCTGGGCAAGAAGGCGGTCGGCATCCGGCTGGTCCGCGAGCACGACGGGCGCCCGCTGGGCTTCGGCATGGCGTTCGTCCGCAAGCTCGCGCACTTCCTGGACAACTTCCTGTGCGGCCTGGGCTACTTCTGGCCGCTCTGGGACGACAAGAGCCAGTGCTTCGCCGACAAGGTCACCAGCAGCCTGGTGATCCGCGCCTAGTCGCGGTCCAACGCCTCCGGCAGCCGGGCCTCCGGCAGCCGGCCTTCCGCACCATCCATCCGTTCATGTGCAGGGGAACACCATGAGCAACCCGTACCAGCCGAACCTCGACCCGAACTACGCCTACACCCCGCAGCCGCCGGCCCCTGTGCTGGCCGGTTGGCCGCTGCGGTTCGCCTCCGGGCTGATCGACTTCGTCATCACCGCCGTGTTGGCGGGAATCGCCAGCCTGGCCAGTCAAGGCCTCGGCTACGTGGTCGAGTTGATCGTCCTGATCGTCTTCGGCGTGCTGGAGGGCACCCGCGCCCAGACGCCGGGCAAGATGGTGGTCGGGCTGCGCACCGTGCAGCTCGCCGACGGCAGCCTGCTCGGCGCCGGCCTGGGCATAGGCCGCCGCCTTCTGCACATCCTGGACGCCATCGCCTGCTTCGTCGGCTACCTGTGGCCGCTGTGGGACGAGAAGCGGCAGACCTTCGCTGACAAGATCGTCAAGAGCGTGGTCGTCAAGGTCCAGTAACCGGACGGCAGTTCAGACCGAAGGGCCGTGGGATCACCGGATCCCACGGCCCTTCGTCAGCTCTGCTCCCGGTCAGTGGAAGAAGTGCCGCGTCCCGGTGAAGTACATGGTCACGCCGGCCGCCTTGGCCGCCTCGACCACCAGCTCGTCACGGATCGAACCGCCCGGCTGCACAATGGCCTTGACGCCGGCGGCGATCAGGACCTCCGGGCCGTCCGGGAACGGGAAGAAGGCGTCCGACGCCGCGTACGACCCGGCGGCCCGCTCCCCGGCCCGCTCCACCGCGAGCTTGCAGGAGTCCACCCGGTTGACCTGGCCCATGCCGACGCCGACCGAGGCGCCGTCCTTGGCCAGCAGGATCGCGTTGGACTTGACGGACCGGCAGGCCCGCCAGGCGAACGCCAGCTCGGCCAGCTCGGCCTCGCTCAGCGCCTCGCCGGTGGCCAGCGTCCAGGTCGACGGGTCGTCACCGGGGGCGTCCACCCGGTCGACCTGCTGCAGCAGCAGGCCGCCGCTGATCCGGCGGGCCTCCAGCCGCTCGCAGGGCGCCTGCGGGGCGCGCAGGATGCGCAGGTTCTTCTTCTTGGTCAGCACCTCGAGGGCGCCGTCCTCGTAGTCGGGGGCGACCAGCACCTCGGTGAAGATCGGGGCGATCTGCTCGGCCAGCGCGGCGGTGACCGGGCGGTTGACCGCGATCACACCGCCGTAGGCCGACACCGGGTCGCACTCGTGCGCCTTGCGGTGCGCCTCGACGACGTCCTGGCCGGTGGCGATGCCGCACGGGTTGGCGTGCTTGATGATGGCGACGGCCGGCTCGGCGTGGTCGTACGCGGCCCGGCGGGCGGCGTCGGTGTCCATGTAGTTGTTGTAGGACATCTCCTTGCCGTGCAGCTGCTCGGCGCCGGCCAGGCCACCGGTGCCGTCCAGGTAGAGCGCGGCCTGCTGGTGCGGGTTCTCGCCGTAGCGCAGCACGTTGCCGCGCTCCCAGGTGGCGCCGAGGAAGGCCGGGAACGCCTCCGCGGCGGAGCCGCTCGTGTCCGCTGTCGACTGGGTGTAGCCGGAGGTCTCGAACCACTGGGCCACCGCGACGTCGTAGGCGGCGGTGTGGGCGAAGGCGGCAGCCGCCAGGCGCTTGCGGGTCAGCAGGTCGAAGCCGCCCTCGTTGACCGCCTTCAGCACGTCCGAGTAGCGGGCCGGGTCGACCACCACGGCCACCGACGGGTGGTTCTTGGCGGCGGCGCGGACCATCGACGGGCCGCCGATGTCGATCTGCTCCACGCACTCGTCCGGGGTGGCGCCGGAGGCCACAGTGGCGGTGAACGGGTAGAGGTTCACCACCACGAGGTCGAACGCCTCGACGCCGAGCTCGGCCAGCTGCGCGCGGTGCGACTCCAGACGCAGGTCGGCGAGGATCCCGGCGTGCACCCGCGGGTGCAGGGTCTTGACCCGGCCGTCCAGGCACTCCGGGAACCCGGTCAGCTCGGAGACCTCGGTCACCGGCACCCCGGCGGCGGCGATCCGGCCGGCCGTGGAGCCGGTGGAGACGATCGCCACCCCGGCGGCGTGCAGGCCCTGGGCCAGCTCCTCCAGCCCGGTCTTGTCGTACACGCTGATCAGGGCGCGACGGATCGGGCGGACGTTCTCGGAGACGGGAGGGGTGGCGTTAGGAGCGGCGCTCATGCCGGGATCCGTACCTTTCGGTCTTCGATGCGGTGACCTTCGCGGGCCAGGCGGCCCACGACGTCGACGAGCAACTGGCGCTCGACGGTCTTGATGCGCTCGTGCAGCGCTTCGCCGCCATCGGCGTGGTCGGCATCGAGCACCTCGACGACGCCCTGCGCGATGATCGGCCCGGTGTCCACGCCGGCGTCGACCAGGTGGACGGTGCAGCCGGTGACCTTGACCCCGTACGCGAGGGCGTCGGTGACGCCGTGGGCGCCGGGGAAGGCGGGCAGCAGGGCGGGGTGGGTGTTGACGATCCGGCCGCCGAAGGCGCCGATGAACCGCGGCCCGAGGAGCTTCATGAAGCCGGCCGTGACCACCAGGTCCGGCTGCTGCTCGGCGACGGAGGCGGTCAGCGCGGCGTCCCAGTCGGCCCGGTCCGTGAAGTCCTTGACCCGGTGGACGAAGGTGGGGATGCCCACCCGCTCGGCGCGCTCCAGGCCGGCGATCGACTCCCGGTCGGCGCCCACCGCCACGATCTCGGCGCCGTACGCCGGATCGGCCACGGCCTCGATCAGGGCCTGCAGATTGGTCCCCGACCCGGACACCAGGACGACCAGCCGGGCCGGACGGCCGGACGGGGGCGGAAAGACGAGCGAGGATGCGGCGGCCACGGGCGCGGGTCTCCGTATGTCGGGTGCCGTCCGCTGGTACATCCACCCGGTGGTGGGGCCACTACGGACAGGCGGGAGTCGGCGGTCGTTGGGGGTCCCCCGGCCGAAGGCTGGAGGGAGGCTGCCGGGTATGGACGCTGCGCTGCGAGTCCCGGGAACCTGGGTGAGCTGCTGACCGTCACCACGATAACGGCTGGTTGAACGCGGGTTGTACCTGGGATTTGCTTGACGCGCGTAGACACCAGCGGCTCCACTGGGGGTCCCCGGCCGAAGGCCGGGGGACCCGCCCGGCTCGTTCGACCACTCCGAGCGCCCCGGCGCCCGGGCCCGACCCCGGCCAACGGCAGGCCGACCGCACGTGTGTCGACGGCTGCGGGATCATGGGTCGCGGCGCCCGCGCGCGGGGGCCACCAGACGGGCGGTGACGCCCCCCGACGATGAGGACCCGGACCGACATGAGCAGCGGCAACAGCAGCGACGAGCGCAACCCCTTCGCGCCGCCGCCCCAGGATGCCCCGGAGCAGCCGTGGCAGCCGCGTCTCCCGCAGCAGGCGGGCAACGCCGCGGGCGGTCGGGCCGACGGTGACGGCGAGGCCGGCGGGGAGCAGCCGGGCGGCGAGCCCGGCACCGGGCAGGGCCGCCCGCCCGTGCCGCCGCCGCACCCGTGGAGCCCCAACTGGCAGGGCGGTGGCGGTCCCGGATGGCCGACCCCGCCGCAGGGGCCGCCGCAGCCGAAGTTCGACCCGACCGACCCGGTGCACCGGCGCGCCCGGTACGCGCTGACCAGCGGCATGGCGGCGCTGTTCAGCGGCCTCTACGGCCTGCAGGAGCTGGCCCTGCTGTTCGGGGCACTGGCGCTCTACTGGGGCGTCAGCGCGCTCCGGGCGGGCACCAAGGCGCCGGCCGCCACCGAGCCGGGCAAGGCGCCCGCCACTCCCCCGGCCGGCTGGCCCTACACCCAGCGCAGCCGCCCGCAGGTGCCCGCCGCCCTGGGCGGCCTGCTCACCGGCGGTGTGGCGGTGGCCCTGGTGCTGGGTTCCTTCCTGCTGCAGCTGGCCTACCAGCCCTACTACACCTGCGTGAACGACGCGCTCACCGTGCAGGCCTCGCAGAGCTGCGACAACCTGGCCCCGGCCTGGCTGGTGACCGCGACCAACCAGCAGAACTGACCCGGCGCCGGCTAGCTGCGACATCCGGTCACCGCCCCGCCGCCGCCCACTCACCGTCCGCCTCCCCCGCGCGGGCCCGGCGCAGCGACCACCAGCGCACCGCCAGCGCCCCCGGGACGGCGAGCAGCAGGCACCACACGGCGGCCGCCGGGCCGCAGGCGGCGGCCGGGCCGAGGCGCGCCATCCGGCCGGCGCCCAGCGCGCCGCCGGCCAGCCAGCCGGCCACCGCCACCGCCGCGGCCAGCAGCAGCGCGACCGCCGCCGCGGTGCGGGCCGTGGTGGCGTTCGACCACGGCCCGTCCGCGTCCGTGCCGCCGACGGTGTCCGCCGGCGCCGTCCCGGCCGCCGCGGCCGCCCGCCCCAGCAGCGCCGCCACCGTCAGGGCGGCCAGCACCGGCACCGCCTGGGCCAGGTGCTGCCAGGCGGAGCCGGCCTCCGGGGCCAGCACCAGCAGCGGGAAGTCGGGAACCGCGCCGAGGTGTGCGCGGCCGGCGGCCACCAGGCTGTCGCCGCCCAGCCAGAAGCCCGGGCCGAGCGCGTAGCCGACCGCCCAGAGCGCCGCGTTGGGCAGCACCAGCAGGCAGCAGAGCAGCAGCCCCAGCTGCCCCGCGAGGCTGCCCGCGGCCACCTCGCGCACCACCACCTCGATGGCGACCGGGCGCAGCGCGGCAGCAACGGCCAGCAGCAGCACACCGCCGGCCAGCAGCACCAGCAGCCCGGCGCCGACCGTCGGCAGCACCACCCCCGCCGGCAGCGGGCGGCAGCACCGCCGCAGCCAGGCCGGCAGCCGCCGCGCCACCTCCTCGGCCTCGTCGGCCTCCTCCGGCTCCTCCTGGACCGCCGCCGACCGAGGCGCCAGCGGCCAGCGCCCCAGCCGGCCCACCAGCCGCGACCGGAACGCCCGCCACCAGGCGGCCCCGCCGCGGGCGCCCAGGCAGGCGGCCGACCAGGCGAGCGCGGCGGCGGCCAGCAGGTCGGGCAGCGGCTGGGCACGCAGCGCCCCGGCGCCGCGGCAGCCGAGCGCGACCGGCAGCGCGACCGCCAGGTAGCCGGCGCAGAGCGCACCGCAGGCGGCCGCGGTGCGGCCGGGCGGCGCCTGGGCGGCGGCCCGCGCGCCGGCCCGGGCGATCAGCAGCACGCAGGCCGCGGTGAGCGCCAGCGGGGTGATCGAGAGCGGTGCGCCGCCCGGCTCCCGGAGCAGCGGCCCGCCGTGGGCGAGCAGCCAGACGGCGCCGGCCAGCCGCGCCGCGTCCAGGACGCCGTCCTGCGGCGGGGCCGAGAGCAGCCAGCAGCACAGCACCGGAACGCCGGTGGCGGCGAGTCCGAGCAGCGCCGCCGTGGCTCCGGCCGCCGCCGGCCCGCCGCCCGGCCGGGCACGTAGCTGACGTTCCGTCAGAAGCTGCGTCATGCCGTCATGGTCCACCCGGCGGCCGTGGCAGCCCGTGCACCGGCCGTCGTGTCCCGGTTGGTCCGATGATCCGTCAGGCCCCGTCCGGCCCCGGACAGCAGTGCGCCCCGGACCGGTGATCCGGTCCGGGGCGCACTGGTGGTGCGTCAGTCAGTGACTTCAGCCGGCGAGCTTGCCGTAGAGCTCACGCGCCAGGCGCGCGGTCTCGGACGGGGTCTTGCCGACCGCCACGCCCGCGGCCTCCAGGGCCTCCTTCTTGGCGGCCGCGGTGCCCGAGGAGCCGGAGACGATGGCGCCGGCGTGGCCCATGGTCTTGCCCTCGGGGGCGGTGAAGCCCGCGACGTAGCCGACGACCGGCTTGGTCACGTTCGCCTTGATGAAGGCCGCGGCCCGCTCCTCGGCGTCGCCACCGATCTCACCGATCATCACGATCAGCTTGGTCTCGGGGTCGGCCTCGAACGCGCGCAGCGCGTCGATGTGGGTGGTGCCGATGACCGGGTCGCCACCGATGCCGACGGCGGACGAGAAGCCCAGGTCGCGCAGCTCGTACATCAGCTGGTAGGTCAGCGTGCCGGACTTGGAGACCAGGCCGATCGGACCCGACTTGGTGATGTCGGCCGGGATGATGCCCGCGTTCGACTTCTCCGGGGAGATCAGGCCGGGGCAGTTCGGGCCGATGATCTGGGTCTTGTTGCCCTTCTCGCCGGCGTAGGCCCAGAACGAGGCCGAGTCGTGCACCGGGACGCCCTCGGTGATCACCACGGCGAGCGGGATCTCGGCGTCGATCGCCTCGACCACGGCGCTCTTGGTGAACGCCGGCGGCACGAAGATGACGGTGACGTCGGCACCGGTCTTCTCGATGGCCTCGGCGACGGTGCCGAACACCGGCACCTCGGTGCCGTCCACGTCAACGGTGGTGCCGGCCTTGCGCGGGTTGACGCCACCCACGATCTTGGTGCCGGAGGCGAGCATGCGGCGGGTGTGCTTCATGCCCTCGGAGCCGGTCATGCCCTGGACGATGACCTTGCTGTCCTCGGTAAGGAAGATAGCCATGGTGTAAGTACCCTTCCTTACTTCGCGTTGGCCAGCTCGGCGGCGCGGTCGGCGGCGCCGTCCATGGTGTCCACCTGCTGCACCAGCGGGTGGTTGCGGTCGGTCAGGATCTTGCGACCCAGCTCCGCGTTGTTGCCGTCCAGGCGGACGACCAGCGGCTTGGTGACGGCCTCGCCCTTGCTCTCCAGGAGCTCCAGGGCCTGCACGATGCCGTTGGCGACCGCGTCACAGGCGGTGATGCCACCGAAGACGTTGACGAAGACCGACTTGACGTCGGCGTCGCCCAGGATGATCTCCAGGCCGTTGGCCATCACCTCGGCGGAGGCGCCGCCACCGATGTCGAGGAAGTTGGCCGGCTTGACGCCACCGTGGTTCTCACCGGCGTAGGCGACGACGTCCAGGGTGCTCATCACGAGACCGGCGCCGTTGCCGATGATGCCGACCTCGCCGTCCAGCTTGACGTAGTTGAGGCCCTTGGCCTTGGCGGCGGCCTCCAGCGGGTTGGCCGCGGCGTGGTCGACCAGCGCCTCGTGCTCCGGCTGGCGGAAGTCGGCGTTCTCGTCCAGCGAGACCTTGCCGTCGAGCGCGATGATCGTGCCGTCACCGGTCTTGACCAGCGGGTTGACCTCGACGAGGGTGGCGTCCTCCTTGATGAAGACGGTCCACAGCTTCTGCAGGACGTTGACGACCTGGTCCGCGATCTCGGCCGGGAACTTGGCGGCCTCGACGATCTCGCGGGCCTTGGCCTCGGTGCAGCCCTCGTTGGCGTCGACGGCGATCTTGGCGAGCGCCTCGGGGTTCTCCTCCGCGACGACCTCGATCTCGACGCCGCCCTCCTTGCTGGCCATCGCCAGGAAGGTGCGGTTGGCGCGGTCCAGCAGGAAGGAGACGTAGTACTCCTCCTTGATGTCCGCGGTCTGGGCCAGCATCACCTTGTGGACGGTGTGGCCCTTGATGTCCATACCGAGGATCGCCCCGGCCTTGGCGACGGCGTCGGCCGGGTCGGCGGCGAGCTTGACGCCACCGGCCTTGCCACGGCCACCGACCTTCACCTGAGCCTTGACGACGGCGCGGCCGCCGAAGCGCTCGGCGATCGCGGCAGCGTCCTCGGCCTTCTCGATGACCTCGCCGTCCAGCACGGGCACGCCGTGCTTGGCGAAGAGGTCCCTCGCCTGGTACTCGAACAGGTCCACGTGTGTTCGTCCTTGTTCGTGGTCGCGGATTGTGTCTCTACGAGCGTGCCACGGCAGGATCTTCGCTGCGGGTCGTCGGGGCAATGCGGGTACGCAGAGATACGGCCTTGCGGCCCACACAGCCACGGGCGCACACGTCAATCAACACGCGCGTCACGTCCGTCTGGCAGGTTATCCCCGTGGGAGGGGACTCCTTCACCCGGGATGGTTCCGTCCATGGTGAGAACCGTCACAACGAGTGTCCCTCGGCAAGCCCGCGGCCTTCCAGGGCGGCGGCCATCACCTCGGGAAACGCGTCCGGGGTGCAGGCGAAGGCCGGCACGCCGAGTGCGGCCAGCGCGGCGGCCTGCCCGTGGTCGTGGGCCGGGGCGCCCTCGTCGGAGAGCGCGAGCAGCACCACCACCCGCACGCCGGCCGCGGTCAGCGCGGCCACCCGGCGCAGCATCCCGTCCGGGGCACCGCCCTCGTAGAGGTCGCTGATCAGCACCAGCACGGTATCCGCCGGGCGGGTGATCCTGGACTGGCAGTACGCCAGCGCGCGGTCGATGTCGGTGCCGCCGCCGAGCCGGGTGGCGAACAGCAGGTCGACCGGGTCGGCCAGGTGCTCGGTCAGGTCGACCACGGAGGTGTCGAACACCACCAGCCGGGTGGCCAGCGCCGGCATCGAAGCCAGCACCGCGCCGAACACCGCCGCGTGCACCACCGAGGGGGCCATCGAACCGGACTGATCGACGCAGAGCACCACCTCCTTGCCGGCGGCCCGGCGGGCTCGGGCGTAGCCGACCAGGCGCTCGGGCACCACCGTGCGCCGCTCGGGCAGGTAGTGCTTCAGGTTCGCCCGAACGGTGCGGTTCCAGTCGATGTCGCGGGGGCGCGGGCGGATACTGCGGGCGCTGCGGTCCAGCGCACCGGTCAGCACCGCCCTGGTCCGGTCGGCCAGCCGCTGCTCCAGCTCGGCCACCACCGCGGCCACCACCCGGCGGGCGCTGTGCCGGGTGGTCTCGGGCAGCGCCTGCTTCAGCGCCAGCAGGGTGGCGACCAGCCGGACGTCCGGCTCGACGGCGGCCAGCATCTCCGGCTCCAGCAGCAGCCGGTCCAGGCCCAGCCGGGTGATCGCGTCCTGCTGCAGCAGCCGCACCACGCCGGTCGGGAAGTAGCTGCGGATGTCGCCCAGCCAGCGGGCCACCTGCGGAGCGCTGCCGCCCAGACCGGCGGTGCGCCGGCCCCCGGGCTCGCCGGCGGCCGGCGGCTCAGCGCGGTAGAGGGCGGCCAGGGCGCGGTCGATGGCGGCGTCCCGGCCGGTCGGCGTCCATCCCGTGGTCTCCGCGTCCGCGCCGAGCACCAGCCGCCAGCGGCGCAGCCGCTGCTCGTCGTCGGAGTCGGGGATGGTCACGTGCTGCTCCTGTGGGTGGCGGGTCAGGCGGCGCGGCGGTCGCTCTGCCGGGGGATCCATGGACGGACCGGCGGCGGGGTCGGCTCGCCCGGGTGTCGGGCCGGGGCCGCAGCAGCCGGGCGGGTCAGGCGGCGCGGCGGTCGCTCTGCCGGGGATCCATGGACGGACCGGCGGCGGGGTCGGCTCGCCCGGGGTGTCGGGCCGGGGCCGCAGCAGCCGGAGCACGGTGGCCATGCCGGCGGCGGCGCGACGCTCGTCCACCGGCGGGGCGGTCGGGGCCGGGGCGGCGCCGCCGAGCGGACCGGCGGCCACCCTGGATCCGACGGCGCTCCGCACGCCCGCCTCCAGGCCGGCGAAGGTGCGCCGCAGCAGTGGGAGCAGCTCGGTGAACGCGTCCTCGGGCACCTCGGCCAGCCAGTCGTCCAGCAGCGCGAGCAGCCGCGGATCGTGCAGCAGCAGGGCGCCGCCGCCGGCCAGGAAGCCCTCCACCCAACCCGCGGCATCGCTCGGGGCGCCGGCCCGGGAGAGCGCCAGGCGCAGCCGCTGCCCCGCCGCGGCCGAGTCCAGTCGCCCGTCGTCCAGCAGCAGCCGCACCGCGCGACCGCGCAGCAGGCCCGGCACGCCGGTGGCGGGTCCGGCGGTCGGCTCGCGCCGGCTCAGCCCGGCCAGCGCGGCGGCCCAGCGGTCCGCCACGGTCCGGTCGGCGGGCCCGGCGAGCAGCCCGACGGCGGTGTGCACGGCGTCGATCCGCTGGCGCATGGCGGCGGCGCCCTCGGCGTCCAGTCCGATGCAGGCGGGGGCCAGGCCGACGCGGATCCGGTCGGCCAGACTCCGGGCCACACCGTCCAGGGCGCGGGCGTCGGTGCCGCGGACGTCGCCGTAGCGCAGCGCGCGGACCAGGGCGGGCAGGGCGTCGGCCAGGTGTGCGGTGTCGGTGTCCAGGGCGGCGCGGTCGGCGAGCGCGCGCAGCACGGCGGGCAGGGCCTCGGGCAGTGCGGCGACCAGGCACTGCTCGGCCAGCCGGGTGAGGTCGGCGAGCCGCTCGGCCCGCGCGGCCTGCTCGGTCACCTTGGCGGCGGCGGCCGCGGCCACGGTGGTGCCCCAGGCGGCGGCCTCCACCACCCGGACCGCGAACTCCGGGTCCCAGCGCAGCCGCCAGCTCTCCCGGAAGGTGCCGGTGGACCGTGCCTGGCCGGTGGTCTCGGTGCCCCAGCCCAGGCCGAGCAGCCGGAGCCGGTGCAGCAGCCGGGAGCGGCCGGCGTCCAGCTCCTTGCGCAGGTCCAGGACGAGTTCGCGCTCCTCGGGCTCCGGTCGCAGCCGCAGCGAGCGCTGCAGCCGGGTGAGGTCGCGCTGCAGTGGCACGGTCGGAGTGTCGGCGGGCACCGTGCCGAGCGCCTCGCCCACCACCAGCCGGTCGTGCACCAGGGCCAGCGCCACCTCGGAGCCGTCGCAGAGCACCGCGCGCACCGCCTCCGTGGTCTCGGCCAGCCCGGCGACGGGCCGGCCGCGCAGGGCGGCCAGGGTCTCGGCGAGCCGGACCGCCTCGATCACCTGCGCCGGGGAGACCGGGTGGTCGGCGGCCCGCAGCAGTTCGGCGGCGCGGGCCAGCCAGCCGGCCAGGGCGCGCTCCGGACGGCTCCCGGCGCTCTCGAACAGGTGCTGGTACCAGCCCGGCGACTCGATGCCGGCGCCGTAGCCGGTGTGCTGGGCCAGGCGGCGATGGGTCCACGGCACCCAGGTGATCTCGGTCCGCGCCTTCTTCGGCAGGCCGGCCAGCAGCGCCCGGTCGGCGGTCGCACTGCCCGGGTCGCCGGCCGATGGGGGTCCCCCGGCCGAAGGCTGGGGGAGAGCGCCGGAACGTGCCAGGCGCCGCAGACCACCGCGATCCGCCGGTGGCCCGCGCGGCGGGCGGCGCGCAGCTGCTGGCGCATGAACGCCTCGCGCAGCTGCTCGCGCCGCCCGCCGGGGGCGACCCCGGGCGAACCCGGGGTCCCCACCGGATCGTCGAACCGCAGGGCGGTCATCGCCTCGGCCACCGCGTGGAACGGGGCGAGCGGGTCCTCCCCCGGGACCTGGTGCTCGACCACGTCCTCCCACCAGGCCTCCGAGTCGGCCCGGCCGGCCGCGGCGGCCAGTCGGACGATCGGATCAACCGCCGTGCCGTCAGTGTGACTTGACGTCGGGTCGGCCTGGTCCAGTGCGAAGCCGGTGGCGGCCGGCAGGTCGATGAACCGGACCGGGACGCCGGTGTCCAGCGCGTGCCGGATCGCCACCCACTCCGGTGAGAACGCGGCGAACGGCCAGAACGCCGCGCGCGCCGGTTCGTCCACCGCGTGCGCCAGCAGCGCGACCGGCGGCACCATCTCCTCCCGCCCCGCCAGGGCGATGATCGGATCGGCCTCCGGGGGCCCTCCACCAGCACCGCGTCCGGCCGCAGCGCGGCCAGCGCCGCCGCCACCGCGCGGGCCGAACCGGGCCCGTGGTGGCGCACTCCGAGCAGGGTCACCTCGCCAGTCATCTTCGTGTTCCTTTCCCCCTGTTTTCATTGCTCGGCCGATGCCTCGGCCGTTGAGCCGGTCTCCTCGGCCGTTGAGCCGATCTCCTCGGCTGTTGATCGACCGAACGATCGGCCAGTGATCGACCCACTCAGCGGCCGTTCATCCACTCGTTCATCCACCCGTTGCCTGCACCGTTCAGCCGGACGGTTCGCAGGCCGTTCAGTCGGACAGTTCGCGGGCCGCCCGGTAGAAGTCCTGCCAGTCGTCCCGGTCGCGGAGCACCCCCTCCAGGTACTCGCGCCACACCGCCTGGTCGGTCGTCCGGTCGCGAACCACCGCACCCAGCACCCCGGTTGCCACATCGGCCGGGCGCAGCACGCCGTCACCGAAGTGCGCCGCGAGCGCGAGTCCACTGGTGACCACCGAGATCGCCTCGGCGGTGGAGAGGGTGCCGGTCGGGGTCCGGACCTTGGTCCGGCCGTCGATGGTCAGGCCGTCGCGCAGCTCGCGGAAGACCGTCACCACCCGTCGGATCTCCTGCGCACCGCCCGGCAGCTCGGGCAGCTCCAGGGCGCGGCCGAGCTGCCCCACCCGCCGGCTGACGATCTCGACTTCGTCGTCGAGCGTCGCCGGGAGCGGCAGGACCACCGTGTTGAAACGGCGGCGCAGCGCACTGGAGATCTCATGCACGCCGCGGTCGCGATCGTTGGCGGTGGCGATCAGGTTGAACCCGCGGACAGCCTGAGTCTCGCCGCTCAACTCCGGTATCGGCAACGTCTTTTCCGACAGCACGGTGATCAGGCTGTCCTGTACGTCGGAGGGCATCCGGGTCAGCTCCTCGACCCTGGCGATCTTGCCGTCGGCCATCGCGCGGAGCACCGGCGAGGGCACCAGGGCGGCCCGGCTCGGACCGTTCGCCAGCAACTGGGCGTAGTTCCAGCCGTACCGCACGGCCTCCTCGGCGGTGCCGGCGGTGCCCTGGACCAGCAGCGTGGAGTCGCCGCTGATCGCGGCGGCCAGATGCTCGGACACCCAGGTCTTGGCCGTCCCCGGCACCCCGAGCAGCAGCAGCGCCCGATCGGTGGCCAGCGTGCTCACCGCCACCTCGACGATCCGCCGCGGCCCCACGTACTTCGGCGTCACCACGGTGCCGTCCGGCAGCCGGGCGCCCAGCAGGTAGTCGGCCACCGCCCACGGCGAGAGCCGCCACCCCGGCGGTCGCGGCCGATCGTCCCGCGCGGCCAGCGCCGCCAACTCCCCGGCGAACGCCTCCTCCGCATGGGCTCTCAGGACCGGTGCGCCGGTCTTCTCATCACTCATTCGAGGGCTCCTTCTCGTCGCCCGACACGGCAGGCACGAGTGCCCGGGGTCGGTGGGTGGCAGGGAGCATCACTGCAGGTGGCAGCCGGTGACGCGGTCGCCGCGACCGGCCTGCGAGAACCACTCTGCACGCAGGGACTGACAAACCGCCGGGACGCCGGGGCCGCGAGGATCCGCAGCATGACCACCGCTCGCCCGCTCCGCCTGATCGAAGACCTCCCCGAGCTGCCCGAGCCCGTCGCCTTCCCCCTCGACACCTCCGCCTTCAAGGCCTCCCCGCCCGAGCCGCCGCGCTGATCCACTGTCAGTCCCCGGCCCTAACGTTCCCCTCATGGACGAACGTTGGAGCTCCGAGCAGGTCCGCTCGCTCGCGTCCGACACCGCCGTGCTGCGGGCCGCCGAGCGGCTGGCCGAGCCGGGGCCCTGGGCCGGGGCGGGCGCCGGGCGGGGGCGGTCTGGGGCTGTGCCGGGGCGGCGGGAGCAGCCCGTACCGGGTGGTGGTCGAGCCGACCGGGCCCGACTGGCAGTGCGGGTGCCCCGGGCGGCAGCGCCCCTGCCAGCATGTGCTGGGCCTGCTGCTGCTGTGGAGCGCGGGCCCCGAGGCGGTGCCCGGCGGCGCCGAGCCGCCCGGCTGGGCGGCCCGCTGGCTGACCGAGCGCGTGAAGAGCCCCGTGCAGAGCGCTGTGCAGAGCCCTGTGCAGGGCCCTGTGCAGGGCGCCGCCCCCGCCGACCCGGTCGCCGCCGCGCGCCGTGCCGAGCGGCGGGCCGCCCGGGTGGCGGCCGGCGCCCAGGAGCTGCGGCTGCGGCTCGCCGACCGGATCCGGCGCGGCCTGGCCGACCCGGGCACCGCGGGCGAGTGGGGCGAGGTGGCCGCCCGGATGGTCGATGCGCAGGCTCCCGGCCTGGCCGCCGGTGCCCGCGAGCTGGCCGGGTTGACGGGGGATCAGCAGCTGGCCGGCATCGCCCTGCTGGACCTGCTGGCCGCCGCCTACCAGCGGGTCGACGAGCTGCCCGAGCCGCTGGCCGCCACCGTGCGCACCCGGGTCGGCTTCACCACCGACTCCGCCGAGCTGCTGGCCGGTCGGACGGTCCGCGATCGCTGGCTGGTGCTCGGCAGTCAGGACCTGCCCGAGGAGCGGCTGACGCAGCGCCGGATCTGGCTGCGCGGCACCAAGACCGGCCATCCCGCGCTGCTGCTCTGCTACGCCCCGCCCGGCCGGCTGCCCGAGCTGGCGCTGCCCGTCGGCCGGGCACTGGAGGCCGAGTTGGCCTACTACCCGGCCGCCGCCCCGCTGCGCGCGGTGCTCGGCGCCTCCTACGGAACGCCCGAGCCCGGCCCGCTCGACCCGCCGCCCGGCTGCCGCGTCGCCGATGCCGCCGCCGACTACGGCGAGGCGGTCGCCGCCGATCCGTGGCAGGCCGCCTGGCCGGTGGTGCTGTCGGAGGCGGCGCTGGCGCCCGGCCCGCAGGGCTGGCTGCTGACGGACGGTCAGCATGCCCTGCCGCTGGACCCGGACACACCTGAGGCCGCCCGCTGGCTGCTCGCGGCGGTCTCCGGCGGGCACCCGGTCACCGTCTTCGGCGAGTGCGGCCACCAGGGCTTCCGTCCGATCACGGCGTGGGACGACGCCGGCCGGCCGACCGGCCTGACGGCGGCGACGGCGACGGCGACGGCGACGGGAGCACCCGTATGACCGGCGACACCGCCGCCGACCACTGGTCCGCCCTGCTCGGCACCGCCCTGCTCGGCACCGACCGCCGCCCCCTGCCACCCCCGCCGGCCCGCCCGCGTACCGCGCGGCGACCGCCGAGCTGGCCGGCCCGGACCAGGCCACCGCCCTGCTGGAGCAGGCGGCGCTGGCCACCGTGCGCCGCCGGGCCGGGCTGCTGCCGCTGCCCGCGCCGGCCGAGCTGCCCGAGCCCGCCGCCTGGGACCCGCGCCCGGAGTTGCCCGATGCCGCCGCCCGCCGGCTCACCGTGCTGCTGGCCGGCCGCAGCGTCGGCCCCGCCAACCTCGCCGAGCTGCTGCCGCAGTGGCTGGCCGAGGCCCGCAGCCGCGGTTACCGGCCGCCCGCCGCGCTGGTGCCGGGGCTGCTGGAGGCGGCGCGGGCCCGCAACGAGGTGCGGGCGGACGCGGTGGCGCTGGCCGGACCGCTGGGCCGCTGGCTGGCCGAGCGGAACCCGCAATGGCGGTTCGTGCTGCGCACCACCGCCGCCGAGT
The DNA here is from genome assembly GCF_006636205.1 of Kitasatospora acidiphila. Lineage (NCBI taxonomy): Bacteria > Bacillati > Actinomycetota > Actinomycetes > Kitasatosporales > Streptomycetaceae > Kitasatospora > Kitasatospora acidiphila. The sequence goes on along the minus strand of NZ_VIGB01000003.1, from coordinate 5,475,113 downwards.
CGCCCACCGATGCCGACCGGATCTGGCAGGACGGTCTGTTCGCCGAGCGGGTCACCCATCTGACCAGGCTGCGCCGTCGCGATCCGGCCGCGGCGCTGGCGCTGCTGAGCGGCAGTTGGGCCCGGGAGCGGGCCGAGGACCGGCTGCTCTTCCTGGACGCGCTGCAGGAGGGCCTGAGCCTGGCCGACGAGCCGTTCCTGGAGGCCGCGTTGGACGATCGCAGCAAGAGCGTCCGGGCCACCGCCGCCGAGCTGCTGGCCGGCCTGCCGGCCTCCGCGCTGGGCCGTCGGATGGCCGGGCGGGCCCTGGCCGCCGTCGAGTTGGCGCCGGACGGCAGCCGGCTGCTGGTCACCCCGCCGGGCGAGGTCACGGCGGCGATGCGGCGCGACGGCGTGGCGCCCGATTCCCCGACCGGACGCGGCGAGCAGGCCTGGCGGCTGGGCGAGGTGCTGGCCGCGACCCCGCTGGACACCTGGACCGAGACCTTCGACTTGACGCCGGCTCAGCTGCTGGCGCTGCCGGCGGCCGATGCCGCGGACGGCGGCACGCTGTGGCGCGAGGAGCTCCACGAGGCCTGGGCCCGGGCCGCGGTGCGCCAGCGCGACACCGGCTGGGCCCGGGTGCTGCTCGGCCCGCCGCCCCGGGCCGACCGCCCGGTTCGCGGTGCGGGCGCGCCCTCCCCATGGGGGTCCCCCCGGCCGGAGGCTGGGGGACTCCGGCCGGGTGGGCCTTCGCGGCTGCTCGCGGTGCTGCCGCCCGCCGAACGGGCCGGCTGGACCGCCGCGTTCCTGCGCAGCCACGGGCTGGGAGACGCCTTCCAGCTGCTCGGAGCCTGTGCCACCCCGTGGACGCCGCCGCTGTCCACCGCGGTGGTGGCGGCCCTGGAGCGGGCCGCGGCCTCCGGTGCCTACCCGTGGAGCCACAGCGGGGTGCTCGGCCTGACCGAGCGCTCGCTGGCGCCCGCGACCGCGCCGGCCGTGGCCGCACTGGCGGCCGATGCCGCTCCCGACACCGCCTGGGCCGAGACCTTCGACCGGCTGGCCCGGACCTTGCGGTTCCGGGCCGCGATGCTCGCGGAGCTGGCGGGCCCGGCGGCACCGGGGTGACGCCGGGCCCAGGGCGGCTCAGCTCGCCTGACGCAGGTTGGCCTCGACCCAGGCCACCACGGCGCTGGTGGGCGTACCGGGGGTGAAGATGTCCGCCACGCCCATGGCCTTCAGCTCGGCGATGTCGGCCTCGGGGATGATCCCGCCGCAGAACACCTTGATGTCGGCCGCGTCGCGCTCCTTGAGCAGCTCGATCACCCGGGCGCAGAGCGTCATGTGGGCGCCGGAGAGGATGGACAGGCCGATGCCGTCCGCGTCCTCCTGGATCGCGGTGTCCACCACCTGCTCGGGCGTCTGGTGCAGGCCGGTGTAGATCACCTCCATGCCGGCGTCGCGCAGCGCGCGAGCGATCACCTTGGCGCCACGGTCGTGGCCGTCGAGCCCCGGCTTGGCGACCACGACCCGGATCGGGCCAGACACACCCATCACTGCCTCCACGTTAACCAGCAATAACCGACCTGAGGGGAGGTTAGCGCCCACGCCACCAGGTCCACCGGTCTCGGGCCAAAGTGATGAAAAAATCACAGCCCAGGACCCTCGAACGGGTCCCGGGCCGTGATGGCACGTCGTCAGGTCCGACGGCTCAGAGCTTCTCCACCGGTGCGTAGCGCAGCAGCAGCACCTTGCGGCCCGCCGTGCCGAAGTCGATGGTGGCCTTGGCCTTGTCGCCGCTGCCGGCCACCTCGGCGACCGTGCCGAGGCCGAACTTGTCGTGGCTGACCCGGTCGCCGACGGCCAGGCCGACCACCTCGCGCTCAGTCACTGTGCGCGCCGACCGGCCCCAGCCGGCCTTCGGCCCGGCCGTGCTGCTCAGGCCGCCGGAGCCGCCCGAGCCGCTGCGCGAGCCGCCCATGGAGAGGCTGCGGGAGGGCGGCGTGGCGGCCGCGCCGGTGCGCTTCCACTCCACCAGCTCGGTCGGGATCTCCTCCAGGAACCGGGAGGCCGGGTTGTAGGCGGGCTGGCCCCAGGCGCTGCGCAGCACCGAGCGGGTCAGGTAGAGCCGGTTGCGGGCCCGGGTCAGGCCGACGTAGGCCAGTCGCCGCTCCTCCTCCAACTCCTTGACCTGGCTGAGCGCCCGCATGTGCGGGAAGATCCCGTCCTCCATGCCGGTGAGGAAGACCACCGGGAACTCCAGGCCCTTGGCGGTGTGCAGGGTCATCATGGTGATGACGCCCTGCCCCTCCTCGTCGTCGGGGATCTGGTCGGAGTCGGCGACCAGCGCCACCCGCTCCAGGAAGTCGGCCAGTGAGCCGACCGGCGGCGCGCCCTCCTCGCCGGCATCCGGCCGCTCGCCCGGGTCCTGCTCGTATTCGAGCGCGACCGAAGCCAGCTCCTGGAGGTTCTCGATCCGGGTCTCGTCCTGCGGATCGGTGGAGGCCTGCAGCTCGGCCAGGTAGCCGGTCTCCTCGAGCACGGCCTCCAGGATCGCGGCCGGTCCGGCGCCGGAGTCCACCACCTGGCGCAGCGAGGCCAGCAGCGCGTTGAACTTCTTCACCGCGTTGGCGGAGCGCGCGGCCATCCCGTAGGCCTCGTCGACCCGCAGCAGCGCCTGGGCGAAGGAGATCCGCTCCCGCGCGGACAGCGCCTCGATCATCGCCTCGGCCCGGTCGCCGATGCCGCGCTTGGGCACGTTGAGGATCCGGCGCAGCGGCACGGTGTCCTCCGGGTTGGCCAGCACCCGCAGGTAGGCCAGCACGTCGCGGACCTCCTTGCGCTCGTAGAAGCGCACCCCGCCGACCACCTTGTAAGGCAGGCCGACCCGGATGAACACCTCCTCGAAGACCCGGGACTGCGCGTTGGTCCGGTAGAAGATCGCCACATCGCCGGGCCGGGCGTCGCCGGCGTCGGTGAGCCGGTCGATCTCGTCGGCGATGAACTGGGCCTCGCCGTGCTCGTCGTCGGCGACGTAGCCGACCACCTTCTCGCCGTGGTCGCCGGCCGTCCAGAGCTTCTTGTCGCGGCGGTTGGCGTTGCGCTCGATCACCGCGTTGGCGGCCGACAGGATGGTCTGGGTGGAGCGGTAGTTCTGCTCCAGCAGGATGGTGACGGCGTCCGGGTAGTCCTCCTCGAACTGGAGGATGTTGCGGATGGTGGCACCGCGGAAGGCGTAGATCGACTGGTCGGCGTCGCCCACCACGCACAGCTCGGCGGGCGGCAGCTCGGACAGCCCGGCCTGCGCCGGGTTGACGAACTCGCCGTCCACGGTGCGCTTGGGCGCGCTGCCGACGGCGCCGCCGGTCAGCTCGCGGATCAGCATGTACTGGGCGTGGTTGGTGTCCTGGTACTCGTCGACCAGGATGTGCCGGAACCGCCGCCGGTAGTGCTCCGCCGCGTCCGGGAAGGCCTGCAGCAGGTTGACCGTGGTCATGATGATGTCGTCGAAGTCCAGCGCGTTGGCCTCGCGCAGCCGGGCCTGGTAGAGCGCGTACGCCTCGGCGAGCTTGCGCTCCATCGGGTTGGCCGCCTGGGCCGCGTAGCTCTCGTGGTCGATCAGCTCGTTCTTGAGGTTGGAGACCTTGGCGCTGAACGACTTCGGCGGGAACTGCTTGGGGTCGAGGTCGAGGTCCCGGCAGACCAGGGACATCAGCCGCTGCGAATCGGCCGAGTCGTAGATCGAGAAGCTGGAGGTGAAGCCCAGCCGCTTGCTCTCCCGGCGCAGGATCCGCACGCAGGCGCTGTGGAAGGTGGCCACCCACATCGAGCGGGCCCGCGGGCCGACCAGCTGCTCGACGCGCTCGCGCATCTCGCCGGCCGCCTTGTTGGTGAAGGTGATCGCCAGGATCTCCCCCGGGTGCGCGCCGCGGGCGGCGAGCAGGTAGGCGATCCGGTGGGTGAGCACCCGGGTCTTGCCGGAGCCGGCGCCGGCCACGATGAGCAGCGGGGAGCCCGCGTGCAGCACCGCCTCGCGCTGCGGGTCGTTCATGCCCGCCAGCAGCTGCGCCGGGTCGACCACGGTGCGGTGCGCCCCGTTGCGGTGGTAGGCGTCGCGCTCCGCCTGGGCGGCGTAGTCGGTGTGGAAGAGATCAGCGGGGATCTCTTCCTCGTAGCCGCCCCCGTCGTACCCGTAGTCCGCCTCGGGCGGCGGCTCCTCGGCGAAGTCCATGGGCGTCGTCGCATCGGCGGGCTTGGCCTCGAAGGGCTCGAAGCCGGGCAGCGGGAGGTCGTCAAAGAGACTAGTCATGGCTCTTCGAGTCTATGGCCCGCCGCCGACAACCCAGGCCGGTTCGAGGATCCGGCCCGGGCCGACGGCGGTGAAACGGGGGCTGACCGGCGGTCAGCGCTCCAGCAGGGTGACCACGGCGTTCGGCACCTGGGTCACCGTCTTCTTGGGGAAGGCCGAGGTGAGCACCTTCTTCTCCTCGGGCGAGAAGCCGTTGAACGGGTCCCACCAGCCGATCGTCACCACCCAGACCCGCTTGGTGTCCCCGAGGCAGGCGGCCAGGTCGGTGCACATCTGCGGGTACAGGTCGCCGCGGTCGACCGCGCTCTCGGCGACGAAGACGTCCTTCAGCTTGTCCTGCTTCGGCAGGTAGAAGTCCACCGCGGAGACCACCCCCGAGAGGATGGCGTTCCCGTTGCGCAGCGGCACCAGGCCGTCGCCCGGCTGGTAGCCCTTGGCGATGACCGCCGCGGCGGCGGCCCCGTCCCATTCGGTGTGGGAGAACTTCTGGCGCAGGGCCAGCTGCTCGTGGCTCCCGAGCAGCAGCACCAGGATCAGGCCGCCGGCCGTCAGCGCCCTGGGACGCAGCGCGGTCAGGCCGGCGCCGGCCAGCACTGCCCAGGCGGGGAGGGTGAAGAGCATGTAGCGGTCGATGAAGTACGAGGTCTGGCCCTGCGAGATGATCCAGAGCAGCGCGATCGGCAGCACCGCGACGAGGCCGAGCTCCACCGCGTGGCGCCGGCCGCGCGCCCAGGCCAGCGGGAGCACCGCCAGCGCGAGCATGCCCAGGCTGATCGCCTGGGAGCCGTAGAGCCCGTGCCAGAAGACGGTCGGGACGTCCTCCAGGCTGGGCTTGGCGAGCCAGTTGAGCTGGCGCCCCACCTGCTTCTGGCCCTCCAGGGCCAGCGGCACCAGCGGCAGGAGTCCGGCCAGCACGGCGGCCGGGAAGCCGATCAGCAGCCGCTTGTCACGGGTGGTCCACCAGCGCCAGGCGGTGACCAGGGCGTGCGGTGCCAGGAAGACCAGCGCGATCATGTGGAAGCTGCCGGCGCCGAGCAGGGCCACCGTGTAGAGCACCCAGGGCCAGGTGGTGGGCCGCTCCAGCGCACGCATCAGCAGGTAGGTCGCCGCCGCGGCGAAGAACACCACGAAGGCGTAGCCGCGGACCTCCTGCGCGTAGCGCGAGACCGAGGGGATCAACGCGAACAGCACACCGGCGACCAGACCGGTCCTGGTGCCGAACAGCTTGCGGCCGGTCAGCGCCACGAAGGCGGCCGCCCCGGCCATCGCCAGCACGGTGGGGATCCGGATGACCAGCAGCGAGTGCCCGAACGCCGCCGTCCAGTAGTGGATCAGGTAGTAGTAGAGGCCGGTGACCGCGTCGACGTGCCGCAGCATGTCGTACAGCTGGTGCGGCGACCGGTTGGCGGCGTTCCAGGTCGCCAGTTCGTCGGCCCACAGCAGCGGCGTGTTCGCCTTGTACAGACCGAGGCCCAGGGTCAGCAGGGCCGGCCAGAGCCAGACCAGCGATCCGGCCCGCACCAGCATGGTGCCGAACGGATTCGCCGCTCTCGCCTGCGTGTCGCCCTCGGCAGCCGCTCCGCTTGACGTGGCGGAGCTACTGGTCGCGCTGACGCTCATTGTGAGCCAACCTCCGGCGGGTGCGTTTGATCGATCGGACTGAGGGCAGTGGCGTGCTCAGCCCGGATGCGGTCGCCGACGAGCAGGCACGGTGAATCGAGAGCCTAGTGCGCGGAGTACCGCTTTCGACGGCCGGTGGAGACCGTGGAGCGCCAGAGCTGGACGCATGAGACCACCGCGGCGATCAGCAGCAGTCCGTTCCGGGCCACCAGCAGGGTACGGAGTCCGGTGTCGCCCCAGAGGAGCTGCTTCCAGAACAGCGGGTACTCGACGGTGGTCAGCGCCGTCGCGGCCGTCACCAGGGCCACCACCCAGCGCTGGGAGGTGGACCGGTAGCTCAGGCAGACCGCGGCGACCCCGATCAACCAGATGCAGTACTGCGGGCTGATCACCCGGCTCGTGACCACGAACACCAGCAGTGCGGCTATCGCGGCGTCGGCCGGGGTCGAGTCGATGAACCGCTTGGCCGCCAGCAGCCGCCAGGCCAGCAGCAGGCAGAGACCCAGCACGCTGAGCCCCAGCATGATCTTGGACAGGGTCTCCGAACTCGGTGTGATGATCTCCATCGACCCGTAGCGGTACTTGATCTCACCCTGGTGGTAGCCGTACTCCTGGGCCAGCAGGATGATGCTGCCCGGCAGCGACTCGATCTCGATGCCGCGGCCGCCCTGCCCGTGCAGGAAGCCGAACGGCGCCTTGAACAGGGCGGCGACGAGCCCGGTCAGCGCGACCGCCGAGGCGACGAAGCCGATCACCGCCTGCCGCAGGCCGCGGCCGCGCGAGGCGCCGAGCACGGCGAACGCCGGCCAGAGCTTGATCGTGGCACCGATCGCCGCGAAGCCGCCGCCCAGCCAGGAGCGCCGCTCCAGGCAGAGCAGACCGAGCACCGCGAAGATCGTGACCAGCAGGTCGAAGTGCACGTACGGCTGGGTCAGCATCAGCGGCAGGCCCAGCAGCCAGATCGCGGAGCCCGCCAGCGAACGGCCGGGGCGGGTGCCGTGCCGGAGCAGCGCGCACATCACCACGAAGTCGGCGATCAGGACGACCACCAGGAAGGCCCGCACGTAGTCGATGCCGCCCGGCACCAGGTAGGGCGCGAGGAAGACGCCGGCCGCGCCCGGCGGGTACTGCCAGGTCGCATCGCCCGTCGGGAAGCTTCCGGTGCGCAGGATCTCGGCCCAGGGCTGGTAGAAGAGGTGCGGCTCACTGTTGGCGGCATCCGTCGAGGAGAACAGCGTCATCACCGTGACGAACCGCGAACAGGCCCAGTAGCCGAGCTGCGACAGCACCCTCGGCGACCAGGTCCCCGGCTGCTTGAGGGAGAACGGCGGAGGTGGCGGTATGCTGCTGGCGCCGGACACGTCGCGTGCGGCCGCCCGGGCCCCAGCGCTCCCAGTGATGTCCGACATGATGCTCCGTCATCGCGAGTGTCGCGGAGGCACGAGTACGCGTCCCCCGCCTGAGCCTTCCCGCACCGTGCAACACACATGTTTAGCAGTCGGACGACTGTGCACACAAACTGAACACACGGTGTGCCGCCTACCTGGGCACTCGCCGCGACCGGCAGCTGGGCGGTGTTGGGGCGTATACGGGTGCGCTAGCCTCCCCGTGTGACCGTGACTGAAAACCAACCTGCTGAGCTCGCCAAGGGCGACTCGACGTCCGGCCGGGCAGCTCGGCCCGCGGCCCGCCTCGGCTGGCTCGACGGCCTGCGGGGGGTCGCCGCGCTGCTGGTCGCGATCCACCACTTCGGCCTGCTGAAGTGGTTTTCCTGGGGTGAGAACTTCGAGAAGAACTTCGACCTCGGCATCTTCGCGGTCATGCTGTTCTTCCTGGTCAGCGGCTACATCGTGCCGGCCTCGCTGGAGCGCCGCGGGGACGTCCGCGGGTTCTGGATCGGCCGGCTCTTCCGGATCTACCCGCTGCTGATCATCGCTGTCACGTTGTCGCTGGTGCTGCTGCCCAAGGGCTACTCGGCGGTTCCGTCCCAGGTCACCGACCGCCCGTTCTGGGCCTACCTGGCGAACCTGACGCTGCTTCACGAGATGACCAACATCGCCAGCGCGCTGGGCGCGATGTGGACCCTCTGCTACGAGATGGTCTTCTACTTCCTGGTCAGCGCCCTGTTCGTGAAGGGCTGGCACCGGAACAGCGCGCCGATATCGGTCTTCTTCGCGGGCGCCGCGGTGCTGCTCGGCGCCTGGTGGACGCCCCAGATGATCACGCCGAAGGAACCCTGGGTGGCGCCGTCGGCGACCCACCACCTGATCATCGCCACCGTCCTGATCATGGCCACCGGCCTGGTGCTGGTGCTGGCCGGCCACCCCGAGCTGGTCCGCCTCGGCGCGCTGGTGCTCGGCAGCCTGGGCACCGTGCTGCTCTTCTTCAACGCCCGCTCCACGTTCTACGAGAGCATGACGATCCTGGCCACGATGTTCGCGGGCACCGCGATCTTCCGGGCCGAGAAGCAGCAGATCAACCGTCTGCTGGCCGTCATCTGCTGCGCCTTCGTCCTCACGGCGGGCTTCCTGGCCGGCTACATGTACAACCACGGCAAGGCGCTCGACCGGACCTGGACGGGCAGCTGGGAGGGCTTCTCGCTCGCCTACGCGGCGGCCTGGGCGGTCTTCGGCATCGGCATGCTGCTGCGCAACCGGCGCTGGCCGCGGGTGCTGACCTGGCTCGGCGCGATCAGCTACTCGGTCTACGTGGTGCACATCCCGATCCTCTGGGGCACCTGGTGGTTCAAGGACAAGGTGGTGCACTTCCCGACCACCGGCGCCGGCCGCTGGCTGCTGCCCGCCTTCTTCATCGCGATGGTCCTGATCATCAGTCACCTGACCTACAAGCTGGTCGAGATGCCGGGGCAGAAGCTGGGCAAGAAGGTCAGCAAGGCCCTCGACCGCCGCGCGGCGGCCCGGCAGGAGAGCGCGCTGGCGCCCGCCGAGGCCTGACCGACCGGCAGCAGTCACACGATGGGCCGCCATCCCGCTGAGGGGATGGCGGCCCATCGCGCGTTCTCCGGAGAGGGCTCAGACCAGGCGGCGCGCCGTCGCCCACCGGGTCAGCTCATGGCGGTTGCTCAGCTGGAGCTTGCGCAGCACCGCGGAGACGTGGCTCTCCACCGTCTTCACCGAGATGAACAGCTGCTTGGCGATCTCCTTGTACGCGTAGCCGCGGGCGATCAGCCGCAGCACCTCGCGCTCGCGCTGGGTCAGCCGGTCCAGGTCCTCGTCCACCGGCGGGGTGTCGGTGGCGGCGAACGCGTCCAGGACGAAACCGGCCAGCCGGGGCGAGAAGACCGCGTCGCCGTCGGCGATCCGGAAGATCGCGTCGACCAGGTCGGTGCCGGTGATGGTCTTGGTGACGTAGCCGCGGGCACCGCCGCGGATCACCCCGATCACGTCCTCGGCCGCGTCCGAGACCGACAGCGCCAGGAACTTCACACCGCCCGGCTCGCCCATCACCCCGGCCGAGCGGCGCAGCACCTCGACCCCGCCGCCGCCGGGCAGGTGGACGTCGAGCAGCACCACGTCCGGGCGGGTCTCGGCGACCACCCGGACCGCCGACTCGACGTCGTCGGCCTCGCCCACCACGTCGATCCCGGTGCTCTCGGTGCGCCCGATCTCGGCCCGCACCCCGGTGCGGAACATCCGGTGGTCGTCCACCAGCACCACCCGCGCGGTCCTGCCCGGCGTGCCGGCCACAGCGTCAGTCATCAGCAGCTCTCTCCATCTCCAGCTCGACCTCGGTGCCGCCGTCCGGCGCGGGCCGCACCCGGGCGGTACCGCCGTTGCGCTTCATCCGGCCGATGATCGACTCCCGTACGCCCATCCGGTCCTCCGGAACGGTGTCCGGGTCGAATCCGGGCCCGTGGTCGCGAACGAACACCAGCACCGTCCTCCCCTCCACCTCGGCGTAGACCTGCACCGGTCCCCCGCCACCGTACTTGGCGGCATTGACCATGGCCTCACGCGCGGCCTGCATCTGCGCGGCTATCCGCTCGTCCATCGGGCAGTCGCCGACGCAGACCAGCTCGATCGGCACCCCGTGCCGGTCCTCGACCTCGGCGACCACCTCGCGGATCCGCTCCGCCAGCGTATCGGGAGCGGCCTCGGCGGCGGCCTCCGGACGGTAGAGCCACAGCCGCAGCTCGCGCTCCTGGGCCCGGGCCAGCCGCTGCACCTCCTTCGGGTCCTCCGAGCGCCGCTGAATCAGCGTCAGGGTGTGCAGCACCGAGTCGTGGATGTGCGCGGCGATCTCGGCCCGCTCCTGGGCCCGGATCCGGGCGGTGCGCTCGGCCCCGAGGTCCTGCCACAACCGCAGCGCGTACGGGCCGGTGAGCACCAGCACCCCGGCCAGCACCGCGATCGAGGCCTCCAGCACCGCGCCCACCCCGTTGCCGGTGCCCTCCACCACCAGGAACCCGATGATCCCGGCCGCCACCAGCAGCACACCGGCGCCGACCCGGGCCACCGCGCTGCGCCGCCGGGCGCCGGCCAGCCCGAACCAGCGCGCCCAGCGGGAGTCGTCGGCCTGCCGCCAGACCAGCGCGACACCGACGCCGATCGCCAGCAGCGGCCAGGCGTAGGGCTGGGAGGACTGCAGATGCAGCGCGTTGAGCAGCCACATCACGCCGATCACCAGCATCAGCAGAGCGGCAAGCTGGCCGGCGTTGCGGCGGCTGGCGGCGGCGGACGGCTCGCCCGGCACGGCCTGCTCGGCGATCACCGGCTCGCCCTGGAAGGTGCCCTGCAGCAGGTCGCGCAGCCGGCCGACGCGCCCGCGCCCGGCCTTGCGCAGCGGGTCGGGGGTCACCCCGGAGGCGCCGGCCGGCACGAACTGCCCGTTGGCCCACACCCAGCCGGCGGCGCCCAGGGCCGGCTCGCCGATGCCGATCGGCACCACGAACCAGAACGCCGCGTAGAGCAGCACCCCGATCCCGTTGGCGAAGAAGAGCAGCACGAAGGCGGCCCGCACCCAGGTGACCGGCAGCCCGAGGTGCACCGCGAGGCCGTGCGCCACACCGCCCAGCATCCGCGAGTGCGGGCTGCGGTAGAGCTTGCGGTACGGCGGGCGGCCCGGCCCGGTCCTGGGCCCCTCCGGCCCGTCGGCGGGCGACGAGGGAGCATCGGCGGTCGGGGCGGAGTCGGCGGGTTCTGGTGCTGGGCTTGCCACGGGAGTGATGGTCACACGAGTACAGCTCCGAATGCATCAGGGTCGTCCCCCTAGGTGCTGAAAGATGATCGGACGACCCGCTGCCGCACCGGTCGGCGAACCCTTGGGCTGCCACGCTCTGCCTACCGAATCGGCGGGCCCGCCCCGGCCCGCCGCCATCCGCAGCAGGAGGAACGCCGTGTCTCCACTCGTACGCCGTGCCATCGCCGTGCTGGTCAGCGCGGTCTGCGGCCCGCTCGCGCTGCCGGCCGTCCAGAGCGCGTCCGCGGCCGCGACCGCCACGCCCAAGGTGGTCAAGGTGATGCCGCTGGGCGACTCGATCACCCTCGGCATCGGCAGCAGCACCGACGCCGGCTACCGGCTGCCGCTCTGGAGGATGACCACCACCCAGTCCCGCTACACGGTGCAGTTCGTCGGCTCCCAGCACGACGGCGACTTCCCGCAGCCCTGGCACGAGGGGCACGGCGGCTGGAAGATCGACGACATCGCCGCCCACATCGACGGCTGGCTGGCCGCCCAGTCCCCGGACGTGGTGCTGCTGCACATCGGGATCAACGACCTGGACAGCGGCACCGACAAGGAGCACGCTCCCGACCGGCTGGCGGCGCTGGTCGACCGGATCTTCACCGACCGCCCCGGGGTCGACCTGATCCTGCAGGGCCTGCTGCCCACCACCCAGGGCCTGCAGGACCAGATCCAGCAGTACAACCTGCGGGCCGAGAACCTGGCACCCGCCCAGGAGGACGCTGGACGGCACTTCCACTACATCGACGCGCCGCAGCTCACCCCCAACGAGTTCCACGACCGGCTGCACCCCAACGACCTCGGCTACACCAGGATGGCCGATGCCTACTTCCAGGCCCTCAACGCGGATGTCGGCAGCGCGCAGCTTCCGCTGAAGGCCTGCCCCTGAGGCCCTCTCAGGGACAGTTCAGGGTCCCACCGGGGGCCTTCCCGGTCCCGCGGGCCCCGCGGAACCCGCAGGATAGGGGCATGACCGAGGAGCAGAGCACGGCGCCCACCGATCCGGGCGTCCAGGACGAGCCGGGTGGCGGCCGGCCACCGCTGGCCCGCAGCGAGGACCACCGGGTGGTGGGCGGCGTCTGCGCCGGCCTCGGGCGGCATCTGGACATCGACCCGGTGGTCTTCCGGGTGGTCACCGCGGTGCTCTGCCTGACCGGGGGCCTCGGCCTCTTCCTGTACGGCCTGGCCTGGCTGATCGTCCCCGACGAGAAGGACGACGCCAAGCACGGGCGGACCGAGCTGCAGCGGGTGCTGACCGGGCGGGTCGACGGGCAGTCGATCGGCGCGGTGCTGATGACCGTGATCGGCACCGGGGTGTTCTTCTCCTGGATCGGCAGCGGCGACTCCGTCATGCCGCTGCTGCTGCTCGGCGCCATGGTGTTCTTCGCCGTCCGGCACGACCCGGAGCGGCGCCGCCGGGCCCGCGGCGCCGGCGCCCCGCCGCGTCCCGCCGGGCCCTACGACCGGGCCGCCGCCGAGCCCGGCGTTCCGGGCGAGGGCTCGGCGCTGACCGACTGGCAGACCTGGCGGCAGGATTTCCACACCCAGTGGACGGCGCGCAAGAGCGAGTTCCAGACCCGGGTCAACCTGGCCAAGGAGGGCTTCGCCGCCGCGTCCGCCACCACTACCCTCACCGACGCCCCGCCCACCGACGTCCCGCCGCCCGGCCGCACCGGCTACCTGTGGGACCCGCGCCACCCGGAGCGCAACCCCTGGGGCGCCACCACCCCGCCGCCCGGGATGCCGGCGCAGCCCTGGTGGCAGCGGACCGACCTGCCCGAGGGCGACCCGCTGCGCAAGGGCACCCCGGTGGTGGCGCCCGCCGCGCCGCGGCCCATGGGGGTCCCCCCGGCCGAAGGCTGGGGGAGGGAGCGCTCGGTGCTGGGCCTGTGCGGCCTGCTGATCGCGGTCGGCGCGGCCTGGGCGGTCTGGAACGTCGGCGGGCACACCACCGTGCTGCTCTCCACCGTGCTGGCCACCGGGCTGCTGGTGCTCGGCCTGACCATGCTGGTCGGCTCGCGCTGGGGCCGGGCCCGCAAGCTGGCGCTGCCGGCGCTGCTGGCCACGCTGGCCCTGGCCGGCCTTGGCAACACCCCGGCGGTGACCAACAACGCCGTCGGCCACCGCGGTTACGCACCGGCGACGGCCCAGGACGTGCGGCCCAGCTATCTGCTCGGCGCCGGTGACCTGCGCCTGGACCTGTCGTCCCTCAACCTGGGCGGCGCCACCGTGACCAGCGTCGTCAAGCTCGGTGCCGGCGACGCCGTGGTGGTGCTGCCGCCGGACGTGGCGGCCGATCTGACGCTGCGGACGGCGGCCGGCCAGATCGAGCTGCCGGACGGATCGCACAGCGACTCCGACGGGATCGGCGCGCACCGCACGGTGCACTTCGACGCGGCGGCCGGCGCGGCCGGCAAGGGAACCGTCGACCTCACCATTGAGGTCGGCCTCGGCAACGTTCAGGTGGTGCGGTGATGAAGCGGCATCGGTTCGACCTCTTCTCGTTCCTGGCCGGCGGCCTGTTCACGGTGCTGGCCGTGCTCTACCTGGTGGCTTCGCTCAACCACGCCCAGGTCAACGGCCGGATCGTGGTCCCGGTCACCCTGATCGTGCTCGGCGCGGCCGGGCTGGCCGGCGCGGTGGCCGCCGCAGTGGCCCGCCGCGGCCGGGACGACTGACGCTCCCCCAGCCTTCGGCCGGGTGGGGGTCCCCCCGGCCGAAGGCTGGGGGCGTGCCCCCAGGTCAGCTCTGCTGCGGGCCGAGGTCCAGCCGGTCGCCGTCCTTGGTGACGGCGTACCGGGGCAGCGGCCGGACGGCGGGGCCGGTCAGCACCGCGCCGGTGGCGGCGTCGAACCGGGAGCCGTGGCAGGGGCAGCTGAGCTGCCCGCCCTTCGGCGGGTCGACGGTGCAGCCGGCGTGGGTGCAGATCGCGGAGAGCCCGGCGTACTGCCCGGCCTTCGGCTGCACGATGTAGACGGCGTCGCCGGTGGCCGGGTCGGTGACCGTGGCGGAGCCGCCGACCGGCACGTCGGCGGCGGCGACCGAGACCTTGCTGCCGCCGGTGGCGGTGGGGGGCGCGCCGGTCCCGGCGGCGCTCGGCGTCGCCTTCTTGCGGATGAAGGTGGCGGTGAGCGAGCCGAGCAGCAGCCCGGCTCCGCCCAGCGCGACCGCCGCGATCGAGCCGTCCACGACGGTCCGCCGGCGCACCGCGTCCTCGCTCAGCCCGCGGGCCCGGTCCCGCCCGGCCCGCTTGGCCAGGTAGCCGTCCACCGAGAGGTACGGGGTGCCGGCCAGCAGCATCGCCGTCCAACCCATCAGGTAGGGCAGGTCGTTGCCCAGGTAGAAGGGCGTCACGTTGTAACTGACGGTCAGGAAGAGCGTCAGGCTGAGCAGCCCGCCGCCGAGCGCGGCAAGGCGTCCCCAGAGCCCGAAGAGGGTGCCGAGGCCGACCGCCAGCTCACCGAAGGCGATCAGCAGCGCGAAGAAGGTCGGGGCGTGCAGTGCCGGTTCGAGGAGCGCGCCCACCGGGCTGTGCGGCTTGGCGGCCAGCGTCTGGGAGTAGAAGGACTGCAGGTCGCCGCGGCCGGCCAGGTAGTGACGGTCCGCCAGCTTGTCCAGGCCGGCGTAGCTGAAGGTGACGCCGAGGAAGAGCCGCAGCGGCAGCAGCGCGTACCGGCCGCCCAGCGCCTTCCAGGCCGCCGTGCGGCCGGTCGGCCCGGTGGGCACCGGGGGCTGCTCGTTGCCGGAGCCGTCGGACTCCAGCGAGTCCCGGGTGCCCTCCATCATCACGTCACCTTCCGGTTCGCTACGTCGACTGGTTGCCGCTCCGCACCGCATTCTGCCCGGTCGGGCGTGGTTCCGACGGTAACCGGTACCCCCCGGCGCCAGTCCCGGCCGCACCCGCGACCCGGCCGGAACTGACGCGAACGGCCGCACCGCCACCCATCGGTACGCGGGCGGCGGTGCGGCCGTTCAAACGCCTACGGGATTACTCCCACTCGATGGTGCCCGGCGGCTTGCTGGTCACGTCCAGCACCACGCGGTTGACCTCGCGCACCTCGTTGGTGATCCGGGTGGAGATCCGGGCCAGCACCTCGTAGGGCAGCCGCGACCAGTCGGCGGTCATGGCGTCCTCGGAGGAGACCGGGCGCAGCACGATCGGGTGGCCGTAGGTGCGGCCGTCGCCCTGCACGCCGACGCTGCGGACGTCGGCCAGCAGCACCACCGGGCACTGCCAGATCTCGCGGTCCAGGCCGGCCGCGGTCAGCTCCTCGCGGGCGATCGCGTCGGCCTCGCGCAGCAGGTCCAGGCGCTCCTTGGTGACCTCGCCGACGATCCGGATGCCCAGGCCCGGGCCGGGGAACGGCTGGCGCTGGACGATCTCCTCCGGCAGGCCGAGCTCCTGGCCGACCATCCGGACCTCGTCCTTGAACAGCTTGCGCAGCGGCTCGACCAGCTGGAACTCGAGGTCCTCGGGCAGGCCGCCGACGTTGTGGTGGGACTTGATGTTGGCGGTGCCGGTGCCGCCGCCGGACTCCACCACGTCCGGGTAGAGGGTGCCCTGGACCAGGAACTCCACGGCCGGACCCTCGTCCGCGATGATCTCGGCCTGCGCCTGCTCGAAGACCCGGATGAACTCCCGGCCGATGATCTTGCGCTTCTCCTCCGGGTCGGTGACGCCCTTGAGCGCGCTCAGGAACCGCTCCTCGGCGTCCACCACCTTGAGCTTGACGCCGGTGGCGGCCACGAAGTCCTTCTCGACCTGCTCGGTCTCGCCCTTGCGCATCAGGCCGTGGTCGACGTAGACGCAGGTCAGTTGGTCGCCGATGGCCTTGGCCACCAGGGCGGCCGCGACCGCGGAGTCGACGCCGCCGGACAGGCCGCAGATCGCGCGCTTGTCACCCACCTGGGCCTTGATCAGCGCGACCTGCTCGTCGACCACGTTGTGGGTGGTCCAGGTCGGCGCGAGACCGGCGCCGCGGTAGAGGAAGTGCTCCAGGATCTGCTGGCCGTGCGTGGAGTGCAGCACCTCGGGGTGGTACTGCACGCCGTAGAGCTTGGCCTCGTCGTTCTCGAAGGCGGCAACCGGGACCACGTCGGTGGACGCGGAGACGGTGAAGCCCTCGGGGGCGGCGGAGCAGGCGTCGCCGTGCGACATCCAGACCGACTGCTCGGCCGGGGTGCCCTCGAACAGGGTCGACCCGGTCTTGCTGACGTGCAGCGGGGTGCGGCCGTACTCGCGGGCACCGGTGTTGTCGACGGTGCCGCCGAGGGTGATCGCCATCAGCTGGAAGCCGTAGCACATGCCGAAGACCGGGACACCGGCCTCGAAGATCGCGCGGTCCAGGCGGGGCGCGCCCTCCTCGTAGACCGAGGACGGGCCGCCGGAGAGGATGATCGCCTTGGGGTTCTTGGCGAGCATCTCGGCGACCGGCATGGTGCTCGGGACGATCTCGCTGTAGACCCGCGCCTCACGCACCCGGCGGGCGATGAGCTGGGCGTACTGGGCACCGAAGTCGACGACCAGGACGGTGTCGACCGCGGGTGCGGACTGGTCAGGGGTGGCAGATGACACAGACGGCCTTCCGGCGGGCGATGCGGGGGGTCGCCTTCGAGTCTACCGGGAGTGCCGTTCACTGCTGTTCACATCACCTGGCGAGCAGATCGAACGACTACGTTCGGTTACCGTCGAGTAGAGGGGTGGCCGGGCGTTGACAATGTGTCAACAAGTGCCGTGGCAGAAAACGAACTGTGCCGAAGTACGCCGAACCGGTTGCAGAGCATGGCCTGTGTCCACCACGATGCAGAGGGACGAGGTTCTCCGGTGGCCAGGACAGGCCGGTGGCCCCGATGACTTGCTGCCCCCGCCCACCGGTGGTGACAGCGGGTATTCGTTGACGCTCCGTGACGATGTCACTCGGCGCGACCGCCGCCCCGGCCACCTCGGGCGCCGAGCGGTCGCGAGCCCGCAGGGGCGCAGCGGTGAAGCCAACCGAATAGCGGCGGTGCTCCTCCCCCGGCGCCGCCCGGCCGGCACCGGCGCTGCCCTGACGCCGTGTGCTGAGCGACAAAGGGCCCCGTTCCCCCGCGGGGCCCTTTGCCTTGCCCGGCGCTCAGCCGAGGACCAGCTGGGCCTGCGCGCCGCCGTCCGGATGGTTGGCCAGGGTCAGCCGCACCCCGAGCACCGCCGCGTGGCCCTGGGCGATGGTCAGCCCCAGGCCGTGGCCGTGCCCGCGCTCCCGGGCGCCGGTGCGGAACCGCTGCGGGCCGTCGGTCAGCACCTCGTCCGGGAAGCCGGGGCCGTGGTCCCGCACGGTGACCACCGTGCCGTCCACCGTGACCAGCACCGGCGGGGCGCCGTGCCGCTCGGCGTTGGCCACCAGGTTGCCGACCACCCGGTCCAGTCGGCGCGGGTCGGTGGTGACCTCGGCATCGGCGCGCACCTCCAGGCGCACCGACTCGGGCAGGATCCGCCGCAGCATCGGCCCCAGCGGCACCCGGGAGAGCTCGGGGCGCTCGGCGCCGGCGTCCAACCGGGAGACCTCCAGCAGCTCCTCGGTCAGCCGGCAGAGCACCCGCACCCGGTCCTGCACCAGCTCGGTGGGCCGCCCGGGCGGCAGCAGCTCGGCGGCGGTGAGCAGCCCGGTGAGCGGGGTGCGCAGCTCGTGCGCGACGTCCGCGGTGAACCGCTGCTCGTTGGCGAGCTTGCTGCTGAGCACCGCGGACATGGAGTCGACGGCGGCCGCCAGCTCCGCCACCTCGTCCCGGGCCCGGCCCAGCGAGCCGATCCTGGCTCCCAGGTCGCCCTGCGCGATGGTGCGCGCGGTGCGGGCCGCGGTGCGCAGCCGGCGGCTGATCCGGTGCGCCACCAGTACCCCGGCCAGCACGGTGACCAGCACCGAGAGCGCGGCGGAGAGTGCGATGGAGCGGTCCAGGTCGGCGATCGCCCGCTGGTCCTGGGTGTAGTCGATCCAGATCGAGATCACCTGGTCGTTCGGCCCCGGTGCCGCCGCCCACATCCGGCTGGTGCCGCCCGGTCCGGCCGCCGGCAGCGAGGCCAGGTGCTTCTGCTGGGCCAGCCCGCGCAGCGCCTGCGGCAGCGCCGGGTCGTCCACGGCGGCGTTCCACCAGTTCTTGGGGACGTCACCGGTGCGGTCGTCGTAGTCCAGCACGGTGCGCAGCGCGTTCTCGGCGGCCGTCCGGGCCTGGCCGACGTGCTGGTTCACCGATGCCTGGTGCACCAGCAGGCCCACCGAGAGCGCCACCAGGATGGAGACCGCGGCCACCGTGACCGCGATCTGGCGGCGCAGGTTCACCTGGTGCCCCCGCGCAGCCGCCGCAGCTTGTAGCCGAAGCCGCGCACCGTCTCGATCCGGTCCGCACCGATCTTCGCCCGCAGCCGCTGGACATGGACGTCCACCACCCGGGTGTCGGCGCCCCAGCCGTAGTCCCAGACCCGCTCCAGCAGGGTCTGCCGCTCCAGCAGGACCCCCGGGGCGGCGGTGAACTCCAGCAGCAGCCGCAGCTCGGTGGGGGTGAGCAGCACCGGCCGCCCGTCGATCCCCACCTCCATGCCGTCGGTGTCCACGGTCAGCCCGTCGATCTCCCGGACAGCGGCGCGCGGCGGCCCGGGCGGCAGTGCCGGGGGCGCGGGTGCGGTCGCCGGTGCGGTGACCGGTGCAGCCACCGGCGCCTCGCGAGGGCCGCTGCGGCGCAGCACGGTGCGGATCCGGGCCACCAGCACAGCGGTCTCGAACGGCTTGGTCACGTAGTCGTCCGCGCCCGCCTCCAGGCCGGAGATCACGTCGATCGGGTCGCTGCGGGCCGACATCATCAGGATCGGCAGCTGGCTCTCCTCGCGGATCCGCCGGCACAGCCCCACGCCGTCCAGCAGCGGCAGCATCACGTCGAGCAGCAGCAGGTCGGGGCGGCGCTCCCGGAACAGTTCCAGGCCCTCCAGCCCGTCGGCGGCGGTGTCCACGGGGAAGCCGTAGCGCTCCAGCGCCATCCGGGTGGCCTCGCGGATCACCTCGTCGTCCTCGACCAGCAGGATCCGGGCGGCGGCGGTCATCCGGTCACCCGGCCCGGGGTCGGTGCGGCAGTCGGCGTCGGCACGGTGCCCTGGGTGGGCACGGCGCTCGCGGTGGGCGCGGCGCCCGGCGATGCCACGGTGGTCGGGGTGGCCGTGGAGCCGGGGCCCGCGGAGGGCTTGGCGCGGCCGGGGCCCGCGGGGGTTTGGTGCGGCTGGGCGGCTCCGGGTACGGCTGCGCGTACGAGGGCGTCGCCGACGCGGACGGCAGTCCCTGGCCCGGCCACGGCGACTTGCCGTCCGCGTCGGGCAGGCAGCCGGGCACGGCGGCGCTCGGCCCGCTGACCGAGATCTGCCGGTCGAAGGCGCCAAGATCCTGCTTCCATTGGAAGGTCGTCTTGGTGTCGTCGTTCGGACCGGTCGGCTCGTCGACCACCAGGTCCTGGCCGACCGTCTCGGCGCGGAAGCCGGTCTGCACCGGCAGCGCCAGCAGCGGCACCACCCGGTGGTCACGCGCCTGGTAGACGTGCAGGTAGCTGCGCTGATCGGTGGCCTGCACGGCGACCAGCAACTCGTCGTGCCCGTCGTTGGTCAACTCCCGGTACTGCGCCGGAAACAGCTTGCAGACCGGGCAGCCGGCGAGCGCCTGCCGTTCGTCGCCGGGCAGCGCCGGGTCCTTGTCCAGCACGGCCTGCGGCTGGACCGCCCGGATGTCGTCGCCGGGCACGCTCAGACCGGGCAGCGGCTGGGCGGCGACCTGGGCGGTCGGGCTCGGCGCCGGGGACCTCGCCACGTCGGCGGCCGGCCAGAGCGGCGACGGGCTGGGCCATGCCGACGGCGGCCGGGTGGAGCCCGCGTCGTGCAGCCCGCCCGCATCGGCGCACCCCGCGACCGCGGCCACCGCCGCCACCGCGAGCCCGAACCATCGGATGGCCGCCCGCACCCCGCCCATGTCCCCTCCTCCTTCGCCGGACCCCACCGGACCGCCACCATGCGTTCGGACCGCTACGAGGCCGTCAGATCCGCGAAGACGATGATGTTGTCCGAGTAGTGGCCGCTCTGCTGCAGCACGCCCCCGCAGGTGATCAACCGAAGCTGCGGGTTGGTCGTGTCACCGTAGACCGCGTCGGTGGGGAAGGCGTCCTTGGGGGCC
Organism: Kitasatospora acidiphila; assembly: GCF_006636205.1. Classification (NCBI taxonomy): domain Bacteria; kingdom Bacillati; phylum Actinomycetota; class Actinomycetes; order Kitasatosporales; family Streptomycetaceae; genus Kitasatospora; species Kitasatospora acidiphila. The sequence continues at coordinate 5,454,822 of NZ_VIGB01000003.1, read as the reverse complement.
TGCCGCAGCTCGCGGACCTGGTAGTTGACGGTGCTTCCGTCGGCGCGGCGGATCTCGATCCGGTCCCCGGGCCGCAGGTTCGGCAGCTGGTGGAAGACCGCCGGGCCCGCCTGGTTGTCGTAGTGGCCGAGCAGCACCGCAGGGCCGGTCTCGCCCGGGGCCGGGCCGCCGTCGTACCAGTCGACCTGTCCCGGGTGGTCCAGCGGCGGCACCTGGGCCGTGCCGTCCGCGTTCAGCCCGGCGGGCACCACCGGCGCGTCCACCCCGAGCCGCGGGATCTGCACCCGAACCGGCGCTGATCGCACGGTGGTTGACGGCGCGGCGGCCGGCACGACCGGCGCCGGCGCCGGCGGCGCGGCGGCGGTGGTGGCGATCCGCACCGGCGGCTGGGACGACCCCTGGCTCAGCACCACCGCGGCGCACACCAGGGCCAGCACACCGCCCGCCGCGGCCGGCACCCGCCAGGGGCGCCGGCTGCGGCGGTGGTCAGCGCGCCGCGCCGGCACGGCGCTTGCGGGCGGCGAAGGCCAGCGCGACCAGCCCGGCGGCCGCCAGGCCCGTGCCGCCGGCCAGCTCCGCGGCGGACGGCCCGGTCTGCCCCTCGCCGGTCGCCGCACCACCGCGCGGCACCGCCTTGACCTGGGCGGTCGGCGTGCTGGACGACTTCGGCTGGGAGCCGTCCTGGTCGCAGGTCGGCACCGGCTGCGGCTCCTTGCCGCCGGGCGCGGCGCTCGGCACGGCGCTGGGCCGGCCTACCGTCGGGGTGGCGCTGCCCCCGACGCTGGGCGTCGGCATCGCCTTGCAGGGCAGCGGCTTGGCGGCGCTGGGCGCGGCGCTGGGCAGGGCGCTGGTCCCCGAGGACGGCTTGGCCGACGGCGCGGCACTGGGGGTGGCACTGCTCCCCGACGACGGCATGGCCGACGGCGCGGCGGTGGGCGTGGCGCTGGTCGCCGGCGACGGCGTGGCCGACGACGCGGCGGTGGGCGTGGCAACCGCGCTCGGGGTCGGCGAACCGTCCGCGTAGGCCGCCGCACCCGGCAGCGCCAGCGCCGCCGCGACACCGAGACCGAGCACCGACAGCCGCACCGACCGGCGCGCACGCAGGGCACGTGACATGGGAAACCTCCAGCACAGGCGCTCGGACCCGAATGGCCCGAGCAGGCTGCGCCCACGCTAGGAACCCCACCGCGCGGCCGACCGGCAGCCGTGTAACGGCCACCGGTCGGCTCTGTAACAGTCGTATCGTTACTCGGACGCCGAGGGCTCCTCCGCCGCCGGCTCCTCCGGCTCGGCCTTCTCGGCCTTCTGGGCCTTCTCGGCCCCCGCCTTCTTGGGCACCGACGGCACCGGGAGCAGCAGCTCACCGAAGGCGCCGGCCGGCACGGCGGGCCGCACCGGGGCGACCGCCGTGACCCGGCGGTACGCCTCGCCCTGGGCCGGACGGAGGTCCGCCTCGCCCTTGTTGGGCCACATCGACATCGCCCGCTCGGCCTGCGCGGTGATGGTCAGCGACGGGTTGACGCCCAGGTTGGCGGAGATCGCCGACCCGTCCACCACGCTGATCCCCGGGTGGCCGTAGAGCCGGTGGTAGGGGTCGACCACGCCGTGCTCGGGGCTGTCGGCGATCGGGCAACCGCCGATGAAGTGCGCCGTCATGGGGATGTCGAAGACCTCGCCGACGGTGCTGCCGGCGAACCCGTTGATCTCGGCGGCGAGCGCCTTGGCGCCCTCCTCGGCGGCCGGGAGCCAGGTCGGGTTGGGCTCGCCGTGCCCCTGGCTCGACGTCAACTTGCCCTTGCCCAGGCCCTTTTGCTTGAGCGAGACGGTGATCGAGTTGTCCACCGACTGCATCACCAGGCCGATGATGGTCCGCTCCGACCACTTGTAGTTGCTCAGCGAACGGGCGAACAGCGTCGGGTGCTTGACCGCCTCGGCGCCGGCCCACAGCCAGCGCGGGCCCTTGCGGCCGCCGGGCACCTGGAAGATGGACAGGAACCCCATGGCGTTGGAGCCCTTGCCGTAGCGCACCGGCTCGATGTGGGTGTTCTCGTCGGGGTGGATCGACGAGGTGATCGCCACGCCCTTGGTGAAGTCCACCGTCCCGCCGTAGCGCCGCGGGGTGGTCTGGGCCCCCACCAGCGCCTCGGAGTTGGTGCGGGTCAGCTCGCCGAGCTTGTCCGAGATCCGGGGCAGCCGGCCCTGCTCGCGCATCCGGTGCAGCAGGGTCTGGGTGCCGTAGGTGCCGGCCGCGATCACCACCTTGGCGGCGGTCAGGGTGCGGGCGCCGGCCTTGCGGGCCGCCCCCGAGCGGGCGTTGGTGCGGCGCACGTCGACCGCATAGCCTGAATTCCCATTGGCCCCGTCGACCTCGCGGATCCGGGCCACCGTGGTCAGCGGGTGGATCTCGGCGCCGTTGGCCTCGGCCAGGTAGAGGTAGTTCTCGGTGAGCATGTTCTTGGCGCCGTGCCGGCAGCCCGTCATGCACTCGCCGCACTCCGTGCAGGCCTTGCGGCGCGGGCCCGCACCGCCGAAGTACGGGTCCTCGACCTCGGTGCCCGGGGCGGCCTTCGCGGTGCCGTCCGCGTCCCGCCCGTCGCCGAAGAAGACGCCCACCGGGGCCAGGTGGAAGCTGTCGGGGACGCCCAGCCGCTCGGCGGCGCCCTTCAGGTGCACGTCCGAGGGGGTGAGCGTGGGATTGGTCCGCACCCCGAGCATCCGCTGCGCCTGGTCGTAGAACGGCGCGAGCTCCGCCTCCCAGTCGGTGATGTGCTGCCACTGCCGGTCCTCGAAGAAGGCCTTCGGCGGCACGTACAGGGTGTTGGCGTAGTTGAGCGAGCCGCCGCCCACCCCGGCCCCGCCGAGCACCAGCACATTGGCCAGCAGGTGGATCCGCTGGATGCCGTAGAGCCCGAGGCCCGGCGCCCACAGGTAGTTCTTCACGTCCCAGGAGGTGGTGGGCAGTTCGTCGCGGCGGAACCGGCGGCCGGCCTCCAGCACCGCGACCCGGTAGCCCTTCTCGGTCAGCCGCAGCGCCGATACCGAGCCGCCGAAGCCCGAGCCGACCACGATCACGTCGTAGTCGAACGCCTTGTTGTCGTCGGTCACTTGAACCCCAGTGCTTTCAGGGCCCGCAGGCTCCGGGTGAAGAGCGCCGCGAACTTCTCGTCGTCCAGCCCGAAGGCCGGGGCCAGCGGCATCACCCGCTGGCTGGCGATGGTCTGCGCCTCGGTGTAGCGCAGGATGCCCTCGGCGCCGTGCCGGCGGCCGAGACCGGAGTCGCCCATCCCGCCCATCGGCGAGGCGACCGAGCCGTAGGCGGCGGCATAGGCCTCGTTGACGTTGACCGTGCCGGTGCGCAGCCGGGCCGCGACCGCCCGGCCGCGCCGCAGATCCCTGGTCCAGACACTCGAGTTCAGGCCGTACGGGGTGGCGTTGGCCGTCGCGACCGCCTCGTCCTCGGTGTCGAAGCGGTAGATCGAGACCACCGGGCCGAAGGTCTCCTCGGCGCAGACCGCCATCTGGTCGGTCACCCCGTCCAGGATGGTCGGCTCGAAGAAGAGCGGACCGATGTCCGGCCGGGCCTGGCCGCCGGCCAGCACCGTGGCACCGGCCTTGACCGCCTCCTCGACGTGCCGGGTCACGGTGTCCAGCTGCCGCTGGGAGACCAGCGAGCCCATGTCGGCGCCGTAGGCCAGGCCGCCGCCGAGGCGCAGCGCCCGGGTCCGGGCCGCGAACCGCTCCAAGAAGGCGTCGGCCACCGAGCCGTGCACGAAGAGCCGCTCGATCGAGATGCACAGCTGACCGGCGGAGGAGAAGCAGGCCCGCACCGCGCCCTCGGCGGCCTTCTCCAGGTCCGCGTCGGCCAGCACCAGCATGGCGTTCTTGCCGCCGAGTTCCAGCGAGGCGCCGACCAGCCGGGCCGCGGCCCGCTGCGCCACCTCCCGCCCGGTGCGGGTGGAACCGGTGAACGAGACGTAGTCGGCCCGCTCCACCACGGCCGGGCCGATCACCGGGCCGTCGCCCACCACGATCTGCCACAGCTCGGCCGGCAGTCCGGCCTCCACCAGCAGCTCGCGGGCCCACAGCGCGGTCAGCGCGGTCTGGGTGTCGGGCTTGTTGACCACCGCGTTGCCCGCCACGAAGGCCGGCAGCGCATCGCTGACGGACAGTTCCAGCGGGTAGTTCCACGGGGAGATCTGGCCGACCACGCCCTTCGGCCGGCGGCCCTCCACGGTGTGGGTGAGCACCGGGACGGCGCCGCCGCGCCGGCGGTCCTTCAGGTAGCCGGCGGCGGCGCGACCGTAGTGGCGGGCCGCCATCGCGGTGGCCAGCACCTCCTCGAAGGCGTGCAGCCTGGCCTTGCCGGTCTCCGTCTGGATCAGGTCGAGCACCTCGTCCTGCCGCTTGAGCAGCAGGTCGTGGAAGCGCAGCAGCACGGCGGCACGCGCCCGCACCGGCCGCGCGGCCCAGGCCTGCTGGGCGCCGCGGGCCAGCCGGTAGGCGGTGTCGACGTCGGCCACTGTGGACTGCGGCAGCTCTGCCAGCGGTTCACCGGTGAGCGGCGCGACGGTCCACTCCGTCGCGGCGCCCTCGGCGGCGGTGATGCCCCGGGCGAGGCGGGCGACCAGGGACTGGGGAACCGCCGAGGCGACCGTTCGACCGGCGCCCGGGGCCACGGGATTGCGGCCGGCGCCGCTGTTTTCTGCCGTGATGTCCGTCATGGGCGCAGCCTAGGGCTTCACCCGCCTGTTGTGTACCCGTCGGTAACACCCCCATTGGTTCTTTACCGGGGCGCCACCACGGAGAGGTAGTTGAGCTCCGTCATGAAGCGCCGCTCGGTGAGCGTGGTCTCGTCGGACGAGGTGCTGGGGCCGGAGACCAGGATCGCGTAGGCGGTGCCGTCCGAGTTCTTGAACTCCTCCTCGAAGGCCTTGCGGGGGCCCTTGTTGGGGTCCCTGAGATTGGTGAAGGTGAAGACCCAGCGGGCCGCCTCGTGCCCGTTCATGGTGGCCGACTCGAGGCTCTCCACCTTGTAGTCCTTGATGGTGGGGTTCGTGCTCAGTTCTTTGGAGATCTCGCTCAGGTGGTCGATCGGGGACTGCGCCTGGCCGACGTTCTTCGCCAGCTGGATCAGGTGCCGCTGGCCGTCGGGGCTGTAGTAGCCGTTGCCGGTGTCGTTGGTGGTGCGCCGCCACGTCTGGCCGTCCACCGGCAGCGGGAATCGCATGCCCAGCTCGTCCGTCTGCCAGCTGTAGCCACTGGGCGCCTGGCTGGGCGCCGCCTCGGTGCCGGGTGTGCTGGGGCTCACCGACGGCGTGCCGAGGGTGCCGGAGCTCGTGGCGGAGGTGCTCGGCGGGGCGCTGGGCGTCGGGCCGGCCACCGGGGTGCCGTGGTGCGGGCCGTACATCTGCACCGCGACGGCCGTGCCGCCGGCCAGCAGGGCGACGGCCAGCGCGGCCAGCGCCAGGCGCAGGGCGCGCCGCCGACGGCGGCGGGGCGGGACGGGGGCGGGCGGCACGGCGGTGGGGGGTGCCAGCGGGCCGGGGGGCAGCGGCGCGCCCGGGGTGGCGGCCACCGGCGTGGTGGGACCGGTTCCCGTGGGGGTGGCGGGCGCCTCCGGCAGGGGCTCGTCCGACTCGGAGACCGGCCGCCGGTCCACCACCGGAACCGCCTGGGTGGGCATCCGCAGCGGCTGCAGCGGGATGCCGATGCCGATGGTCTGGCCGTCGATCACCGCGCGTAGCATCAGTTGCGCCTCGTCCGCGGTGGGTCGGTCCGCCGACTCCTTGGCCATCAGCGCGGCCAGCACCGGGGCCAGCGCGCCGGCCTTGATCGGCGCGGGCAGCGGCTCGTCCACCACCGCGGCCAGGGTGGAGAGCGGGGTGTCGCGGCGGAACGGCGAGCGGCCCTCGACGGCCGCGTACAGCGTGGCGCCCAGGCCCCACAGGTCGGACGCCGGCCCGAACCGCTCGCCCCTGGCCCGCTCGGGCGCCAGGTAGTCCGGCGAGCCGACCAGGTCGCCGGGACGGGTCAGCTCCGAGGAGCCCTCGAACTTGGCGATGCCGAAGTCCAGCAGCACCGCCCGCCCGGTGCCGTGCTCCAGCAGCACATTGGCCGGCTTGACGTCCCGGTGCAGCACGCCCAGCTGATGGCCGCGGTGCAGGGCGGCCAGCACCTGGGAGCCGACCTCGGCGGCTGCCCGCGGCGACAGCGGGCCGTCCTGGGACACCACGTCGGCCAGCGACCGGCCGTCGATCAGCTCCATCACGATCCACGGCCGGCCGTCCTGCTCCAGCACGTCGTGGATGGTGATCACCCCGGCGTGCTTGATCCGCGCCGCGGCTCTGGCCTCCTGCTTCATCCGGGACTGCAGGATCGCCAGATCCTCCTCCGGCAGGTGATTGACCGTCAGCTCCTTGACCGCCACCTCGCGGTCCAGCATCAGATCCTGGGCCCGCCACACTGTTCCCATGCCGCCGCGGCCCAGCCGATCACCCAACTCGTAGCGCCCGGCGAGCATCCGACGCTCCGGGCCGCTGCCCGCCCCGGTGGCGGCCATACCCCACTCCTGTCCGCCCATGGCGACCGTTCCCCCCTCTTCGGTGCACCATGAATCTGATCACCGCTCGGACTGTGTGTGAGACCCAAGACTAGGCGGATCCACGCGCGGCGCGGTTCCCGACCCGGCCACGTGATCTGGTCGTGACGTCCCTTCACCTTCCCCGCCTCGCAGGGCGACCAAGCCAGCACCGGCGGTCACGCCGGACATGCCGTTCACCCTGCTCACCGCTCACCCCGAGAACTGCACCACCGCCACCAGCGCCAGCACCATCGCCCCCACCACCCCGCCCACCAGCAGCACCGGCAGCAGCCACGACGGCCGCCGCCCGCACCGCGTGCGTGCCGCGCGTGCTCCGCCACCTCCGGGGCCGGCCCCGGCCTGCGCACCGCCACCGGCCCCCGGGCCCGCCGCACCGGCAGCCGGCGCGGGCGCAGCGCCGGCAGTGCCTCGGCGGGCGGCACGGCCCGGTACGGCTCCGGCGCGTCTGCCAGCAGCTCGGCGAGCCACTCCCGTGCCTCGGCCGCCGACGGACGCTCGGCCGGGTCGGTGGCGAGCAGCCGGTCCACCAGCGGCCGCAGCGGCCCGCACTCGGCGCTGTCCGCCCGCCGGCCGGCCCGGACCGCCGCGAACAGCGCGGTCGGGCTCTGCTCGTCGAACGGCCCGCACCCGGTCAGCATCCGGTGCAGCAGCACGCCCAGCGCCCAGCTGTCGGTTGCCGGGGAGGCTGCGGCCAGGTCGGTCAGCAGCTCCGGCGGCCAGTGCTCGGCCCGGCTGCCGACCAGCCCCGCACGGGCCTGCCCCCAGCGCCGCGGGTCGCCGCCGCCGAGCTCCCGGGCCAGCGCCTCCTGCGCCGCGCCCACCGCCAGCCCGCCGAGCAGCGCGGCGCCGTCCTCGCAGACCAGCACGTGTTCGGCCGCCACGTTGCCGTGCACCTGATCGGCCCGGTGCACCGCGCCCAGCGCCGCCACCAGGTCCGCGGCCACCTCGGCGACCCGGTACGGCGGCAGCGGCCCGGCCGCCAGCAGCTCGGGCAGGCCGGTCGCGGCCGGCTCCTCGACGGCCAGCCAGACCACGCCGTCCTCGGCCGTCACGTCGAACGACTGACGGAGCCTCGGATGCTCGGGCACCGCCGCCAGCAGCGAGGCGACCTCGGCCAGCACCGATTCCGGGTCCAGCCAGCGGCTGCCCTCGAAATCGGTGCTGCCGGTCAGCTCGGGCACCAGCAGCTCGGGCAGCTCGACCGCCTCCAGCAGCACCCGCACACCGGTCCGCCCGTCCACGGCGATCCGGCCGAGCCCCGGCCCGACGGCCGCCGGACGGTCCGTCACCTGGTATCTGCCGGCCACCGTCTGGCCGGGGCCAGCTCTCATGGCCGTTCCCCTCCCCGCCGCTTACGGCGCAGGTTCGAAGCTGGCGAAACCGGTCTGCCGGGCCGCGGTGAAGTCGGCCGAGTTCCAGTCGGCATCGCTGGCGGTCCACATCAGCGCGTACCCGTACTTGCCGTTGTCCACCACGAAGCCGCGGTTCAGCGAGTGCATCCGGCCGGACGAGCCGCTGTAAGTCCACTCCCAGTCGGCCGCGTTGGTCCACTGGCGGTAGGTCAGCGCGGCAACCTGGACCCGCTGGTAGTCGGTGAAGTTCTGCGGACCGTTCGCGTCCGAGCTCTGCCAGTCGGCGAGCGCGCTGCTGTTGGCCGGCGACTGCCAGTCCACCAGCAGCGAGAGGCCGTGGCCGCCGAACTTCTTGGTGGTGGCGCGGTAGCCCACGCCCTGGTCGGTCATCCACTGCGGCAGCACGATCTTGAAGCCGGACGGGTCGCTGATGAGCTGGTAGCCCGCCGGCACCCCCGACCCGGTCGGCGACTGGCCGCCCGACCCGGCCCCGCCCGGCGCCGGGTTGCCGGGCGGGGCGGGGTTGGGTGCCGGGTTGCTCGGTGCCGCATTGCTCTGCGAGCCGGAGCCGGGGGCGGCGCCGCTCGGTGTCGCGCTGCCGGGCGCTGCCGAGCTGGGCGCCGGGCTGCTCGCGGCGGGGCTGCTCGCTGCCGGCTTGCTCGGCGCCGCCGAGGTCGCCGGGGCTCCCGCCACCGCGCCCGCGCCGGTCGGCCGGCTCGCTCCCGTCTTGCCGCCGCCCGAGGTCTGCGTCGACGCCAGCCACACCCCGCCGGCCACCAGCAGGATCAGCACCAGGGCGGCGACCAGCAGTTGACGCCGCTTCGACCAGCGGGCGGCCGCCCCCAGGGTGGCGCTGCGGCTCCAGCCGCCGTCCCCGCCCTTCGCGGCGGGCGGCTGCGCGGCGGCTGCAGCGGCTGCTGCTGGCGCGGGCGGCTCGGCGGCCGCCGGCTCCGCAGCCCGGGCCGTGCTGCCCACCCGCACGCTGCTCAGCCCGAGCCCGCTCGGCTTCGCTTTGGCCTTGTCCTTGGTCTTCGGCTTGGCCTTGTCCTTGGCTGCGGCTATCGCAGCGTCGGCCGAGTCGACTTTCGACGCGCCAGCCGCACCGGACGCACCGGACGCACCGGACGTCTCCGCCTCAGCCTCCGCCGCCCCGTCGACGACCGGCAGCATCTTGGTCTTGGTGGTGGCCTCCGCCCGCGCCGTCGACTCGGCCACGATCCGCTTGAGCATCGACCGGGTGGTCGAGGCGTCAAGCCGCTTGGCCGGGTCCTTGTCCAGCAGCCCCTCGATCACCGGCCGCAGCGGCCCGGCATTGGCCGGCGGCGGCAGTTCCTCGGTCATCACGGCGGTCAGGGTGGCCAGCGCCGAGCCCTTGTCGTACGGCGGCTTGCCCTCCAGCGCGGCGTAGAGCGTGCCGCCCAGCGACCACAGGTCGGCCGGCGGTCCGGGCTTCTGGCCGCGGGCCCGCTCCGGGGAGATGTAGGAGGGCGCGCCGACCAGCATCCCGGTGGAGGTGACGGAGCTGTCGCCCTCCACGCTGGCGATCCCGAAGTCGGTCAGCACCACCCGGCCGTCCTCGCCGATCAGCACGTTGGACGGCTTGACGTCGCGGTGCAGGATGCCCTGGCTGTGCGCGGCGCCCAGCACCCCGAGCAGCTCCAGGCCGATCTCGGCGGCCCGCACCGGGGTGACCGGACCGTCCTCCTTGACCACCTCGGCCAGCGACCGTCCGTCCACCAACTCCATGACGATCCAAGGGCGGTCGTCCTCCTCGACCACGTCGAAGACGGTCACGGCCGCGGTGTGCCGGATCCGGGCGGTGGCCTTGGCCTCGCGCAGCGTACGAACGATCAGCCGGTGGCGTTCGTCGTCGTCGACGCCGCCGTGCATCCGCAGTTCCTTCACCGCCACGATGCGGCCGAGCATCTCGTCCTCGGCCTTCCAGACGGTCCCCATGCCGCCGCTGCCGAGCACCGATTCGAGCCGGTAGCGGTCGGCCAGGACGCGGCCGGAAGTGCCCTGCGGCTGGGTCATCTCGGGCGTTCCCCCATGTGCTGCTGCCGGTCAGGTGATGGACCGTCGAATCGGTGCGCCGGGCAACCGAGACGGTCAAGCCCCCATCATCCCCTGTGCCGTGTGCTTCTGTTCACTCGACCCCGCAAAAAGACCGAGCGGGGCGCCGTCCTTCGGACAGCGCCCCGCTCTGACGGTGCGTCAGCGGACGGTTCAGCGGTGGCTGACCGTCACCTCGACCCGCTGGAACTCCTTGAGCTCCGAGTAGCCGGTGGTGGCCATCGCCCGGCGGAGTGCGCCGAACAGGTTCATGGTGCCGTCGGGGGTGTGCGACGGACCGGTGAGGATCTCCTCGGTGGTGCCGACGGTGCCCAGGTTGACCCGCTTGCCGCGCGGCAGCTCCTCGTGCACCGCCTCCATGCCCCAGTGGAAGCCCTTGCCCGGCGCGTCGGTGCCCCGGGCCAGCGCGGCACCGATCATCACCGCGTCGGCGCCGCAGGCCACCGCCTTGGCGATGTCACCGCTGTAGCCGACACCGCCGTCGGCGATCACGTGCACGTAGCGGCCGCCGGACTCGTCCATGTAGTCGCGGCGGGCAGCGGCCACGTCGGCCACGGCGGTGGCCATCGGCACCTGGATGCCCAGCACGTTGCGGGTGGTGTGGGCGGCGCCGCCGCCGAAGCCGACCAGCACGCCGGCCGCGCCGGTGCGCATCAGGTGCAGCGCCGCGGTGTAGGTGGCGCAGCCGCCGACGATCACCGGGACGTCCAGCTCGTAGATGAACTGCTTGAGGTTGAGCGGCTCGGCGGCACCGGAGACGTGCTCGGCGGAGACCGTGGTGCCGCGGATCACGAAGACGTCCACCCCGGCGTCGACCACGGCCTTGGAGAACTCGGCGGTGCGCTGCGGGGAGAGCGCGGCGGCGGTCACCACGCCGGACTCGCGCACCTCGCGGATCCGCTTGCCGATCAGCTCGGCCTGGATCGGCGCGGCGTAGATCTCCTGCAGGCGGCGGGTCGCGGTGACCTCGTCCGGGATGGCGGCGATCTCGTCGAGCAGCGGCTGCGGGTCCTCGTAGCGGGTCCACAGACCCTCCAGGTTGAGCACCCCGAGGCCGCCCAGCTTGCCGATGGCGATGGCCTGCGCGGGCGACACCACGCTGTCCATGGGGGCCGCCAGGAACGGCAGCTCGAAGCGGTAGGCGTCGATCTGCCAGGCGATCGAGACCTCCTTCGGGTCCCGGGTGCGGCGGCTGGGGACGACGGCGATGTCGTCGAAGGAGTACGCCCGGCGGCCGCGCTTGCCTCGCCCGATTTCGATCTCAGTCACTTCGAGCCTCTCTGCTTGCTGCTCACGAACGTCCTCCAGTATCCCCCGGGAACAGGCGAAGGCCCGCCACCGGGGCGGTGGCGGGCCTTCGCTCGGGTCAGGCGTCTCAGCGGCTGGTGTAGTTCGGCGCCTCGACGGTCATCTGGATGTCGTGCGGGTGGCTCTCCTTGAGCCCGGCCGCGGTGATCCGGACGAACCGGCCCTTGCTCTCCATCTCCGCGACGTTGGCGGCGCCCACGTAGCCCATGGTCTGCCGCAGGCCGCCGACCAGCTGGTACAGCACGGCGGACAGCGGACCGCGGTACGGCACCTGGCCCTCGATGCCCTCGGCGATCAGCTTCTCGTCGGAGGTGACGTTGCCCTGGAAGTAGCGGTCCTTGGAGAAGGACTTCGCCTGGCCGCGGGTCTGCATGGCGCCCAGCGAGCCCATGCCGCGGTACGACTTGAACTGCTTGCCGTTGATGAACAGCAGCTCGCCGGGCGACTCCTCGCAGCCGGCCAGCAGCGAGCCGAGCATCACGGTCTCGGCACCGGCGGCCAGCGCCTTGCCGATGTCGCCGGAGTACTGCAGGCCGCCGTCGCCGATCACCGGCACCCCGGCCGCCTGGCAGGCCAGCGCGGCCTCGTAGATCGCGGTGACCTGCGGCACGCCGATGCCGGCGACCACCCGGGTGGTGCAGATCGAGCCGGGGCCGACGCCGACCTTGACGCCGTCCACACCCGCGTCGATCAGCGCCTGGGCGCCGTCCCGGGTGGCGACGTTGCCGCCGACCACGTCGACCGGCACGGCCGACTTGATCTTGGCGATCCAGTCCAGCGCGTTGTGGCTGTGGCCGTGCGAGGTGTCCACCACCAGGAAGTCCACGCCCGCCTCGACCAGGGCCTGGGCCCGGTCGAAGGCCTCGGCGCTGGCGCCGACCGCGGCGGCGACCAGCAGCCGGCCCTCGGCGTCCTTGGCGGCGTTCGGGTACTTCTCGGCCTTGACGAAGTCCTTGACGGTGATCAGGCCCTTGATCCGGCCCTGGTCGTCCACCAGCGGGAGCTTCTCGATCTTGTGGCGGCGCAGCAGCCCGATCGCTTCCTCGCCGGAGATGCCGACCTTGCCGGTGATCAGCGGCATCGGGGTCATGATCTCGCGGACCTGGCGGTTGCGGTCGGACTCGAAGGCCATGTCGCGGTTGGTGACGATGCCCAGCAGCTTGCCCTCCGGGTCGGCGACCGGCACGCCGCTGATCCGGAACTTGGCGCAGAGCGCGTCGGCCTCGGCCAGGGTGGCCTCGGGGCCGATGGTGATCGGGTCGGTGACCATGCCCGACTCGGAGCGCTTCACCAGGTCGACCTGGTTGGCCTGGTCCTCGATCGACAGGTTGCGGTGCAGCACGCCGACGCCGCCCTGGCGGGCCATGGCGATGGCCATCCGGTACTCGGTGACCTTGTCCATGGCGGCGGAGAGCAGCGGGATGTTCACCCGGACGTTGCGCGAGACCCGGGACGAGGTGTCCACCTGGTTCGGCAGCACGTGCGACTCACCAGGCAGCAGCAGGACGTCGTCGTACGTGAGTCCGAGCATGGCGAACTTCTCGGGTACGCCTGCGGCGTTAAGAGACATGGTGGGGGGCTACCTTCCCGTGGCCGGCCGTGTCGATCTGTGCACGCCCGTAGGGGGTCGCCGGGCGTGATCACCGGCACAGGCCAGGTCTTTGGACGAACGTACGAGGTAACGCGGCTCGCCCCGATTGATCTTTGGCGACCTGTCCAGGCGCCGATACCCCATCGTACTGGCTTCAGAAGTTCTCAGGTCGCGCCCTCTTGACAAGGGTGAGGGAGCGCACACCCACGGCTACGCCGACTCCTCCGCGAGCGCCCGCAGCCGGCTCAGCGCCCGGTGCTGGGCCACCCGCACCGCCCCCGGGACATGCCGAGCATCTCGCCGGTCTCCTCGGCGGACAGCCCGGCGGCGATCCGCAGCAGCACCAGCTCGCGCTGACGGGCCGGCAGGTTGGAGAGCAGCTCGCGCATCCAGGCGGCGTCACTGCTCAGCAGCGCCCGCTCCTCGGGCCGAGCGCCTCGTCCGGCACCTCGGGCAGGTCGTCCGGCGGGATCACGGTGGAGCCGGGCCCGCGCATCGCGGCCCGCTGCAGGTCGGCGATCTTGTGCGCCGCGATGGAGTAGACGAAGGCCTCGAACGGCCGGCCCTCGTCCCGGTAGCGGGGCAGGGCGCAGAGCACCGCGACGCACACCTCCTGGGCCACGTCGTCCACGTGGTGCCGGGCGCCGCCGGGCAGTCGGACCAGCCGACCGCGGCAGTAGCGCAGCACCAGCGGATGGACGTAGGCCAACAGCGCGTCAGTCGCCGGGCCCTCGCCGCGCACCGCGGCCGCGACCAGCTCGGCGACCAGCGGCGACGTGCCGGCGGCAGCCTCGCGCCGGCCGCGCCCGGTGCTCCGGGGGCCCGCCTCGGCCGGTGGCTGCTCGCTCACGCCGCTGTCACCGGGCTCGTCGTCACGCATCGGTCCATGGTGCCTGGTCGTCCCGGGAAACGTCGCACCGCGTCCGGAGTTGTGCACCGGAACGTTATCCGCAGCCGCGTCGTCCGTCGCCGTCACCGACCCACCCCCGCTCCCGCCGCCATTGCGTTCCACCCCTCCATGGTGCAGCCTCCACAGCCGTGGGGCCTAGGCCGCGCCCGCGGAGAAGCCGACGCGCCCCTTGCTCCGGCCGACGGAGGAAGGGGCGCGCCCCGGCTCGGCGACCGCTCAGCGGACCAGGCCCCAGCGGAAGCCCAGCGCCACGGCGTGCGCCCGGTCGGAGGCCCCCAGCTTCTTGAAGAGGCGGCGGGCGTGGGTCTTGACGGTGTCCTCGGAGAGGAAGAGCTCGCGGCCGATCTCCGCGTTGCTCCGCCCGTGGCTCATGCCCTCGAGCACCTGGATCTCACGGGCCGTCAGGGTCGGCGCGGCGCCCATGTCGGGGCTGCGCAGCCGGCGCGGGGCCAGCCGCCAGGTCGGGTCGGCCAGCGCCTGGGTCACGGTGGCCCGCAGCTCCGCCCGGGAGGCGTCCTTGTGCAGGTAGCCGCGGGCGCCGGCGGCGACCGCCAGGGCCACCCCGTCCAGATCCTCGGCGACGGTGAGCATGATGATGCGCGCCCCGGGGTCGGCCGACAGCAGCCGCCGGACCGTCTCCACCCCGCCCAGGCCGGGCATCCGGACATCCATCAGGACGAGGTCGGAACGGTCGGCCACCCAGCGGCGGAGGACCTCCTCACCGTTGGTCGCCGTGGTCACCCGGTCGACGCCCGGCACGGTCGCCACGGCACGCCGCAGCGCCTCCCGGGCAAGCGGTGAATCGTCGCAAACGAGAACGGAAGTCATGACCGTCCTCCGCAGCTGATCCGCGTCACGTTGAGCCTCCTGGCTGGTACGAACACTCTCCGCACTTCCAACGACCGTCACTCGAATGAGTTACGGCCCTCAGGGCCATCTCCACCACTGTACGTGGCCGACCCATTACGGATCGACCGCAGCGCGGGTTGGACACCGCTCTTTTGCGCTCAGCACCGCCAAAGGGCGCACAACCCAGCGCGCTACCAGGCGCGATGCCACCCGATTGCCGCAGCCGGGTCGACATTTCCCTCGCCTGGTTCGTCCGTTTTTATGGCTTTTGTACGATCATTGACTGTTGTGCCGGTCTGTGGGTGACTTGTCCCGTAGACGGCCGTAAGTCATATTTCCAGGTGTCCAGCCCGGCACCCCGAAGCCTCGCCGTACGCAACCCTCATCGAAGGGAATGAGTCATGGCCGATTTCTCCCGACTCCCCGGTCCCAACGCGGACCTGTGGGACTGGCAGCTCTCCGCCGCCTGCCGCGGCGTGGACAGTTCGCTCTTCTTCCACCCCGAGGGCGAGCGCGGGGCCGCACGCAGTTCGCGGGAGCAGAGCGCCAAGGAGGTGTGCATGCGCTGCCCGGTACGCACCGAATGCGCGGCGCACGCACTGGCGGTCCGTGAACCGTACGGCGTATGGGGTGGGCTGACCGAGGACGAACGCGAGGAACTCCAGGGGCGGGCGCGCAACCGGGTGGTCGAGGTGCCGCTGGCCGTCCGTCCGTAGGCGGCAGCCGGTCAGCGGCGAAACGTTCCTGCAAGCGGCTCAAGCTGCCGCGCGCGGGTTCAGCGGTCGGCTGCCGCCCCGGCGAGCCGGTCCAGCATGAGCGCGACCGCCGGCACCTCGGCCAGATCCGGCAGGGTCAGCGCCACCACCTCGCGGCGGGCCGGGCCGCCCGCCGCGGTGTGCACCGGCACCGCCGCCACGGCGTCCGGCCGCACCGCCGCCAGCGCCAGCCTCGGCAGTACCGCCACCCCGAGCCCGGCCGCCACCAGGCCGACCACCGCCGGATAGTCGTCGGTGGCGAAGTCGATCCGCGGCTCGAACCCGGCCTGTCCGCAGAGCTCCACCAGCTGCCCGCGGCACTGCGGGCAGCCCGCGATCCACTGCTCCCCGGCCAGCTCCGCCAGCGCCACCGGGCTCCCGCCGTCCCGCTCGGCCAGCGGGTGCCCGGGCGGCAGCAGGCCGACCAACGGGTCGTCAAGCAGCGGGCGCACCACCAGGTCGGACCAGTCCGAGACGGCCGCCGACTCGGCCGCGGCCAGCACCGCCTGGGCGCGGGCGGCCCGCGAGGCCCCGTGCGCGGGGGCCGCCGGCGCCGCCCCGTCCGGGTAGCGGAAGGCCAGCGCGATCTCGCACTCCCCGCCGCGCAGCATCGCCAGCGACTCCGGCGGCTCGGCCTCCACCAGCGACACGCGCACCCCCGGATGGGCGTCCCGCAGCCGGGCGACGGCCGACGGCACCAGGGTGGAGCTGGCGGTCGGGAAGGACACCAGCCGGACCCGGCCGGCCCGCAGCCCGGCGATCGCGGCCACCTCCTGCTCGGCGGCGCTCAGCCCGGCCAGGATCCCGGAGGCGTGCTTGAGCAGCACCTCGCCGGCCTCGCTCAGCTGCATCCCGCGGCCCGAGCGCACCACCAGGGGCAGCTCGACGGCCTTCTCCAGGGCCTTCATCTGCTGGCTGACCGCCGGCTGGGTGCAGCCGAGCTCCCGCGCCGCGGCGGAGAACGAGCCGGTGCGCGCCACCGCGCGCAGAACCCTCAGATGGCGTGCCTCGATCATGCGCCCAGGGTAGACGCCCCGGGCCCACTGCCGTCCCGGGCCGAACGGCGGACGGCCCGGCCGCCCCGCCGAAGCGGGGTGACCGGGCCGTCTGGCGTACTGCTGAGGCGTCAGTGCGAGTGGCCGTGGCCGCCGTGCGAGTGGCCGGCCTCGGCCTCCTCCTCCTTCTTCTCCACCACCAGGGTCTCGGTGGTGAGCAGCAGGGAGGCGATGGAGGCGGCGTTCTCCAGGGCGGAGCGGGTGACCTTGACCGGGTCGATGACGCCGGCCTTCACCAGGTCGCCGTACTCGCCGGTGGCGGCGTTGAAGCCCTGGCCGAGCTCCAGCTCGGCGACCTTGGAGGTGATGACGTAGCCCTCCAGGCCGGCGTTCTGGGCGATCCAGCGCAGCGGCTCGTGCAGCGCCTTGCGGACCACGGCGACACCGGTGGCCTCGTCGCCGGTCAGGCCCAGGCCGTCGTTCAGCACCTTGGCGGCGTGCACCAGGGAGGCGCCACCGCCGGCCACGATGCCCTCCTCGACCGCGGCGCGGGTGGCGGAGATGGCGTCCTCCAGGCGGTGCTTGCGCTCCTTGAGCTCCACCTCGGTGGCGGCGCCGACCTTGATGACGCAGACGCCGCCGGCCAGCTTGGCCAGGCGCTCCTGCAGCTTCTCGCGGTCCCAGTCGGAGTCGGTGTTGGCGATCTCCGCCTTGATCTGGGCGACCCGGCCCGCGACGGCATCGGTGTCGCCGGCACCGTCGACGATGGTGGTCTCGTCCTTGGTGATGGTGACCCGGCGGGCGGTGCCGAGCACCTCCAGGCCGGCCTGGTCGAGCTTGAGGCCGACCTCCTCGGAGATCACGGTGCCGCCGGTCAGGGTGGCCAGGTCGCCGAGGATCGCCTTGCGGCGGTCACCGAAGCCCGGGGCCTTGACGGCGACCGCGTTGAAGGTGCCGCGGATCTTGTTGACCACCAGGGTGGAGAGCGCCTCGCCGTCCACGTCCTCGGCGATGATCAGCAGCGGCTTGGAGGCGCCGGCCTGCAGGATCTTCTCCAGCAGCGGCAGCAGCTCCTGGATCGAGGAGATCTTGCCCTGGGTGATCAGGATGTACGGGTCCTCCAGGACCGCCTCCTGGCGCTCCTGGTCGGTGACGAAGTACGGCGACAGGTAGCCCTTGTCGAACTGCATGCCCTCGGTGAAGTCCAGCTCCACGCCGAAGGTGTTGGACTCCTCGACGGTGATCACACCGTCCTTGCCGACCTTGTCGATCGCCTCGGCGATCAGCTCGCCGACCTGCGTGTCCTGGGCGGACAGGGTGGCGACCGCGGCCACGTCGTCCTTGCCCTCGATCTCGCGGGCCACCGAGAGCAGGTGCTCGGAGACGGCGGCGACGGCCTTGTCGATGCCCTTCTTCAGGGCGGCCGGGCCGGCACCCGCGGCGACGTTGCGCAGACCCTCGTTGACCAGCGCCTGGGCCAGCACGGTGGCGGTGGTGGTGCCGTCACCCGCGACGTCGTTGGTCTTGGTGGCGACCTCCTTGACCAGCTGCGCGCCAAGGTTCTCGTACGGGTCGTCCAGCTCGACCTCGCGGGCGATGGTGACACCGTCGTTGGTGATGGTCGGGGCACCGAACTTCTTGTCGATGACGACGTTGCGGCCCTTGGGGCCGATGGTCACCTTGACGGTGTCGGCAAGCTTGTTGACACCGCGCTCCAGCGAGCGGCGGGCGTCCTCGTCGAACTGCAGGATCTTCGCCATGATTCCGTTTCCTCGGGATATCTGCGTTACGTGACGTTGCGTGAAGCCAGTGAGGCCAAACAGCCGCGCCCCGGGCCCCTGTCACTGGCGGACACGGATCCGGGGCGGGGCCGGTTCGGCGGACCGCGGGTCCGCCGGGACGCTTACTTCTCGATGATGGCGAGAACGTCGCGGGCCGAGAGGACGAGGTACTCCTGGCCCTGGTACTTCACCTCGGTGCCGCCGTACTTCGAGTACAGGACGACGTCGCCGACCTGGACGTCGAGCGGCAGGCGCTGGCCATCCTCGAAGCGGCCCGGGCCGGTGGCCAGGACGACGCCCTCCTGGGGCTTCTCCTTGGCGGTGTCCGGGATAACCAGGCCGGAGGCCGTGGTGGTCTCGGCGTCGAGCGGCTGGACCACGATGCGGTCCTCAAGCGGCTTGATGGCAACCTTGCTGCTGGTGGTCACGTCCGAGCTCCCCTTCGGAGATTACGGGGTTGTCTAACAGGCAGAGGGGCGAGGTCCAGGACTGCCGTCGCGGGGGTCAGACCGGTACCGTCGCGTTAGCACTCCCCCTGGGGAGAGTGCCAGGAACGACCATAGGCCGCGGTTAGCACTCAGTCAACCAGAGTGCCAACGGCGCGCCCAGCCCACTTCTCGGAATTCGAGGCCGCGGCGCGGGCCGGGACAATCATGGAGTGGACACCGAGATCTTCACTGCCCTACTGACCGGCGAAGGCCGCCAACTCCTCGACGAGGTACGGGGGTTGACCCCCTCTGGCGAGCTGGCCGCGGCCACCCGGCTGCGCCGCGCGCACCCGGCCGAACTGGTGTCGGCGGCGATCGGCCAGGAGCGGCTGCGGCAGCGCGCCCGCGCCAAGTTCGGCGACGACGCCGAGCGGATGTTCTTCACGCCCAACGGAGTCGAACAGGCGACCAGGCGCGAGGTCGCCGACTGGCGGGCCGCCCGCTTCGCCGCCCTCGGCGTGGCCCGGCTGGCCGACCTGTGCGGGGGCATCGGCGGCGACGCGATCGCCCTGGCCCGGGCCGGGATCTCGGTGCTGGCGGTCGACCGGGACCCGCTCACCTGCGCGGTCGCCACCGCCAACGCAGCGGCCCTGGGCCTGTCCGACCGGATCGAGGTGCGCTGCGCCGACGTCACCGAGACCGACACCGCCGGCTTCGACGCGGTCTTCACCGACCCGGCCCGGCGCGGCGCCCGGGGCCGGATCTTCGACCCCGAGGCCTACTCGCCGCCGCTCTCCTGGGCCGTCGAGGCCGGCCGCAGCACCCGCTTCGGCGCGCTCAAGGTCGCCCCCGGCATCCCGCACGAGGCGGTGCCCGCGGACGCCGAGGCCGAGTGGGTCTCCGACCACGGCGATGTGAAGGAGGCGGTGCTCTGGTTCGGCACCGGCGCCGCCGAGCCGCACCGCGCCAGCCTGCTGCCCGGCCGCCGCACCCTCACCGGCGGCCGGCTCCCCGACCCCGCCCCCGGCCCGGTCCGCGAGTACCTCTACGAACCGGACGGCGCGGTGATCCGCGCCCACCTGGTCGCCGAGGTGGCCGCCGCCCTGGGCGGTGCCACCCTGCTCGACCCCACATCGCCTACCTGACCTCCGACACCCTCACCCCCACCCCTGGGCCACCCCCTACCGCATCACCGACGTGCTCCCGTTCAGCGTCAAGAAGCTCAAGGCGCTGCTGCGGGAGCGGCAGGTGGGCACGGTGGTGATCAAGAAGCGCGGTTTCGCCGTCGAACCCGACGAGCTGCGCAAGAAGCTCCGCCCCGAAGGAGTGAACTCCGCGGTGGTCATCCTCACCAGGATCGGGACGGCTCCGACGATGCTGCTGGGGCAGGAGGCCGCCGCCGGCTAGCTCGGCGCCTGGATGTAGTCCTCCAGGCGCGCGACGGCGAAGCCCTGCTCCTGGATGCGGCTCAGCAGTTCGCCGAACATGTCGGTCATGGTCTCGCCCTTGAGGTCCTTGGGGCCGCGGAAGTGGGCGAGGATGATGTCACCGGCGTGCAGCTTCTTGTCCCCGGACTGGTACTGCATGTCGTGGATCTGCATCGTCTCGTGCCACAGCACGATGGCGCGCGGACCGCACTGCTGGACGGCGTTGTTGAGGTTGGCGGTGCTGGCGCCGTCGCCGTAGGGCGGGCGGAACAGGAACGGCGGGGTGCCGTACTCCTTGGTCAGCACCCCCTGGTCGCCGCAGACCTCCTGCTTCTGCACCTCGGCCGACTTGGTGCTCATCGCCGGGTGGTGCAGCGTGTGGTTCTGGATGTGGTTGCCGAGGGCCTGCAGCGGCTTGAAGTAGGCGTAGTCGTTCTTGATGGCGTCGTCCATCAGGAACATGGTGACCGGGACCTTCAGGTCGTTCATCATCTCGATGAACTTGGGGTCCTTCTCCTCACCGTCGTCGATGGTCACGAAGACCACCTTGTCGCTGGTGGGGATGGAGCTGATCACCGGGACCTGGCCGGTCTTGGTCAGCTTGACCGGCTTGTCGGCCGGCGCCGCCGGGCGCGCGGGGAGCGGCTGGAGCTTCCACTTCGCCCAGTCGGCGGCCGGCACCGCGCCGCCGGCGGCGCTCGGCGAGGCGGCGGCCGGCGAGCCCTCGACCGACGGCGAGGCGGCGGGGGCGCCGCTCTGCGGCACCGCGCCCGCGTTGGACCCGCCACTGCCACCGCTGCTGCTGGAGCCGGAGCAGCCGCTGACCGTGACGAGCAGGGCCAGTGCGCCCACCGCGGCCGCCGTCGCACTACTCCAGGTGTTCGTCTTCACGGCGCCGGGCTCCCCAGGTTTCTGATCAGTCGTCGGATGCTGCCGAGACTACATACTCGCTGTGGAACGCCCAGCGGTGGACCGGGCGCGCCAGCAGGCCGTCCGGCGGCTGCGGGGCCTCGGCCGGTTCGGCCCGCTCCGGCCACCAGCTGATCACCAGGACCCTCTCCCCGGGCGCGCTGAACAGCTCCGTCCGGGCCGCGCCGGCCCCGGCCAGCGCCGGCACCACCCGCTCCCGGGCCCACGCCAGCAGCTCGGCACCGCGCCCGTCGGCCGCGCGGGCCTCCCACATCGCCGCCCTCACGACTGGCCGAGCGCCCGGTAGGCCTCGCCGTGCACGTCCGTGTGCTGCGGGGCCGGCACCGACACCTCGGTCAGCGGCAGCGAGGAGTCCGCCGAGAGGTCGAACGCCGAGGGCTCCCGGTTGCGCCAGACCATCTCGGCGCCGAGCGCGGCCACCATCGCCCCGTTGTCGGTGCACAGGCCGGGCCGCGGCACCCGCAGCCGGATGCCGGCCCGCTCGCAGCGCTGCTCCGCCAGGGCGCGCAGCCGGGAGTTGGCCGCCACCCCGCCGCCGATCATCAGGTGGTCGACGTCGTGGTCCTTGCAGGCCTTGATCGCCTTGCGGGTCAGCACATCGGTGACCGCCTCCTGGAAGGAGGCCGCGACGTCCGCGATCGGCACCTCCTCGCCGGCCCGCCGCTTGGCCTCCACCCAGCGGGCCACCGCGGTCTTCAGGCCGGAGAACGAGAAGTCGTACTCCGGGTCCTTGGGGCCGCTCAGGCCGCGCGGGAAGTGGATCGCCTTGCGGTCGCCCTCGCGGGCCCGGCGGTCCACCACCGGGCCGCCGGGGAAGCCCAGGCCGAGCACCCGGGCCACCTTGTCGAAGGCCTCGCCGGCCGCGTCGTCGATGGTGGCGCCGAGCGGGCGCACATCGGCGGTGATGTCACCGGTGAGCAGCAGCGAGGAGTGCCCGCCGGAGACCAGCAGCGCCATGGTCGGCTCGGGCAGCCGGCCGTGCTCCAGCTGGTCCACGCAGATGTGCGAGGCGAGGTGGTTGACCCCGTACAGCGGCTTGTCCAGCGCCCAGGCGTAGGCCTTGGCCGCCGAGACGCCGACCAGCAGGGCGCCGGCCAGGCCGGGCCCGGCGGTGACCGCGATCCCGTCCAGGTCGCTCGCCTTGATCCCGGCGGTGTCCAGGGCCCGCTGGATGGTCGGGACCATCGCCTCAAGGTGCGCCCGGCTGGCGATCTCCGGGACCACGCCGCCGAACCGGGCGTGGTCGTTGACGCTGGAGGCCACCGCGTCGGCGAGCAGCGTGGTGCCGCGCACGATGCCGACGCCGGTCTCGTCGCAGGAGGTCTCGATGCCCAGGACGAGCGGTTCGTCAGCCATGGTCTTCCTCGGTGTGGTTCGTCGTCTGGTGGTCGAGGCGCATCACCAGCGCGTCGACGTTGGCGGGCTGGTAGTAGCCGCGCCGGATGCCGACCGGCACGAAGCCGTGGCGCTCGTACAGCCCTTGGGCGCGGGCGTTGTCCACCCGCACCTCCAGCAGCAGTTCGGCGCAGCCGCGCCGCGCCGACTCGGTGATCAGGTCGGTGAGCAGCAGCGCGCCCAGGCCGCGGCCCTGGTGCTGGTCGGCCACGGCGATGGTCTGCACGTCGCTCTCGTCGCCGATCGCCATCAGGCCGGCGTACCCGGCGATGGCGCCGTCCTCGGTGACGGCCACCGTGTAGTGCCGGCTGCCGCCGGGGTGGGCCTCGGCCAACTCGGACCAGTACATGCCGCGCGACCACGCGTCCTCGGGGAAGAGCTGGAGTTCCAGTTCCATCACCGGCTCGATGTCCCACCAGCGCATCGGGCGCAGCGCGAGACGGCTCATGCGCCCGCCTCGCAGAGCTCGGCGGGGACATTCGCCCACGCGCACCTCTCGATGGTGACCTCGCTCCGCTCGCTCACGCGCCCGCCTCGCAGAGCTCGGCGGGGACATTCGCCCACGCGCACCTCTCGATGGTGACCTCGCTCCGCTCGCTCACGCGCCCGCCTCGCAGAGCTCGGCGGGGGCATTCGCCCACGCGCACGTCTCAATGGTGACCTCGCTCCGCTCGGTCACTGCGGCAGCACCGCCTTGTAGCCGGCCGGCACCTGGGCGTCCGGGCGGCGCAGGTAGAGCGGGGCGTTCGGCAGCAGCTCGCGGCCGGCGGCCAGCTCGGTGACCGCGAAGTCGGCCAGCGCGCCGGCCGACAGGTGCTCGGGGCCGCGGGCGCCTGGGAAGGCCTCGGGGTAGAGCAGTGCGCCCGCGCCCACCGAGACCTCGCGCACCGCCAGGTCGCCGGGCCGGTCCACCGCGGGGCCGGCGGTCCGGCGGCCCTCGGAGTCGTAGTCGGCCCAGTAGACCTCCTTGCGCCGGGCGTCGGTGGCGGCGGTGAACGGACCGGTCAGCCCCTCGGTGCGGGCCTGGTGGGCGATCGCGTCCAGGGAGCAGACGCCGTGCACGGGCAGGTCGAGCGCATGGCCGAGCGCGGCGGCGGTGACCAGGCCGACCCGCAGGCCGGTGTACGGGCCGGGGCCGACGCCGACCGCGATCGCGGTCAGCTCCCGCTTGTCCACGCCGGCCTCGGCCAGCACCCGGCCGATCGCGGGCAGCAGCAGTTCGCCGTGCCGTCGGGCGTCGACCTGGTAGGTCTGCGCCAGGACGGCCGTGCCGTCGTGGACGGCGGCGGTGACGGCGGGGGTAGCGGTGTCGAACGCGAGCAGCAGCACGGATCCAAGGTTAGAGGGTTCGCGGAGTGAGCTATTCGTACTAGTACGGAACACACGTTCGCGGCTGCCCCGGGCCGCCGCCCCAACCTGGCACGATAGGGGCCTGGCACGATAGGGACGGTCCTTCGCGAAGACGGGAGCCCACGGTGGCGAAGACAGGTCCTGCGGTCACGGTCGCCGCCCTGACCCTGGCCGCGCTCGCGCTGGTCACCGTGCTCGCCGTGCAGGCCGAGGGCACCGCCCGCACCGCCGCTGCCGCCGAGCCGAGCGCCACGGCGACCACGACCGCACCCTCCCCCTCCCCCAGCACCTCCCCCACTCCCACCCTGCAGCCGCTGCCCCCGGCGGCCGCGGTCGGCGGCACCCGCCGGGTGGTGTACTCGATCGGCGCCAAGCAGGTCTGGCTGGTCGATCCGAAGAAGGATCCGCAGCTGGTGGCGGCGTTCCTGGTGGAGCCCGGTTCGGTGAACCCGGCGCCGGGCAGCTACACGGTCTCGTCCCGGTCGGCCGCCACCCATGGCAGCGACGGCCGCCCGGTGGAGCACGTGGTCCGGTTCGGCGAGCACGGCGGCACGGTCTTCGGCTTCAGCGCGGCCGTGGACGGCGGCACGCCGGCCGCCGTCCCCAACGCCAGGACGGGCGGCATCCGCTCCACCCGGCAGGACGGTCAGGCGCTCTGGGACTTCGCGGGGATCGGCACCCGGGTCCTGGTGCTGCCCTGATCATCGGGGGCCTGGTCGGCGGGCGCGGGCGGGGTGCAGACGGCCGCGGCGGCGGCACAGGAGGACAGCAACCGGCTCATCGGTACCGGTGTCCCGGTGGACCGACCGGGCTGCTCGGTGGGGCTGCTGGTCATCGCGACTCCCTAGTTAGGTTCACCTAACTGCGGGACCCATCCCATCATGGCGGTGAGCCGGGCCGCAACACCATGCCGACAACCTGTCGGCAACCGGTTCAGTCCAGCGCCACCGACAGGTCGACGCCGTCCCAGCGCGGGCCGAACCCGGTCAGCGCGAGCACCCGCGGATCGGCGTCGTCGGCCTGGGCCGCGTCCCCGCCCAGGGCCCGCTCGATCCGCACCTCCAGCCGGCTCTCGGACAGCCCCTCGACCCGGCCCTCGCCCCACTCGACCACGACCACCGACTCGGGCAGCGAGACGTCCAGGTCGAGGTCCTCCATCTCGTCCAGCCCGCCGCCGAGCCGGTAGGCGTCGACGTGGACCAGGGCCGGCCCGCCGACCACCGAGGGGTGCACCCGGGCGATCACGAAGGTCGGCGAGGTCACCGCCCCGCGCACGCCGAGGCCCTCGCCCAGTCCGCGGGTGAGGGTGGTCTTGCCGGCGCCCAGCTCCCCGGAGAGCAGCACCAGGTCCCCGGGGCGCAGCAGGGCGGCCAGCCGCCGCCCGAGGGCGGTCATCCGCTCGGCCGACGGGACGGTGATGGTGGCGTGCGCGCCCATGGTTCCTCTTGTCTGCGTGTGGTCGGTGGCCTGCCAGCCAACGGTGCCACATCCACTGCCGCGAGCGCACCGAGCGGTCGTTCCGTGCGGGCCCCGGGCCCGGCCCGGGGCCGCTCAGGGTTGATCCGCCGCCAGCTCCCGCACCTGCTCCGGCAGCGGCAGGCCGGTGCGGCGCAGCAGCCGCGCCAGCTGCCGGTCCACCTCGTCCGAGCGCTCCAGCAGCACCAGGTGGCCGGCTCCCGGCAGCAGCTCCAGCTCGGCGCCGGGCAGCGTCCGGGCGATCGCCGCGCTGTGCGAGGCGGGTGTCAGCAGGTCGTCGGTGCCGGCCAGCACCAGCACCGGCAGCGGGGGCAGGGCGGCCAGCGCCCCGGCCTTGTCGTGCGCGCTGAACACCGGGTAGAACTCGGCGACCACGTCGATCGGCGTGCTGTCCAGCAGCTGCTCGGCGAACCGCGCGATGCCCGGGTCCACGTCCTTGCCGCCGTTGCCGAACGAGAACCGGCGGTAGAAGACCGCCGCGATGTCGGCCCCGGCCCGCCGGGTGGCCTCCACCACCCCGACCTGACTGCCCAGCAGCTTCACCACGCCGGGCCCGACCCGCCGCCAGACCTTCATCCCGGCCGAGCTCAGGCCCAGGTCGATGGAGTCCCAGTCCCCCGCCGTGGTGCCGATCAGCGCCACGGCCACCACCCGACCGCCGTGGTCCGAGGGGGCGAACAGTTCGGGGTGCTGCTCGGCCAGCGCCATCACGGTCATGCCGCCCATCGAGTGGCCGACCAGGACGATCGGCCCGGTCGGCACCACCGTGTCGAGCACCGTCTTGAGGTCGCCGCCGAGCTGGTCGATGGTGGCCGGCATGCCGTCGAGGTAGGAGCGGGAGCGGTCGGAGCGGCCGTGGCTGCGCTGGTCCCAGAAGACCAGCCGCAGACCGCCGCGCAGCGCCGCCCGCTGGAAGTGGAAGCTGTCCTGGTTGAGGCAGTAGCCGTGGCAGAAGACCACGGTCGGCGCCCCGGGGACGACCTCGTCGGGCTCGTCCACCTCGACGTACAGCGCGGTGCCGTCGGCGGCGGCCACCTTGCGCGGCCGGCCGCGCAGCGACCCGAACGGGGCGGCGGCGTCCAGCTCTTGGCGGGCCCGCCGCCGGGCCCGGCCCAGGGTGAGCCGCTCGATGGCGACGCCCGCGGCGGCACCGGCGGCCAGCACGCCGAGGCCGATCAGTCCGGCCCGGCCGACCCCGTTGCCACCGCCGCCCTCGGTCATCCGCGGCTCACCCGTGGCTGGCGCCGAAGTAGCGCCTCGGCACCCGGGCTCCGATCCGGGTGACGATCTCGTAGGCGATGGTGTCGCTGGCCCGGGCCCAGTCCTCGGCGGTCGGCTCGCCGCGCTCGCCGTTGCCGAACAGCAGCACCTCCTCGCCGACCGCGGGGGTGTCGCCGCCCAGGTCCACCACGAACTGGTCCATCGCGACCCGGCCGGCCACGGTGTACCACTTGCCGGCGATCTGCACCGGCCCGGCGCTGCTGGCGTGCCGCGGGATGCCGTCGGCGTAGCCGAGCGGGACCAGGCCGACGGTGGTCTCACCCGGGGTGATGTATTTGTGGCCGTAGCTGACGCCGTGCCCGCCGGGCAGCTGCTTGACCAGCGCCAGCCGGGCGCTGAGCGACATCACCGGACGCAGCCCGAAGTCGGCCGGGGTGCCGACCTCGGGGACTGGCGACACGCCGTACATCGCCAGGCCGGTGCGGACCAGGTCGTAGTGCGAGCCGGGCAGCAGCAGGGTGGCCGGCGAGTTGGCGATGTGCCGCACCTCGGGGCGCAGGCCGGCCCGCTCGGCGTAGGCCAGCGCGACCGCGAAGGCGTCCAGCTGGGCCTGGATGGAGGGGTGGCCGGGCTCGTCGGCGCAGGCGAAGTGCGACCAGATGCCGACCACCCGCAGTTCGCCGGCCGCCTCGGCGCGCCGCGCGGCGTCCACCAGGTCGGGCCAGTCGCGCGGCTGGCAGCCGTTGCGGCCCAGGCCGGTGTCGGCCTTGAGGTGGACCCTGGCCGGCACACCGGTCTCCCGGACGGCGGCGAGCAGCTCGTCCAGCGCCCACTGGCCGCTGATCGAGATGTCCAGCCGGTCGCGCAGTGCCCGGGCCCAGGGGCCGCCCGGCGTCCACAGCCAGCAGAGGATCCGGGCCTGCTCGGGGCCGATGCCGGCGGCCCGCAGTGCCAGTGCCTCGTCCGGGGTGGCGGTGCCGATCCAGCGCACGCCGGCGGCCAGCGCCTCCAGGGCGCACGGCAGCGCGCCGTGGCCGTAGCCGTCGGCCTTCACCACGGCCATCAGGTCGGCGCTCGGCGTCCGCTCGCGCAGGGCGGCGAGGTTGCTGTTCAGCGCGGCGAGGTCGATCGCCGCCTCGGCGCGCACTCCCTCGGCGAGCATGGTGGTCCCGGTCGTGTTCGCAGTTGTCATCACGGTCAGTCTCCCAGACCTGTGCTCGCCTGCTGGTGGCCCCCCTGCGACGCGGTCACATCGCGCCAGGCCGCGGGCAGGGCCGCGGCCACCTCCTGCGCGGTGATGGGGGCCTCGCCCCGGTCACTCACAGTGCCGATGACGCCGCTGCCCGGCGCCCGGTTCCCGGCGGCGGCCAGCCGCCCGGCCAGGCCGTGCAGATAGGCCGCGGCGGGGGCGGCGTCGAACGGCGGCAGGCCGGCGGCCAGCAGCGCGCCTGCCAGGCCGGCCAGCACATCGCCGCTGCCGGCGGTGGCCAGCCAGCCGGTGCCGGTCGGGTTCACCCGGACGGCGCCGTCCGGCCGGGCGACCACGGTGCTGGAGCCCTTGAGCAGCACCACGGCCCCGTAGCGGGCGGCCAGCTCGCGGGCGTACCGCAGCCGGGCGGCGGCCACCTGGTCGGCCGTCACCTCGCCGCCCAGCAGCCGGGCCGCCTCGCCGGCGTGCGGGGTGAGCAGGGTGGGCGCGGTGCGGCCGGCCAGCGCGCCGGGGCCGCGGCGGGCCAGTTCGGTCAGCCCGTCGGCGTCCACCAGCACCGGCACCTCGGCGGCCAGCGCGATCTCCAAGGCGTCGGGGGTGTCCTCGCCGGAGCCGGGGCCGACCACCCAGGACTGCACCCGGCCGCTGGTCAGCAGCACCTCGGGGTGGCGGCGCACCACCTCTTCGGCGGGCCGGCCGAGGTAGCGCACCGCGCCCGCGCCGCCGTGCAGCGCGCCGGCCACCGCGAGCAGCGCGGCGCCCGGGTAGCGCTCGGAGCCGGCCAGCACGCCGACCACGCCGCGCCGGTACTTGTCGC
This sequence comes from Kitasatospora acidiphila, assembly GCF_006636205.1. Taxonomy (NCBI): domain Bacteria; kingdom Bacillati; phylum Actinomycetota; class Actinomycetes; order Kitasatosporales; family Streptomycetaceae; genus Kitasatospora; species Kitasatospora acidiphila. Next base: position 5,426,353 of record NZ_VIGB01000003.1, on the reverse strand, counting down.
TCTCGCGGTCCGGGCGGGGCAGCAGTGCGGCCAGGTCGGCGTGCTGCGGCGCCTGGACGGCGGCGGTCGGCGGGCGCAGCCCGATCGGCACCAGCTGCACCGGACCGGCGTGGCCGGCGCCCGGGTCGATCAGCAGGCCGGGCTTGTAGGTGCCGAAGGTGACGGTGAGGTCGGCTCGCAGCGCGGCGCCGGGCACCTCGCCGGTGTCCGCGTCCACCCCGCTGGGCAGGTCCACGGCGACCAGCAGCCCGCGCCGCGCCGCACTGGCGTACGGCGCGGCGGCCGGGCGCAGCCCACCGCGGCCGCCGATGCCGACGATGCCGTCCAGGATCAGGTCCGCGCGCGAGAAGTCGGCCAGGCCGACGTTCTGATCCACGGTCACCTGACCGCCCGTCGCGCGCAAGGCCGCCAAGCCGCCCGGATGGGCCCGTTCGGGTGAGAGCAGCACCGCGCTGACGGCGGCACCGCGGCGGGCCAGCGCGGCGCCGGCGAAGAGCGCGTCGCCGCCGTTGTCGCCGCTGCCGGCCAGCACCAGCACCCGGCTGCCGTAGACCCGGCCGCGCCGCTCGCGCAGCAGCCGCGCGCAGGTGGCGGCCAGGCCGGCCACGGCGCGGTCCATCAGCGGCTGCCCGGCCAGGGCGGCCTCGGCGGCCCGGACCTCTTCGACGGTGTGAGCGTGGCGCATGGGCTGACGCTACCCCTCGGCCACCACCATCGCAGTGGCCACACCCGCGTCGTGGCTGAGCGACAGGTGCCAGGAGCGCACCCCGAGCTCGGCGGCCCTCGCCGCCACCGTGCCGCTGACGTGCAGAGTCGGCCGGCCCGACGGCTCGGTACGCACCTCGGCGTCGTGCCACTCCAGACCCGGCGGTGCGCCCAGCACCTTGGCCAGCGCCTCCTTGGCCGCGAACCGGGCCGCCAACGACTCGGCCGAGCGAGGTGCGCCCGAAGGCAGCACCCGCTCGGCCGGGGTGAAGAGCTTGTCCAGCAGGGCCGGGGTCCGGGCCATCGAGGCGGCGAAGCGGTCGATGCCCGCCACGTCGATGCCCACTGCGATGATCACCCGACCCACAGTACTGGGCCGCTCCTACTCCACCGTCACGGACTTCGCCAGGTTGCGCGGCTGGTCCACCTCGTGGCCCTTGGCGGTGGCCAGCTCGCAGGCGAAGACCTGCAGCGGCACGGTGGCGACCAGCGGCTGCAGCAGGGTGGGCGTGGCCGGGATCCGGATCAGGTGGTCGGCGTACGGCACCACGGCCTCGTCGCCCTCCTCGGCGATCACGATGGTCCGAGCGCCGCGGGCCCGGATCTCCTGGATGTTGGAGACGATCTTGTCGTGCAGGATCGACCGCCCGCGCGGCGACGGCACGACCACCACCACCGGCAGCCCCTCCTCGATCAGCGCGATCGGCCCGTGCTTGAGCTCGCCCGCCGCGAAGCCCTCGGCGTGCATGTACGCCAGCTCCTTGAGCTTGAGCGCGCCCTCCAGCGCCACCGGGAAGCCGACGTGCCGGCCGAGGAAGAGCACCGAGCGGGCGTCGGCCAGCGAGCGGGCCAGCTCGCGCACCGGCTCCATGGTCCCCAGCACCTGCTCGACCTGCTTCGGCGCGTCGCCGAGCTCGCGGATGATGGTGAAGATCTCGTCGCCCCACTTGGTGCCGCGCACCTGGCCCAGGTAGAGCGCCACCAGGTAGCAGGCGACCAGCTGGGTCAGGAAGGCCTTGGTGGAGGCCACCGCCACCTCGGGCCCGGCGTGGGTGTAGAGCACCGCGTCGGACTCGCGCGGGATGGTGGAGCCGTTGGTGTTGCAGATCGCCAGCACCCGGGCGCCCTGCTCGCGGGCGTGCCGCAGCGCCATCAGGGTGTCCATGGTCTCGCCCGACTGCGAGATGGCGATCACCAGCGTGTGGTCGTTCAGTATCGGGTCCCGGTAGCGGAACTCGGAGGCCACCTCGACCTCGCACGGGATCCGGGTCCAGTGCTCGATCGCGTACTTGGCGATCATGCCCGCGTGGAAGGCGGTGCCGCAGGCCACGATGACGACCTTGTCGATCTCGCGCAGCACCGAGTCGGGGATCCGCACCTCGTCCAGGGTGAGTCGGCCGTCGGTGCCGATCCGGCCCAGCAGGGTGTCCGCGACCGCCTTGGGCTGCTCGGCGATCTCCTTGAGCATGAAGTAGTCGTAGCCGCCCTTCTCGGCGGCCGAGGCGTCCCAGTCCACGTGGTACTCGCGGACCTCGGCGGGCACGCCGTCGAAGTCGGTGACGGTCACCGAGTCGGCGCGCAGCTCCACCACCTGGTCCTGGCCGAGCTCGACGGCCTCCCGGGTGTGGGCGATGAACGCCGCCACATCCGAGGCCAGGAAGTTCTCGCCGTCTCCGCGGCCGACCACCAGCGGCGAGTTGCGCCGGGCGCCGACCACCACGCCGGGCGCGTCGGCGTGCACCGCCACCAGGGTGAAGGCACCGTCCAGCTGGCGGCAGACGATCCGCATCGCCTCGGCCAGGTCGCCCTGGAAGGCCTCGCCGATCAGGTGGGCGACCACCTCGGTGTCGGTCTCGGAGCGCAGCTCGTGGCCGCGCTCGGCCAGCTCGGCCCGCAGCTGGGCGAAGTTCTCGATGATGCCGTTGTGGACCACGGCCACCCGGCGGTGGTCGTCCAGATGGGGGTGGGCATTGGCATCCGTGGGCCCGCCGTGGGTGGCCCAGCGGGTGTGCCCGATACCGGTGGTGCCGCCGGGGAGGGGGTTCTCGGCAAGCGACTTCTCAAGGTTGACGAGCTTTCCGGCCCGCTTGTCCGTGGCGAGACTCCACTGCCCCTGGGAGTCCGCCGCCTGAACGGCCACGCCCGCCGAGTCGTACCCTCGGTACTCCAGGCGCTGCAGGCCGGCGATCACAACGTCGAGTGCGCTCTGCGAGCCCACATAACCAACAATTCCGCACATATGTGTCAGCATAAGGGCCGGTCCAACCGGCGCAGCTTGTCGACCGGTGCCCGGCAGCCTGCCACCGGGCCATCACTGGTGACCGACACCACAGGTCCGAGCCCCGCCGGGACGGCTCACAATGGAGCATGTGCTGACCGAACTCTGTACCCGGGGCGCCCAATCGGCGCCCGGCCCGTCGCCGTCACCGTACGTCGACCTGTCCCGGGCCGAGTGGAGCGCCCTGCGCGACCGTACACCGCTGCCGCTCACCGCCGACGAGGTGGAACAGCTGCGCGGCCTGGGTACGGCACTCGACCTGGACGAGGTGCGTGACGTCTACCTGCCGCTCTCCCGGCTGCTGAACCTCTACATCCACGCCACCCACGAACTGCGCGGCGCCGTGGGCACCTTCCTGGACACCCCCGACACCGAGCGCACCCGCACCCCGTTCATCATCGGCGTGGCCGGCTCGGTGGCGGTCGGCAAGTCCACCACCGCCCGCCTGCTGCAGGCGCTGCTGGCCCGCTGGCCCGAGCACCCCCGGGTCGAACTGGTCACCACCGACGGCTTCCTGCTGCCCAACGACGAGCTGCGCCGGCGCGGTCTGATGGCCCGCAAGGGCTTCCCGGAGTCCTACGACCGCCGGGCCCTGATGCGCTTCGTGGCCGACGTGAAGGCCGGCAAGGCGGAGGTGACCGCGCCGGTCTACTCGCACCTGGTCTACGACATCGTGCCCGACGAGCGGCTCACCGTGCAGCGCCCCGACATCCTGATCGTCGAGGGCCTCAACGTGCTGCAGCCCGCGCTGCCCGGCACCGACGGCCGCACCCGGCTGGCGGTGGCCGACTACTTCGACTTCTCGATCTACGTCGACGCCCGCACCGACGACATCGAGAACTGGTACCTGTCCCGGTTCAAGAAGCTCCGGGACACCGCCTTCCAGGACCCCAACTCCTACTTCCGCCGGTTCACCGAAGTGCCGGAGGAGGAGGCGATGGAGTACGGCCGCCAGGTCTGGCGCACCATCAACAAGCCCAACCTGCTGGAGAACGTGCTGCCCACCCGCGGCCGGGCCACCCTGATCCTGCAGAAGGGGCCCGACCACAAGGTCCGCCGCGCGCTGCTGCGCAAGCTCTGACAGCGTGTCGGCCTGACCCCCGGTGGTCAGGCCGACACACCGTCAAACCGCCAGCTGCTCCCGGACGACCGCCGCCAGCCGGTCGGCGATCGCCCCGGCCTGCTCCTGATCGGCCGCCTCGACCATCACCCGCACCAGCGGCTCGGTGCCGGACGGCCGCAGCAGCACCCGGCCGGTGCTGCCCAGCTCGGCGGTGGCCGCCTCGACCGCCGCCGACAGCTCGGCGCAGGCGCCGACCCGGCTCTTGTCCACGCCCTTGACGTTGACCAGCACCTGCGGCAGCCGGGTCATCACGGCCGCCAGCTCGGCCAGGGTCCGCTTGGTGGCGGCCAGTCGGGCGCCCAGCATCAGGCCGGTCAGGGTGCCGTCGCCGGTGGTCGCGTGGTCCAGCAGGATCACATGGCCGGACTGCTCGCCGCCCAGCGCGTAGCCGTGCTCCTTCATCGCCTCCAGCACGTAGCGGTCCCCCACCGCCGTCTCGACCAGGGCGATCCCCTCGCGCTCCATGGCCAGCTTGAAGCCCAGGTTGGCCATCACGGTGCCGACCGCGGTGTTGCCGCGCAGCGTGCCGGCCTCGCGCATGGCCAGCGCCAGGACCGCGATGATCTGGTCGCCGTCCACCTCGTTGCCCTCGGCGTCGGCGGCCAGGCAGCGGTCCGCGTCGCCGTCCAGCGCGATGCCGAGGTCGGCCCGGTGCTCGCGCATGGCGTGGCGCAGCCCGTCCAGGTGGGTGGAGCCGACGCCGTCGTTGATGTTCAGGCCGGTCGGCTCGGCACCCAGGGTGTAGACCACCTCGGCGCCGGCCCGGGCGAACGCCTCCGGGGCCACCCGGGCGGCCGCGCCGTGCGCACCGTCGATGACCACCCGGACGCCGTCCAGCCGGTTGGGCAGCACCGCGACCAGGTGGGCGACGTACTTGTCGAAGCCCTCGGTGTACTCGTGCACCCGGCCGACCCCGGCACCGGTCGGACGCGGCCGCGCCAGGCTGCCGTCCTGGTTCTTGCGGTAGTCGGCCTCGATGGCGTCCTCGACCGCGTCGTCCAGCTTGTGGCCGCCGCGGGCCAGGAACTTGATCCCGTTGTCCGGCATCGCGTTGTGGCTGGCGGAGAGCATCACACCGAAGTCCGCGCCGAGCGCACCGGTCAGGTACGCCACCGCGGGGGTGGGCAGCACGCCGACCCGCAGCACGTCCACGCCGGAGCCCGCCAGGCCGGCGATCACCGCGGCCTCCAGGAACTCGCCGCTGGCCCGCGGATCGCGGCCGACCACCGCGACCGGACGCCGGCCGCCGAAGCCGCCCGCATCGCCCAGTACGTGCGCGGCGGCCATCGAGAGGCCGAGCGCCAGTTCGGCGGTCAGGCTTTCGTTGGCCACACCGCGTACGCCGTCGGTTCCGAAGAGTCGTGCCACAGTCCCGTCCTTCACTGGAGGCCGACGGTCGGTGCGAGGGGGAAGCCGACCGCCGGATTGCTCGTCCCTGGCCGCCTGACCGGTCCAGGGAGCACAACGCCCCGAAGCACAGAGTGCTCCGGGGCGTAGGTCCCACCTGCGGGGTGCGCACCAAGGGCGGTACGCACCCCGGGGCGTGATTAGCGCTTGCTGTACTGCGGGGCCTTACGGGCCTTCTTCAGACCGGCCTTCTTGCGCTCGACGGCGCGAGCGTCGCGGGTCAGGAAGCCGGCCTTCTTGAGGGCGCCGCGGTTGTTGTCCACGTCGGCCTCGTTCAGGGCACGGGCCACGCCGAGGCGCAGCGCGTAGGCCTGACCGGAGACGCCGCCACCCGCGATGCGGGCGATGACGTCGTAACGGCCGTCCAGCTCAAGGAGCTTGAAGGGCTCGTTCACGGTCTGCTGGTGCACCTTGTTGGGGAAGTAGTCCTCAAGGGTGCGACCGTTGATCTTCCACTTGCCGGTGCCGGGGACGATGCGCACGCGGGCGATCGCCTCCTTGCGACGGCCGAGGCCGGCGCCGGGGATCGCCTCGCTGAAGCGGCCGGCGAGCGACTCGGTGGAGTACGAGGTCTCCTCCTCGGAGGTGTACTCGGTGAGCTCCTCGTCGAAGTCGACGTCAAGGGTGGTCTCGATGGCAGCGTTCTCGGCCACGATGTTCCTCAGCTTTTCTTAGTTAAGGGCTTGTGGCCGGAATTACTGCGCGACCTGGGTGATCTCGAACGGCACCGGCTGCTGGGCAGCGTGCGGGTGCACCGGGCCCGCGTAGACCTTGAGCTTCGAGAGCATCTGACGGCCCAGGCTGTTCTTGGGGATCATGCCCTTGATGGCCTTCTCGACGGCCTTCTCCGGGTTGTTCGCCAGCAGGTCGTCGTAGCGGACCGAGCGGAGACCGCCCGGGAAACCGCTGTGGCGGTACGCCAGCTTCTGGGTCTTCTTGTTACCCGACAGGTGCACCTTGTCCGCGTTGATGATGATGACGAAGTCACCGGTGTCAACGTGCGGCGCGTAGATCGCCTTGTGCTTACCCCGGAGGAGGTTGGCGGCCTGGGAGGCCAGGCGGCCGAGCACGACGTCGTTCGCGTCGATGACGTGCCACTGACGCTGGACGTCGCCGGGCTTGGGGCTGTACGTACGCACGGTCGTAGCCTCTGCTTTTCAGTGAGTGAGTCCTGACAGGAGCACCTGTACGAGTGGATCAGCCTGGTTCCGCTTGGACGCAATCAAGAGGAGCCGCTGGTCATCGGCCTATGGTGTCTCCGGCGTACCGACCTCTCACGTGAGATGGAGCGAGCCAATACGCACAACAAGGGCCCACGATACCGGTCGGCCGGTGAAGACGCCAAACGATCACCGGTCGCGCTCGACCCGCCGCTCGTCCCAGACCGGCTCCGACGACTCGTAGACCCGCCCGTCACTGCCGAACACCAGGAACCGGTCGAAGGTCTTGGCGAACCAGCGGTCGTGGCTGACGCACAGCACCGTGCCGTCGAACGCCTCCAGCGCCTGCTGCAGCGCCTCGGCGCTCTCCAGGTCGAGGTTGTCGGTCGGCTCGTCGAGCAGCAGCGCGGTGACGCCCTGCAGCTCCAGCTTGAGGATCATCAGCCGGGCCTGCTGACCACCGGAGAGCGACTCGAACTTCTGCTCCTCCTGCCGGTCCAGCTCGTAGCGGCGCAGCGCGCCCATCGCGGCGCCGCGGCTGAGCGCGTGCTCCTCCTCGATGATCGAGCGGACCGTGCGGCCCAGCAGCTCCGGGTGCGCGTGGGTCTGCCGGAAGTGGCCGGGCACCACCCGCGCGCCGAGCCGGAACGAGCCAGTGTGCGCCACCGTCTCGTCGCCGGCCAGCAGCCGCAGGAAGTGCGACTTGCCGGAGCCGTTGGAGCCCAGCACGCCGACCCGCTCGCCGTAGAAGACCTCCAGGTCGAACGGCTGCATGAGGCCCGTCAGTTCGAGCTGCTCGATGGTCAGCGCCCGCACGCCGGTGCGCCCGCCCTTGAGCCGCATGGTGATGTTCTGCTCGCGCGGCGGGGCCTCCGGGCGGCCGGCCTCCTCGAACTTCTTCAGCCGGGTCTGCGCGGCGGCGTACCGGGAGGCCATGTCATGGCTGACCGAGGCCGCCTGGCGGAGCGTCAGCACCAGCTTCTTCAGCTTGGCGTGCTCCTCGTCCCAGCGCCGGCCGAGCTCCTCGAACCGGGCGAACCGGTCCTGGCGGGCCTGGTGGAACGAGTCGAAGCCGCCGCCGTGCACCCAGACGCTGGAGCCGGCCGCGCCGGACTCGACGCTGATGATCTTGTCGGCGGTACGGGAGAGCAGCTCCCGGTCGTGCGAGATGTAGAGCACCGTCTTGGGGGTGGCCTTGATCGCCTCCTCCAGCCAGCGCTTGCCGGGCACGTCCAGGTAGTTGTCCGGCTCGTCCAGCAGCAGCACCTCGTCGGGGCCGCGCAGCAGCGCCTCCAGCACCAGCCGCTTCTGCTCGCCGCCGGAGAGCGTGTTGAGGCCGCGGAACTGGGCGCGGTCGAACGGCATGCCGAGCGCCGCCATGGTGCAGACGTCCCAGTCGGTCTCGAAGTCGTAGCCGCCGACGTCGGCCCAGTCGGAGAGCGCCTGGGCGTAGGCCAGCTGCGACTTCTCGTCGTCCTGGGCCAGCATCGCCAGCTCCGCGGCGTCCACCGCCCGGGCCGCCTGGGCGATCCGGGCCGGCGCCACCGAGACCAGCAGGTCCCGCACCGAGGCGTCGGCAGGCAGCGCACCGGGCGAGGCCGCCTGGTCCTCGCGCCCGGTGGTGCCGACGAACTGGCGCATCACCCCCAGGCCGCCGCTGACCGTCACGCTGCCGCCGTGCGGCTGCACATCCCCGGCGATCATGCGCAGCAGAGTGGTCTTACCGGCCCCGTTGGCTCCCACCAGGGCGACCGCGGAGCCCTCGCCGACCCGGAAGGACGCGTCGTCGAACAGCACCCGCCCATCCGGCAGGTAGTACTCCAGGTGTGAAATCTCGACGTGTCCCATGAGTCGAAATTGTCCTATGCCCGCCAGGTAGCGCCCAAATGGATTAAGGAGCCTGGCCCGGCAGGGTGCGCATCCGGCGGGCCTGGCGGCTGCGCTCGGCCAACTGGTCGTCGGCCGGGTAGCCGACCTCCTCCAGGGTCAGGCCGTACGGGCGGATCACGTTGACCGCGCTGTTGCGCACCCCGCCGGCCAGCACCTCGCCGGGGAACTCCACCGGCCGGTGCCCGTCCCCGACCAGCAGCATCGCGCCGACCAGGGCCCGCACCATGTTGTGGCAGAAGGCGTCGGCACGCACCGTGGCCACCGCCATGGTGCCCTCCTGGGCCGCGTACGGGTCCATCGGCACCCGGTCCCAGTGCAGCTCCAGCAGGGTCCGGATGGTGGTCGCGCCTTCCCGCTTCTTGCAGTAGGCGGCGAAGTCGTGCTCGCCGAGCAGCAGTCGGGCCGCGGCGTTCATCTTCTCCACGTCCAGCGGGCGGTCGTGCCAGAGCACATGGCCGCGCAGCAGCGGGTCCACCCCGCCCGGGTGGTCGGCCACCCGGTAGGCGTAGCGCCGCCAGATCGCGCTGAACCGCGCGTCGAATCCCGCCGCCGCCTCGGCCACCCGGTAGATCCGCACATCGGCCGGCAGCCGCCCGGCCAGCCGGCGCAGCAGCTTCTCGCCGTGCAGCGCCCAGAGCTCGTCGGGCAGGTCGACGTGGGCCACCTGGCCGCGGGCGTGCACCCCGGCGTCGGTGCGGCCGGCCACGGTGAGCGGGAAGAGCTCCCGGCTGCGGGTGACCACCTGCAGGGCGCTCTCGATCTCCTCCTGCACGGTGCGCCGCCCGCGCTGCCGGGCCCAGCCGGAGAACTCCGCCCCTTGGTAGGACAAGTCCAGCCGGAGCCGGGTGTACCCCTCGGCGGGGCCGTCTTGGCGCGGGGCCGGCTCGGCGCAGTCGTTCACCACACATACCTCTCTCGGGACAAACGGAACGGGCCCGCTCCCCCGCCGAAGCGGTGAGAGCGGGCCCGTGATGCTGCGTGTTGAGCGGGCGTCAGGCCTGCTCGTCCGCCGGGGCGGCGTCGGCCGGAGCCTCGGCAGCGGCCTCGGGGGCAACGTCGGCGTCCTTGGCGGCGCGCTTGGTGGCGGCCTCGGCCTCGCCGACCGCGGTCTGGGCCACGGTGAGGGCCTCGACCAGCTCGATCACGGCCATCGGGGCGTTGTCGCCACGGCGGCCACCGATCTTGGTGATGCGGGTGTAGCCACCCGGGCGGTTCTCGTAGCGCGGCGCGATCTCGGTGAAGAGGGTGTGCAGCACGGCGACGTCGGTGATGGTCTTGCGGACCACGCGACGGTTGTGCAGGTCGCCCTTCTTGGCCTTGGTGATCAGCTTCTCCGCCAGCGGGCGCAGGCGGCGGGCCTTGGCCTCGGTGGTGGTGATGCGGCCGTACTGGAACAGCTCGCGGGCCAGGCCGGCCAGCAGCAGCGGCTCGTGGTGCGGGCCGCCGCCGAGGCGGGCGCCCTTGGTGGGACGGGGCATGGGTGCGCTCCTTGAATCTCCGACTGCGGCCGTATCAGGTACCGCAGCGGGCGCACCGGCACTGTTGCCGGTACGACTTGCATCGAAGAGGGGCGGCTCCCGGGGAGCCGCCCCCGCTCCAAACTCTTAGTACTGCTCGGTCTCGGCGTAGCCCTGGTCGTCCAGGTCGTCGGCGCCGAAGGCGTCGGCGGCCGCGGTCGGGTCGAACCCGGGCGGGCTGTCCTTGAGGGCCAGGCCCATGCCGGCCAGCTTGGCCTTTACCTCGTCGATCGACTTCGCACCGAAGTTGCGGATGTCGAGCAGGTCCGCCTCGGACCGGGCGACGAGCTCACCCACGGTGTGGATGCCCTCGCGCTTGAGGCAGTTGTACGACCGAACGGTGAGCTCCAGCTCTTCGATCGGCAGCGCCAGGTCGGCGGCCAGGGCGGCGTCCGTCGGGGACGGGCCCATGTCGATGCCCTCGGCGTCGATGTTCAGCTCGCGGGCGAGACCGAACAGCTCGACCAGGGTCTTGCCGGCCGAGGCCATGGCGTCACGCGGACGCATGGCGGGCTTGGTCTCGACGTCGACGATCAGCTTGTCGAAGTCGGTCCGCTGCTCGACACGGGTGGCCTCGACCTTGTAGGTGACCTTCAGCACGGGGCTGTAGATCGAGTCGACCGGGATCCGGCCGATCTCCTGGCCGGAGGCCTTGTTCTGGACCGCGGAGACGTAGCCGCGACCGCGCTCGACGGTCAGCTCCATCTCCAGCTTGCCCTTGCCGTTCAGGGTGGCGAGGACCAGCTCGGGGTTGTGCACCTCGACACCGGCCGGCGGGGCGATGTCGGCGGCGGTGACCACACCCGGGCCCTGCTTGCGCAGGTACATCACGACCGGCTCGTCGTGCTCCGAGGAGACGACCAGCTGCTTGATGTTCAGGATGAGGTCGGTGACGTCCTCCTTGACGCCCGGCACGGTGGTGAACTCGTGCAGGACACCGTCGATCCGGATGCTGGTGACAGCGGCGCCCGGGATCGAGGAGAGCAGGGTGCGGCGAAGCGAGTTGCCGAGGGTGTAGCCGAAGCCCGGCTCCAGCGGCTCGATGACGAACCGCGAGCGGTACTCGTCGACAACCTCTTCGGTCAGCGAGGGGCGCTGAGCGATGAGCATGTTCAGTCCTCCAGTTGTACTCGGCACCCACTATTTGATGCCGAACAAGACCAGCGTACGGGCTCCTGCTGAAAACAGGAGCCCGTACGCGGTTTAAGACACTCGCACCCGAAGGCGCCGCGTCAGACGCTAGGGAGTCGGCCGAAGCCGAACCACCTGCCTGATGTCAGACGCGGCGGCGCTTCGGCGGACGGCAGCCGTTGTGCGGGGTGGGGGTGACGTCCTGGATCGAGCCGACCTCGAGGCCGGTGGCCTGGAGCGAACGGATCGCGGTCTCGCGGCCGGAGCCCGGACCCTTCACGAAGACGTCGACCTTGCGCATGCCGTGCTCCTGCGCGCGACGGGCAGCGGCCTCGGCGGCCATCTGCGCGGCGAACGGGGTGGACTTGCGCGAGCCCTTGAAGCCGACGTGGCCGGCGGAGGCCCAGGAGATCACGTTGCCCGAGGGGTCGGTGATCGAAACGATGGTGTTGTTGAACGTGCTCTTGATGTGAGCGTGCCCGTGAGCGACGTTCTTCTTTTCCTTGCGGCGGATCTTCTTCGCGCCGGCAGCCTGACGACCCTTGGGGGGCATAAGTCTGTTCTCCTACTGAGGTGGTCGGTCCGCTAACCCGCGGGCCGGAGGGATGTCCGGTTAACGGGCGGACTACTTCTTGCCCGGCTTCTTCTTGCCGGCAATCGCGCGACGCGGGCCCTTGCGGGTACGCGCGTTGGTGTGGGTGCGCTGACCGCGGACCGGCAGGCCGCGACGGTGACGCAGACCCTCGTAGCAACCGATCTCGACCTTGCGGCGGATGTCGGCGGCAACCTCACGGCGGAGGTCACCCTCAACGCGGAAGTTGGCGTCGATGAAGCGCTGCAGCGCGACCAGGTCGTCCTCGGAGATGTCGCGGACGCGGATGGACGGGTTCACGCCGGTCTCGGCCAGCGTCTGCTGGGCGCGGGTGCGGCCGATGCCGTAGACGTACGTGAGGGCGATCTCAATCCGCTTCTCGCGGGGGAGATCAACGCCGGAGAGGCGTGCCATTCAAGGCTCCTGTGATGTTCCTCAGAGGTCTTACGTGCCGCCTACCCGGACACCTCTCGGTGTGCGAGCCCCGGCCTCTGAACCGGGGGTGGCAGTCCGCTCCATGCGGGAGCGGATCGGGCGGCCCGCTTATGACGTTGTGCGCGTCGCGCGAAGTACTACGAGAAATGCGGGACGATCAGCCCTGGCGCTGCTTGTGGCGCAGGTTGTCGCAGATCACCATGACCCGGCCGTGGCGGCGGATCACCTTGCACTTGTCGCAGATCTTCTTGACGCTCGGCTTGACCTTCATGTTCCAGGTTCTCCGGGTCTAGATCTGACGGGGCCCCTCGCGGAGCGAGGAGGTTTTTACTACTTGTACCGGTAGACGATCCGGCCGCGGGTCAGGTCATAGGGGCTGAGCTCCACGACGACCCGGTCGTCCGGGAGGATGCGGATGTAGTGCATGCGCATCTTGCCGCTGATGTGAGCGAGGACCTTGTGACCGTTCTGCAGCTCGACCTTGAACATCGCGTTCGGAAGAGACTCGATCACGGTGCCCTCGATCTCAATGGCGCCTTGCTTCTTAGCCATGAACTGCGAGATCCACCCTTCGGGTCCGGCTACCGTATGCGGAACGCTCGTGCGAACCAGCCTTCACCTCACGCCACGAGGGCGTTGAGGGCGTGCCGGGGCACGCTACGAGAGAGCCGACGGTCCATCGTACGTTACCGGTCGGCCTTCGCAAAAATTCACGCCACCGGGAGTGCCACCGGCTGCACCGCGGCGGTGCAGGCGGAGCAGCGGGTGGCGGCCTCGGGGATCTCGGTCAGGCACTCGGGGCAGGGGCGCTTGGCCTGCTTGGGCTTCTTCGGCAGGTAGCGGGCGGTGGCCTTGGTGACCGGCAGCACCACGCAGAAGTAGAGCACCGCGGCGGTCAGCAGGAACGAGATCAGGGTGTTGACGAAGTCCCCGTACGGGAAGACCACGCCCGCCACCTTGAAGGTGTTGCTGCTGAAGTCGCCGGTGGCACCGGTCACGATGCCGACCAGCGGCGTCAGGAACGCCTTCACGAAGCCGTTGACCACGCCGGTGAACGCGGCACCGATCACGATGCCGACGCCCATGTCCACCACGTTGCCGCGCATCATGAAGTCGCGGAAGCCCTTGAGCACAGTTACCCCTATTGTCCGATTCGCCTGGGTCGCAGCCCTAGACGATACCGGCTCAGCCCAACGGGTCGGGGGCGGCGGTGACGCCCAGGGCCGCGAGCTGGGCCTTTCCGCCGTCGAAGGCGGTGAGCACCAGCGGACCCTGCTCGGTGACCGCCACCGAGTGCTCCCAGTGCGCGGCCCAGGTGCCGTCGTTGGTCACGACGGTCCAGTCGTCCTCGAGCACCGAGGTGTGCGGGGTGCCGAGCGAGACCATCGGCTCGATCGCCAGCACCGTGCCCGGCACCAGCTTGGGACCCTTGCCCCGGCCGCGCTCCACGTAGTTCAGCACGTGCGGCTCCATGTGCATCGCGGTGCCGATGCCGTGGCCGCCGTACCCCTCGGTGATGCCCCACTTGCCCTTGGGCGGCAGCGGCTGGCGGCGGATGAAGCCCTCGATCGCCTTGGAGACGTCGACCAGTCGGTTGCTCTTCTTCATCTGGGCGATGCCTGCCCACATCGAGCCCTCGGTGACCCGGCTGAGCATCTCGACCTCGGGGGCCACCTCGCCGACCGCGACGGTGATCGCCGCGTCACCGTGCCAGCCGTCCACGATGGCACCGCAGTCGATGGAGATGATGTCGCCCTCCTGCAGCACCCGCTCCCCCGGGATGCCGTGGACCACCTCGTTGTTGACCGAGGCGCAGATCACCCCCGGGAACCAGAGACCGCCGTGGTTGGCGCGGAAGTTGGAGGTGGCGCCGTGCTCGGTGATCACCTTGTCCGCGATGTCGTTGAGGTCCTGGGTGGTCACCCCGGGCGCCACCGCCGCGCGACAGGCCTTGAGCGCCTCGGCGACGACCAGCCCGGCGACCCGCATCTTGGCGATCTGCTCGGGGGTCTTGATCTGCACCATCTGGCGAGTGCCTTTCGTCCGAAATCGCGCCCGGTCCTTGCCGGGCGCCCTTGTCACTCCCCCACGGTACGACGCCGCACGGCCGCGGCACCCCGGGTGGGGTGCCGCGGCCGTGCGGCACGCGGAGGACTCTGTTCAGCTGTGCCGGTCGGGCGTCAGCCCTGCTTGCCGGCCTTCAGCGCGTCCACGGCGCGCTGGGTGACCTCTTCGACCTTGCCGAGCGCGGAGATGGTGGTGACCAGCTGCTGCTCGCGGTAGTAGCCGATGATCGGCTCGGTCTTGGAGTGGTACTCCTCCAGCCGGACCCGCACCGACTCCTCGGTGTCGTCCGAGCGCTGGTAGAGCTCGCCACCGCACTCGTCGCAGACGCCCTCGGTCTTCGGCGGGTTGTAGATCACGTGGAAGACGTGGGCGCCGTTGTTGCGGCAGAGCCGGCGGCCGGCGATCCGCTTGACCACCTCGTCCTCGGGGACCTCCAGGTCCAGCACGCCGTCCAGCGCGATCTCCTGGTCGGCCAGGAAGGCGTCGAGCGCCTTGGCCTGCTCCAGGTTGCGCGGGAAGCCGTCGAGCAGGAACCCGGCCGCGGTGTCCGGCTGCTGGAGCCGGTCCTTGGCCATCCCGATGGTCACCTCGTCCGGCACCAGGAGGCCCTGGTCCATGTAGCTCTTGGCCTCCACGCCGAGCGGGGTGCCCTGGCTGATGTTGGCCCGGAAGAGGTCACCGGTCGAGATGTGGGGAATGGACAGGGTCTTGGCGAGCACGTGCGCCTGAGTACCCTTCCCGGCCCCGGGAGGTCCGACGAGGACGATACGCATCAGCGGAGGAACCCTTCGTAATTACGCTGCTGGAGCTGGCTCTCGATCTGCTTCACAGTTTCGAGGCCGACGCCGACGATGATGAGGATGCTGGTGCCGCCGAACGGGATGGTGGTGCTCGCGTTCAGGGCGACCAGGCCGATCATCGGGATAAGAGCGATCAGGCCCAGGTAGAGCGAACCCGGCCACGTGATGCGGGTGAGCACGTAGTTCAGGTATTCGGCCGTCGGCCGGCCGGCCCGGATGCCCGGGATGAAGCCACCATACTTCTTCATATTGTCGGCAACTTCTTCGGGGTTGAAGGAGATCGCGACGTAGAAGAAGGCGAAGAACACGATCAGTACGAAGTACGCGATCATGTAGATCGGGTGGTCACCCTTGGTGAAGTTCGTGTTGACCCAGTTCGCCCAGCTCGCCTTGCTGCCGGTCAGCTGCGCCACCAGCGAGGGGATGTACAGCAGCGAGGAGGCGAAGATGACCGGGATGACACCGGCCTGGTTGACCTTCAGCGGGATGTAGGTCGAGGTGCCGCCGAACGCCCGGCGGCCGATCATTCGCTTGGCGTACTGCACCGGGATCCGGCGCTGGGCCTGCTCCACGAAGATGACCAGGACGATCACGACGATGCCGGTCGCGATCACCGCGAAGAACTCGAACCAACCGCCGGCGATCTTGCCGAGCTTCTTGATGGTCCAGACGTTGCCCGGGAAGCCGGCGGCGATCGAGGTGAACATCAGGATCGACATGCCGTTGCCGATGCCGCGGTCGGTGATCAGCTCACCCAGCCACATGATGATCGTCGTGCCCGCCGTCATGGTGATGACCATGAGGGCGATCCGGAACACGCTGGTGTCCGGCACCACCTGGTTGCCCACCGGGCAGCTCGAGAACAGCGCGCCGTTGGAGGCGGTCGCCACGATGCCGGTGCCCTGCAGGATCGCCAGCGCGATGGTCAGGTAGCGGGTGTACTGGGTGATCTTCGTCTGCCCGGCCTGGCCCTCCTTCTTCAGCGATTCCAGTCGCGGGATCACGACGGTCAGCAGCTGAAGGATGATGCTGGCGGTGATGTACGGCATGATGCCGAGGGCGAAGATCGTCAGCTGCAGCAGCGCGCCGCCGCTGAAGAGATTGACCAGGCCGAACAGCCCGTTGCCACTCATCTTCACGCACTGGTTGACGGCCTTGAAGTTCACCCCGGGGACGGGAATGTGCGCGCCCACCCGGAAGATCACCATGATGCCCAGCGTGAACAGCAGCTTCTTGCGCAGGTCGGGCGTCTTGAACGCCCGCGCGAACGCACTGAGCACGGTGCCTCCTGCGCCTCCCGCGCGTCGTCGGCGGAAGGGTCGGTCCTGTCGGACGGGGTGAATGTCGGTTGCCGTCCCCCGTCGGCACAGTCGACTGCGCCTGGCTACAAGGGAACTCCAGGGACTCTAACAGTGTGTGGCCACTCGGCAGAAGCGCATGACGCCCAGGCTTGTCGAAGCCGGACCCAGATGCCCGGTTTTGAGCGGGCTTGCACGCGAAACCCGTGGTGATGAGCACAGAAATAAGAAGAGCCCCGTCCCTCGAAGGAGGGACGGGGCTCTCGGCACTGACGCGCCGTCAGATCGCTCTGCTCACCCGGTTGGGGGTCAGACGAGCTCGGTGACGGTGCCGCCGGCGGCCTTGATCTTCTCGGTGGCGGAGCCGGAGACGGCGTCAACCGTCACCTGCAGCGCAACCGAGACCTCGCCGGTGCCGAGCACCTTGACGAGGGAGTTCTTGCGGACCGCGCCCTTGGCGACCAGGCCCTCGACAGTGACCTCGCCACCCTGCGGGTAGAGCTCGGCCAGCTTGTCGAGGTTGACGACCTGGAAGGTCACCTTGAACGGGTTCTTGAAGCCCTTCAGCTTCGGCAGGCGCATGTGGAGCGGCATCTGGCCACCCTCGAAGCGCTGCGGAACCTGGTAGCGGGCCTTGGTGCCCTTGGTACCACGACCAGCGGTCTTACCCTTGGAGCCTTCACCACGGCCGACACGGATCTTGTCGGTCTTGGCACCCGGGGCGGGACGCAGGTTGTGGATCTTGATCGGGTTGTCAGACATGATCAGTCCACCTCCTCGACCGTGACGAGGTGACGCACGGTCTGGGCCATCCCGCGGATCTCGGGACGGTCCTCCTTCACGACCACGTCGTGCATGCGCTTGAGGCCAAGCGAACGCAGCGTCTCGCGGTGGTTCTGCTTGCTACCGATGTAGCTCTTGGTCTGGGTGATCTTCAGGCGCGCCATCAGACACCAGCCCCAGCCGGAGCGGCAGCGGCGGTGCCGGCCGCGCGAGCGCGCAGCAGGGCGGCCGGAGCCACGTCCTCGAGCGGCAGGCCACGACGGGCGGCGATCTCCTCGGGGCGAACGAGGCCCTTCAGAGCAGCCACGGTGGCGTGCACGATGTTGATCGCGTTGTCCGAGCCGAGCGACTTCGACAGGATGTCGTGAACGCCGGCGCACTCCAGGACGGCACGCACCGGGCCACCGGCGATAACACCGGTACCGGGGGACGCCGGCTTCAGCAGCACGACGCCGGCGGCCTTCTCGCCCTGAACGGGGTGCGGGATGGTGCCCTGGATACGGGGAACCTTGAAGAAGTTCTTCTTGGCCTCCTCAACGCCCTTGGCGATGGCGGCCGGAACCTCCTTCGCCTTCCCGTAACCGACACCCACGGTGCCGTCACCGTCGCCCACCACGACCAGCGCGGTGAAGCTGAAGCGACGACCACCCTTGACAACCTTGGCGACACGGTTGATCGCGACGACGCGCTCGACGTAAGCGGTCTTCTCGACGGCGGGGGCGTTGCCCCGGTCGTCACGCTTACGGTCGCGCCGCTCGCCACCGGTGCCGCCGCCGGCGCCGCTACCGCGGCGCTGGGGTCCAGCCATTGGAATTACCTCTCTCGATTACGTCCGCCGACAGAGTCGACGAGCGGCTTAGAAGTCGAGCCCGGCCTCACGAGCCGCGTCCGCCAGGGCGGCGATGCGGCCGGCGTACCGGTTGCCCGCGCGGTCGAAGACGACCGACTCGATGCCGGCGGCCTTGGCGCGCTCGGCGACCAGGCTCCCGACCTTCTTGGCCAGCTCGGTCTTGTCGCCCTCGGCGCCCTTGATGGACACGTCGAGGGTGGACGCCGACGCCAGGGTGTGACCCTTGGCGTCGTCGATGACCTGGGCGACCATGTGACGGTTCGAGCGCGTCACAACGAGGCGCGGACGCACCTCGGTGCCGACAACGCGCTTGCGAACGCGAATCGCGCGGCGCTTGCGGGCGGCGTTCTTGTAGCCGTCGCCCTTGCCGATCTTGACAGAGACGCTCATCGCTTACTTACCACTCTTTCCGACCTTGCGGCGGATGACCTCGCCCGCGTACTTGACGCCCTTGGCCTTGTACGGGTCGGGCTTGCGCAGCTTGCGGATCTTCGCGGCGACCTCGCCGACCTTCTGCTTGTCCGTGCCGTCCACGTGGAACTTGGTGGGCGACTCGACCACGAAGGAGATGCCCTCCGGGGCCTCGACCAGGATCGGGTGGCTGTAGCCGAGCGAGAACTCCATGTTGGAGCCCTTCGCCGCGACGCGGTAACCAACACCGCTGATCTCCAGCGACTTGCGGTAGCCCGCGGTCACGCCGGTGATCATGTTCGCCACCAGCGTGCGCGAAAGGCCGTGGAGGGCCTTCGACTGACGCTCGTCGTTCGGGCGAGTGACGACCAGAGTGCCGTTCTCGTCCTTGCTGATCTCGATCGGCGCCGCGACGACGTGGGTGAGGGTGCCCTTGGGGCCCTTCACCGAAACCGTCTGGCCATCGATGGTGACGTCCACGCCGGCGGGAACCGGGATGGGCAGCCGTCCAATACGAGACATTGCTGTACCTCCGTTTCCCGAATTACCAGACGTAGGCGAGAACTTCTCCGCCTACGCCCTTCTTGGCGGCCTGCTTGTCGGTCAGGAGGCCGGAAGACGTGGAGATGATCGCCACGCCCAGGCCGCCGAGCACCTTCGGCAGGTTGGTGGACTTTGCGTAAACACGCAGACCCGGCTTGCTGATGCGCTTGATGCCGGCGATGGAACGCTCACGGTTCGGACCGAACTTGAGCTCGATGGTGAGCTTCTTGCCCACCTCGCCCTCGCTCGGGTCCTCAACCTTGTAGGAGGAGATGTACCCCTCCTGCTGCAGGATCTCGGCAACGTGCGCCTTGATCTTGCTGGCAGGCATCGCGACAGTGTCGTGGTACGCCGAGTTGGCGTTCCGCAGACGCGTCAGCATGTCTGCGATGGGGTCGGTCATGGTCATGGTGGCCTCAGGCCTCTCTCGCCGTGGTTTCTCCGCATCAGGTCCCCCTCCTGCACTCGGTGGAGTGCAGCAGGGGCACAAACGCAGGGGACCTACGGCGTTAGTAAGACTGGGTGCGAGCCCTTCAGAGAAGAGCCGCAGCATCCATGGGGATGCCGCGACAGGGGGCCCGACCCCACTACCTTACGGGAATCCGAAAGGCTGCCCAAATCTGGGCGCTGTGGGGTCGGGCACCTCTGCTTCGCTATGCGTTCACCAGGAGCGCTGGATTACCAGGAGCTCTTGGTCACGCCCGGCAGCTCGCCGCGGTGCGCCATCTCACGAAGGCAGACACGGCAGAGGCCGAACTTGCGGTACACCGAGTGCGGACGACCGCACCGCTGGCACCGGGTGTAGGCCCGCACGCCGAACTTCGGCTTGCGCTCGGCCTTCGCGATGAGGGACTTCTTCGCCACGGCTCACGCCTCCTTGAACGGGAAGCCCAGAGCGCGCAGCAGCGCCCGGCCCTCATCGTCGGTCTTGGCGGTGGTCACGACGGTGATGTCCATACCGCGCTGACGGTCGACCTTGTCCTGGTCGATCTCGTGGAACATAACCTGCTCGGTCAGACCGAAGGTGTAGTTGCCACGACCGTCGAACTGCTTGGGGGAGAGACCACGGAAGTCACGGATACGCGGCAGAGCCAGCGACACCAGACGGTCCAGGAACTCCCACATGCGGTCACCACGGAGGGTGACGTGGGTGCCGATCGGCTGGCCCTCGCGCAGCTTGAACTGCGCGATGGACTTACGAGCCTTGGTGACAGCAGGCTTCTGACCGGTGATCGCGGTCAGGTCCTTGATGGCACCCTCGATCAGCTTGCTGTCACGGGCGGCCTCGCCGACACCCATGTTGACCACGACCTTGACCAGGCCGGGGATCAGCATGACGTTCTCGTACGAGAACTGCTCGTGCAGCTGACCCTTGATCTCGGAGTTGTAACGCTCCTTGAGACGGGGGGTCACCTTCTCAACAGTCGTCTCAGACATCAGATGTCCTCACCGGTCCGCTTGGCAACGCGGATCTTGTTGCCCTGCTCATCGAAGCGGTAGCCAACGCGGGTGACGACCTTCTTGCCGTCCTTCTCCACGACCAGCTGCACGTTCGAAACGTGCACCGGGGCCTCGACGGTGACGATGCCACCGGCGGTGCCCTGGCCGGGCTTGGTGTGCTTCTTGACCCGGTTCACACCCTCGACGAGGACCTTGTTCTCAGCCGGCATGGCCTGGATGACCTTGCCCTGCTTGCCCTTGTCCTTGCCGGTGATGACCTGAACCAGGTCACCCTTCTTGATCTTCATGCTGTTCGCCATGGGTTAGAGCACCTCCGGCGCCAGCGAGATGATCTTCATGAACTTCTTGTCACGCAGCTCGCGGCCCACCGGGCCGAAGATGCGGGTACCACGGGGGTCACCCTCGGTGTTCTTGAGAACGACAGCGGCGTTCTCGTCGAAGCGGATGTAGGAACCGTCCGGACGACGGCGCTCCTTCACCGTGCGAACGACGACGCACTTGACGACGTCGCCCTTCTTCACCGAACCACCGGGGATCGCGTCCTTGACGGTGGCGACGATGACGTCCCCGATACCGGCGTAGCGGCGACCGGAGCCACCGAGAACGCGGATGCAGAGAATCTCCTTGGCACCCGTGTTGTCGGCGACACGCAGTCGCGACTCCTGCTGGATCACAGCTTTCTCCTGATCGTCAACGAGAGTCGACGGGCCGGCCGCTGCTCACACCAGCGTCTTTCGACCTGGTGCACATACGGCCGTACCTCATCGGCTTCGTTACTTGGCCTTCTCGAGGATCTCGACGACGCGCCAGCGCTTCGTCGCGGACAGCGGGCGGGTCTCCGCGAGGAGGACCCGGTCGCCCACGCCGCACGCGTTCTGCTCGTCGTGCGCCTTCAGCTTGTTCGTACGGCGAATGACCTTGCCGTACAGAGCGTGCTTGACGCGGTCCTCGACGGCGACGACGACGGTCTTGTCCATCTTGTCGCTGACGACGAGACCCTCACGGGTCTTGCGGAAACCGCGCGTCTCGTTGGTGTTCTCAGTCATCAGGCGTTCTCCACCGTCTCGATGCCCAGCTCGCGCTCGCGCATCAGGGTGTAGATCCGCGCGATGTCCTTACGGACGAGGCGAAGCCGTCCGTGGTTGTCGAGCTGTCCGGTCGCCGCCTGGAAGCGGAGGTTGAACAGCTCCTCCTTGGCCTCACGAAGCTTGGCAACGAGCGCCTCGTTGTCCAGCTCGCGCAGCTCAGCAGCCTTGGTGCCGGCCGACATCAGCTCTCACCGTCCTCGCGCCGGACGATCCGGCACTTCATCGGCAGCTTGTGCGCGGCGCGGGTGAGCGCCTCGCGAGCCACCTTCTCGTTCGGGTACGACAGCTCGAACATGACCCGACCCGGGTGCACGTTCGCGATCCACCACTCCGGCGAACCCTTACCGGAACCCATGCGGGTCTCGGCCGGCTTCTTGGTGAGCGGGCGGTCCGGGTAGATGTTGATCCAGACCTTGCCGCCACGGCGGATGTGACGGTTGATCGCGATACGAGCGGACTCGATCTGACGGTTCGTCACGTAGGCCGGGGTCACGGCCTGGATGCCGAACTGGCCGAACGCCAGCTCGGTGCCACCCTTGGCGGCACCACGACGCTTGGGGTGGTGCTGCTTGCGGTGCTTGACCCGACGGGGGATCAGCATGAGGGTCAGGCCTCCGTTCCGGTGCTCTCGGCAGCCGGCGTCTCGGTCACAGCCGGGGCCTGGGCCTCGGTGTTCGCGGGACGACGACCGCCACGGGCGCCACCACGCTCGCCGCGGCCGCCACGCTCGCCGCGCGCGGGGCGGGCGTCGTTGCGGGCCGGACGGTTGCCCGAGCGGGCAGCGGCGTTCTCAGCGCGGACCTCGGCGATGTTCTTGACGTCGCCCTTGTAGATCCAGACCTTCACGCCGATGCGGCCGAAGGTCGTCTTGGCCTCGAAGAAGCCGTAGTCGACGTTCGCACGGAGGGTGTGCAGCGGCACGCGACCCTCGCGGTAGAACTCCGAACGGCTCATCTCGGCGCCGCCGAGACGACCGGAGCACTGGACCTTGATGCCCTTGGCGCCGGACTTCATGGTGCCCTGCATGCTCTTGCGCATGGCACGGCGGAACGACACGCGGGAGGACAGCTGCTCCGCGACGCCCTGAGCCACGAGCTGGGCGTCCAGCTCGGGGTTCTTGACCTCGAGGATGTTCAGCTGGACCTGCTTGCCGGTCAGCTTCTCGAGGTCGCCGCGGATGCGGTCGGCCTCGGTGCCACGGCGACCGATCACGATGCCGGGGCGGGCGGTGTGGATGTCGACGCGGACGCGGTCGCGGGTGCGCTCGATCTCGACCTTGGAGATGCCGGCGCGCTCCATGCCCTTCGTCATCATGCGACGAATGGCAACGTCTTCCTTGACGTAGTCCTTGTACAGCTTGTCGGCGTACCAGCGGGACTTGAAGTCCGTGCTGATGCCGAGGCGGAACCCGTGCGGGTTAACCTTCTGGCCCATTACCGGGTCCCTTCCTTGCTGCTGACGACCACGGTGATGTGGCTGGTCCGCTTCCGGATCCGGTAGGCGCGGCCCTGGGCGCGCGGGCGGAACCGCTTCAGGGTCGGGCCCTCGTCAACGTACGCCTCGGAGATGACGAGGTCGTTCTCGTTGGAGTGGTTGTAGTTGTGCTTCGCGTTGGCGATGGCGCTCTCGAGCACCTTGCCAACCGGCACAGTGGCGGCCTGCGGCGAGAACCGCAGGATCGCCCGGGCCTCCGTGGCGTCGACGCCACGGATGAGGTCCACCACGCGGCGGGCCTTCATGGGCGTCACGCGGATGTACCGCGCCTGTGCCCTGGCTTCCATGGTTGTCCCCTTAATGGAGTAAGTCACTTAAGTCGTTCTGGCGCTGAAGCTCGGAGGCCTTAGCGGCGCTTCGACTTGCGGTCTTCCTTGACGTGGCCGCGGAAGGTGCGGGTCGGAGCGAACTCGCCGAGCTTGTGGCCGACCATCGACTCGGTGACGAACACCGGGACGTGCTTACGGCCATCGTGAACCGCGATCGTGTGACCGAGCATGCTCGGGCTGATCACGGAACGACGGGACCAGGTCTTGATGACGTTCTGGGTACCCGCCTCGTTCTGAGCGTCCACCTTCTTGATGAGGTGGCCGTCGATGAAGGGGCCCTTCTTAAGACTGCGCGGCATCTGACCTGCTCCTAGCGCTTCTTGTTGGTCTTGCGGCGGCGCACGATGAGGGCGTCCGAAGCCTTGTTCGGCTTGCGGGTGCGACCCTCCTTCTGGCCCACGGCGAAACCGGGTGGCGACCACCAGAGGTCTTACCCTCACCACCACCGTGCGGGTGGTCGATCGGGTTCATGGCCACACCACGCACGGTCGGGCGGACGCCCTTCCAGCGCATACGGCCGGCCTTGCCCCAGTTGATGTTCGACTGCTCGGCGTTGCCGACCTCGCCGACGGTGGCGCGGCAGCGCACGTCGACCAGGCGGATCTCACCGGAGGGCATGCGCAGGTGCGCCATGCGACCCTCACGGGCGAGCAGCTGGATGCCGGAACCGGCGGAACGGGCCATCTTGGCACCGCCACCCGGACGCAGCTCCACCGCGTGGATGGTGGTACCGACCGGGATGTTGCGGAGCGGCAGGTTGTTGCCCGGCTTGATGTCGGCGCCAGCGCCGTTCTCAATCCGGTCACCCTGCGCGATGCCGCGCGGGGCGATGATGTAGCGCTTCTCGCCGTCCGCGTAGTGCAGGAGCGCGATGCGCGCGGTGCGGTTGGGGTCGTACTCGATGTGCGCGACCTTGGCCGGCACGCCGTCCTTGTCGTGACGACGGAAGTCGATCACGCGGTAGGCGCGCTTGTGACCGCCACCCTGGTGGCGAGCGGTGATACGACCGGCGTTGTTACGGCCGCCCTTGCTGTGCAGGGGGCGAACCAGCGACTTCTCCGGCGTGGACCGCGTGATTTCGACGAAGTCGGCCACGCTGGCGCCACGACGGCCCGGCGTAGTCGGCTTGTACTTGCGGATACCCATTTCTGTCCTCGTCCTAATCGACGGTCAGGCCCCGGTCAGGAGACCGGACCACCGAAGATGTCGATGCGGTTGCCCTCGGCCAGCGTCACGATGGCGCGCTTGGTGTCCTTGCGCTTGCCAAAGCCCGTCTTGGAGCGCTTGCGCTTGCCCTGACGGTTGAGCGTGTTGACGGACTCGACCTTGACCGAGAAGACCGCCTCGACGGCCTGCTTGATCTGGGTCTTGTTGGCACCGGGCGACACGACGAACGTGTACTTGTTCTCGTCGAGGAGCGCGTAGCTCTTCTCGGAGATAACCGGCTTCACCAGAACGTCACGGGGGTCCGTGAACGTCTTGCTCGTGACGTCGCTCATCAGGCGGCGCTCCCTTCGAGCTCGCCCTCAGCGGCAACGGCCTTGGCGGACGCGGCCGGACCGGCCACGAAACGCTCGAAGGCGGCCTGGGTGAAGACCACATCGTCGGAGACGAGCACGTCGTAGGTGTTCAGCTGACCGAAGTCCAGGATGTGCACGTTCGGCAGGTTGCGAGCGGACTTGACGCCCAGCTCGTCCGCACGCTCGACGACCAGGAGGACGTTCTTGCGGTCGGTGATCTTGCCGAACAGGCCCTTGGCGGCCTTGGTCGACGGCGCCTCGGTCGCGGTCACGCCGGTGACGACGTGGATGCGGCTGTGACGGGCGCGGTCGGTGAGCGCACCGCGGAGAGCGGCAGCGATCATCTTCTTCGGGGTCCGCTGCGAGTAGTCGCGCGGAACCGGACCGTGCACAACGCCACCGCCGGCGAACTGCGGCGCGCGGGTCGAGCCCTGACGGGCGCGACCGGTGCCCTTCTGGCGGTACGGCTTCTTGCCGCCACCGCGGACCTCGCCGCGAGTCTTGGTCTTGTGGGTGCCCTGACGGGCCGCAGCGAGCTGCGCCACGACGACCTGGTGCATCAGCGGAACGCTGACCTTCGCGTCGAAGATCTCGGCCGGCAGCTCGAGGCTGCCGGTCTTGTCGCCAGCCGGCGACAGGATGTCAATGGTGCTCATTTCCTCACAGCCCCTTCGCCGCGGTGCGGACGAGGACGAGGCCGCCGTTCGGGCCCGGGACGGCGCCCTTGATGAGCAGCAGGCCCTTCTCCGCGTCGACCGCGTGCACGGTCAGGTTCTGGGTGGTCACACGCTCGTGGCCCATCCGACCAGCCATGCGCAGGCCCTTGAACACGCGGCCCGGGGTGGCGCAGCCACCGATCGAACCGGGCGAACGGTGCTTGCGCTGGGTGCCGTGACCGGCGCCGAGACCCTTGAAGTTGTGACGCTTCATCACACCGGCGAAGCCCTTGCCCTTGGAGGTGCCGGTCACGTCGACCTTGACACCCGCCTCGAACAGCTCAGCGGTGATCTCCTGGCCGAGGGTGTACTCGGACGCGTCCGAGGTACGGATCTCGACCAGGTGGCGGCGCGGGGTGACACCGGCCTTGGCGAAGTGGCCCGCGAGGGGCTTGTTCACCTTGCGGGGGTCGATCTCGCCGAAGCCGAGCTGGACGGCGCTGTAGCCGGCCGGGCTGTCGGCGGTGTGGACCTGGGTCACGACATTGGGCCCAGCCTTGACGACGGTCACCGGAACGATCCGGTTGTTCTCGTCCCAGACCTGGGTCATGCCGAGCTTCTCGCCCAGGATGCCCTTAATCTGCTTAGCCATCTTCGGTGCGCCTCTCAGAGCTTGATCTCGATGTCGACGCCAGCCGGCAGGTCGAGACGCATCAGCGAGTCAACCGTCTTCGGCGTGGGGTCGAGGATGTCGATCAGACGCTTGTGAGTACGCATCTCGAAGTGCTCGCGCGAGTCCTTGTACTTGTGCGGCGAGCGGATGACGCAGTACACGTTCTTCTCAGTGGGCAGCGGCACCGGGCCCGCGACCTGCGCACCAGTGCGGATCACCGTCTCGACGATCTTCTTCGCCGAGGAGTCGATGACCTCGTGGTCGTAGGCCTTGAGCCGGATGCGGATCTTCTGTCCCGCCATGGCTACTTCGTAGTCCTTTGTCCTCTGTTGCTTTGCGACCGGTCGGTCCGGGTGGACTGTTCCGGTGGCGCCCCGAGTGGTTGCCTCCGGTCCCCGCGCTCGGGCGTGTCGCGCTCGAACTGCGAAAGAAGCGCAAAGCACCTCAGGGTCCGGGTCGGTCTTGCACCCGTGGACGCCGGGTCGAGGCCCCGCCCACGCTTCCCGGAAGATTCCCGTACTTTCGCCCCGCAGCTGCCGCGGTGTCGCTTACACACCACTACGGTCCACAGGCTCACCCTGACGGGCGGGCCCGGACCATATGAACGGCCATCACGGGAACGACGAGTACATGGGACTCGCTTCCAGTCCTCCCGGCGGGAGGCGCGCAGCATCGGCACTCAACCGAGCAACTTGGCTATCTTGCCATATCAGAGGCGTTTGGCGCCAATCGAGCAGGGGTACCGACCCTGATCCGCCGTCAATTCCTCGGCTGGAGATGCGAAAGGGCTCCGGAACCCGTTCTCGCGAACGGGTTCCGGAGCCCTTTTCGAGCTAGGTCAGAGCGTCAGAATTACTTGACGATCTTGGTGACCTGGCCGGCGCCGACGGTGCGGCCACCCTCACGGATGGCGAACTTCAGGCCCTCCTCCATGGCGACCGGCTGGATCAGCGCGACCGTCATGGCGGTGTTGTCGCCCGGCATGACCATCTCGGTGCCCTCGGGGAGGGTCACGACGCCGGTCACGTCCGTGGTACGGAAGTAGAACTGCGGGCGGTAGTTGTTGAAGAACGGGGTGTGGCGGCCACCCTCGTCCTTCGACAGGATGTAGGCCTGGGCCTCGAAGTCGGTGTGCGGGGTAACCGAACCCGGCTTGATGATGACCTGGCCGCGCTCGACGTCCTCGCGCTTGATGCCGCGGAGCAGCAGACCGACGTTCTCACCGGCCTGGCCCTCGTCGAGCAGCTTGCGGAACATCTCGATACCGGTGACCGTGGTGGTGGTCTTGGTGGTCTTGATGCCGATGATGTCGACGGTCTCGTTGACCTTCAGGACACCGCGCTCGATGCGACCGGTGACGACGGTGCCACGACCGGTGATCGTGAAGACGTCCTCGATCGGCATCAGGAACGGCTGGTCGGTCAGGCGCTCCGGGGTGGGGATGTTCTCGTCCACCGCGTGCATCAGGCCGAGGAGCTTCTCGCCCCACTCCTTGTCGCCCTCCAGCGCCTTCAGCGCGGAGACGCGGACGACCGGCAGGTCGTCACCCGGGAACTCGTACTCCGAGAGCAGCTCGCGGACCTCGAGCTCGACGAGCTCCAGGATCTCCTCGTCGTCCACCATGTCGGCCTTGTTCAGGGCGACAACGATGTAGGGGACGCCGACCTGGCGGGCCAGGAGGACGTGCTCCTTGGTCTGCGGCATCGGGCCGTCGGTGGCGGCGACCACCAGGATGGCGCCGTCCATCTGGGCGGCACCGGTGATCATGTTCTTGATGTAGTCGGCGTGACCCGGGCAGTCGACGTGGGCGTAGTGACGCGCCTCGGTCTGGTACTCGACGTGCGCGATCGAGATGGTGATACCGCGCTGACGCTCCTCCGGGGCCTTGTCGATCTGGTCGAACGGCGTGAAGGGGTTGATGTCCGGGTACGCGTCGTGCAGCACCTTGGTGATGGCCGCAGTCAGCGTGGTCTTGCCGTGGTCAATGTGACCAATGGTGCCGATGTTGACGTGGGGCTTCGTCCGCTCGAACTTCGCCTTCGCCACTTCAGTCCTCCTGAGGACAGTTCTGTACGCCGTACGACGTCAGTTGGTCTTTGATCGGGTTGTGGTACGGGGTGCTGTGACGCACCCCATGCCGTCCCGCGGATGGGGGCGGAGGCCCGGTGGGGTCGGGTACGACCCCACCGGATATGCCTCCTATCAGCCTAAGGGTTCCGGTTCGTCCCGTTTTCCGGGACCAACCGCAGACCGGACGGACCGGTCTTACTCGCCCTTGGCCTTGGCGATGATCTCCTCCGCCACGTTCCGCGGAACCTCGGCGTACGAGTCGAACTGCATCGAGTAGCTCGCGCGACCAGAGGTCTTGCTGCGCAGGTCACCGACGTAGCCGAACATCTCGGAGAGCGGCACCAGCGCGTTGACCACGCGGGCACCGTGACGCTCGTCCATGGACCGGATCTGGCCACGACGAGAGTTGATGTCGCCGATGACCTCGCCCATGTAGTCCTCGGGCGTGGTGACCTCGACGGCCATCATCGGCTCCAGGAGGGCCGGGCCGGCCTTCTTGGCGCCTTCCTTGAAGGCCATCGAGCCGGCGATCTTGAACGCGAGCTCGGAGGAGTCGACGTCGTGCGCGGCACCGTCGAGCAGCGTCACGCGGACACCCTGCAGCGGGTAGCCGGCGAGGACACCGAACTCCATGGCCTCCTGGCAACCGGCGTCGACCGAGGGGATGTACTCCCTCGGCACGCGGCCACCGGTGACCTTGTTGACGAACTCGTAGCCGTCGCCGCTCTCCAGAGGCTCGATCGCGATCTGGATCTTGGCGAACTGGCCGGAGCCACCGGTCTGCTTCTTGTGCGTGTAGTCGATCCGCTCGACGGCCTTGCGGATCGTCTCGCGGTACGCGACCTGCGGCTTGCCGACGTTGGCCTCGACCTTGAACTCACGCTTCATACGGTCGACCAGCACCTCGAGGTGCAGCTCGCCCATACCCGCGATGATGGTCTGGCCGGTCTCCTCGTCCGTGTTGACCTGGAAGGAGGGGTCCTCCTCCGCGAGGCGCTGGATGGCGACACCCAGCTTCTCCTGGTCACCCTTGGACTTGGGCTCGATGGCGACGCGGATGACCGGGGCCGGGAAGTCCATGGACTCCAGGATGACCGGGTTCTTCTCGTCGCTCAGCGTCTCACCGGTGGTGGTCTGCTTCAGGCCCATGACGGCGATGATGTCGCCGGCGCCCACCGACTCGATCTCCTCACGCTTGTTCGCGTGCATGCGGTAGATCTTGCCGATGCGCTCCTTCTTGCCCTTGACGGAGTTCAGCACCGAGGTGCCGGACTCCAGGCGGCCCGAGTAGACCCGGACGAAGGTGAGCTTGCCGAGGTGCGGGTCCGACATGATCTTGAACGCGAGCGCGGCGAGCGGCTCGTCGTCCGAGGCCTGACGGGTGATCTTCGTCTCGGGGTCGTTCGGCTTCGTGCCCTCGATGCCCTCGATGTCGAGCGGCGACGGGAGGTACTTGACGACCGCGTCGAGCAGGGGCTGGACGCCCTTGTTCTTGAACGCGGAACCGCAGAAGATCGGGGTGAAGTCCGAGTTCAGCGTGCCCTTGCGGATCGCGGCGACCAGCAGCTCCTCGGGGATGTCCTCGCCCTCCAGGGCGAGCTCCATCACCTCGTCGCTGACGTTCGACACGGTGTCGAGCAGCTGCTCGCGGTACTCGGCAGCCTGCTCCGCCAGGTCGGCCGGGATGTCGACGACGTCGTACATCTCGCCCTTGGGCGCGTCGGCCGACCAGACCAGGGCCTTCATCTTCACCAGGTCGACGACACCGGTGAAGTCCGACTCGGCGCCGATCGGCAGCTGCATGACCAGCGGGGTCGCGCCGAGGCGGTCCACGATGGTCTGCACGCAGAAGAAGAAGTTGGCGCCCGTGCGGTCCAGCTTGTTGATGAAGCAGATGCGCGGGACGCCGTAGCGGTCAGCCTGCCGCCACACGGTCTCGGACTGGGGCTCGACACCGGCGACGCCGTCGAACACCGTCACGCCACCGTCGAGCACGCGCAGCGAACGCTCCACCTCGACGGTGAAGTCGACGTGGCCCGGGGTGTCGATGATGTTGATGGTGTGGTCGGAGTCGTCGAGCGTCCAGTGACAGGTCGTCGCGGCCGACGTGATCGTGATGCCGCGCTCCTGCTCCTGCTCCATCCAGTCCATGGTGGCAGCGCCATCGTGGACCTCACCGATCTTGTACGAGACACCGGTGTAGAACAGGATCCGCTCGGTGGTGGTGGTCTTGCCCGCGTCGATGTGCGCCATGATCCCGATGTTGCGGACCTTGGCGAGGTCAAGGGAGGTTGTAGCCATGGTGGCTCGTTCTCTCTCTGTCTAGTGACGGGGTACGGACTACCAGCGGTAGTGCGCGAAGGCCTTGTTGGACTCGGCCATCTTGTGGGTGTCCTCGCGACGCTTCACGGAAGCGCCCAGGCCGTTGCTGGCGTCGAGGATCTCGTTCATCAGGCGCTCGGTCATGGTCTTCTCGCGACGGGCGCGGGAGTAGCCGACCATCCAGCGCAGCGCCAGGGTGCTGGCGCGGCCCGGGCGGACCTCGACCGGAACCTGGTAGGTCGCACCACCGACGCGGCGGGACTTGACCTCGAGGGCCGGCTTGACGTTCTCCAGCGCGCGCTTCAGCGTCACGACGGGGTCCGAGCCGGTCTTCTCGCGAACGCCCTCGAGGGCGCCGTACACGATGCGCTCGGCGGTGGAGCGCTTGCCGTGCAGCAGGATCTTGTTGACCAGCGAGGTCACCAGCGGGGAGCCGTAAACCGGGTCGACGATGACCGGGCGCTTCGGGGCGGGGCCCTTACGAGGCATTCTTACTTCTCCTTCTTGGCGCCGTAGCGGCTGCGAGCCTGCTTGCGGTTCTTGACACCCTGGGTGTCGAGCGAGCCGCGGATGATCTTGTAGCGGACACCAGGAAGGTCCTTCACACGCCCACCGCGGACCAGCACGATGGAGTGCTCCTGCAGGTTGTGGCCCTCGCCCGGGATGTAAGCGGTGACCTCGATCCCGCTGGTGAGGCGCACACGGGCGACCTTGCGGAGAGCCGAGTTCGGCTTCTTCGGGGTGGTCGTGTACACACGCGTGCAGACGCCGCGACGCTGGGGCGAACCCTTCAGGGCGGGCGTCTTGTTCTTCTCGACCTTGTCCTGCCGGCCCTTTCGGACCAGCTGCTGGATCGTAGGCACCGTTTCTCCGTTTTCTGTGTGCCAAGGCTGGGTGAAACTAACCTGCGGTGTTCCCAAGCGGTCTGCCCAGCTCACGCCGACCCACGCGGTCGGGTGTGTTGAGCCTCCTCGGAGGGAGGAATCACGCGGAATCCCATGGACTGACGCACCACGGCGGCGCGGGCAGGGGCGGGTGGAACCTCACCGCTGCGGCGGCCGGTGTGCTTGCACGCCAAGGACCCGGGGACACCCCAGGCACAAGGTCAGAGCGTACCTAGCGCATCGGGCGCGGTCAAAACAAATGGAGCGCCGCAGGTCGTGGCGGATCCGGGCGCCCCACCGGCCGCGGCCCGCGAGGGCGGCCTCGGTGGCGCGGCTAACACACCCCGGTGCGAGCCGCTACCCGTGCGAGGCGACCATGAGCATGCCGAAGAGGAACATCATCGCCCAACCGGCCACCGACAGGTAACCCAGGACCAATCCGGCCGTCGCCATCCCGTCACCGCCCTCCTTGGTGCGGCGGATCTGATTGCGCGCCACATGACCGGTGATCACCGCCGGCAGCCCGAAGAAGCCCATGGACGGCACGCAGAGCAGGCCCAGCACCAGGGAGGCGACGGCCATGCCGTTGTTGGGCGCCGGGCGGACCGGCGGCGGCATGAAGGTGGCCGGCACCGGCATCGGCGCCACCGGCGGGGCCAGGCCCGGGCCGGCCGGCAGGTCGGCCACCAGCTGGGCCAACTGGCCGTAGGTCTGGGCGCTGTTCGCCACCTCGAACCGCTCGCCGTACTCCGCCGCGGACAACCGCCCCTCGGCGTAGGCGGCCTTCAGCACGTCGATGGTGCGCTCGCGGTCGGTGTGCGCGGCGCGCATCGCGGCGTGCGGCGCCCCGTACGGCACCGGCGAGCCGTAGGCGGGGGCCGGCGCCGGCGGACCGTAGGCCCCGGGCTGGGCCGGCTGCCGGGACTGCCAACCGCCGGGCCACGGCTGCACGTCACCCATCCGGACTCCTCCCCTGTCGTCTCCCCTGTGAGGACGAACGCATCGGCCGCCGGGTTCCGTCTCGGCTGCACCGCTTCATCATGCCCTGCAACCGGGCTCCGGCATCATGGGCCAGGTGAGTGAAGAGAACGGCGGGGCGACCGTCGAGCAGTGGGAGCAGGCGCTCGGCGCGCTGCTGGGCGCGCCGGCGAAGAGGACCGACCGGGTGCTGGACGAGGGCGCCTCGCTGCTGGCCGCCTCCGCCGAGCGCTGGCCGGCCGTCGGGCGCGGCCTGCTGACCCTGGCGGACCGGTCACTGGGCTCGCTCTGGGCCCGCGGCTGGCGCCCGGCCGACCTGGCCCGGCTGGTCCGGCGGGACCTGGCGCCGCCGCACCAGGCGCTGCTGACCGACCTGGTCGCCGCCGAGGCGCGCGGCCACTCCCCCGCCACCCTGGACCGGCGCTGGCAGGAGCAGCTGCGCGAGCTCGGCGCCGAGGCCTGGTGGGACGGCGACGAGGCCACTTCTGATGAAAACTTCCTGCCCGGTTTCGCCGAGCGGCACCGGCTGGACCGGTTCGCCCTGGCCACCGCCGCCCTGGAGCTGCTGGCGCTGCTCGCCCGGCTGCCGGTGATCACGCCGGTCGGGCCGGCCCCGGGCGCGGCCCACCGGGTCGAGCACCGGGCGGCCGGCCCGCTGCCCGGCGAGCCCCGGATGCTCTCCCGGATCCGCGCCCTGCTGGCCAAGGCCGAGTCGACCGAGTACCCGCAGGAGGCCGAGGCGCTGACCGCCAAGGCCCAGCAGCTGATGGCCCAGCACTCCATCGACGAGGCGCTGCTCGCGGTCGGCCGGCCGGACTCGGCGGCGACGCCCGGCGCGGTCCGGATCGGGGTGGAGAACCCGTACGAGGGCCCCAAGGCGATGCTGCTGGACGCGGTGGCGGCGGCCAACCGGTGCCGGGTGGTGTGGGCCAAGGAGTTCTCGTTCTGCACCGTCATCGGCTTCGACTCCGACCTGGACGCGGTGGAGCTGCTCTACACCTCGCTGCTGGTGCAGGCCACCGCGGCGATGCAGCAGGCCGGCAGCCGGCAGCACCTGGACGGGGCCTCCCGCACCCGGGCGTTCCGGCAGTCCTTCCTGGTCTCCTACGCGGCCCGGATCCGGGAGCGGCTCACCGAGGCGACCGAGCAGACCACCCGGGAGGCGGCCGCCGGGCGCCATCTGAACGACGACGGCACCGCCGAGCAGCGGCTGCCCGACGCCCGGCTGCTGCCCGCGCTGGCGGCCCGCGAGGAGGCGGTGGAGTCCGCGACCGAGCGGATGTTCCCCAAGCTCACCTCGCAGCGGGTGCGGGTCAGCGACGGGGAGGGCTGGGCGGCCGGGCGCGCCGCCGCCGACCGGGCGGCCCTGCAGCCCCGGCGGCGGCTCGGCCGGCAGGCGTAACCCCTCGCCCGCTCAGTCCCAGAGCGCGCCGAACTCCAGCAGCTCGTCGCGGTGCTCGATCCGCTCCACCCAGTCGGCCGGCCAGGCGTGGGCACCCTGGTGCGCGCCGGCGAAGGCGCCGGCCAGGCAGGCCAGCGAGTCGGAGTCACCGGAGGAGTAGGCGGCCCGGCGGATCGCCGTCACCGGGTCGTCGGGGAAGAGCAGGAAGCAGAGCAGCGCGCTGGCGAACGCCTCCTCGGCGATCCAGCCCTCCCCCGTGATCAGGCACGGGTCGGCATCCCGGTCCGCTGCGGCCAGCGCCTGGTCCAGCCGGTCCAGGACTGCCAGGCACTGGTCCCAGCCCTCGGTGATGAACGACTCCGCCGAGTGGCGGTGGGACTGCGTCCACAGGTCGCCCAGCCAGTCCTCGCGGTACTTGGTGCGGTTGGCCGCCGCATAGGCCCGCAGCAGCGCGGGCAGCTGGGCCGGTGCGGTGTCCTGGGTGAGCAGCCAGACGGTCAGCGCGGTCAGCTCACTGGCCGCCAGGCCGGTCGGGTGACCGTGGGTCAGCGCGGCCTGCAGTTGGGAGCCGCCCGCGAGTTGGTCCATCGTCAGCCCGCGCACCAGGCCCAGCGGGGCGACCCGCATGTTGGCGCCGCAGCCCTTGGAGCCGATCCGGCTGGCCTCCTGCCAGCGCACCCCGCGGTGGCTGAGTTCCTGGCAGGCGCTCAGGCAGGTGAAGCCCGGCGCCCGGTTGTTCTGCGGCGAGCGCCACCACTCGACGTACTCGGTGCGCAGCGGCTCGGTGAACCGCTCGGCGGTCAGTGGACCCTCGGCCAGCGCGGTGCGCAGCGCGCGGGCCACCGAGAGCGTCATCTGAGTGTCATCGGTGACCAACGCCTCTTGGCGCAGCGGGAGTTGACGCCAGTCAGGCCAGCTCCGGGCGAGGTTCTCCATCGACTGGAACTCGGTCGGGGCGCCGAGCGCGTCACCCAGTGCCAGGCCCAGCAGAGCACCGGTAGCACGCTTCATGTGGTCACCTGCAGTTCGGTCAGGCCGCGGATCACGTAGCCGGGCTGCCAGACCGGCTCCCGCAGCAGTGTCAGGTCGGGCGCCCGGCGCAGCAACGCGCCGAAGGATTCGATGAGTTCGAGCCTGGCCAGCGGGGCGCCGAGGCAGTAGTGGATGCCTGCACCGAAGGAGATGTGCGGGTTCTCGGCCCGGGTGACGTCCAGCCGGTCGGGGGCGGCGAACCGCGCCTCGTCCCGATTGGCCGAGCCGAACAGCAGGGCGAGCTCGCTGCCGCGCGGGATGCGCACGCCGGCCACCTCGATGTCCTCCAGCACCCACCGCTCGAACATCTGCAGTGGCGTGTCAAACCGCATCAACTCCTCGATGGCGGTGGGGAGATGGGCGTCGACATCGGAGCGCAGCAGGGCCAGCTGAGCGGGGTTGCGCAGCAGCGCCCACCAGCCGTTGCCGGTGGTGTTGACGGTCGCCTCGTGGCCGGCGTTCAGCAGCAGTACGCAGGTGGAGACCAGTTCCTGCTCGCTGAGCGCGTCGCCGTCCTCCTGGGCGGCGATCAGCGCGGAGAGCAGGTCCTCGCCCGGCGCGGCCCGGCGCTCGCCGATCAGCGCGCGCAGGTAGTCGGAGAACTCGACGCTGGCCCGCACCGCCCGCTCGGCGGTCCCGGCGCTCGGGTTGAGCTCGAACATCCCGGTGATCGCGGCCGACCAGGGCCGCAGCAGGTGCCGGTCGGCGGCGGGCACGCCCAGCATCTCGGCGATCACGGCCACCGGCAGCGGCTCGGCGACGGCCGAGATCAGGTCGCCGCCGCCCTCCTCGAGCAGCCCGGTGACCAGTTCGTCGGCCAGCCGCGCCACGGTGGGCCGCAGTGCCTCGACCATCCGCGGGGTGAAGGCCTTGGCGACCAGCCGGCGGATCCGGGTGTGGTCGGGGCCTTCCAGGTCCAGCAGGCCGTTGCCGTTGAGGGTGTGGAACGGCTCGTGTGCCGGGTCGGGCGGGCTCTGCCCGAACTCCTCGTGGCCGAACCGGTGGGTGTAGGTGCGCCCGAGCCGCCGGTCCCGCAGCAGCGCGCTGACGTCCGCGTGGCGGGAGACCAGCCACTGCCCGGTGGCCTCGTGGAAGACCACCGGGGCGTCGGCCCGCAGTTCGGCGTAGACGTCGTACGGGTGCGCGATGAACTCCGCCGACCGGGGATCGAAACGCGTTGTCACTCGGTCAGCCTAGCGACCAGGGCCGGCAGCGCCGTGGAGATAGGCTCCCGGATCACCAGGTCGGCTGGCTCGTCGTACGGGGTCGGCTCGGCGTTGACCACGATCAGCCCGGCCCCGGCCTGGACCGCCACCTCCACCAGCCCGGCCGCCGGATGCACCTGCAGGCTGCTGCCGACCGCGATGAACACGTCGCACAGCTGCGCGATCCGGGCGGCCCGGTCCAGCACCTCGGGGTCCAGCGCCTCGCCGAACATCACGGTGGCCGGTCGAAGGATCCCGCCGCACTCCCGGCAGGCCGGGTCCGGCTCGCCGCCCGCCACCCGGTCCAACGCCTCGGCCATGGTGCCGGTGTAGGCGCACCCCGTGCAGCGCACCCGCCGCGCGGTGCCGTGCAGTTCGAGCACATGGTCCTGGCGCAGCCCGGCCTCCTGGTGCAGCCCGTCCACGTTCTGGGTGAGCACCCGGGTCGGCAGCGCCCGGTCCAGCTCGACCAGCGCCCGGTGCCCGGCGTTCGGCTCGGCGTTCAGCGCGCCCGCGTCCCGGCGCATCAGCCAGGAACGCCGCCGGACATCCGAGGAGGCCAGGTACGGGCCGATGGTGACCAGCTCCTGGGCGCTCGGATCGCGCTGCCAAAGGCCTTGCGGGCCACGGTAGTCGGGGATGCCTGAGTCGGTGGAGATGCCGGCGCCGGTCAGGACGGCGACGAGCTTGCGGCTGCTCATGCCCCGACAGTAGGTGCCTTGCGAGGCCGACCGCACCCGGGTTTCAGCCCTCGCCCGCCACCACTGCCCCGGCCTCGTAGGCGAAGACCACCGCATGAACCCGGTCGCGCAGCTGCAACTTGCTCAGCAGGTTGGAGACATGGGTCTTGACGGTGTGTTCGCTGACCGTCAGCTCGGCGGCGATCTCGGCGTTCGACAGCCCTCGGGCCAGCAGTCGCAGGGTCTCCTGCTCACGGGCCGTCAGCTGATCAAGCAGCCGGTGCGGCCGGCGGGCCACGCCCGGGCGGCGGGCGGCGAACTCGCTGATCAAGCGCTTGGTCACCGACGGAGCGAGCAGCGCCTCACCGGCGGCCACCATCCGGACACCGTGCGCCAGGTCGTCCCGGCGGACGTCCTTGAGCAGGAAGCCGCTGGCACCCGCGTGCAGCGCGTCGTAGACGTAGTCGTCGATGTCGAAGGTGGTGAGCATCAGCACCTTGGTGTCCGGGTAGTCGGCGCAGACCCGGCGGGCCGCCTCCAGCCCGTCCAGCACCGGCATCCGGACGTCCAGCAGCAGCACGTCGGGCCGGTGCGCGGCGACCGCCTCGATCGCCTGCTCCCCGTCCGCCGCCTCGGCCACCACCTCGATGTCCGGCTGGGCGTCCAGGATCATCCCGAATCCGGCCCGGACCAGCTCCTGGTCGTCGGCCACCACCACACGTATCACGCTGCGCTCCTCACAGTGCCTGTGTTCCCAAGGGCAGGTCGGCCCGGATCCGGAAGCCCAGCCCGTCCGGCCCCGGCCCGGCCTCCGCCCGGCCGCCGCAGGCCACCGCCCGCTCCCGGATGCCCAGCAGTCCGCGCCCGCCCGACCAGCCGGGCGCACCGACCGCCGCCGTGCCGTCCGGGCCGCGGCCGTTGTCCTGGACCGTCAGTTCCAGCCGCTCGGCCCGCTCGACCACCGCCACCTCGGCCCGGTCCGCCCCGGAGTGCTTGAGCACATTGGTCAGCGCCTCCTGGATGATCCGGTAGGCCGCCGCCTCCACGTCGGCGGGCAGCGCCGGCACCGGCTCGGGCAGCGCCAGCTCCACCCGGACACCGGCCGCGCGCACCCGGTCGGCCACCGTGGTGAGCTCCACCAGCCTCGGCTGCGGGGCGAGTTGGGGCGTGGCGCCGTCCTCCTTGAGCACTCCGAGCACCCGGCGCAGCTGCACCATGGCGTCCCGCCCGGAGTCCGCGATGGTGTCGAAGGCGCGGATCGCCTTCTCCGGATCGCGGTGCACCACAAGCGGCCCGGCCTCGGCCTGGATCACCATCAGCGAGACCGCGTGCGCCAGGATGTCGTGCATCTCCCGGGCGATCCGGCTCCGTTCCTCGGCCACCGCGCGGGCCGCCTCGCTCGCGGCCCGGGCGCCGGCCTCGTGCGCCCGCTTCCTCTGGGTTTCGGCCTGCTGACGCAGTTCGCGCACCACCGAGCCGAGGATGAAGGAGCCGATGTTGGTCAACTCGCTGAAGATCAGCCCGTTGGGCGAATGGGTGCCGTAGACCGTGTAGGACACCAGCACGACCAGACTCAGCCAGCGCTGCCACTCCTTGCCCCGGTCGGCCAGGGTGTAGACCACCAGGATCGAGTGCAGCATGATCTGCGGCTGCGCGGAGTGCGCGAACAGGCTCATGCCGAGCGACAGGAGGCTGGAGAGCACGAACACGGTGAACGGCGCCCGCCGCCGCCAGGGCAGCGGGGCCGCCGTGGCGGCGGCGAGCACGAAGGTCCAGAGCGGCCACGAGCGGCCGTCGAAGAAGACCGCCCAAACCGAGAGTGCCCCGGCCAGGAAGGCCAGCACCGAGTCGACCAGGAACGGCCGGGCCGCCACCGCCCGGATCACCCGGCCCTGCCAGCGCGCGATCTCCACCGTGTCCCCCGTTCCTCCCCAGCCGGCGGGCAGCCTATCGGCCCAGCTCAGCACGGTATAGAGGGGCTCAGGCACCGGTGACGGCAACGCTGCCGGTCTCCGCGTGGGCGTTGATGGTCCGTCCGGTCGAGGGGTCCTGTGGGACCGCCACCTTGACCGAGCCGGTCTGCGCGGCGGCCGCGACGGTGTAGCCGGTGCCGCCCGGCACGGTGATCTGGACCGAACCGGTCTCGGTGCTGGCGTTCACCGCCCTCGGGGCCCCGGCGAAGGAGGCGCAGACGTCACCGGTCTGGGCGCGCAGCTCGGCCTTGCCGCCGGTCAGCCCGGTCGCCCGGATCTTCCCGGTTTCGGTGTCGGCCTGCACGTCGGCGGTCAGCCCGCTCAGGTCCACGTCACCGGTCGAGGCGGTCAGCTTCACCACGGTGCCGGCCGGCACGTGGATGTCGTAGCCGACCCCGCAGTCGTGGCAGTGGTACGCCAGGGTGAGGGTGCCGTCGGCGCTCACCTGGTGGGTGGTGACCGGCTGCTGGTCCTGGTAGTGCTGGTGCTCGGTCACGGTGACGGCGTCGCCGCCGCCGACCACGGTGATGTCGCCGGTCTCCCCCTGCACCACCAGCGTCTTCACCGACTGGCTGACGCCGTAGCTGACGTCGTTGTGCTTCCGCGAACCCCACCAGTCACAGGCCGTCATCGACAGGAGCACGGCGCCGGTAATCGCGGCGTAGACCAGCACTCGGGTCAGGCGGTTGTCCATCGAAGTCCCCCCTCGGGCCGCCGGCCCGGACCCTCCGCACCGACATCCCCAAGACTGCCCGCCGGCCCCCTGGTCACGGATCGCCCGGCCGAGCGGTTTCGCCGCCTCCCCCGCAGGACGGACAAACGCCGCAGGGCGGCCATCCCTGAGAGGGATGACCGCCCTGCGTCTCAACAACCGTGGACTCAGCCGGTGTACGGGCCGTAGTCGTAGTCGTCCAGCGGGACCGCCTGGCCGGAGCCGGCGCCGAAGGGCGACAGGTCGTAGTCGTCGTAGCCGACGGCCGAGTACATCGCGGCCTTGGCCTCCTCGGTCGGCTCGACCCGGATGTTGCGGTAGCGGGGCAGGCCCGTACCGGCCGGGATGAGCTTACCGAGGATGACGTTCTCCTTGAGGCCCAGCAGCGGGTCCGACTTGGCGTGGATCGCCGCGTCGGTGAGCACCCGGGTCGTCTCCTGGAAGGAGGCGGCCGACAGCCAGGACTCGGTGGCCAGCGAGGCCTTGGTGATACCCATCAGCTGCGGACGGCCGGAGGCGGGGTGACCGCCCTCGGAGACCACACGACGGTTCTCGGTCTCGAACCGGCCGCGCTCGACCAGCTCGCCCGGCAGCAGCTCGGCGTCGCCCGACTCGATGATCGTCACGCGGCGGAGCATCTGCCGGATGATGATCTCGATGTGCTTGTCGTGGATCGACACACCCTGCGAGTTGTAGACCTTCTGGACCTCGGCGACCAGGTGGACCTGGACGGCACGCTGGCCCATGATCCGCAGCACGTCGTGCGGGTTGGTGGCACCCATGGTCAGCTTCTGGCCGACCTCGACCTGCTCGCCCTCGCTCACCAGGAGCTTGACACGCTTGGAGACCGGGTAGGCGATCTCGTCGGTGCCGTCGTCCGGGGTGATGACGATCTTGCGGGTCTTCTCGGTGTCCTCGATCCGGGCCCGGCCGGAGGCCTCCGAGATCGGGGCCACACCCTTGGGGGTACGGGCCTCGAAGAGCTCGACGACACGCGGCAGACCCTGGGTGATGTCGTCACCGGCCACACCACCGGTGTGGAAGGTACGCATGGTCAGCTGGGTACCGGGCTCACCGATGGACTGGGCGGCGATGATGCCGACCGCCTCACCGATGTCGACCAGCTTGCCGGTGGCCAGCGAGCGGCCGTAGCACATGGCGCAGGTGCCGACCGCCGACTCACAGGTGAGGATCGAGCGGACCTTGACCTCGCCGATGCCGTACTTGATCAGCTCGTCGATCAGGACGTCACCGAGGTCGGTGTTGGCCGTCGCGATGAGCTTGCCGTCGACGGTGATGTCCTCGGCCAGCATGCGGGCGTAGACGCTGGTCTCGACGTCCTCCGCCTTGCGCAGCACGCCGTCCTCGCCGACGCTGCCGATCGCCAGCTTGAGGCCGCGCTCGGTGCCGCAGTCCTCCTCGCGGATGATCACGTCCTGCGAGACGTCCACCAGACGACGGGTCAGGTAACCCGAGTCGGCGGTACGCAGCGCGGTGTCGGCCAGACCCTTACGGGCACCGTGGGTGGAGATGAAGTACTCCAGCACGGACAGGCCCTCACGGAACGAGGCCTTGATGGGACGCGGGATGGTCTCGTTCTTCGCGTTCGACACCAGACCACGCATACCGGCGATCTGACGCATCTGCATCATGTTTCCACGAGCACCCGAGTCGACCATCATGAAGATGGGGTTGGTCTTCGGGAAGTTCGCGTTCATCGCCTCGGCGACCTCGTTGGTCGCCTTGGTCCAGATGTTGACGAGCTCCTGCTTGCGCTCGTCGTTGGTCATCAGACCGCGCTCGTAGTTCTTCTGGACCTTCTCGGCCTGCGCCTCGTAGCCCTCGAGGATCTGGGGCTTGCTCGGCGGGACCACGACGTCCGAGATCGAGACGGTGACACCGGAACGGGTCGACCAGTGGAAGCCGGACGCCTTCAGGTTGTCCAGGGTCGCCGCCACGACGACCTTGGGGTACCGCTCGGCCAGGTCGTTGACGATCGCGGAGAGCTGCTTCTTGCCCACCTCGTAGTCGACGAACGGGTAGTCCTCGGGCAGCAGCTCGTTGAAGAGCGCCCGACCCAGGGTCGTGGTGAGCCGGAAGGACTCGCCCTCGGTCCACTGCGCGGCCTCGCTGTCGACCCACTCGGGGTCGACCGACGGGGTCCAGCCCCGCGGCGGCACGGTGCCGATCGGCAGCCGCAGGTTGATCGGGGCCTGGACGTCCAGCTCGCGGGCGTCGAAGGCCATGATCGCCTCGGCGGTGGACGAGAAGGAGCGGCCGGCGCCCTTCACGTTCTCGCGGTCCGAGGTGAGGAAGAACAGACCGAGCACCATGTCCTGGGTCGGCATGGTGACGGGGCGACCGTCGGCCGGCTTCAGGATGTTGTTCGAGGACAGCATCAGGATGCGGGCCTCGGCCTGGGCCTCCGCGCTCAGCGGCAGGTGGACGGCCATCTGGTCACCGTCGAAGTCCGCGTTGAACGCGGTGCAGACGAGCGGGTGGATCTGGATGGCCTTGCCCTCGACCAGCTGCGGCTCGAAGGCCTGGATGCCCAGGCGGTGCAGGGTGGGCGCACGGTTCAGCAGCAC
Organism: Kitasatospora acidiphila; assembly: GCF_006636205.1. Taxonomy (NCBI): domain Bacteria; kingdom Bacillati; phylum Actinomycetota; class Actinomycetes; order Kitasatosporales; family Streptomycetaceae; genus Kitasatospora; species Kitasatospora acidiphila. The sequence goes on along the minus strand of NZ_VIGB01000003.1, from coordinate 5,384,296 downwards.
CGGGTGCTCGGCGATGACCTCTTCGAGGACGTCCCACACCACCGGGCGGGCGCGCTCGACCATGCGCTTGGCCGACTTGATGTTCTGCGCGTGGTTCAGGTCGACCAGGCGCTTCATCACGAACGGCTTGAAGAGCTCCAGCGCCATGGCCTTGGGCAGACCGCACTGGTGCAGCTTGAGCTGCGGGCCGACGACGATGACCGAACGGGCCGAGTAGTCGACGCGCTTGCCGAGCAGGTTCTGACGGAAACGACCCTGCTTGCCCTTCAGCATGTCGCTGAGGGACTTCAGCGGACGGTTGCCGGGGCCCGTCACCGGGCGGCCGCGGCGGCCGTTGTCGAAGAGGGCGTCGACCGCCTCCTGGAGCATGCGCTTCTCGTTGTTGACGATGATCTCGGGCGCGCCGAGGTCGAGAAGCCGCTTCAGGCGGTTGTTGCGGTTGATGACACGGCGGTACAGGTCGTTCAGGTCGGAGGTCGCGAAGCGGCCACCGTCCAGCTGCACCATCGGACGCAGGTCCGGCGGGATCACCGGGACGCAGTCGAGCACCATGCCGTGCGGCTTGTTGCTGGTCTGCAGGAAGGCGGAGACGACCTTGAGGCGCTTGAGCGCACGGGTCTTCTTCTGGCCCTTGCCGGTGCGGATGATCTCGCGCAGGCGCTCGGCCTCGGCGGTCAGGTCGAAGGTCTCCAGGCGGTCCTTGAGGGCCGCGGCGCCCATCGAGCCCTGGAAGTAGGTGCCGAACCGGTCGCGGAGCTCGCGGTAGAGCAGCTCGTCGCCCTCGAGGTCCTGGACCTTGAGGTTCTTGAACCGGGCCCAGACCTCGTCCAGGCGGTCGATCTCGCGCTGCGCACGGTCGCGCAGCTGCTTCATCTCACGCTCGGCACCCTCGCGCACCTTGCGGCGCACGTCGGCCTTGGCGCCCTCGGCCTCCAGCTCGGCCAGGTCGGTCTCGGCCTTCTTGGCGCGGGCCTCGAGGTCGGCGTCGCGGCGGTTCTCGATCTGCTGGCGCTCGACCGAGACGTGCGCCTCCAGGGAGGGCAGGTCGCGCTGGCGGCGCTCCTCGTCCACCCAGGTGATCATGTAGGCGGCGAAGTAGATGACCTTCTCGAGGTCCTTCGGCGCCAGGTCGAGCAGGTAGCCGAGGCGGGACGGCACACCCTTGAAGTACCAGATGTGGGTGACCGGGGCGGCCAGCTCGATGTGGCCCATCCGCTCACGGCGCACCTTGGCGCGGGTCACCTCGACGCCGCAGCGCTCGCAGATGATGCCCTTGAAGCGGACGCGCTTGTACTTACCGCAGTAGCACTCCCAGTCCCGGGTGGGGCCGAAGATCTTCTCGCAGAAGAGGCCGTCCTTTTCGGGCTTCAGGGTGCGGTAGTTGATGGTCTCCGGCTTCTTGACCTCGCCGTGCGACCACTGGCGGATGTCGTCAGCCGTGGCCAGGCCGATGCGGAGCTCGTCGAAGAAGTTGACGTCAAGCACTGGTCGTCAAGCCCTCTTTCGTCATTCGAGAGTTTGTCTGTGGTCTGAGGGGGGCCTGGGGGCGGGCCGGCTGCCGGTTGAAGGCAGCCGGCCCAACCTCCGTCAGACCTCTTCGACGCTGCTCGGCTCGCGCCGGGACAGGTCGATGCCGAGCTCCTCGGCAGCGCGGAACACGTCCTCGTCGGAGTCCCGCAGCTCGATGTTGGAGCCGTCCGAGGACAGCACCTCCACGTTGAGGCAGAGCGACTGCATTTCCTTGATGAGGACCTTGAAGGACTCGGGAATGCCCGGCTCGGGGATGTTCTCGCCCTTGACGATCGCCTCGTAGACCTTCACGCGGCCCAGGACGTCGTCGGACTTGATGGTGAGCAGCTCCTGCAGCGCGTAGGCCGCGCCGTACGCCTCAAGGGCCCACACCTCCATCTCACCGAAGCGCTGACCACCGAACTGCGCCTTACCACCGAGCGGCTGCTGGGTGATCATCGAGTACGGACCGGTCGAACGGGCGTGCAGCTTGTCGTCGACCAGGTGGTGCAGCTTGAGGATGTACATGTAGCCGACCGAGATCGGCATCGGGAACGGCTCGCCGGAGCGGCCGTCGAACAGGCGGGCCTTACCGGTGGAGTTCACCAGGCGCTCACCGTCACGGGTGAGGGTGGTGTTGTCGAGCAGACCGGTGATCTCGTCCTCGCGGGCGCCGTCGAAGACCGGGGTGGCCAGGTTGGTGCCGCCCTCGACCGTGTCGGCGCCGATCGCCTGCAGGCGGCGGGCCCACTCGTCGGCGAGGCCGGAGACGTCCCAGCCCTGCTTGGCGAGCCAGCCGAGGTGGATCTCCAGGACCTGTCCCGGGTTCATTCGGGACGGGACACCCAGCGGGTTGAGGATGATGTCGACCGGGGTGCCGTCCTCGAGGAACGGCATGTCCTCGACCGGCAGGATCTTGGAGATGACGCCCTTGTTGCCGTGGCGGCCGGCGAGCTTGTCACCGTTGGTGATCTTGCGCTTCTGGGCCACGTAGACGCGGACCAGCTGGTTCACGCCCGGGGGCAGCTCGTCGCCCTCTTCGCGGTCGAAGACGCGGACGCCGATGACCTTGCCGGACTCACCGTGCGGCACCTTCAGCGAGGTGTCGCGGACCTCACGGGCCTTCTCACCGAAGATCGCGCGGAGCAGGCGCTCCTCCGGGGTCAGCTCGGTCTCACCCTTCGGGGTGACCTTGCCGACCAGGATGTCGCCGGTGACGACATCGGCGCCGATCCGGATGATGCCGCGCTCGTCGAGGTCGGCGAGGACCTCCTCGGAGACGTTCGGGATGTCCCGGGTGATCTCCTCGGGGCCCAGCTTGGTGTCACGGGCGTCGACCTCGTGCTCCTCGATGTGGATCGAGGAGAGGACGTCGTCCTGCACGAGGCGCTGCGACAGGATGATCGCGTCCTCGTAGTTGTGGCCCTCCCAGGACATGAAGGCGACGAGCAGGTTCTTGCCCAGCGCCATCTCGCCCTCGTCGGTGCACGGGCCGTCGGCCAGCACCTGGCCGGCCTCGACCCGCACGCCCTCGTCCACGAGCACCTTCTGGTTGAAGGCGGTGCCCTGGTTGGAGCGGGTGAACTTGGCGGCCCGGTAGGTGTTGTACGTGCCGTCGTCGTTGGCGACGGTGACGTAGTCGGCCGAGACCTCCTGGACCACACCGGCCTTGTCGGCGGTGATGACGTCCGCGGCGTCGACGGCGCAGCGGTACTCCATGCCGGTGCCGACCAGCGGCGCCTCGCTGCGCAGCAGCGGGACGGCCTGGCGCATCATGTTCGAGCCCATGAGCGCGCGGTTGGCGTCGTCGTGCTCGAGGAACGGGATCATGGCGGTCGCGACCGACACCATCTGGCGCGGCGAGACGTCCATGTAGTCGACCTCGGTGCCGGGCACGTAGTCGATCTCGCCGCCACGGCGGCGGACCAGGACGCGCGGCTCCGCGAAGTGGTTGTCATCGGTCAGCGGCGCGTTGGCCTGCGCGATGACGTAGCGGTCCTCTTCGTCGGCAGTCAGGTAGTCGACGTGGGTGGTGACCACACCGTTCTCGTCGACCTTGCGGTACGGGGTCTCGATGAAGCCGAAGGCGTTCACCCGGCCGTACGAGGCCAGCGACCCGATCAGACCGATGTTCGGGCCTTCAGGGGTCTCGATCGGACACATGCGGCCGTAGTGCGAGGGGTGCACGTCACGGACCTCGAAGCCGGCCCGCTCACGGGACAGACCACCGGGACCCAGTGCGGACAGACGGCGCTTGTGGGTCAGACCCGACAGCGGGTTGGTCTGGTCCATGAACTGGGACAGCTGGCTGGTGCCGAAGAACTCCTTGATGGAGGCGACGACCGGCCGGATGTTGATCAGGGTCTGCGGCGTGATCGCCTCGACGTCCTGGGTGGTCATGCGCTCGCGGACGACGCGCTCCATGCGGGCCAGGCCGGTGCGGACCTGGTTCTGGATGAGCTCGCCGACGTTGCGCAGGCGACGGTTGCCGAAGTGGTCGATGTCGTCGACCTCGACCACGATGTCGCGGCCCTCGTCGTCACGCCACTCGGTCTCGCCCGCGTGCAGCTTCACCAGGTACTTGATGGTGCCGATGATGTCGGGCTCGGTGAGCACGCCGGAGTCCAGCGACTCGGCGTTGCCCAGCTTGCGGTTGACCTTGTAGCGGCCGACCTTGGCCAGGTCGTAGCGCTTCGGGTTGAAGTAGAGGTTCTCGAGCAGGGTCTGCGCGGCCTCACGGGTCGGCGGCTCGCCCGGACGCAGCTTGCGGTAGATGTCGAGCAGCGCGTCGTCCTGGCCCTGGGTGTGGTCCTTCTCCAGGGTGGCGCGCATCGACTCGTACTCGCCGAACTCCTCGAGGATCATCTCGCTGGTCCAGCCGAGGGCCTTGAGCAGCACGGTGACCGACTGCTTGCGCTTGCGGTCGATGCGGACACCGACCATGTCGCGCTTGTCGATCTCCATCTCCAGCCAGGCACCGCGGGAGGGGATGATCTTGGCGGAGTAGATGTCCTTGTCGGACACCTTGTCCAGGGTGGAGTCGAAGTAGACGCCCGGGGAGCGGACCAGCTGCGAGACGACGACACGCTCGGTGCCGTTGATCACGAACGTGCCCTTGTGGGTCATGAGCGGGAAGTCGCCCATGAAGACCGTCTGAGACTTGATCTCACCGGTCTCGTTGTTGGTGAACTCGGCCGTGACGAAGAGCGGGGCCGCGAAGGTGAAGTCGCGGTCCTTGCACTCGTCAATGGAGTTCTTCGGCGGCTCGAAACGGTGGTCGCGGAAGGTCAGCGACATCGACCCACTGAAGTCCTCGATCGGGGAGATCTCTTCGAAGATCTCCTCCAGACCGGACTTGGTGGGGACGTCCTGACCAGACTCCAGCGCCTCCTCGACCCGGGTCTTCCAGGCCGCATTGCCGAGCAGCCAGTCAAAGCTCTCGGTCTGCAGGGCGAGGAGGTTCGGTACCTCGAGGGGCTCCTTGATCTTCGCGAACGAGACGCGGAGCGGGGCGGTGGATGCGGCGGAATTGTTCGAGGCGTTGCGCGGCGCGGCCAAGAGGGGGGTCCTTCCGAGGGCTCGGAGCTCACTACGCGCATACCGGCCGGGCCTTGCCGAGGGGTTCATCCAACGGAGAAATCCCAGGTCAGGGCAGCGCCGACTCCGGGCGACGAGTCACGGAGCAGCTAACAGGCAGCGCAAAGGGACAGTGTAGCCAAAGGCGACACTGCTGTCCAGTCCTGATTCGGAGACCGAATCGGACGCTCCCTCCGTTGCGTACTGCCAGTCCTGCTGCGCACTGCAGCGGCGCCAAACCTCACCGAGGAGGCCGGCACCGCGACTCACTCCTAGTGAGTTCCCGCCAGGGCCCCGGGTTATGCATCCGGGGCCACTCGAACTAACGGCCGACCGCCCTCGGGGGTGTCGGCACGCGCCTTGAGAATCGCGCGCCCGCCGCCGTTCGTCAAGGCCCGGCCGAAGCTTGGACCTCGGGGTGTTCATCGCTGTGCGGCCTGTGAGCGTTACAGCGGTGATCACCATACCTCGCCCCGCCGACACTGCCCCGATCGTGGGAAGGGGCCCCAACGCAGACAGGCCGGGCCGGCCACCCGCGAAGGGTGGCCGGCCCGGCCCGTTGTGCTTCCTGGGAAGCGGTGCCCGCTAGGAGCGCAACGTCACTTGACGGTGACCTTGGCGCCAGCGCCCTCGAGGGCAGCCTTGGCCTTCTCGGCGGTCTCCTTGTTGACCTTCTCCAGGACAACGGCACCGGCGGTGTCGACGAGGTCCTTGGCCTCCTTCAGGCCGAGGGAGGTCAGGGTGCGCACCTCCTTGATGACCTGGATCTTCTTGTCGCCGGCACCGTCGAGGATGACGTCGAACTCGTCCTTCTCCTCAACGGCCTCGGCGGCAGCGCCACCGGCGGCACCGGCGATCATGACCGGGGCGGCCGCAGCGGCGGTGACGTCGAACTTCTCCTCGAAGGCCTTCACGAAGCCCGAGAGCTCGATCAGGGTCATGTCCTCGAACTGAGCGAGCAGCTCGTCCTGGGTCAGCTTCGCCATGATGGCGTCCTTCCACTAAATCGGCAGGTGGTGCCGGTTATGTACGGGATGTGGCGGGCGCGGGCCCGCTGCGAGGGCGTGAGCCCACCGCCGATCACTCGGCGGCGGCGTCCTCGGCGGGAGCCGGCGTACCGGCACCGCCCTGCTCGACCTTGTCGCGCAGCGCGTCCACGGTGCGGACGAGCTTCGAGGGCAGGGCCTGGAAGAGCGAGGCAGCCTGGGACTGCTTGCCCTTCATGGCACCGGCCAGCTTGGAGAGCAGCACCTCGCGGGACTCGAGGTCCGCGAGCTTCTTGATGTCGTCGGCAGACAGCGCCTTACCGTCGAGCACGCCGCCCTTGATGATCAGGGCGGGGTTCTCCTTGGCGAAGTCACGCAGAGCCTTCGCCGACTCCACCGGGTCACCGGTGACGAAGGCGACAGCCGTCGGACCGTTGAACTGGTCGTCGAGCTCCGTGATCCCGGCCTCGTTGGCCGCGATCTTGGTCAGCGTGTTCTTCACCACGGCGTACTGGGCGTTCTCGCCGAGCGAGCGACGCAGGGTCTTGACCTGCTTCACCGTCAGACCGCGGTACTCGGTCAGCACGGCCGCGTTGGAGGCACGGAACTTCTCCGTGATCTCCGCGACGGCGGCAGCCTTGTCAGGCCTGGCCATAGGCTTACGCCTCCTTCCGTGATGTCGAGGTCGGCCGACCATGGACAGTCGACCTACAGTGCCTCTGACCACCAGCGGAGAAGGGCAGCTCGCCAGGGAATGAGAAAAGCCCCGGTGCGCAGAGGCACGGGGCTTCGATCGACCTCGACGGACACGCGAACGAGTCGCACAACCGGAAGTCAAAGCTCCAAACACTCCTGCGCGGGCTGCCTGCGACAAGCGCAGAACCTTCGGTCGGACGGCCCGGGGGCCAATGCGACAACCAGCGGTCTTCGGCAGACATCAGCGTACGGTCAAGAGGGCGGGAAGTCCAAATCGGGTCACCGGCGCAGCGGGCCGACGGCCGGACCGGGTCACCGGCCCGCCGCCCGGGTGTCGCTCTCCGGCGGGGCCAGCACGGCCAGCTGGTCACCGTAGTCGCGGTACTCGATCAGCTGGTCCAGGACGCCCTGGGGGCTGCTGCCGGTGCGGCGCAGCTGGACCAGCTGGTCGCGGTCGTTCAGCCACAGGTCCAGGGTCAGGGCGGTCACCCCGCCACCGCCGAGCGCGGCTGCCAGCCGGTCCCGGCGCGCCGGGCTGAGCAGGTCGGCCTCGGCGGCCGTGTAGTCGGCCACCGTGGTGGTGGCGGCCCAGTGCCCCACCGGGACCTTGCCGAGCAGCTCCTCCCCCACCAGCCGCAGGTCCCCGGCGGCCGCGGCCGCGGTCACCGCCTGCAGCGGGTCCAGCTGGTCGGCCAGCTCGGCGTACGGCGTCTGCGGCCGTCCGTCCGGCCCGTCCGGCCCGGTGGCCCGCTCCCAGTGCCGGCCGCCGAGGCGGGCCGCGGTGGCGGTGTCGCCGCCCTGGTAGCTGACGCCGCCCAGGACGATCAGCCGGCCGGTCGCGCCCGGCGCGGTGCGGGTCAGCTGCAGGGCGGGGGGCGCCCAGCTGAGCACCCCGTCGGCGCAGTCGGTGGCGCCGCCCGGGACCTCGGACCAGTAGTGCAGCCGGGCCCGGCCGGCGGTCTGCAGCACCTGCTCGGCCGAGAGCAGCACGCCGAGCGGCGAGCGGTCGGCGGGCCGGGGCGCCGGGGGCGCCGGCAGCGCGGGCTCGGCGGCCGCGGACCGCCGGCCGCTCGCCGCCGCCTCGGGTCCGGCGGTCGGCTCGCAGGCCGCCAGGGTGCCGAAGAGTGCGACCGCGGCCGCCGCTGCGGCCACCGCCCTCAGGAGCGCTGCCACCCTCGCCTCCCGATCAGTCCAGCCGTCGGCTCAGCCTGCCACGCCGGAGCCCGACGGCGGCCGGCGGCCCGCCGGACAATGCGTCAGGGCCCGTACTCCACAAGGGAGTACGGGCCCTGACGATCAGTCAATCAGACCGGGCGAACCGTCAGACGGCGGCCGGGTCCTCCTCGACCAGGAGGTTGCGGGTGCGGTTCGGGTCCACCTGGATGCCGGGGCCCATGGTGGTCGAAACCGCGGTCTTCTTGATGTAGCGGCCCTTGGCGGCGGACGGCTTGGCCCGCAGCACCTCGTCAAGGGCGGCGGCGTAGTTCTCGACCAGCTGCTCGTCGGTGAAGGACGCCTTGCCGATGATGAAGTGCAGGTTCGAGTGCTTGTCGACGCGGAACTCGATCTTGCCGCCCTTGATGTCCGTGACGGCCTTGGCCACGTCCGGGGTGACGGTGCCGGTCTTCGGGTTCGGCATCAGACCACGGGGACCGAGCACGCGGCCCAGGCGGCCGACCTTGCCCATGAGGTCCGGGGTGGCGACGACGGCGTCGAAGTCCAGACGACCCTTGGCCACCTCGTCGATGAGCTCGTCGGAGCCGACGATGTCGGCGCCCGCAGCCTCCGCAGCCGCGGCACGGTCGCCGGTCGCGAAGACCAGGACCCGGGCGGTCTTACCGGTACCGTGCGGCAGGTTGACGGTGCTGCGGACCATCTGGTCGGCCTTGCGCGGGTCGACACCCAGGCGCATGGCAACCTCGACGGTCGCGTCGAACTTGGTGGTGGAGGTCTCCCGGGCGAGGCGGATGGCCTCGAGCGGGGCGTAGAGACGGTCGCGGTCGACCTTGAGGTCCGCGGCCTTGAGGGCCTTGCTGCGCTTCACTGCTGCTCCTGTGTTGGTGGAGTCGTGGTATCTCGGGCCGCGCTGGGCCCTACCACTGGCCTACGAAAAGGGTGTTCAGCCCTCGATGGTGACGCCCATGGACCGGGCGGTACCCGCGATGATCTTCTCCGCGGCGTCCAGGTCGTTGGCGTTCAGGTCGGGGAGCTTGGTGGTGGCGATCTCGCGCACCTGGGCCGAGGTCAGCTTGGCGACCTTGGTCTTGTGCGGCTCGCCGGAGCCCTTCTCGATGCCCGCGGCCTTCAGGATGAGGCGCGCGGCCGGCGGGGTCTTGGTGATGAAGGTGAAGGAGCGGTCCTCGTAGACCGTGATCTCCACCGGCACGACCATGCCACGCTGCGACTCGGTGGCCGCGTTGTAGGCCTTGCAGAACTCCATGATGTTGACGCCGTGCTGACCCAGCGCGGGGCCGACCGGCGGCGCCGGGTTGGCCGCACCGGCGTTGATCTGGAGCTTGATAAGCCCCGTGACCTTCTTCTTCTTGGGAGGCATGTCTCTCCGGGTCCTTCCTTCGATGGACGTGTGTACGACTCCGGGGCGACACCCGGGCGAGAGTACACACAGCGGACCAGGCTAACGCGTGGGCGCCGCTGGTCCAAAACGAGCCCGGGGGCGAGGCCGCGGCCCCGCCCCCGAGAAGCTTTCGGTGACTAGTACGTCCGGCAGTACTAGTTCTTCTGGCTGTGCTAGTTCTTCTGGATCTGGTCGAACGACAGCTCGACCGGGGTCTCGCGGCCGAAGATCTCGACCAGGCCCTTGACCTTCTTGGAGTCCGGGTTGATCTCGTTGATGGTCGCCTGCAGGGTGGCGAACGGACCGTCGGTGACGGTGACCGAGTCGCCGACCTCGAAGTCCAGCACCTGGATCTCGCTCGGCTTGACCGGCGACGGCTTGCCGGCCTCCTTGGCCGCGGCGCGCTCGACGTCCGGCGCCAGCATCTTGACGACCTCGTCCAGGGTCAGCGGGTACGGGTCGTAGGCGTTGCCGACGAAGCCGGTGACACCCGGGGTGTTGCGCACCACGCCCCAGGACTCGGGGGTGAGGTCCATGCGGACCAGCACGTAGCCGGGGAGCTTGTTCTGCCGGATGGTCTTGCGGTCGCCGTTCTTGATCTGGACGACCTCCTCCTGCGGCACCTCGGCCTGGAAGATGTACTCCTCGACGTTGAGCGAGACCGCGCGCTGCTCCAGGTTCTGCTTCACCCGGTTCTCGTAGCCCGCGTAGGTGTGGATCACGTACCACTCGCCGGGCATGAACCGCAGCTCCTCGCGGAACTTGGCGACCGGGTCGACCTCGACGGCCTCCTCGGCAGCGGCCTCGGCCTCCTCGCCGGCCTCGGCGGCGTCCTCGCTCACCACGTGCAGCGCGGCCTCCTCGGCGGGCACCCCGGCCTCGGCCTGGTCCGCCGCCTCGACCTCGTCCTCGTCGCTGTCCACGCCGCTGGTGATCTGCTCGGCGTCCTCGGGGTCGGCAGCCTCAGCCGCATCCAGCTCGGCGGCGACATCCGCCTCGCGGACGGTCTCGTCGGCGTCGTACAGGGGGGACTCAGACACGGTGGCTGCTTCTTTCCTGGAGAGGTGGAGATGGGTACCGCTGCGGGGGCAAGCCTCAACAGTACCGACTCAACGGTAGCGGGCTCGCCCGGCAGGTGACGACAGCTAGACCCGGGCGGTCCCCCTTTGGTGCTGTGAGGGGACGACCCGGGTCGGGTGGTGAAGCGCTGTCCGGCGTGGTCAGCCGAAGATCCAGAAGGTGGCCTTGGCGAGCCCCCAGTCCAGGGTTGCCACGATGGTCATCATGACGCCGACGAAGACCACCACGACGCTGGTGTAGTTCATCAGCTCGCTGCGGGTGGGCCAGACCACCTTGCGCAGCTCGGCGATGATCTGCCGGTAGTACAGGGCGATGCGGGAGAACAGGCCGCGCTTGGCCCGCTTGCCACCCGACTTGCCGCCCTCGCCGCCCTTGGCCTTGTTGGCACGCTTGCGGTCGCGACGGGAGAGGCCCTCGCCGTCCTCGGTCTCGGCAGCGTCGACCGCCGCGTCCTCGGCGTCGTCGTGGTTGCCGCTCTCAGGCGTTGCGGTGGAGCCCGTGGTCTCCGTCACTCGTCCTCACCTGAATCCGGGTCGTTTGCTGGGCAAAGCGGACTTGGGGCCCTCTCCGCATCAAGCCCGCTCGCTCCAGTGGAGCGAACGGGCTGGAATTGGATCAAGCAGCAGGGCACGAGGGACTCGAACCCCCAACCGCCGGTTTTGGAGACCGGTGCTCTACCAATTGAGCTAGTGCCCTTCAGCGCCTCGCGGCGCCTCGGTCGTCCCATAACCTACCTCATCCGACCGTCGGCGTGGTGAACGCTTTTCGGAGCGGCTTCCGGTTGGCCCGGGGCGTTGATCAGTGAGTGTACGGGGTGAAAGCCGTTTGGTCGAACCTCTCGCCAGGCGGACTCGGCGCGTACGTATGGTGAAACCCCGGTCCGATCACGCACCCCGTTCTGCAACGATGCCTGTATGAGCGCTTCCACCCCCGCCAACAGTCGTCCTGCGGACCGCCGGGTCTCCGCCCGGATCGGCGCCATCGCCGAGTCCGCCACCCTTGCCGTCGACGCCAAGGCCAAGGCCCTCAAGGCGGCCGGCCGCCCGGTCATCGGCTTCGGCGCCGGCGAGCCGGACTTCCCCACCCCGGACTACATCGTCGAAGCCGCCGTCGAGGCCTGCCGGGACCCGAAGAACCACCGCTACACGCCCGCCGGCGGCCTGCCCGAGCTCAAGGCGGCCATCGCGGCGAAGACCCTGCGGGACTCCGGCTACCAGGTCGACGCCTCCCAGGTGCTGGTGACCAACGGTGGCAAGCAGGCCATCTACGAGGCCTTCGCCGCGATCCTGGACCCGGGCGACGAGGTCATCGTCCCGGCCCCGTACTGGACCACCTACCCCGAGTCGATCCGGCTGGCCGGCGGTGTGCCGGTCGATGTGGTGGCCGACGAGACCACCGACTACAAGGTCTCGGTGGCGCAGCTGGAGGCCGCCCGGACCGCCAACACCAAGGTGGTGCTCTTCGTCTCGCCGTCCAACCCGACCGGCTCGGTCTACACCCGGGAGGAGGCCGAGGCGATCGGCCGCTGGGCGCTGGAGCACGGCCTGTGGGTGCTGACCGACGAGATCTACCAGCACCTGGTCTACGGCGACGCCACGTTCAGCTCACTGCCGGCGCTGCTGCCGGAGCTGGCCGACAAGTGCATCGTGGTCAACGGTGTGGCCAAGACCTATGCGATGACCGGCTGGCGGGTGGGCTGGATGATCGGCCCCAAGGACGTGGTGGCCGCCGCCGCCAACCTGCAGTCGCACGCCACCTCCAACGTGAGCAACGTGGCGCAGCGGGCCGCGCTGGCAGCGGTCAGCGGCGACCTGTCCGCGGTGGACGAGATGAAGGTGGCCTTCGACCGCCGCCGGCAGACCATCGTGCGGATGCTCAACGAGATCGAGGGCGTCTACTGCCCCGAGCCGCTGGGTGCCTTCTACGTCTACCCGTCGGTCAAGGCGCTGCTGGGCAAGGAGATCCGCGGCAAGCGCCCGCAGACCTCCAGTGAGCTGGCCGCGCTGATCCTGGACGAGGCCGAGGTCGCGGTGGTGCCGGGCGAGGCCTTCGGCACCCCGGGCTACCTGCGGCTGTCCTACGCACTGGGCGACAGCGACCTGGTCGAGGGCGTGGCGCGGATGCAGAAGCTGCTCTCCGAGGCTCGCGACTGACCGTTCGTCAGCCTGTCGGGAGCCGCCCCGGTCACCCCATCGAGGGATCCGACCGGGGCGGTTCCCGTTCGTGCGGGGGATGCGGCAGGATTCGTGAATGGAACAGCGAGACGTCTGGACTCTGCCCAAGGCCCACCTGCACCTGCACTTCACCGGATCGATGCGCCCGGCCACGCTGCTGGAGCTGGCCGACAAGCACGGCGTGCGGCTGCCCGAGGCGCTGGTCTCGGGAACGCCGCCGAAGTTGCGGGCGACCGACGAGCGGGGCTGGTTCCGGTTCCAGCGGCTCTACGACACCGCGCGCTCGGTGCTGCGGGACGAGCAGGACATCCGCCGGCTGGTCCGGGAGACCGCCGAGGACGAGGTCGCGGACGGCTCGCGGTGGCTGGAGATCCAGGTCGATCCGACCTCCTACGCGCCCCGGCTGGGCGGGCTGATCCCGGCGCTGGAGCTGGTCCTGGACGCGGTCCGGGAGGCCTCGGCCGCCACCGGGGTGGGGATCCGGGTGCTGGTGGCGGCCAACCGGATGAAGTCCGAGATGGACGCCCGCACCCTGGCCCGGCTGGCGGTGCGCTACGCCGACCAGGGCGTGGTGGGCTTCGGGCTCTCCAACGACGAGCGGCGCGGGCTGGCCCGGGACTTCGACCGGGCGTTCGCGATCGCCCGGCGGGCCGGGCTGCTGGCGGCCCCGCACGGGGGTGAGCTGGCCGGTCCCGAGTCGGTGCGGGACTGCCTGGACGACCTCGGGGCGGAGCGGATCGGGCACGGGGTGCGCAGCGCGGAGGACCGCCGGCTGCTGCAGCGGTTGGCCGACCGTCAGATCACCTGCGAGGTCTGCCCGTCGTCCAACGTGTCACTGGGGGTCTACGAGAAGGCCGATGCGGTGCCGGTGCGGGCGCTGTTCGAGGCCGGGGTGCCGCTGGCACTGGGGGCCGACGACCCGCTGCTGTTCGGCTCCCGGCTGGCCGCGCAGTACCAGCTGGCCAGGGAGGAGCACGGGTTCACGGATCCGGAGCTGGCCGAGCTCGCCCGGCAGTCGGTGCGCGGTTCGCGGGCCCCGGAGGGGGTGCGCAAGGAACTGCTCGCGGAGATCGACGCCTGGCTTATCCGGCCTCTGATCTGACAATCTGATGTCCCGTGAGTAGAACAACGGGGAGCACCCACACCACTGTCACCCACCACACCGTCACCCATCACGTGGTGACCCACCATGTGGTGCACCACCACTACTACGGGCGCTACTACGCCCCCGGGCCCGGCGGCGGGCTCTTCTTCTGGATCGTGCTGCTGGTCCTGCTGATCGTGCTGGCGGTCTGGTGGAGCAACCGGTCCAGGCGGTGAGCTAGAGCTCCACCCCGACGAAGACCGGCTCGTTGACCAGCTCCACGCCGAAGGCGGCGTGCACCCCGGCGCGGATCTCCCGGGCCAGGGCGAGCAGGTCGGCGGTGGTGGCCCGGCCCCGGTTGGTGAGCGCCAGGGTGTGCTTGGTGGAGAGGGTGGCCGGGCCGCTGCCGTAGCCCTTCTTGAAGCCGGCGTGGTCGATCAGCCAGGCCGCCGAGGTCTTGGTGTGGCCGTCCGGGGCCGGGTAGGCGGGGGCCCGCAGGTCGCCGAGCCGGGCCGCGAAGGCCTGGTACTGCTCGGGGTGAGGATCGGGTTGGTGAAGAAGGAGCCGGCCGACCAGGTGTCGTGGTCCTCCTCGTCCAGCACCATGCCCTTGCCGGCCCGCAGCAGCAGCACCGCGTTCCAGGCGGCGGCCACGTCCACCCGCTCGCCCTGCTCGACGCCGTAGTGCTTGGCCACCTCGGCGTACCGGACCGGGGTGGACAGGCCGTCGTTGTCCGCGAGGCCGAACCGGACCCGCAGTACCACCCAGCGGTCCGGTTCGGCCTTGAAACGGCTGTGCCGGTAGGAGAAGGCGCAGTCGGCGTTGCTCAGGGTGACCACCTCGCCGGCCGCCCGGTCGTAGGCGACCACCTCGGTGATGGTCTGGGCGACCTCCTGGCCGTAGGCGCCGACGTTCTGCACCGGGGTGGCGCCGGCCGAGCCGGGGATGCCGGCCAGGAACTCGATGCCGGCCAGGCCGTGCTCCAGCACCACCGTCTGCACCGCGTCGGCCCAGTTCTCGCCGGCGGCCAGCTCCAGGGTGGTGCCGTCCAGCTCGAGGCCGGTGGTGGCGATCCGCAGCACGGTGCCGTCGAAGCCGTCGTCGCCGATCACCAGGTTGCTGCCGCCGCCGATCACCAGCAGCGGCTCGCCGACCGCGTCGGCCGTCTGGACGGCGGCGATCACCTCCTGGTCGGTCCGCGCGGTCACCAGTCGGCGGGCCGGGCCGCCGAGGCGCAGGGTGGTCAGCGGGGCGAGCGGGGCGTTCTCGGTCACGTGCACCGGTCCACGGTATACGGGCGGCCCGGGTCAGTCGCGCCCGGTGGGCCGGAGCAGCCCGGCGATCAGGGCCGTGGCATCCGGCCTGATGAGCATCGTGTAGTGATCCCCGGCACACCGGTGGACGGTCAGGCCGGCCCCGGCGAGCTGGCCCCAGCCCAGCGTGTCGTCGCCGGGCAGCAGGCCGTGCTCGGCGGTGACCAGCACCAGCGGCACTGAGGCGGGCCCGGGTCGGTGGGCGGCGATGAGGCGGTCGTCGCGCGCCAAGGCGTCCGCATAGGTCTCGTAGAGCTTGCGCAGCCCGGGCGGCGGGGTGTCGGGGAGCACGGCGCCGGCCCCGATCGCAGCGTCCAGCACCAGCAGCAGGCCCCGGTCGGGGTCGCAGCCGGCCAGCCGCTGCGGATCGAGTTCGATCCGGCGCCCGTGTCTGACGCCCAGGTACATGGCGAACCGGCGCAGCAGCTGCGCCGGTTCCGGCTCCCCGCCCGACCGCCGGTGGGCGGCGACCGGCGCGATGCTGTCCAGCAGCACCAGCTCGGCGGGGCGCCGATCGGCCGGCAGCCGCTCCACCAGGGCCTGCGCCAGCACTCCGCCGAACGCCCAGCCACCCAGCGACCAGGGCGAGTCGGGTGCGGCGCCGGTGAGCTCGGCGAGCTGCCCGGCGAGCCGGTCGGCCAGCGTCGCCAGGGCGGTCGCGGTCCGACCGCCGTCGAGTGCGCCCTGGTGGTACTCGGGCAGCTGGGCCAGGTCGAGCACGGTCAGCCCGACGCCCTGCGGCAGCGCGCCGGCCAGCGATCGGTGAACGCTTGCGGCCGACCCGCCGGGGTGGACCAAGTAGACGGTGCCCAGGCCGAGTTGGGCCTCGCGCAGCGGCCGGACCAGGCCGGGCGCCGAGTCGGAACGAGACCGCGTGGCGGTGGTGGACATGGGAGACCCCTCACGCTCAAGGCCCTGCCGGGCCGCTGGGAATGATTCGGGGGGAACGGACGGCTCAGGCCGCGGAAAACGGCCCTCCGGGCATTGCCGACGGCCGTCAAGGGACCGTGGGGGTACGCACGTTCTGGCTCCGGACACACGGATGCCCGGGTCGATGCGTTCGTTGCCGGACAGGCCGGACACAGCGTCGCGGTGCCTGCCGCACACCTGGTCGGCCTGCCGGGATATCAGGCGCCTCGGTGCTGCGCAGGACCGTACGCCCCGGGCATCCGACCACGCAACGTGTTCGACTGCTCCCCGAAAAGCACCACGCGCCGCCCCCGTGAGGGAGCGGCGCGCGGTGGGAAACCGAGCGGTCGGGCGGCGTCAGCCGAGCTGCACCACCGCACGGGACTGGCCCAGCACCTTCAGGCCGCCGCTGGTCGCCACCAGGTCGACCTGCACCCGGCGCCCGTCCAGCAGCTTGGCCACCTTGCCTGAGACCTCGATCACAGCGCCGGCGTCGTCGTTGGGCACCACCACGGGCGGGTGAAGCGCACGCCGTACTCCACCAGCGCACCCGGGTCGCCGACCCAGTCGGTGACCACCCGGATCGCCTCGGCCATGGTGAACATGCCGTGCGCGATCACATCGGGCAGGCCCACCGAGACGGCGAACTTCTCGTTCCAGTGGATCGGGTTGAAGTCGCCCGAGGCGCCCGCGTAGCGCACCAGCGCGGCGCGGCTGACCGGGAACGACTGGGCCGGCAGCTCGGTGCCGACCTCGACCTCGTCGAAGCTGATCGCCATCGGGGTCACTCGCCCTTCGTCTCGTCGTCCGGGACCGCCCGCGAGACCAGGGTCATGACGGTGGTCACCAGGTGCTCGCCGCTCTCCTCGTGCATCTCGCCTGTGACGGTCAGCACATCGTTGCCCGCGAGCGACTTGATGTTCTCGATCCGCACCGTCACCCGCACCCGGTCACCGGCGCGCAGCGGGCGGCTGTAGCTGAACTTCTGGTCGCCGTGCACCACCCGGCTGTAGTCCAGGCCCAGCGCCGGGTCCTCGATCACCTGGTCGGAGGCCGGCACGGCGAGGGCGATCGCGAAGGTCGGCGGGGCGATCACATCCGGGTAGCCGAGCGCCTTGGCCGCCGACTGGTCCAGATAGGCGGGGTTCAGGTCGCCGACCGCCAGGGCGAACTCGCGGATCTTCTCCCGGCCCACCTCATAGGGAGCGGTGGGCGGGTAACTCCGCCCGATGAACGAGGGGTCCAGCGCCATTGACGTGCTCCTCAGCTGTGCGATGGGAAAAAACGACGTCGGGTCACACGCGAAAACGACTTCAGGCCGCACCCCGGAGAAGGGTGCGGCCTGAAGTCATGACCTGTCATGCCAGGCCCGATGATGCCCTAAAGGGTCAGCGGGTCTCGCGGTGCGCCGTGTGTGAGTTGCAACGCGGGCAGTGCTTCTTCATCTCAAGGCGGTCCGGGTCGTTACGCCGGTTCTTCTTGGTGATGTAGTTCCGCTCCTTGCACTCCACGCAGGCCAGCGTGATCTTCGGGCGGACGTCGGTGGCAGCCACGGGAGTGCCTTCCTTGGACAATGGGTGATGACACAACAAGAGTAGCCGATCGGGGGGTTAGCCTCCGACCGACTACGCGGGGTAGCGGTGACCGGACTTGAACCGGTGACACAGCGATTATGAGCCGCTTGCTCTACCAACTGAGCTACACCGCCTTGATGATCGGTGCCCGCCGAAACGGACACTGATCATCAGAGCCCCCATGCGGAATCGAACCGCAGACCTTCTCCTTACCATGGAGACGCTCTACCGACTGAGCTATAGGGGCGAACCGGCCGAACGAGGAAGAGATTACACGGTTCCGGTCCCAAGGTGAAATCCGTACTCCGGCGGCAAGATCCCAGGTCGCGGACTCGTACGGATGCACGAGCCCGGCCATCGGGTCCGGCCCGCCCGCGCCGCTCCCCGGCGGGCCCGCGCGAGCCTGCGCGGCGGGCGGCCCGACGGCTCGTAGGCTCAGCGGCCAGTGATCTCCAGGGAGGAGCCGGCCGGTGAGCGAGCAACGCGGGGCGGGCGCATGAGTCGGGACGTCGGCGCATGAGTCGGGACGGCGCAGCCCCCGACGGCCCGCGGCACGGCCCGCCCGGCTCCGGCGTCCGGGGCGGCAACCCGCTGGACCACGGGCCGGTGCTGCTGCTGGCGGGCGCCCGGCTGGCCGACGGCCGACTGGTGGACGTACGGGTCAGCGGCACCCGGATCCAGGCGGTGGGCACCGCCGGCTGCCTCGGCCCGCTGCCGCTGGCCGCCCTGCCGGCCGGCGCGGTCACCGGCACCGAGCCGGCGGTGACCTCGGGCGCCCGGATCGATCTGACGGGCTATCTGCTGCTGCCCGCACCCGCCGAGCCGCACGCCCACCACGACAGCGCGTTCACCGCACCGCCCCCGGCCGCCACCCCGGACCAGCCCCTGGGCGAGGAGGCGGGCCGGCTGGTCCGCCGGGTCACCGAGGCCGCCCTCACCTCGCTCGGCTACGGCGCCACCGCCCAGCGCACCCATGTGCGGATCGGCGCACCGCACGGGCTGCGCCGCCTGGACGCGGTGCTCACCGCCCGACAGGCCCTGAACGGCCTCACCGAGCTGCAGGCGGTGGCGATGCCCCGGCTGCTCACCGGCCGCGCCGGGGCGGACGGCCGGGCCCGGCTGCGCGAGGCGCTGCGGCTCGGCGCGGACGCGGTCGGCGGCTGCCCCGAGCTCGACCCCGACCCGGTGGGCTTCGTACGGCTGGCGGCGGCACTGGCCGCCGAGTTCGACCGCCCGCTCGACCTGCATCTGCGGGGCGGCGACCCGGCGCAGCTGGCCCGGCTGCTGGCACCGCTGGCCCCGCTGCGCCCGCGGTTGGCGCTCGGCCCGTGCGACCGGCTGCGACCGGGCAGCGGAGCGGCGCTGCGGGCGGCCGGCGCCCGGGTGCTCTGCCTGCCGCAGAGCGGCGGCTGCGGCGAGCTGGACGGTCCGCCGGAGGGCCTGCCTACCGCAGCGCTAAGGGAGTTGACCGGACATCAGGTTCAACTGGCCGCAGGCAGCGGTGCGTTGCGGGACGCGGCCAATCCGGTCGGCCGGGCCGATCCGCTGGAGGCCGCCTATCTGCTGGCCGCCGGTGGGGTGTTGAGTCCGGCGGCGGCCTACGAGGCGGTCAGCGGCCAGGCCCGGTTGCTGATGGACCTGCCGCCGGTGCGGGTGGACGCGGGCTTCCCCGCCGAGCTGCTCGCGGTGCGCGGGGACAGCCTGACGGGCGCGCTCTCCGGCGGGCACAGCCGGCTGGTGGTGCACCGCGGCCGGGTGGTCTCCCGGACCAGCGCGGTACGGGAGTTCGCGGACACGGTCGCGCTGGCGCTGCCCCGGCAGAGCGGCCACCACCTCGACTGACCGTCAGCGGTACTCGCGCAGCCGCGGCCGCACCGCCAGCACCGCCAGCACCAGGGCGCCCGCGCCGAGCACCCCGAGACCGGCCGCGCTGCCCGCGCCGAGGTCGTCGTCGCTCTGGCTGACCGCCTGGTGGAACGCCTGCTGGTTGATCCCGACCACGGTGTCGAAGTCGTTGCTGAGCGCCGTGAAGTCACCGTCGGACTGCCCCGGGTTGGTACCGGTGTCGAAGGTGATCGCGTCGGCGAGCTTGCCCTGGCCGTTGAGTTCGCGGATCTTGGCGTCGTCCTGCTGGTAGGTCAGGTAGTCGTCCAGCAGCTTGTCGGCGGCCTGCTGCTCGCCGGGGAAGGTGATGTTGCGCAGCTCGTCGCCGAGGTAGCCGCGGAAGTCGACCGCGTCGGCGGCGGTGTGGTGCGCGTTGACCGCGGCGGACAGCCTCGGCAGGTAGCCGGAGTAGTCGGCGATGCCGTCGAAGCCGGCTATCTGCTGGCTCTTGTCGAGGAAGCTCTGCTGGTACTGGCCCGCCCGCTCCGGGTCGACCAGCCAGCGGCTCTCGTCGGCGTTGGAGTCGTAGGCCACCGCCTGGGCCCGGCCGAGCGAGAGCACCGAGTCGTA
Source organism: Kitasatospora acidiphila (assembly GCF_006636205.1). Classification (NCBI taxonomy): domain Bacteria; kingdom Bacillati; phylum Actinomycetota; class Actinomycetes; order Kitasatosporales; family Streptomycetaceae; genus Kitasatospora; species Kitasatospora acidiphila. The sequence goes on along the minus strand of NZ_VIGB01000003.1, from coordinate 5,364,366 downwards.
GGCGTCCACCTTGGCGGTGTGCAGCCGGTCCGAGGTGCCCGAGGTCAGCGTGACCGCCCAGATCAGGCCGGCCAGCGTGAGCACCCCGGCGAGCAGCAGCGGCGGGGAGAGCAGCCGGCGGTAGCGGACCGCCAGGGTGCGCTGCAGCACGGCGATGGCGATCAGCACCAGCAGGCCGCTGCCGAGCAGCTCCCAGAAGCCGCTGCCCAGCGCGGACCGCTCGTCGGCGTACCGCCGGTCGACGGCGTCGGCGTTGCTCTTGGCCACCTGGTCGGCGCCCGGCAGCAGCTGGGTCCGCAGCAGGTCGGTGGCCTGCCGGTAGGTGGCGAGCGCGTCCGCCGGCGGGTGTCCAGGGCCGGCCTTGGCGGCGCCCTCCTGCTCGTCCATCCGGGCCACCAGGCCCTCGTACTGGCCGAGCGCGTCCAGCTCGGCCCGGGCCGCCTGGCGGGCCGCAGCGCTGCCGCCGACCGCCTCGGTGGCCTGCTCCAGATCGCTGTCGGCCTGTGCGCGGCGCTGCTCATAGGTGTTGTGGACGCCGTCGCGCTGGCCGGCGTGCTGTGAATCGGCGCCCACCAGCAGCAGGTTGGCGGCCTGGGCGTCCATGTCGCCGAGCGCGAAGTACAGGTCGGCGGCCCGCTCGGCCTGCGGGGCGGTGCGGTGGCCGATCTCGTCCACGGCGTCCCGGGCGCCGGTCAGCAGGCTCGCGGTGAGCCCGATCATCAGCAGCAGGGCGGCCAGCACCGCCGCGGTGAGGGCCCGGACCCGGCGCGGGGTGGTCCAGTGTCCGGCCGCCCGGAGCCGCCGCAGCCGGGCCGGCAGGGTCAGCCCGCCGGCCACCGCCTGGATCGCGGTGCGCGGCGCGGCAGTCGTGCTTCCGGTATCAGGGCCCGTCCCCCCGGACGGACCCTCCCCCGATACCACCGCTGTTCGCTCCCCGACTGCCATCGCCGCGCGTCCTCCCCGTTTCCGCACGACTGAAGCTAGCCGCGCGCATCGAGGATTCTGCGCCTCCTTGACGCTCCTTTGGCACCCGCGACCACGGTCTTGACGGATCATTAGCGCGGACCGGAGGAGGCGTCAGGGCTCGTAGCGGTAACCGATCCCCGGCTCGGTGATCAGATGGCGCGGCCGGGCCGGGTCGCGCTCCAACTTGCGGCGCAGTCCGGCCAGGTAGACCCGCAGGTAGTTGCCGCGTTCCTCGTGCCCGGGACCCCAGACGGCACGCAGGATCTGGCGGCCCGGCAGCAGCCGTCCGGGGCTGGCCAGCAGCATGGTGAGGATCTTCCACTCGGTGGGGGTGAGCCGCAGCTGAAGCGGCCCGTGCCCGGCCACCCTGGTCACCGTGCCGGCCGTCAGGTCCACCACGTGGTCGCCGATCACCACCTGGTTCAGCAGGGCCGCGGTGCCCGGGCGGCGCAGCACGGCCCGCAGCCGGGCGAACAGCTCGTCCATCAGGAACGGCTTGGTCACGTAGTCGTCGGCGCCCGCGTCCAGCGCCTGGATCTTGTCGTCCGCGCCGCTGCGGCCGGAGAGCACGATGATCGGCACCTGGCCGCGGTCCCGCAGCCGGTGGATCACCTGCACGCCGTCCAGGTCGGGCAGGCCCAGGTCGAGCAGCACCGCGTCCGGCCGGGACCGGGAGGCGGCTTCCAGGGCGGCCGCGGCGGTGTCGGCGGTGGCCACCTGGTAGGAGCGGGCCCGCAGATTGATCCGCAGTGCCCGCAGCAGCTGCGGTTCGTCGTCCACGATCAGGATCTGATTCAAGAGACCTCCTCCTGTGGTGCCGCGGGCAGGGTGAGCAGCATGGTGGTGCCGCCGCCGGGCGTGTCCTCGACCTCCAGGGTGCCGCCCATCGCCTCGGCCAGTCCCCGGGAGAGCGCCAGCCCGAGGCCCACGCCGGTGGTGTTGTCGGTGTCGCCGAGCCGCTGGAACGGCAGGAACACCCGGTCCCGGTCGGCCGGCGGGATGCCGGGGCCGCGGTCGGCGATCCGGATCTGCACCTGCTCGGCGGGCCGGCCGCCGGGCTCGGGGCTCGGGTAGGCGCTGGCGCTGACCAGCACCGGGGCGCCGGGGGCGTTGTGCCGCAGCGCGTTGGTGATCACGTTGGCCAGCACCCGCTCCAGCAGCGGCGGGTCGGCCAGCACGGCGGGCGCGGTCTCCAGGCCGAGCGGCTGCACCGGGGCGTCCGGGTCCTGCAGGGAGTCCAGCGCCCTGGGCAGCACCTCCTCCAGGTGGACCGGCGCCAGGTGCAGGGTGAGCGCGCCGGCCTGCAGCCGGCTCATGTCGAGCAGGTTGTCCACCAGCCGGGTCAGCTTGACCAGCGACTCGTCGGCGGTGGCCAGCAGTTCGGCGACGTCCTCCGGTGAGAACTCCACGTCCGGGCTGCGCAGCGAGCCGACCGAGGCCAGCGCCGCCGCCAGCGGGGTGCGCAGATCGTGGCTGACCGCGGCCAGCAGCGCGGTGCGCATCTTGTCGGCGGCCTTGATCGGCTCCACCTCGGCCGCCACCGCGGCCAGCCGGTCGCGCTCCAGGGCGGCGGCCACATGGGCGGCGAAGGCGGTCAGCATCCGCTGCTGGTCGGCCGGCAGCCGGCGCCCGGTGAGGATCAGCAGCTCGTCGCTGCCCACCGGCACCTCGGTGGTGTCGGTGCCGTGGGTGTCCCGCGGGCCGGAGGCGTCGCTGCGGGCCAGCACGTCGCCGGTCTCCCGGGAGAGCAGCGCCACCGAGTCCAGGCCGAAGGTGTTGCGGGAGTGGTCGAGCAGGTTCGGTATGGCCGAGGCGTCGGTCTCCCGGCTGCGCAGCACGGTGCCGGCCAGGGTGGACAGGCTCTCCGCCTCCGCCGTGGCGCTGGCCGCCCGCTGGGTCTGCCGGGCGGCCCGGTCCACCACGGTGGAGACGGTGAGCGCGACCGCCGCGAAGACCATCAGGGCGATCACGTTGTTGGTCTCGCCGATGGTGAAGGTGTGCACCGGCGGGATGAAGTAGTAGTTCAGCAGCAGCGAGGCGATCAGCGAGGCCACCAGGGCGGAGGCGGCGCCGCCGAGCAGCGCCACCGCGACCACGCCGAGCTGGAATAGCAGGGCGTCGGTGGTCAGGTTGAGGGTGTGGTGCAGCTGGGAGAGGACGCCGGTGAGCCCGAACGGCAGCGCCAGCCCGGAGGCGAAGCCGGCCACCGTGCGCCCCCGGGAGTGCCGCCGGCCCAGCGAGGGCAGCAGCCGGCCGCGCCCGGTGAACTCATGGGTGACCATGTGGACGTCGATGTCCTCGGAGGCGTCCACGGTGGTCTCGCCGATGCCCGGGCCGGTGAGGAACCGGGCGGTGCGGCCGCGCCGGCTGGTGCCGAGCACCAGCTGGGTGGCGTCGTTGGCGCGGGCGAAGCCGAGCAGGGCGGTGGGGATGTGGTCGCCCACCACCACGTGGTAGCTGCCGCCCAGGGTCTCCACCAGCCGCCGCTGGTTGGCCAGCGCCGCCGGGGAGGCACCCGCCAGGCCGTCACTTCGGGTGACGTGCACGGCGAGCAGCTGGCCGGCCGCCGTGCGGTCGGCGATCCGGGCGGCGCGGCGGATCAGGGTCTCGCCCTCCGGCCCGCCGGTGAGCGCGACCACCACCCGCTCCCGGGTCTCCCACACCCGGTCGATGTTGTGCTCGGCACGGTAGTCGCGCAGCCCCTCGTCGACCCGGCCGGCCACCCAGAGCAGGGCGAGCTCCCGCAGCGCCGTCAGGTTCCCGACCCGGAAGTAGTTGGTGAGCGCGGCGTCCACCTTCTCGGCCTTGTAGACGTTGCCATGGGCCATCCGCCGGCGCAGCGCCTGCGGGGCCATGTCGACGAGTTCGATCTGGTCGGCCCGGCGGACCACCTCGTCCGGCACGGTCTCCCGCTGCGGGGTGCCGGTGATCTTCTGGACCACGTCGTTGAGGCTCTCCAGGTGCTGGACGTTGACCGTGGTGATCACGTCCAGGCCGGCGGCTAGCAGCTCCTCGACGTCCTGCCAGCGCTTGGCGTGCCGGCCGCCGGGGATGTTGCTGTGGGCCAGCTCGTCCACCAGGACCACACCGGGGCGGCGGGCCACGATGGCGTCGATGTCCATCTCGGTGAAGTCGGTGCCGCGGTAGTCGCGGTGCAGCCGGGGCACCACCTCCAGGCCGTCGAGCATCGCCTCGGTGTGCTTGCGGCCGTGGCACTCGATGTAGCCCACCACCACGTCGGCACCGCGGTCCTGTCTGCGCCGGGCCTCGTCCAGCATCCGGTAGGTCTTGCCGACTCCGGGGGCCGAGCCGAGGTACACCCTCAGCCGCCCGCGCCGGGGCGGGGCGGTGGCGGCGAGATCGCGAGCCATGGGTCCTCTCTTCAGGAGGGTGGGCGGAGACGTGACTGGACCGGCCCGCGGGGGGGCCGGTCCAGTCACGTGATCGAGGCGGTTGTCACTGGAGCTCGCTCAACGCCTTGTTGAGCAGCACCACGTTGACACCCGGGGCACCGAGGAAGCCGAGCGAGCGGCCGTCGGTGTACTTGGAGATCAGCGCGTTCAGCTGATCGGCCGTCACCTTGCCACCGCGGGCCTGGACGACCCGGTTGACCTGCTCCTTGGCGTAGGCCGTGGAGATGTGCGGGTCGAGGCCGGAGCCGGAGGCGGTCAGCGCGTCGGCCGGCACGCCGGCCGGGTCGACCTTGTCGAAGGCCGCGACGTCGGTGCGGCGCTGCTCGATGGTCTTGGTCAGACCGTCGTCGTTGGGGCCGAGGTTGCTGGCGGCCGAGCCGTGCGGGTCGTAACCGGCCGCCGAGGGACGCGGCTGGAACCACTTCGGGTCCGGCTTGGGCGTCTCCTTGGGGTCGTTCGGGTTGGTCTTGGGCAGGTCGTAGTTCTGGCCCAGCAGGCTGGACCCGATCTCCTTGCCGTCGGACGTCACGACCGAGCCGTTGGCCTTGTCGGCGAACGCGACCTGGCTGATCCCGGTGACCAGCAACGGGTAGGCGATGCCCAGGATCACGGTCAGTACCAGCAGCATCCGCAAGGCGGTGGCGTAGGTGCGCACCGCGGCGGGCAGGGGCTTGGACATGGTCTTTCTCCTCCTTCCGCTGCTCAGCGCAGGCCGGGGATGAACTGGACGATCAGGTCGATCGCCTTGATTCCGATGAACGGCACGATCAGGCCGCCGATCCCGTACACCCCGATGTTCCGGGCCAGCAGCGAACTGGCATTGGAGGGACGGTACTTGACACCGCGCAGGGCGAGCGGGATGAGCCCGATGATGACCAGCGCGTTGAAGATGATCGCCGAGGTGATCGCCGAGGTCGGGCTGTGCAGACCCATGATGTTCAGGTGCTTCAGACCGGGGTACACGCTGGCGAACATCGCGGGGATGATCGCGAAGTACTTGGCGACGTCGTTGGCGATCGAGAAGGTGGTCAACGCGCCGCGGGTGATCAGCAGTTGCTTGCCGATCTCGACGATCTCGATCAGCTTGGTGGGGTTGGAGTCCAGGTCCACCATGTTGCCGGCCTCCTTGGCCGCCATGGTGCCGGTGTTCATCGCCACGCCGACGTCGGCCTGGGCCAGGGCGGGGGCGTCATTGGTGCCGTCGCCGGTCATCGCGACCAGCTTGCCGCCCTCCTGCTCCTTCTTGATCAGGGCCATCTTGTCCTCGGGAGTGGCCTCGGCGAGGAAGTCGTCCACGCCGGCCTCGTCCGCGATCGCCTTGGCGGTCAGCGGGTTGTCACCCGTGATCATGATGGTCTTGATGCCCATCCGGCGCAGTTCGTCGAACCGCTCGCGCATGCCCTCCTTGACCACGTCCTTGAGGTAGATCACCCCGAGCACGCGGGCCGGCGCATCGGCGATCCTGATGGCGACCACCAGGGGGTGCCGCCGGCCGCGGAGATGCCGTCGACCAGCTGGGCGACGTCGGAGCCGACCGTGCCGGCGTTGTCGGTGACCCAGTTGGCCACCGAGCCGGCCGCGCCCTTGCGGACCTGGTGCAGGCCGTCGGCCTCCTCCAGGTCGACGCCGGACATGCGGGTCTGGGCGGTGAACGGCACCCAGGTGGCGTGCGTCAACTCGCCCTGCTCGCGGGCCCGCAGACCGTAGTCGGTCTTGGCGAGCACCACGATCGAGCGGCCCTCGGGGTCTCGTCGGCGAGGCTGGACAGCTGGGCGGCGTCGGCCAGTTCGTCCCGGGACACGCCTTCGGCGGGCAGGAACTCGGCGGCCTGGCGGTTGCCCAGGGTGATGGTGCCGGTCTTGTCCAGCAGCAGGGTGTTGACGTCACCGGCGGCCTCGACCGCCCGCCCGGACATGGCCAGCACGTTGCGCTGCACCAGGCGGTCCATGCCGGCGATGCCGATCGCGGAGAGCAGCGCGCCGATGGTGGTCGGGATCAGCGCCACGATCAGCGCGACCAGCACGATCATCGACTGCGGCGCACCGGCGTAGGTCGCCATCGGCTGCAGGGTGACCACGGCGACCAGGAAGACGATGGTCAGCGAGGCCAGCAGGATGTTGAGGGCGATCTCGTTGGGGGTCTTCTGCCGGGCCGCGCCCTCGACCAGGGCGATCATCCGGTCGATGAAGGACTTGCCGGGCTCGGTGGCGATCTTCACCACGATCTTGTCGGAGAGCACCTTGGTGCCACCGGTCACCGCGGAGCGGTCACCGCCCGACTCGCGGATCACCGGCGCGGATTCACCGGTGATCGCCGACTCGTCGACGGAGGCGACACCCTCGACCACGTCGCCGTCACCGGGGATGACCTGGCCGGCCTCGACGACCACGTGGTCGCCCAACTGGAGCTGGGTTCCCGGAACTTCTTCCTCGTCGTTGCTCGCCGGCCAGTTGACCAGGCGGCGGGCAACCGATTCGGTCTTGGCCTTGCGCAGCGTGTCGGCCTGGGCCTTGCCGCGGCCCTCGGCCACCGCCTCGGCCAGGTTGGCGAAGATCGTGGTGAGCCACAGCCAGATGGTGATCGCCCAGGCGAAGACCGAGGGGTGGGCGCACGCCGACACGGTGGTGACCACCGAGCCGACCTCGACCACGAACATCACCGGGTTCTTGAACATCACCCGGGGGTCGAGCTTCTTCACCGCGTCCGGCAGCGACTTGACGATCAGCTTCGGGTCCAGCAGGCCGCTGGACGCTCTGTGCGGTGCGGGGGCCGTCCCCTGTTCGGCCGGTGCGGGAGTGAGTGTGGTGGACATCAGTGCAGACCTTCCGCGATCGGCCCCAGAGCCAGGGCCGGGAAGTAGGTGAGGCCGACGACGATCAGGACGACGCCCGAGAGCAGACCGACGAAGAGCGGCTTGTGGGTGGGCAGGGTGCCGGCGGACGCCGGGACCGGCTGCTGCTTGGCGAGCGAGCCCGCCAGCGCCAGCACGAAGATGATCGGCAGGAACCGGCCGAGCACCATCGCCAGGCCCAGCGCGGTGTCCCACCAGGGCGAGATGACGGTCAGGCCGCCGAACGCGGAGCCGTTGTTGTTGGCCGCCGAGGTGAAGGCGTACAGCACCTCGGAGAAGCCGTGCGCCCCGGTGTTGCCCATGTTGGCCCGCTCACCGCCCAGCGCCATCGCCACACCGGTGCCGATCAGCACGATGGCCGGGGTGGTCAGGATGTAGAGGGAGGCGAACTTCATCTCCCGCCCGCCCAGCTTCTTGCCCAGGTATTCGGGGGTGCGCCCGACCATCAGGCCGGCGACGAAGACCGCCACGATGGCCAGGATCAGCATGCCGTACAGGCCGGAGCCGGTACCGCCGGGCGCGATCTCGCCGAGCATCATGTCGAAGATCGTCACGCCGCCGCCGCCCGGGGTCAGCGAGTCGTGCGCGGCGTCCACCGCACCGGTGGAGGTGAGCGTGGTGGAGGAGGCGAACAGAGCGGAGGCCCACGGGCCGAAACGCTCCTCCTTGCCCTCCATCGCCGCGCCGGCCGCCTTGAGCGCGGTGCCGGCCGGGTGGGTCTCGAAGAACGTCAGCAGGGCGGCCGAGGCCGTCCAGAACAGGGCCATCACCGAGACGATCGCGTAGCCCTGGCGGTGGTCGCCGACCATCTTGCCGAAGGTGCGGGGCAGCGAGAACGAGATCACCAGCAGCAGGAAGATCTCCAGCCAGTTGGTGAAGCCGTTCGGGTTCTCGAACGGGTGGGCCGAGTTGGCGCCGAAGAAGCCGCCGCCGTTGGTGCCCAGTTCCTTGATGACCTCCTGGGAGGCCACCGGGCCGCCCGGGATCGACTGGGTGTCGCCGCCCAGGGTGGTGAGGTCGTGGAAGCCGTGGAAGTTCTGGATCACGCCGTTGGCGACCAGGACGATCGCGAAGACGATCGACAGCGGCAGCAGCAGGCGCAGGCAGATCCGGGTCAGGTCGACCCAGAAGTTGCCGACCCGGTCGGTCTTGGAGCGGGTGAAGCCGCGGATCAGCGTGGCGACCACCGCGATGCCCACGGCGGCGGAGACGAAGTTCTGCACCGCCAGGCCGGCCATCTGCACCAGGTGGCCCATGGTGGACTCGCCGCTGTAGTCCTGCCAGTTGGTGTTGGTCACGAACGAGATGGCGGTGTTCCAGGCACTGTGCTCGTTGACCGCCTTGAAGCCCAGGCTGAGCATCAGGTGGCTCTGCAGGCGCATGAAGCCGTAGAGGAACAGCACCGAGACGGCCGAGAAGGCCAGCACCGAGCGCAGGTAGGCGGTCCAGCGCTGGTCGGCATCGCCGTCCACGCCGACCAGCTTGTAGAGGCCGCGCTCGACTCTGAGGTGCTTGGCGGTGGTCAGGAGCTTGGCGATGTAGTCGCCGAGCGGTCGGTAGCACAGGGCCAGCGCACCCACCAGGGCGAGCGCCTGCAGCCACCCAGCAAGAGTGGAACTCATGTCAGAACTTCTCCGGGTGGATCAGCGCCACGACGAGATAGCCGATGAGCGCGACTGCGATGATCAGACCTGCGATGTTCTCGCCACTCATGCGCCCGCCTCGCTTCGCTCGGCGAGCGCTTCGCGGCACACGCACCTCTGGATGGTTCGTTCGCTGCGCTCACTCACAGCTTCTCCACCCCCTTGGCGATCAGAGCGAGGACGGCGAACACGAGGACCGTGAGGCCGACGAAGACGAGATCGAGCATGAGCTCCACCAGTTGCTTCAGGAACGTTGCCGTGGGCGGCCCCAGGGCTCCGCACGACGCCGGTGGGCTACCGGCTCCAGTAGCAAACCGTCTGTTTCGCGCCCCCCAGCGGTTATTGACGCCCTCCATACGGGCGGCTCCGTCATGTTGACGGCCCCCATACGGCTCTTGACGCGCTCCATACGCCGCCGTGACCGCCGCGTTAGCGCGCCCGAAACGGGTGCGGGCCCGCCGGCGGCAGCGCGGCGCGGGCAGGCCCACCAGCGGCAGCGCGGCGCGGGCAGGCCCACCAGCGGCACCGCGACGCGGCGCGGGCCCGCCGACGGCAGCGGGCCCCGGAGCGAAGTTCGCTCCGGGGCCCGCTGCGCCACTGCGCCGCTGCGGCGGTGTGTCAGGCGTGCTCGGGTGCCTCGATCGGCTGCCGGCGCTTGCCGTTCTTGTTGTTCAGCGGCTCACCGCGGCGCACCGCGCCCGGGCCGCGCCGGGCCGGGTGGTCCGCCTTCGGCGCGGAGGACAGCTGCCAGGGCACGCTGATCACCATCACGCCGGGGGTGAAGAGCAGCCGGCTCTTCAGCCACAGCGCCGACTGGTTGTGCAGGAAGTGCTCCCACCAGTGGCCGACCACGTACTCCGGGATGAAGACCGCGACCGCGTCCCGCGGGCTGGTGCGGCGCACCGAGCGGACGTAGGCGACGACCGGCTTGGTGATCTCGCGGTACGGCGAGTCCAGCACCTTGAGCGGCACCCGGACGTCGAACTCCTGCCACTGCTCCTTGAGTTCCTCGGTGTCCTCCTTCTCCACCGAGACCGTGACCGCCTCCAGGGTGTCCGGGCGGAACGCCTCGGCGTACCCCAGGGCCCGCAGGGTCGGCTTGTGGAGCTTGGAGACCAGCACGATGCCGTGCACCTTGGACGGGCGGACCGAGTCGGCCTGCGGGTCGTCCACGGTCAGTTCGTCAGCGACCGAGTCGTAGTGCTTGCGTATGCCCCGCATCATCACGAAGAGCACGATCGCGGCCAGCACCGCCAGCCAGGCGCCCTCCATGAACTTGGTGGCCATCACGATCACGAAGACCAGGCCGGTGGTGCAGGCACCGAAGGCGTTGATCACCCGGGAGCGCTGGGCGCCGGCCCGCACCTTGGGGTCGGTCTCGGTGCTCAGCACCTCGTTCCAGTGCCGGACCATGCCGATCTGGGAGAGCGTGAAGGAGGTGAAGACGCCCAGGATGTAGAGGTGGATCAGGTTGTCCACATTGGCCTTGTAGAACCACAGCAGCAGGATGTTCACCACGGCCAGCGCGATGATGCCGTTGGAGAACGCCAGGCGGTCGCCGCGGGTGTGGAACTGCCGGGGCAGGTAGCGGTGCTGGGCCAGGATCGAGCCGAGCAGCGGGAACCCGTTGAAGGCGGTGTTGGCGGCCAGGATCAGCACCAGCGCGGTGGCGGCCTGGATGAAGTAGAAGAGCGGGCTGTGGTCGCCACCGAAGATCGACGAGGCGAGCTGGGCGATCACGGTGGGCTGCGAGGCCGTGTGGCAGTCGCCCTGGAAGCCGACCAACTGGCAGGTGTCGTTGGTCTTGTGCACCTTGGCGACCAGCGCCAGCACGGTGATGCCGATGAACATCACCACGGCGGTGATGCCCATCCAGGACATCGTAGTGGCGGCGTTCTTGGACTTCGGGGCCCGGAACGCCGGCACGCCGTTGGAGATCGCCTCGACGCCGGTGAGCGCGGTGCAACCGGAGGCGAAGGCCTTCAGACCCAGCATGATCAGCGCCACGCCGGCCAGCGTGCCGTTGTGGTCGGTCGGGATGATCGCGTACTTGGCGCTCTCGGCCACCGGGGCGTGTCCGAAGGCCATCTTGATGAAGCCGGTGGCCACCATCAGCAGGATGCCGAAGATGAACATGTAGGTCGGCGCGGCGAACGCCTTGCCGGACTCCCGCACCCCGCGCAGGTTCATCGCGGCCAGCAGCGCCACGAAGCTGCAGGCCATCACGACCCGGTAGTCACCGAGCCCGGGGAACGCCGAGATGATGTTGTCCACGCCGGAGGCGACCGACACCGCGACGGTCATCACGTAGTCGACCATCAGCGAGGCGGCCACCACCAGACCGGCCTTGGCGCCGAGGTTGCGCGTCACCACCTCGTAGGAGCCGCCGCCGCCCGGGTAGGCGTGCACCACCTGGCGGTAGGAGAGGACCACCACGGCCATCAGTGCCACGACGCCGAGGGCGACCCATGGCGTCAGGTAGAGGAAAGCGGTGCCGCCGACGGTGAGCACCAGCAGGATCTCCTCGGTGGCGTAGGCCACCGAGGAGAGCGGGTCGGACGCGAAGATCGGCAGCGCCAGGCGCTTGGGGAGCAGGGTCTCGCCCAGCTCCTCGCTGCGCATGGCCTTGCCGATCACGAGGCGCTTGAGCGCCGAGGGCACATTGAACACATCCGGGAGCGTATGCGGCCTGGGCGTAAAGGCAATGGGCGATCCACGGCGCCCCCAGACGCCGTCCGGCCCGGCCCGTCGGAGAGTTTCCGCAGGCCAGGCCGGGTGCGAGTGACTGAGAGCGGGCTGCACGGGGGACGTTAAGAGCCGGTGTTAAGAGCCCGTCAAAATACTCAGCTGTTATCTCATCTATACGCTAATCGTGACGTTTGGGCTCCGTTTCTAGGGCCAGACCGCGCTGCGGGCCTTACAAGCTCAGGTATCCGAGGCTCTGCGCACCGCAGGCTCACATGTGCAGCCGCAGCCGGCAGACCACCGCGTCGGTGTGCCGGCGCAGCGCCCGGTCGATCAGCACCCCGCGCTGGTTCTGCAGCGCCCGCTGCCACAGCCGTACCGGCTCCACCTCGGCGATCAGCACCGTCACGCGCTCGGCGGTCAGCCCCTGCACGAAGCCGACCAGCGGCCGGCCGAGCCGCCGGTGCGCATCCGCCACCTCGACCAGCGGCACCCCCGGCTGCCACAGCTCCCAGTCCCGGCGCAGCGCCTGGATGGCCTGCGCATCCTCGGCATCCGGGTCGGTGGGCACCACGGTGACCGCCAGCACCTCGTCGCCCAGCGACATCGCGGCGGCCAGCGCCTCCCGGGTCAGCCGGGAGATCGAGTGGACCGGGACCACCACGGTGGAGCGCCGCCGGACCACCGGACCGGGGATCCGGCCCAGCTCCAGCCGCTCGCCGATCCGGCCGTACGCCCGGTGCACCGCCTCGAAGACCAGCACCAGCACCGGCAGCGCGACCACCACGCCCCAGGCACCCTCGGTGAACTTGGTGCCGGTCACCACCAGGGTGGCCACCCCGGTCAGCACCGCGCCGAAGCCGTTGAGCGCCGCCTTGCCGCGCCAACCGGCACCGCGCTCCAGCCGCCAGTGCCTGACCATGCCGACCTGGCAGATGGTGAAGCCGACGAAGACGCCGATCGAGAACAGCGGCACCAGGCTGTTCACATCGCCGCCGGAGGCCACCAGCAGCCCGGCCGAGACCAGCGCCAGGAAGAGCACGCCGTGCCGGTGCACCTGGTGGTCGGCGCGCAGCGCGAAGACGTGCGGCAGGTGGTTGTCCCGGGCCAGCAGCCGCATCAGCACCGGCAGGCCGCCGAACGAGGTGTTGGCGGCCAGCGCCAGCAGCACCACGGTGGCGAACTGCACCAGGTAGAACCCGAAGCCGTGCCCCAGCGAGGCGTCGGCCAGCTGCGCCAGCAGCGTGACCCCGTCCACCGGCCGCAGGTGGAACCGGCCGATCAGCACCGCGAGACCGATCAGCATCACGCCGAGCAGCGCGCCCAGCGCGACCTCGGTGTGCTGGGCCCGCTTCGCCCGGGGAGCCCGGAAGCTCGGCACCGCGTTGGCCACCGCCTCCACCCCGGTCAGCGCCGAGCAGCCGGACGCGAAGGCCTTGAGCAGCAGCAGCGCGCCGACCCCGGTGGCGTTCTGCGCCACCACCGAGGCGTGGCCGGCCGCCGCCGCGGTGCTGGCCGGGTGGGAGCGGAACAGGCCGACCACGATGATCGCCATGATCGACAGCACGAAGACCGCGGTCGGCGCCATGAACCAGCGGGCCGACTCGGCGATCCCGCGCAGGTTCACAGCGGTCACCAGCACCAGCACGGCGAGGCAGAGCAGCACCCGGTGCGGATAGAGCCCCGGGAAGGCCGAGGTCAGCGCCGCCACGCCGGCCGTCACGCTGACCGCGACATTGAGGATGTAATCGATCACCAGCGAGGCCGCGGCGGTCAGCGCGGTGCGCCGGCCCAGGTGGGTCTTGGCCACCGCGTAGGAGCCGCCGCCGTCCGGGAAGGCCGCGATCACCTGGCGGTAGGAGGCGGTGAGCACCGCGAGCAGCACCGCGATCGCGATGGTGACCGGGAGCGTGAAGCCCAACCCGTAGCTGCCGGCCGCGGCCAGCACCAGGACGATGGACTCCGGTCCGTAGGCCACCGAGGCCATCGCGTCCAGCGAGAGGGCGGCGAGTCCGCCGAGCGCGGTCAGCTTGTCCCGGTCATGACGCTTGTCCTGTCCGCTCGGTGACGCGGCCTCGGGTTCAGGCGGATCGGTCGGCTCGGCGGCCTGGGCGGCCTGGGGAGGCAGTGGCATCGCGGTGGTCCTTAACGCTCGGTGCGCCGGGCTGGCGCTCGATGCATCGTCCCCAGGCGACCGGTGCCGGGCCGGCGATCCATACGCGTTCGATACGCCATCAGGGGGATCCCTGACGCGCCGTTCACGCGAGGTGGATCCATTTCGAGGCGGCGTGCGTCTGACCGGGGTCCAGGCTGTGGAAGACGAGCGGGAAGGCAGGCGAGGCGGTCATGCGCAGAGGGCTTCTGGCCGGTGTGGCGGTACTTGGGGTAGCAGTGGCGGTCGCGGGGTGCGGGTCGGGCGCGACCAAGGCCACCACGCCGGGCGGCGCGATCAGCGTCTCCGCGTCCCCCGGCACGGCGGAGCTCCGGCTGACGGACAGCGCCAACAACACCACCGTGCACGCCACCGTCGGGCAGACGGTCGTGATCGCCCTCGGCAGCAGCTACTGGTCCGAGGTCACCAGCTCGGCGCCGCAGCTCCTCCAGCGGGTCGCCCAGTCCCACCCGATGACCAGCAGCAGCCCGTCGTTCTGCCCGCCCGGCGGCGGCTGCGGGGCGCAACCCAGCAGCTTCGTCGCCAAGGCCGCGGGCAGCGCCCGGTTGACGGCCGATCGGCACGTCTGCGGGGAGGCCATGGCCTGCAGCCCCGACCAGCGCACCTTCACGGTCACCGTGGAGATCACCGGCTGACGCCCCATGAGCCGACCGGCCCCGCCCCGCCCGGGTGGTGCTCCACCCGGATCCGGCGGCGCGGCAGCGTGCCCGGCAGCGCCGCGAGCAGCGCCGCCCCGGTCAGCAGCCCGATCCGGCCCAGCTCCACCCCGGCACCCGCCCACACCACGGTGGCGAACCGGTGGACGGCGAACCCGTTGTAGAAGAGCCACCCCACCCCGCCGACCACCGGCGCCGCGGCCGGCCGGGCGAGGGCCCCGAGCAGCGCGCAGAGCACCGCGAAGGCCCCCAGCGCGAACCAACCGGCCCGCAACTCCCCCACCACGGCGAGCCCGGCGGCCAGCGCCGCCCCCGCGGGCACCGCGAGCGCGCCCGCCATCGACACCGCCAACCGGTCCACCACCGGGTGGAACAACCGCCCACCGGGCCGGACTTGATACATCCGCACGGCTCAGTACCCGACGTGCGCGAGCGCGAGCCGCCGGGTCAACCGGTCCAACTCCCGCTGCAGCTCGGGCCGTGGCACGGTGAGCACCGGGCAGCCCGCCTGCCGCTGGCAGTACCGCGCCACCGACGGCCACAGCCGCCGCCACCATCGGCGCCCGCCCGCCCCGATCACCAGCAGGTCGTCCGGCCGGTCCGCCGCCGCGACCAGCGCCGCCCCCGGCTCGCCCCGCACCGCCACGCAGCTCAGCGGCACCCCGACGCCGCCGGTCGGAAACGCCTGCGCCATCGCCTCCCGCAACCGCTGCACCGCCGCGTCCCGGCAGGTGGACAGCAGCGGCGGGCAGGGCGCCCGGCGGAAGCCGTACTCCCCGCCCGGCGGCGTCCACACCAGCACCACCAGCAGCTCCGCCTCGGCCTGCCGCGCCAGCCCCACCGCCCGGTGCAGCGCGGCCAGGCTGCCGAGCGACCCGCTGACCCCCGCGACGATCCGCCCGCCCATCGCCCGCACCCCTTCGTCCGCCGGCTCCTCCTCCCCCAGCCAACCGGACCCCGCACCCCGCACCCCCGCCCTTGACGCTTCCCTGACGCCCCCACCCACCGTCCCAACGCACCCCTGACACCCAGCCAGCGCAAAACGAAAAGCGGCCCCCGATCCACTCAGTGGATCGGGGGCCGCTTCGCTATCCAGTGGCTGGTGCAGGGTTCGAACCTGCGTAGCTTGCGCGACAGATTTACAGTCTGCTCCCTTTGGCCGCTCGGGCAACCAGCCAGGATGTTTGCCTCCCGGGGTCTTGCCCCGTTCGACTGGGTAAACGATACCTGATGACAGGGGGTGCTCCGCCACTCGGTTGGTCACGTGATGATCAAGGCCGGTGGGCGGGGTGGCGCTGGATAGGCTGTGGGCTCGTGAAGACCCCGCAGTGGCGGGGAAAGGCACCGAGTCAAGGAGACGACGACAGATGGCCGACTCCAGTTTCGACATCGTCTCGAAGGTCGACAGGATGGAGGTCGACAACGCGATCAACCAGGCTGGCCGGGAGATCGCCACCCGCTACGACTTCAAGAACGTCGGGGCCTCCATCGCCTGGTCGGGCGAGAAGATCGAGCTGAAGGCGGACGGCGAGGAGCGGGTCAAGGCCATCCTCGACGTCTTCCAGAGCAAGCTGGTGGCACGCAAGGTCTCGCTCAAGGCGCTGGACGCGGGCGAGCCGCAGTTGTCCGGCAAGGAGTACAAGATCTTCGCGACCATCAAGGAGGGCATCTCCCAGGAGAACGCCAAGAAGATCTCGAAGATCATCCGGGACGAGGGCCCCAAGGGCGTGAAGGCCCAGATCCAGGGCGAGGAGCTGCGCGTCTCCTCGAAGAGCCGGGACGACCTGCAGGCCGTGCAGGCGCTGCTCCGCGACAAGGACCTGGACTTCGCGGTGCAGTACGTGAACTACCGCTAGCAAACCGCTCCGCCATACGGAGACGCTGGCCGCCCGACCCGGGAGGGCAGGACGAAGGCACCGCACCGAGGAGAACCTCGCTCGCCGCCTTCGTCCTGCCCTCCCGGCTCACCATGGGAGCTACGCGCCGCGCCGGACCTCGGCAAGGTGCGTCGGGGCGGCGCCGAGCCACCAGGCGGGGTCGGCGCTGTGGTCGGTGGTGCGGCCGTCGCGGTGCACGTAGTGCCGCACGTCCCGCCCGGGGGTGCCGAACTCGCCGTCGAGGGCCCGCTCCAGCCATTCGGCACCGAACCGGAAGGCCTCGGCCGCCACTCCCCCGAGGGGGTGGAACTCGTCCTCGTAGACCCGCAGTTCCTTGGGTGCGCGGACCTTCTCGAAGTTTGCCAGCGCCTGGCCGAGGTCGGTGAGCTCGTCGAACTCGCCGATGCCGTACAGCACCGGGCAGGCGATCTCGGCGACCAGGTCGCCGAGTGGCATCTGCAGGGTCAGGTCCCGGTCGAAGGCGTCCTCGTCCGTGTACCCGGACATGTACATGTAGTTGTTCTTGAACGTCGGCTGGGCGCGCTCGAAGATGGTCGTGAAGTCGCCCGTGACGGCCTCGAAAGCGGCCAGCGCGGCCAGGCGGCGGTCGGTGGCCGCGGCTCGCGAGCCCCAGTAGCCGCTCATCGAGATGCCGAACATGCCGATCCGGTCCGCGTCGACCTCCGGCAGCCCGGCCAAGTAGTCGAGGTAACGGCCGATCGCCCGCTCGTAGTTGGTCAGGTCGACGGTGAGTCCGCCGGCCCGGCTCTCGCCCTGGCCCGGCCCCTCGATGGACAGCGCGACCATCCCCCGGGAGGTGTAGTAGCGCTCGGCGGCCCAGATGTAGTCCTCCTTGATCATGTCCATCCCCGGGCCGAGGATGACGGCCGGCGCGTTCTCGACCTCGCCGGCCGGCAGGTGCAGCAGCGCGTGGATGCTCCCGCCCTCGAAGTCCAGCACCACCCGGCGGACCCGGTCGTCGCGCAGCGCACCCAGGCGGGCCACGCAGTGGTCGGTGCGTTCGCGCATGGCCGCCTTGCGGGGGTCGGCGGCATCGAAGATCGAGTACTGGGCGCGACCCCACATCACCGCGGCCCGCAGGTAGAGGTCGGCAGCGGTCTGCGCGAATCCACCCCGATCGTGGTGCGCGGCGCGCTGCTCGGCCTGGGCGGCCACCGTCGCCCACGCCTTGGGCAGCATCGCACCGCTCTTGACCAGCGCGAAGACCTTCGCGAAGTCGGTGTGGTCGTGACCGAGCTGCTCCATCGTCCCGACGGCCTCGGGGTGCAGCGCGTCGAAGCCACCCTGAGCGAGGGCGATGTCCAGCGCCCAGCTCTGGCCTGCCGAACGGATCGTCATGACGGTTCCTCCCTGGAGACAGGATTTCAATAAGTACTTAGCTATTAAGTACTTAGGCTAATCTGGTGTCAAGTCGACCGACGCGAGGAGCACCGAGCATGACCGAGCCGCCGCTCACCCCCGACCGCGCCCAGGCGCTCGATCGGCTGGCCCGGGCCGCCTACCGACTCAGTGCCGCGGACGCACGGCTGCGCGGACGCGCCACCCGCACCCCCGGAGCCCTGTCCCTCACGCACGCCCGAGCTCTGCGCACCCTGGCCGAGCAGGGGCCGCTGACCATCGGTCAACTCGCGGCCGGCACCGAGACCACCGGCGCCGCCACCACCCAACTGGTCAACGGACTGGTCACGGCGGGCTACGTCACTCGCGAGCGCGCGCCCGAGGACAAGCGGTCCGTGCTGGTCGCCCTCACCGAGGCCGGGTGGTCGCGGCACCACCAGCGCCAGCAAGTGCTGGGCGAAGCCCTGCACACCGACCTGGCCGACTACGACGACGCCGCCCTCGACAGCGCCGCCCAGGTGCTGCAACGACTGTCCGCCGTCTATGACCGGCTGTGAGACACCTGCACAGCCGGGTCGAGCTCGACATCGACCGTTTCTCCGAAGCCTCATAACCCCAACTCATCGACAGGAGAGACCAGATGGCGACGTTCGTGCTGGTGCACGGGGCGTGGCACGGCGGCTGGTGCTGGCGCCGGGTGGCCGATCGGCTGCGGGCGGCCGGGCACCGGGTGTTCACGCCGACGCTGACCGGGCTGGGTGAGCGGGCGCATCTGCGGTCGGCCGGGACCGGGCTGTCGACGCATGTCGCTGACGTGTGCGGAGTGCTCCGGTACGAGGAGCTGCGGGACGTGGTGCTGGTGGGCCACAGTTACGCGGGGTTCGTGGTGCGCGAGGCCGCGGACCGGATGCCCGAGCGGGTGGGGCGGCTGGTGATGGTGGACGCCTGGGCGGGGCGGGACGGCGAGTCGTTCTACGACCGGGCCCCGGAGCGGTTCCGGCAGTGGCTCGATGCGGCCACCGAGGGCGAGGTGCTGCGGGTGCCGAACCCGGCCGCGGTCGGGGTGACCGACCCGGCGACGGCGGCCTGGCTGGAGCCGCTGCTGACCCCGCAGCCGCGGCGTACCTTCAGCGAGCCGACCCGGCTCACCGGTGCGGTCGAGGAGATCCCGTGCCGGGCGGTCCTGTGCGTGCCGGCCCGGCTGCCGTTCGCCGCGACGGCCACCGAGTTCGGCTGGGAGCAGGTGGAGCTGGCCACGGGGCACGACGCGATGCTGACCGCCCCTGAGGAGCTGGCCCGGCTGCTGCTCGAATCGCTCTGAGCCACCATGGCCCGCCCCATCGAATGTAAAGACTGAGCAAAGGTGCGGTCATGCCGTAGTGAAAGGCCGGCGGGCTATTTCCGCGTCAGCTGTGAGTTTATGAGAGTTCGGTGTGTGCCTGTCGAGGAGGCGGCCGCCCCGGTGCGGGCCCGGGCGGCGCCTGGGGCCGAAGGCCGGCGGATGCGGAAGGCGCATGCTCAGTAAATATTAAAAATAGAGCATTAGGTTGACCCGGCTTGCCCCACCAGCATCTCTCGAAGGGGACGCCACCGGTGACCAGCCTGCTCGAGTCAGCACGTCCTGCCCCCGACCGCCGCACCCGGACGGCGCTGCTGGGGCGGCTCCGGCACGTCAGACACCTGCGGTGGCTAGCCTGGCCGACGTACTTCTGGCTGTTCTGGCACTGCTACCAGCTGTACGGGCTGCCGTTCCAGAACGACCTGGTGTTCTGCTGGCTGATGGGCGCGCTGATCGCCGCCTGCCTGCACAGCGGGCACTGGTTCGGCTGGCTGAAGGTACTGCGCGACTGGGTGCCGGTGATGGCCGCCGTCTATGCGTACTCCTTGCTGCGCGGCTACGGCGCGCACACCCCGTGGAAGGTGCACTGGGCACCCCAGCTGGCCTTCGACAAGGCGGTCGGCTTCGGGCAGGTGTGGTCCGTCCGACTGCAGCACTGGCTGTACACCCCGGGCCATCCGCACTGGTACGACTACCTCTGCACGGCCGTCTACATGTCGCACTTCTTCGCGGTCTTCGTGGTGATGGCCTGGCTGTGGAAGCGGCGGCACGACCGGTTCACCCGCCTGGTCGCGCTCTACCTGGCCCTGACCTTCGCCGCCTTCGCCACCTATGTGCTCTACCCGGCCGACCCGCCGTGGCTGACCGCACAGAACGGGCACCTGCCGCAGCTGACCCGGGTGGTCTCGGACGTGCTCACCCAGTCGGGCCTGCCCCGGGCCGGCTCGATCTTCGAGAACGGCAGCCGGTTCGACAACGACGTGGCCGCGATGCCCTCGCTGCACGCCGCCTACCCGATGCTGCTGGCACTGTTCTTCTGGCCCACCGCCGGCCGCAAACTGCGGGTGCTGCTGGCGCTCTATCCGCTGGCGATGGCGTTCACCCTGGTGTACGGCGCCGAGCACTTCGTGATCGACATCCTGTTCGGCTGGACGTACGCGGCCGTCGTGGTGCTGGGCCTGGGCCGGCTGCTGGACCGCCGGGCCGCCCGTCGCGCGCTCCGCAGTACGGCCCGCGAATCGGCCCTCGCGACCGGCGCCGGTCTGGCGGATAGCAGACTGGCCGGGTGACCACTCCTCCGCCGCGCCCCACACCCACCGAGCTCGCCGCCGCCCAGGACCGCACCATCCCCGATGTGACCGGCCCCGGACTTCGGGTGCTGTTCTGCGGCATCAACCCGGGCCTGTGGTCCGGCGCCACCGGACACCACTTCGCCCGGCCCGGCAACCGGTTCTGGCCGGCGTTGCACCGCTCCGGCTTCACCCCGCGCCAGCTGGCCCCGCACGAGCAGGACCAGCTGCCGGCGCTGGGCCTGGGCATCACCAATGTGGTCGCCCGGGCCTCGGCCAAGGCCGACGAGCTGAGCCGCGAGGAACTGCGCGCCGGAGGCGAGGCGCTGCGCGAGCGGGTGGCGGGGCTGCGGCCGCGGGTGCTGGCCGTCCTCGGCATCGGCGCCTACCGCACCGCCTTCGGGCAGCCGAAGGCGGTGATCGGGCGGCAGGCCGAGCGGCTGGGCGACACCGAGGTGTGGGCGCTGCCCAACCCCAGCGGACTGAACGCGCACTACACCCTGGACGCGCTGGCCGACGAGTTCCGCACGCTGCGCGAGGCCGTCGAGCGCTAGCTGTACTGACCCGTGAGCCAGGCGCCAGCCGCCGGCCGTCGGAGCGCCAGTCGCCAGAAGCGGCAGTAGCCAGCGCGCCAGCCGCCGGCGCGCGTCAGCCCGCCTGCGGGCGCGGCCCGGTGTAGCTGCCCCGGGCCCGCATCCGCAGCGGCTCCTCGCGGTACTCCTCCACCGCGTGGGCCAGCCAGCCCGGCGTACGGGCCACCGCGAAGACCACCTCGCCGGCCTCCGACGGCAGGTCGGCGGCCAGGGCCAGCGCGGCCAGCGCCAGATCGATGTTGGCCCGCAGCGCCGGCCGGCCCGCCGGGCCCGCGGCCGCCTCCACCTCGGCGACGGCCGCCACCACGCGTGCCCCGCCGTCCAGCCGGCCCACCGCGTCCAGCAGCGCCACGGCCCGGGGGTCGCCCTCCGGGTAGAGCCGGTGACCCAGCCCCGGAATCGGCCGGCCGGTGCGCAGGTAGTCGGAGACCACCGGCACGGCGCCGCCGGCCAGCACCTCGCCGAGCATCCGGTGCGCCAGCGAGCTGGCCGCGCCGTGCAGCGGGCCGTCGGTGGCGCCGAGCCCGGCGGAGACCACCGCATACGGATGGGCGCGCGCCGAGGCCGCCACCCGCGCGGCCACGGTGGACACCGCCAGCTCGTGGTCGAGCAGCAGCACCAGGGCGCGGTCCAGGCAGGCCAGCGCCTCGGGCCCGGGCGCGGCGGACGCCAGCCGACTCCACAGCCGCGCCGCCAGCGGGGCGTCCGGGCCGGGGTCGGGCCCGGTGCGCGGCAGCGCCTCCACCATCCCGGCGATCAGCGCCGCCCCGGCCGCCAGCACGGTCTGCTCGCGCAGATCGAAGCGGAGCGGGTCGAGCGCGGCGGCGACGGTGGCCGAGATCCGCAGCCGGTCGGGCAGCCGGATCCCGGCGGGCAGTGCGGCGGCGGCCCGGGCCAGCGCCTCGGCGGTGGCGGGCGGCACCCGCAGCGTCACCGGGGCGTCGCCACCCAGCCCCCACAGCCAGCCGATCCCCGCCTCGAAGCCGTGCCGGGCGGCCAGCTCGACGGCGTCCCGGCCGCGGTAGTAGAGCCGGCCGTCCTCGATCAGGGTCAGCCCGGTGTGCACCGTGACCGGTTCGCCGGCCGGCGGCCGCACCGGGGTGCGGCGGCCGCGGGTGGCCAGCTCGGCCACCTCGCGGGCGTCGAAGGTGCTGCCCTTGCCGCCCGGGGCCCGCTCGCTGCTGAGCTGGCCGCGGCTGGCGTAGGCGTACACCGTCTCCACCTTGACGCCGAGCTGCTCGGCGACCTGCTGGGTGGTCAGCCGTTCGCTGCGGATCTCGGCCATGGACCCCTCGTCCTCCTCAGCGCGCCCGACGATTCAGCGCGCCGTGATGATTCACCGCGCCTTGATGACGACTCGCAGTATTCCACATTGATTTCAATCAACATTGACAATGTAGATCAATGCTCGGAGAGTACAGAACGTCAACCGGAGTACCCAAGAGGAGGGCTGCCACCATGCCGAGCACCACCGAGATCGAGGTCCCGCGCGGCCTCAAGGGCGTCGTGGTCACCGAGACCGAACTCAGCGACGTCCGCGGGCTGGAGGGCTTCTACCACTACCGCCAGTACTCGGCGATCGACCTCGCCGAGCGGTGCACCCTGGAGGACGTCTGGTATCTGATGCTGCTCGGCGACCTGCCCGACGAGGCCCGCCGCGCCGCCTTCCTGGCCCGCACCGCGCCGCTGCGCCGCCTGCCCGACGCGCTGCGCCCGCTGCTGCCCGCGCTGGCCGCGAGCACCGCGGACGGCGGTCCGCTCGCCGCCCTGGGCGCCGCGCTCTCGGTCGCCGCCGCCGACCGCGGCATCCGGCCGCTCTACGACACCGCGCCCGAACAGCGGCTCGAGGACGCGCTGTTCGCCGCCGCGCTGGTGCCCACCATCCTGACCGCGCTGCACCGGCTGCAGCACGGCGAGCAGCCGATAGAGCCGCGCGACGACCTCGGCTACGCGGCCAACTACCTCTACATGCTCACCGGCGAGGAGCCGGAGCCGGCCAAGGCCCGGGCGATCGAGCGCTACCTGATCTCCACGGTGGACCACGGCTTCAACGCCTCCACCTTCACCGCCCGGGTGATCGCCTCCACCGGCGCCGACCTGGTGGCCTGCCTGGTCGGCGGCCTGGGCGCGCTCTCCGGGCCGCTGCACGGCGGCGCGCCGAGCCGGGCGCTGGACACCCTGGACGAGATCGGCACCCCGGACCGGATCGACGGCTGGATCCGGGAGCACGTCCTGGCCGGCGACCGGATCATGGGCTTCGGCCACCCGGTCTACCGCACCGAGGACCCGCGGTCCCGGATGCTGCGCGGGGTCGCGGAGTCGTTCGGCGGCGAGCTGGTCGACTTCGCCGTCGCCGTGGAGGCCCGGGTGGAGGCGATCCTGGCCGAGCTGAAGCCGGGCCGCGAGCTCCACACCAACGTGGAGTTCTACGCCGGCGTGGTGATGCACCTGTGCGGTCTGCCCAGGGAGATGTTCACCCCCACCTTCGCCGCGGCCCGGGTGATCGGCTGGAGCGCCAACATCCTGGAGCAGGCCGCCGACTCCAAGATCATCCGTCCGGCCGCCCGCTACACCGGCCCGGCCGCCCCGCAGCCGCTGCCGCTGCCGCTGCCGACGGCCTGACGACCGGGCCCCAGCGACGGCGAACGCCCCGTGCTCGGCCTCAGCGCGCGGCGAACGCCCCGTGCTCGGTGCTGACGACCTCGCGGCCGAACGGGGTCAGCGAGATCGGGATCATCTTCAGGTTCGCCCAGCCGAACGGGATCCCGATGATCGACAGGAAGAGCGGAATGCTGGTGACCAGGTGCCCCAGCGCCAGCCACCAGCCCGCGAGCACCAGCCAGATCACGTTCCCCACGCAGGACGGCGCCCCCGCGTCCGCCCGCACCACCGTGGTCCGCCCGAACGGCCAGAGCATGAACCCCGCCAGGCGGAACGAGGCAACACCGAAGGGAATGGTGATGATCAACACGCAGCACAGGATCCCGGCAAGCACATAGAGCAGCGCCATCCAGAAGCCGCAGAACACCAGCCAGATGACATTGAGCAGGAAGTTGACCAGCTTCATACCCCCACCCTCGCACGCGCCGGGGCCGCGCGGACCGGTTTCGGCGGCGAGTCCCGCTCAGGCGGCCGTCACCCGGGCAGCGGACATACGCTGGCTCTGACCACCCCGCCCCGCCCGCCGTCGGAGGGTCGATGAGCCGACGCCGCCCCGCCAGCCACCCGAGCGCCGACGATCTGCTGACCGAGCTCGGTCGGCTTACCGCGCAGGCGCTGGAGCAGGCCGAGCTGCAGCAGGCCCGGGTGGAGCTGGCCGAGGCGCTGCAGCGGGAGCTGCTGCCGTCCGCGCTGCCGCAGCTGCCCGGGCTGCGGGCGGCCGCCCGGTACGCGCCGGCCCGGCACGGCCTGAGCATCGGCGGTGACTGGTACGACGGCTTCCGGCTGCCGGACGGCTCGGTCGCGTTCTCGCTGGGTGACGTCCAGGGCCATGACGTGGAGGCGGCGGCCTTCATGGGCCAGGTCCGGGTCGGGCTGCGGGCCGTGGCGACCATGGCCGCCGACCCGGGCGAGGTCCTCGACCGGGCCAACGACCTGCTGATATCGCTGGACAGCCGGCTCTTCGCCACCTGCAGCTTCCTGCGCTACGACCCGACCAACCGGGATCTGGCGCACGCCCGGGCCGGGCACGTGCCGCCGGTCTGGGCGAACACCGACGGCCGCTGGGGGCACTGCACCGACGAGGGCGGCCCGCCGCTCGGCGTGCTGCCCGGCGAGAAGTACCCGGTGACCCACCACCGGCTGGCCGGGAGCGGGGTCTTCGTGCTGGTCACCGACGGGGTGATCGAGGGGCCCGCGTTCCCGATCGAGGCGGGCCTGGACCGGGTGGCGGCCGTGCTGCGGGCGCGGGTGGCGGACGAGCCCGGCGAGCTGGCCACCGAGCTGCTGCGGGTGGCCGACCTGACCGGGCACACCGACGACGCCGCCGTGCTGGTGCTGCGCTACGACGACTAGCGCCGCCGCGGGCCGCGCGTGTCACACCCGCCATCGCCGCCCGGACGTAGTCTGATGACTGCTGTGCCGCCGATCACCGTGCCCAGCTACCGCGACCTTCGCCAGCCGGCCGTGACCGCCGTGCGCCTGCTCGCGGTGGCCGCGGTCTACCTCGCCGCCGGCCGGCTGGGCCTGCTGCTGCAGGTGGTGGTCGCCGGGGCGAAGGTCACCCCGCTCTGGCCGCCGACCGGGATCGCCGTCACCTGCCTGCTGCTGTTCGGGCTCGGCATGTGGCCGGGCGTGGCGCTGGGCGCCTTCCTGGTGATCATCACCAGCGGCCCGCCGCACCTGGGCTCCATCGGCATCGTGGCCGGGAACACCCTGGCTCCGGTGGCCGCCTGCCTGATGCTGCACCGGGCCGGGTTCCGGATCGAGCTGGACCGGCTGCGCGACGGGGTGGCGCTGGTCTTCCTGGGCGCGTTCGGCGGGATGCTGATCAGCTCCAGCGTCGGCACGGCCTCGCTGATCCTCGACGGTTCGCTGCCGGCCGAGGACTTCTGGTCCACCTGGTCGGCCTGGTGGACCGGCGACGCGATGGGCGTGCTGGTGTTCACCCCGCTGCTGCTGGCGCTGCGCACCGTGCGGCTGCCCACCGCACCGGGGCCGTGGGACTGGGTGGAGCCGACCCTGCTGCTGGCCGGCACCGCCGCCGTCACCGTGATCGCCACCTCCACCACGCTGAGCCTGCTCTTCCTGGTCTTTCCGTTCCTGATCTGGGCCGCGCTGCGGTTCCAGCTGCTCGGCGCGGCACCCTGCGTCCTGCTGGTCTCGGTGCTCACCGTCGCGGCGGCCACCGACCACGCCGGGCCGTTCGGCCACCACGGGCTGGTCGCCGACATGGTGATGCTGCAGCTGCTCAACGGCTGTGCCGCGCTCACCGGGCTGCTGCTGTCCGCGATCATCGCCGAGCAGCGCAACACCTACCAGCGGATCGAGCAGGCCTGCATCCAACTGGCCGAGGTGGTGCACCGGCTGGCCCCGAGCGAGGCCACGGCCGGCTTGCTGCCGCCCGAGGACGGCAGCCGGCGGTAGCCCGCGAGCCCGCGGCCACGGGGCTACGAGGCCGCGAGCACGATCGGGTTGGTCAGCGCCGCCATCGGCCCCCACGGCAGGCTCCGCCCCATGGTGTTGCCCCGGCCCGGCGAGCCGTCGGCGTGGGGGCATCCCCGGCCGAAGGCTGGGGGAGGGTGCCGCACCTCGGCGCGCACATAGCTCGCCAGTGAGGCGGTGGTGCGCCAGGTGGCCGTTCCGGAGCCGTCCGCGCCCAGCGACTCCTGGTGCAGCTGCCCCTCGTCGGTGAGGAGGCGCACGGTGCCGTGCGGCACCCCGGAGACGGTCAGCCGCACGTCCACCGGCGCGTCGGCGGGCACGCTGAGCCGCTCCCCGATGCCGACCTGCCGGCCCTGCCCGGTGGCGGTGAAGTCCATCGCCACCGCGGACGACTCGGCCAGCCGTGCGCAGCAGCGCCCGGCGGTCCGGATCCCCGAAATGATGCTGCCCAACAGTGTGTTGGCAGGTCTCATTGGCGCACACGGCGGTCCCTCCATCGTGACTGACGACGACCTGTCAGCGCGCTGCCTACCCCGCCCGGTGAACCCGCGGGATGGCTCGGGCGGACGGGACGGGATCGCCGGGTGACCGTTTCAGCCTGGGGGCACCTCCCGGCCGGAGGCTGGGGGGCTACGCCACCGGCTCGCGCAGCGCCTCCAGGCCCGGCGCGGTCATGGTCGCAGTGAACTCCACCACCTGGTACTCGGTGACCTGGGCCCGGTGGAAGGGGTCGGTGGCGAGCACCGCGTCCAGCGCGGCCCGGTCGGCGGCGCGGGCCAGCAGCACCCCGCCGGTGCGCGGCACCCGGCGGCCGGAGGCCAGCAGGGTGCCCGCCGCGTACTGCTGCTCCAGCCAGGAGACGTGCTCGGGCAGCAACTCGTCGATGATGTCCAGCGGCACGGTGTAGGTCAGGGTCACGATGAACACGGCGGACTCCATGGGTCAGCGGCCGGCCATCCGCTCCAGCCGATCGATGCGCTCGCGCATCGGGGGTGGGTGGAGAACAGCCGGGATCCGGCCTCCCCCGGGCGGAACGGGCTAGCGATCATCATATGACTGGCCGTCTGGATCCGGGGCTCGGGCGGCAGCGGCAGCCGCTGGGTGCCGACCTCCAGCTTGCGCAGCGCGCTGGCCAGGGCCAGCGGGTCGCCGGTGATCCGGGCTCCGTCGGCGTCGGCCTGGTACTCCCGGGAGCGGCTGACGGCCAGTTGGATCAGGGTGGCGGCGATCGGACCCAGGATCATGATGGCGAGCATGCCGAAGAGCCCGGGTCCGTTGTCGTCCTCGTCGCGGCCGAACGGGATCAACCAGGCGAAATTCACCAGGAACATGATCACCGAGGCCAGCGCTCCGGCCACCGACGAGATCAGGATGTCGCGGTTGTAGACATGGCTGAGTTCATGGCCGATCACCCCGCGCAGCTCCCGCTCGTCCAGCAGCTGCAGGATGCCGTCGGTGCAGCAGACCGCGGCGTTGCGCGGGTTGCGGCCGGTGGCGAAGGCGTTCGGGGCGGGGGTCGGCGAGATGTACAGCCGGGGCATCGGCTGCCGGGCCGAGGTGGAGAGCTCGCGGACGATCCGGTAGAGCCCGGGCGCCTCGATCTCGCTGACCGGGCGGGCCCGCATGGCGCGCAGCGCCATCTTGTCGCTGTTCCAGTAGGCGAAGCCGTTGGTGGCGAGCGCCACCGCCAGGCCGATCAGCAGCCCGTTCCGTCCGAAGAAGCTGCCGATCACCAGGATCAGGGCCGACAGGGTGCCGAGCAGCACGGCCGTTCTGAGTCCGTTGTGGTGGCGGTGCACGGCAGCCCCTCCAAATGGTGCGGTGGGAAGCCCTCTGTCTCATCCCTCGGTCATACCGACAACGGAGGAGATCAGGGCCCGGGTTCCCTTCCTCGCATGTGGGGGGCCGGATCGCACGCAGAGCATCCGCCACCTGGCGGCTCAGAACAGGCTGCCGCTCACCACCTGGAGCACCAGCTGGGGGGCGACGGAGAGCACCACCGCGCCTGCGGCGGTCAGGCCCAGGGTGGCGGCCAGCGGCGCCGGAGCCCGGGTCGGCTCGACTGCCTGGCCGGGCGCGAAGAGCTTCGCCAGCCACAGCAGGTAGTAGTAGAGCGCGATCACCACGTTGACGGCCATGATGACGGCGAGCCAGCCCAGGCCGGCGTTCACCGCCGCCTGGAAGACCACCACCTTGCCGAACAGACCCACCACGCCCGGCGGCAGCCCGGCCAGGCAGAGCAGGAAGAAGGCCAGCGCCAGCGCGGCCCCGCGGTTCCGGGCGAACAGGCCTCGGTAGTCGTCCAGCCGGTTGGCGGGGCTGGTCCGGGCGACCAGCGCGGCCACGCCGAAGGCGCCCAGGTTGACCAGCCCGTAGATCAGCGCGTAGGCGAGGGTCGCGCCCAGCGGGTGCGGGGTGCCCGCGTAGCCGGCCGCCGCCAGCGGCACCAGCAGATAGCCGGCCTGCGCCACCGAGGACCAGGCCAGCAGCCGCACCGCACCCTGCGCCGAGTCGGAGCGCTGGCGCAGCGCGGCGGTGTTCCCGGCCGTCATGGTCACCGCCGCCAGCACCGCGAGCAGCAGACCCCAGGTGTGTCCGTAGGGCCGCAGGCCGATGCTGGTGACCAGCGCCAGACCGGCGAACCCGGCCGCCTTGCCGACCACCGAGAGGTAGCCGGCGACCGGGATCGGGGCGCCCGCGTAGGTGTCCGGCACCCAGAAGTGGAACGGCACCGCGGCCACCTTGAAGGCGAAGCCCACCAGCGCCAGCATGGCCCCGGCCTCGGCCAGCGGCTTCAGCCGCCCCGGCAGCTGGGTCAGGCCGTGGGCCACCGCGTCCAGTTGCAGGCTGCCGGTGGCCGCGTAGAGGAAGCCGACGCCGAGCAGCATCACCGCCGTCGCGGTGACCGAGGAGAGGAAGAACTTCAGCGCCGCCTCACCGCCGCGGGCGTCCCGCTTGAGCGCGACCAGCGCGAAGGACGGCAGCGAGACCACCTCCAGCGCCACCACCAGGGTCGCCAGGTCCCGGGCGGCGGGCAGCAGCGCCGCCCCGGCCGCGCTGCTGAGCAGCAGGAACCAGTACTCACCGGCCGGCAGCCGGTCGTCGGCCACCGTGCTGAGCGACAGCAGCGCGGCGATCAGCGCACCGCCGAGCGCCAGCAGCTGGAAGGCCAGCGCGAAGTGGTCGGCCGTGTAGGAGCAGCCGGCGCCGGGGAAGCAGAAGGTCGACCTGGTCCGGCCGGTCAGCGGCAGCAGCGCCACCAGCGAGCCGACCAGGCCCAGCACGGTCAGCGGGCCGAGCAGCCGCTTGCGGGCCTCGGGCAGCAGCAGGTCGGCGAGCAGCACCAGCAGCGCGGCCGCCGCGGCGATCAGCGGCGGGGCGATCGCCACCCAGTCGACCGACTGGATCAGCGAGCCGGCGTGCGGCAGGGCGAGGTCCATCAGATGAGTGCCCATCGGCTGAGTCGTCATCGGTCAGCCCACCCCCAGCAGTTGCTTGACCACCGGAGTGGAGAGGGTGAGCAGCAGCGCCGGCCAGAGCCCGGCCACCAGGGTGAGCGCGGCCAGCGGGGTCCAGCTGACCGCCTCGTAGCCGCGCAGCTCGGCGGGCTCGGCGACGGCCGGCTGCTTCGGGTCGCCCATGCAGACGCGGCGCACCACCTGCAGCAGGTAGGCGGCGGTCAGCAGGGTGCCGAGGCCGGCCAGCACCATGTAGGTGAGGAAGGCGGGGCGGGACAGACCGGCGGCTGGCTGGAAGGCACCGAACATCGCCAGCAGCTCGCCCCAGAAGCCGGCCAGGCCCGGCAGGCCCAGGCTGGCCACGGCGGCGAAGGCCAGCAGCGCGCCCAGCCGGGGCGCCCGGCCGTAGAGCGCGGCGCCGGTCTCGCCTGACAGGGCGTCCAGGTCCGACGTCCGGTAGCGGTCCTTCAGTGAACCGACCAGGAAGAACAGCAGGCCGGTGATCAGGCCGTGGGCGATGTTGGCGAACAGGGCGCCGTTGACGCCCACCGGGGTGAGCGAGGCGATGCCCAGCAGCACGAAGCCCATGTGACCCACCGAGGAGTAGGCGATCAGCCGCTTGAGGTCGCCCCGGCGCCCCGGCCGGGCCAGCGCCAGGCAGGCCAGCGAGCCGTAGACGATGCCGATGGCAGCCAGCGCGCCCAGGTACGGGGCGAAGGTCGCGGTGCCGTCCGGCACGATCGGGAGCAGCACCCGGACCAGGCCGTAGGTGCCCATCTTCAGCAGCACGCCGGCCAGCAGCACCGAGCCGACCGTGGGCGCCGAGGTGTGCGCGTCCGGCAGCCAGCTGTGCAGCGGCCAGGCCGGCGCCTTGACGGCCAGGCCGAGGCCGATCGCCAGCGCCGCCAGCACCTGGGTGGAGTGCGACAGGCCGTGGCCGTGCGCGGCGGCCAGCGCCGTCATGTCGAAGGTGCCGGCCTTCAGCCCGACCAGCAGGAAGCCGAGCAGCATCACCGCCGAACCGAGCAGCGTGTAGAGGATGAAGCGGTTGGCCGAGGGCACCTTGGCCCCGCTCCCCCAGCGCGCGATCAGGAAGTACATCGGGACCAGCACGATCTCGAACGCCAGGAAGAACAGCAGCAGGTCCAGCACCGTGAAGGTGGCCAGCATGCCGACTTCCAGCAGCAGGAAGACCCCGGTGAAGGCCCGCGCCGACGGGGTGCCCTCGGCGGTCGGCCGCCGCTTGAGCGAGTAGATCGCGCAGAGGAACGTCAGCAGCGCGGTGAGCACCACCAGCGGCAGCGAGACGCCGTCCACCCCGAGGTGGAACCGCACCCCGAGCGCCGGGATCCAGCGGACGTCGACGACGGCCTGCATCCGGCCCGGGTGCCCGTGGTCGAACCCGGCCGCCAGCGCCACCGCGAGGGCCAGCACCAGGCCGGTGACCACCGCGTTGAAGCCGAGTGCGCGGCGCTCCCTGGTCTCCTCGTCCGGGCCGAAGGCGGTGGCCGGGGCGAGGGTGGCGGCGGCCCCGAGCAGCGGCAGCAGCAGGAGCGCGATGAGGAGCGCGGTCATCGGGGACTCCCGAGGGCGAGGGACGGACGGTGGAACGGCTGCCCGGTCATGTACCGACCGCCACGAAGACCGCGATCAGCACCACGCCGGCCAGCAGCGCGCTCAGGTAGGTCTGGGCATTGCCGGTCTGGCTGCGCCGCACCACCCAGCCGAGCAGCTTGGCCGTGCCGCCCGAGCCCTGGACGTAGGTCTCGACCACCTCGCGGTCCAGGAACTTCACCAGCTCGGCGGCGGCCACCGTCGGACGGACGAAGACCGCGCTGTACAGCCGGTCCACGAAGAAGCCGTGCTGCGCCGAGCGGTACAGCGGGCCGAGCAGCGCCCGGCCGGGGTCGGCGACGCCCTTGGCACGGGTGGTGACCGTGCGCCAGGCGGCCCAGCAGATCAGCACGCCGGCCACGGCCAGCCCGGTGCCGACCACCGCGGTGGGCAGCGAGGGGCGCAGCGAGCCGCCGTCCAGCAGCTCGGGCAGCCACTGGGGGCTCAGCCCGGTCACGCCGAAGCCGATCGTCGGGATGGCCAGCACCCAGAGCGGCCAGCGCATCGCGGCGGGCTCGGCGTGCCCCGGGGCCACCTCGTCGAGCTCGGGCGAGTACGGCGCGCCGGCCTCGGGGCCGCCGTTCGGGGCCGCCGCCGCGACCGCCTTGGCCGGGAAGGCCAGCAGCCACAGCCGGGTGGCGTAGGCGGCGGTGAGCACCGCGGTGAGCCCGGCGGCGATCAGCACGATCCAGCCGGCGGCGTGCGGCACCGCGCTCGCCGGGCCGACGCCGTTGGTCAGCGCGTTCCCGTCGGCGGCGTGCTCGGCGGCGGTGAAGACCGCCTCCTTGCTGAAGAAGCCGGAGAACGGCGGCAGGCCGACCAGCGCGACCAGGCCGATGCCGAGGGTCCAGCGGGCGTCCGGCACCCGGTGGCGCAGCCCGGGGATCCTGGACATCGCGGTCAGCGAGTTGGTGTGGGCGGCGTGGATCAGCACGCCGGCCGACAGGAACAACAGGGCCTTGAAGGCGCCGTGGCTGACCAGGTGGAAGACGGCCGCCTCGCGGTCGCCGCAGGCCAGCGCGCCGGCCATGTAGCCGAGCTGGCCGACGGTGGAGTAGGCGAGCACCCGCTTGATGTCGTCCTGGGCCAGTGCGCACAGGGCCGAGCCGATCATGGTGACGGCGGCCAGCACCGCCAGCACCACCAGGGCGGCGCCGGAGAGCAGGAAGACCGGCAGCAGCCGGGCGACCAGGTAGATGCCGGCCGCGACCATGGTGGCCGCGTGGATCAGCGCGGAGACCGGGGTGGGGCCGGCCATCGCGTCCGGGAGCCAGGTGTGCAGCGGGAACTGCGCGCTCTTGCCGGCCACCCCGGCGAGCAGCAGCAGGGCGATCAGGGTGGGGTGGTGCAGCTGCCCGTGGGCGGCGGCGTCCAGCACGCCGGAGATCTGGAACGTGTGCGCGTCGCCGGCCAGCAGGAAGATGCCGAACAGGAACGGCACGTCGCCCAGCTTGGTGACCAGGAAGGCCTTGAGCGAGGCGGCCCGGGCGTCCGACGTCTCCCAGTGGTGGCCGATCAGGAAGTACGAGCAGATGCCCATGACCTCCCAGCCGACCAGCAGCACCACCAGGTCGCCCGAGTAGACCACCAGGAACATCGCGGCGGTGAACAGCGAGACCAGCGCCGCGTAGGACGGGTAGCGCGGGTCGGCCTTGAGGTAGGCGGTGGAGTAGATCTGCACGCAGGTCGCGACCAGGCCGACCAGCACGGTGATCAGCGAGGTGTAACCGTCCAGGTGCAGGGCCAGGTAGATGTTCGGGCCGCCGGTCGGGGTGAGCAGGGTGGCGGCGTTCAGGGTCCGGCCGGTGCCCAGCTGCAGCGCGGCGGTGAGGGCCAGCACGGCGGCGGCCAGCACCGGCAGGATCGCCAGCGGGCGGGTCCAGCCGGGTGCGCGGCGGCCGGTGGCGAAGATCGCGGCAGCACCGAGCGCGGGCAGCGCCGGAACGAGCGCGGGGACGGCGATGTTCACAGAGCCTGGCCCTTCGACACGGCGTCAGGTGCGGGTTCGGCCTGGGCCGGGATCTCGGCGGCGCGGTCGCCGAGCGCGGTGATCCGGTCCACGTCGGCACTGCCGCGGGTCCGGAAGACCAGCAGCACGATGGCCAGGCCGAGGCCGATCTCGGCCGCCGCCACCGTGATGGTGAACAGGGTGAGCGCCTGCCCGGCGTGCAGCGAGTCGCGCAGCCAGGCATCGAAGGCGACCAGGTTCAGGTTGACGGCGTTGAGCATCAGCTCGACCGACATCAGCACCAGCACGGCGTTGCGCCGGGCCAGCACACCGTAGACGCCGATGCCGAACAGCAGCGCGGCGAGGACGACGGGGTAGGCGAGGTGCATCGGCGATCAGCTCTCCTGCCGCGTCGAGGGCCGGGGCGTCGGCCGGGTCGAGAGCTGGGGGCTGCGCAGCTTCCCGGCCCGGGGCTTGGCGGCGCCGCCGTTGCCGGTGCGGGAGATCACGACGGCGCCGACCAGCGCGGCCAGCAGCAGCACCGAGAGCGCCTCGAAGGGCAGCACCCAGTAGCGGAACAGGCTGGCGCCGACGGCCGCGGTCGAGCCGCCGCCGCTGCCGAGGTCGATCCAGGAGGTCCGGAAGGCGTCCACCACCAGGGTCACCAGGGTGGCCGCGGTGGCGAGGCCGACCCCGAGCGCGACCCAGCGGTTGCCCGAGTCGGCGTCCGGCGAGCGGCCGATCGGGGCCTTGGTGAGCATCAGTCCGAAGAGCACCAGCACCACCACCGAGCCCAGGTAGATCAGCACCTGCACCCAGGCCACGAACTCGGCGGTGAGCAGCAGGAACTCCACCGCCAGGCCGCCGAGGGCGACCACCAGCCAGAGCGCGGCGTGCACCAGCTGCTTGGTGGTCACGGTGAGCAGGGCGGCGCCCAGCACGGCGAGGCCGACCAGCACGAAGACGATCTCCACCCCGGTCGGGGAGAGGAAGCCCCGGGTGGCGGGGGCCAGCGAGCCGGAGGCGGCCAGCACCCGGTCGGTCAGCAGCGGGGTCATGACGCATCACCGGCCGCGGCGGCCGCCTTCTCCGCCGCCTTGCGGGCTGCGGTGATCTCCTTGGGGTCCTCGGCCGCGGGGTCGAGGGCCGGCGGGGGCGGCACCGTCCACATCCACTCGCGCAGCTTGTCGCGCTCGTGGGTCAGCTCCAGGATGTCGGTCTCGGC
The DNA here is from genome assembly GCF_006636205.1 of Kitasatospora acidiphila. NCBI lineage: Bacteria > Bacillati > Actinomycetota > Actinomycetes > Kitasatosporales > Streptomycetaceae > Kitasatospora > Kitasatospora acidiphila. The sequence goes on along the minus strand of NZ_VIGB01000003.1, from coordinate 5,330,174 downwards.
GTACTCGAACTCCGGGGACCAGAAGAGCGCGTCGAACGGGCAGACCTCGATGCAGATCCCGCAGTACATGCAGAGCGAGAAGTCGATGGCGAACCGGTCCAGCACGTTGCGGGTGCGGGCCCGGGCGTTCGGGTCGGCCGCCGGGAGGGTCTCCTTGTGCGAGTCGATGTAGATGCACCAGTCCGGGCACTCCCGGGCGCAGAGCATGCAGACCGTGCAGTTCTCCTCCAGCAGCCCGATCACCCCGCGGCTGCGCGGCGGCAGCAGCGGCTGGGCGTCCGGGTACTGCGCGGTGACGGACTTGCGGGTCATGGTGCGCAGGGTGACGGCGAGGCCCTTGGCCAGGCCGGAGCCGGGGAGGTTCACTAGGAGATCGCCACCTTGATGATGCCGGTCAGGGCGAGCTGGAGGAGCGCGAGCGGGATCAGCACGGTCCAGGCGAACCGCATCAGCTGGTCCTCGCGCAGCCGCGGGAAGGTGACCCGGGCCCAGATCACCACGAAGGCGAGCGCGAAGGTCTTCAGCAGCGTCCACAGCCAGCCGAGGCTGTCCGGCAGCGGGCCGTGCCAGCCGCCGAGGAAGAGCACCGCGGTCAGCGCGCTGAGCACCAGAATGCCGCCGTACTCGGAGAGCAGGAAGAACGCGAAGCGGATGCCGGTGTACTCGGTGTACGCGCCGAAGATGATCTCGGAGTCGGCCACCGGCATGTCGAACGGCGGCCGCTGCAGCTCGGCGAGGCCCGCGGTGAAGAAGACGAAGGCGCCGATCGCCTGCCACGGCACCCACCACCAGTGGAAGGCGCCCAGGATGCCGGTGAGCGAGACGGTGCCGGCCGCCATCGCCACCGAGGCGGCGGCCAGCAGCATCGGCAGCTCGTACGACATCAGCTGGGCGGCCGTGCGCAGACCGCCGAGCAGCGAGAACTTGTTGGCCGAGGCCCAGCCGGCCATCAGCGAGCCGAGCACGCCGATGCCCATCACGGCGAGCACGAAGAAGATGCCGGCGTCGACCGCCTGCCCGACGAAGCCGTGCGGACCGACCGGGACGGCCAGCAGCACCACCAGGTAGGGCAGCAGCGCGACCGCGGGGGCCAGCTGGAAGACGCGGCGGTCGGCGCCGGCCGGGACCACGTCCTCCTTCTGCGCGAACTTCACGCCGTCGGCCACCAGCTGGGCCCAGCCGTGGAAGCCGCCCGCGTACATCGGGCCGAGCCGGCCCTGCATGTGGGCCATCACCTTGTGCTCGGTCTGGCCGATCACCAGCGGGAGGGTCATGAAGACCACCAGCACCGCGACGCAGCGCAGCAGCGTGTCGAGCAGGTTCACGCGCTGTCTCCGTTCTGGTTGTCCTCGGGGGCCTGGGTGTCCTCGGGCTTCTCGGGCTTCTCGGGTTCGGCAGCCGGCGCATCGGACGTCGGCTCCGCCGACTTCTCGGGCTTGGCCGGTGTCGAGGGCTCGTCGTAGGCGGGCACCGGGGAGTGCCACGGGGCGTCCGCGCTCTGCGTCCGGGCCACCTTGGGCGCCTCGGTCCCGGGTGCCTCGGTGCCGGGCGCCTCGGCGGGCTTGTCGGCGGGCTTGTCGGCGGGTGCGGCCTGGCTGGCCGAGCCGTCGGTGATGCTGCGGTTGCGCCGCGGCCGGTCCGCCCGCACCGGGCGGGTGCCCTCGGCGCCGGCTGCCGCCCCGGCCGCCGCCCCCGCTGCCGCGCGCGGCCCGCGAGCCGCCCGCGCCGGGCGCTCGGCGACCGGCGGCAGGGTGCCCTTGAGCGGACCCCACTCGTTCGGGTCGGGCACCCCGGCCGGCTGCATCTTGCGCCGCGCGGGCCCGTCCCCGTGATCGCTCTCGCCGGGCTCCTTGGCGCCCGGCCAGGCCTTGGCGACCCGGGCCGCCAGCACGAACTCCTTGCGCAGCGGGTGGCCCTCGAAGCCGTCCGGCAGCAGCAGCGGCACCGGGTGCGGGTGCCCGGTGAACTCGATGCCGAACATCTCGGTGGTCTCGCGCTCGTGCCAGCCGGCCCCGGCGTAGACCCCGACGGCGGTCGGCAGCGCGGCGCCGTCGCGCGGCACCCGGGTGCGCAGCAGCAGGTGCCGCACCGTCCCGGGCTCGCCCACGGCGGCCAGGTGGGCGCTGACCGAGAAGCCCTCGGCCAGCTCGTCCACCGCGCTCAGCCAGTCGAAGAAGGCCAACTCCAAGCCGTCCCGGGCCGCGGTCAGCGCCTCGATCCAGTGCTCGGCGGGCACGTCCACGGTGAGCAGCTCATATGCCTCGGCGGCCGTCGCCCACGGGCCGACGACGGCGGCGGTCCGCTCCGGATCCAGTGCGGCGGTCACTGCGCACCCCCGGGGCCGGGCAGCAGCGGGCGGCGCAGCGCGCCGGTCGAGGGCCCGGTGTAGCGCTCGGCCAGCGACTCCTCGGCGATCTTCTCCTGCAGCTTGAGGATGCCCTGCAGCAGCGCCTCGGGCCGCGGCGGGCAGCCGGGCACGTAGACGTCGACCGGGATGATCTGGTCGACGCCCTTGGTGACCGAGTAGGAGTCCCAGTACGGCCCGCCCGAGTTGGAGCAGGCTCCGAACGAGATGACGTACTTGGGCTCCGGCATCTGCTCGTAGAGCCGCTTGACGGCGGGCGCCATCTTGTCCGTCACGGTCCCGGAGACGATCATCAGATCGGCCTGCCGGGGGCCCGGGGCGAACGGGATCACACCCATCCGGATGAAGTCGTGCTTGGCCATCGAGGCGGCGATGAACTCGATCGCGCAGCAGGCCAGGCCGAAGTTGAAGACCCAGAGGCTGTAGCGGCGCCCCCAATTGAGCACCATCTTGACCGGGTCCGGGGCGAGCCGGGCCAGCGGGCCGAGTCGGCGCTGCTCCAGCGCCCCCGGGCCGGGCCGGGCCGGGTCCGGCAGTCCGAGCGGCACCAGGCCGTCCGCCGAGCCGTGGCTGTGGCTGTGGGTGTGGGTCACGTCCATTCCAGAACGCCCTTCTTCCAGGCGTAGAGCAGCCCCACCGCGAGGAAGCCGAGGAAGACGAACATCTCCACCAGCGTCCCCGCGCCGTAGCCCGCGGCGGCGAACACCGTCGCCCACGGGAACAGGTAGATCGCGTCCACCGCGAAGATCACATAGAGGAAGGCATAGATGTAGTACCGGATCTGGGTGTGCGCCCAGCCCTCGCCGACCGGGTCCACCCCGCACTCGTAGGTGAGCAGCTTCTCCGGCGAGTAGATCACCGGGCGCAGCAGCCGGTTGGCGCTGAACGCGACCGCCACGAAGAGCACTCCGACCACCGCGAGCAGGCCGATCGCCGCATAGGCGTCGAAGTACCCGCTCCCCAGCGTGGGGTCGGCCGCGAGGGCGGCGGCCCGTGGCCCCTCCATGCGTACGCCTCCAGCGGTTTTTACCTGATCCATAACCTTCGGTATGACGTGAGTCTATGGCCACTGCCATGGCCCCCCGGCACCCTGCCCGACCTGCGAGACGATCCGCAAGACGATCTCCATGTCCCGTCAAGTCCGCCGCGGTGGGGTTAACCCCCCACAACTTCGGGCGCCGACCCCCGTGCGCCGGGCCGCCGCGACCCGCCAAGCTTGGCTGTCCCAGCCATACGAACGAATGGACGGCAGACGATGGCCAGACCGCTCTACGGTGCGCAGATGTGGCGCGAGGCCCGCCACCACCTGCTCGGCCTGCCCTTCGGCATCGCCGGCTTCCTGTTCACCGTGGTCACCTTCTCGGTCGGCACCTCGCTGAGCGTCACCGTCATCGGGCTGCCGATCCTCGCGGTGGGCCTGCGCGGCTGCCGCGGGCTCGGCGCCGTGGCCCGCCGCCGGGCCCGGGTCGCGCTCGGCGCCCGGGTCGAGGAGCCGGAGCCGCTGCGGCCGCCGTCCCGCCCGGGCACCGCGGGCCGGGTGATCGCCGCGCTGGCCGACGGCCTGAGCTGGCGCTCGGCGCTCTACTGCCTGCTGATGCTGCCCTGGGGGATCATCAGCTTCACCGTCACGCTGGTGCTGCTGGTGGCGTGCTTCCCGCTGCTGCCGTTCGCCGTGCGCTATCTGGCGGTGGCGCACCGGGTGCTGGTGGAGCTGCTGCTGGCGCCCAGCGAGCTGACGGTGCGGGTGCGCGAGCTGGAGGAGGACCGCGGCGCGGTGGTCGACACCGCCGCCGCCGACCTGCGCCGGATCGAGCGGGACCTGCACGACGGCGCCCAGGCCCGCCTGGTGGCGCTGGCCATGGACCTGGGCCTGGCCAAGGAGAAGCTGCTGGACACCGAGCTGTCGCCGGAGCAGGCCTCGGCCGCGCAGATGGTCGGCTCCGCCCACGGCGAGGTGAAGCTGGCCCTGCAGGAGTTGCGCGATCTGGCCCGCGGCATCCATCCGGCGGTGCTCACCGACCGCGGCCTGGACGCGGCGCTCTCCTCGGTGGCGGCCCGCTGCACGGTGCCCGGCGGGGTGCGGGTCAACGTCGACCTGTCCGGCCCGGACGGCAGCCCCGAGCGCCCGGACTCGGCGGTCGAGGGGATCGCGTACTTCACCGTCAGCGAGTTGCTCACCAACACCTCCAAGCACGCCGCCGCCCGGCACGCCGCGGTGGACGTGTGGCGCTCGGCGGACCGGCTGATGCTCCAGGTCAGCGACGACGGCCGGGGCGGGGCCGATCCGCGACCGGGCGGCGGGCTGGCCGGCCTGGCCGAGCGGGTCGGCTCGGTGGACGGGGTCTTCCTGGTGGAGAGCCCGGCGGGCGGCCCCACCACGGTGACCGTGGAGCTGCCCTGGCGCACTCGGGCGGCGCGCGCCGCCCGCTGACCCGGCGTACCGCGGTCCGGCGGCCGCCCTTGCGCGGTACGCCGCCGGACCTGCTCCGACGGGGGCTCAGGAACCGAGCGTCCCCAGGGTGACGTTCGCGGTCATCGTCTGGCCGTTCCGGGTGTAGGTGACGGTGACGTTGGCGCCCGGCGTCAGCGAGGCCAGCGCGGTGGTCAGGTCGCTCAGGTCGGTGATCTGGGTGCTGCCGACCTTGGTGATCACGTCGCCGGGCTGCATGCCGGCGTCGGCGGCCGGCCCGCCCGAGGCGGCGCTGACCACCAGCACGCCGGCCGGCTTGAACTCGTTGGTGTAGTAGGTGCGAGCACTGATGCCCAGTGCGGCCCGGCCGGAGTTGGTCACCTTGCCGTTCGCGATCAGCTGGTCGGCGATGCTGGTGATGGTGGCGCTGGGGATCGCGAAGCCGATCCCGGGGGCCGCGCTGCCGTTCAGCTGCTGGTCCACCGCGGCCAGCGTGTTGATGCCGATCACCTGGCTGGAGAGGTTCACCAGGGCGCCGCCGCTGTTGCCGGGGTTGATCGCGGCCGAGGTCTGCACCATGTTGCCGATGGTCGCGCCGGGCGAGTCGGTGGTCTTGGGCTCGGTGACGGTCCGTCCGGTCCCGGAGACGATGCCCTCGGTGACGCTGCTGGACAGGCCCAGCGGGCTGCCCATGGCGAGGGTGATCTGGCCGAGCTGGACCTTGCCGCTGTCCCCGAAGACGGCGGGCTTCAGGCCGCTCGGCGGGCTGCTGAGCTTGATCACCGCGAGGTCGTCGTCGGGGTAACTGCCGACCAGGGTGGCGTCCAGCAGGCTGGTGCTGTTGGCCAGGCTCACCTGGAAGCTGCTGGCGCTGCCCACCACATGGGCGTTGGTGACGATGTCGCCCTTGCTGTCGTAGATGATCCCGGAGCCCAGCCCGGAGGCGGTGGTGATCTGCACCACCGAGGGCAGCACCTGGGCGATCACCTGCTCGTAGTCGGCCTGCAGCTGGTTGCTGGCGGTGGGCGCCGGTGAGGAGCCGCCGGTCGGGATGGCGGTGCTGGCCGTGGAGGACGAGGACTTGCTGGAGCTGGTGCAGCCGCCGAGCGCCAGCACGGCACCGAGGGCCAGCATGGCCGCGGACAGCGCGGTCCTGGGGCCGGTGGGACGGGGGCCGGACGGGCTCGGTCGGGTGGGATCCTTCGTGGGCTGCACCTGGACTGCCTCCGGTTCCGGACATACGGCGTGCTGGCCCGGCCGAAGCCAGGCTTTGTCAGCATTTCACCGATATGTCCGATTCCTTGGCAGGGCACGCCGCCCTCCCGGCCGGCCACCGCCCCGAATGGCCTTACCGCTGCTCCGGAACGGCCGTCCCGTAGACCGCGTCCAGCGCGTAGACGCAGCGGTCCTTGCTGCTCACGAAGACCCGGCCCAGCGCGGCCACCGGAGAACCCGTCAGCTCGCCCTTGGTGCCCAGCTCCCAGCGCAGCCGGCCGGTCGCCAGGTCCACGGTGTGCAGCGAGTGGTCCCGGCTGCCCAGGTGCACCAGGCCGTCGGCCACCGCGGGCGCGCCGACCACCTCGCCGCGCGCCGAGTAGCGCCACAGCTCCCGCCCGTCCGCGGTGTCGAAGGCGTAGAGGGTGTCCCCGCTGGCGATCAGCGCGGTCCGCCCGGCCAGCACCACCGGCTCGGCCCCCTGCCGGCTGGCGGTGCGCGCCTGCCAGCGCACCCGGCCGGTCGCCGCGTCCAGCGCGTAGAGGGTGCCCAGGTAGTCGGCGACGTAGACGGCGGGTGACGGGCCGTCGTCCAGCACCGGCGGCGTGAACAGCACCACCGGGGCGTCGAACCGCCAGCGCTGCGCCCCGCCGGCCGCGTCCAGCGCGTACACCGCGGAGCCGGCGGTCACCAGCACCTGGCCGCCGCGCACCGCGGGGCGCGAGGGCACGTCCTCGCCGACCGGGAAGCTCCAGCGCGGCAGCCCGCCGCGGGCGTCCACGCAGCGCAGTCGGCCGCCGCCGTAGTAGTAGGCCGCGCCGCCGACCAGCGCCGGGCCGGACTGCGGGTTCTCGTAGTCCTGCTGCGCGTCCTCGGCCCGCCACAGCTCGGCGCCGTTGGCGCTGGAGCGCGCCTGCACCCCGCCGCCGCGCAGCCCGCAGAGCAGCACGCCGTCGGCGGCGTCCAGCGAGTAGACCCAGCCGTCCAGCGAGCTCCGCCAGCGCTCGGCGCCGTCGGCCACGTCCACCGTGTAGAGGTGCGGGCCGTCGGCCGCGTGCAGCCGCCCGGCGTCCACCGCGACCGCCCAGGCCACGTCGCGGGTCTTGTAGCGGCGCCGCCCGGTGGCGATGTCCAGCGCGTGCACCTCGAAGCTGGAGATGAACAGGATGCCGCCGGCCACCAGCGGGGTGCCCCAGACGTCGTTGGACATCCGGAACCGCCAGGGCCGCCAGCGCCCGCCGGCCGGCTCCGGCGCCGGTTCGGCCGGCGCCGAGCCGCCGTCGGTCGCCCCCGACGCCCGGCGGACCCAGTCGGTGCCGATCGGGGCACCGGCCTGCCCGGCGTCGGTGTGCGCCTGCGGGCCGGGTCCTATCCGCACCGGACCGCCGGACAGCTGGATCTCCTGGACCGGGTCGCGCCGGTGCCGCCGGGCGCCCAGCTTGGCGGTGACCGGCTCGCCGTCCGGCCCGGCCGTGCCGTGCGTGCCGGTCCGCGGGTCCAGCGTCTGCGCCCGGGACGGTTGCGCCGGCGCGCCCCACAGGCTCTCGGCCGCCCGCGGTCCGGCGTGCGCGCCGTTCGGCGGGGTGTTGGCCAGGTAGGGCGCGGGCACCACCGGCGGGGCGCTCGGCACCGGCGGCAGCGGGGCCTCGGGCGCCGGAGTCGGCGGCGCGGGCGGTGCCGGCGGTTGGGGGGCAGGCCGGGCGGCGGGCCGCCGGCGACGCTCGATCAGCTCCAGCGCGCTGGGCGGCAGCCAGTCGCCGCCCTCCTCCCCCGCGCCGTCCCGGGAGAACAGGTGCGGCGCCAGCTCGGCCTGGATCTGCGCGGGCGTCGGCCGGTGCTCGGGAGCCGGCCGCATGCAGGCCTGCACCAGGTCGGCCAGCTCGGCCGGCAGCCCGGTCAGGTCGGGCTCCTCGCGCAGCAGCTTGAAGACGGTCTCCACCGGGTTGCCACCGCGGAACGGCGGATGCCCGGTGGCGCAGAAGACCAGCAGCGAGCCGAGCGAGAACACGTCGCTGGCGCCGGTCACGCTGCGGCTGTCCTTGGCCTGCTCCGGCGACATGTAGGCGGGCGTGCCGACCGCCACATTGGTCATGGTCAGGCGACTGGTCGAGACGCCGGCGGCGATGCCGAAGTCGATCACCCGCGGGCCGTCCTCCACCACCAGCACGTTGGACGGCTTGAGGTCGCGGTGCACCAGGCCGGCGGCGTGGATGGACTGCAGCGCCTCCGCGATGCCGGCGACCAGCCAGCGCACCGCGTCGACCGGCAGCGGCCCGCACTCCTCGACCAGGTCCTCCATCGAGGGGGCCGGCACGTAGGCGGTGGCGAGCCAGGGCACCCGGGCGTCCGCGTCGGCGTCCACCACGGCCGCGGTGTAGAAACCGCCGACCGTCTTGGCCGCCGCGATCTCCCGGGCGAACCGGACGCGGAAGAGCTCGTCCTCGGCCAGTTCGCCGCGCACCGTCTTGATCGCCACCCGGCGGCCGGAGGCGGACCGTGCCAAATACACCAGCCCCATCCCGCCGGCGCCGAGCCGCCCGAGCACCTCGAAGGGCCCGATCCGTCTCGGATCCTGCGCCGTCAGCTGGTCCACCCGGCTGCCACCTCCCCGTCCGCCGCGCCACCCTCCCCCGGCCTTCGGCCGGGAGGTGCCCCCAGTGGGGGCCGGACCGATTCTCCAATGCCCCCGCCGTCTGAGCCAATCTCCCCCCACCGCTGCGGCCCCGCCGTGTCGCGTACCGCCGTCGCGTTCCGGCCACCTCGTCAGCTCGATGGCACCCGGCCGGATCTGACGGGCTTTCCGGCGTCACCGCATTCATGTGCCGCGCTACTCAGAGCAACCCGAGTCCCCTTCAGCCCACACGCCGTCACTCTGTGCCGCCATCAGCACACGGGGGGCTTCGAATATCCCTATCACCTACCTGATTACCACCCCCCGGGCGGACTAATAGTCGCATCACCGAATCGCGCCATGATCGGTGCGCGGTAAGCTGACGGCATGACAGGACAAGTTCGCACCGTCGACGGTCGCGTCGCCGGGCGACGCGGACAGGAGACGCGGCAGAAGCTGCTCGACTGCCTCCGCGAGATGCTCAGCACGTCGCCGTACCGGGACGTCAAGGTCATCGACGTCGCCCGTATGGCGGGTACCTCCCCCGCGACCTTCTACCAGTACTTCCCGGATGTCGAGGGCGCCGTCCTCGAGATCGCCGAGGAAATGGCCAAGGACAGCGTCGAGCTCAAAGAGCTCATCGACGGAAAGTCCTGGGCAGGAAAGTCCGGCGCCACCACCTCCGAAGAACTGGTGGACGGATTCCTCGCCTTCTGGCGCAAGAACGATGCCATTCTGCGAGTGGTCACGCTCGGTGCCGCCGAAGGGGACAAGCGGTTCTTCAAGATCCGCATGACCGTCCTCAACTCGGTCGCCAAGCCGCTCGCGGATGCCATCAAGGAACTCCAGGCCAAGGGCCAGGCCGACAAGGCGCAGGACGCCGCGGCCGTGGCCGGGTCCCTGATCTCGCTGCTCGCTTCGGCGGCCGAGCACCAGAAGGCCTTCACCTCCTGGGGCGTCAAGGTCAAGGACCTCAAGCCAACCCTCGCCCCGCTGGTCTACCTGGGCATCACCGGCAAGAAGGCGCCCCGGTAGTCCGGCCCATCATCCGAACGGAACCGAGCAGTACCAACTGAACATCGTGCTCGCGCGTGGCCCCGGCCTCCTGTCCGGTGGAACGTCGGGCGGCGGCCGTGTCCTCGGGGGAGGTTCGCCGACGTACCGCAGCGCGCCGGCAGACGACGGCGGTGCGAGGCCCTGACGGGGCCGCGCACCGCCGTCGCGTTGTCCGCGCCCCGGTCAGGGGCAGCGCACCACCTGGCCGGCGTAGGCGAGGCCGCCGCCGAAGCCGAAGAGCAGCACCGGGTCGCCGGTGGTCAGCTCGCCGCGCTCCACCAGCTTGCTGAACGCCAGCGGGATCGAGGCCGCCGAGGTGTTGCCGGAGTCGACCACGTCGCGGGCGATCACCGCACCGGTGACCCCCAGCTTGTTGGCGATCGCGTCGATGATCCGCAGATTGGCCTGGTGGGCCACGAAGCCCTTGAGTTCGCTCGGCTCGATCCCGGCCCGCTCGCAGGCCTGCCGGGCCAGTGGCGCGATCTTCGTGGTGGCCCACCGGAACACCGCCTGCCCCTGCTGGGCGATCACCGGCTGCCAGCCGGTGATGGTCACCGCGTCGCTCTTCTCCGGCTCCGAGCCCCACAGCACCGGGCCGATGCCCGGCTCCGCCCCCTCCGGCTGGGCCTCGACCACCGCCGCGCCCGCGCCGTCGGCGAAGATCACCGCGGTGGAGCGGTCGGTCCAGTCGATGGTGTCGCTCATCTTCTCGGCGCCGATCACCAGCGCCCGCGTGGCCGCGCCGGCCCGGATCGCGTGGTCGGCGGTGGCCAGCGCGTAGGAGAAGCCGGAGCAGACCGTGTTGATGTCGTAGGCGGCCGGCGTGCTGATGCCCAGCCGGGCCGCGACCGCGCAGGCGGTGTTGGGGCTGCGCTCGAAGGCGGTGCAGGTGGCGACCACCACCAGGTCGATCTCGGCGGGCGTCAGCCCGCTGGCGGCCAGCGCCTTCTGCGCGGCCTCGGTGGCCAGGTCGACCAGGGTCTCGTCCTGGGCGATGTGCCGCTGCCGGATCCCGACCCGGCTGCGGATCCACTCGTCGTTGGTGTCCAGCACCGCGGCCAGGTCGTCGTTGGTGACGACCTTGGGAGGCTGGTAGTGGCCAAGCGCGACGATGCGGGAACCGGTCATGATCCCACTCAACCCGGTTACTGACGCGTCAGCCGGTCAGCTCCAGTGACAAGTTCCGGTGGCCAGGGCTGTAGAGGGCGCACAACACCCCTTGCCGTGCCTGGGCCATCCGGTTCCTCAGGTCGCGAGCGAGGCCGTGTCCCCCATCACGATCACGGGGTGGGCCGCCGGGTCGAGGGTCCGCACCAGCTCGGCCATGTGGTCCTCGGCGATCGAGACGCAGGCGTGGGTCGGGCCGCCGTGGTCGACGTGCAGCCAGACGCCGCCGCCCCTGGCGGTGCCCAGCGGCTCGCGCGGGTCCAGCGGGGAGCTGCCGGTGACCCGGTTGTAGTCGATCGCCACCACGTAGTCGAACGCGCCGGCCAGCGACTCGCCGTTGAAGCCGGTGCCGCCCGCCACGAAGTCGCTGTCCTGGTGGTAGGGCAGTTTGCTGCCCGGGTCCGACTTGAGGCCGCCCGCGTCGCTGAGGGTGAAGACGCCGATCGGGCTGCGCAGGTCGCCGTTGCGCTTGTCGGTGCTCCAGCCCTGGTCGCCGTTGTGCGCGGGCCAGCTCGCCCCCGGGCGCCAGCGGCCGTCCGGGGTGCGGCTCCACAGCGTCACGGTGGTGGCCGAGGAGTTCTTGTCGGCGCCGGAGGCCAGCACCACCTGGCTGGCCTCGGCCGGGATCTTGGCGGCGAAGGTCGGCCCCAGACCGGGGATGGCCGCGAAGGTGCCGTCCGCGCGGTCCGAGCGGTCCGCCGCCGGGGTCTCGGTGTGCGGGTCGGGCGAGGCGGCCGCGGTCGGCCCGGCCGCGGACTGCCCCGGCCCCGGCTGCTGGGGCGCGGCGTGCGGCAGCGCGGTCGGACGGCCGTGCGCGGCGAACGCGCCGCCCGGCCCCAGCACGAACCAGCCCGCGGCGGCCGCCGCCAGCACCACCGCGGTGCCCGGCAGGGCCCGGCTGCGACGCTTCGGCTTGCGCCGGTGCCCGCCGGCCCGCGCCCGCGGTCCGGGGGCCGCGCCCGCCTGGTCGGCCCCCGAGGGGGCGCTGGTTCGGCGTCGGCCGGCTGCACGATGGGATCCGGACATGTCGGAGATCATCCCAAACCGATAACCGATCGGTAAACCCGGGCTGCCCTAAATCCTTGTGAAGGGGCATCAGGGCAGGTCAGCGGGGTGGACCTCAGAGACGCATCGCCTGCGGAACATCACGGCGGCCGAGATCCGGGCCGTCGTACTCCCGGATGACCTCGTAGCGGGTGTTGCGCTCGACCGGTCGGAAGCCGGCGTCCCGGATCAGGTCGAGCAGGTCGTCACGGCCCAGCTTGTTGGGGGTGCCGAAGTTGTCCGCGTCGTGCGTGATCTTGTACTCGACCACCGAGCCGTCCATGTCGTCCGCACCGTGGCTGAGCGCCAGCTGCGCGGTGGTGACGCCGTGCATCACCCAGAACACCTTGACGTGCGGCACGTTGTCGAAGAGCAGCCGGGAGACCGCGAAGGTCTTCAGCGCCTCGGCGCCGGTGGCCATCTCGGTGCGCGCCATCAGCCGGTTGCGGACCACGCCGTCCTTGGAGTCGTGGAAGTCGTGCTGGTAGCGCAGCGGGATGAAGACCTGGAAACCGCCGGTCTCGTCCTGCAGCTCACGCAGCCGCAGCACGTGGTCCACCCGGTGCCGGGGCTCCTCGATGTGCCCGTAGAGCATGGTGCAGGGGGTCTTCAGGCCCTTGCTGTGCGCCAGCCGGTGGATCCGCGACCAGTCCTCCCAGTGGGTGTCGTGGTCGACGATGTGCTGGCGGACCTCCCAGTCGAAGATCTCCGCGCCACCGCCGGTGAGCGACTCCAGGCCGGCGTCGATCAGCTCGTCCAGGATCTCACTGGCACTCAGCCCGCTGATCTTCTCGAACCAGTGGATCTCGGTGGCGGTGAACGCCTTCAGCGAGACGTTCGGCAGCGCCGCCTTCAGCTCCCGCAGGCTGCGCGGGTAGTAGCGCCAGGGCAGCGTGGGGTGCAGGCCGTTGACGATGTGCAGCTCGGTCAGCGACTCGCTCTCCATCGCCTTGGCGAGCCGCACCGCCTCCTCGATCCGCATCGTGTAGGCGTCCTTCTCGCCCGGCTTGCGCTGGAACGAGCAGTACGCGCAGGAAGCGGCGCAGACATTGGTCATGTTCAGGTGGCGGTTGACGTTGAAGTGGACGACGTCGCCGTTCTTCCGCGTCCGCACGTGGTGGGCAAGGCCGCCCAGCCAGGCCAGATCGTCGCTCTCGTAGAGCGCGATGCCGTCCTCGCGGGTCAGGCGCTCGCCCGCGTAGACCTTCGCCTCCAGCTCGCGCTTCAGCCCTGCGTCCATGCGGTGCCCCGCCTCCTGTGTCCTGCCGTTCAAAGTCCGGACACGAGACTACGCCTATGCCGCCAGCAGCTCGGACAGCAGCGTCGGTTCGACGTTGCCGCCGCTGACCACGGCCGCGAACACCCGGCCGCCCAGCTCGTCCGCGCGGTGCAGGTAGGCGGCCGTCGCCACCGCGCCGGACGGCTCGGCGACCAGCCGGCCGCGCCGGGCCAGCACCGCCACGGTGTCCCGGATCTCCTGCTCGCTCACCGTCACGATGTCGTCCACATAGGCCTGCAGGTGCTCGAACGGCAGCACCCCGACGCAGACGTTGCGCAGCCCGTCGGCGATCGTCCGGTAGGTGTCGGCGACCGGCCAGGGCGTCCGGGTGCCGGCCCGCAGGCTGGCCTGGGCGTCGGCGGCCAGCTCCGGCTCCACCCCGATCACCCGCACCCCGGGGGTGGTCAGCTTGATCGCCGCCGCGACACCGCTGATCAGCCCGCCGCCGGAGACCGGCACCAGCACGGTGTCCAGCTCGTCGGGGCGTCCTCGCCGATCTCCAGGCCGACCGTGCCCTGCCCGGCGATGATGTACGCGTCGTCGAACGGCGGCACCCAGACGTAGCCGTGGCGCTCGCTCAGCTCGGCCGGCACGCTCTCCCGCTCCTCGGGCGACACCATGACCACCTCGGCGCCGAACGAGCGGGTGCTCTCGACCTTGACCGCCGGGGAGCCCTCCGGCATCACGATCACGGCCTTGATCCCGAGCAGTTCGGCCGCGTAGGCGACCGCCTGGGCGTGGTTGCCGCTGGACTGGGCGACCACCCCGCGGGCCCGCTCCCGCTCGGTCAGCGCGGCCAGCCGGTTGTAGGCACCGCGGATCTTGAAGGCGCCCGTGGGCTGGAGGTTCTCCGGCTTCAGCCAGAGCCGGCGGGTGCCCGCCGCTGCCCACGGGCAGGGCATCAGCGGGGTGCGGACCGCCACCCCGGCGATCCGCCGCTGGGCCGCCCGCAGCTCCTCCAGACTCACCAGCGCCATCGGTGCCACGCCCCCTTCTCGATCGTCCGGTCTTCTCGATCGTCCAGTCTCAGTCGCCGGCCAGCGGCAGGTCGCTGACCCGGCTCTCCCACTTGGTCGAGAGCACCACCGTGGTCCTGGTGCGGGCCACGCCCTTGGTGCCGGAGAGCCGCTTCACCACCGACTCCAGGCCCTCCACGTCGGACACCCGCACCTTGAGCATGTACGAGTCGTCACCGGCGATGAACCAGCAGTCCTCCACCTCGCCGAGGTCCTTCAACCGGTGCGCCACGTCCTCGTGGTCGGCCGCGTCGGTCAGCTGAAGACCGATCAGCGCCGTCACGCCGAAGCCGAGCGAGGCCGGATTGACCGTCGCCCGGTAGCCGGTGATCACACCGGCCTGCTCCAGCCGGTTGATCCGGTCCGTGACGCTCGGCCCGGACAGGCCCACCAGACGGCCCAGTTCCGCGTAGGAGGCCCGCCCGTTCTCGCGGAGCGCCTGGATGAGCTGTCTGTCCACCGTGTCCATGTACCGTCCCGCGTCCTTCCGAGCAGATATCGCACAGAACATACTCTCCCGGCCGGAGGCTTCTTACGCCCCCCGCGCCGCACCCAGCTCGCCCGCCCACCGCCGGTACAGCCGATGCGGCACGCCGACCGCGTCCAGCACCCGCCCCGCCACGAAGTCCACCAGCTCCTGGGCGGTCGAGCCGCCCGCGTAGAAGCCGGGTGAGGCCGGCAGGACCACCGCGCCGGCCGCGTCCAGTTCCACCAGATGACGCAGCGTCACCGAGTCCAGCGGGGTCTCCCGGACGCAGACCACCAGCGGCCGCCGCTCCTTGAGCGTCACCGCCGCCGCCCGCTGCAGCAGGTCCTTGCTCAGCCCCAGCGCGATCCCCGCCACCGCCCCGGTGGTGGCCGGCACCACCAGCATCCCCTTCGCCGGATAGGAGCCGCTGGACGGGCCCGCCGCGAAGTCGCCGGCCGCCCAGTAGCGGACGTTGCCCAGGTCCACTTCGGCGCCGATCCAGGCCGCCAGGTCGGTCTGCCAGTGCGCGTCCCGGAACGAGATCCCGGTCTCGTCCAGGATGGTCAGCCGGGCCGCCCGGCTGACCACCAGGTCCACCGCCTCGCCGGCCGCCAGCAGCGCCCGGATCACCGATGCCGCGTACGGCGTGCCGGAGGCCCCGGAGACCGCGACCACCCAGGGCCGCCGGACACCGTGCTTCTCGTCCATTTCGTGAGCCACCCGGTCACCCTAGGGCCTGCCGCGGGGCCGGGCGGGGCAGGATGGCTCCGTGACTGCTCCGGTTCTGCACGACCTCACCCATCAGGTCACCACCGGCATGCCCGTCTACCCGGGAGATCCCGTGGTGGCCCTGCGCCCGGCGCTGACCACCGACGCCGCCGGCGTCAACGTGCTCTCGGTCCACCTCGGCTCGCAGTCGGGCACCCATGTGGACGCGCCGTACCACGTGGACGTCACCTGGCCGACCCTGGACGGGCTGCCGCTGGAGCGCTTCACCGGGCCCGCCGTCCTCGCCGACCTGCGGGCGCTGCCGGCCCGCACCGCGGTGACGGCCGAGCAGCTGGCGCCCGCGCTGGAGCGCTGGACCCCGGGGGCGATCCTGCTGCTGGCCACCGGCTGGCCCCGGTTCTGGGGCACCGAACGCTACCTGGCGCACCCGTATCTGACGCCCGAGGCGGCACAGGCGATCGTCGACGCCGGGGTGCGCACCGTCGGCGTGGACGCGTTGAGCATCGACCCCACCCCCGACCCGGGCCCCGGCGACCCCGCGGTGGCCGCGCTGCTGGCCGACCTGACGGACGATCACGACCCCGGCGCCGGAGAGTCGGCCCAGCCGCCCGCGCTGGCCGCCCACCGGATCCTGCTCGGCGCCGAGGGCGGTGGGGTGATCGCCGAGAACCTCACCGACCTGACCGCCCTGCTGGAGGCCCAGGCCCGGGACAAGCCGATCCGGCTCAGTCTCTTCCCGCTGCGGCTGGCGGCCGCCGACGGCGCCCCGATCCGGGCGGTGGCCGAGGTCGGCTGACGGGTGCTCGGCAGTCCCGCTGCTTGGTCTAGACCAACTTGTGACGCCCCGATAGGCTGACCAGCCATGGCAGAGATCATCGGTGTCGTCGAGCGGCTCTGGCGCTATCCCGTGAAGTCCACCGGCGGGGAACGCCTCGGGCAGGTGGCCATCGATGAGCGCGGCCTGGCCGGCGACCGGCTCTACGCCGTGCGCGACGGCGACGGCAAGTTCGGCTCGGGCAAGAGCACCCGCCGGTTCCGCCGGATGGACGGCCTGCTGCGGCTCGGCTCCCAGCTCGGCCATCGGCTCGACCGCCCCGAACTGCTCGACCCGCTCGGCCGCGCCGTCGCCGACCCCACCGCGTTCCTCCGCGCCTACCTGCAGCGCGACGACGTGGCGCTGGCCCGCGAGGACACCGTCTCGCACTTCGACCAGCTGCCGGTCAGCGTGGTCAGCACCGCCACCCTGGACTGGCTGCGCGACGCCCTGCCCGGCACCCTGGTCGACGAGCGGCGGTTCCGCCCCAACATCGTGCTGCGCACCCCGCCCGGCACCCGCCCGTTCTGCGAGGACGACTGGTTCGGCCACGAGGGCGAGTTCGGCTCCGGCGCCCGGCTGGCCTTCGTCCGCTCCAGCGAGCGGTGCGTGATGGCCACCACGGCCCAGCCCGGGCTGCCGCACGCCCCCCCAGCTGCTGAAGCTGATCGCCGCCGAGCACGGCAACCGGCTGGACGCGCTGGCCACGGTCGGCGCGCCCGGCCCGGTCCGGGTCGGCGACCGGCTACGGCTGCACTGAACCGCCCCGCGCGGGCAGCAGGCAGAACGGGTGCCCCGCCGGGTCCGCGTAGATCACCCAGCCGCCCTGGCGCTGCAGGAAGGCCGCGCCGTGGGCGGTCACCTCGCGCTCCGCGACGGCCAGGTCGGGCACCTTCACGTCCAGGTGCACCTGCTGCGGGTGGGCCGGGTCCGGCCACTGCGGCGGGTGGTAGTCCGCCACCCGCTGGAAGCACAGCACCAGGCCCGACGGGGTGTGCAGGGTCGACCAGTCCTCGTCCAGCGACCAGCGCGGGTCCGGGCGGTCCACCTCCCCGCCGAGCAGGGTCGCGTAGAACCGGGCCAGCGCCGGCGGGTAGTGGCAGTCCAGGACCACGCACTCCAGCGTGCCGAGCATGACGGGCGCCTCCTCGCGATCGACGTGTTGCGGCCAGTATTCGTGCGGCCAGCATGCCGCAGCACGGCTCAGCTGAACCGCAAGCCGCGCAGGATCAGGTCCAGCAGGGCGAAGACGAACAGCGAGATGCCGACGAAGCCGTTGATGCTGAAGAACGCCCGGTTCAGCCGCGAGATGTCGTGCGGCCGCACGATCGAGTGCTCGTAGACGAAGGCCACCGCCACCACGACCAGGCCGACGTAGAAAGCCGGACCTGCGTGGGTCAGCACCGCGTACCAGAGCAGCAGCGCGGTGGTGATCGCGTGGCAGGCCCGGGCCCCGTGCAGGGCGCCCGCGATGCCGAACCTGGCCGGCACCGAGCGCACCCCCTCGGCACGGTCCGCGTCCACGTCCTGGCAGGCGTAGATCAGGTCGAAGCCGCCGATCCAGACGCCGACCGCCAGCCCCAGCACCACGGCCTCCCAGGACCAGCTGCCGGTGACCGCCAGCCAGGCGCCGACCGGGCCCATCGCCTGCGCCAGGCCGAGGATCGCCTGCGGGAAGTCGGTGAACCGCTTGCCGTACGGATAGACCACCATCGGCACCACCGCGACCGGCGCCAGCGCCAGGCAGAGCGGGTTGAGCAGCGCCGCCGCACCCAGGAACACCAGCAGCGCGAACGCCGAACCGGTGTAGGCGGTGCGCAGCGAGACCGCGCCGGTGACCAGCTCGCGCCCCGCAGTGCGCGGGTTGCGGGCGTCCAGCTCGCGGTCGATGATCCGGTTCGCGGCCATCGCGAAGGTGCGCAGGCTCACCATGGCGATGGTGACGATCAGCAGCTCGCTCCAGTGGATCCGCTTGTTCGCCAGGAACATCGCGGTGAAGGAGGCGATGTAGGCGAACGGGAGGGCGAAGATCGAGTGCTCGATCATCACCAGGCGCAGGAAGGACTTGATCTTGCCTGGGGGCGGCGCCTCGAAGAGCTCGGCAGTGGTCACAGCCCGTATTCCTTCCAGCGCTTGGTCACCAGGGCCGCCGTGGCGGGGTCCGAGGTGATCATCTCGGGCCAGCCGCCGTCGCGGGTGTAGCCCTCCTCGGGGAGCTTACGGGTCGCGTCGATGCCCGCCTTGCCGCCCCAGAACTTCTGGTAGGAGGCGTGGTCCAGGTGGTCCACCGGGCCCTCGACCACGCTCAGGTCGCGGCTGTAGTCCACGTTGCCCAGAGCCCGCCAGGCGACCTCCTGGTAGTCGTGCACATCGCAGTCGGCGTCCACCACGATGATCAGCTTGGTCAGCGACATCATGTGGGCGCCCCAGATCGCGTGCATCACCTTCTGGGCGTGCTTGGGGTACTTCTTGTCGATCGAGACGATCACGCAGTTGTGGAAGCCGCCGGCCTCCGGCAGGTCGTAGTCGACGATGTCCGGCACGATCACCTTGAGCAGCGGCAGGAAGAACCGCTCGGTGAACTTGCCCAGCGGCCCGTCCTCGGTCGGCGGCCGGCCGACCACGATGGACTGCAGCAGCGGGCGGCGGCGCATGGTGACGCAGTCGATGGTGAGCGCGGGGAAGAGCTCCTGCGGGGTGTAGAAGCCGGTGTGGTCGCCGAACGGACCCTCCGGCAGCAGCTGGTCGGGCTCCAGCCAGCCTTCGAGGACCACCTCGGCGTCGGCCGGCACCTGCAGCGGTACCGTCTTGCAGTCGACCATCCGGACCCGCTCGCCGGCCACGAAGCCCGCGAACAGGTACTCGTCGATGTCGCCGGGCAGCGGCGCGGTGGCCGCGTAGGTCACCACCGGCGGGCAGCCGAAGGCGATCGCCACCGGCAGCTTCTCGCCGCGCTTGGCCGCCACGGCGGCGTGGTTGCGGCTGTCCTTGTGGATCTGCCAGTGCATGCCGATGGTGCGCTTGTCATGCCGCTGCAGCCGGTAGAGGCCGAGGTTGCGCACCCCGGTGTCGGGGTCCTTGGTGTGGGTCAGGCCCAGGTTGAAGAACGAGCCGCCGTCCTTGGGCCAGGTGAACAGCGCGGGCAGCTGGTCGAGGTCGACGTCCTCGCCGGTGAGCACCACCTCCTGCACCGGCGCCTCGCCCGGCTTGACCTTGCGCGGGGGCACGTGGGTCATCGAGGCGAGCTTGCCGAAGGCGTCCCGGACGCCGGTGAAGCCGTGCGGGAGCTCCGGCTTGAGCAGCCCGGCGATCTTGTCGGCGATGTCGTCGGGGGACTTCAGGCCGAGCGCCTTGGCCAGTCGGCGCTCGGTGCCGAAGATGTTCATCGCCAGCGGCATCGAGGCGCCCTTGACGTTCTCGAAGAGCAGCGCCGGGCCCTTGGCCTTCTGCACCCGGTCGACGATCTCCCCGATTTCCAGATGGGGGTCGACCTCGGCCTTGATGCGCTTGAGGTCGCCTTCGCGTTCCAGGGCCCGCAGGAAGGAGCGGAGATCGTCGTATGCCATGGCAGCAGTATCGGGCACCTGGTGAACGGCTCCGGCGCCAGCCCCGCCCGCGGCCGGCTTTCGCCCCGCGCCGGCGGCCATTCGCGGCTTTTGGCGCATCCCTACGATTTCGACCCGCCGCGGCCCGCTGTGCCCCACCGCCGGTACGGATCCGGGGGCACCCGTCGCCTGCCCCGGCCTTGATCGGCCCTGGCACTGCCATACCCCTGCTGAGCTGGGAATCTGCGAGGAGTAGACTACGCCCCTACAGTTGACGGACACCTTTCACGCCAGCCCGCGCCGATCACCTCCCGGCCCGCCCCGAGAACGGCTCCCAGCCCGGTGCGCTGTATGGCTCCCACAGGTAAAGCTCCTGGACCTTGTACGGAATCAACGCCGAATCAGGGTGGCCGCGCCTCGTAGTGTCGTAGGGAAGCACGAAATCGCAGCCGGGGCCCACGACCGACACCGACTGCTCACTCGTTCAGGAGTTGGGAGTTCGAGATGCCGGTGGTGCAGGAGAGCACGGCGGGGGAGCCGGCCGACGCCCGCGGCCGGGTGGCGGAGCTCCTGGAGGTGCGCGACCGGGTGCAGCGCGGCCCGAGCGACAAGGCGACCGAGGCACAGCACGCCAAGGGCAAGCTGACCGCCCGCGAGCGGATCGAGCTGCTGCTGGACGAGGGCTCCTTCCACGAGGTGGAGCCGCTGCGCCGGCACCGCGCCCAGGGCTTCGGCCTGGAGGCCAAGAAGCCCTACACCGACGGTGTGATCACCGGTTGGGGCACCGTGCACGGCCGCACGGTCTTCGTCTACGCGCATGACTTCCGGATCTTCGGCGGCGCGCTGGGCGAGGCCCATGCCCAGAAGATCCACAAGATCATGGACAAGGCGATCGCCGCCGGCGCCCCGCTGGTCTCGCTGAACGACGGCGCCGGCGCCCGCATCCAGGAGGGTGTCACCGCGCTGGCCGGCTACGGCGGCATCTTCCAGCGCAACACCAAGGCCTCGGGCGTGATCCCGCAGATCTCGGTGATGCTCGGCCCGTGCGCCGGTGGCGCCGCCTACAGCCCCGCGCTGACCGACTTCGTCTTCATGGTCCGCGAGACCAGCCAGATGTTCATCACCGGCCCCGACGTGGTGCAGGCGGTGACCGGCGAGAAGATCTCGCAGAACGGCCTGGGCGGCGCCGATGTGCACTCCGCCGTCTCCGGTGTGGCGCACTTCGCCTACGACGACGAGCAGTCCTGCATCGAAGAGGTGCGCTACCTGCTGGCGATGCTGCCGCAGAACAACCGCGAGATGCCGCCCGCCACCCCGGCCGAGGACCCGGTCACCCGCCGCTGCGAGGCGCTGCTCGACCTGGTGCCGGCGGACGGCAACCGCCCGTACGACATGCACAAGGTGATCGAGGAGATCGTCGACCACGGCGAGTACCTGGAGATCCACGAGCGCTGGGCGACCAATGTGATCGTGGCGCTGGCCCGGATCGACGGCCATGTGGTCGGCCTGATCGCCAACCAGCCGCAGTCGCTGGCCGGCGTGCTGGACATCAACGCCTCGGAGAAGGCCGCCCGCTTCGTCCAGATGTGCGACGCCTTCAACATCCCGCTGCTCACCCTGCTCGACGTCCCCGGCTTCCTGCCCGGCGTCGACCAGGAGCACGGTGGCATCATCCGGCACGGCGCCAAGCTGCTCTACGCCTACTGCAACGCCACCGTGCCGCGGATCTCGCTGATCCTGCGCAAGGCCTACGGCGGCGCCTACATCGTGATGGACTCCCAGTCCATCGGCGCCGACCTGACCTACGCCTGGCCGACCAACGAGATCGCGGTGATGGGTGCCGAGGGCGCCGCCAACGTGATCTTCCGCCGCGACATCAACGGCGCCGAGGACCCGGACGCGATGCGGGCCCAGAAGATCAAGGAGTACAAGACCGAGTTGATGCACCCCTACTACGCCGCCGAACGCGGCCTGGTGGACGACGTCATCGACCCGGCCGAGACCCGCGAGGTGCTCGCCGCCGCGCTCGCCATGCTCCGTACCAAGCACGCCGACCTGCCCAGCCGCAAGCACGGCAACCCCCCGATGTGACGGGCCGCCGCGTCGCGGACCGCGGCGCGCCCTGACCGTCCCCCAGCCACTCGCACTCTGGAGCGCATCCGATGACCGAGCCCCTGGTCCGCATCACCCGCGGCACCCTGACCGATGACGAGCTCGCCGCCCTGACCGCCGTGCTGATGGCCCGGGCCGCCGCCGTGCAGGCCGTGCCCGCCGCCTCCCCGGTGGTCGAGCCGATCGCCCGCTGGCAGCGCCTGGAGCGCCGCCCGGTCTACTTCTCGCCGTTCAGCTGGCAGCAGGCCGCATAGTCGGCGCCCATCTCGACACGGGGCCGTGCCCCAGCCGCTCGCCGCGGCCTCGCTCGCGGCGGGCGGCACCCTTTTCCCGGTCGGGCGGCCGTCCCTTCGGGTCAGGCGGCCGTCCGGTCAGGCGGCGACCAGGGCCGAGGAGCGCCCGGCGTGCATCAGCTGCAGGTGGGCGGCGAGCAGGTGCGGGTCCTGGTCGAGCCAGAGCCGCAGCGCGGCGCCCAGCATCGCGCAGCCGGAGCCGAGCCGCACCCCGGTGGCGCCGGCCACCGTGTCGGCCGCCGGGACCAGCAGGTCGGCCAGCGGGCCGGGCAGCCAGACGGTCAGCGCGCACGGCGCGGGCTCGGTCAGCGCGGCCAGCAGCCGGTAGGCGCGGGCCTGGCCGTGCAGGGTGGGCAGGATGTCCAGCAGTCCGTCGGCGACCACCTCGGAGAGGTCGCTGCGGTGGCCCTGTGCCAGGCTGCGCAGCAGCCGGCGCTCCGCCACCGTGATCCGGACCGTCAGCATGATCTCGTCGCCGTCCACGGCGCGGTCCTCCTCACTCCGGTACGTTCTGCTTCGGCGCGGCCGCTGCAAACGCTGTGACCCTGCCCAGTTCGGCGGCCGCCATGCCGCACTGTGCCGACTCTCACTCACTTCGGGGCAACGCCGGGCGGCACCGGTGCGGGTGCCGCCCGTTGGCGGCCCGTCAGCCCACGCCGGCGTAGGAGTGCTTGCCGGTGATGAAGATGTTCACGCCGTAGAAGTTGAACAGGAAGCAGGCGAAGGCCAGCAGCGCCAGGTAGCCCGCCTTGCGGCCCTTCCAGCCGGCGGTGGCGCGGGCGTGCAGGTAGGCCGCGTAGACCACCCAGGTGATGAAGGACCAGGTCTCCTTCGGGTCCCACTCCCAGTACTTGCCCCAGGCCGCCTCGGCCCAGATCGCGCCCGCGATGATGGTGAAGGTCCACAGTGGGAAGACCATCGCGTTGATCCGGTAGGAGAGCTTGTCCAGGGTCGGGGTGGCGGGCATCCGCTCGAACACCGAGGCCGGGATCTTGAAGGGGCCGTTCGGCAGACCGGCCGCCTTGCGCTTGTCGTAGGACTCCCGGGCCAGGTAGACCGCCGTGCTGGCGAAGGCCGCGTAGAAGGCACCACCGCAGATGATCGCGGTGCTGACGTGGATGGCCAGCCAGTAGGAGTGCAGCGCCGGCACCAGCTGCTCGGAGTCGGTGTAGAGCACGCTGGTGGCCAGGCCCAGGGTGAGGGCGGCGGCCAGCACGGCGGGCAGGCCGAGCCAGCGGACGTTCTTGCCCAGGGCCAGCAGGATCAGGTACGCGCCGACCGTGGTGAGCGCGAAGGCGCAGGAGAACTCGTACATGTTCCCCCACGGGGGACGCATCACCGAGAAGCCGCGGAAGGCCACCCCGCCGACGTTCAGCAGCGCGCCCAGCACGGTCAGCGAGATCGCGATCCGGCCGAACATGTCGGCCCGCTCGCTGCTGCCGGCGGCGCCCGGGCCGTCCACGGCCTGCTCGCCGTCGCCGCGGCCGCTGGTCACCACGGTGGCGCCCTCGCCGGCCAGCGCGGTGCGGGTCAGCGTGGTGGTGCCGCCGCCGGCGGCGGCCACCGTGACGGTGACCTTCTTGGCCTTCTTGGCGGCTGCCGTCGGCACGGCCGCCGCGGCGGCGTCGGCGAGGCTGGCCTGCTCGACCGAGCGGCGGGCCACGGCGCCCTTGCTGCCGAAGGTCCACTCGAACATGTGCGCGAACATGGCCAGCACGTACACGCCCATGGCCGACCAGATGCACTTGTTGGACAGGTCCGCCAGATGGGAGTTCACCCCGGAGGCGAGGAGGGACACCGTCTACTCCTTGGTTTCATCGACCGGGGCTGACACGGCGTCAGTCGGTTCGGATTCGTCGTCTGCCGGGGCATCGTCCTCTAGCGCCGGGGCATCGTCCTGCAGGTCGACGGCGAGTTCGGCGAGCTCTTCGGCGATCTTCGCCGACTCGCTGCGGGACAGGCCGGCCAGCTCCACCAGGGTCCGGCCGTCCGGGGTGGCGACGGCCCGCACCCAGATCCGGCGGCGCTGCACGAAGAGCGAGCCGACCAGGCCGGCGATCGCCAGCACCGCGCCGGTGAGCGCGACCGAGTTGCCGGGGCGGTGCGACACCGAGAAGGTGGCCCACTTCTTGTAGCCGTCGAAGGTGATCGAGCCGTAGTTGTCGGGCAGCGCCCAGGCCTGACCGGGGGTCAGCTTGGCCTTGGCGGGCTGGCCGTCCTGGACCATCTGGGTCAGGTGGCTCATGTCGAGCTGGTAGACGTTCTGCGGCAGGCCGGAGTCGGTGCCCAGGTCGCCGGCGTAGGCGGTCAGCACCAGCGCCGGGGCCGCGTCACCGGGGAAGAGCGAGCGCGGGCCGGTGTTGGCGTCGAAGTTGGCCGGCGCGGTCGGCAGGAAGAAGCCCGAGAAGCCGAGCTGGACCTTCTTGCCGTCCGTGTGGCCGTAGTCGCCGACCTTGACCACGCCGGTGGACGTCAGGTTGCTGTCCTGGGGCAGGAACGGCACCGCGTCGTGGTAGACCACCTTGCCGCTGCCGTCCCGGATCGTGACCACCGGCGCGTAGCCGTGGCCGATCAGGAAGACCTTGCTGCCGCCGATGTCCAGCGGGTTGTTGACCGAGATCTGGCCGGCCTTCAGCTTGGTCGGGTCGTCGCCCTGCCAGTAGCGGATGTGCGCGCTGAACTCCCGGGCCTGGCCGATCTGCGAGCCGCTGGTCTGGTACTCGTCGGTGAAGCCGTCCAGCTTGAAGCCGAACGGGTCCAAGTCCTGGGAGGTGTAGAAGGCCGAGCCGGAGAAGTCGTCCAGCTGGGTCATGGTGTTGGAGAAGCCGTCGCCCTCGACCACCAGCTTGCCGCCCTGGCCGCTGGCCAGGCTGGCCCAGGCGAAACCGGCCAGCAGGGCGAACAGCGAGAGGTGGAAGAGCAGGTTGCCGACCTCGCGCAGATAGCCCTTCTCGGCCGCCACCGCGCCACCGGACACGTGCGCCCGGAACCGCCGCTTGCGCAGCAACCGCTGCGCCACCGCCACCGCGGCCTCGGGGTCGGCGTCGGTGCGCCAGGCCGCGTAGACCGGCATCCGGGTCAGGTTGGCCGGCGCCGCCGGCGGCTTGGCCCGCAGCACGCCGACGAACTGCCAGGTGCGCGGGATGATGCAGCCGGCCAGCGAGATGAAGAGCAGGATGTAGATCGCGGAGAACCAGACCGAGCTGTAGACGTTGAACAGCTGGAGCTTGTCGTAGAGCGGGGCCAGCCCCTTGTGGGCGGCCTTCCAGGTCTGCACCTTGAAGGCGTTCTCACTGGTCTGCGGGATCAGCGAGCCCGGGATGGCCGCCAGCGACAGCATGAAGAGCAGGATCAGCGCGACCCGCATCGAGGTCAGCTGACGCCACATCCAGCGCAGCCAGCCCAGCACCCCTATCCCGGTGGGGCCGTCCGACTCCACCGGGGCGCTGGTCAGCCGCTCGGCGGCTGTGTCTTCGGGCCGCTCGGTGCGCAGCTCGGTGTCACTCACGATCAGATTCCGATCTCGCCGCTGGGGCCAGGTACTGGAGCTGGTTGACCAGGTAGTCCCAGCCGCCGGTGATCAGCAGCACACCGACGGCGACCAGCATCGCGCCGCCGATCCGCATCACCCACTGGTAGTGCTTCTTGATGAAGCCGAAGGCGCCGACCGCCTTGCGGAAGGCGAGCGCCGCCAGCACGAACGGCAGGCCGAGGCCCACACAGTAGACCGCCATCAGGAACGCGCCGCGACCGGCACTGGCCTGGTTGAACGAGAGCGCCTGGAGCGAGGCCATGGTCGGCCCGATGCACGGGGTCCAGCCCAGCCCGAACACCACGCCGAGCAGTGGTGCACCGATCAGGCCGACCGCGGGGCGCCGGTGCGAGCGGACCTCCCTGGTGGAGAATCCGGGCAGCACGCCGGCGAACGCCAGGCCCATCAGGATGGTGAAGCACCCCAGCACGATGTTGATGGTGTGCCGGTACTCCCGCAGAGTCTGGCCGAACTCGCCGAAGGCCGCGCCGAACGACACGAAGACGGCGGTGAAGCCGAGGATGAAGAGCAGCGCGCCGAGCAGCATCCGGCCGCGCCTGCGCCCCTGGGCGTCGGCCAGGTCGGCCGCCGAGAAGCCGGTCACGTAGGAGAGGTAGCCCGGCACCAGCGGCAGCACGCAGGGTGAGAAGAACGAGACCAACCCGGCGGCGACCGCCACCGGCACGGCGAGCAGCAGCGGGCCGCTGAGCACCGTCTGGTTGACGCCGTCGGCGAGGATCACGACTTCTCCGCGAGGATCGGCGAGACCATCGAGTCCAGCTCGTCCGGGGTGAGCCCCTTCATCGCGCGGGCGGCCAGCCGGCCCTGGCGGTCGATCACCACGGTGGTCGGGATCGACTGCGGGTTGAGGCTGCCCTTGGGGAACTTGAGGATCTGGGTGCCGTCCGGGTCGTAGATGCTCGGGTAGCTGATCCCGTTGACGTCCTCGAACCGCTTGGCGTTGGTCACGTCGGTGTCGCGGGTGTTGATCCCGAGGAACTGGACGCCCTGGCCCTTGTACTTCTCGTAGACCTGCTCCAGGCCCTTGGCCTCGGCCCGGCAGGGCGAACACCAGGAGCCCCAGATGTTGACCACCACGACCTTGCCCTGGAAGTCGGACAGCGCGGTGGGCTTGCCCTCCAGGTCGTTGCCGCTGATCGCGGGCGCCGCCGTGCGGGCGGTCACCGGCACGGTGTCGATGCCGCCGCTGCCCGTGACGAACCCGGCCTGGGCGTCACCGCTGCCGCCGGAGCCCGAGGAGCTGCAACCGGCGAGGGTCAGGGCGGCTGCCGCGGTGAGCACGGCGGCCATGCGGAGGCGAGGCGTACCAGACATGTGAAAAGTTTCGCATGGCACTTTCAGCCGGTTCAGGGGGGTCCGCCCTTGTGTGTCGGACCCCCGCTGACCTGTGGCTGTAAAGAACTTCTAAGGCGCAGCGCCGGTGGTTAGGCCCCGAAGCTCTTGGCCACCGGCGCATCCCCGCGCTTGCCCTTGCCGGCCAGGTGGGCCGGCAGCAGGTCGCGGGCCGGCTCCGAGTAGCCGATCGAGACCAGCTTGTCGCCCTCGTAGGTGAAGCTGGTGAGCGACGCCAGCGAGCACTGCCGCTTGCGCGGGTCGTGCCAGAGCCGGCGCTTCTCGGCGAACGAGCGGGCGATCCAGATCGGCGACTGGTGGCTGACCGCCACCGCCTCGTGGCCGCGGGCGGCGTCCCGGGCGGCGGCCAGCGCGGCCATCATCCGCACCGCCAGGTCGATGTACGGCTCGCCCCAGGACGGGCGGAACGGGTTGGTCAGGTACTTCCAGGCGGACGGGTTCTTCAGCGCGCCGTCGCCGACGCCGAAGACCTTGCCCTCGAAGACGTTGCCCGCCTCGATCAGCCGGCCGTCGACCGCGATGTCCAGGCCGTGCGCCTTGCCGATCGGCGCGGCGGTCTCCTGGGCCCGCTCCAGCGGGGAGGCCACCACATGGGTGATGTCCCGGTCCGCGAGGTGCTCGGCGACCCGGTCGGCCATCTGCCGGCCCAGCTCGGAGAGGTGGTAGCCGGGCAGCCGGCCGTAGAGCACGCCCTCCGGGTTGTGCACCTCGCCGTGGCGCATCAGGTGCACCACCGTGGTCTCGGTCATCTGGCGTCCTCTCAGCTCGCGGTCGCGCGCGCGGCGGCCTGGGCGGCGGCCGGCAGCGCGGCGGCGATCCTATCGATCGCGCGTTCGTCGTGGGCGGCCGAGACGAACCAGGACTCGAAGGCGGACGGCGGCAGGTAGACCCCGTCGGCCAGCAGGCTGTGGAAGAACGCGGTGAAGCGGAACGACTCCTGACGCTTCGCCGCGTCGTAGTCGGTGACCGGCTGGTCGGTGAAGAAGACCGAGAACATGTTGCCGGCCCGCTGCACGCGGTGCGCCACGCCCTCCTTGGCGAGGGCGTCGGCGACCAGGCCGGAGACCGTGTCGGCGACCCGGTCCACGGTGGCATAGACCTCGTCGGTGCAGCCCCGCAGCTGGGCCAGGCCGGCGGCGGTGGCGATCGGGTTACCGGAGAGGGTGCCGGCCTGGTAGACCGGGCCGGCCGGGGCCAGGTGGGCCATCACGTCGGCCCGCCCGCCGAAGGCTGCGGCCGGGAAGCCGCCGCCCATCACCTTGCCGAAGGTGAGCAGGTCGGGCGCCCAGCCCTCGTGCGCCGCCTCCAGGCCGTACCAGCCGGCCTTGGAGACGCGGAAGCCGGTCATCACCTCGTCGGAGATGAACAGCGCGCCGTTCTCCCCGCAGAGCTTGGCCAGGCCCGCGTTGAAGCCCGGCAGCGGCGGGACCACGCCCATGTTGCCCGGCGAGGCCTCGGTGATCACCGCGGCGATCTCGCCCGGGTGCGCCCGGAACGCCTGCTCGACGGCGGCCAGGTCGTTGTACGGCAGCACGATGGTGTCGCCGGCCTGCGCGCCGGTCACGCCGGGGGTGTCCGGCAGCGCGAAGGTGGCCAGCCCGGAGCCGGCGGCGGCCAGCAGGGCGTCCACGTGGCCGTGGTAGCAGCCGGCGAACTTGACGATCTTGGCGCGGCCGGTGAAGCCGCGGGCCAGCCGGATCGCGGACATGGTGGCCTCGGTGCCGGAGGAGACCAGCCGGACCTGCTCGACCGGGGCCACCCGGGCCACGATCTCCTCGGCCAGCTCCACCTCGCCCTGGCCGGGCGTGCCGAACGAGGTGCCGTGGGAGACCGCCTGCTGCACGGCCTCCAGCACCGCCGGGTGCGCGTGGCCCAGGATCATCGGACCCCAGGAGCAGACCAGGTCGACGTACTCGCGCCCATCGGCGTCGGTCAGGTACGGGCCGCTGCCCGAGACCATGAACCGCGGGGTACCGCCGACCGCGCGGAAGGCTCGCACCGGCGAGTTGACCCCGCCGGGGGTGACGACCGAGGCGCGCTCGAAGAGCGACTGGGACTGGGGGGCTTCATACGGGTAGCTCACAAGGCTCCATCCTCTCAAACCGCTCCGGTCTCAAATCGTGTCCTTTACCTCTGCATGTCGGACCCGATCATCTGGAACGATGATCCGTGTGCGGTTGCCGGTCGATTCATCCCGCACACTGGAGGTCACGACCACCGCACCCCGGCGCGGGCGTGACGCGATGTGACGCGATCCGGTCGGTCGTGTCTGATTTCGGTCATAACAGTCGTAACAAGAGTGACATAACGGGAAAATGGGGCCTCCGGCGGGACACCGGCAGGCCCGGGGGTCTGTCGATTCCGGCGAATTCCGGTGAGGATGGTCCGAGTGTCCGAGGAGCAGGACGGCTTCGAGGAGGCCGCGGGGGCAGGCCACAAGGCGGCCCGCGCGGGAAGGGGAAGGCGGGGTGAAGGTCGCGTGGGGGTGACGTACAAATACTTCGGCGCACCCGACCGGGCCACCGCCGCGAGAGTCCCCACCGCGCTGGGCCCGGGCGGGCTCGGCCTGGACGCCGGCGAGCTCGGCTCGCTCGGCCGGCTCGGCGACCTCATGGAGAC
Organism: Kitasatospora acidiphila; assembly: GCF_006636205.1. Classification (NCBI taxonomy): domain Bacteria; kingdom Bacillati; phylum Actinomycetota; class Actinomycetes; order Kitasatosporales; family Streptomycetaceae; genus Kitasatospora; species Kitasatospora acidiphila. The sequence continues at coordinate 5,300,524 of NZ_VIGB01000003.1, read as the reverse complement.
CAGCGGCTCCCCCAACGGCCACCTCTCCACCAAGATCAAGCCGGAGACCATGAGCGCCATGGTGCTCACCGGCATCGAGGGCGTGCCGCTGCACCAGGTCCCCCCGCTCGAACTGGTCGTCCTCCACCCCGACTACGCCGTGGTCCAGCTCCCCCACACCGTCGTCGAACCCCTCCGCAAGGCCGACGACACCGAGCTCGGCGCCGCTGCCTTCATCTGGTCGACCGTCCCCGACCGGCGCGGCCCGCGCGACGCCTTCGTCATCTACACGATGCTCCACGAGTGGCAGGACTTCGCCAACCGGCTCCACGACGCGGGGCACCAGCTGTACTGCCTGGTGTGGCCCTGACCGTTGCCAGCGGCGCACTTCTGACGGCTGCTCACCTCCCCGCTGGGGTCGTCCGATCGGGGAGGTGAGCAGCCGTCATCAGGCCGCTGGGGCACATTGAGGGCACATCACGGGGTGGCAGAAGTCGGCGGCATCAGGCAAGGGGTGTGGACGCTCAGGAACATGCGGTCAGAGCCCAGACCTGAGGAGGAGATCACAAGGAAGTTGTCACTCTTGTCATAGCCCCACACCAGGGCGTCCACCTTCCCGTCCTTGTCGGTCTCCTGGTAGTCCGTGACGTCCACGCCCTCGTTGGTCATGGCGTCACGAGCCTTGCGAACGGCCTCCGGATGCTGCCCGAGCGGGACGGCGCTGAAGACGGAGTACATCAGGGCGTAGCGGTCGTCCGGCGCCGTCTCGCCGTTGCGACCGACGCAGGGGGTGAACAGCACCTTGGCGGGGCCAGGGGTGATCTGGATGCCGGCGGCCTGCGCCAGATGCTCGGTCATCTGCTGTGCCCCTGCCTGGGCGTCGCTCTTCGACTTGACGGGCAGCGGAGCATCCTTGTCCGACCGGCTGTTCGTGCAGGCTCCAAGGCAGCCGATCAAGAGGATGACAGCCAACAGGCGGCGCGGCTTCATCGTGATCACGGTGTCGGGGCCTGCCTAGGTGGCTTGCCAGCGATGATCCTGGCCTGGTTCTCCAGGCTCTGACTGCCGTCGCCCCAGTAACCGTCATGCCCATGGGTGTCGACGATGAACCGCTGCCCCCGAAGTCCTGGTACACCGGCTGCGCGCCGAGAGCGCCGTCGACCTCCTGGGCTGGGTCGTCGCGTGCGGTGCCGATCCACACGTGGTTGGGGTCGATGTTGAGGTCGGAGGCGTGGTCGACGTCCATACCGGGGCTGGCGAGGGCGATGATGTCGTCGGCGTGCAGGCCGCCGTCCGCACTGGCGGCCGCCCCGACCACGGTGGTGCCGTAGCTGTGGCCCATGACCGTGAGGTGGCTGCACTCATAGGGGCTCTGCGCGACCCGGATGCCCTGCGTGAAACGGCGTAGGTCAGCGGCGCCGGCCTCGGCGTTGTGCGTACTCGTCACCGCGAGGTCGCTGGGTGCCTCGTAGCCGAGCCAGGAGATCACCGCCGTCTTGTCTCCGGGGCTGGCCTCTTGCTCCGCCACCCCCTGCAACTGCTTCATGCGATTGACCTGGTCGGGTACGCCCGCCAGGTTGGTGTTCATGCCGGGCACGAAGACCGCCGTGTTCTGCGCGTAGTCAGGGTTTCCGGCCGCCACGATCGCCCGGCCGTTGTGGGCGTCGGGATCGATCCCCAGCAGGTACACCTGGTGCATCTCGTCGTTGCCGGAGTTCGCGTCGAGCTTCTCCCTGATGTTCTCCAGGCTGTTCAGACGCGCCTGGGCGTCGGCGGAACCGTAGGCGATGCCCGTGTCGTACCTGGCTTCGTCGATCTTCCGGTCGAGGACCAGTCGGTTGGCCTCGTCGCGGGCCACGGTGGGCAGCCCGTCCATGGCCCCGACGGCACTCGGGTACAACGAGATGTAGGCCTGCTGCTGGTCCGGGGTCAGCCCCTTCCACCAGGTGGCGTTCTGCTGGGGGTCCTTGCCGTCCGGCATGGCACCCGTGTAGTTGATCTCCGCCAGGGCGTTGCTGGCATTACCCGAGGCCACGTCCAGGGCATAGGGCGTGTTCTGGGTGAGGAAGTCCGGATGGAGGTCGCCGAGGGCCTTCGCCCCTTGATCGCTCGCGTCCTGAGCGTCCTTCAGTGCGGTGTTGATACGCCCCTGGATGTCGCCGCGGGTGTTGTCCAGAGCCTGATAGGCGGCCTCGGCGTCAGGGTCATGGTGGTCCATGCCGGTTCGCGGGGGCTGCTGGATGGTTCCGTCGTCGCCGACCGTCAGACCGGCCTGCTGGGCACGCTGGACCGCGTTGGTGAGATTGGTCTGGGCCTGGTAGATCCGATCGGCGATGGTGTCCATGACCACTGCGGCACCCTCGGCATTGCTCTGCACCAGCCCGAACTGCTCTTCGGTGTTCTCCATGAAGGCGAAAGCCGCCTGGGCATCATTGCCCTTCCAGGAGTTCAACAGCGGTGCGTGCACCTTGGCGCGTTGTTGCGTGGTCGCCGCCTGTACCGCCTGGGCCAGCCCGCGCCAGTTCTTGGCCGCATCGTGCAGCGGCTGGGGATCGAACGCCAGCAGCAGGGAGTAGGGGGTGCTCATGACCCTCCCTGCGTCGGGAACTGCTGGGCCACGGCTCGGTCGTTCTGCTCGTGGTTCTGAGCGCAGGTGTCAAGGTTGCTCGCGGTGTCGATGACTCGCTGTCGCATGGTGCCCAGGGGCGACTTCCAGCCGTCCGCCAAGGTCTGCACCGCACCGGACAACGACCAGCCGGTCAGCTTCCCGGCTGCCGTCGACGCCGAGGTCACCGCGGTCGATATCGGCGTTGCCAGGTCATCGCCGATGCCGCGCTCCATCCCCGCCGAGGCTCGCAACTCCCCTAAGTTCACTTCGATATCTGCCATGGGCCCCTCCCCCAGGGCTCACTCACTGCACTAAGTGAGACTATATGACCGTAGAGTGCTTGCAGTGCATATGCGAAAACCCTGAGCTGAGGGCGGGTCGCTTCCTGGCGGGGTGTCGGATCTCACGGTCCGTCGAGCAGCAGCTCGCCCGGGCCGGTGTCCGGCACCGTGACGGTGGTGGCATAGGGCTCGGCGAGGCGGGCCAGGTCGGTGAGGATCTCCGCGGCCTCGCCCCGGTCCGCGAGGCGCGGGCGGCCGCGGCGGTGCACCGGTTGGCCGAAGCCGAGGGAGACCGGGTGGAGCCGGACGTCCACCAGGTCGCCGTCGAGGAAGGTGAGCAGCGGGACCACGGACTGCCAGTACTCGCGGTGCGGGGCGAACAGGCGGCGGCCGTGGCCGCCGAGCTCGTCGAAGTAGCGCCCGGGGGTGAGCGGACCGGGGAGCGGGAGCCTCGCGTAGTCCTCGGCCGGGACGTGGTCGGACAGTTCGAGCTGGCTGACGACGTTCCCGAGGCTGTAGAAGATCGGTCTGCCCCGGTACAGCTCCACGCCGCGCAGGAAGTGCGGGCCGTGCCCGGCCACCGCGTCGGCGCCCTCGTCGATCATCCGGTGCGCGAAGGCCCGCAGGAACTCGGCCGGGTCCCGCCGGGACTCGCCCGGCTCGTGGGAGTGCACGCTGACCACCACCACGTCCGCCCGGCGGCGGGCCTCGGCCACCCAGCTCGCGATGCCGTCGAGGTCCCTCGGGTCGCACTCGGTGCTGAAGCCCGGCTCGGCCGCCACCCGGAACCGGGTGCCGAAGAGCTCGCACCGGTCGCGGCCCGGCGGCAGCGCGGGGTCGACGCCGAGCAGGGTGCGGGCCTCGGCGCGGCGGGCCCTCAGGCCCGTCTCGGCGTCGATCTGCCGCAGCACGCTCAGCTGATCCGCCGTCACCCACACGGTGGCGCCACAGCGCAGCGGGTTCAGGCCGGGGCGGCCGGGCAGGTCCGGTGACGGGTCGGCGGCCTCCTGGCCGGGCAGGAAGGTCGAGCTGCAGGAGATCAGCGCCAGGCTGCCGGCCGGGCGGTCGACGTAGACCGGGCGGCGTGCCGCGGTGAGGTCGGGGCCGATCCCGGCGTACGGGATCCCCTTCGCGTGCAGCAGCTCCGCGGTGCCGAGCAGGCCGGCCACGCCCAGGTCCAGCGCGTGGTTGTTGGCGCAGCCGAGCACGGTGAAGCCCGCGGCCGCGATCTCGTCCAGCACCCGGGCGTCCGCGATCAGTCCGCCGCCGCTCACGGCGTTGTGCACCGGGTGGCCGCGGCCGTCACCGGGGACCACCTCCAGGTTGGTGACGGCGAAGTCCACCGCGCCCAGCAGCTCCCCGAGGCGGGCGGCGGCCGGGTCGGTGGTGATCAGCGCGCCCCTGGTGGCCATGCAGTCGCCGGTGAGTGCCACCGTGATCCGGGTCATCGGGTCACTCCGCGTCTGATGGTCTGCCGGGCCGGCACGGTGGCCACCGCCTCACTGCGAGCGGGAGAAGCGGTGCGTGGCCAGACTGAGCGCGACCACGCAGAGGGACGCGATCAGCCCCAACTCGGCGATCACCGGCGGTTGCCAGCCCCAGAGCAGCAGTCGGGACTGGCCGGCGCCGAGTGGATTGCCCCCCGGCAGCGTCCGGCGGACCGCGTCGACGCCGTAGGTGAGCGGGTTCAGCTTGACGACGGCGTCGAGCCAGCCGGGCAGCCCCGCCGGTGGGAACATCGCCCCGGAGAAGAGCATCAGCGGCATCAGGCCGAGGCTCACCACGATCTGGAAGGTGTCGACCTGACGGACCGTCACGGCCGCCAGGAGCCCGAGGGCGGTGAACAGCAGGGCGATGAGCAGCAGTTCGAGCACCGCCACCAGCAGCATCGGCGTGTAGTGGACGCCGGCGACGCCGGCGATGGCGAGCACCGCCAGGCCGTAGATCCCGCCCGTGGTGGCACCGCCGAGTGCGAGGCCGAGCACGATGCTCCACCGCTTCACCGGCGCGACCAGCATCTGCCGGAGCACGCCGATCCGGCGGTCCCACACCAGCGAGATACCCACCGCGATGGCCGGTGCCTGCACCGACATCACCACCGCTCCGGGGAACAGGAAGGCCCGGTAGTCGTGCAGTTGGGCCTGCCCGAGCCCGCCGGCCGCGTTCAGTCCGGTGCCCAGCACCAGCAGGAACAGCAGTGGCGTGACCAGCCCCAGGGCCAGGCGCGTCGGATTGTGGCGCAGCCGGGTCATCTCCCGCCGCCACAGCAGGGCGACCGGGCGCAGCACGTGCCGCGGCCGGTCGGTGGCCGCCGGGGCGGCGACCTGGACGGCCGGCAGGGTGTCGGTGCGGGTCATCGCAGGCCCTCCCCGAGGCTGCTGAGCATCTTCCGGTCCGCGGTGCTCTCCCGGACGGCGGTGCCGGTGTGGTGCAGGAAGACGTCGTCGAGGGTCGGCGGTGCGACCGACACCGCCCGTACGCCCACTCCCAGTTCGGTGCAGAGCCGGGGCACCAGGGCGGCGCCGTCGGCGACCCTGAGCAGCAGCCCGTCCGGGGTCGGCTCCGCGGCCAGCCCGAAGCGGTCGGTGATGGCGCCGGCGGCTCGCGCGTCGTCCTCGGTGCGCAGCACCACCAGGTCGGACCCGATCACCGACTTCAGCTCCGCCGGCGTCCCCTGGGTGATCAGCTCGCCGTGGTCGATGATCGCGATCCGGTCGCAGTGCTCGGCCTCCTCCAGCTGGTGGGTGGTGAAGAAGACCGTGATGCCCCGCTCCCGCCGGAGCACCTCCAGGTGCTCCCAGACGGCGGCACGGGTCTGCACGTCGAGACCGGTGGTCGGCTCGTCGAGGAAGAGCACCCGCGGTGTACCGAGCAGCCCGCGGGCGACTTCCAGGCGGCGCCGCAGCCCGGCGGAGAACTGGCGGACCTTGACCCTGCCGCGGTCGGACAGCTCCATCAGATCGAGGAGTTCACCGGCCGCACGGCGCGCCGCACGGCGTCCGAGGCCGCGCAGCTCCGCCTGGAAGCGGAGGTTCTCGGCCGCGGTCAGGTCCACGTCGAGGGTCGACTCCTGGAAGACGATGCCGATCCGGCGGCGGACCTCGTCCGGCCGGGTCGCGACGTCGAATCCTGCCACCTCCGCCCGGCCCGCGGTGGGCTTGAGCAGCGTGGTCAGCATGCTGATGGTGGTCGTCTTGCCGGCGCCGTTCGGGCCGAGGAAGCCGAAGGTCACACCGTCGGGGACGGCCAGATCGAGCCCGTTGACGGCCGGGTTGCTGCCGTAGAAGGCGTAGAGGCCCTCGGTGCGGATCGCGGTCATGACCGGCTCCCCTCGGGGCAGCGCACCGCCAGCACGGTGCGGAACACGGTGAGTCCGCCCGGCTCGTCCACCGGCCGTCCATCGGCCTCGACCCAGGCGTGCGCGCCGAACGGTTCGACGCGGAATCCGGTGCACCAGTCGGGCCAGCGGCCCCGGGCCCGGCACAGCAGGGCGGTGGCCACGGACCGCTGCAGGCAGCCCAGGCCGGCGCAGCGGGTGCTGACCGAGACCACCGACTGCCGGGCGCGGGCGGCCTGGGCGTAGCCGGCGGGCCGGGAGCCCCGGCTGAGCGCCCCCAGCACCCTGCCCAGCCGCGCCGGGGGCAGCTGGACCAGCAACCGGGCCGCGCCGGCGGCGCACCTGGGGGCGAGCTGCCGGCGCAGTGGCAGGCGCGGCGCGTACTCGGCGACGCCGGGGGTACTCATGCGCCCACCTCGCAGAGCTCGGCGGGGGCATTCGCCCGTACGCGCCTTTCGATGATGACCTCTCCCCCAGCCTCCGGCCGGGAGTGCCCCCAACGCTCGCTCATGACCCGACCTCCACGAGTCTGGCCGAGCTCAGGGCCTCGATGAGGGCCCACACGTCGCGGCAGGCCTCGTCGTCGGCCACCTCCGTGCCGGCGGTAAGGCCCGCGGCGACCGCCTCGGGTGCGTCGCCGTCGAGCAGGCCGCGCAGCACCGCGGCACCGGATCCGTTGAGCTTCCAGTACCGGCCGTGCCGCCCGTCGAGCAGCACGGCTCCGGTCTCGATGGGCGTCAGGGTGACGTCACGGGCAAGGCTGAGCTTCATCTGGGGTCTCCCACGGTCCTGCGGGACGCGGCTCGCACCGTCCCGTCGTGCGATCGCAGCCAACCTTCGCCGGCCACGGTGGCCTCGATGGGCGCCAGGTACTGGGACCGCGCCCGGGGGTCGAGCAGCTCCGCACGCAGTGCCGCCGGGTCGATCAGACCGAGCCGGGCCAGTCGCGAGTCCTCGCAGAGCTCCAGCAGCCGGGCCCGGTTGCGTGCCAGGCCGCGGTACGACTCGGCGCTGTACTCGCCCTTGTCGGTGCGGGCCAGCAGCTCGGCGGGGACCACGTCCCGCAGCGCCTCGGTCAGCAGCGGCTTGAAGCGCCCGGTGGCAAGCCGCCCGTCGATCCGGGTGGCGAGCGCCGCAGCGACCACCCGGTCGTCGAGGTACGGCGCGTCCCAGGTGATGCCCGTTCCCTCCAGCAGGGTGTTGACCTGACGGATCGTCGCGCCCTCCCAGACCAGCGAGACCAGGGCCTGGTGCCGACTGCGGTCGGCGTCCAACGGCTCGGGGGCCTGGGCGGCGGTCGAGACGAGCAGCCGGCGGACCGCGGCCACCGCCTCCGGCGTGGCCCAGCGGGGCATCCGGGGCGCCGGCACCCAGCCGAGCTCGGGCCATTCGGGCAGCCGGGGCGGCGTGTCGATCAGCGCGGCGGCCGCGCGCAGGTGTTCCGCGAAGCCGGACCGGTTCGCCAGTCCGCGCACCGTGGCGCCCAGCGGCCAGCGGCTGGCCAGCCGGTAGCGGTTCGCCACCACCAGGCCGTACAGCGGTCGGGCTCGGACCAGGGACCACGCGTTCACGGGCAGCCGGCCGAACAGCTCATCGCCGCCGAAGCCGGTCAGGTGCAGGGTCGCGCCCTCCAGCACGGCCCGCTGCGCCAGGTCCCGGATGTGCGGGAGTCCGTTGGCCCAGTTCGCCGGGCCTTCGGGGGTCGAGTTCGGATGCTCGGCCGAGTAGCCGACGTCGAACAGGTTCTCCGCCCGGTCGGCGGCGAAGGTGTGGTGCCGGCCCCCGGGGAGCAGGGCGGCGGCCCGCTGGGCCCATCCGGTGTCCGCGTTGACGGTGTCGCTCGGCGTGATGTGATAGGTGATCAGGTCGGCACCGGCGGCGTCGGCCAGGAAGCACAGGCTGGTGGAGTCGAGGCCGCCGGACAGGTCGGCGCTGACCCGGTCGGCCGCGGCCACTCGCACCTCGATGGCCTCGGTCAGTGCCGCGCGCAGGGCCCGCGCCCCTTCTGCGAGCGAGAGCGACGCCGGCGGCAACCGCCACCACCGGACCTGCCGGGACCGCCCGTCGGGGTCGAGGCGGAGCCAGTGCCCGGTTCGCAGCGGGTCGATGCCGCGGCGAACCGGCCGCTGGGCGATCGGCCAGGGTGCGCCGCCCGGTGCGAGCAGGGCGGCGGCGAGCAGGGTCTCGTCGATGCCCGCGTCGGTGAGGGCCAGCAGCGGTGCCACCGAGCCGGCCGCCACGGTGACGCCGTCGACGACGGCGCTGAAGACCTGCCGCGCACCGAAGACGGAACCCTGGATCCGGGTGCGGCCGTCCATCGAGACGGCCAGATGGCAGACCCCGGGCAACCGGGCCGCGAGTGTGTCCGCGTCGTGCAGCGAGTTCATCCGGCCGAGCGCCGCCCGGGCGGCCGCCGGGTCCAGCCGGGTGCGGCCCAGTACCGCCAGGCGCCGGTCCCCCGCCTCGACCACGGTGGCCTCGGCGGCGGGCCAGTCGCCCAGGATCCAGGGCCGGCCCGACCCGTGGTCGATGCGCTGGGGCGCCCACAGCTCGCGGGCCAGGGCGGCGCCGGCCGGGCTGTCCGGAAGCACGGTGAATTCCATGTCGCCTCACCATCGCGCTCGTTCAACGGACGGTGCCGGTGTGCTGGGCACAGCGGCACCGGTCGGGGTCAGTACAGGCAGATGTAGGAGTAGAACCCCTGGAAGTCGGTGCAATCGCCGACTGGCAGGGTCTTGGTGAGCTTCCCGAAGTCACCGATCTCCTGGAGCGCGGGGCGCTCGTAGACCGCGACTGACATGGCTACCTCCCAGGTCGGTCGGGTCGAACGGAGGTTTCCGGCCCGGCAGTTCGGACCGGAACCAGTTGACAGGCTAAGCCCGCGCAGGTCCCACCCACATGGGGCACTTGTCCCGACCCGGTCCCGGACGGGCGTTCGCATCCGCCCGTGCGGCGGAAAAGTGCCGGCGCGTCGAAGCGCACCGGCACGGGTTGGAGTCAGAACAGACAGATCGGGGCCTGCCAGCCGCAGATGTCGTTGCAGCTGCCGACCGGCACGCACGTGGTCAGCTCTTCGAAATCACCGATCTCCTGGAGCGCGGGGCGCTCGTAGACCGTGAACGACATGGGTACCTCCCGGGTTCGGTCGGGTCGAACGGAGGTTTCCGGCCCGGCGCTGCGGGCCGGAACCACTAGCCAGGCTAGGGCGCCACATGTCCCACCGACATGGGGCAGGAGTCCCGTCCCGTCCCGACCGTGCGGACACCAACGAATCCGACGAGAATGCTCCGTGGGAGGCTTCAGCGAGGTGGCACGGACAATCAACCTGTTCATTCTCAGCGACGACCCCGTGGCCCTCGCCGGCCTGGAGGCGATCGTCGAGCAGGACGAGCAGGTCAGCCTGATCGGCCGCGCGATGCCCCGCTGCGACGCGTTCCGCTGCCTGGAGCGCAGCGCTTCACGACCGCACGTCGTCATCCTCGGCGAACCGGCCTCGGCGCGCACCGTCTTCGAGGACGTCCAGCGGATCGTCGCGGCGTACCGCGGTGAGGAGTCGCGGCCCCGGATCATCGTGGTGTCGCAGAACGATGACGACGACCGGATCGTCGCCGCCCTGCGCGTCGGCGTCCACGGCTACCTCACCCGGGTCGGCTCGCCCGAGGAACTCCTCCAGTCGATCCGGCTGGTGGCGAGCGGGGGCGCCGCCTTCTGCCCGACCGTCGCCGCCCGGCTCAGCCGCTACGTCTCGTCCGTCCGCAATCCGCCCGCGCCGACCGGGCTCGCCGACCTGACCGACCGGGAGCGGGAGATCCTGGGCCTGATCGCCGACGGCCTGGGCAACCAGCAGATCGCCCACCGGCTCTTCCTCGCCGAGAAGACCGTCCGCAACTACGTCTCCCGGATCTTCACCAAGCTCGACGTGCACGACCGCACCGCCGTGGCCGTCCAGGCCCGTGACGCCGGCCTCGGCGCGGTCGGCCTCGGCGCCCGGGTGCGGTGAGGTCCCACCGTAGTGATCAGCGGTCAGGTCCGGTGCCGCGCAGGGCTGTTCCTTCGGGATGCGGTGCTCAGTCCCGGTCCAGGGCGTGGACGGTGATCGGGCGGCCGGCGAGGGTGTCCTCGCGCAGGACGGTGAAGCCGAGGCGGGCGGCGACGGCGGTGGAGGCGGTGTTGCCGTGGTGGATCATGGCGGTGATGCGCGGGAGGGCGAGGGTGGTGAAGCCCCAGTCGACGACGGCGCGGGCGGCCTCGGCGGCGTAGCCCTGGCCCCAGTGGGCGCGGGCGAAGGTCCAGCCGGCCTCGACCTCGTCGAACTGGGCCCAGTGGTTGAGGCCGCTGCGGCCGATCTGCTCGCCGGTGGCGGCGAGTTCGACGGCGCACAGGCCGTGGCCGCGGGTCTGCCACTGCTCCTCGATGGCGGTGAGCCGGGCGGTGGCCTGCTCGCGGGTGTAGGCGCCGACGAACCGGTTGACCTCGGGGTCGCTGTGCAGTTCCACCCACCAGTCGGTGTCGGCGAGGGTGAGGGGGCGCAACCGCAGGCGTGCTGTCGTGATCACCAGCCTACGGTAGCGCCCCAGTTCGACGGGGTGGTGCGGGGTCAGCCCAGGTAGACGATGCCGAGCTTGGTCAGCTGCCACTGCTGGGCGGCCGAGCCGCTGTCGGCGGCCAGTTCGACGATCGGGTTGCCCTGGGCGTCGCGGTCGCCGCTCAGGGTGGCCACCTCGGTGGGGTCCTGGGAGTCGGCCAGCTTGTAGCTGCCGTTGCCGGCGGGCTCGACCAGCCAGTGCTGGTTGGCGCCGCCGTCGCAGCCCCACTGCTCCAGCCGGGTGCCGGGGGTGGTGGCGGCGCCGGTGGCGTCCAGGCACATGGCGCGGTTGCCGCTGAAGTCCAACTCGTAGGCGCCGCCCGGCTTTGCCTCGAACACGAAGGACTGGTTGAGGCCGCCGTCGGCCGGATAGCTGATGGCCGCTCGGCCGTTGGTGCTGTCGCCGTACGTGCCGCCGCCGGCCAGGTCGAGCACCTGTCCATCGGCCGCGTTGGTGAGTTGGTACCAGGCGCCGTCCGTCGGCTGGTCGCCGAACGGCTGACCGGCCGTCAGCGGCAGCAGCGAGGTGCCGTCGCCCTGGTCGAGCGTGCAGTAGGCCTCCTGCTGGGCCGGCTCGTTGTAGAACGCGCCGAGGCAGGCGCCCTCGCCCCGGTAGCCGGCCACCCGCAGGTGGTACGACTGGCGGATCTCGTCCTCGCAGAGCGACAGGATGCCGATCGAGTAGTCGCACCCGTTGCGGGTGTTCTCCGACAGGTCGATCACATCGCCGTTGGTGTACTCGTACGGCGAGGTGGTGTACTCGGCGCAGACCTCGTGCCCGTAGGAGACCCGGCGCTGGTCCAGGAAGCGCACCCCGGGCACCGCCTCGGCGGCCCGGCGCAGCCCGTCGTCGAAGGTCGGCACCACCCAGTTGTGCCCCCAGGCCATGTCCTCCGGGTAGGCCGGGCAGCCCTGGGCGACCTTGGTGGCGTAGTCGTTGCTGCGGATGTCGGGGGTGATCGGGGTGAAGTACGACTGGTAGACCAGCTGGTAGGAGCCGTCCGGGTAGCCGGCCGCCCGCATGGTGCCGCGGATGTCGGTGATCGCGGCGGTCACCTTGGGGATCACCTTGGCGACCCGCTGGGTGATCGCGGCGCTGCCGATGGTGTCCCGGCAGCCCTGGGACTGCGGGATCGGGAAGTACTGCCCGAGGCAGCTCTCCATGATGCCGCTGAAGTTCAGGTCGTCATTGGCGCCGATCGTGATGACGACCATCTTGACGTCGTACTTGGCTGCGGCCTGGGCGAGTTGGACGTCCTGCTTGGGCTCGCCGAAGTCGCCGCTGCCGCCGCCGGTGGTCGCGGCCAGCGCGGGGTCGCTGACCAGGTCGCCGGTCTGGGCTCCGGAGCAGGCGAGGTCGATCGCGGTGACGCCGGACAGTCCGGTGTCGTAGATCTCCGACTGCGGGTGCCGGTGGCAGTAGTCGGTGGGGCCGTCGGTGCCGGCGAAGTAGCCGTCGCTGGTGTCGGTGCCGGCGCCCTCGCCGGATATCGCGCTGTCGCCGAGCGACACGACGGCCGGCGACAGTGCGGCTCGAGGCGCTGCGCGGTGGGCGGGGGCGGCCTGGGCGGTGGGGGTGCCGGCGGCCAGGCCGAGTGCGGCGAGCAGGCCGGCCACGGCGAGCGCGGCGGTGGGGGTTCGGTGTCTGACTCTGCTGATCACGCAGTACTCCTCGAAAGTGGGGGTCGGAGTGGTGCGAGTGAGCGAAGCCACATGCTAGGTACTGACAAGTAAGTCAACAAGGTTTTCAGCAGTGGAAGTTGAGGATCCCTCACATCCGCCAGGCAGCACGAAGCCGCCGCCCGGGCCGCCTCAGGAGGAGGAGCGGTGGACGGCGGCTTGGCGCAGCCGACTCAGTCGTTGTCGATGTGGGTGTCGTTGTTGATGCAGGTGTTGCCGAACGCCGGGTTCAGCAGACCGACCACGTTGACGCTGAGGCCGCAGGCGTTGATCGGGACGTGGACCGGAATCTGGATCAGGTTGCCGGAGAGCACACCCGGGGAGTGCGCGGCGACACCCTCGGCACCCGCGCTGGCCATGGCGGAACCGGCACCCGCGGCGACGATGCCGACCACGGCGGCGCCGACAGCGGCAGCCTTCTTGACGCTCATTTCAGTCTCCTTGTTGCTGAGCACGATGCGTGCGTGACCGGCAAAACGATGACCGGGCAAGCTGGTTGCGGGTCGACTGTCCGCAACCACCCGTTCGTACGAACCGAGGGCCTTTCGGTAGCGATCGGGTGATGTTCCTCGCCGCCACCCGTTTCCGCGCCGCCGCATCGTCGTTCTCCTTCCCGAAGCGCTTTCACGAACCGCCTCGGGAAACCTTCCCGCTCGGGAAAAAGGCCAGGGATATCCGCCCTGGGCAATCAACGGAGGAATACCCCCATGCGCAAGTTCTCGAAGACTCTGGTCATGTCCGCCGCGGCCGCCGGCCTGCTGCTCGGCGGCGCCGGTGTGGCCGCCGCCAGCGCGGGTGCCGAGGGCGCCGCGGTCGGCTCCCCGGGTGTGCTCTCCGGCAACCTGATCCAGGTTCCGATCCACATCCCGATCAACCTGTGCGGCGACACCATCGACGTGATCGGCGTTCTGAACCCGGCGTTCGGCAACACCTGCATCAACAACGACACCACCGTCTGAGCCGGCCTCAGTTCGGCTCCACAGCTCAGACCCACAGGAGGTCCCATGGGCGCGAAGAAGATCGCGATCCTGTCCACCGCCGCCGCCGGCATCGTGCTCGGCTCCGCCGGCTCGGCGCTGGCCAGCGCGGGTGCCGAGGGCGCCGCGGTCGGTTCCCCCGGCGTGCTCTCCGGCAACGCCATCCAGGTTCCGGTGCACATCCCGATCAACCTCTGCGGTGACAGCGTCAACGTGATCGGTCTGCTGAACCCCGCGTTCGGCAACACCTGCATCAACAACGACACCCACGTCGACAACGACACCCGCCACCACCACGGCGACGACGACGACGACTGCTGAGCAGTCCTCGTCCCGTGCGCCCGCTGCCCCCCGGACTGCCGGTCCGGGGGGCAGCGCCGCATCTCCACCCACCCGCGAGAGGACCAGAGTTGACCCCCACCTCCACCGCCGCCGGCGCGCTGGCCGCGATCGGCGCCGCGCTGCTGCTCACCCCGGCCGCCGCCGGCACCGCCGCCGCCGCGAGCCTCCCGACGCCCACCGCCGCCCTGCAGCAGCCGCAGGTCGGCCCGGCGCTCGGGGCTCTCAATGGCACCACCGGCTATGTGCTCGGGCCGGTCAAGGACCTGCGGCTCGACCCGTTCGCCAAGTCGGCTGCCGACCCGCTGAACAACGCGCTGTCGCTGGAGCCGGACAACGGCGTGCCGCACGTCTCCACCACGGCGGCCACCGGCTCGCTCAGCGGCGGCGGCGGTGCCAAGGACCTGCCGGTGGTCGGCATGCTGCTGGGCGCGCTGCCGGGGCACTGAGGCGCCGCTGCGCCGACACGCCGTCGGGCCCGGTGCGCGCGGTGCGCACCGGGCCCGACGGCGGTGGCGTGACGGGCGATCAGTCCTGGTCGTGCGTCGCCTCGTAGAGCGCCGCCGAACCGGTGGCCAGCAGGCTCTTGCCGGCCTCGACCACCGAGGTGTGCCGGTCCGGGCCGCCCAGGCTGGCCTTGGCCCCGGGCACCATGGAGACCGCGGCGGGGATCAGGCGCGGGTCCAGGTCGCCGGAGGCGAGCGAGCCGGCCTGCGGCTGCCCGTCGGCGCCCTTGGTGTAGGTGAGCGGGTGCCCCACGCCCACCGCCGGGCCGATCGCGTGCAGCGGCGACTGCGGCGCGTCGAGGCCCAACTCGCCCGGGCGCACCCCGTCGACCAGGGTCGGCAGCGGCAGCGCGGTGTCCAGACTCGGGCCGACCCTGGTGAAGTTGAGCGCCGGCACGATCTGGTCCGGCATCACGTCCTGCTCGCCCTGCTGCGCTTGGTCCTGCGACGCGGGCGCCGGGGGCAGCACGGGCGAGGCGGGCAGCGTGCCCTGGATGTCACCGCCCAGCGGCAGCATCGGCGCGTACCGGGTGACCGTCTCCAGCGGCACCCGCAGCGGGATGGTCTTGGTCGCCAGCCCGTTTTCCAGTTCGGCCACCTGACCCGGGGTCACCGGCGCCGCCGGGGCGGCGCCGGCCGCCGCCTGGCCCGCGATCGCCGACGCTCCGACCGCCAACAGCAGCGTCGCACCGCTCCGCTTGGACAGCTTCATCGTCTTCTCTGTTCCGATCTCGTGAGGCAATGAGGGCAACACCCCGAACTGCTTCAACGAGCCGAGGGCGCACAGGTGGGCGCGGGTCAGGGGCGCTTAGCCCGCACGGAGTATTAATACGACCGCCATGAGCGCCCGAACGGGCTGTCGGGTGATTTTTCCGCCCTGCCTCGCGTAACTTTCCCGGCCGCCGTTCTTTGATACCGGTGTCGCCGCACCACGGCCGGTTCGGATGGCCGATCGCCCGGCAGCCGGAGATCCTGTCGGTGGCGATCCCAGTACCGAATAGGTCGCTCGAATAAACCGTGAAAGTGCGCGGCGGCCATGGACACAGGCCAATTCGCCCGCACGGATTGTCCGAAGACGTAGCGCCGCAGTAATCCAGAGAGGAACCCCCATGATCAAGAAGACCCTGGCCGTCGCCGGCCTGGCCGCCGCCGCGCTGGGCGCAGCCGTCAGCCCCGCCTCGGCGATCGCCAACGCGGACGGCTCCGCGGTCAGCCTGCAGGGCAACGGCGGCACCAACAACACCGGCACCTACGGCGACCACAGCCCGAACTTCCACTTCCTGGACAACGCCAACATCTGCCTGCCGCAGATCGACCACGTCCAGCTCGGCCTGCTCGACGTCAACGCCGAGGTCCCGATCGGCAACCAGCAGCCGCACCAGATCTGCAACGTGGGCCAGACCACCCAGACCACCGGTGACGGCGCGCTGTCGCACCTGATCGGCTGATCGGACGTCAGGTCACCCTTCCGGCTTCACCGCACCACCCATCGCAGCCAGCGGTGGCCCAGTTCCGCAGCACCCCATCACACAGCAAGAGAGAGCACCCATGCTGAAGAAGGTCTTCGCCACCGCCGGCCTGGCCACCGCCGCCCTCGCGATGGCCACCGCGCCGTCCTTCGCCATCGCCGACGCGGACGGCTCGGCCGCCTCGATCCAGGGCGACGGCGGCACCAACCACACCGGCACCATCGGTGACCACAGCCCGAACTTCCACGCCCTGGACAACCCGAACATCTGCCTGCCGCGGATCGACCACGTCCAGATCGGCCTGATCGACGTCAACGCCGAGATCCCGGTCCTCAACCAGCAGCAGGTCCAGCAGTGCAACGTGGGCCAGACCACCCAGACCACCGGTGACGGCGCGCTGTCGCACCTGATCGGCTGACCCTGCGTCACCCCGGCGCCACCTGACCCTCCAGAGCAGTACCTGACCCGACGGAGCAGTACCCGAGCGGGGTTGGCGGAGCACTCCGGCCAGCCCCGCTCCGTTGTTCGGTGGCGGACTCTCCCGCCGTCAAGTACCGCTTCAGAAGAGAGGTTTGAAGCTCATGAAGGAGATGCTGGGCCGGGCTAGCGCGGTGGCCGCCGGTGCGCTGATGATGGTCGGCCTGGGTGCCACCGCCGCCTGTGCGCACGTCGCGGTCGGCGGGATCGGCGGCGGCGTGGTCAGCGCCGAGGACCCGTTCGAGGCCAGCTGGGGCGAGGGCTTCGCCACCACCGGCGAGGTGCACGACCACTGGAAGTTCTTCCAGTGGTCCACCGACGAGGAGGCCGGCGGCCAGGGCGGCGACCTGGCGTGGATCGGTCACCACCACATGGGCTGAGGCGCAGCATGGCTGAGGGGGCGTCGACCGAACGGCCGACGCCCCCTCACCCGTTCGGTCAGAGTGCCCGAGCCGCCTCGACGGCCCAGTAGGTCAGGATCTGCTCGGCGCCGGCCCGGCGGATCGAGGTCAGGGTCTCCATGATCGTCCGGTCCCGGTCGATCCAGCCGTTGGCGGCGGCCGCCTCGACCATCGAGTACTCACCGGAGATCTGATAGGCCGCCACCGGCACCGGGGAGGCGTCGGCGACCTGGCGCAGGATGTCCAGGCACGGCATCGCCGGCTTGACCATCACCAGGTCGGCGCCCTCGGCGATGTCCTGCTCCAGCTCCCGCAGCGCCTCCCGGCCGTTGGCCAGGTCCTGCTGGTAGGTCTTGCGGTCGCCCTTGAGCGAGGAGGCGACCGCCTCCCGGAACGGGCCGTAGAGCGCGGAGGCGTACTTGGCGGTGTAGGCGAGGATGCCCACGTCCTGGTGGCCGGCCTCGTCCAGGGCCCGCCGGACCACGCCGACCTGGCCGTCCATCATCCCGGACGGGCCGACCAGGTGGACCCCGGCCTCGGCCTGCACCACGGCCATCTCGGCGTAGCGCTCCAGGGTGGCGTCGTTGTCCACCGTGCCGTCCGCCGCCAGCACCCCGCAGTGGCCGTGGTCGGTGAACTCGTCCAGGCAGAGGTCGGACATCACCACCAGCCGGTCGCCGACCTCGGCCACCACGTCCCGGATGGCCTGCTGCAGGATGCCGTCGGGGTCGGTGCCCGCGGAGCCGGTGGCGTCCTTGTGCTCGGGCACGCCGAACAGCATGATGCCGCCGATCCCCGCCTCGGCCGCCTCCACCGCGGCCTTGCGCAGGGTCTCGCGGGTGTGCTGGACCACGCCCGGCATCGAGCTGACCGGCACCGGCTCGCTGATGCCCTCCCGGACGAAGACCGGCAGGATCAGCTCGGCCGGGTGCAGCCGGGTCTCGGCGACCAGCCGGCGCATCGCCGGGGTGGTCCGCAGCCGGCGGGGCCGGATGGCGGGGAACGTCATGACTCCTCCACGTCCTTACGAATCCAGGTGTCAGCGCGCCTTGCGACGGGAGCCAGGCCGGCGCTCGCTGGGCCGGTAGACCGGCTCGCCCGCCATGGTGGCGGCGTCCCGGCGGCCGGCGCCGAACTCGGCCAGCGCCTGGGCGAGCGCCGAGGCGGACGGCGCGGGCGCCATCACGTCGACCCGCAGGCCGTGCTCCTCGGCGGTCTTGGCGGTGGCCGGACCGATACAGGCGATGATGGTGACGTTGTGCGGCTTGCCCGCGATGCCGACCAGGTTGCGCACGGTCGAGGACGAGGTGAAGAGCACCGCGTCGAAGCCGCCGCCCTTGATCGCCTCGCGGGTCTCGGCCGGCGGCGGCGAGGCGCGCACGGTCCGGTAGGCCGTCACGTCGTCCACCTCCCAGCCGAGCTCGACCAGGCCGGCGACCAGGGTCTCGGTGGCGATGTCGGCGCGCGGCAGCAGCACCCGGTCGATCGGGTCGAACACCGGGTCGTAGGGCGGCCAGTCCTCCAGCAGCCCGGCCGCCGACTGCTCGCCGGACGGCACCAGGTCGGGCTTCACGCCGAAGTCGATCAGCGCCTGGGCGGTGGTCTCGCCCACCGCGGCGACCTTGATGCCGGCGAAGGCGCGGGCGTCCAGGCCGTACTCCTCGAACTTCTCCCGGACCGCCCGGACCGCGTTCACCGAGGTGAAGGCGATCCACTCGTAGCGGCCGGTGACCAGGCCCTTGATCGCCCGCTCCATCTGCTGCGGGGTGCGCGGCGGCTCGACGGCGATGGTCGGCACCTCCTGCGGCACCGCGCCGTAGGAGCGCAGCTGCTCGGAGAGGCCGTGCGCCTGCTCCTTGGTGCGCGGCACCAGCACGTTCCAGCCGAACAGCGGCTTGGTCTCGAACCAGGAGTGCGAGGACCGGTGGGCGACCTGCTCGCCCACCACGGCTATCACCGAGGTGTTCGGGTCGACCGGGGCGGAGACCGGCGCGGGCAGCACCCGGGCCGCCTTCAGGTCGGCGCCGATGGTGGCCAGCGTCGAGGTGAAGGTGCGCTGGCGGGTGGTGGTGCCGGAGAGCGTGGCGCAGAGCGGCGCGTCCGGCTTGCGGCCGTGGTTGACCAGGGCGCCGGCGGTGGCCGGCAGCTGGCCCAGGGTGGTGCGGACCACCAGGGTGGTCTCGGGCGCGCCGAGGTCGACCAGGGAGCCGGCCAGCAGCGCCGAGCCGTCCACGAAGCGCACGTCGGCGCCGTTGCTGCCGCGCAGCGGGACGCCCGCGTAGGCCGGCACGCCGACCGACTGGGCGACACCCGGGATCACCTCGAAGGGCAGCCCGGCCTTGGCGCAGGCCAGCATCTCCTCGGCGGCCCTGCCGTCCAGGCCCGGGTCGCCGTCGACGGTGCGGACCACGTGCTTGCCGGCGGTGACGGCCTCGGCGATCAGCTTGGTGAGTGCGGCCGCGTCGAACTCGGCGCTATCGCTGTCCAGGGCGACCGGGTTGTGCAGTTGCACGGCCTCCGGGCAGTGGCTGTGCACGGCGGCGGCGGTCAGCGGGTCGGCGACCAGGACGTCGGCGGTGGCCAGCACCTCGACCGCACGCAGCGTCAGCAGGCCGGGGTCGCCGGGGCCGGCACCGAGGAAGGTGCAGCGTCCGGTCCGGTCGGCGGTGGCGTTGGTGGGGCTCATCAGGCTCGCTCCCCCATCAGACCGGCCGCCCCGCCGTCGAGCAGCCGGGCCGCCAGCGCGAGGCCGATGGCCCGCGCCGACTGCTCGGCCGACTCGCCCAGCGCGAGCGGTCCGGTGGTGGACATCGTCAGCAGGGTGGCGCCGTCGGCGGTGCCGACCACGCCCTCCAGCCGCAGTTCGTTCTCGCCGCCGGCCTGGGCCAGCGCGGCGACCGGCGCGGAGCAGCCGGCCTCCAGCGCGGCCAGCAGGGCGCGCTCGGCGGTGACGGCGGCCCGGGTTTCCGGGTGGTCCAGCACGCCGAGGGCGGCGGCCAGTTCGGGGGCGTCGGCGCGGCACTCGATGGCCAGCGCGCCCTGTCCGGGGGCCGGCAGCATCAGTTGGGCCGCCAGGTACTGGCTGATCTCGGCGCCCCGGCCGAGCCGGTGCAGGCCGGCGGCGGCCAGCACCACCGCGTCCAGTTCGCCGGAGTGCACGAAGCCGATCCGGGTGTCCACGTTGCCGCGGATCGGGACGGTCTCGATCGCGGCGCCGTGCTCCCGGGCCCAGGCGTTCAGCTGGGCCATCCGGCGCGGCGAGCCGGTGCCGATCCGCACCGGGCGGTCCTGGATCTTCTCGACCAGCTCGGCGAGTTCCAGGTTCTCCCGGGAGACCAGCACGTCGCGGACGTCCTCGCGCGGCGGCACGGCCGCCAGCAGCAGGCTCTCGGGGGCGGCGGTCGGCAGATCCTTGAGCGAGTGCACGGCGAGGTCGATCCGGCCGGCCAGCAGCGCGTCGCGCAGCGCGGAGACGAAGACCCCGGTGCCGCCGATCTGCGCCAGGTGCTCGCGCGAGGTGTCGCCGTAGGTGGTGATCTCCACCAGCTCGACCGGGCGGCCGGTGCGCTCGGTGATGTCGCGGGCCACCATGCCGGACTGCGCCAGCGCCAGCGCGCTGCGCCGGGTGCCCAGCCGCAGCGGTATCGTTTCGGCGTCCAACTGGCCCTGCCGCATGCTCAGTTGACCATTCATAGCGTTTTCGTCCTGGTCGTGCTGGTGGAGATGAGGATGGTTCATCTGGCCGCTCCGCCCGCGAGACTACCGCTGGCGGGCTGCGCCTGGGGACCGACCGGGGTACCGGACACGGCGTGCACCGCACCGGGATCGAGGTCGAACAGCTCGCGCAGCGCCTCCGCGTAGGAGGCTCCGCCGGGCTCGGCGGCCAGCTGCTTGACCCGCACCGTGGGTGCGTGCAGCAGCTTGTCGACCACCCGGCGGACGGTCTGCGCCATCTCGGCGCGCGACCGGTCGTCAAGGTCGGGCAGTCGGGCTTGGAGGCGGGCCAACTCGGCGCCGACCACCTCGGAGGCCATGGCCCGCAGCGCCACCACGGTGGGGGCGATCCGGGCGGCGCGCTGGGCCGCGCCGAACGCGGCCACCTCCTCGGCGACGATGCCGGTCACCGCGTTCACGTCGCCGGCGCCGGGGGTGGCGGCGTCGGCCTGGGAGAGCGACTCCAGGTCGACCAGCAGCGCGCCCGGCAGCCCGTGCACCGCGTGGTCCACGTCGCGCGGCATCGCCAGGTCGAGGAAGGCCAGCGGGGTGGGCGCGGTGCGCGCGGCCACGGCGGCGGCCACCTGGTCGGCGGTGATCACCACACCGGGCGAGCCGGTGCAGGAGATCACCAGGTCGACCTCGGCCAGCGTCGCGGGCACCTCGGCCAGCGGCACGGTCCCGGCGTCGAGCTGGGCGGCGAGCCGCTCGGCCCGCTCCGGCGTGCGGTTGGCGATCAGCAGGTCGCCCACCCCGGCCCGGACCAGGGTGGCGGCGGCCAGCGAGCTCATCGAGCCGGCGCCGACCACCAGGGCCCGCTTGCCGGCCACCTCGCCGGCACCGGCGGCGACCTGCTCCAGGCCGAAGGTGACCAGCGACTGCCCGGCCCGGTCGATGCCGGTCTCGCTGTGCGCCCGCTTGCCGACCCGCAGGGCCTGCTGGAACAGCTCGTTGAGGCCGCGCCCGGCGGTGTGCTCCTCCTGGGCGCGGGCCAGTGAGTCCCGCAGCTGGCCGAGGATCTGGCCCTCGCCGACCACCATCGAGTCCAGGCCGCAGGCGACCGAGAAGAGGTGGTGCACGGCGCGGTCCTCGTAGTGGACGTAGAGGTGCGCGGTGAGCTCCTCCAGGTCCACGCCGCTGTGCTCGGCGAGCAGTTGGGAGAGCTCGGCGACGCCGGCGTGGAACTTGTCGACGTCCGCGTAGAGCTCGATCCGGTTGCAGGTGTTGAGCAGCGCGGCCTCGGAGACGGTGGCCGTGGCGGCTGCGTCGTGCAGCAGTCGGGTGGGGGTCTGGCCGGTGAGGGCAGCGCGCTCCAGAACGGTGACGGGCGCGGTGCGGTGGCTCAGACCGACGACTAGCAGACTCATGCCGGCAGCACCGCCTGGCGGTCGCTGTCGCCCTTGGTGTCCTTGCCGCCGCCCGCGGCGCGGCGCAGCTTGGCCGCGGCCGCGCGGACCGGGCCGGGGGTGCGCTCACGCACGGGCGGCTCCTCTATCGGGCCCTCCTCCGGCTCCTCACCGGACTTGCGCTGCTCGTGGAAGGCCAGGATCTGCAGCTCGATGGAGAGGTCCACCTTGCGCACGTCCACGCCGTCCGGGACGTTCAGCACGGTGGGCGCGAAGTTCAGGATGCTGGTCACGCCGGCCTCGACCAGCCGGTCGCAGACCTGCTGGGCGGCGCCGGGCGGAGTGGTGATCACGCCGATGGAGACGTGCTGGCTCGCCACGATGGACTCCAGTTCGTCCATGTGGCGCACCGGGAGGCCGGCCGCGGTGCTGCCGACCACGTTCGGGTCGGCGTCCAGCAGCGCCGCCACCCGGAAGCCGCGGGAGGCGAAGCCCCCGTAGTTGGCCAGCGCGTGGCCCAGGTTCCCGATCCCGACGATCACGACCGGCCAGTCCTGGGTGAGGCCCAGCTCGCGGGAGATCTGGTAGACGAGGTACTCGACGTCGTAGCCGACCCCGCGGGTCCCGTAGGAGCCCAGGTAGGAGAAGTCCTTGCGCAGCTTCGCGGAGTTGACCCCGGCGGCCGCGGCCAGCTCCTCCGAGGAGACGGTGGGGACCGAGCGCTCGGAGAGCGCGGTCAGCGCCCGCAGGTAGAGCGGCAGCCGGGCGACGGTGGCCTCGGGGATGCCGCGAGCACGGGTCTGGCGTCCCACAGGGGTGCGGCGCATGGAGCCTCCGTCGGCAGGGCTGGGGGGCGAGGACTTGGGGGTGGATCGGCCGATTGCCACGGTGCTCCTGTGGGTGAAGCTGGGCTTTGGCTGCCAGGCTATGCGTTTGTGAACGTGTGCACAAAGATGGTGTCCGTTTTGTCCCGCCACAGTGACGCGCATCACGCCGCACACACGTCCCACTCGCCGTTCGAGTCGCGCCGAATGGTTCGCCCAAGCAGCACCTCGACGGGACAGGGGCGGGCTCGGCCGCCCCGTCCGCCATGGTGACCCAGTCAGGCCCGCCGGACCAGATGTTCGAGCCGGAACGGCGCCCGGCGCGCCACTAACGCCCGGTCAGCGCGGTCCGCAGACGCCGCTCGTCGACCCGCCAGAAGTCGTGCTGCCGCCCGTCGATCAGGGTCACCGGGATCTGCTCCGCATACTGCCGGTAGAGCTCCGGATCCTGGGTGATGTCCCGCTCCTCGAAGGCCGCGCCCAGCTCGGCGGTGACCCTGGTGATCACCTCCCGCGCGTCGTCGCAGAGGTGGCAGCCGGGCCTGCCCAGCATGGTGACGGTCTTGGCGGTGGGATCGGCGCCCTTGGCGCGCCTCAGCAGTGGGCTCACCAGGCCATTGTGCGCCGCCACCGGTCAGCCGGGAGCCGCCCGGGCTGGCTATGCTCGGTGCCATGGCCGCGCTGCGAAGGCTCACCCAGACTAGGCGTTCCCCCTCCGAGCGGGCCGCTCTGGCAGGCGAGGCCGCCGCCGATGCGGCCGAGCGGGCGCTGCGCGAGACCCGCCCCGCGCCCGACGGCGGCCAGGCGGCCCAGACCGCCGCCCCCGAGGCGACCGAGGAGCAGCCCGCGGGCCCGCCGGTGGACCACCCGCACGGCGCCGCCTTCTTCGACTGCGACAACACGATCCTGCAGGGCGCCGCCGTCTTCTACCTCGGTGTCGGCCTCTACCGCCGCGACTTCTTCAACCGCCGCGACGTGGCCCGGTTCGCCTGGCAGCAGGCCTGGTTCCGGCTGCGCGGCGCCGAGGACCCGGACCACATCGCCGACGCCCAGAGCACCGCGCTGTCGCTGGTGGCCGGCAAGCGGACCGCCGATCTGGAGGCGATCTGCGAGGAGATCTTCGAGGACATCGTGGCCGCCAAGGTCTGGCCGGGCACCCGGGCGCTGGTGCAGATGCACCTGGACGCCGGGCAGCGGGTCTGGCTGGTGACCGCGGCGCCGGTGGAGGTGGCCCGGATCATCGCCCGCCGGCTCGGCATGACCGGGGCGCTGGGCACCGTCTCCGAGGTGGTGGACGGCAAGTACACCGGCCGGCTGGTCGGCGAGATGCTGCACGGCCCGGCCAAGGCCGAGGCGGTGCTGGCGCTGGCCCGGCGGGAGCAGCTGGACCTCGGCCGGTGCGCCGCCTACAGCGACTCCGCCAACGACATCCCGATGCTCTCGCAGGTCGGGCACCCCTTCGTGGTCAACCCCGACGGGCGGCTGCGCAAGTACGCCCGGGCGCACGGCTGGCGGGTGCAGGACTTCAGGACCGGGCGCAAGGCGGCCCGGATCGGGGTGCCGGCCGCGATCGGCGCCGGGGTGCTGGCCGGTGCGGCGGTGGCCGGCATGGCGGCGCTGCGCCGTCGGCGCCGCTGAGCCGCTGATCCGCTCCTCCGGAGGCGGCGCCGGTGCGGCGCGCGCGAACTGACGCGCCCTCGGCCCGTCGCGCGCGCTGACCGGATCTGATCGTTCGAACGCCCCGCAAAGTCCGGGGTTGGCGGGTCCGTCGACCGGGAACCCGCCCGGCTCGCCAAGAAATCGGTCACAGTCAGCCGCCAAGCGATCACCAATCCGACGCAACTCGGCGATGCAACCGGTCAGTTTCGGGTCATATACCACGCGAAGTGGATCCCTATCGACCACTTCGGCCACACGGTGTAGCTGTCATTGCACAAAGCGTTATTCTCTCCTGGGTGCACGTCCACCCCAGGTGACCCCCGACAGGGTGACGTGCTCTCCGCGCAGGCGGAGGTGATCCGTGCTCCGTGATTCGTGTTCCGTCCACAGTTCTGCCTCTGGGAGTCCCGTGTACCCATCCGCCCGGAACGACGCGCCTGCTCCCTCCTGCCCGTCGGCCTCCGTCGCCGCGAGCCGGGCCCTGTCGGCCGTCGCGCTCCCTTCACCGTCACTGGCCGCGCTGCGCAGCCTGCGCCTGCTGCGCACCCTGGTGCAGAGTCAGCTGCTGCCGACGGCACCGCAGTTGGTCCCGGTCGGCGTTCCGCTGCCGGCCCAGTCGGCGCTGCGCTCCACCGCCACCGGGGCGGCCGCCCGGGTCAGGACCGGGCAGCTGCCGGGCTCCACCGGTGCCCGGGGCCGCTCCCGCTCGCTGCCGCAGCAGGGCACCGAGGCCGAGCCGAACCCGATCATGGAACTGGTCGAGCGCGCCCAGGCCGGCGAGAGCGAGGCCTTCGGCCGGCTCTACGACCACTACTGCGACACGGTCTACCGCTACATCTACTACCGGGTCGGCAGCCGGGCCACGGCCGAGGACCTCACCAGCGAGACCTTCCTGCGCGCGCTGCGCCGGATCGGCACCTTCACCTGGCAGGGCCGGGACTTCGGCGCCTGGCTGGTGACCATCGCCCGCAACCTGGTCGCCGACCACTTCAAGTCCAGCCGGTTCCGGCTGGAGGTCACCACCGGCGAGATGCTCGACTCCAACGAGTGCGAACGCAGCCCGGAGGACTCGGTATTGGAGTCGCTCTCCAACGCGGCCCTGCTGGATGCGGTGCGCCGGCTCAATCCGCAGCAGCAGGAGTGCGTCACCCTGCGGTTCCTGCAGGGGCTGTCGGTGGCCGAGACCGCCCGGATCATGGGCAAGAACGAGGGCGCCATCAAGACCCTGCAGTACCGCGCGGTGCGCACCCTGGCCCGGCTGCTGCCACCGGACGCCCGCTGAGCCGGCGGTGCGGGAGAGTCACCTCGGAAACGGTTCCCACACGTCCGGGTGAGAATGCGGTCACATGATCACTCGTGCGTAACCGACTCCCTGTACCGCTCGTTGCCCAGCGTGCAAACCCCCTCGGGACGCGCGGTCAAGTGGAGCCGCATGCCATCACCCGAAGGAGTGGATTTGGCCAGCCGTGGCAACCGTCCGGCAGGCCGGGGAGTCGACAACGACGAAGGGAGGTGTGGCCCGTGACGGCAAATGTGCTGGAGCACCGGCGGGCGAAGGCCTTCGCCGAGGCGCTGGAGGCCCACCGGACAGGACAGGCCGCGAGTGGCGCACCCATGGGTGACCTGCTCGACACCGCGACGGCGCTCAGCGCCCTCTCCGTGCCCGGTCTGGACCCAGAGGTGCGGGTGGTGCAACGAGCCCGGCTGATGGCCGCGTTCGAGCAGACCGTCGGCGGCGGCCTGGCCACGGTGCCGCGCCAGCGGGACCACCGGCGGCTCGACCGACTGACCCGGCGCCGCTGGGGCCGCCGGTTCGCCATCACCGGGATGATCGCGGGAGTGACGGTGGGCAGCCTCGCGGGGGTGGCCGCCGCCAGCTCCGACGCGCTACCGGGCGATCCGCTGTACGGCATGAAGCGCCATCTGGAGGGCCTGCGGCTGGACTTGGCCGACAATGACGCCGAGCGCGGCGCCCTGCTGCTCGACCAGGCCTCCACCCGGCTGGCCGAGGCCCGCGGCCTGGTCGGCCGCACCCCCGTCGACGGCCTGAGCCCCGACACGGTCAACCGGCTCAACTCCGCGCTGCGGGACATGCACGCGGAGGCCGCCAAGGGCCGCGACCTGCTCCGCTCGGTCTACCGGGCGAACGGCTCGCTCGACCCGCTGCGCAAGCTGGCCGCCTTCACCCAGACGCAGGACGACCACTGGAACGCCCTGCAGTCCCATCTGCCCACCCAACTGACCCCGGTGGCCGGCCAGATGGACCAGCTCTTCGGCGACCTCAACCAGGAGGTCGGCCCGCTGCAGCACGACTCGGCCACCGGGCACCCGGTCACGCCCGGCGCCGGCGGCAGCGCGAGCTCGACCACCCCCGGCGGCCCGGCCTCCGGCGCCCGCCAGGACGACCCGTCCCAGGGCAGCGGCCCTGGCCAGTCGGCCGGTGCCACCCGGCCCGGCGGCGGCTCCCCGGCGGCCGGCCAGGGCCTGCTGTCCTCCTCGGGCGGCAACCCGGTCGGCGGCCTGGTCAGCGGGCTGACCGGCACGTTGACCGGCACCAACGCCTCCCCTGCCGCCTCGCCGGCGCCCGCCGGCGGCGGGGCCCCGAGCGACCAGAGCGGCCAGGCCGGCCCGACCGACACGCCGGCGGCCTCGCCGGCCGCCCCGAGCGGCAGCCCGGCCGGGGTCGGCCAGGCGCTCAACCTGCCGCCGCTGATCCCGGGCCTGCTGCCCGGCTTGGGGCTGGGCGACAAGGGCTGAGCCCTGCTTGGCAGTTGGTGGGCCGTCGCGCAGATCGGCGGCGGCCCACCGGCATCGGAGGCAAGGCCGGGGGCTCCGGCGCTGAAAAACTCCAGCGCTTGAAGGCGCTGGAAGGCCCCAGCGCTGAAAGGCCCCAGCGCTAGAAGAACACCGACCGGCGCTCCACCAGCAGCCGGTAGAGGGTGTGCTGGATGGTCTCCCGGACTTCGTCGGTGAGGTTGAAGACCAGCATCGGATCCTCGGCCGCCTCGGGGGCGTAGCGGTCGGTCGGGATCGGCTCGCCGAACTGGATCGTCCACTTGGTGGGCAGCGGGATCGCGCCCAGCGGTCCCAGCCAGGGGAAGGTCGGGGTGATCGGCAGGTACGGCAGACCGAGCAGCCGGGCCAGCGTCTTGGCGTTGCCCAGCATCGGATAGGTCTCCTCGGCCCCGACGATGGAGCAGGGCACGATCGGCACCTGGGCCCGCAGCGCCGAGGCCACGAAGCCGCCACGGCCGAACCGCTGCAGCTTGTACCGCTCGCTGAACGGCTTGCCGATGCCCTTGAAGCCCTCCGGCCAGACCCCGACCACCTCGCCGCGCTCCAGCAGCGCCTGGGCGTCCTCGTTGCAGGCCAGGGTGTGCCCGGCCTTGCGGGCCAGCTCGCCGACCA
This sequence comes from Kitasatospora acidiphila, assembly GCF_006636205.1. NCBI lineage: Bacteria > Bacillati > Actinomycetota > Actinomycetes > Kitasatosporales > Streptomycetaceae > Kitasatospora > Kitasatospora acidiphila. The sequence goes on along the minus strand of NZ_VIGB01000003.1, from coordinate 5,272,934 downwards.
CCGGCAGCATGAAGACCAGGTCTGCGGCGAGCATCCGCAGGTGCCGCCGGCCCGGGGTGTGGTCGTGGATCGCCACCTGGGTCATCAGCGCGTCCAGCGGCAGCACCCCGGAGTGGTTGGCCACCACCAGCGCACCGCCCTCGGCCGGGAGGTGCTCGGTGCCGCGCACCTCGATCCGGAAGTACTTCTCGGCCAGCGGGCGCAGCGCGCCGAGGAACACCTCTTCGGTCAGCTCCCGGTCGAAGCCGAACTCGTCCACCTCGTAGTCGCCGGTGATCCGGCGGCGCAGGAAGCCGAGCCCGGCGGCGGCGCGCTCCTCCCAGCCCTTGCCGAGCAGCGACTCGGCGGCGGCGCCGGCCCGGCCGGCCAGCAGGGAGCCCAGCGAGCCGGCCAGGCGGTCGGCCAGGCCCTGGCCCTGGTCGGGACCGGCCGAGCCGGTCCAGCTCGGCGCGGACTCGATCGGGATCACCCGGGCCCCGGTCCCCGTGCTGCTCTGCTCGTCGCGGGCGGCGGTCATGGCAACCTCAGCTCCTGTCGTCCACAAGGCGGTCACGGGTCAGCAGGCCGCCGAGCCGGTCGGCGAGCGCCACCAGCCGCTCCGGCGGCAGCGGCCCCCCGGAGCTGCCTGCGACGAAGTCGGCGAAGGCCTCGGGGGTGCTGAACGCGGGGCGATAGCCGAAGACTTCGTGCAGCGCGGTGGTGTCCACCACCCTGCCGTGCGTCAGCAGCTCCAGCTGCTCGGGGGCGAAGTCGACCAGCCGGGTCTGCCGGGCCAGGGCCGCCGCCCAGCCGAGCGCCGGGCGGAGCATCGGCAGGGTGGGGCGGCCGAGCCGGCGGGCGCACTGGGTGAGCAGCAGCACCCCGTCGCCGGCCACGTTGAAGGTGCCGCGGCGGTCGACCGGCTGGTCCGGCGAGCCGGGGGCGGGCTCCAGCGCGGCCAGCCGCAGCACCTCCACCGCGTCGTCCATGTGCACGAACTGCAGCCGGGGGTCGCGGCCGAGCACGGTCGGCAGCACCGGCAGCGTGAAGTACTCGGCGAGCGGGGTGTCGGCGCCCGGGCCGACCAGGTTGGCGAACCGCAGCACGGTGACCGCCACGTCGGGGCGGCGGCGGGCGAAGGAGCGCACATAGCCCTCGACTTCGGCGGCGTCCTTGGCGAATCCGCCGGTCGGCAGGGTCTTGGGCTGGGTCCGTTCGGCGAAGACCGCGGGGTCGCGGGAGGTGGCGCCGTAGACCGCGGTGGTGGACTTCACCACCAGGCGGCGGACCAGCGCGGACTGCTGGCAGGCGGCGAACAGCTGCATGCTGCCGATGACGTTGATCTCCTTGACCGTGGCCCGGCCGACCGCACTGGGGTTGGTGCCGCTGACGTTGAGGTGGACCACGGTGTCCACGGCGTGCTCGGCCAGCACCTGGGCGATCGCCGGGCGGCGCAGGTCGACCCGGCTGAAGACGTAGGGCGCGAGCGGCGGGTCGGCGGGCGCTGGCGCGGCCGCAAGGTCCGAGGGCAGCACGTCCACGCCGACCACCAGGTCGACCCCGGGCTCGCGGCGGATCCGCTCGGCGAACCGGGCGCCGAGCTGCCGGGCCACTCCGGTGACCAGCACCACCTTGCCCACCCTGTCCGCCGCCCCTCTGCCTCGCCGCCGCCCGTGGTTGCACCGTACCGCGTCGAGGTGGCGAAACGAGCGCTGCCCGCCTCGGCGGTGGGCCGGGACGGGCAGCGGGCACCTGGAGCGAGCTCCGCAGGTGTTACTTCTTGTTGCGACGCTGAACGCGGGTCCGCTTCAGAAGCTTGCGGTGCTTCTTCTTGGCCATACGCTTGCGACGCTTCTTGATGACAGAGCCCACGGAACAACCCTCGCTCACTGAGACTCCCGCCCGTGAGAGACGGAGTCCATACGACTGACGGAGGGCCTAGCCTACCGTCTGGCGAGGCCCCGGATTAAATCGGGGCCAACCAGTCGTGGCGATCAGGCGCTCTGCCGCCCGACATAGGAGTCCTTGAGGTAGTCGTGGACCGCCTGTTCGGGCACTCGGAAGGAGCGGCCGACCCGGATGGCGGGCAGCTCCTGGCTGTGCACCAACCGGTAGACCGTCATCTTGGACACCCTCATGACCGAGGCGACTTCCGCCACGGTCAGAAAGTTGACCTCTTGCAGGGGGCGTTCGCCTGAACTCATGACCTCACCCGACCCTCTTGTCCGTGTGCAAGGCACCGGCTTCCCCTCCGGTGACTCGACCGACACACGCGTATCCCCAGAGTAGTTGCGCGTGGTACCAGTGGGAAGGGGGAGAAGGCGACTGCTTGTACGGTCAGAGATGCGCCCGTTGCAGTAGGTAGCGCATCGGCTCTCTGTAGCACTCCGGCTGCGCTCCGTGCCCCGCCTGAAGACTAGGCCAGCAGGCCGTGGTGCGGGAAGACCGCCCGGCGGGCGGCCAGGATCGCCTGGTCGATGCGGTCCGCGGGGTCGTAGCCGCCCTCGGCGAAGTCCCGGTAGTCCCCGGTGGCCCCGTCCGTCATCCGCAAGGGGCCGGGCCGCGGGTTTGCCGGTAGACCTCGGCGCGCCACTCCTCGGGGGTCTCGGCCTTGGGGTCGATCGGGCGGCCGGCGGCGATCGCGACCAACTGGGTCCAGGCTCTGGGCACCACGTCCACCACCGCGTAGCCGCCGCCGCCGAGCGCCACCCAGCGGCCGTCGCAGTGCCGGTGCGCCAGTTCGTGCAGGCTCTGGGCGACCACCCGCTGGGCGTCCACGGTGACCAGCAGATGGGCCAGCGGGTCCTCCAGGTGGGTGTCGGCGCCGTGCTGGCTGACGATCACCTGCGGCTTGAAGGCGGCCAGCAGCTCGGGCACGAAGGCGTGGAAGGCGCGCAGCCAGCCCGCGTCGGCGGTGCCGGCCGGCAGCGGCAGGTTGGCCGCCAGGCCCGGCGCGTCCTCGCCGCCGGTCTCGGTGGGCCAGCCGGTCTGCGGGAAGAGCGTGCCGGGGTGCTCGTGCAGCGAGATGGTGAGCACCCGCGGGTCGTCCCAGAAGGCCTGCTGCACGCCGTCGCCGTGGTGCACGTCGGTGTCCACGTAGGCGACCCGCTCGGCGCCGAGCTCCAGCAGCCGGGCGACGGCCAGGGCGGCGTCGTTGTACACGCAGAAGCCGGACGCCCGGCCGGGCATCGCGTGGTGCAGGCCGCCGGCGAAGTTGACGGCGTGCCGGGCGGTGCCCTGCCAGACCGCCTCGGCGGCGGCAACCGACTGGCCGGCGATCAGCGCGGAGGCGGTGTGGATGGCGGGGAAGACCGGGTTGTCCTCGGTGCCCAGGCCGTACGCCCCGTCCGCGGTGGCCGGGTCGGCGGCGGCCCGGCGCACGGCGGCCAGGTAGTCGGGCGGTGCACCAGGGCGAGGGTGGAGTCGCCGGCCGGCGGCGCCGCGGTCACCGTGACGCCGGACGCGGCGGTCAGGCCGAAGGACTCCACCAGGCGCATGGTGAGCGCCAGGCGGACCGGGTCCATCGGGTGCCGGTCGCTGAACTTGTAGGCGGTTTCGGCTTCGTCCCAGAACAGGCGAAGCGCGCAGGACTGGTCAGACTCGGCTCGCGGCATGATCCAACGCTACTTGCTGGTGCCGGGCGGGCGCGAAGTGCCCACCGAGCGGCAGCACCGCCAGCACCAGCAGCAGCGGCGCGCAGAGCGCCCAGCGGAAGCCGGCCGCCCCGCTGATCGCGCCGACCAGCGGCGAACCGACCAGGAAACCCACGTAGTTGAAGAGGTTGAGCCGGGCCACGGCGGCGTCCGAGTCGGCCGGGAAGAGTCGGCCGCCGGCCGCGAACACCTGCGGGACGATCGCGCTGATCCCGGCCCCCAGCACCGTGAAGCCGGCGATGCCGACCCAGGGCGTCGGGGCCAGCGCGGCGACCACGAAGCCCAGCGCGGACACCACGGCACCGCAGCGCACCACCGCCGCCGCGCCGAACCGCTGCACCCCGCGGTCGCCGACGGTGCGGCCGAGCAGCATCGCGACCATGTAGCCGCCGTAGCCGAAGGCGCCCAGGCCGTCACCGCTCTTCAGAGTCTCGGTGAGGTACTTGGCGCTCCAGTTGGAGACCGAGGAGTCGGCGATGTAGCTGAAAGCCATGGCGGCGCAGAGCGGCAGCAGCGGGCGCCACGGGATGGAGCGGGCGGCGGCCGCGGCGGCCTCCTGGACGGCGCTGCCCAACTCCCCTGGGCCGGCCAGGAACCGGCCGACCACCAGCGCGGCCGGGACCAGCACCGCCATGGTGACGCCGAACAGCAGCAGCAGGCGGACGTGCGCCCCGGCGCCGGCCAGCGACGCGCCCACGATGCCGCCGAGGCTGAACGCGGCATGGAAGCCGATCATGATCGACCGGCCGTAGCGGTGCTGCAGGCCGACGCCGAGCATGTTCATCGAGGCGTCCAGCGCGCCGACCAGCAGCCCGAACGCGGCCAGCGCCAGCACCAGGCTCCACAGCCGGCTGCCGAGGCCGACCGCGACCAGGGTGAGGCAGAGGGTGGGCTGCACCACCCGCAGCACGGCCCGGGCCGAGGTGCGCTTGACGAGCTGTTCGGAGGTGATCGAGCCGACCCCGGCCAGGATCGGCACCGCAGCCAGCAGCACCGTCAGGGTGCCGTCGCCGAGGTGGTACTGGCGCTGGATGCCCGGGATCCGGGTGACCAGCAGCGCGAAGGTGACGCCTTGCAGCAGGAAGCTGACCAGCAGCGCCAGCCTGGCCCGGCGCAGTCGCTCGTCCACCGCCACTTGGGCACCTCCCCCACCACCGGTCGGCAACTACCGGCCGGTACGAAGATATTGGCGCGAGCGTAGGGGGCGGCACGGTGTTTGGGGAGGGGTCGGGAGGCGTTCCTTTACCTGCCTGCTGCTTTTCGCCTACTTTCCGCCGGAGGCCAGCTCCCGGGAGCGGTCCCGGGCCGCCTCCAGTGCTCCGAGCAGCGCGGCCCGCACCCCGTGGTTCTCCAGCTCGCGGATGGCCGCGATGGTGGTGCCGGCCGGCGAGGTGACCGCCTCGCGCAGCTTGACCGGGTGCTCGCCGGAGTCGCGCAGCATCACCGAGGCACCGATCGCCGACTGCACGATCAGGTCGTGCGCCACCTGCCGGGGCAGGCCGAGCAGGATCCCGGCGTCGGTCATCGCCTCGACCAGGTAGTAGAAGTAGGCCGGCCCGGAGCCGGAGAGCGCGGTGGCCGCGTCCTGCTGGGCCTCGGGCAGCCGCAGCACCTTGCCGACCGATTCGAAGATCTCCTCGGCCCGGCGCAGGTGCTCCTCGGTGGCGTGCGAGCCGCCGGAGATCACGCTCATGCCCTCGTCCACCAGGACCGGGGTATTGGGCATCACCCGGACCACCGGGGTGCCCTCCGGCAGCCGGGCCTCGAACCAGCCGGTCGGGATGCCGGCCGCGGCCGAGATGACCAGCCGGCCCGGCGCCAGCTCCGGGGCCAGCTCGTCCATCAGGGCACCCATGTCCTGCGGCTTGACCGCCAGGATCAGGGTGTCGGCGAGCTTGGCGGCCTCCTGGTTGGAGCAGGCCGTCACCCCGTGGCGCTCGCTCAGTTCGGTGGCCCGCTCCGGGCGGCGGGCGGTGACCAGTACGTCGGCCGGCCGCTTGCCGGCCCGCAGCAGGCCGGAGAGCAGGGCCTCACCGATCTTGCCGGTGCCGAGGAAGGCGATCCGCTGGGGATGGACGGCGCTGCTGCTCATGGCCTGGCTCCTTGATCACCGCGACGGTACTGCGGTCATCCTCGCACCGGGAGCCTGCGGTCCCGAGAATCCGTCCAGCGAGTGGACAGATGTCACAGCTGTCACTCAGGTTCCTATGAATAGGAACATCACCGGGAGTCAAATGCTGAGTCAGATCTCTTCACTCAGCGGGCCAACTTCTCGTAAACACGCAGCGTGCGCTCGGCGACACCGGCCCAGGAGAACTGCTCGACCGCCCGTCGCCGGCCCGCCGCACCGAAGCGCTCGGCCAGCTCGGCGTCGTCCAGCAGCCGGTTGACGGCCGCGGCCAGGCCGTCGGCGAGCTGCTCCGGGTCCACCGGTTCTCCGGTGGCGTCCGCCGTCGCGGTGTACGGCACCAGCAGGCCGGTGGCGCCGTCCTCGACCACCTCGGGGATCCCGCCGACCGCGGTGGCCACCACCGCGGTGCCGCAGGCCATCGCCTCCAGGTTGACGATGCCCATCGGCTCGTAGAGCGACGGGCAGACGAACACCCGGGCACGGGTGAGCAGTTGACGCACCGAGCGGGCGTCGAGCATGCCGTCGATCCGGACCACGCCGTCTCGCCGGCGGCCGAGCTCGTCGACCAGGCCGGCCACCTCGGCGCCGATCTCCGGGGTGTCCGGCTGCCCGCAGCAGAGCACCAGTTGGGCGTCGGGGCGCAGCTGGAACGCGGCCCGCAGCAGGTGCGGCAGGCCCTTCTGCCGGGTGACCCGGCCGACGAAGAGCACGATCGGGCGCTGCTCGTCGATGCCGAACCGGCGCAGCGCGTCGGGGCGCGGATCGGGCTGGTACTGCTCGGTGTCGATGCCGTTGTGGATGACGTGCACCTTCTCCGGCTCGATCGCCGGATAGGCGCGCAGGATGTCCTCCCGCATCGCGCCGGAGACCGCGATCAGCGCTTCGGCGGCCTCGGCCGCGGTGCGCTCCATCCAACTGGAGAGCGCGTAGCCGCCGCCGAGCTGCTCCGCCTTCCAGGGGCGCAGCGGCTCCAGGCTGTGCATGGTCATCACGTGCGGGATGCCGTGCAGCAGCGCGGCCAGGTGGCCCGCGGCATTGGCGTACCAGGTGTGGCTGTGCACCACGTCGGCCCCGGCCGCGTCGGCCGCCATCCGCAGGTCGGCGCCGAGGAACTGCAGGGCCGGGTTGCCCGCGGCCAGGTCGGCGGGCGGCTGGTAGGCGGTGGTGCCCGGCTCGCTCCGCTCGGCCCCCAGGCAGCGGACCCGCACCTCGGCCAGTCGGCGCAGCGCCCGGGTCAGTTCGGCCGCGTGGACACCGGCCCCGCCGTAGACCTCCGGCGGGTACTCCCTGGTCAGGAGGTCGATCCGCATGGGTGAGGGTCCCTTCTGAGGTGGGTGGCGGGCGGGAGGTCAGCAGCAGGAGCCGGTGTTTCCCATCATCGGCGTGGCGGTGGCGGCCGGCATGACACCGGTGATGTCCGACTGCCGGCTCGCTGGCACGGCAGCGGCGCCACCGCTGGTAGCGACCAGGCCTCCGCCGAGGCCCAGCACGAGGGCGGCAACAAGGAGCGGAAGGGTCTTGCGCATGGCGGTCTATACCTTTCGCCGGTCGAAGTTGTTGACAAGCAGAGTCAATCTAAGTTGACCGAAGCTGTCAATCATCAACTTCTGCACCAGTCAGAGTCGACGGAGAGTGACCATGGGGTGGCGGGGAAGAGTAAGGGAAGCAAGGGTGTTCAGCGGATTGAGCGTCCTCGCGGCCGAGCGTTAACCTTGGCCAGAGTCACCAGGTGATGTAAAAGATGGAGTCAAATGGGCACCCCCGGGGTGCGGTCCGAGCGGCCGCCCTCCCCGTTGACCGGAGAACCATGGACCAATCACAGAGCGGCACGAACGGGATCGGGCAGCGGCTGCGCGAGCTGCGCCAGAAGCGCGGCCTGAACCAGCAGGACCTGGCTTCCGCGGACATCTCGGTCAGCTATGTCTCCTTGATCGAGACCGGCAAGCGGATCCCGTCCGAGGCGGTGCTCAAGACGCTGGCCGAGCGGGTCGGCTGCTCGGTCGACTACCTGCGCAGCGGCCGGGATGACAGGCGTGTCAAGGAGCTGGAGCTCAAGATCGCGTTCGGCGACATGGCGCTGCGCAACGGCGCCAACGGCGAGGCGCTCCAGTCCTTCAGCGAGGCCCTCGCACACGCCCCGCTGCTCGGCGAGGCGGCGGTGCGGCGAGCGCGGCTGGGCCAGGCCACCGCCTTCGAGAAGCTGGGTCGGATGGAGGCCGCGATCCAGCTCTACAGCACGCTCTTCGATGACCCGGCCGTCGTACCGGGCTCTGCGGAGTGGGCCCAGCTCGCGGTCGCGCTCTGCCGCAGCTACCGTGACGCCGGCGACTACACCCTGTCCGTCGAGATCGGCGAGCGGGCGATGAAGACGCTCGACGGGCTCGGCCTGGACTACACCGACGACCACATCCAGCTGGGTTCGACCCTGATCAGCTGCTACCAGAACCGCGGCGATCTGACCCAGGCCCAGCTGCTGATCAACCGGCTCACCAGGGTCGCCGACGAGAACGGCTCGCGGACCGCTCGTGGCGCGGTCTACTGGAACGCCGCCATGGTGGCGAACACCCGGGGCAAGTTCCAGGAGTCGCTGGCGATGATCGAGCGGGCCCTGGCCCTGATGGCGGAGTCCGACAACGCCCGCCATCTCGCCCTGCTCAAGCTCAACTGCGGCAACTACCTGCTCGACACCGGTACGACTGACCTGGGCAAGGTGCAGAAGCTGCTCGATGAGGCCCGTGAAGGCCTGCTGGAGAGCGGTAACAGCACGGACCAGGTCCACGTCGACGGTCAGCAGGCTCGGCTGGCACTGCACCAGGGCGACCCTGATCGCGCCGCCGACCTGGCCAGCCGGGCCCTGGGGCTGCTGCGCAACGAGTCCACCCATACGGCCGGCCAGATCAGGCTCTTCCTCGCCCAGGCGCAGTACGAGCGGGGCGACCCCAAGGAGGCCGAGGAGACGCTGCACGCCCTGGTGCGCCAGCTCGGCCGGGTCGCCACCAACCGAAACCTCGCCGTCGTCTGGCGGCAGGTGGGTGACCTGTGGCGGCAGCTGGGCCACCCCGGCGAGGCGTTGGCCGCCTATGACCGCGCCCTCGGGGAGGCCGGCCTGCAGCCCCTGGACAAGCTCGCCCATGCCGCGGTGACCACCGTCTGACCCTCCCCCACCCCGTTCGGGCGTGCCCCGCACCCGCCCGAACGGCACCGGGCTTGTGCCGCACACCGTCTGACCGGTGTGCGCCACGAGCCCGGTGGGTCTCGGTCTCATCGGCCGGCCCGTCGGCTCACTCGGCCCGGCGGGCCGGTGCCAGCGGCAGGTCGGGCCCGGCCGGGCAGAGCCACACGGTGGCCAGCGGCGGCAGCGTCAGCTCGATGCTGAACGGCTGCCCCTGCCACGCCTGTTCGCCCGCCTGGTGGGCCTCCCGGCTGCCCGCGCCGCTGCCGCCGAACCGCGCCTCGTCGGTGTCCAGCACGGGGTACCAGGTGCCGCCGGCCGGCAGCCCGATCCGGTAGTCGGTGCGGACCTCCGGCGACAGGTTGCTGACCGCCACCAGGGCCCGCCCGGCCGCGTCCCAGCGGACGAAGGAGTAGACGTTGTCCTGCGCGGCGTCCGCGTCCAGCCAGCAGAAGCCGCCCGGCGCGGAGTCCTGCTGCCACAGCGGCGGGTAGTCCTGGTAGATCCGGTTGAGCTCGGAGACCAGCCGCTGCACCCCGCGGTGCTCGGCCGCGGCCGGCCAGTCGCCGTCCAGCAGCCACCACTGCGGGCCGTCGTCGTGCTGGAACTCCGCGCCCTGGGCGAACTCCTGGCCCATGAAGAGCAGTTGCTTGCCCGGGTGGGCCCACATGAAGCCCAGGTAGGCGCGCTGGTTGGCGCGCTGCTGCCACCAGTCGCCGGGCATCTTGCCGACCAGCGCGCCCTTGCCGTGCACCACCTCGTCGTGCGAGATCGGCAGCACGTAGTGCTCGGAGTACGCGTAGACCATGGAGAAGGTCAACTCGTGGTGGTGGTACTGGCGGTGGACCGGCTCGCGGGAGAAGTACCGCAGCGAGTCGTGCATCCAGCCCATGTTCCACTTCAGGCCGAAGCCCAGGCCGCCGCTGTCGGTGGGGCGGGTGACGCCGTCCCAGGCGGTGGACTCCTCGGCGATGGTCACCACGCCGGCGCAGCGGCGGTAGACGGTGGCGTTCATCTCCTGGAGGAACCGCACCGCGTCCAGGTTCTCCCGCCCGCCGTCGGCGTTCGGCAGCCACTGGCCGTCGGGGCGGGAGTAGTCGAGGTACAGCATGGAGGCGACGGCGTCGACCCGCAGGCCGTCGATGTGGAACTCCTCGCACCAGTAGACCGCGTTGGCGACCAGGAAGTTGCGCACCTCGGCGCGGCCGTAGTCGAAGGTCAGGGTGCCCCAGTCGGGGTGCTCGGCGCGGCGCGGGTCGGCCGGCTCGTAGAGCGGCTCGCCGTCGAACCGGGCCAGCGCGAAGCCGTCCTTGGGGAAGTGGGCCGGCACCCAGTCCATGATCACGCCGATCCCGGCCTGGTGCAGCGCGTCCACCAGGTGGCGGAAGTCGTCGGGCGAGCCCAGCCGCGACGTCGGCGCGTAGAACCCCGACACCTGGTAGCCCCAGGACCCGCCGAACGGATGCTCCATCAACGGCATGAACTCCACGTGCGTGAAGTTCAACTCCCGAAGGTATGCCGGAAGTTCGATGGTGAGTTGACGATACGTCAGACCGGGCCGCCAGGACGGCAGATGCACCTCGTAGATCGTCATGGCGCGGTCCAGGTACGACCCCTCGGCGCGGCGCCGCATCCACCCGGTGTCGCCCCAGGCGTAGTGCGAGCGGTGCACCACCGAGGCGCTGGCGGGCGGCACCTCGGCGGCGCGGGCCAGCGGGTCGGCCTTCTGCACCAGGCGCCCGTCCCGGGTGGCGATCTCGAACTTGTAGCGGGCACCCTCGCCCACCCCGGGCACGAACAGCTCCCAGACCCCGCTGCCGCCCAGCGAGCGCATCGGGTGCCCGACGCCGTTCCAGAGGTTGAAGTCGCCGACCAGGCGCACCCCTTCGGCGTTCGGCGCCCACACCGCGAATGCCGTCCCCTGGGCGCCGTTCACGGTGCGCGGCTGGGCGCCCAGCACCCGCCACAGCTCCTCGTGCCGGCCCTCCCGGATCAGGTGCAGGTCCAACTGGCCGAGGGTGGGCGCGAACTGGTAGCCGTCCGGCTCGGCCTCGCCCAACTCCGCGTCGTAGGACGTCCGCAGCAGGTAGCGGGCCTGCCAGCTGATCGGCAGCAGGCCGGTGAACAGGCCGTCGTCGGCCGGGGCCAGCGCCATCGGGCCGACCTCGGTCTCCAGCACCACCTGGCGGGCGCCGGGGCGCAGCACCCGCACCGCCACCCCGTCGCGCACCAGGTGGGCGCCGAGCACGGAGTGCGGGTCGTGGTGCCGGCCGGACAGCAGCCGTTCGGTCTGCTCCGGGGCGGGTCGGGCCGGGGCGAGCTGCAGGACCGGGGGATCCAGTTCTAGGGTCAGGCGCAAAGTCACGGGAGCGCGGTCCTTAACGTCCGTAGGGTGGGCGGGATCAGCGGCCGAAGACCAGGCGCTGGATCGCGGCCATCGGGATGGGCAGCCAGTCGGGGCGGTGCTGGGCCTCGTAGACCGCCTCGTAGACGGCCTTCTCCGCCTCGAAGGCACGCAGCGCCACCGGCTGGCAGTACGGGTCCATGCCGCCGGCCGCGGCGTAGCCGGAGGTGAAGGCCCGCCGGTTGCGCACCGACCAGGCGTAGGCCCGGCGGCTGCGGCGCATCCGCGCGGCGGCCTGCTCGGCGGACTCGGCGAGCGGGCCGTCCGCCACCTGGGCCGCCTTGGGCAGCGCGGCCAGCGCCTGCTGGCCGGCGTAGTCGAAGGAGCGCAGCATGCCCGCCACATCGCGCAGCACCGGCTGCGGCTGGTAGCGCTCGGCCACCGGGCGGGCCGGCTCCCCCTCGAAGTCGATCACCTTCCAGCCGTCCTCGGTGCTCAGCACCTGTCCCAGGTGCAGGTCGCCGTGGATCCGCTGCGCGGTGTACTGCAGGCCGCGTCCGGCGAGTCTGCCCCAGTCCTCGTAGAGGCCGCCCAACCGGCCGGCGTAGGGCTCCAGTTGGGGGACGACCTGGAGCGCGGCGCGCAGCTCCCGGCGGAGCTGGTCGACCTGGGCGGCGACGTCCTCGGGGGTGAGGGTGATCTGCCCGAAGGCCTGCGCGAGGGAGGCGTGCACCTCGGCCACGGCCGCGCCGAGGGCCCGGGAGTCCTCGGTGAAGCAGTCCAGCACCGGGACGCTCCGCAGCGAGCAGTTGATCGACTCGGCGGCCTGCTCGACGGCGAGCTGCCAGCCGTCGCCGCGCGCCGGGAGGAACTCCTCCAGGATGCCGAGCACCACCGGCTCGCCGCCGTCCGTGTGCAGCCAGCCGGCCAGGCCCGGGATCCGGCGGCAGTGCACCTGGGTGAGCCCGCGCAGCGCGTCGGTCTCCGGGTGCGGGCCGGGTTCGGGCTGCCGGAACAGCTTGAAGAGCAGTTGGTCGCCGAAGACCACCGTGCTGTTGCTCTGCTCCACCGCCAGCGCCCGGGCGCTCAGCCCGGTGGGCACCGTCGGGGCGCCGGTGAGCGACATCCGCAGGCCCCCCTCGCCGCCCGGTCCGGACGTGCGCTCCAGCAGGCGCTCCATCAACTCGTGGTCCTCGGTGGCCTCGTAGAGCGTCCAGCCGTCCCAGCGGCCGCCCTGGGCCCGGCCGATCACCGCCCGGCCCAGCCCCTCGGGCGGCTCGGGGCGCAGCCCGACCAGCAGCTGGTAGTGGTGCGACACGTCGGCGCCGTGCCGGGCGTCCAGCAGCGAGTGCAGCAGCACCGGGGTGCGGTCGCCGCCCTGCTCGCCGTCCAGCACGCTGGCGCTGACCGGGCGCAGCTCCTCCAGGTGCCCCTGCTCATGGGTGAACCAGCGGCGGGTGACCAGCCAGGGCAGCAGGGCCGGCAGCAGCGGGCGGAGCAGGCCGTCGGCCTGGAGGTCGTCGCCGTGCTGGGCGTTCAGGCAGGTGGCGCACAGGGTCGCGGGCATCTCAGGGCTCCTGACGGACCGTCAGTAGGTGGGCCGGGCTGCGGGACGGGTCGAGCCGGACGTAGTTGTGCCGGTGCCACCGGTACTCCTCGCCGTTGAACTCGCAGCGCACCTTGGCGGGTGCGAGCTCCTCGGGCACGGTGACGATGGCCTCCTGCACCTGCTCCGGGTCCAGGTTGACCACCACGATCACCCGGTCGTCGCCGGTGCGCTTGGTGTAGGCGATCACCTGGTCGTTGTCGGTCTCCAGGAACTCCAGGTTGCGCAGGTCCTGCAGCGCCGGGTGGGCCCGGCGCAGCTCGTTGAGCCGGGTGAGCAGCGGGGCCAGGGTGTCGGTGCGGGTCCAGTCGCGCGGGCGCAGCTGGTACTTCTCCGAGTCCAGGTACTCCTCGCCGTCGCCCAACGGCGCACTCTCGTACAGCTCGTAGCCGGCGTAGATGCCGTAGCTGGGCGACAGGGTGGCGGCGAGCACGGCGCGGATCGCGAATGCCGCAGGTCCCGCGTGCTGCAGCGGGCGGGGCAGGATGTCCGGGGTGCTGGCGAAGAAGTTGGGGCGCAGGAAGGCACCGGTCTCTTCGGTCAACTCGGTGAGGTACTCGGTGAGTTCCTGCTTTGTGGTGCGCCAGGTGAAGTAGGTGTACGACTGCTGGAAGCCGACCTTCGCCAGCGTCTGGAGCATCGCGGGCCGGGTGAAGGCCTCGGCCAGGAAGATGATGTCGGGGTCGGTGCGGTTGATCTCGCCGAGCACCTTCTCCCAGAAGTGGACGGGCTTGGTGTGCGGGTTGTCGACCCGGAAGATCCGCACGCCGTGGCCCATCCAGTGGCGCAGCAGCCGCAGGGTCTCGGCCACCAGGCCGTCGAAGTCCTGGTCGAAGTTGATGGGGTAGATGTCCTGGTACTTCTTGGGCGGGTTCTCGGCGTAGGCGATGGTGCCGTCGATGCGGTGGCTGAACCACTCGGGGTGCTTGTTGACCCAGGGGTGGTCGGGTGAGGCCTGGAGGGCGAAGTCCAGGGCGATCTCCAGGCCGAGTTCACCGGCGCGGGCGACGAAGGCGTCGAAGTCCTCGATGGTGCCCAGGTCCGGGTGGATCGCGTCGTGGCCGCCCTCGGGGGAGCCGATCGCCCACGGCGAGCCGACGTCGTCGGGGCCCGGGGTCAGGGTGTTGTTGGGGCCCTTGCGGTAGGCCTGCCCGATCGGGTGGATCGGCGGCAGGTAGACCACGTCGAAGCCCATCGCGGCGATCGCCGGCAACCGCTCGGCAGCCGTCCGGAACGTCCCGGACCTCGGCGGGTTCAGGGTGGCACCCTCGGAACGGGGAAAGAACTCGTACCACGACCCGTACAGCGCCCGCCGCCGCTCCACCTGCAGCGGCAGCGGCGCCGAGGAGGTCACCAGCTCCCGCAGCGGATAGCGCTCCAGCACCGCCGCGACCCGCGGCAGCAGCGCCGCCGCCAGCCGGTCGAGCGGCGTCCGGTCGCGGTCGCGCAGCCCGGCCACGGCGGTGCGCACGGCAGTCCGGCCGCCGCCCTCGGGCACCCCGGCGGCCACCCGCTCCAGGAGCAGCGCGCCCTCCTCCAGGGTGAGTTCGAGGTCCTGCCCGGCCGGGATCTTGACGCCGGCCCGGTCCAGCCAGCTGGCCACCGGGTCGCTCCAGGCCTCCACCGTGAAGCTCCACCGGCCGATGGCGTCCGCGGTGACCTCGGCGCCCCAGCGGTCGGTGCCGGGCGCCAGCTCGCGCATCGGAACCCACGGTCCGGGGCGGCCGTCCGGGTCGCGCAGCACCACGTTGGCGCCGAGCCGGCCGTGGCCCTCGCGGAACACGGTCGCGCTGATCAGGAAGCTCTCGCCGACCACGGCCTTGGCGGGCCGCCGCCCCTGGGCCACCACCGGGCTGACGTCGATCACGGGTATCCGCCCGGCCAGCGGCGGCAGTTCACCGCTCGGGGTCCGTTGGGGCCGCGCGGCCAGATCGGTCATGCCAGGCTCCCGATGCGGCGCGCGGCCCGCTTGCCGAGCTCCTCGATGATCTGCCGGGCGAACACGTGGCAGTGGTTGCCGGTGCGGGCGGTGACCAGATCCTCGTCGACCACCACGTCCTCGTCCACGTAGACGCCGCCCATGTTGCGCAGGTCGCCCAGCAGGTTGTTGTGCACCACCGCGCGGCGGCCGCGGATCACCGCGGGGATCGGGGCGGCCAGCCACATGCCGTGGCAGATGATCCCCTTGATGATCGCCGGATCGGCGAAGGCCCGGCGCAGCAGCGCGGCGGCCGGCGGCAGTTGGTTGACGTCCTCGGTGTAGCGCAGCCGGTCGGCGACGATGCCCGAGGGCACGATCAGCGCCGCGAACTCCTTGAGCGCGTACTCGTCCAGGTCCTCGAAGGACTCCGAGACCTCGAACGGCATCCGGTGCTCGTGCCCCCGGAAGACCAGTCGCTCGCTGCCCCAGAGCCGAGTGAGGAAGTGCACCTCGGCACCCTCCTCGGCGAACCGGCGCTGGTAGTAGAGGATCTCCGGTTCGTAGAAGTCGCTCTCCATCAGGACGGCGATCTTCTGGCCGTTCAGCGCCACGGCGCGCTCTCCCTTCGCAGACGTTGGCTCGGTCGGGGCCGATCGGGTCAGGCGGTGCGGCCGATGACGAGGTCGATCAGGAACGGGCCGTTGTGGGCCAGCATCCGGGTGATCGCCGGGGCCACCTGCTCGGGCTTCTCCACCCGCACCGCCGGCACCGCCAGCGACTCGGCGAGCTTGACGAAGTCGATCGCGGGGTGGTCGAGGTCGAACGGGCCGGGGAACTCGTGGTGCTCGACGTGGACCGTCTTCCAGTACTCCTCGATGTTCAGATCGAGCAGCTTGTAGCGGCCGTTGTTGCAGATCACGAACTTGGCGGCGATGCCGTAGCGGGCGGCGGTCCAGAGCGCCTGGACGGTGTACATGCTGCCGCCGTCGCCGGTGAAGCCGATCACCTCGCGCTCCGGGTGGGCCAGCTTGGCGCCGACCGCCCCGGGGATGCCGACGCCCAGCGAGCCGCCGCGGGTCTGGTGCCACTGCCCGGGAACATCGGCCGGCAGGTGGCGGAACAGGCCGGGCGAGCTGGTCAGCGCCTCGTCGAAGAGCACCGCGTCGGTGGGCAGGTGCTTGGCCAGCTCCCAGCCGAACAGCTCGGCGCAGAGCGGGTCGTGGCCGACCCCGGCGATGTCCAGCGCGGCCTTCTCCAGCTCGGCGATCTTGCGCTGCTGGGTGGCGTTGGTGAGCCGGCCCGCCGCGTCCGCCTTCTGCTCGCCGGTCTGGCGACGGCGCAGCGCCTCGGTGAGCCGGGGCAGGGTGGCCTTGGGGTCGGCCAGCAGGCCGAGGTCCACCGGGAAGTTCTTGGCGATCGCCCCGCTGTCCAGGTCGACGTGGACCACCTTGGCGTCGGGGGCGAAGACGCCGTCGAGCAGCGGGTAGACCTCGTTGAGGGTGTAGGTGCCGACGATCAGCACCCCGTCCGCCGGGTTGATGACCTTGGCGCTGGCCTCGCCGAACATGTGGCCGAGCTGGCCGCCGAACAGCGGGTGCGAGGCCGGCAGGTTGACCTCGGCCCAGTCCGCGCCCCAGACGGTGGCGCCCCAGGCCTCCGCGAACTCCGCCAACTCGCCCTGGGCGCCTGAGAAGTGGACGCCGTCGCCGGCCAGGATCAGCGGGTGGCGGGCGGGGGCGAGCAGCGCGGCGGCCTGCTCGACGGATGCGGCGTCCGGCACGCTGGTGGTGGTCAGGTAGGAGGTGGGGACCGCGTCCTCGGTGGTCTCCTGGTCCATCACATCGGCGGGCAGGACCACCAGCACCGGCCCGTAGGGCGGGGTGCCCGCGACCTTGAAGGCCCGGCGCAGCACCCGCAGGGTGGACTGCGGATCCACCACCCGGGTGGCCCACTTGGTCACCGGCTTGGCCATGCCGACCAGGTCGGCGGCCATCTGGGCGTCCATGCTGTCGTAGGCCAGGCCCGACTCGCCGACGATGCAGACCAGCGGCGCGTGGCCGCGCATCGCCTGGTAGAGCATGCCGATGCCGTTGCCCAGGCCCACCCCGGAGTGCAGTTGGAGCAGGGCGGGCTTGCGGGTGGCCCGGGCGTAGCCGTCGGCGATGCCGACCACCACGGCCTCCTGCAGGGCGAGCACGTACTGCAGGTCGGGGAATTCGCGCAGCTCGTCCAGGAATCCCTGCTCAACGGTGCCGGGATTGCCGAACATGTACTGCACGCCGTCGGCCCTGAACTGTTCGTGGATCGCCACTCGGGCGGGCCTGCTGCCGGCCATCTCAGCCTCATCTCTGCAAGGTCGGATCTGGAGCTGTGGTGCTGCGGTCGATCGAGAAGTCGATCGAGAAGCGGACGGGCGGCCGCGCGGTGCGCGCCGGATGCGACCGCCCGCCCGGTCCGGGGGCCGTGGCTCAGCCGGCGTTGAAGCCCCACTGGCGCAGGCCGTGCTCCAGCACCTCGACGACCTTCTGGCCGGTGAGGTAGGAGTCCGGCGTGGAACGGCCGGTGACGAACGGGAAGTCCACGATCACCGAGGTCTCGTGGCCGAAGTTGCCGTGGTAGGCGCCGTTCGGGGCGGTCGCGTCCCGCAGGATGTACTCCAGCGGGTACGGCGGCGGGCCGATCACGAAGTCGGTGCCCATGAAGCCGGTGCCGTCCTTGTAGTCGTACTCGATGCAGTGGCCGGTCACGTGCTTGTTCTTGATGATGCTGACCCGGTCGTCCATCTCCCGGGCGAAGGCCAGGCAGGCCACGCCGTAGCACTCGGCGGCAACCACCAGGCCGAGGTCGCGGAAGGCCAGGATCAGGTCGTGCACCCGCCAGTTGTTGGCCAGGTCGACGATCGGGCCGGAGCCGCCGACGATCAGCAGCGCGTCGTAGCGCTCGCCGATCTGCGCCTTCACATGGTCGCGCCGGGTGTGGTACGCCTCGAAGGCGCGCAGGAAGTCCGGGCGGCTGCGGTACGGGCGGTCGGGCAGCCAGGAGGAGATGTCCAGCGGGTTGTCCAGGCGGTCGGACGCCTCCAGCGCCTTCACCTTGTCGGCGATCTCCCCGGTGGTGACCGACTTGCCGAGCGGCGGGTCGATGTACTCCGGGTCGTAGCTCGGCGGCAGTGCCACCGGGCGCTTGCCGGTCGGGGTCGCGAAGGTGACCTCGTAGCCGGCCTTGTCGAAGGTCTCCAGCGGGCCGATCAGCTCCTCGCCCCAGTAGCCGTACTCGGAGAGCACGATGAGGATTCGTTTCTTCGCCATCTGCGAGGCTCCTTAGGTGGAGGTTTTCGGTGGGACCCGTGCGGGGCTCAGGACGTCCCATCCAGGTGTAGCAGCGCCCGGAGACGGGTTCGAGGGCTGCATCCGGCGGCCTGGGCTGGCGTCAGATCCGTCCGGGTACTGTGCGGAGTCACCCGCGGATCAGTCGGCGTAGGTCAGTTCGGCCCGGCTGATCAGGCCGCCGCTGAGGTCGAAGGCGTAGTCGGCCCTGAAGCCCCCGGAGCCGCCGGGGGCGAAGACCACCAGCATCGTGGTGCCGCCCGGGCGCGCGGTGGCGCGCAGCACGGTGAGCCGCCCGCCGATCACCTCGTTGCCGGCCCACTGCCGGATCGCGTCGCGGCCGCGGATCTGCCGCCCGACGTCGACCACCACCCCGTCCGGGGCGAACGCGGCCACCAGGCCGTCCAGGTTCTTCGCCGCCACCGCGTCCACGTAGGCCCGGGCGGCGGGCGGGAGTTGGTCGAGGGTCTGCGGGCTGCTGGCGGTGGGGTCGCTGCGGACCGCCTCGGTCACGGTGGCCCGGACCGGGTCCAGGCTCAGCGTCACCGCCGCCGCGGCGAGCAGCACGGCGAGGCCGAGTGCCAGGCCCCACCAGCGTCGTCTGGTCATGGAGTTGGCCCTCCGTCAGAGGACAGGCACCGGCCGGGAAAGCGGCCGGTGCCTGGTGCGGCGGGCGGCGGTTCAGCCGGCCGTCGTGGTGCGGGTGTCCGCCGTGGCGGGCTCGTCGGCCAGCGCGCCGGCCACCGGGGTGGAGGCGGCGGCCTTGGGGCGGATGCCGAACAGTGCGATCAGCACGCCGGCCGCCGAGAACACGGCGGCCACCAGGAACGCCCAGCGGTAGTTGACCACGCCGGCGCCCGACCCGGTGGTGGCGGTGGCGGTCAGCACCGCGGCGAGCACCGCGACGCCGACGCCGGCGCCGATCTGGTAGGCGGCGGTGATCAGGCCGGAGGCCACGCCCTGGCGCTCGTCGGCCACGCCGCTGACGCCCGCGATGTTGACGGTCGGGTAGACCAGGCCGTTGCCGATGCCGTGGATCAGGATGGCCGGCAGCAGCACCGTGGCGAAGTCGGCCTGGTGGCCGATCTGCAGGAACAGCACCACGCCGAGGCCCTGGATCAGCATGCCGACGGTGGCCACGGTCCGGACGCCGAACCGGCTGACCAGCGGGCCGGAGGCGAACTTCGCGGTGATCACGATCACCACGCCCAGCGGCAGGAAGGCGAACGCCGTCTGCAGCGCGCTGTAGTGCAGCGTCTCCTGCAGGTAGAGGCTGGCGACGAACTGCCAGCCGATGGTCGAGCAGGCCCAGACCACGCTGACCAGGTTGGCGCTGCTCAGGGTCGAGGAGCGGAAGATGGACAGCGGCACCAGCGGCGCCCGGTGCCGGGCCTCGATCAGCACGAAGGCGACCAGCAGCACCACCGCGCCGGCCAGGGTGCCCAGCGCGGCGGCCGAGCCCCAGCCCCAGGCCGGCGCCTGCACCAGGCCGTAGACCAGCAGCATCACACCGGCGGTGGCGCTGATCGCGCCGCCCAGGTCGAAGCTGCCGCGGCGCCGTGCGGCGCCGCCGGACTTGTCACCGATGATCATCGGGCTGGCGAGCAGCACGCCGAAGGCGATCAGCGCCGGCACGAAGAAGACCAGGCGCCAGTTGATCTCGGTCAGCACACCGGAGAGCACCAGGCCGAAGCTGTAGCCGCCGGCCCCGGTCATCGCGAAGATGCCCAGCGCCCGGTTGCGCTCGGCGCCCTCCTTGAAGGTGGTGGTGATCAGCGACATCGCCGCGGGCGCCGTGAAGCCGGCCGCGACGCCCTTGAGCACCCGGGTGCCGACCAGCAGCGAACCGTCGGTGAACACACCACCGAGCAGGCTGGCGATGATGAAGACCACGGTGGCGGCGATGAAGGTCCGCTTGCGGCCGAAGAGGTCGGCGGCCCGGCCGCCGAGCAGCAGGAAGCCGCCGTAGCCGACGGTGTAGCCGGAGACCAGCCACTGCAGCGCGCCGTCGGAGAGGCTCAGGGCGTGCTTGATGCTCGGCAGCGAGACACCGAGCACGGAGTTGTCCAGCGAGTCGAGGAAGACCGCGGCACACAGGATCAGCAGCGAGATCGTCTTGCGTCTGGCGGACGGGTCGGCGTCGACCGCAGCCGCTCTTTGCACGTCACTCATGGTTGTCAGGCTCCTCGCGGTTCCGTGGGAGGGGGGAGAGGTCACGTGCCCAGCGGGGTCGGCGAGGCGGCTTGCCGGCCATCGTTCCTGAGTGGACGTGGAGTGGTTGAGCCGCCGTCAGGGCAGCACGGAGAGGGCCGGGCACGGCACGCAGCGAGGGTAGCGGTCCCATTGACACCGCAGTCAAGCCACACGTGAGTGCATCGTCACGTCGGGTCCACAGTGACGCGGCCTGCGCCTTGAATGAACGTAATGGCAGGCCAGTTGTCCCTCGACGAGCGGTTTGACCCGGAGTCGTTGCGATAGTGACAGCAAGCTCTGAGCGGCTCTGGAGGGAGCACCATGGACAGTCCGATCGCGGTCATCGGCGGCAACGGCCGAATCGGCCGACTGGTCGTCGACAAGCTGCTGGACCGCGGCGAGCGGGTGCGCGTGCTGGGTCGCGGACCGCGTGCCGCGCGGCGCGCCGGCGAGGTGGAGTACTTCCGGGCCGACGTGCGCGACCCGGGTACCCTGGCGGCGCCGCTGGCCGGACTGTCGGCGCTGGTCTTCTCGGTCGAGCCGGGCACCTCCGACTCCGGCCCGGACAGCCCCGAGGCCACCATGCACCGGGGCGTGCTGAGCGCCCTGGCGGCCGCCACGGCGGACGGCTCCCGGCCGCACGTCGCGCTGGTCAGCCAGATCTACGTGACCCGCAAGAGCCACTCGATGAACTCCTACGGCCGGCTGCTGGACTGGCGCCTGGCCGGCGAGGACGCGGTGCGCGGCAGCGGCCTGCCCTACACGGTGGTGCGCCCCAGTTGGCTGACGGACCGCCATGCGGCGGGCAGCCAGGTGCGGTTGGAGCAGGGCGACACCGGCGAAGGCAAGATCTGCCGGGACGACGTGGCCGAGGCCCTGGTCAACGCGCTCTACCTGCCCGAGGGCAGCGGCCTCACCTTCGAGATCTACAACGAGTCCGGCAGCGCCGCCAGCGACTGGCCCCGGCTGTTCGGCGCGCTGCGCCACGACTCGGCGGCGGTGGCCCGATGACCGCGCCGGCCCAGGCCCCGCTGCCGGTGCTCGGGCTGTCCGCCTGCCTCTCGGTGGCGGACCTGCCGGCGATGGCCGAGTGGTACCGCACCGTGCTCGGCTTCACCCTGATCCGCGGGCTGGAGTTCCCGCAGTTCGACGCCGAGGTGGCCTATCTGGGCAACGGCGTCCAGGTGGTGGAGCTGATGCGGGTGGCGAACGGCATCGACCAGCGCCGCCCGCTGCCGCCGAACCACGGCGCCCTTCGCGGGATCAGCCAACTCGCCTTCTACGTCGCCGATCTGGCCGAAACGGCCGCCGAACTCAAGGCGCGCGGCGCCGAGTTGGTGACCGATGTGGCCGACGTGCCGGCGCTGGGCGTCAAGGCCCTCTTCGTGCGCGACCCGGAGGGCCACTACATCGAGTTCATCCAGGCCGACTGGCTCTGAGCCGCACGCCGTCGGTTCGCGACGGCCCCCTGAGGAGGAGCACCGACATGACCGAATCCGACCAGACCGCCCAGACGCGCGCGGTCGCCGAGCGCTGGTTCACCGCACTCACCAGCGGCGACTTCCCGACCGCCCTCGACTGCCTGGCCGAGGACGTCGAGTGGATCAACTACGCACCGGTGCCCGGCTACAACGACGACATGGCGTGGATCGGCACCGTCCGCGGCCGCCAGGGGGTGCTGGACAGCCTCGGCGTCTTCACCGGCCAGGCCCAGGTGGACAAGGAGGAGCTGGTCCGCATCTCGGTCGACGGCGAGTTCGCGGCCGGCGTGATCCAGGAGCAGTCCACCATCAAGGCGACCGGTCTGCCGTTCGAGATCGAGTTCGTCCAGTGGCTCACCGTGCGCGACGGCAAGATCGTGCGCTGGAAGTCCTACACCGACCCGTCCCAGATCATCCGGGCGATCCGCGGCGACGACGACCCGCGCAGCCGGCACGACAGCCCGGCGCTGCTGGACGCGGTCTGGGCACGGGACGCCGCGAAGGCGGCCGCCCTGCTCACCCAGGGCGCGGACGCCAACACCCGGGACGCGGAGAGCGGCCTGACCCCGCTGATGATCGCGGCCGGCCAGGCGGACCCGGAGACCGTCAAGGTGCTGCTGGCGCACGGCGCCGACCCGCTCACCGCGGACAGCCGGGCCGGCGCCACCGCCCTGCACAAGGCCTGCCAGGGCGGCAGCGTGGCGGTGGCCCGGGCGCTGGTCGAGGCCGGCGCCTTCGTGGACGCGGTGGCCCCGACCACCGGCCACACCCCGCTGATGGACGCGCTCTGGTTCAAGTACCCGGAGCTGGTGGAGTACCTGCTGGAGCAGGGCGCCGGTCTGGAGGTCTACACCCACTACGGGTTCTCGCTGAAGCAGCACTTCGAGTACGAGCTCAACGTCAACACCCGGGGCAAGGACCTGCTGCTCCGCGCCGAGCAGTACCTGAACGACCGCCGGGCCGGGGACAGCGCCGCCGTCGAGGCGCAGCAGCTGATGGCCGCCGTGACCGCGGACGACGCCGTCAAGGTGGCCGAGCTGCTGGCCGCAGGCGCCCGCACCGACGAGGTCTTCCCGCGGCTCAACGGCTTCAACGACGGCCACCAGCCGCTGCACGTGGCGGCCCGCGACGGCCACACCGAGATCGTCCGGCAGCTGCTGGCCGCCGGTGCCGACGTCAACGCGGTGGAGCCGTGCTTCGGCGCGGTGCCGCTGCACAAGGCGGTCTACAACGGCCACGCCGAGATCACCACGCTGCTGGTCAACGCCGACGGCATCAACCTGGACTTCCAGGGCGCCACCAACGGCTACAGCCCGCTGCACGACGCGCTCTGGCACGGCTACGAGGACTGCGCCCGGATCCTGCTGGCCGCCGGCGCCCGCACCGACCTGGTGGGCCACGACGGCAAGACGCCGCGTGACATCGCCGTGGACACCTTCGGCGCCGAGCACCCGCTGGTCGCCGAACTCACCAGCACCGCAAGCTGATCGACCTTCAGACAGAGGAGCACAGCATGCTGTTCTACGTCCAGATGAAGTGGAAGCACGAGGGCCGGATCTCCCTCGAGGAGCTCTGGGAGGTCGAGCAGGCCGAGGCCGAGCACGCCGTCGAGACCATCAACTCCGGTTTCTGCGTGGGCATCTGGAAGGTCGCGGCGCAGAAGCGGGTGATCGCGATCATCGACTCCCCGGATGCCGAGGAGCTCGACCGCACCGCGCTCGGCCGGCTGCCGATGCGCGAGTACCTGGAGTTCGAGGAGGTCTGGCCGCTGCGCGACTACCTCGGCTTCGCCGAGGACGTGAAGAAGCGCTACCAGGTCTGATCCGCCGCCAGCTCGTCCACCGAGGAGAACCGATGATCCACCAGTTCATCTTCGCCCACCCCAAGCCGGGGATGAGCGAGCAGGAGTTCCAGCGCTACTGGCTGGAGGTGCACGCGCCCAACTTCGCGGGCAAGATCCCGCAGATCCGCAAGTACGCGATCGACACCCGGATCCCGCTCGGCCCGGAGCCGGCGGACCCGCTGTGGAGCGGCGTCGCGGAGATCTGGCTGGAGAACGACGAGGAGCAGATCGCCTCGCTGCAGACGCCGGAGTTCCTCCAGGGCGCCCGGCTGGACGAGCCCAACTGGGCCGCGTTCTGGCGCACCGTGGTGCTGGACACCGAGGCCAACGTGGTGCTGCCCGGCCCGGGCGCGGAGCACGCGCACCCGTACAAGCTGCTGCTGCTGGTCAAGCGGACCAACGGCACCACCGTCGAGGAGTTCCGGACCCGCAGCCTGGAGCAGCACAGCAAGGTCGCGCTGCAGCTGCCCGGCCTGGTCCGGTACAGCCAGCAGTTCACCCGTGACGGCTGGTACACCCTCGGCGAGACCCTGCTGGACGGCATCCACGTGTTCAACTTCGAGACCGAGGAGGCGCTGACCGCCGCCTACGAGTCCGCGGAGTTCGCCGCCCTGCTGGCCGATCTGAAGGAGTTCGTGGAGCCCCGCTACATCCACCAGGTGGCGGCCGTCGAGCACTGGATCATCGGCACCGAGTGACATCGTTCCCAGACACATCCCTGGCACTGGTCGGCCCGGGGACAGCCCGCCGGCTGTCCCCGGGCCGCCGCCGTACCACGGGGAGGAAAACCACAGTGAGGCCGTTTCACCATCACGAGCACCAGCACGACCAGCAGCACGACGCACCCGCCGCACCGGAGAGCTTCGAGATCAGCACCGGCCGCCTGGAGGCGTTCAGCGACGGCGTGTTCGCGATCGCCATCACCCTGCTGATCCTGGACATCAGGGTCCCCCAGGGTGACGGCACCCTGCTGCACCGGCTGGCCCAGCAGTGGCCGTCGCTGGGTGCCTATGTGATCAGTTTCCTGATCATCGGCATGATCTGGATGAACCACCACACCATGCTGTTCTACATCCGCCGGGTGGACCGCCCGCTGATGCTGTTCAACCTGCTGCTGCTGATGAACGTCTCGTTCATCCCGTTCCCCACCCATGTGCTGGCCGAGGCGATGAGCACGGGCCACGGGGAGCAGACCGCGGCGGTCTTCTACGGACTGACCCTGACGCTGGGCGGCATCCCGTTCAACGCGGTCTGGATCTACGCCTCGGCCGGCCACCGGCACCTGGGGCGCACCATCACCCCGGCGCAGGCCGCGGTGATGCGCAAGCACTTCCTGATGGGCCCGATCATGTACCTCGGGGCCACCGTGGTCGGCCTGGCCAGCGCGGTGGCGAGCATGACGATCTTCGGCGTGCTGCTGCTCTTCTACATGGTCGAGGTGCTGGGCAGCACCAGCGAACAGCAGCACGACCTGCACTCGCGGTCGCCGGTGCACCGGATGACCGGGCTGGCGGAGCCGCCGGCCGAGGTCGGGACGTCGACCGACCAGCCGCCCGCACCGCAAGCCGCGGCACCGGCCGTCCCCGGCGCACCAACCGCACCGGCCGTCCATGCCGCACCAGCCGCACTGCCCGTCCCCACCGCAGCAGCCGTGCCCGCCGCACCGGCGGCCGACACCGCGGTGTCCGGCGCCGGGCCGGCCGCTGCCCCGCCTCCCGGCCCACCGGAGGCGGCGCAGCAGCCCTGCCCCACCTGCGGCCGCACCGCCCAGGTGCTGGCACTGCAACGCTGACGAGTCCGGCACCGGGCGAGCGACGTGCCCCGGTGCGGTAGACCGACGGGCCGGCGCCCCTGGCGGGGGCGCCGGCCCGTCGTGCCGCGCGGCGGCGGGAGGACGACTCGCGTCAGCGGCGGACCTCGGCTCGCAGCTCGTCGCGGACCTCGGCCCGCAGTTCGTCGCGGATCTCGTCCTCCAACTCCTCCTCGGCCTCCAGGATCTCCTCGTCCAGCAGCTCGTCCTCGTAGAGCTCCTCGTCACGAGGCGTCAGCTCGTCGTCCGCGTCGGCGGACGACTCGGCACCCGTCACCTCGAGGGCCTGCGACTCGTCGTCCGGTCCGTTCAGCTCCCGCAGCGCGTGGAAGCCGGCCGCGGCCGAGGCCAGCGTGACGTGGTGGTGCCAGCCGCGGAACGACCGGCCCTCGAAGTCGCCGAGACCGAAGTCCTGCAACTTCTGGAACCCGTTGACGGCCCGGTGCCGCAGCTCGGCCAGCGCCACCGTCTCGTGCAGCCGGGCGACCGGCAGGCTGGTGACCCAGTAGGTGCGCGGCTGCGGACGCCCGAACGGCCACTCCACCACCAGGTGGCGGGCGGCCGGCCGGTGCCCCGGGATGTGCGGTCCGACCCGGCGGGCCGGCGGCTGCGCGGACGGCAGCCGGCCGACCAGGAACTGCGAGTGCCGGGCTCGGTTGTCCGGCTTCTCCTGCCAGGCCAGCACCACCCGTTCACCGTGCTCGCCGAGGTCGCGAGCCACGTCCGAGGCGGCCCAGTACTGCATCCCGCCCGGTCCGACCGGGCGGCGCACCATGAGCTTGGCACTCGGGGCCACCTCGACGAGGTAGCCCAGGCCGCGCTCCTCCAGGCCGAGCAGCAACGGCTCGACGTCGTTCTCGAAACTCCAGTCCGCCAGGACCGGCGCCGCCGGCACGTCCCAGTCGATCAGGATCTCGTCCACCGACTCCAGCAGGTACCGCCAGCGAGGCCGGTGCCGCTGCTCCTCGGGGATGTGCGCGTGGCCGCGCAGCTCCTCGTCCTGATCCCAGTGCCGGGGCAGCATCAGGTGCCAGTTCACCGGCACGCTGCCGTTCTCGTGCACCAGCGAAGACGCCAGTGCGAGTTGGCAGTTCATCATCCGGCCCTCGGAGGCGACGAACTGCCGCCCCACGCCGGCCGAGCGCGCGCCGTTCTTGGGGAACACCACCTCGTCGAAGGACCAGGCCTTCGGCGTGGTCACGGCGCAGAGCCGTTCCGCGAGATGGCGTCGAACCCCTTCGAACGACCAGGTGCTCTGGTTGACGAACTGCTGGATGGGTTGGACCGCCCGCCGTCCGAGCACGTGCTCGGAGATGTTGGCAGGGGTCTTGCGGCCCTGTGCGTGCAGCAGGCCGCGGAGGTACACCTCGCCCCATCGCCGCTGGTCAGAGCGGGCAAAGGGCGCGAACAGGCCCTGGCAGAACTCGGAGATTTCGTCCTGCCGCTCCCCCGCGAACGATTCGCGGCGGTGCGAAATCGTCGACACAGCTAGCTCCTTCGCTTTCCGATGACGGGGACCGGCCCCGCCAAATGGCCCTGCCCTTCTCCGCGTCGGGGGCGCGGGAGAAGGACAGAGACGTGTTCAACTCCGCAGGTCAGCTCTCGCACGTTTCCCGGGGATCGAGCAGGAAGGCGTCGGTCGCCGCCAGTGCCTGCGCCACTTCCGGCAGGGCACAGCCGACGACCACGAAGTCGACGTCCATGCCCGCCTTGGTGCGCTGGAACAGCAGTTCGTTGATCGCCGGACGGGTCATCTCGGTCACCTCGCAGAGGTGGAACTCGACCCGCTGCGGCTGCGGCCGGACCGAGAGCGCCTCGGTCAGCCCGCGGCGGAACTTGTCCAGCTCGTCCTTGTCGACCACGCCGGCCAGCTTGATGTGCGCGGTCTTGCCGTCGAACTCGCTGGAGATCCGCATCCGCATCTCGACCGGTTCGACCACCACCCGCACCCGCAGCGGCTCGGCGCTCTCCGGCAGGTTGACGGTCAGCCCCTTGGGGTCGAAGTCGTCGTACGGCTGGTCGTCGATCCAGACCTGGTCGATCTGGATGCTGCCGACCGGCAGCAGGTCCGGTGCCACCCGCAGCACCCGGCCCGGGAACGACTCGGGCAGCGGCCGGAAGTGCAGGGTCAGCGGCGAGGAGTTGACCAGCAGGCCGGTGTACGTGGCGGCCAGGTAGCACAGCTCCAGCGCGTGGTAGCCGGCCATCGAGTGGCTGCCCTTGAGCCGCTCGGTGCCGAGCAGGTAGGGGATGCCGTTGGCCAGCACGTTGAAGTACACGCCGCCGTCGTCGTAGTCGAGGAAGAAGGCGTTGTAGAACGCCGCCGCCTCGCGGGCCAGCCGCTTGTGCTCCGGGTCGCCGGAGACGCCGGCCAGGATCAGGTAGGCGAGGATCGACTGCTCCTGCTGCCACCAGGCCTTGCGGTCGTGCCAGACCAGCCGGTGACCGCCGGTGGCCGGGTCGACCTGGCGCTCCACCACGTCGTACCAGCCGCCGCGCTGCTGGTCGCTGCCGACCGGCGGCATGATCTCGGCGATCCGCTCGGCCAGCGCCGTGTACTCGGCCTTGTCGACCAGGCTGCGGATCCGGGTCAGGTTCCAGGCGATCTTGAGGTTGTGGCCGACCACCGCGCGGTCCTGCTGCCAGCCCCAGGTGCGGTCCGGGCTCCAGTCGGCGTGGAACCGCTCCTGCACGAACGGGCTGTTGGGCTCGTCCGGGAAGTACTTGGTGATGGTGTCGGCCGTCTCCTCCAGCAGCTTGGCGTAGTCCGCCCGGCCGGTGGCGAGGTAGGCGTTGATCAGGTACGCCGGGGCGTGGTCACCGACCGAGTTCCAGTTCTTCCGGGACCGGTTGCGGCCCAGCGAGTCGGAGCGCGGGTCCATGGTGATCGGGTCGAGGTGCGAGAAGAACCCGCCCCGCTCGGTGTCCCGGAAGTACTTCTCGAACAGCGACACGGTGTGGTCGATGTCGTTGAGGATCCGCGGGTCGCCGGTGATCCGGTAGGTCTGGGTCGGACCGGCCAGCGCGTAGATCTGCTCGTACATCGGGATGGCGTCGTAGTCGTCGCCGAACTCCGAGGCGAAGACCTTGCGTTGGGCGCCCTCGGTGATGTCGATGGCGTGGTACCAGTAGGCGACCTTCTCGCCCTCGTCGACCACCCGCATGTGCTCGCGCAGGTACTCGGTGCCGGACTCGGCGGCGCGCAGGAAGCGCTCCTCACCGGTCAGCATGAAGGCGGTGGCCAGGCCGTAGACCAGCCGGGAGATGGTGTCGGTCTCCTGGCGCACCTCGGCGCCCGCCGTCTCCGTCGGGTGAGTGCCCGAAAGGGTCAGCTTGGTGCGGAAGTTGCGCCAGTCGTAGACCCCGTCGGGGAAGTGCCCGCGCAGGTAGAAGTCGGCGATCTGCTCGGCCTGCTGGACCCACCAGTTCGGGTGCTCGAAGACGTAGGCGCCGCGCTTCTCCTCCGGGAAGGTGATCTGCCGGGCCTCGATCCGCTGCCCGCCGTCCCACTGGTAGAAGATCCCGTAGACGAAGACGTAGCGGCCCTCGGAGAGCATGTCCCTGGTGGCCCCGGTGGTGTCGCGGGCCGGATCGCCGAGGTTGCGGACGATCTGCGAGTTCACCGACTCGCCGAGGTGGATGACCACCTCGCGGCCGTCCGAGGTGCGCAGGCCGAAGCGCTCCTTGGTCGGCTCGTAGCTGGTGATGTAGCCGGCGATGCTGTCCGAGTAGGTGCGCCTGGTGTCGGGAGTGCTCATCGGTTGGAACCTCCGTCGTTGGGCAGCGAGGTCAGCACGACGACGCTGCGGCCGTGGGCGTGGAAGGATCGACCGTCCACCGGGACGCGGGAGCCGACCGGGCGGACGTCCTCCCCCGGACCGCGCGCGGTGTCGACGGCCAACGCCCAGTGGTGGCCCGGGATGTGCGGCAGCTCGAAGTCCAGGCCGAGGTGGTACATGTTGAGGATCACGTGCAGATCCGGGTCGCCCTCGAACCCGGCGAGGGTCAGCGAGAGCACCCGGGCGTGCTGGTCCTCCCAGCCCGGCTGCTCCAACCGGGTTCCGTGCCAGGAGACTTCGGGCAGGTCGCGCTCGTTGCGGCGGTCGTCGAAGAACCGCGGCTGACGCAGCGAGGCGTGCTCCTTGCGGAAGGCGATCATGCCCCGGAAGAAGTCCAGGGTCTCGGTCTCCTTCTCCGCCTGCTCCCAGTCCAGCCAGGAGATCTCGTTGTCCTGGCAGTAGACGTTGTTGTTGCCGCCCTGGCCGTTGCGGAACTCGTCACCGGCCAGCATCATCGGCACGCCGCGGGAGAGCAGCAGGATCGCGGCCATGTTCTTGATCTGGCGGACCCGCAGGCGCTCGACGGCCTCGTCGTCGCTCGGTCCCTCCACGCCGCAGTTCCAGCTGAAGTTCTCGTCGCTGCCGTCCGCGTTCGCCTCGCCGTTGGCGTGGTTGTGCTTGCCGTTGTAGCTGACCAGGTCGTTGAGCGTGAACCCGTCGTGGCAGGTGAGGAAGTTGATGCTGTTGGTGGGCAGTTCGCCGGCCCTGCTGAACAGGTCGCGGGAGCCGCCGATCCGGGTGGCCAGGGTGCCGGCCAGGCCGGCGTCACCGCGCACGAAGCGCCGCACGTCGTCGCGGAACGGGCCGTTCCACTGCGCCCAGCGCCGGCCCGGGAACCGGCCGACCTGGTAGAGGCCGCCGCCGTCCCACGGCTCGGCGATGATCTTGGTCTCGGCGAGGATCCCGGACAGCTCGATCGCCCACAGCAGCGGCGGGGTCTCCATCTCGTAGCCCTCGGCGCCGCGGGACAGCTCGGAGGCCAGGTCGAACCGGAAGCCGTCCACGTGGTGCTCGGTGACCCAGTACTCCAGGCACTCGATGATGAACTTCGCCACCGCCGGGTGGTTGGCGTTGATCGCGTTGCCGCAGCCGGTGAAGTCCATGTAGTGCCGGCGGTCCTGCGGCCAGAGGTGGTAGTACACCTCGTTGGCCTGGCCCCGGAAGCTGATCATCGGGCCGTGCTCGTTGCCCTCCGAGGTGTGGTTGAACACCACGTCCAGGATCACCTCGATCCCGGCCTTGTGCAGCTCCTTGACCATGTCGCGGAACTCGATGACGTGCAGGCAGCCGCACGGGTCGGAGCAGTAGGCGCTGTGCGGGGCGAAGAAGCCGTACGGGTTGTAGCCCCAGTAGTCGCGCAGCGGCCGGCCGTCCGGGCCGATCCGCAGCACGTCGCGCTCGTCGAAGTCGAAGACCGGCAGCAGCTCGACCGCGGTGACGCCGAGCTCCTTGAGGTACGGGATCTTCTCCACCACGCCGCTGAAGGTGCCGGGGTGCACCACCCGCGAGGTCGGCGAAGCGGTCAGCCCGCCGACGTGCATCTCGTAGATGACCGAGTCGGCCATCGGGGTGCGCAGGGGCTTGTCGCCCTCCCAGTCGTAGTCGTCCAGATCGACGACCATGCTCCGCATGGCGTACGCGCAGTTGTCCTCCGGGCCCACCGCCCTAGCGCGGTCCCAGAGGATGTTGATATTGGCGCGTGAATAGGGGTCCAGCAGTACCTTGCGCGGGTTGAACCGGCTGCCGCTGTCCCTTGTGTCATGCGGACCGTCGACTCGGTAGGCGTACACCTGTCCTTCCTTCAGACCGGCCACGTGGCAGTGCCAGAAGTGGTAGCTGTGATGCCGTTCCAGGTCGAGCTCGACGACCCGGGCCGGCTGCAGGGCGTGATAGCTGTCGAACAGCAGCAGCTCGACGCGAGAAGCCCGCTCCGAGAAGAGCGAGAAGTTCACGCCAGTCGCGTCGATCGTTGCGCCCAGCGGTTGCGGACGGCCCGTAGTCACCGGTGCCCGCGCTATCAGATCCCTCGGGACTTCCGTCTGTACCGTCTTACCCTGAGTCATATGTGCTGTCAACTCCCTACCCATACTGCACCCGGAATTGTTGATTCCGGCCGCCTTTCCGCCTTCCGGGGAATGAGCGGCCGCGCTCTCCGCCGACAGACGCGCGCACGGGTGCGGGCGGAGAAGACTGGCCCCGGACGGGTCCGGGGCCCCGGCGCTAGGTCAGACCCACCGGGGTCCGGTCCCAGCTCAGCGCACCGAACGCCGCTCCCCATGACGGGAGCGGCGTGCCGGGCTCGTTGAAGATCTCGAACGTCACCCCGCGGGCCGCCGGGGTGTAGAGCGCCTGGACGCAGGACTCGGCAACGTCGTCCCGGGTGACTTGACCGGTGCCTTGGTCGCCCTGGTCCAGCCGGACCCGGTGGCCGGCCGCACGGTCGTCGATCAGCCAGCCGGGCCGGACCACGGTGTACGGCAGTCCGGACTCGCGCAGCAGGTCCTCGCCCGCGAACCGCCAGGACAGCAGCCGCCCGTAGGCGTTCAGCGGATGCCCCTGGTGGGTCGCGTGCAGTTGGCTGACCAGCACGACGTGGGGGCGGTTGGCGCCGGCGGTCGCGGCCGCCAGCACATTGCGCACCCCCTGGTACATCGTGGTCTCAGGCCGGTCGGGACCGTGGTTCTCGGTCCCGGGCTCGACGCAGTAGACCACCGCCGAGCATCCGGCCAGCGGCGCCTTCAGGGTCTTCGGGGCCCTGACGTCGCCCTCGATGAACGCCGCCCCCGGTGCCAGGTGCCGACGGGCCCGGTGGCCGCTGCGCCCGATCGCACACACACTCTCCCGACGTTCCAGGAGGCGCTGCACGATGATCCGGCCGACCCGCCCGGAACCACCGACCACCACCACCGGATTGTCCATCGCCTTCTCTCCTTAAGCCTCGGCCGTCACGGGCCCCGTCAGATCCAGCGCAGGATGTCGTCCGAGCTGGTCAGCCGGGTGCCCGAAGGAAGGTTCGCGATCGCCGGTACCCGCAGCCGGGGGTAGACGCTGACCCCCGACAGCCGCGAGCCCGGCCAGAGCTGCACGCCGTCCCCCAAGGCCGAGAAACCCTCCAGTCGGACCGGGTGCTCCCGGTCCGACTGGATCTCCACCATGGGGCCGACGTAGGTGTCGCTGATGTCGGCGTATGGGCCTATCACCGCCGCATCTCCGCAGGAGCTCCGGCTCAGCCGGGCTCCGGCCCTCAGCTCGACGCCGTCTCCGACGTCGGTGTACTCCAGGTGGACGTCCTTGCCGACCGCCACGTGGCGGCCGATCCGGACCCCCGGCCCGATCACCACGCTGCCGTCCTCGATCTTGTCGGCCAGCGTCGTGCCGGTGATCTCGTCCCGGGTGGCCAGTGACGTCTCGTGGATCCAGTACCGGCCGGCCTGCGAGTTCGGCTTGTCCATCAGCTGGTTCATCAGCGGATAGTCGCCGGCCAGTACGTCCTTCAGGGTGATCAGGTAGTCCTCGACGTTGCCCAGGTCGCCGAGCCGGGCGATCCGGTGGGTGGCCACCGGCAGACCCCGTCCCACCAGGGTGGGGAGCAGGTCGCCGCCCCAGTCCAGGCGCTGCTGCGCCTGGCGCATCAGCTCCGGCTCCCGGGCGGCCTGGCGCAGCCGGGCGCAGTCGACCAGGTACATGCCCGCGTTGGTGGGGATCAGCGCCTCGGCGTCGTTCCGGGTCTCGGGGAACAGGTCCGCGATCCGCGCCAGGTCGGGCTTCTCGACGAAGCCGGAGACCAGGCCGCGCGGATCGGTCCGCATCGCGCCGTACTTGCCCGCCACCTCCTGCGGAGTGCGGGCGACCGAGGCCACGGTGACCACGGCGCCGGTACTGCGGTGGGTCTCGGTGAGCTCGGCCAGGGAGAAGTCGAACACCGAGTCGACCGGCAGGACCAGGGCCTGTTCGACCAGGTCCCATTCCTCCAGGTTGTGCAGGGTGGCCGCGCCGGAGCCCACGTTGTACCGGTCGAAACTCGGCCGGGAATAGCGGACCTCGACGCCGTACCGCTCGCCGTGGCCCAGCAGCAGCATGATCTGGCTGCGGTTCTCCAGCCCCTGCGCCACCACGTAGAAACGACGGATGCCCTGCTCACGGCAGGCATCGACGACCCACTCGATCAGCCGGCGCCCGACGAACGGGATCAGCGCCTTGCTTCTGATGTAGTCGGCCGACTCCAGGGTGATCGGCTTGGCACGCTCACCTCGTCCGCCGGCAAGGATGATCCCAACGGTCCCCATGTCTGCGCCACCCATCTCGCATCCCCACGTTGGCGACTTCGTCCAGTAAGACTCAACAACAGGAGTCACAGCGTGTCAACGAGAGAGTCAACTGCGTGGCGGAATGTACCCCTTATCGTCATGTCGGCATCAGGTCCCAGTGGGTTGATGTCGTGATCATGACACAAAAAAAACGGACCTATATGCCCGAATCTCCCCCCGGGCGTTTCCGTCGGTCTGGGACGATTCCGGGTCAAGTCGCCAGACAGGTGCAATCCAGGGCGATCCGGACACCTGGAATTAACGTCCTGACCCACCGTCACGTCGCCTGCCGACCATTGGCGGAAACCCGATTGGCGGGGCGTCAGGAATAGAAAAAAATGTCCATGATCACCCCCTGGTCGCTCGAAAAGACGGGATATCTTCGTAACGCAGGCCTGGGGCCGAGGGGGATTGGCAGGATCATGGTGGAGCCGACGCGCGCCGCATTCTTCGATCTGCGGGACAGGCACCGCTGCCACCGGTCGCGCCGGGCGCTGCGGCAGGCCGCGGAACGCCACCGCTCGGCCGGTGACCTCCTGGTCCTGGTGGCCCCGCGGGACATCCTCGAACAGCCGCACGCCGCCGCGGAGCACGGCATCGCGGCCCTCGGCATCGGCGCCGACCTGGTGGTGCGCCCCGAGCCCCAGCAGCCGGCCTGCCCCGAGGACGACCCGGCCGTGGTCACCGTGGTCGAGGCGATCATCCTGCTCGGCCTGGACGCCTCCCGCTGCTTCGGCTACGTCGACCACACCGACGGCCTGCGCACCCTCAGCGTGGTCGGCAACCCCCGGGTGGTCGGCCCGGACCCGGAGCTCACCGAGCACGCCTGCAGCCGCGGCTGGCCGATGCTGGTCGAGGCGGCATCGAGCGGCCACCCGCCCGACGCGCCGTGACGGCACCGCCCCGTAGGGGAAAACTCAGGGGTGTCGACCCTGGCCCCGGGGCCTCGCGAGGAGCACCGTAGAGGCATGGGACACGGAGATCTGTCGCGACGCGAGAACAGCCACCTGGCCGTCGCCTCCGCCACCACCGGACCGTGGCGCACCGCCGCGGCCGTGGGTGCGGTGGTGGGCGGCGCCGCCCTGGGCGTGGATGTGGTCACCGGCCACTGGTCGACGTCCATCCTGGCCGGTCCGGTCGGCTGGGGCCTCTTTTTCTTCTTCCTGGTCGGCACGGTCGGCGGCCGGCTGCGCCGGGACACCGGCGACCGGCGACTGCGCCGCTGGGCCGAGGAGCACCCCTGGCAGTCCGCAGTGCCCGGCACCGTCGCACTGTGGGCGCTCACCACCCTGACGCTGACCTTCCTCGGCGACTGGGGCGTGATCGGCGCGGTCTTCGCCTCGCTGCTGCCGGCCGGCCTGCTGCTGCTCGTCGCCGGTGTGGTCGGCTCGGTCAAGGGCGCCAGGCGGAGTTGAGCGGCGGTCACCTGAGGAGGAATCACCGCAGAACGCACACCGGGTGATCACCGGGGCACCACCCGGTGCGCCGGGTGCCGTGGCGCGTCTGCATACTGACCCGCGTGCCGATAGCCGAAGACCCCGAGCCGCGCCCCGACGGCGAAGAGCCTGATCCGTTCGCGAACCTCGTTCTGGACGAGGAGTTCATCAAGGGCGCCTCCGTCAAGGAGCAGTCCGGGCGCACTCGGATGCTCGCCGCCCGCTGGAAGAAGGAGCCGCCGCAGCCCACCGAGCCGTGGCGCCTGCCGACCGCCGAGATCCGCCGCAGCCGGTTCGGCCGCAAGGCCAAGCGGGTCGACCCCTGGGGCAACGAGCGCAGGACCAGGCGCAACTGGCAGACCCCGGTCTTCGTGCTGCTCACCATCGCGGTGGTGGCGGCGGCCCTGAACGTGAACGGGCTGCACAGCTGGTACCAGAACAGCTTCGGCACACCGGGCGGCCCGAGCGCGGCGAGCGCCGCGCCCAGCACGCAGGCCGCGGCGACCACCGCACCCACCAGCGCGCCGCCCACCCAGGACCCGAAGACGCCGACCGTGGCGCAGCCGTGGGCGAACTCCCCTGCGGTGAGCTGGTCGAGCGGCGCGGACGGGATCCAGCTGCCGCAGGCGCAGGCGGTCGGGGTGTTCAGCCAGGACGAGGTCGCGAAGCAGCTCCAGCAGGCGAAGGACTTCATGGTCGCCGCGAACCTGGACCCCGCCGCGCTGGCCGGTGGCACCCCGCAGCAGGCCCTGGACATGCTCGACCAGTCGAGCCTCACGGCGGTCCAGGACGGTCTGACCAACCCCCGCGATGGACACGACGGCGCGTTCCTGTTCAGCCGGTTCAACCCCCGCACCGCCGTTCCGGCCGTGACCGAGGTCAAGGTGCAGGGTCAGATGACCTTCGAGGGCGACGGCCAGAACGGGTCCCTGGTCCACGCGGACTACGTCTTCGTCTACGCCGTTGTCCCGGGCCCGGAGCGCTTCCAGCCGACGCCGTCGGCCGGTGCGCCGGCGCCGTCGGCCAGTGGCAACGCCCAGTCCGTGGCCCTGCTCGCACTCGACCCGACCGTGAAGGTCACCCGCGAGATCGTCCGCCGCACGGTGGACTTCCGGTTCTACGATCCGGGCCACTTCGACGTCGAGCCCGGCAAGGTGCACCTGAAGCACTGGTTCGCCGACCGGGGCAACAACTTCTGCGGGGCCCACGACGGCTATCTGGAGCCCGAGTTCCGGGGCGAGCACCGGCCCAGCGGGGAGCCGAGCCCGAACCCCGGCCAGAGCTTCGATCCGTACGACCGGACCAAGCCGGGCCCCGGCGACGGCCAGTGCGGCACCATCACCCGCTCCTGACCCCCTACCGCTTCCTCTTTCCGCCCCCACGCCCGGACCGCGTCGCCGCCCGCTTCGCGGTCCGGGCCTTCGCCGCTTCCCAGGCCGCCCGCCGGACCGCCTCGCCCGGGGCCTCGACCAGGCTGCGGAAGAAGTAGGCGGCCGCCGAGCCGACGCAGCCGATCAGCCAGACCGCGCCGAGCGACCGGTCCTCGGCCATCCAGCCGGTCAGCGAGTCCCGGCCGTCGGTGAGGATCTTCCACATCCGCACCCCGGCCAGGAAGGTGCAGAGCGCGATGGCGAACAGCAGCAGCCCGTTCACCAGGCCGCCCGACTGGGACAGCGCCACCCCGGCGACCGCGAACCGCAGCACCAGGGCCCCGGCCACCACCGTGACCAGGGCCCCGAGTGAGACCGCCGCCCGCCGCAGCCAGTAGTCGGCGCCCCTGGCCACCCAGCTGGTGCCGAAGAAGCGGATGGGCTCGGGGGCGGGCGCGGTCACGTCGTTCACATCAATCGATTATGCCGACCGGCCGGGCCGGCCGGATCAGCCGAGCTTGGTGACGTCCCGCACCGCGCCCTTGTCGGCGGAGGTCGCCATCGCCGCGTAGGCCTTCAGCGCCTGGCTGACCTGCCGCTCGCGGTGGGCCGGGCGGTAGCCGCCGCTCTCCTCCAGCCGCATCCGGCGCTCGTGCAGCTCCTCGAAGGAGACCTCCAGGCTGACCGAGCGGGCCGGGATGTCGATCGAGATGATGTCGCCGTCCTCGACCAGCGCGATGGTGCCGCCGGAGGCCGCCTCCGGGGAGACGTGGCCGATCGACAGGCCCGAGGTGCCGCCGGAGAACCGGCCGTCGGTGATCAGCGCGCAGGCCTTGCCCAGGCCCCGGCCCTTGAGGAACGAGGTGGGGTAGAGCATCTCCTGCATGCCGGGACCGCCCTTGGGGCCCTCGTAGCGGATGACCACCACGTCGCCCTCCTTGACCCGCTTGGCGAGGATCGCGTCCACCGCGTCCTCCTGCGACTCCACCACCACGGCCGGGCCGGAGAAGGTCCAGATCGACTCGTCCACCCCGGCGGTCTTCACGATGCAGCCGTCCTCGGCCAGGTTGCCGTAGAGCACCGCGAGGCCGCCCTCCACCGAGTAGGCGTGGGCGACGCTGCGGATGCAGCCGCCGGCCGCGTCGGTGTCCAGCGACTCCCAGCGCTCGGACTGCGAGAAGGCCTCGGCGGTGCGCACGCAGCCGGGGGCCGCGTGGAACAGCTCGACCGCCTCGGGGGACGGGGAGCCGCCCCGGACGTCCCAGGTCTTCAGCCACTCGGTCAGCGAGTCGGCGTGCACCGTGTGCACGTCCTCGTTGAGCAGCCCGCCCCGGTGCAGCTCGCCCAGGATGGCGGGGATGCCGCCGGCCCGGTGCACGTCCTCCATGTAGTAGTTGCCGTTCGGGGCGACCTTGGACAGGCACGGGACCTTGCGCGAGATGGCGTCGATGGCCCGCATGTCGAAGTCGAGCTCGGCCTCCTGGGCGGCGGCCAGCAGGTGCAGGATGGTGTTGGTGGAGCCGCCCATCGCGATGTCCAGCGCCATGGCGTTCTCGAACGCGGCGCGGGTGGCGATGTTGCGCGGCAGCACCGCCTCGTCGTCCTGCTCGTAGTAGCGGGTGGCGATCTCCACCACGGTCTGCCCGGCCCGCTCGTAGAGCGCCTTGCGGGCGGTGTGGGTGGCCAGCACCGAGCCGTTGCCCGGCAGCGACAGGCCGATCGCCTCGGTCAGGCAGTTCATCGAGTTGGCGGTGAACATCCCGGAACAGGAGCCGCAGGTCGGGCAGGCGTTCTCCTCGATGATCGCGATGTCCGCGTCGGAGACCGACTCGTTGACCGCGTCGGAGATCGCGTTGACCAGGTCGAGGCGACGGACCGTACCGTCCACCAGGGTGGCCCGGCCGGCCTCCATCGGGCCGCCGGAGACGAACACCACCGGAATGTTGAGGCGCAGCGCGGCCATCAGCATGCCGGGGGTGATCTTGTCGCAGTTGGAGATGCAGACCAGCGCGTCCGCGCAGTGCGCGTTGACCATGTACTCCACGCTGTCGGCGATCAGGTCGCGGGACGGCAGCGAGTAGAGCATGCCGCCGTGGCCCATCGCGATGCCGTCGTCCACCGCGATGGTGTTGAACTCGCGCGGGATGCCGCCTGCGGCCTGGATCGCCGCGGAGACGATCCGGCCGACCGGCTGCAGGTGGGTGTGGCCCGGCACGAACTCGGTGAAGGAGTTGGCCACCGCGATGATCGGCTTGCCGAAGTCCTCGCGGGCTACGCCGGCGGCCCGCAGAAGCGCGCGGGCGCCTGCCATGTTGCGACCGTGGGTGACCGTTCGGGACCTCAGCTCGGGCACTGCCTTCTCCACTCCGTTAGGGCGGCTGGTGTCTGCCGAGCCTACGCCGCCGTCCCGGGGAACGGACGCACCGTCCGCATCGCGGTCAGTCCCGTCAACGGGGCTTGACGGCCACGGTCAGGTCCACGGTGTACGGCTCCACCACCCGGCCGTCCGGGAACAGCCCCAGCAGCCAGGCCCGGTCGTCGGCCAGCACCGACTCGCGCAGCTCGGGCTCGGCCACCGCGAAGTACGACTTGGAGCGCAGGTCGGTGATCACGTCGTCCACCGTGATGGTCCGCTCCCAGCGCACCTTGGCCCCGAAGACGTCCAGCGGGTAGCGGGAGAGCGGCTCGGTGACGGCGTTCATGGTGCCGTAGTAGTGGTACGAGGGCAGGGCCGCCGCGTGCCGGCGCTCCTGCTCGCCCAGCCAGTCCACCGAGCGGTCCTTGAGGTTCCAGAACAGCACCAGCGCCCCGCCCGGACGCAGCACCCGGATCGCCTCGGGGATCGACTTGTCGGGGTCGGTCCAGTGGAACGCCTGGGCGTAGGTGATCAGGTCGGCGCTCTCGTCGTGGCACGGCAGTTCGTCGCCGACGCCCTTGACCACCGGGATCCCGGGGCTGACCGCGTGCAGCTGGGCGGCCATCCCGCCGCTCGGCTCGACGGCGATCACCCGGGCACCGCGCTCGGCCAGCAGCCGGGTGGCGATCCCGGTGCCGGCGCCCACGTCCAGCACGTCGGCCCCGCGCAGCGGGCGGCCGGCCAGCCGCTCGATCTCCTCGAACAGCCGCGGCGGGTAGGACGGCCGGGCCTTGTCGTACTCGGCGGCCACCGCGCCGAAGGAGCCTGCGTGAGCCTGGTGCTGAAGGTCCGTCATCTGCCCACTCCCCGATGGTTCGCGTCCTGCCTTCAGAGTACGCGCGCCCCGGTGGCCAGATGCAGTCGGGTGAAGGCCAGCGCCTCGGCCAGGTCCGCCTCCCGCTCGGCCGGCGAGCCGGAGCGGCGGGTGTTCACCTCCAGCACCACGTGGCCCTCGAAGCCGGTGCGGGCCAGCCGCTCCAGCACCTCGGCGCACGGCTGCTTGCCGCGCCCCGGGATCAGGTGCTCGTCCTTGCCGGAGCCGGAGCCGTCGGCCAGGTGCACGTGGGCCAGCCGGTCGCCCATCCGGTCGACCATCTCGAAGGCGTCGATCCGGGAGGTGGCGACGTGCGAGAGGTCCACCGTGAAGTGCCGGTAGGCCTCCTCGGTGACGTCCCAGCCGGGCGCGTAGGCGAGCATCTCGCGGTCCTTGTAGCGCCACGGGTACATGTTCTCCACGGCGAACTTCACCGCCGTCTCGCCCGCCATCCGCTCGATGCCCTGGACGAACTCCTTGGCGTACTGCCGCTGCCAGCGGAACGGTGGGTGCACCACCACGGTGTCCGCGCCCAGCTTCTCGGCCGCCGCCCTGGCCCGCTTGAGCTTGGTCCACGGGTCGGTGCTCCAGACCCGCTGGGTGATCAGCAGGCAGGGCGCGTGCACCGCCAGGATCGGCATCGCGTAGCGCTCGGAGAGCTCGCGCAGGGCGGGCAGGCTCTGGCTGACCGGGTCGTTCCAGACCATCACCTCGATGCCGTCGTAGCCCAGCTTGGCGGCCAGCTCGAAGGCGATCCGGGTGTTGTCGGGATAGACCGAGGCGGTGGACAGCGCGATCTTGTTGTCGGGAACGTGCAGCACCGGGTGGCGGGGCAGCACCAGCCGGTCGGTGGTGCGCAGCAGGGGGTCCCGGCGCGGCTGCTCCCTCCGCCTGGTCACCCGGCGCCCCGGCCGGCCGCTCTCCTGCTCCACGTCCATCAGGTTATGCGCTTCTCGTTCGATCAGCGGGAGCCAGTGCCCTCCATGGAGTCGAGCCGCCGCAGGATGATGCCCTCGCGCAGCGCCCACGGGCAGATGTCCAGCTCGTCCAGACCGAACAGGTCCATCGCCGCGTCCGCCACCAGGGCGCCGGCCAGCAGCTGCCTGGACCGGCCCTCGGAGACCCCGGGGATCTTGGCCCGCTCGGCCGGCGTCATGGTCGACAGCCGCGGCACCCAGGCGGCCAGCCCGCTGCGGCTCAGCTTGCGCGGCACCCGGGCGCCGGCCTCGGTGGGGGCCGCGCCGGTCATCCGGGCCAGCTGCTTGAAGGTCTTGGAGGTGGCGACCGCGTGGTCCAGCGGCCCGAGCCGGGAGATCTCGCCGACCACGGTGGCGATCTGGGCCCGGATGTGCCGGCGCAGCTCGCGCACCGCCTCCGGGTCGGGGCGGTCGTCCGGCAGCATGGCGGCGGTCAGCCGGCCGGCCCCGAGCGGCAGCGAGAAGGCGGCGTCGGGCTGCTCGTCGATGCCGCAGGCGATCTCCAGCGAGCCGCCGCCGATGTCCAGGTCGAGCAGCCGTCCGGAGGACCAGCCGAACCAGCGGCGCACCGCCAGGAAGGTCAGCCGGGCCTCGTCCTGCCCGGAGAGCACCTGGAGCTCGACGCCGGTCTCCTCCTTCACCCGCTGGAGCACGGCCTCGCCGTTGACGGCCTCGCGCACCGCCGAGGTGGCGAACGGCAGCAGGTCCACCACGCCCTTGTCCTCGGCGACCCGCAGTGAGGAGGCGATGTGGTCGATCAGCCGGTGTATCCCGTCCTCGCGGATCGCGCCGCGCGCGTCCAGCAGCTCGGCCAGTCGCAGTTCCGCCTTGTGCGAGTAGGCGGGCAGCGGCGCGGCCCCGGGGTGGGCGTCCACCACCAGGAAGTGCACCGTGTTGGAACCTACGTCGAGGACACCAAGTCGCATAATTCACCACGCTACGCCACGGCACCTGCGGAAATCCCGCGTGTTCGATTGCTGATCGATTCGCCGTGGCGTCAGCCTGGGATACCGACGATCCCTCCTACCCGGGAGCCAACAGAACATGACGATCAGTCACCGCCGACACGGTTCGGGCGAGCACAAGGTCATCGTGCTGCACGACTGGTTCGGCACCACCGCCGGCTGGGGTCCGTTCCTCGACTACCTGGACAAGTCGGCGTTCTCCTACGCGATGCTCGACTACCGCGGCTACGGGGACCGGGTCGCCGAGCCCGGTGACTACACCCTGGCCGAGATCGCCCGCGACACCCTGGCGCTGGCCGACGAGTTGGGCTGGGAGACCTTCTCGCTGGTCGGGCACTCGATGGGCGGCAAGGCGGCGCAGCTGGTGCTGGCCGAGGCTCCGCACCGGGTGCGCAAGCTGGTCGGCATCTCGCCGGTGATGGCCGGCGCCTACCAGCTGAGCGACGAGGAGCGGGAGCTGTTCGAGGCCGCGGCGCAGAACTTCACGGCCCGGCGGATCATCCTCGACCTGGTGACCGGGCAGCGTGCCAAGGGCGTCTGGCTGGACCGGATGGTCGCCCGCTCCAGCGCCACCTCCCGGGTGGACGCCTTCGCCGCCTACTTCCGGGACTGGGCCGGGCAGGACTTCGCCGCCAAGG
This sequence comes from Kitasatospora acidiphila, assembly GCF_006636205.1. Classification (NCBI taxonomy): domain Bacteria; kingdom Bacillati; phylum Actinomycetota; class Actinomycetes; order Kitasatosporales; family Streptomycetaceae; genus Kitasatospora; species Kitasatospora acidiphila. Next base: position 5,230,713 of record NZ_VIGB01000003.1, on the reverse strand, counting down.
TGGCGGGGCTGGAGCTGCCGGTGAAGGTCTTCGTCGGCGAGCACGACCTGGCGCTGACCCGGGAGCTGATGGAGAGCACCTGGCTGCCGCTCTATCCGGGCGCCGAGCTGGAGGTGCTGGCGAGCTCCGGCCACTACCCGATGTACGAGATCCCGGTGGCGTTCGCCAAGGCCCTCGAGGCCTTCCTTTCCGCCTGACCGACACAGCCTGGCCGCCTGAGCCGCGCACGCCGACACGGAAAGCCACCCGGCTGCCCTACCCTTGCCGGGTGGCTGCCATCGACATCCCGCCCCCACCAGCAAGAAGCCCCTCCCCGAGGTCGGGCTGGACTTCCCCCGCGCCTGGGTCGAGTTCGCCGACCCCGCCGACGAGGAGCAGGTGTTCCGCTGCGACCTCACCTGGCTGACCTCCCGCTGGGGCTGCATCTTCGGCCAGGGCTGCCACGGCATCCGCCCCGGCCGCGGCGAGTCCGACGGCTGCTGCACGCTGGGCGCGCACTACTCGGACGAGGACGACGAGCAGCGGGTGATCGGGCACGCCCGCCGGCTCACCCCCGAGACCTGGCAGTACTTCGCCGAGGGCACCGACAAGAAGGGCCGGCTGAAGCTCGACGGCGGCATCACCATGCTGGACGAGGACGGCGACCGCCAGACCCGCCGGGTGGACGGCGCCTGCATCTTCCTCAACCGCCCGGGCTTCGCCGGCGGTGCCGGCTGCGCGCTGCACACCCTGGCGCTCAAGGAGGGCAAGGAGCCGCTGGAGACCAAGCCGGACGTCTGCTGGCAGCTGCCGATCCGCCGCACCTACGACTGGATCGACCGCCCCGACGACACCCGCTACCTCCAGGTGTCGATCGGCGAGTACGACCGGCGCGGCTGGGGCGCGGGCGGCCACGACCTGCACTGGTGGTGCACCAGCAGCCCGGAGGCGCACCAGGCCTCCAAGCCGGTGTACGTCAGCTACCGGCCGGAGCTGATCGAGCTGATGGGCGCCGAGGCGTACGCGGTGCTGGCCGAGCTGTGCGAGCAGCGGATCGCCGCCAAGGGCGACCGCAAGCTGGCGCCCCACCCGGCGGATGCCGGAAATCGAAAGGGGCCGGCCGACGGCAAGCGCGGCAAGAAGGCCAAGTCGGCCGAGTAGCAAGCCACTTGGCGGCGTTGTCTGCTTGGCGTCGCCTACTTGTCGATGTCTCCGACCACGAAGAACATCGACCCGAGGATCGCGACCATGTCGGCCACCAGGGTGCCGGGCAGCAGCTCGGTGAGCGCCTGGATGTTGTTGAAGGACGCCGAGCGGAGCTTGAGCCGCCACGGCGTCTTGTCGCCGCGCGAGACCAGGTAGTAGCCGTTGACCCCGAGCGGGTTCTCGGTCCACGCGTAGGTCTCGCCCTCGGGGGCCTTGAGCACCTTGGGCAGCCGCAGGTTGACCGGGCCGGCGGGCAGCTCGGCCAGCCGGTCGAGGCAGGCGTCGGCCAGGTCCAGGGAGTTGGCGGTCTGCTCCAGCAGGCACTCGAAGCGGGCCAGGCAGTCGCCCTCCTCGCGGAGCGCCACGCTGAGCACGTCCCGCAGTTCGCCGTACGCCAGGTAGGGCTCGTCGCGGCGCAGGTCGAAGTCGACGCCGCTGGCCCGGGCGATCGGGCCGGTGACGCCGTACGCGCGCACGTGCTCCGGGGAGAGCACCCCGACCCCGGCGGTGCGGGCCCGGAAGATCTCGTTGCCCAGCACCAGGTCCTCGAAGACCGGCAGTTGGGCACGGACCGTCGCGACGGCCGCCCGCACCCGGCCGAGCCAGCCGGCCGGCAGGTCCTCCTTGAGGCCGCCGACCCGGTTGAACATGTAGTGCATCCGCCCGCCGCTGGCCTCCTCCAGCACGTGCTGGAGCTCCTCGCGGGCGTGGAAGGCGTGGAAGACCGGGGTGATCCCGCCGAGCTCCAGCGGGTAGGAGCCGAGGAACATCAGGTGGTTGAGCACCCGGTTGAGCTCGGCCAGCAGGGTGCGGGTCCAGACCGCGCGGACCGGCACCTCCATGCCGAGCATCCGCTCGACGGCGAGCACCACGCCCAGTTCGTTGCCGAAGGCGGAGAGCCAGTCGTGCCGGTTGGCCAGCATGATGATCTGCCGGTAGTCCCGGGCCTCGAAGAGCTTCTCGGCGCCGCGGTGCATGTAGCCGATGATCGGTTCGGCCTCGACGATCCGTTCGCCGTCGAGCAGCAGCCGCAGCCGCAGTACCCCGTGGGTGGCCGGGTGCTGCGGGCCGATGTTCAGCACCATGTCGGTGGCGGTCGTCTCTGCTCCCGCACCGACGCCGACCGTGGTCTCCCTGAGGTTGCTCATGCTTCCAGAGTCTGCCATCCCGGCAGCCCCGCCAGGCTCTGCGGTATCGGCATCCGGACGGCCTGGAGCAGCCAGCCGAAGCCGCCCAGGCCGGCGCTCGCGGTGAGCTCCGCACCCTCCCCGGCACCGGCCAGCGCCCGCAGGTAGCCGGCCGGGTCGCTGCTCGCCAGGGCCAGCGGCGGGCGGGCCCCGGAGACCCCGAGGGCCCGCAGCGCGTCCCGCTGCGTCGTCCACAGGCTGTGGAAACCGGGAACGGCCACCGCGTCCAGCGCCACATGGGCGGTCAGGTCGCAGCCGCCGTCCGGCACCGGGGCGACCTCCCGGCCAGCCCGGAAGCCGGTCAGGGTGCCGAACGGCGGCCGGTCCTGGCGGCGGTGCGCATAGTCCACCGCCACCGCGAGCCCCCGCTCCAGCGCGCCGACCGCCGCCGCCCAGGCCTCGTCCCGCGGCCGGCCGATCTCGAAGCGCTCCCCCTGGGGCCACCAGCGCGCCACCCAGGCGGCGTCCGCCGGCTCCAGCGGCCCGCCGAGCCGCTCCGCCCCGCTCCCGTCCACCTCCACGTAGCGCAGCACCCCGGCGTCGTCCCGCTCGGCCAGGTCCAGCGGCACGTTGTCCAGCCACTCGTTGGCGAACAGCAGCCCGACCGCCCCCTCGGGCACCGTCTCGCGCCAGCGCACCTCGGGCGGCAGCCCGTCCGGCCGCGCGGCCAGCTCCACCCCGTAGGCCCGCAGCCGCCCCGGCAGCAGCCGCGCCAGCCGCCCCACCAGCTCACCGCGGCCGGCCCCGACGTCGATCAGGGCGATCTCCTCCGGGCGGCCGAGCGCCTCGTCCACCTCCAGGAGCAGTCGGCCGACCGCCTGCGCGTACCGCGGCGAGGCGTGCACGGACGTCCTGAAGTGCCCGGCCGGGCCCTCCGGGCGGCGGTAGAAGCCACCCTCGGCCGCGTACAGGGCCCGCTCCATGGCAGGGCGCCAGCGCATCCACGTCATGCCGGTGACGGTACCGGCCTCCGACCTGCGGACGATGCCCGGATCGCCCTCCCGGTGGACGGGTACGCCCCTTTCGCCTGCCTAGGCTTGGTCATGTGCATCGACTCTATGCCTGGCTCCGCGGACGCCCGATGGTGGTCGACGGCGCCTGGGCAGTCCCGGTGGTCTTCCTGTCGCTGGTGTCCCACCTCGGCGACGACGACTGGCACCAGACCGGCTACGCCGTCATCACCATGCTGATCGGCTCCCTGATGATGGTCCGGCGGCGCTGGCCGGCGCTGGCGGTCACCGCCGGCCTCGGGCTCGGCCTGCTCCAGGTGGCCCTGGCAGTCCCGCCGCAGTTCTCCTGCATCGGCTACCTGGTCTTCACGTACACCGGGGCCGCGTTCGGCGCCCAGTGGGTGTCCCGGCTGGCCCTGACCGGCGGCCTGCTGGCCGGTCCGCTGGCCACACTGGAGGAGTACCGGTACAGCGTCGACTCGGCGCCCCCCGAACACGGCGTGCTGCAACGGATCTTCGTCGGTGCCCTGCTCTCCACCCCGTTCATCCTCTGCTGGGCCTGGGGCCGGCTGACCCGGGTGCGCCGCGCCTACTTCACCGAGCTGGAGGACCGGGCCGAGCGGCTGGAGCGCGAGCGCGACGCCCAGGCCAAGGTGGCGGTGGCCGCCGAACGGGCCCGGATCGCCCGGGAGCTGCACGACGTGGTGGCGCACAACGTCTCGGTGATGATCGTTCAGGCCGACGGCGCCGCCTATGTGATGGACAACTCCCCGGCCCAGGCCAAGGAGGCGCTCGGCACCATCGCCACCACCGGGCGCCAGGCGCTGGTCGAGATGCGCCGCCTGCTGGGCCTGCTGCGCACCGCCGACACCACCGACGAGTACGTGCCGCAGCCCAGCGTGCAGGAGCTGCCCGAGCTGCTGGAGCAGGTCCGCACCGCGGGCCTGCCGGTGGAGTTCACCACCTCCGGTACCCCCCGCGAGCTGCCCCGCGGGGTGGAGCTGACGGTCTACCGGATCGTCCAGGAGGCCCTGACCAACGTCCGCAAGCACGGCGGGCCCCACGTCAGCGCCCGGGTCGCGGTGGACTTCGGCGACCGCGACCTGAACGTGGTGATCGAGGACGACGGACGCGGCAGCACCGACGAGCAGCTGGCCAACGGCGGTGCGGACGGCCAGGGCCACGGCCTGATCGGCATGCGGGAGCGGATCGGCATGGTCAGCGGCAGCCTGGACGCCGGGCCGCGGCCCGGCGGCGGCTTCCGGATCCGCGCGGTGCTCCCGCTCAAGGCAGCCCGATGACCCCCATGGAGAGGACCCACGTGACCATCCGCGTGATGCTGGTGGACGACCAGGAACTGCTGCGCACCGGCTTCCGGATGGTGCTCCAGTCGCAGCCCGACATCGAGATCACCGCCGAGGCCGGCGACGGCGCCGCCGCCCTGGAGGTGCTCGCCGGGGCCGGCGGGAGAGCCGTCGACGTCGTCCTGATGGACATCCGGATGCCCCGGCTGGACGGCGTGCAGGCGACCCGCCGGATCTGCCTGGACGACGGCGGACTGCCGCGGCCGGGCGCCCCGAAGGTGCTCATCCTGACGACCTTCGACCTCGACGAGTACGCCTTCACCGCGCTCAAGGCGGGTGCCAGCGGCTTCCTGCTCAAGGACGTGCCGCCGCCGGAGCTGGTCAGCGCGATCCGCGCGGTGCACGCGGGCGACGCGGTGGTGGCCCCCAGCACCACCCGGCGGATGATCAACCGGTTCGCCGAGGTGCTGCCCGTCACGCAGCCGCCGACCGGGCCGACCGCCCTGGCTCCGCTCACCGACCGCGAGCGGGAGGTGTTCCTGCTGGTCGCCCAGGGCCGGTCGAACGGCGAGATCGCGGCCGGGCTGACGCTCTCCGAGGCCACCGTGAAGACCCATGTCGGCCGGATCCTGGCCAAGCTGGGGCTGCGCGACCGGGTGCAGGCCGTGGTGCTCGCCTACGAGGCCGGACTGCTCAAGGCGGGCGGCCGCTGAGCCCACTCACGGCCGGGCCGTAGGATGGGACGGACCGTCTGGTACCCGTAGAGGACTGGAACGCCGTGAGCTCTTCGTTCGACTCCCCCGCCGGCCCTCCCTGGGACTTCGCCCGGGGGACCTCCAGGACCCCGCCGAGCGCCCGGCGCGCCTCGCCGTCGGCGTGGTCGGCACCGGCCGGGTCGGCCCCGCGCTGGGCGCCGCCCTGCAGCTGGCCGGCCACCAGGTGGTGGCCGCCGCCGGGGTGTCCACCGCCTCGCGCCGCCGCGCCGAGGCCCTGCTGCCCGGGGTGCGCCTGGTGTCGCCCCCGCAGGTGCTGGCCGCCGCCGATCTGGTGCTGCTCACCGTTCCCGACGACGCGCTCGCCGATCTGGTGGCCGGGCTGGCCGCCACCGGTGCGGTCCGCCCGGGCCAGCTGCTGGTGCACACCTCCGGCGCGCACGGCGTCGCGGTGCTGGAGCCGGCCACCCGGGCCGGCGCGCTGCCGCTGGCGCTGCACCCCGCGATGACCTTCACCGGCACCTCGGTCGACCTGGCCCGGCTGGCCGGCTGCCCGTTCGGGGTGACCGCCCCCGAGGAGCTGCGCCCGGTGGCCGAGGCCCTGGTGGTGGAGATGGGCGGCGAGCCGGAGTGGGTGCCCGAGGAGGTCCGCCCGCTCTACCACACCGCCCTGGCGCACGGCGCCAACCACCTGGTGACCCTGGTGGCCCAGGCGATGGAGCTGCTGAGCGCGGCCGGTGTCGCCGAGCCGGGCCGGATGCTCGGCCCGCTGCTCGGCGCGGCCCTGGACAACAGCCTGCGCTCCGGCGACGCCGCGCTGACCGGCCCGGTCGCCCGGGGCGACACCGGCACCGTGCGCCGCCACCTGGCGCAGCTGACTACGGTGTCCCCGGACATCCCGACCGCCTACCGGGCGATGGCGAGGGCCACCGCCCAGCGCGCCCTGGCGCACGGGACGCTCAACGAAGAAGCGGCGGCCTCGCTGCTGGACGTACTCAACGAGGAGATGCACTGATGGCCCGCCCCAAGCCCGCCGCGAAGCCGCGCAGCACCAAACTGACCCACACCGTCGACGACTTCGAGGCCGCCTTCTGGCCGGACGAGCACCCGGTGGACAACGCCGTGGTGATGACCATGGGCGCGCTGCACGAGGGTCACGCGGCGCTGATCCGGGCCGCCCGCCGCCAGGTCGGCCGGGACGGCCGGGTCGCCGTGACGGTGTTCGTCAACCCGCTGCAGTTCGGCCCGAACGAGGACCTGGACCGCTACCCGCGCACCCTGGCGGCCGATGTGCGGCTCGCCGAGGAGAACGGCGCCGACGTGGTCTTCGCCCCGCTGCCCGAGGAGGTCTACCCGAACGGCGAGCCGCTGGTGCGGCTGACCGCGGGGCCGATGGGCGAGCGGTTCGAGGGTGCCAGCCGCCCCGGCCACTTCGACGGGATGCTGACGGTGGTGGCCAAGCTGCTGCACATCACCGACCCGGACTACGCGTTCTTCGGTGAGAAGGACGCCCAGCAACTGGCCGTCATCCAGCGGATGGTGGCCGACCTGGACTTCGACGTCGAGATCGTCGGGGTGCCGACCGTCCGCGAGCCGGACGGGCTGGCGCTCTCCTCGCGCAACCGCTACCTCTCCGAGGCCGAGCGCGAGCAGGCGCTGGCGCTCTCCGGGGCGCTGTTCGCCGGCCGCGACGCGGGCGCGCAGGGTCCGGCGGCCGTGCGCGCAGCCGCCGCCGAGGTGCTGAAGGCCGCCGACGGCGTCGAGTTGGACTACCTCGCCCTGATCGACCCGCACGACTTCGTCGAGGCGCCGGACGACTTCCAGGGCGAGGCGGTGCTGGCGGTCGCCGCGAAGGTGGGCGCCACCCGCCTGATCGACAACGTCCGCATCATCGTTCGATAACCGGCACGACCGGTACGTTCGACCACCGGCAAGCAACCCCCAGGCATGCACTCAAAGGAGGCGTGACCATGCTTCGCACCATGTTCAAGTCCAAGATCCACCGGGCCACCGTGACCCAGGCCGACCTGCACTACGTGGGCTCGGTGACGATCGATGAAGACCTGCTCGACGCGGCGGACATCCTGCCCGGCGAGCTGGTCCACATCGTCGACATCAACAACGGCGCCAGGCTTGAGACTTACACCATCGCCGGGCCGCGCGGCACCGGCGTGATAGGCATCAACGGCGCCGCCGCCCGGCTGGTCCACCCCGGCGACCTGGTGATCCTGATCGCCTACGCGCAGATGGACACCGCCGAGGCCAGGGAGTTCCAGCCGACCGTGGTCTTCGTGGACGCCGAGAACAAGATCACCGGCACCGGGTCGGACGCCGCCGAGGCGCTGCCGGGCACGGACACCCTGCGCGGCGACGCCGTGCACACCCGCTAGGAGCACCGCCGTGACCCACCGTCTCACCGCCCCCCGCCCGGGCTGGACCGCCGACACCGACGTGGTGGTGGTCGGCTCCGGCGTGGCCGGGCTCACCGCCGCGCTCGGAGCGCGCCAGGCCGGCCTGCGGGTAACGGTAGTCAGCAAGGCGATGCTCGACGACGGCTCCACCCGCTGGGCCCAGGGCGGCGTCGCCGCCGCCCTGGGCGAGGGTGACAGCCCCGAACAGCACCTGACCGACACCCTGGTGGCCGGCGCCGGGCTGTGCGACGAGCCGGCCGTGCGGGTCCTGGTCACCGAAGGCCCGGGCGCGGTGCGGCGGTTGATCGAGCAGGGCGCCGCCTTCGACACCGACCCGGTCGGCGAGCTGATGCTCACCCGGGAGGGCGGCCACCACCGCCGCCGGATCGTGCACGCCGGTGGTGACGCCTCCGGGGCCGAGATATCCCGGGCGCTGGTCGCGGCCGTCCGCAGCGCCCCCGACATCGAGCTGGTCGAGCACGCCATGGTCCTCGACCTGCTCAAGGACGCCGAGGGCCACGCGGCCGGCCTCACCCTGCACGTGATGGGCGAGGGCTCCCGGGACGGCGTGGGCGCGATCCGGGCCCGGGCCGTGGTGCTGGCCACCGGCGGCATGGGCCAGGTCTTCTCCGCCACCACCAACCCGGCGGTCTCCACCGGCGACGGCGTGGCGCTGGCGCTGCGGGCCGGCGCCGAGGCGGCCGACCTGGAGTTCGTCCAGTTCCACCCGACCGTGCTCTGGCTCGGTCCGCAGTCGCACGGCCAGCAGCCGCTGGTCTCCGAGGCGGTCCGCGGCGAGGGCGCCCACCTGGTGGACGCGGCGGGCATCCGGTTCATGGTCGGGCAGCACGAGCTGGCCGAGCTGGCCCCGCGCGACATCGTGGCCAAGGGGATCATCCGCCGGATGCAGGAGCAGGACGCCGACCACATGTACCTGGACGGCCGGCACTTCGGCGCCGAGATGTGGGCCGAGCGGTTCCCGACCGTCCTGGCGTCCTGCCGCGCCCACGGGATCGACCCGGTGACCGAGCCGATCCCGATCTCCCCGGCCGCGCACTTCGCCTCCGGCGGCGTGCGCACCGACCTGCACGGGCGCACCTCGGTGCCGGGCCTGTACGCCTGCGGCGAGGTGGCCTGCACCGGTGTGCACGGCGCCAACCGGCTGGCCTCCAACTCGCTCCTGGAGGGCCTGGTCTTCGCCGAGCGGATCGTCGCCGACCTGACCGGGCGCCACCGGGCCGGCGAGCTGCCGGAGCGCACCGTGGACGTCGCGGCGGCCGAGGCCGCGCAACCCGTCCCGCTGCCCGCGCCGGAGACCCGGGCCCGGATCCAGCACCTGATGTCGCGCGGCGCCGGTGTGCTGCGCTCGGCCGAGTCGCTGGCCGAGACCACGGCCGGCCTCGCGGAGCTGAGCCGGGACGCCGCGGCCGACGCCGCCGAGCAGAAGCCGGCCGACCCCCGGGTGGAGACCTGGGAGGCGGCCAACCTGCTGCTGGTCGCCACCGCGCTGGTCACCGCCGCCGCCGCTCGCACCGAGACCCGCGGCTGCCACTGGCGCGAGGACCACCCGGAGCGCGACGATGCCCGCTGGCAGCGCCACCTGATCACCACCCTGGACACCACCGGCGTCCGGCTGACCGACAGCACGCTCGCCGAGAGCACAGAGGAGCACCGACACATGGCCCACGAGCACCTTCCGATGGCCGAGGAGCCGGGCGGCTGCGGCGACAGCTGCGGCTGCGGCGACACCGAGGGCTACGAGACCGGCCTGGACCCGGCGCTGGCCGAGCTGCTGGAGGAGGCCGGCCTGGACCCGGTCGAGGTGGAGGACATCGCCACCCTGGCGCTGGCCGAGGACCTGGCCGGCGGCGAGGACGTCACCTCGGTGGCGACCGTGCCGGCCGACGCGGTGGCCACCGCCGACTTCACCGCCCGCGAGGCCGGCACGGTCGCCGGCCTGCGGATCGCCGAGGCCGTGGTCTCGCTGATCTGCGAGGAGGAGTTCGAGGTCGAGCGGCACGTCGAGGACGGCGACCAGGTCGAGGCCGGCCAGGTCCTGCTCTCGGTGCGCAGCCGCACCCGCGACCTGCTGACCGCCGAGCGCACCGCGCTCAACCTGCTCTGCCACCTGTCCGGCATCGCCACCGCCACCCGGGCGTGGGCGGACGCGCTGGTGGGCACCGGCGCGGTGGTCCGGGACACCCGCAAGACCCACCCGGGCCTGCGCTCGCTGCAGAAGTACGCGGTGCGCTGCGGCGGCGGCGTGAACCACCGGATGTCGCTCTCCGACGCCGCGCTGATCAAGGACAACCACGTGGTCGCCGCCGGCGGCGTGGCCGAAGCCTTCCGGGCCGTCAAGGCGGCCTACCCGGAGCTGCCGGTGGAGGTCGAGGTCGACACCCTGGAGCAGATCCCGCCGGTGCTGGACGCCGGGGCGGAGCTGATCCTGCTGGACAACTTCACCGTCGAGCAGCTGAAGGAGGCCGTCCAGCTGGTGGCCGGCCGGGCCAAGCTGGAGGCCTCCGGCGGCCTGACCCTGGCCACCGCGCGGGCGGTTGGCGAGACTGGTGTCGACTACCTGGCGGTCGGCGCCCTGACCCACTCGGCGCCGGTCCTGGACATCGGCCTGGACCTGCGTTCCTGACGCTCCGTCAGATCACCACCGGCCCCCGTCACCCTGGAGAACGGCAGCCCATGCTCCTCACCATCGACGTCGGCAACACCCAGACCACGCTCGGCCTGTTCGACGGCGGGGAGGTCGTCGAACACTGGCGGATCTCCACCGACCCGCGCCGCACCGCCGACGAACTGGCCGTGCTGATGAACGGGTTGATGGGGGCTCATGCCCAGCAGGTGGACGGGCTGTCGATCTGCTCCTCGGTTCCGGCCGTGCTGCACGAGCTCCGCGAGGTGACCCGCCGCTACTACGGCGACGTCCCCGCGGTGCTGGTGGCGCCCGGCGTGAAGACCGGGGTGCACGTGCTGATGGACAACCCCAAGGAGGTGGGTGCCGACCGGATCGTCAACGCGCTGGCCGCCAACCACCTCTACGGGGGACCGTGCATCGTGGTGGACTTCGGCACCGCCACCACCTTCGACGCGATCAACGAGCGCGGCGACTACGTGGGCGGGGCGATCGCCCCCGGGATCGAGATCTCGGTGGAGGCGCTCGGGGTGCGCGGCGCCCAGCTGCGCAAGATCGAGCTGGCCCGCCCGCGCAACGTGATCGGCAAGAACACCGTGGAGGGCATGCAGTCCGGAGTGCTCTACGGCTTCGCCGGGCAGGTGGACGGCCTGGTCAACCGGATGTCCAAGGAGCTCTCCCCGAAGGACCCGGAGGACGTGCAGGTGATCGCGACCGGCGGGCTGGCCCCGCTGGTGCTCGGCGAGGCCGACTCGATCGACGTGCACGAGCCCTGGCTGACCCTGATCGGGCTGCGCCTGGTGTTCGAACGCAACAAGCCGGCGAGCTGACCCGCTCGGACCAACCGCGGTTGACACGACGCCAGGGTTCCGACAAATCGGATATTCCTCACGTAGTGTCAACTCATGCCTACGCCACACGGGTCCCGCGGCGGCATGGCCTTCAGCGCCGACGAAGTGCGCGTGCTGCGCCGTGCCCTCGCCCAGGCCCTCCACCCCACCGTCCCCGCCCAGCTGCCACTCGGCGCCGACCTGGCCGTCCTCTGGGCGGAGGACGTCCAGGAGGCGCTCCGGCTGGCCGAGGCGATCGACGAGGCCGTCCTCGAAGGCGGCCGACTGCGCGGCTTCCTGCTGGCCGAACTGGCCCGCTACCGAGCCGCCCTGCCCGGCACCGCCCGCGGCTACCTGGAGCGCCTGGAAGAGGCCGTCGCCGACGGCTACCTCCCGGAACCTGACGATCTGTCAGCCCTGCGCACCCTCACCCGCCAGCCCTGCGGCCCCGGCGAGCGCACCCGCCGCTCCCGACTGGCCGGCCGCTGCCACGCGCTGGCCGAGGCCGCCGTCCGCGAGCGCCTGGCCCGCGCCACCGTGCCGCCGGCCCGCCATCTGACGGCCGTCCCCAGCCCCGACCGCTCCGAAGGGACCAGCATGACCTCCTCCGAACCGCGCCGCCCGGCCCCCGCCCCGCCCCCGCCCCGACCCCGGCCCGCATCCCCACCCCCGCCGAGCTCTTCGCCCGCCGCCCCGCCCGCCCCAGCACCGCGAGCCCCCGCAGCAGGCGCCGGACCAGGAGGAGGACGAGCCGCAGGAGTTGGCGACCGGCACGGGGTGATCCGTCGTTTGTCGACAAGGTGATGCACATGTTGATGGTGTGCGGAGAGTGCCCTAAAGTCCCCTCAGTTTTCATGCATCCCAGGGGGGAACCGTGCTCTCCGCACACTCGCGCCGCGCCACCGCGCTCGGCGCCGCCACCGTCGCCGCAGTACTGATCGCAGGTGCCGCCGCGTTGCCGGCGCAGGCGGCGGGCGGCACACTCGTCATCACCTCGGCGCCCGTACTGGCCCTGCCGCCGGACGGCACGTCCGCCGACTTGGACGTCTTCGTCCGCGAGACCACCAGCGGCTCGGTGAGCCAGGTCACCGTGACCGCCGACCTCGGTTCACTGGCCGGGGTCGCCCAGTACGGCACCCCGCAGTCCGGCTGCTCGGTCCAGGGCAGCCGGCTCAGCTGCACGGAGTGGGCCACCCCGGGCGGCGCGTCGCTGCGGACCATCCCGTTCAAGGCCGTGCCCGGCGCGGCCCTCGGCGCCTCGGCCAAGCTGCACCTGACGGCCCGTGACACCACGGGATCGAGCGTCGACTTCGACGCGACCCTGGTGGTCGGCGGCAGCAAGCTGCAGGTCGCCGGCGCCCCGGACCGGAACATCAAGGTCGGCGGCACCGCCGAGGAGAGCTTCGCGCTCACCAACGACGGCCAACTCGCCACCCGGCAGACCGTGGTGACGTTCAACCCGAGTGTCGGCCTGCAGTTCGCCCAGCACTACTCCAACTGCGAGTACGGCACCGCCACTCACACCGACGGGCCGGCCGCACTCAGCCCGCAGCTCGCGCTCTGCACCATCGACAGCGGCATCCAGCCCGGTGAGACCGCGCACATCGACCCGGTCGGGTTGACCGCCGCCCCGACCGCGCTCAACGAGTTCGTCGGCTTCAGCGCCTATCCGGACCGGACCGACCTCGACCTCCAGAACCTGCTGCGGAACTTCCACGACTTCACGCCGGGCACCGGCCCCCGGCTGACGCTGGGCAAGCCGGAGGGCACGCCGTCCGGCGCCCCGGTGGCCGACCTGGGCCACGGGGCCGACACCCAGGCGCTGGTCGACGTCGCCAACACCGCCGACTTCGCCGCGGTCGCCGGCTGGGCGCCCACCGACGGCGGCAAGCAGGGCCTGCTCTCCTTCGGCCTGGGCAACGACGGCCCGGCCACGGTCTTCTCCCGCAACGGCTCGGACGCGCTGGCGGAGGTGACGGTGAAGCTGCCGCCGAGCGTCCACGCACTCGACATCCAGAAGCCGGGGTGCGAGCAGGGGCACGACTTCAACAGTTACACGTGCAAGGTCGTGGGTCTGCTCCCGAAGGGCTCCCACGTCTTCTTCACCTTCCCCAAGGTCCTCGTTGACGACCCGTCCGCGAACGTCTCCGCGACCATCTCGATCACGGGCCCGAACAACGGCCCCCTGACGTTCGACAACAACCTCGCCGACAACACCATCGCCATCCCGCTGGGTGCCCAGCCGGTCGGCAACCCGAGCCCCACGCCCACGCCCACGCCCACGCCCACGCCCACGCCGACGCCCACCGCCACGGCCACCTCGTCCGCGACCGCCATCCCGGTCGCCACCACCACCGGTCCCAGCGAGGACTCCACCGACCCGGCCGTGACCAGCGCCGGCAACTCCGGCAGCGAGCTCGCCTTCACCGGCGGCGGCTCCGACGCCGCGCCGATCGCCGCCATCGGTGGCGGTGCCGTGGTGCTCGGTGCCGGCGCGCTGTTCTTCGCCGGCCGCCGCCGCAGGGCCGGCACCCGCGCCTGACCCGCTCCCGGGAGCGCACCCCGCAGTGCCCCGCAGTGCCCCGCCACCCCGGTTAATCCGGTGGCGGGGCACTGAGTCTCGCTCGCTACTCTGGTGAGGTGAGCGATCAGAGCAGCCTTCCCGCGACCGACGACCTTCCGGAGCAGATGCGCGTGCGGCGCGAGAAGCTGGAGCGGCTGCGCGCCGCCGGCATCGACCCGTACCCGGTCGGCTTCCCCCGCACCACCACCATCGCCGACCTGCGCGCCAAGCACCCCGACCTGGCCCCGGACGTCGCGACCGGTGAGCGGGTCGGCGTCACCGGCCGGGTGATCCTGGCCCGCACCGGCGGCAAGCTCTGCTTCGCCACCCTGCGCGACGGCTCCGGCGACCTTCAGGTGATGTTCTCGCTCGACAAGCTCGGCGAGGAGCGGCTGGCCGCCTGGAAGACCGACATCGACCTGGGCGACCAGGTGGGCGTCGAGGGCGAGGTGATCACCTCCCGGCGCGGCGAGCTGAGCATCATGGTGGATAGCTGGGCGCTGACCGCCAAGTGCCTGCGCCCGCTGCCGGACAAGCACAAGGGCCTGACCGACCCGGAGGCCCGGGTCCGCCAGCGGTACGTCGACCTGATCGTCAACCCCGAGGCGCGCGAGATGCTGCAGCTGCGCACCCGGGTGATCCGCTCGATCCGCCGCACCTACGAGGACCGCGGCTACCTCGAGGTCGAGACCCCGATGCTGCAGCCGATCCACGGCGGTGCCAACGCCCGGCCGTTCATCACCCACATCAACGCCTACGACATCGACCTCTACCTGCGGATCGCCACCGAGCTGTACCTCAAGCGGCTGGTGGTCGGCGGCGCCGAGAAGGTCTTCGAGGTCAACCGGAACTTCCGCAACGAGGGCGCGGACGCTACCCACAACCCGGAGTTCACCGCGCTGGAGTCGTACGAGGCGTACGGCGACTACGACACCCAGGCCGAGCTGATCCGGGCGATCGTGATCAACGCCGCCAAGGACGCGCTGGGCACCACCGTGGTCCGCGGCACCGACCCGCACGGCGTGGAGCACGAGATCGACCTGGCCGAGCCGTGGGAGGAGGTCAGCGTCTACCCGGGCATCTCGGCGCGGATCGGCACCGAGATCACCCCGCAGACCGGCGTCGAGGAGCTGCGCAGGCTCTGTGACGCGGCCGGCGTGCCCTACGAGAAGGAGTGGGGCCACGGCCAGATCGTCCTGGAGATGATCGAGCGGCTCCTGGAGGAGAACGCGATCCGCCCGACCTTCATCAAGGACTACCCGACCGAGGTCTCCCCGCTCACCCGGCAGCACCGCTCGGTCCCGGGCGTCGCCGAGAAGTGGGACCTGGTGATCTTCGGCACCGAGATCGGCACCGCCTACTCGGAGCTGATCGACCCGGTCGAGCAGCGCGCCCGGCTCACCGCGCAGTCGCTGCTGGCGGCCGGCGGCGACGTCGAGGCGATGCAGGTCGACGAGGACTTCCTGCGCGCCCTGGAGTACGCGATGCCGCCCACCGGCGGCCTGGGGCTCGGGGTGGACCGCCTGATCATGCTGCTCACCGGCAAGAACATCCGCGAGACGGTGCTCTTCCCGCTGGTCAAGCCCGAATCCAAGGGTGCCGCGGCGGCCAAGGCCGACGACGCCGATTCCGAAGAGGAGTGATCCGATGCAGTACGTGAGCGCGATCGTGCCGCCGCTGGTGATGGCGATCGGTTTCGGGTTCCTGGTGCGGGCCATCATCCGCAGCCAGGGCGGTGCCCAGAAGGGCAAGGAGGACGCCGCCGCCGAGGCCCTGGCGCGCGCCTCCCGGCAGGACGCCGTCCAGTAGCCGCCCGGTGGCCGTGCGGCGGGCCACCCGCCCGCGGAAGGCCGCTCCCCGCCCAGGGAGCGGCCTTCCGCATTTTCCGGACAAATATCCCTAAAGTGGTCATATGGTCCGGCCACTGGGCGAACTGGAGAACGCCGTCATGACCCGGGTGTGGGAGTGGAACCGCCCGGTGACGGTTCGCGAGGTGCTGCTCGATCTGCGCGCGGAACGGGATATCGCCTACACCACCGTGATGACCGTGCTCGACAAGCTCTATCGAAAGGGCTGGCTGCGCCGGGAACGGGACGGCCGGGCCTATCGATATGCGCCCGTGTCGTCCCGTGAGGCGTACACAGCAACACTGATGCACGACGCCTGGGCCACCAGTGACAATCCCGCGGCGGCCCTGGTGCACTTCTTCGGCATGATGTCGGCCGAGCAGCGGGAAGCCCTCGGTGACGCGCTCCGGGTGGCCGGTCCGGAGGCGGAAGGCCCGACGCGATAACGTCCCGCCATGGAGGTCACCATCCGCCGGGCGCGGACCAGTGATGTGCGGGCCGTGCGCCGGCTCATCGACGCCTACTCACGCGACGGTATTCTGCTCGACAAGCCGACCGTCACACTGTTCGAATCCATCCAGGAGTTCTGGGTCGCGGAACGCGATGAGGATGGCAGGGTGGTGGCGTGCGGGGCGCTGCACGTGATGTGGGAAGACCTGGCCGAGGTCCGCACCCTGGCGGTGGATCCGATCTGCCGCGGCCACGGGATCGGGCACATCCTGTTGGACAAGCTGCTGCAGACCGCGCGCTGGCTGGGCGTACGTCGGATTTTCTGCTTGACGTTCGAGGTCGCGTTCTTCGCGAAACACGGCTTCGTGGAGATCGGGGAAACCGATGATGGTACGACAGACCCCGCCGTCATCGCTACGGAAGTGTATGAAGAACTCCTTCGCTCCTACGACGAAGGAGTGGCGGAGTTCCTCGACCTGGAGCGGGTGAAGCCCAACACCCTGGGCAACTCCCGCATGCTGCTGCACCTGTGAACCGGCCCGGGGGACTTGCCGTACCGCACATGACTCCGTCCCCCGAACAGCCCGGGGTTTGTGTTTTCCGAGAAAAGGCGGTTTCCTTTCCCTAAGGCATTGGATCGTTAAGCGGAAAGGGAGTCCCGTGGCACAGAGGGTGCAGGTCATTCTTGAAGACGATCTCGACGGCGGTTCGGCGGACGAGACGGTGACGTTCGCCCTCGACGGCGTTGCCTACGAGATCGACCTGAAGTCCGACAACGCGGAGAAGCTGCGCAGCCTGCTCGCTCCGTACGTCGACAAGGGCCGCAAGCAGAGCGGCCGGCTCACCAGCGCGCGCCGCACCGGCGGCCGCGGCTCGGCCCGTCCGTCCTCCGGCAGTGCGGACACGGCCAAGATCCGCACGTGGGCGAAGGACAACGGCTACAACGTGAACGACCGCGGCCGGGTCCCGAGCAACGTGCGGGAGGCCTACGAGGCCGCACAGGTCGGCGCCGCCTGATCCGTCGGCGCCACGGCACCGGCGACCGCGCGGCCCGGCCGCCACGACGGGGCGCGGAGGGCCTCCCTCCGCGCCCCGTGGCCGTGCCCGGGGGCAGCGCCGCGACCGGCCCTGCGGCCGGGCGCGGCGGCGGGCGCCGTGGCCGTGTGATCAGTCATGGACTGTGCAACGCTGGATCAACGGCACGGTCACGCCGACCGACCCCGTTCGGCGGCACCGGCGCCCCACCCCGGGCCCGCCTCCGGCTGAACCCCTGTCACTCGGGGCCCGGCCGGGCGGACTTCTCGCCTGGCGAACAACGCCACCCGGGAAACTGCACGAGAAGCACCGGAATTTCCGGTATGAATGCAGGTGGGACGGCCATCAGTGCGGTTCGCGGGGCTCCGGTCCGGAGCGTGTTCGCCATTGGCGTAGCGGGAACACGTGCATCGGCCGCACTGGCGGGAACACCGTCTCCCAGCATCAGGTTGGGAAGGGTGTCGGCTGGTCGCGCAGCTTAGATATCCCCGTGCACCGCGGGGAACTACGTGGGCCGCGCCGCTGAGCGGGACTAGCATGCGGAAGGACAGGGCGGGGACAGTCCCCGAACTGCCCGACCGCTCTGAGGAGCGATTAACGATGTTCGAGAGGTTCACCGACCGCGCGCGGCGGGTTGTCGTCCTGGCTCAGGAAGAAGCCCGGATGCTCAACCACAACTACATCGGCACCGAGCACATCCTCCTGGGCTTGATCCACGAGGGCGAGGGTGTCGCCGCTAAGGCCCTGGA
Source organism: Kitasatospora acidiphila (assembly GCF_006636205.1). Classification (NCBI taxonomy): domain Bacteria; kingdom Bacillati; phylum Actinomycetota; class Actinomycetes; order Kitasatosporales; family Streptomycetaceae; genus Kitasatospora; species Kitasatospora acidiphila. The sequence continues at coordinate 5,212,845 of NZ_VIGB01000003.1, read as the reverse complement.
GAGCCTCGGGATCTCTCTTGAGGCGGTCCGCCAGCAGGTCGAGGAGATCATCGGGCAGGGCCAGCAGGCCCCGTCCGGCCACATCCCCTTCACCCCCGGGCGAAGAAGGTGCTGGAGCTGTCGCTCCGCGAGGCCCTTCAGCTCGGCCACAACTACATCGGCACGGAGCACATCCTGCTCGGCCTGATCCGCGAGGGCGAGGGCGTCGCCGCCCAGGTCCTGGTGAAGCTGGGCGCCGACCTCAACCGGGTGCGGCAGCAGGTCATCCAGCTGCTCTCCGGTTACCAGGGCGGCGGCAAGGAGTCGGCGACGGCCGGCGGTCCCGCCGAGGGCACCCCGTCGACCTCGCTGGTCCTGGACCAGTTCGGCCGCAACCTCACGCAGGCCGCTCGCGAGACCAAGCTCGACCCGGTCATCGGGCGCGAGAAGGAGATCGAGCGGGTCATGCAGGTGCTGTCCCGCCGCACCAAGAACAACCCCGTCCTGATCGGTGAGCCGGGTGTCGGCAAGACCGCGGTCGTCGAGGGCCTGGCCCAGGCGATCGTCAAGGGCGAGGTCCCCGAGACGCTCAAGGACAAGCAGCTCTACACGCTGGACCTGGGCGCCCTGGTGGCAGGTTCCCGCTACCGCGGTGACTTCGAGGAGCGCCTGAAGAAGGTGCTCAAGGAGATCCGCACCCGCGGCGACATCATCCTGTTCATCGACGAGCTGCACACCCTGGTCGGCGCGGGCGCCGCGGAGGGCGCGATCGACGCCGCCAGCATCCTGAAGCCGATGCTGGCCCGCGGTGAGCTGCAGACCATCGGTGCCACCACGCTCGACGAGTACCGCAAGCACCTGGAGAAGGACGCCGCGCTGGAGCGCCGCTTCCAGCCGATCCAGGTCGCGGAGCCGTCGCTGCCGCACACCATCGAGATCCTCAAGGGTCTGCGCGACCGGTACGAGGCCCACCACCGGGTCTCCATCACCGACGCCGCCCTGGTCGCCGCCGCCACCCTGGCCGACCGGTACATCTCGGACCGCTTCCTGCCGGACAAGGCGATCGACCTGATCGACGAGGCCGGCTCCCGGATGCGGATCCGCCGGATGACCGCGCCGCCGGACCTGCGCGAGTTCGACGAGAAGATCGCCGCGGTGCGCCGCGAGAAGGAGAGCGCGATCGACGCGCAGGACTTCGAGAAGGCCGCCTCGCTGCGTGACGACGAGAAGCAGCTCCTGAACGCCAAGGCGAAGCGCGAGAAGGAGTGGAAGGCCGGCGACATGGATGTCGTCGCGGAGGTCGACGAGGAGCTCATCGCCGAGGTCCTGGCCACCGCCACCGGCATCCCGGTCTTCAAGCTGACCGAGGAGGAGTCCTCCCGCCTGCTGCGCATGGAGGACGAGCTGCACAAGCGCGTCATCGGCCAGAAGGACGCCATCAAGGCACTCTCCCAGGCCATCCGGCGTACCCGTGCGGGCCTCAAGGACCCGAAGCGCCCCGGTGGGTCGTTCATCTTCGCCGGTCCGTCCGGTGTCGGTAAGACCGAGCTGTCCAAGACGCTGGCCGAGTTCCTCTTCGGCGACGAGGACGCGCTGATCTCCCTCGACATGTCGGAGTTCAGCGAGAAGCACACCGTCTCCCGGCTGTTCGGCTCCCCGCCCGGCTACGTGGGCTACGAGGAGGGCGGCCAGCTCACCGAGAAGGTGCGCCGCAAGCCGTTCTCGGTCGTCCTCTTCGACGAGGTCGAGAAGGCCCACCCGGACATCTTCAACTCGCTGCTGCAGATCCTGGAGGACGGTCGCCTGACCGACTCCCAGGGCCGGGTCGTGGACTTCAAGAACACGGTCATCATCATGACCACCAACCTCGGCACCCGGGACATCTCCAAGGGCTTCGGCCTGGGCTTCGCGGCCTCGGGCGACACCCAGTCCGGGTACGAGCGGATGAAGGCCAAGGTCGGCGAGGAGCTCAAGCAGCACTTCCGCCCCGAGTTCCTCAACCGTGTCGACGACATCGTGGTGTTCCACCAGCTGACCGAGGAAGACATCATCCAGATCGTCGACCTGATGATCGACAAGGTGGATGCCCGCCTCAAGGACCGCGACATGGGCCTGGAGCTCAGCATCGAGGCCAAGAAGCTGCTCGCCAAGCGCGGTTACGACCCGCTGCTGGGTGCCCGTCCGCTGCGCCGCACCATCCAGCGCGAGATCGAGGACCACCTCTCGGAGAAGATCCTCTTCGGCGAGCTGCGCGCCGGCCACATCGTGGTCGTGGGCGTGGAGGGTGAGGGCAAGGAGGCCAAGTTCACCTTCCGCGGCGAGGAGAAGACCGCTGTGGCCGACACCCCGGCTGCGGTGGCGGCTCCGGCGGCTGGGCCGGACCTGACCAAGTAAGGCGCTAGTCCAACGGCGGAGGCCTCCGATCCTGGTGGATCGGAGGCCTCCGCCGTTGCTATCACCCCTCCTCCGGGGCGGTCTCGCACCAGACCACCTTGCCGAGGTAGCCGTCCCCGCGCGGGCCGCAGCCCCAGCGGAGAGCGAGCGAGTCGACCAGGTGCAGGCCGCGACCCGACGAGTCGTCGGCGGTGGTCTGACGGGGCAGCGGGGTGCCCTCGATGCGGTCGTGCACCTCGATGCGGAGCAGGTCGTCGCGGAGTGCGAGCTTCACGTGGATCCGGGTGCCGTCGTTCTTCCCGTGTACCACGGCGTTGGTGACGAGTTCGGAGAGCAGCAACTCACCGCGATCGGCGTAGCGTTCACCGCCCTTGACGCGGGCGAGTAGGTCACGGAGTGCGGCGCGGGCTCTGGCCGGGGAACGGTCGCTGCGCGGCAACCAGCATTCGCCTTCCGCCCCTCCTGCGGGTGATTTGGCAACGGTTTCGGGCATGGCAGGGCCTCCCCTGTGGCACGGTGGCCGATAGTGCGGGCTTGCCGTTCCACGATGGCGGGAGATGGTGACGTTGCGCCAGCAGGTGAGCACCAACAGTAAGGTTGTTCAGGCGAAGGCGGCCACGGTGAGCGACGTGAAGTTCGATTGGCGGTACTTCGGCGATGAGTTGAAGTTCCACCGCGAGGCAGCGGGGCTCTCCCAGCAGCAGTTGGGCGACAAGGTGCACTGTTCGGGCACCTACATCGGGCAGTTCGAGAACGCGACGCGCCGGCCGCAGCTGCCGCTCGCCAAGCTGTTCGACCAGGCGCTGGGGACGAACGGGCTCTTTGCGCGGATGTGCGAGAAGCTGCACAAAGACTCGCCGTTCGCCGATCACTTCGCGGCCGCTTCCGAGTTGGAGGCATGTGCGCAAAAGATCTGCGAGTACAGCCCCCTGCTCGTCCCTGGCCTCCTACAAACGCCCGCATATGCGCGGGCGGTCTTCCGTTCTGGCCATCCCCTGCTCACCGATGAAGCCATCGACGAGATGGTCGCCGCCCGCATGGCCAGGGCTCGAATTCTCACGGAATCCGCGCGGGAAACAATGCCGGAGTTGTGGGCGATCCTCGATGAGTCGATCCTGCGACGACCGGTAGGCGGCCCTGTCGTCATGAGCGAACAGCTATGGCACATCGTGCAGTTCGCCGAGGACCACCGAATCATTCTGCAGGTGGTGCCGTTCAGCGCAGGGGTGTATGCCCTTCTCGAAGGCATGCTCCAGATCATGAGCTTCGCCGAGGAACCCCCTGTGGCGTACGCGGAAGGGCCGTGCTCTGGGCAGTTGCTCGATGATCCAGCCGTGGTTGCCAAATGCCAGATGAACTACGATCTGCTCAGGGCGACCGCACTGTCGCAGGAGGCGTCGCTCGCACTGACCAAGACAGCGGCGGAGGAATACGCACATGCGCAGTGACCACGGTCTACGCCCGGCTTCCTGGCGCAAGTCCACCCACAGCGGTGCCAGCAACGGCAGCTGCGTCGAGATCGCCGACGGCTTCACCGGCGCCCTCCCCGTGCGTGACTCCAAGGACCCCGCCGGCCCGGCCCTCACCTTCACCCTGACGCCTGGTCAGCCTTCCTCTCCGCCCTCAAGCGTGGCGCCCTCTAACGCAGCAGCTCCCCCACGACCAACCCCGCGACGGCACCCAGCACCACCACCAGGACGGATCCGATCACGATCTGCATGATCCTGATCGAGTCGTCCTCGCTCGCTTCCCGCGTCTTCGCCATCCCCCGCCGCCCCCTTCTGAGTCCCCAACTCCGCATCCACCTCGGCGCCTTGCTCCCCACATCCTGACGCAAGCCCACCCACAGGGGTGCCAGCAACGGCAGTTGCGTCGAAGTCGCCGACGGCTGCCCCGCCGTTATGGGTATGAACAACTGTCCACAACAAGAGCTCAGTTGTGACTTGCGCACGGGTGTCCCGAGGAGGCTCTGAGAGCGCGGTAAGTGAGGCTATGCCTGCGGGGGTGGTCAGATCAGGAGCAGGGTCTTACCCAGGGCGCTTCGGCTTTCGATCGCAGCGTGCGCGTCCGCGGCGTGATCCAGCGGGAAGGTCTGTCCGATGACGGGCCGAACTCGGCCCGCGACCGCCTCTGCCATCACCTGTTCGGCCCACTGGTGCATCCGCGGCCGAAACCCGTACAGCTGCTCGATTCCGATCACCTCAACTCCGCACTTCTGCGCCTCCACGGGCTCGATCGCTGTCAGCTGACCGCTGGAGGCGCCGTGCACGAAGAATCGGCCATGGCGGGCCGTCAGCTCGAACGCGGCCCGGCCGATCTCCCCGCCCACACCGTCGAACACGACGTCGACTCCCGCGCCGCCAGTCGCCTGGAGGACCTGCTCGGTCCAGTAGCCGACGACGACGGGCGGGACGTGTTCGAACACGTCCCCTGCGATTGGAAGGCGGTACGAGCATGGGCGAGTTCCCTGCCTGCCCGTCCGAGGCAGTGAGCGCTGCCGAGGCCGCCTGTGGCCGCATCGTCCTGACCGAGATCACCGACCGACGCGGTTGTGCCGTTTGGAAGGCGGCCGGCACCGTGGCGACGGTGGCGATCAAGGCGGGGTACGGCGAGGGCGAGGAGCCCACCGCCAGGGAAGCCGCCGTCCTGGACCAGTTGCCCGGCTACAGCGTCACGTCCGGCCGCCACGACGGCGGGGTCTGGTACATCACCCCGTGGCTGGCCGGGCCGTCAACGTGGAATGTCTTCGCCGGCGCCCGCGAGGGACGGCCCGCCGACCGCCCCGTCGCACTTGCCGCATCCGTCGACCTGTGCCGAGCGGTTGCCGGACTCCACGTCGCCGGTTGGGTCCACTCCGATCTCCAACCCGCCCACGGTATCCACACGGGGCGGGTGCGCGGCTGATCGACTTCTCCTGGTCCTGGCACCCCGATTTCGAGCAGTCGGCCTTCTTCAAGGGCGGCATCGTCCATCTCCTGGCCCCTGAGCTGGCCGCCTCGATCCAGGCCGGAATCCGGCCCGTGAAGCCCACCATGGCCGCCGAGGTGTACACCCTCGCCGGCACCCTGTGGACCTGCACGACCGGCCGATGGCCACTTGACTATGCGGCCATCGGCATCGACCACCGAGCGGCCGGACCGGATGGCATCCGTGACGCCATCGCCTTGGGCACCGTCCCGCTCAGCACCAAACCCGACTGGTCCGCAGTCGGCTACGTGCTCCGCGACGTGTTGCTGGCCAAAGCTGCCGACCGGCCCACGGCCATCGAGCTGGCCGCCACCCTGGAGGGGTTGTGATCCTGAGGGAGCTTTCTCCGCATGATGCCGAAGATGTGCGCCAGATCTACCACGGCGAGTCCGTGAGGTACCTCGGACGCGACGAGATGAGCGCGACGGAAGCTACTGAGTACATCGCTCGCTGCATCGCCTGGCGTCAGCAAGATCCACGGGTACAGCACATCCTCGGTGTCGAGGTGGCATCGAACTTGGTCGGCGTCATCAAACTCCGCGCCGACGCGACAACAGGGCGGCTGAGCTACATCATTCGTCACGACTGCTGGGGTCGGGGATATGCAACGGCCGCCGTCCGCGAACTCCTCACACTGGCGTTCAATCCACTGGCCCTGACAGCCGTCAGCGCGAAGCATCTGCCGGAGAACGCCGCCTCCGGTCGAGTGTTGCTGAAGGCCGGTTTCGCCCTGATCGGTGAGGCCGACGGCTTTGCCCACTACCGCATCTCGCTCGCGGAGGAGCCAGTCAACACTGCGGGCCGGTAGGGCTGCCTCGGTATCCCGAGGAGGCTCCGAGAAGTCGCAGTCGGCCGTCATCGAGCTGGGGTGGGTGTGATGACGGCCTGGCCGGTGATGCGGTTGAAGCCGACGGTGTTGACCAGGAAGAACCGGACACCGCTGTTGGACTGATCCGTGATGGCGTTCACCTTGGTGTTCGTGTCCGGTGTTGGACCGGAGCCACTGGTGATGTCCTCCAGCACAGGACCGCCGCCAGGGGCCGCCAGGGTGATCCGAGTGCCTTGGGCGATCACGCCGTTGTTCTGCGGAACGTCCCCTTGCGCGTGAAGGACTGAGAGCTTCTGCGCTGGGGCGCCGGTATCGAGGGTCGTCGGTCCGCAGTTGTGGGATTGACCGGCCTGCCAGCACAAGGTCACGAGCCGTTCCCAGATCGGGCGCCCGTCCGCGTATGTCCCGTCCGCCTTGGTCAGCGGCAACACGACGCTGCTCGCGGTCGGATTCGGCGCACCGAGCGTCAGTGTTCCGCCGGTGGGAGTGAGCGCCACGGTGTACCCGTCGGAATGCGGTGCTCCCAACTGGGTGAGCACGGACATCAGCTCTTTCGACGCCGGGGTGGGCCCACCCAGCGCGATGCCGAGGGTGCCCTGGGCGCCGCTGTCGCCGTTCTGGGCCTGGAACGCCTTGGCATCGGCGGCATCCTGGTCGATGACGCCGACCGCGACCGGCGCGGGCGTCGCGATTCCCGTGCCAGGGAAGCTGACCATCGCATCGGCCACCCGGTAGTTCAGGGTGTTGCCCGCATCGGGACTCCCGTAGTGCACCGAGGAGGCACGCCCGGTGTCATGGGCCCCGGAACCTACGGCGGTGGCCGCCAGCACCAGGCCGCTCGACCCGGTGTCCAGGTGTACCGGAACCGCCGGCCCCCCGCCGACCGACACCATCACCATCGGGCGATACGGCGAACTGCCCTGGTGGCCCATGGTGATGGGAACCGTCGCCGCGGGGCCCGGCGCCGTCGAACCCGCCGCCGCGGAGGGCGGCGATGCGCTGGTACTGCTACCTGCGACGCTGCCCTTCCCCGCACATGCCGAGGCGGTCAGTCCCACGAACAGCGCCGCCACCAACGCGCAGAGTCGTCTCCTTGAGAACATCACGTGCTCCGCTTCTGTCGCCGCCGAAACTGCGGCGAGGATCGCAAGGAACCTTGTGGATTCTCTGTGGGTGGGGTGGATCACGGGGCGCACGGGGGCGCGTGGATGGTTGCGCAGAGTGGCGTTGCGAGCACGGAGAGCCGTTTGGCGGGGTGGGAGCGGTGTAGCGTGCGCCGTGGAGCGGGTCGCCCCCGAACGGACAAGGGGCGAGCCCGGGCGGGTGTTGCCACACCTGGCCGGGCTCTTCATCCGCCCAGTGGCAAAGGACCCACTGAGGATGCTTAGGAATGTTATCGCGCCCGCGCGCGCCTTTACGCAGATTGCCAACGCTCACATCTGGGATGACGATCTCTCAGATTCCGCCTTCCGGCTGCTGGTTCGGGCGTTGGCGCTGTCGGACGCGGCGGCGCGGAAGACCACGGTGACGGAGCTGGCCGCCGGGTTGACGGGCGGTCGGATCACAGCGGACCGGGCGCGGCGGCAGCTGGGCAAGAAGGGGCTGCTGCACTCGACGAAGTGGCGCAGCGCGGCCGGGCAGGTGCGGTCGGAGTCACTGGTGTCGAGTGTGCCGTTGGGGGCGGAAGAGGCGACGGGGATCTTCGCGGAGCGGCGGGGAGTTGGGGGTGTTGGCTGCGCCGGGGGACGGAAGGTCGAGTGGGCCGATGTTTCGGTACCCGGCGCTGTCCTCCCACCAGGCGGAGGAGGCGGTGGAGTTGGCTGCACCGGGGCACGGAAGGTCGAGCGGGTCGACGTTTCGGTACGCGGTACCGCCCTCCCATCAGGCGGAGGAGGCGGTGAAGTTGGCTGCACCGGGGTACGGAAGGTCGAGCGGATCGGCACCGCCCTCCCACCAGGCGGAGGAAGCGGCGAAGTTGGCTGCATCGACAGACAGAAGGTCGGGCGGGTCGGCGCCACCCTCCCTCCAAGCCGAGCTGGCGGACAACAACCGAGTGCCGGATCACGGAACATCGGCCGAGCCGACGTTTCGTCACCCGGCACCGCCCTCCCTACGGAAGGAACATTGGGGGAGAACACGTCTTCCCCCCTCCCGGTCCCGCCGGATGCGGACGGGCGCCTGGCTGCGGCGGAGCGGGTGCTGCTGTCGCTGCGGAAACTCGATGAGCGCCTGGTGCTCGGGTCACGGGAGGCGGCCCGGTTGGCACCATTGGCCGCCGAGTGGCTGGCCAGAGGCGTCAGCGTGGCGGGGTTGCGGCATGCACTGAGCAACGGGCTGCCCGTGCCGCTGAAGTGCCCGGCCGCGCTGCTGCGGCACCGCTTGACGGAGAAGATGCCCGACGACGAGGCCGACCAGCTGCCGCTGAAGCTGGCGATGTGCGGCGACTGCGGGCGCGGCTTCCGCGTCGTCGCGGACGAGGTCCGCTGCACGGAGTGCCGGACTGCGGCACCCGTGCGCTCCCCGGATCCCGTGCCGGCGCGGGTGGGCTGGCGGGAACGCGTGCGGCTGGCCGGTGCCACCGGCTGACGCCGGGCCAGCGGACCTGGATCGCCGAGGAGGCGCCCGCGAGTCGCTGAACTATCCGCAGAACATGCCCAGTTGCGGGTTGCGGGTTGCGCGTCGCCGCGTCACGGGGATCCCCTTCGAGAATCCCCGTGGCCATCGACGTGGAACTCACAACTGGGCAGGCTGCGCAGCTCGCCATCCCGATCAGGCGGCGTCGAGGGCGCTGGTGATCTTGCGGGTCATGTCCGCCATGGTGGGAGTGGGCTCGCAGCGGTGGGTGGCTGCTTGGAGGGCAACGGCAACGGTGCTGCGGAAGTTGTCGGCCTCGGCCGGGTCCTGCCGCTTCAGCAGGCTCATGGCCTCCGTCAGGGCCGGCAGCACCTGGTCGGCGATTGCGGCGACGTTCTTGCCGTCCAGCTTCACGGCTCCCGGCTTCTCGGCGAGCACGTGCCCGACCGCGCCGGTCACGGAGGCGAGGGCGATGGAGCCGTCGGTGGCGATCCGGTGCGGCTTGCCACCGGCCGCGCCGGCGGCCGTCAGCAGCGAGACGGCGCCGTACGCGGCGGTCCGCAGGGTGGCCTTGTCCTGAGCGGTCAGGGTGAGGGTGCTGTTCATGGTGGTGTGCTCCATCGAAATCGAAGTGGTGTTGTTCGAGGCGGTGTTGCTCGAAGTCATGCGTCAACTATCGGCAGCTCGCCTGACACCACCCTGTCGCCGCCCTGACACGGCCACTGACACGGCCACTGGCACCCAACCGCCCTACCAGGGCCGGTAGATGCAGTCCGCCAGCGCGCTGTACCGCTTCCACCCCAGCGTCTCGTACAGCGCTCGGCCCTCGTCCGTCGCCCCGAGGACCCCCAGCGTGGCGCCCCTTGCCACCGCGCGGTCGGCCAGCGTCCGCATCACGAAGTCGCCCAGGCCGCGCCGGCGGTGCGCGGTCTCCGTCACCACCCGGTCGACCACCACGGCCTCCCCCAGCAGCGCCAGCTGCCCCTTCGCCGCCAACTCGCCGCCCGCGTCGTGCACCTGGACGTACAGGACCCCGTCCCGCACCTCCTCCGACGCCGCATACCCCTCGGGCACCGCCGGGTTCGTCACCCGCAGCTCGGTGGCCATCAGGTGCCCGGACTCGTCCTCGTCCGCCACCCAGCCGCCGGGCAGCCAGGGCGCCACCTCCCCCGGCTCCATCGGCACCGTGATCCAGGTGTGCGGCACCGCCACCGCCTCGACCGCCGCCCGCACCGCCGACTCCTCGGCCTCGGGCAGCACATGGCGCCCGAGCTGCGCCGGTTTGCCGATGTCGAGGTAGAGCCCCCAGGGCAGCTCCATCGGCTGCGGAGTGCGCCGCGAAACGGCCCAGCCGGCTACCCACGTCCTGACCAGTTCCGGAATCACCAAGTCCCCCTAGTAATAGGCAGTCACCGTCACTGCAGCTTACGTATCGGTGGCACTTCCTACCAGAAAGATTCGGGTGGCGATGTCGAGAAGCCGTGTCCGGCTCCGTCCCAGGGGTGAACGCGGCCACACTGGGTCGCACGAGGACCGAGGAGAACCACGATGGCCAAGTACCTGCTGTTGAAGCACTACCGGGGCGCCCCGGCTTCGGCGAACTGCGTGCCGATGGACCAGTGGACCCCCGAGGAGATCTCGGCGCATGTGCAGTACATGAACGACTTCGCGGCCCGGCTGGAGAAGACGGGCGAGTTCGTCGAAGGCCTGGCACTCGCCCCCGAGGGGGCGTGGGTCCGCTACGACGGTGAGGGGCGCCCGCCGGTCACCGACGGACCGTTCGCGGAGACCAAGGACCTCATCGCCGGCTGGATGGTCATCGACGTCGACAGCTACGAGCGCGCCGTCGAGCTGGCCGGAGAGCTGTCGGCCGCCCCTGGCGCAGGCGGCAAGCCGATCCACGAATGGCTGGAGCTGCGCCCGCTCCTGGCCGCGCCGCCCACCATCACGGAGTGACGTCACCGATGGACGAGGCCCTGGTCAGGAGCCTCACCCCAAGTGTGCTCACCGTCCTCGTCCGCCGCGGAGCCGACTTCGCGGCGGCCGAGGACGCCGTGCAGGACGCGCTCGTCGAGGCGCTCCGGGTCTGGCCGGCCGAAGCGCCCCGGGATGCCAAGGGCTGGCTGGTCACCGTGGCCTGGCGCAAGTTCCTCGACGCGACGCGCGCCGACGCCGCCCGCCGCCGGCGTGAGGACCGCGTCGAGGAGGAGCCGGCGCCCGGGCCGGCAGCTGCGGTCGACGACACGCTCCAGCTCTACTTCCTGTGCGCCCACCCGTCGCTGACCCCGGCATCGGCGGTCGCGCTCACGCTGCGCGCCGTCGGCGGGCTGACCACCCGCCAGATCGCCCAGGCCTACCTGGTGCCCGAAGCGACCATGGCGCAGAGGATCAGCCGGGCCAAGCGCACCGTCTCCGGCGTGCGCTTCGACCGGCCCGGCGACGTCGCCACCGTGCTGCGCGTCCTCTACCTCGTCTTCAACGAGGGCCACTCCGGCGACGTCGACCTCGCCGCCGAGGCCATCCGGCTCACCCGGCAGCTCTCGGCCCGCATCGACCACCCCGAAGTGGCCGGGCTGCTCGCCCTCATGCTGCTCCACCACGCCCGGCGTGCCGCCCGCACCGCCTCCGACGGCAGTCTGGTGCCGCTCGCCGAGCAGGACCGCGCCCGGTGGGACACCGCGTTGATCGCCGAGGGCGTCGGGATCCTCCAGGCAGCCCTCGCCCGCGACCGGCTGGGCGAGTTCCAGGCCCAGGCCGCCATCGCGGCACTCCACGCCGACGCGCCCACCGCCGAGGAGACCGACTGGGTGCAGATCGTCGAGTGGTACGACGAGCTCACGCGCCTGACCGACAGCCCCATCGTCCGGCTCAACCGCGCGGTCGCCGTCGGGGAGGCCGACGGACCGCGCGCCGGCCTGGCAGCCCTCGCGGCACTGGACGCCTCACTACCCCGCCACGCCGCAGTGGCGGCGTACCTCCACGAGCACGACGGCGACCTGGCCACGGCGGCACGGCTGTACGCCGAGGCGGCCCACACCGCACCCAACCTCGCCGAGCGCGACCACCTGACGCGCCAGGCCGCCCGGCTCAACGCCCACCGAAGCCGCTGAGGTCGCTGACGGGCCGCGCTCGGGCTCCCACACGGCACCGCACCGGGCGCGCCTTTACTCCCGCATCCACAAGGCCGGCGCCTCGTCGTGACCTCCCCCGGGTGCTGAACGCCCTGCTACTTGCCCTCGGCCAACGTGGCGGCGACCAGCGCGTTGGCGTGGCCGTGGCCGAGGCCGTGCTCGGTCTTCAGCCAGGCGACCAGTTCCAGGTGCTTGGTCAGCGGGGAGGTGCGGATGAGGTCCTGCCACTCCGCGATCGGGCGGCCGTACTTCTTCTCGATGGACGGGAAGTAGCTGGCGGGGCCCTTCACCGGTGCGGTGCTCATGTGCGGTGTCCTGTCTGTCGGTGTCGTAGTGGTCTTGGTTGTCGTCTGGTTCTACTGGTTCCGGGTGGCCAGGCGGGTGGTGACCGCCGTCAGCCAGAGCAGCCCGAGGCCGGCCCCGGCGGTGAAGGCCGGCACGGCCGAGGCGGAGGCCGCGAACCCGGCCAGGACGGCGACCGGCACCAGGCGGCAAGCCCACGCCCAGCCGCGCTCTCCCCGGGCCGCGAAGTGGCGGGCGAGCACGAAGAACGCCGCGCACAGGGCGAGGTAGCCCACCATGCCGCTGAGCATGTGGACGCCCCCGTGCCAGCTGAGCGAGGCGGCGGTCGGGGCGTTGGGGGTGCCGACCGGGAACCCGGCGCCCGGGTCGGCCTTGAAGACCGCCGCGACGAGGAAGGACCCGCCGAACACCCGGACCAGGCGCGGCGCCCAGCGGCTCCCGACCGCGCCGTCCAGCGCCCGGCGGAGCCCGGTGGCGCCGGCGATGATCAGTGCGCCGGTCAGCAGGAAGCTGGTGACCTGGATCCAGCCCAGGTCACCCAGGCTGAGCTGGCTGATCGCGTTGCGGGTGAAGTCGAACCCGTCGCGGCAGAACCCCTGGACCACCCCGGCGCCCAGGAACAGCGGGCCGGCTGCGCCGCCGGCCGCGAGCAGGGCCCGGGTGCCGGGGCGGCGCACCGCGCCGGCCCGGGTGCCGGGGCGGCGCACCGCGCCGAAGGCGGCCGGAGTGGTGATGGTCTGGGTCATGCGATCCCCCCGAGTGAACGTCCTGGTCTCTTCAGAAGGTCAGACGGAGCGCCCTGGTGAAACTCATCGCTCCTGGAGAAAAAATCTCCGCCCGGTGCGACCGGTGCCCGCCCGACCGATGAAATCCGGCCCGCACGGCGGTCTCACCTGGCATGGAGACCGTGGAGTTCACCGTCGGCCCGCTCCCTCCCGGGGCCGGGCCGTTCCTCACCGACCAGCTGGCCGCACTGCTGGCGGACCACCCGAGCGCGGTGGTCGTGCGCTGCGAGGTGTCCGCCGTCGAGCGGCCCACCCGGGCCGACCTGGATCACCTCGCCCGGCTGCGGCTGACCGCGCGGCGGGCCGGCCGGGAGCTGGTCCTGGCCGGCATACCGCCGCGGCTGCGTCTGCTGCTCGAACTGACCGGGCTGGCCGAGGCGTTTGAACTGACCGGGCTGGCCGAGGCGTTCGAACTGACCGGGCTGGGCGAGGCGTTCGGCTGCTCAGACGTCGGCGCTGGTCAGCCGCATCGGGAGCCCCCATAGCGGGAACAGCCGCTCGGTGTCCATGTGGTTGGTCATGGTGCTGATCCGGCCGTCGGTGATCTCCAGCAGGGTGATGCCCCACGGCGTCCACCCGTTGCCGTCCTCGGCCGGGCGGTACTGGGCGAAGGCGGGCGTGCCGTTCGCCTCGACGGGGATCATCCGCGACCCCCGGCAGCCGCAGCCCGCGCCCAACCACCACTCGCCCAGCTCCACCACGCCCTGCACCCACATCTGGTACGGCGGCATGTTGAGCACGGCGTCCTCGTGCAGCAGGCTCTTCAACGCCTCGATGTCGAACGCCTCGAACGCCCGGACATAGCGCGCCAGCAGGGCCCGCTGCGTCTCGTCCAGCGGCTTGAAGGTGTCGGACTCGGGCACACCGCCGTTGTCGGCGAGCGTGGCCCGGGCGCGCTGCAGGGCGCTGTTCACCGACGCCACGGAGGTCTGCAGCAACTCGGCGGTCTCGGCCGCCGACCAGGCCAGCACCTCACGCAGGATCAGCACCGCGCGCTGGCGGGCGGGCAGCTTCTGCAGCGCCGCGACGAAGGCCAGCCGGATCGTCTCCCGCCCCACCGCCACCTCGGCGGGATCCCCGGCGAGCACCCGCGAATCCGGGACCGGGCCCACCCAGATGCTCTCCTCCAACTGCGCCAGGTCGGGCGCGGCCGCCGGGCAGGGCGACGACAGGTCCATCGGCCGCGCCCGCCGCTGGGCGGCCGGGGCCATGTCCAGGCAGACGTTGGTGGCGATCCGGTACAGCCAGGTCCGCAGCGCCGAACGCCCTTGGAACCCCTCGAACTTGGACCACGCCCGCACCATGGTCTCCTGCACGGCGTCCTCAGCCTCGAAGGCGGACCCGAGCATCCGGTAGCAGTAGGCCGTCAGCTCCCGGCGGTACGGTTCGAGCTGCTCGGCGACGTCGTCACGATCCATGGTCACAGACACGCCGCCACCATAGCGGCGGAAGCCGACATCAAGATCATCTACTCAACACTGCCTGCGCGACATCGACGCCGCGGCCAGCGCCGTGTCCTCCACCGCCACCATGCCGGTCCAGGTGCTGTTCGGGTCGGCCTGCTTCGCGTTCGCGTTCGTGTTCGTCATGCCTTCAACGTGAGGCCTGACCCTTAGGTCAAGGTCAACCCTGGCTACGGCAGTTGCGAGTGATACCGTGACCCGCCATGATCTGGCCTTTCCGGCGCACCAAGGCATCCGACGCGAACTCCCCCGGCGCACCGACCGGCCCGGCAGCGACCGATCCCGCGCCCGCCGACCCCGACGAGCTGCCCGAGCTGCCCGCCCCTGCGGTCCTCGCCATCCTGGCCGAGGAGTTGACTGCGGTCTCGGGCACTGCCTGGCGCTCGGACGGCGAACTGGTGCTCGGGCCCGGCCGATCGGCGATCGCGCTCACCGACGAGCACGGCGGCCCGGGCCACCTGGACCTGGTCTACCTCGTCGACGTCCAACAGCCGGACGAGACCGCGATACCCGACTGCGTCACCGGCCACGGCCCCACGCCGGAGGCCCGGGTCCGCAACGCCATCGACGCCTGGCTCGGCACCACGGGCGCCGCACTGCTCGAACTCGCCAACCAGCAGGGCCGGTTCGCGACGCACCGACCCGCCGGGCACCCCGAGGGCCTGCCGGGCTGGCATGCGATCCTCGGCGGCATCACCGGGATCGGCGTCGGAGCGCAGCACGATGCCGTCCAGTCGTGGACCGCCGGGCAGGCGCTCCTCCCCGCCCTCGCCCCCGCGCTCACGGCCGACGGCCTGCCGCGTGACCGACTGGTCGGCATCAAGCTCTTCTTCGGCTCCGCCCATGGCGAGGAGACCGCCGAGGTCCGTATCCTCGGCGAGGTCGCGCCCGCCGCCTCCGCCGCGCTCGCCGCGCTGCCCTGGCCCCGCCCGGCCGACGGCGGCTCGTTCGCCCGGAGCTTCGTGCTGCTGGTGCACAAGGGGTAGCGAGGGGCAGCTCAAAGGGGTGGCCCGGAAGAAGCAGCCACGGGGGAGCTCGCTACCCTGCCCCGAACCCCCGAATGTCCTGATTGTGTGACAGTCACATTCACGGTGCATCCATTTGGCACCATGGGGAGTCGAAGAAGCATAAGGATCACCACGATGTGGGGGGAACGAACAATGCGCTCCAGGGGCATACCGGGCACCGTTGCTGCACTGCTGCTCGGCGGTGCGCTGCTGCTGACCACAGCCTGCAGCAGCGGGACCGGCGGCGGCACCGGAGGGTCCGCCACCGCCCCGGCCGCAGCCGGCCACAGCGGTGCCCAGGCGAAGCCGTCCGCGGCCACCCTGGCCGTGCTGCCCGCCGACGGGTCGCAGAACGTGGCGCCCAGCGGTGCGGTGAAGGTGTCGGTGACCGACGGGAAGCTGACCCAGGTGACGGTGACCGGCCCGGACGGCAAGCCGGTCGCCGGCACGGTCGGCCCGGACGGGAGCTGGGCGCCCACGGCCGCACTGTCGGTGTCCACCAAGTACCAGGTGAACGCCAACGCGGTCGACGCCTCCGGGGTGGCGACCACGACCACCAGCAGCTTCAGCACCCTCACCCCGAGCAAGACCGAGAGGGTCCGGGACAACCTGGACAACAATGCGACGTACGGCGTCGGCATGATCATCAGCGTCACCTTCGACAAGGCGGTCACCAACAAGCAGGCGGCGGAGCAGGCGATCACCGTCGAGGCGACGGACGGCACCACCGTCAAGGGCCACTGGTTCGGCCCCAACCGCCTCGACCTGCGCCCGGAGAACTACTGGAAGCCCGGCACCAAGGTGAGCGTGCACCGCCGGGTCTCCGGCGTCGAGCTCTCCCCCGGCGTCTACGGCGACTCGGACACCGACGAGGCCTTCACCATCGGCCGCTCGAAGGTCAGCACGGCGGACGCCGGCACCCACCAGATGACCGTGGTCGAGGACGGCGCCCCGACGAAGACCATCGCCATCACCGCGGGCGCCGACGACAACCCGTCCTGGAACGGCACCATGGTGGTCTTCGAGAAGGACCGGATGGTCCACATGGACTCCAAGACCACCAACATCAAGGGTGCGGGCTACGACGTCTACGAGCCGCACGGCCTGAAGATCACCGACACCGGCTCCTACGTCCACGGCAACCCCAAGGCCGTCGACTGGGCGGGCAAGGCGAACATCAGCCACGGCTGCATCGGCCTGCCCGACACCGACCAGGGCGAGGACGACTCGGTGGCCGGCAAGTTCTGGGGCGACTCGATCATCGGTGACGTGGTGATCGTCCAGCACTCGGTCGGTGAGCCGGTCGCTCCGGACAACGGCCTGGGCGGCTGGAACCTGCCCTGGGCCCAGTGGTCGTAACCGGCAGGGCGTCAGCTTTGCGTGGCTGAGTGGCGGCGGTCAGGTTGCTGACCGCCGCCACTGCTTTTCCCCCGAGCCACTGGGCCGCACCCGATCGATGAGCCTGGCTGATCGAACGAGTGCGAATCAGACCTTGATCACCCAAGGAGCCGCTGCCATAGTCCGGATGACTGGTCATCAGAGCAGTTGCTGGTACGAACGGGAGAGACATTCGTGATCGTGGTCACCGGTGCCACCGGCACCGTGGGGTCGAAGGTTGTCAGCGGGCTGCGCGAGCGCGGCGAGAGCGTGCGCGCGCTGGTGCGCGACCCCGGGTCGCGCCCCGCCGAGTGGGACGAGGGCGTCGAGGTGGTGGCCGCCGACTACACCGACCCGGCCTCGCTGGACGCCGCCCTGGCCGGCGCGGACGTGGTCTACCTGCTGGTGGCCGTCCACCCCGAGATGGCGCAGCACGAGATCAACATCATCGACGCCGCGGTGCGCACCGGGCGGCAGCCGCGGATCGTGCTGCACGCGGCCGCCGGGGTGGAGTACAAGCCGGAGGGCGTGCGCTTCCTCTCCGCCCATGTGGCGGGCCACGCGCACCTGGAGGCCAGCGGGCTGCCCTGGACGGTGCTGGCGCCGAACGGCTTCCACCAGAACTTCCTGGGCATGGCCGACGCGGTCAAGGCCGGCCGGCTCACGGCTGCCGCCGGGCACGCCCCGGTCTCCTGGGTGGACGCGCGGGACGTCGCGGACGCGGCCGTCGCGGTGCTGACCGGCGAGGGGCACGAGGGCGCGGTCTACACGCTGACCGGGCCGGCCGGGCTGACCCACGAGGAGATCGCCGAGCAGCTCGGCGCCGTGGCCGGCCGCGAGGTGGCGTACCAGGCCGCCGACCCGCAGGCCGCGCTGGCCGGCATGCTGGGCGCCGGCTGGGACCCGTGGCGCGCCGAGGGCCTGATCGAGCTCTACACCTTCTACGCGGGCGGCGGCGCGGGCGCGGTCAGCTCCGACGTCGAGAAGCTGACCGGCCACCCGGCCCGCTCCTTCGCCGACTTCGCGGCCGACCACGCGCCGGTGTTCGGGGGCTGACGACGAGGGGCGGGTGGCTGACCAAGTGCTTGGTCAGCCACCCGCCCCTGAGCGAGCGCCTACTCCCCGCCCACTCGCCGCCTACTCCTCGTCGTACGAGGAGGTGCCCTCGTCCAGCAGCGGCTCCTGCGTCTTGAGGTGCGCGGGGGCCAGCAGCCGCAGTGCGTGGTAGCCGGTGATGACGACCAGCGTGCCCAGCGCGATGCCGCTGAGGCTGAAGTTGCTGCTGAACTTCAGCGTGACGTTGCCGACGCCGATGATGATGCCCGCCGCGGCCGGCACCAGGTTGAGCGGATTGCGCAGGTCCACGTTGGACCGGCTCCAGATCTGCGCGCCGAGCAGGCCGATCATGCCGTAGAGGATGACGGTGATGCCGCCGAGCACCCCACCGGGGATCGCGGCCACGATCGCGCCGAACTTCGGGCAGATGCCGAAGAGCAGCGCGAAGCCGGCCGCCGCCCAGTAGGCGGCCGTCGAGTAGACCCGGGTGGCGGCCATCACGCCGATGTTCTCGGAGTACGTGGTGTTGGGCGGACCGCCGACCGCGGTGGAGAGCATGGAGGCGACACCGTCCGCGGAGATCGCCGTGCCCAGCTTGTCGTCCAGCTGGGCACCGGTCATCTCGCCGACCGCCTTGATGTGCCCGGCGTTCTCCGCGACCAGCGCGATCACCACGGGAAGCGCCACCAGGATCGCGGACCACTGGAAGGACGGGCCGTGGAACGACGGCAGGCCGATCCAGTCCGCCTTGCCGACGCCCGACAGGTCCAGGCGCCAGTGGTCGGTGACCGTGCCGCCGGGGCCCATCGAGTGGATCTTCCCGAAGATCCGGTCGAACGCCCAGGAGATCCCGTAGCCGAAGAGCAGGCCGAGGAAGATCGCGATGCGCGACCAGAAGCCGCGCAGCGCCACCACGGCCAGCCCGGTGAAGAGCATCACCAGCAGCGCCGTCCACTGGTCCTGCGGCCAGTAGGTCGACGCGGTCACGGGGGCGAGGTTGAACCCGATCAGCATCACCACCGCGCCGGTCACGATCGGCGGCATCGCCAGGTGGATGATGCGCGCCCCGAACCGCTGGACCGCGACGCCCACCAGGAACAGCACCACGCCGACCACGAACACCGCACCGGTCACCGTGGCACTGGTGCCGCCCTGCGCCCGGATCACCGCGGCGACCCCCACGAAGGAGAGCGAACAGCCGAGGTAGCTGGGCACCCGGCCGCGGGTCGCCAGCAGGAAGATCACGGTCGCGACGCCGGACATCATGATCGCGAGGTTGGGGTTGAGCCCCATCAGCACCGGCGCCACGAAGCTGGCCCCGAACATGGCCACCACGTGCTGGGCTCCGAGCCCTACCGTACGGGGCCAGGAGAGCCGTTCGTCGGGGCGGACGACCGCCCCCGGCGCGGGCGTGCGCCCGTCACCGTGCAGCTTCCAGCGCACGCCGAGATCCATGGTGAGGCTTCGCTTTCTCTGTACGTCACAAGATGTCCGGAGCCATTCTCTCCGCTTGGCGGGCGCCCCCCTAGGGCACCAGCACCGGCGCCAGGCTCAGGGCAGCAGCTCCAGCACCGGTTCAGGGCACCAGCACCAACCGCCCCCGCAGCCCGCCCCGCGCCAGCCGCCGGTGCGCCTGCTCCGCCTGCGCCAGCGGCAGGGTGTCCGCCACCCGCAGGGTCAACTCCCCGCGGGCGGCCAGCTCCGCCAGCCGCCCCAGCGCGGGCCCGTCCGCCGCGATCCAGACCGTCCGCACCCGGATCCCGCGCAGCCCCACCGGCACGTCCCCCGCCACCGAGACGAAGGCGCCCCGGTTGCGCACCGCGCCCAGCGCCCGGATCCCCAGCAGCGCGGCATCCAGCGCGCCGTCCACCCCGCCCGGCACCAGCTCGCGTACCGCCGCCGCCAGATCTGGCACCTCACGGTCCACCAGCCACCGGGCGCCCATCGCCCGCAGCGCATCGTGGTCCGCCGCGCCCGCCACCGCGACCACCCGCAAACCGCGCTGCCGGGCGGCCAGTTCCACCGCGAAGCCGCCCACCCCGCCCGCCGCGCCGGTGACCAGCAGGCTCGCCCCCGCCGGCAGGTCCAGCAGGTCCAGGGCCTGGTCGGCCGTCAGCGCGTTCAGCGGCAGGGTGGCCGCCGCCACCGCCGACAGCCCGTCGGGCAGCGGGGCCACCGCCGAGGCGTCCAGGACGAGGTGCTCGGCATAGGCGCCGAGCGGCACGTCCAGGCGGTCGCGCAGCCCGATCACCCGGTCGCCGACGGCGAATTCCTGGGTGCCCGGGCCCAGTTCGGCGACCGTTCCCGCAACGTCCCAGCCGATCCCGACCGTTGACCCCGCCAACCGCGGCAGCAGCCCCAGTTCGGCCAGCACCCCCGACCTGGTCACCGCGTCCACCGGGTTCACCCCCGCCGCGGCCACCTCGATCCGCAGCTGCCCGGCCCCGGGGACCGGCACCGGCACCTCGACCGCCGTCAGCGCCCCGGGCCCGCCGAACTCCCGTACCACCACTGCACGCATCACCGAACTCCCGTCTCTGTCACACCTGTTGCCACTAACCTAGGGAGAGCTACGCTCTGCCGGGAAGAACGCACTTCACGGTGCGTACCGCACCCGGAGGGGAGTCCCGGCATGGCCACCAGAACGGCCGCCCAGCAGCGCGCCGACGCCAAACTGGCCTACGACGCCTATGTGGCCGAGTGCCCGACCCGCCAACTCCTCGACCGAATCAGCGACAAGTGGGTCAGCCTGCTGATCAACGCGCTCGCCGAGCAGCCGCAGCGCTACGGCGACCTGTCGCGGCGGGTGGCGGGGATCAGCCAGAAGATGCTCACCCAGACGCTGCGCGCCATGGAGCGCGACGGCCTGGTCTCCCGGACCGTCACCCTGGCAGTGCCGGTCCGGGTGGAGTACGCGCTCACCCCGCTCGGCCGGGGCCTGCTCCCGGTGATGCGGGCGATCATGAGCTGGGCCGAGGCCAACATGGACGAGGTGCTCGCGGCCCGCTCCGACTACGACTCGGCGAACGGCACCTGACGGCTCCTCGGCAGCTGGCGGATCAGCTGGACCTGCCGGTTCGCCGGGTCCAGGCTGTCCCGCACCGCCACCGTCAGGGGGTGGTCCGGGCTGAGATGGGTCTCGCACAACGCCAGGGTGCGCCCGGCCAGTTCGGTGGCCTGCCGGGAGTCCTCGGCGGCCCAGTAGGCCAGCGCCAGTTGGTGCCGGGTGCGCAGGGTGTCGGGGTGGCGCTCGCCGAGCAGCACCCAGCGGTCGCCCAGCACCCGGGAGAGCAGGTCGACCGCCCGGCTCGGCTCGCCGTCGAGCCGCTGCGCCACGCCGAGCTCGTGCCGCAGCGACAGCGGCTCCGGGTGGCGTTCGCCGAGCGCCTGGCGGGCGCGCGCCAGGGTGGCCTCCAGCAGGCCGAGCGCCAGTCCGTGGTCGCCCTGGCCGAGGTAGGCGACGGCGAGGTGGCGGCGGGCGGTGAAGGTGGCCGGGTGGTCCTCGCCGAACACCCGGGTGCGGGCCTGGTCCACCGCCTCCAGGATCGGCACGGCCTTGAACAGGTCGCCCGCCTCGGCGTAGGCGTTGGCCAGTCGCAGTGCGGCGGTCAGCGTGGTCGGGTAGTGCTCGCCGAGCTCCCGGGCCGCGTCCGCCTGGATCTGCTCCAGGGCCGAGATGGCCCGGGTCAGGTCGCCGGCCTCGGCCTGCGCGGCGGCGGCGTCGGTCCTTATCACCAGGGTGTCCGGGTGGTCCTCGCCGAGGGCCCGCTCGGCGTCCATCAGCAGCCACTCGAAGTTGGTGATCGCCTTGGCCAGTTGGCCGGCGTCACGCTGGGCGGCGCCGAGCCGGCCGCGGGCGGCCAGCGCCTCGGGGCTGTCCCGGCCCCTGAGTTCCTCGGCCTCGGCGATCAGGCGCTCGAACAGCGGCAGCGCCCGGCCGAGCGCGCCGGCCTCCAGGTAGGCGGCGCCGAGCCGGCTGCGGATCTCCAGCAGGTCGACGGCGGCGGCCCGGGCCTCGGCGTCGGCCAGCAGCTGCTCGTACCGGGGCAGCGCACCGGCCAGCGCGCCGGACTCCAGGTAGGCGTCGGCCAGGCGGAGCCGGGCGTCGAACGTGTCCGGGTGCCCCTGGCCCATCAACTGCTCGGAGAGCGCGACCAGTTGCTCCAGCGCGGGAATCGCCTGCGCCAGGTCGCCGGCCTGCTGGTAGGCCCGGGCCAGCACCTCCCGGGAGGCCAGGGCCGGCTGTCCGCCCTGCTCGGCGGCGATCCTGGTGTTGATCGCGACCAGCCGGTCCAGCGCCTCCGGGCCGCCCATCCGCTCCAGCAGCCGGACGACCAGCCAGAGCGGCAGATCGGTGTCGGGGGTGAGCAGCGGCAGCAGGTCCTCGCCGACCGCGTAGAGCGCCTGCCATTCGCGCGGCTCGTAGGCGGCCTCCTCCTCGTGCGGGAACAGCTGCAGCATCGGGCGCAGTTGGGCCAGCACCTCGGCCCGGACGGCCTCGTCCAGCACCGAGGCATAGGGCAGGCAGCCGGCCGCGATCAGCCGGATCCAGCGGGCGGTGCGGGCCTGCGGGCCGGCATTGGCGGCGGCCAGCAGGCGGCGCAGCAGCACGGCCCGGTCGCGGTGCGAGCAGTGGCCGACGGCCATCCGGACCACGTCGGCCCACTGCTCGTCGGCGGCCCGGCCGGCCAGCAGCCCGAAGTCCCGGTCCTCCATGAACTCCCGTGCCGCCAGGTAGTCCTGGAAGGTGCGGTGGACGAACTCGAAGGTGGCGACGCTGGTTTCGGTGAGCAGGCCGGTGCGTTCCACCAGGTGGCGCAGCACCTGCTCGGCGCCGAGGCTGCCGTGGGCCGCGGGCAGGCTGGGCAGCACCTGCTCGATCTGCCGCAGCGCGTCCTCGTGGTCGCCCTCGTGCTGGCCGTTGAGCACCAGCCAGGCCGCCATCCGCTGCAGCAGGGCGAGTTGCTCCTCGCGGCCGAGCTGGCGGCCCTCCGGCAGGGCGGCGATCCGGCGCTGCTTGTCGCGGCGCAGCAGCAGCATGTCGAGGGCCGACTCGTAGACCTCCATCTTGCGTTCGGGCAGCCCGCCCTCCCACTCCCGGTGCAGGGCGCAGATCATGGCGCACAGCAGCGGGCTGTCGGTGAGCAGGTCGAGTTCCGGGGACTGCCGCAGGGCTCGCCGCAGGGCGTCCGTCATCTCGCGGAACCGACCTTCCAGGGCGGCGAGTTCAGCGGGGGTGGGGTCGTCGGTGGCGTCCCGTTCGGCGGCCAGGGCGGCCTGGTGCCAGCGTTCCACGAAGCGGCTGCGGTCCCACTCGTCCATCGGGCAGAGCATCAACTCCTCGAACCGCTGGCGGTGCAGCCAGTCGGCGGGAACTCCGGTGGGGCGCACGGTGACCAGGGTGAAGCAGTTGGGGTAGAGCTCCAGCAGGTCGGCCAGCCACTCGCCGGCCTCGTCCCGGTTCTCCTGCGGGATCTCGTCCAGTCCGTCGACCAGCAGGATGGCCCGGCCTGCGGCGAACAGGCGGTCGGCCCAGCCCGGGGGCTGGTCGGCGGCGACCGGGCTGCGGTCCATGGCGAGGAACTCGGCGGGGCGCGGCTGCAGGTTGCGCAGCTGGAACATGGTGCGCAGCCGCAGCAGGAACGGCACCCGGTAGTTGAGTTCGGCGAGTTCGCCGACCAGGCT
Source organism: Kitasatospora acidiphila (assembly GCF_006636205.1). Taxonomy (NCBI): domain Bacteria; kingdom Bacillati; phylum Actinomycetota; class Actinomycetes; order Kitasatosporales; family Streptomycetaceae; genus Kitasatospora; species Kitasatospora acidiphila. The sequence goes on along the minus strand of NZ_VIGB01000003.1, from coordinate 5,189,295 downwards.
GCCGGAGACGGCGTTGACGGCCAGCCACTGCAGCAGGGTGGTCTTGCCGGAGCCGGCCTGGCCGCGCAGCAGCACCCGGCGGCGGTCCTTGAGCAGGCTCTCCACCCGGCCGCGCCGCCCGGTGCGGTCGAGCAGCAGTTCGCCGGTGCCGGGGGTGCGTTCGACGTGCGGCTGGTGCTCCGTCACCTTCAGGGCCTGCAGGCTCAGGTAGGCGGTGCCGAGGTCCCAGCGCAGCGACTGCGGCAGCCCGAAGATCTTCAGACGGCCGTGCTCACGGCGGATGCTGCGGGCGTACTCCTCCTCGAACTCGGCGTCCTGGCGCTCGCGTTGGGCGATTCCCCGGACCCGGATCGGGGCCGGCAGCCGGCGGGCCAGCAGCGCGGCGAAACCCGGGTCGGCCAGCAGCGGGGCCAGCGGCACCAGGCCGAGCTGGGAATGGTGCCAGACGCCCGGCGCCACGTCGGCGGTGGCGAGGCCGAGCAGCAGGTTGTTGAAGACCACCGGGGCGCCGGACATGCCGGACCACGGCGAGTCGGCGCCGGCGACCGGGCCGGGCGGCTGGTGCTGGGTGGCCAGCACGTGCCGGTTGCCGCCCAGGCCGGTGGCGGGGGCCAGGGTGCCCACCAGTTGGTGGCTGCGCAGCACCCCGCCGTCCTCCCGGCCGGCCGCCGGGTAGCCGATCGCATGGCAGAGCGGCACCGGCTCCAGGTCGTCGATCCGGCCCCAGCGCAGCTCGTCGAAGTCGGCGGCGATCTCGGGCCGGACCAGGTCGCCGGCGGCGAGCAGCACGGCGACGTCGGCCTCGGCCGAGCGCCACAGCGGGGTGCAGCGCATCCAGCCGCGTCCGCCCGGCACGGCGGCCTCGATCACGCCCGGCGCGGGCGAGGCGGGGGCCAGCAGATGGGCGGCGGTCAGCACCACTCGGCCGGAGAGCAGCACCCCACTGCCCTGTCCGGCGGCCCGCACGGCCGCGATCCGCTGAGCCACCAGACTCAATGGAAGCCCTCACGGCTGCCCAGGTCGTCATTGCCGACCAGCACGTTCCCGCCAGTGGTGGTGTCCACGGGATTGAGGGTGACGGTCACCCGGTGCGCCCGGGTGTGCTCGGTACCGGCCTCCGCACCGGCCGACACCACCCAGGCGCGGACCTTGCCGTCGACCCGCGCCTCCCGGCGCAACTCGACGGAGAACTCCAGCTCCACGGTGCCGACCTCGAACTGGAACCGCTCGCCGGCGGCCCGTTCGGCGGCCGCGGCCACCTCGCGGCGGACGGCCTCGACCGCCTCGGCGAGTTCGATCTGCGGGTGCTGCTCGCTCACTCGTTCCCCCTGCTGACCCGGCGTCAATTGGCTTGATACCCACGGTCCGGCGACGGATCACCAGGGTTGACGATGTACCTTCCACCGTCAAGCGGGCCCCGCTCGCGCTACCCCGCGGCGGCCAACCGGTCGACCTCGCCCAGGAAGCCGGCGACCGACTCGGCCACCTGCTCTGCGGTCCAGGCCAGCGCGGGGGTCAGGGCGGTCAGTTCGGTCATCGACAGGCCCGGCAGCGGGCCGGCCCACCAGGAGCCGAAGAGCCCGTCGCCACTGCGGGCGCAGTGCCGCAGCCCCGCCTCGGCGAGCAGCTCCGGCGGGTGCGGCAGCCAGAGTTGGAACTGGTGGGTGTGCGGCGGGTCGGGGTGGATCCGGGCGCCGGGCACCGGGCGGATCGCCCGGCGCAGCCCGTCCGCCAGCACCCCGGCCTGGGCCAGGTAGCCGGGCAGCCGGGGCAGCTCGCGGCCGAGCGCGGCGCGGGCCGAGAGGGCGGCGGGCCACTGCTGGTAGAGCTGGCCGCCGTAGCGGTGGCGCCAGACCCTGGCCTCGGCGATCAGGTCGGCCGGTCCGGCGAGCGCGGCACCGCTGATCCCGCCGAGCGCCTTGTAGAACGAGACGTAGACCGAGTCGCCCAGGTCGGCCAGCTGGTGCGGGGGCCGGCCGTAGTGGGCGGCGGCCTCCCAGAGCCGGGCGCCGTCCAGGTGCACCACGGCGTCGGCGGCCCGGGCGGCGGCGGCCAGTTCGACCAGCTCGGCCCAGTCGGGCAGCACGAAGCCGGCCGCCCGCAGCGGCAGTTCCGCCAGCAGCACGCCGTAGGGCTCGTCCAGGGCGCGCAGTTCGGCGGCGGTGGGCAGCCGGGGCGCGGTGGTCGGGAAGACGGTGTCCAAGCCGGTGAGCCGGCGGTAGGCGCGGCGCTCATGGGTCTCGATGTGGGCCAGCGGGTGACTGGCCACCACGCTGGTGCCGCACTGCCGGGCCCAGCAGCGCAGCGCCACCTGCTGGGCCATGGTGCCGGTCGGGAAGAAGGCCGCGGCGGGCTTGCCGAGCAGCTCGGCGACCTGCTGCTCCAGGTCGGCGACCACGCCGTCGCCGTAGAAGTCGGGACGTTCGGCCTGGCCGACGCAGGCCCGGGCGTCGGCGCCGAGCTCGGCCAGGCGTTCGTGCAGGGTGACCGGGCGCGGGCCGGAGAGGATCCGGTCGGCGGCCCGCCAGAGGGTGAAGCGGCGGTCATCGGGGCCGGCGTAGGGCGAGGCGTCGCGTACCAGCGAAGCGGTGCTGTCCGGCGCGGCGCTGCTGTCCGGCGCTGCGGTGCGTTGCGGCGAGGCTTTGCGTTGCGGCGAGGCTTTGCTTTCTGCGGTCATCCATCGATGGTCCGCCCGGGCGGCGGCGGCGGGAACGGTCGTGCGTGGACCGGCCGCCCGGCCGTCACCGCGGGTGGCACTGATCACAGCCGCCGCGGCCGGTACGAGCGGGGGTAGTACCGCGCCGGGCCCGGGAGAGCGGTCGGAGGGCGGGGGCAATCCGCCGATCGCCTGAAATCGGCAGGCGGCTGCCACTACGCGCCGTAGTAGCCGGGCGAATTTCGCTCCCTCCGCACCGCCGGTTACACCTGTGTGGTCCCCCACCCAGTGCGCTGCCGCCAGCCGCTGGCCCGAACCGCAGCGAGGTCGAGCACGGCATGCCCACTCCCAACCCCGGCCGCACCGGGTTCGCCCGGCTGCTCAGCGGTTCCGGGCGGCACGCCCGACCACGCCCGCCCAGGTCACCGCGGCTGTCGCGGTTGCCCGAGTTGTCGCGGTTGCCCCAGCTGACGTGGCTGTCGCGGTTGCCCCAGCTGTCGCGGTTGCCCCAGCCGACGTGGCTGTCGCGGTTGCCCCAGCAGTCGTGGCCGCCTCAGCTGTCCCAGCTGTCGTGGCTGCCCCGGCTGCCCCAGTTGTCGCGCCCCGGCATCACGCGACCGGTGTCGCCACGCTGGGTGACCGAGCTGCGGCGGGACCCGTATGCGGTCTTCCAGGGCCCGCACCGGCGCACCGCCTTCTCCACCACAGCGGCCGGCGTGCTGCTGCTCGGCGCGGCGCTGGCCGCGGTGCCCGGCAGCGCGGTGGCGCAGACGGTCCGACCGACCACCCCGGGCGCCTCCGCCTTCACCGCCGCCCGGCTCGCGGCGGCGCCGGAGCCGGAGCCCGTGGTACAGGTGGCCGCGCCGAGCCCGTACCGGATGCCGGGCGGGGCGGCCGCCTCCCGGGCGGCGGTCGCGGTGGCGGCCAACCTGGCCAAGACGGGCGCCGCCGACGCACCGGGCGCAGCCGCCCCCGAGCCCGCAGCGCAGCCCACGCCCCCGGCTGCCCCCGCACCACCGCCCGGCCCGGTCTGGTCGGCGCCCGCGCCGGGTGCCCCGGTGACCAACCCGTTCGGCGTGCCCGACCGCGAGTACGCCGCGGGCTACCACACGGGCGTGGACTTCGCGGTGGACAGCGGCACCCCGCTGCTCGCGGTCGGCGACGCCACCGTGGTCTCGGCCGGCTGGGACGGCGCCTATGGCAACGAGGTGGTGCTGCGGCTGTCCGACGGCAGGTTCGCCCAGTACGCCCACCTGTCCGGGCTCGGTGTGCGGGCCGGTGACCAGGTGACGGGCGGTCAGCGGATCGGCGCCTCGGGCAGCACCGGCAACTCCACCGGACCGCACCTGCACTTCGAGATCCGCACCGCCAACCGCTACGGCGCGGTGACCGACCCGATCGCCTACCTCTCGGGGCACGGGGCGGGCAACTTCTGAGCCCGCTCAGCCCTGGTGGGCGACGGGCTTGATCGGGGCGGCGATCTCCAGGCCGACCGTGGTCGCCGCCCGCATCACCTCCGCCACCGTGATCTCGTCGTCCATGGCGCAGTCGGCGGCGAGGTCCGGCCGGTCGTGCTTGAGCAGGAAGAACGCCGAGTTCACCGAGAAGAGCGCCATGGTCGCCCGCAGCTTGTCCTCGAACGAGGCACCGGGACCGTGCACCAGACGGATCATCCGGATCATCCGATCGCGGAACTCCAGCCCGGCCTGGGACTCGCGCAGCGCCGGCTGGTTCTCGTGGAAGAAGCGCAGCAGCGGCGCCCGCTCGGCCATCCCGGCGGCGAACCGGCGGACCAGCTCGTCGCGCACCTCGGGCGACCAGTCCTGCTCCTCGCCCCAGGCGATCGCCTCGTCGATCGGCGCGGCCATGGTCTCGACGATGCCGTGGACGATGTCGTCCTTGGTCTTGAAGTGGTAGTACAGCGCGGCCTTGGTGACGCCCAGTCGGTCGGCGATCTCCCGCAGCGAGGTCTTCTCGTACCCGTGCTCGGAGAACAACTCCAGCGCCACCGCGATGATCCGCGCACGGGTGTCACTGCGGGGACCGTGGGTCGTACTCATGGCTGACTGCCTGCCTAGCTCGCTGCGGACTCTGGGGGTGGCCGTATTCGGCTTGACTCCCGGCTTACCCAGACCTTACCGTGCCAACGATTACTAAACTAGCCGGTCGGCAAGTAAGGTCGACGAGGGGTCGCGAGGCGCGGGCCCGCACAGGCGCATCCGGGAGACGCACACCATGGCACAACAGCAGGTCGACGCGACGGCGGAGACCCCGCCCGCAGGCGTTGGGGGGACGAGCGCCCGCAACGATCGCCGCGCGAGATACGTCTGGTGATGATCGGCCTGGTCATCACGATGCTGCTCGCAATGCTCGACAACCTCATCGTCGGCACCGCGATGCCGACCATCGTCGGCGACCTCGGCGGCGCCAACCACCTGTCCTGGGTGGTCACCTCGTACACCCTGGCGACCGCCGCGGCGACGCCGATCTGGGGCAAGCTCGGCGACCTCTACGGCCGCAAGGGCACCTTCCTCACCTCGATCACCATCTTCCTGGCGGGCTCGGCGCTGGCCGGCCTGTCGCAGAACATGAACGAGATGATCGCCTTCCGGGCCATCCAGGGCCTGGGCGCCGGCGGTCTGATGGTCGGCGTGATGTCGATCATGGGTGCGCTGGTCTCGCCCCGCGAGCGCGGCAAGTACCAGGGTCTGTTCGCGGCCGTGATGGCGCTGGCCACCATCGGCGGCCCGCTGCTCGGCGGCTTCATCACCGACCACTTCAGCTGGCACTGGATCTTCTACATCAACATCCCGCTGGGTGCGATCGCGCTGGCCATGGTGACGATCACCCTGCACCTGCCGAAGTCCCGCTCCACCGCGAAGATCGACTACCTCGGCGCCCTGCTGCTCACCGTCGGCATCACCTCGCTGGTCCTGATCACCACCTGGGGCGGCACCCAGTACGCCTGGGGCTCCAAGCACATCATCGGCCTGGCGGTGCTGGCCGTGGCCTCGCTGATCGGCTTCTGCTACGTGGAGCAGCGGGTCTCGGAGCCGATGCTCCCGCTCGGCCTGTTCCGCAACCGCGACTTCACGGTGGTCTCGATCATCGGCTTCATCGTCGGTTTCCAGATGTTCGGCGGCGTCACCTTCCTGCCGCAGTACCAGCAGATCGTGCAGAACGCCTCGGCCACCAACTCCGGCCTGCTGCTGATGCCGATGATGTTCGGCATGCTGGTGGTCTCGCTGGTGGTCGGCCAGGTCGTCACCAAGACCGGCAAGTACCGGATCTTCCCGATCATCGGCACCGTGGTGATGGGCGTCGGCTCGTTCCTGCTCTCCGGCATGGGCACCGACACCACCCGCCTCACCTCCGGCATCTACATGGCGGTGCTGGGCGCCGGCATGGGCTTCCTGATGCAGATCACCATGCTGGTCGCGCAGAACAGCGTGGAGCTCAAGGACATGGGCGTGGCCAGCTCCACCGCCACCCTGTTCCGCACCATCGGCGGTTCCTTCGGTGTGGCGCTCTTCGGCGCGATCTACACCAACCGGATGAAGGACACCCTGGCCACGGCCCACCTGCCGAGCACCGGCGGCTCCACCGCGGACCTGACCCCGGCCAGGCTCCGCGGGATGAAGCCCGAGGTCCAGAACGTCATCCACCACGGCGTCACCAACGGCATCCACTCGGTCTTCCTGTGGGCCGCCGCGATCAGCGTGCTCGCCATCGCGGCCTCGCTGTTCCTGCGCGGCGCCCCGCTGCGCGGCGCCGGCAAGCCGAGCGTGGAGGCGGCGGCTCACTGAGCCCCCTCGTGGCTCGCTGAGCCCCCATGTGCTGAGGCCCCCCGCTCCAGGGATCGAGCGGGGGGCCTCGTCATGTCCGCGGGGTCACTGCGGCAGCTGGAAGTACCCGTCGGCGAGCGGCTCGACCAGGCCGTCGGCCACCAGGCCGTCCAGCGCCCGGTCCCGCTGGATGTCGTCCGGCCAGACCACGTCCAGCTGCCCGCGCGGCACCGGCCCGTGCTGCGCCCGCAGCACGGCGAGCAGCTTGCCGCGCACCTGGCGGTCGGTGCCCTCGTAGCTCTGGCCGCGCCGGGCCGGCCCCTGGTGCGGCGGGCAGCCGGCCCGCTGCCAGGCGCACTGGGCGCGCAGCGGGCAGCCGCCGCACTCGGGCGAGCGGGCGGTGCAGACCAGCGCGCCCAGCTCCATCACGGCCACCGCCCACTCGGCGGCGACCTCGTCGGCGGCCGGCAGCAGTCCGGTGGCGACCCGGCGCTCGGCGGCGGTGGTGGCGTTGGCCGGGTACTCGACTCCGGTGACGGCGCGGGCGAAGACCCGGCGCACGTTGGTGTCCAGCACCGCGTGCCGCTGCTTGAAGGCGAACGAGGCGACGGCGGCCGCCGTGTACTCGCCGACCCCGGGCAGCGCCAGCAGCTCGGCGTGGTCGTCCGGCACCCGGCCGCCGTGCCGCTCGACGATCGCGGTGGCGGCGGCGTGCAGCCGCAGCGCCCGCCGCGGATAGCCCAACCGGCCCCACATCCGGACCGCCTCGCCGGGGGCGTCGGCGGCGAGCCGAGCCGGGGTGGGCCAGCGCTCCAGCCAGGCGGCGTAGGCGGGCAGCACCCGCTTCACCGGGGTCTGCTGGAGCATGAACTCGCTGACCATCACCGCCCACGGCGAGGCCTCGGGAGTGCGCCAGGGCAGGTCCCGGGCGTTCTCCCGGTACCAGTCGAGCACGATCGAATGCAGCAGCGGCGCGGGCGTTTCCACCGGCGTCCGGGCGTCGGCGCGGGGTGCGGAGATGGTCTGCATGGCGTTCTCGATCCTCGCACAGTCCGGCAGCGACACTCCCTCGGAGGGATGAAATACCGGATGATGTGAAAGATCGGCTTCCGATACCGGTGTTGGTGCACAAGCGGGTACTCCGCCTCTTATAGATTTTGCTCGTGCCTTCACTGCGACAGCCCGTCGGACCACTGCCCGCCTCGATCTACTGGCGACGGCGGCTAGTTGTGCTCGCCGCCCTCCTGGTGGTGGTCGCCCTGCTCGCCTGGCTGACGCTCGGTCAGGACGGCGGCAAGCAGAAGGCCGCCCAGCCCGCCCCGCTCTCCCCCTCCCCCAGCGCGCCCGGTTCGATCACCCCGGGCGCCACCCCGACCGGCCCGGCGATCTCCAGCGTCCCGGGCGGCAGCGGCGGCGGGTCCACCGGCGGCGCTTCGAGCGGTGCCGGCGGCGGCGCCGGCGGCAGTGGCGGGGCCGGCAACGGCGGCAGTGGCTCCAGCCCGTCGGCGACCGCCGGCACGGGCGGCGGCGGCACCGGCGGCTCCTCGACGGGCGGCAGCGGCGCCCCGCCGATCAACACCGCCGAGGTGATGGCGCTGCCGGTCTGCACCGCCTCCCAGCTGACCCTGGAGCTGGCCGCCACCCCGCACAGCACCTACTCGCTGCAGGAGAAGCCGACCTTCGTGCTGAGGGTCCGCGCCGTCTCCGGCCCGCAGTGCCGGGTCGACCTGAGCCAGGCGGCCTCCTCGATCACCGTCTCGACCAAGCAGGAGCGGATCTGGTCCTCCGCCGACTGCGTCACCGACAAGCAGGGCCGCTGGGTGCAGGCCCCGACGACCGGGCTGACCGAGACCTTCAGCTGGGACCGCAGCCGCAGCAAGCCGCAGTGCGCCACGCCCGGCGGCACCTCGCCGGCCCCGGCCGACACCTACCTGGTGCAGGCCGACGTCACCGGCCCGGCCGGCGGGCCGGTGGTGGCCCGCACCTCCATCCAGCTGGTGACCGGCAGCTGAGCAAGCATCAGGCCCGGGACCTCATCGAGAGGTTCCGGGCCTGACGCGGTGTCGGTTGGGCGACGCGGTGTCGGTTGGGCGACGCCATGTCGGTTGGGCGACGCGGTGCCGGACGGCTGCTGAAACGTTCAGACGTAGCGTTCCAGGGCTGAGACGCTCAGACGTAGCGCTCCAGGATCGAGGACTCGGCGAGCCGGGAGAGCCCCTCACGCACCGAGCGGGCCCGGGTCTCGCCGACCCCCTCGACCGCCTGCAGATCGTCGATGCTGGCGGCGAGCAGCTTCTGCAGCCCGCCGAAGTGCTCCACCAGGCGCTCGATCACGGTGTTCGGCAGCCGCGGGATCTTGGCCAGCAGCCGGTAGCCGCGCGGCGAGACGGCCGAGTCCAGCGACTCCGGGGAGCCGGAGTAGCCGATCGTCTTGGCCACCGTCTGCAGATCGAGCAGCTCGGCGTGGGTGAGCGTCTCCAGGTCGGCCAGCACCTCGGCCACGGTGCGGCCGCGCTTGGCAGCCCGCTCCGGGAAGTAGTCCCGCGCCACCAGTTCGCGCTCCGGCTCGACGCCGGCGATCAGCTCGTCCAGCTGGAGCGAGAGCAGCCGGCCGTCGGTGCCGAGCTCCAGGACGTAGCCGGCGATCTCGGCGGCGATCAGCCGCACCATCTCCAGCCGCTGCGCCACCGCGGTGACGTCCCGGACGGTGACCAGGTCCTCGATCTCCAGGGCGGAGAGGGTGCCGGCCACCTCGTCCAGGCGCAGCTTGTAGCGCTCCAGGGTGGCCAGCGCCTGGTTGGCGCGGGAGAGCACGGTGGTGGAGTCCTCCAGCACCCGGCGGGTGCCGTTGACGTACATCGCGATCAGCCGCATCGAGTGCGACACCGCGACCACCGGGAAACCGGTCTGCTTGTTCACCCGTTCGGCGGTGCGGTGCCGGGTGCCGGTCTCGTCGGTGGGGATGTCCGCGTCCGGCATCAGGTGGACACCGGCCCGGACGATCTTGGTGATGTCCTTGTCCAGCACCACCGCGCCGTCCAGCTTGCACAGTTCGCGCAGCCTGGTCGCGGTGAACTCCACGTCCAGCACGAAGCCGCCGGTGCAGAGCGACTCGACGGTCTTGTCGAGGCCCAGCACGACCAGCCCGCCGGTGTTGGCCCGCAGCACCCGCTCCAGGCCGTCCCGCAGCGGGGTGCCCGGGGCGATGGCCTGCAGGGAGGAGCGCAGCAAGGCCTCCTCGCGGGGGGACTTCTCCGCCCGGTCGCTCGCTGCCACGGTGACTCCTCCGGCCCCGATCCGGACCGAATCTCAGCCCCGGTCCCACGTTCGCTTCTGTCCGATCTGGTACTGGACAGGACAAAGTCTACGGTGCAGCGGCGCTGACGGTGCTTCGGTCAGACCAGTTCGTCCGAATCGACCGGGTCCCAGCCGTCCATCAGCTCATCGGGATGGGCGGCCGGTGGCGGCACCGGACGGGGCTGCTCGGGGGCCGGCCGCTGCTCGGCGCGGGGCCGCCCGGCGGACCGGCGGCGCCCCGGAATGGCCCGCAGCGCCTCACCGATATCGGCCACCTCGACCACCTTCATGCCCGGCGGCACCTTGCCCGGATCCGGCGGCACCAGGGCGTGGGTGAAGCCCAGCCGGTGCGCCTCGGCCAGCCGGCGCTGCACCCCGGTCACCCGCCGCACCTCGCCGGCCAGGCCGACCTCGCCGATCGCCACCAGGTTGCTGGGCAGCGGGGTGTCGGTGGAGGAACTGGCCACCGCGAGCGCCACCGCCAGGTCCGCCGACGGCTCGGTGAGCTTCACCCCGCCGACGGTGGCGGTGTAGATGTCCTGCTTGCCGAGCTTGATCCCGCCGTGCCGCTCGACCACGGCCAGGATCATCGCGATCCGCGGCGACTCCAGACCCGAGGTGGTCCGGCGCGGCGAGGGGATCTGCGAATCCACCATCAGCGCCTGCACCTCGGCCACCAGCGGGCGCTTGCCCTCCAGCGTGACGGTCAGGCAGGTGCCGGCCACCGGCTTGTCGCGGCGGGTCAGGAAGAGGCCGGACGGGTCGGCCAACCCCTCGATGCCCTCGTCGTGCAGCTCGAAGCAGCCGACCTCGTCGGTGGCGCCGTACCGGTTCTTGACGCCGCGGATGATCCGCAGCCGGGCGTGCCGGTCGCCCTCGAAGCTGAGCACCACGTCGACCAGGTGCTCCAGCAGGCGGGGCCCGGCGATCTGGCCGTCCTTGGTGACGTGGCCGACCAGCAGGGTGGCCATGCCGCGCTCCTTGGACGCCCGGATCAGCGCCCCGGCCACCTCGCGCACCTGGGCCGGGCCGCCGGGCGCGCCGTCCAGCTCGGCGGAGGCGACGGTCTGCACCGAGTCCAGGATCAGCAGGCCCGGGCTCACCTGGTCGATGTGGCCGAGCACGGCGCCCAGATCCTGCTCGGCGGCCAGGTAGAGGTGGTCGGAGAGGGCGTTGATCCGGTCCGCCCGCAGCCGCACCTGGCCGGCCGACTCCTCACCGGTGACATAGAGCGTGCGGTGCTGGGAGGTGGCGGCCTTGGCGGCCACGTCCAGCAGCAGGGTGGACTTGCCGACGCCGGGCTCGCCGGCCAGCAGCACCACCGCGCCCGGCACCAGGCCGCCACCCAGCACCCGGTCCAGCTCCGGCACCCCGGTGGAGCGGGCGGTCGCCACCTGGCCGTCGACCTGGCCGATCGGGCGGGCCGGGGAGCTGACCGGGCCTGCGGCGGTGGTCCGGATCGGCACCGCGCCGTACTCCTCCACCGTGCCCCAGGCGTTGCACTCCGGGCACCGGCCGACCCACTTGGGCAGCTGGTTGCCGCACTCCGTGCAGCGGTAGGCCGGACGGGGCTTGGCGGTGGTCTTCGAGGTACGGGCTGCCATGCGCGCCACGGTAGCGGGTGGCACCGACAATGCGGCGCCACGGGGACCGCGCTCCCGCTGCCCGACTGGCCGGGACGTCACGGGGATCGCGCTGCTGTTACCCGAAAGGAGTACAAGGGCGGCGATGCTCCAGGGCCTGGCGGGCCCACTCCCTACTGTTCGACCCGTGACCTCCGAGACGATGCTCACCAGCTACGGCCGCCGACTGGACGGCCTCTACACCTACTGCCTGTCGGTGCTCTGCGAGCGCCCGGCAGCCGTGGCCGCCGTCCTGGAGGTGCGCGAGCTGGCCCGCGGCGGCGGCGCGGGCCGCATCGACCCCGCCCTGCACCGCGCCTGGCTCTACTCCGCCGCCCGCTACGCCTGCGTCCGGCGCCTGTCCGAGGCGGGCGGCGCGGTGGCCGACGAGCTGGCCGGGCTCGCCTGGCCGGAGGCAGCGGGGCTGCCGGCCGAGCAGCGCGAGGCGCTGGAGCTGTCCCTGCGTCACGGGCTGGACGAGGCCGAGCTCGCCGCCGTCCTCGACCTGCCCGCCGCCGAGGCGGCCCGGTTGCTCGCCGCGGCCCGCGCCGAGCTGGCCGCCACCCGCCGGGCGCTGCTGGTGCTCGCTTGCGGCGGCTGCCCGGAGCTGGCCCGGCTCGGCGGCACCGGCGGCGGGCCGCGCCGGCCGCCGGTGCTGGGGCCGGCCCTGCGGCGGGAGCTGGTGGGCCATCTGGCCGGCTGCCCGACCTGTCGCGGCATCGCCGACCGGGCCGAGGCGCCGGCCGCCGAGCCGCGGCTGCTCCCGGCGCCGGACGATCTCCACCAGGCCTTCGACCCCACCACACCGCTGCCCCAGGTGCACTTCGACCCGGACGGCTTCCCCCGCCACCGCGCGCCCGGCAGGCTGCGGCGGCACGGCTGCGAGCTGCCCGCGCGGCTGGTGCTGATGCGTCAACGCGCGCTCACCACGGGCGTGTTGGCGGCGGTGCTGGCGGCGCCGCTGACCGCGCTCTGGATGGCGCACCAGGGCGACACGACGGCGACGGGGGCCGCGACGGTCTCCTCGGTCCGGGTGGACACCCCGGCCCCGGCGCCGGGCCCGCAGGACGACGACACCACCGCGCCGCTCGTACCGCTGCCGACGCCCACCCCGGGCACCGCCATCCGCGGCGTGCCGGCCGCCCTGGTGGAGACGACCACCAACGGTGCAGAAACGTTGCTGCCGCCGGTGCTGGGACCCGCCGTCCCGGTGCCCGCTCCCGGCGCCGTGCCGCTCTCCAGCCCGCTGCTGAGCCCCGTCCCGCTCCCCGCCGCCAGCGCGCTGCGGGTAGAGGCGGCGGGCTACGGCAAACGCACCGTGCTCACCCTGACCAACACCGGCACCTCCGCACTCGACTGGCACGCCGTGGTCAGCTGCGACTGGCTCCGGCTGAGCCGGGACTCCGGCACCCTGGAGCCCGGCCAGCGCATCACCGTCATCGTCACGGTGGACGATCAGCGCGCCCCGGTCGACGACTGGGCGGCGCAGATCTCGCTGCCGCCCTCCCAGGCCGTGGTCACGCTGACGGGCGGGCCGGGCCTGCGCGGGGTGCCGACCCCGGTGGCCTCCTCGCCGAGCGGCTTCACGCCCAGCCCGAGCGCGAACCCGAGCGGCAGCGCCAGCGCGATCCCCTCGGACGGCGCCAGCGCGGGCAGCAGCGCCAGCACCGCGCCGAGCAGCAGCGCCAGCCCGAGCGCCAGCCCGACATCCGGACCGCCGACCAGTCCGTCTCCCACGTCGCCCAGCCCGTCGGCCACCGGCTCGTCGATCACGCCGTCCGCCCAGCCGACCGTCGCGCCGACGCCCTCCGGTCCGACCAGCGCGTCCACTCCCGGCTCCACCACGTCCACACCCTCGCCCTCGTCACCCGCACGCTGAACGGTCCCGGCACTTTCCCGTCGCGTTCTTATCGACTGCCCAGCTCGACCCTCACGTTGCACGCAACAGATGAGAAGCCGATGACAATCCGCTCTCGGGCGACCCCCGGCGCCGCTTCGCCGCGGGCGAACACGCTGAGCCGCCCGCGAACGCCCGTCCTCCGGTGAGCGGTTGACCGGCATGCTCTCCTCCATGCGAATCCTGATTCTCGGCGGCTCGGTCTTCCTCGGCCGCGCCTTCGCCGTCGAAGCACTGGCCCGCGGCCACCAGGTCACCACCTTCAACCGCGGCCGGTCCGGGCCGGACCTGCCGGGGGTGGAGGCCGTCCGGGGCGACCGGGCGGTGGCGGCGGACTTGGCGGCGCTGGTCACCGGGCGGTCGCGGTGGGACTTGGTGATCGACACCAGCGGCCAGCAGCCGCACACCGTGCGCCGCTCGGCCGCGCTGCTGAAGGACCATGCGGACCGCTACCTCTTCGTCTCCTCGGTGCACGCCTTCGCCGACTGGCCGGCCCGGGCGGTGGACGAGGACTCGCCCCTGCACGAGTGCTCGGCCGACTTCCCAGGCTTCGCCTGGGACGGGCCCCCAGTGCCCGACCTGCCGTTCAGCACCGGCTTGAAGGCGGGCTGCGAGCGGGCCGTGCTGGCCGAGTTCGGGGCCGAGCGCTCGCTGCTGCTCAACTGCGGGCTGCTGGTCGGACCGCATGAGAACGTCGGCCGGTTGCCCTGGTGGCTGGAGCGGATCGCCCGCGGCGGCCGGGTGCTCGCGCCCGGTCGGCCCGACCTGCCGATCCAGCTGATCGACGCGGCGGACTTCGCGGACTTCGGCCTGGGACTGGCCGAGCGCGGCCAGCGCGGCAGCTTCATCACCACGGCGCTGCCCGGCTCCAGCAGCTACGGGCAGATGCTGGCGGCCTGCGTCGAAGTGACCGGCTCCGGCGCCGAGTTGGTCTGGGTGCCGGACCGGGAGCTGGCCGCCGCCGACATCGAGGAGTGGTCCGAACTCCCGCTCTGGGCAGCGGAACAGGGCGACGCCGCCGGCATCTGGCGGGCCGACAGCGGCAAGGCGGTGGCCGCCGGGCTGCGCTGCCGCCCGATCGAGGAGACGGTCGCGGCCACCTGGGCCTGGCTCCAGGAGCGCGGACCGCGCCAGACCCCCTACACCCAGGGCAGCGAGCCGATCGGGATCGACCCGGAGAAGGAGCAGCGGATCCTCGCCGCCCACCAGGGCTGACCCGGCGATGACGGTGTGCCACCCGAACTGCGATTGGCACACCGTAGGTTGGCTCAGGTGCGCGGCGGTGGGAGCCGTTGCAGGAAGACGTCGAAGGCGGTCGGCTTCACCGCCGTGACGCCGGTGAACGGGAAGTTCATCTCCTTGATCAGCAGCAGCGAGACCACCACCAGGGCGCCCAGCGACAGGATCATCAAGGTGTGCGCCAAGGTGTTGGAGAGCCCGAAGAGGAACGTGAAGCCCACCGTGAGCACCCCACCCACGATCAGCGCCACCCAGAGCAGCGCCGGGACTTCGTCGTCCACCTGGTTGAGCCGCTCGCGGCGCTGCGAGGCCAGGTCCTCCAGGTGACTCACCACGTGGTCGTAGAGGACCTGCTGCGCGGCGCCGTCGGGCTTGATCGAGAAGACGCTGCTGCGGATCTGGTAAACCAGATCGGTGGCCGCCGGGTCACTCTTGTGATGGGCCATCATCGGCCACTCGGTGTCCTCCACGGTCCGGGCGTAGGCGAGGGTCTGCTGCTCCAGCTGCGGGCCGAGCGGGGCGGGCAGTTCGCGGGAGATCCAGTAGATGTCGGCCAGCGCGTCGGCCTCCTGGAAGGTGGTCTTGCGGGCCGCGTCGTTGTTGTTCCAGACGGTGACCACCACGAAGGCGAGCAGCACCGCGTAGAGCACGCCGACGGCGGCGAAGATGAATCCCGCCACGTCGTTGTGGGTCTCCCGGATGTGGTGCGGGACCCAGCGCTGCAGCAGCTTGAGGGCGACGGCCAACAGGGCCAGCACGATGACGGTGATGCCGATGTCGGCAGAACTCATGGGGTGAGCCTTCTGCGTCAGGGCAGCGCGGTACCCAGGGCCGGCTGCGGCAGGTGACGGTGAACTCGGGAAACGGGCACGGGGGATGCCCGGAACTGCGAGGGTCAGCGCCCGCGGCGGATGCCCGGCGGTGGGATGGTGAGCGGTGCGGGCGGATGCCCGGCGGCGGGACGGTCAGCAGTTGCGGCGGATGCCGGTAGCGGGACGGTCAGCGGTGTTGGACGGATACCGGTCGCAGGAGGGTCAGCGGTGCGGGCGGATTCCGGTAGCGGAACGGTCAGCGGTTGCGGCGGGTGACCAGCTCGGCGAGGGCCAGCAGGTCGTCGGTGGCGGCCGGCTCGGGCACCGCCAGGGCCAGGTGCTCGATGGCGGCGGCCATCCGCTCGCAGGAGGCGCCCTGCGCCCAGGCGCGGCCGCCGGCCCTCTCCACCGCGTCGGCGGCGCGGCGCACCTCCGCCGGGGTGAGCGGCCGGTCCAGCGCGTAGATCTCGGCGAGTTCGGCCCCGGCGGGAGTACCGGAGCCGAGCGCGGCCACCACCGGCAGCGACTTCTTGCGGACCAGCAGATCGGCACCGGCCGGCTTCCCGGTGACGGCCGGATCCCCCCAGATGCCGATCAGGTCGTCGATCAGCTGGAAGGCCAGGCCGATCTGCCGCCCGAAGGCGTCCATCGCATCGGCGGCCTTCTCGTCGGCCCCGCCGTAGAGCGCGCCGATCGCACAGGCGCTGCCGAGCAGGGCGCCGGTCTTGGCCTCGGCCATGGCCAGGCACTCCGCCAGCGAGACCGCGCTGCGCTGCTCGAAGGCGCAGTCCGCCTGCTGGCCGCCGCAGAGCTCGACCACGCAGTCGGCCAGCCGGCGCATCGCGGGGCCGGCGGCCGCGTGGCCGTCCTCGGCCAGGGTGCGCAGCGCCAGCGAGTGCAGCGCGTCGCCGGCCAGGATCGCTTCGGTGGCGCCGAACACCCGCCAGGCGGTGGGTCGGTGACGGCGCGTCTCGTCGCGGTCGATCACATCGTCGTGGAGCAGGGTGAAGTTGTGCACCAGCTCGACGGCCGCGGCAGCGGGGACGGCGGCGGTCTGCAGCCCCACGGTGTCGGCGGCGGTCTGCACCCCTGCGGTGCCGGCGGCGGCGCAAGCCTGAGCGGCGGCCAGCACCAGCGCCGGGCGGATGGCCTTGCCCGGGTCGGCGCTGGCGGGCGAGCCATCGGCCTCGCGCCAGCCGAAGTGGTAGGCGGCGATCCGGGCCATGGACTCCGGCATGGTGTCGACTGCGGCCTTCAGTGCCGGGTCGACCGCGCCGCGGGCTCGGGCGAGCAGCTCGGCGGCCTGGTCGTCGTCACGCGGCGCCGCGCCGCCCAGGCCGACCGCGTGCTCCTCTCGATGGTTCTCACCCCGGTTGAGCGTATCGATGCCCATGGGTTCCGGCCCCCCAGAAAATCGGTCATTGGTTTGATTGAGCCCCGTCGCGGTGCCGCCCCGCGGAACTCCCCGGGGCGGCACCGCGATATGGGAGTCAGTCGCGCGGACGGGCGACTTCGACGTTCTCCAGAACGCCGATGGCATCGGGCACCAGAATGGCCGCCGAATAGTAGGCGCTCACCAGGTAGGAAATGATGGCCTTTTCATTGATTCCCATGAACCGGACATTCAGGCCGGGCTCGACCTCGTCCGGGATTCCGGTCTGGCGCAGGCCGATGACGCCCTGCTTGTCCTCGCCGATGCGCATCGCCAGGATCGAGGTGGTGTGCCCGTCCACGAGCGGGATCTTGTTGCACCGCAGGATCGGCACCCCGCGCCAGGCCGGCACCCGCTGGCCCTCGACCTCGACGGTGTCCGGATAGAGGCCGCGGGCACTGCACTCCCGGCCGAACGCGGCGATGGCCTTCGGGTGTGCCAGGAAGAACCGGGTGCCGCGGCGGCGGCTGAGCAGCTCGTCCATGTCGTCGGGGGTGGGAGCACCGGAGTGGGTCTGGATCCGCTGGTCGTAGTCGGCGTTCTGCAGCAGACCGAACTCCGGGTTGTTGATCAGCTCGTGCTCCTGGCGCTCGCGCAGCGCCTCGACGGTGAGCTTCAACTGCTGCTCGACCTGGTTCATCGGGTCGTTGTAGAGGTCGGCGACCCGGCTGTGCACCCGCAGCACCGTCTGCGCCACGCTCAACTCGTACTCGCGGGGCTCCAGCTCGTAGTCCACGAAGGTGCCGGGCAGCTCGTGCTCGCCCTCGTGACCGGCGGCCAGCTCGATCGCGGCCTCGCCGTGCTTGCTCTGCGGCTGCTGGGCGTCGGAGAGGAACTGCGCGATGTGAGCCCGCAGCGCCTCGGAGCGGTCGGCGAGCTCCTGGAAGGCGGGCCAGGCGAGCGCCATCGCGGTGCCGGCGGTGGCCGCCGTGACGCTGTAGGGCCACAGGCCGTCGGCCACGCTCAGCGCCTCGTCGCCGATGTGGTCGCCGTCGGCCAGCACGCCCACCACGGCATCGCTGTCGCCGTACTTGCTGCTGCCGATCCGGTTGACCTTGCCGTGCGCGATCAGGAAGACCTCGTTGATCGGCTGACCGGCCTCGACCAGCACCTCACCGGCCCGGAAGTCGCGCTGGGTGAACCGGTCGGCCAGTTGGGCGAGCAGGGCGTCGTCCTCGAAGCCGCGCAGCACCGGGACCTCGCGCAGCGACGGCGCCCAGACCTTCACCCGGGCGCCGGTCTTGACGAAGCTCACCCGCCCCCGGCCGACCGCATAGCTCAGCCGGCGGTTCACCCGGTAGGTGCCGGCGCCGACCTCGACCCAGGGCAGCATCCGGAGCAGCCAGCGGGAGCTGATGCCCTGCATCTGCGGTTCGGACTTGGTGGTGGTGGCAAGGTTGCGAGCCGCCGCTGTCGCGAGGCTCTGCTGCACATCGGACGGTTCGGAACTGGGCGCCGGAATGCCAACGGTGGCTTCGGTTGTCATGACAAAACCCTCCCCCAAGCGAGATATGGACTGCTTGATTCCAGGGTCGCGCCACGCCATACCGAGCCGCAATCACTCGTACGAGTGATTGATCGGTTGGAGCAATTAGTATGATTAGCTATCGTGCTCGATTGATGTTCGGTGGCCGCCCATTACTGTTTCGGGGCCGGCCACAATACCCGCAGCTCGGATCGGCTCAGCTCGGCCCGTCCCAGTCCAGGGTCGGGGCCAGCCAGCCCTCCAGGGTCAGCAGCCAGCGCTTCACGTCCAGCCCGACCCGCCCGCTGCCGAACCCGCCCAGCCCGTCCGCCGCCACCACCCGGTGGCAGGGCACCAGCACCGGCAGCGGATTGGCGCCCATCATCTGGCCGACCGCCCGCGCCGCCAGCCCCGGGCTCTCCGCGAGATCGGGGAACGCCTCGCTGCGCCGGGCCAGTTGACCATACGTCACGGTCTCGCCGTAGGGCACGGTGCCGTGCAGCGCCTGCAGCACGGTGCGGTGCGGCCCGTCGGTCAGCCGCCAGTCCAGCGGCAGCTCGAACCGGCGTGCGCGGCCCGCGAAGTAGGCCTCGAAGGCGGCGCACACGGCCGCCGTGCGGCGCTCGTCGCGGGCCTGCGGCAGGCCGGCCGGCAGGGTGTCGGCCAGGAACTGCACTGCGGCGACCCCGAGTTCGGTCACCCCGACCGCCAACGGCCCGCTGGGCAGCGGACTCGCCACGGTCAGCCACTCGATCGGGCCGCCGGCCCGCTGCCCGGTCATGCGTCCACCTCCAGCTGCTCGGCCGGTCCGGCCGCCCAACTCGCCAGCAGCGCAAGCCGTTGCGCGGTCGGGCCGGCCGGCTCCGCTGTGTAGGCCACCAGCCGCTGCTCCGTCTCGCCCGGCAGCGCCAGCGTCTCGTAGCCGAAGTCCAACTCCCCGACCAGCGGGTGCCGCAGCACCTTGCGCCCCCAACTCTTCTCCCGCACCTCATGGTCGGCCCAGAGCCGGCGGAACTCCGGGCTGTGCTCGCAGAGTTCGTCGACGAGCTCGGCCAGCCTGGGGTCGTCGGGGTGCCGCCCGGCGTCCAACCGCAGATAGGACACGGTCTCCTCGGCCACCGTCGGCCACTGCGCGTAGAACTCCCGGGCCCGCGGGTTCCGGAACGCCTGCCAGGCCTGGTTGCGCTCTCCGGGGGGCAGCGCGGCGAAGCCGTTCACCGCGTCCCCCAGCGCGTTCCAGGCGATCACGTCCATCCGCCGGCCGAGCACGAACGCCGGCACCTCCGTCATCCGGTCCAGCAGCAGCCGCACCCCCGGCCGCACCGCAGCCTCACCGCCCGGCGCGGCCGGCCGCACCCCGTCGCGCGGCGGCCGGGCCAGCAGCCCCAGGTGCTCGCGCTCCACCCCGTTCAGCCCCAGCACCCGCGCCACCGCGTCCAGCACCGCGTCCGAGACGCTCGGCCCGCGCCCCTGCTCCAGCCTCACGTAGTAGTCCGCGCTGACCCCGGCCAGCTGCGCGACCTCCTCGCGGCGCAGCCCCGGCACCCGGCGCCGCCCGTACGACGGCAGCCCGACCTCCTCCGGCCGGATCCGGGCCCGACGCGATCGCAGGAACTCCCCCAGCGTGTTCTCCATGCGATCCAGATTAGGCCGCCCGGGCGACAGCCGTTCCGGCTTCCGGCGGTCCGGGACCGCGGCGGCCGATCCTGGGTCCGGCAGACCCAGGAACAACGCCACCCTGGGTCGCCGCGCTGCCCGGCCGCAGCATTGAAGTCGTCAGCACCGCACCAGACTTCTTCCGATACGGAGCCCCGCATGTCCCACTACCCCGCGCTCGCCGACCGCACCGCCGTGATCACCGGAGCCGCCTCCGGCATGGGCGAGGCCACTGCCAGGCTGCTCGCCGCCAACGGCGCCCGGGTGGCGCTGCTGGCCCGCCGGGCCGGCCGGCTCGACGCGCTGGCCGCCGCGATCACCGGGGCCGGCGGCCAGGCCCTGGCCGTGCCGGTGGACGTCACCGACCAGGAGTCGGTGGACCGGGCCGCCGCCACCGTCCACCAGGCCTGGGGCCAGGTCGACCTGGTGGTCAACGCGGCCGGCGTGATGCTGCCCAACCCGGTGGCCACCGAGCACCCGCGCTCCGAGCCCGACGGCGACTGGGCCCGGATGATCGACACCAATCTGACCGGCGCGCTGCGGGTGATCCACGCCTTCCGCACCGATCTGGTGGCGGCGGCCGCCGCGGGCCGCACCGCCGACCTGGTGAACGTCTCCTCGATCGGCGCCCACGTGCCGTTCCCCGGCTATGCCGTGTACGGCGCCACCAAGGCCGCGCTGAGCCACCTGTCCGCCGTGCTGCGCACCGAGTTCGGCCCGCTGGACGTCCGGGTGACCAACATCGAGCCCGGCCTGACCGAGAGCGAGCTGGCCGACGGTGTCGCCAATCCCGAACTCGCCGACCAGCTGGCCGGCATGTTCAAGGCGATCCCGACGCTGACCGCCGAGGACATCGCCGACCTGATCGCCTGGACGACCAGCCGCCGGGCCGCGGTGAACCTGCGCCAGGCGATCGTGCTGCCGACCAGGCAGGCCTGACGACAGATCAGCGCCCGAGCCGGTCCAGCACCGGCTCGGCCACCAGGTCGAGGCCGTCCCCGCGCGGGCCGTCCAGCTCCAGCAGCACCAGCTCGTTGCGGCCCGGCCGCAGCAGCGGGGCGGGCAGGTAGAGGGTCTGCTGCGGGCCGATGTCCCAGAACCGGCCGAGCAGGAAGCCGTTCACCCAGCACAGGCCCTTGCCGTGGCCGGCGGTGTGCACGAAGGTGTCGGCCGGCTCCTCGACGTCGAACTCGGCGCGCCGCAGCACCGGTTGGCCGGCCACCGGAACGGCTGCCGCCGAGTCCCAGGCCGCCTTCCAGGACGCCCCGGGGTCGTCGAGCGGCAGCGGGAACATCTGCCACCCCATCAGCAGCTGCCGCCCCAGCCGCACCCCGCCGGTGATGCCCTTGCGATCGGCCAACCCGGGGCCGTAGTTGACCCGGCCCAGGTTCTCCACCAGCAGGTCGAGCCATGCGCCGCCGGCCGGCACCGCCGGCTCGATCGGGCCGCCGGTGCGGCCGGTGCGGTCCAACACCCCGACCGGGCGGCCGTCCAGGAACACCTGGGCCCGGTCGCCCAGACCGTCCACCACCAGCTCCTCGGGCTCCCGGGGCCCGCTGACGTGGCAGCGGTAGAGCACGAAGCCGTAGGACTGGTCGAGTTCCTCCATGCCCATCGGGTACGGCGCCCGCACCGGCTCGACCGTCGCCGCGGCCAGCTCGAGCAGCGGCCGCGGGTCGCCGAGCGCCAGGGTGCGCGGGGCCAGCCGCTCGGGCGCGGTGTCGGCCGGCGGCGGCGGCAACTCGGTGTACTTGCCGAGCACTTCGCGCAGCGCCCAGAACTTGGCGGTGGGTCGGCCGTCCTCGCTGATCGCGGCGTCGTAGTCATAGCTGGTGACGGTCGGCTCCAGGCGGCCGTCGGTGAGGTTGGCGCCGTTCAGCAGGCCGAAGTTGGTGCCGCCGTGGGCCATGTAGAGGTTGACGGAGGCGCCGGCCGCGAGCATCTCGTCCAGCACCCGGGCGGCGTCCGCCGCGTCCCTGGTGTGGTGCCGCTCGCCCCAGTGGTCGAACCAGCCGTTCCAGAACTCCATGCAGACCGGCGGCGCGTCCGGGGCGTACTCGTGCAGCACCGCGAAGGACTCCGCCGCCCGGTCGCCGAAGTTGGCGGTCGGCAGCACGCCGGGCAGGATGCCGCCCTGCAGCATCGAGTGCTCCGGGCCGTCCGAGGTGAACAGCAGGCTCGGCGCGCCGCGCCGGCGCAGCCCGTCGGCCAGGTGGCGCAGGTAGTCGGCGTCGGTGCCGTAGGAGCCGTACTCGTTCTCCACCTGGAGCGCCAGCACCGGCCCGCCCTCCTCGGCGAGCAGCGGCAGCAGCCGGGGCAGCAGTTCGTCGAACCAGCGGTCCACGGCGGCCAGGTAGCCGGGGTGGCCGCAGCGCAGCCGGATCCCAGGGTCCTTCAGCAGCCAGGCCGGCAGCCCGCCGAACTCCCATTCGGCGCAGATGTACGGGCCGGGCCGGACCAGTGCGTGCAGGCCCTGGCGCTCGGCGGCCCGCAGGAAGGCCGCCAGGTCGAGCCGGCCGGTGAAGTCGTACGTCCCCGGGCTCGGCTCGTGCAGGTTCCACGGCACGTAGGTCTCAACGGTGTTGAGGCCCATCGCACGCAGCAGGGCGAGCCGGTCGTCCCACTGCTCGGGCAGCACCCGGAAGTAGTGCAGGGCGCCGGAGAGGATCCGCAGCGGCGCGCCGTCCAGGGCGAAGCCGTCCCGGTCGTAGGTCAGGCTGGGCATCGGCAGCGGACTCCTCGTGGTCGTGTTCCCGGTCGGGCTCCATGCTCGCGGGCGGCGGGGCACCGCGGTTGAACTCTTCTCCAGCAGACCATGGACTTCTCTGCGGCCGCCCGCACCGCGCTGACCACGACTGTTGTCCATTCCTTGGACTTTCCGAGGCCCCCGGCGGCATCCTGGATCCCCCTTCCAGGACGCGCCAGGAGGATCCGTGCGCAGCTTCGCGCAGTATCTGACCCCGTCCGCGGAGCACCGCAGGCTCGGCCTGGTCTGCCTGGGCGTGGGCTGGCAGCAGGTGCGGCGGATGGAGTTCGACGGCCGGGTGCTGAACTGCTACGGCCTGATGCTGGTCACCCGGGGTGCCGGCTGGCTGGAGTGGGGGGACCGGCCGCGCCGCCGGCTGCCGGTGCGGGCGCCCGCGGCCTTCGTGGTCTTCCCCGGGCTCTACCACGCCTACCAACCGGACCAGACGGGCTGGTCGGAGCGCTGGGTGCTGTTCGACGGCCCGGCGGCCGGGGCCCATGAGGCGCTCGGCGGCCTGGACCGGGAGCGGCCTGTGGTGCCGCTCGGCCCCGGGGTGCGGGAGCTGCTGCGGATCTTCGACCGGCTGGCCCTGGCGGTGCGCAGCGGTGCGGCCCACCGCGACGTGGTGGCGGCCGCCCTGGTCCACCAGCTGCTCGCCCAGCTGCTGGTCGGCCGGGTGGACGCCGACCTCTCCCAGGTGGTCCGCTACCTCGACGAGCACGCGGTGCAACCGCTCACCGTGGGCGAGCACGCCCGGCGGCTCGGACTGGACGAGGCGGCGCTGCGCGGCGAGGTGCAGCGGGCCACCGGGGCGACGCCGAAGGAGTACATCCTGCGTGCCCGGCTGTCGCGGGCCAAGCGGCTGCTGCTCGCCACCGACCACTCGGTGCGCGAGGTGTCCCGGGCGGTCGGCTACCACGACCCGGCGTACTTCACCCGGCTGTTCAGCCGCCGGGTCGGCATGGCGCCCACCGAGTTCCGCCGGGCCGGTGGACGCGAGCGGCCCGGCGACCTCGACTGACACCCCTCGGACCGCCTGACACGCCGTCATCCGATACCCCGTTCGCCCGGTTGGCGAACGCGTGCCCGATACTCCCGTGGTGACCACCGAAGTGACCTCCGAATCCGACACGCTTCAGCCGGACACGCTCAGGGTCTCGCCGCTGGAGCTCTTCCTCGATCTCGTCTTCGTCTTCACCATCACCCAGCTGAGCTCCAGTCTGGTGCACCACCTCAGCGTGTCCGGCCTGTTGAGGGTGGTGGTGATGCTGGCGGTGATCTGGTGGATGTACGACGCGTTCACCTGGGTCACCAACGCGATGCCGCCCCACACCCACCCCAGGCGCGGGCTGCTGCTGCTCACCATGGTGAGCTTCCTGGTGATCGCACTGACCATTCCGCACGCCTTCGAGGGCGAGGGCATCGCCTTCGGCTGGGCCTACCTGGTCGTGGTGGTGCTGCACACGGGGATGTTCGCGGTGCACGGCGTGGCCCGGTACACGGTGGTGCGGATGGGCGTGCTCAACACGGCGAACGCCAGCGTGGTGGTGTTCGGCGGATACCTCACCGGGTCGGCGCAGCTCAGCGTCTGGACACTGGCCTTCGCCCTGCAGTTCGTCACCCCCGGGTGATCGACCTGCCCAACTTCCAGCTGCGCGCCGACCATTTCGTGGAGCGGCACGGCCTGGTGATCATCATTGCCTTCGGTGAGTCGGTGATCGCCCTGGGCACCGGCGCCGGCAGCCTGTCGGCCGGCCCGCTCACCACCGCGCTGCTCGCGCTGGCGGTCTGCGTCGGCCTCTGGTGGGCGTACTTCGGGCATGACGACGACGAGCGGGCCGAACGGATCCTGGCAGGCCTGCCGGACGATGCGCGCAACCGGATCGCGGTCAGCGTCTACAACCTCGGCCACTACGGGCTGCTGCTCGGGGTGCTGCTCTTCACGGCCGGCATCCGGGTCGCGCTCGACGCCCCGACCGAGCCGCTGACCTGGCCGTTCGCCGGCGCGCTGGCCGGCGGAGTGGTGCTCTACCTGGCCACCAACACGGCGATCCGGCGGGCCCTGGAGCTGACGCCCCGACTGCCCCGCCTGCTGGCCGCCCCGGCGGCCGGGGCCACCACGCTGCTCGGCCACCTGTACTGCGGGGCGGTCCAGACCGCCGTCATCGCCGTGCTGCTGGCCGGGCTGTTCGGCTACGAGGAACTGCGCCGCTGGACGGCCTTGTCCGGCCACGACGCGCTGCGCCGCTGAGCGGCCGTCACACCGGCTGCCGGGTGAGCGGCCGTCACGCCGGCTGCCGGTGAGCGGTGGCTACACCCGCTGCCCGGCGGGCCGCCAGCCGGGGTCCCGGCCGAGCAGGGCCAGCACCTGGTGGAACTCGGGCGCGCCGGTGTCGAGCGTCAGCACCCCCCGGAACGCCGCGCCGGGCCGGCGGTCGTCCGGCCCGGCGGGCACCCGGACGGCCACCGCCAGGACCGCCCGGACCAGCTCCGGCGGTGGCTCGAACGGCAGGCCGAGCGTGACGGCCGCATCCCAGCCGTGCACCAGGGTGTCCAGGTAGTGGAAGGAGATCGCGGTCTCGGCGGGGATGTCCGTGCCTGGCCGGATCTCCGGGATCCGCAGCGGAGTCGCGGCCGTGGCGAAGGCCTCGGCGACGTCCGCGACCGAGACCGCCCAACTGCGCGCCGGCGCCCCCGGAAAGGGGCGGTCGCGCCACTGGTGGAGATCGTCCCCCAGGCCGCGGGCGGCGGCCGCGAAGCCGTGGTTCTGGCCGATCATGTGCGCCAGCAGCTCCCCCAACCGCCAGTCGGCGCAGGGCGTGGGCCGCCTCAGCTGGTCGGCGGTGACCTGGTCGACCACCTCGGTGGCCAGCTCCAGCGCCCGGGTGTGCAGGGCCCGGATGTCCATCGCGCTCCCCTTTTCTCTTCGACCGTCGATGCACTGACGCTACATCATGGACGAACGGTCGTGCGGCTATCTCATGACACTTCCTCAACTGAACGCTGTGACCTGGACTTTCACCACCACCGGCCGCTCCCGACCCGAGCCCGACCTATCCTGATCCAGCGCACCGGGCGTGCAACCCCCCGACGGCACACCCTCCCTCCCCGCACCCTCCCCTCGTGCCGTTTGCCGCCCGGTGCCACCGCGAGCCGTCCGCCGACCCCAGGAGGAACCGCACCATGCCCGCTCTCCCCGACCGCCGCACGATGCTCCGCGTGGGCCTGGCGACCGCGGTGCCCGCGGCCGTCGTCGCCGCCACTGCGGTCCCCGCCGCCGCCCACACCCCCGCCCTGCGCGAGCGCGACGTGACCCGCTGGATGACCGCCTACCTCAAGGCCTGGCAGACCAAGGACGCGGACGCCGTCGTCCGGCTCTTCACCCCCGACGCCGAGTACCAGTCCGTCCCGTCCGTGCCCGACCAGATGTTCCGCGGCAGCCGGCAGATCCACGACTACTGGGTCGGCGTCACCGCACCGCAGACCGGCATGTCCGGCATCCAGGGCACGCCCATCGTCTCCGGCAACCGGGCGGCCATCGAGATCTGGGTGACCATGCAGGTCCCGTCCGACACCGACGGAACCATGGGCTGGGTCACCCTGATCGAGACCAACATCCTCGACTTCGCGACGCCGACGCTCTGCTCGCGCAACATCGAGTACTCCCGCATCATGACCGGCAAGATCGCCCCGCCCGCCGGCTGGGGCCGCCGCTGAGCCCTGGGCCGGTGACGAGGGCCAGGCGTCCGCGACCTGGCCCTCGTCCGTCGCCGGGGCCATCAGCTCGGCCAGTCAGCTCGTCCGATCAGCCGAGGGCCCGCCGGGTCTCGACGGCGAGCGGGTGGTGCGGGCCGTAGCGCCGCTCGGTTTCGAGGAGCAGCCGGTGCAGGGCCGCGCGGGCCCCGACGTGGTCACCCGTCGCCATGAGCAGCTGCGCCGTGCGGCGGCCGACCTCCAGCAGGAGGGCCGGGTCCCCGTCCGCGTGCCGCTCCACCAGCGGGAGCAGGGACTGGTACTCGGCGAGCGCCGAAGCCTGGTCACCGAGGTGCTCCAGGCACTGCGCCGCCTCGACGCGGAACCGCAGCGCCTGCGGGTCGGCCGGGCCGGCCTCGGCGGCGCGCTGCTCGCTCAGCAGCCGCAACTGCGGGAGTGCGGCGTGGAACTGGCCGTCCTCCAGCAGGGTCGCGGCATAGTGCTTGCGCAGCATCTGGACGACGGGCGCGTGCCAGCCGTGCGCCTGCGCGGCCGCGGACAGCGCGTTCCCGAGCACGCCGGCGGCCTGGGTGAGCCGGCCCGCGTCCAGCAGGCGCTTGGCCTCCTCGACGGCGGCGGCGGTACCGGTGTGCCCCGCGGCCGGTGCGACAGGCGCAGGGTGCGGGACGGCGGCAGGCGCGGAGTGCGGGACGGCGGCAGGCGCGGGGTGCGGCGGCGGCGCCTGCCGCGGCAGACCGCCGTGCCAGGGTGCGTACGGCAGTCGGAACGGCCGCGTCGGGTCCATCGGCGCGCCGGAGTCGTCCTGGCGGGTCGGATCCGGCGCGGGCAGCAGCGGCACCAGCGCCCGGTGGACCGCCGCCGCGTCGGCCGGCCGGTCCCGCGGATCCTTGGCGAGCAACCGCAGGACCAGGGCCTCCAGCGCCTCCGGCACGTCCGGCCGGAGCCGGCGCAGCGGCGGTGGCGGCTCGTAGACGTGCTGGTGCAGCACGCCGAGCGGTGAGGGGCTGGTGAACGGGACCGTGCCGCTGAGCAGTTCGTGCAGGATCACGCCGAGGGAGTAGAGGTCGGTGCGCGGTCCGACCTCGCCGCCCATCGCCTGCTCGGGCGCCATGTACACCGGGCTGCCGATGGGCGAGCCGGTCAGGGTGAGCCGGGTGGTGTCGTCGGTCAGGACGGCGGCGACGCCGAGGTCGAGCACGACCGCGGTGCCGTCGGGGCGGATCATGATGTTGCGCGGCTTCAGGTCGCGGTGCACGGCCGGCACCGCGTGCACGGCGGCCAGCACCGGGCAGAGCTGTGCCGCCACGGCGGCCGCCCACGGCCAGGGGTAGGGATCGTGCTCGGCCAAGTGGTCGGCCAGGTCCGCACCCTGGACGTACTGCATGACCAGGTAGAGGTCGTCGCCGTCGCTCGCCGCGTCATGCACGGTGACCAGCCCCGGGTGGTCGACCTGGGCGGTGACCCGGCACTCCCGGGCGAAGCGCCGCCGTATCTCGTCGGACTCCTCCGCCCCGGGTGCCCGGTCGGGCCGCAGCAGCTTGACGGCCACCCGCCGGTCCAGGGTGCGGTCGTGCCCCAGCCACACCTGGCCCATGCCGCCCTGCCCGATGAGCATCGCCAACTCGTAGCGCCCGGCGACGATCCGGCCCTTCACGAGCCGTCCTGCCGCTGGAGGTAGGCGCTCAGTTCGTCGAGCCCGGCCCTGACTTCGCCGATCCGGTCCTGGCGCGGCAGGACCGGGGGGTAGCCGGGCTGCAGCGGCGGCAGCACGACGGTGTTCCCCTGAGCGGGCGGTGTCACGGGGATCCCCTGACCGGGAGCCGTCTCAAGCGTCCACTGCTGCGGCCGCAACTCGGCCGTCCGCTGCGGCTGGAACTCGGCCGTCCGCTGCGACTGCAGCTGGACCGCCCGCTGCGGCCGCAGCTCCACGGCCAGGAAGTACGCCGGAACGAACACCGCGGTCCCGAGCAGCAGCACCATCCCGGCGGTGGTCTGCCAGCCCTGCCCGTCCGAGGGCCCGATCAGTGCCAGCCCGCCGATGGCCGTCGCCGCCGCCAGGGCGAGCATCAGCCAGTCGCGGGTGCGACGGTGGACGAGGGCCAGCCACAGCATCGACACCCAGGCCATGATGCCGATGGACAGCACCGGAACGACGGTGAGAAGCACCCGGAGGAGCACCCGCCACGCTGACACACCACGCCCGCGCGGCGGCGCTGTCGGGACGGGGCCGTACATGGGCCAGCTCCTGCTCGGCGGGGGGTGATCGGCGGTTGCCGGGGTCAGCCTACCGACCCCGCCGCCGAGCCCGTCCGCCCATGTCAGGAAGGGCTGATGCTCCCGTCCGTCAGCCCGTCGTACAGGCCCTGGACGAGCAGTTCCCCCAGTCTGGCGGCCCGTCGTGACGCCTCTTCGAATGCCGTGATGGCACGGAACCGCTCCCCGTAGCGCCGCTGGTCGGCCAGCGGCAGCCGGGGCACCTGGAGCCGGCGCACGTCCAGTCGGGTCGCGGTCGTGGTGAAGCTGCTGGCCTGCCGGTTGTTCGCCGTGCTCCGCAGGAACCCGGCGAGGAACCACGGGTCCAGCACGGCCGGGTCGGGTCGCAGCAGGTGGACGTTGCGGCCCAGCGCCGCGCCGGCCGTGGCCTCGTCGATCACCCGCGTCGTGGCGTCCCGGCCGAGCACCGGGATCACCACGTCCCCGGCCCGGGTGAGCACCGGCTCCTCCGCCTCGCCCTCGGGCAGCACGCCGGAGGGGGCACCGCCCGACACGATGTCGTGCTCGGTCAGCACCGGCGGGCCGCCGAACCCGGCGCCGGCCCCGCCGGTGCGCATCAACAGGGCGCCCTTCCGGGCCAGTTCGCCGACACTGGTGATCGGCCAGCGGGCGGGCGCACCCTGCACACCGGCCATGGGCACCAGCTCCAAGGTGCTGCGCAGGGCCTCGGCCAGACGGCCGCGAACCTCGCCCGGCCCGCCTCGCCGGTGCCCGCCGCCCGCACCGGCAGGTGCCGGGCCGGCGTCACGTCCACGTCGTCGTCCAGCAGGTCGACCAACGGAACGGTACGGCTGACGCCGGGCCGTTCCGGTGTCGCGCCGTCGCGGTCGAAGGCACACCAGTCCTCCAGCACCGTGTCGCGCAGCTCCTGCCAGGGCAGCTTCTCCCCGCCGTCCGGCCGCTCGGCGGCGTTCACCAGCAGCAGGCTCTGGTGTGGTGCCGCGTCCACCGCGGGGCGTCGCAGCACCCACAGGTGCAGCGGGATCCCGAACGGCGGGGCCGCTCCGGCGGGCAGCGCGACCACCGCCCGCAGCGCGCCGCGCCGCAGCAGGTCCGCCCGGATCCGCCGACCCGACTTGCGGGACGCCACCGCGGGCGGCATCAGAAGCACGGCGCAGCCGTCCTCCCGCAGGTGGGCGAGGGCGTGCTGCACCCAGGCCAGCTCGGACTCGGTCCGCGGCGGCAGCCCGTACTCCCACCGGGTGTCGTAGGCGAGCTCCTCGTGTCCCCAGGTGCGCTCGTTGAACGGCGGGTGGCAGAGCACGACGTCCGCGCGCAACTCGGTGTGTGCGTCGACCCGCAGGCTGTCGCCCACCCTGATCCGCACCGGTCCTTCGGTGTGCAGGGCGAGGCGCAGCGCGGTCAGCGCGGCGAGGTCCGGATCGGCCTCCTGGCCGGCCACGGCGGCGGGACCGGCCGCGACCAGCAGGCCGCCGAACCCGCAGGCGGGGTCCAGCACCAGCTCGGCCGGGCCGGCGAGTTCGGCCATCAGCTCGGACAGCGGCGCCGGCGTCAGGGTGTACTGGCGGGGCCCGGACTCCAGGTGACGTCCCATCAGGAACTCGTACGCCTCACGGGCACCGAGCTCGTTGGCGAGCTGCACGCCGCCGCGCAGCAGCGCCAGGCGCTCGGCCAGCTCGGGTCGGCTCGGCACCAGGACCGGGTGGCCCTCGCCCAGCCGGGTGCGGAGCACCTCGGCGAGCGCTTCGGGCAGCTCGCGGCCCAGCCGGCGGTCGTCCGCGTCGATCAGCTGCTGCCACCGGGTGGGGTGGTCACGCAGCAGCAGGACGGCACCGACCAGCCGGAGCGCGGCGGCCGCCCCGGCCGGGTCCGCCTCGACCTGCTGCCAGACCCGTTCCCGCAACGGCACCTGGGCGAGCTTGCCCTGGTCGCGCAGCCACTGCTCGACCTCGGCCAGGTCGAAGACCGGACTGGTGTCGGTGCCGCCGACGGGCTTGGGAAAGTCGGCGTGCCTGCGCCGCCAGTTGCTGACCGCGGCGCGACCGACCCCGGCCAACCGCGCGATCCCAGCGGCAGTGACGTCCGTCCTGTTCTCCGGCACTGATGCGGCCCCCTCCGGCAGCGCTACGACTCGACTCGATCCTACAACCCGCCTCACGCCCATTGGCAGTGTTGACGCGGTTCACACGTCATGGTCTTATTGGCGCGCCGCTCACACAGCTTCCCTGTCCGAAAGGCGCACACCCCCGTCATGTCTCAGCACCTCCGCCGGACCGCCCTGGCCGCCTGCGGCGCCGCCGCGCTTCTCGGTCTCACCTCCTGCTCCTCCGGAGCCGCGAACTCCTCCGCCGCCCCGGCATCCGCCTCCGCACCCGCCGCCAGTGCGTCCTCCAGCGGCGCGTCCTCCGCCACGCCGATCCCCGGTCCCGCCGCGGGCACGGACGGCCTGCCCACCGGGACGAAGCTCAACGGCATGCTGCTGCCGGCCACCGACGTCCCGCAGAAGCTCCGGCTGGACCCCAGCAGCCCCAAGACCACGGGGGACGCCTTCAACCCGCCGACCTCCCCGTCCGCCGCCCCGGCCTCCCAGGTGTGCAACATGCTCAACGGCGCGGGCTGGATCAACGCGTCGGGCATCGGCTACGCGTCCTTCGCCCAGAACGACTACATGGACGACGCGCAGGACATGTTCGCCCAGGAGCTCGACGCCTTCCGCGGCAACGACGCGGCAACCGCCATGGCCAACCTGAAGCAGGCCATCACCAAGTGCCACACCTTCACGATCACCCAGGGCGGCCAGAGCTACACCGCGACCATCACCCCCAAGCCCCTCCCCGGCGTCGGGGACGAGGCGCTCGAGGCGGTCATCACCTCGCCGAGCTTCACCGGCGGCAGCACCCTGGTGGCCGCCCGCGTCGGCAACATCGTGGCGACGACGTACGACAACGACCAGAACAACACCGGCACCGCCGGCGTGGCCCTGACCAAGGCCCTGGTCAAGAACGTCCCAGCCACCCACTGACTGCGCTGCACGGGCCGGGCCCCCACGAGCGACCGCCCGGCCCGTCTCCGCAAACACCGTCAGGCCCGGCGCTGCGAGGGGGAGCGCCGGGCCTGAGCTGCCGTCAACCACGGAGCCGACGCCCGGCAGAGCAGTTGCCGACTACTCTGCGCCATGATCTAGTGACCTTGCGTATCCAAGTGGCTCTGGATCGAGCCCTGGACCTACGTCGCAGACCGCAGCGGTTGATGCCACCCGGGAGAGGGACACCATGATCCGAAAGCTGGCCGCGGAATTACTGGGAACAGGACTGCTCGTCTATGTCGGCGTCGGGGTGGCAACCCTGTCGTTCGGCTTCGGCACGGCTGGGGGCAGCTTCGCCGCCGGCGTGGTCGCCACCGCGCTCGCGTTCGGCCTCGTCCTACTGGCCCTGGCGTACGTCCTCGGGCCCGTCTCCGGCTGTCACATCAATCCAGCCGTCACCATCGGAGCCTTGTTCGCCGGCCGAATCCGGCCGCTCGAGGCGGCCTGCTACTGGGCCGCGCAGTTCATCGGCGGGATCCTCGGGGCACTGCTCCTTTGGGGCACGTTCGCCTGCTCGCCCCTCTACAGCCGCTCGACCACCGGCCTCGGGGCCGACGGCTGGGGTGCCGCCAGCCCCATTCACATCAACCTGGGCGGGGCCTTCCTGATCGAGGTGGTGCTGACCACTCTCTTCGTCTTCACTGTCCTCGGCGTGACGAGCAAGACCGCGAATGCCACGGCCGCAGGACTGACCATCGGGCTGGCGCTCTCCGTGTGCCACCTCATCGGGATCCCGGTGACCGGAACATCGGTGAACCCCGCCCGCAGCCTCGGCCCCGCCCTCATCCTCGGCGGTACGGCCCTGAACCAGGTGTGGCTCTTCATCGTCGCCCCCCTCGTGGGCGGCACCGTCGCGGCCGGCCTTCACCTACTGCTCTTCCCGAAGCCCGCCCCTTCGCCCGCCCAGCAAGCCTCAGCGACCGCGTGACGCCACGCCCCTGGGTCAGTGCGCGACCGCGCTCTCGTGGAGATCGCTGCGGCGCAGGGTCGTGAAGGCGATGGCCGACGCCAAGGCGGCGACCGCCGCGCAGATGGTCAGGACGTCGCTGAGCCCGTGGACGAACGCTGCGCGGGCCGCCTCCGCCACCGTTGCGCGCAGGGCGCCCGCGCCCTGCGCCACCTGCTCGCCCGCCCCTGCCGCCACCGCCTGCCGCGCGCCCGGAGGCAACCCCGGGACCGCCGCCGCGACCGCGTCGCCGACGCGGTGCTGGAAGAGCGCGCCGAATCCCGCGATGCCGATCGCGATGCCGACCTGCTGGAAGGTCTCGCCCATCCCGGCGGCCATGCCGGCCCGCGCGGGCTCGGCCACCCCGATCGAGACGGACGCGCGCGGCGGATTGAACATGCCCATCCCCGCGCCGGTCAGCAGCATGCTCGGCAGCATCGCGGTCCAGCCGCTGTGCACGTCGATCAGCCGGATCGCCAGCAGGCCGCCGGCCATCAGCGCCATCGCCGTGCCGACGAGCAGCCGGGGCGGTACGGCAACCGTCAGGCTGCCGGTCACCGCGGCGACGACGAACAGCACCAGCGTCAACGGCAGGAACCGCAGGCCCGCCTGCCAGGGCGTCGCGCCGAGCACGTTCTGGACGTAGGACACCTCCAGGAAGATCGACGCCATGCCGGCGGCGTTGCCCAGCAGCGTGGCCGCCGAGATCCCGTTGAAGGTGCGGTTGCGGAAGAGCGAGAGGTCGAGCATCCCGGCCCCGCCGAGACGGCGCTCGACCAGGACGAACACGGCGAGCAGCAGCGCCGATGCGGCGAAGAGGCCGAGGATGAGCGGGCTGGTCCAGCCTTCCGCCTCGCCGCGCAGGAACCCCAGCACCAGCGCGCCGAGGGCGACGGAGAAGAGGACCAGGCCGACCCAGTCGACGCCGTGGGTGCCGGGCTCGCGCGACTCGCGGATGCGCAACGCGCTCAGGACGATCGCGACCACGCCGATGGGGACGTTGACGAGGAAGATCCAGCGCCAGCCGATGCCGCTGGTCAGGGCCCCGCCGATGAGCGGGCCGAAGGCGATGGCCAGGCCGGAGACGCCCCCGAAGACGCCGAACGCCATCGCCCGGTCCTTGCCGCGGAACTCCTGGCCGAGCAGCGCCGGGCCGACGGCGAAGAGGACGGCCGCGCCAACGCCTTGGAGGCCGCGGGCGAGATTGAGGGCGAGCACGTCCGTCGACGCGCCGCAGAGCAGCGAGGCGGCGGTGAAGACGGCGAACCCGGTGATGAAGACCCGCTTGCGCCCGAGCCGGTCGGCGAGCGAGCCGCCGGTCAGCAGGAAGGCGGCAAGGGTGAGGGCGTACGCGTCGAGCACCCACTGGAGACCGGAGAAGTCGGCGTTGAGGGCGTTGCGCAGGTCGGGCAGGGCTACGTTCACGACGGTGAGGTCGAGCATGAGCATGAAGGTCGCGATCGAGACGATCGCGAGCGTCCAGGCCCGGCCGGGCGCGCGGGTCGCGGCCTCGGTTACCGGGTCGACGGGTACGACGACGGTGTCGACGGATGCGGACATGGCTGTCCCCCTGAGCGTGCGGTTGGCGAAACGGAAGGCGTGCGGAAGGCGGAAAACGGCAGGCCGGATCACGAGAGGAAAACGCGAGTCTTTGCTCGCGTTTCCTAGTCCTCCGAGATTACGAGTGATTGCTCGCATTCGTCAACGAGCCCTACCATCGGCTAGGTGACCGCCGAGACCACCCCCGCCAGCAAGCCGCCCGTGACCGAGGAACGCCCCAAGCGGCGCCAGGCGCGCGGGGAGCGCCGGATCGCGCAGCTGCTGGAGGCGGCGGGCCAGGTCTTCGCCGAGTCCGGGTACGCGGCCACCACGACGAACGCCATCGCCGCCCGCGCGGGCGTCTCCCCCGGCTCGCTGTACCAGTACTTCCCGAACAAGGACGCGATCGCCGCCGCCCTCGCCGAGTACTACGCCGACAACCTCGACGCGCTGCTCGCACCGTTCGCCATCGTGGATCCGACCTCCGTCACGCTGGAACAGGCGCTCGGCGCCTCCCTGGAACCGATCGTCGCGTTCCACCGCAAGAACCCGGCCTGCCTGGTCCTCTTCATCGGCGGAAACGCCCCCGGCCACGTGATGGACCTTCAGGCACCACTGATGGCCAGGACGCACGCACGCATCCAGGCACTGCTCACGCTCTACGCACCCGACCTGCCAGAGGCCCGCCTGCAACTCGGCGCCGCCGTCACACTCGCCGCGTACAAGGGCGTGCTCCCGCTCCTGGTGGAGGCGGAGGAGGAACAGGTTCCGGCGCTGAGGGACCAGCTGAAGAGCCTGCTGCTCGGCTACTTCGACCGACTGCTCGCCGGCGACCCCGACTGACTGGACGCCCGACGCAGCCGAGTTCGCCCCAACCAACTCCCCACAGCAAGAACGGAGTTCATACCCAGCAAACACCTGAGCCCGCGCCGCCCACGCGAGCAACGGCTCAGCAACTGCCGTACCCCAAGCCACCGATCACGCGAAGCCGGGTGACATCAGGCCGCGCCCCGCCTCGCTGGGCGCTGATGTCAGTTCGAGATGCCAGCAGGGCCCGGACCGATCTCGATCCGGGCCCTGCTGCGTTTCCAAGGCCCCGACCTGGGCCAGGACACTGAGCCCCCTGTCGGGTTCGAACCGACGACCCCCGCTTTACAAGACGAACCCGGATCATGACGGGGCGTGATACCTGATGCCGCGTGGCGCTAAACCTGCAGGGGTCAGCGCCACGCGGCAGGCCCCGTGATCCACCCCTGGACAACTCCTGCCATCCCGTCCGCTCACGCATCGCTCACGCAGCCTCCTCGGCAGGCAACCCAGAGACCTCTTCGGCAACACCAGCCTCTTCCCCCTCAGGGTCTTGCTGGTCGGATCCCTGACCTGCATCTGGAATTTCCCTATTGGTAGTCATTCCCAGAATAGAGATGAGCATCAACACACTTACCGAACCCGGAAAGACGGAATACCAGACAAATCCACCCCTATTGATAAAATAGGCCCACCATCCGAAGCCTGCGGAAATTACAGCAGCAGCGACTACAGAGCCCTTCGGAATTGGCTTCTTTGGCACACCCAGCGGCTGGCCAGTAAGTTTAGCCACATCCAGAGCGATCCTGCCATACAGCCACACGGCCACCGGCGTGTGCTCATTAAGGATCGTATTCTTCTGCAACTCTTCAGCAAGTGCGAGATTCTCGCGAATCTCATTGCGAAGCCTCTTCCGTCGGCTAGCCACACCAACAAGGGCTGCAATCGGCGTTGCCACCGCAGTCACAGCCTTGGCCACGGATTCAAAGTCCACGAACACACCATTCCGGGATCCAGCTCAAATACATAATCAAAATACCTTAAGTTTCACTCACGTTTTGCGCTTATGCGGTGACAACCCCATCACCGTCGAGTCAAACTCTGCTTTGTACTGCTACCGGATCGGCAATCACGCTCGAGAGGCGAGCATCCCCCAAGGCATGTGATCTTAAATGAGCCCTCATCTGCAATGACGGCAGCAACAATCTCAGCCGCTCGGCCGATGGTTTCATGGAAAGGCACCCCACACTGCTCGGCCCACGCCTCGTAGGAAGCGAGGTGAGCAACGACCGGTCCTGGGTCTGTGACCTCGATGATGCCAGGAAGTTCACGCACTCGGATGTCCTTGAACATCACCGCGAGGTAGCCGGGGGCTTTCTCTAGAGAGAAGCGCGAGCTGAGGGAGACGCGCGCCGGTCCATCGGTGATTCCCAGAACATCGCCTGCGGCCCTCATCCAGAGCTGCTCGAGTTCCCGCTTGTCGCTGTCACTATTAGTCGAGGCGATGAGCATGCCGCCGGGCCGAAGAACCCGGGCCAACTCCTGAATCGTGGCCTCGATATCTCCCACGTGGTACAGCATGTGCAGTGCCAGCACCGCGTCCGCGCTGTCGTCGGCGAATGGCAGAGCCTGGGCGTCGGCTACCAGAACCGGCTTCTCAACCTCGGCGAGGATGCCAGCTGAGATGTCCATCCCGACGACCTGAAGGTCTGGACGGTCCTTGTGTAGGCGGCTGACGAACCTACCGTTGCCGCAGCCAATGTCGAGCACAGTCCCCCTGGTGCTGGCCAGTTCCTCCAGGACGATCCCCGGCAGGTCGTACTGCGGCTGCTGCCACCGGTAGATGGACTGGCGGGCGGCCAGGTGGCGGCCGTCGGCGTAGGCGCTGTTCGCCAGGATCGTCCGGTCGGCGACTGCGGCGTCCTGCTGTGCGGTGTTGCTCGTCACTGGGGCAGCTCCGGAGGGTTCGTGAGTGCGGGTCGAGCACAGGCTTCTCTGACATTCTCACGGAGACTCAGGACGATCGGGGAGCCTGCGTAGGCGGGCTCGGCGAGACGAATACTCAGTGCGCGAAGACGGCTGGAGATGCTCGCCGTTCGCCGGCCCGGGGCGGCAGCCAACACCACCGCGAGCTTCTCCTGCACGCCGTCGAGGTCGCCCTGTGCGAGATGGGCGTTGACGAGATCAAGGTGGGCGGCCAGTAGGTCACCGGAGGACTGCTCCTGCTGCGGTGCGGACTCATACATGGCGATGGCCCTGGAAGACGCCTCGATGGCGCGGTTCACGTGAGCTTGGCTGGCCAGGGCGAGGAGGGCGGTACCGGCGTAGGCGTACTGCTTTGCCTCTGGGAACGTGAACACGCCGGGGAGATCGACGGCGGCCACAGTGCCCCGTGCTGCCTCGCCCGCCTCTACCGCTCGGAGCGCGCTCGCGCTGTCGCCCAGTGCCGCAGTGGCCCGTGCCTCGAGGCTGAGTAGGCGGGCTGCGATCGTCCCGCCATCTGCGTACGGCAGCCCGGCTCTGGCCAACTTGGCCGCCTGGCGGTGGTCCTGCTGCCAGTAGGCGATCAGTGACTGGACAGATCGGATCCAGGCCCGAAGGCCGTTGTGGCCGGCTGACTCCGCACAGCGCCAGGCCGTTCGCGAATGCGTAGCGGCAGCTGTGTACTGACCGAGGTCGAGTGCAACATGCGTGGCCAGGCCACAGAGGCGTCCGGCCTGTAGGTAGAGATGACTTGTCTGGTAGGGGTGTTGGCGGCCGTGAAGGAGGTCGAACACCCCTCGCCGGAGAGTCCCAATGTCGTGGAAGACCTCGGATACGGGCTTGCTGACGTAGTCCTCTGCCAGCCTGGCGATGTCCGCATCGATCTGCTCCAGCAGTGTGTCATCCACGTTGGAAGCGCTCGCGAAGCGGAGGAAGATCGCGGACTCCGCTGAGTCGGCCGCCACTGCCGCCACGAGACCATGGCTGTGGTCAGCGCGCATGGGAGGCACGGGAGCCAAGGCATCGTCATGACCAGCCAGAGGTGAAACCGCTTCGGCGCCTCCGGAGGGCGCCAGCAGGTCCGCCAACTGGTCGACCGAGAGCCGCAGGGCCCGGGCGAGCCTCGGCCGCATCCAGGGCTGCGGCGTACCTCTACCGCTCTCCCAGCGCCCCACTGTCGAACGGTCCACCTGGAGGGCCTCAGCCAGGGATTCCTGGGTGTGGCCGACGGCTTCCCTGCGCTGGACCAGCCGGGACCTCCTGGATGCCATCCCGAGTCCTCCAGTGGTACGTCAGTTCGCTTGTAGCCGCAACAGGCCAGGTCATGGCCGGGTTTGCAGCACGGATCCCCCAATGCCGCATCAATTCTGCTCTGGTTCACCGGCTTTGGAAGCGGTTCTGTAGATCCCTGTCGGGTGAATCCCGACACGAATCGGCCCGATGCCGACCTCGTTCGCGTGAAAGGTCCGCGCTCATGTCCGTCGCCACCCACCAACCCACCGCGCCCACCCCGTTCGGCTTCCGCGTACTGCCCAGTGCCGAGGCCGTCCCGGCCGCCCGGTGCCGGGTGATACGGACCGTCCGCGACTGGGACGTGCCGCTGACGGAGGACGCGCTCCGGGACGTCGAGTTGCTCTCCAGCGAGCTGATCACCAACGCCGTGTCCTACACGGACGCCCCGTGCGTCGTGTGCGTGTCCTGGAACGGTGGGCGGCTGCGCGTCGAGGTGGTGGACAGCAGCCACGAGCTGCCGGCTCCCGGCGAGGGCGACCTTGACGCCACCAATGGGCGGGGGCTGTTCCTGGTGGCGGCACTCGCGACGGACTGGGGCGCGGAGCCGGACCCCGCCGGCAAGCGGGTCTGGTTCGAGGTCGGCGCCAGCGCCGCCGTGTCGGGGGACGAACGACTCACCGCGCTGGTGCGGGCCGCTGCCCCGAGCACCCAGGAAGTCGTGCCGACCGACGTCTGACGAGACTTCCTCCCACCCACCTCGGGCGGGAGGGATGCAGGTGGCCGCATTGCCAACAGCGCTGCGGCGTAAGCACCTGAGGTTCCCCGCCACGGCTTGCCTGGGCACCGGGAGCCATCGCAGCACCCAAGACGGGACCGGGCAGCCAGCCCACCCCATGAACCCGAAGGAGTACTTCATGCCCGAGAACCTGACGACCACCGCCACCGAGCTGGAGGGCGACGGCCTGCTGGTCGCCCGTGCGAAGGTCACCGCGGCCCGCTCGCGCGGCGAGCAGCCGTCCGACGGCGGCTCCACCGGCCGCACCGACACCAACGACTGACGGCTACCTCACCATGACCGCCGAGCGCTTCTCGGTGGTTGAGCGTCTGGGCGGGGATGACTTCCTCGCCCAGACGCTCGGCCTCAGCTTCAAGGTCGCACGCGGTGAAGCCGCGTCACTCGCCGGACTGATGAGCTGGGATGACCTCAACGCCATCCTGACCCACCACCGGTTCGAACCCCGCGCCTCCGCCTGGCCGCCAACGGCGAGCAGGTGCCCGCGCACACGTACTCCCAGCCGATCGTCACCCGCCGAAGCACCGTCTGGCACCGCCTCCAGCCGTCCGAGCTGCACAAGCGCCTCACCGAGGGCGCCACGCTGGTCCTGGACGCCGTCGATGAACTCCACCCCGGCATCAGCGCCATGGCTGGCCAGCTGGAACGCTGGCTGCGGACCGGCGTGCAGGCCAACCTGTACGCCTCCTGGACCGGTACCGAGGGCTTCGGCATCCACTGGGACGACCACGAC
The DNA here is from genome assembly GCF_006636205.1 of Kitasatospora acidiphila. Taxonomy (NCBI): domain Bacteria; kingdom Bacillati; phylum Actinomycetota; class Actinomycetes; order Kitasatosporales; family Streptomycetaceae; genus Kitasatospora; species Kitasatospora acidiphila. Next base: position 5,149,620 of record NZ_VIGB01000003.1, on the reverse strand, counting down.
GTGGTCGTCGTCCAGCTCGACGGCGCGAAGCGCTGGCGGATCTACCGGCCCACCCGCACGGCACCGATGCACCGCGACGTCGAGACGCCCGAACCACCGCCCGAGGAGCCCGTCGCCGATCTGGTCCTCACCGCAGGCGACGTGCTCTACCTGCCCCGGGGGTGGTGGCACGCCGTCGCGGCCTCCGAGGGCGAGCACTCGCTGCACGTCACGTGCGGGCTGCAGAGCACGACGGGCGCTGACCTGATCACCTGGCTGTCGGAGAAGCTGCGAGCCCACGAGGCTGTCCGGGCAGACATCCCGCGCTTCGGGGCCACCGAGGAGCAGCGCGTCTTCCTCGACGCAATTGGCAAGCTCCTCACGGCCGAGCTCGGCGACAACGACCTGATCGCCCGCTTCTGCGCGGCTCGCGACGCCACCGAGCGCGCCCGGCTCGCGCCCTCGCTGCCCCACATCACGGCGGCCCCACCGGACCCCAACCTGCAAGTGCGCCTGATCACCACGCGGTCCGCGCTCGCGGCCGCGCCCGATGGCACCGTCAGGCTGACGGCCGGCGGGGAAGAGTGGACTTTCGCTGCGAGGGCCGAGCCGATGCTCGTGCTCCTCGCCGACGGGGAACCCCACCGGCTGGCCGATCTCGCACAGGCCGCAGGCGTCACCCTCGCGCAGGCGGCCGGTGTCGTGACCGAGCTGGTCGACGGCCAGGCCGCTGCCATCGGACACCCACGATGACCGCCGCGCTGGGCCTGGGCACCTACCGCTGCCCTGACGTGACTGGGGCCGCGCTGATGGCCGCGTCGCGCGGAGCGGACTGGGTGGACACCGCGCCCAACTACGAACATGGCCAGGCAGAGACGTCCCTCGCCGAAGTGCTGGCCGCTCATCCGGGGCTGCGCGTCTCCACGAAGGTGGGCTTCGTCCCGGTCAACGCCAAAGACCTCGCCCTGCGGGCTGGCGTCCTGACCGCAGGGGACGCCGATCGCGGGCACTGCCTGGCCCCGGACTACATCGCCTGGCAGCTCGACCGCAGCAAGCGCCTGCTCGGCCGCGTGCCCGACGTGGTGTTCCTCCACAACCCCGAACACGGCTGCGGGAAGAACGAGATCTCCTCACGGCTGCACGCCGCCTTCGTGGCTCTGGAAGAGGCGTGCAGCCAGCAGCTCATCAGCGCCTACGGAGTGGCAACCTGGCGGGGCATCAGCAGCGGCCTCTTCGACGTGCCGATGCTGCTCGAACTCGCGGCCAAGGCTGGCGGCCCGAACCACCACCTTCGGGCGGTCCAACTGCCGATCTCGCTCGTCCACCTGGCACCCGTCGCTCAGGCACTCAACGGACACGGACCACTCGCCGATGCGGCGGCAGCTGGGCTGGAGGTGTTCGCCTCCGCTCCTCTCCACGGCGGCGAGATCCCCGGCATGGTGACCCCGGAACTGTCCGAGCTGATCAACCCCGGCTGGTCTGCTGCCGAGGTAGCCCTCGCCGTAGTCGCATCAACCCCAGGGGTGAAGCGCGTGCTCCTGTCGACCGGAAGCCCGGAACACTGGACGCAGGCAGCCGAGGCTGTCGGCCGACCACCGCTGTCTCCGGACCTACTCCGAAGGGTCGTTGATGTACTCGGAACCTGAGCCGAACACCGCCGAGCGGATGCGCGAAGCACACAGCACAGCGGCGACGGTGCTCGGCGTGACCCCGAACGGCTCCCACGAGTCGTGGGGCTGGCGCGGACGAACCCTCAGCCGCCCGGTCACCACGACGTCCGGCGAAGGCTGGCTCCGTCTGGTGTCCGCCCCGGCCGAGAAAGCCGGCGGCAAGCTTTGGGAGGGACCACAGGAGGCGGAGCGACTCGTGCCTCCTGCGGTCCCCCGACCACGGCTGAGGGGCCGGCAAACCTGGACCGAACGCGAACACGGTTACCTGGCCGAGCTGTACGACAGGGTCACCGTTCCCACCATCGCCACCCACGAGCCGACCCTCCGGAAAGCGCCTGACCTGAACGACGCCTGGTGGGATGAACTCAGCACCGCCCTCGACGCCATCGCCACCGTCCCCAGCGACCGAGTGGCGGTCCGCCAGGAGTACCTGGACCGCGCCATGCCGCAGTACCTCGGCATCCCGATCGACACCAAGGTGCCCGCCTGGACGACCGCCCACGGCGACCTGCACTGGGCCAACCTCACGGGCCCGACCCTCACAGTCCTCGACTGGGAAGGCTGGGGCGCCGCACCCGCCGGTTACGACGCAGCACTGCTGTTCTCCTACAGTCTCCTTGTCCCGGATACCGCCGCAGAAATCCGGCGGCGACTCGGGCACATCCTCGACACGCCGGCGGGGAGGTTCGCGGAGCTCGTGGTCATCACCGAACTGCTACAGACCACCACCCGAGGCGACAACCTCGAGCTCGAGGGGCCTCTGCGGGGAAGGCTCTCTGAGATGACCGGCTGACTGGCCCTCGGCTCTGCCGTCGAGGGCAGCGCGTCGAGTAACCCTCGGGGGGGATCCAACGCGATAGCTTGCTTCGCCAAGGTCGCAGCAACGGCCACGATTGTAGGCCCTCAGGCTCAGCCGACCGGCCGCTTCGACGCGTCCTGGCCTGGCCAGGCAGCCCGAAAACTCCTGGCAGTTTGTCCGCCTGGCCCGGAGAATCCGATCGCTTGCCGACATACATGGCTTCATGGAGTGCCGGGCCACCTACGGAACGCTCGACGAAGACGACGCGCACTGGAATGCGGCGATAGACCTCGACCTGAAACGAGCAGGCTCATGGGGCTCCCGGCGGGGATCCCAGCGGGTGGCTGTGTGCCCTCGCCCAGCCAGCAGCCGGGCAGGTCGCGCGAAGGCCGTAGGACAATCGTGCGCGACAACTGGCTCCGCCCAGCGAACGAGTCGGGGGTATGGACTCCGTGCCTCACAACTTTCTTCGCGAGGCACGCTGATCAGATCATCCCAGGTGCCATGCGGTGGGCACTGCTCAGCCTCGGACGACGACCCATCTCGTCGGCAAATACATCAGCCGTTGCCAGTCAGGGACTTCACGACTCCGATGGTCGACGACAGAAGTGCAACGATCGCCCCCAAGCTCGCAAGGCTCGTAGTGGCATTGGGGAAGAGGTCCGCCGAAATCTCTCGCCATCGGCGTCGCAGGACGAGCCCCTTCAGCCTCTGCCACTGATGCTGCCTGATATGACAACCACGAAGAACGCCGTTGCCGTTATTGCGGCATGTCGCAACGTCGCCGCGGTTCAGGGCACCGCACGGGACTGGCGCCTGGAAGAGAAACCAGAGGAAGCTCAGAGCGGACAAGGCTGTGATTCCGAGAGGCCCAAAGTCAGCTGTAAACCATCCGGTCATAGCAACAACGAAGGCAATCAGACCCCAGTAGCGCCAAAGGCCGTTCGTTCTCTTCTTATTAGCCATAGCGGCGTGCGGTATCGACGCGTGGGGAGGCGCAGGGAGAGCGCACAGGTGCACAGGACAGCCGTGGGTAAGGCCGTCCGCAAGGAGCTGGGGCAGAACGACCCGCCGGACGCTTCTGGCACGCCAGTGGCACGATCGGACTGACCGCCGGAACCGCTCGAACAACAGCGAAGGGCCAGCCCAACCGGATCACTCCGGTGAGTTGGCCCTTCGGGCGCCGGTCGCATTGCTTCCTACGCGAGCCCCCTGTCGGGTTCGAACCGACGACCCCCGCTTTACAAGAACAGGAAAGCGATTGGCCGAGGTCTGGAGAGAATGAGAGGGGGTCAGAGTGCCTGACCCGATGCGCTGACCCACTCTCAGTTCTGTGGATGAGAGAGACTGAGAGAGGATCAGCGATCGGGGGTTGTGGAATCGTTGTGGACTCTCAGGACACGGCCCTGAGTGTGGGCTGACCAGCAGCAACCAGAGCAGCTCGGACGGACTCGACGACCTCCGGGCCGGCGTGCGTGTAGAGCCACGTCACCTTCGACCCGCGATCATGGCCCATGATCACCTGAACGTCCTTCTCCGGCACGCCGGCATCCTTCAGTCGCGACGCGAACCGGTGCCGGTAGTCGTGGATCCTGGGCCACCACTCCGTGCGCCCCGTCTCCGGGTTGACCACCTTCCGCGCGACCCCGGCGTCCTGGATCGCCTGCACCCAGACCCGCCGGAAGTTGTGCCGGCTGAGCACGCCGCGGCGCGGGCCGACGAACAGCAGCTCTTCCGGATGCAGCTCGCCATCCTCGATGTCGGACTGCGTCGCCTTGGGCTTCCACCGCTCGATCATCACCTGGGCCGCCGCCACAGCCACCGGCGTGAGCGGCACCGTACGGAACCCCGCATTGGTCTTCGGAGCCGGCTGACGGAACAGTTGGCTGTCATCCTCGGAGAGGATCTCCTTGACGCTCGCGGTTGCCCCCTTCAGATCGACGTTGCACAGCCGCAGCCCGGTGTACTCGCCCCACCTCATGCCGGTCTCGTCAGCGAAGTCGAGCAGCGGCCGGTAGTACTCCGGCAGGTGAGCCCGGATCAGCGCGCACTGCTCGTCGCTCGGGGGTGCCAGCTCATCAGCATGCTTCGCCGCAGGCGCCTCCAGCTCGATACCGAAGGTCGGATTCGTTGTGATCCGCTTATCGAGGATCGCGGCCTGGAACATCTTCCGCATCAGCTCCAGCACCTTCTTGCGGGTGTGGTAGCCCTTCACCTCGTTCTGCAGCCAGCCGTCCAGGTCAATGAACCCGACGGCGGCCAGCGGCCACTCAGCCCACTTCGGCTTCACGTGGACCGACCAGAGGGACTCCTTGCGTCCCCGGGTGGTAGGCCGGCCCTTCTTCGTCTGGGTCGGCCACCACTTCGCGTACCAGTCTCCGATCTTCATCTGGCCGCGCTTCGGGTCCAGGTAGGTGCCCTGACGGACCGTTGTGCGGACCTGGTCGAGGAAGGCGTCCGCATCGCCCTTCTTGGTGAAGTTCTTCGCCTTCTGCTTGCCGTCCGGCCCGCGGTATCGGGCTTGCCAGGATCCGATGCAGTCTCGACGCTTCTTCCGCTCGCCGGGGTACTCGTCCAGGCAGGCGGCACATCCGCAGCTCTTGCTTCTGAGCTGGCGGGGGTTGTTCAGTGCCCTACGAGGCAACGCAGGCCCCTTCGCTCGTGTGTCTCTGGGCAGGCACCCGGTAGGCCTCCACGGGTGCCCCGCACCAACACACTGCCTCATCGTCGGGCTGCGGGATGCCGAGTTCGGCCAACACGGCCCGAACGGCAATAAGTTCGCTGACGCAGGAGAGGCCGGCGGGATGGTGATGACGCGGAGTTGGGCGTTCCAGGGTGGGCGGGAGTAGGGCTGCGGTGGACCAGGATGCACATGCGTCCCCCTCGGGGCATGGGTGGCCATCAGTGCCCGCTGGGGGAGGACGGTGCAGCGGAGTCTGGGCACACGAACATACCGCCGCCTCGCCGGTTGCGCGAGCGCCTAAGCTGATCTACGCGCGAGGCGCCACGAAATCGTGGCATATGCCAGTTACATCTGATGGTCGTCGGCGGCGAGAGCCGCGAGCTGCCGTTCCACGATGCGCTGCTCGTCGGCGGTCAGGCGACGATACAGCGCCAGGATCCGTTCCTCGGCGTCGGGGGCGAGCGGGCCGGGCACGCGGCGATTCGCGGCGGCGAACACGCGCTCGCGGGGCTCGCTGAGGGCGTCGGCGAGCTTGTCGCAAGACTTCCGGGAGGGCATGCGGGCACCGTTCACCCAGGTGTTGACGGCGGCAACGGACACGCCGGCCCGGCGCGCGATCTCGGTCTGGGTGAGTTCGGGACGTGCGTCCTGGACCCGCCGGATCAGCTGCGGGAGCGTTTCGGTGCCCTCGTGGAGCTCGTCCATAGCGCAAGCATGCCAAACGGTCTTCTACGTTTACAAGCGGACTGTAGAAGGCTGGCGCAAACTCGCCCACACTAGGACGCTTGTTCGATTAACCGCAAGCCTCGAATGACACTCGGGAATCCTCTCCACTACTCCCTTGACCATGCTTCTACATCTACTGTAGAAATGTGGATGTCAGCGGCAAGCAGCGCAGCTGACGCCCCTATCCACGAGGTCCTGCATGTCCCGCCTGCACCGCAAGAGGAACGGCCAGCCCCTCCGTGACGCCATGAAGGCCGGCGGATGGTCGATACCCAAGCTCGCCGAGGCCACCAAGACGGTGGATCCCCTCGGGCGCGGTGTGAGTCGGTCGGCTGTCGGAGTACTCGTCACCCAGGGGTCGTCAGCGCGGAAGCGATGCCGCATCCGTACCGCATGGCTGATTGCCGACGCACTCGGCCAGCCGCTCCAGGACCTGTTCGACATGCCTGGAGCTTCTACTTCTACAGAAGAAAGGTCAATAGCCGATGACCGTCAGCACGCTGCCGGCCCCGCTGCTTAAGCAGGCCGAGCTGGAGACCTACTACGGCGTCTCCGATTGGACCGTCAACAAGTGGGTCCGCGACGGGTGCCCCGTCACGCGACTCCGCGGCGGTGGCCGCCGGTTCGACCTCGACGAGGTCAAGGCGTGGCACGCCGAAGAGGCGCCCGCCGACCAGAAGGCGAGGGCCGCGCGGGCCCGGGACGCGCTGGCCCGCCGCACCGCCTGATCCACCCCAGACCTGTGGGTGGGCCGCCCCGGAATTCCAGCCCAGGGGCGACCCGAGCCCACCTCGCCCAGACAGAACAACGAAGGAGGCAGGCCCTCATGGAGCCTACCGAGATCATCATCCCTCCGGCACCGCACCCCTGCGTGCCGCCGCCGGGCCGCTCACCGCGGCGCTCAACCTGGTGCGCCTGTACCCGCAGCTGCCGGCCACGATCGTGGAGGCACGGAACGGTGTGCTGGCGGTGTTCCTCCACGACGCGGACGCGGACACGTTCGACGCGTGGGTGCGTGAGCTGGGCCTGGAGGAGTGGCCCCCGAGCGAGTACGAGTACCGCGGCGAGACGCACTGGAAGCTGAAGGCGGTCGGGCGGTACGCCGAGGTGCAGGTCGAGGTGTCGGCGTACCCGGCCCCGCAGCGTGGGTCGGCGGTGGCGGCGTGAGCGCCCGGGAGCCAATCAGCGAGGAGCGGCTGGCCGCGCTCCGGGAGATGCAGCTCGACACGATCCTGCCGCAGGCGGCGCGCTGGAACCCGAACACCCGCCGGCAGGCCGAGCACTGGCTGAACCTGATGGCGCCGGTGATCCGCGAGCTGCTGGACGAGATCGACGAGCTCGACGCGGACCTGGACGACGCGGAGGGCGAGCTGGACGGGGCGCTCGCCGAGCTGAAGCGGCTGGCCCCGTCGGAGGCGGAGCCGGAGCGCGAGCCGGTGATCAGCGCGGTGCGACGCGAGCGCTACGACGATCGCCGGTGGCGGGTGCGGTGGCGCGAGGACGGGAAGGGGCGCTCTCGCCTGTTCGACACCGCGGCCGCTGCGCGCGGCGCCTACGAGGATCTGCGGTGCCAGCAGCGCCGGGGCGGTGCCCGATGAGCGCCTGGGAGCCGCTGAGCGCGGCCGAGCTGGAGCAGCAGGCGGATGTGCCGACGCTGCTGGCGGAGGTCGGCCGGCTGGCGGTCGAGCTGGCGGAGGCCCGGGACGCTCTGGGTGTGCCGCCGGAGCAGATCACGGACCGCGCTGAGGTGATCGTGCGGAGCGCGTTGACCCATGCGGGGATGCCGGCCGAGATCGTGCAGGCGCTCGCGCTGGCCGGGCTGCTGCGGACCGAGGTCCGGCCGGGACGGCAGCCGGCGGCGGGCGAGGTGGAGCAGCTGCGTGCCGAACTCGCTGACACTCGGGCTCTGCTGGCGAAGACCGTCGACAACATGCAGGCGCTCGTCGGAGACGGCGAGTTGACGGTGTGGCGGGCCGAGCACGACGGCATCCGGCTCGGCCGGTACCTCGACCTCGAGGAGGCCCAGGCGCACGCCGAGGACTCGTACCGGGAGCTGGTTGGCCCGGCGCCCACCCTCCGCTGGTACCCGGAGGAGCCCGAAGACGACTCCGTGCTGCGGCTGTACGCCCAGCACGAGGGTGACGAGGTCGAGACCGCGTACCGCGTGGTCCCCGTGATCGTGCTGACCGAGTACACCCCGGACGGTGAGTCATGACGGGTCTCCAGACCGGGCTGACGCTCGCCGCGATGTGGCTGCCGCCGTCCGCCGTGTTGCTCGGCTCGGGGCTGGCGAAGTGGCGGCACGACTGCCAGCGCCGTGCCGCCCGCCGGCGCGTCCGTCCCCTCCGGTACATCCCCCAGCAGAGGAAGGCCCTGCGATGAAGCTGCTGTCCCTGATCCGCCGTCCCGCCACCGCGCCGTGGCCCGGCAACCTCCGCACGCTCGCGGACGACCTGCGCGAAGCGCTGGACCACAACGCCGAGCTGGCCGCGCAGTTGACGGCCGCCCGGCAGCGGGCCGACGTGGCGGACGCCCGCGCGGCCGCCGACCGGCTGGAGCGCCAGGCGGCCGGGCAGCGTGAGTCCCAGGTGCGCGCCGAGCTGGCCAAGTTGACCGCCGACCTGGCTGGCCTGCGCATCGCGAACGCTGGCCTGCAGAAGCAGCTGCACGACGCCATGGGCTACGACGACGCCGCCCAGTACGCCATCGCGACCGGCACCGGCCAGCCCCGCAAGGCCTGACCCTCGACTTCGGCCGGGCGCCCACCGCGCCCGGCCCACCAGGAGACACCGATGACCATCACCGAGCCGCTGGGGGCCAGCACCCCGGCCGCCGGGCCGCACCAACGCCGCCTGGCCTTCCGCCAGTACCTCCTCGACACCATCCGCCGCGAGCAGGGCGAGTGGACCGTGGGCCGCGCGAAGCCGGTCTTCCGCCGCTTCTGGCAGTCGCACAGCCACCGCGCGACTATCCGCCGCCACCTGGAACGGCTCGTCGCTGAGGGCCACCTCAACCGACACGGCGACGGCACCCCGCGCCGCTACTACACGCTGAACCTGGGGCCGAGTGACCGCCATCATGCCGGAGGCCCCGGCCGCCGGGCCCATCATCACCGAGCCCGGCATCTACGAGATGACCAACGAGCAGTACCACGCCGACCCGGTCCCGGGCGGCTCCCTCTCCTCCACCGGCGCCCGTCGGCTGCTCGCTCCGGGCTGCCCGGCCCTGTTCCGGCATGAGCAGCTGCACGGCCAGAAGCCGCGCAAGGTGTTCGACCTCGGCACGGCCGCCCACGGGCTCGTACTCGGCACCGGGCCGGAGCTGGTCCGTATCGACGCGGACGAGTGGCGCACGGCCAAGGTGAAGGCCGAGGTTGCCGCGGCCCGCGAGCGCGGGGCGATTCCGCTGAAGCCAGCCGAGTTCGAGCAGGTCCACCGGATGGCAGCGGCGATCCGCCAACACCCGGTCGCCAGCGCGCTGTTCTCCGAGGACAGCGGTCGACCGGAACAGTCGCTGTTCTGGGTAGACCAGGCCACCGGCGTGTGGCGGCGTGCGCGTCTGGACTGGTTGCCGACGCTGGGCCACGGTCGGCTGATCATCCCGGACTACAAGAGCTGCGTCTCGGCGGCCCCGGAGTCGATCGCCAAGTCGGTGCTCAACTACGGCTACCACCAGCAGGATCCGTGGTACGTGGACGCGGTCCGGGCGCTGGGCCTCGGCGACGACTCGACGACCTTCGTCTTCGTGTTCCAGGAGAAGACGCCTCCGTACCTGGTCAACGTGGTGCAGCTCGACCAGGCGACGCGCCGCATCGGCCGGCAGCGCAACCGCAAGGCCCTCTCGATCTACCGGGAGTGCCTCGCCTCCGACCACTGGCCCGGTTACTCGGACCAGGTCGAGATCGTCTCCCTGCCCGCGTGGGCCCAGGACCGTCAGATGCAGGAGATCCAGTGAACTACCCTGCCGAGCAGTACATGCCGGCCACTCCCGCCCCGGGCCGTGTCGGCCAGGGCACTGCAGTGGAGCAGTCCCGCGCTGTCGCCGAAGTTCAGGCCGCGGTCATGGTTGCCCGCCAGTTCCCCCGGGTCGAGGCGTACTCGATCAGCCGGATGAGCGAGGCGTGCAAGCAGCCGGCCCTCGCGAAGCGCGCGTTCTACAGCTTCCCCAAGGGCAGTTCGACGGTGGCCGGCGAGACGATCCACCTGGCGAAGGAGCTGGCTCGTTGCTGGGGCAACATCCAGTACGGCCTCGTGGAGTTGCGGCGCGACGACGAGTTCGAGCAGTCCGAGATGCAGGCGTGGGCGTGGGACATGGAGTCCAACGAGCGCGTCTCCACCACGTTCATCGTGCCGCACGCCCGGTGGGCGAACGGCAAGGCGCAGAAACTCGCCGACTTCCGCGACATCTACGAGAACAACAGCAACAACGGGTCCCGCCGCCTCCGGGAGATGATCTTCTCGGTGCTGCCTGTCTGGTACATCGAGCAGGCCAAGGACCTGTGCACCGCCACGCTCAAGCATGGCGGCGGCGTTCCCCTTCCGCAGCGCATCGCCCAGGCCACCAGCGCCTACCAGGCTCGCGGCATCACCACCGAGCAGCTGGAGGACAACCGCGGCCGGAAGGTTGCCAACTGGACCGACATGGACCTCGCGCAGCTGGAGATCCTCTACCAGTCGCTCCAGCGGGGCGAGGTCACCCCGGATGAGGCGTTCCCCGAGCAGCGGGTGACCGCCGCCGAGATCACCCGCGCCGTTCCCGCTCAGCCCGGTCAGGGCAGCGCCGCGAACCAGCAGGGTGGTGCCGAGTGAGCTGGCACACCGGCCGCATGGCCGCGTTCGACACCGAAACCACTGGCCTGGACGTGGAGTCCGACCGGATCATCACCGCGGCGCTGGTAGAGGTTGGCGGCGGCCAGCGGGCCGTCACCCGGGCGTGGATGGCCAACCCCAGCATCCCGATCCCGCGCGCCGCCACCAAGGTGCACGGCATCACCAACGCGCAGGCCCGCGGTGCCCGCCCGGCCGCCGCGGTGGTCGCCGAGATCGCGGCCGCCATCGTTGCCCAGGCCCGGGCCGGCGTGCCGCTGGTGGTGATGAACGCGCCGTACGATCTGACGCTCCTGGACCGGGAGTTGGCCCGGCACGGCCTGCCGTCGCTCGCTCAGCAGCTCGGCGACACCGATCTGCACGTCATCGATCCGCTGGTGATCGACCGCCAGGCCGACCGCTGGCGCAAGGGCTCCCGCAACCTGGAGTCCCTCGCCAAGCACTACGGGGTAGAGGTCGGCCGGGCGCACACCGCCAACGCGGACGCTCTCGCCGCCGCCCGCATCGTCGGCGAGATCGCCCGCCGCTACCCGAACATCCAGGACTGGACCGTCGAGCACCTGCACTGGATGCAGGCCGAGTGGGCGGCCGGGCAGGCCTTCGACCGGCAGCAGTACCGGCGCCGCACCGACCCGTCCGCCGTGGTGAACGGCGAGTGGCCGATGATCCCCCGCCCGCGTACCGGTGGTGCGTCATGACGGCCCTGACGGCCGCCGAACGCGGTGAACTCGCCGAGCGGCTGCTGCCGGTGGCGGCGAAGTTGGCGTGCGTCGTGCGCGGTGACGGCGACCACCACGACGTCGCCCACCACACCGAGCACCTCGACCGGACCGAGCTGATCGCGCTGATCGTCGTGTTGGCCGGCCTGGTCGACCCGGACCAGCGCGTGACGGACGCCCTCAGCTACCTCACGTGGGATGAGCACGGCCGTCCGGCGCCCGCCACCAAATCGGGGCCGACCACGATCCGCAACCTCGCTGGCCGGGTCGGCGGCCCGATGGAGTTGGGCGCCGACATGGTCAGCACGTCCGAGCGGATCCAGCGTGCCCGGCACCTGTACCTCCATGACGGGCTGACCGTGACCGAGGTGGCCCGCGCGATCGGGGCAGGACCCAAGACCGTCGCTCGGTGGCGGGACCTCGGCGGCTGGCAGCAGGCGCCAACAATCGGCGAAGCCGACTCGCGGCCCAGCCGCAGGAGGCCCGCCGCATGAGCACTGACGACGTCTCGATGGTAGCCATCGACGGCCGCGACGCCCTGTTCTTCCTGATCGTGCGTCCGGGGCCCAGCAGCAACGTCCTGTTGGAGCACGGCGGCAGCGGCCTCAGCAAGCCGCAGGCCGCCTACATCCTGCGGCAGGTCGCGGACCGCCTGGACGCCGAGAGTGCCGCGGAGACCGCCCCGCAGCCGCCGGCCCACTGACCAACTGTTCTGCCGCCCGGGCCATCCCCGGGCGGCCCCAGCCCCTGGAGCCCACCATGCGCACCACCATCAGCGCCCACGCGCTGACCACGATGCTCGACCACACCGAACCGCACGTCCATGGCCGTCCCGAGCTGGCCGCCATCCGCCTGGAGGCGCTCGGTAGCCACCTGTACGCCGTTGCCGTCGACGAATGCACGATGGCGGTCGATCGGGCCGACTCCGTCAACGAGGGCCGCTGGCACGCACACCTGAGCCACGCGGACATCCCGCTCGTCCGCACCTGGCTCGGCCGCGTCGACTCGCAGGCAGATGTGCGCCTCGGCGCCGCCCCGTCCGGCGCCGGCACCTCCATAACGCTGCGCTGCGGCCACGCGATGCTCCGCGTCGTCAACTCCATCCCCGAGCAGGGTATCCCGGCCTGGCATGAGCTGGCCGCCGGTCCGCTCGCCGAAGTAGACGCCGCGCCGGTGCTGCTCTTCAGGCCCGTCTGAACCACCCTGTACGGCCCGTGGCGGGGCTGGCCGCGATCCCCCCGCCACGGGCGCCCAACCCCCAACGTAGGAGCACCTCCCGATGACGTGGTTCGCGGTGGACGACAGTGCGTACGCCCACCCCAAGATGCTGAAGGCCGGCAACGCCGCCATCGGCCTCTGGGTGCGCTGCGGCGCGTACTGCTCGGCACATCTGACCGACGGCATCGTGCCCGGGGCCATCGCCAGCATGTACGGCACCCCGCCACAGGTCCAGAAGCTGATCACGGTCGGTCTGTGGCACGAGAGTGGCCACGCCTGCCCGCGTTGCCCGCAACCTCCGCACGGCGACTACGTGATGCACGACTACCTCGCCGGGGCGAACTTCTCCAGGAAGCAGGTACTGGACCGCCGTTCGAAGGCTGCCGCGAAGAAGCGCAACCAGCGCGCCGAGGCGGAAAACCGAGCGCGAATCGACCCCGAATCGCACGCGAATCGCAGCCGAAACGAAGACGAATCGAGCTCGATTCACAGGCCCGATTCTGACGAACACGCAGGTCAGATGTCTGTGTCCCGGGGGGACTCCGATGGGACTCACGCGCGCGCGTTCCCCTCCCCTCCCCTCCCCACTAGTGGTACTGAGAGAGAAGAAGGTGACCGTCCCCGCGCGCAGGCGCCCGAGGCGCTCTCTCTGATCCCTGAGACCTGGCAGCCGAACAGCGAGACCATCGCGTCCGCCCAGTCGGCACGCACCGCGGCTGGCCGCCCGGTCCTCACCGGCAGCCAGCTCGCCGAGGTCACTCGCAAGTTCGTCCGCCGCATGCGCGCCGACCGCTGGCAGACCACGCCCGAGGCCGCCGCGGTCCGCTGGATCGAGTGGGCTGAGCGTGAACGGCCGACCGACACCCAGCAGCCCCCGCTGCTGCTCGGCCTGCCCGGCGGCCAGACCGGACCCGCATGGCCCCACGAACAGGCCCAGCGGCGCACCGAACCCCGCGACGACACCTGGACGCCGCCGACCTTCGCCGAGCGCATGGCACAGATCGACGCCCAGATTGCTGCAGACCACACCCGAGAAACCGGCTGACGGGCCGCCAGCCGCCCGGAGACCGGCCCCGCGTCCGAACGCGCGCGCGACCCGCCCACAGCCCGCCACACACCCCTGGAGCGATCCCATGACCGAACAGCCGCTCGACATCGACGCCCCCGAGCTGCCCCGCACGACCGACGTGGGCCGCGGCTACCTTGCTCGGTTCGCCGCCGCGCAGGACGCCGGCAAGCCGATCCACGTCTACCGCGACCCCGCCAAGCCCGGCTCGGGTGTCTCCCGGCCCGCGTTGGAGCGTCTGCGCGGCAACGGCCAGCCCGATGACGCCCTGGTCGAGCTCGGCGACTACGTGCCGCTCCGCGGCCGGCCGGTGCTGCTCACCGACCTCGGCCGCGCCGTCCTCGCCGCCCACGCGGAGGCCTGACCGATGACCATCGACCCGATCGCCGACGCCGCCGCCCGGTTCGCCCGCGACACCGCCAAACACCAGCTGACCGTGCTCCACGAGGACGGCCTGTACCGGCACCTGCGGTTCGCGAACCCGCAGTACGGCGGCCTCTACCGCTACGACCTGATCACCTGGCCCAACGGGATGACCATCCGCGGCGACGGCCCTACCTTCGTCTTCTCGACCCACCCGCTCGCCGACCTGTTCAGCATGTTCCGCGGCACCAGCCGCGACGGCATCAACCCCGGCTACTGGCAGGAGAAGGTCAACGCCGGGCAGGTCAAGGCCTGGTCGGAGGCCAAGTTCCGGGAGTGGCTGACCGTCACCGCCAAGGCCAGCGAGGAGCGCCACCCGGGCCTCGTTGCCGCCGTCACCGAGCAGATCCTCGACAGCGACGAGCACAGCCTCGAATACGAGGACGGGGCCCGTACCGCGGTCGCCTGGTTTGACCACGACGACTACGACCTGGGGTTCCCCGCCAAGTGGGAGACGGACTTCGACGACTGGTCGTGGGAGTACCTGTGGGCCTGCCACGCGATCGTGTGGGGTATCGCCGCGTACGACCGGGCCAGCGCACAGCAGCCGGCGCCCGAGCTGGTGGCCGCCGCCACTGCGTCCGGGGAGGCCTGACCGATGACCACCCAGCTGCCCACCGGCGAGCAGCTCGCCGCCATCCTGGCCCGCCACGGCACGGCAACCAGCGGAACCTGGTACCTGCAGCCCAACTACGGGCCGCACTTCGTCGCCGCCGAACACCACGGCTACGAGCACGGCATCGGCACGCTCGACTTCGGCGAGGGCGACCAGGCCGACGCCGACCGCGAGTTCGTGCTCAACGCGCACGAGGACGTGGCCGCGTTGCTCGCCGAGGTCGACCGGCTCCGCGCCGAGCGGGCCCGCTACCGCGCCGCCTGGCACTCCGCCCGCCGCCGCGCCGGTGAGAACCGGCTCGCGGGCCAGCGTTTTACCGGCGGTGCCATCCGCGACGCCCTCGTCCGCGCCGGCTACATCACCCGCCGAGACACCGTCGTTGACGCCGTCCGGAAGATCAACGAGGCGCCCCGCCCCTGGTACGTGCGCTGGCTCGTCGACCGGCTCCAGTACGCCGCCCGCGCGCATGCCAGCACCGTTCTGCAGGCCCAGCAACAGGCCAGCCGCGCCGACCAGCTCGTCGCCGAACTCGGCGGCCGCGACGAAGCCGCCCGCGAGCGGTGGATCCAGAAGCAGGAACAGCAACTCGGCCTCAAGTACGCCGACTTCCGCACCGGCCGCTGGGAGATGGACCTCGCCATGGGCCGCGAGATGGCCGCCGCCTACGTCGCCATGGCCAAGACCCTGCTCGGCGACGCCCCGAACTACACGGAGACGCGGCTGGAGTTCGACGTCAAGATCGCCGAGCAGCCCGAGCTCTACACCCTCGTCGTCCAACGGCACGCGCCCGGCGCACTCACCCCGCACGAAGCGCGACAGCGCGCCGAGTCCGAGCGGGACGGCGCCTACCGCGAACGCGCCCAACTCCTCGCCTGGCTCGCCTCGCTGTACCCCGCCGTCCTCGCACCCGCCCCCGACGTCGACGAACCCGGCTGGCAGATCCTCTACCTCACCGCCAGCGGGCAGCAGCTGTCGTGGCACATCCACCCGCGCGACGCCGAACTCTTCGCCCACGTCCAGCAGGTACCTGCCGACGACCCACGCGCCCAGTGGGACGGCCACACCACCGAACAGAAGTACCAGCGCGTCAGCGTGCTCATCGCGGCCGCTGACGCCCCGTCGACCCGCAGCTGACGCCCGTCACCGGCCGCACACCGCAGCCGGCCAACCCCTCCAGGAGACCCAGCCATGAAGCCCCTCGCCGAAATGAGCGCCGACGAACAGCGCGAGCAGCTCCTCCAGACCGTCGCCGCGGTCGGTGCACAACTCGCCCGCCTCGCCGAAGCGCTCACCCCCGCAGTCACCGCCGCCGCGCAGCAGCTCGCCGCGCTCTACCGGGCGCTCCAGGACGCCGGACTCATCGACGCCAACGGCAACCCGACGGGGCCAGCCGACCGACCCGCCTGGCAAACCCCTTACGGGCCGCCCCAACACCGCCACTGACGCCCGTCACCACCGCCACAACACCACGAGCAGCAGGAGCAGCGATGGCCACCACCCCAGCCCTCATGACCGCCGCACAGCAGGGCGACCGCGCCGCCATCACGGAGCTCTACCGCCTGCACCAGAGTGCGGTGCACCGCTACCTGGCCCGCCGGTGCGGCGCGGACCTGGCCGACGACCTCGCCCAGGACGTGTGGGTCCGGGCCATCCGCGCGCTCCCCGGCTACCGGCCCACCGGCGCCCCGGTCGGCGCCTGGCTGCTCACCATCGCCCGCAACCTGCTCGCCGACCACGCCAAGCGGGCAGCGACCCAGCGCGAGGTGCTCACCGACGACCCCGGCCGGCACCAGCACGCCGCGGCGCCCGGGCCGGAGGACCAGGTGCTCGCCCAGCTGGACGCCGCGCCCATCCGCACCGCGGTCGCCACCCTCCCAGCCGCCCACCGGCAGACCCTCGCACTCACCTACTGGGCCGGGCTGAGCACGGCGCAGGTCGCCGCCCGCACCGGCCGCACACCCGGCGCCGTCCGAGCCATTCGCCACCGCGCCAGCGTCACCCTCCGACGCCAACTGACGGCCGCCTGACGGCCGCCTGACGCCCGTCACGACGGCCGCTGACCTGCCAACGAACGCCCACACAACTCCAGGAGCAGCGATGCCCACACCCACCCCACCCACGCCCGGGAGACTCCTCACCGCCCGAGAGATCGAGGTCGTCGCCGCCGTCGCAGCCGGCGGCACCAACGAGCAGATCGGCGACCGGCTCGGCGTCAGCTGGCAGGCCGTCAAGAGCCACCTGCGCCGAATCGGCCGCAAGCTCGGCACCGGCGACCGGGCCGGCATCGTCGGCGCAGCAATCCGCACCGGCCAGCTGACCATCGAGCCACGAGCGGAGAAGTCGCGCGTGCCAGTGATCTGCCAGTGCGCGCGCTGCCAGGACCAGTTGGAGGCCGGCGAGGGCATGGCGCACCGGCTGACCCGACTGCGGCTGCCGGAGCGTGCCGCGTGACCGCCCGCGAGGACGCGATCGACGAGGCGCTGACGAGGTGGGCGATCCGGCTGGACTTGCCGGTGACGGTGCACCAGCTCACGGCGGCGGTACTGGAGGTGGAGGCGGCGATCCGGCGGCGGGAGCCGCGCGGGCCGCGGCCGGTGGTGGGGCTCAGTCCGAAGCCACAGACCGGGCCGGACGACGCGCGCGCGATCGCCCGGCGGATCGAGGCCGGGCTCGCGGGGCCAGCCGCGGTGCCGTGAGCGGGCAGCGCGAGTGGCCGCGCGGCGTTACGGACGTCAGGCAGTTTGGCGAGGTGCTCGTCACGCCTCGTCTTGGGATGCCCGGAGTACCGCCTGCCACTGCGGCTCGGTGGTGACGCCGAGCTTCCGTCGGGCGTTGCGTCGCTGCTGCGCGACCCGCTCCCGCTGAACGCCAAACAGGGAGGCGATCTCCACGAGCTCCTTGCCGTCAGCCAGCAAGTCGATGATCGAGCGCTCACGATGCGTCAGGCGAGTGAGGTCAGGGGTGTACTCGCCGGGCATGGTTGGCTCGGTGTCCTGCCCGGCGGCGCGGGTTCGCCGTGGGTTGGCGACCGGATCGGCCGGCAGCGGATCCGCGCCAGGGCCGGCCTCGCGACGTTCGCGAACTGCAGCCGCGGTCTTCCTGGCCCACTCATGGTTGACCTCGGCGGCGGCGCCGATCTTCCGCCAGCTGAGACCGCCCAGGTCGTAGGCGTCCGCAATGGTCTCCTCCAGGGCCTGTTCGGCTCGGCGGATCGCGGCCCGCCGCTGCTTGAGCTGCTTCTCCCAGTCGGTCATGGGGCCATGGTCTCACGGTGGCTGTCTATGGGGTAGCCGACTCATCCCGCACCAGAGTGTCTATGGGGTAGACAATCGAGCGCCACTCCGGGATAGTGGAGATGTCTACAGGATAGACAGTCGAGAGCGGAGGGAGACCGCCATGCATACCCACTGCCTGAGCTGCGGCCGGGCCCTCCGCTCCGCCGCCAGCCAGGCCCGGGGTCGCGGCCGCCACTGCGCTGCCAAGCTCCGCGCCGCCGCCAAGGCGGCCGACCTGCGCGACTACAAGGCCCACCAGCTCGAAGCCGCGCGCGAGTTGATCGAGGACGCCGCGATCATCCCCATTCGCGGCCGCCGCATCTACCGCGCCGTCAGCAGCGACGGCACAGAGCTCTACACCACCGCCCGCCAGGCCTGCACCTGCCCCGCCGGCCGCGCCGGACGCGACTGCTACCACCGCGCCGCCGTCGCCATTCTCACCGCCGCCTGAACCACCACCTTCACGGAAGGCCAGCCATGACCCACCTCATGTACCGCGTCACCGCCACGGGCTCCCGAGGCTCCCGCTACGGCAGCGACTCCACCGCCCCGGACCCGCAGGCCCTCGCTGACCAACTCGCCGCCGACACCTGCACCGCCCGACCGGATCTGGCCGGCCCGCTCACCATCCACGTGTGGGCCGCCCGCGATGACGAGCATTACCGCCTGCCCACCCCCACCGACGCGCAGCGGTTCGACTACCCCGTCGTCTGATGGCCGCCCGGGCGTACGGACCCGACGCCGTGCGCCCTGCGAGGTACTCAGCCGACCAACACCCAGCCAGCCGCAAGGACTTCGCCATGACCCTGGACACCCGCATCTTCGTGCTCGACCAGATCGACCCGCAGGAGGTCTTCCAGCACTGCCGCGAACTGCTCGGCTGCACCGACAGCCACCGCTGGACCGACGAGACATGGTCCGCCAACTCCGGCCACTGGACGCTCAGCAACACGCCCGGCCAGGGCCTCCCCGCCTGGCTGATGCTGTTTTACCGGCCCGGCACCCCGCTGCGCACCTCTGAGCAAGCCGCCGAGCACGACGAGGGCATCTGCAACCTCCCCGACTGCTCGTGGTACGACGAGGAAGCCGGCGCCTGCGACGGTTCAGACCACCTGCCCGCCTGCTGGCTCACGGTCTCCTTCGACACCGCCTACGGCTACAGCGACGAACGCGGTTACGGCTGCGGTGACTTGCACGCTGAGCTGGTCGCCCGCCTCGGCCAGTGGCTCGACGCCAGGGGCATCCGCTGGTCCTGGCAGAACGAGTTCACCGGCGAGATTCACGCCAGCTACGAGCGGCTCCTTGACCTCGCCTCCGGCGGATTCGAGGCGTCGGCGTGGTTCCGCACCACGGTCCTGCCCGCGATCGAAGCGCGGACGGCCCGCCCCTGACCCCGTCGGCCGGGGCTGCCCACGGCAGCCCCGGCCGTCCCCACCGACTTACCCAGGAGCGCCCGTTGGGCGACGACACCTGCCACGGCTGCGACCGCGACGCCGACGGCCACACCGACCACAACGGCGACCCCGCCTGCACCGACTGCACCAGCACCTGGGCCGAACTCGACGACGACGCCGAATGGCGCCACCACGCATACCACTGAGGAGCACCGCCATGGACCCGCTCATCGTCCGCTGGGACCGCCTCGTCATCCACCCCCAACAGCCCGGCGAGGACACCATCGTCTGCTGCCTCACCACCGGCGGACAGCCCGTCGCACTCTGCCTCGACGACGAACTCCGCGAGGCCCTCGGCCTGATCCTCGTCGACCCCAGTCCCGAGGCCTGACGACCCGCTGACGCCCGTCACCACCCACCACCGAGGAGAACCCCCATGGGACTCGACTTCAGTCACACCGACGCACAGTGGTCGTACGGCGGCTTCCACCGCTTCCGCACCGCCATCGCCGCACACGAGGGCATCGACCTCAACCAGATGCACGGCTTCGCCCGACTCGCCGACGACACACCCAAGCTCAGCTGGGACACCGTCACCACCCCGCTCAAGCCGCTGCTCAACCACTCCGACTGCGACGGCGAACTGACCCCGGACGAATGCCGCCAGGTCGCGCCCCGGCTCCGCGAAGTCATCGACGCCGTCTGGCCGGAGGACTGCTACGACCGTCAGTCCGGCCTGGAACTGGCCGACGGCATGGAGGCTGCTGCCGCCGCTGGTGTGCCGCTCCAGTTCTGCTGACGCCCGTCATTACCAGCCGCCCGGCAACCACCGGGCGGCTTCCTACGTTCCCGCACCACGACACCCGCCCCGCCGAGAGGACGCACCCATGACACTCCAACTTGACCCCGAGACCCGCGAGTACTGCTGGATGATCACCGGCACCTGGAAACTCGCCGGCGCCGAACCCCGAACCGCCACCAAGACCGGCACCATCGACGTCATCGTCGAAGACGGCCGCCAGGAAGCCCTCGACGGCGCCATCATCGCGTTCTGCAACCTGGTCGGCGCCCAGGACGTGCAGGTGTCGTTCCTCTACCTGGAGCCGAACAGCCTCGACTGACAAGCCGGTGTAACAGATCAGCGGCTCATCAGTTGATCGTGTGGGTGTGCGACGGGCGCACACCCGCACGCCGGAGGCCGCCCCTTGCACACCCAGCACGCCCGCCACCACCTGCGCGTCGTCCGCGAGCACCTCGGCGACCTGGCCGCCGCCGTGCACTGCCCGCCCGCGCCCGTCTGGCCACCCCGGCAACTCGCCGCCCACCTGCGGGCCCTGGCCGACGAGCAGGCCCGCGCCGAACGCCTGGAGCGCACCGAACTCGCCCTGGTCGACAAGCGCGCACCCGCCAACCTGGACGCCTGGGAGGCCTGGGAGACCGTCAACGACCTGCTGTTCGACCTCGCCGACGAGATCGCCGCCGAAGTGCAGATCAGCTACGTCTCGGACGACCCCCGCCTCTGGCACTACCGCAACTCCCGTCCCCAGGGAGCGCACTGGGCCGCGGTCTACGTCGACGGCCGACTGGACGCCGAGGACACGGACGGGTTCCTCGGCATGCCGGATTGGCTGATCGCGCACGCAGCGCAGGTCGCCGAGGACTGCGCCCGCCGCACCCTCGTCACACTCGGCCTCGACCGCCGCTCCACGGCCATCCCCGGCCGCGGCTGCCCCTGGTGCTCGCAGGAGCTGACCCTGCACACCGGCCCCGACGAACCACCCACCGTCACCTGCCCCGCCGGCCCCCACTGCCAAGCCCCAGTGCCTGTCGACCCGCGCACCGGCCGCCGCGTCTGGGACTGGCGGCACCTCCCCGCACTCCTCGCCGCCCTCAACCGGCAGCACGCCGCCTGAACCCCCTGGAGCCCTCACATGCATCACCTCGTCCTCTGGATCACCGCCGCGATCGTGTTGCTCGGTGCCGTGCTCACCGTCAGCTCGGTCGGTAAGCCGCGCCAGCCGATCACCCCGGGCAGCGCCGCCATCACCGTGCTCATCGACTTCGGCCTCGTCGTGTGGCTCATCGCCACGGCTACCGGCCGGTGATGACCGTGATCGAGCCCCAGCCCCAGCTTGGCGACATCGGCCTCGTGCGGATCCGTGGCACCGTCGGCCTCCTGATCCGCCTCGGGCAGTGGCTCAACGGCGACGGCTTCAGCACCCAGGAGCACGCGTTCGTGGTCGTCGGCCCCGACGCTGATGGCCGTCAGCAACTCGTCGAAGCCCAGCCCGGCGGGGCGCGGTTGGGCCTGCTGACGGAGTACGACGACCGTCACGTGCTGTATGTCGCCCCGGCCGGCTTGACCGACTGGCAGCGCGCCCAGATCGCCGTCGCGGCGGAGGACCTGGCGGCGGCACGCACTCCGTACAGCTTCCTCGACTACCTGGCGCTCGCCGTGCACCGCTTCCGGTTGCCCGTACCCGGCCTCCGCCGGTACGTGGCCGCGACGGGCCACATGATCTGCTCGCAGCTGTGCGACCTCGCCTACCAGCGCGCCGGGGAGCAGCTGTTCGCCGACGGGCGCTGGAACGGGTACGTCACCCCCGCCGACCTCGGCCGACTGCTCGGCGGTGAGCAGCGGTGAGTCAGACCGTGCGTGTGCACCTAACGAGCGACTACTACCGTGGCGTGGAGTTCGACTCCAAGCCCGAGCGCTGGTGGGACACTGCAGCGCGGGCCCGCACCGTGGATGGCGTGTACGAGGTCCCTGCCGAGCAACTGGCCCGCTGGGAGGCTGCTCAGGAGGCCTGGGCCCGGGCCGAGCAGGAGATCGAAGAACTGATGAGCAAGCGCTCCGCCCAGCTGGCCGCCGAGCGGGTAGAGCGGCAGAAGCGCGAGGACGCGTGGCGGGCCGAAGTCCGGCGCGGTCTGTACGGGGGCAGTAGCGATGAATGATTTCCCCGACATGCTACCCAGCAGCAACCGCGCAGCCCGCGACCGCATCGAAGCCGTCGTCAACGAGCTGGACTGGCCGGACCGATGGGGACTCGGGGTGGAGCACCAGCGTCAGCGCCGGGTCCTGGCCGGCATCCTCCGCAAGGCGTTCATGCCCGAGCTGGCCCGCATGCGGGAGACCGAGGCCACCCTGGCCCGCGTCCGCCGCGTCATCCGCAGCGCCCCGGAGGCCGGCACCGTGCCGACGCGGAAGCTGCTGGACGCGCTGTACGGAGAGGAGCGCCGGTGAAGCGCCGCCGCGCACCGCACCGCCAGCCACGCGGCCCCCGGGCTACCCTGCCGCCCCGGCCTCCGCGTGCGCCGATGCCGGACGCCATCGACATCTACATGTACGGGAGCGGCTGCGAGGAGTGCGGGCGCTGGCAAGACGAGTGCATCTGTGAGGAGGAGGGCAGTGATGGCTGAGCACCCGGCGGTGGCGTTCCTGGGGCAGGCATGGGCCCAGGCTGACCGGCCCGCACCGGGGCGCCGCGAATCGGCGGCGCAGATCTACTTCAACATGGTGTACGGCCCAGCAGCGGTGCGGCATCGGATCGCGGTCGAGCGGCAGATCTTCCACGAGCACCGGCCCACGCGGACCTCTGTGAACGGCCCTTGGTCCGAACCAGGTTGCAGAACGTGCTGCAAGTCGACCGAGGAGCCGTCATTGCCCGCCCTCTGGCCGTGTCGGACGGTGCTGCTCGCCGAAGCCTGGGGCTGGGAGGCCTGACACCCGTCAACGCCCGCTGACCAGCGGCGATTTGGCATGCCGTCATACCGGTGACGGACCACCGCAAACCCTGCTATTCTGCGCAGACAACCGCAAAAAGAACGGCCCCACCGGGAGACTGGAACTCTCCTGGCAGGGCCTGACCACAGGAGATCAGACCTCCCATGGCTGTCGCACAGACTACTGCGACCAGCGGCCCGACGGTGCCCCGCCCCGTCATGACGCCCTGGTACGCCCGCACCGCCACCACCGCCGGACGCCCCGTCGTCCTCTCGATCGCCCTCGCCATGTGCGCCCCCGGCGAATACCACCTCGCCCGCCTCGCCGGCTGGTCCGACCCGTGGGCGCTCGGCATGCCGGCCTCCCTCTCCGCCTACGCCGGGATCGCCTCCGTCGTCGCCGCGACCCGACCGAAGGGCTCCCGCGCCCGGATCTCCGCCGTCGTCGGCGCCGTCGTCGCGATCATCCTGGCGCTCGCCGCACAGGTGATCGCCCACGAAATCGACCGCGGCCACATGGTCGGCAACCAGGCCTGGCTCATCGGCATCATCAGCGCGGTGCCACCAGCCGTCGTCGGGCACCTGCTCCACCTCGCCGCCACCCCGACTGGCATGGCAACGACGTCTCCCAACGGGCCGTCACGCCGCCCGGTGCCGGCCCCGACCTCCGAGCAGCTGACGCCCGTCACCGCGCCTGCGCTGCCCCCGATGCCAGCCTCGCCACCCGCCGTCCCGGCGCCCGCACCGCAGCAGGCCGCCCCCGCCCCGCAGCCCACGCTGATCGCGTACAGCGACCCGCGTTGCACGGTGATCCGCGCGCTCTACAACAACGGCACCCGACCCGGCACCGCCGCCATGCGCCAGGCAC
The DNA here is from genome assembly GCF_006636205.1 of Kitasatospora acidiphila. Lineage (NCBI taxonomy): Bacteria > Bacillati > Actinomycetota > Actinomycetes > Kitasatosporales > Streptomycetaceae > Kitasatospora > Kitasatospora acidiphila. The sequence continues at coordinate 5,125,635 of NZ_VIGB01000003.1, read as the reverse complement.
TCATTGACGCTGGCTACGGCCAGGTCAGCGACGGCCACATCCGCGGCAAGCTGCGTCCCGAGGTCGAGCGGCTGGAGCCGCACCTCGCACCGCCGCTGGCCTCGGTCGCCACCCCCTGACCCGCCATGGCCGCCCTCTTCGGGGCGATCCTTGCCGTGCTCGCGCTCGCCGCGCTCGGAGTTGTGCTGTGGCTGCTTCCCGAGCAGCACCGCCGCACCGCCATGCGCGCCGCCATCGGCCTGTGGATCGCCATTACCTGCATCGCGCTTCCCGTCCTGCTCTCCAGGAGCTGACCATGCCCCTCGATCTCGCTGCACTGCGCCCGGCGTACAACGGCACGGCCTTGGCCGCCGCTACCTTCGTCACCCCCTACTGGGCCCACGTCCTCGCCAACATCGGCGCCACCGGCGACGGCTCCGGCCCGTTCGGTGCCACCGTCATCGGCCTCGCCGCCGCCGCGGTCGCCGACTTGACCATGCGCGTCAAGGACGCAAACGGACAGGTCCACGGCCTGTGGATCCCGCGCGTCGCGCTGTTCACCGTCGCCCTCGGTCCGCTCTACAGCCCTCACACCGCCGCCCTGATGCTCAACTTCCTGGCCGGAGCCGCCTCGTGAACGTCACCATTACGCTCGGCGGGCTGCTGGTCGGCCTCGTCCTGATCCTGCGCCAGTTCCTGCCCAGCGCCTGGGTCATGCTGAAGCTCAAGGCCGGAGGTAAGGGCCGCGGCTTCGACGGCGAAGCAGCCCCAACCCGGTTCAACATCCGCGAGCACGTCCCGTTCCTGCTCGGTACGACGGTCGGCATGCTCGCAATCTCCTGCCCCGGCGGCATCATCGGCACGATCGCCGCCAAGATCGTGGGCTTCAGCAACACCGCCGGTGACAAGGTGCTCGCTGCCGGAGCGGGCGGTACGACCACCTCGGTCACCCGGCACGCAACGGCCAGCATGACCCAGTACGGCGCCCTCGTCACCGTGCTGCTCGTCGCCGCCGTGATCATCCTGCGCAAGCTCCTCGACAAGAAGATGCGCGGCCAGCTCGGAGCCGGTGTCTGGTGCGGCTCGACGCTCGGACTGTCCGCCGGCGCCGCCGGCCTGCTCGGCTCCGTCCTCATCCCCGCGGTCAACCAGCTCGGGCACATGATCGGCGGCCAGGCGTGAGGGCGGGCTGGCGGGTGCGACGCCTGGTCAACGGGTCCGCGATCGTCGGCGGCTGCGTCCGGCGCGCGCTCCTCCCGGTCGGCGATGACGGGGAGCTCCGGCTCCTGGCCACCGCGGTCCGCTGCGGTGCGGCCGGCTGGGCCGCGATCGAGTTGCTGAACTCCCCTCACCCGTCCCGGTGTGGCTAGTCGGCGGCACGTGCGTCTGGTGCGTCGCCGCTTGGCGCGCCCAGCCCGGGCCCGCGCTGGAGGAGCAGCCCGCCGACGTGCCGCCCGAGCCGGCCGAGCCTGTGCACACCGATACCGAGATCTACACCTCCGCCGTCGAACACCTCCGCGAGCTGATCGGCGACCGCAACGGCGTGCACCTCACCGAGGTGCTGGCCGACTGGCAGTCACGTGGCTGGGTCGGCCAGGTGCCGGCCGCGGAGCTCGGCCGCCAGTTGCAGCGGCGGGGCATCCCCGTCAGGGCCTCCCTGAAGGTGTCCGGTGCCGTCGGCCCAGGCGTCCACCGCGACGACCTCCCGGCCGCGGCCGAACCCCTCCCCGAGGCCACGTCCCTGGCCGTCGGGTAGAAGGTAGAGCCGCAGGTCACAGCGGCTCTACCTACCGCCCCTACCTACCTCACTACCTGTCCGAAGAGGCCCCGCAGTTGGCACTCAACTGCGGGACCTCGGCGTACCCGGCGCGGCACCAGCGGGCGGCCATCGCCGCGCGGGAGGATGCCAGCCATGGACGACTGCCCGGCCACCGCTCTGATCCTCTTTCACGACGATCTCTGCCGCGTCATCTGCAACCGGCCCGCCGGGCACGACGGCCAGCACGAGGACTTGGTGCTCGGCATGTGGGGTGACAGCATCGCGGCCGATCGGCAAGGATGACGGCAAGCGCGAGTACCCAGCCCGAGTGGACTCCGGAGGCATGATGCTGTTCCGCCGCCAGCCTGAACCTGAGCACCAGGAACCGCCCGCAGGACTGCAGTTCGGGCCGACCAAAGACGCACTCGAAGCCATCACGGACTTCATCCAGCTTCGGCTCGCCCTGATCACCCCGCCGATGTTCCCGGAGCCTGATGACACCGGTCGCGCCGTTCGCGCCCTCGGCGGCGTTGCCGCGTCTGCCCGTGTCATGGCTGAGTGCGAGATCGACCAAGGCCATGCGGCCATCCTGGAGTGGGTGATCCTCCGGGACATCGCAGCGCACTGGCGCGATCACCCCGACTACCAGCAGCAGTGGGACACCATCGCATGAGCACCTTCATCGCGCCGCGCGCCGGGCGGTCCCGTGCCGCGACTGCGCCCGTGACGGCAGCGCTTCGGGAGATCGTCGCTGGCGTGCGCACGATGTGGCGCGTCTTCGATGGGGACCCCAACCCCTCGATGACCCCCTCCGATGCGGTCGAGCGCTTCCCGGGAATCGCCTCCACTTCGAAGGGCTTGACCAAACCGTGATCTGACTGCCATAGTGGCTGCGGGTGTTCAGCGTGCCCGAAAACCGCTGACAGCCCGACGACTACCGCCCCGCCACCACCCCCCGGTGCGCGGGGCTTTGTCGTTCCCCGCTGGTGTAACGGCAGCACGCCGGGTTCTGGACCCGGTGATCGTGGTTCGAATCCACGGTGGGGAGCGGTCTCGTCAGCCACCCGGCAACGGACTGGCCCGAGATGCGGTATCCGCGAGGACCGTGACGGCCTGGCCGGCGCGCGCAACGCCAGGCCGCCAGTGGCTCGTAGCTCAGCCGGTAGAGCGGCGCTCTCATAAGGCGCCTGTCGCAGGTTCAAATCCTGCCGAGCCAACCAATCCATCGACTACGACCCCGCCGCCCCCTGGTGCGCGGGGCCGACTCATGCCCGGGCGCGGCCCGCCGGCAGGACTCCCCACCATCACCCCCGGAGCATTCCCGTGCCCGGGAGCCGCGCCCGCACCACCCTGTTTGCCACCTCCCGCCCTCAGACCATGGAGCCCACCATGTCCAAGATCGCCGACAAGCTGCACGAGCTGCTCCACGACCTGGTCGTGAAGTTCGAGACCCTCGGCCACCCGGCTGCCGCCGAGCTCCGCGCCATCCACGACCGGCTCGCCGGTGACGGGCGTCAGCTGGCCACCGAGGCCGTCACCGACACCCGTCAGCTCGCGGCCGACGCCGAGCGCGCCGCCGCCCCCGTCGTCACCGAGGCCAAGCAGGACGCCGAGCACCTCGCCACCGAAGCCGCGGCCGACGCCACCACTGCCACCGAGCCGGCCGCCGCCGTTCAGCCCCCGGCGGCCACCGCCTGATGGACGCCACCGACCGCCACCCCAGCACCCAGGCCATCGCCAAGCACTTCGCGCACGCCCACCTGCCCGAGCCCTTCCAGGCCGTCAGCAAGCCCTGCCACGACCTGGCCGAGGACATGATCCACCGGCTCCCGGACGGGCCCGAGCTGACCGCCGGCCTCCGGAAGCTCCTGGAAGCGAAGGACTGCTTCGTCCGGGCCGCGGTCGGCTGATCGATCGGAGGGCACGATGGGCCGCAAGCCCGCCAACCGGCGCGATGCCCACCAAGTCCCCGTGATCGAGCGCCGCCGCGCGGCCGTCGAACTGCGCATCCAGGGCAAGAGCTGGCAGGAGATCGCCGACTTGCTCGGCTACGACTCCAAGGGCACCGCCTGCAACGATGTCCGCCGCGCACTCCAGAAGGCCGTACAGGCGCTTGCGGTGCCCATGGAGGAGTACCGGCAACTGGAGCTCGACCGCCTGGACAAGATGCAGGACGCGCTCTGGCCGAAGGTCCTGGAGGGCGACACCAAGGCGGTCGACACCACCCTTCGGCTGATGGACCGCCGGGCCAAGCTACTCGGCCTGGACGCGCCCACACGCACTGAGGGGGTGCTGACCCTCGATGCCGTCGAAGCCAGCATTGCCCAGCTCACAGCCCAGGTTGACGCTGCTCGAACACAAGCTGACGCGGCTGGCTGAGCTCCGCCGACTCATCGAGGAGCGCGACCGCCTGGAGGCCGAACGCCTGCGGAACGTCGACGTGTTCGGGATCCTCGACTACACGCCGACCGAGCGGCAGGCCGAGTTCCACGCAGCCGACGAGTTCGCGGTCATGTACGGCGGTGCGCTCGGCGGCGGCAAATCCAAGGCACTGACGATGGAGGCGATCCGGGCCTGCGTCCGCTACCCGGGCCTTCGGGTCGGTGCCTACCGGCGGACGTATGGGGAGTTGAAGGAGTCGTTGCTCGCCGAGCTGGCGAACGTCGGCTACGCGTCGGCACTCGGCGCGGTCTGGTCGGCCAGCGAGTACGAACTGCGCTTCCCGAACCGGTCGTTGATCATGTTCCGGTACGCCGAGAACGTCAAGGACGCGACCCGCCGGCAGGGTGGTGCCTACCAGCTGCTCATCTTCGACGAGTTGACCCTGACCAGCCCCGACGTGGTTGCCTTCTTGGAGACTCGTCTCCGGTCTGCGCGCACGGACATCCCGGTCCTCGGTGTCCGTTCCGGCACCAACCCCGGCGGGCCAGGCCATGGGACCGTCAAGCAGCGATACGTGGACGCCACCGACTATGGCCGGCGTGTCCACACCGACATGCGCGGCCGCAGCGTTCGCTTCATCCCGAGCAAGTTGGCCGACAACCCCCACATCAACGCCGAATACGCCCGGGACTTGACGTCCCTGGGCGAGACGATGCGCAAGGCATTCTTGAACGGCGACTGGGATGTCTTCGCAGGTCAAGCGTTCCCTGAGTGGTCCCAAGATCGGCATGTCGTCGAGCCGTTCAGTATCCCCGAGAGCTGGCGCCGGTACGCGGGCGTCGACTGGGGTTACACCAACCCGTGGGCCGTGATCTGGTGCGCGGTCGACGAGGACGGCCGCGCCTGGCTGTACCGGGAGTTGAAGGCGACGAAGGTCGGCGAGGCCGACCAGGCCCGTCGCATCCTGGACGCCGAGCAAGGCGAACATGTGGCCATCCGCTGGGCCGACGACGCCATGTGGGCGGTACGCGGCGACGCCAAGCCGATCGCCAAGGTCTACACCGAGCACGGTGCCCACCTGACCGAGGCCGGCAAGGGCGGCCGAGTCGCGGGCTGGCAGCGACTCCGCAGCTACCTCGCCGACGCGCCAGCCTGCCCGATCCACCGCGAACTCGGGCTGGACGAGTGCCCGCTCCTGCACGTCTTCTCATCCTGCACCAACTTCGTCCGGGACCTGCCCGCGTTGCCCTTCGCGACCAAGGGCGACCCCGAGGACATCGACACCGCCGCCGACGACCACCTGGCCGACGCGCTGCGCTACTTGCTGCTCAACCTTGGCAGCGGCCCCCGGTTCCCGGACGTCGGCGGCGCCCCGGCGCCCGAGGCGGAGCAGGACCTGAAGGCCCCGTTTGCTGGCCGCTACGCAGTCACCGCCAGCCCCGACGATCCAAATTCCGACGATGACGTGCCCGAGCGTGGGGCGGTGAGGAGGTCTCCGTGGGCATCCGAGCCCGACTGACCCGCCGCACCAAGGCCGTCACCGAGGCCGTCAAGCCCGTCACTACGGCCTCCGCCGGCCCCACGCCCGCGCAGGCCGCCCGCCGCGGCTACGAGTACGGCATCCCGCGCGGCGGCACGACCGAGTACAACCAGGGCGGCGGCGACCTCGGCTCGGACCGGCGCGAACTCCTGGAGCAGCTCTACCAGGTGTACACCACCTGCACATGGGCCAGCGCCTGCGTGGACGCCATCGCCCGGACCGTCACCGCGGGCGGCCTCTACATCGACTGGTCGCAGGACGATCAGGAAGGCGACCGTAAGGAACCTACCCGGCCGCCGGAGGTCCAGCGGCTTCAGCAGCTCATCGACTACTGCAACCCCTACGAGGACATGCAGCAGGTGGTGCGCGGCATGGTGACGGACCTGGAGGTCGCGGCCGACGCGTACCTGGAAGTCGTCTGGTTCCTGGGCGAGCCGATCGCCCTCTACAGCCTGGACGCGGCGTCAATGCGGATCATCTCCGACCCGCACGGTGTCGTCACCCAGTACGTGCAGATCACCGAGGATGGCCAGCGCGCGGTCTTCGAGCCGCACGAAATCATTCACATCAGCATGGACACTCCTCGGTCAGGACTGCACGGGACCTCGCCGACAGAGAAGGCGTTGCTGCCGATCACGACCTGGCTGTACGCCTCCGGGCTGCTGAAGGAAACGCTCCGCAAGGGCGACCCGCCCACGCTGCACGTGGACTTCCCTGAGTCCATGAGCGAAGGGGCGATCAAGCGCTGGCTCAGCCAGTTCCGAGTGCGATTCCTGGGCCCGAAGAACAAGGGGGAGCCAGTCGTAACGGTCGGCGGCGGCAAGGTGACCGAGCTGCAGCCGTCCAAGATCCCTGACCTGCACGCCAGCAAGGACCAGGCCCGCGACGAGATCCTCGCCGAGTACGGCGTTCCACCGGCACTGGTCTCGGTCATCGAGTCCGGCAACCTCGGCGGTGGCACAGGCGAATCGCAGCGCCGCACCTTCATGGTCAACACCTGCGGGCCGATCGCCAACCTGATCCTAGAGAAGCTCAACTTCCACCTCACACGCAAGGGCTTCGGCATCGACGGCTGGCAACTCCGGTTCCGCGACGTGGACATGCGCGACTCCCTCACCCTGGAGCAGATCCGGGACATGCGGATCCGCAACGGCCTTTGGACTCTCGACCGCGGCCGCGCCGAGATCGGCGAACCCCCGGTCGCAGGCGGGTCGGACCCAGTGCTGATCGACCGCCAGAACCTGGTGCTGTGGTCGGACATCGCCACCATGTCGAAGGCGATCATCGCGAAGGCAGCGGCCCCCGGGCTCCAGGCCGGCGCGCAGATCGACGGTATCGACATGAAGCCCGAACCCGAACCGGCGCCGATCCCGCCGGAGTTGGCAGCGCACGCCGCGGCGATGGCCGCCGGCCAGCAGCCTCCAGCGCCCGGCCAACCGCCGGCGCCGCCCGGGAAGCCGACCGAGGCCTACGACTGGCGGACCTACTACGAGGACGACGAAGGGGAGGACGAGCCGCATGACTTCGCCGCCCGCCTCCGGGCCGCCCTCGCAGCCTGACCCGCCCGGCCCAACCGGCGACCAGCCCGAACCACCCCGTGAAGGGCCCGAGCACGCCGCTGATGGCGCGCTCACCGCAGCCGGGGCGTGGCCACTGGTCCGCAAGCAGGTCTTCTGATGGTCGCCGACCGGGCGCCGACGCTCCAGCTCGGTCAGCTCACCGGCACCTGGGCCGCGGTCTACCGCCGCCGGGACCGACTTGAGCAGCGCGCGGTCGGCCAGGTGCTCGCCTTGTGGCGGGAGTTGGCGGCCGCCCTTGACCTGACGGCCGTCATGACGGCCCTGCGCCAGCAGATCGCACCGGCCGAGAGCACCCCGGCGGCCGACCGGCGCCGGCACGTGCAGCAGGTCACCACCGCCGCTGTGCTCGCGCAGCTGGCCCGGCTTACCAGCCGCCCGGAGTGGCCCCAGCTGATCGCCGCGCTCACCGCCGCGATGCACCGCGGCCGGGCAGCCGGCACCCGGGCCGGGCATGCGGTCGCCACCGACGACGGCGGCGAACTCAGCGGCGGGGAGGATGACCAGGGCGATGACGCGGGCGACGCGGACGCGGAGCTCGCCGCCGCCTACACCGTCACCGCCGCCGCCCTGCGCGGCACCGCACAGAACATTGCCCGGGCCCTGCTCACCGCGGCCGAGCAGGGCGCCGACGAGCGGGCGATGCTCGACCAGGTCGCCGCCGTCATCCGCGACGGGGCGGCCTGGTCCACGAGCACCATCACCGCCGTGGGCGCCGCCTGGACCGACGGCATGGCCGATGCCTACCAACAGCGCGGCGTTCAGGAGTTGAGCGTCGTCACGGTCGGCGACGGCCACGTCTGCCCGACCTGCGTCAATGCCGAGGACGCCAGTCCCTACCCAGCCGCGACCGCACCCCGGCCACCCCTACACCCCCTCTGCCGTTGCACCCTGCAGTCCGCCTGATCGGAGGCACCCTTGGCCGGAATCGCCACGATCCGAGGCACCGCTATCGCTCCCGGCGTCAGCCGGAACCGCAGGCTGTACACGCGGGAGATGCTCGGCCGCGCTGCCGAGCGGGCCAACGCCGCGATCGCCCGCGGCGAGCCACACACGATGCTGACCCACCACGGTGCCGAGGACGACAGTACGCGGATCGTTGGCCGGGTCACCCGACTTGAGCAGCATGACGACGGCCGGGTCACCTTCGAGGCGGAGATCGCCGACACCGCGCACGGCCGCGACATCGCCGCCCTGGTCACCGGCGACCGCCCGTTCCTGGACGGCGTGTCGATCAGGGGTGCATGGCGCGGGCCGGTCCGCCGAGTCGAGCACGACGGGCAGATGGTCGAGACAGCCGACGACCTCGACCTATACGGCCTGGACTTCACCAAGACGCCCGGCGTGCTGGCTGCGCGGATCGAACCCGGCGCCGCGCCGGCCGAAACAGCCGAGTCCGGCCGCCTGGTGTACGAGTCCGTCACCGAGGCGACCGCAGCCAAGGTCAAGCAGCCGTATGGCGCTGTCGCCTACGCGGACCCCGGCTACCGGGACAGCGTGAAGCGACTTCCGCTCGACACCCGGGCCCACGCACTCGCCTCCTGGCGGTCCCTCAGCGAATCGGCCGCCGACACCTACACACCCCAGCAGCTCAAGCGGATCCGCTCCCGCGTCCGAGCCGCGCTCACCCGATTCGGAGTCCCCATGGAGACCACGCGGCTCGGTGACGTCAGCGAGTTCTACGGCGACGTGCCCGGCGGCGATGGCGGCGGGTTCTGCATCGACGCCTACAACGGTCCGATGTCGATCTCCCTGCGCTGCTGCGGGATCGACCCGGCCGAGCTCCGAGTCATCGCCCAGGCCGCCATGAACGCCGCCGTGGACGCCCTCCAAGCGCTCGACCCCGACATGGACGCCGACATCGACGTCCCCGGTGCGCCGCACGCCGACACCGACGGCGACCTGGAGAGCAGCCGCCGGCCAGACGACGACCAGATGGAGACCGCGCCTGCCGCGCCTGCCGCGCCGACCACCGAGACCTCCCCGAGCCAACTGGCCGGGGACCCCACTCCCACCACGGAGGTGCCCGCCGTGAGCGAGCAGCCCACCCCGGCCGCCGAGACGGCCAACACCCCCGCGCCCACCGTCATCCAGCTGTCCGCCGAGCAGTTCTCGCAGCTCATCGGACGTGCCGCACCAGCGCCGGCCACGGAGTCCGCGCCCGCTGCCCCGGCAGAGCCCGTCACGGAGACTGAGGACCAGCGCGTGCAGCGCCTCGTCGCCGAGCAGCTCAAGACCGAGCGCGAGCAGATGCTGGAGTCCCTGCGCGCCGAGGTCCGCCAGCAGGGCCCCGCCCGCAAGGGCCTGCGCACCGCCAGCCCGTCCGGCAACGCGCTCGCCGAGTCCACCCCGGCCGATGCCGAAGCCCAGCGTGCTGACGCCAACGAGGCCCTCCTCCAGTGGGTCTCCAACGGCCGCTACTCCAACTACAGCGACTGACCTGCACCACCCCAAGAGCTGACTGACCGCCACCCGCGAGCCGAGTGGTGCCGGACACGGCAGGAATGGTCGCCCGCCCCCGCAGCGCACCGCGCCGGGGGCTTTTCCACGCCCATCTCCCGCCCCCGGAGGCACCCTTGTCTCGCGAACTCGCCGAGGCGCTCACAGCGGCTGGCGCATCTGCGCTCGTCCCCAAGGTCATCGACCCGAACCTGTTCGAGAAGCTGCGCCGGTACTCGCCGCTGATCGAGTCGCTGCCGTCGCAGAAGATCCGCACGACCACCTACTACTTCAACACCCGCAACGGCCTCGCCTCCGGCGGCGCCGTCACCGACGGCGGCGCCCGCCAGGTCTCTGCCGGCTCCTACTTCCAGACCGGCGCCACGATCAAGAACCTCCAGGTCGTCGGCGCGGTCACTGGCTACGCCGAGGAGGTCACGGCCGACGTCATCGGTGACCTGCGCGGCCGAGAAATCATGGGCGCCATCAAGGGCCTGCGCTGGGACACCGAGCAGATGCTCGTCGCGGGCAACGCCGGCGCCACCCAGTACGGGCCCTATCCGCAGTTCGACGGCCTCGCCAGCCAGATCACGCAGTTCACCGCCACCGGCTCGCTGGGCCAGAACTGCATCGATGCTGCTGGCGGCAACATCAGCATCTCCCTGCTGAACCAGCTCATCGACATGGTCGAGAGCTACACCGCCGAGCAGCTCACCAGCGGCGGCGCGGACTGGATGCTCGTTATGAGCTCCACCTCCGAGGGCGCCCTGGCGAGCCTCCTGACCAACCAGCAGCGGTTCGTCAACGAGGTCGAGATCATCCCCGGCCTGGTAGTGCCCAGCTACCGCAACATCCCCATCGTCCGATCCTCCTACTTGGGGACCAAGGGCAACCAGATGGGCACCGTGACCGCTACCCCGGCGACCACCGGCGGAACGCTCGCGGCCGGCACCTACTACTACAAGGTGTCGGCGGTCATGTCCCGCCAGGGCGAGATCGCCGCCTGCGCCGAGGTGAACGCGACCACGACCGGCTCCACCGGCACGGTCACCCTCGCGTTCTCCACCCCGTCCGGGTTCCAAGCCTCCACCCCGCAGACCTACATGGTGTACCGCGGCACCTCGGCCGGCCAGGAGACCCTGCTCGGCTACGTGGACGCCACTGTCGGCCTCCAGTCGGACGGCGTCACACCGATTCCGACCACGAGCATCGTCGACACGGGCACCGCGCTGGTGCCGCAGTCCGGCGTGACCGTCCCGGCGCAGACCCCGGCCACCTACGTCGGCACCAGCACCGGCCTCAAGCCGCGCAGCGCGGGCCAGGAGGACATCTACCTGATGTCCCGCGACCGCGACAACCTGCTGCGGCCCTACGTCCGCGACATCCAGCCCAAGGACGTGTTCCCGACCACCAGCTCGCCGGACTCGATGCCGTTCGCGGTCGTCTCCGACACCTGCCTCGCGATCCGCGGCCCCGAGTGGGTCGGCCGGCTGACGCGCGTCGCCCCGGCCCTGTAACCCCCTGACTGGCGGCCCGTGGCGACTGCTCCGCGCCACGGGCCGCCCCACCCTCCTGGGAGACCTGATGTTCGTCAAGAAGCAGCACCCGGGCGGCAGCTCGCACGGGTACCAGTGGCCGCAGGGCGGCGAGTGGGTCGAGATGCCCGCTGCCGACGCCCACGAACTCGTCACCATTGACGGTGCCGAGTTCGAGGCCCAGCCCGAACTGCCGAAGGGCGCGAAGGCCTACACCGCGGCGGCGACCGGCCCGGCGCCGGGCGCCCCGGTCGAGGAGTAGCCGGTGGCCGCCGACTCGCCGGTGCCGCTGGCGACGGCGGCACAGCTCCAAGAAGGTCCGTACGCGGACCTGGTGAGGTCGTACAGCCCGCAGGCCCTGTCGGACCTGATGATCGAGGCGACCCGCATGTGCGAGGGAGCGGCTGGCCGCCGGCTCGCGCCATTCACGGGCCTGGTGGAGACCGAGCGCTCGACCGGGATTGATCCGGACGAGTACATCGATGCGGGCAACGTGCCACTCGACCTGGCCGGCACGCTCGGCCAGTCGTACGCCTACGCCATGGGCACCACCTCGTTGGCGAGGCACGGGTGGCTCCAGGAGTTCGCGCCCAAGTACCAGGACCTGTGGGCGTACAGCCTCCAAACGATCACCATCCACCGCTCGTACGGCGGCGACCAGCAGGTCAACCTGTCCACAGTGCGCGGGCCCGACCCGGACACCGGCCACATCTGGTTCCCGATCGGGGAGTTCCTCCCGCTCGGCTCGTTCGTCACCTACGTCTACGGCGGCGGCTACTCCACCATCCCGGCCGACCTGGTGCGTGCCGGCAAGTACATGGCGGCGTCGATCGCGGTCCGGGAGCTGGATCCAACGATGGCCGGCCACGGCCACGACCCGGACGTGCTTGCGGCGGACGCTGAGGCGATCTGCGCGAGCTACGGCCGCGGCTGATGACCTGGGGCACGCCGCAACCCGCTTCGCCCGCGCGGCACACGGTGAAGCGACACCTGTCGCAGGCGGCCCGGGCCCGGATCTCCGCCCGGATGAAGGGCAGGCCGCACCCGCACCGCGGGCACCCGCTCAGCGCCGCCACCCGGGCGAAGATCTCGGCCGCCCTGCGCGGTCGACACCACCCCGGCCACCGGATGAGCGTGGCGGCCAGAGCCAAGCTGTCGGCCCGGATGCGCGGTAAGCACCACGCCGGGCACAAGCTCAGCGCGGCCGCCCGGGCGAAGCTGTCCGCCAAGCTGCGCGGCCGCAAGCACAAGCCGATGTCGACGGCGGCGCGCGCCAAGCTCCGGGCAAAGCTGCGGGGGCGGAAGCACAAGCCGCTCAGCGCTGCCGCGAAGGCCAAGCTCAGCGCGAAGCTGCGCGGCCGGCATCACAAGGGCGCGCACCACAAGATGAGCGCGGCCGCCCGAGCGAAGTTGAGCGCCCGGCTGAAGGGTCGTCACCACAAGCCTGGCCACCGCCGGCCGATGTCGGCTGCCGCCCGGGCCAAGCTCAGCGCCCGGATGCGGGCCGCGCACCACCGCGGCGGGCACCACAAGGGCCACCGGATGTCGGCTGCCGCCAAGGCGAAGGCTGCGGCGACCCGACGCGCCCACCCCCGCAAGAGGCAGAGGAGACGCCGCCGATGACGACCGCTGACGCCGTCACCCGGGAGACCGACTGGCTGTCCGCCAGCGGCGACGGCCTACCCTCCCTGATCGCCTCCGCGAACGGCCCATTCGACAACATCCAGGCCCACATGGCCCGGACGCCGGGCACCCGCCTGAAGCAGATCTTCGTACTCCGGCCGAAGATCACCACCGCTCGCTTCTCCAACGCCCGCCGGATCCCCAGCTACAACTTCCACCTCTCGATCTGGTGGCCGATCGGCTCGACCACGACCGGGACCCCGTTGGCCGAGGCCGAACAGGCCGCGCTCGATGCGGCGATCGACCTGCTGCGCCAGCGGGTTGAGGGCTTTCCCTTCGACAAGACCCACGGCGGCCGGTTCATGTCGGTCGCGGAGGCGCCGCGCAACACGGAGTTCACGGTGGACCTTGGCGACCCGGTGCAGGGCATCGCGAACGGCGTCCTGACCGCTACCGCCACCTACTCCGCTGACGACCAGGACTACACGGCCTGACGCCCGTCAACCACCCGTCACGGCCCCCGCCCTGCGGGGCTTTCGCATGTTCGGAGGCCCCCGTGCTCGATCCCTACCCGCAGCGCAACCCCGGGGACAGCCCAGTCGACGTCCCAGCCATCCCGGCGAACGTGCAGCCCGGCGAGGTCGTGCTGTGGCACCTGCCGATCGCCGGGTTCGAGCCTGTCACCGACACCCCGTCACCCGCCCCGGCGGCCGCCGCCGACACCCCGCCGGACGCCCCGGCCAAGACCACCCGGGCCCGCGCGGCCAGCGAGGAGTAGACGATGACGCAGCTCGCCCGCCTTGGCACGCTCGGCCTGGCCAGGGAGACCACTCCGGGCACGTACGTCGCGCCCACGGTCGGCATCCCGTACACCGGGTCTTCCGGTTTCGAGGACATGGTGGAGCAGATCAAAGATGAGTCCGTCCGGGGCGATGACACGGTGCTGCACGGCTCGTACGGCGGCCCGTCGCACGCCGAGTGGTCCATCGACTGCCTGGCCTACCCGGACCTGACCGGGCACTTCCTGTGCGGCATGATCGGCCCGGACACCGTCACGGCCGGGGTCTCCACCACCCTGAGCGCCGCAACGACGGTCGGGGCCACCGCGATTCAGACCGCGGTGTCGCTCGCGGCCGGCACGGTCGTCAAGGTCGGCACGGGCGCGGCGATCGAGTACGCCTGGACGGACGGCGCGGCGACCGGCAGCGGGCCGTACACCTCCAACGTGACCACGGTGCTGGGCAAGATCGGCGCCAACCGTGTGGGCCTCGCCAACGCCCACTCCTCGGCGGACCCGGTGCTCACCCCGACCACTCACCTCTTCAAGCAGAACCCGGCGGTGGCACTCCCCAGCTACTCGCTCACGTACTACGACACCATCCAGACACTGAGCTGCAGCTACGCCCGATTCAGCGAGCTCCAGCTGAAAATCGACCCGAAGGGTGCGGTCAGCCTGAGCAGCAAGCTGACGAGCTTCCCGAGCACGACCGCCTCGCCCGTCAGCGAGACGTATCCGCAGTACGATCCGCTGCTCGGCTGGTCCTGGGTTCTCACCAACGCGGGCGCCAGCTCGACCCGCGGCAAGACCCTGGACGGGACGATCAAGCGAGCCGTCGAGGCCATCGCATCATCCGATGGCACCCAGGGCCCGCGCGAAGTCTTTGCCGGCGCCCTGGAGTTCGACGCGACGCTGAAGGCGATCTTCGAGAACAACACCGACCTCAACCTGTTCCTACAGAACAGCCAGCAGCCGCTGACCGCATCGCTCCAGCAGCCGCTGAGCCGAGGCGGCCAGCAACTGTCCCTGACCAGCTCGAAGAGCGCCTGGTACAAGGGCAAGAGGGACATGAGCCAGGCCTACGCCCAGGCGGATTTCAGCATCAGCGGCGTATGGAACAGCACCGACGGTGGCGCGGTGCAGGCCACGCTGACGAACTGGCAGACCACCGCCTACTAGGCGGTCCCCAATCTCCCGGCGCGGGCCGGCAGCGCGCGAGCGTTGAGGGCGCGGGGACGCGCCGCCACCGCGCCGGGACCACATCCCCAACCCCTCAACGGAGTTCACCATGGCCGGATACGGCAATCGCACCATCCTGCTCGACTTCCCCGAGCTCAGCGAGCCCGGAGACCGGGTCCACGTCATCATCCGCAACCCGAAGACCGTCCCGCTCCAGGATCTGATGCCGCCCCAGACCCCGGGGCAGGAAGACGCTCAGGCCCAGCTCCGGGCCGGCATGTCGGTGATCGCCCGCCTGGTGCAGGCGTGGCACGTCTACGATGCCACGTCGCTCGCCGACGATCAGCCTCTGCTGCCCCTCCCTGCGACGCCGGACCTCGTGGCCAAGTTGCCGATGGAGATCCAGAACCGGATCAGCGAGGAGATCGCGAAGGTCCGCAGCGCGGGAGCCTAGGGCCGGACGACCCGTACCTCGTGGATGTGATCTGGGCAGCAGAGAGCATCTACGACGGCACGTGGTCCTCCGGCCCTCCCCCGGAGGAGCTGGTGGACTTCGAGGTGATGCGCGAAATGGGCTGGTCCTGGCAGGAGTTGCAGGACACCCCGTTCTACGTCCGCCGCTTCACCTGGGACCTGATCTGCACTCGCCGCGAGGCGGAGCGGTCTGCCAACGAGAAGGCGGCGAGGGGGTGACGCCGTGCCCGAGTTCAGCGCGGCCGCCCTTCGCGAGGTGCTCACGCGCGTACAACGGCAGGGGATCACGGCGGCCCGGGCCGGGCTGATTGCGACGGCGGACGCGATGGTCAAGCAGGCCAAGACGAACGCCTCGACCGGTCGGCATGCCTGGGGTACGCCGACACCGGCCACGCCCGGCACGGGCCCGGCCGTCATCTCGGGGACGCTGCGGCGCTCGATCATCCGCGAGGCCGTGAAGCGCAGCGCAGACGGCTGGGAAACCAAGGTCGGCCTGCGCCCGGACCAGCTCCCGCCGTACAACTCCCGTACGCCGTCCAGCAGGTACGGCCTGTACCTGGAGACCGGGCTGAAGAACGGTGCCCGCTACCCGTTCCTGGAGCCCGCCAGCCGCCTCGCTGGTGTCCAGGCCGAGGTGAACTTCCGGACCGCGTTTGCCGCCATCGACTGGACCGCCGCCGCGTCCGCGGACTGAACCCCCGGAGGGAGGCGCCGGCATGGCCGAGGTCGCCGACCTGTGGGTCACCCTCCGCTCGATCACCGCCCCCTTCACCGAGGGTCTGGCGACATCTGCGGCGGGGGCCGACGAGTTCATCGCGCAGCTGGAGGCGTTGAACGTCGCGGCGGACGAGACCGCGGCGAGCCTCGGCCGGATCGGTGCTGGCGGCGCACTCGGTGACACCGAGGCCGCCGCGAGCCTAGAGCGGCTGACGGTCGCTGCTGACGAGGCGGCAACCGCCATCGAGCGGTTGGCGGTTGCCCAGCAGCGGTCGACGACCTCCTCGCGGGAGGCTGCGGCAGCGTCGGATGAGCTGGGCGGCAAGTGGCTCGGGTTGTCCGGCGTGCTGAAGGGCGCCAGCGACTTTGCCGCGCTGGGAGTCGCCGGGGTCGGCTACGAGGCCGTGAAGATGGCCACGACCTTCCAGTCCAGCACCACGCGGCTGGTCACTTCGGCGGGCGAGCAGCAGTCGGCGCTCGCCCAGGTGCGTCAGGGCATGCTCGACATGGCCGGGCAGGTCGGCGTCTCCGCCGACGACCTGAGCAAGGCCATGTACTACGTCGAGGCCGCCGGGTACCACGCAGCCGACGGCCTGACCGTGCTGAAAGCCGCCGCGCAGGGCGCCGCGGCCGAGGGCGCCGACACCACGACGGTGGCCCAGGCGCTCACGGACGTCCTGGTCGACTACCACCTGAAGGCGTCCGACGCGGCCAACGTCACCTCGCAGATGATCGCCGCGGTCGCGCACGGCAAGACCAACTTGCAGGACTTCTCAGCCTCGTTCGCGTCCATCGTGCCTGCTGCCTCCGCAGCCGGCATCAGCTTCCAGGACGTCATGGCCGCGCTCAGCAGCATGACGAACCACGGGTTCACGGCGCAGAGGGCGAGCCAGAACCTGGCCCAAGCGCTCCGCAGCTTGTTGAACCCGACGAACAAGATGTACGACGCGTTCCAGCAGTACGGCGTCTCCAGTGACGTCCTGGCCAAGAAGCTGGCCGGCCCGAACGGTCTGACGGACGCGATGGAGTACATCGCGCAGGCGGCGACGAAGGCTGGCCCGGAGGGCACTACGGCGTTCGCTGCCGCCCTGAAATCCATGATGGGCACCGCGCCCGGTGCGAATGCGGCGCTGGCCACGGTGGGCGCCAACTACGAGGCCACGGCCGACACCATCAAGGCGGTCGGCTCTGCCACGGCGGACTCGTCGGGGAAGGTCGCCGGTTTCGCGCTGGTTCAGCAGGGCCTGGGTCAGCAGCTGAAGCAGCTGCGCGCCGGGTTCGACTCGGTGATGATCCGCTTGGGCGACTTCATGATCCCGAAGCTGTCCGAGTTCATCTCGCTGATCGAGCGGAAGGGCTCGCCGGTCGTCCACGACTTCGCGAGCGCGATCAGCGGGATCGCGGCTGGCTTCGACGGCCAGGCGCAGAAGCGGCCGGCTGGTCAGGTGGCGACCACGGCGGGCGGTGAGCAACACGGCGGGGCAGCCGCTGCCGCACAGCCGCTGACTGGCTGGCAGGAGGTCGGCGCCGAGCTCAGGTCGGTAGCTGACGACCTGTCGAAGGTGGGCAGCGAGGCCAGTCAGGCCTTCCGCAACCTCACGCAGGCGGCCGGGCCCACGCTGCAGCTCCTGGGCGGTGCGGGCCTGACGGCGCTGCGGACTGTCGCGAGCATCCTGTCCGGCGTAGTTGGGCCCGCTGTGGTGACGGTTAGCCACGAACTGGACGCGCACAAGGGAATCGTGCGGGACCTGATCGCGGTCGCGCTCGTCCCGCTCGCAATCCGACTCACCGCGCTGTCGGTGATCAAGCCGGTCGGCGCGATCGCGGGGCTCGCGAAGGACATCGCCAGCTTTCCGTTCTCGCAGACCAAGTCGCTGATCAGTGATGCCAAGGAGCTGAAGGCCAACCTGTTCGGCGGCCAGGTAAAGGATTCCGACGGGGTCGTCAAGGACGTCGAAGGGGCCTTCCCGAAGATCCGGAGTGCGCTTCAGACGGGCTGGTCGTCACTCAAATCGGGTTCCTCATCCGCTAAGGACCTGTTCTCTGGAGCGTTTGACGCGACCAAGTTTCAGGCACAGTCGGCCTGGTCGTTTATCTCCTCCGGCGCCAGCCAGATGAAGGATTCGTTGGTCTCCTCCTTCAATTCGGCGAGCTTTCGGGCCGCGTATTTGTGGCAGGGCGTCAAGGATGGCGGCTCGCAGGCGCTGACGTGGCTGCGGTCGGTTGGCTCCTCGGCGCTGACGATGGGCTCGAACCTCGGGCAAGCAGCCAAGGCCGGCGCGGCTTCAGCCTGGTCGGGCATGATCTCTGGCCTGCAGTCTGTGGCGACTGCCGGCAAGGCGGCAGCAGCCAGCCTGCTGGAAGCGGCGGTGGCGGCCGGCCAGAGCGCGCTTGCGGCGACTCGCGCTGCAATCGCGTGGGTTGCGGAAAAGGTAGCCACCCTAGCATCGGCAGTTGCCGAGGGCGTTTTGACGGCGGCAGAATGGCTGCTGAATTTCGCGCTCGATGCCAATCCGATCGGTCTTGTGATTATCGCGATCGTCGCTTTGGTGGCGGCCGTGATCTACGCCTGGAACCATTTCGCGTGGTTTCGGGCCGGTGTAGAGGTCACCTTCAGGGCGATCGAGGCCCTAGCACTGTGGCTCTGGCATCAAGTATTCGAACCAGCAGCGCACGGAATTGTCGCGGCCTTTGATGTGGTCGGCTCGTTCTTCTCGAATTTGCCGGGCGAGATCTCGGGCTTCTTCTCGGATGCCGAGAGCTGGCTGGTGGATGCTGGCTCCCGGATCATCCACGGTCTGGTATCTGGCATCAAGTCGGCGATCGGCTCGGTAAAGTCGACTCTGACCAATCTAACCTCCGACCTGACGTCGTGGAAGGGCCCGCCAGAGAAGGACGCGATCCTCCTGAAGCCCGCCGGCCAGCTGCTGATCGGCGGTCTGATCACGGGCATCGACGACAAGATCCCGTCGCTGCGGTCCCAACTCACCGGGCTGACGGCCGAGATCGGGAGCATGCAGCCCGCGCTCGGCCCGTCGGTGGCGAACGCCGGGGCGCTCGCGGTCGCGGGAAGTGCCGGACTGGGCGCCCTGGCGGTCGGTCAGCCTACGGCGACCAACTCAGCCGGCACCGCGCTGCCGCCGATCGTCGTCCAGGTCGACGGCCGCGAGCTCTTCAAGATCATGCAGACGCAGGCTCTCCGCAACGGTCGCAGGAACCCGACCACCGGACTCGTCTACGCGTAGGAGGTGGCCGTGACGAACCCCCTGCTCGGCAGCCTGGCCGACCCGTTCACCAGCGCCGCACTCAACACCGCGGTGTGGAACGCGACCAGCGGCACCGGCGTCTCCCTCGTGGCGCCGGGCCGGGTCGGCGTGCAGGCAGCCAGCGTCTACCCCTCGCTGGGCGCCTCAGGCCCTACGAAGCGACAGGGCAGTCCCTGTACGCCCGGGTAACTCCGGCGCTGGCCGGGACCGGCGGCGCTGTGGTGCAGACGCTGCTGAAGGTCCAGCAAGACGGCAACAACAGCGCCTACCTCGCGTGCTCGCCGGGCACCCAGTGGCAGGCGATCGTCGTCAACGCTGGCGCCTTCACCACGGTCAGCCTGCCAACCTTCGACCCGACAGCACACGCCTGGTGGATGCTGACCGAGAGCAGCGGGCAGTGGCTCTTCTCGACCAGTCCGGACGGCTTCAGCTGGACCCAGCTTGCCGCCATCCCGTACAGCTGGTCTCCGCACGCTGTCAGCGCGTACTTCGTGGCTGGCGCCAGCATCGCGGGGCAGACGGCCTACATCGAGCACGTCAACACCCCGGCCGGGGCCAGCCCGTTGATGCCGAGCTGGCCATCCATCAGATTTCAGGTGGCGTTCAACACCGGCGGCGCCATGACGACGCAGCCCTCCTACGTGGACCTGTCGTCGCGGCTGCGCGGCACCTGGAGCGTGGAACAGTCTGGCCGGCAGTACGAGCTGGACCAGATCCAGAGCGGCCAGATGACAGTCTCCCTGTGGAACCTGGACGGGGCCCTGGACGCACTCAACTCGTCCTCCCCGTACTACCCGAACGTGGTGCCGATGCGGGCGTGCAGGCTTCAGGCGGTGTGGCCGCCGACCCGCAACGCCCTTCCGCAGGGCGTCAGCACTGCGTCCAGCGTGGCCAATCTCGGCAGCAGCGCCGGTAGCTTCGCGCTGACCTCCGGCCTGCCACCCGCCCCAACCGGGCACACGGCGGCTGTGACCTGGACGATCCCGGCCTCGACCGCTGCCACCAACCTGGTTGGCCTGGCGGCGGCGAACAACGGCGGTGCCGGGTGGCCGGTTTCGGACGCGTCCGCACTCCCGGTGGTCGGCGGCCAGCCGTATACGTTCTCCTGCTGGGTGGCCCAGGCCGCAGGCGGCGATGCGACGCTGCAGGCGGCGCACCGCGTCAGCTGGTACGACGTGACGGGGGCCCGGATTACGGTGAGCATCGGGAGCGCCGTCACGGTACCGGTGCTCGGTACGAGTTGGGCACTGCTGACCTACACGGTGACCGCGCCGGCGACGGCAGTCGGCTGCCGGCCGAGCGTGCAGATCTCCAGTAGTCCGGCGAGCGCCAGCACGATGTACGTGACGGCCTGGCAGATGGAGCGGGCAGCGGCCGCAACGCCGTGGACGGCGGGCGGCGTAATCTACCCGCTGTGGTCGGGGTTTGTGGAGCGCTGGCCACAGCACTGGCAGCAGCAAGGCACCTATGGTCTGGTCGACTTGACCTGTATCGATGTGCTCGCCGGGCTGAGTCAGTTCACGCTCCAGCCGTCGCTGATGGCTGGGCTGATGGCGCTGGGCCCGGATCGGCTGTATCCGCTGGATGAGCTGCAGGGCTCCGTGTGGTGGCGGGATGCCTCCGGCAAGCACGGCGCCACCTACCTCGCCAGCTCCCCATACGGCGCGGGCACGGTGACAAGCGGCAGCAGCGTCAGCGGGTCGGGCTTCGTTGGGGCGCCTGGCCCAGTGGTCACCATGGCCAACGCCACGCCCAGCAGCTTCTTCAACTCGCAGGGCAGCTTCATCAACCTGGGAACACCGAACGGGCCGCCGTCGGGCTCCGGCTGGACACGGATCATCTGTTTCCGCACCAGCACGCTGCCGCCGGCCGGAACACAAATGGCGCTGTGGTGGTGGCAGTCGTCGTCCAGCTCGAACAAGAGCCAAGGCGGCTTGGCCTTGGATTCCAGCGGGCACCTGCACGTCAACTCGACCAACGCCGCCGGGGGAAATATCGACTTCACGATCGCGACGGCGAACTACTGTGACGGCAACTGGCACATGGCCGCGCTGATCCTCACGCCGGACGGCAAAACCTTGAACGCCAACATCGACGGCGCGGGCTTCTACAACACCAACGCCGTCAGCGTGCAGCCCACCGGGATCACCTCGGACACCATCGGCATGAACGTTCAGACCGCCGTCGGCAACTACCTGTGGGCGTACAGCGGCGACTTGGCGTACGCCGTGGAGGTCCCGACCAACAACGTCCCCTCGTTCAGCGACCTCGCAGCTGGCTTCGCCACGGGCTGGGCTGGGGAGACCAGCGCGGTTCGGGCCCAGCGGATCCTGACGATGTGCGGCTACGGCGGCACCGTCCAGGCGGAGGCGGCCACCATCGCCATGGGCGGGGCGAACCTGGCCGGCACCGACCCCATGACCGCATTGGAACTGGTTGGGGACACCGAGGCCGGCCAAGTGTATGTCGACGCCGCCGGGACGCTGTGGCTGACGGGCCGCAAGTGGCGCTACCTGCAGCCCCAGCCCGCAGTCGTCTTCGGCGAGCAACAGGCCGCTGGCGAGGTCCCCTATTTCGGTGACGTGGTGGTGGAGCTCGACCCGACGCACATCTACAACGTGGCCCAAATCACCAACCAGGCTGCCCCAGGAGCGCCTGCACAGCCGATGCAGCCCGCCAACAACACCGCCTCCCAGGTCGAGTATCTGCCTCGCACGCTTCCGCGGCAGATCAACGCGCAGGACCCGACTCTGGCCCTGGCGGCAGGGCAGTACCTGGTGTCGCAGTACGGGCAGCCGCAACCGCGGTTGAGCACACTGACCGTCGATCCCGCCTCGAACCCGGCTCTCTGGTCGCAGGTTCTGGGCCTGGGGTTCGGCGCACGAGCTCAGGTCAACCGCCGGCCACCGTCGGGGCCCGGTGCTGCAGCGATCAGCCTGCAGCAGTTCGTCGAGCACGTGACGTGGGAGGGCGACGACCAGGGCAACCTCAAGGTCCGACTGCAGCTCACCCCCGCCGGGCCGTTCCTGGGCTGGTGGGTCGCGGCGGCGCTGCACACCACGGTCGCCACGGCGTCCACGGCGGGGACGGCGACCGTGACCCTGGCGGCGCTGACCGGCTCGGCCACCAACCCGGCCGCGGCGGTCCTGGCACCCGGCACGGTGCTGACGCTCGGCTACGGCACGGCGAGCGCCGAGAACCTGACGGTGAAGTCCGTCGCGGCTACCTCGCCGGGCTACACCAGCGTGGCGGTGACCTTCACGGCCAACACCGTCCACAACCACCCGGTCGGCGATGTCGTCTGCCAGCCGCTGCCGTCCGGTCTCCAGTTGCCGGCCGCGACGGCGGCGGGGTACCCGGCGTCGCTGGACGGCGGGGCCACCCTCTCGGCGGCCGGGCCGCGCGCCGCCTACTGACCGTACTCACCCGGACCGGCCTGCTTGTGCGGGCCGGTCCTCGGCATGCCCGGAGGTGCCCATGACGGGGGTTGCACCGCCCGTCCCGTATCAGTGGTCCGTCGGCGACGTCGCGACTGCCGCGATCATGAACGCCCAGCTGTATGCGGGCCTGACGTTCCTGCTGAACCCGCCGATGTTCGAGGCCATCCAGGCGACCACCACCACCTCAATCCCCAGCGGCACCAGCTGGACCCCGATCAACTTCTCAGATGCCGCTGGCATCCTCGCCGACACCTACGGCGGCTGGAGCTCGAGCAACCCGACCCGCTACACCGCGCAGACCCCGGGCTGGTACTGGGCTTCTGGGGCCGTGTGTTTCGCGACGAACGTGACCGGAAACCGAGCCGCCCGGATCGCGAAGAACGGCAACCCTGTGCAGGGGGCCGGGACGCTGATCGGGGGCCCGGCGGGCAGCAGCCAGGCCACGGCAATCGCTACGCCGCTGCGGAAGGTCTACCTGAACGGGACCACGGACTACCTCGAGGTCCACGGACTCCAGACGTCTGGCGGGTCGCTCAACACCCAGATCTACGGGGACGTCTGCTCAGCTCTCAGCATCTCCTTCGCCCACCTCTGACCTGAAGGGCCCCCAGAATGACCACGACCTCTGCCTTCACGCAGTACGCCATCCAGCACACCATCACCGAGACGGCGACGGACAGCCAGGACAGCGCGAACATCAACTTGGTCTCGCCAGCGTGGAGCGACGCCACGGTGGCTGCATTTGTCCAGGCCCTGGAGGCGCTGCCGATTCCGACTGGCTGCACGAGCCAGGTGTCGGTGTCCAAGGCAACGCAGACCACGGTGATCTACGCGACGAACGCGACGTCGAACCCGGTCACCTTCTCCTGACCCTCAACGCCCTTGACGCCCCGCCAGCGTGCGGGGCTTTCGCATGCCGGAGGCATGATGACCACCCACGACCATCACGAGGTCGCCGCCCATGACCAGGCCGGCTCCGCGCACTGGATTGCCCACGTGCCCGCGCACGAGCCCCGCGAGGGCGACCCGCACTACCACCTGTTCCACGCCGCGAAGGAGCGGATGCGGCGGCTCGGGCTGCTGAAGTGCGCCATCCCCGGCTGTACCTTCCCAGGCCCGATCGAGCTGCACCACACCCACGTCGAGTTCTCGCTTGCGGGCGGCGTCGACCTGGAGCTCGCCTCGCAGGCGTTCGGCCACCACTTCGAGGACGATACCGACTTCGCGGCGTGGGTCGAGTCGCCGGGGAACCTGGAGCCGCTGTGCCCTGTGCACCACCGCACCCACCTCGGTGTGCACGTGCTGCCGGGCCCGCTGTGGGAGCCGCTGCGGGTGTGGCGGGCCGACATGGCGCCGCCGGCCGAGGCCGTACCTGCGCGGGAGGTGACCGGGTGAGCCGGGCCAGCAAGTTCAACGAGCGCCTGGCGGTTCGGGCCACCAGGTCGTTCGGCACGATGTGGGCGTTCTACGTCTTCACCGCGTACGGGCTGCTGCCGCTGCTGTTCCCGAAGGCGATCAACTCGCTCCTGTACTGGAGCAACGTGGTGCAGCTCGTAGCGCTGCCCTTGCTGGCCGTTGGCCAGTCGGTCCTTGGTCGGGCCGCTGAGCGTCAGGCTCGCGAGACCCATGACGCGGTCCTGGAGGACCGCCGGCTTCTCCGCGACGAGCTGAAGCTCTTGCGTGGCCTCGTCGCCGAACTCCACCCCACCACCCAGCTCCAGGAGGACTGATGGGCATCAACGGACAGGACTGGTCCAGCTACCAGGCGGCGCGGCCGGACGCGAGCGGCCTCAGCTTTGCGTTCGTCAAGGTCACCGAGGGCCTCACGTACACCAACCCGGAGTGGGCCAGTCAGCGGGACGCGGCGCGCAACGCGGGGCTGGTGGTCGGCTACTACCACTACCCGGACATGCGGAACTCGGCGCAGAGTGAGGCGGATCACTTCCTCTCGATCGCGCAGCCGGCGGTCGGTGAGCTGCTCTGCCTGGACTGGGAGGGCTACGACTCCGCCAACTCGGGTGTCTCGCACGGGAACCAGTTGGCGTACAAGGAGGCCTTCCTGCGGCACCTGAAGGCCTCGGCTCCGCAGCGGCCGGTCGGCATGTACTGCAACGCCGACTACTGGGACAACGTCGACACCACCGGCTACTACCAGGACTACCTGTGGATCGCCACCGAGGGCCGACCGGCCGGCCAGCCCGGGGTCAGCGCCAACTGGCTGTTCCACCAGTACAACAGCGCCAGCGGTGTCGACCAGGACTTCTGCCACCTCGGCAGCACCGGCGAACTGCGCTCCTGGGCCTCGTCGTTCGCGCCCACGCCCACGCCCGCCGGGCACCAGCCGTGGCCCGGCTACGACTTCAAGCTCCAGTCGAACGAGATGCACGACGGCAACATCTACAACTGGCAGCAGCAGATGGCCCGCCGCGGCTGGCAGATCACCGCGGACGGCTGGTACGGCCCCGCGTCCGCGAGCATCTGCCGGCAGTTCCAGCAGGACAGCACCGACCACGGCTGGCCGCTGGCGGTGGACGGCATCGTCGGGGCGCACACCTGGGACGCCGCCTGGCAGCGGCCCATAAGCCACTGATCGGAGGATGGCTGTGGCTTCTCCGGTGCCGGAGGATCCGGCGACCGCGCTGGCGCTGGAGCGACTGCGGGGTGTGGTGGGCGAGTCCTTCGCCGAGATCAAGGGGTCGTTGGCGTTGCTGGTGCAACGTTCGGATCAGCACGACCGGGCCCTCACCCAGCATCGCGCTGATACTGAGCGGGCGTTGGACCAGCAGCGCGCTGACACCGCCGACCTCGACCAGCGTCTCGGGGAGGTGGAGCGTGTACAGGCGGCAAATGCCGATGTGAGACCGCGGGTTGATGCGCTGGAGGAGCGTCGCTGGCCGCTGACCCCGATCGTTGCGCTCGCGGCTGTGCTCGCTGTCGTGGTAGCTATGATCCCGCTGCTGCTCCGCTGAACTACCTGCCCCCGTCTCGGCTTCGGCCGGGGCGGGGGCGGCTTCGTCATGTCCGGGGCGGTCACGGGTGGCTGATCAGATGACAGTTCAACGGCGCCCCCGCTGCGGCCCTCAGGCCGCAGCGGGGGCGCTTCGTCACGGCTGGCTGTCCGGCCATGGCACCGCGGTTTCCACCGGGCCCGCGTAGCCGATGCCGGGCACGTCCCAGCCGTACAGCTCACGGAACTGGCCGTAGAACCACATCGGCCCGGACGGGTCCCCGGTCAGCACCCCCGCCGGGTCCTCCCACAACTTGCGCACGCGCTCCTGCGCGCCCTCATCCAGCTCCCAACCGTCCAAGCGGATGCGACCCTTGTCGTCCAGTTCGAGCGGCCGGGCCCCGCTAAGCTGCTCCCACAGGTCCACCGCCTGGTCAGCCGTGGTGCGCCAGCCCTCCGGACCGAGCACGTTGCGCAACAGCGAGGTGTAGAGGGCGATGGAGGGGATGGCGGTGGACGCCTGGGTGACGGCGGCGCCGGCCACCACGGTGTAGGCCCGGCCGGCACCGTCGGCGAGCACGGTGTCGTTGAGAGCGGCCGCAGTGCGCTCCAGGTGCTCCTTGGCGGCGCCGATGGTGCCCTGCCTGTACACGGGGGCGGTCAGCTCGGAGCCGACGTAGGTCAGGGCGACGGTGGTGAAGTCGTCGGCGAGCAGGCCGCGCCCGGCCAGGGCCTCGACCCACATCTCCCAGTCTTCGCCGCCCATCACCTTGACGGTGGCCAGGTGCTCCTCCTCGTCGGCCTGGGCCAGGCTGACCGTGCCGACTCGGGCGGTGGTGTCCTCGAACTCCAGCGAGGGGGCCTGGTAGGGCTGGCCCAGCGGCTTGATGACGGAGTGGTAGACGGCGCCGGTCTCGGGGTCGGTGCGGCGCGGTGCGGCGAGGCTGTAGATCAGGTAGTCCACTGGCCCGAGCTTCGTGGCGATCCGGTCCAGCACCTCGGCCTTGGCGTCGGCGCTGAACGCGTCGGCGTTGACGAACTCGAAGTCGTTGCCGTTGGCCGCCGCGAGGCCGGCGGCGGCAGCGGTGCGGTACCAGCCGGCTGAGGCGGTGCGTCGCTCGGTTTCCGGGGCCTCGTAGGCGACGCCGATGCCGCGGATGCCGTGTCGGCGGAGCCCGGCGAGGAGGATCGCGAGTCCGTAGCCGGCGCTGGCGCCCAGCAGCAGGACGGTGGGTGCGGTGCCGTCTGGCTTGCGGGCCGGGATGGACTCCCACATGCGCTCGACCGTCGTGGCGCAGCCGGTGGGGTGGGAGTTGAGGATCAGGTAGCCGCGCCCCTTGGGGGCGATCTCTCGCGTGGTCACTGGGTGGTGTCCGTTCCGGTCGCGGGGTCGAGCCGGGCGAGCAGGACGCGGACGTCCGAGATGGTGTTCAGGCGGCCGACCTCCTCGTCCGGGATGAGGACGGCCAGTCGCTGCTCCAGGGTCACGACCAGCTCGTGCAGGGCCAGGCTGTCGATCCCGAGGTCCTGCTCCAGGTGCCCGTCTTCGGGGATCGTATCGGCGTCGCAGAGTGTGGCCTGTGCCAGAGCGTGACGGATGATCAGCTCAGTGTTTGTGGGAAGCGTCATTGAACTCGGGTCCTTCTTCGGCTACTCGGCGACGGCCAGGGTCGGGCGGCGCAGCAGGTCCTCGGGCTTGAAGATCGGCAGGGGGGTAGCCGGCGGGAGGCCTTTGGCCTTGCGGAACTCGCCGGACAGCAGGCCGCAGGAGTCGCAGAACCCGCCGCAGGTCGTGTTCTCGGTGAACTCGGCGGGCACGGCGCCGTGCAGGCCCTTGAGGCCTCCGCCGGTGGCGATCAGCTGCAGGTACTCGGAGGAGTTGGCGCGCTCCAGGATGGTGCGCAGCGAGTCGGTGAAGATGTTCCCGAAGCCGAGGCTGTCGGGGACGTCGAAGCTGGCGCACGAGTACCAGCGGCCGTCCTGCTTGAGCAGCGCGCTGGGCAGGATGTACGTGCCGACGGTGGGCGCGAAGCAGTCGAAGCAGGCGTCCATCCACCGCCGGACGCTGGTGTGCCCGGGCCGGTCCTGTTTCTTCTGCTCGGGCAGCCGCTCGTTGTCCAGGTAGACCCGCATCGTGGAGTGGACCCGGTCGTGCGGGAAGTCGCCGTACCGTCGCTCGTAGGTGGCGATCAGCTCGTAGATCTTGTGCTGGCGGTCGGCCGGGTCCGCCAGCGAGGAAACGGCGACGTTCAGCTCGCGGTCGCTGTAGTGGGTGACCGCGTGGTGGAGGATGCGGGCGACCCACTCCAGCGGCATTGTCTGCTCGCCGATGCTCAGCATGATGAGCGGCACGACCAGCTGGTTGCCGAAGAAGTCGGCTTTCTTCAGCTGCTCGAAGGTGCGTGTCATGCGGCGTTCGGAGGCGCCCCACAGGCCGTTGCTGGTCAGCTTGCTGATGTCGATTCCCCGCTGCCTCAGCGCCTTGATCAGCGGGTAGAGCGCGTGGGCGGCGACGAACGGCTCGCCGCCAGTGACTGCGGCGGTGGGCAGGCCGATGGAATCAAACTCGTCCACGATCCTGGCCCGCTGGTCGGGCGTCACGGTGATGCCCTGGGCAAGCGGCAGCGCGCCCATGCCACAACTCGGGCAGGAGTCGTTACACTTCGTGGTCAGTTCCAGCTCGATCCGCAGCGGCCGGTACCGCATGCCGGCCAGGCCGGCGGCGGCGAAGCGGTGCTCGATCCGGTCGAACACGTCGTCGCACTTGGGCGCGTACTTGCCCAGGAACGGGGTGACCGGGCCGCGGCCGGCGATGAACGTGTGCGCGCCTTCCTTGATCACCGTGCCCCCTTCGGCATGAACGGCATGAACGCGAACTGCCGCTCGATCAGGTGCAGGCCTTCGCGGTACCAGACGCCGCAGATCCCGTCGTCGGCGGTGCCGTAGAGGTTGTGCAGCGAGGTGTACAGGCCGGCGTTGGCCAGCTCCTGACGGGTGATCGGGGTGACGTGGGTGGGGTCCATCGCCAGCACGTCCACCACCTCGGGGTTGGGCGTGGTCACCACGACACCCAGCAGGGCGCTGGACATCAGCTCGGCCAGCAGCCGGAAGGGGTCCTGGAGGTGCTCCAGCACTTCCAGGCACGCCGCCCAGTCCCAGCGCATCGGCGGGGTCCAGGTCTCCAGGTCCACGTCGCCGGTCCAGCGGTCCACCGGTACGTACCGGCCGCGCCAGCCGTGGGTGGTGCGCAGCAGTACGTCGAGCTCGGTGTGGCCGGCGCCGATGTCGGCCAGGCTGTGGCGGTCGGACAGGCCACCGGTCGCCAGGCGGTCGGCGGCGACCGAGTAGCGGGCGCTGCGCTCGCTGAAGGGCCTGCGGACGTGGCGCAGCACGGGGGCGGGTGGGGCGGGATGGTTGGGCGCTTCGGGCATGGCTGTGCCCTTCTCCATGTAGGTGGCAGGGGGTTCGGCCGCCCGGACCTGCTGGGGATGTCGCAGGTCCGGGCGGCGTGGCCTTCACGATGCCACCGGGCGGTCGGGCGCAGTCGCAGTGTGGTTGCGAGGTGGTAGCCAGCCTGCGGAGTGGTCTACACCCTTTCGCGAAGCGGGATGCCGAGGAGACTCTCTACGTGCTCGATCACCTGCGCCGGGCCCGCTGCGAGCACGGTGTGGATCCCCAGCGCCTGCGCTGGTGGCAGGTTGCGGGCGGTGTCGTCGACGAACACGCACGCGTCGCCGGGCAGGCCAAGTTGGTGGAGCGTGGTCTCGTACAGCTCAGGGTCCGGCTTGGCCACACCCTGCCCGGACAGCACGACCACATCGAACATGCTCTTCAAGTCGCAGCCCAGATAGGAGTCGTAGGGTGAGGCGCCGGTGCTGTTCGACAGCAGCGCGAGCCGCACGCCAGCCGCGCGGGCCCGCTGCGCGGCTTCGGCTATCACCGGCTCGATTTGCAGGTCCGCGAGCACCCGGGGCAACAGGTCCGCACCATCAACCCCCAGCAGCTCGGCTGTTTGTTCGCCCCACTCGGCCTGGCTGATCAGCCCGCGCTCCAACTGGGCAAACAGGGCGCTGCCTTCGGGGTGCCGGCCTACCGTGTGCATGAGCGTGCCCTCGGGCAGGCCCTCGCGCCGGTCGAAGCCAGCAGCCGCCTCCGGGATACTGCTGGTCAGCACCCCGCCGAAGTCCAGGATCAGTCCGCGTTGCATCACGCCGCCTTCGTCTTGACGATCACTTTGGTGTCCAGCACGTGCTGCCCCAGCGCCCGCACGGTCGAGGAGTTCGCTGTCGCGCGCAGGGCCCGGTGCAGCGCGGTGACCCGGCGCAGAGTGTCCCTGTGCTGGACGCGGGCGACCAGGTCGAGAGCCGCGTGCCCGTCCGCGCAGGCCGCCTCCGCGTCGCCTGCCCCGGCGTGGGCCTCGGCCCGGCCGACATGAGCGGTCGCGCGATGGCGCAGCATCGGCTCGGGCAGCCGCTGGAGCGCGACGTCGAGAGCCGGAAGTGCCTCGCGCCACCGGCCCATCGCCACCAGGTCCCCGCCCTCGTAGCCGTCCGCTTTCGACAGGTCGAACCAGGAGAAGCCGCCCCAGCGGTGGTCGTCGTCCACCGGGCCGGCCAGCAGCGAGCGGGCCGCATCCAGCGAGTCGCGGAACCCGGCCTCGTCGCCGCAGGCGGCGTGCATCTCGGAGGCGACTGCGTGCGTCCACGCCCTGGTGCGCAGGCATGCGCCATTCTCGGCCTGGTCGACGGCGGCGAGGGCGTAGTCCAGCGCGTCGTCCCGGTCGCCGCCCTGGTGCGCCTCCACGAAGGCCCGGCCGCCGAACACCAGCGCGCTGATCTCCCAGTTGCCCGTTTCGCGTGCGAGCTGCTGGGCGAGCGTCATATAGGTATCGGCGGCGGCGTAGTCCTGCATGTCGAGGGTCAGCATGCCGCCGGCCATGGCCGCCATCTCTGCTATGTGGTTGAGCAGCGCGAACCGGTCGGCCTGCGGCTGCTCTCTGGGGCGCAGTGAGAGGGCCAGTTCGATCTGATGGTGTGCCACCGGCAGCAGGGCATGGGCCGGGAAGGCGGTGAAGGATCGGCGGATGCTGCGACTGATCGTCTCCAACTCAAGTAGCGCTTGCCGGTCGATTCGCCCGCGGTCCGAGCGAGCGGCCACCTGTTCGCTCGTGTCCGGGGACATAGCGCCCAGGGCTGCGGTGATGCCGGCGATGGAGCCGAGGGTGAAGGTGCGTCTCAGCAGCCGGTCGCTCGTGGGATGCTCGGGCGGAGCAACGGGCGCCGGCGGCGCGGCTTTTTCGACCGGCTGCCAGGCCGGGTAGCGCGTGTCGAGCGCGAGCAGGCGCGGCGGGTCGACGCCGAGGGCGTCGGCGAGTTTCGTGGCCATCGCGATGCTGTCGAGGGAGATCACACCTCGCTCGACCTGCGAGATCCACGATGTGGTGCGGTCGACCTGGTCGCCGAGCATGGCCTGCGACCATCCGCGGCGCAGTCGGGCTTTCTGGATCCGCTTCCCGATGATCTTGTCGATGTCTGCCACGGTCATCCCCATGTCCGTGTCGGCACAACTACAGGGCGTACACCCTATAGGAGATGGAAGCCACGGCGACAGCGGCACCGCGCTCGCCGAAAGATGTACGAAGCCCCCGCTCGGCTTCAGCCGGGCGGGGGCGATTCGTGGTGGTCAGCCCTCGCGGGCGGCTTCTTGGAGGGCGTCCCAGGTCGCCCAGAAACGCCCCTCGTCGCGAGCCTGGACCATGACGGGGTGCTGTCGGACCGCGCGGCCCAGTTGGTCTCGCTCGGCGCGGAGTTCCTCCAGCTTGGCGCTTTCCTCCTCGCTCCAGCGTGCCCGCTCCTGGGTCTGCTCGGGCGCAGGGTAGTGCTCGCTGCGGAGCCGGTCGACCTCGGCGATGTGCTGAGCGACGGCGTTCTCTGCGGCGATGCGGTCGCGCTGGAGCTGGGCAAGGTCGTCGGGGATGGGCAGAGCGTCGGACACGGGGCAGATCCTAGGGTGCGGGTCGGACAGATGAGCGGCTACGCGCCGAGGCCGGCGGCGTCCATATCGTCGGGGGTGAGCGGCTGGAGGGTAGCGGGGTCGTGGCGGAGCCAGGCCCAGCCGTCGCCGGGGTCCCGAGACTTCCGCCAGCGGACGTGCGCTACCCAGCCGGACGGGAGTCGCCGCCATTGGGTGAGCAGCGCTGGCTGCCAGCGCCCCTCCACATGCACAACCACCATCTGCCAGGCGTCCACGCTCGGGTGCGGGCCGGGGCCGGCCATCTCGGCGCGGCTGGCCGGCTCGGCGTCGGCTGGGCAGGTCGGGCTGTACACGCTGCCATTATCGCTCACACGTTCGACCTGATTGCTACGGAGCGTTCATGCGGCCCCGCTTGTCTTCGGCCCGGCAGAGCCCTCGCCGTCTCTGAGTCAGCGCACTACGAGGACGCGGTCGCGGCCTCGCCTGCAAGTGCCCGCCTCGATGGAGTCACGATGGCAGGTCGCAGACCAGTCCAGCCACGACGGCCGTCTCCTCCAGCCCTAGGAGCACTCGATCAGCGCCCGCTGCCGTCAGCTCGGCCGCACTGGTCCGCCCGGTCGCCACAGCCACCGCGAAGACGCCCGTCGCCAGGCCGGCCTCCACATCGGCGACCGTGTCCCCGAAGATGATCGCCTCATTCGGCTCCACCCCGGCTCGCCGCAACGCGACGCGGACCATGTCGGCGCGGACCTCAGCGTCCTCACCGTAACCACCGACCTCGAAGTCGATGTGCCGGTCCAGCCCGAATGTCTGCAGCTTGATCTCCGCGACCGAGCGCACATTGCCCGTCGCCGCCGTCTGCACCACACCGGGCAGCGACGCCAGAGTCCCCAGCGCAGCCGCCGCCCCCGGCAAGGCATGCCCGCGTTCCCTCAACTCGCCAGCCCGTCGTAGGTACTCCGACGCGAGGATCTCCGTGTACTCCTGGAAGTCGACGAGGTCACGGGGAAGGCCGTGCAGCACCAGGGTTTCCCGCAGGATTGCGAGCTCGCTGCGGCCGGTGATCTCCGCCTGCTTTTCCAGAGGGCGCCCCGTGACGCGCTCGAACGCCGCCGCGAACGCCTCATGCCCCACACCGCGCGTCGCGATCAGCGTGTGGTCAACATCCCAGAGCACCAGCCGCTTGGCCACGTCCACTCCCCTCCAGGACAACATGAGGCAACCAGCCTGCCACAGCAACCCGGCCATCACGCCGCCCAACGGCTACTACCCTGAAGTGGACAGCCAATTACAGCCAGTACACGGAGGCCGGTATGGTCGCGCCAGACCTCCCCATCGGCGACAGGATCCGGCACTACCGCCAGACCCGCGGCAACCGACGCCAAGACGTCATCGCCGGCCTCGTCGGAATCACACCCGACTACCTGTCACAGATCGAACGGGGCCTCAAGACCCCTACCGTCCAGGTCCTTCACGCCATCGCCAAGGAGCTCGGAGTGCCCACCGCAGCGTTACTCTCCGAGGCAGCACTCCCCGCCGCTGCCCCTGCAGACAGCAGCGAACCGGCAATCAGCCGAGCGCTCATGGGCTACGGCCCACCACGAAGTACGGACCCCACCCCACTGCCTATCCTCCGCGAGCGGGTTGAACAGGCGTGGCGTAGCTGGCAGACCTCTCCAACTCGCTTCACCGATGCCGCCGTCACGCTCCCCGACTTGATCGCCGACGTCGAGCACACCGTCCGCGCCCACCGCAGCGAGCCCGCGCCCCATCGAGACGCCCTCCGATGCGCCGCCGACCTCTACTTCCTTCTCCGCTCCTATCTTCGCCGCACCGGCCGAGTCGATCTCTCCCTCATGGCCGCCGACCGGGCCGTACGCGCTGCCGAGGACGCCGACGATCCCCTGCGAATCGCCGCTGCACAGTGGAACCTCGGGCACGTCCTCCTCGCCGCCGACGAAGCGGAGGGAGCGGAGCAGGTCGCCACCCGCGCCGCTGCCGACCTGGCGCCCCGCGTCGCGGCTCATGACGCCGAATCCGACGCCATGGCTGGCGCTCTCAAGCTCGTCACCGTGGTTGCCGCCACCCGCCGCCGCGACTGGTGGACTGCCCGCGACCGGCTGAATGAGACGCGGGACATCGCACGCCGCACCGGCGAGGGCAACGTCATGTGGACCGTCTACGGGCCCACCAACGTGGAGTTGCACCGGGTCAGCATCGAGATGGAGGCGGGAGAGGCTGGGGAGGCGCTACGGATGGCCGATGCGATCGACACCTCCGAGCTGCCGTCCCGCGAGAGGGAGTTCACGTTCACGCTCGAAGTCGCGCGCTGCTACGACCTGCGCCGCGAGGACGCCTCAGTTCTCCTGAGCCTGCTGGAGCTGGAGCAGTTGGCCCCCGAGGACTTGGCCCGGCAACCTCTTGCGCGCGACATGTTGCTTGGCCTGGTGCGCAGAGCCCGGGCGATGCATGCCCGTCAGGCAGAGGCGCTGGCCGTTCGGCTGGGCTTGTTGTGAGCGCGTAGGCGAGCTGGTGGTTCACCCGAGCTGACAGTTCGGGTGAGTCTGACGCGGCAGCCCTACCTTCCTTCGCATGGCAGAACTTGCGGTGTCCGTGCCGAAGCCCGCCGACGGGCTACCGCACTCGGAATCACTCCTGAGGCTGGATCGGTTCCCCTGCAGCGACTGCGGCGCCCCGGAGGCGCCCTTCCGAGGCGAGCTGCGAACGATCCCGGTCCCGCCTGGAGCGGTGCGAGATGAGCGCGTCTGGCGGTGCTCGGACTGCCACCGCCGGCACCGGGCCAAGCTGGCGGCGGTGGCCCGGTGACGCCGCAGGCGCAGACGGCGCCGTTGGTGATGTCGCCGGCCGCCTGGCTGGCCAGCAGTACGGGGCCCGACCGGCCCGTGATAGAGCGGGAGTGGCCCGGGCAGCCGGGGGGCATCCAGATGCTGCCCTGCGGCGTGCTGTGGGACGCGATACGACTGCCGGAAGAGTCCGGGCTGGCCGCGCTCCACATGCTCCTGGCAACCGACGCCGCCCCGGCCATCGGCCCGGTGATGCATGATCCAGGACGTGGCTACGTCTACTGGCTCGTCCCGGTGGAGAGCCACGCCGATCTCACCTGGGCACGCATCACTCGTTCGTCCCGAGTGTTCTCCACGGGCGACTACCTGGGTGCGCCTGAGCCGGATCCGGCTGTGCCGGGCCCCGTCCGCTGGGTCCGCTGGCCGGACGTGACCGGTGTGCTGACCCCGCCGTCGCTGTTGGCCGCCGCCGTGCTTCAGGTGCTGCCCACGGCCTGAGATGCTCCCGCGCCGCCACGCCCGTGGCGGGGGTGGCGCGGGTCACGGTTCCGTCCGTTGACGCCCCGCCGTACGCGGGCGGGACCTCCAAGCCCTCTGTAACGTAAGGACTATGCGATGAGTGCAACCGCCATCATCACCCGCCAGTTCGACCAGGCGCGCGCCCTGACCAAGCTGCGTGCCCTCGGCCTCCAGCTCCACCGGCAGGCGACCGCACACGCTGCCACCGCCGAGTTGGATGACACGCTCAGTCAGATGCGCACTGTGCACGACGGGCTGACCATCGGCCTGGCCTCCGGCCTCTCGCTGAGGCTCGGCCACAGCATCCGGAGCGTTGCCGCTCGCCGCGCTGCGGCGGCGAACATCGTCACGCGGTTCTCCGAAGCGGCCTGACCGCCCGTACGCCGCGGCTCGCCTCGGCCCTGGCGACTACTCGTCCCGGAAGAGCTGCCAGAGCGGCACGCCGAGGGTTTCAGCGATGAGGCCGAGCGCATCGAGTGACGCCGAGTGGGTTGCCAGCTCGGTGCGGTAGACCGTGTGGCGGGCGATTCCTGCCTCGTGGGCGAGCTGCTCTTGAGACAGACCGCGCTGGATGCGCAGGTCGCGGATGCGGTGTCCGACCTGGACGCGCTGCGCGATCAGCCAGTCGGGCAGGTCGGAAGGCACCTAGTCACGCTGGCTGGTCCATGATCGAATGTCTGCCGCAAATATGCGGCAAATGCCCACCTGAGGGGACATGAGCTGCCCTGCTGGCACAGCCGGCGGGGCTACGGAGCGGGTGGTGGAGGTTGCGTATCCCCTGCCGCCCGTTAGATGCCGCAAGTCGGCATCCCGCCCCGGCACCGAAAGGCGCCGGGGCGGTCTAGTCTTTACGCAAGAGGACCCCCGTCGCTTTGCTCGACGGGGGTCCTCACGTGGTCCGGCCCGGTTGTCCTCCCCAGCCGTCCCACGGTACGCGAAGGGGGCGTATCCGGCCGCACACGGCCGCCCCTACGGTCATCACTCTACGCGATCTTTCCAAATTGAACAGGGGGATGGTTGAACCGTGTCCAACTCCCCAGGGGCGTTGTGGATTCTTTG
This sequence comes from Kitasatospora acidiphila, assembly GCF_006636205.1. NCBI lineage: Bacteria > Bacillati > Actinomycetota > Actinomycetes > Kitasatosporales > Streptomycetaceae > Kitasatospora > Kitasatospora acidiphila. Next base: position 5,089,645 of record NZ_VIGB01000003.1, on the reverse strand, counting down.
CGGACTCTCAAGATCAAAAGGAGCCTCGAATCATGATCGCGTTCGAGGCTCCCCGGCTGGTCAGATGCCCTGAGCCCCCTGTCGGGTTCGAACCGACGACCCCCGCTTTACAAGAGCGGTGCTCTGGCCAGCTGAGCTAAGGAGGCATGGTGACCGTCCGCAGCGAGCCACGGCGGCACCGGGTGGCAGTCTACCGGGGAAGGTGGGGCGGCGGTGGCGGATTCGGGGTGTGATCGGACTGGTATCCGATTGGTGGGGAGGTGGGGGCTGACACGGGGATGACGTGGCGGGTAGCCTCGGGCGGAGTCGTCACGGCGTGGTAGAGACCACCTCGGGGCGGCGGACAACCCAGCCTTTACTCGGATCGTCCGGCACGTTCCTGCCGGTGAAGGAGAGCACCATCATGGCTTCTGTCACCTATGACAAGGCGACCCGTCTGTACCCGGGCGGCACCAAGCCCGCGGTCGACGCCCTGGACCTGCACATCGAGGACGGCGAGTTCCTGGTGCTGGTCGGCCCCTCGGGCTGCGGCAAGTCGACCAGCCTGCGGATGCTGGCCGGCCTGGAGGACGTCAACGGCGGCGCCATCCGGATCGGCGACCGCGACGTGACCAACCTGCCGCCGAAGGACCGGGACATCGCGATGGTGTTCCAGAACTACGCGCTCTACCCGCACATGACCGTCGCCGACAACATGGGCTTCGCGCTCAAGATCGCCGGCGTCAACAAGGCGGAGATCCGCAAGAAGGTCGAGGAGGCCGCCAAGATCCTCGACCTCACCGAGTACCTGGACCGCAAGCCCAAGGCGCTCTCCGGTGGCCAGCGCCAGCGCGTCGCGATGGGCCGTGCGATCGTCCGCGAGCCGCAGGTCTTCCTGATGGACGAGCCGCTCTCCAACCTGGACGCCAAGCTGCGCGTCTCCACCCGCACCCAGATCGCCGGCCTCCAGCGCCGCCTGGGCATCACCACGGTCTACGTGACGCACGACCAGACCGAGGCCATGACCATGGGCGACCGGGTCGCGGTGCTCAAGGACGGCCTGCTGCAGCAGGTCGACACCCCGCGCCGGATGTACGACAAGCCCGCCAACGTCTTCGTGGCCGGCTTCATCGGCTCGCCCGCGATGAACCTGATCGACGTTCCGCTGGTGGACGGCGGCGTGAAGTTCGGCGGCTCGGTGATCAACATCGACCGCGAGCAGCTGGCCGGGGCCGGCAGCGACAAGAACGTGACCGTCGGCATCCGTCCGGAGCACTTCCAGATCGTGTCGGAGGGTGGCATCGAGGGCGTGGCCGTCACCGTCAACGTGGTCGAGGAGCTCGGCGCGGACGGCTTCGTCTACGGCACCACCGTGGTCGGCGGCGAGGACAAGGACATCGTGGTGCGGGTCAACGGCCGTCAGGTGCCGCAGAAGGGCGAGACCATCCACGTGGTCCCGGCCGGCGGCGAGACGCACGTCTTCTCCACCAGCACCGGCGCCCGCCTCAGCAACTGATTCGGCGTCATCCTCGGTCGAACGCACGCCTGAGCCCCGTCGGACATCCGTCCGACGGGGCTCGGATGTTGTCACTCATCCGTGTGACGGAGTGTCGGCAAACCCTCACGCGGCGCTACCCTCACTGGCGTGAAGCAGCTCGTGCGCCGCATCGGCCAGACCATCGCCCTCACGCTGCCCGTGGTCCTGGTGACCACCGGCACGCTCGCCGTGACCCGGGTCGCCTGGGCCCCGCCGACCAGTGACGACCAGCAGGTGGTCGCCGCCTCCAGCGGCACCGCACCGGGCATCGGAAAGGTCGGCGCCGGCACCGGAAGCGCCGCCGGCCACGGGTCGCTGCCCCCGGTGGACGCGCTCCGCACCGACCTGCTCTCCGAGCTGCGCTCCCAGGGCGCGCCCGCGGCGCTGGACCTGCTGGAGCGCAGCATGCAGCAGCAGCCCTCGCTGACGCCCTACTGCACCACGCTGGCCAAGGAGTTGGGCCAGGCCACGGTGAAGCTGTACCAGGGCGATGTGCAGCGGGCCCGGTCCTTCGCCCGCCCGGTCTGCGACGGCTCCTTCGCCGCCGGCCTGCAGGGCTGAGCCAGGGCAGCTGAACCGAAGCGGGTGCGGCCCCCGAAGGCCGCTCCCCGCGAGCCCCGAAGGGCTGATCCCACCGGGCCTGGAGAGCTACCCTGCCCCCATGACCGGCACCCCGATCCCCTACGCGCCCAGCACCCCCATCGTCACGCAGGCCGTGATCCTCGCGGGCGGCCAGGGTTCCAGGCTGCGCCCGTACACCGATGACCGGCCCAAGCCGCTGGTCGAGATCCCCGGCACCGGCACCCCGATCCTGGGGCACCAACTCGCCTGGCTGGCAGCCGAAGGCGTGACGGACGTGGTGGTCTCCTGCGGCCATCTGGCCGAGGTGCTGCAGGAGTGGCTGTCCTCGGCCCGACTTCCGCTGCGGGTGAGCACGGTGGTGGAGTCCGCGCCGCTGGGCCGGGGCGGCGGGCTGAAGTTCGCCGCTGCGGCGCTGCCCCGCCCCGAGGAGCCCTGGTTCGCGACCAACGGCGACATCTGGACCAGGTTCAGCCTGCGCGAGATGGCCGACTTCCACCATGAGCGCGACGCCCTCGCCACCCTGGCCCTGGTCCGGCCGCGGATCCCCTGGGGCGCCGTGGAGACCGACCAGTTCGGCAATGTGCTGGACTTCATCGAGGCGCCGCCGTCGCCGTTCCTGATCAACGCCGGGCTGTACGTCTTCGCGCCCGGTTTCGCCGAGTTGCTGCCGGACGCGGGCGACCACGAGCGCACCACCTTCCCGCAGTTGGCCCGGGCCCGGCGACTGGCCGGCTACCAACTCCCGCAGGGCGTCTACTGGCGCGCCATCGACACCGCCAAGGACCTCACCGAGGCCGCCAAGGAGCTTGCCGCGTCGGGTCATTGACAGAGCGTCACAGATGCCGAAAAGGTGGCCCCTCCTGCGAACAGGAGGGGCCACCCGCTGGCCGGCGCCGGCTTCAGACCACCGGCCGGACCCCCGAACTGCCCTGCGGCATCCCCAGGGTGGAGGGCAGCAGCCCGCTGCCCAGCACCCCGCCGATCAGCCCGCCGCCACCGCTCGGGCTCGGCTTCGCCGTCCGGGTGCCACCGGCGGTGCCGGTGCTGCCCGGAGTGGTGACCGGGGCGCTGCCGGCGCTGCCCGCCGAGCCGGCCGAACTGGCGCCCTGGGTCGCGGTGTTGCCCGAGCCCTCGGTGGCACGGGCGCTGCCGGACGGATGCGGCCGCCGGGAACCGCCCGGCGAGGCCGAGGTCGAGGGCGACGGGGTGGCCGAGCCGGACGGGGACGGCGAGGCGGCTCCGGACGGCTTGGCGGGGCCACCCGCCGACGCGCCCGGGGTGTGCGGGCGGTCCGTCGTGGGTGCGCTGGTGACGGCGGGCCAGACCGGCGTCCCGTAGTCGCTCGACGGCACCTGGCCCGGCCGGGGCTGCCCGTTGCCGCGCACCGCGGCACCGACCAGCGAGCCGAACAGCAGGCTCACCCCGATCACCACGGTGGCCACGACGGTGCCCCGCCGCAGCACCCGGCGGCGCAGCGCTCCGGGCGCCTGCGGCCCGTACCGCCGCCAGGCCTCCAGCGCCAGCCGCCCGTCCAGCGAGGCGTACGGCGCGCCGGCGATCAGCAGCGGGCTCCACGCCGCCAGCAGGATCAGGTCGGGCGTGTCGTACGCGGGGACGGCCTGCCAGCTGACCGTGAACAGCAGCGCCGCGGAGAGCAGCATCGACGCCCCGGCCGCCAGCCGCTGCCACAACCCCAGCAGGGTGAGCACCCCGACCACGACCTCGGTGAACGCCACCCCGAGGCCCGCGCCGACGGGGTGCGCCATGGCGAATTCCAGCAGCGGCTGGGCCGTCTTCCAGGGGTGCAGCGAGGCGAGCCAGCGCATCATCGAGCCGCGGTTGCCGCCGTCGAAGTACACCGGGTCGCAGAGCTTGCTGAGCCCGGCGTAGAGCGACAGCGAGCCGAGCAGCACCCGCATCGGCAGCAGTACCAGGCCGAGGTCGACCCGGCGGCCGGGGTACCAGGCGTGCCGGCTGGGCTCCCCGGCGGTCGCCGAGTGCTCGGGCAGCTCACCGCTGGGCTGCCAGCCGGGCCGGGGCAGCCGGGCCGGGGTCGAGCCGCCGTCACCGGACGACTGGCGCGGCACGCCGCCGCGGGCCGGGCCGGGCCGGTAGCCGCCGCCGACCGGCGCGCTGTCCCAGCCGGGCACGGTGTCCAGCCGCTGGGTGGTCTCGGCGTCGACCAGACCGACCGAGCCGACCGGATCGGCAAGGCCGACCGAACCCATCGGCGTGCCACCGCCACCGCCGCCCAGCGCGGCGCCGCCCCGGACGGCCCCGCCCAGCGAGGCCATCGAGTGCAGCCGCACCGCGTCCAGCAGCTGGGTGGCCGCCAGGTCGCCGGGGGCGGCCTGCCCGCTCCAGGTCACCGCGGTGACCCGGCCCTTGCGGCGGCCCGCGGTGCGGCCGGCGGCCGGTGCGCTGTCCGCCACGCCGGCCCGGACCAGGCCGGGCCGGCCGCCGTAGCTCATCGAGGCGTACGGCCGCCCGAACGAGTCGGCATACGGCGCGGCCGGGGCCGGTGGTGCGTCGATCAGGGACGCGACCGGGCCGGCCAGCCGGATCCGGAAACTGACCTGGGTGCTGCTGAGCCGGGACGGATCGCTAGGCACCCGGACCGTGCTCAGGGCGGGCTCTTCCGCTATCCCGGCCGCTTGGCCCAGCCTCGGGCGACGACGTGTTCTGGTGTCCACACCAGCTCTAACCGGGTGATGCCCGGTTAGGACACTCCTGAGAGTGCAACCGCAAACATCGCTGACGGATGCGGTCTCCCCCGTGCACGAGGGTGACCGCATCCGTCAGAAGCGGGCGGAATCCGGGCTCAATCGAACCCGGGAGGCGAACCTCAGCCCCGGGCGCCCAGAACCTCAGCCCGTGGCCCCCAGAGCGTCAGCCCGGCGGCCCAGAGCCTCAGCCCCGGCCGCCCACCACGTCAGCCCCGGCCGCGTAGCACCTCAGCCCTGGCCGCGCAGCACCTCCGCCCCCGCGGCGCAGGACGTCAGCCCTTGGCGCGCAGCCGGGCGGCCTCGTAGAGCACGATGCCGGCGGCCACACCGGCGTTCAGCGACTCGGTCTGGCCCGGCATCGGGATCCGCACCAGCAGGTCGCAGGTCTCCGAGACCAGCCGGGAGAGCCCGCGGCCCTCGCTGCCCGCCACGATCACCACCGGGCCGGTCAGCGCGTCCAGGTCGCCGATCTCGGCCTCGCCGTCGGCGGCCAGGCCGACCACCATCAGGCCGGCCTTCTGGTAGGCCTCCAGCGCCCGGGTCAGGTTGGTGGCCCGGGCCACCGAGAGCCGGGCCGCGGCGCCGGAGGAGGTCTTCCAGGCACCGGCGGTCATGCCGGCCGCCCGGCGCTCCGGGATCACCACGCCGTGCGCACCGAAGGCGGCGGCCGAGCGGACCACGGCGCCCAGGTTGCGCGAGTCGGTCACCCCGTCCAGCGCCATGATCAGCGCGTCCTGGCCGGCGTCGGCGGCGATCTCCAGCAGGTCCTCGGGGTGCGCGTACTCGTACGGCGGCACCTGCAGCACCAGGCCCTGGTGGTTCAGGCCGCCGGTCATCTGGTCCAGCTGCGGGCGGGGGGCCTCCATCAGCGGGATGCCGCGGTCGTTGGCGGCCTGGAACGCCTCGCGCACCCGGTCGTCGGTGTCGATGAACTGCATCACGTAGAGCGCCGTGGCGGGCACCCCGCCCTGCAGCGCCTCGGCCACCGAGTTGCGGCCGACCACCAGCTCGGCGCTGCCCGCGCCACCGCGACCGCCCCGGCCGCCACCGCCGGCCCGGCGCATCCCGGCGCGGGCCTTGGCGTCCCGCTCGCGCTTGAGCGCCGCGTTGGCGGCGCGCTGCTTGGGGTGTCCCTTGCGCTCCTCGCCGGGCGGGGTCGGGCCCTTGCCCTGGAGTGCCTTCCGGCTGTGGCCGCCGGTACCGACACTCGCGCCCTTCTTCGATCCGGGGTTGCGGCGGTTCCTGCGCTGGCTGTTGCCGGCCATGGTGTGGCTTCCTGTCTTTCGCCGAAAATCTGTCTGCGTCATGCCGAAGGGCCGTACTCCTGGAGAGTACGGCCCAGCGACGCCCGGTGCCCGGCTCGCGAGCACGGGGCTACTGGTTGCTGCCCGCGTCACCCACCTACGGAATTCCGTAGGTGGGTGACGAGCACGGGCTACTGGTTGCTGAGCGTCCAGCGGGGGCCGGACGGGGTGTCCTCGATCGCCAGGCCGGCCAGCCCCAGCTGGTCGCGGATGGCGTCCGCGGCGGCGTAGTCCTTGCGGGCCCGGGCTGCCTGGCGCTGCTCCAGCACCAGGCGGACCAGCGAGTCGACCACGCCGTGCAGGTCTTCGCCCTGCTCGGTGCCGACCCACATCGGGTCCAACGGGTCGAGGCCCAGTACACCGAGCATCGCACGGACCTCGGCGACGCGGGCGACCGCGTTCTCCTTGTCGTCCGCGGCGAGCGCGCTGTTGCCCTGCCGGACCGCGGTGTGCACCACGGCCAGCGCCTGCGGCACGCCCAGGTCGTCGTCCATCGCCTCGGCGAAGGCCGGCGGGACCTCGGCGGCCGGCTCCACCGGGCCGCAGCGCTCCACGACGCGCTGGATGAAGCCCTCGATCCGGCTGAAGGCGGCCTCGGCCTCGCGAAGCGCCTCCTCGCTGTACTCGATCATGGAGCGGTAGTGCGGGCTGCCCAGGTAGTAGCGGAGCACGATGGGCCGCCAGTGCTTCACCATCTCGGAGACCAGCACCGAGTTGCCCAGCGACTTGCTCATCTTCTCGCCGGACATGGTGACCCAGGCGTTGTGCACCCAGAAGCCGGCGAAGTCGTCGCCGAACGCCTTGGACTGGGCGATCTCGTTCTCGTGGTGCGGGAAGATCAGGTCGAGCCCGCCGCCGTGGACGTCGAAGGCCTTGCCCAGGTACTTGTGCGCCATCGCGGAGCACTCCAGGTGCCAGCCCGGACGGCCGGGGCCCCAGGGGGTGTTCCAGCTCGGCTCGCCCGCCTTCGCCGCCTTCCACATGGCGAAGTCGCGCGGGTCGCGCTTGCCGGTCTCGCCCTCGCCCTCGGGCTGCAGCAGGTTCTCCAGCCTCTGGTTGGAGAGCTGCAGGTAGTCGGGGAACGACTTGACGTCGAAGTAGACGTTGCCGTCGGCCGCGTAGGCGTGGCCGTTGGCGATCAGCGTCTGCATCATGTCGATCATCTCGGGGATGTGCCCGGTGGCGCGCGGCTCGACGGTCGGCGGCAGGCAGCCGAGGGCGGTGTAACCCTCGTTGAAGGCACGCTCGTTGGCGTAGGCGATCTGCCACCAGGGCAGGCCGAGCTCCTGCTCCTTCTTGATGACCTTGTCGTCGATGTCGGTGACGTTGCGCACGAACGTCACGTCGAAACCGCGGTAGGCGAACCAACGACGCATCATGTCGAAGTTCAGGCCGGAGCGGATGTGCCCGATGTGCGGGGCGCTCTGTACGGTCGCGCCGCACAGGTAGATCGAGACACAGCCCGGTACAAGCGGGACGAAGTCGCGTACCTGGCGGGTGCTGGTGTCGTACAGGCGAAGGCTCACAGCGTCCAGGGTAGTGGGAACCGGGTAGTGCCCCGCCACCTTTGCGCGCGGACGTGACGGCCGTGTGAACCGGGATGACGCACCGTGGCCGACCGGAGCCCCCGCTCCGGTCGGCCGGTGACGTCAACCCCTCGGGTAGACCAGCGCGGTGGCCAGTCCGACCAGCCCCTCGCCGCGCCCGGTCATGCCGAGCCCGTCGGTGGTGGCGGCGGAGAGCGCCACCGGCGCTCCGGCGGCGGCCGACAGCACCTTCTCGGCCTCCGCCCGCCGGCTGCCGATCCGCGGTCGGACCCCGATCACCTGGACCGCGATGTTGCCGATCTCGAAGCCGGCCTCGCGCACGATCCGGGCCGCCTCGGTGAGCAGCGTGGTGCCCGCGGCGCCGGCCCACTCGGGGCGGTCGGTGCCGAAGTGCGTTCCCAGGTCGCCCAGTCCGGCCGCCGAGAAGATGGCGTTGCAGGCGGCGTGCGCCGCCACGTCGCCGTCCGAGTGACCGGCCAGCCCCTGCGGGGCGTCCTCCCAGTGCAGCCCGGCGACATGCAGCGGCACCCCGTCGGCGAACGCGTGCACATCGGTGCCGATCCCGACTCGCGGGATCACGAAGGGAGTTGACGAACTATCAGAAACCATCGGAAGCCCTCCGTCGGGCGAGTACCGCCTCGGCCAGCACCAGGTCCAGCGGCCGGGTCACCTTGAACGCCTCCTCGTGGCCGGGCACCACGACCACCTGACCGCCGTACCACTCGACCAGCCCGGCGTCGTCGGTCACCGCAGGACCGCCGCCGGCCGCCGCCTCGGACAGCGCCTTGGCGTGCACCTCGGCCAGCAGCTCGCGGCGGAAGCCCTGCGGCGTCTGCACCGCCCGCAGGGTGGCGCGGTCCGGCGTGTCGAGCACCGGCTCGGGCCGGCCGGCCTCGGCGGGCTCCACCCGCTTGACCGTGTCGGCCAGCGGCACCGCCGGCACCACCGCCCCGGCGCCACCGCGCACCGCGCCGATCACGGCGTCCACCACCTCGACCGGCACCAGCGGCCGGGCCGCGTCGTGCACCAGCACGATCTCGGTCTGCTCGGGGATCGCCGCCAGGCCCAGGCGCACCGACTCCTGGCGGGTCGCCCCGCCGGCCACCACCCGGACGTCCTTGCCGTCCAGCCCGTGGCTGTCCAGCAGGCCGACCACCTCGGCGACTCCGTTCGGCGGCGCGGCCACCACGACCAGGCCGACCGACCGGCTGCGCGCCAGCGCCCGCACGGCGTGCACCAGCAGCGGCGCACCGCCCAGTTCGCGCAGCGCCTTGGGCGCTCCAGGCCCGAGCCGCTCGCCCCGCCCGGCGGCGGGGACCACGGCAGCTGCCACTACTCCTGTGGTGTTCAGGTTTCACTCCTTCGCCGAAGTGGGTATGGCCCTGGCGTACCCGTCAGACGGTGCACCGGACCCCTTCCACCCGGCGCCGCCTCTCGGGTACCGGGCCACGTCTCGGGCACCGACATCTCGGGGCCCGAATCGATCCGCCCCCGGGCATGCCGCAGCGCCCGGGTTGCCACAGCATCACATCCGGACCAGCTGATCCGCAGTGATGGGGTAGCGCCGGGCGCTGTGCTGATGCACGGCAACGCGGGCGTGCTGCGCGCTACGAGGCGAGCACCTCGTCGAGCAGCGTCTCCGCCTTGTCCTCGTTGGTGTTCTCCGCCAGCGCCAGCTCGCTGACGAGGATCTGCCGCGCCTTGGCGAGCATCCGCTTCTCGCCGGCCGACAGGCCGCGCTCGCGCTCGCGGCGCCACAGGTCGCGGACCACCTCGGCGACCTTGATGACATCACCGGATGCGAGCTTCTCGAGGTTCGCCTTGTAGCGGCGAGACCAGTTGGTGGGCTCTTCGGTGTACGGCGCGCGCAGCACCTCGAAGACCCGGTCCAGACCCTCCTGGCCGACCACGTCGCGCACGCCGACGAACTCCGCGTTCTCCGCGGGGACGCGCAGCGTGAGGTCTCCCTGCTGAACCTTCAGCACCAGGTAGGTCTTGTCCACACCTTTGATCTGGCGAATTTCGATGGCCTCGATCAGTGCAGCCCCGTGATGGGGGTAGACCACCGTGTCGCCAACCTTGAACGTCATGTGACAGGACCCCTTCCGTGGCTTTCCAGAATAACACGCTTTTCCGTCCACTCGAAGGGCGTTTTCGCAGGTCAGGGCCGGTCTCGGGGCTTGACAAGGACCCCTGCGGCATGCTGCGGCCACCACCTCCGGGCGGCTTCTCGCAGGTCGGAGGCCCTTCCCGGCGCAAGTCAAACCTCACGCAACAGCTCGGAAACCCAGCATTCGATCTTGAAGTCGTCACCGGATATTCACCGTTTCACGATCGTGATCTGATCTTGCGACCGTTCCGGAACCTCTGCTACCGCCGCCGGTCGGGCACTCCCGCCCGCGACACGGGACCACCCCGTGAGGGCCGGATAAGTGTGGTCGGTACGCTGGGCGCTGACATACCGACACGCGATCAAGGAGATACCGCCGCCGTGAGCCGCAGCCTTCGACGCGGTGGCAGTGCCGCCATCGTCCTCGCCTTCGCCGCCGTATCCCTCACCGCCTGCGCCGCAGGCACCAGTTCGGCAACCCTGCAGGTCAGGCCGAACCTCCCGGCCGCCTCGATCGGCACCGACCTCAAGCTGAACGGCATCGTGGTGGTGGTCAACCCGACGCAGACCAGCGGCGAGGCCGGCCCGGCGAACCTCACGGTCAACATCAGCAACACCGGCTCCGCCCCGGAGACCCTGCAGTCCGTGACGGTCGGCGGCACCACCGCGACCTTCCAGGACGCCAACGGCCGCGCGCTGCCCGGCATCGTGATCCCGCCGCTGGGCGCGGTGGCCATCGGCGGCGTCAACGAACCTTCCGCCCGCCTGGCCAACGCCACCCTGACGATCGGCGGCTTCTCGCCCACCACCTTCGCCTTCTCGTCGGCCGGCAAGGTCGACACCACCGCGCTGGTCGCCCCGGCCGTCGGCCCCTACGCGGAGTTCGGCCCGAGCACGCCGTCGGCCTCGGGGAGCGCGTCGGCTTCGGGGAGCGCCTCGGCCTCCGCCAGCGCCTCTGCCAGCGCCTCCACCAGCGCCTCGGCCTCGGCGAGCGGCAGCCCGTCCGCCCCGGCGAGCGCCACCGGCTCGGCCTCGGGCACCCCGAGCGGCACCGCCTCCGCCAGCGCGAGCGCCTCGGCGCACTGAGTCAGACGTGCGCAGGGGCGCATCCGCCCCCGCGCACGCCAAGGGCCGCACCCCTTTCGGGGGCGGCCCTTGACCCTTGCTCAGCCGATCCGGCTTACGGCTCGAACTTGTAGCCGAGGCCACGGACCGTCACCAGGTAGCGCGGCGCCCCCGGGTCGGGCTCGATCTTGGCGCGCAGCCGCTTCACGTGCACGTCCAGGGTCTTGGTGTCGCCGACGTAGTCCGCGCCCCAGACCCGGTCGATCAGCTGCATCCGGGTCAGCACCCGGCCGGCGTTGCGCAGCAGCATCTCCAGCAGGTCGAACTCCTTGAGCGGCAGGTCGACCTTCGCCCCGTCGACGGTCACCACGTGCCGGTCGACGTCCATCCGCACCGGGCCGGCCTCCAGGGCGCCCGGGCCGCCGCCGTCGCTGCCGACCCCGCCGTCCTCGCCGCGGCGGCGCAGCACCGCGCGGATCCGGGCGACCAGCTCACGCGTCGAGTACGGCTTGGTGACGTAGTCGTCGGCACCTATCTCCAGGCCGACCACCTTGTCGATCTCGCTGTCCTTGGCGGTCACCATGATCACGGGCACGTTGGAGCGCACCCGCAGCTGGCGGCAGACCTCGGTGCCGGGCAGCCCGGGCAGCATCAGGTCGAGCAGCACCAGGTCGGCGCCGTTCCGTTCGAACTGCTCCAGCGCGTCGGGGCCGGTGGCGGCCACGGCCACCTCGAATCCCTCCTTGCGGAGCATGTACGACAGGGCGTCGCTGAACGACTCCTCGTCCTCGACCACCAGTACTCGGGTCACGATCGGGCCTCCGGGGCAGGAAGGGGGTTGGTGTTGCGGGTTCGTGGGGCGCCGCGGAAGACGGCGCCGGGTTCTGACCGGCGGGCAGCCGGATGGTGAAGGTCGAGCCCTGGCCCTCGACGCTCCAGACCGAGACGGTGCCGCCGTGCGAGGCAGCCACGTGCTTGACGATGGACAGTCCCAGGCCGGTTCCGCCGGTGGCCCGGGACCGGGCCGGGTCCACCCGGTAGAAGCGTTCGAAGATCCGCTCGCGGTCCTTCTCCGAGATGCCGATGCCCTGATCGGTCACCGAGATCTCGATCAGCTCGCCGTCCGCCTCGCCGATCGCGGCGGCGCTGGCGATCCGCCGGGTGGCGATCGCCACCCGGGTGCGCGGCGGGCTGTAGTTGACGGCGTTCTCGACCAGGTTACCGAGCGCGGCGGCGAGCTGGCCGCGGTCGCCGTGGATGTAGAGGCCGGCGATGCCGCCGGCCGCGATGTGGATCTGCTTGGCCGCGGCCTGCTGGCGGCAGCGGTCGATCGCCTCGGCGATCAGCTCGTCCACCGGCACCGGCTCCGGCTCCATCATCAGCCGGTCGTCCTGCACCCGGGAGAGGTCGATGATCTCCTGCACCAGGCTGGCCAGCCGGGTCGCCTCGATCTGCATCCGGCCGGCGAAGCGCTGCACCGCCTCCGGATCGTCGGCAGCGTCCGCGACCGCCTCCGAGAGCAGCGACAGCGCGCCCACCGGCGTCTTGAGCTCATGGCTGACGTTGGCCACGAAGTCGCGGCGGACCGCCTCGATCCGGCGGCGGTCGGTGAGGTCCTCGACCAGCACCAGGACCAGCCGGGAGCCCAGCGGGGCGACCCGGACCGAGACCGAGAGCGGCTCGCCGGAGCGCTGCACGCCCGGGCGCGGCACGTCCAGCTCGGCCTGGCGGATCTCGCCGTCCCGCCGGGTGGACCGGGCCAGCGCGAGCATCGGCTCGACGGCCACCGCGCCACCGCGGACCAGGCCCATGGAGTACGCGGCCGAGCTGGCCTTGACCACCTCGTCGCCGTCTCCGAGCACGATCGCGCACGAGCGCAGCACCGACAGCACGGTGTCCACGCCCGGTGGGAGCGCCGGTTCCTGAAGCGGCGAGCTCACTGCCGCCGTCCCGCCGGTTCGCTTGCCTGGGCCTCGCCCGCGGTTCTGCTCGCGCTCGCTCCAGCGGAAGGCGATGGAGGCGGTGAGACCGACACCGAGCCCGGCGATGGCGCAGGCAGCGGCGGCGGCCACATTCACGTCCATGCGGACCAGCGTAAGCGCATCCGACCAGCGCTTTGGAAGCTCCGAATCAAGGCATCGGCCATGCGTTGCCGAGAATTCACCTTCAGGTAGCCGCCGATTCACTGCCCCGGCCGTGCCGCGTCGTCCGGACGGCTCAGTCTGGTGGAACGCAGCCCGTGTGGGTCCGTGGCGCGCGTACTATGCGCGCCACCAGCAGGGGCCCGCCCGCCCGCAGGGGTGCGGCGGCCCGGTCGGCACCGCCACCGACACAGCTAGTGAGGAGAAGAGAAGCGCATGCGCGACACGTACCACGAGGAACTCGACTCGATCGGTGACGGCCTGGTCGAGATGGCCCGACTGGTCGGTTCGGCGATGGGCCGGGCCACCACCGCGCTACTCGACGCCGACCTGGCCCTCGCCGAGAGCGTGATCGCGGCCGACGAGAAGGTCAACAGCCTCCACCACGAGCTGGAGAACCGGGCCATCGACCTGCTGGCCCGCCAGCAGCCGGTCGCCACCGACCTGCGGATAGTGGTCACCAGCCTGCGGATGAGCGCCGACCTGGAGCGCTGCGGCGACCTGGCCCGGCACGTCGCCAAGGTCGCCCGGCTGCGCTACCCGGCCCACGCCGTTCCCGGCGATCTGCACCCGATCGTGCTGGAGATGGGTCAGCTCGCCCAGCGGCTGGTCGCCAAGGCCGGCCAGGTCATCGCGACCAAGGACGTCGAGGCGGCGCTGCAGCTGGAGCGCGACGACGACGCGATGGACGAGCTGCACCGCGAGCTCTTCGCCCACCTGATCGACGACCGCTGGCAGCACGGCATCGAGACCGGTGTGGACGTGACCCTGATCGGCCGCTACTACGAGCGGTTCGCCGACCACGCGGTCTCGGTGGCCAAGCGGGTGGTCTTCCTGGTCACCGGCGAGCACGCGGGCGAGTACGTGCCGGACGACTACCCGACGGACGTCGACGCCCCGGCCGGGCAGTAGTCCGGGTGGGGGCGCACGCCGGACCGACTCCCCACTCCGGTGCGCCCGTTGACGCTCCATCAGGGGCGGGTCTTCACTCGATGTCAGGCGACCTCGACCAGGCCGTCCGTTCGATCGAGGAGGGCCCCTCACCATGACCACCAACCACGCCCGACCGGCCACCTCCGCCGAGCCGGAGCGGCCGGAGATCCTGCTCGGCGCCGGCTGCGGCTGCAGCCCGGGCTGCGGCTGCGGCTGCCAGTCCGGTGCACCGTGCCAGTGCGGCGGTGCCCACGGCGGCTGCTGCGGCGATCACTGAACCTGAGCCACAAGGGCCCCTGGGTCGCGCGGAACAGCGCGGCCCAGGGGCCGTCGCATGACGGGCCGTGGACGGCCCGGGAACGGCGACGGCCCCTGATCTGCGCCGTTCGCGCAGGTCAGGGCCGTACCGGCAAGTGGGTTACTTCTTGCCCTGGTTCTTGACCGCCTCGATCGCGGCGGCGGCCGCCTCGGCGTCCAGGTAGCGGCCGCCGGCGGTGACCGGCTTGAAGTCCGCGTCCAGCTCGTAGACCAGCGGGATGCCGGTGGGGATGTTCAGCCCGGCGATGGCCTCGTCGGAGATGCCGTCCAGGTGCTTCACCAGCGCGCGCAGGCTGTTGCCGTGCGCGGTGACCAGCACCGTCTTGCCCGCGGCCAGGTCCGGCACGATCGCGTCGTACCAGTAGGGCAGCATCCGGTCGACGACGTCCTTCAGGCACTCGGTGCGCGGCCGCAGCTCACTGGGGATCTCGGCGTAGCGCGGGTCCCCGGCCTGGGAGAACTCGGAGTCGTCGGGCAGCGCCGGCGGCGGGGTGTCGTAGGAGCGGCGCCACAGCTGGAACTGCTCCTCGCCGAACTCGGCCAGGGTCGCCGCCTTGTCCTTGCCCTGCAGCGCACCGTAGTGGCGCTCGTTCAGGCGCCAGCTGCGGCTGACCGGGATCCAGTGCCGGTCGGCCTTGTCCAGCGCGATCTGCGAGGTGCGGATCGCGCGGCGCAGCAGCGAGGTGTGCACCACGTCGGGGAGCAGGCCCTCGGCGGACAGCAGCTCACCGCCGCGCGCCGCCTCCTTCTCACCCTTCTCGTTGAGGTCGACGTCGACCCAGCCGGTGAAGAGGTTCTTCTGGTTCCACTCGCTCTCGCCGTGGCGCAGCAGGATCAGTCGGTAGGTCGTGTCAGCCATGGCCGACAGCTTAGTCCGTCGAAATAAATCACTGGCCTGGCCAAGGCACTGCTATGTAATGTCTGCTTGACGTATGAGCCACTTACATCAGCATGAGCCACTTACATCAGCTCCGTGCCCCGACTGCGGCGCCCCACTCGCCCACCGGGGCACCCGCCACCCCGGGAGCCTTTACGTGACCACCGCCGCACCACCCCTGCCGACCCGGCTGCGCAGCGCCCTGACCGAGTCGGTCGGGGGCCTGCCGGCCGAGTTCTGGTGGCTCTGGCTGTCCACGCTGGTCAACAAGCTGGGCGCGTTCGTGACCACGTTCATGGCGCTCTATTTGACGAGAGAACGCGGCTACTCGGCCTCCTACGCCGGCCTGGTGGTCGCGCTATACGGGCTCGGCTCGGCGGTCGGGTCGCTGGCCGGCGGGGTGCTGGCGGACCGGCTCGGCCGGCGGCCCACCGTGCTCGGGGCCCAGCTGCTCACCGCCGGCTGCACGGCCGCCCTCGCCTACACGAACGGCCAGCTGCTGATCGCCGCCGTCGCGCTGCTGACCGGCGTGTGCGCCAACGCCGGCCGCCCGGCCGTCTCCGCGATCATCGCCGACGTGGTCCCGGCCGCGGACCGGGTGCGGGCCTTCTCCCTCAACTACTGGGCGATCAACATCGGCTTCGGGGTCTCCGCCTCGGTGGCCGGACTGATCGCCCTCAACGGCTTCCAGCCGCTCTTCCTGGCCGACGCCGCCACCACGGCGCTCTGCGCCCTGGTGGTGTTCGCCAAGGTCCGCGAATCCCGGCCGACCGCGCCGGAGCCCGGCCGGAATTCGCAGGCCGGGGTACCGCAGGTCGGCCTGGGCACGGTCTTCCGCGACCGGCGGTTCATCGCGCTGGTGTCGATGACCTTCCTGTTCGCGGTGATCATGAACCAGGGCAACAGCACGCTGGCGGTGGTGATGGGCCGGGAGGGCCTGAGCACCACCCAGTACGGCCTGGTCGCCGGACTCAACGGCCTGCTGATCGTGGTGCTGCAGATCCCGGTCACCCGGCTGATCCGCGGCCGGGACCGCGCCCGGGTGCTGATGACCGCCGCACTGCTGGCCGGCTGGGGCATCTCCATCGCCGTCTTCGCCGGCGGCTCGGTGCTCGTCTACGCGCTGAGCGTGGCGGTCTGGACGGTCGGCGAGGTGATCCAGGTGCCCACCAACATGAGCCTGGTGGCCGAGCTCTCCCCGACCCACGCCCGCGGCCGCTACCAGGGCGTCTCCTCGCTGGCCTGGTCCGGGGCGGCATTCGTCGGCCCGGCGGCCGGCGGACTGCTGCTGGACCACGGCGGGCCCGGCGTGGTCTGGGGCGGCTGCGCGCTGCTCGGCACCGTCGCGGGCGCGGGCTACCTGCTGGTCGCCCGCCGGGCCGACGCCACGGCAACCACTCGCAGCGCCGCGGCCGCCCGAAGCATGGCGACGGTCGCCGACTGACGACCCGGGGGCCGGCACCCGTGCCGGCCCGGGACGGCCGGCTGCTGCCGCGCCGGGCCGGCCAGCCGCTCGAGTTGCCGCGCCGCCCGGAGCGTGGCAGCGGTCTCCGACTGACGACCCGGGCCGGCTACCCCTGCCGGCCCGGGGAGGCCGGCTGCTACTCCGGGGCGGTCGGCTGCTGCTGCGGACCGGCCAGATGGGCGAAGGCGGCCAGGTTGCGGGTGGACTCGCCGCGCTTGGTCCGCCACTCCCACTCCTTCCGGATCGCGGTGGCGAAGCCCAGCTCCAGCAGGGTGTTGAACGGCTCGTCGGCCGCCTCCAGCACGGTGCCGAGCAGCCGGTCCACCGCCTGGGCGTCCAACGCCTCCAGCGGGAGCCGGCCGGTCAGGTAGACGTCGCCCAGCGCGTCCAGCGCGTAGGCGACGCCGTACAGCCGGGTGTTGCGCTCCAGCAGCCAGCGGAACACCACCTCGTGGTTCTCGTCCGGGCGGCGGATCACGAAGGCGTTCACCGAGAGGGTGTGGTCGCCGATCCGCAGCGCGCACGTGGTGCTGAGCTTGCGGGTGCCGGGGAGGGTCGCCACCAGCGTGTACGGGTCGGCGGCGGCCGGCTCCCAGCCCACTCCGGTCTCGTCGAGCGCGGCGGCCAGCAGGCCGAGGGCCTCGTCCTTGGTACGGGTTGCCATGGCGGTGACGCTACCGGCTGGTAGGCACCGTTGCCGCCGTTTGCGACCGGCGTCTCACCGGCCGGCATCCCAGGCGGCGAGCGCTTCACCCGCTCGGCGGCTTGCGCAGTTGGCATCCCAGGTGGCCGACGCCTCACCCACTCGGCGGCTTGCCGCACGCAGCGGCTGTGCACTGCCGGCGTCCCACGCGGCAGGGGCCCCACCCGCTCGGCGGCTTGCCGCGCTCAGCCCGAGCGCCGCCGGGCCAGGCTGAGCAGCCCGGCCGGTCTGCTCATCGCTCCCGAGTAGACCTCGGCGGTGGCCGCGGCGGCCGCACCCCAACCGAAGCCCGCCGCATGCCGGGCCGCCGCCGCACCCTGCCGGGCGACCAGCTCGGGTCGGGTCAGATACGGCTCCAGGGCCCGCGCCCAGTCGGCCGGGTCGTGGCCCGGCACCAGGGTGCCGGTCTCGCCGTCCCGCACCGCCACCGGCAGCCCGCCGACCGCGGCCGCGACCACCGGCGTGGCACAGGCCTGTGCCTCCAGTGCCACCAGGCCGAAGGACTCGCTATGGGACGGCATCACCAGCGCCGTCGCGGCCCGGTACCACTGGGTCAGCTCGGCCTGGCCGACCGGCGGATGGAACCGCACCACATCGCAGAGCCCCAGCTGCGCGGCGAGCTTCTGCAGGCCCTTCGGCTCCGCCAGGCCACTGCCGGACGGGCCGCCGACCACCGCCACCACCAGCCGCTCGCGCAGCTCCGGGCGGCGAGCAAGCAGCTCCGCGACCGCCTTGACCAGCACGTCCGGCGCCTTCAGCGGCTGGATCCGGCCGGCGAAGAGCAACACCACGGCATCCTGCGGCAGCCCCAGCCGGGCGCGCGCGGCCTGCTGCCCGCCCGGGCCGCCGGGCTCGAACCGCTCCAGGTTGACCCCGGGGTGGACGACGGCCAGCTGGTCGGGCCTGGCCGCGTAGTGGAAGGCCAGCTCACGGGCCTCGTCCGCGGTGTTGGCGATCAGCCGGTCGGCGGCCTCGACCACCTGGGTCTCGCCGATCACCCGGGCCGCCGGCTCGGGGGTGTCGCCCTCGGCCAGTGCGGCGTTCTTCACCTTGGCCATGGTGTGCATGGTGTGCACCAGCGGCACCCCCAGCGCTCGGCGGCGAGCCAGCCGACCTGCCCGGAGAGCCAGTAGTGCGAGTGCACCAGGTCGTAGTGGCCCGGCCGGTGGCCCGCCTCGGTGCGCAGCACCCCGTGGGTGAAGGCGCACAGCTGCGTCGGCAGGTCCTCCTTCACCAGGCCCTCGTAGGGGCCGGCGGTGACGTGCCGGACCAGCACGCCGGGGGCCAGCTCCACGCTCGGCGGCAGATCGGAGGAGGTGCTCCGGGTGAAGACCTCCACCTCTATGTCGAGGGTGGCCAGCCGCTTGGCCAGCTCGACGATGTAGACGTTCATCCCGCCGGCGTCACCGGTGCCCGGCTGGTGCAGCGGGGAGGTGTGGACGCTCAGCATCGCGATCCGGCGCGGCCGGCGGCCGCGGGTGGCGAAGGCGTGCAGCCGCCCGCGCGACGCGGACTGCCGGTCGCGCCTTGCCGTCGACACGGGGTGCTGGATCACCTGACTGCGACCTCTCTGATCTGTGGCGCGACCGCTTTACTGGGTCCAACAGGCGCACAACCCCCTGAGGGGAGCCGGAATTCCCGGACGCCGCCGTGAGCCTCGACTCAGTCGTCGTGCGCACCGCCCGGGTCGGGGCCGGCCCGAGGCCACGTACCCTGCGGGCATGGCTGCATCGTTCGACCCGGGCGCGTTCGGGACGGCCGCCCGGCGCGGCGCCCGACCGGTAGGGACCGTCACCCGGGGTACCACCAACACCAACCGGCTGCGTCGGATGGACCGCTGGATCGTGCACACCCTGGGCACCCGGCTGCGCCGCGCCGACACCGCGCCGGTGGCGGTGGACCTGGGCTACGGCGCGGCGCCGTGGACGGCGGTGGAGCTGTACGGCCGACTGCGCACGGTCCGGCCGGACGTGCGGATGGTCGGCATCGAGATCGAGCCCGCCCGGGTGGCGGCCGCGCTGCCGTACGTCGTGCCGCCCTTCCTGACCTTCCGGCGGGGCGGCTTCGAGGTGCCGCTGGACGGGGCCGACGCCCAGCTGATCCGGGCCGCCAACGTGCTGCGCCAGTACGACGAGGAGGCGGTGGAGGCGGTCTGGCAGCGGCTGTGCGACCGGCTGGCGCCGGACGGCCTGCTGGTCGAGGGGACGTGCGACGAGATCGGGCGCCGGCACGTCTGGGTGGCGCTGGGCCCGGAGGGGCCGCGCACGGTGACCTTCGCGGCGCGACTGGCCGGGCTGGAGCGGCCCTCCGACCTCGCCGAGCGCCTGCCCAAGGCGCTGATCCACCACAACGTGCCGGGGCGACCGGTACACGCCTTCCTCACCGACTTCGACCGGGCCTGGGCGGCCGCGGCGCCGTACGGGGCGTTCGGGGCCCGGCAGCGCTGGGTGGCCGCGTGCACCGCGCTGGGCGGGCAGTGGCCGCTGCTGGACGGGCCCGGGCGGTGGCGGCAGGGCGAGGTCACGCTGCCCTGGTCGGCGCTGGCGCCCTGACGGCGCTGCGGTGCCCCGCGGGCTCGAAGCTTCGAGCGGCTCCGCCAATTCACTCGAACGAGTTATCGAATTACCCTGGCATGTTGACGGCCCGTCAGGCCACCATGGGGGCAGTTCAGCTGACGCTCCTTGATTCGAACAGATCGTTTGGGCCGACTCGCCCCCGCGCGCCTACTCCCGCGCTCCCGCCGGGCCGCCCAGCAACTCGTCCCGCACCCGCTCGAAGGCCTCATAGGCCTCGGCCCCGAACAGCACGAACCGCACCTCCGCCAGTCCGCCCGCACCCCCTGCCGCCTCGGCCAGCACGGTCGACAGCGCGATCCGCGCCGCCGACTCCATCGGCCACCCGTACACCCCGGCCGAGATCGCCGGAAATGCCACCGATGCGGACCCCAGCTCCACCGCGAGCCGGAGCGATTGCCGGTAGCAGGACGCCAGCAGCTCCGCCCCCTGCTCGAACTCGTACGCCCCGTACACCGGGCCGACGGTGTGCACCACATGCCCGGCCGGCAGCTTCCCGGCCGTGGTCGCCACCGCCTGCCCCGTCGCCAGCCCCTTGCCGTAGTGCCCGGCCCGCAGCGCCCGGCACTCGGCGAGGATCTCCGGGCCACCCGCCCGATGGATCGCGCCGTCCACGCCACCGCCGCCCAACAGGGACGAGTTGGCGGCATTGACCACCACATCAACGCGCTGCTTCGTGATATCACCCTGAACAAGTGTGATCTGTGTCACCGTCAGCTCCCCGAGCTCGACCAGGGTCCGCCGGACCCGAGCTCCACACGCTAGCCGTCAGCCCCGCCACCAGCGTGGCAATAACCACATCCACGCCGACCAGCCAAGGAAATCCCCGGAGATCACGTTATGGTCGCGAAAGGCTCCCTGACTCGCGGTGCCGCGCGGGCACTACCCGTGGACCGCACCCGTTACCCCGTCAGGGAAGAGGAGGAATCATCCGTGCCCGCTATGGGAGACGGGCAAGGACACGGCTCCGACAGCCGGTCCGGCGCCCCGGCCGCTGCTGGCGTACGCCAGCGCGTCGCCGCGCCCTGCCCTGATCCGACCGCCCCGGTGGTCGGCGAGGACGAGCTGAACGGCATGAACGGACTGCACTCCATCCACGGCCTCGACTCCCTCGAGGAACTGGGCCGACTCGGCGGCCTCGGCAGCGCCGCGGCCCTCGGCGACCTGAGCGGCGTCGCCGACGCGGCCCGGCTGCCCCGTCGTGCGGCCGACGGCACGGGGACTGCCGAGCCGACGGTCGGCGTCGCCCTGCCCGCACCGCGCGCCATCACCCGCCCGGTGACCGGCGACCGCGCGGCGGGCCCGCTCAAGCTACTGCTGATCGAGAACGACACCACCGACACCCGGCTGATCCAGGAACTGATCGCCACCGGCGGCACCACGTTCGAACTGCACCGGGCGCACGGGCTGCCCGCCGCCGCCGGGCTGCTGGCCGCACAGCGGCGCAGCCGCCCCGCGTCGGCCGATTTCAGCTGCGTACTGCTCGATCTGGCCACCCCGCCGACCGACCAGCCGGGCGGGCCGGGCGCCCCCGACCGGTCTGACCCGCTGGACGGGCTGCGCGAGGTGCTCCGGCTGGCCCCTAACGCGGCCGTCGTGGTGCTCACCGACGCCGCCGACAACCAGCTGGGCGCCGGCGCCGTGGCCGCCGGCGCCCAGGACTTCCTCACCCGGGGCGCCACCGACGGCCCGCTGCTGGCCCGCGCCCTGCGATACGCGGTGGAGCGCAAGCGGGCCGACGAGTCGCAGCGCCGCCTGGTCGAGGCCGAGCTGCGCGGCCAGGAGAACGCCCGGCTCCAGCGCCACCTGCTGCCCACCCCGCTGCTGAACGGCGCCGACCTCTCCTTCACCCGCCGCTATCGCCCGGGCCGCCGCCGTGCCCTGCTCGGAGGCGACTTCTACGACGCGGTCCGCACCGACGACGGCACCGTGCACGTGGTCATCGGCGATGTCTGCGGCCACGGCCCCGATGAGGCCGCGCTCGGCGTCGCACTGCGGATAGCGTGGCGCACCCTGGTCTTCGCCGGGCTCACCGGGCAGACCCTGCTCACCACGCTGCAGCATGTGCTGGAGCACGAGCGCCGCAACGAGGAGATCTTCGCCACCCTCTGCATGCTGGTCATCACCCCCAGCGCGCCGCCGGAGCACCTGGCCGGCCCGCACCGCCAGGCCGTGACCGGCGCGCAGGCGCTGCCCGACCGACCGGCGCCGGGGATCGGCCAGCAGCCGCTGCCCTCCGAGGGTCCGGCCGTCGAGTACGCCCAGCTCTACCTGGCCGGGCACCCGGCGCCGCTGCTGCTCTCCGGCGGCGAGCACCCGGTGGTGCTGCCCAGCGACCACGCCGGTCCGGCGCTCGGCCTGCTGCCCTGCGACGACACCGATGCGGTCTGGCCGCCGTACCACCTGGAGCTGGAGCCGGGCTGGAGCCTGCTGCTCTACACCGACGGCCTGATCGAGGGCCGGGTCGGCGCGGGCTCGCGGCGGCTCGGTCAGGACGGGCTGCTCTCCCTGATCGGCGACCACCAGGCCAACGGCCTCACCCGCGGTCGGCTGGTGGACGGCGCGCTCGCCGAGGTGGAGGAGCTCAACGGCGGCGCGCTCACCGATGACGTCGCCGTGCTGCTGCTGGAGCGCAACCAGTCGCATCAGCTGATGGGCTGACCACCGGTCAGCCCATCGCGACCCGCCGTCACCAGCGGCCGCCGCCCTTGCGGCCGCGTGAGCGCAGCGCCCTGCCGAGCCGGTCGGCCGGGCCGCCGCGGCCACCGGTCAGCGCCCGGATCGCGGGGCGCACATCCACGATGTAGACGATCGCGGCCACCAGACCGGCCAGGGTCAGGAAACTGCCGAGGGGATTGACCCCGAAGATCAGGTCGAGCGCCAGGGCCAGCCCCAGGATGATCAGCCAGAAGCCCTTGGTCTTCTTGTCCGCCGCCCGGTAGGCATCCTCCCGCCGGGTCGCCGCGTCGACGAATGCGAACACCTTGAACAGCAGGATCACCGTGGCGAGCCACTCGAAGGGGTTCAGCCAGTCAAACGAGTTCAGGATCACCGGGTCTCCTCCCGCGCACCGCGCCACCGTCGCCCCAGGTGACTTCCCACGGCGATCTGCCTCAACCCTGCCACGCCGGGGCGGCTTCCGGGCGATGTCCTGTCACTGTCCTTACTCGACGCACCGAGTCCGCGCCCGGCGCGCCCCCGCGCCGCACCCAGTCTGCGCTCGATCCGCGCTCGCCGATGCCGCCTACTTGCCCGTGTCCGGGCTCTTCCGGGTCCGGGTGGTCTTCTTGGCGGCCGGCTTGGGGGTTTCGGCGACCGGCTCGCCCTCGACCACCTCGGTCTCCTCGACGTCCACCGGCACCGACTCGGCCCGCTCCACCGTCACCGACTCGCCGGTCACCCGCGCCGGGCGGGTCACCACGACCTTGCCGCGCTCGGCGAGCTCGTCGTAGACCTCCTTGGCCTTGACCGCCAGTCCGGCGGCCAGACCGGCCTGCTGCAGTGCGAACTCCTGCGCCTTCCCCTGCAGGGACTTCAGGTCGGTGGGCAGTGCGGTGACCGTCCCGACCACCTTGGCCTGGGCGTCGGCCAGCTTGCCCTGCGCCTCGTGCAGCCGGGCCACCGCGGCGTCCTGGGCGGCCTTGCGGTCGGCGGCCAGCGCCTCGACCCGGCCAGGCACCTCGCGCAGCTTCTGGTAGGCGAGATCGCCGGCACCCGCGAGCGCGTAGAGCGGCGTGGGGTCGCTCAGCGTCTTGCGGATCTCGTTGCGGATCTCATCGGTGCTGGGCATGGGATCGTCCTCTCCGCCGCGGGCCGGGCTCAGCCCGTGGCTGCCTGATTCTCGGTCACAAAGGCCTCGTACACGGCCAGCAGCGCGTGCTTCTGCTGCTCGCTGATCGCCGTGTCCGCGAAGATCGCGGCCCGCAGGTCGGCTCCACCGGCCGGGCGCTCCTCGAGGATGCCGGCCTGCACATAGAGCGTCTCCGCCGAGATCCGCAGCGCCTTCGCGATCTGCTGCAGGATCTCCGCGCTCGGCTTGCGCAGTCCTCGCTCAATCTGGCTGAGATACGGGTTGGACACACCCGCTGCCTCGGCCAACTGGCGCAACGAGTACTGCGCGTTCCGCCGCTGCTCGCGGATGTAGTCACCCAGCGAACTGACGTTCAGTGAAGCCATGACCCCATGCTAGCTCGGGTGCTTGCAACAGCAAGCACCCATCCTCTCGGCGCTACCGGGACGCGTGTGACTTTGCTTCGCAGTTGGCCACTTTGCAGGCCGGCTGGGCCAATCTTTCCCAGCTTGTCGGCCAGCCTGAGCGGCCTGGTTGGCCACGAGTCAGAACCGGGTGAGTCTCCGGCCGAGCAGCAACCGGCGGCCTTCGGCGCCGACCCTGCCACCACAGGCATCGCTTCGGCCCGGCCCGACAATCGGGAGCCCGGGTCATTTCTCCAGGGCTGCCGCGATGCGGCCGAGGTCAGTGAGCAGCGCGGCCATGCGCTGTGGCGGGATCGCCTCCACCATGCGCTCTTCGGTGGCGTAGACGGCGGCTTGGACCGCGGCCAGGCGTGTGCGGCCTTCCTTGGTGAGGTGGGCGGGCCGGGCTCGGCCGTGATCGGCGGTGGCGGGCCGGGTGATCAGTCCCGCTTCCTGCAGGCCCCGCAGGACGACGTTTCCGGACTGCCGGGTGACGAAGGTCGCGCGGGCGAGGTCGGCGTTGGACATGCCGGGGTGCAGAGCCAGGAGTTCGAGAGTGGCGTACTGCGGCACGGTCAATCCGTGCTCGCGCAGGACCTTGTCCATGGCGCTGCGCAGGGCAGCCTGGGCGCGTTTGAGCATGTAACCCACGTGTTGGGTGACGTCCTTGGCGGGGTGGGGCGGCTCGACCAACGGGCTCTCCATCATGTCAGCATTTTGACATGGGTTTCCCGGGATCCTAGTCTCCGCTATGTCAAAGTTCTGACATCAAGGATCGAGGAGTACCCATGCCTGCCACCATCGACGGCCCCGACTTCGTCGCCCTGCAAGTGCGCGACGTGCAAGCAGCAGCGACCTTCTGCGAGCAGCACCTGGGCCTGCGCCGGGCCGCCGTCTCGCCGCCCCACGCGGTCGTGTTCGACACCAAGCCGACCCCGTTCGCCGTCCGCGAGCTCCTCCCGGGCGTCGACCTCGCCGACACCGCACGTCCCGGCCTGGGCGTGGTGCTCTGGTTCCGAACCACGGACGCCCACCAGCTCCGCGACCAGCTCACCACCGCCGGAGTCAGGATCCTGACCCCCATAGCAGACAGCCCGTTCGGGCCGATGTTCTCCTTCGAGGGCCCCGAAGGCTACACACTCACCGCGCACGGAGGCTGACCGCAACCGCCCTCTCCCCCACCCCCGCCGGGCCCCGCGCAGCGGACAACCCGTCACACCTCGGCGCGCAGCACCAGGAAGTCAGCTTCGTCTCTGCTCCTGGTCTGCGCGCCTCCGCGGAGCGCGGTACATGGTCGGGACGTCGACTGAGGCTGGACCGGCCAAGCCTCCGCGACACCGACAATCTGCGGTTCCCCAGGGGTTCGCTCTAGTCAGAGCCAGGGCCAGCGGCCAAGTAACGCGAAACCCTGGCCATCTACGGCGCACAGTCACAACGCGTCGCCGCGCCGCAGCGCCAGCCCATCGAGGACCACCTCCAGGCCGTAGCGGAACTTGGCCTCCCGGGCGGCCGCCGGATCGACTGCGGCATCGATGTCGGCTGCACCCGACCCCAGGCGGTCGCGCCCCTCGGTCGCCTGCTGCGCCGCCGGCATCAGCCGGGCGACGAAATCGGCCTCGGTCTCACCGCTGCGGGCCACCGTGGTCAGCCAGGCCGCCTCGGTGCTGCCCACCCCGATCACATAGAAGAGCAGCGTGTCGATCGCCTTGCCCGGCTCGGCGAAACCGGCCGCGGTGAACAGCGCCGCCAGCCGCTCGGTGAAGGACATGAGATTGGGGCCCAGATAGGCGAGCCCCGCCTGCCCCAGCACCGAAGCCAGCCAGGGGTGGCGCACAGCGGTCGCCCGGAAGGACCGGGCCGCCTCGGTGACCGCATCCCGCCAGTCCGGGTCGCCCGCGGGCGGTACCGCCATCTCACCGAAGACCTCGTCCACCGCGAGCTCCATCAGCTCGTCCTTGGTGGCGACATGCCGGTAGAGGGAGGTCGCACCGGCGTTCAGTCGGGCGCCGAGCTTGCGCATACTGAGCGCCTCGACGCCCTCGGCGTCCAGCATGGCGACCGCCTCACGGACGATCGCCGCGCGGCTGAGGGCGGGCTGCTCCGCCTCACGCTCGCGGCGAGCCCACACGGACGGGATCTGGTTCGTCTTGGCAGTCATGGCTCTCCGTAAGTTGTTAGGCGGCCCGGAAGGGCCGGGTGTGGCTTATGGCTCTCTGCCGTCAGTGGCTTCGAAGGAGTGGCCGCCCGGCTCTTCGGGGCGCCCTGGCTGCTGATTGAGATCTGCGCTCACGTCGGTTTTCACGGAGATGACAGCGGGGTGTTCCTCGGGCCAACGGCATGCTGTTCGGGACGAGGAGGGGCGCCCTGGTACTGCTGACGGGCTACCAGACCCCGGCCGCCCTGCGCCGTCGCGGCCGGGCCCGGCTGACCGCCTGGCTCGCCAACCGCGGCGTCCGCGGCGCCGACACGGTCGCCGCCACCGCGCTGCAGGCCGCCGACGCACAGCACACCGTGCTGCCCGGAGAGGACGTCGCCGCCGGGATCGTCGCCGACCTCGCCGCGCAGATCCTTGCCCTGGACGACCGGCTCAAGCGGATCGACAGGCAGATCCGCGACACCTTCCACGCCCACCCGCAGGCCGAGATCATCGAGTCGCTGCCCGGCATCGGCCCGATACTCGGCGCCGAATTCGTCGTCGCCGCCGGCGACCTGGCAGCCTACGCGGACGCCGGCCACCTCGCCTCGGCAGCCGGGCTGGTGCCCGGGGTCAGCGTCCTGTGGGCGCTCGTGCGCGACAACCGGATCTTCACCTCCGATCCCGTCGCGCAGACGGCTTGACTCAATCATTGAGACTCCCTTGGCGCGTCTGCCTTCGAGCATCCGAAAGCTGCATCCGACAACCCACCCGGCAGCCTCGGCCCACCAGGTGCGTACAGCGTTCGCATTCAGCGTACACACATCCGGGCTTGCGCACACTGTTCGCTGATGCATACAGTGTTCGCATCGACGGAACAGTGTGCGCAAGCCGAAAGGAACGGCCATGGAAGCCCGCAACCCCCGCCGCTGGTGGGTCCTGATCGTGCTCTGCCTCAGCTCCCTGGTGCTGACGGTCGACAGCATGGCGCTGACCGTGGCAGTGCCCTCGATGGCCAAGGACCTCGGCGCGAGCGCCCAGGACACCCAGTGGATCCTGGACTCCTACGTCCTGGTCTTCGCCGGACTGCTGCTGACCTCGGGCAGCCTGGGCGACCGGTTCGGCCGCCGGAAAGTGATGATCATCGGCCTACTGCTCTTCGGGGCCGCCTCCCTGGCGGCGACCTTCTGCAGCACCCCCGGCGAGGTGATCGCCGCCCGGGTGACCATGGGAATCGGCGGCGCGCTGATCATGCCGTCGACGCTGTCCATCCTGATCACCGTCTTCGACGCCGAGGAGCGCGGCAAGGCGATGGCTGCCTGGGGCTCGGTGTCGATGCTCGGCCTGGTGGGCAGCCCGGTGCTCGGCGGTGTGCTGATCGCCCACTTCTCCTGGCACTCGATCTTCTTCCTGAACGTCCCGGTCGTCGCCCTGGCCGTGCTGGCCGGCCTCACCCTGATGCCGGAGTCCAAGGGCGCCTGGCGCAAGCCCGACCCGCTCGGCGCCGTGCTCTCCGCCGTCGGCATGACCGCCCTGATCTGGTGGATCATCGAGCTGCCGCGGCATGGCGCGTTCGGCGGCCAGTCCGCGATCACCCTGACCGTCGCGGTCGCCACCCTGGTCGGCTTCGTGATCTGGGAGAACACCACCCAGAGCCGATGGTCCCGCTGGCCCTGTTCCGCCACCGCGACTTCAGCGGCGGCTCGCTCTCGCTGACCCTCGTTCAGATCGGCAACGGCGGTCTGCTCCTGGTGCTGACCCAGTACCTGCAGTCCGTCCTCGGCTACTCGCCGCTGAAGGCGGGCCTGGCCTTCCTGCCGCTGGCCGTCGCCGCGCTGGTCGGCAACGGGCTGGGCATGAAGCTCGCCGCCAAGACCGGCAACCGCCCGCTGGTGCTGGCCGGAATGCTGGTGATGGCCTCGTCCTTCGCACTGCTGACCACCGTCTCCGTGAGCACCGGCTTCGCCGTCCCGGCCACCGCGCTCGCCCTGCTCGGCTTCGGCGCCGGTATCGCGATGCCGGCCGCGGTCGCCGCGCTGATGGGCACCATCCCGGCCGAGCAGGCCGGCGTCGGGTCCGCACTGAACGACACCATCGGCCAGGCCGGCACCGCGCTGGGCATCGCGATCCTCGGTTCGCTGCTCTCCAGCGGCTTCGCCGCCAAGATGCCCGCCGGCACCCCCGACGCGGCCAAGCAGTCGATCACCGGCGCCCTGGCAGCGGCCCACGGTGACGCCGGCCTGGTCCACACCGCCCGGCAGGCCTTCACCTCCGCGATGTCGACGACCTTCACGATCAGCGCGGTCGGTGTGCTGGCCGCCGCGCTGCTGGCCGCCCTGGTGATGCGCGGCGGCAAGCCCCAGCCCGCCGAGGCCCAGCCCCAGGACCAGGCGCTCGCCGCCTGACCCGCACCCTCACCGCCACCGGCCGGCGTCCCCGTGATGGGGGCGTCGGCCGGCTCGGGCTCGTCCGGCTTCAGGCCTGCGGGCCGGCGTGGTGCCGCTGGTAGTGGCGGGCGGCCCTGGCCCGGTTGCCGCACGAGGGCTTGCAGAACTCCTGCCGGCCGTGGCCCTGGAGGAAGTACCGCACACAGCGCGGCGCCGTGCAGGCTCGCAGCCGACGCACCTCGGGGCCGGTCAGGAACCCGATCGAGGCCCGCGCGAGCGCCGCCCCGAGCCCGGCGGCCACCTCGCCCGCTGCCGCGGGCACCGCCACCGGCTGCCACCGAGCGTGCGGCTCGGCCCCCGCCGGCCAGTCCAACCGCGGTGCCACCGGCTCCCGTTGGGCCGCCGCGTTGAGTCGCAGCACCGCCTGCTCCGCCGGGATCAGCCGGTGCGCGTCCGCCGGACTCGGCGGTGCCGGGCTGACCGCCCTGGCCAGCAGCGCCCGCAACGCCGCCCGGACCGCGAGCACCTGAGCCAGCGTCTCCTGGTCGGCGAGCGCGGCGGCCAGCGCCGTCGGAGCGGCGGTGAACCCCGCGGCCGCGAGGCGCTCCCGCTGCGCATCGACCCAGCCGGCCAGCCCGGCCAGGTCCGTCAGATCGTCCGCCACACCGCCGTTGCCGTCGTGGCGAACCGTGCTCGCCAGCTCCAGCGCCAGGTATACCCCGGTCGTCATGCCGCCTCTCAGTCCCTCTTGATCAGTCCCTAGTGATCAGTCCCTCTTGATCAACGCTGCGACCGTACTCTACCGTCCTCAACGGAAAAACCGATGTTTACCGTTAGGCACTCAAGAGGGGGAACCCCGCGATGGTTCTGCTTGCCCAGATCAGCGATCTCCACCTGGACGGCACCGAGCGCGCCCGCGAGCGCGCCGCCCGGGTGATGGACTACCTGCGCGCACTACCCACCCCCGTCGACGCCCTGCTGGTGACCGGGGACATCGCCGATCACGGCGAGCCGAGCGAGTACCAGGAGGCGGCCCGGATCCTCGCCGCACCGTTCCCGGTGCTCACCTGCCCGGGCAACCATGACGCCCGCTCACCCATGCGCACCGCGCTGCTGGGCGAGCCGGCGGGCGACGGTCCGATCAACCGGATGCACCTGATCGGCGGTACCGCGATCCTGATGTGCGACTCCAGCATCCCGGGTGCGGACGAGGGCCTGCTGGATGCCGAGACCCTGACATGGCTGTCGGACACGCTGGACTCGCTGCCGGCCGGCACCCCGGCGCTGGTCGCCTTCCACCACCCGCCGGTGCGGCTCCACCACCCGCTGCCGGATACCCTCATGCTGCAGCGCGAGGAGGAGCTCGCCGCGCTGCTGGCCGGCCACCCGGAGGTGGCGGCCATCCTCACCGGCCACGCCCACACTGCCGCCGCCAGCACCTTCGCCGGCCGCCCGCTGCTGATCGCCCCGGCCACCACCTGGACGCTGCGGCTGCCCTGGGAGGGCGACCAGGCCGCGGACCGCGCCCAGCCGCCCGCGCTCGCCTTCCACGTCTTTGACAAGGAGCACGGTCTCGACGAGCAGCACCGGCTCACCACCCACTTCCGCGTGGTGCCCCGGGTTCCCGACGGGCAGGCCTGATGCCGCTGCGGGCCGTCGCCGGCTTCCTGGCGGCCGTCTTCCCGCTGATCGCCACGCCCGGCGCCAGCTTCACCCTGCTGGTGCAGCGGGTGAGCGGCGCCGGTCGCCGGCAGGGCCTGCTGGTGGCGGCCGGCACCGCGACCGGGCTCTACGTCCACGCCACCCTCGCCGCGTTGGGCCTCTCCGCCCTGGTCATGCGGTCGAGTACCGCGTTCGCCGCCCTCCGCCTGGCCGGCGCCGGCTACCTGGTCGCCCTGGGGCTGTGGAGCTGGCACCGGGTCGGTGCGCAGCGGAGGGAGGCCGGACGCGAAGTGGACCGGGCGGTGGGCGGCACGTATCGGCAGGCGGTGCTCGGCAACGTGCTCAACCCGAAGGCGGCCTCGATCTTCCTGACCCTGGTGCCGCAGTTCGTCGACCCGCACCGGCCGCTGCCGCCGCAGATCCTGCTGCTGGCCACCGCCCAGGCGGCGCTGGTCTGCGCCTGGCTGCTCACCTGGACCGTCGTCGTCGCCCGGGCCGCCGCGGCTTTCGCCCACGGGCCGGCCCGGACGGCACTGGCGCGGGTCAGCGCCGCCGTACTCGTCACGCTGGGCCTGCGCGCCGTGGTCGGTTGACGGCCCGGTCGGCTGACGCCGTGGTGGGTTGACGGCCCGGTCCCGTTTGCGCCGTGGTCGGCTGACGACGAGCGGTTGACGCCGCGGTCGGTTGGCCGCGGCGTCGGTTGACGGCGTGGGACCTCAGGAGACCCGGACCGGCATCAGGATCGAGAAGCCGCCCGCCTCGCCCGAGGCCGCGCGGATCGCCAGCGGGCCCAGGTCGCCGTCGAGTTCCAGGACCAGCTGGCCGGTCGCCCCGGCGGCAAGGGCGTCCAGCAGGTAGTCGCGGTTGACCGCCACCCGCAGCCGCTCCTCGGCCGTGGGCGTCATCACCTCGCCCGCCACCACGCTCAGCGCGCCGGCCCGGTCGACCGCCAGCACGGTCAGCGGCACCTCGGCCGCCGGCCGTTCCCCTGCCGGGTGCTCCGGGGTGAACGGCCGGGTCGGGCCGTCCAGCACGGCGCGGCGCAGCTCCGCGCTGCCGATCTCCACCCGGTGGGTCTGCCCCAGCCGGGTCAGCCGGCGGTAGTCGGGGAAGTCCAGGTCGAGCCGCTCCCCCGCGACCGTGTGCCCGTCGGCCTCGGCCCGCAGCTCGCCGCCCGCAACCGTGAGCACCAGCTCCCCGGCCCCCTCCTCGGCCAGCGCCCGCATCCGGTCCGCCAGCGCGGCGGGCGCCAGCGCGGAGAACTCGGTGCCCGGCTCGGCCCGGACCGGCGCCCGGCCGATCGCCAGCCGGTAGCGGTCGGTGGCGACCAGGGTCAGCGTCTCGCCGTCCAGGTCGAAGAGGATGCCGCCGAGCATCGGCAGCTCGGGGTCGGCGCTGACGGCGAAGCGGACGGCGGCCAGTGCGGCGGCCAGCTCGGCCCGGCCGACGGTGAGGCGGGCGGTGGTGGCGGCGGTCATCGGTTGCTCCCTCTGGTCGATCAGTTCTCGGACAGCGGAGAGTTCGCGCCGCGCGTCCGCGAGGCCGTCCTCCAGCCGCCGCAGATGGGCGTCCAGCACCCGATGGGCGACGGGGTCGCCGGGCGGCGCCGCGAGCACCACCCGGATCTGCGTCAGCGGCAGGCCCAGCCTGCGCAGCCGCGCCAGCAGTCGGGCGGCGGCCAGCTGATCGGCCGCGTACCAGCGGTAGCCGGTCTGCGGGTCGACCCAGGCGGGGCCGAAGACGTCCGCGCCGTCGTAGAACCGCAGCGAGCTGACGCTCAGTCCGCTCTCCCTGGCCAGCTGGCCGATGCTGCGCATCCCGCGCGTCGCACTCTCCATGTCGAGGACTCTGGGGGCTCGACCGGCTTGAGGGTCAAGCGGTCCGGTCATCCGGTCAGCGCCCGGTAGACCGGCGCCAGCAGCTGCGCGAGGTCGCGGCCACCCACGGTCACCCCGCTGGCAGCCGGCAGCTCGAACGGCGGCGGCTCCGCGGGGGCCTGTTCGGGAGGTTCCCGGCGGAGGGTGAAGTCCCCGCTCCAGAAGTCGTCCAGCTCAGTTCTTCCAGTCGCTCCAATTCTTCCAGTCGCTCCAGTCCTTCCGTCCGGTTCGGTCACTCCGCGATCGCCTCCTCGGTGAGGGTCAGCAGCTCCCGCAGCTCACCCGTGCTGAGCTCGGTCAGCCAGCGCTCGCCCTGCGGCATCACGGACCTCACCAACTCACGCTTGGTGTCGATCAGTTCATCGATCCGCTGCTCCACGGTGCCCGCGCAGACGAAGCGGCGGACCTGCACCGTGCGGTGCTGGCCGATCCGATGGGCGCGGTCGGTGGCCTGCTCCTCGACGGCCGGGTTCCACCAGCGGTCCAGGTGCACCACCTGGCCGGCGGCGGTCAGGTTGAGCCCGGTGCCGCCCGCCTTGAGGGAGAGCAGGAACACCCCTGGCCCGTCGTCCTGTTGGAACCGCTCCACCAGTTCCGCTCGGCGGCGGGCACCGAGGCGCCCGTGCAGATGGAGCACCTCGGTGCCGAGCCGGGCGGCCAGGTGGGGTTGCAGCAGCGCACCGAACTCGGCGTACTGGGTGAAGACGAGGGTCCGCTCGCCGGCGGCCAGCGACTGGTCGAGCAACTCCTCCAGGCGGGCGAGCTTGCCGGACCGGCCGGCCACCACCGAGCGGTCGTGCAGCAGTTGGGCCGGGTGGTTGCAGACCTGCTTCAGGCGCCCGATCGCCCCGAGCACCGCGCCCTTGCGTTCCACGCCCTTGAGTCCGCGCAGCCGGTGCAGCAGGTCGGCGACCACGGCCTGGTAGAGCCCGGCCTGCTCCGCGGTGAGCGGGCACCACACCGTGCTCTCCTGCTTGGGCGGCAGCTCGGCCAGCACCCCGGGGTCGCCCTTGCGCCGCCGCAGCACGAACGGCTCGGTGCGGCGCCGCAGTTCGGCCGTCCGCTCGGCGCTGCGGTGCTGCTCGATCGGGACGGCGTAGCGCTCGCGGAACGCGGCGGCGGAGCCGAGCAGTCCGGGGTTGGCGAAGTCGAGGATGGCGTGCAGCTCGGACAGCCGGTTCTCCACCGGGGTGCCGGTCAGCGCGATCCGGTGCGCGGCGGGGAGCGAACGCAGCGCCCGGGCCTGGGCGGTGGCACCGTTCTTGACGGTCTGCGCCTCGTCGGCGATCACCCGGCGCCAGCGGATCGCGCGCAGCTGCGGGGCGTCGCGTTGCAGCACGCCGTAGCTGGTGATCACCAAGTCGGCTTCGGCTACCGCGAGTTGCAGCGCCTCGCCGGTGGGGCGACCGGCGCCGTGCTGCACATGCACCCGCAGCATCGGCGCGAATCGGGCAACTTCCTTGCGCCAGTTGGCCACCAGGGACATCGGGCAGACCAGCAGCACGGGGTCGGCCTGGCCGGCGTCGTGCTCCAGGGCCAGCAGTGCGAGGGACTGCACGGTCTTGCCGAGGCCCATGTCGTCGGCGAGCACCGCGCCGAGTCCGAACCGGCTGAGCGAACGCAGCCAGGCGACGCCGCGCTCCTGGTACGGGCGCAGGGTGGTGCCGAACGCTTCGGGCAGTCGCAGCGCGCCGCCGTCAGGTACGTCGTCCCCCTGGTGCAGCAGGTCGCCGAGCACCCCGGTGGCCCGGAGCGCCCCGACCGGCAGGCCGGCCACCAGGGCGCCCGGGTCCAGCGCGAGCCGGAGCAGCGGACCGGCCGGGCTGCTGCCGGTGCCCTCGCGCTCCAGGAAGCCGACGGCGGCCGCGATCCGTTCGGGGTCGGCCTCGATCCACTGCCCGCGGATCCGGAGCAGGCCGCGTTTGGCCGCCGCCAGGTCGGCGAGCTCCTTGGCGGTGAGCGGTTCGCCGTCCAGCGCGAGCTGCCACTGGAAGGCGATCAGCGCGTCGTGGTCGAGCCGGGTCGCCCGGTCCACGGCGCTGGGGGTGCCCGGGCGCACGGTCAGTGCCAGCCCAAGCCGGGGTGGCCGCTGCCACCAGCCGGGCAGCAGCACCCCGAATCCGGCCGCGGCCAGGGCGGGCGCGGCGGTACGCAGGAAGTCCAGCGCACCGGCCCGGTCCAGCCGCAGCTCGGTCGGCCGCACCTCGCGCAGGGCCGGGGCCAGGTGCGCACAGCAGCGGGCGGCCCGCTGGAGTGCGGCCAGGTAGGCGGCTTGCGGGTCGGCGGCGTGCCGGGCCAGGGCGGCCTGCGCCGGGCCGCCGGCCCACAGCTCGGCGGCGGGGACCAGCAGCGAGGGTTCGTCCACCGCCTGGACCAGCAGGTCGACTCGCCAGTGCTCACCGACCGCCCGCCCCTGCGGGTCGAGCGGATCGGGCCCGAGCGGCTCGACCAGGCGCAGGCACAGCCGCAGCGCGTCCGGCGCGGCGGCGCCGTGCCAGGCGGCCAGTTTGACGGCGAGAGCGTCCAGCTCCGCCGCCGGGCCGTGCAGTGGCCCCGGGCCGTCCGCCACCAGCAGCGCCGCGAACCACCGCTGCGCCAACTCGTCGTCATCAGCGTCCAGTTGCGGGAGCCGCAGCGGTCGCTCGGCGAGCGCGACGCGGACCTCGCGGTCCGTCAGCACGGCCAGCGCCTCCTCCAGCAGCTCGTCCGCCGGCCGTTCGCCACGGACCACCGGCGGGCAGCCGGCGGCGAGGGCGCGCGCCTCGCGGTGGTCCGCCACCGTCGGCGCCGGTTGCCAGCGGGCGTACCCGGCACCCCGCACCCGCGCCAGCCCCGGCAGCACCCGCCCGCCGCCCGCGAGCCGCCAGGCCAGGTCGTGGACGCCGGTCAGCCAGCGCAGGGACGCCCCGTAGGCGACGTCCACCCGGCCCAGCTCGGGCAGCTCGGCACTGGTCAGCGCCCAGTGCGGGTCGAACAGCTCGCCCAGCAGCTGGGCCGCCTGCGCCGGTTCGAAGACCAGCACGGGCACCCGCCAGTCCCGCCGGGAGTCGGCGTGCCGGGCCCCGCCGCCGAGCAGTTCGGGCGAGGGAACCGGCGTGCCGCCCAGGCCGGGCAGGGTGAGCGTGAGCCAGCGTTCGGCCGCCTGCCCGGCCAGCCACTCCAGGCCGGGCCCGATCCCGCCGAGCAGCCGGGTCAGCAGCTCGGCCGAGCCGGCGAACGGGTGGGTGGAAACGGCACGGCCCGGTGCTGCCTCCCGTGCGCGACCGAGCGCCCGGGCGTCCTCGGCCCAGAGGGCCACTCCGCCGGCGTCCGGCAGCCAGCGGGCATGCAGGGCGAACATCGGCTGCCGCCACCTCCGCTTCCGCCGTCCGTCGACGCCCCTGCGCCGACTCGATCCCCCGTGAGCCTAACCAGCGAGTCGGACGTTTCTTCGATGTAGTTGAAGCTTGAACCAAAGCGCGCTACCGTTGGACTCAGGAAGTTGAACGCTAAACCAACCTACCAAGGAGTCGTCATGGGCATCTTCAGCCGCAAGTCCGCCACCGCCACCGCCCCGGCCGCCACCAGCACCGCCCCCGCCGCCACGCTCGACACGCCCTCCGCCGACCTGGCACACCTCACCGGCGACTACACGGTCGACACCACGCACAGCCGGATCGGCTTCAGCGTGCGGCACGCCATGGTCACCAATGTGCGCGGCGAGTTCGCCGACTACCAGGGCACCCTGCACCTGGACGGCAGCAACCCGGCCGCCTCCACCGCCGAGCTCGCCATCAAGGTGGAGAGCATCGACACCGGCAACGAGCAGCGCGACGGCCACCTGCGCACCGGTGACTTCTTCGAGGTCGAGCGGCACCCGGAGATCACCTTCCGCAGCACCGCCGCCGAGCAGCTGGACAGCGAGACCTACCGGATGACCGGCGACCTCACCATCAAGGGCATCACCCGCCCGGTCGTGCTCGACCTGGACTACACCGGCAGCGCCACCGACCCGTACGGCATCCAGCGGCTCGGCTTCGAGGGCCGCACCACCGTCGACCGCACCGATTTCGGCCTGACCTACAACGCGGCCCTGGAGACCGGCGGCGTGCTGATCGGCGAGAAGGTCAAGCTCAGCTTCGACATCTCCGCCGTCCGCGCCTGATCCCGCGGCCGTGGCCGACGCCGTCCAACTGCCGCACCACCCCGTGGTCCCCGGATCCGCCGATACGGCAGGATGACCGGGGATCACGGAGCGGGGGAGGATCTGCGGTGGAGCTGCGCCAGCTGCGCTACTTCGTCACGGTGGCCGAGGAGCTGCACTTCGGCCGGGCGGCCGAGCGGCTGCTGATCGGCCAACCCGCCGTCAGCCAGCAGATCCGGCGACTGGAACGGGAGTTGAAGGTCGAGCTGTTCGACCGGACCCCCCGCACCGTCCGTCTGACCACCGCCGGCCAGACCTTCCTGCCCGCCGCCCGGGCGGTGCTCACCGCCGAGGACGCGGCCCGCGCCGTCGCCGCCGACCTCACCACGGGCAGTGCGGGCGTACTGCGGCTCGGCACCATCACCGGCCTCGGCGAACGACTGGACCGGATCCTGGACGCCTTCGAGAGCCAGGCACCCGGCATGCGGCTGGAACTGCTGGCGCTCCCGGCCCGCGAACGCCTGGCCCAGGTCGCGGACGGCCGACTGGACGCCGCCTTCGTGCGCGGAACCATCCCCGCCCACGCCCCCGAACTGACACACCTGCCGCTCTGGCAGGACCCCTTGGTCGCCGCCATCCCGGCCCGCCACCCCCTCGCCGCGCGCGCCACCCTGGAGTTCGCCGACCTCGCCGAGCTCCCGCTGCGGCTGACCGAGCGGCGCGACAACCCGTCCCTGGTCGACCTGGTGCTGAACAACTGCCACGCCGCCGGCTTCGAGCCGATCCCGGGCCCGGCCCCCAGCAGCGCCCTGCAGGACACCCTGGCCGCGATCGGCTCCGGCACCCCGATGTGGACCGTGGTCTACGCGACCAACGCCAAGATCA
Organism: Kitasatospora acidiphila; assembly: GCF_006636205.1. Classification (NCBI taxonomy): domain Bacteria; kingdom Bacillati; phylum Actinomycetota; class Actinomycetes; order Kitasatosporales; family Streptomycetaceae; genus Kitasatospora; species Kitasatospora acidiphila. The sequence continues at coordinate 5,052,523 of NZ_VIGB01000003.1, read as the reverse complement.
TGCGGATCCCCCGGATCGCCTTCGTCCCGTTCGCCGCCCCCGGGCTCGCGCTGCCCACCAGCCTGGCCCTCCGGCCGGGCCCGCTCTCCCCCGAGCTCGAGCTGCTGGCCGCCACCTGCCGCGCCGACGCGTCGACCGGTGCGAGCAGCGGCGATCAGGATCCGTGATCGCTGCCAGAGCGAATCGGGTCTGGGTCGCACCCCCGCTGCTGCGATGAACTGATCTCCGTCAGCAGGTCGCCCGGAACAGCCGGGAGGGCCGCGAACCGAGGAGCAGATCATGCCCATCGTCACCGTGCAGCAGGGCCCCCGCACCGTCGAGCAGAAGCGCGAGCTGCTCGCCCGGATCACCGACGCCTTCGTGGACACCCTGCAGATTCCGGCCGAGACCGTCTCCGTCTGGATCCACGAGGTGCCCACCGACAGCTGGGGCCAGGGCGGCAAGCTGCGCGCGGACGGCTGAACAAGCGCTTGGCCAGGGCGCCCCGAGCAAGCGCTTGCTTACCGAGCCCACGAGCCCACACAGCAGCGTCCTGAGCAAGCGCTTACTCAGGACGCCACGGGCGCCTGGGGGCCAACCCGCTCAAGCGCCGGCCAGCAGCACCTCGTCCTCCGCGGCCAGCCAGCACCCCGGCGGGCGCGTCAACCAGCCCTCTGCTGCCGCCAGTTGACCCGCCTGATCGATCAGCAGCGCCACCCCGTCGGCCGGCGGGCCCGGACGGCGCACCAGGCTCACCAGGGTCAGCGGCACCGGCTCCACCAGCGGGCGGGTGACCACGCCCGGCAGCTGCGGTCCGCCGGTGGTGGTGAGCATCGGTACGGCGTGCTGGGCGAGGTAGCGCGCGGTCTCGGCGGGGCCGACCGGCGGGGCGAGCGGTGGCGCGGCGGTCAACCCGTGGGCGCCGAGCAGCCGTTCACCGAAGGCCGCCCACTCCGTGGTGGCCGGATTGCCCGCGCAGATGTCCACCGGGTGCCCGACCAGCTCGGCCAGCCGGATCACCGCCCGCCCGGCCAGCAGATGGCTCTCGGGCAGCAGCAGCGCCACCTGCTCCAACCGCACCGGCACGTGCGCCAGTTGCTCGCGCAGCACGGCCGGCAGCCCGTTGAACCAGCCGAACGACACGTCCAGCCGTTCGGCCAGCAACTCCCGCGCCCCGGCGGCCAGTCCACCGTGGTAGCGGGCCATCAGCTGGAGCCCGGGGTCGGCCGCCCGGGCGGCGGCCAGGATCCGGTCCACCGTCAGGTCCTCGCCGGTCACCGCGCTGTTGAGGTCGACCAGTACCGGCCCGCCGCCGGGCGGTGCCAGCATCTCGTCCTGCAGGGCGAGGAACCGTCGCGCCTGCGGCAGCAGCCGTTCCCCGGCCGCGGTGAGTGCCACGCTGCGGGTGGTGCGGGCGAACAGCTCCCGGCCGAGCAGCCGTTCCAGGGTCCGGACGTCCCGGCTGAGCGCCTGCTGCGCCACGTGCAGCCGCTGGGCGGCCTGCCCGAAGTGCAGCGTCTCGGCAGTGGCGACGAAACCGCGCAGCAGGCGGGGGTGCAGGTCGGCGGGCATGCGCGGGAGCGTACAAGGAGCTCCGCGGGATTCACAACGCAACTGCGTCAATGCCACCGAACAGGTGTTGGACCGGCCCCGGGGGCGGCGGCGAGGCTAAGGGCATCCCACAACGCCTCAACGGACCTGCTGGAGTCCCGTGTTCTCCTCGTACCGCCAGGTGCTGACCCCGACCGGCGCGCTCGCCTTCACGCTCACCGGGCTGCTCGGACGGCTCGGCTACGCGATGCAGGGCGTCAGCCTGCTGACCGCCATCGCAGTCCGCCGCCACTCCTACGCGCTGGCCGGCACCGTCACGGCGGCGGCCATGGTCGGCGTGGCCATCGGACTGCCGCTGCTCGGCCGGCTCGTCGACCGCTACGGGCAGCGCCGGATCGCCCTGCCGGCCGCACTGCTCACCCTCGCACCCCAACTCGCCCTGGTACTGCTGATCCACCGGCAGGCCCCGACCTGGGCACTGGCCGCCACGGCCTTCGCCTCCTCCTTCGGCCCCAACCTGGGCGGCATGGCCCGGGCCCGCTGGGCCCATCTGCACCAGGACGACCCGACCGTCCTGCACCGCGCCAACGCCCTGGAGCAGGCCCTGGACGAACTCTGCTTCATGACCGGGCCGGTGCTCGGCGCGGTGCTCTGCACCTGGCAGCCGGAGGCCGGGCTGCTGGCGATCGCGGTGCTGACCACCGTCGGTGGCGTGCTGTTCGCCGCCGAGCGGCGAACCGAGCCGCCGATCGCACCGGTCACCGCCGGCGACGGGGTGCGCCCCCGCGCCCATGGCGTACCCGCGCTGCTGGCGGTGTTCTTCGGCACCGGGATCCTGTTCGGCTCGCTGGAGATCACCACGCTCGCCTGGACCGGGGCGCACGGCCACAGCTGGGCGGCCGGCCCGCTGCTCGGTCTCCAGGCGGCCGGCTCCTGCGCGGCCGGGCTGGCCTTCGGGATGCTGCCCGCGCGCGGCGGTGCGGTGCGCCGGCTGCTGCTCGGGCTGACCGCGATGGCCGCGCTGCTGCTGCTCCCGCTGGGCGCAGTCGGCCTGGGCGGCGGGGTGGCGCTGCTCGCCCCGGCGATGCTGCTGGCCGGCAGCGGGACCGCGCCGACCATGGTGAGCGGCTTCACCCTGCTGCAGCGCCTGCTCCCCACGGGCGCGTTGAACGCGGGCATGGCGGTGGCCGTCGCGGCGATCATCACCGGCAGCTCGGCCGGCTCGGTGCTCGGCGGCCTGCTGATCCAGCACACCGCCCCGGGCGCGGGCTTCGTCCTCCCGGCCGTCGCCGCGGCGACCGCCCTGCTGATCGCCCACACCGCCCGGCACCGCCTGCGGCGGGCGACGGTCCAGCCGACGGACCCGGCTCACGCAGCCGGCTAGGGGCGGTCTCGTGGATCAGGGCGTCCGGCGTGATCCACAGGAGCGGCCCTAGGGGCGGTCCCAGGTGTACTCGTACTCCGGCAGCTCGCCGCCACCCGGGAACGGTGCCCGGCCCTCCTTGGTGCGGCGGCCGCCGGCCCGCTCGTAGAAGGCGATGGCGCGGCGGTTGTCGCGCAGCACCTCCAGGTAGAACGGCGCGCCGGGGTGCTGCTCGGCCACCCAGGCGCGGGCGGCGGTCAGCAGGGCCGCGCCGATGCCGCCGCCGGTCAGCCCGGGGCGCACGTGCAGGTTGTCCAGCAGCACCCGCCCGTCGGGCTGCGGCACCAGGTACCCGAACCCCAGCACGCCCGCCGTCCCGGCCCGTTCCGCGATCAGCAGGTGCGGGGTGTTCTCCGCCGGCCCGTAGTCGGCGGTCAGCCGGATCTCCCACAGCTCGCGCCGCTGCTGCGCGAGGTCGGCGCCGAGTGCCTCCGGCGGGACGATCCCGGCGTAGGCGGTGCGCCAGCTCTCGGTGTGGAGGTCGGCCACCGCGAGGGCGTCGGCGGCGGTTCCGGTGCGGATCGTGACGGTGGAATCGATCATCCGAGGATCCTGACACGGAATCAGCCTTGAACGCATTCAAGATCTCCCACTAGAGTCGGCTCGCTGTTTTGAACGCGTTCGAACCGGGTGTGGAGGGGACACCCGGTTCGCCCGCGCATGCCCGCAGGCCACCCCGGATGCCGTCCCGCTAGGCTCGACGACCGTGGACGAGCAGACGGGCAGCACCCCCAGCACCGGCGACCCCACCCCGGGCCCCGCCCCGGACCCGGCCTCGGCGGCCGAGCTTCCGGGCGGCCGCGCACGCCCCAAGACCGGCAAGAGCGAGCAGACCCGGGCCCTGATCCTGGAGACCGCCATGCGGCTCTTCCAGGAACGCGGCTACGAGAAGACCACCATGCGCGCCATCGCCACCGAAGCCGGCATCTCGGTCGGCAACGCCTACTACTACTTCGCCGGCAAGGAGTACCTGATCCAGGGCTTCTACGACCGGATGACCCTGGAGCACGCCACCGAGGCACAGGCGCGGCTGCGCGGCCACACCGACTTCGCCAAGCGGCTGGAGATCGCCCTGCTCTCCTGGATCGACTGCGCCGCGCCGTACCACGAGTTCGCCGCCCAGTTCTTCCGCACCGCGGCCGACCCGAGCAACTCGCTCAGCCCGTTCGCCAACGAGTCGCACCGCGCCCGCGCCACCGCCGTCGACCTGTTCCGCGACGTCCTCACCGGCTCCGACCTGCGCACCAAGCTCGACCGCGAACTCACCGAGCTGCTCCCCGACCTGCTCTGGCTGCACCTGATGATCGTGGTCCTCTACTGGGTCTTCGACCGCACCCCCGACACCGAGCGCACCCGCGCCTTCGTCCGCCGCTCCACCCCCATGGCCGCCCGGGTGATACGCCTCTCCCGCTACCGCGTCTTCCGTCCCATCGTCCGCGACGCCAAGGGGCTGATCCAGGACTTCATCCTGCCGACCATGGGGGCCCGCGCGGGGAGCTGAGGCATCGGGGGCCGGCCGGGGTCCGAACGTGCTGAGATGGGAACGCGGCCACTTCCCTCCCGCCCCGCCTGCTCCGCACCCTCGGCCGGAACTCAGGCGCCTGGCAACGGAGTCGGGGCTCAGAAGGTGTCCGGGTTGTACGCCTTCAGCGGCGTCCCGAGCAGCCGGTCCGTGGCGAAGGCCGCGCCTGGGCGCAGTTCGGTCAGCTGCGCGGCTGCGGCGAGGCGGGTGGCGGACTCGGCTCCCAGGTAGAGGCTGCCGAGGACGGCCGCATCGATGGCCAAGTCCGGCTCCTCGCTGGTCGGTTCGGCCGTGCCCGCGCCCGTCACGTCCGCTTGGAGGAGCCAGCGGCCGGACGCGTAGCCCTGCCGGTCGGTGACGTCGAGCACCACGCGCCCCGGCCCGGCATAGGTGCGCGCACCGAACGCGGCCGGCACGTCGAGCACCCGCAGCCAGGTGTGGTCCCACTGCTCGGGGTGCGGCCTGGCGGCCCGGGGGTTGTTGAGGAGCAGCGGCAGCGGGTCGTCGGGGGCGAGCGAGGCGATGGACACGCTGCGGACCCAGTCCATCGAGCAGGCGTAGCGCCAGAGGGCCACGGCCGTCACGGTGTCCAGGGCGAGGAAGTCGTGGACCGTCAGGACGCAGTCGGGGTTGGGGCCGTCCCACTGGTCGGTGACCGAGTAGACCAGCAGTCCGGTGACGGTGCCGCCGGCGTCCCGGTGGACCACCGCGAACGGTTCCTTCCGCTCCGGGCCGGGCATCTCGATGGTGCCGGTGGCCTCCCGCCAGAACGCTTCGTCGCGGCCGATCGCACCGGGCCGGCTGCGGCGCCAGCACTCGTGCAACTCCGGGCCGTACTTGGCGAGTTCGGCCATGCTCACCAGGTCGAGGCGGCCGGCGGACTCGGGCAGGTCGGCGCGCAGGCCCTCCGCGTGGTGCAGGTTGACCACCAGGCCGTCCGCACGGGTGGCGGGACCGAAGCCGTACCGGCGGTAGATGCCGTACTCCGCCGCGACCAGAATGGCCGCCGCCTCACCGCGTTCGCGGGCTCCGGCCAGCTCCCGGGCCATCATCCGGTTGAGCAGGCCGCGCCGGCGGTGGGTCTGACGGACCGTGACGCCCGAGATGGCGGAGACGGGCAGCAGCGCGCCGCCGGGCACGGTGAGCTCGTTGGGGAAGCTGCGCAGGGTGCCGACGATCTTGTCGCGTTCGAAGGCACCCAGGGTGCGCCCCGGGTAGTTGCGCAGCCGGCGGAACTCCAGTGCCTCCGGCATCCCGGCGCGTTGGAAGCCCCTGCTCACTGCGTCGCCCCAGGCCCCGAGCTCGCCCTCGGTGATGCTGCGGATCTCGATGCCGTCGGTCGGCGCCACCTCTTCGCTCATCCGTCCACCGTAGGCCGGGGCGACAAACCGGGCATCCGAATTACGGGGTGTCCGAATGACCGGGCGCCCGGGGGCGAGGGGTCAGTCGCGCTCCTCGCCTTACTCGCCGCCCTCGCCGCCCCCGCCCTCCTCGTCGCCGAGCGCGTCGACGATCTCCAGGAGGATCTCCGCCTCGGTGTAGGCACCGCGGCTGGTCAGACGGTCGATCAGGGTGGCGCCGAAGTCGCCGAGTTCCACGATCAGGTCGTAGAACTCGTCCTGGCTGCTGTCCCAGCACTGGCCCAGCACATCGGGCGGGGTGGGCCCCTCCTCGGCGAAGAAGCTGCGGAGCAGCATCATCAGCCACTTCTCGTCCGCACTGCCCTGGTCCAGCGCATCGATGAAGGTCAGCGCCCGGACACCGCGGTGGATCGCGCCCAGCTCCAGCACCGTGGCACCCGCGATCGCCATGCCGGCCGCCAGGAACATGGTGTTGTCAACGGCACCGGTGCCCATGTCCTTCTCCATGGTGGCGGTGACGATCTGGCAGCCCGGGTGGTCCCGCCGGGTCGCCGCAGTGCGCGAGGCCGGGTCCGCGCAGGCCTTCAGCAGCGGGAAGACCTGGTTCTCAAGTCGTGCCATGGGAGCATCGTGCCCGGCCGCCGGCCGCGCTGTCAGGCGAATCCGTTAACCGACCGCGATCGGGCCACTACAGGAGCGGGTTCGCGAGGTCGAAGACCGCACCGGGGTCGGCGTGGGCGACGGGGCCGCCGAAGCGCGTCGCGGCGCGGGCGACGGCCTGGCACGGTGTCAGGGACCGGCCGACGTGCGTGACGATCAGCCGGCCGGCCCGGGCCGCGCGCGCCGTCCCGCCCGCGTCCTCGGGGGTGTGGTGCACGTACTCACCGGCGGCCGGCGGCTGCGCGAGGTCGGCCTCGCAGAGCAGTGCGTCGCACCCGTCGGCCAGCTCGGTCAGGGCGGCGCACGGCGCGGTGTCCCCGGAGTAGACGAGCGTGCGCCCGCCGGACTCGACGCGCAGCGCGAACGCAGGGATGCCGTGCGCCACCGCCCGGCTGGTCAGGGTGAGTTGGCCGATGGTCACCTGATGGCCGTCGGTCAACTCGGTGACGGCGAAGGCCGATTCGATCGGACTGCGCGCCGGGGTGTTGCTGAGGAAGCCGGCCAGCCGGTCCGCGATGCCCGGTGGGCCGTAGAGCGGGATCGGCGCGGCGAGGCGGATGTCCGCGTAGAGCGCGCCGTAGTAGGCGGTGAGCAGGTCCGCGCTGTGGTCGGCGTGCAGGTGCGAGATCCAGATCGCGTCCAACTCGTCCAGCCGGACGTGGCGTTGCAGCGGCCCCAGGGTTCCGCTGCCCGCGTCCACCCACACCCGGGTGCCCCCGCCGGACACCAGGTAGCCGGAGCACGGGTTGTCCGCGCTCGGATACGGCGTCGCACTGCCCAGGACCGTCAGCCGGAGCGGCTCGTTGCTCATCGCGCAAGCCTAACGGGGGTGACGGTGCCGGCCGCTAGCGTGTGCGCATGACGCTGACCGATGACCGCGGCTTCCCCGCCGCGCTCGCTGCCGCGTTGGCCGTCCCGTTCGAGGACGACGAGCACAGCTGGGTGGATTTCGAGCCCTACCCGGCCTTCGAGGCCGCCGAGGACACCGCCTGGTGGTTCCGGCTCTGGACGGGGAACAAGGAGGTGGACGGTGGCCAGTTCCGCGTCTTCGGTATGAACGGCGCCGGCGGGTACGCAGCGTTCTGGCTGGTCCGCCCGGGCCGGCCGGTCACCGAGCAGCCCGTGGTGTTCCTCGGTTCGGAGGGCGAAACCGGCGTGGTGGCACGGGACTTGGGCGACCTGCTGTGGCTGCTGGCCGGTGGCTACGGCCCTGCGGAGGCGGCCTGCCCGGACCCGTCCGGCGACTGGACCCCGCGCGCCAACCCCGAGATCACCGCCATCGCCGAGCGGTTCGCGCCGGACCGGCGCCGCTCCCCCGAGGCCGTGATCGAGGCGGCCGCCCGGGAGTTCCCCGACTTCGAGGACACCGTCTCCGAGCTCTGCCGCTGAACCCGTGTGCCGCGCGGGAGCACCGGATGGACCGCCGTCCGGTGGCGCCGGTGCCGGGGGCGGGTTTGGATGAGAAGCCCGCCCCCGAAAACGACGTCGAGAGGGACTGCGTTGAAGGTGACCGAAATCCTCCCCGGCTCGCCCTGCTGGGTGCAGCTGAGCACATCCGATCTGGCGGAATCCCAGCGGTTCTACGGCCGGCTGTTCGGCTGGACCGCCACCGCCCAGGACCCCCAGTACGGCGGCTACACGATCTTCTCCCTGGACGGCGCCCCCGCTGCGGCCGTCGCCCCGCTGATGAACCCGCAGCAGCCGGTGCAGTGGCTGCTCGCCTTCGCGACCCCCAGCGCCGACGAGGTCTCCGACGCCGCCAAGGCGGCCGGCGCCCAGCTCTGGATGGGCCCGATGGACGTCGGCCCGCTGGGCCGCTGGGCCCTGCTCAGCGACCCGACCGGCGCGCCGTTCACGCTGTGGCAGGCCGGGCAGTTCGCCGGCTTCGGTGTGGCGGACGAGCCGAACGCCTTCGGCTGGATCGACCTCGCCACCCGGAACCGGGACGCCGCAGTGGCCTTCTACAAGAGCGTCTTCGGCTGGGAGGTCACGCCGAGCGAGCAGTACCCGATGGTGGGCCTGGCCGGAAAGATGTTCGGCGGCGTCATGGAGATGGGCACCATGTTCCCGCCGGAGGTCCCCTCGCACTGGACCCCGTTCTTCATGGTCCGCGACGTGGACGCCGCCGCCGGTAGCGCCTCGAAGCTCGGCGCCGAGATCATGCACGGCCCGGTGGACGTGGAGATGGAGAACGGCCCCAGGATCGCGGTCATCCGCGACCCGCAGGGTGCCGCCTTCGGCGTCTTCGCCCCGCGCAACGGCTAGCCGCACCGCAGCTGTCGGGGTCGCGCCGCACGCACGGCGCGGCCCCGACGGCTGCCGGGCGCCAGTCGCCGCCGGGTTCAGGACCGATCCGGTTCAGGGCCGGGCGAAGTAGGTGGGCCCGCCCATCACCCAGAGGCCGGTCTGCTCGATCGTGCCGCCGGGGTGGGGCGCCATGATGACCTGATCGTCACCCAGGTAGATCGCCACGTGGTAGATGTCGGCGGGCTTGCCGGTGTGCGACCAGAAGACCAGGTCGCCGGGGCGCAGCTGGTGGTAGGTCACGGGGGTGGACTCGGCGTACTGGTCGGCCGCGAAGTGGGTGAGCCGGCGGCCGCTCTGCTGCCAGGCGAGCTTGGTCAGGCCCGAGCAGTCGTAGCCGCCCGGCCCCTCGCCGCCCCAGACGTACGGCAGACCCAGGCGGGCCCGCGCATAGGCGGCAGCCACCTGGCCACCCGACTCGGACGAGGGCGCGGGCGGCGGCGGTGCGGCCTGCTGGGACTGGTCCGGCGCGTCCCCATCGGACTGCTGCGCGGCCTTCTCGGCGGCGGCCTTGTCCGCAGCGGCCTTGTCGGCGGCCGCCTTGTCAGCGGCGGCCTTCTCAGCCGCTGCCTTCTCCGCGGCGGCCTTCTCGGCTGCCGCCTTCTCCGCGGCGAGCGCTGCCGCCTTGGCCGCCGCCTCGGCCTGCTGCGCGGCGATCGCCTCCAGGGCGGCCTGCCGGCGCCGCTCCAGCTCCACGGTGGTGTTGCGGGCGGCGGCCAGTTCGCCGAGCAGGCGTTCCCGGCGCTCGCCCAGTTCGGCGACGGTCTGCTGGTGGGCCGTCAGCTGGGCCTCGGCCGCGGCCTTGGCCCGGGCGACCGCGCCGGCCGCCCGCTCGGCCGCGGCGGCGTCGGCCTGGGCGGCGCGCTGCGCGTCGGCGGCGGCCCGGGCGGTGCTGGTGGCCTCGTCCAGGATCTGCCGGGTGGTGCGGCCGGCGGCACCCACCGCGGCGGACTGTTCAGCGGCGGCGCGGGGGCCGCGCACGGCGAACAGGTCGTTGAAGGCGGAGAGCTCGGGGGTGGCGCCGGTGCGGTAGGTGGCGGCGGCCAGCGCGGCGGCCTGCTCGGCGGCGTCGATGCGGACCGACTCGGCGGTGGCGGCGCGGGCGGCGGCAGCGGCCGATGCGGCGCGGGCCCGGGTGAGCCTGGCTTGGGCGCCGTTGTAGGCCTCGACGGCCTGTTCGGCGCGCTGTCCGGCCCGCTCGAGTTCGGTGCGGGCGTCGGCCAGCTTGGCCTCGATGGCGTTCGCGGCGGCGGCCCGCCGGGCGGCGGCGGCCCGGGCCCGGTCGATGTCGCCGGTGCTGGGGTACGCCTGGCCGTTCGGCTGCGGCGGGTCGTCGGTGGGCGCGGCGGCCAGAACGTGCAGGGCGGGCAGGGCGGGCAGGGCGGGCAGGGCCGGCGGGGCGGCCCGGAAGGGGGCCGGCGACGACAGGGCGGCCGGGCGAGCGGTGGCCGGTGGGGCCAGTACCGTCCCGCTGACCAGCAGGACCAGGGCGAGCAGCGGGGCCGTGCGGCAGCGCCGGGCGCGGATCCGGGCGAGCATCCGGCTGCGGTTCCGCGTGCGGATCATCCGTTCAGTGATCAATGAGTCATCCCATCGCGTAACTGTCCGGTCACTCGACGTAATATTCTCAAATCCGACGGATCATCAGCACCATGATCCCTGCGGCCATCCGGGTGAGATCGCGGAGGCAGTCGGCCCCGTACTCGGGGTCAGGGCCCGCGCCGGCGCGCGCTCCGCGCACGGTAGGAGCGGACCCGGCCGGCCTGCACGGTGCGGCGCCGCTGGTCGGCGGCGCGCTCGGCGGGTGCCGCGGCCGGGCGGTTGGCACGGTTCGGGTCGAGGTGCGCGGTGGCTCGGGCCGCCACCCGCTCGGCCATCCGATGGGTCACCGCGTGGTGCGCGGGCACCTTGTCGGGGGCGCCCGCGATCAGGTCGAAGAGCCACGTCCGGGCCCGGTCCACCCGGGCGTGCAGCAGCCGGTCCCGCCGCACCGCCCGGGCCCGCCGGCGCGGCCGGTCGCCGTACCGCCAGCGCGCCCAGGGCTGGACGGCCGGGCCAGCCGGACCGCCCCGATCCAGGACAGGCCGGGCACCATGATGCCGAGCAGCCCGGTCCACGCCTTGCCCTTGAGCAGCGCGACGATCGACATCAGCGCGTTGAAGGAGATGAGCCCGACCACGCCCCAGCGCCCCGACCCCTCGGCGCCGCCCGCCCCGGGCACCACCCCGAGCGGTACGAAGCCGATCAGCAGCAGGCCGGTGACCAGGATGCCCAGGATCACCGCGTCCACCGACTTGCGGCCCTCCTCCTTCCAGTAGACGTCCTCCAGGTGCAGGATCAGCGCGAACTCGTCCAGCACCAGGCCGCAGCCGATGCCGAAGAGCAGCCCGAACCAGTCGATCCACGGACGGCCGCCGTTGGTGGCGAACACCCCGATCCCGGCCACCAGCAGCGCGCCCACCCCGAACACCATGTGGTGGATGTGCAGCCCGCCGGGCGTGATGTTCCCGGGCCACCAGCGCACCTTGGCCCGGATCATCCGCACGCTGAACCTGATGAAGACGAACGAGCTGATGAACCCGGCCAGCAGCAGGAAGAGCGGCTGCTTGTGCGCGGCCACGATGTGCGTGCGGTATGCCTCCACCAGGCCGGCCAACTGCATCGGTGCTACGTCCTCGGGCTCGCGGTCATCGGCGTGCTGCCCCCTTCAACGGGCGATCAGAAGCCGCGGGTACGCTTCGCGGCCCGGCGCGGCCCGGTCAGGTACGGCACCAGGCGGCCCGCCACCTCGATCCCGCCGCTCGGCCCCGGCACCTTCATGAAGAGCCGGGCCACCTCGCCACCGAGGTTCACCCCGACCGCCAGCGCCATGGCCAGCGCGGCCGCCTTGCTTATCGACACCAGGCCGGGCGAGGGCTGCCCCTGCGCGAACGCGAGCATCCCCAGGTACAGCGCGGATCCGGGCATCAGCGGGCCGAGCGCGGCGGTGACGTAGGGCAGCGCCGAGGCGTACCGGTAACGGGCCATCAGCTGCCCGAACAGGCCGACCACGCCGGCCGCGATCCCGGTCGCCACGATCGGCGAGACCCCGCCGTTGTAGACCAGCACACCGTAGACCGTCCAGCCGATGCCGCCGTTGAGCGTGACCAGCGCCAGGGTGCGGCGGCTCGCCTGGAGCAGCATCGCGAAGAACAGCGTCAGCAGCATCGCGGCGACCAGCTGCACCGGCGGGTTGTAGTTGCCGACCAGCGACTCGCTGGGCCTCAGCTGGGCGTCGAAGCTGACTCCGGCATAGAGGATCAGCATCACGCCGATCACGATGCCCGCCACCAGGTAGACCACTTCCAGCAGGCGGGCGGCGGCGGTGATGTAGAAGCCGGTCAGGCCGTCCTGCACGGCGGCGACCAGCGCGCGTCCGGGCAGCAACGCGAACAGGCCACCGGTGACCACCACCGAACCGCGCAGCCCCGAGCTGTTCAGCGACAGGATGATGCCGAAGGTGGCGGCCGGCATCGCGGCCAGCACGAACTGGTAGAACTCCGGCAGCCCGCGGCCGGCCACCAGCGAGGCCAGCCGGTCGCCGATGATCGCGGCGACCACCGCGTTCACGAAGACCAGCCACGCCTTCGCGTCCACCCGGCCGCCGACCAGGAAGGTCGCGGCGCCCGCCAGCAGACCGGCGGTGAGCGACAGCACCCAGGCCGGGTACGGGTGCCGGTTGCGGCGGATCGCCGCGAGCCGGCGGTACGCGTCGTTGACGGTGACGTTGCCGCCGGTGATGTCGGCGACCAGTCGGTACACCGCCGCGAGTCGCGTGTAGTCGGAGGTGCGGCGGCGCACCACCCGGGCCGAGGTGACCGGTGCCTCCACCAGCGAGGGCTGGTAGGAGATCGAGATCAGGGTGAAGGTGACCTGCGGCTCGCAGCGGTCCAGCCCGTAGGCGTGGGTGACGCCGAGCATGGCGGCCTCCACGTCCTCCGCCGCCTCGCCGCTGGCCAGCAGCAGCTCGCCGATGCGCAGCGTCAGGTCGAAGATCCGGGGCACGTTGCGGGCGACGGACTCCGACTTGGCCAGGTGCGGCGCCCGCTCGGAGGCGGGGCGCTCGGACATCGGGGTGCGCAGCAGGGTGCGCATCCGGTCCGGCCAGGGCTCGGTGCCGCGCGGGCCCTGCTGCAGGATCGGGATCGCGCCGCTGGGCGGGTTGTAGCCGACGGCCCGCCAGACCTCCGGGGAGAGGGTGTCCTCGGAGCCGCCGCCGAACGCCTCGAAGGCGGCGAACTCGTCGGTGTCCACGAGCTCGGGCCGCTGCTCGACGGCGTCCTCGGGAGTCTCCTCGGTGATCTCCTCGACAGTCTCCTCGGTGATCTCCTCGACAGTCTCCCCGACAGTCTCCTCGGCGACGGACGGCAGCGGCTGCTCACCGGTGCGCTGACCCGGCGTCAGCAGCCCCTCGGTCTCCTGCGGCAGCGGGGCCAGCGGGATCAGCTGCACCTGGTCGGCCGGCGGTGCGGGGTTGGCGAGCAGGTTCTCGGTGGGCGGCGCCTGGGACGGCGGAACCGGCTCACCGCCCTTGCTGGCATTGCCGCCCCGCTGCTCGCTCCCACCCCGACGGCCCCGCTTAGGCACTGCTGCTGCTCCTGACTGCTGGTGATCTCCGGCTCCACCTTGCCCGACGCCAAGTCATGACGCATATGGACAAGTCGGCCGCTCCCGGCTACCGCGCGTACCGGACCGGCCATCCCGACGATACGACTACCGGGTGGTCGAACGCGATGCCGCGTCCCTACCGGTGGGGAGAATCACCGCAGCTCAGACGCCTTGGCGCCTCAGAGCCCGTAAAGCTGCACCGCCTCCTCGTGCCGGGCGGTGTCGACGCCGGCCGCCTTGGCCAGGTCGAGCCAGCTGAGCCGGTGCGGCCAGTCGACGGTCAGCGCCTCCAGCAGCGCGTCGGCTTCGGCCGCCGAGGCGGTGGGCGGCACGCCGATCGCCGCGTAGACGCCGGGCAGCGTGACCTCCCCGGCGACCGGGTCGGTGATCAGGTACTGCTCGCCGCTGTAGGCCCAGATCCCGAAGCCGCGCTCCCGAAGCCCGTGCCGCAGCGCCTCCCAGCCGGCCTCGCCAGGCCAGGCGCCGTCCACGAACCAGGTGGTGTAGCCCGCCGGGTCGAGCAGGGTCAGCAGCTCGAAGGTGGGCCGCCAGCGCTCCTTCTCCTGCTCCGGGGCGTCCTCGGCCGGGGCCGGCTCCAGCAGCTCGGGGCGGAACACCACCACGTCACCGTGGTTGAGCGCGATGTCCTCGCCGAGCACCGGCAGGATCCGCGCGGTGGCCGGGCCGGTGCGCACGGCCGGCAGGTCGGTCTGCGCGCCGTTGCCCCGCCGGGCCCGGACGATGACGTACTGCCACTCCTCGTCCACCGGACCGTCCGGCTGGTCGAACTCGATGCCGAGCAGGCGCCCGGTCCACCGGACCACCGGCCAGTCGCGGTTGGCGGTCGCCGCGGTGATCAACTGCCACAGGTCGGCCGGCTGCACGGTGCGGTGCGGCTGGTCGAGCGGGGTCTCCTCGGGGGACTGCGAGTGCTCGATCAGATCCTGGTAGAACTGCTGGGCCGCGGCGTGGTCGCCCAGCTCGGTGGCGGCGGCAGCGGCCATCCGGCGCGGGTTGAGCCGGTCCGGGTGCGCGCTCAGCAGCGCCCTGCACTGCTCCAGCACCTCCGGCCAGCGGCTCTGGGCCATCGCCCAGCGGGCCCGCAGCCAGTGCCCCTGCGGCGAGCCGGCGGCGGCGACCCGGTCGGCCAGCCGGCGGATCCCGTCGCCGTCCCGGGCCTCGATCAGCACCGAGCCGAGCATGCCCACCAAGTCCTGGTGGTCCGGGTCCTGGTCCAGTCGGGCCCAGAGCAGCCCGGCGGAGGCCTGCTCATGGCCGAGCGAGGCGAGCAGTCCGGCCAGGCTCAGCAGCAGGTCGGTCGCGGCGGGCGGCGGCAACGCGTCGTCAGCCGCCGCCCAGGCCGCGGCCAGCAGTTCAAGGTCGGCCTCCGGGTCCGCCGGCGCGGCCTCGTCCCGGGCGGCGAGGTGGACCAGCAGCTCGGCGGCCGGCACCGGCAGCTCGGCCACCGGCAGGGCCAGCGCCGCCGCCCGCAGCTCGGCCAGCCGGTCGGCCACCGGGCCGGTGCGGCGCAGCAGCGCCAGCTTGCGCTCCCCGGTGGCGGCCAGCGCCAGCGCCACCTCGCGGGCGCCGCGCCGCACGGCGATTCGGCCCGCCGTCAGGGCCAGGTCCAGGCAGGGGCGGTGCGAGCCGGCCGCGTCCAGGTAGGAGACCCAGCGAGCCAGCCGGGCGCCCAGCAGGGCGTCGTTGGGGTACCGGTCGGCGGCGGTCAGCAGGTCGACGGCCTCGGCCCAGCGGTGCCGGACGTCGGCGAACTCGTCCGCCTCGGCGGCGTCGGGCAGCTCGGCCAGCGCCTCGTCGAGCCGGCCCAGGTGGGCCAGCAGCCGGGCCCGGATCACGCCGCACTTGCGCCGGTCGTCGTCGTCCAGGCTGTGCCCGGCCTTGGTGTACGCCTGCTCGGCGGCGACCAGCGAGTCCAGCGCCTCCTGGTGCCGGCCGAGCCGGTGGAGGGCGGAGGCGCGGGCGTGGCCGAAGGAGAGCGAGACCGTCTCGCCGGCCGCCTGGATCCGGGCCTGGGCGCGGTCCAGGTGGGCCAGGGCGGCATCGGCCCGGCCGTCGTCCTCCAGGGTGTCGGCGTACTCCCGGGAGAGGCAGTCGAAGCAGGCCCGGGCCGGCTCGACCCGCTCCAGCGCCTCCTCCAGCACCGCCAGCCGCTCCGGCACGTACCCGGGACCGTCGATGTTGGCGTGGCAGATGGTGAAGTCCTGCACCGCGCAGACCGACTGCGGGCAGCCGGCGGTCTCCTCGCGGTGGGCGAACTCCAGCAGCGAGACCGCCTCGGCCATCGCCCGCTCGCCCTGGTGGCGCTTGTTCAGCAGGTTCTGCAGCCGCCAGTGCCGAAGGAAGACCTCGACCCACGGCAGGTTGAGCGCGCGGGCCGAGGCCAGCGCCTCCGGATACATCGCGTCGAGCTGGTCGTTGCGGCCGTCGACGGCATGGCCGGCGATCTCCACCAGCGCCGTGGCCAGCCGGTGCTGGCCGCCCTCGACCAGCCGGGTGTGGGTCTCGTAGACCCAGTCCCAGATGTCAGTGGTCATCGCTCGTCCTCCCCGCCGTCGTCCTGCGGGAACAGTGTGCCCACGTCCACTGACAGTCCCTCAGCCGGGGCGGTCAGCGCGGCCACGGCGGTGCCGATGCCGGCCAGTGCGGCGGTCAGGTCGTCGCCGGCCCGGGCGTCCGAGGCGGCGGCCGCCATGATCACCTTGACCGAGCGGAGCAGTCCGGCGGCGGTGGCGGCCCCGGTGTGGCCGGCCCGGTAGGCGCGCAGCAGGTCGCGCACGGCGGGCGCGTCGGTGTTGAGGTAGAGCCGGGCCCGCACGCTGCCGTCGGTGCGGGCGGTGAACGCCCGGGCCAGGCGCAGCGCGGCGGACGGGATCCGGGCGTCGGCCTGGTCGTCCTCGATCCGGGCCTTCAGCTCGGCCTCCCGGTCCGGGACCAGCACCAGCGGCAGGCCCGGCGGGTCGAACCTGGCCGGCACCAGCTGCTCGCCCTCGTCGGCGAGCGCGGCGGCCAGCCAGCCGGCCTCCTCGGGCGCCAGCGGGGTCTGCGGGTCGCGGAACAGCTCCCGGTTGCCGCTCTCGCTGCCGAGTTCGACGATCCGGCAGTCGCGCAGCTGCGCGTAGCGGCGCAGGAACGGCAGCACGGCGTAGCGGTCGCCGCGCGCGATCGGCACCCGCATGGCGCGGTAGAGCATCTCCTCGAAGCCGCCGCCGGAGCCCAGCGCGACGTGCACCGCGCCGCCGCCGGCCGCGCGCAGCGCGCCCGCCGTCAGGTCCCCCTGCGAGGTGGGCACCGGCACGTCGTCGGCGAGCAGGGTGAAGAGCCGGTCGTCGCAGAGCGCGGCGCCGAGCAGTTCCTGGCCGTGCCGGGCCAGGATGCGGCGCCAGGCGGCCGGGTGCAGGCGCGCCGTCTCGTAGAGGCCGTTGACGATGGCGTCGGCGAGGGTCTGCTGGAGGGCCCGGTAGTGCTCGTCGCGCTGCAGGTCCTCGCGGCTGGCGGTGGGGGTGAGCCGGTTGGACTCGACGACGCCGCCGATGAACCCGGCCCAGCTGGGCAGCAGGTCGCGGGCGTCCTCGGCGAGCAGCATGCCGCGCAGGTAGACGGCCAGGTCGCGGTTGTCGCTGCTGCCGTAGGTGCCGCCGTCCTGCACCCAGAGCAGGCCGGCGGCGTCGGTCTGCTCGGTCGGCTCGACGGGAAAGGCCGTCAGCGGTTCGAAGCGGCGGCCGAAGGCGGTGGCGAAGGCCATCCGGGCGGCGTGCTGCTCGCCGGCGGGCAACGCCTCGCGCCAGGGCACCGGGACCGCGTTGACCGGGTGCTCGTCGTCACCGACGTGCACCGGGACGCCGAGCAGCACGCAGTAGCGGGCCAGCACGTCGCGCAGCACCTCCTCGTCGGCGAGGTGGGCGTGCTCGGGCTTCAGGGTCAGTTCGACCACGGTGCCGGGCTGCGGGCGGGGCGGCACCGGGTCGACGCTGTACTGCTCGCCGCCGCGGCTGCGGTAGCGGTGGCCGAGCTCGGGGGCGCGGTGCGAGGTGGTGGTGACGGTGACCTCGTCGGCCACCGAGAAGGCGGAGAGGAAGCCCAGGCCGAACGCGCCGATCAGGTCCTCGTTGCCGGTGAGGTCCCGCAGCAGCCGGGTGTAGCCGGTGCCGACGGTCGCCAGGTAGGCGTGGATCTCCGGTTCGGTGAGGCCGGCGCCGGTGTCCTCGATGGCGACGGTGCGCCGGACCGGGTCGCCGCTGACCCGGATCACGGCCCGGTGGGCGCCCGCCGGGTCCTCCAGGCGGCGCCGGGTGTGCGAGTCGTGGGCGTTCTGGACGAGTTCGCGCAGGGCGACCAGCGGCGTGGAGTAGAGGTGGGTGGCGAGGACGCTCACCAGTCCGCCGAGATCGACCTCGGTGGTGCGCAGGTTCTCGTGACCTTCTTCAGACATGAGGCCCCAGTCTGCCAGTCTGACAATCGCCGGACCACCGGGTTTGCCCTTGCCGGGCCTAAACCTGACGCAGTGGGATTTCCGGGTGTTATGACCCCTTTGAGGGATTCGGTCCTCGATTCCTGGCTCCAAAGGTCGACGGCGAGGGAAGCTTTCTGCGCGACGCCACAACCAGCGGCGCACCCGGGGCGGCCACCCCGCGGGCGCCAACTCGCAGCATTACCAGAACTCCTAGGGAGACCATCGTGTCCCGTACCCGGGCTCTCGCCGCCGCCACAGCGCTCGGCGCCTTCCTGCTGATCGGTGCCGGCAGCGCCCAGGCCGCCGACAACGGCGCCGTCGCCGGCAACGGCTCCAACAGCAGCATCGTCAGCAACTGGGGCTCCGGCAACATCGTCGGCAGCGTGGCCGGCAACAGCAACAGCGGGCTGCAGGTGGCCACCGGCTCCGGCGCCAGCAACCAGACCAACACCACCCTGGTGGCCGGCAACGGGGGCAACGTCGGTACGCAGCAGGGCAATGTGAACCAGGTGCACAACGGCTGATCCGCGCATCGGGGCGGGCCCTGCCGAGGGCCCGCCCCGTCAGGCCGTCCCCGGCAGCCCCAGCACGGTGCCGGCCAACTGCGCCAGCCCCGGCGCCGGTTGGCCGGTCCGCCGCCAAGCCGGGTGCCGCACCCCGTCGTTGACCAGGGCGAACATGGCGTGCACCCGGATCCGGGCCTCGGCCTTGTCGTACTCCGGGCGTACCTGCCGCAGCAGGTCGACCCAGAGCCGCAGGAAGTCCCGGCGGAAGTCCACCGCCCGGGTGCGGTCCGGCTCGGCCAGCCGCTCGGTCTCGCTGACCATCGCGCCGAGGTAGTGGTGGTGCCGGCGGGCGAAGTCGACGTAGGCGGCGAGGCCGTTCACCAGCATGGCGGTCGGCTCACCCGGCCCGGTCAGGGTGCCAGCCACCTCGTGCCACAGCCGCTCCCGGCAGCGGACCAGGGCGGCGGCCAGCAGGTCGACCTTGGTCGGAAAGTGCTTGTAGAGGCTGGGCCCGGCGATGCCGACCGCCGCACCGATCCGGTCGGTGCTGACGTTGTCGAAGCCGCGCTCGTCGAAGAGCCGCACGGCGGCGGCCAGCAGCTCCTCGCGGCGCCCGACCGGCTCGTCTTCGTCAACTCGTCTCTTGCTCCTGACATCTGACGCTGTGTCGACTTGTGCATCGAGCACGCCGCACAGCAGCCCCGAGAGCAGCTGTTCGAACCGCCGGCGCGGCGGGGCGAAGGTGTGGTACGACAGGCTGCCGCCCACCGAGAGCGCCGACCAGAGCAGCAACTCGGCCTCACTCGTGGCGAGTTCCGCGCGGGCCGCGCGCAGCTGCCCCGCTCCGGAGCGGACCGTGGCGCACAACTGGCGGCGCAGTTCCGAGCGTTGGGCGGCCGGCAGCAGTCGGGCGTCGCGCTGGCAGAGCGTGCCCAGCGCCCGCTGGTCCAGCGCCACGGCGGCCAGCGCCTCGGCGAGCGCCACCGGTCCGCGCTCCGGCCGCGTCCCGGCGGCGGTGACCGCCCGGTCCAGTTCGTCCAGGCCGCCGCGCACCGCCTGGCGCAGCAGCTCGGGCTTGCCCCGGTAGTGCCGGTAGAGCGCGGGGGCGGTGATGCCGACGGCGGCCGCCACCTCGGCCATCGCCACCTGGTGGTAGCCGCGCCGATGGAACTGCTCCGCGGCCGCCAGCAGGATCTGGGTGCGGCGCCCGCGCGGCCGGCGTACCACCGCCGCCTCCCGGTCCATCCGCGCTCGCCTCCTCCGCCCTGCGGGCCTGTGGCTAGCAATGATTCACAAAAAGTCGACCCAGGTCCACTGCCACGGGCCCCGGGGGCGGGTGGAACCGGTCACCCAAGGCACGCGCCCACCCTGGACAGCAAAGCTACTGAGGATTAACTTAGGCCGCGTTAAACCCGGCATCCGGGAGCGCGGCCGCAGCCCCGACCGGCCCCGCCGGGCAGGCCCCTGTGCGAAGGGAGCGCCGTCGTGCGCCGCACTGTGTACAACGAGGACCACGAGGCGTTCCGGGCGACGATCCGGGACTTCATCTCCAAGGAGGTCGTCCCGGTCTACGAGACCTGGGAGAAGGACGGCCACCCGCCGCGCAGCTTCTACAACAAGCTCGCCGAGCTGGGCGTGTTCGGCATCGAGGTGCCGGAGGAATACGGCGGCGCGGGCGAGACGGGCTTCAAGTACCAGGCCGTGCTCATGGAGGAGACCGCCCGGGCCGGCGTCAGCTTCGGCTCGTCGGGCGTGCACACCGGCCTGGTGCTGCCGTACCTGCTGGAGTACGCCAACGAGGAGCAGAAGCAGCGCTGGCTGCCCGGCTTCATCTCCGGCGAGATCATGACCGCGATCGCCATGACCGAGCCCGGCACCGGCTCCGACCTGGCCGGCATCACCACCACCGCCAAGCTCTCCGAGGACGGCACGCACTACGTCCTCAACGGCGCCAAGACCTTCATCACCGGCGGCGTGCTGGCCGACCTGGTCCTGGTGGTCGCCCGGACCAGCCCGTACGACCCGGCCAACCGCCGCGCCGGCCTCTCCATCCTCTGCGTGGACACCAAGTCCGAGGGCTACACCGTCGGCCGCAAGCTGGAGAAGATCGGCCTGCGCACCTCGGACACCGCCGAACTCGCCTTCGCGGACGTCAAGGTGCCGGTCGCCGACCTGCTCGGCGAGGAGGGCAAGGCGTTCAGCTACCTGACCCACAACCTGGTGCAGGAGCGCCTGGCGATCGCGGTCAGCGGCTACGCGGTGGCCGCCGCGGCGGTCAACTTCGCACTGCAGTACGTCAAGGACCGCAAGGTCTTCGGCCAGGCGGTGGCCGAGTTCCAGAACACCAAGTTCGTGCTGGCCGAGTGCAAGACCCAGGTCACCGCGATGCAGGCGCTCGTGGACCAGGCCCTGGAGCTGTACCAGGAGGGCGAGTTGACGGTGGCCGACGCCGCCGAGGCGAAGCTCTTCACCACCGAGGCCGCCTCCGCGGTGGTCGACAAGTGCCTCCAGCTGCACGGCGGTTACGGCTACATCCTGGAGTACCCGATCGCGCGCCTGTACGCCGACAACCGGGTGTTCCGGATCTACGGCGGCACCAGCGAGGTCATGAAGACCATCATCGCCAAGTCGCTCGGGCTGTAAGGCCCTGCGGTAGCGCTCCGAGGCCCCGGGCGTCCAATGCCCGGGGCCTTTGGGCCGTCCAGCCCCGCCGCACCCGCCACTGGCGGCGCGGGCGAGCTGGTGGAGCCGTCGGGAGGAGCTGCGCGGAAGCGCCGCGCGGCCATGCGGCGAACCGGCCGACCGTCGCCGAGGCGCCGGCCCATGCGGTGCCGCGGCACCCCGGTCAGCAAGCCGCTCACCGGCCGGCGCGCCCCGCCGAGGACCAGCCGGGGACTAGTTGGACGCGGCCGCGCTGCGCCAGGCGTCCAGTCCGGCCTGCGAGGCGGCCTTGGCCTGCGTCAGCGCCCGGGAGGCCCGCTCGGCGGGGGCGGTCTCCAGCTGCCGGAGCCAGCTCCGCCCCGCCGCCGCGAGCGCCGAGAAAATCATGATCGTGCCCACCGTGGCGGCGGCCGCGCCCACCGCGCCGAGCACCATGCCGGCGCCGATCAGCTGCCGGTTGGGCTGGAATCCCATGGAGATCTTCTGGGTGTTCGTCATGTGACCCACCATCGGGCCTGCGCCACGCCCCCGCACCTCGGACGGGTCCGACCGGGGTGCCGGCCCGGGCGCGGCGCAGGCCCGAAGTGTGGTGCAGACCACGACGCGCCCGAAACCCGCCGCAGCCTACTCCGTCACCGCCTCTTTGACCGCCGTTTCCCGAGCGGTGTATACGTTCCGGCTCCGGGTTAGGCATACTTGCAGAGCCGGGCGGCCCGCCCGGCTCTGCAACGGCGAGTAAACCGAAGGGACCGGTGGTCAGGGATGTTCCGCAACGGTCTGGAGCCCTGGCACCTCCTGGTGGTGCTGGTCGTCATCATCCTGCTGTTCGGCTCGAAGAAGCTGCCTGAGATGGCGCGCGGGCTGGGCAAGTCGATGCGCATCCTGAAGGCCGAGACCAAGGCCATGCGCGAGGACGGCGCGGACTCCGACGGGACCGCCAAGTCGACGGCCGGCGACCGCCCGGCCGTGGAGCGGGTCAACGTCACCAAGGCCGAGGACGCCGTGGCCAAGGACAACATCACCTGAGACCCCCGGTCCAGGCCCGTTCCCGGGCCATCACGAGCCCCTGGCCCGTCCTACCCGACGGACCGCCAGGGGCTTCGTCGTGCCCGCGATGCGCACGGAGCAAGCGGCCTGCCCGGTACACCCGAACGTGACATCTCGAGTCGCTGTCCGTTTTATCCTGATATCTGCTTATCTGGTGACCGACCATCCGCTCGACCAGCCACCTTCTGAGCCCCCTGAGGACCGCGACGCCGAGCTCGCGGAGCTACACGGCCGGATCGCACAGCTCGAGCAGCGCCCCCGCCATCGGTTCCGCCTGCTGAGCCTGCTCTCCGTGGTGCTCATCATCCTGGCGACCGTACTGACCCCGGCCTCGGTGGCCGCCGCCTGGGCCCGCTCGACGCTCACCGACACCGACCGCTACGTGGCCACCATGGCCCCGCTGGCCCGCGACCCGGCCGTGCAGGCAGCCGTCACCGACCGGGTGACCACCCAGATCGTCGACGCGCTGCCGATCGGCACCCTGCTCGGCCTGGTGCCGACGACCGACCGGCCGCTCCTCCAGCAACTGGTGAACTCCGCCGGGAGCGCGGTGACCAGCGCGATCACCTCGCTGGTGCACGACCAGGTGGCGGGCGCGGTGGCCAGCGACCAGTTCGCCGCGCTGTGGGAGCAGATCAACCGGTCCGCCCACGACTCCCTGAACCGCGCGCTCACCGGCCAGGGCGGCGGCGCCGTGAAGATCACGGACAACACCGTGGCCCTCGACCTGGCACCGGTGATCGACCAGGCGAAGAGCCGGCTGGTGGCCAACGGCCTGAGCGTCGCCTCGAAGATCCCCACCGTGCACACCGACTACGTGCTGATCGAGTCGGAGAGCATCGGCACGATCCGGACCTGGCTGCGCCTGCTCGACGTGTTCGGATTCTGGTTGCCGGTGCTCACCGTGCTGCTGGCCGTGGGCGGGGTACTCGCGGCCGTCCGGCGCCGGCGGGCGACCGTGACCGCCGCGCTCGCCATGGCGGCCGGGGCCGCGGTGCTGAGCATCGGGCTGTCCGTGTTCCGGCCGGTCTACCTGGACCACCTGCCCGCCGACGTCAATCAGGCCGCGGCCCACGCCGTCTATGACAGGTTGACGCACTACCTGCGCGGTGGCGTCCGCCTGGTGGTGGTGCTCGGCATCCTGGTCGCGCTGGGCGCCTGGGTGAGCGGTACCGGGCGCTGGGCGCGCGCGGTGCGCACCCTCTGGCAGGCCGGGATCGACGCGGTCCGGCGGGCCGCCGAGCGGCTCGGCATGCGGCTGGGGCCGGTCGGGCGGTTCGTCCACCGGTTCAAGCTGTGGCTGAACTGGGCAGCCGTGGTGATCGCGACGGTCGTACTGGTGACCTGGAGCTATCCGACCGACATGGTGGTGATCTGGCTGACCGTGGCGCTGCTCGCCGTGCTGGCAGTGGTGGAGTTCCTGGACGAGCCCGGGGAGCCTGTCACATCCGACGCGGCCGCTCCGTCCCCTGGTTGACGGCGCCGCCCGGCGCCCCGTTGACCGGAGGACAGCACCATGGCCCGCATCTCCCTCACCCCGCCGCGCACCCTGCTGGTCCGGATCGGCGACTGGTACTCGCGCCGCACCCACGGCAGTGCGGCTGCCGCCGGGGCCGCGGTGACCGTCAGCACGCCGCAGTCACCGTCAGCCCGCCCCGGTGACCGTCAGCGTGCCGCAGTCGCGGTCACCCCGCCGCGGTGATCGTCACGTACAGGTAGTCGTCCAGCACCTTGGCCAGCGGCACCGAGCCGCGCCCCAGCTCGGCCGGCAGCCGCTGCTCGGTCAGCCCGGACTCGGCCAGCACCGCCCCGGCCCAGGCGCGCCCGCAGCGCAGATGGCGGGCGAACGCGGCGCCGTCCCGGGCGCCGTGCAGCCGCTTGGCGATCGCCGCGTCCCAGGGCATCACGGCGGTCGGGCGCAGGGCGTACAGCGCCTTGGCGGCGGCGGTCGGGCCCAGGGTGCGGGTCGGGCCGACCGGCAGCGCCTGCAGCTCGGCGTAGGCGTCGGCCAGCCGGTCGATCTGCTGGTCCGTCAGCTTCAGCAGGCTGACCGCCGGCAGGGCGGCGGCGTGCCGCTGCCACCACCCGGCCAGGCCGTCCGCCATCAGGTCCGGCTCCCCGGGGCGCGGGTAGCGGATCCGGCAGCCCCAGGAGTTGAGCCAGCGGTGCAGCGCCGCGCGGTGCGCCGGGTCGGCCAGATCGGCGGCCGGCGCGGTCTCGGCGGCCCAGCGCTCCCAGCCCGTGTCCACCGCGCCGTAGCCGGCGAAAACCTCGGCGGCCGCCCGCAGTTCGGCCAGGGTGGGCCCGACCGGCATGAGGACCGAGGCGGCCAGCTTCTTGGGCACCGCCATCCGCCAGGCCTCCTCGACGATCTCGGTGAGCTCGGCCTCGTCGAACGCCGCCAGGCGCAGCCGCAGCCAGTTGTAGCGCTCGTCGGACGGCACGGGCGGCAGGTACCGGTCCGGCTCTGCGGCCAGCAGCGCCGCCCGCTCCTCGCGCGGGAACGCGAAGCCGAGGGTCGTCTCGTCCGGCGAGAGCGCCAGGTAGACGATCCGGCCGACCCGGAACTTCACCCGGTCACGGATCAGGTGCTCCTCGGTCCTCGGCAGCCGCAGTGCCGCCGCTCTGACCTGTTCGACCGTGGCCACCCCGTACCCCCCGTCGTCCTGCCGATGAGGGCATGGTGCCACAGGTCGAGGTGGTGCTGCGTCAGTTGTCCCCGTTGTCATCCGCGTTGGCGGTCGCGCCGCCACCGCTGCTGAGGGAGCCGATGATCGCGGTGAGCTGGCGCTGCCAGCCGGCGGCGGTCTGGGCGTCGATGGTGTGCTTCTTGCTCAGGTCGTGGACCTGGCGCTGCGCCGCCTTCAGGGCCAGGTCCGCCTGGGCGGGCTGCTGGGCGTTCAGCGCGGCGGTCGCGGTGTCCAGGGTCTTGATCAGCGCGGTCTGGCGGTCCTTCGGCTGCATCGGGGTGGCCGCGACGTCGGTGCGCAGTCCGGCGATGGCGGCGATCGGGGTGCCCGGGGTCTGGCGGGGTGCGCTCGTTGACGGCGGGGCAGCCTGGGCCGAGGCGCCGGTGGTCGGGGCGGTGGCCGGCTGGGTCGCCGCCGGGCTCGCGACCGGCGAGTGCGCGGCGGCCGACGGGTTGCTCGACGAGGACGGGTTCACCAGGGCCAGCACGCCCAGCAGTGCCACCACCGACACGCCCGCGCCGCCGAGCACCAGCGCGATGGTGCGGCGGGACCGGGGCGCCGGTGCGGGCTCGGGGGACTGCCCCGGGAGCGCGTCCATCAGCGAGGTGGCGGCCGGGACGGCTCCGAAGCCCCCCGTGCCGCCGCCGAAGCCCCCGGCGCCGTTTCCGAAGCCGGCCGCGCCGCTCCCGGACCCCATCGGGAGCACTTGGGTCCGGTCGCCGTCCGGCGCGGCCGTCGCCAGCAGCTCGGCGGTGCGGTCCACCGCACCGGCCACCGGCACCGCGGCCAGCAGTTCGGCCCGGGCGGCGGCCGCCGTGGCCGGCCGCTCCTCGGGCCGCTTGGCGAGCAGCCGGGTCACCACGATGTCCAGCGCCGGCGGCACCTCGGGACGGTGCAGGCTGACCGGCGCGGCCTCCTCGGTGACCTGCTTGAAGGCGATCGCCACCGGCGTCTCTGCGGTGAACGGCGGCTCGCCGGTGAGCAGCTCGGTGAGCACGCAGCCCAGCGCGTAGAGGTCCGCCCGGCCGTCCACCTCGCCGGCGGTGGCCTGCTCCGGCGAGAGGTAGGCGGCGGTGCCGAGCACGGTGGCGGTCTGGGTCAGCTGCTGGCCGGAGTCGGAGGCCCGGGCGATGCCGAAGTCCACCACCTTGACGCCGCCGTCGTCGGTGAGCATCACATTGCCGGGCTTGATGTCCCGGTGCACCAGGCCGGCCGTGTGCGCGACCTCCAGCGCCTCGCAGACCGCCGCCGCGATGCCGACCGCCCGCTCCACCGGCAGCGGCCCGGCCTCGGCCAGCACCGAGCTCAGCGAGCGGCCCCGGATCAGCTCCATCACGATGTACGGGGAGCCCTCGTCCATCCCGGAGTCGAAGACCATGGCGATCCGCGGGTGCACCAGCATCGCGGCATGCTGCGCCTCCCGCTGGAACCGCTCGGCGAACCGCGGGTCCTCGGCCAGCCCGCCGTTGAGTATCTTGACGGCGACGGGGCGGCCCAGCACCCGGTCCACGCCGTGGTACACCGTGGCCATGCCGCCGACCCCGAGGGTGCCGACCAGTTCATAGCGGCCGTTCAGCGCTCGTCCGATCACCTG
Organism: Kitasatospora acidiphila; assembly: GCF_006636205.1. Taxonomy (NCBI): domain Bacteria; kingdom Bacillati; phylum Actinomycetota; class Actinomycetes; order Kitasatosporales; family Streptomycetaceae; genus Kitasatospora; species Kitasatospora acidiphila. The sequence goes on along the minus strand of NZ_VIGB01000003.1, from coordinate 5,026,107 downwards.
GTCCAGCTCCTCGTAGTCCGTGCTGCCGGCCGTTGGACCGACCTGGGCTTCTGCGAAGAGTAGCGGCGGACTCCGTGTCGAGCGCAGTCCACCCTGTGGAACGGCGACGGTACGGGGGCGAACCCTTTGTTAGCGTGCCCGGGCTGCCCGCTCTCGGCATTCCCCTGGACTCCCGTCGGAGGCGCGCCCGATGACCGCTGTCGAACCCGTTCTGCAGGCCGAGGCCGTCGACGTGGTCCGGGACGGCCGCCACCTGCTGCGGGACATCTCGCTGACCATCGCGCCCGGCGAGCACTGGGCGGTCCTCGGGGCCAACGGCGCGGGCAAGAGCACCCTGCTGGCCCTGCTCGGCGCCGTCTCGCACCCCACCCGGGGCACCGTGAAGGTGCTGGGCAGGCAGCTCGGCCGGGTCGACATCCGCGAACTCCGCGCCCACCTGGGCCATGTGAACCCGCGTCACCCCCTGCGCTCGCCGCTGACGGTCCGCGAGGTGGTGCTCACCGGGCTGACCAACAGCATCGAGCCCGATCGCTTCCACCCGCCGTCCCCCGAGCAACGGGCGCAGGCCGACTCCCTCATCCACACCCTGGGGATGACCCGCCGCGCCGACGCCCCCTGGACCACCCTGTCCCAGGGTGAACGCGGCCGCACCCTGATCGCCCGCGCCCTGATGCCGCAACCGCGCCTGCTGCTCCTCGACGAGCCCGCCACCGGCCTCGACCTGACGGCTCGCGAGCAACTCCTCACCAGCCTCGACGACTTGCGCCGCCTCCACCCCTCCCTCTCCAGCGTCCTGGTCACCCACCACCTGGAAGAGCTCCCCACCACCACCTCCCACGCCCTCCTCCTGCGCGACGGCGCCTGCGTGGCCAGCGGTCCCGCGCCCGACGTGGTGACCACCGACCTGATCAGCGCCTGCTTCGACCACCCGGTCCGGATCACCCGCGAGGAGGGCCGCTGGGCAGCCCGGGCGGCGGCGCGCCCGGTGGCGTCCGGGGTGCGCTGAGGCCGCCCGCGCTTGACCTTCACCCAACGGGAACCCCCAGCGTGGAGCGCAGTTGCCCACTGCATCCACGAAGGGAACCCGTATGAACCTGCCCTGCCTGATCGTTGACATCGGCGGCGTCCTGGAGCTCACCCCCCACACCGGCTGGCCCGGGCGGTGGGAGCGGCGGCTGGGGCTGCCGGAAGGGGCGATCGAGGAGCGGATGGCCGATGTCTGGGCGGCCGGGATGATCGGCGAGATCGACGAGCCCGGGGTGTCAGCCCAGCTCACCGCGCGGCTCGGGCTCGACGGCGAGCAGCTCACCGCGTTGCTGGACGACCTGTGGGCGGACTACCTGGGCAGCGCCAACCAGGAGATGATCGACTACTTGGCGGGCCTGCGGTCCCGCTGCCGCATCGCGGTCCTGAGCAACAGCTTCGTCGGCGCCAGGGAGCGCGAGCAGGCCGCCTACGGGTTCGCGGGCCTGGCCGAGCGCCTCGTCTACTCGCACGAGATCGGCGTGCAGAAGCCCGACCCGCGCGCCTTCGCGGCCGCCCTCGGCGCGCTGGACGCCACCCCGGCCGAGTGCCTCTTCATCGACGACCACGCCCCCAACATCGAGGGCGCCCGAGCGGTCGGCCTGCACGCGCATCTCTTCACCGGCAACGCCGACGCGATCGCCCGGATCGAACGCCACCTGGGCGGCTGACAGCCCGAGCGCCGGCTCGGCTGAGCGGCGAAAGCCGGCGCCGTCACTGCCGTCACTGCCGTCACTCAGGCACGGCGCTGCGGAACTCCGCGAGCCGGCGCTGCACCGCCTCGGCGTTCTCGTCGAGCCAACTCAGCAGCGCCGGCTCATCGGGGGCTTTGAGCGGCGGCCGGGCCATGTGACGCTCGATGTGCAGGCCGATCAACCGCACCAGCTCCGGATCCTCGAAATAGCCGGTGTGCACCAGCGCGCCGTCCGGACGCGGCCGTTGCCGACTGGCCGCCGCCTGCGGCAGCGAGATGCCGTCAAGCGCGGCCTGGGCGAGGATCTCCCGGATGGCTGGGGCGAGTTGGGCCGCCCTGGCATTGGCGTGCGCGGTCAGCCGGAAGGCGAGCGTCTCGGGCAGCCCCGGCGGTAGGTCGTCCAGTGGCAGCGGCCACGGGGAGGCGTACACCAGGCTGGTGTGCGGCAGGTCGTTGCCCTGGACGGTGTGCAGCAGCAGCCGGGAGATCGCGCCCGAAATGCGCGGGCCGATCCAGCGGTTGAAGACGGCGCGCAGGGGGCCCAGGGTGCGGGTGAGCTTCCAGAGCGACGCGTGGGGAACCATGCCGGTGTTCGATATCGGATCGGCGATCCGGACCGGGACGCGCGGTATCGGCGTCCCCGTGCCTTCCGGGGCCGCCCAGGGCTCGCGGTCGGCTGCCGGATGCCAGAGCCACCGGTAGTCCGGGCGCCGTGGGGCGGCCACGCCCCGCAGCATTCCGATGGCCTCGTCGTCGGGTGCCCAGAGGCCGAGCCAGCGGTCCGCGAAGCGCTCGAAGACTGTTCGCGAGGTCCGCGCCCGGTGGGTGAGTGCGTCGGCGAACAGGAGCCGGTTGACCGGGCCGAACAGGACCGCTGTCAGCACCAGGGCGGCGCCCCAGGCCAGCCCCATCAGCCCGAACGGGACCGCGACGTCGAACAGTTCGAGAATCGCCCCGATGGTCAGGGCGGGCAGGCCGAGCAGCGCGCCCACCATGACAACCAGGGCCGGAACATAGATTGACAAGCTCACCATGTTTCGCACGAAGCCGACGTCGTGCCCTTTGAGGGTGAAGCGCCGGCTGCGCCAGCCGCTGGTGAGCCAGGTCGTTCTGGGCAGGAAGTGCAGGAACGGCGTCCCCACCGTGGTCACACTGCGCAGCCCGGGCAGCTGCGCCCACTCCACCCAGTGTTTGGACTTCAGCGAGGCCGGAGCGATCCCCAGCGAGCCTCTCAAGGATGAAGGCACCTCCTTGGTCTCGGAGAGGAGTTGCGCCGAGACCAACGCCTCCCAGATCACCGAGCCGCCGTGACTGTGCCCGACCAGGTGGTACGACCGCCCCCGCTCCTCCAGCCACAGCAGCACGGCGAGCAGATCGGCACTCCCCCGCAACCGCTCCGACTGCGCATTGGCGCCGGTCCAATGGAAGAGCCCGGTCTCCTCGTCCGGCAGCACCGCCCCCGGGGGCAGCACCTCGGTCAGGGCCTCCCAGGTGGTGCTGCCCCGCTGCCACCAGCGCGGACCCTCATCGCGCCTGTCCTTGTCGCCCGCAAAGGTCCCGTGGACCAGGATCACCAGCTCATCCGACTGTGCGTCAATCACATCCCACACCTTGGCGCAAACCGCCGAATCTCCACCACCCATTCGCCTTCAAGGCACTCACCACTTCTGACGCTCGATCAATCGATCGTGTACTCCAGCCAGATCCGGTGCGTCCCGTCCGCCTCCAGGGTCAGCCCGCCCGTGCCCGTGATGCCCGCCAGCCCCCCGAGCCGCTGCCCGGCACGACGGCGAAGAACTCGTTGCTCCGGTCGGTGCCCGACGTACTTGCCGAGTGCACGAAGTTGAACGCGCCCCGGTGCCCGTTCAGCTCCCCCTCGAAGGACTCCATCGCCAGGTACGTCCCCGTGCCGGTCGCCTGGTCGAAGGCCGCCGTGAACAGCGTCGCCGACCGCCCGGCGACCTCCCCCTCGAACCGCTTCTCCATCCGCGACACCCCGACGGGCACATTGGTGGCGATGGCCGGCTCGGGCGCGAGATCGGTCGGCACGAAGGACAGGACGCTGAAGGTACCGGTGGCTCTCATGGGAATGACGGTACGGGCCGGGTCTGACAATGGGTCAGCAGGCGCCCTCGACCAGCGCCCTTGACCTCAAGTGCGCTTGAGCGACCAATCTGACCGGATGACCATCCCACCGGCACTCCGTCTCCTCCCGCGCGCCTATCAGCCGCTCCTCACCCACCCCCGGTTCCGCCGACTGATGCCGGCCCTGGCCGCCTCCGACCTGGGCGACGGGATGAGCATGGTCGCCGTGGCCTGGCTGGCCGTACGGATCGCACCGCCCGGACGGGCCGGGCTGGTCGTCGGGGCCGCGATCGCCGCGTACGCGCTGCCCGGAGCGCTCGGGGCGCTGGCCTTCGGGCGCTGGGCGCACCGGCTGCCGGCCCGGCGGCTGCTCGCGGTGGACAGCGTGCTGCGCGCGGTGCTCCTCGGGTGCGTGCCACTGGCCTGGGCGGCGGGGGTGCTGCGTCCGGCGCTGTACGTCGCGCTGCTGGCCGGGTCGTCGCTGCTGCATGCCTGGGGAACGCGGGCAAATATGCGCTGCTTGCCCAACTGCTGTCGGCTGAGCAGCGGTTGGCCGCGAACGCGCTGGTGAGTTCAAGCGGTTCGGCGTCCGTGATCGTCGGCCCCGCGCTCGCCGGGCTGCTGGCGACGGCCGTCGGCCCGGCCTGGGTCGTGGGGCTCGACGCCGTCTCGTTCGCCGTACTGGCCGTCCAGGTCGGCCGGCTGGGCGGCGGCACGGCCGAGCCGGTCACCCCGACACGGTCACTGGCCGGCCTGCGCTTCCTGCGCGGGCGGCCGGAGTTGCTCGGGATCCTCGTGCTGACCTGGTGCTTCAACTTCCTCTACGGCCCGGTGGAAGTGGCCCTCCCGCTCCACGTCACCGACGACCTGCACGCCGGAACCCGCCTGCTCGGGCTCTACTGGACGCTCTTCGGTGCCGGCGCCGTCCTCGGCGGCCTGACCGTCGGCACTCTGCGCAAACTCCCGCTCTGGCCAGTCACCTTGGGCATCGTCGCCGGCTGGGGCCTCATGCTGCTCCCCTTCGGCCTGCGGGCACCGGCACCCGTCACCCTGACCTGCTTCGCCCTCGGCGGGCTGATCTACGGCCCGTTCACCGCCCTGTCCTTCACCCTTTTCCAAAACCGCACCCCAGCCGAGCAGTTGACCACCGTACTGGCCGCCCGCAGCGCCGCCATGCTCACCTCCGCCCCGCTCGGCACCGCCTTCGGCGGCCCCCTCACCACCGCCTTCGGCCCCCGGCAGGTGCTGGGCGCCTCGGGGCTCGCCACCATCGCGCTCGCCGTCGCCACCCTGGGGCTGCGACGGCTGCGGTGGCCGCGGAGCGCGGTCCGCCGCCGGAGTGGGATCGCCTGACCGGATCGTTCCGCACCGGGACACGATCAGGTCTTCAGCGGCGGGGCGCCCGGCGGCCAGGATGGACACATGAACAGCGCACTCATCGTGATCGACGTCCAGGAGTCCTTCCGCCAGCGCCCCGACTGGGCCGCCGTCTCCAACCCCGATATCGTCGCCCAGGTGAACCGCCTGGTGGAGGCCGCGAGGGCCAAGGGCGACCTCGTCGTCTGGGTGATGCACGCCGAGCCGGACACCGGCACGGTGTTCGACCCGGCGCTCGGCCACGTCCGCCCGATCGAGGGCCTGGTCCCGGCCGACCGCGAGCCGATCATCACCAAGAGCTCGCACAACGCCTTCACCACCACCAACCTGCAGCAGCTCCTCACCCAGCGCGGCATCAACCACCTCCTGATCAGCGGCATCCGCACCGAGCAGTGCTGCGAGACGACCGCGCGGGTCGCGTTCGACCTCGGCTACGACGTCACCTTCGTCACCGACGCGACCGCGACCAACCCCATCCCGCACCGGGACGCGCCGGCCGACCGCACCATGGACGAGATCCTCGCCGACCCGCGCACCCTCACCACGGACGAGATCATCGCCCGCACCGAGTACGCGCTCGCGGGCCGCTTCGCCACCATCGCCACCGTCAAGGAGCTGACCGGATCGTGACGCGCGTCGTCTTCCTGCTCGTCCCGCAGCTGCACCTGCTGGACCTGGCCGGGCCCGCCCAGGTGTTCTCGACGGCGGCCGACCTCGGCCACGGGTACGAGATCGGCTACGTGGCCGAGCAGGAGGACGTCCCATCGGCCCAGGGCGTCACGCTGCGGGCCGACACCAGCTGGCCGGCCCTCACCGCCGACGACCTGGTCGTGGTCCCCGGCTGGCGCTCGCCCACCCTGGGCGGCAGCGGCGCCCTCACCCCGGACACGCTGCAGCGGCTGGCCGCCCACCACGCGGCGGGCGGCACCGTCGCCAGCGTCTGCTCCGGTGCGGACGCGCTCGGGCGGGCCGGGCTGCTGGACGGCCGCCGCTGCACCACCCACCACGAAGTGCAGGACGAGCTCGCCGCGCGCTATCCGCGGGCGAGCGTCGTCCCCGACGTGCTGTACGTGGTGGACGACCGCGTCGTCACCTCCGCCGGCATCGCCAGCGGCATCGACCTCGCGCTGCACCTCGTGGCGGTCCGGCACGGGCCGTCGGCCGCCGCCCGGATCGCCCGCTCCATGGTGGTCTACGCCCGCCGCAACGGCGACGAGCGGCAGGCCAGCGCCATGCTCCGCCACCGGGCCCATCTCGTCGACGCGGTTCACCGGGTCCAGGATCTGATCGACACCCGCTTCACCAACAAGCTGAGCCTGTCCGACCTGTCCACCGCCGCCGGAGTCAGCGAACGGACCCTCACCCGCCGCTTCACCGCGGCCACCGGCCTGACCCCACTGCGCTACCAGCAGGAGCTGCGCCTCGAACGCGCCGAGCACCTCATCTCGCACGGCGCGACCAGCGAATCGGCGGCGCTTGCGGTCGGGTTCCAGGACGCCCGGATGCTGCGCCGCCTGCGCGCACGGGCGTAGGGCACGAGCGGCTGCGCGTCGAGGAAGGCAGGGCGGTCAGCCGGTTCACCCCGTTCACCGCGGTCGGCCTCCACAACCCGCACCCCGTGCCGATCGCCCTGCGCGTCGTCCACCTGGTCTACGACACCCCGGCCCCCGGCGCCTCGCAGCAGGTCGTCCACCGCACCCCCATCGGCGGCCTGGTCCGGCTGCCGGCCGGGGACCGGGTGGTGGTTCCGGTGGACAAGGCGGTGGCCGCCGAGATCCGCACAAAGGGCTCCGGACGGGCCGTCAGCTTGAAGACCTACTCGGCCCGGTAGCGCCTGCCGGATCAAGTGGCATGACAGTTGGCCTACTTGATTCGGACAGCCAGGCCCATGCAGGTGACTGTTGCCCGCCACCGAGTCGAACGGGGCTGGACGCTGAACCGAGGATCCGGAGTGCCTGACCGCCAGCCCACCGCCATAGGCGAATAAGATTTTCATCATTACAGTAAGATCGACATTCGATGCTGTGAGTGATGCCCGGGCCAAAGTCGCAAACTCCAAGGGGGGACCATGGTTAGCGCGAGCGCTGGCGGAGGCGGGACAACGTTCGCTGTCGACCCGAGTGATCTGGATGCGGCGGCGAAGGTCGCCCACGACACCGGCGCAGCGATACCGAACGAGTTGAAGACCATCCAGCAGCCGTCCGATGATGCCGTCGGAGGCCTACTCGGCTGGCAGACCGCCGGCTCACTGAGCAGTTGCACATCCGCCTGGGAGGACTGCCTGCGCGCCTTGGGCACCGAAGTCGACGGCGTCGGCGACAAGTTGACCAAGACAGCAGCCTCGTACCGCAACACGGACACAAACGCGGCGAATGCGTTCCCCGGCCCCGCCGGGGCCCCGTACCCCTCGGCAGGTAACTGATGGTCAGCCTTGCTGAACTGCGTGAAGCCGATCTCGGCCCGCTGGACTCGGTCGCCGCGGCCTACGACAAGCTCGCTGCAGCATTCCAGGGTCATGTCGACCAGCTGAACTCCCAGGTTGTCAAGCACATCTTCGACAACCGGTGGATCGGCACAGCCGCCGGCGCGGCCAACACCTCGTTGCAGAACACCAGCAACCGGCTCGACGCGGCACACACCGAGATGTCGGCGATGGGTGCCCTGCTGCGCGAGGCAGCCGACAGCTTCCGGCTGGCCCAGTCCAAACTCCAGGAAGCCCTGCAGGACGCGCAGAACGGGGGCTTCACCGTGGCGAACGACGGGACGGTCACCTGGCCTCCGCCAGCCGCAGCCGAACGGAAGGACCCGGACTACAACACGCCGCAGCAAGGCAAGGACATCGCCAACCGGATCAGCGACGCCGTCACCGAGGCGACGACCGCTGACGCGCGGATCGCCAAGCTGCTCGACGACCTGACCCAGCGGGCCCGTACCGGCACCGGCCTCGACACCACCCAGGCCCAGAAGGACCTGGGCACGGTCACCCAGGCGGGGACGGACCTGCTCTCGGCTGGGTTCCCGGGGAAGGACTCGAAGCCCGCCGATGTCCTCACCTGGTGGAACCGACTCACGCCGGACGAGCAGCAGCGCCTGATCAAGACCCACCCGGATCTCATAGGCAACCGCGACGGGATACCGTCGCTCGCCCGGGACCAGGCGAACCGGATCAACCTGACCAACCTGATCAACCAGTACCAGCAGAAGCAGCCCCTGTCGGCCGACGACAAGGTCAAGCTCGATGGCTTCAACGCGATTCAGGCGAAGTTGGACCAGAACGCGGGTAAGCAGCCACCGGCCCTCCTCATCGGTGTCGGTGACCAAGGCCAGGGACGCGGCATCCTCTCCTACGGCAACCCGGATACCGCCCAGAATGTCAGCGCCTACGTGCCCGGGCTCGGTACGACGCTCTCGTCGGTAGGCGGCAAAGACGCCGACCGTGCCTACAACGTCTGGCTGTCCGCGACGAAGGCGGACCCGAACGCCACGACTGCATCCATGGTCTGGCTCGGCTACGATCCGCCACCCGGCCTGGACAAGCTGGCAGACGGGGACACCCGACCGGCGGAAGTGTTGTCATCCGACCGGGCCCAAAGTGGCGCTGTGTCCTACGACCAGTTCCTCAACGGGCTTCGCGCGACCCATGAGGGTGCGCCGGCGCACCTCACTGCGCTCGGCCACAGCTACGGTTCCACCACAGTGGGCCTGGCTGCACAGCAACCTGGCGGAACTGGGGCGGACGACATCATCCTGGTCGGCAGCCCTGGTACCGGAGCGGACAAGGCATCCCAACTCAACGTCGACCCGAGCCACGTCTGGGTCGGCGCCGCCCAGAACGATCCGGTGACGCACCTGCCCTCGAAAACCGAAACCGGCGTCGACGGCGCCGTCGCGGTCGCTCTCCCGCCGCTCGCACCAGCCCTCGTACCCGGCACCGACTGGCTCTACAATCAGGCAGATCCTCACCAGTTGTGGTTTGGCACCGATCCAGCCAGTGCGCAATTCGGTGCCCAGCGGTTCGATGTGGCAGATGGCCTCCCATTGTCGTTCGACTCGCATTCCAACTACATGACCAATCCGAATTCGCCTGCCGACGCTGCCACCAAGGACTCGATCGACAACATCGGCCAAATCGTGGCGGGCCAGTACAACAACGTAAACCGAGAGGCCGGGCGATGATCCACACGAGCCGATTCGCGCGCACGCTCGGCATCACGGCCACCGTGCTCGCTATGGCTCTGGGCGCCGCCTCCTGCTCTTCCTCCATCACCGGGACACACCTGGGAACTCCCTCGAAGGGGCCACTGATGACTCCTGACCAGGCCGTACAAAAGCTGAAGGCGCTGCTCGACGATTCGATGTCCGACGTCAAGCCGCCGCTGAAGTACTGGGACGCCTGGCCGAACTCGACCGAACAGGACGGCGGCTACGCGACCGCCTCGCAGGACCGGTACATCATGACCAAGGTCTCCAAGGCCAAGTTCGGGGCATTGCTTGGACTCCTGGAGCGCAGCTGGAAGGCCAAGGGCTACCACATCGCCCGGGTCAACCCCAACCAGCCGGCGATGTTCGCCGATACACCGGACGGTTCAAGCATCAGCCTCACCGTCGGCGCCGCCGACAACATCGCCTTCGAGGCCAGTGTCAGCCCTATCCCGGTGATCCGCGGCCGAGACCCGTTCGGCACCCCCACTCCGCAGCCGACCATGTCCAACGGAAACCCGGACATGATCCCGAAGTACGACGACCCGTTCTGGTCGAGCGACCAACCGGCGCCGACTCCGACGTCGAGTCGGTAGGCGGTCCGGAGCACCCGACTTCGCGCTGCCGACCAGCCTCATCACTCAAGTGGTGAGGCTGGTCGGCAGCTTGAGCTCGCACCAGACCGTTTTGCCGATCCCGTACGGGCGGACGTCCGTGCCCCAGGCGGCGGCGAGGGCGTCGAGGATCTCCAGGCCGCGGCCGGCCTCGTCGTCGGCGGTGGCCTGGCGAGGCTTGGGGAGGCGGCGGTTGGCGTCCGAGACCTCGATGCGGAGGAGGCCGGTGGTGGGGGCGAGGGTCCAGGTGGCGGAGATGTCGCGGCCGGGAGGGTACTTGGCGTAGCGGCAGGCGTTGGTGAGGAGCTCGGAGAGGAGCAGTTCCGCCGTGTCGGCGATGTCCTCGGGGATGCCCCAGGCGTCGGCATCGGCCCGGAAGGCGTGCCGGGCGCGGCCGACGCTGCGGGGAGCGCGGGGGGAGAAGGAGACGGTGGTGGTGAAGGGCTGATTGGGCATCAGGGTCCTTGGGGGCACGCAGAGGAGGCCGGGCGCTCACCCGTACAGGGTGCAATCCGGCTATTGCAGCTCCTACGGTGATGGACCGGCCGTAGCCTTCGGGAGTGGCAAGCTGGGTCCAGATCGTGCGTGTACCTGTGGCGTACCCGCCGAGTCTTCTGGGGGTGCTGTGATGGGTGCGAACGCTGAGCGTCCGATGGCATGGCGGTACTGCGGGAACCAGGTGAAGCTGTGGCGCGAGCGCAGCGGGGTCAGCAGGGAGCAGTTGGCTGAAGAGTCGAACTACGACCTGGAGACCGTGAAGTCCATGGAGCTGGGTCGGCGGCGGCCGACCTATACGTTGCTGAACGCGGGCGAAACCCTTTGCGATGCGCGGGGGATGCTGCTGGCGGCGACGGCGTTTCTGAAGCCGGAGAAGTTCCCGAGCCATGCCAAGGAGTTCATGGCGGTAGAGGACGAGGCGATCGCTCTGCACGCCTACTCGGCGCTGCTGATCCCTGGGCTGCTACAGACACCAGCCTACGCACAGGCACTGATGGCGGATCACTGTCCGCCATTCAGCGATGACGTGCTCGACGAACGAGTAGCGGCCCGAATCGAGCGCCAAGGAAAGCTGACCCGCAACCCACCCGCACTCTTCGGGTTCGTCATCTACGAGGCTGCGCTGCGCACCCTGGTCGGCGGGGAGGAGGTGATGAAGAACCAGTTCCACCACTTGCTGGCGGTGGGCAAGCTCAGGAACGTCAGCATCCAGGTTCTGCCGGTCGGACGGGGCGCCCACTCGGCATTGGCGGGTCCGTTCATCCTGCTTGAGACCCCTGAGCACCAGCACTACGCCTATGTGGAAGGCCACGAAAGCGGGATGCTGTCTACTGACGCCGAAAGGCTGAGCGTCCTGACTCAACGCCATGGCATGATCCGGATGCAGGCCCTCGGGGTTGAGGACTCGGCCCGATTTATCAGCACGATGGCGGAGGCGTTGTGAGTACCGAACTGACATGGTGCAAGTCCAGCTACAGCACCAGCGCTGGCGACGACTGCATCGAAGTCGCCCTCGACTGGCGGAAGTCCAGCTACAGCGACAGTGAGGGCGGCAACTGCGTCGAGATAGCCGCCCACCCCACCACCGTCCACATCCGCGACTCCAAGGACAAGGCCGGCCCGCACCTCTCCTTCTCCCCCGCCGCCTGGGCCGCGTTCGCCGCCTCCGCACCCGAGCTCCGCGCCTCGGCGGCGTAGGCGCTGTGACTGGACGGTTTCGGCAGGTCACCGCCGCGATCAGTGCCACCGCACCCACTGGTGGCGGAGTGCCGGAGGGTGCACAATGCCCGCTGTGATCCGAGAGATAGACCGCCCCAGCGGGTGGCGCTGGCTCCGCAACTTCGCCATCTTCGTGGTGAACGGCGGCCTCGCCATCCTCACGTGCACGATGGTGACGCATCAGCCGGTCAGCGTCGTGCCGTGGGGCGGGCTGCTGTTCGGAGGGCTGGTGTTCGGGACGCTCAGCATGCTGTTCCCCCGGCGCCGTCGGCGTTGAGTGAAGCGAGGGTTCAGCTGCCGCGCTGTTCCCGGGAGGGCTGCTCCAGCCGCTGGATGCGGTAGCCCGCAGCAAGTATCAGCGCTCCCAAGGCGCCGACGCCGCCCGTGATACCGAGTAGCTGCCCGGAGACGGAGTGGCCGTCGGAAAACGCCAGCACCAGGAGCAGTTCTGCCGCCGCAGGCACCCGCATGGCCGCGACGGGGAGTGGCGCGTGATCGCCGACGCCGTACCCGTCCGCACCCGCCGCGACCCGGTCTCCGGGCTCTGGACGCTGGGCGCGCCCGCCAGCAGCCTCGGCTCGCCGGTGATCGCCGGGGACACGGTGCTGCTGCTGGTCGACGGGCAGCCGACCGCGCTGGACGCCACCACCGGGCAGGTGCGGTGGCGGGCCGTGGACCGCATCCCCCAGGGCGAGCACGTCTACCCAGGGACGGCCGGTTGCTCTGGTCAAAGGCCTTTCTCTATCGCGATGTTGTGCCGTCCGGCGAACAGCTGCTGGTGCTCGGCCGGGTCGACGATCAGGACCAGCTGCTCCTGATCGACGGCGAGAACGGGGACACCTGCCCGGCGTGAATTGCCGCTGTCCGGTCTGTCCACAGGGCCGTGGACAGTGCTCGCATGCTCGGCTGTTCGCCACCCGAGCGTTGAGCTTCGGGCGCCGAGTGCTCCCTACTAACGAACGGCGGGTGGCTCTCTCCCACCCACCCACCCCTTGCGCCAAACTCCGCTCTGAACAGTGAATATGACTTATCGTCAGCAATTGGCTACAGGGCGCGTCGGCGTGTACGGTTCGCCGCAGAGGGCAAAAAATCGACCCCCGTAGGCGCTCGCGACGCCTGACGAGGGTCTGACCGACATGATCGTCTAACTGTAAAGGCCGATCCGTGGCTAGTTCCTACCCTAGCGCTGCTCCCGGCTTCGGAAAGCGCACCGCGCCGTCCCAACACCCGAGAAATGCAGCAGACTTCGCGCATCTGCCCGAGCGCGAGGCGTATCTCGCACACTTCATCGACCGGCTGCCCGAGGGCGCGGCGATCGACATCAAGACCCTGGCCCGCGAACAACCCCGTTACGGGCAGCAGGCGGTGCGGAAGGCCCTGACGGCGCTGTGCGAGGCCGGGTACCTGCATCGGGAGATCGAGAAGGCCGGCGAAGGCGTCACCCGGTGGGTGCGGCGCACGTTCTTCTCCCGCACTCCGCGCACCGAATCCTGGTGGCAGAGCTTCGTGAACAGCCGCCGCACCGGCGGCACCACGCCCCCCGAACCCGGCCCGCCGCCGCGCTCGGAGGCCTACCGCGCGCTGGCCGAGCTGGGCAACGCCGACGCCAAGCTGATGCTCTCCGCCAAGGACTGCGAGGCGCTGGAACCGCTCGCCGCCGAATGGTTCGCCCGGCGCGTGACGCTGGAGCAGTTCCTGCACGTGCTGACCAACGACCTGCCGCACAGCGTCTCCGCACCGGGCCCGTTCGTCCGGAAGCGGCTGGTCGACAAGATCCCGCCCGAGCCCCCGGCGGCCCCGACCACCGTCCCGAGGTGCGCTGGCTGCCGCGCGCCGGTGCCTCACTCCGGTGCGCTCTGCCCGCGCTGCCTCAGCACCCCGAACGTCGTGGCGGAGCCGCCCGGGGTCAGCGCCCGCGTGATCGCCGAGGTTCGAGCAGTGGTTCGCAGCGCCCGAGAACGCGGCGGGCGGGGGCGCGGAGGCCGAGAGCGCGGCGGGGGACCCTGAGAGGCACGAGCCGGGTTCTCACCGCACCCAGTTCTTCATCCGCTCGGTATCCAGCACCATGCCCACTGGGGCTGGGAGCTCGACCTCGTCGCCGAACGGGCGGCGGACCAGGGAACGGTAGGTGCCGTCCACCGGGTCGCTGTACACCAGCGCCTCGCAGCTGTCCCGGTCGATCAGCAGGTAGACCGGGATGTCGGTCTCGGCGTAGGCACGCACCTTGTCCCGCCGGTCTCGGGCATCCGTATCGGAGTCGTAGGAGGTAACCTCGACGGCCATCAGCACCGGGGCGGGGTCGGCCCACTCGCCCTGTCCGGCGAAGCTCTCGTCAGGGGCGAGCACGCAGTCGGGGCGGGCACGGCCGGTCCGGTACAGCTCCACGCGGAGGCCGGGTCTCGCATACGGCCAGAGCCCCGGAAGCCGCTGGATGCACTGCCTGGCAACGCAGCGCATGATCTCGCCGTGATCGCCATCCACGGGTCGCTTGACGGTCAACTGCCCATGGAGGAACTCCAGATCAACCTCCTCGCGCAGAGCGGCGGCGGCGGCGATGGCCTCGAATGCCTCGGCTGACATTTGTGGCCGGTGCTCAGCGGTCATGGCATCTCCTCCCGACTTGGCGTCATCCGCACCGTACGACCGCCCGCCGACGGCCACAGCCGGATCCGCTGCCCACCCCCTGAACGGGCGATGGCGCCCACCCCGTCGCCGATGCGGGGCGTGGTCGATGGCCTCGCGGAACTCAGCCGAACAGCCGCGCCAACTCCTGGTGGAATTGCGGGAAGGTCTTGCTGACGCAGGCCGGGTCGTCCAGGGTGATGCCCGGGGTGCGCAGGCCGAGCACTGAGAAGGACATGGCGATCCGGTGGTCGCAGTGGCAGGCGATCTCGGCGGGGCGCAGTGGGCCGGGGGTGATGGTGATCCAGTCGGGGCCGTCGGTCACCTCGGCGCCGAGGGCGCGCAGGTTGGTGGCCGTTGCGGCGATCCGGTCGGACTCCTTGAGGCGGGCGTGGCCGATGCCGCGGATGGTGATCGGGGCGTCGGCGAACGGGGCGATCGCGGCCAGGGTCATGAAGGTGTCGGAGATGTCCCCCATATCGACTTCAAATCCTCCACGCAATGTCCCCATTCCGGTTCCGGTCACTGTGGTGTCGTCCGGGCCGATCTCCACCTGGGCGCCGGTGAGCCGGAGCACCTCAGCGAACCGCAGGTCGCCCTGCAGGCTGCCGGATCCGAGGCCGGGAACGGTGACCGAGCGGTTGGTCACCGCCGCTGCGGCGAAGACGTAGGAGGCCGTCGAGGCGTCGGGCTCGATCCGCAGGTCGCGGGCCCGGTAGCCGCCGGTGGCCACCCGGATCCGGCCGTCCGGCCCGACCGCCGGGTCGCCGCCGAAGTGGCGCATCAGGGCCAGCGTGATGTCGAGGTACGGCCGGGAGACCAGGCCGGGCGCCCGAACCGTCAGCGGACGGCCCATCAGCGGTGCGGAGAGCAGGATCCCGGTCAGGAACTGGCTGCTGCTACTGGAGTCCACCACCAGCTCGCCGCCGCGCAGCCCGGCGGTGCGCACCCGCAGCGGCAGCCCACCGCCCTCGGCCGCGCCCTCCCCCGGCAGCACTTGGGCGCCCAGCGCCTCGATCGCCTCGATCAGCGGGCGCAGCGGCCGGGCCCGCAGCTGCTCGGAGGCATCGAACGCGAACTCCCCCGCCCCCGTGGCCGCGAAGACCGGCAGGAACCGGGCCGCCGTCCCCGCGTCCGCGCACCACACGCCCGCCCGCCCACGCGGCCCGCGCCCGATCCCGTGGACCAGCCAGTCCACCCCGTCCGCGCCGGCCTGCTCGGTGATCTCCACCCCCAACGCGGCCAGCCCGTCCCGGAACGCCACCGTGTCATCGCTGACCAGCGGCGCCGTCAGCCGGCTCGGCCCGTCGGCCGCCGCAGCAAGCAGCAACGCCCGGTTGGTGATGCTCTTCGACCCGGGTATCCGGGCGAGCGCGGGTTCGGCAGGGGTACTCATGGCAGGCTCCTCGGCGTCATCGGGCTCCTCGAACGGGTGACCGGGTCTGCCACGCTAACGGGTGTTCACATCGCACCGAGCGGAATATCCGGATCGTGGACCCGCGCGCCTGAGGGCTCGTCACCGTACGACCGAATGACGGGGCCACAACCGAATGACGGCGCCCACCCCGTCACCGGGGTGGGCGCCGTCAGAAGTGGACCGCGGGTGTCAGTGGCCCAGCGCGACCTGGACCAGCTTGACGACGACCAGGATCATCGCGACCAGCAGGTAGGTGCGCAGGGCGCCCATGCCGACCTTGCGGGTGCGGGACATGACCGGCACGGCCAGGGTCTCCAGCGGGGGCATCCGCCAGTTCTCGCGGCCGGTGCGGTCGATGGGGTCCTCCTTGGTGGCGGTGCGACGGCGGGTGAAGGAGTAACCGGCGACCAGGACGCCGACCACGCCGCAGCCGGCCATGATGTCGAGGATCGCGCCGGAGGAGATGTCCGGGAACAGCACCGAGGCGGTCAGGATGATCGACAGGGTGACCAGGACACCGACCACCGCCGAGGTGAACGCGTTGGTCTTGGGACCGTTGACCCAGGGGCCGAGGGCCTCCTTGTCGTTGCAGAGCAGCAGCAGGAAGACCGAGGCGGACGGCAGCAGCACACCGGCGAGCACCTGGACGCCCTGGGTGAGCAGACCCAGCGTGTGGTCGCTGGACACCAGCACGATCGCGGCGGCCGCGACGACCAGGCCGGCGTAGACCGCGTAGAAGCCCTTGGCGCCGCCGACGCCGCGGTGCAGCGAGTGCTTGATGCCGAAGACGTCACCGATGGCGTAGGCGGTGGAGAGCGAGACCGCGAAGGCGCCGATGATCGAGGCGTCCAGCAGGGCGATCGCGAACAGCACGCCGACCAGCTTGCCCGCGTGCGCCTCCAGGCCCTTGGCCACGCCCGCCGCGTCGCTGAACTGGCCGAATCCGTCGGTGCCCGCGAAGGCGGCGGCGGTCAGGCCCATCATGGCGGCGGCACCGACCACCACGATCACGATGCCGATCCACAGGTCGATCTTCTCGTACTTCATGAAGCGCGGGGTGATGCGCTTGTCGATGACGTAGCTCTGCTGGAAGAACAGCTGCCACGGGGCGACGGTGGTGCCGACGATGGAGATGATCAGCAGCATCACGGTGGCCAACTGGCCGCTGCCGCCGGGCATGTTGGGCACCACGAAGTCGTGCGCCATCTGCGAGGTCTTCGGGTGCACCATGAAGTAGATCGGCACCAGCAGCAGCGAGCCGACGCAGAGCGAGATGGCCACCCGCTCGAACCGGCGGAACGAGCCGGTGAACGCCGAGGCGATGATGATCGCCGCCGCCAGGATCACCGAGAGGACCTTCGGCAGCCCGAGGTAGCCGGCCGCCAGGGTGACGCCGATGAACTCGGTGACCAGGGTCAGCGCGTTCAGCAGGAAGAGGTCGATGACGCTGAACGCGCCCCAGAACTTGCCGAACCGCTCCAGGATCAGCCGCGCGTGGCCGACGCCGGTGACCGCGCCCAGGCGCAGCACCATCTCCTGGTTGACGTAGAGGACGGGGACCAGCAGCAGCAGCGTCCACAGCAGGTGGGTGCCGTAGTTCTGGCCGGCCTGGCCGTAGGTGGAGAAGGCGCCGGCGTCGTTGTCGCCGACCATCACGATCAGGCCGGGGCCGACGATGGCCAGCAGGGTCTTCAGCTTGGCGGACAGGCCCTGGCGCGGGGCGGTGTCGTCCAACTTGATGGTGCCGAACGCGCCCTGGATGTCGCCGATGTGGGCGTCGTCCAGCACGGCCGCAGTGGACGCCGCGATGGGCGCCATGGTGTCGCGCGAGGTGGTGATGGTGTTGGTCATGACGAACCTCCCTCAGCCCCCGATCAGGGGGAGTTCGGGGGCACGCAGCAGCTATCCGCCCTGCGAGGGCAGCATCCGGCAGCAGGCAGCACAAGGCTGACGCAACGTCAGATGAACGCGCAGAGAAGGTGGTTACCGCGTGCCGATGGAGTACGAGGACAGGCGGGAATAGGGGCAACTGTGGCCCGGACTACTGCAGTCCATGTCTCTCGCCTCCTCCCGGCCGGTGCGCGCGGACCATCCGTCGCGCAGAACGACACGGCAAGGAGCGGACCAACCCGCCCGAGGCAGGCCGGCACACCCCAACTCGTCAGAGCTTTGGCACTTCACGGCGTGATCCGGCGCATTCGCCAGAAGCCACTTGGGATCAACCCTTAGGTCGGGAAGATCTGTCCTGATCCGGAGCGTCTCTCGACGGTTGGGATCAGTGGCCTGTGTCCGTGAAGACGCCTCACCGAACGAGGTGCCTTCGAATTCCAGTCTGCGACCCGTCGCAAACCTCTACAAGCTTAGCCCCCGGCCGAACACACGCTTGCCATATTTACCAAACTTTGACGTGTGACACGGAACGCTCGGCGGGTGGGGGCGTCCCGCCCGGGGCCCGACGCCGCTGCCATGCTGACGCCCATGATGATCCTCGACGGGCAACCGGTGACCGCCGACCGGCTGGCGCCGCTGGCCCTGACGCCCTATGGACACTTCACCACGCTGCGCACCGACGACGGCCGCACGGTGCGCGGGCTCGGGCTGCACCTGGCGCGGCTCACCGCGGACTGCCGGGCCCTGTTCGGGGTCGAGCTGGACACCGCTCTGGTGCGCGGCCACCTGCGCCAGGCGCTGGCCGCCGAGTCGGCGCCGGTGATCGCCAGGGTGACCGTCTACGACCCCGGGTTCGACCTCGGGCGGCCCGCCGACGCCCGCGATCCGCGGATCCTGGTCAGCACCCGAGCAGCCGGCGACCCGGGCGCACTGCCGCCGCTGCGGGTCTGCTCGGCCGTGCACCGGCGGGCCGACCCGGCGATCAAGCACGTCGGCCTCTACGACTCGCTGCGGCTGCGCCGGGACGCCCAACTGCACGGGTGGGACGACGTGCTCTTCACCGACCCGGACGGGCTGGTCGGCGAAGGCGCCACCTGGAACCTCGGCCTGGTGCGCGGCGAGCGGCTGGTCTGGCCGCGCGCCGAGGTGCTGGCGGGCGTCACCATGCGGCTGCTCACCGCGCTCCACCCCGACCACCGCACCGAGCCGGTGCGCCGCGACGAACTGGACTGGTACGACGCCGCGTTCGCCTGCAACACCGCGATCGGGGTGCGCCCGATCACCGCCGTCGACGGCCACCGGTTCGCGCCCGCGCACCCGGTGCTCGACCGGCTGCGCGGGGCCTACTGGCGGACGGCGGGGGAAGAGGTCTGACCAGGCTCAGTCCTCCGGCCGGACGATCCGGGGCTTGCGGTCCTGGCCGGCGGCCAGTTGGTCGTCCACCTCGCTCTGGAAGCGCAGGAAGCTGTCGAAGGCCGCCTCCTTGCGCCGGGTGTCGCCGTTGGCATGGGCGGTGTCCAACTCCCGCTTGGCGGTCTCGATGTCGCGGCGCAGCTTGGGCTGCAGCCGCTCCTCGTTGGCGAAGGCGCAGCTAAGCATCACCCGGCGCATGTCGGGGCCGAGCCCGGCGACCAGCTCGCGGATCTGCTCGGCGATCCGGTAGGCGCGGATGAAGTCGGCGACGTCGCGGGCCCGGCGCAGCTCGTCGCGCACCCGGGACAGCTCGGCGTCGGTGGCGGCGGGCAGCAGCGCGCCGAGGTGCTGCCGGAACAGGTAGGCGTCCGCGTCCTGGTTGCGGATGAAGGTCTGCTGCCGGCGGCGCTCGTCGGTCTCGTCGAGCAGCGAGTCCAGCGAGTCGTCGATGCCCTCGCCCTCGATGATCCGGTCGAGGGTGCTCAACGCCCCCTGGTGCACGTCCATTTCGGCCTCGGTGAGCTCGCGGTGCCAGCGCTGCACATAGTGCGCCAGATCCCGACGCACCTCCGCCGCCCGCTCCCGGATCCGCGGCGGCACCACGCTGCGGCGGAACTGCTGCACCACGAACTCCTCGCCCTCCATGCTGGCGCGCACGATCACCAGCCGATCGGTGGACAGCTCCACCGAGACGGTGAGCCGGTGCGTGCCGGAGATGCCCTGGGGCAGCTGGCAGTGCACCGTGCCGAACGGGGAGTTGCGGTCGGCGTGGCGGAACTCGCCCTCGTAGAACGCGAGTTCCAGGGTGTCACCGGTGCTGGCGTTGAGGTTGTAGGTGCGCAGGATCGGCTCGAACGGGTACGGGGTGCCCTTCTCGACCAGCACCGAGAAGCGGCCGTCCTTGAGCTTCAGGCCGAGCGGGTGCGCGGTGACGTTCTGCGGGTCGGCGACCGGGAACGGCTCGTCGCAGAACAGGCAGGCGGTGGCGCCGGCCGGGTTGACCTCGCCGCAGCCGGCGCAGCGCAGGCCGGCCTGCTCGGCGCCGTCGGCGAGTACCGTGTCGCAGGCCGGGCAGACCCTCGTCCCGTCCGGCACCGGCAGCCCGCAGCCCGGGCAACTGCGGTTCGGCGCCTGGTCGTTGACGGGCGGTTCGGCTTCGGCATCCGGCAGCGCGGCGGCGCAGAGCGGGCAGCTGCCCAGCGCGGCGTCCGCCGGAATGTGGCAGCCGGGGCAGTCGACCGTCGGCCGGCCCACCAGGCCGGCCCCGCAGTCCGGGCAACTGTTCGCCGTCAGCGGGCACTTGGCCAGGCAGCCGGGGCACTCCAGCTCGGCCAGCAGGGCCGTCTGCACGGCGGCGCCCTGGGCCACGCAGAGCATCGGGTCGACGTCGCTGCGCAGCTTCTCGGCCCCGAAGACGTCCGCCAGGCGTTCCCGGACCAGCGGCACCGAGCTGGAGCCGCCGACCAGCAGCACGTGGTCGATGTCCTCGGGCAGCAGCGAGGCGCTGCGCAGGGTGGTCAGCACCTCCGCCACGGTCGCCTCGACCTGCGGCCGGATCAGCTGCTCGAAGTCGCTGCGGTCAACCGCCGCACGGAAGTTGACGGCCGTCTTGCCGAGCGAGGGCAGCAGCACCTCGGTGCGGTCGACGCCGGAGAGGCGGATCTTGGTCTGCTCGGCCTGCACCCGGAGCAGCCGGGAGTCACCGGGCAGCGGGTCGTAGCCCGGCTGCTGGTCGCGCAGCCGGTCCTCCAACCGCTCGGCCAGCAGGTGGTCGAAGTCCTCGCCGCCGAGCAGCCGGTCGCCGCCGAGCGCCAGGTTGTCGGTGAGCTCGGTGACCAGGGTCAGCACCGAGACGTCGAAGGTGCCGCCGCCCAGGTCGTAGACCAGCACCGCCGGGGCGTCCTCGGTCCCGGCCGTGTAGCCGTGCGCCAGCGCCGCGGCGGTGGGCTCGGTCAGCACCCGCGCGACATGGAACCCGGCCAGCTGCCCGGCGTCCCGGGTGGCGGCGATCTGCGGCTCGTGGAAGTAGGCGGGCACGGTGATCACGGCACGGTCGAAGCGCTCGCCGGTGCGGGCCTCGGCATCGCGCTTGATCCGGCGCAGCACCATCGCGGAGATCTGCACCGGCGTGTAGTCGCGCTGGCCGAGCCGGACCAGCACCCCGCCGTCGGGCGCGCCGGAGACGGCGTAGCCGCCGGCGCCGAGGTGCCGCACCGCCTGCTGCACCTCGGGATCGTCGAACTGCCGTCCCATCAGGCGCTTGACGGCCCAGATGACGTCCTGGCCGGCGCCGCGCCGGCCGAGCGCCGGTGCCCCGACCAGCAGGCCGCCGTCGTTGTCGAGCGCGACGGCGGACGGGGTGGCGGGCTCGCCGTCCTGGTTGCGGATCACCTCGGCGTTGCCGTGGCGCATCCAGGCTGCGACGGAGTTGGTGGTGCCCAGATCGATTCCGAGGGTGCGGTACACCGTACGAAGTCCTCACGTGGGTTCGGAAAATGCGGAAGATTCGGCAGATTCGGAAGTTGGGGGCCTGGTCAGCCGTGCTGCAGGCGGCGGACCCGGCGGGCGGTGGAGCGGGCGGACCGGGCGTGGGAGCGGGCCCGGCGGGCGTCCCGCCCGGGTTCCTTCCCGTCCCGGGGTGCGGGGATGCCGGAGCCCGGCGGCGGCTCCACCGCGACCACGACCTCGGCGCGGCGCAGGATCTCGGCGCCCAGCAGGAAGCCGCGGCGCCGCTCCTCCAGCACCGTGCCCGGCTCCGCCTCCCGGGTGGGCCAGAGCTCGACCACGTCCGCCACCTCGGTGTCCGGATGCCCGTCCAGCAGGCGCAGCGGCCGGACGTCGAACTCCCGCAGCCGCAGCTGCAGCAGCTCGCCCACCGAGCCGACCTGGTCCAGCAGTTGGCGGACCACCTCGCCCGGTGGCAGCCCCGAGGCCTCCGGATCGACCCGGGCCAGCCAGGCCCGGGTGCGCAGCAGGGCGTCGTCGACGCTGATCAGGCTGAACAGCAACCTGCTCTTCTCGTCGCGGTGTTCATCCTTCAGCCGCTCCATCCGGGTGGCCAGTGCGGCGCAGCGGCGCTTGAGGAAGTCGAGGTCGGGTTCGGGCGGCGGGGTGGTCATCGGCGGGTCCTTCGGCGGCGGGGTCGGGTGCGGCTACGGGGCGAGCGGGATCAGCTGGGCGAGCGCCGGTGGCAGCGGGCGCAGCGCGGCGGCCTGCTGCTCGGCCAACCGGCTGCAGCGGGCGCCCAGTTCCTCGAGCGACCCGCCGTCGGCGGCGAGACCGGGCAGCGGGACCAGGAGGTCGGCCAGCCGGCGGCGCTGCGGGCTGCTGAGGGCGCTGCGGGCGGCGGCGACCTGCTTCTTGCGGGCGGCGTCCCGGCCGGCCGCCTTCAACTCCCGCAGGTAGGCGGCCTGCACGGCCGATCCGTCGGCGGACGGCGGCACGTCCAGCACCAGGTAGGGCGACAACTGCTCGGTGCGCGGCCGGGCGGCCTTGGGGGCGGCCGCCTCGGGCACCGGTTCGGCGTGCGGGCGGCTGACCCGCGCCCGCTCGGGGCGCTGCACCGGCGGCAGCTTGTAGTCGGCGGGCAGGCGGCGCAGCGCCTCCTCCAGGTTCTCGGCCAGGCCGCGGCTCGGCAGCAGGCGCAGGGCGCGGTTCAGCACGGCCGCGTAGGACTGCCAGGAGCTGCGGTCCCCACGGCGCAGCTCCTTGCCCCACTGGTAGGCGGCCTGCTCCAAGTCGGCCTGGTGCGGGTTCAGTTCGGCTCCCTGGTCGGCGGCGCGCTCGTAGTCCTCGAAGGCGGCCTGCCAATCCTGCTCGTCCAGCCGCTCCTTGGCGCGGCCGAGCAGGGCCCGGCCCAGCAGATGGCGGAGCTCCCCGCGGCGCAGGTCTCCGCGCCGGTCCGCGGGCGTCGCGTCGAGCTCGTCCTCGGCGATCTCGATCGCCTCCTGGAAGCGCTTCTCCGCCAGCAGTTGCAGGAACGGGCCGTCGGGCGACGCCACTTCGACGAGGCGCAGGAACGTCACGGGATGGCTGTGCTGCGGCTCCCGGCCGGGCGGCCAGGACAGGCGCTCGCGCAGCAGGGCCAGCACGGCGGCCAGGCCGCCCGGCCGGGAGCCGGGCGGCTCCGCGGCGATCGGTTGACTGAGCGTCAGGAACATCGGACCGCCCAGCAGCGCGCTGCCCGAGCCGGTCGGCAGGGGCGGTCCCACGGCCTCGACGACCAGCTCCATCAGCAGCCGGACGGCCTCCGTCTCCACCGTCCAGGCCAGCTCCAGGCCCTGGTGGGCGGGTCGCGCCAGCCGGGCGTCCAGCGCCCGCAAGCGCAGCCGGAGTTGCTCGTCGAATGCGGTGCGGACCTCGTCCTGCTCCTCAGCTGTCAGCGGGCGGCCGGTGGTCTCGGCCAGCGCCTTCCAGTAGGCGCCGCCGTTCACCGTCACCGCCAGGCAGCCGATCGCGCGCCGGGCCGCGGCCGCGCAGCGGTCCGGGTCCGACTCCGCCGTCGCGGCCGCCAGGGCCGCGAGCCCGGCGGCGTGCACCAGTGCCAGATCGCTCGGCGCCGCCGCCCAGGCCCGGCGCCAGGCCTCGTCGGCGGCGGCCGGATCACCCCGGCGGGTGGCCTGCTGGGCGGCCCGGGCCTGGAGTTCCCGGGCCGGGCCGGCCAACCGGCCGTCCACCTGCCCGAGTTGCGACAAGCGCTCCAACAGGTCGTGCCGGTCGCTTGCCCCGGCGGCCTGGCGCAGCAGCACCACCCGGCCCAACTCGCGGCTCTCGGCAGGTAACTGGGCTGCTGCGCCCGGGTCGCCGGTGAGCACGTCGCGCAACAGGCCGGCATCCTCCCAACCGCCCTGCTCGCACCAGGCGGTGAGCGCGGGCAGGGCCGTCTGCGGGCTGTCGAGGGCGACCGCCGCGACGGTCAGGTTGCTCAGCGCGGTCCACAGGCAGTCGTCGCAGCGCTGCGGGCCGCCCGGCCGGGCGGCGCCGTGCTCGGAGCAGCAGAGCCGATGGCACTGGCCGCAGCGCAGCATCGGCTCCGAGCCCCGCCCCCGCCGGCAGCCCTGGACCCGGCAGCGCCGCTCGGCCGGCGGCTCGGGCAGCAACCCCTCGACGTGCGCGTCCAGCACGAAGGCGTACCAGTCGGCGCTCGCCGCCCAGTCGCCCGCCCGAGCGGCGAGAAAACCACGGGCGGCGGCCCTGGCCGGCAGGAACTGCGGCGACAGGCCGGGCCGCATCGTGTCCAACTGCCGGTGCAGGCCCACGGCCTGGGCGTACTCCCCCGCCGCCAGCGCCCTGGCGGCCCGACTGAGCACCAGGCTCGGCCGCACCGCGCCACCCCGGCTGCCCCCTGCTCCTCCGACACCCTTGGCGCACCCCCTCGTTCGCCCGCACCGCTCCCCGCATTGGACGCAGAGCACGGTGCTGACGGTTCGTCATGCCCGAGGGTAATTCCATTGACTCGCGGACAGCGGTTAGAACGGTGACCTCAGTCGGCGATCCGGCCACCGGCGGCATCGATGGCAAGGTTGGTGCGCAACATCGAGACATGCGCACCAAGACCGCGAAAGGTATCCTTCTTGCATGAGCGTGACCCATGACCGCCCGGTAGCCACCACCACTGTGGGGCATCGCGGACGCATCATCCTGCCGGTGGCCATCCAACGCGCCGCCCACATCCACGAGGGCACGCGCGTCCACCTGCGCGTCCTGGAGGACGGCGGAGTGATCATCGAGACGACCGACGACATAAGGCGCCGCCTGAAGTTCCGCCTCCCCGCCGGCGTCGACCTGTCGGCCGATGACCGTGCCGAGGCGGACGAGGAGCAGGGGCGCGACGCCGCATGACCCACGTTCTCGATGCCGGCGCCGTACTCGCCTGGATGGCTGACGAGCCCGGAGCCGACCTGGTCGAACAGGCCCTCGACGGGTCTCTGCTGCCGACGGTCTGCCTCACCGAGATCCTCCGGCGAGCCCAGGCGTACGGACACCCCAGCCCCGCCCGAACGATCGCGGACGACCTCGTCGGTGCCGGTCTGCTCCTCGTCGAGGAGATCACCCAGGCTGACGCGGTCCGAGCCGCAGAGCTGCGACAGTTCTCGTACACCGCTCGCTCCCAGTGGACCGAGGAGGACCTGCGCCGCACCCGCACCGGCAAGCCGGGCACCCTGTCCACTGCGGATTCCCTGTGCCTCGCCGTCGCCGAACGCCACGGCCTCCCCGTCCTCACCACCGACCGGGCCTGGTCGGTCGTCGAACGCCTCATCGGGGGATTCGCCGTCAAGACGATCTGCATTCGCTGAAGCGGACAGGACTACTCCGTGCCATCGGTCCCGCCCCGGCGCCACAGCAGCAGGCTCACCGCGAGGAACCAGACGAAGCCCAGGTAGCGGCCGACCGGGATCAGCAGGGTGGCCGGCTCGGCGACCAGGGAGAGCAGCGACAGCACACTTGCCACGGCCAGCACCGAGCCGGCCCAGCCGATCCAGGCGGGCAGCGCTCGGGCGGCCAGGGCGGTGCGCGACACCTGCCAGAGCACCAGGCCGAGGGTGCCGATCGCGGGGGCGGCGCCGGTGATGAAGGTGAGGTTCATCAGGGTGCGGGAAACGGCCAGGTCGCCCAGGGAGTTGACCATCGACAGGAGCCAGCCCCCGGCCGAGGAGACCACCAGCAGCACCCCGGACGCGACGCCCGCCATCCGGACCAGGCCCGCCCGCACCGAACTCCCGTGGCGGCTCACGAAATCCGCCAGCACCGGGACGAAGGCCAGCAGCGCCAGCGCCGACAACATCTGGAGCAGGCCGGTGAGTTGCAGCGAGCGGTGCAGCGCGGACGGGTCGGCGAACAGGAACGTGCGGGCCACCTGATCGCTGGAGTACGGCGTGGCGATCGGGCCGGACGGCGCGGTGACGCCGCCGATCACCAGGCTGGCCACGAAGAACAGCACGTACAGGACGCCGCTGAGCGCCCCGGTGGAGGTGCGGCGGGGCGGGGTCGTGATCGAGGTCAACACGGTTGACGGCCTCCGTAGTTGGGGCGGCGCCGACTGGAGGTCCCAGGCTCGGCGGGCCTCAGTTCACCGGACCGCCAGCCGTCCGAGCGTCCCCCGCCGGGGGACTTGTGCCGTACTCCCGCGGAAGTACGGCGACGGCCGTCCGCCGGGTGACGACGCGGCTGGGCCCAGGCGGCGAGGATCCCAGCGTCGGGAACCGCTCAACTGAAGGGAGGGCCAAGCGTCATGGCGACCAAACGCCTCTCGCCGGCCGCCCGCAAGACCCTGCTGATCGTCCACCTCGTCGCCTCGATCAGCTGGCTCGGCCTGATGCTCTGCCTGCTCACCCTCGGCACCGCCGGCCTGCTGACCTCCAGCGCGACGACCCTGCGCAGCACCTACCTGACGATGCGGATCCTCGGCGACGCACTGATCGTCCCGCTCAGTCTGCTCACCCTGCTGAGCGGACTGGCCCTCGCCCTCGGCACGCCCTGGCGCCTCTTCAAGTACCGCTGGGTCACCGTCAAGTTCTGGCTCACCCTGGCCGCCGCGGCCGCCTCGATCGTCGAGCTCACCGCCCGACTGCACGAGGCGGCCCAGCTGGCCGCCCGGCACCCCACCGGCACCATCGCCGACATGCACCTCGGCTTCACCCGCTACAACCTGGTGATCATCCCGACCGTCGCCCTGTCGGTGTACCTCGCCAGCGTCGTACTCTCCGTCCTCAAGCCCTCCGGCCCCAAGCCGTCCAGCCTCAAACCCTCCGGCCTCAAACCCTCCGGAGGGCCGCGAGGCCGCTGAGCGAGCCGGTGGTCAGGCCGGGCGGCGCAGGCCGCGCAGGGCGCTGCCGGCGGGGAGCCAGGTGCCGACTGCGGCGAGGACGACGGTGCCGGCCAGGATCGCGGCGAGCCGGCTGCCGGGCATGGCGATCCCGGCGGTGCCGCGGGTGATGCCCTCGGCGTAGGTGGTGAGCACCGCGAAGGCGACCGCGAGGCCGAAGGCGGTGGCGATGGCCACGGAGGTCACCGTCTCCCAGCCGAGCATCCGCCGGATCTGCCGCCGGGTGGCACCGGTCAGCTTGAGCGCGGTGAACTCCCGGCGGCGGTCGGCGATGCTCATCGCCAGGGTGTTGAGGACCGCGATGGCGACGAAGGCGACGATCAGACCGAGCATGACGTAGCCGATCTGGGTGCTCACCTGGGTCTGCGATCCCTCGGCGGCGGCGCTGGTGAGCACCCCGAGGCCGGGATCGGCGTGCAGGGCCGCCGCAAGGGCCGGCCGGGTGAGGCCGTCGCCGCGGACCAGCAGTTCGTCGTCGAGCGGCACGTCGACGTGGGCGGCGACCGGTCCGTGCGCGAGGACGAGGTCGCCGAAGCCGAGGCCGCGGCCGTAGAGGGCGACGACCGTGACATCGGCCGGGGTGCCGTCGGCCAGGGTGAGGTGGACGTGCTGGCCGAGCCGGTAGCCCAGCCCGTCGGCGGCCGCCGCAGTACCGTCCGCCAGCCGGCCGAGGTCGCCGGCGGTGACGCCGAGGTCGAGGGTGTCGGCCAGGTGCTCCGGCGTGACCGCCTGCACGCTGCGCTCGGTCAGGCCGTCGCGAACCGTGGTGTGCAGCACCCGGGTCACCGTCCGCACACCGGGGACGGCGGCGACCTCCGCCGCGGCGGTCGCCGGGACGCGGGGCCCACCACGAAGTCGGCGGTGTTCCCGCGCTGGCGCTGCGCCCCGGCGGCGTGGTCGACGGTGGTCGCGGTGAACAGGATGGTGCAGGCCATCGCGATCAGCAGGGTCAGCGGGTTGACGACCGAGGAGAGCCGGTGCGCGCCGGCCCGCAGGTTGTGGGCGGCGAGGTAGCCGCCGACCCTGGACACCCGCAGCGGCAGGCCCAGCACGGCGGTGGCACCCCTGACGACCACCGGGCCGAGCAGGGAGAGCGCGGTGCACCACAGCAGGACGGCGTTGAAGCAGACCGGGGTGGACGCCGCATCGGTGTGCAGGACGGTGAGCAGCGCGGTGAGCACGACGGCGCCGGCGGTGGCGAGGACGCCGAACCCGATCCGGGTCCAGCTCGGCCGCGCCGGCTTGAGCTCGGCCTCGCCGAGGGCTTCGACCGGCTTGATGGCGGTGGCGCGCCGGGCCGAGATCCGGGCGGCGGCCCAGCCGGACAGCAGGGTGGCGGCCGCCGCGACGAGCACCGGGAACGGCGAGAGGACGACGGGCAGGTTCGCCGGGATCACGTCCAGGGCCACGAACCGCTCGTGCAGCCAGCCGCCCAGCGGCAGACCCGCGACGGCGCCGAGGGCACCGGCGGCCAGGCCGACGACCAGCGCCTCGCCGCCGATCATCTTGCGGACCTGCCGTCCGGTCGCGCCCACGGCGCGCAGCACCGCGATCTCCCGCTGCCGCTGCTGGATCGACAGGCCGAAGGTGCCGACCACGACCAGCAGGGCGACCAGCAGCGAGGTTCCGGCCAGCACGGCGCCCATGCTGATCAGGCGGACCTGGGCGTTGGCGGCGTCGGTGAACTCCACCGTCCCGCGGTCGTCGCCGGTGCTGACCACGGCGGCGGGGACCGTCGGGGTGCCGGGAGCCGTCGGGTCGCCGGAGACCGTCGGGCCGCCGGAGACCGTCGGTGCGGCGGAGACCGTCGGTGCGGCGGAGACCGTCGGTGCGGTGGCGAGCAGGGCCCGGATGTCGGCGGCGGCCGACGGTGCGGCCGGGAAGACGCCGATCGCGCTGACCAAGCCGTCATGGCCGGCGAGTTGACGGGCCCGGTCGGGGGCGAAGAACACCGCCGCCTGGCTGCCAAACCCCTGGGCGGTGACGCCGACCACCCGCACGGCCAGGGTGCCCGAGGCGGTGCGCGCGGGTGTGGTGGCGCCGAGGGACAGGTGGGCCCGGGCGGCGGTGGCCGCGTCGACGACGACCTCGTCCGGGGCGGACGGCGCCCGCCCGGCGGCGAGGGTGAGGCCGGCCAGCGGCGCGGACTCCCAACCGTGGCCCCAGGACTCACTGCTGGGACCGCCGGGCAGCAGCACCGGGAAGGTCACCTCGGTGGCGACCGCCCGCACCGACGGCAGGGCCTTGATGCGCTCGGCGAGGTCGGCCGGCACCCAGGCGTGGTCGGCGATCGGCTTGGTCTTCTCCTTGGTCTTGCCGTTGCCCTGCTTCTCGATGGCGTGGACGTTCCGGTCCCCGGAGACCACGATCGGCGCGGCCGCGTAGCGTTCCGGCCGGACCGTGCTGGTCAGGCCGGTGACCAGGAGCGTCCCGCAGCCGCAGACCATGGCCGCGGCGCAGAACAGGGCGACGAACGCACCGACGAAGGCGGCCATCCGGTGCCGGAGGGTGGCGAGGGAGAGACCCAGCATCATCGGTTCCACGCTCCCAGGCGGATCATGCGGTCGGCGACGTTGGCGGCGGTCGGGCCGAGCATGGTGTCGACGACCCGGCCGTCGGCCAGGAACAGCACCTCGTCGGCGTAGGACGCGGCGACCGGGTCGTGGGTGACCATGACGATGGTCTGGCCGAGCTCGTCGACGGTCTGCCGCAGCAGGGTCAGCACCTCGCGGGCCGTCATGGTGTCCAGCGCGCCGGTGGGTTCGTCGGCGAAGACCACCTCGGGGTCGGAGATCAGCGCCCGGGCGATCGCCACCCGCTGCTGCTGACCGCCGGACAACTGGGCCGGCCGGTGCCCCGCGCGGTCCTGCAGCCCCACCCGGCGGACCAGTTCGGCCAGCCGCCCGGCGTCGGCACGCCGCCCGGCCAGGCGCAGCGGCAGCGTGACGTTCTGCTCGACGGTCAGCGAGGAGATCAGGTTGAAGGACTGGAACACGAAACCCGCGCGCTCCCGGCGCAGTTCGGTCAGTTTCGTCTCGCTGAGCCGGGACAGGTCGGTGTCGCCCAGGCGGACCGTTCCGGAGGTCGGCCGGTCCAGGCCGGCCGCGCAGTGCAGGAAGGTGCTCTTGCCCGAACCGGACGGCCCCATCACTGCGGTGAAGCCGCCCCTGGGGAACCGCACCGTCACCTCCCGCAGCGCGGCGACCGCGCCCCGCCCCTTGCCGTAGACCTTGCTCACGGCGTCCAAAGTGATCGCTTCGCTCATGTGCTCAAGCCTGCCGACCTGCGAACTCCCCGCCCAGGGACGGCATCACGCGGCACCCGTGACATCGTCACGGGTAGGGTCGTGACGTGATCAGAATCCTGCTGGCCGAGGACCAGCACGTGGTGCGCGGCGCACTCGTGGCGCTGCTGGAGCTGGAGCCCGATCTGGAGGTCGTGGCGCAGGCCGACTCGGCCGACGACGTGGTGCCGCGGGCGCTGGTCTTCACGCCCGATGTGGCGGTCCTCGACATCGAGATGCCGGGCCGGTCGGACGGCCTGCAGGCGGCTGCGGCGCTGAAGGAGAAGCTGCCGGGCTGCCGGACCCTGATGCTCACCTCGCTCGGCCGTCCCGGGCTGCTCCGCAAGGCCCTGGACGCGAAGGTGGACGGGTTCCTGCTGAAGACCGTTCCGCCACCGGAACTCGTCGCGGCGATTCGCCAAGTCGCCTCCGGCGGACGGGTATTGGATCCGACGCTGGCCGTCGCCGCCTGGGACCTGGCGGACAACCCGCTGACCCCACGGGAGAACGACGTGCTGCGGGAACTGGCCGAAGGCGCCGAACCGCCGGAGATCGCCGCGCGGTTGCACCTGTCGACCGGGACGGTGCGCAACGTACTGACCGCGGTGGTCGGCAAGTTGAACGCACGGAACCGGACGGACGCGGTGCGCATCGCCCGCGACGCCGGATGGCTGTGAGTCGCACCGCCAAGGAGCGGGGCCGGCCGCTCAGTTCAGCGGCAGGTCGGCGCGCAGCAGGTACCAGCCGTCGTCCGGGCCGGCCGCCAGGGTGCCGCCGGCCTCGGTGACGCGGACCGTCAGCCCGCCGATCCCGGAACCGGGCGCGGTCACGCCGTCCGGGGCGCCGTCGTTCTCCACCTCCAGGCGCACCCGATCGCCGGCCACCGAGGCGGCGATCCGCGCGTGGCGGGCCGAGCTGTGCCGCAGGATGTTGGTCACGGCCTCGCGCAGGACCACGCTCAGCACGGCCCCCGCCCCGGGCGGCACCGGCGCGTCCTCCAGCTCCACCGTGATGGCGGCCGCCTCCAGAACCGCCGCCGCCGAGGCCAGTTCGGTGCCGAAGGACAGCCGGGGACTGTCGCCGGCCACCGCCCCCAACTCGGCCTGCCCGCGCTCGGCCAGGGACACGATGTCCGTCAACTCGGCCCGGCAGCGGCCGGTGTCCGTGTCCGCCAGGCGCCGCGCCAGCTCGGCCTTGAGCAGGATCGCGGCCAGACCGTGGCCGAGCAGGTCGTGCAAGTCGCGGGCCGCGCGCAGGCGTTCGGTGACAACGGCGGCGCGGGCCAGCCCGGCCCCCGCCTGCTGGAGCTCCCGAACCAGCCGGACCAGGCGCAGCACCCCGTAGACGACCACGCAGGTGATCAGCATGTTGACCGCCGCCAGCAGCACCGCACCCGCACCATGGCCGCTGATCACGCCGGCTGCCACCGCCAGCACGGCGGCCAGGGCCGCGCCCGCCCGCAGCGGCAGCACGATCAGCAGCGAGCCGGCCAGGATGCCGGCCGCGCCGATCCAGTTCCGCCCGAACCAGGGCAGCGGCAACAGGGCGAGCACCGCCGAGGCGAGCAGGGCGAGGCGGGCCCCGACCGGCGACCGGAGGAGGGCCGCGTCCTGGAAGGCGAAGCGGGCCTGGGCGGCGCTGAACACCAGCACGCACGCCACGCCGAGGCCGCGATCCGACGCCGGGACGAACATCAGCGCCTTGACGCAGAAGGCGGCGAGCAGGAAGTGGTACAGGCCGAGGGCACCGCGCAGCTCGGGCGGGTCGGCGGCGGCCGCCGGGGCGGGGGTGGCCGCGACGGTTGCCTCCACGGCGAACCGGCCGTCCGGCTCCAGACCCGCCGTCAGCCGGCCGCCGACCGCGCGGACCCGGGCCGCCAGATCGTCCAGGACGTCCGCACCGAGGGCAGCCGTCGGCACCCCGTCATTGACCACCCGCAGCACCACTCGCCCGGCCCGCTCGCCGGTGGAGACCTCGCAGCGGCGGGCGTCGCCGACCCGGACGACCGCGGTGACCGCCTCGCGCAGCACCGTCGCCAGCACCGTCCCGGCCGGCCCGAGCGGCTCGCGGTGCCCGACGCGGATGTCGGCCGCGATACCGGCGGACGCCAGCAGCGCCCGGGCACTCGCCGCCTCCGGGGCCAGCGAGAGGCTGCGCAGCTCCGCGGCGGTGGCGCGGGCGGCAGCCAGCGTCCGGCGCGCCACCGCGATCAACCGGTCCAGGGCCGACGGGTCCTGTCGGACGGCCAGGCCGTGGATCTCCGCCAGGCCCTGGGACAGCTCGCTGCGCAGGCTGGACGCGATGCGCAGCCGCTCATCGGTGACCGCGGCGGCCGCGAGGGTGAGCCGGGCGGCGTGCACCCGGGTCGCCAGCAGTGCCAGGGTGGTGACGGCGTACAGCATGACGCCGCCGAGTGCGACGGTCAGCAGCAGGTCGACGGCGTCGCGGACGCTTGCCGACCGCAGGGCCTCGACCAGCACGGCGCCGGTGCCGAACATGATCAGCAGCAGCCGGCGGCGCTCCAGCAGCAGCGAGGCGGCGGGCAGGCAGAGCAGGCCGACCGACACGCCCAGCGGGCCGACCGCGAGGAAGGCGACCGCCAGCTCCGCGACCGCCCAGCCCGGCCCGCGCCCCCGCACCGGGGTGGAGCGGGTGTGCCGGAGCTGCAGCGCCACCAGGGCCAGGCAGGCCGCGGCTATCGCGACACCGGCGACCGGGGCCGTCGGTATCCGTCCCAGCCCCTTGAGCAGGTGCGCCGAGGCCAGCGCGGCGGCCACGGCAACCACCAGGGCGCGTGCCAGACGCGGCGCGACGTCCCTGCCGGATTCCCCCTCCACGCGGGCATCGTACGCCGAAGACGATCACGGCCCGCTTGCCGCCGGTATCCGTTGTCCGCCAGCTCGACTCAAACGACCCAGGCCCGCACTCAGCTGCTCAGCGGCAGCACCCCGCTGACCCGCCAGCCGCCCTCGTGCGGGCCCGCCGTCAGCCGACCGCCGAGCGCCTCGATCCGTTCGGCCAGCGCGGCCAGGCCGGTCCCCCCGGTGTGCCGGCGCCTCGGCAGCGCGGTGATCCGGCCCGGCCGCCGGCCGCCGTTGGTCACGGTGACCCCCAGGCCGCCCCCGACGAACCGCACGACCACCTCCAGGTGCCGCGCGCCGGGTGCGTGCCGGCGGATGTTGGTGAGCGCCTCCAGCACCAGCCGGTAGGCGGCGTCCTCGATCTCGCGCGGCGCGCTGCCGGCCGACTGCGGCGGCAGGTCGAGCCGGCCCTCGATCCGCCCGCCGACCGTGAACCGCCCGACCAGCTCGGACAGGTCGGCCAGCCCGTGCACCCGGGTGGCGGCGTCGCCCGGCTCGCGCAGCGCCTGCACGCTGCGGTCCACGGACTCCAGGGCCCGCCGCCCGGCCTCCTCCAGCCGTCCGAGCAGCTCCCGGTTCTGCTCCTCGTCATACGCACCGACCCGGGCGGCCTGCACCTCCAGCAGCATCCCGGTCACCTCGTGGGCCACGAAGTCATGCAGATCCCGGGCGACTTCGAGCCGCTGCTCGTGCCGGGCCCGCTGCACGGCGCGGGCCCGGCGCCCGTCCCGGGCCCGCAGGTACAGCCCGACGCCGACGGCGCAGGCGACCGGGAAGATGGCGAGCGCGGTGCCCGTCACCGAGGCGAGCGGCGCCCCGGTGGGCATCCGCAGTGTGAAGCGCAGCGGCAGCAGCACGGCGGCCAGTGCCAGCGCCGGGCCGACCACGGCGGCCTGCCGGGCGCTGCCGTGCCGGATCACCCGCGCGGTCAGCACCAGCAGCGCCGCCAACTCGAAGGGCTCCCAGAGCAGTACCAGCCCGCGCTGTCCCGGGTAGCCCACGTCCACGCCCAGCGAGAGCACCGCCGCCGCGCCGCCGCCGGTCACCAGGTCCGGGCGCCCCAGCGGCGGCCGGCGCAGCGCCGCGGCCAGCATCGCCACCGCCGCGCTGCCCGCCAGCAGCGCCGCACTCGGCGGCGCGAAGGCCGCCGGGGCGGCCACCAGCGCCACGAACACCAGGTACAGGGCCGCGCCCCACCGCCACGCCGTGCCTGTCACGTCTCCCCCACTACTCGCCATTACTGGGCGAGTTGCCGCACGACCTGCGGGCCGTCCAGCCGCGGCATCCGGATGTCCACCAGTGCCGCATCCGGCTGCGGCGCCCTGGCCGCCGCGACCGCGGCCGGCCCGTCCGCCGCCGCGACCGCGGCCGGCCCGTCCGCCGCCTCGCCGACCACCGCCGTGTCCGGCTGGCGCTCCGGGATCCGCCGCGTCCCGCGCCGCACCGTCTCCTGGTCATCGGCTATCAGCAACTTCAGGGCCACACCCAGGAATTCTGGCACAGTGTGTAAAGCGCGCGTAAAGAATCGCGACTGGTCCGCCGCGCCCCGGCTTGGCTGGCCTCAGGCGTCGCGCAGCCGCAGCAGCGTGCCACCGAGGAGCAGCATGGCCGCCGCCCAGAGGGCCAGCACGCCCAGGCCCGCCCACGGGCCGATGGGGAGGTGGCGCAGGTCCGTCGTGGCCTGGATCGCCAGCCCCGCCGGCATCGGGCCGATCCGGGCCAGCAGCCGCTGCAGCTGCGGATCCGTGACGACATGGCTGAGCAGCGGGAACAGGTAGAGCAGCGCCAGCACGGCGCCGACCGCGGCCGCCGCGTCCCGTACCGCCGCGGCGACGCCGAGGGCGAGCAGGGCGACCAGCACCAGATAGACCACCGAGCCCGCCGCCGCGCGCAGCGTCGGGCCGTCCGCGAGGGAGAGCGGGGCGTAGCCGTGTTCGGCCGTGTAGCCGCTGCCCGGCAGCACCAGCCGCCCCGCCAGGACGGAGGCGAGCACGGCGGCGCCGCCGACCACCAGAACCGTCCCGCTCAGCACGGCGGCCTTCGCGGCGAGCACCGTGCCGCGCCGGGGCACCGCCGCGAACGTGGTGCGGATCAGACCGGTGCCGTACTCGTTGCCGACGAGCAGCACCGCCGTGATCGCGACCAGCGCCTGACCCACCGTCACCCCGGCGAGGCTGAGCCGCACCTGGTCCTGGCCGCAGCCCGCCGCCGGGCACCGGACGCCTGCGGACACCGCCGCGCCGACGCCCGCCGTCACCAGGACCAGGCCGAGCAGCAGCCGGCCGTGCCCCGCCTCGGTGCGCAGCTTGGTCCACTCCGCGCGGCAGGCCCGCCGCAGCGCCGTGAGGTCGAGGGCACTCATGCGTCCCTCCGCCGCAGCAGCACGGTCGCCGCCGCGAGGGCGAGCGCCGTCCAGGCTCCGAGGACGGCGAGGCCGGCCCAGGGCTGGAGCGGGAAGTAGCCCGAGGACGGCGCGTAGACGCTGAGCACCTGGCCGTAGCGCGGCAGGGTCTGCTGGACGGCGAAGCCCGCCGCAGGCGTGAACCGGAGCAGCCACTCGGCCGGGCCGGTCGGCAGCATGCCGCCGAACGCGAGCAGGTAGGGCAGCACCGTCGTCACCACCACCGCGGTGATCGCCGTGGCGCTGCGCCGCAGCACCGTGCCGAGGGCCAGTGCGAGGACCGCCGTCGCAGCCAGCAGCAGGCCGGTGCCGAGGACCGCGCGCAGCTCGACCGCCACGGGCACGGTGAGCACCGAGAAGTGCGCTGCGTGCGCCCGCAGTTCGCCCAGCGGGATGCTCACGGCGGATGCCACCGCGCCGACCGCGAAGGCGACCGCCGCGACCACCGCGGACTTCCCCGCCAGCACCCGGCCGCGCTGCGGCACCGCCGCGAGAGTCGTGCCGAGCAGCCCGCGACGGTACTCGGCGGTGACGAACTGCACGGCCACCACCGTCAGTACGATCAGGCCCGCGAAGGTGCCGACCAGGAAGGTCTCGACCGTGAACGCGGGGCCGAGCGCGGGCCCGCCCACGACGGGGGCGATGTCGCCCGCGCCGGTGACGGTGAAGCCGTCGCCGTTGGTGGTCCAGCCGCCGCTGGTGCCGGCCGGGTAACTGCCCGACGTACCGGCGTCGCCGCCCACCTGCGTGCCCTGCCACTGTCCGCCCGCCTGGCTCCAGGCGCCGCCGAGCGCCACCCGGCCGAAGCTTCCGGTGGCCGTGGCGGGGCTGCTGCCCCCGCCGCCGCTCGTCTGCACCGCTGCCGGGGCGGCGACGAACAGCCCCACCTGCACGGTGACCGCTGCCCCGGGCAGGTGGGCGGTGCCGACCTCGGTCCACCGCACGCCGTCGGTGGAGTCGTAGCCGGTGACGGTCGTCCCCGAGCGGACCAGCCGCAACCAGCGCGGCTCGGCAGCGGAGGGGCTGCCGGCCAGGCCCGCCCGGTCGTGCGTGAAGTCGTCCTGCATCCGCACCCCGTGCTCCCCGGTGACCATCATCGCCGCGTAGGACGAGCCCTGGTCGAGGCTCTGCCTGACCAGGATCCCGGCCTTGGACCACGGGGTGACGCCCGCCACCGTCCGGTCCTGACCGGCCGTCATGTCGCTCAAGGTTCCGCTCAGTGCGGCCACCGGGACGGTGATCGTGCCGTCCCCGGTCAGCGTCTGGTGCACGAAGTAGCAGCTGTCGTTGACCGCTTCACCGCCGGGGCCGACGGGGAGCGCTGCCGCGTCCTGCTGGTGCTGGTTCGAGGAGGCCGTGCCGACCAGCACGAAGAGCACGGAGGCGAGCACCGCCGCGACGGCGCCCCACAGCCAGCCGCGCACGGTACGGAACTTGGTCCACTCGGCGCGCAGGGCCCTCATCGCTCGACCCCCGCCCGGTACTCCACCGAGTCCTGAGTGATCGCCATATAGGCCTCCTCCAACGTCGGCCGGTGGGTGGCCAGTTCAGCGAAGGGCACGTTCGCCTCGGTGAGCCGTGCGACGATCGCCTCGCCCGGCAGCCCGGTGACCTCAAGGGCCTGGGGCCCGGCCGTCCGCACGGCACCGCCGGCGCGCGCGAGCACCTCGGCGGCAGCCCGCGCCTCGGAGGTGCGCAGGGTCACCCGGCCCGCCGAGACCCTGGCGAGCAGCTCACGCACGCCGGTGTCGGCCACGACCCGGCCGCGCCCGACCACCACCACGTGGTCCGCGACGTCCTCCAGCTCGCTCATCAGATGGCTGGACACCAGTACCGCCCGCCCCTCGGCGGCCAGCGACGTCAACAGCCGCCGGATCCACCGGATGCCCTCCGGATCAAGGCCGTTGAACGGCTCGTCCAGCATCAGGGCGGGCGGCTCCCCGAGCAGCGCCGCCGCGATGCCCAGCCGCTGCCGCATGCCCAGTGAGAAGCCGCCCGCCCTGCGGCGCGCGGCGCCGGCCAGCCCCACCTGCTCCAGCACCTGGTCCACCCGGCTCGGGGGCAACCCCTGCGAGTGCGCGAGCCACAGCAGGTGGTGGCGTGCGGTCCGGCTGGGCTGCAGCGCGCCGGCGTCCAGCAGCGAGCCCAGCCAGCGCAGCGGACTGCGCAGGCTCCGGTACGGCCGACCGCCGACCAGGGCGCGTCCCTCGTCGGGTGCGTCCAGGCCGAGTACGACCCTCATGGTGGTGGACTTGCCCGCGCCGTTCGGTCCCACGAATCCCGTCACCCGACCGGGCCGGACCGTGAACGACATCCCGTCCAGCGCCTGTGTCGCGCCGAAGCGCTTCCGCAGGCCCGACACCTCGATGCCGACGTCGTCCCTCACCACTGCCGCGTCCCCCGCCACTGCTGCGTCCCTCATCACTGCCGCCCGTCCTCCCGACTCGGCCTTCCGCTCGGCTGTTCCCGCTCCACGGTGGGCGCGGGGGCGTGACACGGGCGGAACGGGAGCTGTCATGCCGCTGTTAGGTCGCCTCGCCTAGCCTGGTCAGGCAGTCGGATCGGCCAGGGGGAAGGACGACAGTGACTCGGGAACGTCCGGCGCGACCGGCGCGCCGCCGCAGCGTCCGCTGGCGCTTCACGGTGCTGTACTCCAGCCTCTTCCTCGCCTCGGGTGCCGCCATGCTGGCAGTGGTCGGCCTGGTGGCGGGCGGATCCGTGGAGGCCGTGTCCGCGCCCGGCAGCGGTGGCTCGGCCCCTTCTGACGCCGGCGCGCGGATCGCGAGCCTGGAGCAGCAGCTCGCCCAGGCCCGCAGCGGGCAGACCCACCAACTGCTGCTGGGCTCGGCCGTCGGCCTCGCCGTCATGGGCCTGCTCTCGATCCTGCTCGGCTGGTACGCCGCCGGGCGCGTCCTGCGGCCGCTGCGCGCGATGACGACCGCCACCCGCCGGATCTCCGCCGACAACCTGGACGAACGGCTCGCCGTCGAGGGCCCGCACGACGAGCTCCGGAACCTCGGCGACACCATCGACGGCCTACTGGCACGCCTGGAGGGCGCGTTCGCAGCCCAGCGGCGCTTCGTCGCCGACGCCTCCCACGAACTGCGCACCCCACTCGCCACCATGCGGGCGGCGGTGGACGTGACGCTCGCCAAGCCGGGCCCCCTCCCCCAGCAGACCCTGACGCTGGCGGGACGGGTCCGCACCGAGCTCGACCAGGTCGACCGGCTGCTGGAGGGCCTGCTGACCCTGGCTCGCGCCCAGCACGGCGTGCCACCGGGCACCGAGCTCGTCCGCCTGGACGCGCTGGCCGCCGCTGCCCTCGACCAACAAGCCGGCAGCCTCGCCGGTCGCGGTCTGACCGCGACCCGCGCAGCCCACCCCGGCGCCCGGGTGCACGGCAGCCGGACGCTGCTGTGCCGGCTGGTGGAGAACCTGGTCGACAACGCGGTTCGGCACAACGAGCCCGAGGGCTGGCTCAACGTCACCGTCCATGCCGGGGAGCGGACCATCCACGTCACCGTGGAGAACGGCGGGCCGGTACTGGCACAGGCTCAGGCGGCAGAACTCGTCCGCCCGTTCCGCCGACTCGGCGCGGAGCGGACCGGCGGCGACGGATCCGGCCTCGGCCTCGCCATTGCCGCTGCGGTCGCCGAGGCGCACGGCGGCACGCTCGACCTGCACGCCCGTGCCGAGGGCGGCCTGCGCGTCACGGTCACCCTCCCGCGCGCGGACCACGAGGAGGCCCGGGCATGAGAGTGCTCGTCGTGGAGGACGCCCGATCGCTCGCCGACCTGGTGGCCGAGGGCCTGCGCGACCAGGGCATGGCGGTGGACGTCGCCTACGACGGCCTGGAGGCCGCCGCCAAGCTGGACGCCACGGCCTACGACGCGGTGGTACTGGACCGGGACCTGCCCGGCATCCACGGCGACACGCTCTGCCAGATGATCACCGAACGGGACCAGCGGCCCATGGTCCTGATGCTGACCGCCGCCGACTCGCCGGGCGACCGCGTCGGCGGCCTGAGCCTGGGCGCCGACGACTACCTGGTCAAACCGTTCCACTTCCCCGAACTCGTCCTGCGACTACGAGCCCTGGCCCGCCGCCGCCCCTACGCCCGCGCCCGGGTACTCCGCGCGGCCGGCCTCGAACTCGACCCCGTCCACCGCACCGCGACCCGCGACGGCAGCCGACTCGACCTCTCGGTCAAGGAGTTCGAACTCCTCACCGCCCTGCTCCAAGCCAGCCCGGCCTACCTCAGCGCGGAAACCCTCCTGGAACAGCTCTGGGACGAGCACACCGACCCCTTCACCAACACCGTCGCCGTAACCGTCAGCAGACTCCGCCGCAAACTCGGCAACCCCCCAGTGATCACCACCACCCCCACCGTCGGCTACCGCATCACCACCCCACCCGACTGACCACCCCCACCGGCCCACCCAGCGCCCACCCGGCCCACCGCCAAGGCCGATAAGGCGGAAAAGCCCCAGGTCAGAGGCATGACCTGGGGTCTCACCATGGAGCCGCCTGCGGGATTCGAACCGGCGACCTACGCACTACGAGCCCAAGAGTGATCATGTTGGCTGATGCTGGCATCAACCACCTGGTGATGAATCCTCAGGTCAGAACGCTGCACCGTGATCCACGATCCCACCCGAACCGGCACGTACTACGCCGTCCGCTCACGCATCGCTCACGCAGCTCCACTCCAGGGCAGCTGGTCGCGAGCAGCCTCGAGCGTGATCGCCATACCCCGAGACGCGAGAACTCGGTTCCACTACCGCGCTCGCGCTTCGGCTTCCTCCCACTCGTCGGCTCAGAGTCGGATGATCAACATGTCCCCGGCTTTGATCAAGGTGGAATTGCCGAGGCCGTTCAGAAACTGCAACCCCTCTACTGTGGTCCCATAGCGCTGAGCCAGCGCACTCAGAGTGTCCCCTTGGTGCACGGTGACGACGAGCAACGGTGGCCACGATGGCAGCGGCCTTGCTGCGGCGGGTGGCGGCGAGATGCCCCCACCCGGCCGCTGGAAGGGCGGCACCGGCTGGACCGCGTTGTTCGGCCATCCAGCGGGCACCGTGGGAGTACCCCAGTCCACATTGGCAATCACCCGGGCCAGGCCAGTGACCATGATGACCAGAAGGACCGCGCCGCCGATCAGGACCGTCAGCCGGTCCTCCCGGGTCCACAGCTTGAAGGGCAACGAGTATCCGAACGCCTTCCTGCCCGCCGGGGCACCCTCTCGCCGATCCGTAGGTCGGGGCGTACCGGACGGCTGGGCCTCTGGCGTCATCGAGAGATCGGCCCCCGCCAGCACGAGCCACAGGCGCAGGCGGTCCACTTCGTAGGGGTGGCGCACTGCGGACTCGACCAGTTGCCGAAGCTCGAGCAGCATGGACTCGTCGGCGACCAACTGGACGGGACCGGTCCAAAAGAGCTTCCAGCGGGCCTGGCCACTGGCTACTAGCGCCTGGCCGACCAATGCGAGCAGTGCGGAGCCGAACAGGTCGTGGACCTCCTCGATGGAATCCGTGCGGCGCCGACCAAGTCGCTGACCACAACCCCCTTCCAACAGGTCCAGGACGGTACCCAGGGAGGGTGCGGAGGTCCGGGAGAGCCGTCCTGCCACCTGGAGGAGCTCCCTGGCAGGGGTTTGCGCGAGGATCTCCGCAGTGGTTTCGGTCCAGCGCGGGGACGGCAGCAGGACGGCCTCGGCCCGTGCTGTGGCGTACATCTGCTCTTGAACGGTTGAAAGCAGCGGCTTCGCGTCGCCGACGAGCGCGATCGCCGCAGCCGAATCGCGCGTTCCGGATGCCGGGTGTGGTCGGTCCAGCAGATCGAGCCGGCGCAGCCGCTCGGCCAGTGGCGGGTGGGTTTCTCGGGGTGATGCCGCGGAGGGTATCCGGGAGTCGCTCAGCTCCGTCAACATCTGCTGGTACCGAGGATCGTGGAGCATCTGCCCGAATTCCTCGAAGAGGTCAGCGGGGAGGAACCCCTGCTGCCGAACTGGTTCGACGTATGTGGCCAGGAAGCCCTCCCAGGCGATTTCCAGGGCGTGAGCCCTACGCAGGGCATTGGCGGTCACGTCCGCGCCGACGATCAGGGCCGCCTTCGCATCAGCCTCGTTCTCCTGCCGACGTCGGACGGCCAGCGTGACCCACTTATAGCCAGTGGTGTAGCGGGAGAGCACCCAGTACAGCGTGATCATGGGCAGAGCCGCCAGGCCGGAGCGGGTCGCGGTGACCCGCATCCGTTCGCACGTCCGTTCCAAGGCGAGGGCGCACCGGTAAGTCACTGTGATCAGCCGTATGTGGCGGCCGGCGTAGTGACCCAGCTCGTGGCACAGGATGGCGGACAGCTCATCGGTGGTCAGGCCCATGAGCAGTGGAACGCCAAGGTACAGGCGACGTCGCCCGCCCAGCAGGCCCAGCATCGGTGCTTCCTCGCTCACCATGGCATTGGCAATCGTCACCAGCCGCAGTTCCGTCGGCGGCCGGGTACCGACCTCGGCCGCCAGCCGAATCACCTGGTCCCACAGGGCCGGTGCCTCAGCAGGGGAGACCAGCACCGAGTCCGTGACGGTGCCCGTGGGTCGGCTGACGAAGACGCCGAAGAATACCGCCAGAACGATCGGCAACATCAGCCTGATATTGCGCGTGGACACCTGGACATCGCTCGCGGGGCCGTGGTGCAGCGTCAAGGGGCCGAACATGGCAAGCAGACCCACCAGCACCACCATCAACGCCAGCAGATACATGCCCACGAGCGTGCTCACGGCGAACAGCGCACGCAGTATGCCACTCCGGGTGGATGTCATGCCCGACCCCCGCCCACCCGGGCCGACACCGCCGCGATGCGCGCCCGAGCCTGATCCAGCACGCCCGGGTCCGACTCGAACCGGGCCTGGAGCCATGCCTCGGCCTCCGCCAACCGCTCGACCAGTGGATCGACGTCCTGGAACAGCGACCCCCGCTGCTTCAGCCCACCGCTCGGGCTCGCCACCAGCCCGCTCACTTCCTCGTCCGGCCCGAATCCCCACGCCGCCCGCAGCGCGCGGCGGGCCTTGAGGACGTGGTTCGCGACGGCACTGGGCGTGATGCCCAGCTGGTCGGCGATGTCCGACTGCGGAACGGCGTAGAGGCAGTTCAGCACCATGACGATCCGCTGCCGCTCCGGTAGCGCCTTCAGGGCGTCGAGCGCCGCGCGGGCCTCAACGGTCTGTTCGGTGGTGGCCTGCCGTGCCGCGGGAAGCAGCAGCAGGGCGGCGAGCTGCTTGCGGACGGTAGTGGCCTTCTTCCAGATCTCTTGTTTGACCACCCTGAAGACCCAGCCTTCGGGAGATTCGTAGCCGCGCAGCCGCTCTTCCCAGCGCGCGGCGGCCCGACCGTACGCCTCGATCACGGCCTCCTCGGCGTCCTCCCGGTGCCCGCACAGCATGACCGCCCGCTTGAGGGTGTCCTCGTAGGTCCGGGCGAAGAAGTCGTCGAAGGACTCGGTGTCGAACCCGAAGTCCCGCCCGCTACTGCGGCTGCTGTCGCTCGTCATCGTGCTTCTCCCCGGGTGCCACCGATGACCGACTCGGGCCGCGTCCGGACGGTCAGCACGCGGCCGTCCGGGCCTTGGTCAACCACCGTCACAGCCGACCTCGCGGCCCGCAGCACCGCGACAGCCACGTGGCCGCGAACGCGCTCGCGAGCCAGCCCGATCCGGCCAGCAACCACCAGGCACACCACCCTTACGCCGCCTCCGATCAAAGCCAGCAGCACTGGAACCCACATCAACAGAGCACCTCTTCGGCTCGCTGTCCTCGGCGATGCGCCACCGCCGACCCGACACCTATAAACAGCCGTGTCGGCCGGATCTCTCTACCGCCGGGGCCGGCTTTTCTCCGGCCTCCCGCCAGTAGCATCCGGCCCGGTGGCCCGCAGAGGTTAACAGCCCTGCCCCGCCGCCTTCTTGACGGTATATCAGGACTAGTTGCAAGGCTGGCTGATGGCATGGTCACCGAGGGCGAGCTTGGAGAGGGAGGAGGGTTGGCCTGGCCTGGCGCGAGGTTCGAGCTGTCGGCAGGCCCGCAGCGGCAGCTGACCGGCCATCGCAATCTGCCCGTGTTCTGCATCACATCGTGGGATTGGAGGGGACATGGACTTGCTGACGTGTCCCCAGCAAGCGTTGCCGATGGCCGGGGGAGGAGCGGGGAGATCGCCGCGCCTTCGTGTCGGCAGATACGCCAGTGGCCCTGCCGGATTTCTCCGGCAGGGCCACTGCACTAGGTCAGGGTAGCGGGATTTGAACCCATGGCCTATTCGTCCCGAATTATGGGCTGGGCGGTCGCTGAGGCCATCTGCGCACGTCAGAGGTGGTGCGAGGTGTATTGGCGTCCGTTGTCGGACGGGGTGGTTGCTGTACTTTGCTGCAGTACTTCTGATGCTCCAGGGGCGC
Source organism: Kitasatospora acidiphila (assembly GCF_006636205.1). NCBI lineage: Bacteria > Bacillati > Actinomycetota > Actinomycetes > Kitasatosporales > Streptomycetaceae > Kitasatospora > Kitasatospora acidiphila. Next base: position 4,982,244 of record NZ_VIGB01000003.1, on the reverse strand, counting down.
GGTGCGGGGACGGAAGGCTCTGGCATACCGGAGCGGATCGAGGGATTGCTGCAGCTCGCCTTCGCGCGGCTGATCCGGTTCACGGCGCACCTGGGCCGAACGGGCTGGCGCGTCTTCCTTGGCTGCGGTTTGCCTGGGAGGAATGCCGATGGGCCAGAAACCTGCCCGGAGTGGTGCTTCGCCGAAGGCGATGAACAAAGCGGACCGTCACCTGACCGCCGGGTGCCTCGGCCGAGATGCCGGACAGCAGTTCGCGGACCGGGATGTCCAGGGTGAAGCCATCCATGAGGGAGGCGCCGACCATCGGCCAGGTGGCCAACACCTTCGTCAGCGACGCCACGTCGTACACCGTGTTCGGGCCGGGGCGGCCGTCGCCGCACTCGGGGGCGACGACGCCGGAGGCCAGGTAGCCAGGGTCGCTGTTGAACGTGCCGTGGGCGATGACGCCGCCGGGCACGGTACCGTCAGCGGTCATCAGATCCAGACACTCGCACAGGTCAGCGAGCGCGTTCGACTTCCACGGCATGGTGAGGGTCACGAATTCTCCTGATCGATCGTCAAGTAGGCAGCAAGTGCAGCCAACTTCGGTAGAAGGCTGCCGTATCCGCGCCGCAGGTGGTACATCCCTCGGATCGTAGAGGTGCCCTCAGCGGCCAGGGCGGCGATCACCAGAGCGGTCACCGCCCGGATGTCCTCCCCGGCCACGTCGGCGGCCCTGAGTGCGGACCGGCCCCGGACGGTGATCACCGAACCGCTCGCGTTGACGGCGGCGCCGAACGCGACCAGGGAGGGCAGGTGGGTGCCGCGCTGGGTGTAGATCCGCTCGTCGATGCGGGATCTGCCTTCGGCCTGGGTGAGGAAGGCGGTCAGCTGGGGCTGCACGTCGGTGGGGAAGCCGGGGCGCGGGCCGGTGGCCATATCTGCACCGGCCGCACGCTTCCAGGAGCGCTGACGGCCGTTCCGCCGTCCAGCGGACCGCCCTGAACGCCGCCATCCCCGAGGGCTTGATCACCTTCAACCCGGCCGCCCGCGTCGAGCTCGACCCGGCGACCAAGCCGAAGGGTCTGGTCTGGACGCCCGAACGGGTCGCCCAGTGGCAGGAGACCGACGTAAAGCCCTCCCCCGTGATGGTCTGGACGCCGCAGCAGACCGGCGCGTTCCTCGATTCCGTGGCCGACGACCGCCTGTATGCGATGTGGCACGTGATCACCTTCCGGGGTCTTCGCCGGGGCGAGGCGTGCGGACAGCCGTGGTCCGAGACCAACCTTGACCGCAGCTCGCTGACCGTCACGGCCCAACTCGTGCAGGACGGCTGGGAGGTCGAGGAGTCCGATCCCAAGACCGACGGGAGTTTCCGGACCGTGGCGCTGGACGACGACACGGTGGCAGTCCTGCGGCGTCACCGCGAGCGGCAGCAGAAGGAGCGGGCCGACTGGGGGCCGGCCTGGAAGGAGACCGGCCGGGTCTTCACCAACGAGGACGGCTCCTGGCTCCACCCGGGCAAGGTCACCGACATGTTCGAGCGCCTCGTGGCCGCATCCGGCCTGCCACCGATCCGGCTTCACGACCTTCGCCACGGCGCGGCCACCCTCGCGCTCGCCGGCGGGGTCGACATGAAGGTGGTGTCCGAGATGCTCGGCCACTCCTCCATCAAGATCACGTCGGACACCTACACCAGCGTCCTGCCCGAGCTTGCCAAGGACGCCGCCGAGGCCGCCGCGAAGCTCGTCCCCCTCCAGCGGAAGACCGAAGCCGAGGCTCACGCCAAGGCCGCCGCGAAGGCTGCGGCCGAAGCCGAGAAGGCGAAGCGGAAGGCCAAGAAGAAGGCGAAGTCCAAGGCCAATAAGGCCAAGGGCTAACCCGAGATCAACACCCGCGCTCACGCATCGCTCACGCAAGCGATCTCGTAGCGCGCCACTGACGCCTGCCCGCACGCCGGGGAACAGCAAAAGGCCCAGGTCAGCGGGTATCTGACCTGGGCCTTCTCTGAGCCGCCTGCGGGATTCGAACCCGCGACCTACGCATTACGAGTGCGTTGCTCTGGCCAACTGAGCTAAGGCGGCACCGCTGCCACTACGGGCAACGCGGGCTAGTTTACACAGGTTCGAGGGGTGGTCCGTAATGGGGTGGGCTGGGGGTATGGGGTGACGGCGGGTCAGCGTCACCCCGGGCGTCGGAGGGGGCGGTCAGCGGATGCGCAGGGCTACGTCGACTCGGCCGACCAGGGCGTCGTGGGCGAAGAGCTCGACGGTGTGGTCCAGGGCGGTGATGGTGCCGTGGTGGGCCCGGCGGTCGGTCACCGTGATCTTCAGGAGCAGGGAGTCCGCGATCGCGACCGGGCCCGGGCCCATGGAGTGGACCTGGAGGAAGGTCAGGGCGGTCTCGCTGCCGAGGGGCGCCGAGTAGAAGGTCCGGGCGCCCGCCGCGACGGCCTGCCGTGCGGCCTCCAGCATCAGCGCGGGCTCGTGGCCGACGTCGGTGGAGAAGCCGAGGAGGCGGGCCTGGGCGGTGTACTCCGCGTCGCCGGTCTCGCGCAGCCCGCTCACCGTGACGGCGCCGTAGGCCAGCGGTGCGGCCGGCTGGTCGAGGAGCAGTGCGGTCCCGGTGACCTCGACCATCGGGACGGGGGCTGGGGCGGGGGCGGTGCGGAGCGGAGCGGTGGTCATGGCGGTGGTCACGGTCGGGCTCCTCCCGGTCGGCGGATGCCGGGCGGCCGGGCGGCGGCCGGTGGTGCCGAGCCGCCGCTGCCGTGCCGCCGCGTGCGTACCCGCCCGAGTGCTTGGCCCGTTCAGTGTCACCCCGGAGCGGCCGGTCAGGCGATGCGCCTTGTGGCCATCGGAGTACCTCTTAAGAAACCCCCTGGAAACGCCCAGGGACGGCGGCCCGCCATTCCTCGGCGAGCACGGCCCAGACCTCCATGTCGTGACGCATCCCGCCGTGCGGGAAGGAGGAGCGCTGCACGCCCTCCAGGGTCATCCCGACCCGCTGGGCGATCGCCAACTGCTGGAGCAGGGACCGGGTGGAGTCGAGGTCGACGGTGCGGGAGGCCCAGGGCACGAAGCGGTCGACGCTGTTCCGGGCCCGGTCGATGTGCGCCAGGTACTCGACGGCGTGGTGCGGTTCCAGCGGACGCAGCACGGCAGTACGGGAAGCCGTGAGGGAGACGGGCAGGGTTATGGCGAACACGGCGGCTTCTCCTCTGGAGGGATTGGAGGGGGCAGCGGCAGCAGTACACAACAAACGTTTGGCAGGTACCCTAGCGCCATGCCGCCCGCTCGTGGAGATCATGACGCCCGCCGCCGCGACGTTTCGGCCGCCGTCTGGCGGGTGCTCGCCGATCGCGGCTTCGGGGCACTGACGCTGCGCGCGGTCGCGGCCGAGATGGGCGCCTCCACCGGGCTGCTCACCCACTACTTCCCGAACAAGCAGGCCCTGCTGCGCACCGCCCTGGAGGTGCTGGCCGAGCAGTCGGCCCGGCGCCCCCGCCGGGTCGCGCCCGCCGACGGCCTGGCCGCGCTGCGCACCCTGCTGCTCGACGTCCTGCCGCTGGACGCCGACACCACCGCCGGGAACCGGATCTGGGTCGGCTCCTGGGACGTCGCGCTGGCCGATCCGGAGCTGGCCGCCGAGCACGCCGAACGGTACCGGCGCTCCCGGGTCAGGCTCACCGAGCAGGTGGAGATCGCCCAGCGGCGCGGCGAGCTGCCGGCCGACATCCCGGCAGCCGATCTGGCCGCCGCCGCCCAGGCGTTCGTGCTCGGCCTGGTGGTACAGGCGCTGTTCGCGCCGACCGAGTTCCCGCCGGAGCGTCAGATCCGGCTGCTGGACGACTGGTTGGCGGCAGTGGCGACCGATGAGGAGTTCAGGAGCAGCGCAGCCCGTCCGCCGGCGGCTGCCCCTCGACCAAGTAGCGGTTGACCGCCGAGTCCACGCAGTCGTCGTGCCGCCCGTAGGCGGTGTGGCCGTCACCGTCGTAGGTGACCAGCCGGCCCGACTCCAACTGGCCGGCCAGTGACCGGGCCCAGGCGTAGGGGGTGGCCGGGTCCCGGGTGGTGCCGACCACCACGATCGGCGCGGCCCCGGCGGCGCGGATGGTGTGCGGCGCCCCGGTCGCCTTGACCGGCCAGTAGGCGCAACTCAGCCCCATCCAGGCCAGGTCGGTGCCGAAGTGCGGCGAGGCCTGCTGGAACTGCGGCAGCGCCTTCGCCACCTCCGCAGGGGAGTTGAAGGCCGGCGGCAGGTCCAGGCAGTCGACCGCCGCGTTGGCGAACATCAGGTTCCGGTAACTGCCGTCCGCCGCACGCTCGTAGTACGCGTCGGAGAGGCGCAGCAGCGAACTGCCGTCGCCGGCGCGCGCCGCGGCCAGCGCGCTGCGCAGCTGCGGCCACGCGGGTGGCGCGTACATCGCCGCCAGCACCCCGGTGACCCCCAGCGCCTCGGTCAGCTTGCGGGCCCCCGCGCCGGGCAGCGGGTGCGCGTCCAACGAGCCCAGCAGCGCGTCCAGTTGGCGTCCGGCCTGCTGCTCGTCGGTGCCGAGCGGGCAGTCGGTCCGGCTGCCGCAGTCCTTGGCGAACGAGGACCAGGCGGTCTCGAAGCCGCCCGCCTGGGCGCGGTTGCCGGTCACCGCGTCCAGCGCCGGGTCCATCGCGCCGTCCAGCACCATCCGGCCGACCCGGGACGGGAACAGCCCGGCGTAGGTGGCGCCCAGCAGGGTGCCGTAGGACTTGCCGACGTAGTTCAGCTTGTCGTCGCCGAGCACGGCGCGCAGCACGTCCATGTCGCGGGCCGACTCCACGGTGCTGACGTGGCCCAGCAGGGCGCCCGAATGCTGTGCGCAGCCGTCCGCGAACTCCCGGTCGGCGGCGATCAGTTGATCGATCTCGTGCTGGTCGTGCGGGGCGGGGGTGACGGCGGTGAAGGCGTCCATCCGGTCACCGCTCAGGCAGCTGACCGGGGAGCTGCGGCCGACGCCGCGCGGGTCCAGGCCGACCAGGTCGTAGCCGGCGCGGACCTCCGGCGGGTAGCTGCTCGCCACCGCCTCCGCGTACTCCACCGCGGAACCGCCCGGCCCGCCCGGGTTGAGCAGCAGCGAACCGGTCCGCGGCGCGCCGCCCGCACCGTCCGCCGGGCGGCGCACCGCACCCAGGGTCAGGTCGCCGGCCGTCGGGTGCGCGTAGTCCAGCGGCACCTTGACGGTGGCGCACTGGAATCCGTTGTCGCACGGCTGCCAGCTGAGCCGCTGGGTGTAGTAGGGCGTCAGCTCGGCCGGCACCGCGGCGGGCAGCGGTTGCAGCGGGGCCGGCGCGGCGGGGCCGGCGGCGGGGTGCGCACCGGTGGGGTGGCTACCGGCACAGCCGGCCAGCAGCAGTCCGGTGGCGAACAGCGCGGCGACCGTCCTCAACGGCAGCGTCCTCAACGGCAGCGGTGTCAAGGACTGCGGCATCAACGGCTGCGGCATGCGGTGTCTCCTCGGCGGGTCGGGATCGGGATCGGGGGCAGGCGGAACGGGGCTGGGTCAGGGCGCGGGGTGGGCGAGCGTGTCGCTCAGGTACTGGGCGGCCAGCCGGACCAGCCGCAGCCGCTCCCGCTCGGGGGTGTAGTCCAGCACCGCGTCGGAGATCCGCACCTGGGTGCGCGGTGCCCGGCCGCGCCCGGTGCGCAGCGCGTCGGTCAGGCGGTGCGCGGCGGCCAAGCCGTCGGCGTCGTCCTTCGCCGCAGCGAGCAGCACCCGGGGCGCCGGGCCCGACGGGTCGCCGGCCGCCTGGGACAGGGCCGCCGCGTCGTAGCGGCCGGAGACACCCGCCGCCGCGCCGTACAGCTCGGGGCGGGTCAGCTCGGCGGCCACCGCGCACGGCGCACCGGCCGCCACGCCCAAGGCGGCCCAGCCCTGCGGTCCGGGCGGCAGGGTGCGGAACGCGCCGGCCACGGCGGTCCGGATCCGGTCCTCGTCAGCCATCGGGTCGCAGGGCTGAGCGGTGCCGCCGATCGGCGCGGCGGGGGCGACGGCCACGAACGGGCGGGCCCGGCCCAGCTTGATCGCCGAGGCCAGGCCGTCGAAGACGTCCGGCAGCTCGGCGTCCGCGGTCCGGCCGGGGGCGGCGCCGGGCAGCACCAGGACGGGGTAGCGGGCCGACGGCTCGTCGGCGTAGTGCGGGGGCAGCCAGACCCGTACGGCGCGCGGGCTGCCGTCCGCGCCGGGCACCGCCGCCTCCAGCAGCTCCCCCTCGGCGGGGCGGCCGATGCCGGTGAAGCGGGGCGCGGCAGCTGGACTAGGGGACGGCGGCGGCTTCCCGGGGGTGGGCAGCACGGCCGGCGACTCGGCGGAGGGCCGGTGGGTGCCGCCCGCAGCCTGATCACCGGTCAGCAGCGCGGCCACTGCCAGCGACATCGCCCCCAGGCCGCAGAGCAGCGCGCCGCCGAGGCGCAGCACCACCGGCCGCAGCTCGGCCACCAGCTCGTACGCGAACGCCGTGCGCTCCTCGCGCCACCGCCCGAGTGCCTCCCGTGCCAACCAGCAGCCCGCCACCAGCACCACGGCGGCCGACGCCAGCAGCACTGGACGGGACATCGGGGGCACTCCCTCGCGAGGACTCGGTGCCGGACCGGTCCCGGCGCGCTCGCTCCACAGCGTGCAAGAAGCCGCCCGGGAAGCGGCGCACCGGGCAGCGCCGACCACGGTGTTCACTCGAACGAGCGACCGTCACCCGAGCAGCGGACGGAGGCGGACCACCAGCCCGCGCGCACCGCACGAAGCGCGCCCCGCTACGCGTGCAGCGCCCCCGTCGCACGCGCAGCACCACGCCGGTCCGCGCGCAGCACCCCGTCAGCCCGCGCGCAGCGCCATCGTCATCGCCTCGACCGCCAGCAGCGGATCGACGTTGCGGTCCAGCGCCGTCCGGCAGGCCAGCACCGCCTCGATCCGGCGCAGCGTGGCCTCCGGCGGGCCGGCCGCGGCGATCCGGTCCAGCGCGGCCCGCTGGTCCTGGTTGGCCAGCGCGCCGGTCGAGCCGAACTGCAGCGCCAGCACGTCCCGGTAGAAGCCGAGCAGGTCGAGCAGGGCGGTGCCCAGGGTCTCCCGGCGGGTCCGCGTGGCCCGGCTCTTCTGCCGCTTCTCCAGCTCCTTGACCGCGCCCGCCATGCCGCGCGGGGCCTTGCCGCCCAGGCCCTCGGCCGCGCCGTAGGCCGCCTTGAGGTCCTCGGTCTCCTTGGCGTCCCGGGTCTCGGCCAGCGCCTCGGCATCCGCCTTCGCGGTGTCCACCAGGCGCTGGGCGGCCGCCAGGCAGCCGCCGATGTCGGCGACCTCCAGCGGGATCCGCAGCACCTCCAGACGCCGGCTGCGGGCCTGCTCGTCCAACGCCAGTCGGCGCGAACGCTCCACGTCGCCCTGGCCGGCCCGGGCCGCCTGCTCGGCCAGCTGCGGTGCCACGCCGTCCCGCCGCACCAGCAGGTCGGCCACCGCCTCCGGCGCGGGGGTGCGCAGCACCAGGTGGCGGCAGCGCGAGCGGATGGTCGGCAGGGTGTCCTGCACCGACGGCGCGCAGAGCAGCCAGACGGTCCGCGGCGAGGGCTCCTCGACGCCCTTGAGCAGCGCGTTCGCCGCGGCCTCGGTGAGCCGGTGGGCCGCGTCGATCAGGATCACCGACCAGCGGCCGCCGGTCGGGTAGGAGGAGGCCCGCAGCACCAGTTCGCGCATGTCGCCGACGCCGATCGACAGACCGTCGCTGCGGACGATCTTCACATCGGCGTGGCTCCCGGCCATGACCGTGTGGCAGCCCTCGCAGAACCCGCAGCCGGGCGTGCCGCCCAGGTCGAGGTCGGGGCTGGTGCACTGGAGCGCGGCGGCGAAGGCCCGCGCCGCGGTGGCCTGGCCGGCGCCGGGCGGGCCGGTGAAGAGCCAGGCATGCGTCATCAGCGAGGCGTTGGTGCCCGGGGCCAGGGCGCCGGAACGGCCGGCGAGCACCGTCGCCCGGGCCGCCGAGGCGGCCGCGGTCAGCTGTTCGACCACCCGTTCCTGGCCCACCAGGTCGTCCCAGACGGTCACCGCTGCTCCCACACTCCGCGCCCGCACCGCGACCGGCCGGGTCTTCGCGCCCGAGCCAACCCGCTCGAGCCTTCCGCCAGCGAGCATACGGCCCGCCCCGGACAGACCGGGGCGGGCCGCGGAACCCTCGCTACTTGCGCCGCTTGCGGTCGTTGCCGCCGCGGTCGTCCTCGTCCGGGTCGGCCTGCTCCCAGCGGGCCCACTCCTCGCGGGAGCCGAGCAGCGAGTCGGTCAGCGTCGGCAGGTCGTCCATCGGGGTCTCCTCGGCCCAGGACGGGCGGCGCGGACGCTTCGGCTCGGCCGCCTCGGCCGGGGGCTCGGGCCGCCACAGGCCCGGCGGCACCCGCTCCTCCACCGGCCGCACCGGCGGCAGCTTGCCGGGGCCGACGGCCGGCAGCACCGCCGTGCGCTCCTCGGCGGCCTCGCCCGGCACCGCGGGGAGCACCGCGGTGCGCTCCACTGCCGCCTCCGCGTCCTTCCCGCCGCCGTCCGTCTTGCCGCCCTTACCGCCGCGCCGCCCGGTCTTCCCGCCGCGCTGCTCCGCCAGCTTCTCGGCGGCGGCCACGGCCGCCTGCCGCTGCTCCTCCGAGATCTCCTCGGTGAGGTCATCGGCACCCGGGATCGGAATCTCCTCGGTCACCGCCTCGGCGTCGTTCGCGGCCCGCGCCGCCGCGGCGGCCTCCTCCGCCTGCCGAGCCGCCTCGGCCCGCTGCAGAGCCTCCTCGGCACGCCGGCGCTGCTCCTCGCGCTGCACGTCGCGCTGACGCTGCAGCTCGGCCTGCGCCTGCGCCTCGGCCTCCTTGCGGGCCTGCTCGGCGGCCTCGGCCGCCAGGCGCGCCTCCTCGGCGGCCCGCCGCTCGGCCTCCTGGGCCGCCTGCTCGGCAGCCGCCGCCTCGGCGGCCACCCGGGCCTCCTCGGCGCGCTTGCGCTCCTCCTCGGCCTGCTTGCGGGCCGCCTCCTCGCGGGCCAGCCGCTCCTTCTCGGCCTGCTCGGCGCGCAGCTTCTCCAGCAGCTCCTGGCGCTTGCGCTCGGCCTCCTCGGCCTCGGCCTTCTTGCGGGCCTCCTCGGCGGCGCGCCGCTCGGCCTCCTCGCGGGCCAGCCGGTCCTGCTCGCGCCGCGCCTCCTTCTCCTGCTCGGAGAGCGGCAGCTCGCGGTCGAGCCGGTGCCGGATCGCGGTGGTGACCAGCGCCGGTGCCTTACTGGCGTCGACCACCAGGTAGCGCACCGGGTCGGCGGCGGCCAGCGCCAGGAATCCGGCCCGGACCCGGGCGTGGAACTCGATCGGCTCGTTCTCCAGCCGGTCCAGCGCCTCGGTGAAGCGCTCGCGGGCCTGCGTCGGGTCGACGTCCAGCACCACGGTCAGGTCCGGCACCAGGCCGCCGGTGGCCCAGCGGGAGATCCGGGCCACCTCGGTGGCGGCCAGGTCGCGGCCGGCGCCCTGGTAGGCGATCGAGGAGTCCATGTAGCGGTCGGTGATCACCACTGCGCCGCGGGCCAGCGCCGGCCGGATCACGTTCTCCACGTGCTCGGCGCGGTCGGCCGCGTAGATCAGCGCCTCGGCCCGGTGCGACAGGCCGGTGTTGCCGACGTCCAGCACCAGGCCGCGCAGCCGCTGCCCGACCGGGCTGCCGCCGGGCTCGCGGGTCAGCACCACCTCGTGGCCCTTGCTGCGGATCCACTCGGCCAGCGCCTGCGCCTGGGTGGACTTGCCGGCGCCGTCGCCGCCCTCCAGCGCGATGAAGAAGCCGCTGCCGGTGGCCCGGTGCTCCGGCACGTCGCGGTCACCGCCGAGCGCCTCAAGCAGTTCCTTGCCGAACGGCACGGTGCCGCGCTGGTCGTCGGTCTTCAGCAGCACCAGACCGGCCAGCGCCAGGGTGAGGACTCCGGCCGTGGCCACCGCGATGCCGGCGCCGCCGTGCACGAAGGTGAAGCTGCCGGGGGCCCGGGTGCCGTAGTCGATCTCGCCGTAGGCGGCGGCCAGCAGCGGCATGCCGACCAGCGCGGCGCCCACGACCATCCGCAGCACCGCGTAGAGGTGCGCGGTCACCCGCGGCAGCCGGACCTCCTCCACCTCCTGGGCGAGCAGCCCGCGGCCGACCCCGACCACCAGGCCGGCCGCCACCGCGGCCGCCGAGGTGAGCAGCAGGATCAGCACGTAGTCGAAGACCAGCCCGGCCAGGATCAGCGCGGCGCCGATGGTCAGCAGGCCGACCGCGAGCAGCCGGCGGCGGGAGAGCGCGGGCAGCGTGACCCGGGTCAGCCGCAGGCCCAGCCAGGGCAGCCCGGTGGTGGCCAGCACCAGCAGGCCGTAGCCGATCGGCCCGGCGCCGTGCTCGGCGGCGGTGAACAGGGCCAGTGCCGCGGTGCCGGCCATCGCCGCATAGGCCGCGGCGATGGCGAAGGTGAAGTACGGGGCGGAGCCGGTGCGGCCCTTGCCGAGCGCCGGGCCCGGGGTGGCGTCGGTCGGCGCCCGCAGGCCCTGCAGCGGCGAAGCGGGCCGGTGCCCGGCCGGGGCGCCGGGCAGGTCCTGCAGGTAGAGCAGGACGGCCGAGCCGGCGAACAGCAGCGTCGCGCCGAGCGCGGCCGAGGTGACCTGGTGGGCCCGCAGCCAGTCCACGCCGAGCGCGGCCAGCAGGTTGTTCAGCAGGGTGAAGGCGACCAGGCCGACCGCCGCCAGCGGCAAGGTGGCCCAGCCGGTGCGCATGTCGATGGTGCGGACGGTGTCCAGGTTGGCCGCCGACGAACGCTGCTCGGCCTGCGGCGCGTAGGGATCGCCGACCGGCAGCAGGGTGGGCGTGGTGGCGCCCTTGGCGGCCGACCAGACCCGCTCGGCCGCGCCGGTCACGAAGATCGTGGCCAGCAGCGCGTAGACCGGCACCGCCTGGTGGGTCCAGACCGGCCACCAGGGCGCGACCCCGATCAGTGCGGCGCGCAGCCCGTCGGCGGCGATCAGCGTCCAGCGGCGGTCCAGCGGGCCGGTGAGCAGCCGGTGCAGCGGGCCGAGCAGCGCCACCCCGACCAGCCCGGCGGCCAGCAGCCGCACGGCGAAGACCAGGGCCAGCGCGAAGGCCGCGCCCCGGTAGCCGCCGCCGAACAGCCCGGCCTCGACGGCAGCGGTGACGGTCAGTGCGAGCAGCACCAGGAACCCGAGCCGGTCGGCGGTACCGCCGATCAGCTGGGTCACCCACAGTCGCCGGTACGGGCGCAGCCGCAGCAGGGCACGCGCCCGCTCGCCGGGCGTACCGGCCGGCGCCACTTCGGGGAGAACGGGCACAGTGGGGGTGGGCTGCTCCTCGCTCGTCATACGGTCAGCGTAGCGGGCAGGGCGGAGCGCCAACGGGCGCACGGCCCTGTGAAGCCAGGCTATGACCGGGTTGTGACGCGGGGGCGGTGAGCGAGCTCACCGCCCCCGGCGCGGTTCAGGCCTCCTGACCAGGCTCGGCGGCGGTCTTCTCGGCCGCCGCCTTCTTGGTCGCCGTCTTCTTCGCCGCGGTGGTCTTGGCCGCCGTGGCCTTCTTCGCCGTCGTGGTCTTCTTGGCCGCCGTGGTCTTCTTTGCCGCCGTCTTCTTGGCGGCGGTCTTGGTCGCGGCGGTCTTGGTCGCGGCGGTCTTGGTCGCGGCGGTCTTCTTGGCGGCCGCCTTCTTCACCGTCTTCTTGGCCGCCTTCTTCACCGGCCCGCGGGCCCGCTTCTCGGCCAGCAGCTCATAGCCGCGCTCGGGGGTGATGGTGGCCACGTCGTCGTCCTTGCGGAGCGTCGCATTGGTCTCGCCATCGGTCACGTACGGGCCGAACCGGCCGTCCTTGACCACCACCGGGCGCTCGCTGACCGGGTCGGTGCCCAGCTCGCGCAGCGGCGGGGCGGCGGCGGCCCGGCCGCGCTGCTTGGGCTGGGCGTAGATCGCCAGCGCCTCCTCCAGGGTGACCGTGAAGAGCTGCTCCTCGCTGGTCAGCGAGCGCGAGTCGGTCCCCTTCTTCAGGTACGGCCCGTAGCGGCCGTTCTGCGCGGTGATCTCCACGCCCTCGGGGTCGGTGCCGACCACCCGGGGCAGCGCCAGCAGCCGCAGCGCGTCCTCCAGGGTGACGGTGTCCAGCGACATCGTCTTGAAGAGCGAGGCGGTGCGCGGCTTGACCGCGTTCTTGCCGGTCTTCGGGGTGCCCTCGGGCAGCACCTCGGTGACATACGGACCGTAGCGGCCGTCCTTGGCGACCAGCATGTGGCCGGTCTCCGGGTCGTGGCCGAGTTCGTAGTCGCCGCTCGGCTTGGCCAGCAGCTCCTCGGCCAGCTCCACGGTCAGCTCGTCCGGCGGCAGCTCGTCCGGGATGTCGGCGCGCTGGCCGGGCTGGTCGGCCTCGGCCGAGGCCTTCTCGACGTACGGGCCGTAGCGGCCGACCCGCAGGGTGATCTCGTCGCTCAGCTTGAACGAGCTGATCTCCCGGGCGTCGATCGCGCCCAGGTCGGTGACCAGCTCCTTGAGGCCGCCCAGGTGGTCGCCGTCGCCGTTGCCGGCCTCGGCGGCACCGCCGGCGCCCTCACCCTCGCCGAAGTAGAAGCGCTTCAGCCACGGCACCGACTCGGCCTGGCCGGCCGCGATCCGGTCGAGGTCGTCCTCCATCTTCGCGGTGAAGTCGTAGTCGACCAGTCGGCCGAAGTGCTTCTCCAGCAGGTTCACCACCGCGAACGAGAGGAAGGACGGCACCAGGGCCGTGCCCTTCTTGAAGACGTAGCGGCGGTTGATGATGGTGTCGATGATCGACGCGTAGGTCGAGGGCCGGCCGATCTCCCGGTCCTCCAGCTCCTTGACCAGCGAGGCCTCGGTGTATCGGGCCGGCGGCTTGGTCGCGTGGCCCTCCGGGGTGAGCTGCTCGGCGGCCAGCGGGTCGCCCTGGGACACCTGCGGCAGCCGGCGCTCGCGGTCGTCCAGCTCGGCGTTGGGGTCGTCGGCACCCTCGACGTAGGCCTTGAGGAAGCCGTGGAAGGTGATGATCTTGCCAGAGGCGGAGAACTCGACGTCCCGCCCGTCGGCAGCCGTGCCACCGACCCGCACGGTGACGGACTGACCGACCGCGTCCTTCATCTGGGAGGCGACGGTACGCATCCAGATCAGCTCGTACAGCTTGAAGTCGTCGCCGCTCAGACCGGTCTCGGCCGGGGTGCGGAAGCGGTCGCCGGACGGGCGGATCGCCTCGTGCGCCTCCTGGGCGTTCTTGACCTTGCTGGCGTAGACCCGGGGGGCGTCCGGCAGGTAGTCGGCGCCGTACAGCTGGGTCACCTGGGCGCGGGCCGCGGTCACCGCGGTCTCGGAGAGCGTGGTGGAGTCGGTACGCATATAGGTGATGAAGCCGTTCTCGTACAGCTTCTGGGCCACCTGCATGGTCCGCTTGGCGCCGAAGCCCAGCTTGCGGCTGGCCTCCTGCTGCAGCGTGGTGGTGCGGAACGGCGCGTAGGGCGAGCGGCGGTACGGCTTGGACTCGACGCTGCGCACGCCGAACGCGGTGCGCTCCAGGGCGGCGGCCAGCGCGCGGGCGGCCGTCTCGTCCAGGTGGAGGGTGTTGGCGGTCCTCAGCTGACCGTCCTGGCCGAAGTCGCGGCCGCTGGCGATCCGCTTGCCGTCGACGCTGGACAGCCGGGCGCCGAAGGTCTCCGGGTTGGCGGAGTCGGCCGGGGTGCGGCCGGTGCCGAAGACGGCGACCAGGTCCCAGTAGGAGGCCGAGGTGAAGGCGATCCGCTCGCGCTCCCGCTCGACCACCAGGCGGGTCGCCACGGACTGCACCCGGCCCGCCGACAGGCTCGGCATGACCTTCTTCCAGAGCACCGGGGAAACCTCGTAGCCGTACAGCCGGTCGAGGATCCGGCGGGTCTCCTGGGCGTCGACCAGACGCTGGTTGAGCTGCCGCGGGTTGGCCACCGCCTCCTGGATGGCGGCCTTGGTGATCTCGTGGAAGACCATCCGCTTGACCGGCACCTTGGGCTTGAGCACCTCCTGCAGGTGCCAGGCGATCGCCTCGCCCTCGCGGTCCTCATCGGTGGCGAGGAAGAGCTCGTCGGACTCCGCGAGCAGCTGCTTGAGCTTGGTGACCTGGGCCTTCTTCTCGGCGCTGACCACGTAGATGGGGGTGAAGTCGTGCTCGACGTCCACCCCGAGCCGGCGCAGCTCGCCGGTGTACTTGTCCGGCACTTCGGCTGCCGTCTTCGGCAGGTCGCGGATGTGCCCGACGCTCGCCTCGACGATGTAGCCGGGGCCGAGGTAGCCCTTGATCGTCTTCGCCTTGGCGGGCGACTCGACAATGACGAGTCGCTTCCCGCCCTGCGCGGTCTCGCTGCTCGGGGACACCTTCGCTCTTCTCTTCCGGTCGCTTCCTGTGTGCTGGCCGACGGATGGCCGACGCCCGGCACACCACCGCCTGGGCCACCGCCGTGCGACGACCCCACCAGCGGAGTGTGACCGTACCCTGGTCACCCTTGTCAAACGGACGGATCCCGCTTTTTCACCGGCAAGGCCGACCGACGCCACTCGAACGGTAACCCGATGATGGACGTTTCCGCCGCGCGGTTATCCCTCTGACCGGGTCAGGAAGCCGGTCGTGGGGGCGGGAACCGGTCGATTCAGGACACGGCGGCCGACCGCGATGGCCGAGTTCGGCCGCACTGTCCGAGCCGGCGGAGGATGACTGTCCGTCCGAGTCGGCGGAGGATGCGCGTCTGTCCGAGTCGGTAGCTGTCCAAGTCGGGGGAGGATGACTGTCCGTCCGAGTCGGTAGCTGTCCGAGTCGGCGGAGGATGCGCGTCGGGAGATCGGCGCGGGCGGATCAGCGCCGCAGCGCGGTGGCCAGCAGGCTCAGCCCGCCCGCCAGGGAGCTGGTGCCGAGCACCGTCCAGAAGACGTCCATCGGCAGCGAGGCCGCGGTACCCAGGCCGGTCAGCACCACGCGGGCCGGGCGGCGCGGGTCGTAGCAGACCCGCACCGAGCTGCCCGGCAGCAGTCCGACCGGCCGGCTCAGCGTGGTGGTGCCGCGCGGGCGGGACAGCACCACGGCGGCCTCGGCCGGCTCACCGGGAGCCACCAGGGCGGGCAGCGTGGCGTAGGAGAGCAGCGGGGCCGGGTCCGCCACCTGGCCCTGGGCGGTGTCCGGCACCACCAGGGCGGTCACCGGGACGCCGTTTCGGCGCAACCGGTGGCGCAGGCGCAACTCCGCCGCGCACCAGAACAACAGTGCGCCTCCGAAGAGCACCAATACGCCCCCTGCGACCGTCGCCGGCTCCTCAGCCACCCGTCTCCCCCTCACCTGCTCCCCGGGAGGATCACCGGGCAGCCTGGAATCTCCGGGCAGCCTGGCAAGGCGGGGACAACCGGAGGCGGAGCCGCCGGGTCCGTCAGGGAAACGAGAGGTCACGACTGGGTGAACGCTGCTCCCCGGGTCGGGGAGCAGCGTCCGGTGGCAGGCTGCTCTAGCCGACGCGCTGCCTCAGCCAGCGCGCTGCCTCACACGGCGGGCTGCCTCACACGGCGGGCTCGATGAAGCCCTGCTCGACCAGCAGCCGCAGCGACTCGGGCACCCGGTCGCGCAGCCCGGACCCGTCCTCGTCCAGCAGTCGGGCAATCGCGTCCACGATGTCCCCGGCCGCCAGCGAGCCGTCGCAGACCCCGGCGAACCCGGCGCCCACCGTGTCGACCTTGGTGGCCCGGCGCATTCCCCGGCCCTGCCGCAGCACCACGTGCTCCGGATCCTCCGCGCCCGGCGCGCCCACCTGCTCCTGGACCACCTCGTCGGCCAGCAGGTAGCGGGCGGCGAGCAGCGCCGCGTCGTCGTGCTCGCGCAGGAAGTCCTGCCGGGCGAACCACCGCTCGATGTGCGGGCCGAGCGGCTGCTCGACCGGGTGCGGCCACTCCTCGATGCGCACGGCCGGCTGCTCGGCGCCGGAGTTGCGCAGCGTGATCCAGCCGAAGCCGATGCCCTCCACGCCCGCCGCCTCGAAGGCGTCCAGCCACTCGTTGTAGCGGGCCTCGTAGGCCTCCCGGCCGGCCAGGTGGTCACCGCCGTCGCGGAGCCAGAGTTCCGCGTACTGTGCCACGTCCTGCACCTCGCGCTGGACCACCCAGGCGTCCAGACCGGTGCCGGCCACCCAGCCGGCCAGCCGGTCGTGCCAGTCCTCGCCCTTGACGTGCTGCCAGTTGGCCAGCAGCTGGCAGTAGCCGCCGGGCTCCAGGTGCGCGGCGGCGGACCGCACCAGGCTGCGGCAGAGGTCGTCCCCGGCCATGCCGCCGTCCCGGTAGACGAACCGGCTGTCGGGGGAGATCACGAACGGCGGGTTGGAGACGATCAGGTCGAACTTCTGATCTCCGACCGGCTCGAACAGGCTGCCCTCGGCGGTCTCGACGTGGTCGAAACCGGAGAGCGCCAGGGTGAGCTGGGCGAAGGCCAGGGCCCGCGGGTTGAGGTCGGTCCCGGTCACCCGCTGGGCGTGCCGGGCCGCGTGCAGCGCCTGGACGCCGGAACCGGTGCCCAGGTCGAGCACCGACCGGACCGGGCGGCGGACCGCCAGGTTGGCCAGCGTGGTGGAGGCCCCGCCGACCCCGAGCACCAGTTCGCGGCGCGGCACGCCCGCTGCGCTGCCGCCGCCACCGATCCCGCCCGCGCCGCCGACCGCGCAGCCGAGGTCGGACACCACCCAGGCGTCGGCGCTGTCCAGGCCGGCCACCTCGTTGGCGTACGGGCGCACGTCCACCGTGGCCCGGACCAGATCGCCGTCGGCCGTCAGCCAGCCGTCGATCAGGCAGTCATCGACCGGCAGGGCCGCCGCGGCCGCCGCGTACGAGGCCGGCTGCTGCAGCAGGAACAGCCGGATCAGCGTCTCGAGCGGCGTGCCGCCCCTGGTCGCGCGCAGCGCCGGCACCGCCTCGTTGCGGGCCAGCGCTGCGTAGCCGGTCGGGCCGAGCAGATCGAGGCAGCCGTCAGCGGTGTAGGAGGCGGTCAGCAGCGCCTCACGCAGGCGGGCGAGGCGGGCGGGATCGGGGGTGGGAAGCGTGGTCACCCGCCCATTCTCCCGCCTGCCGGGGCCGCTGCCGCCTGTCAGGGCGCGACACGGTCTGCGGTTGGCCCCAGCTCGGTGGTTCGCGTCAGCTCGGCGGTTCGAGCTCGGCGACGGTTCGCGTCAGCTCGGCGAGGCGGACCCGCTCGGGGAGCCGCTGCCGTTCCCGCTCGGGGAGCCACCCGCGCTCGGGCTGCCACTCGGGGAACCGGACGCGGAGCCGCCCGCTGCCGGGCTGCCACTGGACGGGGCGCCCGGGGAGGCACCGGTCGAGGCGGCCGGCGAGCCGCTGCCGGACGGAGCCGCGTTCGGCGCCGGGCTGCCCGAAGCGTCCGCCGCGGCCCGGCAGCCGGGCTGGCGGGCGAACGCCTTGCCCAGATCGCCGGTCTGCACCGTGGTCATCGCGGTGTTCGACAGCTTGGCCAGCTGCTGCGCCTGGTCGCCGATGCTCTTCAGGCCGTCCGCGAACTTCCCCTGGTCGTTGGTGGGCAGCGCGGTGAGCTTCTGCTGCACGTCCTTGAAGCCCTGGGAGGCCTGGTGCAGCTCGTTGACCGCGTCCTGCTGCACCCCGGCGCCGTTGGCGATCTTCGGGGCTCCCGCCTTGCTCATCGCATCGGCGATCTGCTGGTTGCTGGTGCTGAGCTGGCCGAGGTCGCCGGACAGCCGCTTCTGCAGGTCGGCCGCGGACTCGTTCTGCTTGACCTGGGCGGTGTCGTCCAGGGCCGCACGGGACTGTGCGACCGGGTCGCGCAGCCCGTCGCAGACCTGCTGGGCCCAACCATCGAGCGCCTTGCTGTTGTCGCTGCTGCTGTCGGTGCAGGCCGCCGCACCGGTGGCGAGCAGCACCCCGAGCAGCGGCAGGGCGAGCACTCGGCCCGCACCGCCCGGCCGGAAGCGCCGCGCTCCGTTCCGCTCGCCGTCCACCAGTAGTCGCCCGTCCACCTGGAGAGCCCTCCATCAGTCGCCATCGGTCCCGAGTGAACCTACCCGACACCCCTGCCCGACGAGTCCGCCCGCCGGATCGGTTCCCGCCGAACGGGTCTGGGGCCGGGGGCTGAGCAGGGACTTGAGCAGGGTTCGGATACGGGTCGGCCCCCAGCGCGAGGACCGCGCCGGGGGCCGACCGTCTTCGGGGACCGGTGGGCTAAGCCATCGGCTGACCGGTGGGCTCAGCTTCGGGTGACCGCTGGGCTCAGCCGCCCGCCTCGGCGGTGACCGCGCTGCCGGCCGGGGCCTGCCCCGCCACATCCACGGTGCGCCGCTTGGACGCGTACACCGCGCCCACCACCAGCAGCACCGCCACCGCAGCGATCGCACCGCGCAGCCCCGCGCTGGCGTGGGCGCCGTAGCTGAACCTCACGATCGCCGGTGCGATCAGGAGCGAGACCAGGTTCATCACCTTGAGCAGCGGGTTGATCGCCGGTCCGGCGGTGTCCTTGAACGGATCGCCGACCGTGTCGCCGATCACCGTGGCCGCGTGCGCCTCGCTGCCCTTGCCGCCGTGCGCGCCGTCCTCCACCAGCTTCTTTGCGTTGTCCCAGGCGCCGCCGGAGTTGGCCAGGAAGACCGCCATCAGCGTGCCCGCACCGATCGCCCCGGCGAGGTAGCTGCCGAGCGCGCCGACGCCGAGGCCGAAGCCCACCGCGATCGGTGCCAGCACCGCGAGCAGGCCCGGGGTGGCCAGCTCGCGCAACGCGTCCCGAGTGCAGATGTCGACGACCTTGCCGTACTCGGGGGTCTCGCTGCCGTCCATGATCCCGGGGTGGTCGCGGAACTGCCGGCGGACCTCGAAGACCACCGAACCCGCCGAGCGGGACACCGCGCTGACGGCCAGTCCGGAGAAGAGGAAGACCACTGCCGCGCCCAGCAGCAGGCCGACCAGGTTGTTGGGCTGCGAGATGTCCAGACTCAGCCCGGCCGGGCTGCCGATCACGGCGGTACCGCCCGCGCTGGTCACCGCCTCGCCGATCGCGTCGGTGAACGAGCCGAACAGCGCGGTGGCCGCGAGCACGGCGGTGGCGATCGCGATGCCCTTGGTGATCGCCTTGGTGGTGTTGCCCACCGCGTCCAGCTCGGTCAGCACCCGGGCACCGGCACCCGCCACCTCCCCGGACATCTCGGCGATGCCCTGGGCGTTGTCCGACACCGGGCCGAAGGTGTCCATCGCCACGATCACACCGACCGTGGTCAGCAGTCCGGTGCCGGCCAACGCGACGGCGAACAGCGCCAGCACGATCGAGCCGCCGGCCAGCAGGTAGCAGCCGTAGACCGCGGCACCGATCAGCGCCGCCGAGTACACCGCCGACTCCAGGCCCAGCGAGACCCCGGACAGCACCACGGTGGCCGGGCCGGTCAGCGAACTGCGCCCGACATCGCGCACCGGGCGCCGGGAGGTCTCGGTGAAGTAGCCGGTCAGCTGCTGGATCAGCACCGCCAGCACGATCCCGATCAGCACGGCGAACAGCGCGAACAGCCGGGGGTCGCCGCGATGGGCGGCGATCGCGGACGGCACGTGCCGCAGGCTGCCGAAGCCGGACGGCAGCACCGTGAACGCCGCCACCGCCACCAGCACCAGTGAGACCGCTGCGGAGAGGAAGAAGCCCCGGTTGATCGCGGTCATGCCGCCGCGGTCCCGCTCGCGCGGGGCGACCGCGACGATGCCCAGCACCGCCGTGAGCACCCCGATCCCCGGGACGATCAGCGGCAGCACCAGGCCGGCGTCGCCGAACACCGCCCGGCCCAGCACCAGCGCCGCCACCAGGGTCACCGCATAGGACTCGAACAGGTCGGCCGCCATGCCCGCGCAGTCGCCCACGTTGTCACCGACGTTGTCGGCGATGGTGGCCGCATTGCGCGGGTCGTCCTCCGGGATGCCCTGCTCGACCTTGCCGACCAGGTCGGCGCCGACGTCGGCCGCTTTGGTGAAGATGCCGCCGCCGACCCGCATGAACATCGCGAGCAGCGCGGCACCGAACCCGAAGCCCTCCAACACCCGAGGCGCGTCCGCCCGGTAGACCAGCACCACGACGGTCGCACCGAGCAGACCCAGGCCGACGGTGCACATGCCGACCACGCCGCCGGTGCGGAAGGCGATCCGCATCGCGCCACGCTGGGCCGACCGCTCCTGACCATCCGTCACTCCGCGTGCCACCGACGCCACCCGTACGTTGGCCCGGACGGCCAGCCACATGCCCAGGTAGCCGGTGGCGGCCGAGAACGCCGCGCCGACCAGGAAGAACAGCGAACGTCCCAGGCGCTGCGACCAGTTGTCGGCGGGCAGCAGCATCAGCAGGAAGAAGGCGCCGGTCGCGAACACCGCCAGGGTGCGGAACTGGCGGGCGAGGTAGGCATTGGCGCCCTCCTGGACCGCTGCGGCGATCCGCCGCATCGCCGGGGTTCCGGCATCGGCTGCGAGCACCTGACGAACCAGCAGAAAGGCCACGCCGAGCGCGGCGACGGCGATCAGTGCGATCACCAGGACCACAATCCGGTTTCCACCGGTGAGCACCGCACCACCACTGGAACCGTCGGCCAGAATGTTCATGATTTGTGGGCGCACCGGTGCCCCTGATCCGAATTCCGGTGCCGAGTCGAGTGTGAATCCCGCCATGCGTCCTCCCCGACGGCCGGCGCACCGGCCGGTCCGGACGGTGCGCTGCTGGCTCTGGTGGCACAGGCGACCGGGACGAGGACGACCGGGACGGGCCGGACCGCCCCGCCCCGACCGGGTATCCACGAGTGAGTGTAGGAATCCGCCGGGGATTCAAATAGACCGTGGACGGCGCAGAAAAAAGAATCATGGGCGACGGCCGGTAGCCCTGGTTTTCGGCCACCCCACCGGGATCCCGGGGTTGTCCGACCACCCCGGGATTATCCAGCCATCCCGGGATTACCCGGCTGCCACGGAATTGTCCGGCCATCACAGAATTGCCCGATCGCCTCAGAATTCACCAGGAGCGCCGGAATTTCTGGGCTCGCCAGAGCTCACCGAGCGCGCCAGAGCTCGCCGGGTGCATCAGAGCCTGCCGGGTGTATCAGCATCGGTCGAATGGCACCACAGATCGCTGGCGCGCCATCAGGCCCGATGGACCCACGCGCCACTGACCAATGATCAGATCAGGCGATCCAAGGCTCAGGCTTCGGGCTGATCCGGGCTCAGGCCGGGTTGATCGGCCAGCTCATGCGGATCAGGCCGCCGTCGTCGTCGCGGCCCACCTCGACGTCCTCCACCAGGCCGGTGATCACCGCCAGGCCCAGGGCGTCATCGCTCGCATCGCCGCCCTCGGCGGCACCGCCGTCGGCAGACGCGGCAAGCTCACTGTGCTCGCCGGCACCATCGCCGACCTCGATGACGAAACGCTTCTCCTGATCGATCAGCGCCACCCGCACGGCACCGCCCACGCCGCCCTGCTGATGCAGCCCGACGGCGCGCGAGCAGGCCTCACCGACCGCCAGGCGCACCTCGTCAAGAGCCGACTCGTCCACACCGGCGCGTCTGGCCACTGCGGCCGCCACCAGTCGTGCGGTCCGCACGTGTTCGGGAAGGGCGCTGAAGCGCAGTTCGACGGTTGCCATCTCTCCCTCTCGGGGTTTCCCCGCACTCAGGCGTACCGAGCGTCGGACCGACCCGGGACGGCGGCGACAGCCGCCTACTCGGAGCCGCTGGCACGCCCGACCGTCCGGGGCTGGTCCAGGGCAGCGAACGGACCCGGGCCGCCCGCACGACGGCGGGCGGTCCGGGCCACGCCGGATCAGTCGGTCGCCTGGACGGCGTCCTCGACCGAGGTGTGGATCGGGAACACCTTGGTCAGACCGGTGATCCGGAAGATCTTGAGGATGCGCTCCTGGGTGCAGACCAGGCGCAGCGAACCCTCGTGCGCCCGGACCCGCTTCAAGCCGCCCACCAGGACACCCAGACCGGTCGAGTCCAGGAAGTCCACACCCTCCATGTCGACGACCAGGTGGTAGCTGCCGTCATTGACGAGCTCGACCAGCTGCTCGCGAAGCTTCGGGGCGGTGTACACATCAATCTCGCCACCAACCCGGACGACCGTGCGGTCGCCTACGGTTTCGGTCGACAGGGTCAGGTCCACGGAACCTCCAGCACCTTGCCTTGCTAGGTCACATTGCGTTCTCTACGGCGAGCCGGACGCACCGGCAGCCGAAACCACCGATCCCGCCCAGACGGTCTCCACCGCCGGTCTCCACCGTATGAACGGTCTCCACCGCATGGTCGAGCAACCGGCCCAGATGCTGCCGGTCCGGCCAACTGGCCGCCACCGCCTCATTCAACCACTTGGCACCATGCCCGCACGATGGCTTGCGGCGATTCTCCGTCACTCCGGTGACACACTGGGTCTCCATGCCGCCCAGCCACCGCCCGCCCGAGGCCCAGCTCGACCTCCTGGTCGCCAGCCGGGGCCGCTCGGACCGACTCACCCATACGGAGCATCTCCCCGCGCGCCAGGGACGCCACGCCCCTTGGCCCGAATCGATCCGTCCCGAGATTCGTGCCGCCGCGCTGGACCTCGGCATCCGCCGGCCCTGGACCCACCAGGTCGAAGCGATGAATTTGGCCAAAGCAGGCCAAACTGTGGTGATCGCCACAGGAACCGCCTCAGGCAAGTCACTCGGATATCTGGCGCCCGTGCTCAGCGAACTGCTGACCGGTACCGAGGCACCCAACGGCCGCGGCTCGACCGCGCTCTACCTGGCCCCGACCAAGGCGCTCGCCGCCGACCAGCGCCGCCGGGCCACCGAGTTGGCTCCCGAGCGGGTGCGCGCCGCGCTGTACGACGGCGACACCCCGCCGCAGGAGCGCGAGTGGGTCCGCCAGTACGCCTCCTACGTGCTGACCAACCCGGACATGCTGCACCGGGGCATCCTGCCCGCCCACCCGCGCTGGTCCTCCTTCCTCAAGACGCTGCGCTATGTGGTGGTGGACGAGTGCCACAGCTACCGCGGCGTCTTCGGCTCCCATGTCGCCCAGGTACTGCGCCGACTGCGCCGGGTCTGCCGGCGCTACGGCGCCGACCCGGCGTTCCTGCTGGCCTCCGCGACCACGGCCGACCCGGCGGCGACCGCCGAATGCCTCACCGGCCTAACCGCCCACGCGGTGACCGAGGACGCCTCACCGCGCGGCCAGATGGTCTTCGCCCTCTGGGAGCCCCCGCTGACCGAGCACGTCGGCGAGCAGGGCGCGCCGGTGCGGCGGACCGCCACCGCCGAGGCCGCCTACCTGCTCACCGACCTGGTGACGGCCGGCACCCGCACGGTGGCGTTCGTCCGCTCCCGCCGCGCCGCGGAGTTGGTCGCGCTGCAGGCCCAGGACAATCTGGAGCCGCAGTTGGCCAACCGGGTGGCCGCCTACCGCGGCGGCTACCTGCCCGAGGAGCGCCGGGCGCTGGAGCGCGATCTGTACTCGGGGCGACTGCTCGGCCTGGCCTCCACCTCCGCCCTGGAACTCGGCATCGACGTGTCCGGCCTGGACGCCGTCCTGCTGGCCGGCTACCCGGGCACCCGGGCCTCGCTCTGGCAGCAGGCCGGGCGGGCCGGCCGCGAGGCCCAGGGCGCGCTGGCCGTCCTGATCGCCCGTGACGACCCGCTGGACACCTACCTGGTCCACCACCCCGAAGCCCTGTTCGCCCGGCCGGTCGAGGCCACCGTGCTGGACCCGGACAACCCGCACGTCCTGGCACCCCACCTGTGCGCGGCCGCCGCCGAACTGCCCCTCACCGAGGCGGACGTCGAACTGTTCGGCCCGACCGCCGCCGCGCTGCTGCCGGTACTGGAACGGCGGGGGCTGCTGCGTCGCCGGGCGGACGGCGCCTGGTACTGGACCAGACGGGAACGCGCGGCCGATGCCGTCGACCTGCGGGGCACCGGCGGGGCACCGGTGCAGATCGTCGAGGAGTCCACCGGGCGGCTGCTGGGCACCGTGGACGCCGCTGCCGCGCACACCACCGTGCACACCGGCGCCGTCCACCTCCACCAGGGCCGCAGCTACCTGGTGCGCGAGCTGGACCTGGAGCACTCGGTCGCCCTGGTCTCCGCCGCCAACCCCTCCTACACCACCGCCGCCCGGGACATCACCTCCATCTCCGTCATGTCCACCGAGCAGACCGTGGCGTGGGGCGAGGGCACCCTGAACTTCGGCTCGGTCGAGGTGGTCAACCAGGTAGTGGGCTACCTGCGCAAGCGCATCGCCACCGGTGAGGTGCTCGGCGAGACCAAGCTCGACCTGCCGCCCAGGACCCTGCGCACCAGGGGGGTCTGGTGGACCGTCACCGAGGACCAGCTGCTGGATGCGGTGATCCCGTTCGACCAGCTGCCCGGTGCCGCGCACGCCGCCGAGCACGCCTCGATCGGCCTGCTGCCACTGTTCGCCACCTGCGACCGGTGGGACATCGGCGGCGTCTCGGTTCCGCTGCACCCGGACACCCAGCTGCCCACGGTCTTCGTCTACGACGGCCATCCGGGCGGCGCCGGCTTCGCCGAGCACGGCTTCCGCCACGCTGCCCGCTGGCTGACCGCGACCCGGGACGCCATCCGAGCCTGCGAGTGCGACCGAGGCTGCCCGTCCTGCGTGCAGTCGCCCAAGTGCGGCAACGGGAACGATCCGCTGGACAAGGCCGGCGCGGTCCGCCTGCTCAGCGCGCTGCTCGCCGGTGCGCCGGCGGACGATGCCGAGGGCGCGGAGCGGGCCGGGGGCGGCGCGGAGGCGGGAGCGGAAGCAGGAGCCGACGCAAAGGCGGGAGCGGGCGCAGAGGTGGGTGGGAGCGTGGAGGCAGGGGAGAGCCCGGGGGCGGGAGGGGCTGCCGAGCCAGGGGGTACGGAGGCCGGCAACGGTTCCGCCGGATAGCCGGACCGCCCGGGCGCATGGTTGGTCCGCCGAGCGCGGGTCGCCGAGCGGGACGGGGTCGGCGACCGGGCGGGGGCTGACGGCCGGCTCGGAGGGAAGCCGACCGATGGGACTGCGTGGCCCGTTCCGGTCAGCAGGCCGCAGATCCGCCGCTTCGAGAGTCGGCAGATCGGGCAGGCCCGCCCCATCCGTCCAACCGAGCGACCAGACCGGACCCGCTCGGGCCCGTGCGCTGGCCGGCCCAACGGGCAAGCGGATGCCGCCCACGGGTGCGCTGACCTCGACCTCGACGCTGTCGTCCGCGCGGTTCACCGTGCAGGAGACCAGTGCGGTCCGCTGCGCCGTCGCCAGACTCGCCGCCCGGGCGCAGCCACCGTCGGCATCCACCAGCAGATGGCCGGCGGCGGCTAGTGCGGCCAGGTCGGCGGACGACTCGGCACGGTGGCGGGCGGCAAGCACCGCACCGAGGGACAGGGCGACCCCGCAGACCGCCAGCCCCGCCACAACGAGCCCGACGAGCCAGATGCTGGCCGACCCCCGGTCGCGTTCCGCCCCGGAACCGCCGTGTTCTCCCTCGCCAGGTCAGACCCGGTCATGGCGCAGTCACTCCCTTCCCGTTGTCGTCTCGCTGACCGTCGCCTCGCTGGCCGTCTCACTGGCTGCTACGGCCACCGCCGAGACCTTCAGCGTTGAGGCCAGTCGGCCGATCCCGGGGCACTGGGCCTCCACCAGCACGCGGACCGTGTCCGAGGACTCGACCACCTCCACCGCCGCTCCCGGTGGGGCCACCTTGCGGGCCTGGTCCGCAGGGTCCGCGTCGCCCCGAGCCGCGGCCCGGGCCGCCACCCTCGCCGCGTCGATGCACCGCAGTTGGGCGGCGGCCACCAGTACTCCCCAGACCAGCAGCAGCATCAGCGCGATCAGCGCCGGCAGCAGCACGGCCGTCTCCGCCGTGACGTAGCCGCCGTCGCAGACGCGACCCGCGGCCCCGAGCCGGCGTCGGAGCAGGCCGGGGCCACCGCCGTCAGAGCGCATGAAGGGCTCGATTCACCAACTCGGTCAGCGCGTCACTCACCGCACCACCGGTGATCACCTTGTAGAGCACCCCGGCGAACGCACACGCGGTGACGGTGCCGATGGCGTACTCGGCCGTCGACATGCCGGCATCCGGCAACGCGGCCCAGCGGTCGCGGGAGCGCCCACCGATCCGGCGCAGCCCCTGTCCCACCGAGTCCCTGACACGAGCGAACGGGTGCGACCGCGGACCGGGCGGGGCTGCGGATCGCCCGGGCGACGAGGAGGCCCGCTGGGCCGGCAGCGCGGCCCGGCACCTCGGCAGCGCGGCCGAGCGGTCATGGGACGGCAGCGGGGAGAAGGTCGCCACCGGCACCGACTCATCGGTTGTACGGCTCATGAAAGGCACTCCGATCCGTGAACTGGATTTCTGATTTGCCGATGTGATGTCTCGTCAGATCTGCAAGGCGATGGAGGACACCAGGCCCACCATCACCGGGACGATGCCGATCAGGACGAAAGCCGGAAGGAAGCAGAGGCCCAACGGCACGGTGGCCAGCACTCCCGCCCGTTTGACCCGGGCATGCGCGGCCCGCTGGGCAGCGGCGCGTTGCGAGGTGGCAAGTCCCTGGAGCGGCAGGGCTGGTGGCGATCCGCTGAGCGTGGTCCTGATCAGGCAGCGAGCCAATGACCCCAGCGGCGCACTGTCCTGGCCGAACCGCTCCCAGCAGGCCATCGGCGGAGCTCCAAGCGCCAGCTCCGCGGCCACGGCGGACAGCCGGCTCTCCATCGGCTCGCCGACGGTTCGCGCCACCGCCTCCGCTGCCTGCGCCGGTGATGCGGTCGAACCCAGGCAGGCCGCCAACAGATCGGCGGTCAGTGGCAGTTGTGCCAGCAGCAGGCCGTCCTCCCGAGCCTGCCGCTGGGCGAGGGTGGGGCTCGGTGACGGCAGCCGGCGGCGCAGCAGCACCGCAGTCGCCACCCCGGCGGGCAGGCCCAGCAGCCCCGGAACGATCCAGGCCACCACCGCGCCGGCGAACATGGAGACCGCGACCACCGGGTCGAGCCGCTTGCCGGTTCGCCAAGCGATCAAGCACTTGCTCACCCGGCCATGGCGGGCAGAGGCCACCGGCACCCCCACCCGAACTGCCCGGCGGCGAGCGGCCCGGCGCCCGAGCCAACGCCGGATCACCACTGCCGTAGCCACGATCAGCTCGGCGAGCGTCACCCCGACCGTCAACCCCACCAGCCACATGGGAGGCGCGGTGGCGGCCCCCGAGTGTGGGCCGAGATAAGCGCTCATCACACCGCCTCCGCCCTGCCGCCGATGCCCCTGGCAACCGGCTGCCCTCCCGGTCCTGTCCCGATACCGGCCCCACAGCGCTCCATGGCGCGGCTGGGGCCGCCGGGTCGGCGCGATCGCCACTGGCCGCCTCGCAGCACCAAGCGGCGGCCCGGCTGGGCGGGTTGGGGAGGCTCAGGCCGGCGGTCCGGCTCGGGACGGTCGGCAGAGCCTGTGGTGCCGCCGGCCTGAACCCCGAGATCGGCCATCGCCTGGCGAACGATCCGCCCGGTCCACATCAGGCCAGCGGTCTCCAGCAGCACCCCGACCACCAGGCATCCCACGCCGAGCGGAGTGCGCAGCAGGATCCGCAACGGTCCGGCCCCCAGCGCCGTCCCCAGGGCCAATCCGAAGGCGGGCAGCGCCGCGAGCACGATGGCCGTGGTGCGCGGCCCCGCCAACTCGCTGCTGATCTCCTCGCGGAGCGCCCGGTCCGCCCGAAGCGCCTCGGCCACCCGGTCCAGGGCGACCGCCAGACCGCTCCCGCTGTCCGCGGTCACCTGCCAGCACGCCGCGATCGCGTTGGCGCCGCCAGCGCCGGGCAGGGTGGCGAGCCAGCGCAGCGCAGCAGGCACATCGGCCCCGTAGCGAGCCGCCGCCAGCCGGGCCGCCGCCTCCGGGCCGAGCCGGCGCAGCACCTCGCCGGACTGTGCGGCCACGGCATCGAGCGCCTGCTCGGGCGTCGCCCCGCTGCGGAGTTCGGCGGCCACCGCCGCACACAGCTCGATCACCGCCGCGGTTCGCTCCCGTGCCAACCGGTCAGCCTGGTGCCGCAACCGCCACCTGCGGCAAGGGAGGACCAGCAGCGCCGCTCCGACCAACGGCACCACCGAGTCCAACTGCCAACCGGCAAGCGCTCCGCACGGCAGCAGGACGAGCTCCGGCGCCAGCCCTCGCGGCAACGGCCACGGCTCGCCCTGGGGCCGCCGTCCGAACAGACCGGCCAGACGGCCCGGCAGGCGCCCGGCCCATCGCGCCGCCGGCAGCTCGGCTGCGGGCTGCGCCAGCACCGCCGCGGTTCGCCGCAACCGCCGGGCACGCCGGTCGAGCCGGGCCCGCCCGAGGGCGGCGGCTGCCACCAGCAGGCCGATCGACAGCAGCGGCAGCAGACGCCCGTTCATCGGTTCCCCCAACGGGTCATCACGCCGCGGGCGGCACAGAGCCGCACCAGGCGGTCCCAGCCGGGCCCGCAGCTGACCAGGCCGTCCGACCTGAAGATCACGGCGAGTGCGGTGACTGCCAAGCCGGACGCGTTGCGGTCCAGGGTGTGCAGCTCGGCCACCCGGCGCCGACCGCTGCGGTGGTCGCGAGTCAGATGGATCACCAGGTCGAGCCCGGCCAGCAGCTGGCTGTGCAGGGCGAGTCGCCGCAGCCCCGCCATCGACCCGAGGGCTTCGAGCCGGGCCGGGACGTCGGCCGCCGCGTTGGCGTGCACCGTGCCACAGCCGCCCTCGTGCCCGGTGTTGAGCGCGCTCAGCAGATCGAGCACCTCGGGGCCCCGCACCTCGCCCACCACCAGCCGGTCGGGCCGCATGCGCAGTGCCTGCCGGACCAGGTCCCGCATGGTCAGCTCGCCGAGACCCTCCTGGTTGGGCGGCCGACCCTGCAGCCGAACCACATGCGGGTGATCCGGCAGGAGCTCCGCGGAGTCCTCGGCGATGACGATCCGCTCGCCGTGCCCGGCCATCCCCAGCATCGCCGCGAGCAGGGTGGTCTTCCCCGAGCCGGTCCCGCCGGACACCAGGTAGGAGAGCCGGGCCCGCACGATGCCGCGCAGCAGGTCGGCGCCGGTCTGCGGGATGGCCCGGGACGCCACCAACTCGCCCAGGGTGAAGGGCCGCGGGCGACAGATCCGCAGTGAGATGTGGGTGCAGCCGGTCGCGATGGGCGGCAGCACCGCGTGCAGCCGGGTGCCGTCGGGCAGTCGGCCGTCGACCCACGGCCGGGCGTCGTCCAATCGACGACCTGCCACGGTGGCCAGTCGGTGCGCGAGGTGCCGCACCGCTTCGGCACTCGGGAAGCGGACCGAGGTCTCCCGACGCAGCCCGTCGCCGCGGTCGACCCAGATCTCATCGGGCCCGTTGACCAGGACGTCCGTCACGCCCGGGGCGCTGAGCAGCTCGTCGAGCGGACCGGCGCCGACCAGTTCCGAACGGAC
The DNA here is from genome assembly GCF_006636205.1 of Kitasatospora acidiphila. Classification (NCBI taxonomy): domain Bacteria; kingdom Bacillati; phylum Actinomycetota; class Actinomycetes; order Kitasatosporales; family Streptomycetaceae; genus Kitasatospora; species Kitasatospora acidiphila. The sequence goes on along the minus strand of NZ_VIGB01000003.1, from coordinate 4,952,800 downwards.
CGCGCGGACCGCGTCCAGCACCGAGTCGCCATCCAGCGACGGGCGGGCCGCCCGGACCGCAGCCGCGACCTCCGAGGCGGTCGGCGGCGCCCCGGCCTCGGCCAGGCGCAGCCGGACCGCGTCGAGCAGGGCGGTGGCTCGCTCCGGTACGGCACCAGGGCCGGCGGACGGGCCGGCGGAAGGGCCGGCGCCCGCGCGGCGGCGCAGTGCCGTCAGCGCGGCTCGGCCGGGCACGTGGTCAGGCCTGGTCACCCGGCCGTGGTGCTGGAGCGGGCGACCCGGGGGCGGGGCAGCGGCGTTCATGATGGGGTTCCTCCTTCGCTTGGTGGCAGGACTTGGCCCAGGTAGGCGGCACAGAAGCGGGCGAGCGGGCCGTGGCCGCGCGCTCCGGGCGGGCGGCCGTGTTCCATGTCGGCCGCGAGGCCGGTCTCGTCGGGGATCTCGCCGGCCAGCCGCAGGCCCAGCCCTTGAGCGATCTCGGTGCCGCCCAGCCGGACCCGTCCGGATCGCCGGACGACCGCCCGTAGATCGGACAGGCGCATCCCGGCGGCCGCCGCGGTCCGGCGGGCCGCGGCCATCGCGCGCAGTTCGGCGGGCAGCACCAGCAGGCCGGTGTCGGCCTGCTCGAGCGCTTGGGCGGCGGCCGGATCCGGTCGGCGTGGCAGGTCGACGACCACCAGGCCACCGCGCCGCCGGGCGGCAGCCAGAACGCCGCGCATCGCCTCGGGCGGGATCGCCGTGGTCTCGCCGCGGTCCCAGGAGAGCAGGTGAAGCCCGTGTGGCCGGGGCAGCGAGCGCGTCAGCTCCGCCCCGTTGAGGCGGCCGCGCACGGCGGCGAGATCGGGCCAGCGCAGCCCGTCGGCGGTCTCGGCGCCGAGCAGCACGTCCAACCCGCCACCGAGCGGGTCGCCGTCGATGAGCGCGGTGCGATGGCCGGCTCTGGCTGCGGTGACGGCCAGGGCGCAGGCGAGAGTCGAGGCGCCCGCACCGCCGCATCCGCCGAGGACGGCGACCGTCAGCGCCGGGGTGACCACGCCCTCCAGCGCGTCCGTGATCCGGTCCAGCAGCCAGGCCTGCGAGTCGGGCAGGAAGAGCACCTGCTCGGCGCCGAGGTACACGCCGCGCACCCAGATGTCGCAGTCGTCGAGGTCGAGGCCGCACAGCAGCACGCCCGGCCTCCGGGGCAGGCCCGCGCACTGCTCGGCCTGGTCGTCGCCGACCAGCACCAGCGGCGCGGACTCCCAGAGCTGCGGCGGCGGCACTCCGGCGCAGACGCGAGGTTCGGTGCCGACGGCGGCACAGAGCCGTAGCAGGTGCTCGGTCAGCTCCTCGTCCCTGGTGAGTACCAGCGGGGACGGGCGGACCGGCCGGCCGGAAACGGATTCGCTGGAGTGGACGATCGACGTCGACACGGCGTTCTCCCCGAGGCGGATTGGTGATTTGACATCCCGCCAGCAGCGCATCGCTGCGGCGGACTGCTGTCACCGTGCCGCGTGGATCGGATTCCGTCAGCGGGGTGCCGAATCCCTGTGGATAACCCCGGGGATGTGGATATCCGGACTCACCCGGATGGCGTCGCTTCACCCTTCCGGGCACATGCCATCAGCACAATTGACGGCACTCTCGAGGCTTGTCGGAGTGCCATCAAGATGATTACTCAGAGTAGCGAATCAAGGGTTCTGGCTCCCCCGCCGACCCCGCTGCGAACGCCTCCCCCAGCACCCCCGAACGCCCCCGAGGCCACAGGGTCGAGCTCGGAAAATGGCCCCGGACATGCGACGACCCCCGCCGGGGGGGAGAGCGGGGGTCGTCTATCCACGGCCCGACTCGGGGGGGAGGAGCCGGACCGGGTTAGCACGGTCGCGAACGATCCGTGACTTCCATGGTGTACCCGAGCGGCCAGAAACACAAACCAGCAGGCCCCCGAGTCCACCGAATGGCGGTCTGATCGGAACCGCCATCTATCCTCGGTTCCTGTGGACACCACCGAGAACGCCGACATCGCCCATGGTGCCGAGAACTCCGGACCGGACGCCGCACCGAATGCCGCCACAAGCGCCCGCACCACCGTCCCACCCTCGCCGGCGCCGACCATCGCGGCCGCCCCGGCCGACCGTGCCGACGGTGCCCGACCGGCCCGCACCGCGGCATTTTTCGACCTCGACAAGACAATCATCGCGAAGTCGAGCGCCCTGGCCTTCAGCCGACCGTTCTACCAGGGCGGCCTGATCAACCGTCGGACCGTACTCAAGAGCGCCTACGCGCAGTTCGTCTTCCTGGTCGGCGGCGCCGACCACGACCAGATGGAGAAGATGCGCGCATACCTCTCGGCCATGACCAGGGGGTGGAACGTCCAGCAGGTGCGCGAGATCGTCGCCGAGACGCTGCACGGGCTGATCAACCCCCTGATCTACGAGGAGGCCGCCGCGCTGATCGCCCAGCACCACGCGGCCGGGCGCGACGTGGTGATCGTCAGCAGCTCGGGCTCGGAGGTGGTGGAGCCGATCGGCGCGCTGCTCGGCGCGGACCACGTGATCGCCACCCGGATGCAGATCGAAGACGGCTGCTACACCGGCGAGATCGAGTACTACGCCTATGCCGACAACAAGGCCGCGGCTATCCGCGAACTAGCCGCCCGCGAGGGCTACCAGCTCGCCGACTGCTACGCCTACAGCGACTCGATCACCGATCTGCCGCTGCTGGAGGCGGTCGGTCGCCCGTCTGCCGTGAACCCGGACCGCGGACTGCGCAAGGAGGCCACGGCCCGCGACTGGCCGATCCTGTATTTCGACCGGCCGATCGAACTCCACCGCCGACTCCCGGAGTTCAAATCGCCGAGCGGGGCGACACTGACCGCCGTGGCGATCGGCACCGCCTGTCTGACCGCCGGTCTGCTCTGGCAGCTGTCGAAACGCCGACGCCCCGGGGCCTGAATCGCTGGCGCAGTGAAGTCACATATTCGGACCAAAGCAGACAAAAAGTAAAGACTTCGCCATTCGAGTTCCGTTTGCCCGGGATCCGAGATACAAAGGACTCACGGCCCGCGAGACCCGGAAGGACCCGAAGAGGTCATACCGACACCGCAGTTCAGGCCCCACGGACCGCGTACAACTTCCGAGCACCCACGTGCAGCCGACCCGCGATCGGGCCGCCGCACCAGGCGAACGGGCAGGATCCCCGCCTGATGGGCACTTCCGGTGCACGCATGGTCACCCGGAAGGACGTACCAGCGGCGACATCAGCAGTCAGGATGTCGCCGCATCCCTGTGTTCGGCCCTCGGTCCGACTTCTGATTCGGGCTCTTCAGCCCTGCGCGGCCCCGGTCAGACCATCCCCCGCTGCATCGCCTCGCAGACGGCCGTGCTCTCTCGAACGCCCAGTCCGACGGCCCGCCCGTTGTGTGCGATCCAGGCGGCCATCCCTTGGGGCGTCCCGGACAGGTAGCCCGCCAGTGCATCGCGGTACGCGACCGTACCGAGCTCCGCCAGGCCGACCTCGACCGGGCAGATCGCCTTCGGGTCCAGGCCGTCGGCGATCAGCACCAGCCGCTGCGCCGCCCTGGCCACCAGCCCGTTGTGACTGCGGAACGGCCGTAGCGCGAGCAGCTCACCGTGCACCACGGAGGCGGCCACCAGTGCCGGCGCGCCCTGCTCGGCCCCGCCTGCACCGGCGCGGGCAACCAGCAGCTGGGCCAGCTGGTCGAGCCGGGCCGCCACCTCGGCCGGCGACGGCGCTTCGGACAGCCGCGCCCCACCGCCCACCGCCGACTCGGCCGTGGCGCCCTCCCCCTCCCGGGCCGGCAGGTCCAAGGGAAACAGCTCATCCGCCGCCTCGCCGGTCTGGCGCGGCCGCCCGGCCGCAGGATCGGCATCGCCGACCGCCAGCAGGTGCAGGCGGGCCAGCACCTGCAGCGGAGACGTCCGCCAGATGCTCAGCAGCTGGCCGACCTCGGCCGAGATGCGCAGCGCCGCACCGACGATCCGATCCTCGGCTCCGACACTGAAGTCGCTGCGCCGCCGCACCTCCTCCAGGGGCCAGTCGGCGCCGGCGAGGGCCGCGGAGGCGCGAGCGCCGCGCAGCGCGGCCTCGGAGGTGACTTCAGGCGCACGGCGACGCATCACCCGGTGCCCGTAGAGCCGGTCAACGGCCTTGCGGACCTCGGCGACGGACTCGGGCACCCCGGGCAGCTCGGCAAGCGGGGCCAGCGGATCAGTTCCAGTGCTCACCTACCCGAGAGTAACGACCCACCGCAAGAGTCCTCCACCGCAACCCCGGCATCACCCGTTAGAGGCAATCCGCGCCTTCCCCTGGGCGGCGGCCGCCGAGCCCGGACTACCATGAGCCCTATCGAAGACGATAACGATTACTAATAACGCGCCAGTGCGCGGTGATCGACGGAGCGAGAGCCGGGAGAGTCCAGATGAAGATCGCCTTCGTCGGCAAGGGCGGGAGCGGCAAGACCACGCTGTCCGCACTGTTCATCCGCCACCTGGCCGCGGCGGGCCGACCAGTGATCGCCGTTGACGCCGACATCAACCAGCACCTGGGCCCGGCCCTCGGGCTGACGGACGACCAGGCCGCGCGACTGCCGGCCCTGGGCGCGCACCTGCCGCAGATCAAGGAGTATCTGCGGGGCGGCAACCCCCGAATCGCCTCCGCCGACCTGATGATCAAGACCACGCCGCCCGGCGAGGGCTCCCGCCTGCTGCGGATCGTCGAGGAGAACCCGATCTACGCGGCCTGCGCCCGGCCGGTGGCGCTGGACGAGGGCTCGGTCCGCCTGATGGTCACCGGCGTCTTCACCGAAGAGGACCTCGGTGTCGCCTGCTACCACTCGAAGGTCGGCGCGGTCGAGCTGCTGCTCAATCACCTGGTCGACGGACCGGGCGAGTACCTGGTGACCGACATGACCGCCGGCTCCGACTCGTTCGCCTCCGGGCTGTTCACCCGGTTCGACCTGACCTTCCTGATCGCCGAGCCGACCCGCAAGGGCATCTCGGTCTACCGGCAGTACAAGGAGTACGCGCGGGACTTCGGCGTCGCCCTGCGCGTGGTCGGCAACAAGGTGCAGAGCGCCGACGACCTGGCCTACCTGAGGCGCGAGGTGGGGGACGACCTGCTGGCCGCATTCGGCCACTCGGACTGGGTCCGCCGCCTGGAGCAGGGCGCTGAACCAGGGCTGAGCTCCCTGGAGCCGGACAACCGGGCCGTCCTGGGCGCGCTGCAGCAGGCCACGGATGCCGCCTTCGAGACACGTGATCCGCGCCGGTACACCGAGCAGGCCGTCCACTTCCACTTGCGCAATGCGGAGAGCTGGGGCAATGCCAAGGCCGGCGCCGATCTGGCAGCGCAGATCGACCCGGACTTCACCCTTCCCCCGGCTGGCGCCCATGTGCCCGCAGCCCTGGACGGCACGAGCCAGGCCGCCGCAGGAGTCTGACGCCTGATCAAAGCCGCTGTGCAGTCAGCACCGCCAAGGGGGCGGTGTCCACGCCGTTTCGGCATGGACACCGCCCCCTTGGCATTCCGGAGCACCGCATTCTCGAGCTCGATCACGCCCCCCGAAGCCACCGGCGGTGCGCCGGGGGCGCCTGATAGGCCTCATGCGCCACCCACCCGAGTGAATGTGTTTGTCAGGACTCCCACCCTCCCACGTGCTGTGCGAAGCTTCCATTACTGATCATTTACCAACTCTTGGTGCTGTGGGATGACGGCCCGGCCCATCCGTGACATCTCGTCAGCGCTTTGGTGAATTCGACGGTAACTGCACCCGCCACACCCGACTCCTCAGGAGAGGAGAGGACCATGACCCTCCACACCTCACACGACTCCCAGTGCGACGCCGGCGCCGTCGACAGCCACGCACCGCACCCGGCCGGGCACCGCTGCCGCCCCTGGACGCCATGGGTCGGCCACCACTGCATGGAGCAGCCCGGCGGTGATCCGCATGGGCGGCTTCTGGCGGGCGTGCGCGGTTTCCAGGCGCATACGGCGGAGCTGGTCCGCCCCGAGCTGGCCCGACTGGCCCGCGAAGGCCAGCGGCCCTCGCAGCTCTTCCTTGCCTGTGCCGATTCCCGGCTGGTGACCAGCATGATCACCAGCAGCGGTCCGGGAGACCTGTTCACCGTGCGAAACATCGGCAATCTGGTGCCCGTCCCGCATGAACCGGGCGCCGCCGACGACTCGGTGGCAGCGGCTGTGCAGTACGCGGTCGAGGTGTTGCAGGTCCGCAGCATCACGATCTGCGGGCATTCGGGCTGCGGAGCGATGAACGCACTGCTCGACGGGGTTCATGAGCAGCCGGGCAGACCGACACCGCTGGCCCGCTGGCTGCGGAACGGGCGCGGCTCGCTCGCCCGGCTGGCCCGCGTGCCGGCCGAGTTCGCGGATCGGCCGGTCGCCGATCGGGTGGAGCAGCTGTGCATCACCAATGTGGTGCAGCAGCTGGACCAGTTGATGGCCAACCCGGCAGTCGAGCGGCGGGTGCTCGGCGGCGAACTGCAGCTGATCGGGATGTACTTCGACTTCGCGGCCGCACAGGCCTACGTGCTCGACCAGGCAACCGGGCGATTCGGCGCCGTGGCCAGCCGCCAGGGGATCATCAGCGCAGCCTGAGGTCTGATTCACCATCGGGGAGGTGCCGGCCTGATGACCGGCCGCCCGGCGGCACCCGCAGGCCGCCGCTGACGGCGCCACAGGCCAGTCGCACCCGCGCGCAGCACCCCTCCCGGCAGCGGATCCGCCCGGCTCTCACCCGTAGCCGATCCGCTGTCGAAGAGCCCAGCAGGCCCGCCTACTTCAGCAGGCGAGCGAGCTCCGCAGGGGTCACGTATCCCGGCCAGCGATGGTTGGGGAAGAGGCTGACCCCGGCATCGCGATAGCACTGGTCGACCAGTTGCGAGCAGATCTGGTGACGACTGTCGGCAACGAATCCCTTGAGCAGGCCGTTGCCCGGCAGCCGGAACCGATGGGTTGCCAGCGCCAGGTAGTCAAGGAAGCTGTACGGCACTCCGAGGTAGCGGTGTGCCGCCGAGACGATCGCCGCACGCTGATTGTTCGTCAGGGGAAAGCGCTCACTGGACCAGCGGATCGGCCTGTCCTGATAGGTGGCGAGCGGAGTCTTCCGGGCGCCACCCGGCTGAGCCTCGATCACCATGTCGTCGCCGACCAGGATGAAGGCGTGCTCGTAGTCGGCGTACCCGTCCCCGTTGAGCCACTGACCGATCCTGATCAGCCGGCCGACTCCGCCGGTGATCCGCACCACGGCGAAGTCACCGGGGCGAGGCGAACGGGTGGTCTCCGCCGTCGCGGGAACCGCACTCGGAGTGACCGCGTCGTCCAGGGCAGGCGACGGCGACGGCACCGCTGAACCAGCAGCGACACCTGTTCCCGTAGCCGCCGCAGTGTCAGTGGTCGAGGTTCCGCCCGCAGTCGACCTGGCGTCAGCGGCCAACGTCGTGCTGGACGAGGGAGCGGCCTCTGCGGCTGCGCCCATGGCTTCTGTGGACTGGGAGGTGTCTGATGAGGGGGTTTCCGAAGGATCCGACATTGCTCAACTCCCCTAGGGTGCCGCGCCGGCAGAGGCGACCGGTCGAACAGGGAACTGGCTGAGCCGATGTCCCGATCGAGCCGGTGTACCCGCAGTGGAGTACGACGACTACTCCCCGTCAAGACGTCAGGACACCTTCTCCCCCATCTAGCCCCATCACGTGCAAACGGCCCGCGCGCGACATGGCGCACACGCCCGAACAGACAAGCGGATCGAATACCCGGCGCCCATCGCCCGGACCCGCAGAGCACCGCCGGCACCACCCGGCCACTCCAGTCAGCAGAGAGCAGTGTGACCCATGCCACCCTCACCGACCGCGCATCCCCACCCCGACTCCCACCGTCGCCGCGCCCCCACCACACCTCAGGACACGTCTGGACCAACCCCCGCCCCCAGTCCCCCGAACCCCGGCCGCGCGCATCATCGCCGTCCCGATCGGCATCCCCCGGCTCCCTCGGTGCGCCCCTCGCGCCGCCAAGGCGCTCGGTCGTTTGCGAACCGTGTTCGATGACCTGGCGCGAACCCAGAAAAGGCAGCGCACACCTGATCACAAGTCATTCAAAGGTCTACACCAATTTCTCGAAGACCCTTGTCAACCGCCCCATTCGCCTGATGAGCTGTGTACTGGGACACACGGGACAATCCCTAGGCGGGGACGGATCCCACAGCACTGGGCTTCTCTCCACGGGGAAAGCGCCATGAACAGACTCGATGAGGAGTTCGCGTTGAGCAACGAGAGCCTTGCCAATCTGCTCAAGGAGGAGCGGCGCTTCGCCCCGCCCGCCGAGCTCGCCGCGGGCGCCAATGTCACCGAGGCCGCGTATGCCCAGGCGTCCGAGGACCGCCTCGGCTTCTGGGCCGAGCAGGCGCGCCGCCTCAGCTGGGCTGTCGAGCCGACCGAGACACTGGACTGGTCCAACCCGCCCTTTGCCAAGTGGTTCGCCGACGGCAAGCTCAATGTGGCCTACAACTGCGTCGACCGGCACGTCGAGGCGGGCCATGGCGAGCGGGTCGCCATCCACTTCGAGGGCGAGCCGGGCGACGGTCGCTCGATCACCTACGCGGAGCTCAAGGACGAGGTCTCCAAGGCCGCCAATGCACTGCTGGAGCTCGGTGTCCGCAAGGGCGACCGGGTGGCGGTCTACCTGCCGATGATCCCCGAGGCGGTCGTCGCGATGCTCGCCTGCGCCCGCATCGGTGCCACGCACTCGGTGGTCTTCGGCGGGTTCTCCGCCGACGCCGTCGCCTCCCGGATCCAGGACGCCGACGCCAAGCTGGTCATCACCGCCGACGGCGGCTACCGCCGCGGCAAGCCGTCCGCCCTCAAGCCCGCGATCGACGAGGCGCTGGCCAAGTGCCCGGAGGTGGAGCACGTCCTGGTGGTCCGCCGCACCGGCCAGGAGACCTCGTTCACCGAGGGCCGCGACGTCTGGTGGCACGAGATCACCGAGCGCCAGTCGTCCGAGCACACCCCCGAGGCGCTCGACGCCGAGCACCCGCTCTTCATCCTGTACACCTCCGGTACCACCGGTAAGCCGAAGGGCATCCTGCACACCTCCGGCGGTTACCTCACCCAGGCCAGCTACACCCACCACGCGGTCTTCGACCTCAAGCCGGAGACCGACGTCTACTGGTGCACCGCCGACATCGGCTGGGTGACCGGCCACTCGTACATCGTCTACGGCCCGCTCTCCAACGGCGCCACCCAGGTGATCTACGAGGGCACCCCGGACACGCCGCACCAGGGGCGGTTCTGGGAGGTCGTCCAGAAGTACGGGGTCACCATCCTCTACACCGCGCCCACCGCGATCCGTACGTTCATGAAGTGGGGCGACGACATCCCGGCGAAGTTCGACCTGTCCTCGCTGCGGGTGCTGGGCAGCGTCGGCGAGCCGATCAACCCGGAGGCCTGGGTCTGGTACCGCGAGCACATCGGTGCCGGCCGCGCCCCGATCGTCGACACCTGGTGGCAGACCGAGACCGGCGCGATGATGATCAGCCCGCTGCCGGGGGTCACCGAGACCAAGCCGGGCTCCGCCCAGCGCCCGCTTCCGGGCATCGCGGCCACCGTGGTGGACGACAACGGCGTTGAGGTGCCCAACGGCTCCGGCGGCTACCTGGTGCTGACCGAGCCGTGGCCGTCGATGCTGCGCACCATCTGGGGCGACGACCAGCGCTACCTCGACACCTACTGGTCCCGCTTCGGCCACGGGTACGACGAGTCCGACCCCGCCTGGCGCTACTTCGCCGGCGACGGCGCCAAGAAGGACGAGGACGGCGACATCTGGCTGCTCGGCCGGGTCGACGACGTGATGCTGGTCTCCGGCCACAACATCTCCACCACCGAGGTCGAGTCGGCGCTGGTCGGGCACCCGGCCGTCGCCGAATCGGCCGTGGTCGGCGCCACCGACGCCACCACCGGTCAGGCGATCGTCGCCTTCGTCATCCTGCGCGGCAACGCCACCGACAGCGAGGAACTGGTCGCCGAGCTGCGCAACCACGTCGGCAAGACGCTCGGCCCGATCGCCAAGCCGAAGCAGATCAAGGTGGTCAGCGAGCTGCCGAAGACCCGCTCCGGCAAGATCATGCGCCGACTGCTGCGCGACATCGCCGAGGGCCGCGAGGTCGGTGACACCACCACGCTCGCCGACTCCTCCGTGATGAACGTGATCCAGTCCCAGCTGCCGGGTGGGTCCGCCGAGAACTGACGGTTCGCGTCACGGTCGGGCCTCGCGCCCGGACCGTCCCCGGTGCCCTGCCGCACATCGATGCGGCAGGGCACCGTGCGTCCGAGCAGGATCGGGGCGAACTGACCCGGTGACTCCCAAGTCCCCGCCGGGTGAGCGCCTTTCGGACCGTTCCTGGCACGAGCGGTGGCACTCCCTGCCGAGCCTGCCGCTGGCCGCGCGCCCTGCTGCTCAGCACGCTGGGGCTGAAACCGGCGTGTGCGGAGGGCCAGTTGGCCATGCTGCGGGCCGGGCTGCTGCACCGCTACGAGGTGGCGGGCGAATTGCGGACAAGCGCCGGGCTCTATGCAGGAACTGACGCCGACCCTGGCCACCCCGGAGATTCGGATGCCGTTGCCCGCAACGAACAAGAACCTGTACGCGGTGCTGGAGCTGCGGGCAGCCGATCCGGCGCCGGCAGTGTTGACCTTCTCGCAGTACGTCGAGACCGAGTGCGGCGCTCGACTACTGGCCGGTGGCGGGTCGCCGGGATCGACTGCCTGACGAACCGTCATTCCACTTGCCCCGGCATGCACTCCCTGCGCTCACGGCAAGGACCCATAAATCTATGAAAGGATGCAAAACAGACATTCGTGCCAGAAGCGGCAGGAGGCATCCGCGTGGTCAGCCCGCCAACCCCGAGGCGTCGGCCGGGAGCACCGGGCGCCGCCAGTTCCTCGGCTGGCTCTCCCTCCCCGAGCGCCGCTACATCGCCGACGCGCTGCGCACCGAGACGGTCGGTGGCGTGCTGCTGCTGATCGCCGCCGTGGCGGCCCTCATCTGGGCCAATGTCTGGCCGGCCGGCTACCAGAGCGTGCTGCACTACGCCGTCGGCCCGTCCACTCCGCTCCATCTGCACCTGACACTGGAGGCGTGGGCCAACGACGGACTGCTGACGCTGTTCTTCTTCGTCGCTGGGATCGAGCTCAAGCGCGAGTTCGTCGCCGGCGAGTTGCGCACCCCGAGCGCGGCGCTGCTCCCGGTGGTCGCCGCGATGTGCGGGGTGGCACTGCCCGCACTGCTGTTCGCCGCCGCCAACAGCGGTGCGGGCGGGCATCCGGGCGGTTGGGCGATTCCGACCGCCACCGACATCGCCTTCGCGCTCGGCGTGCTCGCCGTGGTGAGCAGCCACCTGCCCTCCGCTCTGCGTGCCTTCCTGCTCACCCTCGCCGTGGTCGACGACCTGATCGCCATCCTGATCATCGCGATCTTCTACAGCTCGGGGCTCACTCCCTGGGCGCTGGTGGCCTCGCTGGCCGGCCTGGTGCTGTTCTGGTACCTGCATCGGCACGGGGTGCACGGCTGGTACCTGTTCGTCCCGCTCGCCGTGGTGATCTGGGCGCTGATGCACGAGAGCGGGGTGCATCCGACGGTCTCGGGCGTGGCGATGGGCCTGGCGCTGCGCTGCCACCGCGAGGGGACGAGCCGTACTCGCCCGGCGAGCACATCGAGCACCTGGTGCGGCCGCTGTCGGCCGGCGTGGCGGTACCGGTCTTCGCGCTGTTCGCCGCCGGGGTGACGGTCTCGCCGAGTGCGCTCCGCGAGGTGTTCACCCAGGCGATGCCGCTGGGCATCGTGCTGGGTCTGCTGGTCGGCAAGACCGTCGGGGTCTTCGGCGGAAGCTGGCTGACCGCCAGATGGACCAGGGCCGAGTTGAATCCCCGGCTGCGCTGGGCCGACCTGTTCGCCGTCTCGGTGCTGGCCGGCATCGGCTTCACCGTCTCACTGCTGATCAGCGACCTGGCCTTCCCCGACGACCCGGTGCTGGCCAACCGCGCCAAGGCGGCGGTGCTGACCGGCTCGCTGCTCTGCGCCCTGGTCGCCACCGTGCTGCTCAAGCTGCGCAATCGCCACTACCGGCGGCTCTGCGAGGAGGAGGAACTGGACGACGCGGTCGGCTGATGGGCTGCTGACCGGCCATCCGAGGACGGCCGGGGCGGGCCGGACAGAGCGGGGCGGGCGGCGCGGGCAGAGCGGCACGGGCAGAGCGGAGCGGGTGACACATCGTCCGACTGGAGTGGCCCGAAGTGGTGCTTGACTGGTCGGTAGGGGCATGATTCTGAACTATCCGGAATCTCAGCAGAGGAGAAGACCAGATGTCCGCAGGCTCCGCAGGCCCGTCCGGTAGCTCGCGCGCGCCCTACGAGGGCGAGCGCTCGGTCGGGCAGCTGTTCGCCGCGGCCACCGCCGACCTCTCGTCCCTGGTCCATGATGAGATCGCCCTCGCCAAGGCCGAGATCCGACGGGACGTCATCCGCGCGCTCACCGGCAGCACCTCCGGCATCATCGCCGGCGTGGCGTTCCTGGCTTCCATCCCGATGTTCAGCTTCGCCGCGGCCTACGGGCTGAACGCGGCCTCGCACATCGGCCTGGGGTTCTCCTTCCTCGTCGTGGCAGGCGCCTACGTCCTGCTGGGCGTGCTGCTCGCGCTGCTGGCGGTCCGGTTCTTCAAGAAGATCGAGAAGCCGAACCGCACCATCGAGGGCGCCCAGGCGACCGCCGAGGTGCTGAAGAACGCCAAGCCGCGACCGGCCACGGCCGAGGAGCTGGCAGCGATGGAGCGCTCGGCAAGCGCTCAGGCGGCGGATGCCGGCTGAGCCGGCGCCCAGTCACCGCACCCCCGACAAGCAAGCGCTCGCTCACCGCACCCGCGACGGACGAGCGCCCACTCAGCGGACGACCATTCAGCAGACGACCGTTCAGCGGTTGCCCGCGCCACCCCAGATGACCGCCGGGACCACGTTCCCGGCCGGGATGTGAAACGCTCTCGGTATGCCACTGGACCAGAAGCCCGCCGTGCCCGCCACCGCAGGCCCGCGCCCCGACGCCGGCCTGCCCGGCGCCGCCGAGCCGCCGGCGCCCGCGGCCGGCCGCGGCGCCTGGAACGTGCGCGCGGCCGGACCGTGGACGCACCGCGATCTGGCGGCCAACGGCGCCCGGTTCCACATCACCGAGCAGGGCACCGGCCCGCTGGTCCTACTGGTGCACGGCTGGCCGCAGTACTGGTGGGCCTGGCGCCACCAGATGGCCGAGCTGGCCGAGGCCGGCTTCCGGGCGGTCGCCCTGGACCTGCGCGGCATGGGCGGCAGCGACCGCACTCCGCGTGGCTACGATCCGACCAACCTGGCCCTGGACATCACCGGTGTGATCCGGTCACTCGGCGAGCACAGCGCCCATCTGGTCGGTCATGACAGCGGCGGTTCGCTGGCGTTCGTCGCGGCCGTGATGCGGCCCTCGGTGATCCGCAGCCTGACCGTGCTGTCCGCCGCCCACCCGCGCCACCTGCGCCGCGCCCTGCTGCGGGACCGCCGGCAGATGGCCGCCTACGAGCACGTGCTGGGCTTCCAGCGTCCCTGGATACCGGAGCGGCGCCTGGTCGCCGACGACGCCGCACTGATCGCCGAATACCTGGCGGACTGGACCGGCCCCATCTGCTGGATGCCGAGGCCGTGTTCAACTACCGCCAGGCGATCCAGATCCCCAGCACCGCGCACTGCTCGATCGAGCCGTACCGCTGGCTGGTCCGCTCGATGGCCCGCCCGGACGGCATCCAGTTCGCCCGCCGGATGAAGAAGCCGGTGACCGCGCCCACCCTGCACATCCAGGGTGCCGCCGACCCGGTGCTGCTGGCCCGCACCGCACTGGGCGCCGGGGAGTACGTGTCGGCTCCGTACCGCTGGCGGCTGCTGCCCGGGTGGGCCACTTCCCGCACGAGGAAGCGCCCGACGAGGTCACCGCCGAGCTGCTCGCCTGGATCTCCGAGCACAAGTAGGCAGCCTCTGCGGGAGGCATATCTGACGATCCGTCAGACGTGAACGATGTGTTGGTATGCCCATGGCATAAGCCAGTTCGCCCGGACGAGGGTGGTTACCTATGCACGCCGGGGGGCATCCATCCGGTATGACCTGGATGCCCGAACGCGCCGCCGCGCGCGGACGACGCGCCAAGCACGTCGATTCCCGTAATGCCACCGCCCCGAGCAGCGACCTCGGCCTCGACTGGCCGGACGAGCCGCGGGACCGGCCCGCCGCACCACACCCGCTCGGAATCCCCGCATCCTCGGGCGCCGAGCCCGCTGGGTCGGCGCCCGGCTGCGCCGCGAAGGCTGAACAACCGCAGAAGGCCGAACAGCCGCAGAAGGCCCAGTAGCCGCAGCAGGCCGAGTCACCGCGAGGGCTGAACAACCACAGAGGCCGCGCCACCGCGCAAGCCCAGCAACCGCGAATGCCGTGCGGATCCGGTGGATCCGCACGGCACGTGCCGACTCGGCGGCGGGATGGAGATCAGCCCAGGACGGTCGGCCCCACCGTGCTGAAGAGGAGCAGCGCGACGGTGGCCACCGACATGATCGGGACCAGCACCTTGGTCTCCATGTCATTGCCACTGCGCTTGATCAGCACGATCTCGTAGCGCTGCTTGTGCGGCCACAGCCACGGCGCGCCCATCTTGGTGAGGCTGTCGCCCAGCAGATGGGCCAGGGTGCCGAGTCCGACCGCGTACGGCAGCCAGCCCGGGGCCGACGGCATCCACTGGTCCATCACGAAGGTCCCGACCGTCGACAGGCCGACGACGCTCAGCCAGGTGGTGTGCCCCTCGCCCGGCAGATGTATCCGCAGCGCCTTGATGGCCATGGCGAGCAGGAAGAACGTCAGACCGAGGGTGAACCAGCGCCCCAGGTAGTGCACGCCGGCCCAGCTGCCGCCGCCCATCAGCGCGACGAACAGCAGCGAGTGGGTGGCGTGCCGGTGCCCGCCGGAGATCCAGGCGACGAACCGGCAGAGCGCCTTGGAGACCGGGCCGAGGAAGTTGGCGATGGTGCCGTCGTGGTGGTCCAGGTCGGGCAGCAGCGCCGCGCCCGCCGCCAGCACGGTGCCCAACAGGATGTCGGCCGGCTTGAGGTGGGTGTGCAGCAGTAGTGGCGGCAGTATCGGCGCGGCGGCCGCATACAGCATCGCACCGCTGACCGCGTGCGAGTGACCCATCATGGCCGGTGACTCCTTCATGGTGTGTGGCTGGCACGCCACCCGCCCGGACTGAGCCGAACGGGTGAGCGCGGCCGACGCTACCAGGAGGAACTGACGGACCGCCGGATCCCGCTCATGGCAGGCGCTCCGACGGTGTGTCAGCAGATCAGGGGCAACGGTGGAGACGGACCGGAGGAAGGGCCGACGGCAGGCCGGGGACAGCTCGGCGACTCAGAGCGCGCAGCCCTGGGTGTCGACCTGGGTGTCGGCGGTGGTGCCCGCGACCGCGTCCGCCTTGACCTCGGCCGCGGTCAGCACATAGCCGGTGTCCGAGCTGTCCAGAGACTTGGCGAAGACCACCCCGTAGACCTCGCCGTCCGGGGTGAGCAGCGGCCCGCCGCTGTTGCCCTGGCGGACCAGCGAACGGATCGAGTACACGTCCCGGACCACCTGGCCGCGGTGGTAGATGTCCGGCCCGTTGGCCTGGATCCGGCCGCGGATCCGGGCGGGCTGGACGTTGAACGCGCCGTTCTCCGGGAACCCGGCCACGATCGCGCTGTCGTTGCTGCGCGCCTCGCCGGCGAAGGCCAGCGGCGGTGCGTTCAGCTTCGGCACCTCGAGGATGGCGATGTCGCGCTGCCAGTCGTAGCTGACCACGGTGGCGTCGTAGAGCTGTCCGGCGCCGCCGATCTGCACGGTCGGCTCGTCCACCCCGCCGACCACGTGGGCGTTGGTCATCACCCGGTGCGGGGCGAAGACGAAGCCGCTGCCCTCCAGGGTCTTGCCGCAGGAGTTGGCCGTGCCGACCACCTTGACCAGGCTCTGCCGGGCCTTCTGCAGCGCCGGGCTGCCGACCAGCGACGGGTCGGGCGGCTGCACCTCGGTGATCGGCTCGTGCTCGAACGGGTTGAAGACCTGCGGGAAGCCGTTCTGCGACAGCACCTTGCTGAAGTCGGAGAACCAGTTCGGCGCGTCCGACGGCAGCGCGTCCTGCACGCCGCCGAGCACCAGGGAGGTGCGGACCTGCTTGGAGACGGTCGGCATCGAGGTGCCGGCCAGCGCCGACCCGATCAACCAGGCCACCAGCAGCATCGACAGAACGTTCACCACCGAGCCGCCCAGCGCGTCCAGCGCCTTGGCCGGACTGCGGTCGATCCGGCCGCGCAGCTTCCAGCCGAGTTGGGTGGTGGCGGCCTGGCCGATCGCCGCGAAGACGATCACCACCACCACGGCGATCACCGAGGCGGTGGTGCCGGGGCTGAGGTGGCTGAGCACCAGTGGCAGCAGTTGCACCGCGATCAGGCCGCCGCCGAGGAACCCCAGCACGGAGAGGATGCCCACCACGAAGCCCTGCCGGTACCCGGACACGGCGAAGCCGATCGCGGCGGCGAGCAGCAGCAGATCCAGCACGTTCACCCTGCCACCCTCCCATGGACCGCCCGCCGTCCGGCAGCTGCCCCGGTTGTCCGTTACGTCCCGCGCTACCGCTCTGCGGCTGCCTACCCGCCCACCGGCAGTTCGATGAGGCGCGAACTGTCCCAAGGTTGTTCCAGTCCGCTGTGGTGCAGCAGCCGGTCGATCACACCGGCGGTGAAACCCCAGACCAGGTGCCCGTTCGTCTGGAAGGCCGGGCTGATGAAACCCGACGGATGCCGGTAGCGGCCGCGGTGGGCGGGATCGGCCAGCGTCGCGAGCGGCACCCGGAAGACCTCGCCGGTCTCCGCCGGGTCCACCGCGGTGACCGGTGACTCCTCGCGCCACCAGCCGAGCACCGGGGTCACCACGAAGTCGCTGACCGGGATGTAGAGCGCCGGCAGGGTGGCGAAGACCTGCACGCCCGCCGGGTCGAGCCCGGTCTCCTCGGCCGCCTCGCGCAGCGCCGCGGCCACCGGCCCCGGCCCGGCCGGATCACCGTCCACCGGATCCAGCGAGCCGCCGGGGAAGGAGACCTGGCCCGGGTGCGACCGCAGCGCGGTGGACCGCTGGGTCAGCAGCAGGTCGGGGCCGCCGGGCCCGTCACCGAAGAGCAGCAGCACCGCGGAGTGCCGCCCGCCCTCGGCCGGCGGCAGGAACCGGCTGAGCTGCTCGGGCCGCACCGTCTCGGCCGCCCGGCGCACCGGCAGCAGCCAGTCGGGCAGCCCGTCCCGGACGATCGCCACCGGCGCACCGCTGCTCTTCACTCGACCCTCCCGGTCGCCGACTCCGTCGCCTGGCTCAACGCGCCGGGAGCCGCCGCGGTGCCCGGATAGTCGGCCGGCGGGCGCAGTCGCTGGCCCGGCTGGCCGCCCAGCTCGTACTTGAGGAGCTTGGCGGCCTTCTCCGGGTCGGTCTCGCCCTCGCCGTAGGAGGGGCAGAGCGGGGCGACCGGGCAGACCCCGCAGGCGGGCTTGCGGGCGTGGCAGATCCGGCGGCCGTGGAAGACCACCCGGTGCGAGAGCATGGTCCACTCCGACTTCGGGAACAGCTCGGCGACCGCGGCCTCGACCGCCACCGGATCCTCCTCGGTGGTCCAGCCGAACCGGCGGGCCAGCCGGCCGAAGTGGGTGTCGACGGTGATGCCGGGCACCCCGTAGGCGTTGCCCAGCACCACGTTGGCCGTCTTCCGCCCCACGCCGGGGAGGGTGACCATCTGCTCCAGGGTGCGCGGGACCTCGCCGCCGAACTCGTCCCGCAGCGCGATCGAGAGCCCGATCAGCGACTTGGCCTTGTTGCGGAAGAAGCCGGTCGGCCGGATCAGCTCCTCCAGCTCCTCGGGGGCGGCCGCCGCCATCGCCTCGGGGCCGGGGTACTTGGCGAACAGCGCGGGGGTGGTCTGGTTGACCCGCAGGTCGGTGGTCTGCGCCGACAGCACGGTGGCGACCAGCAGCTGGAACGGGTTGTCGAAGTCCAGCTCCGGGTGCGCGTACGGATAGGTCTCCGCCAGGACCCGGTTGATCTTCCGGGCCCGCCGGACCAGCGCCAGGTGCGACTCCGGGCTGGGCGTCTTACTGGCCACCGCCGTGGCTGCCGTCTTGCGGACCTTGCTCTCTGCCATGCCCGAAGGCTACGCCGAACCGCCGCCCCGGCGGAGGCCGTTCCGGTTGCCGGAGCTGGAGTGACGGTCCGTCAGGCCGGTTCCGGGCCGGTGCTGCCGTCCCGGTAGTGATCGGCGAGGTAGCCGTCGAGGTCGGGGCGCTCGGGGGCGAGCACGTGGCGCACCCAGGCGTCGCGCTCGTGGCGCATCGGCGCGAGCTCCCAGACGCAGCCGATCAGCGGCCGGGTCAGCCGGATGAAGTGGGTCGGGTCCTGGTCGGGGCAGCCGAGCGCCGGCTGCCCGGCGACCGCGCCGGCGAAGCTCAGCACATTGTTCCAAGCCCAGCAGTACACATTGAGGTAGGCGCCGGTGTCGTCGCCGCGGTGGACCACCACGAAGCCGGCCTGCGGGGTGCCGTCGGGGCCGGCAGCAGGTCGGGCAGGGCCGCGTAGGCCGCCTTCTCCACCGCCGGATCGATGCCGCCCGGGTCCGCGGTGACGTGGTAGCGCTTCAGCCGGTAGCCGCCCACCTGGATCGGCGCGGGCGCCTGGAGGAGTTTCTCGGTGAATGCCATGACCGGACGGTAGTTCCCGCCGGGGCGGTGCTCAAGAGTGCCTCCGCGGCCCCCGGAGACCGACTACCGATGCGTACGGATGGCCGCGTACCGCCCACCACCGCGCACCCCCTCCTCATATGATCAGAGCGACATGCGCCATGCTTGGTGATGAAGAGCACTGTTTTGAGCACATGACCGCCCGCCGCTCCACGGCGGACGGCCGAGAAGGAGGAAGCACGTGGACGATGTTCTGCGGCGCGCCGCGCTCTTCGCGGCGCTCGACGACGAACAGGCCGGCGAGCTGCGCGCTTCCATGACCGAGGTGACCCTCGCGCGCGGCGAGTCGCTGTTCCACGAGGGCGACCCGGGCGACCGGCTCTACGTGGTCGCCGAGGGCAAGGTGAAGCTGCACCGCGCCTCGCCGGACGGCCGCGAGAACATGCTCGCGGTGCTCGGTCCCAGCGAGATGATCGGTGAGCTCTCGCTCTTCGACCCCGGGCCGCGCACCGCCACCGCCAGCGCGCTGACCGAGGTCAAGCTGCTCGGCCTGGGCCACGGCGACCTGCAGCCCTGGCTGCACGCCCGCCCCGAGGTCTCGATAGCGCTGCTGCGGGCCATCGCCCGCCGACTGCGCCGGACCAACGACGTGATGAGCGACCTGGTCTTCTCCGACGTGCCGGGCCGGGTGGCCAAGGCGCTGCTGGACCTGTCGCGCCGGTTCGGCGTGCAGTCCGAGGAGGGCATCCACGTCGCCCACGACCTCACCCAGGAGGAGCTCGCCCAGCTGGTCGGCGCCTCCCGGGAGACCGTGAACAAGGCGCTGGCCGACTTCGCCGGCCGTGGCTGGCTGAAGCTGGAGGCCCGCGCGGTGGTGCTGCTGGACGTCGAGCGGCTCTCCCGCCGCTCCCGCTGACTCCGACAGCCGGGGACCACGGTGCTCAGATGAGCCCGTGGTCCTCCAGGTACTGCAGCTGGGCCCGCACCGAGAGCTCGGCGGCCGGCCAGAGCGCCCTGTCCACGTCCGCGTAGACCCGGGCCACCACCGCCTCGGCGGTGCGGCAGCCCGCCTCCACCGCCGTCTCCACCTGGGCCAGCCGGGCCGCGCGGTGCGCCAGGTAGTACTCGACGCTGCCCAGCGCGTCGGCCAGCACCGGGCCGTGGCCGGGCAGCACGGTGCGCACACCGTGCTCGGTGGCCAGGGTGCGCAGCCGCCGCAGCGAGTCCAGGTAGTCGCCGAGCACGCCGTCCGGGTGGGCGACCATGGTGGTGCCGCGGCCCAGCACGGTGTCCCCGGTGAGGATCGCGCCGTCGGCCGGCAGGTGGAAGCTGAGCGAGTCGGCGGTGTGCCCGGGGTGGCGACGACGCGCAGTTCCAGGCCGCCCACCTCGATCAGCTGGCCGCCCGTCAGGCCCTCGTCGCCGAGCCGGTGGGCCGGGTCGAGGGCCCGCACCTTGGTGCCGGTCAGCTCGGCGAACCGGGCCGCGCCGGCCGCGTGGTCATGGTGGCCGTGGGTCAGCAGGGTGAGCGCGATCCGGCGGCCCTGCCGCTCGGCGGCGTCGATCACGGCGCGCAGGTGGCCCTCGTCCAGCGGCCCGGGGTCGATCACCACGACCTGGTCCGAGCCCGGTTCGCAGAGCAGCCAGGTGTTGGTGCCGTCCAGCGTCATCGGGGACGGGTTGGGGGCGAGCACGCAGAGCGCACGCGCCGTGGCGGCACCGCCGACGGTGGGCGCGGGGTCTCCGGGCAGGCCGCTGCTCACCGGCCGGCCTCCAGCTCGCGGGTCAGCGGGCGGCCGTCCAGGGGACGGATCAGGGTGCGCGGGGTGGGGTCGGCGGCCAGGGCCTCGTCATCGCTGCTCAGCCGGCGGTTGAGGGCACGGGCAGCCAGGCGGCGGGCGGGGATGTCGCGCACGCGAGCCACGTCATTGTGGATCATGGTTGTCCTTCCTCGGGGTAGTGCCCGTCGATGGTCAGCTCTTCATACCCTGGCCACCGGACAGTCATACGATCCCCCATCACCTCGGCCTGGCCGAGCACCGGGGTCAGCGTGCGCCGCCCGGCCGCCGCCAGCGCCTCGGCCGGGGTGCGCACCGGCAGCAGCTCGCGCAGCACGGTGACGGTCGGCGGCAGCATCCCGTAGCGGCCCTCGGCGTGCCCGCGCACCGCCTCGGCGGGGGTCAGCCAGGTCACCCGGTCGGCCTCGCCCACCTCGCTGGCGGCCTGCTGGCCGGGCGGCAACGCTGCGACGAAGAACCAGGTGTCGTACCGGCGCTCCTCGAAGGCCGGGGTGATCCAGCGGGCCCAGCCCGCCAGCAGATCGCTGCGCAGCACCAGGTCGTGCTTGCGCAGGAACTCGGCGAACGACAGCTCGTGCGCCTCCAGGGCGGCCCGCTCGGCCGTCCAGTCGCGCTCCGCCACCACGGTGTCGGCGTCCGGCCCGGCCAGCAGCACGCCGGCCTCCTCGAAGGTCTCCCGCACCGCGGCACAGACCACCGCCTGCGCGGTCGCCCGGTCCACGCCGAGCCGCTCGGCCCACTCCTCGGGGCTCGGCCCGGCCCAGGCCGGCGGCTGTTCGGCGTCCCGCGGATCGACCCCGCCGCCCGGGTAGGCGTACAGCCCGGCGGCGAACGCCATCGACCCGCGCCGGCGCAGCAGGTACGCCTGCGGCCCGTCGGCGCCGTCGCGCAGCAGCACCACGGTGGCGGAGGGCTTGGGCACCAGCGGGGTCAGCCGCCCGTCGGCCAGCGCCCGGATCCGGGCCGGCCAACTCGGCGGCATCGCGATCCCGGCCGCGTTGCGACCGGCCCCGTTTCCATCAGCAGAGTCAGCAGCCATGTCCGGATGCTATGCACCCGGACCGGCTGCTGAGAAGGGGCAACAGGTCAGGCCTTGACCCGGACCTGGATCTCCACCTCGACCGGCGCGTCCATCGGCAGCACCGCGACGCCGACCGCGCTGCGGGCGTGCACCCCCGCCTCGCCGAGCGCCTTGCCGAGCAGCTCGCTGGCACCGTTGATCACGGCCGGCTGGCCGGTGAAGTCGGGCGCCGAGGCGACGAAGCCGACCACCTTGACGACCTGGTCGATCAGGTCCAGGTCGCCGATCACCGACTTCACGGCGGCCAGCGCGTTCAGCGCGCAGACCTCCGCCAGCGCCTTGGCCTCCTCGGCGGTCACCTCGGCGCCCACCTTGCCGGTCTGCTTCAGCACGCCGCCGACCACCGGCAGCTGGCCGCTGGTCAGCACCTGGTCGCCGTTGCGCACCGCCGGAACGTAGGCCGCCACCGGCTTGGCCACCTCGGGCAGCGTCAGGCCCAGCTCGGCGAGCCGGCTCTCGACCTTGCTCATCAGCTCTTCTCCCGCTTCAGGTAGGCCACCAGCTGCTCCGGGTTGTTCGGCCCGGGCACCACCTGGACCAGCTCCCAGCCGTCCTCGCCCCAGGTGTCCAGGATCTGCTTGGTCGCGTGCACCAGCAGCGGCACCGTCACGTATTCCCACTTGGTCATGGGGTGACTCTAGACGGTCGGCGACCTGGCACAGCCGATGTGAGGTGGGACACAAAGCGGGCTGCCGACCGGGCCTGCACCCGGATGCTCCCGGCATCCGGCGCGGCGGCTGGTTACGCTCGCGAGGAGGACTTCGAGCAGGACGAGGACTTCGAGCGGACGGAGAGGCAGCGTGGACTGGGAGGGCGTACGACTGCATGTGGTGAGCGGCAAGGGCGGCACCGGCAAGACCACCCTGGCGGCGGCGCTCGCCCTGGCGCTGGCCGCCGAAGGCCGCCGCACCCTGCTGATCGAGGTCGAGGGCCGGCAGGGGATCGCCGAGCTCTTCGGGATCGCCGCGCTGCCCTACGAGGAGCGCCGGGTGGCCTCCGTCTCCTCCGCCCAGCTGGGCCTGTCCGGGCCCAAGACCTCCGGCGACGTGTTCGCGCTGGCCATCGACACCGAGCAGGCGCTGCTCGAGTACCTCGACATGTTCTACAAGCTCGGGCGAGCCGGAAAGGCGCTGCAGAAGGTCGGCTTCGTCGACTTCGCCACCACCATCGCCCCGGGCGTGCGCGATGTGCTGCTCACTGGCAAGGCCTGCGAGGCGGCCCGCCGCAAGGGGCCGGACGGGCGCCGGGTCTACGACGCGGTGGTGATGGACGCCCCGCCCACCGGGCGGCTCACCAGGTTCCTCAACGTCAACTCCGAGGTGGCCGGGCTGGCCCGGTTCGGGCCGATACACAGCCAGGCCCAGGCGGTGATGGGCGTGCTCAAGTCGCCGGAGACCGCGGTGCACCTGGTCACGCTGCTGGAGGAGATGCCGGTGCAGGAGACCGTGGACGGCTTCACCGAGCTGCGCGAGGCCGGGCTGCCGGCCGGCGGGGTGCTGGTCAACATGGTGCGCCCGCCGGTGCTGGACGCCGCCGCGGTGGCCGCGGCCCACGGCGACCACCGCGAGGAGGTGGCCCGGGCCCTGGTGGAGGCCGGCCTCGGCGGCCGTTCCCGCTCGGCGGCCACCCGGCGGACCGCCGTGGAGCCGCTCCTCGATCCGCTGCTCGCCCAGGCCAGGGAGCACTCCGAGCGGGTCGCACTCGAACGCGACCAGCGGGCCGAACTGGCCGCCCTCGACCTGCCCGGCTACGAACTCCCGCTGCTCAGCGGTGGCGTCGACCTCGGCGGCCTGTACCGGCTCGCCGGTGAACTCAAGCGACAGGGGGCGGCATGACCGGCACGCCGGAGGTCCTCGACCTGGACCGGCTGATCGACGACCCGCAGACCAGGATCGTGGTCTGCTGCGGGTCCGGCGGGGTCGGCAAGACCACCACGGCGGCCGCGATCGGCCTGCGGGCCGCGGAGCGCGGCCGGCGCACCGTGGTGCTGACCATCGACCCGGCCCGGCGGCTGGCCCAGTCGATGGGCCTGACCGAGCTGGACAACACCCCGCGCCCGGTCAAGGGCGCGGACACCGCCGACGGGCCCGGCGAACTGCACGCCATGATGCTCGACATGAAGCGGACCTTCGACGAGGTCGTGCTCGCCCACGCCGACCCGGAGCGGGCCCGGGCGATCCTGGACAACCCCTTCTACCAGTCGCTCTCCGCCGGATTCGCCGGCACCCAGGAGTACATGGCGATGGAGAAGCTGGGCCAGCTGCGCGCCACCGGCGAGTGGGACCTGATCGTGGTCGACACCCCGCCGTCCCGCTCGGCCCTCGACTTCCTGGACGCACCCGGGCGGCTGGGCTCGTTCCTGGACGGCAGGCTCATCCGGATCCTGACCACCCCGGCCAAGGTCGGCGGGCGCAGCGCGATGAAGTTCCTCAACGTCGGGATGGGGCTGCTCACCGGCACCCTGGGCAAGATCTTCGGGGCCCAACTGCTGACCGACCTGCAGACCTTCGTGGCCGCGATGGACTCGATGTTCGGCGGCTTCCGGGAGCGCGCCGAGAGCACCTACCAGCTGCTCAAGGCGGAGGGCACGGCGTTCCTGGTGGTCGCC
This sequence comes from Kitasatospora acidiphila, assembly GCF_006636205.1. Classification (NCBI taxonomy): domain Bacteria; kingdom Bacillati; phylum Actinomycetota; class Actinomycetes; order Kitasatosporales; family Streptomycetaceae; genus Kitasatospora; species Kitasatospora acidiphila. The sequence goes on along the minus strand of NZ_VIGB01000003.1, from coordinate 4,928,508 downwards.
GCGCCGGAGCGGGACGCACTGCGCGAGGCCGCCTACTTCGTGGACCGGCTGGCCGCCGACCAGATGCCGCTGGCCGGGCTGGTGCTCAACCGGGTGCACGGCACCGGGGCACCGCAGTTGACCGCGGAGCGCGCGCAGGCCGCGGCGCAGGCACTGGAGGAGAACGGCGCCGACCACGAGCCCCGGCAGGCCGAGGCGGAGGCGCTGGCCGCCGGACTGCTGCGACTGCACGCCGAACGGGTCGAGGTGATCGGGCGGGAACGGCGGACCAGGGACCGGTTCGTGGCGGTCTACCCGGATGTGCCGGTGGTCGAGGTGCCGGCGTTGGCCGGCGACGTGCACGACCTGGACGGGCTGCGGCTGATCGGCCGTCAGCTGGCCGGGTCGACCGATTGATCACAACCACCCCGGGATGCGGGGTCATGAACCCTTGTCAGCTGCAGAGAAGGGGTCTTGACCCCTTGTCAGCTGCGCAGACCGAGCCTGGTCAGCCCGCCTGCGCGTAGTCCGAGAGGATCACGCCGGTGGCGAGGGACTCCTCGTACTCCGTCCGCGCCGTCTCCAGCAGCCGGCGCCAGGAGAGCACCGTCGGGCGGCGGCGCAGCAGCGCGCGGCGCTCCCGCTCGGTCATCCCTCCCCAGACACCGAACTCCACCCGGTTGTCCAGCGCATCCGCCAGGCACTCGGTACGCACCGGACAGCCGCTGCACACGGCTTTTGCCCGGTTCTGTGCCGCCCCCTGGACGAACAGCTCGTCCGGATCACTCGTGCGACAGGCGGCCTGCGCACTCCAGTCATCAACCCAGCCCATGCCCCGCCGTCCTCTCCCGATACATCGAGGCTCCCCCACCACGGCGGCAACGGCATATTCACCGTTGCCAGTTGAGGACGTTACGGAAGATTGGCGGAGCGCAACAGCCCCTTGGGGTCCAATCTCGAATGACCCGATCGGACTATGGGTGCCGGTCAGATCACTCGTTGGAGTGATCGCAGGTCGCGGGCCTTGCGAAGGTCCCGAACGCCCCTTTCGTCACGCAGCGCCACAACGCTCCCGCCCGCCAAGGCCGCTGACTTGGAATAGTCTGCAGGGCAGTCGCCTCATATCCAGTCAAATCGGACAACCCTCAACACTCACAGGAGTGTTTGGGATGCACGGAGCGGAGCTGTCGCAGGCTTGTGACAAGCGTAAGCGAACACCTGCCCTCATGGGTCGGAAACGACAACGTAGAGTCCTCCCATGGCACCGAAGCGTTCCTCAGCATCCCGCCCCCGCCGACAGCGCAGTGCTCCGCTGGAGTTGGCCGGGCATGGACTGACCTTCCTCGGCGTCAGCCTTCTGTCCGGCCTCCTGGTGGCCGGCCTGGCGCTGCCCGCGGTGGGCGCGATCGGACTGGGCGCGAAGGACGGCGTCCAGGGATTCGACAGCCTGCCCGCCGACTTCACGACCCCCACGCTCTCCCAGGCGTCGTACATCTATGACGCCAAGGGCAACCAGATCGCCATGATCTACGCCCGCGACCGCGAGATAGTGACGCAGGATCAGATGTCGTCGCTGACCCGCGAGGCGCAGGTCGACATCGAGGACGCCCGCTTCTACCAGCACGGCGCCATCGACCCCAAGGGCGTGCTGCGCGCGATCGCCAAGAACGCCTCCTCCGGCGCGGATGCCCAGGGCGCCTCCACGCTGACCCAGCAGTACGTCAAGAACGTCTTCGTCGAGGAGGCGGGCGACGACCAGGCGGCGTTCCTGGACGCGACCCGGAAGACGGTCGGCCGCAAGGTCCAGGAGCTGAAGTACGCGATCAAGCTGGAAGAGGAGTTGTCGAAGGACCAGATCCTCACCAACTACCTCAACATCACCTTTTTCGGACACCAGGCCTACGGTGTCGAGGCCGCCTCGAAGCGCTACTTCAACAAGCCCAACAAGGATCTGACCATCGCCCAGGCCGCACTGCTGGCCGGGCTGGTGCAGAACCCCACCGCCTACGACCCGCTGGCGCACCCCAAGGCCGCGCAGGCCCGCCGGGACACCGTGATCGACAAGATGGCGGAGTACCACCACATCACGCCCGAGCAGGCCAAGGAGGCCAAGGCCACCGGGCTCGGACTGGACTACCAGGACCCGCAGAACGGCTGCATCACCGCGCAGGCCGGCATGGGCTTCTTCTGCGACTACGTGCGCCGGGTGGTGCTCAGCGACCCGGCCTTCGGCGCGTCCTCCGACGCGCGCAACAAGCTCTGGACCCAGGGCGGCCTGAAGATCACCACCACCATCGACCCGGACAAGCAGGCCGCGGCCAACAAGGCGGTCACCACCAAGGTCTATGCGACCGACTCGGTCGCCGCCGCCATGACCATGATCAAACCCGGTACCGGCGAGATCCAGGCGATGGCCCAGACCCGGCCGTACGGCCTGGACGCCACCAAGCACCAGACCGTGCTCAACCTCAACGTGGACGCGGCGATGGGCGGCGGCAACGGCTTCCAGCCCGGCTCCACCTTCAAGGCGATCGTGGCCGCCGCCGCCCTGGACGGCGGCAAGGACCTGAGTCAGACCTATGACTCCCCGGCCAAGATGCCCTACCCGAACCAGCCCATGTGCTCCGGGCGTTACGTGAACACCAGCAACGAGCAGGTCTCCAACGACAATCCGGACACCGAGCACGGCCAGTACACGATGACCGACGCCATGGCGGCGTCGATCAACACCTACTTCATCATGCTGGAGCAGGACATCGGCATGTGCGCCGTCAAGCAGATGGCCAACAAGCTGGGCATCAAGAACACGGCCAACGGCGACCCCCTGGCGGAGCGTCCGTCGATGGCGCTGGGCACGGAGGAGATGAGCCCGCTCGACATGGCGGGCGTCTACGCCACCTTCGCCGCACGCGGCATGCACTGCGACCCGATCGCGATCTCCTCGGTGGTGGGCATCGACGGCAAGAACCTGGCCGTGCCGAAGGCCAACTGCAGCCAGGTGATCACGCAGGACACCGCCGACAAGATGAACACCATGCTGAAGGGGGTCACCGAGAAGGGCGGCACCGGCTCCCAGCTGGGCCTGGACGACGGCCGCATGATCGCCGGCAAGACCGGTACCGCCGACCACCGCAACGCGGCCTGGTTCGACGGCTACACCCCGACCTGGTCGGCGTGGTCTGGCTGGGCGGCCCGGAGTACACCGTGCCGATGACCAACATCACCATCGGAGGCCACGACTTCGGTGCCGACGGCGGCGTCTACGGCGCCACCGGCCCCGGACCGATCTGGCAGATGGCGATGAACCAGGCGCTGGCAGGCACGCCGGCCACCCCCTTCACCCTGGTGCAGCAGCCGCCGTCGGCGCCGAGCAGCTCCACGCCCAACCCCGACCAGAACACCCCGCCGCCGGCCGCCCCGGGTGGCGGCGCCACCGACGCCGCGGCGACCACGCCGCCTCCGCCGTCCCAGAACCCGTTCCCGGGCTTCAGCCTCCCGCCCGGTCTGATCGGCGGCGGGACCGGTGGGCAGCCGCAGCCCGGGCCGAGCAAGCACCACCACTGATCGGTATGCACAAGCGCCCGGCGCCCCTCTCCGGAGGGGCGCCGGGCGCTTTTCGCTGGGCGCCCGCTCGGCGGGCGCGGTTCGGTCAGGGGTTACTTCGCGGCCAGCGTTCCCAGGGGTTACTTCGCGGCCAGGGCGGCCTTCACCGCGGCGGCCACCCGGCCGCCCTCGGCGACGCCGTCGACCTTCGGGCGGACCAGCTTCATCACCGCGCCCATGCCCTGCGGACCGGTCGCACCGCTCTCGGCCACCGCGGCGGCCACGATCGCGGCGAGCTCCTCGTCGCTGAGCTGCTGCGGCAGGAACTCGGCGAGCACGACGCCCTCGGCCCGCTCCCGATCCGCCTGCTCGGCCCGGCCGGCCTTGGCGAAGGCATCCGCGGCATCCCGCCGCTTCTTCGCCTCGCCCTGCACCACCAGGCGCACCTCGTCATCGCTGAGCTCGCGCTTCTCCTCGCCCGCCACCTCGGCTGCCGAGACGGCGGCCAGGGTCAGCCGAAGCGTGGACGAGCGCAGCTCGTCCCGGGCCTTGATGGCGGCCGTCAGGTCGTCCCGAAGCCGCTCCTTGAGCGTTGTCATGGGGCAATCCTCACATCTCGGCTGCCGATCTGCCCATGAATAAGCACTCGGCGAGCGCGGATCGCCCGGCCGGGCGGGCGCACGGTCGGCACCGGCGGCCCCGCCGGGCGGGTGATCAGACAGAACCGGCGGCCCGGCCGGGCGGGCGCTGGGTCGGAAGCAGTGGCCTGGCTGAGCGGGAACACCGTCAGAACCAGCGGCATGGTTGGGCGGGCACTGAGCCTCTGGCGGCCTGGCTGGGCGGGAGCTCGGTCAGGGCCGTCGTGCCAGCCGGACCGCCGCCTGCACGATGCGGACCTGCTGCTCCACCTGCCGCGTGACGGGCAGCCAGTTGCCGCGCAGACAGTCCTGGTACTCGGCGCACCAGGCCTCGACCAGGGCGGACAACCGCCCGCGCGGCTCCGCGGCCCCGTCGCGGACCGGGGCCAGGGCCCGGTGCAGCATCGCGACGGCCCGCAGCGGCACGCAGTGCGCCCACACCTCGATGCCGGCCAGCCGGGCACCGGTCATCGGCGGCAGCGGCGGCGCCCCCGGCTGCGCGACCCGCGGATCCCACTCGTCGGCGAGCGGCCGGAAGACCGGCAGCATCCCCGCGACGGCGCGCAGCAGCGGCCAGTCCCCGTCCCCCAGCAGCGCGGCGGCGGTGGCGTGGAACTCCTCGACCAGCCGGCCGCGTTGCCGGAGCTGCTCGGCCGCGGCGAGCAGGCTCGGCGCCGGATCGGCGACCGGTTCCGCGGCGGCCACCCGTTCAGTGGGCCAGAGCGGGACCTCGACGATCGCGGTGACCCCGCCATAGCGATTCGGTGCATGCCAGGTGGTGGTCCCGACCGCCCAGGAGGAGGCCTGGGAGTGTTCGACCTCGGCCACCCCCGGCATCAGGTAGACGCCCGGGCCCGGGCTCGGCCAGTAGAGCGCGTCATAGCTGCCGAGATCCAGCGGAATCCCCAACTCGGCCGCCGATTTGGCGATTTCTTCGGCGAGGCCCGGGATGTCGCCGGTCTCCTGGACGAAGGTGCCGCCCATCTCGCAGTTGTGCAGGGAGCACTGCACGACCGGGCGCAGCTCGTCGATCAGGTCGAGCAGCGCCCGGCTCTCGGGCAGCATCCGCCCGACTGACGGGGCCCACTCCGGCTGCTCGTCCGGCGCCTGCCGGTAGAAGTTCCGGAAGTTGTCGAGCAGTTGGCTCGGCTCGCGCGGCCCGCTCTCAGCCAGCTGGGCACCGTCCGGGTCCAGGCAGAGCAGGAAGTTCCAGGTGACCGCAGCGTGTTGGGCCGGATCGGCCAGCACCCGCTGGGCCAGTTCCACGATGCTGGCCCCGCCCAGCCGCGACTCATTGGCGTGTGCGCCGGCCACCACCAGCGCCTGCTCGGGCGCCGTGCCGATGGAGAGCAGCTGCAGTGGCCGCCCGCCACGCGAGGTGCCGATGATGCGCAGTCGACAGCGGTCCGGCCATCGTTCCGCCAACTCATGTGCTGCTGACGCCACTTGCTTGAGAGTCGGATACCGGTCGCACCGGACCACCGCCCGACCCGCTTCGGTCGAGGTATCGATGGAGATCAGAACGGACTTCCCCCCTCGCTCCAGCACCGTGCAGGCGGCCGTGGCCGGTGACATCCGCTTCTTGGCGAGCGAATCGGACTATTGATGCATCATCAGTAGTCCACGAACCGAAAGTCCGCGTCAAGTACCCGTACGATATACGGGAGTTGATCTGTGATGCGGATGGCGCCGCGAATCCCGGCCGCCGGGCAGGAGCCCTTGGAGCCGCGACGTCCCGCTGCTGCGCCGACTGGCCCCAGTCGGCGCCCTGACGAAGAGGGAGCCCCGCACGCCGCTGCCCTTCCCGGCGCCCCAGATCGCAAGCCGAAAGCCGCCGCACCCAGACCCGCGGGGCGCGAGCGCGCGACACCTGCGCCCTCACGCACACGCCCGCTCACTCGCAGTCGAACAGCTCCCGAGCTCGCCGTCAGCTGACGGTGCGTAAGCGGGCACCGACCCCACGCAGTCCCGCTCCGTCTCCGGTCGTGCCCACCCCGGGCCAAGGCCAGGTTCACCGGAACCGAACCCGTCTGCGACCATGGACCGATGCGAAAGCTGTACTCCGTCCCGCTCGCGGTCGCCGCGACCGGCGCCGCCACACTCGCCTACTCCGCCGGGTACGAAGTCCGCGCATTCCGGCTGCGCCGGGTGGACGTCCCGGTCCTCCCCCACGGGGCCAAGCCGCTACGGGTACTGCAGGTCTCGGACATCCACATGGTGACCGGGCAGCGCAAGAAGCAGCGCTGGCTGCGCAGCCTGGCCGGGCTGCGGCCGGATCTGGTGGTCAACACCGGCGACAACCTCTCCGACCCCCTGGGCGTGCCGTCCGCGCTGGACGCGCTCGGCCCGCTGATGGAGTTCCCCGGCGTCTACGTCTTCGGCTCCAACGACTACTACGGCCCGGCCCGCAAGAGCCCCACCCGCTACCTGAAGGCGCTGGCCAGCGGCAACCACGGCCTCAACAACGCCGACGGCACCGGCCGGGCCGGCATCACCGGCGCCATCCACAACCCGTGGGAGAAGCTGCGCGACGGCTTCGACGCCGCCGGCTGGATCGACCTCACCAACACCCGCGGCCGCCTCACCCTGGCCGGCCTGAACCTCGAGTTCACCGGCCTGGACGACCCGCACATCCGCCGTGACCGCTACGCGGCGGTGGCCGGCGGCCCGTCCGCCGACGCCGACCTGTCGATCGGCGTGGTGCACGCCCCCTACCTGCGCACCCTGGACGCCTTCACCGCCGACGGCTACCCGCTGATCCTGGCCGGCCACACCCACGGCGGCCAGCTCTGCATCCCCTTCTACGGCGCCCTGGTCACCAACTGCGACCTGGACGCCAAGCGGGTCAAGGGCCTCTCCACCCACCGCGCCGGCGGCCGCCAGTCCTACCTGCACGTCTCCGCCGGCTGCGGCACCAACCGCTACACCCCCGTCCGCTTCGCCTGCCCCCGGAGGCCACCCTGATGACCCTGACCCCTCGCCCCCGCTAACCGGATTTCGTCTCCTGACCTGCGTCGGGTAGAGTTCTACTCGTCGCGAAGGAGACGGAGCGACAAACGCAAGACCGGGGTGTGGCGCAGCTTGGTAGCGCGCTTCGTTCGGGACGAAGAGGCCGTGGGTTCAAATCCCGCCACCCCGACCCAGTAAGACCAGCTCAGGGCCGGTCTCCCACAAGGGAGACCGGCCCTGACTGGTTCTCAGGGGCCGTTTGGGAGAAATTTGGGAGAAAAGATCTTGGGATCGTTCTCCCGGGGTCTTCTACTGACCGCCCCTCAGCAGATCGCTGAGCACGGCCACGGGTGACGTGGGACACATCCGCCGCCGGGCTTCGAGGGCGGCCTCCCAAATCCGTGTCAGGCCGTCCACCAGTTCCTCGCGCATCTCGTCGGTCACGTGCGAGTAGCCGGCCTGCACCGACCCGTCCAGGTGGCCATCCGCTCGTCTTTGAGCACCTTGGCGCCTTCAGGGTGTCGAGCAGCACCTTCTGGAAGTGGCGCTCACTGTGCGGCGTCCCACTCCACCGGTAGTCGTCCGCAGGTCATACCTGCGCGAGACCTGAGGCAGACGCGGCACCCGCGCGAGGCCTGCCACGGTGGTCGGGATCCTGTTCGCCACGACCATCACCGCCACCTGCGCGGGAGAGGAGTCCGAGATGCCACAGGGCGTCGTTCCGCTGACTGGTAGGGCCGCCTCCGCGGCAGACCTGCCCCGACCCATCCGGCCATGGCTTGCTCTGGCGACGAGCGCGGCTGTGCTGCTGGCCTGTGCGGCGGAGCCGCACATTCCCGGTGCCCAGGACTACCTCTCCTCCAAGGGCGTCGTGCCCGCATGGGCACCGTGGGCTGGTGGCGGAGCCGGCGTGGCGGCAGCGCTGGCGATGGCTGCGGCGTCCGCCCCTCAGAGCACACGCCGGCGGCTGACGACGTGCGCCGGGTGGGCCGCAGGCGTGCTGCTGTTGTGGACCGCGGTCGGCATCGTCTTCGACGTGTTCCGCGCGTTCTTCTGGGCCACCGGGATTCCCGCCGGCGACTTCTCCAAGGTGGACTGGCCCGGTTTCCTGACCCGTACGGTGGCCCTCGCGGCCACGATCGCCCTGGCCCGGTGCACGCTCGCCTTCCAGCGCGTCACGGGGGACGGCTGCGACCGGTGCGGGCTGCGCCCCGGCCACCGGGACCGGCCGACCGCGTGGCTGGGGTACACGGCGTGCATGCTGGCCATCGTCTATCCGAGTGTGAAGTACTACTGGTGGGCGGGCGGCGGCATCGGGCGGCCCGGTGTATACACGGAGGGGTTCCCGGTCATGGAGACCATGCTGCTGGTCGGGGGCGTGGTGCTGTCCCTCGCGCTGGTACGGCCGTGGGGGCGAACGTTCCCGATCTGGGTGCCTTTCCTGGCCGACCGGCGGGTGCCGCGCCTGCTGCCGGTCGCCGCAGGGGTGGGCCTGTCTGGCGCCCTGGTGCTGCAGGGCATGATCCCGGCCTTCGCCGCGGTCAACCATCTGCTCGGCGGGCCGAAGCTTCCGTTCGATTCCGGTAGTGCGAACTCCTGGGTAATCCTGCTGGTGTACGGCGGCTGGGCGCTCTTCGGGCTCGCGCTCGCTGGTGCCACCAACGCCTACCGGCGGCAGACCCAGGCCGCGTGCCAGGTGTGCGGCCGTTGAGCGGGGTGGCACGTCCGACCCGCTCGGACGCCCTGCTCGCGCTGGCCGTCGGCGTCCCGGTCGGCGGCTGGAGCCTGCTGCTGCTGTGGCTGGCGGCGCCGAGGTCATGGACGCTTGTGCTGGCACCGGCCGCGATGGTCGGCCTTGCAGCACTGGCGTGGCGGCGAGGCGCACCCCCTGTGTCCTTCGCCGCCGTGAGCGTGGCTTGTGGGGTGCAGGTCGTGGTGCTCAACGGGTTCCTGCTGCTGCCCTCGCTGCTGGCGTTCCCCCTGGCGCTGTACGGCTACTGCGCGTACGGCGGCCGACGCGCACCGCTGACGGGGATCGCGGTGGGCGCCCTGGGCGCTGCCGGGACCGCGGCCTGGGCCGGCGTCACCCGGTCCCGGGGATGCCGCTGCCACCGGTGATCCTGTTCGGCTTCCTGCTCGCGATCGTGCTGGTGGCGTTCAGCCTCGGGCGGTTCCGCCGGATCCACCTGGCCTACGTCGCCGAGCTGGAGCACCGGGCCGTCCGAGCCGAGGCCGAGCGAGAGGAACGGGCCCACCGGGCCACACTGGACGAACGGGCCAGGATAGCCCGCGAGATGCACGACCTGATCGCGCACACGCTGGCGGTGATAGTCAGTCAGGCGCGGGGCGGCCAGTACGCGGCGCGCGCCAAGCCCGAGCGGGCAGCAGAGGTCCTCGGCACGATCGAGGAGGCCGGACGGCAGGCACTGGAGGACATGCGCGGGCTGCTGGGAGTGCTGCGCGGCAGTGAAGACGACGGCGGTTTCAGCCCGCAGCCCGATCTCACTCAACTGCCTGAACTGCTGAAACGAGTACGCGGCCTCGGCCTCGACATCGACCTCACCGAGACCGGCACGCCGCACCGGCTCACGCCGACCGCGGAACTGGCCGTCTACCGGCTGGTCCAGGAGGCGCTGACGAACACTCTGAAACACGCCGGTCCTGGCGCCCGCTCCGAGGTACGGTTCTGCTGGTCGGCCGAGACGGTGGTGATCGAAGTGAGCGACAACGGGCGGGGGCCCGGGCCAAGCGACGGAGCGGGGCACGGCCTTGTCGGGATGCGCGAGCGGATGGCGGTCGCCGGCGGCACAGTGCGGACGGGGGCCGGGCCGAACGGTGGATTCCTGGTCAGCGCCCGGCTGCCGAGGCGCGCGGAGCGTCCCGAGAGGGCTTCGACGTGACGATCCGGGTGTTCTTCGTCGACGACCAGGCCATGGTTCGAGCCGGCTTCGTGATGGTGGTGGAGGCACAGGACGACATGACGGTGGTCGGCGAGGCCGGGGACGGCGCCGAGGCGTTGGAACGGCTCGCCACGACGACCGCCGACATCGTGCTGATGGACGTCCGCATGCCCAGGGTGGACGGGGTGGAGGCGACCCGGCAACTGCTCGCGCGCGCCGATCCGCCGAAGGTCATCGTGCTGACCACCTTCGATCTCGACGAATACGCCTTCGCCGCGTTGCAGGCCGGCGCAAGCGGCTTCCTGGTCAAGGACGCACCAGCAGAGGACCTGCTCGCCGCGATCCGGACCGTCCACCGCGGCGACGCCGTGATCGCCCCGTCCACCACGCGGCGTCTGCTGGACCAGATGGCCGCAGAGCTCCCCGCACCGCTGGCGGGCCCGGATCCGCTGGACGCGCTGACCGACCGCGAGCGCGAGGTACTGCTGCTGATCGCGCGCGGTGCGTCCAACGCGGCCATCGCCAAGGAGCTGTTCCTCTCCGAGGGGACGGTGAAGACACACGTCGGGCGCATACTCGCAAAGTTCGGCATGCGCGACCGGGTGCATGCGGTGATCTTCGCGTACGAGCATCGGCTGGTGCGCCCCGGCATGCGTCAGCCGCCGTCAGACCGGTCGCCGCGTAGAAGTACAGCAGCAAAGTACCGCAACCGCACCATCCAACAGTGATCGCCAGCGCCCCCGACACCACCTCTGAGCTGCATAGATGACCCCAGCGACCACCCTGCCCGCGATTCGGGGCGAAGAGGCCGTGGGTTCAGATCCCGCCACCCCGACCCAGTAGTAGCAGGCAAGGGCCCTGCCGGAGAGATCCGGTACGGCCCTTCCTCGTTGTGCGTGACCAGCTGCGTGACTACCGCTCAGGGCCCCTGCTGGAACAGGTCGTCCATCACCACGGCGCCGGTCTGGATCACGGGGCGGATCTGCTTCCGGTGGACCTCCTCGATGGCGGCCGTGCTGGAATGCCCGACGAGCCGTGAGATCTCTTCCAGCGGCACCCCGCTGCCGGAGAGCAGGGAAAACGAAGCTGTGACGTAGCTCACGTGGCGTCCATTCGGCGGCATTCACCCCTTCGGCCTTCGCGATGGCGGTGCGGAACGCACGGCGGACGTGGGAGGGGTCGAGCTGCTTGCCCACGTCGGAGTGGAAGACGGGGTTGTTCTCCTCCCACTTGTCATCGGCGGCGTAGCGGTCCCAGCCCTGGTCGTCGGCTTCCTCTCCGCGCTGCTGGTCGGGACGCGCCCTCCCGAACGGCGGGCAAGCGCCGTCCGGGAGGGCGGGGCACTGCGGCCGACTTACCGAACGACGAACAGGATGCTCGGGTAGCCCGTCGCCTCGACCTTGTCCAGCTTGCGGACCTCGATCTTGACCACGGCAACCTTCGCCGCGCCGGCCTTCTCGGTCTTCTTGGTGTCCATGTCCCCTCCTGTTTCGCTCTGTTGGATCGCCCGGCCGGTTCGGCCCGACGCGGCAACGATCCGCCGCGCCCGTGGCAGCGGCGTGGCAGCCGGCCCAGGGAACTCGACGACCGCGACGAGCGCCTCAGGTGAGCCGGCGGCGGATGCGCCAGGTGGCGAGGGCGGCGAGCAGGGCGGCCAGGGTGGTGAAGAGGGCGGTCTCGGCGTACTGGAAGGTCCAGTAGCGGGCGGCCGGCTGCTCGGTGATGTCGACGTGCAGGTTGCCCTTGGCCAGGCAGGCCGGGAGGTCGGCGAAGGAGCTGTTGTTCATGCAGTCCTGGAACCAGGCGGCGTGGCCCGCCGTGTTGCCCGTGGGGTCGAGCATCGGTGTGGTGGTCACCAGCCAGGGGCCGCCGGGGACCCGCAGGCCGTCGATGTCGCCGTAGGTGCCGATCTTCGTCAGATGGCCGATCAGATCGGCGGTGAGCGGCACCGAGACGTGGACGGGAGTCTCGTAGTGCGGGCGGATCAGGGCGGGGGTGGCGACCTGGAGCACCGTGAAGGCCAGCAGGGTTGCGGCCATGGCGGGCACGGTGCGGCGGCAGAACAGGCCGGCGGTGGCGCCGAGCACGAAGGAGAACGCGGTGTACCCGAGCGGGGCGAGGCCACTGGCCGCGAAGACCTCCGGCTCGAAGCGGTTGCCGATCACGGCGGTGACCGGGCCGGTCGCCCAGCCGAGCAGCAGGCTGAAGAGGCCGGTGACGGCCAGGCTCAGCAGGCCGACGACGCCGAACTTGGCCGCCAGCCAGCGGCCGCGCGTCACGCTCTGGTTCCAGACCAGCCGGTGGGTGCCGTTCTCCAGTTCGCGGGCGATCAGCGGCGCGCCCCAGAACGCCCCGAGGATCCCGGGCACGGCGAGCAGCAGGTAGCCGAGCAGCTCGGTCGGCAGGCGGTAGTGGTCGGCGAAGGCGCCGAGCAGGGCGGCGCAGGTGTCGTGGCCGGCGCAGTGGGCGAGGGCGTCGGCGTGGGCGGTGTGGACCTGCCGGCCGAGCACGGCGAGGTAGCCGGCGAGCAGCAGCACCGCCCCGAGGGCCACCAGGGCCTGGACGCGGAACTGCCGCCAGGTCAGCCAGATCATCGGTGGGCCTCCGTGGGGAGTCGTTCGGCGCGGTCGAGGTAGGCGAGGGCCAGTTCTTCGAGGTCGAGCGGGTCGGCCTGCCACGGACCGTCGACCGGCAGCGGCCGGGGCAGCCGGACGACGGCGCCCCGGTCGCTGCGGCTGATGGTCTCCGCGGCGGCCGGCAGCGCGGTCGGGTCGCCGGTGATCCGGGCGTGGGTGGCGAGCAGCTCGGTCACCTCGCCGGCGAGCTGGATCCGGGACCCGGCCAGCACGATCAGGTAGTCGCAGACCCGGGCCACGTCGGGGAGGGTGTGCGAGGAGAGGATCGCGGCGGCGCCCAACTCGCGGACCGACTCCATCAGATGGTCCAGGAAGGCGTGCCGGGCCAGAGGGTCGAGGGCGGCGGCCGGCTCGTCGAAGATCAGCAGGTCGGGCCGCTTGGCCGCGGCGACCGCCAGGGCGAGCTGGGCGCGCTGGCCGCCCGAGAGCCGGCCGGCGCGCTGCCGCGGGTCCAGGTCGAGCCGGGCCAGCCGCCGTCGGGCGAGGTCCGGATCCCAGCGCGGGTTGAGCTTGGCGCCCAGCTTGAGGTGGTCGGCGACGGACAACTCGGCGTAGAGCGGGGCGCCCTGGGCGACGAACCCGACCCTGGCCAGGTGGGCCGGGCCGGCCGCGGGCGCGGCGCCCAGCACCCGGATGGTGCCCGAGGTGGGCGCGGTCAACCCGCAGGCCAGGTGCAGCAGCGTCGACTTGCCGGCGCCGTTGGCGCCGACCAGCCCGATCACCCGGCCCGCCGGAACGGACAGGTCGCAGTCGGCGAGGGCGGTCCGGTGGCCGTACCGCTTGGTCAGCCCGGACGCTTCGAGTACTGGTGTCATCGTCTGCTCCCCCGGAATCAGCCGCGCGAACGCCGGTTGGTGCGCCAGGCCCTGACGAGCCGGTAGGCGCCGTAACCGAGGGCGAGGAGGAACGCCACCTGGACGGTCAGCCAGGCGTACAGCAGCGGACTGCGCTCGGTCTTCTCGGCGAGAGCGGTGTTCGCGGTGAGGGCGGCGTTCGCGGTGAGAGCGGCGTTCGCGGTGAGAGCGGCGTTCGCGGTGAGAGCGGTGTGCTCGGCCAGAGCGGTGTGCTCGGCAAGAGCGGAAGCCAGCGCCAGGGATGTGGAGAGTGCCATGGCCAAGAGCCTGCTGGCCAGGCCGCGGGCGCCGCAGCGGCCGAAGGTACGGTCCTGGCCCTGCCGAGTCGTACTTTCGGCTGGTTCGATGGCTTGCGGCATCCCCTAGCGTGGGCGAGGTGAAGACAATGGTGCGCACGGGGAAGGCGGTCAACGCGGCGCTGGGGGTGCTGTTCGCGGTGGTGCTGGCGCTGATGGCCGCTCAGTACGCCGCTCAGGACCGGGTCTGGGGTTTCGACGCGGCGGTCGGCACGGTCGTCTGCCTGATCGCGCTCGGCCGGGAACGCGACCGGGGCCGCGCCGCCGCCCTGGGCCTGGTCGTCGCCGGTGCCGCCGCGATCACCGCGCGGGTCGCCCACCTGCCCGGCGAGCCCGGCCCCGCCGCCGTGCTCGGCCTGCTGGTCCTCGGCGGCTCCGCGCTGCGGACGCTGCCCTGGCGGCCGGCCGCCGGCACCGCACTGGCCGGGCTGGCGCTGATGATCACCGGCCTGCTGACCTCTGCGGCGCCGAGCACCCCGTTCCGGGTCGGCAGCCAGGCCTGGGTGCTGGCCCTCGGCGCCGGGCTCGGGCTGCGCTTCCTGGACTACCGGCGCTGCGCAGCGGCCGATGCCGTGCGACGGGAGGAGCGGCTGGCGCTGGCCAGGGAGTTGCACGACGTGGTCGCCCACCATGTCACCGGCATGGTCGTCCAGGCGCAGGCCGCCCGGATCATGGCCCGCCGGCAGCCCGAGACCCTGGACGGCACCCTGGCGGGCATCGAGGAGGCCGGCGGCGACGCGCTGGTCGCGATGCGCCGGGTCGTCGGCCTGCTGCGCGACACCGAGGACGCGGTCGGCACGGCGGCCCCGGTGCCCGGCCCCGAGCAACTGTCGGAGCTGGTGCGGCGATTCGACGGCCACGGTCCCGAGGTGCGGCTGCTCCTGCCCGACGACCCGGCTCCGACCTGGCCGCCCGAGGTGGCCGGCACGGTGCACCGGATCGTCCAGGAGGCGCTGACCAACATCGCCCGGCATGCCGCGCACGCCCGCTCGGCCACCGTCGACGTCGCCCAGGGCCCGGAGGGCGTCACGGTCACCGTCACCGACGACGCCCCGCCCGGCCACCCCCGGCACCGGCAGCCGGGCGGGTTCGGCCTGATCGGCATGGCGGAACGGGTCGAGGCGCTCGGCGGCCGGCTGACCGCCGGCCCGCGCCCCGGTGGCGGCTGGTCGGTGCTGGCCAGTCTGCCGGTGCCGGCCCGGGAGCCCCGATGAGCATCCGGGTGCTGCTCGCCGACGACCAGGCGATGATCCGCTCCGGCCTGCGGCTGATCCTGGAGGACCAGGACGACATCACGGTGGTGGGCGAGGCCGCCGACGGGGCCGAGGCGGTCGAGCTGGCCCGCCGGCTGCGGCCGGACGTCTGCCTGGTCGACATCCGGATGCCCCGGCTGGACGGCATCGAGGTGACCCGCGCCCTGGCGGGCCCCGGGGTGGCCGAGCCGCTCCGGGTGGTGGTCGTCACCACCTTCGACCTCGACGAGTACGTGCACGGCGCGCTGCACGCCGGTGCCGTCGGCTTCGTGCTCAAGGGCGCCGCCCCGGCCCTGCTGATCGAGGCGGTGCGTGCCGCGCACGCCGGCGACGCGCTGATCTCCCCGTCCGTCACCCTGCGGCTGCTCCGCCGACTGGCCCCCGCCCGCGCCGCGTCCACCGCCCCGACGGCCCGGCCGCTGTCCGCCCGCGAGGTCGAGGTGATCCGCTTCATCGCGCGCGGCCGCACCAACCAGGAGATCGCCGCCGAGCTGTTCATCTCGCTCTCCACCGTCAAGAGCCATCTGACGGCCGTTCAGCAGAAACTCGGCGTCCGCAACCGGGTGGAGATCGCCGCCTGGGCCTGGGAGAGCCGCCTGATGGACGGGGCCGAGCCGGGCGGGTGAGTCACCTGCGGTGGTGGCTACCTGCCCATCGGCTCACGCGGTTCGCGTTCGCTGCGGCCCAGGTGCTTCAGGCGGGCCTCGACATTGCGGTGCGCGGCCCGCGCGAGAACCTGGGCGGGGTCCGGCTTGGCGGGCTTGGCGGCGAACGGGGAGTTGGCGGGGTGCGGGGGCCATCCGGGGGTCTGCGGCGGGGCCGGGGGCCAGGGCGCCTGGGGTGAGTACGGGGCGCCGGGGTGCGGGGGCCAACCATGGGTCCGGGCCACGGAGCCCGGCGCCGGGGCGGGGCGGCTCTGGAGCTCCTGGCGGAGCACCGCCTTCAGCTCCGCACCGAAGCCGAGCCCGGCGGCATAGTCGTCCGCGCGGGACTCGGCGCGCCGGTGCAGCCAGGAGATCATCAGCGGGGCGACCGCGACGGAGAGCACCAGCCACCACAGCCCCTGGAAGAACGACAGGAACGCGACGAACCACACGACCATCACCAGCAGGCAGCCGCCGCATGCGGGTTTCGCCTTCAGCGTCTTGGACAGCACGACGGCGATCAACCGGCCCGCCGTCCGGGCCGGCAGCGCGTACCAGTCGACCAGCAGCCCCGCCCAGGTGTGCCCGCCCACATGGTGGCCCAGCTCATGGGCGAGCACCGCCGCCAACTGCGAGTTCGGCAGCCGGTCCATCGCATGCCGGGTCACCCCGACGATGTGACCGGCCGCTGCCGTGGCATTCAGCTCGGCGCGCTCCTGGATCCACAACTCGTAGGTGTCGGGCCGGACTCCGGCGCGACGGGTCACCTCCCCCCAGACCTCTGCCAGCCGCTGGGCGTCCGCCGGCTCGGGGCGCCGCATGCCCAGCAGGTGTCGGGCGATCACCGCCTCGACACGGGAGTTGAAGACCAACGGGCCGGACAGCAACCACACGAGCGGCACGAACGCTCCGGCCAGCGGGACCATGGAGGAGACGACCGCCACGACGACCAGGCTGATCAGAGCCATCGGCAGGGCCACCACCAGCTGTGAGAAGGCAGCTCCGTCCACGCCCCGCTGACGTGCCTTCAGATGCTTGCGGCCCGACTGCAGGACCAGGTCGTCCTGCTCCCCCGGCGCTGCCGCCGGTGGGTGGGGAGGCTGCGGCGGCAACTCGGAGACCCAGTCCGGGGCCGGCGGGGTCACGGGCGGTGCGGTGGGGGTGGCAACCGGGGTGCCCGCAGCCGGGTAGGCGGGAGCCGGGCCGGACGGGTAGGCGGGGGCGGGTCGGCCACGGGAGCGGGGGTGGGCGGGGCCAGGGGGAACGGGGGCTCACCGGGGTAGGCGGGCGGTTCCTCCCCCGAGTAGGCCGGTGCCTCGGGGTAGGCGGGCGCCTCTGCCGTGCGGGCCGGAGCCTCGGGGTACACCGGCGGTGCAGGAGAGACAGGCGCCTCCTCCGGGTAGACCGGCGCCGTCGGGTAGGCGGGCGGTTCCTCCCCCGGGTAAGCCGGAGCCTCCGGGTAAACAGGCGCCGCTGCCGTGCGGGCCGGAGCCTCGGGATAGACCGGCGCCGCAGAAGAGACAGGCGCCTCCCCGGGTAGGCCGGAGCCGCAGGGTAGGCGGGCGGCTCCTCCCCGGGTACGGAGGCGGCGCGTCGAGGTCGCCGGCGTGGTGCGGGCCAGGCTGGGGCTGGTAGGTGGTCATGGATCCACAACTCCTGGATGTCGTGCGAAGAAGGCGCCCGCGCTCAGCCCGCGAGCAGGGAGCCCGGTAGCAGCACCAGCGCGCCCATGAAGCAGGCCATCCCGGCCCTCAGCCACCAGTACTTGCCGGTGACGATCCGGCTGTTCTCGGTGAGCGCGGCCAGTAGGGCCGCCAGCGGCGCGCGTTCGGTCTCCAGCAGTGCCGCCTCCAGCGCGGCCGGCCCGAGCGCGGCCGCGCCCCGTATGTCGGCGAAGTGGGTGATCGGCTTGCCCGGCCGCCATCCTCGGGACCGGAACCTCGGCAGCACCGCCATCAGCAGCGCCCCCATCGAGGCCAGGAAGCAGGCCGCACCCGTCCACCACACCGCCTGTCCGAGTGCGCTCAGCGTGCCGGGGTTCCAGCCCCGCGCGGTGAGCACGCCGACCAGCGCGGCGGCGGCGGTGCCCTGAACCCCCACCAGCACCGACCCCTTGGTGTCCGCCCGCGCCGCTTCCTGCCGCAGGTCCGCGAGCAGCTTCTCGGCGGCCTGCGGAACGGCGGTCCGGGCGGCCGGCTCCGACTCCGCCCCTGCCCCCGGCCCCGCTCCCGACTCCGCGACGGTCATCGGGCCGGCGGCTGGGTCGGGACGCGGTAGCCGAAGACCGGTCCCGCGTGGGCCGGTTCGGCGCCGGAGCCGTCCACGGGGGCGGCGGCCGCGTGCGTCCCGTCTGCGGCAGGAACCGCATCGGCGATCGGAGCCGCGTCGGCCGCAGCCGCATCGGCCGGTGCCGGGTCGGTCTCGCCGTCGGCGCTCGCCGGGTGCGGCGCACCCGCCACGGCGGCGGACCCGCTCCCGAAGGGCGCCGACACGAACCTGGCGCTGAGAAGCTCCCTGGTCACGCTGGCGGCCAGCCCGCGCAGCCCGTCCAGCTGGTGCTCCTCCAGGCCGCCGGGGCCGCCGCCGAGCGCCCGCATCGCGACGTCAAACTGGTTCTGCATGAGCCGCAGTTGATCCTCCCGCAGGTTTGCCATGATCAGCTGCGCGTCCTCGGGATGCTGCGCGAGCTGCATCGCCATGGCCTGCGGTCCGCCCCGCTCCAGGTAGTACGCGTAGTACTCGATCTTCTTCGCTTCGTACTCCCGTAGTTCCAGCTCCTGCCGGCTGCGCGTCAACTCCCGCTCATGGGCGAGGTTCTGCTCCTGCAGCGCAAGCAGGTGCTCATGCCGGCCCTGGGCGAGCGCGCGCTCCGCCGCCAGTTCGTCCTCGCGCACGTGCAGTGCGTGCCGCGGGTCGAGCTTCTGCTGGGCGAACTCGATCTCGCGCAACTCCCTGGCGTGCCGCAGGGCTTCTTCGTCCTGGCGGATCTGGATGACGCACCCGAGCCACAAGCCGGCGGTCGCGCCCAGCGGCTCGTTCGCCAACAGCGTCTCCTGAGCCGCCTTCTCCGCGATGGCACTGTCCGCCATGGCGTACTGACGCAGCACCGGCCGGATGAGCTGGTCGACCAACCCCTGTGCCATGGCGGGGACATCGCGCACCCCGCTCGCCACGAAGTCGCCCGGTCCGGTGACCTGCCAGCCGCAGTTCAGCGTGACCTCGAAGAGGAAGGCGTCGTCCCGGCTGGGCAGTGCCAGCACGGCGTCGAACCCGTGCTGACCGGTGTCCACTTCATAGACGCTGCTCCACCTGCGGGTGGCCAGCTCGGTGCGGCTGGGGCGGTTGGGCGGCAGATACGTGTCGAGGCCGCCCTGGGCCGTGGTGAAGACCAGGGCGTAGTCGATGCGGGTGGTCCGCAGCGGCTTGAACCGCGACAGCTCCTGGATGGTGACGACCGGATCGGCGAGCTGTGAGTGGCGGTTCACATCCTGCTGCCACTGCAGCGGCTGGGGCATGGGCTTGTTCTCCTTGGGATGGTTCGACCGTGGGGAGGTCACGGCTTGCCGTGACCTCTGGGCCACGGCGGCGCGATGTCACGGATGCCGACCCGTGACCGGATGATGCCGCGGGCCTACGACACCAGGTGGTGCGGCGCCTGGTGGGCCGTGGCACTCGGCTGCCGCAGGACCGCCAGCAGCCGCATGGCCACGGCAGGCCGCTCCTGCTCAGGCTCGCCGCCGCGCAGGTTCTCCAGCAGGTAGGCGAGCCGCTTGCCGTCCTCGACCGAGACGGCCAGCTTCGGGAGCAGTTCACCGAGAGCCTGTTCGGCCTCCGGGTCGCGGTCCGCGGCCCGGACCCATCGGCGCATGTCCTCAAGGCCGGCCTGCGAGGTCATCGCGTCGTTGAGCACCGTGCGCCACAGCGCGGCGAGCGCCTGCCGCAGCAGGGCCCCCGGGGTACCGGGCGCCCGGTCGGCGCGGGCGAACTGGTCGAGCAGCAGCGGGCGCCCGATGCCCGGTTCGCCGTCCGCCGGACCGCATGCGTGGATGACGGTGCGCAGGACGAACTCCCGCAGCCGCCCCCGCCCTGTGGTCAGCGGGACCAGTGTGGGCCACAGGTCGGTCGCCGCGTCCGCTCCGCCCGGGCCGCCGTCCGGCTCGGCGCCGTTCTGGCCGGCTGCGAGCAGCAACGCGGCCGCCGACTGCGCGAGTTCATCGAGCTCCTCGCTCCAGGCGCGCGCCGCTCCCCCGCGGCCCTCGTACGCGCGCACGGCCTCCACCAGCGCCGCGACGGCCTGCTCCGGGAATGTGTCTCCCACCAGGGCGTAGGCACGGACGGCCGTCCACCGCAGCCGGTGGTCGGGGTCGGTGCACCAGCCCCGCAGGATGCGGGGCACATGCGGTGCGCCCAGGTGGTGGGCCAGGGTGAGGGCGTTCGCCGCGGCCAGCCGCTCCCGGAACAGCCGGCCGGCGGCCCAGCGGGTGATCAGCAGCGCCATGGTCGAGGACAGGTCCGTCTCGGCGAGGACGGCGGTGGTGGAGGCGGCGCGGGTCCGGACCAGCGGACGCGGGTCGGTCGCCATCCGGCGCAGCCACCCGACCAGGGCGGGACGCGACGACGGGTGGCCGGTCCACACTTCACGCAGCAGCGTGATCGCGGCGAGCGGATCCCGGAACTGGATCTTGGTCTGCAGCACCGGCCCCCACTCGGTTTCCTCGGCCTCCTCGTAGCGGTCGGCACGGGCGTACTCCACCCGCTGGGCGCTGGAAGTACCGAAGACGGGGATGCGGGCCGGCTCGCCCGGGTCCTCGATGCGCTGCAGACGCCCGAAGAGGTCGTCGCCCAGCTCGGCGGTGAGCGCGTACGGGCCCTCGTCGAAGGCGGCGAGCGCGATCAGGAAGGCCTTGTCGTGCAGCGGCTGCCGGCCGTCCTGCGGGGGTTGCACGGTGTCGTCGAACCACTCCCGCACCTGCCGCTCGGCGGCGTAGTGGCCGAACGCCGCGAGGCTGTCCAGCGGCCGGGCTCCGCGCGCGTACTCGGCGACGCGGTCGGCGAACCGGGCCAACTCGGCCACCGGGCGCGGGTGCCCGAGCACCGACCGGACCTCGGGCAGGGCGAGCAGCTCGTCTATCCCACGCCCGCCCAGCTCCTTGTGGCGCAGGTGGCCGCGCAGCAGCAGCTCCGGCGCGGGCGGCTGCCACGGCACATGGCCGCTGCCGCCCTGGATGACAGGATGCGGCCCGACCACGATGACCAGGTGGCCGCCGGTGGCGCCCAACCGCTCGCTCAGCGCCCGCAGGTGGTGCTCGCGCAGCGGCCGTTCGGCGCTGGTGGCGTAGTCCGCGAGGAGGTGGCCGCAGTGCTCCCGCAGCTCACCGGCCAGCCTGCCCGGCGCCAGCCCGGGGTCCATCGCCCGGTAGGCGG
Organism: Kitasatospora acidiphila; assembly: GCF_006636205.1. Classification (NCBI taxonomy): domain Bacteria; kingdom Bacillati; phylum Actinomycetota; class Actinomycetes; order Kitasatosporales; family Streptomycetaceae; genus Kitasatospora; species Kitasatospora acidiphila. Next base: position 4,907,392 of record NZ_VIGB01000003.1, on the reverse strand, counting down.
TCGCGCGGACGGCCCGCAGCAGCATCAGGGCGGCGGTGCGGCGACCGGTCGTGGCCGGCCCGGAGAGCACCACGACGCGCTGCTTGCGCAGTTCCTCGACCGCGACGCCGAACGGGCTGTCCGCCTGCCACCCGGCGTCCGCGTCCGCGGTACCGCTGTCCGGCTGCCCGCCGGCGGGTTCGCCCGAAGCAACCGAAGCAGCGGCTGGTTGGACGAAGTGCCGTGCCAGCGCCTCGACTTCGGCGACGGGAATCTCGCCGGACCGCTCCTCGTCGTCGCCGCCGAGGTGGTACTCCACCTTGCTGCCGCCGAGGATGACGTCGCCGATCACCTGGCCGCCGCTCACCCCGTGCTGGTCCCCACCGACGAGGGAGCCGCCCAGCGTCGCCGCACGGCCGAGCATGATGCCGGGGCTGTGCCGGAGCAGGTCGCGGCGGGAGTCCCAGGCGTGCCCCGCCCGGTCCTCGGGCTCGGCCTGGTCAGGTGCCTGAGCGGCCGCCAGGTCGTTCTCGGCGGCGGAACCCGGCTGAGCGGGCTCGGCGAGCGGCTCGCCGGACGCCGCGCCCTGCGGGCCGTGCGGATCGGTCACGAGGCGCTCCCGGTCGACCCGCCGAGCACCACGTTGCCGGTGACCTGGCCGCCGCTCACCCCGTGCTGGTTCCCGACGACGACGGAACCGTGCACCACCGGGGCGCCATGGAAGTGGATCACGGGGCCGGTCGGCTGCTCGGGTGCCCGCTCGGCGGGTGCGGCCGGGCGCTGCGGCGCGGCCGGGACGGCGGAAGCCTGCTGCGGCCCACCGGTGTCCTGGGCCGGCCCGCTCCCGCCGTGCAGCCACGCCTCCAGCACACCGTCCTTGACGACCACTTCGGTGTGCCGGAAGAGCTCCGGCCGCACCCCGCGGTGGCCGTGCCGCACCACGCCGTCGTACACCGTGCCGCTCACCATCAGCACACACGGTTCGTCCGCCCGCGCAGCCAGGGCGTCCCGCAGCGCGGCGGAGTCGAGCAGTCGGCAGGCCTGGTTGAGATCGTGCCCGACGACCCCGCCGACGGTGCCGTCCTGCGGGTCGTAGGCGACCTCGCCGGAGGCCAGCACCAGCCGCAGCCGCAGCTGCGCGCCGGCCGAGGCGAGCCGGTTGTGCTCGTACAGCAGCTCGGGTGTCGTGGTCAGCAGGGACCGCAGCACCGCCGTCTTGGCCACATCGCCGTCGAGCAGCACGATCAGGCCGTCGCCGCGGTCCTCGCGGTACTGCTGGGTGGCCTCCACCCCGGCGGAGCGCATGGTCTGGTCGACGACGGCGTTCAGGGACCTCCGCAGCACGGCCTGGACGACGTCGTCGCGACGACTGAACCGCTCGATGTCGAGCAGCAGGATGGTCCGGTTCACAGGCTCACGCATGGCTGCCTTCCGTTGGCGACAGGGGGCCAGGCACGGCCCGTCTGGACACCGACGAAGGTGCCATGACGACCGGGTGTCCGGCGACGGAAATTAGCACACTCGGAATGTGACCGTGTACACAGAGTGGGCGCCGGGCTTGGTCGTCCGCCCGCTCAACCCGTTCCCTGGCGGGACATCTGCCGCAGCACCTCCGGCCGGAGCACCACCAGGCCGCGGCGCTCGGTGCGGACGACGCCGCGCTCCCGCAGCCCCTTCAGCAGGCGGGCGATCGCCTCCCGGGAGGCGCCGACCGAGCCGGCCAGCTCGCTCTGGGTGAGGCCGGGCGCCACCTGCACCCCGTCCTGGGTCTCCTGCCCGTGACTGCGGATCAGCTCCAGCAGCAGCAGGGCCAGCCGCTCCTGGACGTTCAGCGCCGCGTACTGCACGCGCCGGCGGTCGCTGTCCCGGGTGCGGTCCGCGATCAGCGCGAGCAGTTTCTTCGCGATCCCCGGCCGCTCGTCGAGCAGCGTGCCGAACCGGTCGGCCTCGACGGCCAGCGCCTCCACCCGCCCGAGCGCCGTCACGGTCGCCGAGCGGGGCCGCCCGCTCAGCACCGCACCCTCACCGACGATGTCGCCGGGCCCGCGCAGTGCGAGCAGCGCCTCATAGCCGTTGGCCGCGGCGGAGGTCACCTTGGTCCAGCCGGAGAGCAGGATCAGGACGTGCGCCGAGGGCTCGTGCTCGCGCAGCAGCACCTGCCGAGCCGGAAAGGCCATGCGCTTCCCGGATGCGAACAGCGCCTGCCGGTCCTCGGTGTCCAACCGGACCACGAACGGAACCCGGTCCTCGAACTCCATCGGCTGCCTCCCGCCTCCACGCGCTGCACCGAACCCGCCCGCCCCGACTTCGGCGGGGCCGAGCAGCAGCGTAGCGACACCCGGCACAGCTGCGGCCCGCGCCGCGCGCCGACGCTTCGCCGGCCGTTCATGCCCGCGCTTCCCCCGGTACACCGCCGGACACTACGCATGACGCAGCAACTACTGCTCCCCCGCCTTGAGTTCAGGAGACGCCCCCGTGACCCGACGCTCTGTCCGCCTCGCCGCCGTTCTCAGCGCCACCGGTGCGCTGGCCGCCGGCTCGCTCAGCCAGGCCTACGCCGCCGGCGCCGACCCGGCCGGCCGCCATCAGCACGGAGCCGCCCAGCACGTGCTGCTGATCTCGGTCGACGGTCTGCACCAGTCGGACCTGAGCTGGTACCTCGCCCAGCACCCGCAGTCCGCGCTGGCCCGGCTGGTCAACGGCGGTGTGCAGTACACCGATGCCGGCACCACCACCCCCTCGGACTCGTTCCCGGGCATGGTCGCCCAGGTCACCGGTGGCGGCCCCGGCACCACCGGCGTCTACTACGACGACACCTACAACGCCGCCCTGCTGCCGGCCGGGACCACCGACTGCAAGGGTGCCAAGCCCGGCGTCGAGGTGGACCTCACCGAGGACCTGGACAAGAACAAGGACTCGATCGACGCCGGCCAGGGCCTGTCCGGTCTGCCGGGCTCGATCCTGCGGATGACCGGCAACGCCCAGGAGTTGATCGATCCCAGCAAGCTGCCGGTCGACCCGCACACCTGCAAGCCGGTCTACCCGCACAGCTACCTCCAGGTGAACACCGTCTTCGACGTGGCCAAGCAGGCCGGCCTGCACACCGCCTGGTCGGACAAGCACGTCGCCTACGACATCCTCAACGGCCCGTCCGGCAACGGCATCGACGACCTGTTCGCGCCGGAGATCAACTCGGCCGCGACCGGCTACCCGGCCGGCGACGACTGGACCAAGGACAACAACGCCACCCAGCAGTACGACGGTTACAAGGTGCGGGCGGTCCTCAACGAGATCGACGGCTACGACCACAGCCGCTCCGTCAAGGCCGGCGTCCCCGCCGTCTTCGGCCTGAACTTCCAGAGCGTCTCCACCGCCCAGAAGCTGCCCTCGACCGCCGGCCTGACCGGTGGCTACGCCGCCAAGGACGTGCCCGGCCCGCTGCTGGCCAAGGCGCTGGACTACGTCAACGCCCAGGTCGGCGCGCTCACCGAGGAGTTGCGCAAGGAGCACCTGGACAAGAGCACCACGGTGATCCTCTCCGCCAAGCACGGCCAGTCGCCCACCGACCCGCAGGCGCTCACCCGGATCGACGACGGCCCGCTGCTGGACGGCCTCAACGCCGCCTGGAAGCAGGCCCACCCGGGCGCCGGCGATCTGGTGGCCCACTCGGTGGACGACGACGGCATGCTGCTCTGGCTGAACGACCGCTCCGCGGCCGCCACCGAGTTCGCCAAGAACTACCTGCTCGCCCAGCACGGCACCGGCAACGACATCAACGGCAAGCCCAGGGCCTTCACCGCCTCCGGCCTGACCAAGGTCTACGCCGGTGAAGACGCCGCCGACTACTTCGGCGTCAAGCCGGGCGACGCCCGGGTGCCCGACATCTTCGGCATCTCGCAGTACGGCGTGGTGTACACCGGCGGCCACGGCAAGGTCGCCGAGCACGGCGGCGCGCACGCCGACGACCTGAACGTGCCGCTGGTGCTCTCCGGCGCCGGCACCCCCGGCCACCGCAGCGAGTCGGCCCCGGTGCAGACCAAGCAGATCGCGCCGACCATCCTGAAGCTGCTCGGCCTCAACCCGCAGTCGCTGCAGGCGGTTCGCGACGAGCACACCAAGGTGCTGCCGACCCGGTGAACGTGGCGTCAGGCGGAGAGCAGGGCGGCCAGTTCACCGCGTGAGGCGATGCCCAGCTTGGGATACGCCTTGTAGAGGTGGTGGCCGACGGTGCGGGGGCTCAGGAAGAGCTGGGCGGCGATCTCCCGGTTGGAGAGCCCCCGCGCCGCGAGCCTGGCGATCTGCTCCTCCTGCGGCGTGAGCCCGGCCAGCGGCCCGACCGGCGCGGTCAGCGGCGCGGCGGAGCCCGCGGCGCCCAGTTCGGCGCGGGCCCGCTCGGCCCAGGGGGTGGCGCCGAGCCGCTCGAAGACCTCCAGGGCGGTGCGCAGCCTGGCGCGGGCCTCGGTCTTGCGCTTGCCGCGGCGCAGCCATTCGCCGAACAGCAGGCTGGTCCGGGCGAGTTCGAACGGCCGATCAGCGCCCTCGTGCAGCTCCAGGGCGGCCAGATAGCCGGATTCGGCCAACTCGGCCGGTCCCAGCAGCGCCTGGCAGCGCAGCACCAGCGCCCTGGTCCAGGCCGGGGCCCCGATCCGGGCCGACCAGGCCGCGAACTCCTCGAACGCGGCCTCGGCCCGCTCCGGGGCGCCGAGCCGGACCGCCGCCTCGACCAGATCCGGCACGGTGCGGATCGCCGAGACATGGTGACGGTAGGGCCCGGCGGTGTGCCCGGCCAGCCGCTCGACCGCCTCGGCGGCCCGGCCCTGCCCCAAGTCGTGGACCGCCAGGGCCCATTGGCTCCAGGAGGTGCCGGCCGCCGGGGCGCCCCAGGCGGTCACGGCCTCGCCCAGTGCCTCGGCGGTGCGGGTCGCCACCAGCTCGGCATCGCCCCGAAGGGCCGCCAAGTAGGCGTCCAGCGCCGCGAGTTGGCTGGTCCACTGCGGCTGGCCGAGGTCTCTGGCCAGGGTCAGCCCCTCGCTGGCGGCCAGCTCGGCGTCCCGATGGCGACCGTGGAAGAGCTCGGCCTCGCCGCGGAAGAAGAGCAGCGTGGGCAGCAGGCCGACCGCGCCGGCGGCACGGGCTTCGGCGATCAACTCGTCGGCGAGCAGGAAGGTTTCGGCGTCCCGCCCGGCGACCAGGGCGGCGCCGGCGAACTGCACCAGGTCGCGCGGGCTGTCCGCGCCGGCGGCCCGCGCCGCCCGGGCGGCGGCCAGCAGCGGGGGCACACCACCGTCGGCCGAGGCTTCCCCGGCGTCGGGCACCGCCTCCGCGAACGCCGGACCGACCATCGCGAGCAGCTGCCCGACCAGCGGGCCGAGCGCGTCCTCGGCCGGCAGCCGCAGCGCGGCCAGCCGGCGCAGCACCTCCCGGACGTGCTCGCCACCGAGGTACCAGGCGGTGTGGAAGGCCTGTAGCAGCCCCCGGGCCGCGATCGCCTGGTCGATCTCCCGCCCGACCGCGGTGAGCAGCAGCCGGTGGGCCTCCGGGTAGTCGCCGCGCCAGAAGGCGGCGGTGCCCCGCACCCACTCCAACACGGCCAGCACGAAGGGCTCTTCGGTGAGCTTGGCGGCCCGCTCAGCCAGCTCCCTGGCCCGCGGGGCCTGCGCGGCGTCCAACGCGGCCTCGGCTGCCAGGGTCAGGCAGCGGGTCGCGCTCTCCCGGTCCGAGGCCAGCCGGGCGGCCCGCTCGAAGGCCGCCGCCGCCCCGGAGTGGCCGGCCCGGTCGGCGGCCCGATGGCCGGCCCGCTCCAACGCGGCGGACAGCTCGGCGTCCTGACCGGTGGTGGCCAGCGCCAGGTGCCAACTTCCGCGATCCTCCTGGCCGTTCGCCAGCAACACCGCCCCCAGCACCCGATGGACGGCCAACTTCTCTTCCAGCCCGGCGACTTCGAGGATCGCGGTGCGCAACAGCGGGTGCCGCAGCGCCAGTCGGCCGTCACCCGGGGTGCGGCGCAGCAGCCCGGCCTGCTCGGCGGGCGGCAGGTCGGCGGCCCCGACCCCCAGGGCCTCGGCTGCCCGCAGCACGGTGGCCAGTTCGCCCTGCTCCTCGGCGGCGGCCACCAGCAGCAGCGTCCTGGTCGGCGCGGGCAGCCGGGCCACCTGGCCGAGGAAGGCCTCCCGCAGCCGGCCGGTGAGCGGCACCGGGCCCTCGCTGCCCACCGGTCCGGCCGCCGCGGCGGCGGGCAGTTCGGTCAACGCCAGCGGGTTGCCCCGGGCCTCGGCCAGCACCCGGTAGCGCAGGCCGGCGTCGGCCGCCGAGCCGTCTGCCGTCCGAGCCCGGGCCGCCAGCAACTCGGCGGCCGCGGAAGGGTCGAGCGGCTCCAGCCGCAGTTCGGGCAGCCCGGGCGCACTGAACTCCCCTTCGCCGTCCCGGGCCGCGAAGAGCAGCACCACGCCCTCGCGATCCAGCCGGCGGGCCGTCAGCAGCAGGGCGTCGGCCGAGGAGCGGTCCAGCCACTGCGCATCGTCCACCAGGCAGAGCAGCGGGGACTCGGCGGCCAGTTCGGCGAGCAGGCCGAGCGTGCCCAGCGCGCTGAGCAGGCGCTCGGTCAACCCGCCGCCCTCGGCCAACCCGAACGCCGCCTCCAGCGCCCGCCGCTGCGGCGCGGGCAGCACCGAGAGCCGGTCCAGCGCCGGGCTCAGCAGCAACTGCAGTCCGGCGAACGGCAGATCGGCCTCGTACTCCACCCCCGTCGCCCGGATCACCCGGAACCCCTCGGCCCGCTCGGCCCGCTCGGCCGCGTACTCCAGCAGCGCGCTCTTGCCGATCCCCGGTTCGCCGCGCAGTACCAGCACCCCGCTGCGCCCCTGCCGTGCCGCCGCCAGCAGTGCATCGACGGATGCCTGCTCCCCCGCCCGTCCGTACAGCATGCCCGCAGCCTACCTATGGCTGACCGATTCGGCCGCCGCGCATCTTGCCTAACGTCATGACCAGCAAGAACGAGCCGCAACAAACCGACAGGAGAACCGAGATGAGCACCCTTCAGCAGCTGGCCGAGCAGTACATCGCCACCTGGAACACCGCCGACGCCACCGAGCGCCGCAAGCTGATCGACACCTACTGGGCCGCCGACGCGAGCTACACCGACCCGCTGGTCGAGGCCGCCGGACGGGACGCGATCGACGCCACCATCGGCGCCGTCCAGGCCCAGTTCCCCGGCCTGGAGTTCAGCCTCGGCGAGGCCGGCGTGGACGCCCACCACCAGCAGGCCCGGTTCACCTGGAACCTCGGCCCGGTCGGTGCCGAGCCCCTGGTGGTCGGCTTCGACGTGCTGGTGGCCGACGAGGAGGGCCGGATCGCCTCCGTGCTCGGCTTCCTGGACAAGGTCCCGTCCGCCTGACCCCCACCTCCCTGCGGGCGCCGGCCGACCAGCGCCGGCGCCCGCCCCCGCCGGAAGCACCCAGATAGGAGCCCCCCGTGGCCACCACCCTGTCCCGCCCCCTCCCCGTCGTCGACGCCCCCGCACCGGCCCCGCGCGGCCTGCTCCCGGTGGTGCTCACCGCCACCTTCATGACCACCCTGGACTTCTTCATCGTCAACGTGGCCATACCGTCACTACAGACCGGCCTGCGGGCCGGCCCCACCGCCGTCCAGTGGGTGGTGGCCGGCTTCGGCCTGGCCCTGGCGGCCGGCCTGGTCACCGCCGGCCGGCTCGGCGACCGGTTCGGGCGGCGCCGGATGTTCGCCCTCGGCCTGGTGCTCTTCACCGTCACCTCGGCCGCCTGCGGCCTGGCCCCCACCGCCGGGGTGCTGGTCGCCGCCCGGGTGGCGCAGGGCCTGGCCGCCGCGCTGACCGGCCCCCAGGTGCTGGCCATCCTGCGCACCGCCTACACCGGCCCGGCGCAGGCCAAGGCGTTCGGCTCCTACGCCATGACGATGGGCATCGGCGCGGTGCTCGGCCAGCTGATCGGCGGCCTGCTGATCCAGGCCGACCTGTTCGGCCTCGGCTGGCGCAGCTGCTTCCTGATCAACCTGCCGGTGGGCCTGGCCACGTTGGCGATGGTGCGCCGCTGCGTCCCCGAGTCCCGGGCCCCGCAGAAGCAGCGGCTCGACCTGCCGGGCGCCGCGCTGGTCACCGCCGCCGTCACCGCCCTGGTGCTGCCGCTGATCCAGGGCCAGGCGCAGGGCTGGCCGCTCTGGACCTGGCTCTGCCTGGCCGGCTCGGCGCTGCTCTTCGCCGGCTTCGCGGTGCACCAGTGCCGGTTCGCCGTCGACCCGGTGGTCGACTTCCGGCTGCTGCGGGACCGCGCGGCGGGCCTGGGCTCGCTGGCCCAGCTGGTCTTCAACCTCGGGCAGGGCTCGTTCTTCCTGGTGCTGGCCGTCTTCCTGCAGCAGGGCCACGGGCTGAACGCCCTGAACTCCGGGCTGCTCTTCACGGCGATCGGCGGCGGCTACCTGATCACCTCCGTCGCCGCGCCGCGGGTGGCCGCCCGGCTGGGCCGGCAGGCGATCGCGCTCGGCGCGGTGGTGCTCGCCGCCGGCCTGGGCCTGATGGCGGTCACGGCGGCCGAGGTCGGCACCTCGGGCAGCGCCTGGTGGCTGGCGCCCGGCCTGTTCGTCGACGGCCTCGGCATGGGCCTGGTGATCGGCCCGCTGACCAGCACCGTGCTCGGCGGGGTGCGCCCGCAGCTGGTCGGCTCGGCGGCCGGGGTGCTCGCCACCGTCCAGCAGGTCGGCGGCGCCCTCGGGATCGCACTGCTCGGCAACCTCTTCTACAGCAGCCTGCGGCACGGCTTCAGCCACGCCTTCAGCCTCAGCCTGCTGGCCCTGGTGGCCCTGGAGCTGCTGCTGGCCCTGCTGGTCCAGGCCCTGCCGGGTGCCGACCGACAGGTCTGACCGAAAGGGCCGACAACTGAGAGCCCCTGTTGACCAGCCCGAGGGCTCCCGTGCCAGAGTGACTCGGATGAGTAGCGAGAAGAACGACGTGCCCGCCTGGGAGCAGCGCTTCCGGGCGGCACGCGTGTCCCTCCCCGACTGGGCGGACGACGCCCCCGACCGTTCGCTGTACGTGTCGAACACGACCGGCACCTACCAGGTCTACGCCTGGGACCGGGCCACCGGCAGCCATCGCCAGGTCACCGACCGGCCGCACGGCACCACCGACGCCGTGCTCTCCCCCGACGGCGCCTGGGTCTGGTGGTTCGACGACACCGATGGCGACGAGTTCGGCATCTGGCGCCGCCAGCCGTTCGAGGGCGGCGCCGACGAGCCCGCCGTGCCGGGCCTGGCCCCCTCCTACGAGGCCGGCCTGGCGCTCGGCCGGGACGGCACCGTGGTGGTCGGCCGCTCCACCGACGAGGACGGCACCACCCTGCACCTGCTGCGCCCCGGCGCCACCGAGGCCGTGGAGATCTACCGGCACGCCGAGTACGGCGGGGTCGGCGACCTCTCGCACGACGGCACGCTGCTCGCCATCGACCACACCGAGCACGGCGACGCGATGCACAACGCGATCCGGGTGGTCGCCACCGCGGACGGCCGGACCGTCGCCGAACTCGACGAGGTGACTGGCCGCCAGGAGCCGCGGGGGCTGGCCTGCCTGGGCTTCGCCCCGGTCCCCGGCGACGGCCGGCTGCTCCTCGCCCACCAGCGCCGGGGCCGCTGGGAGCCGATCCTCTGGGACCCGCTGACCGGCACCGAGACCGAGCTGGAGCTGCGCACCGAGGACGGCCGCCCGCTGCCCGGCGACGTCTCCGCCCAGTGGCGGCCCGATGCCACCGCCCTGCTGGTGGAGCACGAGTACGAGGCCCGCAGCGAGCTGTTCAGCTACGACCTGGCCACCGGCGTGCTGACCCGCCTGGACACCCCGCGCGGCACCGTGGCCGGCGCCTCGCCGCGCCCGGACGGCACCGTCGAGTACCTGTGGTCGTCGGCTGCCGAGCCGTCGGTGGTCCGCTCCACCGCCGGACGGGTGGTACTGCGGGCGGCCGGTCCGGTGCCGCCCGGCTCGGTGCCGGTCGAGGACGTCTGGGTGGACGGCCCGGGCGGCCGGGTGCACGCGCTGGTGCAGCGCCCGGCCGGCGACGGCCCGTTCCCCACCGTCTTCGAGGTGCACGGCGGGCCGACCCACCACGACTGCGACGCCTTCGCCGCCGGTCCGGCCGCCTGGCTGGACCACGGCTTCGCGGTGGTCCGGGTCAACTACCGCGGCTCCACCGGCTACGGCCAGGCGTGGACCGACGCGCTGAAGGAGCGGGTCGGTCTGATCGAGCTGGAGGACGTCGGCGCGGTGCGCGACTGGGCGGTGGGCGCCGGCCTCGCCGACCCGGAGCGGCTGGTGCTCTCCGGCGGCTCCTGGGGCGGCTACCTGACCCTGCTCGGGCTCGGCGTGCAGCCGGACGCCTGGTCGCTGGGCCTGGCCGCGGTCCCGGTCGCCGACTACCTGACCGCCTACGCGGACGAGATGGAGGCACTGCGGTCGCTGGACCGCACGTTGTTCGGCGGCACCCCCGAGGAGGTGCCGGAGCGCTGGCACGCCTCATCGCCGCTGAGCTACGTCGAGAAGGTCCGGGTGCCGGTCTACATCAGCGCCGGCGTCAACGACCCGCGCTGCCCGATCCGGCAGATCGACAACTACGTGACCCGGCTCGACGAGCTCGGCGTCCCGCACGAGGTGTACCGGTACGACGCCGGCCACGGCTCGCTGGTGGTCGAGGAGCGGATCAAGCAGCTGCGGCTGGAGCTGGACTTCGTCCGCCGCCACCTCGGCGGCTAGCGGTCGCTACTCCAGGACCGGGTCGAGGCCCAGCGCCCGGTCCTGGGCCGCCTCCGCCTCCCGGCGGGCCAGCCGGAACCACATGAAGCCGACGAACCCGGCGAAGACGAACCACTCCAGGGTGTAGCCGAGGTTCTGGAACGCCCGGGCGGTCAGCCCGTCGCCACCGGACGGCTGCGCGGTGGGCACGGCGGTCATCCCGGCCGGCACGTCATCGGCGGCCACCCATCCGTCGTACACCGGGTACGGCAGCAGGTTGACCAGCGACGCCGGACTGATCATGCCCAGCTGCCCGGCCGGCAGGCCGCCGGCCACCGCACCCGAGGTGTCGTTGCTCTCCGGCGCCTGCAGCCGGCCGGTGACGGTCTGCTGCCCGCTCGGCGGCGCGGGCAGCTGCGCCCCCGGTGCGCCGGGCAGCCAGCCGCGCACCACCGCCACGGCCCGGCCGTCGGCGGTGCGCAGCGGGGTGAACAGGTAGTAGCCCTGGCGGTTGTCCACCGTGCGGTTGGGCACGGCCAGCTGGTGCGCCGGGTCGTAGCTGCCGGTCACGGTCACCGGGTGGCCGACGGTGACCGTGCTGACCTTGGCCACCGGGCCGGGCAGCACGGTGTCCAGCGGGCTCGCGGCAGCCGTCGGCGCGGTGCCGGCGGCGTGCTGCGGGGTCACCCGGGCCTCGAACCGGCTCAGCTGCCAGCTGCCCAGCCAGAGGCAGGCCACGATGGCGGCGACCGCGAGGACGGTGCTGCCGAGCCATCGCGGAGTCAGGAGGAACCGGTACACACCCCCACGGTAACCACCATTACGTTCGGCCCTCGCGCAGGGGGCACTACTGGACGGCGGCCCGGTACACCGTGCCGCCGCCGCAGACGCCGCCGATGGTGGCGCTCGCCACGTCCGGTGCCGCCCCCAGCGGGCGGTACCCCAGGGCCAGGGTGCCCGGCGTGACCGCGGGCGACGGCGCCGGGGTCGCGGACGCCGAGGCGGGCGGGGCCGGCTGCCCGGTGGGCCCGGCGGTGCCGCCGCCGTCGGCCCCGGACGCCGGGGAGGGCGCGGCTGCCCTGGCGCCCCCGGCTGCGCTCCGGCCCCGCTGACCGCGCCCGCGGTGGCCGCGCTGCTCGGGCTCGAGCCGGCCGAGGTGGGCTGGCCGCTGCCGGTCGCCTGCGGGGCCGGCCCGGTGCTCGGGCAGACCGCGTCCGGCACCCAGGCGAACACCATGCGGTAGTTCGCCCCGGCGGCCAGCAGCCGCGGGCTGTCCGGCGCGGGCGGCGGCAGGTTGGGCGCCGGGTCGCCGGCGGTGTGCGCCACCACCTGGACCGCACCGCCGCCGCTGACCATCGCGCCGATCGTCCCTGGGTCGCCGAGCAGGCAGGGGTGGCCGGAGACATTGGTCACGGTGAACGCGCCGTAGACCCGCCCGGTGGCGTCGGCCTGCCCGGTCGTCACGCTGCCGCCGCCCAGGTCGGTCCGGGCGCAGGCGGGCGCCGTGCTGGGCGGCGCGGTGGCACCGGCCGGCGCCGACGGGCCCGAGGCGCTGCTGCTGGGCGAGGCCGACTGGCCGGCGGCGGTCGGCGCCGCGCTGGCGCCGACCGGGCTGGCCGAGCCGTCGCCGGGCACCGGCACCGGCACGGCAGGCCTGGTGCTGCGCTGCACCGGGCCGCCGCCGGGCCGGGCCGCCTCGGTGCCGGCCTGGGCCGCCGCACCGGGCGCCGAGCCGTCGGAGAGCTGCAGTGCGCCGAGCCCGTTCAGGGTGGGCACCGCGACGGCCGTCAGGGCCACGATCACGGCCGCCCCCGTCCAGGCCTGGCGGTAGCGGGCCCGGCGGGCCGGCACGGCACGGCGGATCCGGGCCAGCGCGTCGGGCGCCGGCTGGACCTCGGCCACCGCGCGGTGCAGCAGTGCCCGCACCGCCTGCTCGTCGCCCGGGCTGGGCTCCGGCTCCGGGCCGCGCGACGCGGGCACCGCGCCTGCCCCGTCGACCTGCTCCTCAGTCATGACCGCTCTCCATCAGCACCCGAAGGGCCGCCAGGCCGCGTGAGCCATAGGCCTTGACCGCACCCACCGAGACCCCCAGCACCTCGGCGACCTGGGCCTCCGTCAGGTCCGCGTAGTAGCGCAGCACCAGGACCTCCCGCTGGCGGCGCTGCAGGCGCTGCAGCGCGGCCTTCAACTGGTCGCGTTCCAGTGCATCGTAGGCACCCTCTTCTGCACTGGCCATGTCAGGCATCGGCTTGGGCAGCAGGCGCAGCCCGAGGATCCGCCGCCGCAGCGTGCTGCGCGAGAGGTTGACCACGGTCTGCCGGAGATAGGCGAGGATCTTCTCCGGCTCCCGCACCCGCCGCCGGGCCGAGTGCACCCGGATGAACGCCTCCTGCACGACGTCCTCGCAGGAGGACTGGTCGTCGAGGAGCAGCGCGGCCAGCCGCAGCAGCGAGCGGTAGTGGGCCTGGTAAGTGGTGGTCAGCAGGTCGACGCTCGCGCCGACCGCCTCGGTTGCCGCCGTCGTCACCTCCGCCTCAACGGGTCGCCGCACGGGATCCGAGCGCACGCCGCTCTGCGGGGCTGGGCGCACTCGGGACGGCCTCGCCACCGCACCCACCACTGCCAGGTCTGTCACGCCCGTTGGACACTTGATCCCCCTCAGGGTTGCCCCGTTCGACCGACATTCTTCCGTACCCAACGCAGCCCCCTCCACCAGGAAGGGGGCTGCGTTCCGAAAGCATGTCGAAACCGGGTCAAAAGCGACCAGGGGACGGCCCGGGGTGACCTCAGGCGGCCGGTTCGGCCGCCGTTGCGGTCATCGCCTGCGCCGCGACGGTTACCGTCCGGTCCCGCCGTAGACGACGGCCTCGTCGGAGTCGCTGTCCAGCCCGAAGGCGCTGTGCACGGCGCGGACCGCCTCGGGCACGTCCTCGGCCCGGGTGACCACCGAGATCCGGATCTCCGAGGTGGAGATCAGCTCGATGTTCACACCGGCCTCGGAGAGCGCCTCGAAGAAGGTCGCGGTGACCCCGGGGTTGGACCGCATGCCGGCGCCGACCAGCGAGATCTTGCCGATCGCGTCGTCGTAGCGCAGCGACTCGTAGCCGATGCCCTCCTTGACCCGGCCGAGTGCGTCGATCGCCTTCTGGCCCTCGGTCTTGGGCAGCGTGAAGGAGATGTCGGTCAACCCGGTCGAGGCGGCGGAGACGTTCTGCACCACCATGTCGATGTTGACCTCGGCGTCCGCGATGGCACGGAAGATCCGGGCCGCCTCGCCCGGCTTGTCGGGGACGCCGACGACCGTGACCTTCGCCTCGGACGTGTCGTGGGCGACTCCGGAGATGATGGCCTGCTCCATCTCGCCCCCTTCGGGCTCGTTCGGGTTGGTGTTGCTGACGATGGTCCCCGGTAGACCGGAGAAGGACGATCGTACGTGGATCGGGATGCTGTAGCGCCGCGCGTACTCCACACAGCGGTCCAGCAGCACCTTCGACCCGGAGGACGCCAGCTCGAGCATGTCCTCGTAGCCGATCCAGTCGATCTTGCGCGCCCTCTTGACCACCCGGGGGTCGGCGCTGAAGACGCCGTCCACGTCGGTGTAGATCTCGCAGACCTCGGCCTTGAGGGCCGCTGCCAGCGCCACCGCGGTGGTGTCCGAGCCGCCGCGGCCCAGCGTGGTGATGTCCTTGCTGACCTGCGAGACGCCCTGGAACCCGGCCACGATGGCGATGTTGCCGTCATCCAGCGCGGAGCGGATCCGGCCGGGCGTGACGTCGATGATGCGCGCCTTGTTGTGGACCTGGTCGGTGATCACACCGGCCTGGCTGCCCGTGAAGGACTGGGCCTCGTGTCCCAGGGATTTGATCGCCATCGCCAGCAGGGCCATGGAGATCCGCTCTCCAGCGGTCAGCAGCATGTCGAACTCACGGCCGGCAGGAATCGGGGAAACCTGCTCGGCGAGTTCGATGAGCTCGTCCGTCGTGTCGCCCATCGCGGACACCACGACGACGACCTCATGGCCGGCCTTCTTGGTGTCGACAATTCGACGGGCTACGCGCTTGATGCCCTCGGCATCCGCAACGGATGAGCCGCCGTACTTCTGCACGACAAGGCCCACGTGCGCTCCTCGACTAAGTCGTCTTCGGGGGGTGGTGCCCGACGCGGGTGGCGCCGCCCGATCCCCCCAGACCCCTTGGGCAGGGGGTACTGCGGTCGCTCGCCAGTCTAGCGAGCAGGGGCGACCCATCCGACGCTTTCCATATGATGAGACTGCCATTTCACGAGTTGAACGCCCAGCAGACGGGTGAACGGGCAGGTCTACGGAGGGTCGGGCACCCCCGGAGAAGAATTTCGCGCCGAGGGCCGGGCGGCACTGGAAATATCCGCGCGAAGATTTCTTCCGATAATTTCGCGGATGACCGGTTCGGCAGGCTGCCGCGGGCACCGGGGGATGCCTTCAGGGTTTCGACCCGGATCAGATCCCCAGCTCGGCTGCCATCAGATCGCCGGCCTGCTGCTCCAGCTGCTCGTCGGTCAGGCCGTCGTCGTCGGTGTCCGCGCCGTCCGGCACCGCGCCGATCGGGCTGTCCATCCGCACGTGCGCGATCAGCGACTGCAGCGCCCGCAGCACCGCCGTGCAGGTCGAGCCCCAGGTGGACAGGTAGGAGTACTGCCACCACCAGAGCGCCTCGCTGACCCGGCCCTCCTCGTAGTGCGTCAACCCGTGCCGCAGGTCGCTCACCACGCCGGCCAGGTCGTCCGAGATCCGGAAGGCGTTCGGGCGCTCCGGCGGGCCGTACGGGTCGAACACCTCGTGGTAGACGTCGATCGGGGCCAGCAGCTCCGCCAGGTTCTCGCGCAGCTCCACACCGTCCGGCTCGGGGCCGGCGTCCGGCTCGAACCGGTCGTCCGGCACCACGTCCTCGACCGCGCCGAGCCGCCCGCCGGCCAGCAGCAGCTGGGAGACCTCCAGGAGCAGCAGGGAGATCGCACTGCCCGGCTCGTCGCCCTTGGCGATCTCGGTGACCGCGACCACGAAGCTCTTGACCGAGTCCGCGATCTGCACCGCGAAGTCGTCCGGCTCCGGCAGGTTCTCGGGCATCTGCAGCGCAGGGTTCTCGGACATCCCGGATGCTCCGGACTTACCGGATCCTCCGGAAATCCTGGACATTCCAGACATCTCAGAAATCTCAGACATCGAGCAGTCGTCTCCCTTCGAAGGCCCGGCCGAGGGTGACCTCGTCGGCATACTCCAAGTCCCCGCCGACGGGCAGGCCGCTCGCCAGCCGAGTCACCTTCAGGCCCATCGGCTTGCACAGCCGGGCCAGATAGGTGGCGGTCGCCTCCCCCTCCAGGTTGGGGTCTGTGGCCAGGATCAGCTCGCCGACCGTCCCGTCGGAGAGCCGGGCCAGCAGCTCGCGAATCCGCAGGTCGTCAGGGCCGACACCCTCGATCGGACTGATCGCGCCCCCAGCACGTGGTAGCGGCCGCGGAACTCGCGGGTCCGCTCGATCGCCACCACGTCCTTCGGCTCCTCGACCACGCAGATCACCGTCAGGTCGCGCCGCGGGTCCTGGCAGACCCGGCACTGCTCGGCCTCGGCCACGTTCCCGCAGGTCACGCAGAAGCGCACGCGCTCCTTGACCTCCAGCAGCGCGTGCGCCAGCCGGCGGACGTCGACCGGGTCGGCCTGCAGGATGTGGAAGGCGATCCGCTGGGCGCTCTTGGGACCGACACCGGGCAGTCGGCCCAGCTCGTCGATCAGATCCTGCACCACGCCCTCGTACACCGCTCCGCCTTCCTTGCCGCGCTGGTCGCGCCGGTCGTCGTGTTCGTCCTCATCATCCAACGATCGGGGCGCCGGGCACAGCGCCCGGCGCCCTGAAGTCGTCAAACGTTCAGACCTGATCTTTAGTTGTTCAGATCTTGTGCTGCTTCTTTGAGCGCTTTCGTCGAGCGCTTCGTGAGTGCTCCCCGCGTGCTCCCCGAGTGCTCGGGAGCACGCGGGGAGCGCTGTTGCGGCCTGGCCGCTACTCGGGTCGTCGCCTCCGTGACCGCAGGGCCCGCCCGGCTACCGGCTGAGCGTCGGAACGGTCAGAACGGGTCAGAACGGGAGACCCGGGATGCCGCCGCCGCCCAGGCCCTGGGTCAGCGGGCCCATCCGCTCGGCCTGCAGCTTCTGCGCGGCAGCGCTGGCGTCACGGACGGCGGCGAGCACCAGGTCCGCCAGGGTCTCGGTGTCCTCCGGGTCCACGGCCTGCGGGGAGATCTTCAGCGCGGTCAGCTCACCGCTGCCGGTCACCGTCGCCTCCACCAGACCGCCGCCCGCCGAACCGGTCAGCCGCGCCTCGGCCAGCTCCTGCTGAGCCTTGGCGAGGTCCTGCTGCATCTTCTGGGCCTGCTTCAGCAGCGCCTGCATGTTGGGCTGCCCGCCACCAGGGAACACGGGGTCACTCTCCTGACTGATCTGCTTCGGACACCTTCATGCCGAGCCTATGTCCTGACTGCCCCACGCCGTCGTCCGGCGACTGCTCGGCTACCCAGTGGCCCGATGGCCCAGCCGCCCCGGCTGCCCCGACTGCTTGGTCGCTCAACTTCTCAGCTGCCGTGCTGGATCTCCTCCAGCACGGTGGCGCCCAGCTCCCGCATGATCAGCTCCTCGCCCGACGGCCCCTGGGTCGGCGGGCCGGACGGCACGTCCGGGTGCGCCTCCATCGGGTAGTCCTCGGGCGGGAAGTCGTCCGGGTACTCGTCGGCGGGGGCCGGCGGCGGGGGCGCCGCGGCTCCCCCGGCTGCGGGCTGCGATCCGGCGGGGGGCGGTGAGGTCCGGGCAGCGGGGTACGCCTGGGCGGGCGCCTGGGCCTGGACCGGCGCCTGGGCCTGCGGCGCCGGCTGTACCGGGCCGGCCTGCGGCTGACCCGCCGAAGGCGCTCCCGGTGCCGCCGGCGGTGCACCGAAGCCGCCCTGGCCCGCCTGGTGGCCGCCGACCGCCGTGGCCGTCGCGGCCGGCTGCGGCCGCGACGTGCCCCAGCCGCCCCCGGCGCCCCCGCCGCTCGGCGGAGCCTGCGGCGCCGGAGCGTTGCCCGCGCCGCCCGAGGGGTCGACGATGCACTCCACCCGCCAGTCCACCCCGAGGGCGTCCGCCAGCGCCTGGCGCAGCACCTCGTCGCTGTTGCTGGAGACGAAGCTGTCGCGGGCCCCCGCGTTGATGAACGAGACCTGGAGCGTGCTGCCGTCGAAACCGGCCACCTGGCCGTTCTGGCTGAGCAGGATCCAGGTGAAGCGGCGGCGGTTCTTCACCGCCTCCAGCACCTGCGGCCACAACTGGCGCACCTGGGCAGCGCCCTGCTGGCCCTGCGCGCTCGGCGCCGCCTGCTGCGGCGGCTGCTGGGGCTGCTGCTGGGGTTGCTGGGGTGCCGGGGCAGGCGCGGGCGCGGGTGCGGCCACCGGGGCGGGCGCGGGGGCGGCGGGCGCCCCGGCGGCGGGGAAGCTGCGCGGGATCGGCCAGGCGCCGGGGGCGGACTGCTGGGGTGCGGCCGCCTGAACCGGCATCGGCTGACTCTGCACCGGCGGCGCCTGAACCTGCGGAACCTGAGCCTGCACCTGCGGCGGCGCGGCCGGCGCAGCAGGCATCGCGGGCGCGACAGGCATCGCGGGCGCGGCAGGCATCGCGGGCGCGGCAGGCATCGCGGGCGCGGCAGGCATGGCTGACACGGCAGGCGCAGCCGCCGGGACGGCCGCCGCCATCCCCGCAAGCCCCTGCCCGCCCCCCAGCGTGGCGCGGCGCTCCAGCTTGTCCACCCGGGCCATCAGCGACAGCTCGTCCTGGTACGCCCCCGGCAGCATCACCCGGGCGCAGATCAGCTCCAGCTGCAGCCGGGGCGCCGCGTTGCCGCGCATCTCGGTCAGCCCGGTGTTGACGATGTCGGCGGCCCGGCTCAGGTCGGCCGCCCCGAACCGCTCAGCCTGCGCCTGCATCACCGCGACCCGGTCGGCGGGGGCGTCGATCAGCCCCTTCTCCCCCGCGTCCGGCACTGTGGCGAGGATCACCAGGTCGCGCAGCCGCTCCAGCAGGTCCGTCACGAACCGGCGCGGATCGTGCCCGCCCTCGACCACCCGGTCGATCACCTGGAACACCGTCGCCCCGTCCTGCGCGGCGAAGGCGTCGACCACCTCGTCCAGCAGCGCCGAGTCGGTGTACCCGAGCAGCGCGGTGGCCATCTGGTACGTGACCCCTGCTCCCCGGCGCCGGCCAGCAGCTGGTCCATCACCGACATCGAGTCACGCACCGACCCGGCACCGGCCCGCACCACCAACGGGAAGACGGTGTCCTCGACCTGGATGTCCTCCCGCCGGCAGACGTCCGTCAGGTAGTCCCGCAGCGTGCCCGGCGGGACCAGCCGGAACGGATAGTGGTGCGTCCGGGACCGGATCGTCCCGATCACCTTCTCCGGCTCGGTGGTGGCGAAGATGAACTTGAGGTGCTCCGGCGGCTCCTCCACCACCTTCAGCAGCGCGTTGAAGCCGGCCGAGGTCACCATGTGCGCCTCGTCCAGGATGAAGATCTTGTACCGGCTGTGCACCGGCGCGAAGAACGCCCGCTCGCGCAGCTCACGTGCGTCGTCCACACCACCGTGCGAGGCGGCGTCGATCTCGATCACGTCGATCGAGCCTGGCCCACCGGTCGCCAGATCCCGGCACGACTGGCACTCACCACACGGCGTGGGCGTCGGCCCCTGCTCGCAGTTCAGGCAGCGCGCCAGGATCCGCGCACTGGTCGTCTTCCCACAGCCGCGCGGGCCACTGAACAGGTACGCGTGGTTGACCCGGTTGTTGCGCAGGGCCTGCTGAAGCGGAGCGGTCACATGCTCCTGCCCGATGACCTCGGCGAAGGTCTCGGGGCGATAGCGGCGGTACAGAGCTAGGGACACGCCACCGACGATATCGGGACAGACCGACAAACGCGTCGGCCCCCGAAAAGACAGGACCCCCCGTGCACCCGCCAGAGCCCTCCTACCCTTGCTGCCTTCCGGCCCTGGGGGGGTTCAGAGAGATAACGCCACACGAGGGGCTGCCCACAAGAGTAGCGGATCCCCGCCGTTCCCCCGACCACCACCCCCATCTCCGATCCGCAGGCGACCCCCGCCCCCTCACCTGCGAGATAGCTGTTCGCGAGCACCCCTCAACATGGGCTAAGCTCTCCCACGGAGGATTCGCCTAGAGGCCTAGGGCGCACGCTTGGAAAGCGTGTTGGGGGCAACCCCTCACGAGTTCGAATCTCGTATCCTCCGCCTTTGCCCAGCTGGGCAGTTGAAGGCCCCGACCGGGTTTCCGGTCGGGGCCTTCTTCGTGTCGTGGTCTCAGTTTTGGTCTCAGTTGGGGTTCTGGGCCTCAGGCCGCATCTTCACCGGGCTCTTCTGGGCCCAGTCCGGCCTCGCCCCACAAGGCCTTGCCGATCTTCTTGCCGACATCGTTCAGCATCGGCTCGGTGACGTGCTGGTAGCGCTGGGCCATCGAGGTCGAGGACCAGCCCATGATCGCCATAACGATCCGCTCTGGCACACCGAGCAGGAGGAGGACAGTCGAGGCGGTGTGACGGGCGTCATGAAGACGGCCGTCGCGGATGCCGGCCTCGCGCAGGAGCCGCTTCCAGTGGTGGTAGTCGGTGCTGGGGTTGAGCGGCGCGCCGATCTCCGAGGTGAAGACGTACCCCTTCTCCACCCAGAGGTCCCGGGCGAGGGCCCGCTCGCGGTCCTGTTCCTCCTTGTGCTGCCGGAGGATCACGACGAGCGGCTCGGGCAGCGGCACCGCACGTCGCCCGGCCCGGGACTTGGTGTCCTTAGTCTCGCGTCGGATCGGCTCCTTCTGCGGGCAGAAGCCGGGCTTGCGCCCGCAGCGGTCGCCGCAGCCGTGCCGGTACTTGGGCCGCAGCCTGCCGCGCTTGACCCAGGCGACACCGCGCTTGAAGTCGACGTCCTTCCACTGGAGCCCGAGCACCTCGCCCTGGCGCAGGCCGAGGGCGAGCGCGAAGATCCAGCGGGCGGAGTTGCGGCGCTTGCGCGCCGTGTCCATCAGCGCCTGGACCTCCTCGATCTCGAACGGCTCGACCTCCTCCTCTTCGAGCTTGGGGGCCTTGGCGATCGTGGCCACGTTGCGGGTCAGGTGGTCGCGCCGCAGGGCCTCACCGAGGGCGACCCGGATGGTGCGGTGGGCCTGGTGGGCAGTGCCGGCCGCGCTGCCGGAGTCCTGCATCTTCCGGTAGAAGCGCTCCAGGTGCTCCGGCTCCAGCTTCTCCAGTCGGTGGGCACCGAGACCGGGGACGAGGTGCACGCGGACCGCCACCTCGTACCCGGCAAGGGTGTTCTCGCCGATGGTGCCGGGCACGATCTCGGTGATCCAATGGGTCAGCCACTTGCCGACCGTCCACTTCTGGCCTGCCTTGGGCACGGTGCCGTTGTCGCGCAGCTTCTCCAGCTTGCGGACCTTGGCCGTGACCTCGGGCGGGTCTTGGCACTGACGTGGCGACGGTCGGGGGTGCCGTCGTCCTTGACGCCGACTGTGACGCGGCCGTGCCAGCGACCATCGCTGCCCTCGTAGATCGAGGAGTCGCCGTTGGGCTTGCGGGTGTTCGCCATTCGCTCCCCCTCAGGCCGCGAGCGCGACGGTCGAAGTGGCGGCCTGTGTGCGGGCGGCCACGTACTCCTTGAGCGCCTCGGCAGGCACTCGGCGAAGGCGGCCGATCGTCACGGACGGGACTTCACCGGACGCGACCAGGGCGTACATCGTCGTCCGGCCGACACCGAGCCGACGGGCGGCTTCCTCGACCGTGAGAGCGACCAGCGTCGGGTCCGGCACCTCCGTACCGCAGTTGGCGACGAGACCGAGGAGTTGGTGTTCGGTGAGGCCGAGCGCCCCGGCAAGACGCGCAAGGGACAGGGACGTTTCGGGCATGGGCATTCCTCCCAGCGGCGCGGGGCAACGCGCCGCCGTGGCGACTGTTGGGATGGGCGGTGGACAGATGAACCCGCATGGCAGCCCTCGGTGTTCGTAGCACCGAGGGTCGGACAGCGGGGATGAGGCGGTCAGGGCAGCGGGGAGACGGTAGGAGCGAGTCCGGCCGTTCTCCAAAAAGGCGATCCCTTCACCGCTGAGCAGGCTGGTGCAGCGGGCGGGACGGGGACACTACGGCGGCCCCGGCCAGGAACCTAAAAAGATCTTGGCCCCGCGGGCTGGGTCGGCCTCTTCACGGTTTCGGCCGGGTCGCGGAGACGATGGCCGTACGGCCGTCGCGCCCCAAGGCGGGCTGCACGAGCAGGCCTACCGGTCGGCCGAGGGGTCCTTGCGGAGCGGATCCCAGGGCGAGTTGGGCGCCGGGTACCACTCGGGCTCGGAGCTCTCGGGGCCGACGTCGATGCCTTGGGCCGCGAGGCGGTCGGCGATCTCGTTGTACTCGCGCTCGGCTTCGTCCAGCCGGGCCTTGGCCGCCTGTTCGAGGTCGTGGGCGGTTCTCCACTCCTGCTCGGCGGCTTGGACGCGGAAGCCGGCTTCCTGCAGCTCGTAGTCCGGTTCGTCGGGGCCGGCCACGGCCTCGGTCATGAAGTTGGCTGCCGGGACGCTGAGTGCCTTGGCCAGGCCGATCACCTCGTCGAAACGGACCGGGCGGGTGCCGTTCTCGATCTTGGCGACCTGGGTCTGGTGGAACTTGAAGCCGAGCCGGGTCATGCGCTCGGCCACGTCCTCCTGGGAGAGGCGGGCTGCCTTGCGCAGGACCTTCAGGTTGTGGGCCACGAGGGCCTCGCCCTCCAGGGCCTTGAAGCGATGCACCATGGGGTTGACCATACCAACCTCCCTTCGATTGCGAGCAGTGGCAACGCGGCGATGAAAAGACTGTAGCAGCATGGGATGGCCAACCTTCAAGCGGTTGAGCTGATCTACACGAAATCTCCACCATCATCCTCGCCAGTAGAGATGCTGGCCCAGGTTGAGAAATCCATGCGCCTATCGCTTGACAGCGGCTTGCGCGTGGTGCTACAAACGATCCCGTCAGCATGAAGAATCCAACCGGAAGGAGGTTAGACCGGGCCGAACGGCGGCCCGAGTGTCCCGAGAAAAAACGCGAAGCCCCCGGCGCTACGAACACCGGGGGCCGATCGGAAATCTCGCCACCGCCCATCCCAGGACAGTCGACCTACGGCGAACCGGGTTGCCCCCCGGAGCCGCCGAGTGAGGATCTCCATGAGCGAGGCTACCGCCTCCCGCCCCTCCCCCGTACCCCCTTCAGCGGGCACGTCCCCTGCCCTATGGCCACCCGTCGCCAAGCCTGGCGAGCCCGGCGCCTACCTGCCCACCCAGCAGGCCGTGGACCTGTCCACAGACTGTGGACAGGTCCACGAGGAGGCGGCACCTGCCGCACCCACGGCCCCGGACGAGATCGACCTGATGCCGGACACCGAAGCGACCGAGGGCGCCGACTTGCTCGCGCAGCTGAAGGCCCTGATCGCCAAGTTCGTGATCCTGCCCTCCGAGGAGGCGCTGGATGCCGCGACGCTGTGGGTGGCGGCGACCCACCTGCAGGGCTCGTGGCAGCATGCCCCGCGCCTGGCGGTGGTCGGTCCCGCCAAGCGCTGCGGCAAGTCGCGGCTGCTCGACGTGCTCACCGAGACGGTCCATCAGCCGGTGCTGACGGTCAACTCGACCCCAGCCGCGGTGTTCCGCTCGATCACCGAGGAGCCGCCGACCCTGCTGGTGGACGAGGCGGACACCATCTTCGGCAGCCCGAAGATGGCGGAGAAGAACGAGGAGATGCGCGGCCTGCTGAACGCCGGGCACCAGCGCGACCGGTACGTGCTGCGTGTTGTCGGCAACGATCACACCCCGCGCCGCTTCCACACCTTCGCGATGGCCGCCATCGCCGGGATCGGCGACCTGCCGGACACGGTCATGGACCGTTCGATCGTGATCCGCATGCGCCGACGTGCCGAGGGTGAGAAGGTCGCGCCATACCGGACCAAGCGCGACAGCCCCGCCCTGCACGGGATTCGGGACCGGATCGCCCGCTGGACCGCCCCGTTGGCGGACCCGGCCCTGCACCTGGAACCGAGCATGCCGGTCGAGGACCGCGCCGCCGACACCTGGGAGCCCCTGGTGATCGTCGCCGACCTCGCCGGCGGCCCCTGGCCCCGCCTCGCCCGCCAAGCGTGCAAGCGCATGGTCGATGCCGAGGCGAAGACCGAGGAGGAGAACCCCGGCGGGGCGCGGATCCTCGCCGACATCCGCCGGATCTTCCACGCCAACAACGAGCCGGACGGCATCACCACCGACCAGCTGCTGTTCACCCTCAACGGCGACCCCGAGGCCCCGTGGGCGGAGTCCGGCCGGGGCGGACTGACCCCGCGTGGACTCGGTGCGATGCTCCGCGAGTTCGGCATCTCCTCCGGCAACGTCCGCATCGGGGACGGGACCCAGCGCAAGGGCTACACGCGCCACAAGTTCGCCGACGCCTGGCGGCGGTACTGCCCGAGCGTCCACCCCCAGGCCCCCAGCGCCATGGGCACGGGCGCGAGAGGCTGACGGGCCCTCACCGGTTGCCGTCCCTGCCGTCCCTGCCGTAACAGCGCAAGTCACAGCACCCGCTGCCGAGACGGATCGGCCTCCCAAGACGGAAGCCGTATCCGTCCCGGGACGGCAGGACACCACCTGCAGGACGGCAACCATCCCACTCCGCCACCGGCCCGCCGCCGCCCGAACCCCGGCGCGAGCGGCGGGCCCGCCCGGGACGGGAAACACATCCGTCTTGTGCCGTCCCAACCGTCCCTGCCGTAAAACCACAGGTCACAGGCCCATGCCGCCGGGACGGGTACGAGTCCCAAGACGGATACGCGCACCGTCCCGAGAGTGAACACCGCTGCGTCCAAGACGCCACCGGCCAGCCGCGCCCGCCTCTGCCGAGCCCACCCTGCAACGGCAAGACGGCAAAGACGGCATTCCAGCATCCATCCCCACCGCGCTCCCGAGGACCACTGCCCACATGAGCACCATCCCGTCGGCCACCCGCCCGGCCGGCATCTTCGGCCGTTTCACGATCACCCTGGTCATGGCCGCCACCGCCTGCCTCGCCTTCACCTTCTCCTTCGGCAACGTCTGGGCCCTGGCCTTGCGGCTCGGCGTCGCGCACCCCATCGCGCCGCTGATCGCCCCGATGGTGGACCTGTCCGTCGTCGGGCTGCTGGTCGCCCTGCACTACCTGTCCGCCACCGGCACCCCCGACGAGCTGCGCGCCGTCACCCGCCTGCTCCACCTGTGCGGCCTGCTCACCCTCGGCCTCAACACCGCCGAACCCGTCCTCGCGCAGCACTACGGACGCGCCTTCCTCGACGCTGTGGCGCCAGTCCTCCTGCTCGGCTGGGGGCACGTCGGCCCGATCATCCTGCGCCGACTCCACAGCCCGACCACCGCCACCGCCCCGCGCCCGGCTGCGGGAGCGGCCGAGCCCGACCTTCCCTCAGATGGCACAACCCCCACCACCGATGCACCCGCGGCGGATGGCAGGGCCAGCCTGAGGCCGGCAGCCGAGCCCGCTCCGGTGGCGGAAGCGGGACAGGATGCCCTGTCCGACGACGAGCCGGTGGTTGTACTCGGCGACGCCGTCCAACCCGCCGGGCGGGAACCGGTGCTCGGGGCCAAGCGCACCGGACGCAGGCCCGCCGCTTCCATGGACGAGCTGGCCGAGATCGCCCGCCCGGCCGTCGAAGAGAACGGCCCCACCCAGGCCGTGATCCGGACGGCCCTGCGCGAGGCCGGCATACCAATCGCCAGCGACCGCCTCGGCAAGCTGACCCAGCGCTTCAAGGACGAGCAGGCCTCCCAGCAGGCCGAGTCCCAAGCCCAGCCCTCGGCTGCCTGACGCCCCGCCGCTCGCCCGAGCACCGGCCCAACCGATCCGGGCGAGCGGCCCCTCACCAGCACTGACCGGCGTTCACCGGAACTCGCACGCGCCCGCCCGGACGCTCCGGAAGTCCCGAACTCCCGCCTTCTGCACCGGATATCCCGCACAGCCGAACCGGGATCCCAGCCGGACGATCACGCCGTATCCCCGCACACCCCGCGCCCGCCACCAGCGCGTCCCGACAGTAAATCCGGAGGACCCCATGCCCGCCCCACACGACCGGCACACCCTCGCCGAAACCGTCCCCGCACAGGACGCCAAAGGCGGTAGGCTGATCGGCCGTCTACTCCGCGCGTTCGGCAACTCCGCTCCTGGCGTAGCCAGTTGTACCCAGTCTCCGACACTTCGCGCGGGTCTGGGGTCCTCCGCCCCGGGGGTGGCGGAGGAGGTCCGGCGCGAGGGCGCGCTGGACCAGGCAAAGGCCCTCGGCCCGGACGAACTCAACACGCTGCAGCTCGACATCCTCGCCCGCACCCACACCAACCAGCCGAGCACCGAGCCGCCCGCCAGCGTCGATGACGAGAGCATCCGCGTCGCCCGTGCCGCGTTCCTGCACGAGAACACCGCCGCCCTCGACGTCCCGAAACTGAACGCTCCCGCCGGCGCCCAGCCGATGCCCAAGGGCAAGATCCGGCCGCACACCGGAACCCGCCGCAAGGAGCGGGTCGGACCGGTCAGCTACACCCCATCGGAGCACGCCGAGTTGCTCGATGCCGCCGACCGCCACGGCTACGGGAACACGATCTCCGGATACCTCGGCGACATCTCGCTGGCCTTCATCCGGGGCGAGTTCACCGTCGACCTGCCCCTGCACACCGACCGCCTCGCCCTCCAGATGTTCCGCGCCGAGGTCCTCCACCAGATCGGCCGCATCGGCAACAACATCAACCAACTCGTCCACGTGCTCCACCGCGACGACCGCGTCGAACCCGACATCGGCGAACGCCTGGAACGCCTCGACCACCTGCTGACCGACATCGCCGAAGCCCTGCTCATACCCACCACCCGCCCCGAAGGAGGCGCCAGCACGTGATCCCCTCCATCAAGGACCCCGGCAACAACACCCGCGGACTGCTCGCCTACCTCTACGGGCCCGGCCGCAACGACGAACACCTCGACCCGCACATCGTCGCCTCCTTCAGCCCGCTCGGCCTGCGCGACCCCGGACGAGACCCGCACGCCACCCTCACCCAGCTCGCCCGGATCCTCGACGAGCCGGTCAACCTGCGCAACAGCGGCTTCGGCAAGAAGGTCACCGACCACGTCTGGCACTGCCCCGTCCGCGCCGCCAAGACCGACCGCTACCTCTCCGACGCCGAATGGGGCGAGATCGCCCGCCGCATCGTCCACGCCGCCGGCATCGCCCCCGACCGCGACCCGCACGGCTGCCGCTGGATCGCCGTCCGCCACGCCGACGACCACATCCACATCCTCGCCACCACCGTCCGCCATGACGGCCGCCGACCCAAGCGCCACAACAGCGGCAAGAACGCCCAGGCCGAGGCCCGCCTGATCGAGAAGGAACTCGGCCTCCACCAGGTCCAGCCTGGCGACGGTACCGGCGAGCGCCGTCCCACCCAGGCCGAGATGCACAAGGCCGAGCGCCTCGGCTGGCAGCAGACCAGCCGCGCCTGGCTGCAGGACCGCATCCGCGACGCCATCCCCCACGCCACCAACGTCGAGGAGCTCTTCGCCTACCTCCAGGCCGACGGCGTCGAGGTCAAGCCGCGCCGCCTCCCCTCGGGCGACCTCCAGGGCTACTCCGTCGGACGGCCCGGCGACCTCAACGCCAAGGGCGAGCAGATCTACATCCCCGGCGGCAAGATCGCCCCCGACCTATCCCTCCCCAGGCTCCAGACCCTCCTCGCCGTCACCGCACCCGAGGAGCACCCCACCGCCCGGCGCAACCGGCCTTCCAGCAGTTGGCAGCGCACCACCGACGCCCTCGACCACGCCCACCAGCACCTCACCGACGACGCTGCCGGCGGCGGGGATGGGGATGGCTCGCTGGCGCAGGCGCAGATCACCGCGCTGGGCGACATCATCAACGCCACAGCCCAGACCGTACCCACCGAGCTGCGGGCAGAACTGCGAGCCGCCACACGGGCGTTCGCGCGAGCCCAGCGCTCCCAGATCCGCGCCGACCACCAGGCCGCCGCCGACCTTCGCCGGGCCGCCCGCGACATCATCCACGCGGGCGACGGGCCCGACGGCAACGCCCTCACCGTGATGATCGCGGCCCTCGTGTGGGCAGCGATCCTCACCAGCCGCTGGCACCAGGCCCGAGGCCACCAGCAGCAGGCCCACGCCGCCCAGCAGGCCGTCCAGCACCTCCAGGCCACCTACGACCACGCCGCCGCCGACCAACTCGCCGCCCTCGCCCACCGCCAACCGAAACCGGAGGTCGCCAACACCCTCGCCGGGGACATCCGTTCCGCCGTCCCCGACCACGCCGCCCGAATCCTCGCCGACCCCAACTGGCCCGCCCTGGCCACCGTCCTCGCCGACGCCAAGGCCCTCGGCCACCAGCCCCGACAACTCCTCCAGGAGGCCGCCACCCGCCGCGAACTCACCACCGCCCGCATGCCCGCCAAGGTCCTCCTCGGCCGCATCCAGCACACCAGCCGCAACCCCAACCACAACCCGGCCGCTGAAGCCGCCCGCCTGCGCTCACCCGTCGCCAAGCCCCTCGGCCAGCAGCCCACCCTCACCGACACGACCACCACACCCCGCCCACCGGCCGGCACCCCGCCCCGCCACACCCGCTAACCCACGGCCCTGCCCTTCACGCCAGGCCACCCCACGCCGGGGCACCGGCCCGGTGCCCCGGCACTCCCACCCACTACGGAGACCAACCCTGAAGATCCACCCGGACGCCACCCAGTACCCGATGCTCCCCGAGCACGAGCTGTACGACCTCGCCCAGAGCATCAAGGAGTTCGGCCTTCTGCTGCCGATCGTCCTCGACCCCGACGGTGTCCTCCTCGACGGCCGCAACCGCCTCGCCGCCTGCGAACTCGCCGGCGTCGAACCCCGCTTCACCACCCACACCGGCACCGACCAGCGCGAGTACATCTACCTGTCCAACGTCGTACGCCGGCACCTCAGCGAAGGCCAGCGCGCCATGGTCCACGCGATGTTCCTTTCACTTTCGGGACACTCCCTGCGCACCCACGCCAAGCTCCACGACATCAGCCGCACCCGCCTCTCCCTCGCCAACACCGTCCTCAAGTACGCCCGCGACCTCGCCGAGAAGGTCCGCGACGGCAAGCTCGGACTCGATGCCGCCGCCGACGTCGCACGCCAGCGCAAGGCCGAGGCGGAAGCCATCCAGGCCAAGCACGAAAACCTCCGCCGCCACGCCCCCGACCTCGCCGTCCAGGTCACCGAGGGCCACCTCACCCTCGACGACGCCACCCAACTGCTCAGCCAGCGGCAGGAGGAAGTCCGCAACGACCAGCAGTATCTGACCGCCATCGCCGAACGCTGGGACGCCCTCCAGACCCTCGCCCACCACCCCGACAGCCTCCACACCCGCCAGGTCCTCGACGGCCTCACCGACAAGGCCCGCACCCTCGCCCACCGCCTCATCGCCCTCGAAACCCAGCCCGAGGCAACGCTCCAGCACAGCTGACCGTCCCCGCCCGCGGGTCAACGGCCCTGCTGAGATGTCGGTTTGATGTCTTTCTGCGGCGGCCGGGAACCATCCCGGCCGCCGTGCGTCGTGTGTGCTTGCCGACCGTCACCCGACACCGAAGGGCACCACTTGACCAACCCTGGCTCTGACCCCAACGAGCATCACCGAGTCGTCATCCGCGCCGTCCCCCACCCTGGTGAACTCGACGCCCGCGGAATCCCCATCACCTGCCCCAACTGCCGCGCCCGCCGCGACTGGCTCCTCCTCAACGTCCGCCACCAGGTCTTCGTCCGCTGCCGCTGCGCGACCGAGTGGCACGAGCCCGACCTCACCCGCGCCTACTTCGACCTGCACTTCACCGCGCCCGAACGCGAGTGGGACGACTTCGACGCCGCCATGCGAGCACTTGCCTACGACGGTCTGCTTGCCGGCACCACATGGAGCTGAGCTCAAGTTTGCTCGGGGTCAACGCCGTTCAGCGTTGACCCCAAAAACTCAGCTCGCTCGCTCGAGGCCTCCGACAGCAGTCGGCCAACTGCTCGGACAATCGCCTCGGGATCTCCGTCGTAGAGGACGGCGTCCTCACTCTCGATCGGAGCCTCGAACCGCGCGAAGAAGTCGTCCAACGCATCGGGCGTGACGGTGAGCGCATTGGCGTCCACGCGCTGGTTGCGCTGCTCCAGGCGCCGCAACAGCTCGGCCCTCTCAACAGGAAGGTAGACCAGCAGCCAACGACCGCCAGCGGTCTCCACCGCCTTCTTCCACGCCTCCCGATCGGAGCGGCGCCACAGGCCGTGATCGAGGACGACATCCTGTCCGGCAGCCAGGTGCTCGGTCAGCCGTCTATGGACGGAATCGAGCACCGGGCGTTCACGCTCGAAGTACTCGTTCTCGGGGTAGTCGACGCCGTAGCGACCATGGAGGCGGTGGACTTCCTCGTCCACGGACAAACGAATCAGGCCGCGTTCGGCGAGAGCCTGGGCGAGCACGGTCTTACCGGAGCCAGTGATGCCGACCAGCAGGACGGCGAGCGGTGCAGTCTTCAAGCGCCAGCTTCCTTCCCAGCGGGCTGTCGGGTGCCCGACTTGGCTGTTCCAGCCCGAGTCCGACCTCAGCCGCGCTTACTTCATGATTCCCCTTCTCAGCTTGCCGGTCGCCGGGCAGTCTCAGCGAGCGCGCCTGCGAAGCCGGCCGCCCCCAGGACAGAGAGCGTGTGCAGCGCCGACAGTCGGCGACTGTCACTCCAGAGGCCCTCAGAAGGCGTGAGGAACGGCTCCACCGGCACCTTGGCAGCGTTGAACGGACCGTGATCGAGGTACCGGAGTCCGCCTGGGCCGCAGAGGTACGTGGTCGCTCCTGTCACCGTCGCGAGGTCGGCGAGCCGCTGCGAGCGTTCGCTGCGTGCTGGGAGCTGACTGCTGCGGATGGTCCGGCCTTGCCAGCCCAGTAGGTCAAGGAGGGCCCTGGTGGAGTCCTCCGCCACCACCCAGGTCCGGTCTGAGTTGGTGAACGCCGTAAGCACACGGTCCAGGACGTCGCTGACGTGCCGCCAGTGGCGGCTGCGCCGGTAGCAGTGGCGGACTGCCTGTGCGGTCTGGTGACGGCTGTGCTGCGGGTCGATCAGCCGGGCGTCGCGGATCAAGGTGGCTCGGCCGTTGGGGAGTTGGGTGGCCAGGCTCAGCCAGTGCTGCCGGTCGGGGCGGTCAAGTGGGGCGATGCGAGCACGGTGCTGGTAGTCGCGGCGGGCGAACTGGACGTCGTCGAGGACGATCCAGTAGTCCGCCGCAAAGATCTTGGCCAGGGTGCTGAGCCGGGGCAGGAAGTTGGGTTGGTGGATCGCGCAGACCCCACCCCGCCTGGGGAGAAGGTCAGTTGAGGAGGCGGCTGGTGAAGCCGTCGCGGACAAGGGCATCGTAGGCGTCATGCACGTCCCCAGGGACTTCCTGCTCGACGGCGAAGCCGAGCTTCGGATACTCGATCACCCGCTGCAGGTCTCCGACGAGCATCTCGGCGACCTTGCGTTCGTCTCCCATGCCCTTGAGGTAGTCGTCGAAGTCGATCGGCTGGGAAGCACAGACAATCTCGACCTCGGGCCAGACCTTGCGGGCGGTGGCGAAGGCGCGTCGTTCCATGTACGGCATCGCGATCAGCATCAGCGTGCCGGGCCGGATGCCGGCATCGGCCATGACCTGGCGCGACAGGGTGATGTTCTGGCCGGTGTTGGTGGCGTTCGGCTCGATGAGGATCGCGTCGGTCGGTACGCCGAGGTCAAGGGCGTGCTCGCGGAAGTGGATCGCCTCGCCGCGCGGGAAGCGGTCGGGGGCGGTGGGGTTCGGACCGCCGGAGAAGACCAGGGTTGGGAAGAGGCCGGCGCGGAACAGCTCGGCGCTGTAGGCGGGCACGCCCAGGTCGTGGCTTCCGAGGGCGATGGCCGCGTCGCAGGGCCGGAGCTGGTGGTGCATCTGGTGGTAGTCCCAGATCAGCTGGGCCGCCTTGCGCTGCTGATCGGTCAGGCCGGGCTTGTCCTCGTGCGTCACGCGCTCTCCCTGGTCACCGTGGCCGGGGGCTGGGAAGCCCTCGGAAAGAGGTCCTGATGCCCTCGATGGCGCGGAGTTGGTGGCTGAGGCTGAACTGGGCCGCCACTGCCGCCGCATGGTCGAGGACATGGAGACCATCATCTACGGTCGCTGGGTCGGAGAGCAGGATGTGGCCGTGCGCGGTATCCAGGCGCACGCGCTGCATCGGGGTGTCGGTGGTGCCGGTCGCGCGGGCGGTGTCGATGAACTGCAGGGCTCGGGTCAGGTCGCCGGCGCCACGGTAGGCCAGGGCCAGTTTCTGCTGGGCGACGGACCAGTCGTCGGGCTCGCTGAGATCCTCGAAGTCACGGCTGGCGGCCAGCATGACCCGGGCCGCGTAGTCCTGGTTGCCGTCCTTGCTGAGTGCGGTCCCGACCCACAGCCGGGCGCGGGCGCGGTCGCGGCGTGAGAGTCGCTCGTCAACGGCGAGAGCCTCGTAGTGGTGGGCTGCCGCGTCCAGCTTGCCGGACATCTCAGCCACGACGGCCTGCGACAGTTCAATCTGCGCGATCCGGCGCGGGACAGCGAGCTGAGTGAAGATCTGGCGGGCCTTGGCGTAGGCGTGGTGCGCGGACATCGGGCCGACCAGGACGCCTTGGTCGCGGTAGAGGTCGGCTTCCAGAACGGTGGTGCGGCCGAGCAGGTACAGCCCGCGGTCGTCCAGTTCACCGACCGGCCAGCGGGTGCTCCAGCGGGAGAGCAGGCTGTGGGCGAAGCCGAAGTTCTGGCGGTTGAGTGCCACGACGGAGCGCTCCAGGTCTTCGGTCCAGGTCTCGTACTCCCACAAGCGCGGGCCGGCGGCCGTGACGCGCGGGGCTTGGCCCGTGGCCTGGCCGGCCTCGGAGAGGAACACCTCGAAGCGCATGTGGACCGCCGGGCTGGCCCGAGCAAGCGCTGTGTCGAGGATGGCCTGGTTGTCCGAGTAGGGCTCGGTGTCGGCACGGTGCTTCTCCCACTTGGCGACCGTGCGAGGAGCGACACCCAGGTGCTCGGCGAAGACCCGCATGCTCATCCGTAAGGCAGCGCGCAGGGCAGCGGCCTCAAGCCCAGTCCAACGGTGCACCGTGGCCACGTCGTTGCCTCCCTTCGCACACATCGAAGCACCACAGACGCACCCGGTGCGGCAGAAGTGCAGCGAAAGTGCAACAGGTGGTCATTCCCGCGAGAACCAGTGCGGCGGCACGCTCAAGACATCCCGAGAGCACCCCGCCTCCCACGGTGAAGGACGGTCTGCCAAATGGAACCTCTGACCGAGCACCGCCCCCTCAACGGCCCCGTTGTTTACGGGTTCCTGCACCTGGTCAAGGCGTCCGCCGGACGCGGCAGCGCGCTCACGGCCGCGCTCACCGAGTACTGCCGCCAGCACGAACTGCTGCTCGGCGCCATATTCACCGAGCGCACCGCACCGGCCCAGGGCGAGCGCTCCGCCGCCTTCGTTGGCCTGCTCGATGTCCTGGCCCTCCCCGACACCTACGGCGTCGTCCTACCCGCCGCCTCACACCTCGGCCCGCGAGCCGTCGCCACCGCCCGTCGCAAACGCCTCGCCGAGGCCGACACCCGCGTCCTTCTGCTCCGGCCGCCCGGCCGAGCCCGTGAATCCCCCGACCGGGGAGCGACCGGTCACCCAACCCGAGGACGGAGCCCGACATGATGACCGGCTTTCCTCCGGGCCCTCAACGCCACCGACCCCGGCCGCCAAGCGAACCCATCGGCCAGGGCCACGATCCTCGAACCAGCAGGAGGCTTCCGGTGCATCCCCCCATCCCGAACTTCCCGCCCCTGCCCAAGCGCATCCGTGGCGATCGCGTCCGCGAAGCGAGGGCTCGGCACGAGACCGGCGGCTGGCAGGCATGGCCCGACGCCGACGTGCCCGAGCCGCCCACCGCCACCTCCGACGACCAGCAGCGGGACGAGTCATGACCGACGACGACGTCCTGGGAGCGGCCTGGCCGCTGACACCGTTCGACGGCGCGGTGGGCTTCGCCCGCAGGCTCGTGATCGCCACCCTGCGGCTGTGGGGCTTCGAACTGGGTGACCGGGCCGATGACGTGGCCCTGCTGGTCAGCGAACTGCTCACCAACGCGTTCACCCACAGCAACGGCCAGCTGGTCACCCTCGGCCTGTACGCCAGCCGCAGTGAGCGGGCGCTGACCCTCGACGTGCTCGACGGAAGCAGCGCCCAGCCCGAACTCCGCGCCGCCGCCGACGACGCCGAGCACGGACGCGGTCTGTTCATCGTCGACTACCTCACCGACGGTTGCTGGACATCGCAGGCAACCGAGCACGGAAAGCGGGTTCTGGCCACACTGACTCTGGCCGCCCAGCCGAGCGCCGCGCAGCGGCAGCAGCTGCGCCAGCGGATCCAGGCCGCCCGGCCCCTCCCCCTCGTCTTCAGCTCCTCCACCTGAGCTGGGGTACCCGGCGACGCCCCGACGCATCGATCGCCAACGGGCCATGCCGCCATGCCCAACCAGCCCCTCCGGCTGGTGGGCAGCTCCCCTAGAGAAGGGCCCCTTGCGCCATGTCCTTGACCTTCGACCCCCAGTGGTTGTCTCGATACCCGGCACAGGATTCGGTCGCCAACGCGGAGTCCTCCTGCGTCTTCTGCGGCATCGTCCGCGGCGAGGTGGACGCCCACGTCGTAGCCGAGACGGCAGACACCGTGTGCTTCCTGGACCACCTCCCGGCGACCTACGGGCACGTCCTCGTCGTTCCCAAGCAGCACTACCGGGACCTCTCCGACATCCCGGAAGAGTCGTTCCAGCACGTCATGGCGGCTGCGAAGCAGGTGGCGAACTCTCTGCAGGACTCCTGCGGCGCGTCCGGCATCAACCTGGTCCACGCCACCGGCCGGGCCGCTCATCAGACCGTCTTCCACTTCCACATCCACGTCGTGCCGCGCTACGACGGCGATTCGATCGTCGTCTTCCCTCGACTGGCCGATCCGGCCCGCAAGGACGAGGTCGCACAGCGCCTGCGCACGGCCCTCAACAACCCGCTGCCGCCCATGGCCGAAGCAGAAAGCAGCCAATCGTGACGACTTCACCGGACGACGCCGTCGCCCAGTTCACCGAACAGGGCTACCTGCTCCTCAAGCAGGCCGTCCCCGACAGCATCGTCAGCACGCTGGACACGGCCGTCCGCAAGCTCACCGACGACCGCGACCCCGACCTGACGCACAGCTCGTTCAACACGAACCCGGCCCTGACGCACGTGCGCAACGCCGCGAACATCATCCCCGAGTACCAGTTGCTCTTCGAGTGCGGCGCCCTGATGTCCGTCCCCCACCGGATCCTCAACGGGTCGCTCCAGGTCCTGGGCAGCGAGGTACTGCGGCGGGGGATCTACCAGCAGGCCCACGAGCCGTGGCACCGCGACTCCGGGCCCTACCTGGAGCGTCCGTACGACAAGCTCAACGGACCTCTGCACCTCAAGACCCAGGTCTTCTTCACCGACACCCGGCCCAGGGACAGCGGCAACCTCGTGCTCATCCCCACCTCGCACTGGTGGCCGGCCAACCGCAAGGACGACGCCTACTGGGAGGCGGCGAACGACGCCCTCGCCCAGGGCGTGCTTCCCGACGGCGCCCTGAGCATCCACGCGGAACCTGGCGACGCGGTTGTCTTCGGCAACACCATGTGGCATGCCGTGCTGCCCAACCGGACCCAGGAGCGACGCAGCGCG
Source organism: Kitasatospora acidiphila (assembly GCF_006636205.1). Taxonomy (NCBI): domain Bacteria; kingdom Bacillati; phylum Actinomycetota; class Actinomycetes; order Kitasatosporales; family Streptomycetaceae; genus Kitasatospora; species Kitasatospora acidiphila. Next base: position 4,871,825 of record NZ_VIGB01000003.1, on the reverse strand, counting down.
ATCATCCGCTTCGGGCAGGCGTGGCTGCGCCCGTACGACCACCCGTGTGACCCCGCCATCGCAGCCGACCATCTCTCTCCGCAGAGCCGGATGCTGCTGGGCTACCACGCGAGCGAGGTCAACCCGGTTGACCTGTACAAGGACCCGACGAGCACCGAGAGCTGGTGCGCGCGATGACGGACTCGCCGAAGGTCGTCACCGTGCTCGGGGCGACCCGGAACTTCTTCAAGGTCGGCCACTACACACTGCGTCGACTCGCCGCTGAAGCACCGCAGCTGACGCTGCGCCTGGCGATTCCCGAAGCCCGGATCGCCGGGCGCGCCGTGAGCGACATCGAGGTGCAGCTTCGGGACTGGGAGCCGATGGACCCCGCTTCGCTGGCCGAGGCGTTGGCCGGGACCGACACCATGCTGATGGTGCCTCCGATCGACCGGCGAGTCGACATCGGCGGGATGTACCTGCGGGCGGCGCAGAAGGCCGGCGTGCAGCAGATCGTCTGCCTGGGCATCCAGTTCGCCCCGGGACAGTGCACGATGGCCGACGAAGCAGCAGCGCTGGAGGCACTCCTGGCGAAGTCCGGGATCGCGTTCGACCTCGTCCAACTGCCCATGTTCCTGGAGAACATCCTCTACCAGTGCCAGTCGATCGCCGAGACAGGGTCGTTCACCTTCCCCGTCGACGCCGACCGCCCGTTCTCCTACATCAGCTGCGACGACGCCGCCGAGCTGTTCTGCCGCAAGATCCTCTCTCCCGACTCGGTCGATCTGCGCGGTGCCCTGATGAGCCACTTCACGCAGGCGACCTGCGCCCAGTGGGCGTCGGTCCTCAGCGAGGCCTGCGGGCGGCCGATCACATTCGCGTGCCAGACGGACGAGCACTTCGTGGCCAGCCTGGCCAGGTACGGGATGCGCCGCGACGCCGCAGCGCAGGTCCTCGGCCTGTGGGAACGGATCAGTACCGAAGGGGACGCCCCAGCCACCTGGACCGCCGAGCTGATCCTGGGGCGACCCACCATCGATCTGAAGACCTGGACGAAGGCCCACGCCTGCTGCTTCGGGCCCGAGTTCACCTCGTGCCCCCACCCGCACCCGCCCACGCAGCACATGTTCGGCCCCGCCTGAAAAGCGAGACGCGGCGCGGGTCCGTGGCAGGGCCCGCGCCGCCCAATCCCTCCGCCTCTCACTCGCAGCTGTACCCGTGGGACCACGGCGGCGAGTTCGAGCACAGGCACACCAGCGCCAGGGCGAGATAGCTGTCCGTCGTGGTGCAAGACCAGTGAGGACTTCTCCAATGACTCTCACCAACTGGGGCGGCAACGTCACCATCGCCGCCCAGGGCGACTGGACCCGCATCACGTCCCTGGAACAGCTGCAGTCGCTGCTGACGCGCGAGGAAGGACCACTGCGCGTCCTCGGGTCCAGGTTCACCTACCCTGCCCAACTGCAGTGCCTGGACGGGACGCACGGCATCCTCCTCGACCTCCCCGGCCGGGGCGCAGGGGAACTGCGGGGCGAGCACCTGCGCGTCACCGGGGACACCCTGCTCGAAAACGTGTGGCGGGCGTTCGACATCCACGGACTGGAGCCCAGCGCCTGCCCGCCCGTGATCACAAGCCAGACGGTCGCCGGCGCCCTCGCCACCGGCACCCATGCACAGGGCCTGTCCGGCGGCACATTCTCCGACTGCCTGGCCGCCATCGAGCTCATGGACGGGACGGGGGTCCTGCACCGGCTCACCCCCGGTGACGCCGACTTCGACGCTGCCGTCCTCAACCTCGGATGCCTCGGCGTGGTCGTCGGCCTGGAACTTCGCGGCCGACCGGCAACCGAGCTGCGCTGCACCCGTTTCACCGTCGCCGAGGACAGCCTGCCCGAGCGCTACGCCGCCTGGAACCGCGAATCCGTGGCCGCCAAGAGCTGGTGGTTCACCGAACACCAGGTCGTGCACACCTGGGTCACCCACGATGACGCCTGGACGCCCACGGACCCCGCTGCCCAGAGCCCAGTTGACCTGGATCGCATCGTGACACACACCCGCCGTCAGCTGATGTCTGACATCGGCGACGGTCAGGGTCGGACACCGGCCGCCCAGACGCTGGAGAAGTTCCTCGGCGCGACCGACTCCAAGGGGACACTCCACGAGATCTTCAAGAACGGCATCCCGGCCCCGCAGCTGAACATGGAGATCGCCGTCCCCCTGGACGCGGTCCCCGAGGCATACGCCGGCCTCAAGGAGCTCCTGCCCGCCTCCCCGTACAAGTTGCACTACCCCGTCATCCTGCGCACCACCGGCCCTGCCCGTGGCCACCTGAGTCCCGCGCAGGCAGTTCCGGTTACGTACTTCGGCTTCGTGTCTTACATGACCGCCGAGGGGTTGATCACCGCCGCACGTCCGCTGTTCGACGACATCCAGCGCCTGCTCTACGGTCTGGGCGGCAGGCCGCACTGGGGCAAGTACTTCACCCCGGAACTGCTGCCCGCCTCCAACACCGAGGGCTTCCCCGAGTTCTGCCGGGCCGTCAGCAGGTTCGACCCGCACCGACGCTTCGAGAACAACACCTTCTACCGCACACTCGGGCTCTCCCCAGCACCATCCCGGACCGATGAACGGGCGCCGTCCGGTCGCTCCGTCCTACAGAGCCCACGGACGGAACCCTGCCCGATCACGCCCGCGCGGCACCAAGGGTGAATCGCGGCAGCGCCACCGCCGTGCTGTCGGTACCGGTCCGCAGAATGAGCAGCATGACGAAGCCTTCCGCAGCGGCGCCCGCTGTCGACCTTGCTGACGAGGCCGCTTACCTTGAAGCCGTAGCGCAGGCGCGAAAGGCCGCCGATGCCTACTACGGGTCCGGCGAATCGGACTTGGACGACGAGACCTATGACCGGCTGCTGCGCGGCATCACCGCCTGGGAGGACGCGCACCCCGGGCAGATCGCGGCCGACTCCCCGTCCCAGCAGGTCGCAGCTGGGGTGACCACTGGCGACGTCACACACACCGTGCCGATGCTCAGCCTGGGCAACGTCTTCTCGGACGAGGAGCTGAAGGCGTGGGCCACGTCGCTGGAGCGGCGACTGGGCGGGGCGGCGGTGGCGGGCTGGGCCGTGGAGCCCAAGCTCGACGGCGTCGCCCTGGCCGCCCGCTACCGCGACGGCCGGCTGGTTCAACTGGTCACCCGGGGCGACGGGACAACCGGGGAGGACGTGTCCCACGCCATCGGGGACATCACGGGCCTGCCCCTGACCCTGGCCGAACCGGTCACGATCGAGGTGCGGGGCGAAGTCCTCATGACCGAGGCCCAGTTCGCCGCCGCGAACGAGCGGAGGACCGCGCACGGGGCCACGGCCTTCGCCAACCGCCGCAACGCCTCGTCGGGCTCGCTGCGCGCCAAGGACCGGGCGTACCGGATCGGGCAGACCTTCCTGGCCTACGCCGCACTGACCGACCCCGCGCACACCGACGACCGCACTCTCGCCGGGCTCACCCACACCCAGCTCGTCGCCCGCCTGGCCGCCCTTGGGCTGGGGACCACGGCCGGCACCTCGGTCGCGACCATGGCCTGCGCGACCCTGGATGAGGTGGTGGCGCGCGTACGGGAGATCGGCGCCTTGCGGGCGGAGCTCGACTTCGAACTCGACGGAGCCGTGATCAAGGCCGACAGCCCGGCCGACCAGACCCGGGCCGGGATGGGCTCCCGCACCCCGCACTGGGCCACCGCCTTCAAGTTTCCGGCCGCCCAGAAGATCACTGTGCTGCGCGCCGTGGAGTGGAGCGTGGGCCGCACCGGGGTAATCGCCCCGCGCGCCGTCCTCGACCCGGTGGACGTCGCAGGCACCACCATCACCTACGCCACCCTGCACAACCCGGCCGACATCGCCCGCCGCGGTCTGATGCTCGGGGACCACGTCATCGTCTACCGGGCCGGCGAAGTCATCCCCCGTGTCGAAGGCGCGGCTGCCGGCCTGCGCACCGGCAGCGAGCAGCCCATCGTCTTCCCCGAACTCTGCCCGCGCTGCGGCGCCAACATCGACCGCAGCCAGGAGCGCTGGCGCTGTGAGCGGGGACGCGCCTGCGGCCGGACAGAGGCGATCCGGTACGCCGTCGCCCGCGACGCGCTCGACATCGACGGTCTCGGCGAGAAGATCATCGTGCAACTCGTCGACAAGGGATTGATCGAGGACTTCGCGGACCTGTTCACCCTCACCCGCGACCAGCTGCTCACCTTGGACCGCACGGGAGCCAAGAGCGCCGACAACCTCATGGCTGCCGTCGAGGCCGCCAAGACCAAACCCCTCAATCGCGTCTTCTGCGCCCTCGGCGTCCTGGGCACCGGCCGCTCCATGTCCCTGCGCATCGCCACGTACTTCGGCTCCATGCAGGCCATCCGAGACGCCGATGCCGTCGCCCTGGAACAGGTCGACGGCATCGGCGGCGAGAAGGCCCCAGTGATCGTGGCGGAACTGGCCGACCTCGCCCCGCTGATCGACAAACTCGTCGCCGCGGGCGTGAACATGGAGCAGCCCAGCTTCGTCCCACCAGCTTTCACAGATGCCGGAGTCGACGCGGAGACGACCGCCCAGACGACCGGGAGCAAGCTGCCCTTGGCCGGGATGACCGTGGTCGTCACCGGCGCGATGACGGGACCTCTCGCGGACCGTTCCCGCACCGAGATGACCGAACTGATCACCCGGGCAGGGGGCCGCGCCTCATCCAATGTCTCCGCCCGCACCCACCTGGTCGTCGCCGGAGAGAACGCCGGCAGCAAGCTCGACAAGGCCCGGGCCCTGGGCATCGAAACCATCACACCCGAGGAACTCGCTGAGCGCCTCGCTGGGCATCTGATGTGAGTGGGCAAATCAAGATCGCTTCGGCTGGCACTGCCGACCGGGCGGGACAAGGCCGGTGGGGGCGGGGTCCGGAGCCCTCGCCGGCGCCTCTGCGTGAGCCATGCGTGAGCGGACGGCGCAGCACATGCCGGTTCGGACCAGATCGTGGATCACGGACTAACGTCCTGACCTGCTGTTTCATCACCAAGTGATCGATGCCGGCAGGACCCAGCGTGATCACTTTCGGGCGCGCTGCGCGACGCGCTGCGCCCCGGGCCGGTGCCGCGTCCGCAGAGCTACCGGTGCGGGCCTCCTTGGTTGACCCACGCGCGACGGGGCAATGGTAAGAATGCGGTGGATCTTCTGGAAGCGGGAGAAACCGTGTGCGCGGCCCCGGCGAGACGAGAGTCTTCAGGCCTTGGTGCAACCTGCGAGAGCGTGGACCTGCCCCGACCCGGGAGACCGAGTGCGGACTGCTCCGGCTGCTGGAAGGGGTGCTCGCGTTGGCCTCGGCCCTCAGACCGAGGCAGGCTGATATTTGCAAGGCTCCACGCCACCGGCCAGGTGCGCCTGCCAGGCCCGCGCCCGGTGACCGGGCCGCGTGAAGGGAGACATGATGATCCAGGTAGGGGATATCCGGGAGTGGCGGACCCACGACGTCGTCGATGCCGATGGGAACAAGATCGGCACGCTGGAGGCGATCTACGTGGATACCAGCACTGACGAACCGGCCATGGCGACCGTCCAGATCGGCATGCCCACCCAGCACCGGCTGGTCTTCGTCCCGCTGAACGATGCGAGCGTCGGACCGGGCTACCTCAAGGTCGCCTACGACAAGGCACTCGTGAGGGACTGCCCTCCCATCGGCATGGATGACATCCTGCCCGCCGAGGACGAGGAAGCCGTCTTCCAGTACTACGCCCTGACCTACCAGAAGGGTGCCGGCGGCGAGCGGCAGCTCGCCCGCCGCTGAGCGCCTACACCCGACCGAGGAGACGCGCCATGGTCCCCATCCTGGCTCTGGTTATCGTCGCGATCGTGCTGGGCATCATCGGCGCCGTCGCCAACGGATGGTTCTTCCTCCTCATCATCGCGATCATTCTCTTCGTCGCCGACATGGCCTACGCCGGCATCCGCTGGTCCCAGCGCTCAGGCCGACGCCCGACCCGCTGACGTGCCATCCCCAGTGCGAGACGCCCGCTTCCGCGGCAGGCCCGGCTCCAGAACGCTGTACCTGTTCGCCCCTGGCCGGCAGGCGGCGCCCCGGCCTGGTGCCCGAACCCGTCTGCCCCGCCAGCGGCCCTCTGCAGGGCGGCCTACTCCACGCAGCCGGGAGCAGGCTGAGGCACACCCGTGGCGAAGGACACGTCGTCTTTCCGTGAGGCTGTCGGTCTCGTACCGGGTCGATGATCTTCGGCGCGCCGACCAGCGCCCCGGCCTCGCCGTTGGTTCAGCTCGGCCTCCCGAACAACGCGGTTCCACCGTTTGCCCGCGGAGAAAATCATCGGAGCACGCCATGATCATCGTTCTCGGGCTCATCATCCTCGTCGCCGCCGTGGTCGTCGGCGTCGTCGGCGTTGTCACCAACACCGGCAGCGGGCATGCGCTCACCCACGACAGCTTCGCAGTCTTCGGCTACCACGTGAACGGCTCCACCGGCACCTTGTTCCTCTACGGCGTCATCGTCGGAGCGGTAGCCCTGCTCGGGCTGAGTCTGCTCCTGACTGGCGCGCGCCGCGCCTCGAGGCGTGGCCACGCCGCGCGCCGCGAGCTCGAGCAGTCGCGCCGCGAGACAGCCACTGCCGGCAGGGAACGCGATGCCCTGATCGACCAGCGTGACGCCGCCCGCACGCAGAAGACGAGTACGCAGGGGAACGACTCACCTCAGGACGACCGCCCCGCCATCCCGGAGGACGGTCACTGAGGCACGCTGCATCTGTTCGGGCAGAACCGCCCACCGGTAGGCCGCCGTCACCCACGGGCGAGGCCGACTTTCTGCCCGGTTCCAGGCTGCGACACCCGCCGCCAGCCGACGGCCTGGTCTGATCTGCCGCACGCCCCAGGTGCCGACAAGGCGCATACCGTCCCTGTCGGCCGCTACGGACAGTCACTGCCTCGCCTGCTGGCTTCCAAGTCACACCCGCGCCAGCCGATCTTCCCGCTGGCCGTTCCCAGTGGCACTATCGTCGTCGAACGCCGAGCACCAACCTCGCGCGTGGTCTCAGTCTTGGTCTCATCCACCGCCGTTCAGGCGGGTTCAATCGTCAGCCCAGCAGCCAGAAAACCACAGGTCAGAACGTTTATGAACGCCCCTGGACCGTGCCGAGGAGAATTGGAAAGCGTGTTGGGGGCAACCCCTCACGAGTTCGAATCTCGTATCCTCCGCCTTCACGAAGGCCCGGACCGCTCAGCGGCCCGGGCCTTCGTCGTTCACCCGCGACGAACCGGCCCTCGATCCGAACGCCGGAGTAAGCGGCGGAGGTCGCGCCAGGCCTGCACGACAGCGACCAGTCTCTGCAGGAGCACCCGCACGCACCCAAGCAAGGCTCCGACGAACATCGCCCCCCACATGGCGAAAGCGCTCCATTCGACGTCGGCTCTCCGCACGACAGGCCTCCGCTCAGCGCCGTGAACGACTTCCTCCCGCATCCTTCAGGCCCGCGCCGCCGAAGTCTGTACGTACAGGCCACCATTTACCCGAACGCAAGTGCAGTTGACTTCGGAACATATTCCGAATTATCGTGCCCCATATGTCCACTCTCACCGTGTCGTTCTCTGACCTGTCGAAGAACTCCAAGCGGGTCGCAGACACCGTCGAGCGCGCCCAGCGCGTTCACGTCACGCGGCGTGATGGCGAGGACCTCTACCTCACCACTGCCCGCCACGATCAGCAGCGGGAGGAGACCGCCGACGTCACCGCCCGTCTCTTCAGCGCCCTGATCCGCAGCGATGAAGGCGCGCGGGCCGTGCTGCTGGCCCTGCCCGAGGTGTTCCCGTGGAGCAGGCACCTGTCAGCCGAGGAGGTACGCGAGTTCGTAGTGGACCTCGTCAACGCGACGCGTGACGCCGCCGAACTGGATGTCCACTCCAACCTCCACCGCGTCATAGTCGAATGGCGCGCCACCGCCAGGATCCTGGCGGACCCCGACCTCACTGCTCAGCTGACCCGGGCCCTCCCCGACGAGGACCACGGCGAGGTGCCTGCCCCGTGAGCCCCAAGCGCGGTGATGACGTTCCACCCCCACCCATCGACGACGAGTGGCGCCTGCGATTCGCCACGAACGAGGCCGCCAAGGGGTGGGGGGAGCTTTGTGCTGAAGCACCTGGCAACAGCCGGCGTTGTTTCGAGGCGTTGCGTAGTTCCCCGGCCTCCAACAGCGACCCCGACCGGCAGCATCGACTGCGCGGTCGGCTTGCCACCGCGACGCTCGGTGGCACGACCTATCCCCAGTGGGAGTACGAGGTGACGGCCGGAGGCCGCGTGCGATACCTGATCGACGAACCCCGCCACACAGTGCATCTGGTCTACGCGTCCACCCGCCACCCGAAGGACACCGACAGCTGACCTCCGGACCGGATCGACATACTCTCAGTTCTGGTCTCATTCAACGCTGTTCAGACAGGTTCAGTCGCTCCTCTCAACTGCTGGGAAGTCGCAGGTCGAAGCACGTGCGGACAACACTGGACAGTGCCGAGGAGAATTGGAAGGCGTGTTGGGGGCAACCCCTCACGAGTCTGCCCCCTGCTCAGCCTGCGGGCGTGGGCGGCCGTGTGCTCTTGCCGGTCAGTTGATGCGTTGCGCCGGCGGGCGCGCGCTCGTCTTTCGGGAGTAGCGCTGCCGCCATCCGCCGCACGGCCTCGACGACCAGGTCCGGACGCGTCGCGAAGTTGAGCCGGACGTGTCCTCGCCCGGAACCGTCCGCTCCTGGATGGTCGTGGGAACTGAACCGGAGTCCGGAGGAGACGCCGACCCTGGCTCTGCGCAGGAGCCGTTCGGCAGGGTCCTCAGGCAGGTGGAGCGCACGGAAGTCGAGCCAGGCCGTGAAGCCCGCGTCGGGGGCCGATAGCCGATGTCGGGGAGCCGGCGGTCCAGTTCGGCGGCAAGCAGTAGTCGGTTGCCGTCCAGAGCGCGAAGGACTTCGTCCAACCAGGGCTCGCCGTCGGCGAAGGCGGTCTCGGAGGCCAGGACCCCGAACAGGCCTGCAGCTTCGTCCAGTTCTCCGTCCATGGCGGCGACCATCGGGTGCGCGTCACGGCCGGGCACAGCCAGTGCGGCCTTGAGTCCGGCAAGGTTCCACGCCTTGGAGGCCGACACGAGGCTGACCGCACGGGCGGCGGCAGGCCGGTCCAGCGACGGGAACGGAATGTGCTGTCGCGACGTCGAGTGGACGAGTGGTGCGAGAATCTCGTCGACGACCATCTGGACGTCGTGGCGTTCTGCGAGGTCGGCGACGGCTGACAGTTCGTCGCGCGTGAACACGGTTCCGGTCGGGTTGTGCGGGTTGCACAGCAGGAACGCCTTCGGTCCCGCGGCGAAGTCGCGTTCCAGGCGGTCCAGGTCGAGGCGGTATCCACCCGGGCCGGATATCAGCGGATTGGTCACCAGACGCAGGCCGATCCGCGCGCGCCTGGAGCGTCGAGTGCAGGAACGCCCAGCCCGCGCCCAACAGCGCGGCCACGAGCGCATAGGTCCACACGGTGGGATCCACGGCCGCCGCCGTGTATCCGACGACCACGAATCCGCCGCCGATGGCCGCCAGCCCGTGCGGCAGGATCCGATGCACCAGCGCCAGGTGCTCGACGCGCTGGCCACCACGCTGCGTCTGACCGGAGCCGAACGCCGTCACGTCTTCGACCTCGCCGGCGAGAGCGACTCGGGTCCGCGTTCGGCGGCCGAGGGCTGTCCTGCCGTGGGCGACCATCTCCGCGCCACTGTCGCCGCGCTGGCGCCGAACCCGGCCTGCCTGCTGGACCGGCACTGGGACGTGCTCTCCTACAACGACGCCGAGGCTGCCCTGTACGGCGGCCTCGACGAACTGCCGGTGCAGCGCCGCAACATGATCTGGCTGTACTTCGGCTGGCATCCGATGCGAACCGTCCTGAAGAACTGGGAGACCGAGTCGTGGGCGATACTCGCCCAGTTCCGCGCCTCCGCCGACCGCCACCCGGGCGACCCGCGTTTCACCGAGATCGTCGAGGACGTCTCCAGTGCCGACCCCGGGTTCGCCGAGCGCTGGGAGCGCCACGACGTTGCGGGCTTCACCCCGGCGCTCAAGCGCTTCGACCACCCGCAGTTGGGACTGCTGACCTTCCGGCAGGCGAAGCTGATCGCCGCAGAAGACCCCGACCTGCACCTCGTCGCGCGCCACCCGGCGGATCCCTCCACGCGCCGGGCACTGGAGGCAGCCGCCTCGGCGCGGTGAACAGCATCCCCGGACCGCGCGTGTCGTGGTGATGGCTCTGGTGCGCTACGCGGCGGGCGACGGGCCGCCCGAGCGCAGCGTGAGCAGGGTGATCTCGCTCGGTGCGAAGACCCGGAAGGGCGGCCCCCAGAAGCCGGTGCCCCGGCTGGTGTAGAGCTGGGTCCGCTCGCCGTGCCGGCTGAGGCCGTGCACCACCGGCTGGTCGATCCGGACGAGGAAGTTGAACGGCCAGATCTGGCCGCCGTGGGTGTGCCCGGAAACCTGCAGGTCGATGCCGGCAGCAGCGGCCTGCGGGACGTACTTGGGCTGGTGGGCGACGAGCAGGACGGGTCGGTCCGGGTCCGCTCCCGCCAGCGCCCCGGCCAGGTTCGCGCGGTGTCCGGCCAGGCCGGAGGACTCCGCGGTCACGTCGTCCACGCCGGCGAGCACGAGGGCGTCCCCACCGCGCTCCACCACGACATGGCGGTTGTGCAGCGGTTCCCAGCCCAGCTCCGCCATGCGGTCCAGCCAGCCCTGGGCCTCACTGCCGTACTCGTGGTTCCCCGTGACGTAGACCTTCGCCAGCCGGGACCGGATCGCCCCGAGCGGCGCGGACTGCTCCCGACGCTGGACGGGGGTGCCGTCGGCGATGTCGCCGGCGTGGACCACGACGTCCGCGTCGAGCGCGTTGACCGCCTCGGCAACCCGCGCCGACCAGGCCGCCCGGTCGATCGGCCCGTAGTGGGTGTCGGCCAGCACCACCACACGGGTCCCGTCCAGACCACCGCCGAGCCGCGGCACGTGAACGTCCAGCCGCTTCACCCGGGGCACCCGCATCGCCTCGTAGTGCCCCAGGCCAGCAGTCCGGCCGAGACCACGGCGACGGCGAGGGCGACGGCCCTGGCCCGGTCGGCGCCGCCGATGTCGAGCCCGATCAGCACGAGGTCCACCAAGCCGCCCGGCACCGACCAGGTGAACAGCACCCAGACCACACCGAGGGAGGTGTCCGCGACACGAGCGGCCCGGTCGTCCCGCCGCGCCCCGTGGCCCGCGACCATCAGGAGGGGGAAGGAGACCAGCCAGCCGGCGAAGACGACCGTGCCACCCAGGAAGACCGGGAACGGCCAGTCGACGCCGGAGGCGAACAGCGTCCACCAGGGCGGGAGGCACAGAACCACAAGGATCAGGACGACCACGGCCAGTCGCCGGGGCAGGGATCGCCGACGCCTCGCGCTCCCGCCCGGGGTCCGTGCACCCGGCACGGGTGCCGCCTCGGCCGCAGGCCGGGTGACGACCACGACGGTCTCGGACTCCTCACGGTCCGACTGGAGGTCCGACCGGAGGTCCGACTCCGACCCGATGGATCCGCTGTCTGTCACTGCGCCGCCCCTCACGTCCGCTGTACCCATCATCCGGCACGCGGTGGCCGTTGGAGTCGTCCGGGTCCCATCGCCCGCCAAGCGGCCGGGGACCGCCGAACCGCGCGGGCCCGACGGGCTGCCCGAGCTGCGCCACCTCGCCGAACGGTCGTGGCCGCTCGGCCGGGCGGGCGGTAGCGGCGGGGGCGCCCGATGATGGAAGTCCGGGGGCGCGCGATGTTCGAGAGCGGCGTATGGCTGTATGGCATGTCCGGGACTTCACACCGGACGACCTCGAAGCGGTGGTTCGGCTCGACGGCGAGAGCACCACCACGGGGCTCCCCGCCGTCTTCCGCCTCTCCGATGTCGTCGCCGCGTTGCAGGCACGGAATCCGAGCGTGGTCGCGGTGGCCGACGGGCATCTCGTGGGTGCGGCGATGGGCCGGGTGGACGGGGACCGGGCATGGGTGCTGCGCATCGCGCTGCACCCGGCGTGGCGGAACCTGGGCTTGGGTACCGCCTTGCTGTCCGCGCTGGAGCATCGGCTGCGGGACACCGGCGCCAGGATCGTCGCGGCGCTGCTGCCCGATGAGGAGACGGGCGCCACGGCACTGGTCAACTCGGGGTTCCGCCCCCGTCGGGGGCTCACGTACTTCGAGAAGTCGGAGGCCGTCAGCGCTCAGGGCACGGCGGTCCTGGCCATGTTGGGCGCGGTCATGCCCGATGCCCGCCTCTGGGATCGGCTCACGGGCATGGCCGACGAGAAGCGGCTCATCGAACGGCGCCTGGTGCTGCCCCTGGCGAATCCCGAGCTGGCGGACGCCCACGGGGTGGAACCGCCCCGCGCGGTCGTGCTGTTCGGTCCGCCGGGCACGGGCAAGAGCACCTTCGCCAAGGCCGTGGCCGGTCGGCTCGGCTGGCCGTTCGTCGAGCTCTTCCCGTCCCGGCTGGCGTCCGAGGACGGGCTGGCCGCCGGGCTCAGCCGCCGCTTCGAGGAGGTGGCGCAGCTGGACCACGTGCTGCTCTTCATCGACGAGGTCGAGGAGGTCGCCGGTACGCGCCACCTCGCCGCCCCCGCGTCGGTCGGCGTGGTCAACGAACTGCTCAAGTCGATCGTGCGGTTCCGTGACCGCGACGGCCGGCTGCTCGTCTGCGCGACCAACTCGGTGGCCGCCCTGGATCCGGCGTTCCTGCGCCACGGCCGGTTCGACTACGTCCTGCCGGTCGGGCCGCCCGACTCCGTGGCCCGCGACGCGCTGTGGGGCGGCTACACGGCGAAGACGGGTACGGCTGCCGACACGGCGGTCCTCGCCGAAGCCAGCGAGGGCTTCACTCCCGCCGACATCAGGCAGGTCGCCATGGCGGTCGCCCAGAGCGCCTTCGAGCGCACGCTGGACACGGGGAGGCGGACCCAGCCCAGCACCCAGGACTATCTGGACGTCATCCACCGCACCCGCCCGACCGTGTCCGAGGAGATGGCCCGGGAGTTCGCCGACCAGACGGTCCGGTACGGGCGGGTCTGAGCGGACGGTCCGGTACAGGCGGGTCTGAGCGGACAGTCCGGTACGGGCGGGTCTGAGCGGACGCCGCCCTCGTCGTCCTGCTTGCTTCGTCCGAAGGGTCAGGCCGCGCGACCGGCCGGCCGGGCCAGCCGGCGGCGGACCGCCCACGCCGCCGCCGCGAGGGCGAACCCGTAGACGGACACCAGCCCGTGGCCGTTCTCCTGGGCGAACCACATCGCCAGGCCGAGCGCCGGGACGCCGGCTGCCAGGGCGATCTCCTTGGGGAGGCGGGTGCGGGTGAGGAAGGCGAGGGCGAGGGTGGCGCCGAGGAAGTAGGTGGCGCCGGAGCTGCCCGCGAAGTTGCGGGGGTCGGTGCTGGGGCCGCTGCCCAAGCCGAGCAGGGTGTCGATCCGGCTGGGCAGCAGGATGCCGGCGAGGAAGAAGCCGAGGGTGAGCGAGCCGCCCCAGTACCACTGGGCGAGCGCGGCGATGGCGGCGAGGGTGACGAGGTTCCACAGGCCGCCGAAGAGGCCGCCGTTCTGCATGAACACCGAGGTGAATTCGCGCCACCAGCCGGACTTGGCGGGGTCGGCGTCCAGCGCGTCCATGGCGCCGGACCAGAGCAGCTGGAGCAGGACGCCGCCGACGGCGAGCGCGGTCAGGGCGACCGCTGCCCACGGGATCGGCCGGCCGCGCAGGGTGTCGCGGCCGACCACGCCGAGCCCGCAGTTGACCATCATGACCATCAGCGCGGCCGTGGTCACGTTGAACAGGATCGCCCCCATGCCTGCTTCTCCCCCGTTTGCGGCGTTTCCAACGCCGTTCGAAAACCTGATGGCGCAAAGCTAGCACAGTTTTCGAACGGTGTTGGAAAACGTTGTACGGTGGGCCGCATGAAGCTCACCAAGGAGCGCATCGTCGACGCGGGCATGGCCGTCTTCGCCGAGGTCGGCTACCAGAACCTGTCCATGCGCCAGGTCGCCGACCGCCTGGACGCCCACGCGGGCAGCCTCTACTACCACGTGCGCGGCAAGGACGAGTTGCTCGCCCTGATGGCCGACCGGGTCTGCCGCCGGGCGTACGACGCCGGCACCGAGGCGCTGGCCGCCCTCCCGTCCGCCGCCACCTGGCAGGACCGCGTCCACGCCCAGGCCACCACCCTGCGCCTGAGCATCAAGCAGCACCCCGGTGGCGCCCAACTCCTCGCCGAGAGCCCCGGCGTGCTCAGCCCCGGCGCCCTCTCCCTGATGGAACGCCTGCTGCGCACCCTCGTCGACGCCGGCCTGCCCGCCGACCACTGCGGCATCGCCGCCGACACCCTGCTCAGCCACGTCACCGGCTTCGTGCTGCAGGAGCAGAACCAGCCGGCGACGCCACCACCCGTCACCGCCGAGCTCCATGCGGCACTGCGCGAGCAGTTCCCGCTGGTCATGAGCCCGTTGATGCCACGCCTGAGCCAGGACGAGAAGTTCGCGCAGAGCATCCGCCTGCTCTGCACCGGCTTCGCGGCGCTCTCCTAGGTCGACCACCAGCCCGGCACGGTCATCCCGGGCTACGGGCCGCCCCGCGCCTACCCCACCCCGAACGCGGACGGCGCGCTCGGCGGCAATCCCGCTTTCAGCCCCTTCCTGACCGGCCCGGTGCTGCCGCCGGACCCGAACGAGGCGGGCTGGAAGGACACCGTCAACGCCAATCCGGGACAGGTGACCAGGCTGATCACCCGCTGGGCGCCCGGTACGACCGAGGTTGCGGCCGTCGCGCCGGGAGAGAACCGCTACCCCTTCGACCCCGTCGAAGGACCGGGCTACGTCTGGCACTGCCACATCATCGACCACGAGGACAACGAGATGATGCGCCCGGACGCACCGACCCGCTGAGCGTGGGATCCCGCGTCCTCCACCGGCCCGAAGGCCCGGACCGCATCGCGCGGTCCGGGCCTTCGCCCGTGTGGCGCTCCGGTCCTCAGTGGTTGGCTGCCGCCTGTCGCGGGCCGGCCGGCAGGGTCCCCAGGCGACTGACCGGGGAGAGCAGCAGGCCGATGACGACGGTGGCGGAGGCGGCGGAGGCCACGGTCAGGGCGGTGCGGGCGCCGAATTGGCCGGTGAGGAGGCCGGCGCAGAGGCCGCCCAGAGCGCCGCCGCCGAACAGCAGGGTGCGGAAGGCCGCGGTCATCCGCCCCATCATCGACTGCGGTGTCACGGCCTGGCGGAGGCTGACGATGATGACCCCGGCCACGCCCAGGCCCAGGTAGGTGGTGAAGAAGGACAGCACGAAGATCCCGATCATCACCGGTCGCGGCCCGCCGGCGGCGGGGATCAGGGACGGGCCGAGCAGCAGGGCGGACTGGGCGACCAGGTAGACGCGGCCGAGCGGGAACCGTGCGATGACCTTGCGCGAGATCAGCGCGCCGACCAGGCCGCCGACGGAGGCGGTCGCGAAGACGGCGCCGAGGGTCGTCGAGCCGAGGTGGAGGTCGTGGGTGCCGTAGAGGAGGAACATCGTCCACACCGTGATCATCGAGAAGTTGCAGCAGAAGCCGATCAGGGCGAGGGCGCGCAGCACCCTGTCGTGCAGGACCCAGCCGAGGCCGTCCTTGAGCTCGCGCCAGAGGTGGCGTTCGGCGACCGGTTCGGGGCGCGGCTCGGGTGTGCGGATGAGCAGGAGCGAGACGACGGACACCGCGTAGGAGCAGGAGTCGACGACCACCGCCATCGGGGCGCCGAGCGCGGAGACCAGGACACCGGCCAGTCCGGGGCCGGCCACGTCGGCGGTGGAGGAGCTGGCGCCCATCTTGGCGCTGGCCTCGACGTAGTGGTCCGGGCTCTTCACCAGCACCGGCACGTACGACATCCAGCTCACGTCGAACACCACCGACGCGATGCCGACCGTGCAGGTGATCACCATCAGCAGCGGCAGGTTGAGCAGGTGCCACCAGTAGAGCAGCGGGACGAGGCCGAGCAGGACCAGCCGGACCAGGTTGGCGCCCAGCATGACCGGCCGTCGGCGGCTCCGGTCGGTCCAGACACCGATCGGCAGGGCGAGCCCGAGGTAGGGCACGAGTTGCAGGAAGCGCAGCAGTCCGACCTGTTCGTCGGTCGCGCCGAACGCGCCGATGGCGGTGAGCGGGAGGGCGAGGTTGGTCACCTGGGTGCCGAGCAGTGAGACGGTCTCGCCCAGCCAGAATCTGAGGAAGTCGCCGTTGCGCCACAGACTCGGGGAGGTCGGTGCGTCCGTCGTGACCGCTGGGGAGGAGAGCTGTGTCATCGGGCGCTCCTTGCCAGTTCGGCGACCGCCCCGACCACCGCGTCGACCTCGTCCTCGGTGTTGTAGTAGTGCGGCGACAGGCGAAGGCACCACTCCACGTCCTTGTCGGCGAAGTCGTACTGGGCGAACTCCCGGTAGCTGAGTGCGGAGTTGACGCGGCGCGCGTCCAGGGCCGCCTTGAACGGCGCCGCCTCCCACCCCTCGATCGTGAAGGTGACCAGCGCGGCGGGAGCAGCGCCCCCGTCCAGCGTCCGGACACCGGCCAGGGCCGCCAACTGCTCGCGCAGCCGCCCGGCCAGGGCCGGGGTGCGCCGTGAGACGGGCTCCAGGCCGACCCGCAGCGCGTAGCGGGTCGCGGCGGCGCAGCCGAGCACGGTGGCGTACGGGAACTCCCACTCCTCGAACCTGGCGGCTCCCTCGACCGGGCGGTAGTAGCCGGGGGCGACCCAGCGCGCGCCGTGCATGTCGATGTACAGCGGCTCGCAACCGGCCTGGAGCACCCGGTCGGAGACGTACAGGAAGCCCGAACCGCGGGGGCCGCGAAGGAACTTGCGACAGGTCGCGGTGAGCAGGTCGCAGCCGATCTCCTCAACGTCGACGGGGTACTGGCCGACCGACTGGCAGGCGTCGACCAGGTACAGCAGGTCGAGTTCGCGGCAGTGCCGGCCGATCTCGGCGACCGGCTGGACCAGCCCGGAGTTGGTGGGTACGTGCGTCACGGCCACCAGGCGCGGTCGGTGGGAGCGCATCAGCGCGGCCATGGCGTCGACGTCGACGCCGCTGCCGTCGGGGTGGTCGGGGGCGTGCACGATCCTGACGCCGTGTCGCTTGCGCAGCGCGAGGAAGGCGATCTGATTGGAGATGAAGTCGTTGCGGGTGGTGAGGATGACGTCGCCCGGGCGGAAGTCGACGGCCGAGAGGGCCTTGGTGTAGGCGTGGGTCGCGCTCGCCGCGAAGGCGATGTTGCCGGGGCGGGTGCCCAGGAGTTCGGCGAGCGAGGCGTAGAAGTCGGCGACCTCGGCGGCCCGGGCGGCGGCGGCCTCGTAGCCGCCGATGGTCGCTTCCAGGCGCAGGTGGTCGAGCATCGCCTGGAGCACCGGACGGGCCATCAGGCCGCAGCCGGCGTTGTTGAAGTGGATCACCTCCTCGCACCCGGGGGTGTCGGCTCGCAGGGCGGCGAGGTCGAGGAGCGGTTCCGAGGTACCGACGAAAGCGCTATCGTGGTTCTTCATGTATGACGGTAGCAGTATCGAGGCCCTGGTGGCGATCCTCCGAACCGAGATCGCCCGTCTCTCCCCGGGCGATCGCCTGCCCAGCAGCCGGGATCTGATCGCACGTCACGGGGTCGGCCCGGTCACCGTCTCCCGCGCGATCGCCCTGCTGGCCGCCGAGGGCGCGGTCGTCACCCGGCCGGGCAGCGGTACGTACGTGGCCACCCGCCGGCCGCGGCCGGCCGACAGCGAGCCGGACACCTCCTGGCAGGCGGTCGCCCTGGCCGGCCGTCAGTTCCTGCCGGAGCGCTCCGACGAGCAGTCGGAGACCCCGGCGGCCGGCACCATCGCGCTGTCCGGCGGCTACCTGCACGAGAGCCTCCAGCCCACCCGGCTGCTCGGCGGCGCCCTGGCCCGCGCCGCCCGCCGCCCGGACGCCTGGCGCCGCGCCCCGGCGGCGGGACTGTCGACGCTGCGCACGATCTTCGCCCGGCAGGCCGGAGGTGACGTCGGCCAGGACGACGTCCTGGTGACCGGAGGCGGGCAGGGGGCGCTGTCCATGCTGTTCCGCGCCATCGCGGCGCCCGGCAACCCGGTCCTGGTCGAGTCGCCGACCTACCACGGAGCGCTCGCCGCCGCGCGCTCCGCCGGGCTGCAACCGGTGCCCGTGCCGATGGACGAGCACGGCCTGCGCCCCGACCTGCTCGCCGACGCCTTCGCCATGACCGGCGCCCGGCTGCTCTACTGCCAGCCCACCTTCCACAACCCCACCGGCACCGTCCTCTCCCCCGAACGACGCCGGCAGATCGTCGATGTGGCGCGCGCCGCCGGAGCCTTCCTCATCGAGGACGACTTCGCCCGCCACCTCGGCCACGGGCGCCCGGTGCCACGCCCGCTGGTCGCCGACGACCGCGACGGCACCGTCATCCACCTCACCTCGCTGACCAAGCCCGCCTCGCCGAGCCTGCGGATCGGCGCCGTCATCGCCCGGGGCCCGGTCATGCGGCGCCTGCTCGGCATGCGGCGGGTCGACGACTTCTTCATCGCCCGCCCCCTCCAGGAAGCCGCCGTCGAACTGCTCAGCGCCCCCACCTGGGACCGCCATCTGCGCACCCTGGCCGGCGCGCTGCAGCACCGCTGCGCCGTCCTGGCCGACGCCCTGGCCGGCGAGCTGCCCGACTGGACGCTCCTGCGGGTGCCCGAGGGCGGCCTGCACCTCTGGCTCCGGCTCCCGCCCGGCCTCACGGAGGCGGCCGTCGCGGACGCGGCCCCGGCCCACCGGGTCACCGTCAACCTCGGCCACCACTACTTCCCGGCCGAGCCGCCCGCCGCCCACCTGCGCCTCGGCTTCGCCGCCGCCCCCGAACCCGCCGACCTCGCCGAAGCCGCCGCCCGCCTGGCCGCCGCGGCGCGCCAGGCGGGGGCGGTGGGCGGCTGACACCGCCGACCGCCCCGGGGGTTCCCGAGCGGGCGCCGCGCCACCGGCTGGGCGGCGTCGCGTTGCGTCGCGTTGCGTCGCGTTGTGTCGCGTTGTGTCGCGTTGTGTCGCGTTGTGTCCGCTCAGGCGGTGCCGAGCGGGTTGAGGAGGGTGAAGCGCCAGCCGCCGTCGGCGTCCCGGCGGGCGATGTTGGCGGTGGTGCCGGTCGGGGCGATCCTCCCCCGGCCTTCGGCCGGGAGGTGCCCCCACAAGCCATCGGGGCCGTCGATCTCCATGGTCCAGTCGGTGACCAGGAGGGCGGTGTCCGCGCCGACGAGGGTGTGCCGTGGAACGTTGGTCAGCCTGCCATGGGCGGCGACGGTACCGGCGATCTCCGCACGGAGCGCCTCGGTGCCGGTGATGTGCTCGCGGGCGACCGTGCGCATGGCCGCGCCCGGGGCGAACAGCGCGAGGACGCCGTCGATGTCGCCGGCGTTCAGGGCGTCCTGGAACACCATCGGCAGCTTCGCGGGATCGGTGACGACAGGGGACATCGTGAAAGCCCTCATTTCCGGTGTGGGAGTGGCCGTTCGGCCGTGCATCCACGATGTCCCGGTGGCCGCCCTCCCCACGAGGTAGAGTCGCGACCTGAGATGGTCGAAAGTGGACAGCGCGATGTCATCGACATCGCCTATGACAACCCCGACCGGCTGCCCTCCGGTCTTGAGGTGCTGACCTTCAGCACCCTGAAGTCGCGCCTGCGAAGCTCAGTTGCCCGCCGCCCGAGCCGCCTGGACTTCCACCAGGTCATGCTGGTGCGCGGCGGCAAGGGCACCGCAATGGTCGATTTCGTCGCCCACCCGTGCACCCCCGGCACGCTGCTGCACCTGCGGCCCGGTCAGGTGCAGCGTCTGCCGTCCGACCCGAGCGGCCGCCCCGCCGACCTCGACGCCGTTCTGCTGCTGTTCACCGCCGACTTCCCTCCGCCGCTGCCCGCCACCCGCGAGGTGCTCGACGGATTCGGTCCGGTCGCATGGCAGTTGGCACCCACCGAATTCGACGCATTCGATCGCGCCGCGATGGAGCTGGCCGAGGAGTACCGGGCGCTACGCGATGACCAACTCTCCGAGCTGACCGGCGCATTGATGCGCCAGCTGCTCGGCGCGCTGCTGATCCGGCTGGCGCGCCTCGCGGTCCATGGCGAACACCCCGCCACCCGCCCGCCCGGTGCCGACATCCACCTCGCCTTCCGACGTGAGCTGGAACGCTCCTTCGCCACCACCCGCTCCGTCGAGGACTACGCCGCACGGCTCGGCTACTCCCCGCGCACCCTCACCCGCGCCTGCCTCGCCGCCACCGGACGCAGCGCCAAGCAACTCGCCGACGCCCGCGTCGCCTTGCAGGCACAGCGGCTGCTCGCCCACACCGAGCTGCCCGTGGCCGCGATCGGGCGCGCGCTCGGCTTCACCGAGGCCACCAACTTCGGCAAGTTCTTCGCCCGCGAAACCGGCCGCACCCCAGGCGAGTTCCGTCGCGCTCAACGCTGAGGTCGCGGATCCACGGGGCGTAGCCGGCCCACGCGCCCGGGCAAGGAAGTGGCCGCCGCCGCCCGACGCGGTCGAATCCCCCTTCCGCCCGAGCCGGGGCCCCGGGACTACCCCCGCCCCGCCTGGTCGATGAGGGCCGCCACACCGTCGAGGACTCGGGTGAGGGCGAACTCCAGCGGGTCGGCGGGCTCGGGGGCGAACGCGCCTGCGGCGATGGCCTGGGTCAGGTGCGGGAAACGGTCGGCGTGGCGGGCGATCAGCTCGCCGGTGAGGCGGTTCCACTCCTCGTCCTGGGCCTGGTCGAAGTCCTGCTGCTCCTGGGCCACGGTGCGGACCAGGCCGGCGATCAGCACGAAGATCCGGTGCTGCTGCGCGGCGGGCAGGCCGGTGCCGTTCAGGGCGGCGAACGCGGCGTCCAACCAGCCGAGTTGGTGCGGGCCCATGGCCTGGCGGCGGATGGCGACGGCGGCCAGCAGCCAGGGGTGGGCACGGTGGACCTGCTGGGAGAGGCGGGCCCACTGGGTGATGCGCGGCCGCCAACCGCCGGCGACCGCCGACAGGTCGGGGACCTCGGCGAGGATGAACTCGACCATCAGCTCGATGAGTTCGGTCTTGCCGGGCACATAGCGGTACAGCGCCATCGCGGATACCCCGAAGGTGGCGGCGACCTTGCTCATGGAGACCGCGGCCAGGCCTTCGGCGTCCGCGATGGCCACCGCAGCCTCGGCGATCCGGCCGGGAGTCAGGCTCGGCTTGGGTCCGCGAGTCGGCTGGTCCTGCTCGCCCCACAGCAGCGCGATGCCCGTCCGCAGGTCGCGGGCCTTCTCCTTGGCCATCTCGGCTCTCCCTCCACATCGGCTCGGCGATGTCTGTTGACACGCCATCAGAACTGTATATACCTTAAACGCATCCGCTGACGCGATAAACAGTTTAGGGGAGTAACCGTGATCGCCACCATCGCCACCGCCACCGTCGCCGCCCTCACCGCTCCCACCGCCGGCCTGTTGGGCTACCGGCAGCTCAAGCGCGCCGCGAACGCCAAGAAGATCCGCATCACCGCCCCGAACTCCATCGACGAGTCCGGGTTCGTCCGGATCGGCGGCATCGACCAGTGGATCTCCATCCGCGGCGAGGACCTCGGCAACCCGGTGATCCTGGAGATCCTGGGCGGTCCGGGCGCCTCCAACCTGGTCTTCCTCCCCCGCACCCACGTCTGGGAGAAGCACTTCACCATCGTGCGCTGGGACATGCGCGGTGCCGGCTTCACGTTCGCCGCCGGCGGCCCCGACGGGCAGGGCGAGTTGAACTACGACCGGCTCCACCGCGACGCCCTGGAGGTCACCGAGTACGTCCGGGCCCGACTCGGCGTGGCGAAGCTGCTGCTGGTCGCCAACTCCTTCGGCACCGTGCTCGGCCTGCGCCTGGCCCGCAACCACCCCGAGCTGTACTCCGGTTACGTCGGCACCGACCAGAACATCATCGACGGCGGCCGCGATCACACCGCCTATGACGCAATGCTGGCCCGGCTCCAGAAGGCGGGCAAGAAGCGGGAGTTGGCCACCGCGCTGGAGATGGGCGCGGACCGGAGGAGCTGGACGGTCAAGCAGGTCGCCGAGTTCAACAAGCTGGTCCTCACCAGCGACCCGCTCTCCTACGACACCATGAAGACCGTGGTGATCCGCTCGCTCTGGTTCTCACCCCTGCACACGCTGCGCGGCCTGCGGGCGTACCTCAAGGCCATGACCTGGTCCGAGCAGCTCCAGGTGCAGGCCGCGACCATCGACGAGCGCGCCGAGGGCACCGACTTCGCGATCCCGTTCTTCATCTTCCAGGGCGACGGCGACGTGCTCACCCCGCCGCAGCCCGCCAAGCGGTTCTTCGACGAAGTCAGCGCACCGGTCAAGGAGTTCGCGCTGATCCGGAACGCCAGCCACTTCGCGAGCTTCCGCCACCCCGACCAGTTCATCGACCTGATGCTCACCAAGGTCCGCCCGGCGATCACCGGTCAGCCGCTCGCGGCCTGACAAGCGATGCGGGAGAGCACCGGCGCAGGAGGGCACCGGCGCGGGAAAGTGTCGACTCCATCATGCCTGGTCGCCGGGCATCTCGGTAGGACGGAGCGCACGCGGCTTCGGCCTTGTTCGGCCGCCCCCGCGACCCGCACACTCGACGTCATCCACGTTCCCGGCCGATGTGCCGGCGTCCCACCCGGGCGCCGGCACATCCGCCGTGCTGCCCCGCCGCCGGCGGGGGCCGGCCCGGGGAGTGCACCGACGGAGGGGTAACGATGAATCAGGACACCGTACTTCGGGCCCGGGTGCTACTGCTCGGCAGCAACCGCCGAGTGCTGCGCGGCCCGGACGCGCTCTGGGTGTACCGGGTTCTGACCCAGGTCAGCCCGGAGGTCTACGGCTCGAAGCTCGCCCATGTGCTGGTGGCGGCGGCCCGCTCGCCCCGGGTGCGCGAACTGCCCGAGGCCCGTGCGGCGTTGCTGGAGGAGGCGGTGGCGGTGGCCGCGGCGCTGGATCCCGCGAACCCGTTCCGAACGAAGGTGCTCGCCAAGGCACTTGAGGCGCTGCGGGAGGAAACCGCCGGATAGCGCGGCCCACTGGGTCGGCAAGGACGAGACACCAGGCGATAGACCGGCCGAAACGCCGGACGGAACAGCGGCTGAAACGCCGGACGCCGTCCCCGGCACCCCCATCGGGATGCCGGGGACGGCGTCTTCCGTGCCCGGTCTACTGCTCGAAGAGCCTGGTCACCGAGCCGTTCTCGAAGATCTCCTTGATCGCCTGGGCGATCACCGGAGCGATGGAGAGCACCTCCACCTTGTCCAGGTCGACCGCCGCGGCGCTCGGCAGGCTGTCGGTGAAGACGAACCGGCTGACCTGGGAGTTCTTCAGGCGGTCCACGGCGGGCCCGGAGAGGATGCCGTGGGTGGCCGCCACGATCACGTCGGCGGCGCCGTTCGCGTAGAGCACGTCGGCGGCGGCGCAGATGGTGCCCGCGGTGTCGACCATGTCGTCCACCAGCACGCAGACCCGGCCG
The DNA here is from genome assembly GCF_006636205.1 of Kitasatospora acidiphila. Classification (NCBI taxonomy): domain Bacteria; kingdom Bacillati; phylum Actinomycetota; class Actinomycetes; order Kitasatosporales; family Streptomycetaceae; genus Kitasatospora; species Kitasatospora acidiphila. The sequence continues at coordinate 4,848,253 of NZ_VIGB01000003.1, read as the reverse complement.
GCCACCTCACCGACCACCTCGTGCGCGGTGACCTGGTGCGCGACGTCCTTGTCCCGCTTCTTGTGGACGATCGCCAGCGGCGCCCCGAGCCGGTCGCACCAGCGGTCGGCGACCCGCACCCGTCCGGCGTCCGGGGAGACCACGGTCAGCCGGGACTGGTCGGTGTGCGCGGCGATGTGGTCGGCGAGCAGCGGGAGCGCGAACAGGTGGTCCACCGGCCCGTCGAAGAAGCCCACGATCTGGTCGGTGTGCAGGTCGACGGTGATGATGCGGTCCGCCCCGGCGGCGGTCAGCAGGTCGGCGACCAGCCGGGCCGAGATCGGCTCCCGGCCCTTGTGCTTCTTGTCCTGCCGGGAGTAGCCGTAGAACGGCGCCACCACGGTGATGCTGTTGGCGGAGGCCCGCTTCAGCGCGTCGACCATGATGAGCTGTTCCATGATCCAGGTGTTGATCGGGGCGGTGTGGGACTGCACCACGAAGCAGTCCGCGCCGCGCACCGACTTCTCGAAGCGGACGTAGATCTCGCCGTTGGCGAAGTCCCGCGCCTGCGTCGGCACCAGCTCGGTGCCCAGCTCCTGGGCAATCCGCTCGCTGAGCTCCGAGTGGGCCCGACCGGAGAACAGCAGCAGATCCCGCTCGGTGCCCCGGACCACGGCCCTCATCGGCCGAGCACCGGATAGTCGGTGTAGCCGTGCTGGTCGCCGCCGTAGAAGGTCGACTGGTCGACCTCGTTGAACGGGCCACCGGCCTTGACGCGGTCCAGCAGGTCGGGGTTGGCCAGCCAGAGCGCACCCACCGAGACGACGTCGGCCAGGTTCTCGTCCAGGATCTCCTGCCCGGTCTTCGCGGTCGCGGGGAACGAGTCCTGGGTCGCGTGCGGGTTGACGATCAGGCTGCCCTGCCACAGCTCCCGGATCGTCCTGGTCATCGGGCGGGTGACGATCTCGCAGACCTCCAGGAAGGCCAGCTCCGGCAGCGCCGGCACCAGCGCCTGGTAGAGCGCCTCGGTGTCGCCCTCGACGATGTCGTTGTAGGGGTTGGCCGGGGAGATCCGCACGGCGGTGCGGTCGTTGCCGATCGCGGCGGCGACGGCCTCGGTGACCTCGACGGCGAAGCGGATCCGGTTGCCCAGCGAGCCGCCGTAGCCGTCGGTGCGGGTGTTGGTGTTCTCGGCCATGAACTGGTGCAGCAGGAAGCCGTTGCCGGCGTGCAGCTGGACCGCGTCAAAGCCGGCGTCCACCGCGTAGCGCGCCGAGGTCACGAAGTCCTGGATAGTGGACTTGATCTCATCGGCCGTCAGCTCGTGCGGCTCCAGGTAGTCCTGCATCCCGTCCGGGGTGAAGCACTGGCCGCCGGCGGTGATCGCGGACGGGGCCACCGACTGGTGCGCGCTCGGGTACAGCGAGGGGTGGCCGATCCGCCCGGAGTGCATCAGCTGAGCGACGATCGTGCCGCCCTCGGCGTGCACCGCGTCGGTGACGACCCGCCAGCTGCGGGCGTGCTCGGGGCTGTGCAGGCCGGGCGAGTTGATGAAGCCCTGGCCCACCTGGGAGGGCTGGATGCCCTCGGTGATGATCAGGGCGGCGGCGGCGCGCTGGCTGTAGTACTCGGCCATCAGCTCGGTGGCGTCCCCGGACGGCAGCGCCCGGTTGCGCGACATCGGTGCCATGGCGAGCCGGTTCTTCAGGGCGAACTTGCCAACGGTGACGGAATCGAACAGCGAAGTCATGTCTTGTTGCCTCTTCGAGCGATGGGTCAGGAGTGGTCGGACTGGTAACGGGCATAGGCGGCGGCCATCCGGCCACCGACCTCGGCCGTGGAGATGAGAACCGCCATGTTGGCCTGCGCGGTACGGCCGCCGGTGGCCCGATCGACCGCGTGCATCAGGTACTTGGTCAGGCCCTGGCCGGTGACACCGTCCCGTTCGGCCTGGACGAGCGCATCGTTGATGGCCGCCTCGGCGACGACCGGGTCGACGGCGTCCTCGTCGCGCGGCGGCGTGGTGATGACCACCCCGCCGGGGTGCCCGGCGGCCCAGTGGGTAGCGACCACCTTGGCGATCAGGTCCTCGTCGTCGATCCGGTGCGGGGCGCGCAGGCCGCTGGAGGCGCAGTAGAACGCCGGGAAGTCGTCCGAGCCGTGCGCGATCACCGGCACGCACTGGGTCTCCAGGTACTCCATGGTCAGCGCCAGATCGAGGATCATCTTGGCGCCCGCGCAGACCACCGCCACCTTGGAGCGGGTGAGCTGGATCAGGTCGGAGGAGATGTCCATGGTGGTCTCGGCGCCCCGGTGCACCCCGCCGAGACCGGCCGAGGAGAAGAACGGGATCCCCGCGAGCTCGGCGGCGACCAGCGAGGACGCCACCGTGGTCGCGCCGCGGCCGCCGCGGGCCAGCACCACCGGCAGGTCGCGGCTGGAGACCTTGGGGATGCCGCCCTCGGAGGCGAACCGCTCGATGTCCGCCGCGGTCATGCCGACCCGGATCGCGCCGTCCTCGATGCAGATCGTGGCCGGCACCGAGCCGCCCTTGCGGACGGCGGCCTCGACCTGGTGCGCGGTCTCGGCGTTGTGCGGGTACTTCAGGCCGTGCGTGATGACGTTCGACTCCAGCGCGACCACCGGACGGCGCTCGTGCAGGGCCTCGCGGACCTCTTCGCTGTAGACGATCGGGATGGTCGTGCTCATCTCACTCCCTCGCTCGGGCTGGTCGACGGCTCCGCCTCGGTCACCGCTGCCGGACTGCTCTGTGCCACCGTCGTCGGGGCCTTCGTCCGGCGCGGCTGGCCGATGACCACCGCGGCGATCACCGCCACGGCGCCGACCAGCTGGATGGCGTTCAGTGACTGGTTGAGGAAGACGTAGCCCAGGACGGTCGCGCACAGCGGCGAGGCGAAGGAGAGGAACGACGCCGCCAGGGCGGGCAGCCGCGACAGACCGCGGAACCACAGCACATAGGCGATCAGCGCCCCGATGAGGCCCAGGTAGGCGAAGCCGCCGATGTTCTTCCAGGTCAGGTGGTCGGGCAGGGTCTCGGTGGCCAGGCAGATCGGCAGCAGCAGGATGCCGCCGACGGTGAGCTGCCAACCGGTGAAGGTCATCAGGGAGACCCCCTCCGGGCGGCCCCAGCGCTTGACCAGCACGATGCCCGAGGCCATGCAGAGCGCACCGAGCAGACCGGCGACCACACCGATGCCGTCCAGGCCGGCCTTCGGGCCGATCACCAGCAGCGCGATGCCCCCGGCGCCCAGCAGACAGGAGACGATGTGCTGCGGCATGATCTTCTCGCGCAGCAGCACCGCACCGAGCACCAGCACGATCATCGGCTGGGCACTTCCCATCAGCGCCGCCACACCGCCGGGCAGGTGGTAGGCGGCGAGGAACAGGAAGTAGAAGAACGCGCCGATGTTCAGCACGCCGAGCACCAGCGCGCGCCACCACCAGATGCCCTTGGGCAGCTGCCGGGTGATCAGCAGCAGGATCAGGCCGGCCGGCAGCGCCCGCAGGGTGGAGGCCAGCAGCGGCTTCTCGGGGGGCAGGAACTCGGTGGTGATCAGGTAGGTCGAACCCCAGACCATCGGCGCCAGCGCCGTGATCAGGGAGGTGGCGGCGAGACCGCCGCCACCACCGCGCCGATTGCTCATTTCCTAGCTCCGGAGTCCGTGGTTCCGAAGAAGCGGTCGCCGAAGTCCCCGATGCCGGGGATCATGAATGCGTGCTCGTTGAGCCGGTCCTCGATGGCGCTGGTGACGATCTGCAGCCCCGGCCGCTCCCTGGCGAAGCGCTCGAGGCCCTCGGGCGAGGAGAGGAAGTTGATCATGATGATCTTCTCCTCGGAAACCCCCGAGTCCAGCAGCACGTCGATGGCTGCCAGGGCCGAACCGCCGGTGGCCAGCATCGGCTCCAGCAGCAGCACATGGCCTTCGCCGATGTCCGCCGGCAGCTGCTTGTAGTAGAGCTTCGGCAGCTTGGTCTGCTTGTCGCGCTGGATCAGGATCTTGCCGATCGGGATGTCGGGCTGCACATCGAGCAGCTCGACCTCCATCGCCTCACCGGCGCGGATCACCGGCACGGCGCACACCTTGTCGACGAGCTCGAGCCCCAGGTAGGTGACGCCGACCGGGGTGGTGACCTCCCGCTTGGCGTACGGCAGCAGATCCAGGGCGGCTTCCAGCAGACGGTGGATGATGCGCCGCGTGTAGAACCGGAAGTCCTCCTGCGAGCAGTCCCGGTCCCGGACGATGGTGTGCATGGCGCGGAGCTGATCCGTCTGCGGCAACAGGTGGACGTGTTCGGTACTCACGGCTGGGCCTCCACGGTGGATGGGGAGAAGGCGAGTTGACGGTGCGCCGGGGAGTGGGCTGCGGAAGGGCGATCAGCCGATGTCGTCGAAGGCACGACGGGCTTCGGCGACGAACTTGGCGACCTTGGCCCGGTCCTTGCGGCCGTCCGGGCCCTCCAGACCGGTGTGGGCGTCCACGGCGGCCGGACGGACGGCGCGGATCGCGTCCCCGACGTTCTCCGGGTTCAGGCCGCCCGCCATCATCAGCGGCTTCGGGGAGCGGCGGACCAGCTCGGCGGAGATGCTCCAGTCGTGGGTGAGCCCCGTCGCGCCCTTGGCACCGGTCTTCGGGTCGAAGGTGTCGGTGATGTACATGTCGACGAACGGGTGGGTGTCGTCGACGAGTTGGAGCAGCTCCTCGGCGTTGTCGGCCTTGACCACCAGCGACTTCAGCACGAACAGCTCCGGGCGGAGCTCCTTGAGCAGGCGGAGCTGGTCGGTCGCCACATCCCCGTGCAGCTGGACGGCGACCACGCCGAGCTGGGTGCAGAAGTCGCTGACCTCCTGGGCATCCGTCAGGTAGCTGATCAGCACGCCGGCGTGCGGCGGCTCGAAGCCCTTGATGATCGCGGCAGCGTCCTGCTCGGAGATGTCGTCCTTGCCGGACGGCAGGCGCAGCCCGAAGCCGATCCAGTCCGCCCCCTCGCCGATGATCATGTCGGCTTCCGCGGCGTCGATGCAGCCTGCGACCTGGACCAGCTTGTTCACGGTGGTCATGGAGTTCCCCCTCGTTGGGATATGCCAATGACTGCGGGCAGGCGGAAACCACCCCCGGTGCTTCGGAGTGCTCCAACCCCCCACAGGCCTCTGAGCCAACTCGGTCCACCCGTCCCGGCGGACACGGTGGCGCCGGATCCGGCCGATCGGGACCTCGGCCGCGCCCCCGATTCGACGTCAAACTTTCCGACATCGGCAGCCTACGGAGTCGGGCCGTGGATCTCAGCCTTCTGCCGCAACCTTGGCTTGACTACGCCACGTTGGTGCTCCGTACACCGAACGGGAGCGCGAGGGAACAAACTGACGGACCATCGCCACAAGGTGGCTGATGGACCGTCAGTTCACGCAGGGTTCAGGGTTGCTTCTCGTCTCGCCTGGAGTTCAAGGTTGCTTCTCGTCTCCCGTGGAGTTCGGGGTTGCTTCTCGTCTCACGTGGAGTTCAAGGTTCCTTCTCGTCTCCCGGGTCAGCCCATGCTCTTGGCGCCGTCCAGCGACTCGCGGATGATGTCGGCGTGGCCGGCGTGCTGAGCGGTCTCGGCGGCGATGTGCAGCAGGGTGCGGCGGGCCGACCAGGACTTGTCGGCCTCGAACCAGGGCGCCTTGGGCAGCGGCTGCGCGGCGTCCAGGTTCGGCAGCGCGGCCACCAGCTGGTCGGTGCGGCGGGCCACCTCCTCGTACTCCGCCAGCACACCGGCCAGCGTCTCGCCGGGCAGCAGCTGGAACTCCTCGCCGCGCTTGGCCCAGTCGGCCTCCGTCAGGGTGGTGAAGTCGGGCATCACCGACGGGCCCTCGACGATGAACGACGCCCAGAACCGCTCGGTCGACGTCACGTGCTTGATCAGGCCGCCCAGGCAGAGCTCGCTGGCGGTGGTCCGCTGCCGGGCCTGGTCGTCGGTGAGGTCGCGGGCGGTGAGGCGCAGGAAGTGCCGTGCGGTGGTCAGCGTCTCCAGCAGGTCAGCCCGCTCGCCGGACAGCTCGGTGGTGGCGTTGGTGGTGTCGGTCATGACTGCTCCCGCTCTCGGCTTCGGTTTCGGCTTCGGTTTCCCTTGCTCGACACCTACGTTAGGAGCCATAGCGGTCAGTTTCCGTCCTCAATGGAGAGGAGAATCTCCGGCGTGGCGAACACCAGTACCCGAACCCTGAGACTGCTCTCCCTGCTGCAGACCCACCGCTACTGGCCCGGCACCGAACTGGCCGAACGGCTGGGCGTCTCGGTGCGCACCCTGCGCCGGGACGTCGACCGGCTGCGCGAACTCGGCTACCCGGTGGAGGCCCAGCGCGGCGTGGACGGCGGCTACCAGCTCGCCGCCGGCGCGGCGCTGCCGCCGCTGGTGATCGACGACGACGAGGCCGTCGCGCTCGCCGTCGGGCTCCAGGCCGCCGCGGAGGGAGCGGTGGCCGGCCTGGCCGAGTCCTCGGTGCGGGTGCTGGCCAAGGTGGTCCAGGTGATGCCCGTCCGGCTGCGGCACCGGGTGGAGGCCCTGCGCACCATGACCGTGCCGACCGGCTGGGGCACCGCGGCCGGTCAGGCGGGCGTCGACCCCGGCGCGCTCACCGTGGTCGCGCTGGCCTGCCGCGATGCCGAGCAGCTCAGCTTCGGCTACGCGGCCGCCGACGGCAGGCGCACCGAGCGGCACGTCGAACCGCACCGGCTGGTCTGCCTCGACCACCGCTGGTACCTGGTCGCATATGACCTCATCCGGCACGACTGGCGCAGCTTCCGGGTCGACCGGCTCACCGACCCGCAGGGCGCCGGCGCCCGGTTCCGCCCCCGCGAGCTGCCCGCAGCCGACGCCGCCGAGTTCGTCCGCGCCAGCCGGCGCTTCCACGTCCAGCCCCACCGCGTCGAGGTGCTCGCCGACCTCCCGGCCGCCACCGCCCAGCGACTGATCGGCCACTGGTGCACCATCGAGGAGGTGGACGCCGGGCACTGCCGGATCCGGATGACCGCCGACAGCCTGGACTGGGCGTGCATGGCCCTCGGGGTCCTCGGCACCGACTTCCGCGTGTTGCACCCGCCCGCCCTGCTCCCCCACCTCCGGGACTGGGCCGACCGCTTCCACCGCGCGGCCCGGGAGGGGCTGGAGGGGGCGGAGGAGGCAGCAGGGCCGGAGGGGGAAGAGAGGTCGGAGGGACTGGAGGGACGGGACTCGTGACGGCTCACCCCGCGCGTCACGCCCGCTCGTCGGTGCCTGCGAGCTTGGCGGTGGTGATGGCGATGCGGTTCCAGGTGTTGATGGCGAGGATCAGGGCGATCAGGTTGGCCAGGCGGGTCTCGTCGAAGTGCTCGGCGGCGCGGGCGTAGACGTCGTCCGGGACGCCGTCCGAGATCCGGGTGACGGCCTCGGCCAGGGCCAGGGCGGCCTGCTCGGCGGGGGTGAAGAAGTGGGCGGCGTCGCGCCAGACCGAGACCATGTGCAGGCGCTCCTCGCTCTCGCCCGCCTTGCGCGCGTCGGAGGTGTGCATGTGCAGGCAGTAGGCGCAGCCGTTGAGCTGGGAGCAGCGGATCAGGACCAGTTCGATCAGAGCCGGGTCCAGCCCCTCGCGGGCGGCGGCGTCGAAGCCGATCTGCGCCTTGAAGGCCTTGGGGCGAGCTGGGCGAAGTTGATTCGAGGGGTACCGGTGTGGTTCGGCGTGCTCGCAGTGCTCGTGGTGTTCATGGTGCTTGTGGTGTTCATGGTGCTCGTCGTGTTCGTCATGGCTACGAAGCTACGGGGATGATCGACCTCGCATAGGGTGCAATTCCATGAGCGAATCGTGGGTCAATTCGGGCCAGCGGATCGGCAGTGACCTGCATCTTGAGCTGGCCGCGACCGGCAGTCGGCGGGCGGCGCTGACCCGGGCGCTACGGGACGCGGTGCGGGACGGGCGGCTGGCGTCGGGCAGTCGGCTGCCGCCGTACCGGTCGCTGGCGGCCGACCTCGGGCTGGCCCGCAACACGGTGGCCGAGGCCTATGCCGAGCTGGTGGCGGAGGGCTGGTTGACGGCACGCCAGGGGTCCGGCACCCGGGTCGCCGACCGGGTGGGGACGCCGGACGCCGTGCGGGTGCCGCGACGGGTCACCGCTCGGGCACCCGTGCACGATCTGACCCAGGGCCAGCCGGACGCCGCCGCGTTCCCGCGCACCGCCTGGCTGGCCGCCACCCGGCGGGCTCTGGGCGCCGCGCCCAACGAGGCGTTCGGCCCGGGTGATCCGCGCGGCCGGATCGAGCTGCGCCGCGCGCTGGCCGAGTATCTGGCCCGGGCCCGCGGGGTGCGCACGGAGCCGGAGCGGATCGTGGTGACCGCCGGGTTCGCCGCCGGGCTGCGGTTGCTGTTCACCGGCGGTGCGGTGCTGCGCGGGCCACTGGCGGTGGAGTCCTACGGCCTGCCGTTCCACCGCGAGCTGCTGACCACCGCCGGGGTGCCGACCCGTCCGCTCCCAGTGGACGAACACGGCGCCGACACCGCCGTGTTGGGCTCCCTGGGCGGCGTCCGTGCGGCGCTGCTCACCCCGGCGCACCAGTTCCCCACCGGCGGACCGCTGCACCCGGAGCGGCGGGTGGCCGCGGTCGACTGGGCGCGGGCCCGGGGCACCGTGGTACTGGAGGACGACTACGACGGCGACTTCCGGTACGACCGCCAACCCGTGGGCGCACTACAGGGGTTGGACCCGGAACGGGTGATCTACCTGGGCTCGGTGAGCAAGAGCCTCTCCCCCGCGCTGCGGATCGGCTGGCTGGTGCTGCCGGCCCACCTGGTGGATCCGGTGCTGGCCGGGAAGGGCGAACGCGAGGGGTTCACCAGTGTGGTCGACCAGTTGACCCTCGCCGCGTTCCTGGAGTCCGGCGCCTACGACCGCCACCTGCGCCGGATGCGGCAGCACTACCGGCAGCGCCGCGACCAGTTGGTGGCCGCCCTGGCCACCCAGGCCCCGCACATCGCGGTCAGCGGGATCGCGGCCGGCCTGCATGCCGTGCTGCAACTGCCGCCCGGCACCGAGCGGTCCGCTCTCAAGGCCGCCGCCTGGCATGGGGTCGCGCTCGACGGGCTGGCCCCGTTCCGCCACCCGGCCGCGAACGGGCCGACCCTCGACGGTCTGGTGGTCGGCTACGCCACCCCGCCCGACCACGCCTGGCGCGCCGCTCTGGACGCGCTCTGCCGGGTGCTGCCACCGGACTTGGCGGCTCCGGCCACCTGACGCTGCTCCTAAGGCGTGGAACCCACGTACTGGCGGGCCACGTTGACGAAGTCGTTGATCAACACCTGGGTCAGGTCACGCCGTTCGGTCACGTCCTTCCGGTCGCGAGCCCGGTCGATCTTCCCGACCTGCCGGAACGCCTCGGCGGCGACGTCCGCCAGCGGACCGTCGTCGGTGATCAACTGCACCTGGAACAGGGCGTGCTGGGCCTGTGACCGGATTTCGAAGGAGCGCTGGCGCAGCGCCACCTCCTCCTCGGCGTCCGTGTCCTCGTGTACGCAGAACCAGTGGTGCAGCATCGCCTGCCGGAAGAGCACCAGCAGCCCGGCATACCCGCTGTACGCGTCCAACCGCTCGCGCCGCAACCGCTCCTGGCGGGCCAGGTGTTCGGCACGGCGCGCGGTGCGCTGCTGGAACACATGGGTGGCGGTGGAACCCAGCAGGGTGCCGAGGACCGCGATCAGGCTCGTCAGGATGGCGTTCACGGGCCCAAGTCGATCACAGGGCGGGAGCCGCCGACCAGGGGTTCATGCGGCGCTCCCGGGTCAGCGGACGCTGCGGTTTCAGTGGGCGGGACGAGTCAGCGAGTGCTTCGAGTCAGCGGGCGTCGAGCGCGGTGTCGCCCCGGGCGGCCAGCAGCTTGCGCAGCAGGCCGTCCAGCTGCGTCTGCTCTTCGGGGCTGAGCGCCGCGACCAGCTCCCGTTCGTTGGCGATGTGCCCCTCCACGATCCGGTCGATCAGCTCCCGACCGACCGGCGTGAGCCTGATCAGCACGGCGCGCCGGTCGGTGGTGCTCTGCCGCCGCTCGACCAGGCCCTTGGCGGACAGCCGGTCCACCCGGTTGGTGATCGCACCCGATGTGACCATGGCCGACCTGAGCAGCGCCCGGGCGTTCAGCTCGAACGGCTCGCCCGAGCGGCGCAGCGTGGCCAGCACGTCGAACTCGGAGAAGTCCAGGCCGTGTTGGGCGAAGTACTCACGAAGCACCAGATCGGCATGGCTCTGGAACCGGTTGAGCCGCCCGACCAGGGCCATGGACGTGGTGTCGAGCTCGGGGCGCTCCTTGGCCCACTGGTCGACGATGTCGTCAACGGCGTCGCGCTGCTGCTCCATGGCCTGCCTCCTGAGATGTCCTGGCCCTTGCCTGCGGGACTCGTACCGGTGCTCGCGGGACTCGTACCCGGCCTTCATTATCTCAACGTTCAGAGACTTGACGAGACGCGCCCTGCGGCGTAGAAATATCTCAACGTTCAGATAGTCAACGCTGAGAGGCGGCGGGATCATGGGTGGGGAGCGCGTGAACGGACTGAACGGATCGGCCGGGCGGGGTGGCGGCTGGGTCGGTCGGGCCGGGATTGCCGCCGCGGCGGCGGTGGCGCCGGCGTCCTGGGGAACCACCTATCTGGTGACCACCCAGATGCTGCCCGAGGGCCGCCCGATGCTGGCGGCCGCGATCCGGGTGCTGCCGGCCGGTCTGCTGCTGCTGGCGCTGGGCCGCAAGCTGCCCAAGGGCATCTGGTGGTGGCGGGCGATCGTGCTGGGGATGCTCAACATCGGGTTCTTCTCCCCCCTGATCTTCATCGGCGCCTACCACCTGCCCGGTGGCGTGGCGGCGACCATCGGGGCACTGCAGCCGCTGCTGGTGACCGGGTTCTCGATAGGCCTGCTCGGCGTGCGGCCCGGACTACGGCCGATCATGGCCGGTGTGATCGGCGCCGCGGGCGTCGCATTGCTGGTCCTCAAGGCAGGGGCGAAGCTCGACACCACGGGCATCGTCGCCATGGTCGCCGCGACCGTGCTGATGTCGGTGGGCACCGTGCTCACCCGGCGCTGGGGACGTCCCGAGGGGATCACCCTGGTCGACATGACGGCGTGGCAGCTGACCGTCGGCGGCATCTTCCTGGCGCCGCTGGCCGCCTTCACCGAGGGCATGCCGCCGGCGCTGACCGGGCGCAACGTGATCGGCTTCGCCTACCTCGTCCTGATCGGCACCGCCCTGGCCTACTTCCTCTGGTTCCGCGGCATCCAGAAGCTGGGCGCCGGACCGGCCTCGTTCCTCGGCCTGATCAACCCGCTGGTGGCGACCGTGGGCGGGATCCTGGTGCTGAACCAGACCCTGACCGGCTGGCAGGTGCTCGGCCTGGTGCTCGCCCTCGGCGCGATGGTCGCCGGCCAGGGCAAGGCGGCCAAGCCGGCCACCGCGGCGGTCGAGCCCGGTACGGGCGACGACGCCGAGCAGGCCGCAGCAACTCCGGACAGCCCGGCGACGCTGACCGCATCGGCAACACTGACCGGCTCGACGACGCCGGCCGCATCGGCAACGCTCGCCGCTCCGGCCGCTACCGAGCCGGCCGAGAGCACCAAGTTGCCACAGCTGGCGACTGAGGCCTGATCAGCTGACCGCCCCACCCCGAAGCGCCCCGGGCCCACTGACAACTCCCCTGGCCGGTGGGCCCGGGTGCACCACCGTCCGGCTTCGGCCCGGCCGACCGCCATCGAGCGGACCGGCCGGGCCGTCGGTCATCCTCGGCCACCGGGGAGCGGTGCAGCGGGCCGTCGATCATCCTCGGAAGGTGCGCCGGTAGGCCCCCGGCGAGACGCCGATGGCCGCCCGCAGATGCTGGCGCAGTGTGACATCGCTTCCGAAGCCGGTCCGCTCGGCGATCCGACCGATCGTCAGATCGCTGCTCTCCAGCAGATGGCGCGCCAGGTCGAGGCGCTGCTGGATGAGCCACTGGGCCGGACTGAGGCCGACCTCGGCCCGGAAGCGGCGCGTGAAGGTCCGTCGACTCATTCCGGCATGACGGGCGAGGTCGACCAGTTGGAGCGGATCGTGGAGCCGCTCCAACGCCCAGGCGCGGGTGGCGGCGGTACCGGCGTCGGCGTGCTCGGGGATCGGACGCTCCACGTACTGGGCCTGGCCGCCCTCGCGCTGCGGCTGGACCACGCAACGGCGGGCCACGTGATTGGCCACCGCGCTGCCATGGTCCTGGCGGACCAGGTGGAGCAGCAGGTCGATGCCGGCTGCGGCGCCGGCGGACGTCAGCACCCGGCCGGTGTCCACGAAGAGCACATCGGGCGCCACGTCCACTTGAGGGTAGGCGCGCTGGAAGCGGGCGGCGTGGTACCAGTGCGTGGTCGCGGTCTTGCCGTCCAGCAGACCGGCGGCGGCGAGCACGAAGGTGGCGATGCAGATGCCCACGATCCGGGTGTCGGAACGCAGCCCGGCCAGTGCTTCGGACACACCGGGCGGCAGCGTGCTGCGGTCGATGAACTCGGTGAAGGTCCGAGCCGCCGGGATCACCACGATGTCCGCCTCGGCCAGCGCACTCGCATCGTGTTCGACGCTGATCGCATAGTCGGCCGAGGTGCGGACCGGACGACCGTCGAGCGAACAGGTGATCACGGAGTACAGCGGGCGGCCGTCAGCGTCGACAGCAGCCCCGAGGAACCGGGAGGCAAGGCTCAACTCGAACGGGATGACTTCCTCAAGGGCCAGGACCACCACTCGACGCATGGCCCGATTCTTGCACATGATGACCTCCGGGCCACTGTTTGCGCAGGTCAGCCCCACAGCATGCTGGCTCGCATGACAACCACCCCTGCTACGTCTGTTACACCTGCTGCGCCTGCCACTTCTGCGGACGCCGCTCCGGCCGGCGCCGCATCCGTCTCCACGCCCGCGCTCGCTTCTCTGGTCTTCCCGGGCGCCGAGGTCGATGCCGACGCACCGCCCATGAACGCCATCTCGCAGGACGGTTACGGCGGCCCCGAGGTGCTGCGGCTGGTCCAACTGGAGCGTCCGCAGCCCGGCCCCTCCGAGGTGCTGGTACGGGTGCACGCCACCGGGATGAACCCCACCGACTGGAAGCACCGCCGCTTTCCCGGCATGGTCAACCAGCTTCCCCTGGTACTCGGTTGGGATGTCTCCGGCACGGTCGAGGCGGTCGGCCTCGGAGTGACCATCCACCAGGTCGGCGATGAGGTCTTCGGCATGCTGCCCTACCCGCACGGCCACGGCTCGTTCGCCGAGTTCGTGGTGGCGCCCGCCAGGGCCCTGGTGCGCAAGCCGACCGGGATCGACCATGTGCAGGCGGGCGCCGTTCCGCTGGCTGCCCTCACCGCTTGGCAGGCCCTGGTGGACACCGCCGACGTGCAGCCGGGCCAGCGGGTCCTGGTGCACGCCGCAGCGGGTGGCGTGGGGCACCTGGCCGTACAGATCGCCAAGGCTCGCGGGGCCGTGGTCATCGGCACGGCGAGTGCGCCGAAGCACGACCTGCTGCGCGAACTCGGCGCCGACGAGCTCATCGACTACCGCACCGAGGACTTCACCCGGATCGAGCCGGTGGACGTGGTCCTCGACACGGTGGGCGGCGAGGTCGCCGAGCGCTCACTCCGAGTCCTCAAGCGCGGCGGGCAGTTGGTCTCCATCGCCCTGAGCTCCTGGGTCGCCGACCTGACGGAGCAGGCCGCCGGGCTGGGTGTGCGGGTGACCCCGCTCCTGGTCGAGGCCGACCAGGCGGGCATGCTCGGGATCCGGGACCTGATCGAATCGGGCCGGCTGCGCCCGGTTGTCGAGGCGGTCTTCCCGCTGACCGACGCCGCCAAGGGGCACGCCCTCGGCGACACCGGCCGGGTGACGGGCAAGGTGGTGCTGACGGTGCGGTGACGGGGGCAGGCGCGGGGTGCGGCGAGTGCAGGGGCACCCCGGTGCGGGTGGGCACCCCGGCAAGGTGCACCCCGGTGCGCCGGTGTCCCTTGCCGGCCTCACCCGTTGAGGTAGGCCAGCACCGCGAGCACTCTGCGGTTGTCGTCGTCGGAGGGCGGCAGGGCGAGCCTGAGGAAGATGGACGCCGTGTGCTTGGCCACCGCCCGCTCGGTGATCACCAGGCGCTGGGCGATCGCCGCATTGGAGCGCCCCTCCGCCATCAGCCCGAGCACCTCGCGCTCTCGCGGACTGAGCGCGGCGATCGCGCTGTTGCCGGCGTTGTGGGTCAGCAGCCGGGAGATCACCTCGGGGTCCATCGCCGTGCCGCCATCCGCTACCCGCCGCACCGCGTCGACGAACTGGACGCTGTCCATCACCCGGTCCTTCAGCAGATAGCCGATGCCGCCGTCCGTGTCAGCCAGGAGTTCACGGGCGTACAGTTGCTCGACGTACTGGGAGAGGACCAGGACCGGTAGCCCGGGCACCACCCGCCGGGCCTCCAATGCAGCCCGCAGTCCCTCGTCGGTGAACGTGGGCGGTAGCCGCACATCCACCAGCACGACGTCCGGCGAGTTGGCGGCTACCGCGGCCAGCAGCTCCGCTTCGGTCTCCACCGCGGCCACGACCTCCATGCCGTGCGCCTGGAGCAGCCTGGTCAGACCGTCCCTCAGGAGGAAGAGGTCTTCGGCGATGACAACCCGCATGGGATCTCCAGTGTCGCAATGGTCGGGCCACCTGACGGACTGCTGATGGCGAGCACGCCGTCAAAGGCTGCCAGCCGCCGTTCGACACCGCGCAGCCCGGTGCCCAGCGCCGGATCCGCCCCGCCTCGGCCGTCGTCGGTCACGGCGACGCGCAGCATCCCGTCAGTATGGCCACGCTTCGGGGCCAACAAGTCCCAGATGCCGGTGGGCGCCCAGACTCCGCCCGCGGTGTTTGTGGGCCGCGCCGATCCCGGGGGCCGGTCGACGACCTGACCATCACCTCCGGCACCTGGGCGAGCGCCCCCGGTCAGGTAGTGCTGAACGAGCACATGGCGATCGCGGGCCTCGGTGACCAGCTGACCTTCTCGGACGCACCGGGCGCTCCGGTGCTGACCGTGGTCGGGATGGCCCGATCGGCCGGCGACAGTGCGGACGCCTGGGTCTCGCCCGCCCAACTGACGGCCCTGGCCAAACCCGGCACCGTGCCCGACCAGCAGATGCTGTACCGCTTCACCAGCGCCGCGACCGATCAGCAGGTGGCCGCCGACCGGGACGAGCTCACCGCTTCCGTGCCCGCAGGCTCGCTCACCAGCGCGGACTCCTACCTGACGATCAAGCTGGCGGCGGACAAGACCTCGGCGACCTTCGTGCCCTTCCTGGTCAGCTTCGGTGTCCTCGGCCTCTGCATGTCGGTTCTGATCATCGGCGTGGTGGTCAGCGGGGCGGTCAGCTCAGCAAGCCGACGGATCGGCATCCTCAAGGCGGTGGGCTTCACTCCGGGACAGGTCGTGCGGGCGTACGTGGGGTTGGCCCTGGCCCCATCGGTGGTCGGCACCCTACTGGGCCTGATCCTCGGCAACCTGGCAGCCATCCCGATCCTCAACCGTGCCGACGAGGCGCAGGTGGCCGGCAGCACCTCGATCGCGCCCTGGCTGGACGTGGTCGTTGCGCTCGTCGCACTGGCCGCCGTGGCTGGTGCCGCCCTACTGCCCGCCCTGCGTGCCGGCCGCCTGCGCACCACGCAAGCGCTCACCGTGGGCCGCACCCCGAGCAACGGGCGTGGTCGGACGGCCCGCCAGGTGCTCGGCCGACTGCCGCTGCACCGGACTGCGATCCTGGGTCTGGCCGGTCCGTTCGCCAGGCCCGGCCGCTCCGCGGCCATGGTTGCCGCGGTGGTTCTGGGCGCGATCGGGGTCACCTTCGGCGCAGGGCTGACCATCTCCCTCAATGCCGTCCAGGACGGGATGAACCGGAAGTCGCCCGGTGCCGTGCAGGTCGACCCTGTCCCACCGCCCGCCATCACCATGCCCGGTATGACGCACAAGCCGGACATTGCCAACATGCCCGCGATCGAGGCGTTGATCACCGCCCAACCCGGCACCCGACGGTTCTTCAGCTTCGGCCATACCAGCGTGAGCGTCGTCGGCCGAGCCGGCGAGACCAGCGTGCTCGCCTACCAGGGCGACTACTCCTGGGGCGCCTACCAGATGGTGTCCGGCCGTTGGTTCCGCGGCCCCGGTGAAGTAGTGGTCCCGTCGGGCTTCCTGACCACGACCGGCACCCATGTCGGCGACACCATAACCCTGGCCAACGACAACCATCGTGCCCAGGTGCGGATCGTCGGCGAAGCCTTCAGCGTGCAGGAGTCAGGCATGGTCATCCTGACCGATGAGGCCTCGCTCAACGGCCTGAACGCCAAAGTCATGCCCGAGAGCATCGAGATTGACATCGACCTGACCCCAGGGACGAACCAGCAGGCGTACCTGGGCTCCCTGGGCGAGGCCCTGACTCCCTACGGGGTCCCACCGGTGCCGGGATACACCGGATTGAACGGCATGGTCGTCTCCATGGACGCACTGGCCCTGATGCTCACCCTGATGCTCGTCGCGGTAGCCGGGCTCGGTGTCCTCAACACCGTGTTGCTCGACACTCGCGAACGCGTGCACGACCTGGGCGTGTTCAAGGCCCTGGGCATGTCACCGCGGCAGACCGTTGCCATGGTGCTCTGGTCGGTCTCCGGCATCGGACTGGTCGCAGGACTGATCGGTGTACCGATAGGCATCGTGCTGCACGACTACGTGGTTCCCGCCATGGGCACCGCCGCCGGCACCCGGATGCCGCATGCCGACATCGCGGTCTACCAACCGGCCGTCCTGGTGCCGCTCCTTCTGGGCGGTCTGGTGATCGCCGTCGTCGGCGCTCTACTCCCCGCCGGGTGGGCCGCCCGCACCAGCACTGCGGGAGCCCTGCGGGCCGAGTAGCCGACCACCCACCCGGGCCAACCAGCCCGACGCCCCATCAACTAGGCGCATTCCTGAACGGTTCACCAGTCAAGTCGCGAAGTAGCTCAGACAGCAGGCACCCATGGCTATCGCCGCGCAGGCTCCGAGTCGCGCGGCGGTCAGCTTCTCCCCAGGAACCGCCACCCGATCAGCGTCGCGAACACCACGCTGGTCTCGCGCAGCGCCGAGACCGGCCCCAGCGGACTGAGCCGGTACGCCCACACCACCATGGCGTAGGTGGCCAGTTGGCCAGCTCCGGCCAGCGCCGCCACCCGCACCTCGGGTCCCCTACCCCGCACCACCAACCGCCCCCGGGCCGCCACATAGACCACCGGCACCAGCACGCCGTACACCACGAAGATCCACGCCGCATAGGAGATCGAGTTGCCCGTCAGCCGCACACCCACCCCGTCGAGCACCGCGTAGGTGGCGATGATGGCGCCGGTGGCCAGCGCCAGCATCAGCGCCTTCGCCCCGCCGCTCTGCCGGCCGAGCACCATCGCCGTGATCCCGAACGACACCAGACCGATCCCCAGCAGAGAGGGCAACCCCGGGCGCTCCCCGGCGAAGAGCGCCGCCCCCAGGCTGACCAGCAGCGGCACGCTGCCCCGGATTACGGGATAAACCGAGCCGAGGTCCGCCACGCGGTAGCAGAGCAGCAGAAAGAGGGTGTACACCACCTGCACCGCCGCCGAGACCGTCAGATACGGCCAGGCGGCCGCCGGCGGCAACGGCATGGCGATCACGAATGGCAGGCCGATCGCGGTCGAGACGAAGCTCATCACCGTGACCAGCCAGAGCCGGTCGGCCTGCGTCCGTAGCAGCGCGTTCCAGGTCGCGTGCAGCACCGCCGCACAGAGCACCAATCCCGCCACGCCAAGCGACATCGTCAGCTTCCAGTCCGGTAACCAGGCTGCTGCGCAGCACCGTTGACGGCTCCACGGAAGAGCCCCACCTCGCCGGACCCTACGTGATCGAGCGCCGATCGGTCGATAGTTGGCTAGACAACTCCATATTCTTCGGCGCACCTTAACCCAACGATCGCCCGCCATTGCCAAACGGTTCCCCCGGCCCCGCCGCCACTCGGACCACTCCCCGGGCCCGCACCGCTCACACCGCTTCCCGGCCCCCGCGCCACTCAGACTGCGTTGCGCGCAGCCCTCGGCGCCAGCGAAGCCCGCCCGTTCAGCCTCTCCACCTCGGCACCAGTCGCCCGGCGGTAGTCGTCGGTCACCGTGCTGAGGGCACCATCGGCGCTGAGCATGACCCGGTTGGCCTCGACCACGGCAGCGGTGGCCGCAGCCCGCTCCTGCTCATACGTGGTCAACGCGCCGCGAACATCGGCCAGTTGACCAACCGCAGATTCCCCCATGCCTGCCAGGCGATAAGCCAGCACCCGAGCGTCGACGATCGCCTGCGAAGCGCCGTTCGCGCCGACCGGGTACATCGGATGGGCCGCGTCGCCGAGCAGCGTGACCCGGTCGGCGCCCCAGGAAGGCAGCGGGTCGCGGTCGACCATCGGGAACCGCAGGATCGGCCCCCCGCCGCCGATCAGCGCGGGCAGGTCGAGCCAATGGTCCCGCCAGCCGTCGAACTGGTCCAAGTGGTCCAGCAGTTCGGCCGGATCCGCGGGACTGTTCCAATCGGCCTCGCCGGCCAGCGGCCCCGGCTCTGCGATCGGCACCTGGAAGACCCAGTTGACCAAGGCACGGCCTCGCTCGGCGACCCGCTGGGAGATCGGGTAGGCAAGGAAAGTCAGGCCCCCGGCGCCCTGCGCGATCACCGCCGAACGGCCCGTCAGAAACGTTGCGGCCTCCGCCGTTCCCCGGTACATCCGCACCCCGGACCAGAGCAGCGGCCCCTCGCTCGGATGCAGCCGGGCGCGCACCGCCGAGTGCAGCCCGTCAGCCCCGACCAGCAGGTCAGCGGTCAACTCGGAGCGCACACCGGAGGCTCGGTCCACCAGCTGGACGCACACGGCATCGGAGTCGACGGTGAAGTCGACCACCCTGGTGCCGGTTCGCACCGCAGCCTGACCCAGGCGCTCCCGCACCGCCTCCAGCAGCAGGAGCTGCAACTCGCCCCGATGGATCGAGTACTGCGGCCAGTGGTACCCGGCAGCCGCACCGCGCGGTTCGCGGAACAGTATGCCGCCGCGCTCGTCGGTGTAGACGTGCTCCGCGGTGGCGATGCCGGTGGCGGCCAGCGCCTCCCCGAGTCCCAGCTCTATCAACTCCCGCACCGCGTGCGGCTGCAGGTTGATTCCGACGCCGAGCGGGCGGATCTCGCGCACGCTCTCCAGCACGGTCACCTCGATCCCCGCCTCCGCCAGGCTCAGCGCCGCGGTCAGTCCACCGATCCCCGCTCCCGCGATCAGCACCTTCATCTGGCTCCACCCTCTCCGCTTGCTCGGTCCGGCTCTCACCACCCAGCCTGCGGGCCTGTGCGTCATACGTCCAAGAGCTGGCCTGTCTGGCTGTCAGAAGCATTGCGTATGGCATCACGAACTAAATGCTGGGCGATCACGCCTTCTGGCTGGCATGCTCCGATGCCATGAGCAGTGGAAACGAGTCAGCCTCCGACGAGCGAGCCTCCAGCGAGCGGATCTCCAACGAGCGGACCTTCGACAAGCGGACCTTCGACGAGCTGGTCGCCGAGGCCGAGCAGGTGTCGGTCGAGGGCTGGGACTTCTCCTGGCTGGACGGGCGCGCCACCGAGCAGCGTCCGTCCTGGGGCTATCAGCGGCTCCTGGGTGAGCGGATGGCGCAGGTCAATTCGGCGCTGGACCTGCAGACGGGCGGCGGCGAAGTGCTGGCCGGCCTGCCGAAGCTGGCCCCGCTCACGGTGGCCACCGAGAGCTGGCCACCGAACGTGGCCAAGGCGACCGCGCTGCTCCACCCCCTCGGCGTCGCAGTGGTGGTGGACGCGGACGAGCCGCCGCTGCCCTTCGGTGACAACGCCTTCGACCTGGTGAGCAGCCGGCATCCGGTGACGACCTGGTGGGCGGAGATCGCCCGGGTACTGCGCCCCGGTGGCAGCTACTTCTCCCAACAGGTGGGCCCGGCCAGCGTCTTCGAGCTGGTCGAGTACTTCCTCGGTCCGCTGCCCGCCGAGGTCAAGCAGGCCCGGGACCCCGAGCGGGCCCGACGGGAGGCCGAGGCGGTCGGCCTGGAGATGGTCGACCTGCGGTTCGAAAAGCTGCGCACCGAGTTCCTGGACATCGGCGCGGTGATCTACTTCCTGCGCAAGGTGATCTGGATGGTCCCGGGCTTCACCGTCGACCAGTACCGGGACCGGCTGCGCGAGTTGGACCAGCAGCTCCGCCAGGACGGTCCGTTCGTCGCCACCACCACCCGCTTCCTGATCGAGGCTCGCAAGCCCGCAGGCAACTGACCCGCAAGCAAATCACCCACGAGCCCGCTACCAACTGACCCGCGATCCACTCACCCGCAAGCAACTCACCCGCGAGGAACCGCGCGGCAGCACCCCCGACCAACTGGCCCACTTGCTCACCAATCCGTTGGCCCACCATCCAACTGGCGCCGATTCACGCGACAACCGCCATGCATGCCTGCTGAACTGACGCCATGACGATCAGCGAAACCCTTCGGACGCAGCACGACAAGGCGCTCTCCTTCCACGCCATGCACCGCGCGGATCGGCCACTTGCGCTGGCCAACGCCTGGGACGCGGCGACCGCCCGGATCGTGGCCGCATCCGGCGCCCCGGCGATCGCCACCACCAGCGCCGGCGTCGCCTGGGCGCTCGGGGCCCAGGACGGCGGCACGTTGGGCAGCTCACTCGCCGTGGAACTGACCGCCCGGGTGGTCGCCGCCGTCGACCTGCCGGTGACGGCCGACATCGAGAACGGGTTCGCCGACAGCGCGGCGGGGGTCGGGGAGACCGTCGCCGCCGTGCTGGCCGTCGGCGCCGTCGGCGTCAACCTGGAGGACGGCACCCGGTCCACGACCGGCGGCAGCCCGCTGCTCCCCGTGGACGAGCAGGCCGAACGCCTGGCCGCGGCCCGGGCTGCGGCCAATACCGCCGGCATCCCGCTCTATCTGAACGCCCGGATCGACACCTACCTACGGGGCGTCGGCGAGGACGCGGCGGCCCGCCGCCAGGAGACCCTGGACCGGGCCGCCGCCTACGTCGCGGCCGGGGCCAGCGGCGTCTTCGTTCCCGGGGTGACCGACCTGGCCGAGCTGAGCGAGCTGCTCAAGGGCGTGTCGGTGCCGCTGAACGTGCTGGTCGGTGCCGGTGCGCCGACGGTTGCGGAGCTGGGCAGCATCGGGGTGGCCCGGGTCAGCCTCGGTGCCGCGGTGGCCGAGAGCGCCTACGCGGTGGTCCGCCGCGCGGCGCAGGAGCTCTACACGCAGGGCAGCTACGACGCGGTGGCCGACGCGATCCCCTACCCGGAGCTGAACGCCCTGCTCGGCGACTGACGCACCCCCGCCGAGCGCCACCACCTGGCCGCTACCTCAGTGCCGCCGCCTCAGTTCCGCCGCCTCGATTGCCGGCGCCTCGGTTGCCGGCGCCTCAGTTGCCGCGGCCGTACCGCAACGACCCTGGGGTAGTGAGCAGTTCACCGGTCTCCAACCAGGTCTTCAGGCCCGAGAGGATCATCGGCCAGCCACCGTAGAGCTCGTCGTTCGCACCCTCCAGCAGGTGGTCGTGGACGACCAGCAAGCGGCAGGAATCATCGCCGACCGGCTGGATCTCCCAGGTGACCCGGGAGATGCCCTCGCGCTTCACCTCGTCGCTCCACAGCGCCTGCATGCTCTGCGCCAGCCGGCGCGGTGGGTCGACCTCCAGGATCTCGCCTTCCCCGAGCGGGACCGGGCTGCCATCGGGGGCGGTGGCGGTCATCTCATAGCGGGCACCGGGAGTGAAGTCCGAGCTGACCCGGGCGCCGAAGTTGTACTTGGCACGGATGTCGGGGTCGATGATCGCCTGCCAGAGGCGCTCGGGCGTGGCGCGGATGTAGATCTCGAAGACCTTCTCCATCGGACTCTCCAGTCGACTCTTCAGGTCGCTGAGCCCAGCCGCCCGCCGGGTGACCACCAGGCCCGCCTCCTCTCCCCATGGTCACATGTCAACGGACGCCATCGCCGCCCCACGCATCACCACCGCCCCACGCGTCACCGCCACCCCACACGTCACCACCACCCCACACGCCACCACCACCCCACACGCCACCACCGTCTCGGGCGCCGTCACCGTCCCTCAGCGTCACCGCCACCCTGAACGCCGCCACCCGCCAGCCGAGCCTCGACCCCATCCAACAACAGCTCCAAGCCGAGCTCGAACTGCCACAGCGCATCATCCTTCCGCCGCTGGGTCAGCAGACTCCGGTTGTAGAGCGGGTAGCGGCCGGTGCTCATCAGGTAACTCATCTGCGGCGCCAGGCCGCTGCGCAGCTCCTCCCCGCTGGCCCAGTTCTGCTCCGTCATCAGCTCGCGGAGCAGGATCTCGTTCCCGGCCATCCCTCGCGCATAGGTGGCCACCGAACGGGTGATCGCCAACGCGGTGTCGGCATCCAGCCCGAGCCCGTCCAGCACCGCGAGCCCCCGCTCGGCGATCGCCAGCCGGTTCGGGGTCAGCGCCAGTGCCCCTCGCCCCCGGCGATCCGCACCAGCCACGGATGGGCGAGCAGCAGCTCCCGATTGCGCAGCGCGAGCAGCCGCAACGCCTCGCGCCAGCCGAGCTCCACCTCCGGCAGCTCCAGCTCGCCGTGCACCAGGTCGACCATCAGGTCCAGCAGCTCGCCCTTGCCGGAGACATACCGGTAGGCGGCCATCGGCGCGACGCCCAGTTCGGCGGCGAGTCGGCGCATGGTGATCGCGTCCAGTCCCTCCGCGTCGGCGACGGCCACGGCCGTGACGGCGATCCGTTCCGGGGTCAGCGCCACCCGGGCGGTCGGCGCGGGGCGCGCGACTCGCTCCCAGAGCGAGACCGGCCGCTCATCGGCACCTCCGGGACGGGCTTCGTTACGCGGATTGCGCGGACTCACAACCGACCTCCTCGATCCACTCAATACCTTCAGTTCCCTCAGCGCCTCAGCGGCTTCCGCGCCTTCCTCGCCTTCCGCTCTCAGCGCCTCAGCGCTCCCTGGGCGCCCCCTAGGCGCTCGCGCCGTGTACAGCGTATCGCCAGTAGACAACGTACACAGCCCCCGTGTACGTTGTATCTCGATCGATACGACGTACACGCCATCGAGGGGGACCATCATGAGCACGCCGCTGCGCATCGCGATCATCACCGGCAGCACCCGGGACGGGCGGTTCGGCCCGACCGTGGCCGACTGGATCCGCCGCCAGGCCGCCGAGCGCCCGGAGCTGGAGCTCGACCTGATCGACCTCGTCGAGACGCCGCTGCCCACCACGTTCCCAGCCTTCGGCCAGTCGCTGCCGGAGGCGGACGCCGAGCTGCTCGCCGCCGTGAAGCCCCGGATCGCCGCGGCCGACGCGTTCATCGTGGTCACGCCGGAGTACAACCACAGCTTCCCGGCTCCGCTGAAGAACGCCATCGACTGGCACAACGCCGAATGGCACGCCAAGCCGGTGGGCTTCGTCAGCTACGGCGGCATCTCCGGCGGCCTGCGCGCCGTCGAGCAGCTGCGCCTGGTCTTCGCCGAGCTGCACGCGGTCGGCATCCGCGAGACCGTCAGCTTCGCGTCGGCCTGGGAGAAGTTCGACGCCGAGGGCGAAGCCGTCGACCCGGCCGCCGCCACCGCGGCCAAGTCGATGCTGGACCAGCTGACCTGGTGGGCGCTGGCCCTGAAGGAGGCAAAGGCGATCCGCCCGTACGGGAGCTGACCACAAGTCAGCCCACGCACGGGCGGATCGAGAACGGGCGGCCTACAGGACCACCGGGCCAACCGGCCGCCGCCCCCGCAGGACTGCAGGGCCAACAGGCCTACGAGACAACGGACCTACAGGACCTCGTCCGCCTTGTCCGCCACGACGGCCTTCCGCCGCCGCTGCACCACCTGCGCGGCGATCAGCACCACCGCGGCGGCCACCAGCGAGAGGATCATCTGCACCCGGCCGTCGTGCGTGGTGAACATGTAGACCACCACGAAGGCGATCAGGCCGATCGCCACCCAGGTCAGATACGGGTAGAGCCACATCCGCACGGTCAGCCGCTCGGGTGCCTCGCGCTCGATGATCCGCCGCATCCGCAGCTGCGAGAAGCAGATCACCAGCCAGACGAAGAGCGCCACCGCGCCCGAGGAGTTCAGCAGGAACTGGAAGACGGTGTTGGGCGAGGTGTAGTTGAAGAACACCGCGATGAAGCCGAAGACCACCGACGCCAGGATCGCGGTCCGCGGCACACCCCGACCGGTCACCCGGGCGAAGGCGGCCGGGGCGTCACCGCGACGGCCGAGCGAGAAGGCCATCCGGGAGGCCGTGTAGAGGCCGGAGTTGAGGCAGGAGAGCACGGCGGTCAGCACGATGACGTTCATCACCTGGGCCGCGCCCGGGATGCCGACGTGCTCCAGCACCGCCACATAGGGGCTGCTCTTGACCGAGGCGGAGTTCCACGGCAGCAGGGTGACCACGATGAAGATCGAACCGAGGTAGAAGACGCCGATCCGCCAGATCACGCTGTTGGTAGCCTTGGTCACGGCCTTCTCCGGGTCCTCCGACTCGCCCGCGGCCAGCGTGACGATCTCACTGCCCATGAAGGCGAAGACCACGGTGAGCATGCCGGTGAAGACCGCCCCGACACCGTGCGGCAGGAAGCCGCCGTGGCCGACCAGGTTGGCGCTGCCGACGGCATGCGTGCCGGGCAGCAGGCCGAACATGGCCAGCACGCCGACCACGATGAAGGCGGCGATCGCCACCACCTTGATCCCGGCGAACCAGAACTCGAACTCACCGTAGGACGAGACGGAGAACAGGTTGGTCCCGGTGAGCACCGCCATCACCAGCAGCGCGAAGGCCCATTGCGGCACGGCGGGCAGCCAGCCGTTGAGGATCTTGGCACCCGCCGTGGCCTCCACCGCCAGCACGACCACCCAGAAGAACCAGTACAACCACCCGATGGTGAAACCGGCCCAGCGACCCAGCGCCCGGTCGGCGTAGGCGGAGAACGAGCCGCTCTGCGGGTCGGCCGCTGCCATCTCCCCGAGCATCCGCATCACCAGGACCACCAGCACACCGGCGAGCCCGTAGGACAGCAGGATGCCCGGACCGGTGGCGGCGATGCCGGCGCCGGAGCCCACGAACAGGCCGGCGCCGATCACCCCACCGATGGCGATCATGGACAGGTGGCGGTTCTTCAGTCCGGCCTTCAGCTGCTGGTCCGGGTTCCCACCGGACTCGGCCGTGGCCGCTGAGCGCTTCGGGGCTTCCGTGCTCATGGTTACTGCCTCTCCTGCGCGGCGGGCGTTCGGCCACGCAACGGCAGGAAACGTAACCCGGAAATGTCATAAACAGAAAGCCTCTGTGAGCAATCCCCCCCGTTTATTGAGCATCATCTGAGGATACTGCGAAGTAGATATCGAGATTATGACAATTCCCGAGTGGCAGGCTTGAAAGTCGCGAGCGGCCGGTCCGGGCTAGACCGTTGATCCAGGTGATCAGCAGCTCAACGTGATCGACTGCCCAACGCGATCGACAGGTCAACGCGATCGACGCCTTGGCCGCTGCACGTCCTCCGGTCAGCGGCTTGCCGCCAGCTGGCGGCTGTGCTCCTCCCACGCCGCCCGCAGCCGGTCCACGGCGGCCTCCAAGGTGTCCGGGGCCTGCGCATAGCCCAGCCGCAGGCCGGCCAGATGGCGGCCGTCCGCACAGGCCGCAGCCCCGGGGGTGGTCAGCACCCCGAACCGGGCGGCGGCCAGGTGGGCGAAGGTGGTGCTGTCGGCGACCGGCGGCCAGGCCCAGAGCGCCAGCCCGGCCGGCGAAGGCTGCGCCCGCCAGCCCGGCAACTGCTCGGCGAGCAGGCGCAGCAGCAGCTCCCGGCGCTCCCGCAGTGCCCGGCCGAGCTCCCGGTGCCAGGCCGGGCCGGCGGCGGCCAGCAGCTCCCGGGCCAGCAGCTGCGCCGGGACGGACGGGGCGAGGTCGGCCAGGCCCCGCAGCCGCAGCAACCGCTCGTGCAGCGGAGCGGGGGCCCGCAGCCACCCGATCCGCAGTCCGGCCCAGAAGGTGGCTGACAGCGAACCCACGGCCACCACCCCCTCATCGAGCGCGGCCAGCGGCACCCCGCCATCCAACCCCACCTGAGCCCCGCCGGAACCCACCTGGGAGCCACCCACCCCCACCTGAGCCCCGCCGGAACCCACCTGGGAACCACCGACCCCCACCTGGCCGTCCAAACCCACCTGCGCCCCGCCCGGCTCCACCTCGAAGCCGCCCAGCCCCAGCTGCGACAGGTCCTCGATCAGCACGCCCGAGGACCGCCGAACGACCGCCAGCAGCTCGGCCCGGCGGGTGCCGGCCAGTCGGTGGGCCGCGGCGTCCAGGTACAGCACCGGCGACGGTGTCCGCCGCCCGGCCCGGGCCAGCGCCGCCACGTCCAGTTGCTGCTCCGGGCCCAGCGGCACGCCCACCACGCTCGCCTGCCGCGCCGCGACCAGCTCGGCCAGCCCCGGGCGGGTCGGGCACCCGGTGAGCACGGTCCGCCCCGGTGCCGACAGCGCGGTGGCCAGCAGCGCCAGCGCCTGCTGACTGCCCGCCGTGATGATCAGCTGATCGGCCTCGGTGGGCAGCCGCAGCCGGTGCGTCAGCTGCTCGGCCAGCGCCGTCCGCAGCTCGGGCAGACCGGCCGGGTGCACCCCGTGGCCGTAGCCGTCCAGCGGCGGGAACGCACCGACCGCGGGCAGATGTCCGGTGCCCGCCGGTACCGGGAGCGAGAGGTCGATCAGTTCGACGTCCGGTGCCGGCACCCGACCGGAGGGCACCGCCGACCGGTCGCGTGTCCAGGCCGGACGCCGGCTGACGTAGGTCCCGGCTCCCTGGCGCCGCTCCACCAGGCCGTTCTCGACCAGCCGCTCATAAGCGCGGACCACGGTGCCGCGGCTGACCGCCAGGGCGTCGGCCAGCAGCCGCTCGGGTGGCAGCCGGTCGCCCGGCACCGCCAGGCGACGCTGGACCGCCGCCGCGGCGGCCTCGGCGATCTGCCGGTAGCGCGGGCCGGGACGCTGCTGCCAGCCGTCCAGGGCGATCCGCGTCCACCAGCCCAGATCCTGGTCCATTCGGTCAGATTGGCACTGTCCCGAGGCGGCTCACAAGGTCCACGCTGCACATAGCCATCCGGAAGACACAGCCGCCCGGAACCACAGCCGTACAGAACCACAGCCACCCCGAACCACAGCCACCCGGAACCACGGTCGCCCCAAAAAGCACAGCCGTCCAAAACACAGTCGCCCCGAACCACAGCCGCCCGGAAAGGTGCCCGTCCGATGCAGCCCAGCCCCACCCTCGCCCGCCGCTTCTGGGAGGCGGTCGAGCCGCTGCACGCCCTGGTCTACTTCACCCCGGAGCCGGCCGAGGCGGCCCGCGCGGTCGGCCTCACCGGCTGGTGGCGGGGCTATTTCGCGGGCCGGATCGCACCGCTCGGCGCCCTCGGCGGTCCGGCCGCCGCCGCGCTCTTCTTCGCCTTCTCCCCCGTCAAGACCGGCTACGCGCTGCCCGCCGCCTGGACCCAGGCCGCCCCCGAGAAGGTGCTCGACGCCCGGCTGGACGCGGTCCGCTCGGCCCTGGACCGCACCCTGCCCACCGATCGCACCGGCCTGGACGAACTGGTCGACCTCCTGGAACGGGCGGTCGAGGGCTGCGCCTTCGAGGGCCGGCCACTGGCCGCCGCCTGGTCCGACGTACCCCGGCCGGCTGACCCGCTCGGCCGGCTCTGGCTCGCCGCCACCGTGCTGCGCGAACACCGCGGTGACGGCCATGTGATCGCCGTGACCCACGCCGGCCTGACCGGCCTGGAAGCCGGGCTCACCCATGTGGCCACCGGCGCCGTCCCGGCCGACCTGATCCAGCGCAGCCGCGGCTGGACCGACGCGGAATGGGACGGCGCCCGCCGCCGCCTGGTGGCCCGCGGCCTGCTGGACCGCGGCGGCCGGCTCACCAAGTCCGGCGGCACCCTCCGCCGGGAGCTGGAGACCGCCACCGACCGGCTGGCCGCGGACCCGGTGATGCTGCTCGGCGAGTCCGGCCTCACCCGGGCCATCGAGCTGGCCGCCCCGCTCAGCCGCCATCTGATCGACAGCCAGGTGGTCCCGCTCCCCAACCCGATCGGCGTCCCCCGCCCCTGACCCCGCACCCACGACCCCCGCCCTTGACTCCGCACGCCCTTGACTCCGCACGCCCCTGAACCCGCTCCCGCCCCCGCCCACTGCCCCCTGACCCCGAAAGGCCCCACATGACCGCCCTGGTGCTGACCGCCACCGACGGCCCGATCACCACCCTCACCCTCAACCGCCCGGAGAAACTCAACGCCCTCAGCTACGCCCTGATCGACGAGTTGGACGCCGCCCTCGACCGGGTCGAGGCCGACGACACCGTCCGCGCCGTGGTGCTGACCGGGGCGGGCGACCGGGCGTTCAGCGCCGGAGCCGACATCGGCGACCTGGCCGCGAGCATCTCCGGTGGCACCGAGCGGGCACTGCGCGAGGTGGTGCGACGCGGCCAGGGGATCACCCGGCGGATCGAGAACTTTCCCAAGCCGGTCATCGCCGCCGTCAACGGCCTCGCCTACGGCGGCGGTTGCGAGATCACCGAGGCCGCACCGCTGGCTCTGGCCGCCGCCGGTGCAACGTTCGCCAAGCCCGAGATCACCCTCGGCTTCCCGCCCCCGTTCGGCGGTTCCCAGCGCCTGCCCCGCCATCTCGGCCGCAAGCGCGCCCTGGAGCTGATCCTCACCGGCGACCCCGTCGACGCCGCCCGGGCCGCCGAACTCGGCCTGGTCAACGCCGTCGTCCCGGCCCCCGACCTGCTCCCGGCCGCCCACGCCCTGGCCCACCGCATCATCCGGCACGCCCCGACCGCCGTGACTGCCTGCCTCACCGCCGTCACCCGCGGCCTCAACCTCCCCATCGACGAGGCCCTGGCCACCGAGGCCGCCCAGTTCGCCGCCACCCTTCCCACTCCGGGGGTCACCGAGGGCCTGCGGCGCTTCCTGACCCGCCGGCGCCCGCACTGACGGGCACGCACTGACAGCCAGCCGAGTTGGCGCGCACTCACGGGCACGCAGCCACCACACCCCAGGTTGCCGCGCACTGACGGGCACGCCGAGTTGCCCCGTCCTGACTGGGCGTCATCATGGGGGCATGGCCGTCACGCTTCGTCTCGCGCAGCAGGCTGATGCCGATGCGCTGCTCAGCCGTAGTCCGCTCGCCCTGATGATCGGGATGCTGCTGGATCAGCAGGTGCCCATGGAGCTGGCGTTCACCGGGCCGTACACGGTCGCGCAGCGGATGGGGGTGGCGGAGCTGGACGCGGGGGCGATCGCGAGCCGGGATCCGGAGGAGTTCGCGGCGCTGTTCGCGGCGAAGCCGGCGGTGCACCGGTATCCGGGGTCGATGGCGGGCCGGGTGCAGCAGCTGTGCCGGTTCCTGGTGGAGCGGTACGGCGGCCAGGCGGAGGCGGTGTGGCGGGATGCGCCGAGCGG
Organism: Kitasatospora acidiphila; assembly: GCF_006636205.1. Taxonomy (NCBI): domain Bacteria; kingdom Bacillati; phylum Actinomycetota; class Actinomycetes; order Kitasatosporales; family Streptomycetaceae; genus Kitasatospora; species Kitasatospora acidiphila. The sequence goes on along the minus strand of NZ_VIGB01000003.1, from coordinate 4,818,699 downwards.
CGCGGAGCTGCTGCGCCGGTTGAACGAACTGCCCGGGTTCGGGCCGCAGAAGTCGCAGATCTTCCTGGCGCTGCTGGGCAAGCAGCTCGGGGTGCGGCCGGCGGGGTGGCGGGAGGCGGCCGGACCGTACGGCGAGGACGGCTCCCACCGCTCGGTCGCGGACATCACCGACGCCGAGACGCTTCTCCAGGTCCGCTCCTACAAGCAGCAGATGAAGCAGGCGGCCAAGGCGAAGAAGAAGGCCGGGTCCTGACCCGAGGCCAGGACCCGGCGGTTGCCGTCATTGGTGTTGCCGTCAGTGGTTCAGCATCACCCAGTGCTGGGCGCCGGTGCCGTTGCAGTCCCACAACTGCACCCGGGTGCCGTCGTCGGTGCGGCTCTGCGGGTCGTCCAGGCAACGCCCGGACGGCGGGTTGAACAGGGAGCCGTCGGGGCGCGGCCACCACTGCTGGGCGCCGGTGCCGTTGCAGGGCCAGGCCTGGACGACGGTGCCGGCGGCCGTGCCGGAGCCGTCGACGTCGAGGCACTTGCCGGCCGCCTGCACGGTGCCGTCCCCGGCCAGGGTCCAGCGCTGGGCGTTGGTCCCGTTGCAGCCCCACAGCTGGACGGTGGGGCCGGCGCCCTGGTCGACGTCCAGGCACTTGCCGCCCAGGCCGGTGATCGGCCCGCTGGCCGCCCGGGCCGGGCCGACGTCGAAGGACGGCGGGGCGTCCTTCGGGTCGTGGCCCCAGCTCGGGTCGGGGGTGGTGGCCAGGTCGAAGTCCAGGGTGCCGCCCTGGCCGACCAGATCGGCGCTCACCCACGGACGGGTGCTGGCCTGGCCGCCGACCCGCAGGCCGTGCACGTAGCGGGCATCGGCCGAGGCGTTCCGGGCCTTGATGTCGATGATGGCGCCGTTGCCCCGGCTGATGGTGATGCCCTGGAAGAGCGGGCTGCCCAGCACCAGTTCGGCCCGGCCCGGCACCATCGGGAAGAGGCCGATCATGCCCCAGACCGCCCAGGAGCCCATCTCGCCGAGGTCGTCGTTGCCGACCTCGCCGCCGGGGGTGTCGCCGAACAGCGTGGTGACCGCACTGCGCACCACGTCGTCGGTCCGGTCCGGACGGCCCGCGTAGTCGTAGGCCCATGGGGCGAAGAGGCTGGGCTCGTTGCCCAGGTAGGCGTAGGGCGCGCCGGGACCGGCGTCGAGCTGCTGGAAGAAGGAGTCCAGCCGGTTGGTCACGGAGGCGTTGCCGCCCATCGCGTCGAACAGCCCGCGCTGGTTGTACGGGACGTTCCAGGTGTACTGGGCGCCGTTGCCTTCAGCGAAGTTGTCGCCGCTGTTCGGGTTGAAGCTCGGCCAGGTGTGGTCCGCGGTGCGCGGCTGGATGTACTTGCTGTCGGCGTTGAAGGTGTTGCGCCAGTTGGCCGAGGCGTGCAGCAGCGCGTCGTGGTCCTCACGGTCGCCGAGCCGTTCGGCGAGCTGGCTGAGCGCGAAGTCGGCGGTGGCGTACTCCAGGGTGCCGGCGGCCGGGCCCCACTCTCCCGGGGTGTTGACGGGCAGGAAGCCCTGGTTGTCGTAGACCGCGTGGCCCGGGCGCTCCTTGTCGTTGCCGCGCCCGTCCAGGGCCCGGCTCAGCAGGTCGGCGGCGTCGAAGTCGGTACCGCCGAACGCGTGGATCTCGGCGGCGATCATCGGCAGCGGGTCGCCGACCATCACACCGGTGCCGCCGTTGGCGAGCGTCCAGCGGTCGAAGTAGCCGGCCTGGGCGCCCTGGTTGAGCACCGACTGGGCGACGTCGGAGGCCTCCTTGGGGGCCAGCAGCGCCAGCAGCTGGATCTGCGAGCGGTAGACGTCCCAGCCCGAGAAGTCGGCGTACTGGACCTTGCCGTCCGGGTTCTGGTGCACCTGCCCGTCCATGCCCGGGTACTGGCCGTCCACGTCGCTGAGCGCGCAGGGGGACAGCAGCGAGTGGTAGAGCGCGGTGTAGAAGGTGCGCTTCTGCTGCGTGGTGCCGCCGCTGACCGCGATCCGGGCGAGCATGTCGTTCCAGTTGGACCGGACGCCGTCGCGCAGCTTGTCGAAGCCGGCGCCCGCCTGCTCGCGGTCCAGGTTGGCCTCGGCGCCCGCGGCGCTGGTGAACGAGATGCCGACCCGGGCGGTGACCGTGCTGCCCGGGGCGAAGGTGACCATGGCCTGGGCGTCCGAGCCGGTGGCCGGCGCGTCCGGGTGCACCAGCTCGGTGGGCTGCCGGAGCCGCTGGGCCTGGGCGGACCTGGGCGGCTGCGGGGCGATGCCCTCGCTCTGCCCGGTGGCGGTGTGCCGGGAGGCGTCCAGCGCGCCGTCGCGCACCGTGCCGGCCTTGGCGAACGGCTGGTCGAAGTGGGCCGTGAAGTAGATCCGGTAGTGGTTGCCCGCACCGCAGAAGCCGCCGCCGTCGGTGTAGCCGGAGATGGTGTCGGTGCCGACCGTCACCGAGCCGGAGGCCTTGTTGAAGGCCCGCCCGGCGTCCACCAGCAGCGAGGCGGCCTGGCCGGCCGGGTAGCTGAACCGCGCCATGCCGGAGCGCTGGGTGGTGGTCAGCTCGGTGCGCAGGCCGTTGTCGAAGGTGACGGCGTAGCTGCCGGGCGCGGCGCTCTCGTGGGCGTGCGAGAAGGTCTCGTGCGCCACCGGCGTGTCGCCCAGGAACGGCATGAACGGGATGTTCCCGTAGTCGCCGCAGCCCGCGCCGGAGATGTGCGTCAGGCTGAAGCCGCGGATCCGCTGGTCGTCGTAGAAGTAGCCGCCGTGCTGGTAGGTCACGGTGTCGGGGCTCCACTGCATCATGCCGAGCGGGGCGGTGGCACCGGGGAAGGTGTTGCCGGCGCCGCCGCCGTTGCCGTAGTCGATGCCGCCCGGCTTGGTCCCGACGAACGGATTGACGTACTGCGCGGGGTCGCTGATGGCGGTTCGAGGGCTGGCGGCTCGGTGCGCGACGGCCGGCGGGGCCGCTCCGGCGACCAGCAGGGCGGCGGCCACGGCTAGCGGAGCCCGGGTCGCGGCGAAGAACTGACGGTCTCTCATCTGCTCATCGTCAAGCCGCCGATCCGGCGTCCGGCGATACGACAGGCCACGGTCACCCGGACGTGTGAGCCCGTCTGCGCCTGCCAGGTCTAGACCAGCTCCGGGGTGGCGGCCGGCGTGGACCGTCCCGCCCGATCGCATTCCGGAGTCGCGCCGTGCAGTCGTCCGTCCTCGCCTTCGCCACCGACCTGCTCGACGAGGGTGCGGACACCTTCTTCGGCAACCTCACCGACCGGGCGGGGGTCGGCGGGGTGACCCTGGCCGCCGTCTACCACGCGGCGCGCGCCACGTCCTTCCGCACCACCCGACCCGGGTGGTGCGCTACCTGGAGCCGGGCGCGGCGTACTTTCGGCCAGACCCGGCGCGTTGGGCCGGACGGCGGCTGGCCCCGGCGCCGGCCGCCGCGATCGGCGTCCGCCCCACCGGGCTCGCGGTGGTCCTGCGCCCGATGGCCGTGGACTGCGACGGGCCGGCCAACCCGGCCGCCAAGGTCGCGGTGCTGCGCGAGCTCGGCGTGCCCGAGGTCGAGTTCTACAGCTACGGACTGATGCGGCTCTCCTCGCTGGACCGGATCGGTGCCGCACTGAGGAGTTGAGGCCTGGATTTCGGAAACTTTCTGCGACTGGAGTGAACCTCCGGGGCCCACGTGGCCGAGACCACTGCCCGGGCCGCGCGTTTGCTGCACCAGCCGCGCCGGTACGGGTAGGCTTTCCGTGTGATCTTCAAGCGCATCGGCAACGGGCGGCCGTACCCGGATCACGGCCGGACCAGCACCCGCCAGTGGGCGGACGTCGCCCCTCGCCCGGTGCGACTCGACCAGTTGGTGACCACCAAGGGCCAGTTGGACCTGGAAACCCTGCTGGCCGAGGACTCCACCTTCTACGGCGACCTGTTCGCCCATGTCGTCAAGTGGCACGGCGACCTGTACCTGGAGGACGGGCTGCACCGCGCGGTGCGGGCCGCGCTGCAGCAGCGCCAGGTGCTGCACGCCCGAGTCCTGGAGCTCGACTGACGGGGGGCTGATGACACATCACCCCCGCAACGTTGGCGCCCCCGCGCGCGTTGTCACTTTCATGAGCTCGGGATTCCGCTCGGGCCTGCCCGCCGAATGATCGTCAGTACACCCTTTCGAGTGCTCGGGTGCGGCCAAAGGATGATCATTTATTACCTTCATCCAGGGAACCGGACTAGGCTGCTGACCACGGTCGCCCAGTGCTGCGGACCCACCGCCCCGCGCTGCGGCCGATCGCCCGCGACGCGCCCGTCACCCATCGGCAAGGCTGCCCTTCCACCAAGGGGAGACAGACTGTGAGCATGTTGACTCCCCACGGCATGAAGGGGAAGCAGTTCCGGATCACTGGCACCAGCTATCCGCGGCTCGGCCCACCGCCACGGCGCGGGCGCAGGGTGCTGATGCTGGTGGGCTCCCTGCTCGCACTCGCGCTGATCGCCCTCGGTGGAGTCCAACTGGTGAACATCTTCACCGGCAAGGCCAAGCACGGTCTCGCCCAGGCCTGCGCCCACCCCTTGGGCAAGCCGCTGGCCGCCCCGGTCACGGGCGCGCCCTCCGCCTCGCCGTCACCCTCCGGTTCCGGCTCCCCCTCCGGTTCCGCCTCCCCCGGCGCGCTCGGCACCCCGCTGCCGGCCGTGACCGCGGTGCCGTCACCCCAGACCGTCACGGTCAACGTGCTCAATGCCAGCGACAAGAACGGGCTGGCGGCGCGCACCGCCGACGAGCTGAAGAAGCGCGGCTTCACCGTGGGCAAGGTCGGCAACGCGCCGGGCCCGCTGCAGAACAAGGTGCCCGGCGCCGCCGAGGTGGTCGGCGGCCAGTCCGGGGCCGCCGCCGCGGCACTGCTCGGTGCCCAGGTCGCCGGGTCCGCCACGATGAACGACGGCCGCAGCGACGGCAGCGTGGACTTCGTGATCGGCTCCGGCTTCTCCCAGCTGCTCGACCAGAACGCGGCGGCCACCGCGCTGGCCGCCGCCATCAAGCCGTCGCCGAGCCCCTCCCCGCAGCCGGGCAGCTGCTGAGCGGCCGCTCAGCCGGCCGTGCCGTAGAGCCGGTCGCCCGCGTCGCCCAGGCCCGGGACGATGTAGCCGTGCTCGTTCAGCCGCTGGTCGATCGCGGCGGTGACCACGGTGACCGGCTGCCCGGCCAGTTCCTTCTCCATCACGGCGACGCCCTCCGGCGCGGCCAGCAGCACCACGGCCGTCACATCGGTGGCGCCGCGGTCGATCAGCAGCCGGATCGCCGCCACCAGGGTGCCGCCGGTGGCCAGCATCGGGTCCAGCACGTAGACCTGCCGGCCCGACAGGTCGTCGGGCATCCGGGTGGCGTAGGTGGACGCCTCCAGGGTCTCCTCGTTGCGGACCATGCCCAGGAAGCCGACCTCGGCGGTGGGCAGCAGCCGGGTCATGCCGTCCAGCATGCCCAGACCGGCCCGCAGGATCGGCACCACCAGCGGCCGCGGGTAGCTGAGCCGGGTGCCGGTGGTCACCGCGACCGGGGTGGTGATCTCGACCTCGTCGGTCCGCACGTCCCGGGTGGCCTCGTAGGCCAGCAGCGTGACCAGCTCGTCGGTGAGGCGACGGAAGGTCGGGGAGTCGGTGCGCTCATCGCGCAGCGTGGAGAGCTTGTGGGCCACCAGGGGGTGGTCGACGACGTGGATCCGCATAGAGGGACCTTAACCGCGTTCCGGGACCGGTCACGACCATACGTGGCCGGGCTTCACCGGGATCATGACCGATCCCCGGAAGGCGTCATCCCGCCCGATGGTGTCGAATCGGGACTTCTGGGAAAGTCGCACAGTATGGAGAGGAACTCGGAGAACTCCTCCGCCGACCCCGACGAGCCAGCCGGCAACACACCCGAGCCGGAGGCCGAGCGCCGCCGGCGTCGCGCCGTCTTCCTGCGCGAACTCGCCGAGGCCCGCGAACTGCGGGCCCGGGTGCAGCCGCGCAAGACCAAGGAGCGCCGAATGCGTGAAGCACTCCGCATGCGTACCTTCCGGATCTGACACGACCAACAGCCGGTTCGCACATGATCAGGGGGCGATCACCGGCCGCGGAGCGGCGAATCCGAGCCATCTGACGCGTATTCGCGGGTCCAATCCGACACGACCTGCGAAGACGCGCTGCCGAACACTCCCCGCGAAGCCTGGCTATCTGTCACGATGCCGATGGGACGGTCCGAACAGCGGACCGCCTCTGGTGCGGGGGCGGCCAGACCGCGTTCGCCCGAGTCCGCCTACGGCCGAGACCATTTGGGAGAGTCCCTGGTGGCGTACTTCGCTGCAGTGCTTGCTCGCACCGAGGACGGGTGGGATGTGAGCGAGACCGAGTTGGACAACGTCGAGACCCTGGCCGACCTTGCCGATCTGGCACGCGAGTCGGCGCAGGACGACGACACGGTCCTGGTGTTCATCGAGCAGGAGGACACATGGTTCGCCGTCGTCCGGGTGGACGGCGAGGACGACCCGCGCATCTTCGTCTCTGACGCCGCCGCGGCCGCCCGCAGCTCCTACGGGGACGTGGTCCTCACCGAGGAGCTGGTCGGCCGCGCCGGGGACAGCGAGTTCGACGACCTCGACAACCTGGTCACCGACCTGGAGGACGACGACGCCGAGCTCTCCGCCGACGACGAGGACGACGACGACCGCCCGCTGACCGGCCCCGGCGGTGTGCCGGTCGGCCCGCTCGGCGACTCCGAGCTGCTCACCGAGTTCGGCGTGCCGGCCGCGGACCTGCTGGAGCTCAGCGGCGAGGGCGCCGAACCCGGCGACGCCCTGGCCGAGCTCGCCGAGGCACTGGGCTGCGGTGAGGTGCTGGAGGCCGTGCGCTGAGGCCGCGGGGCTGCGTCCGCCACACTGGAGGGATGCAGCCCCACCTCGACCTCGCCCTGGCCCCGCTCCCGGCCCCGGTCCGCCCCGACCCGGTGCGGGACCGCTGGGAGCCGTCGATGCGGCAGGCCATCGCCGAGGCCGCGCTGGCCCCGGCAACCGGCGACGTGCCGGTCGGCGCGCTGGTGCTGGGCCCCGACGGCACCGTCATCGGCCGCGGGCACAACGTGCGCGAGGCGGTCGGGGACCCGACCGGGCACGCCGAGATCGTGGCCATCCGGCAGGCCGCCACCGCGCTCGGCGAGTGGCGCCTGGGCGGCTGCACCCTGGTGGTCACCCTGGAGCCCTGCACCATGTGCGCGGGCGCCATAGTGCTGGCCCGCCTGGACCGGGTCGTCTACGGCGCGCTCGAACCCAAGACCGGCGCCGCCGGCTCCCTCTTCGACGCCCTGCGCGACCCGCGCCTCAACCACCGCCCCGAGGTCGTTCCCGGCGTCCTCGCCGACACCTGCGCCGCCCAGCTGCGCGCCTGGTTCGACACCCACCGCTGATCACCACCGAGAACGGATTTCGTCGCGGGCCACCCAGTCCGGTAGAGTCTCCTCTCGGTAGCGTGTCCGAGCGGCCAAAGGAGCACGCCTCGAAAGCGTGTGTGGGGGCAACTCCACCGTGGGTTCGAATCCCACCGCTACCGCCATCCGAAGGCGCCCATCGATTCCCGGTGGGCGCCTTCGTCGTTGCCTGGCCGAGTGGGGAACCTGGGTGATGAGCGGCATGCCACGGTGGATCTGGTACGCGGCGTACGGGTCGAACATGGCCGTCGAGCGGCTGCGCTGCTATGTGCAGGGCGGGCAGGCGGCGGGTGGGGTGCGGACGTATCCGGGGTGCCGGGATCGGGGGATGCCGAGCGCTGCGCGCGGGGTGGAGCTGCCGGGGCGGCTGTACTTCGCGGGGGTGTCGGGGCAGTGGGGCGGCGGGATGGGGTTCTACGAGGCGGGGGCGGGGGTGGTGCCGGCCCGGGCGTACCGGGTGACGGTGGGCCAGTTCTCCGACATCGTGGCGCAGGAGATGTACCGCCCACCGGGGGCCGACCTGGATCTGGCCACCGTGCTGGCGACCGGGCGGGACGAGCTGGGCCCGGGGCGGTACGAGACCCTGCTGCTGGTCGGCGAGGTCGACGGCGAGCCGATGCTGACCTTCACCGCCTCATGGTCGCCGGCCGAGGCGCCGCTGAACGCGCCGGCCGAGGCGTATCTGCGGCAGCTGGCCGCCGGGCTGGCCGAGGCGCACGGCTGGAGCACCGAACGGATCGCCGCCTACCTGGCGAGCCGCCCGGGCGCGGCCGGCCGCTGGTCGGCCGCGTCCGTGGCGGAGCTGCTCGCCCGCACCGCGTGAACGGTCAGACCGGCACCCGCTGCGGCAACGCGGCGAGCACCCGGTCGGCCGCCAGCACCGCCGAGCGGGCGGCCGACTCGGAGTTGGGGCGCAGCGGCAGCCAGTCGCCGGCGTAGTCGACGGCCTGCCGGGGGCGGCTGAGGAATCCTGGCCGCAGGCGCAGCGCCTCGGGGGTGGCCTCGGGCAGGCCGAGCGGGTGGCGGAAGACGTGCGCCGTCCGCAGGGCGCCGAGCAGGCCGGGCAGGAAGCGGGCGGCCTCGGCGGTGGCAGCGGCGATCACCTCGGCGTCGGGCGCGGCGAGCAGCTCGGGCAGCGCGTGCCGGGAGATCAGCACCGAGACCAGGCCGCGGCCGAGCGGGGCTCGGCCGGGGGCCTTGAGGTGGTCCAGGACCACGCCGGAGACCAGTCGGCTCTCGGTCTCGGGGACGATCAGGCCGTAGCTGGGGCTGCGGGTGGGCGAGGGCAGCGGGCGGTCCAGCAGGCAGGCCACCTTGAGCATCGGGGTGTAGGTGGCCGCCGTGAGGTAGGGCCGCTCGTGCTCGGGCAGGTCGGGGCGCAGCGTGAGGATCTGCGGCGCGGGCAGTGCCAGCACCGCCTGCCGGGCGGTCAGGGTGCGGCCGTCGGCGAAGGCCAGCCGGACGCCGGCGGGGTCGGCGGTGGCCTCGGCCAGCGGGCTGTCCAGGGTGACGGGCAGTTGCCGGGCCAGCGCGCGGGCGAGGGCGCCCATGCCGTCGCGGTAGGTCAGCCAGCGGGTGCCGACTCCGGTGGCGGCCAGCAGCACGGCCATCGGGCCGAGCGCCGAGCGGCTGGTGTCCCAGCCGAAGAGGCAGCCGGCCAGTGGCTGCAGCAGGGCGTCGTGCAGGTCGGGGTGGTAGCGGGCGGCGGCCTGGGCGATCGTCAGGTCGCGGAACCTGGTGGCTTCGGGGCGCTCCGGGTCGGTGTCACGGCCCAGGTCGGCGGCGAACCGCAGCCAGTCCAGTCGGCCGCGCGCCGCCATCCCGGCCCCGCTGAGCAGGCCGCGGGGGTGGCCCAGGTGGGCGTGGGCCCGGCCGTGCCGCCACAGGGCGAGCGAGTGCGGGATCGGCAGCACGTCGGCGGGGGCCAGGCCGACGGCGCGGATCAGCTGCCAGGTGGCGGGGTAGCCGCGCAGGGCGATGGTCTCGGCGCCCTCGTCGATCCGGTAGCCGCCGTAGTGGCCGGCGGCCATCCGGCCGCCGACCCGGGAGTCGGCCTCGAAGACCTGGACCGAGCGGCCGGCCCGGCGCAGGCGGTGGGCGGTGGCCAGGCCCGCGAGGCCGGCTCCGATGACGGCGACATCTAAATCAGGGATGGTCACACGGTCTCCGAATCAGAAGGTGGGGAAAACTCCACGGGTAAGGCGGCCTGACGCGGCATCAGGTCCACTGCCCGCTGCCGTACCGCGCCGTGTCCGCCAGATAGCGGTCGCGCAGTACGTTGCGGCGCACCTTGCCGGTGCCGGTGCGGGGCAGCGCCTCCCAGCCGAGCAGCAGCGGCTCGGCCAGCGGCGGCAGGTCGCGCACCGCGTGCTGCCAGCGGCCCGGGTCGAGCAGGCCGTCCCGGGTGACCAGCAGCGGCAGCGCCGGCTGCCCGGGCCCGGCGCCCAGCACCACGGCCTCCTCGACCTCCGGCAGCCGCTCGTGCAGCACGTCCTCCAACTCGACGCAGCTGGCCCCCGGCATCATGTCCACCTCGCGGTCCAGCACCCGTACCCCGCCGGTCCTGGTCAGCGTCCCGATGTCGCCGGTGCTGAACCAGCGCCCGTCGCGCTTGGCGGCCCACCGCTCGGGTTCACCCACATAGCCCTGGCAGAGTCCGGGTACCCGGGCTTGCAGCAGGCCCACCTGGCCGCGCGGCAGTCGCCGTCCGGTGGCCGGGTCGACCACCCGCAGCCCGACCCAGCCGGGCACCGGCCGGCCCAGGTCGCGGGTGGTGGGGTGGCGCTCGTCGCGCCGGGCCAGCGAGCGGCGCACGAAGAAGCGGAAGCTCAGCGGCCCGGTCTCGCTCTGGCCCCAGGCCTGCATCCAGACCGGGAACCGGCGGTCGCTGGCGTCGAGGAAGGCCCGCACGGTGGGCGGGTGCACGGCGTCGAAGGTGCTGATGAACAGGCGCCCCCGGGCGAACGGGCCGTCGGGCTCGGCGGCCAGCGGCTGCCAGTGCTGGTAGACGGCGGGCGCCGCCTCCACGATGGTGGGCGGGTGCGCGCGCAGCAGTCGGACGGCGGCCGGCCCGTCGTCGGCCAGCAGCAGGGCGTTCTCCGGCCGGCCCCAGAGCGTGGAGATGGTCCAGGAAACCGCCCGGCCGTGCGCGAAGGAGACCGCGCTCGCCGTGGTGTCCGAGGAGCGCAGCGCGGTGACCGGCCAGGGGCGCGCCTCGAACCCGGTGATCCGGCGGACCAGGCTGCGGGTGGAGTGCACCACCAGCTTCGGCACCCCGGTGGTGCCGGAGGTGTGCATGATCACCAGCGGCTCGTCGTCCGCACGCCGGTGGACGGCGGGGACGGCGCCGCCGCGCAGGTCGGCCAGTGCGGTGCTGCCGGGCATCGCCCCGTCCAGGCAGACCGTCGGCACGGCGGGCCGGTCGGCCGCGCCCGCCAGGGTGGCCCGGTCGGAGAGCAGCAGCGCGGGCCGCAGCCGGGCGAGCAGGGCCGCCAGCGCGTCCGGCGGCAGCACTCCGGAGATCAGCGCGGGCACTGCGCCGATCCGCGCGGCGGCGGCGGCCAGCAGCGCGTAGTCCCAGTGGTTGCGCTTGTGGATCGCCACCCGGTCGCCGGGTCGCACCTTGGCGGCGGCCAGCGCGGCGGACATCTCCCGGACCAGCTCGGCGAGTTGCGGGATGGTCCAGACGCAGCCGGCGTCCGGGGCGAGGTCCAGCGGGCGACTCAGTCGGACGGTGGTGGGCGAGCCGCGGTCGGCCAGGGTCTCCATGAGCGGGCCGAAGTCGAGCGGCCGCGGGCGCAACAGCCTCATGCCGCACCCCCGTTGATCAGGCAAGCGGCCACCAGCAGGGCGGTGCAGACCCGGTGGGTGTGGATGCCGAGTCGGCGGGCCCGCAGGATCTCCCGGGAGCCGGCCACCAGGCCGAGCGTGAACTGACCGGCCCGCAGCGCGATCACCGGAGCCATCAGGGCCGCGAACCAGCCTGGTGCGTAGCCCAGTTGAGCTGGTGCCAGGAGCAGTGCGGCCTCCAGTAGACAGAGCGCCGCGATGAAGGCCGCGTTGCCGGCCGGCGAGGCGAGCACCGCCACGGTGCGCCGGCCCACCGCCCGGTCGCCCGCGATGTCGTTGACGTTGGAGTAGACGCCGAACAGCAGCGGGCCGAGCCCGAAGACCAGCCCCAGCACCGCCGCGAAGCCCTCGACCCGGCCGGTGACCAGCCCGTAGGGGGCGAGCACGAAGACCCAGCCGTAGAAGGCGAGGAGGAACTCCTGCCAGCCCCGGTAGCTCAGCCGCAGCCACCAGGAGTACTGGAAGCCGGCGAACAGGCAGCCGACCGTGCCCGCGACGGCCCACCAGGGCCGGTGCGGCGCGATCGCCAACGCCAGCCCCCAGCAGCCGAACTGCGCGGCGATCGCCCACCAGGCGAACCGCACGGCCCGCCGCTCGGTCAGCGTGCCGGCGATCAGCGGCTTGCGGGCCAGTCGGCGGGCGGGCGCGTCGGGGCCGTAGTTGGCGGCGTCGCTGCCGTCCCGGTAGCCGGTCACGTCGTCGAGGGAGCACAGCCCTGCGAACATGGCGATCCCGCCGACCAGGAAGAGCCCGATCACCGCCCAGCCGCGGCCGGTCAGCGGGTGGGCGGGCAGCAGCATGGCCAGCAGCAGCGGGGTGGCCAGGTAGTAGTCGTAGACGTCCAGCTTGGCGAGGCGGACGTAGGCCCGCCAGGACGCGGCCGTGGGCCGGTACCGCCCGACTGGCGCGAAGGTGTCCAGCACGGTGGGGAATCCTCTTCGTGAGGTGGGGTGTCGAATGGGCCGGTCAGGCTCGGCGGGCCTGCACCGAGTAGACGACCGGCGAGCAGGCGGCGAACTGCGGATCGCTCATCAGGTGTGCGAGCCCGCCGAGTTGGCGCTCGGTCAAACCGTTTGCCAGCAGTCGGTCGCGCAGCATCTCCAGCAGGCACAGCTGGAGCTCCAGGCCGGGGTGTCCGGCCCGCCAGAGGAAGATCCGGGGCTGCGGGTCGAGTTGCTCGAATCCGGCGTCGCGCAGTTCGGCGGCGCACTCGCGCCCCCAGGTCACCCGGCCGCCGGCAGCGCCGAACAGCTGTTCCTTGGCCGCGAGATAGGCCTCGTAGAGCCGCGCCGCGGCGGCGTCGGGGGTGAGCAGCGCGGGGGCGTAGGAGGTGTCGAACTCGTCGATCTGGATCCAACCACCGGGGCGCAGCGCGGTCCGCAGCCGGGCCAGCACCTCCCGCCGGTTCGGCACGTGCTGGAGCACCAACCGGGCATGCACCAGGTCGAACTCGCCGGTGGGCAGCGGGTCCTGGCCGATGTCATGGCGCAGCACCCGCAAGCCGGCGCCGGATGCCAGCCGCCTGGTGTCCAGGTCGGTGGCGAGCACCTCACCGCCCGGCAGCACCCGGTCGGCCAGCCAGCGGGCGATGCTCCCGTCGCCGGCGCCGATCTCCAGGCAGCGCCACCCGGGCCCGACTCCGGTGTCCGCCAACCGCTCGGTGGTGTACGGGTCGTAGGCCTCGCGCAGGGCGCGCAGTTGGGTGCCGGCGAGGTCGGTGGCCTCGGCCATGGCATAGGCGGTCATCGGGGGTGCTCCGGTCACGAACGGCAAGGTGGCAGCAGACGGGGAGCCGTCGACGGATCGACGGCTCCCCGGTGGAACTGTGCTGGGCTCAGCTGAAGGTGGCGTCGAACACACCCTGGGCCCGCGGCGTGAAGGTGACCTGACCGGTGACACCCTCGTAGCTGCCGGTGCCGCCGTTGACCACGCCGGTCTCGGCGGCGCGCTCCGGGTTGGCCGCGTCGTCGCTGATCGGCAGTGTGGCGCTGAAGGAGATCTTGCCCTCCTTGGTGTTGATGGTGCCGGTGCAGAACACCACGTCGGACTTGGTGTTGATCGCGTCCTTGGCGCAGACGTCGAACGCCTCACCGACCTTGTTGCCGCTGGTGTCCTTGACGACGGCGCGGCCGCCGAAGGTGGCCCCGACCACCTGCGGGCTGTCGGCCTCGCCGTTGGTGCCGGCGAAGTCCAGGGTCATCGCCGGAATCTTGGTGGCGTTCGGGGTCGCGGGCGCGTTGTCCGCGAGGGCCGGAACGCTCAGGGCAGCGACCGTGCCCACGACCAGACCGGCGACCGCAATGGCGACGGAGCGCTTGGCCGTGATTTGCATGGGTCCTCCTAGGACATGTCGGGCCGGATGCCCGAGCTCGGCGCCAGTCGATCACAGCCCGGCCGCTTTTCGTCACTCTCCGTGTCATCGGCGGGTCGGTGGACTCGGCACACCGCCAGCCCTTGCGGCACTTGGGCTCTTGACCGGATCCGGCGCAAAAAAGTCCCGAATGACCGATCCCGGACTTCACTCGGACGGTGAACGTTCTTCACCCATAAGGCGGCCCCGACGGACTCCGCGCGAGCATCACCCGTCAGGGCCAAGAAAATGATGACTATCCATCAACTTCGTTCAACTGACGGCGAAATCGCACACAACATCGGCAATGTACTCCACCTGGCGATCCGTCAAATGGGGATAGACGGGGATCGACAGTGCTCGCTCGGCGGCCCGGTCGGCGGCGGGCCAGCTGTCCCCCGCTTGGACATACGGCGCGAAGGCCTCCTGCCGGGGCAGGATCTGCGGGTAGTAGGCGTGCGACGCGATGCCGTGCGCCCGCAGGTGGGCGGCCAGTGCCCCGCGCCGCTCGGCCAGCACCGTGTACACGTAGTAGCAGCGCCCCTCGGTGCCGGGCGGCGGCGGCTGCACCCCGCGCCCGGCCAGCGGCGTGAAGCGCTCGGTGTAGTACGCCGCGATCCGGGCCCGCCGTTCCAGCCGGGCCGGCAGGCCGGGCAGCCGGTGCCTCTGAAAGGCGGCCTGCAGCTCGTCGAACCGGCTGTTCCAGCCGATCCGGTGGTGCCGGAACCGGACCCTGCCGTCCTGCCCGTGGTTGCGCAGCATCCGCACCGTGCGGCCGATCTCCGCGTCCCGGGTGACCACCACGCCGCCCTCCCCGGGCATGCCGAAGGTCTTCACCTGGACGAAGGAGTAGACCCCCGCCTCGCCCCACAGCCCGGCCGGCCGGCCCGCCAGCACCCCGCCCTGGGCCACCGCGGAGTCCTCCACCAGCCGCAGCCCGTGGCGCTCGGCCAGCGCCTGGAAGGCCGGCATGTCGGCCATCACCGAGAACAGGTGCGCCGGCATCAGCGCCTTGGTCCGCCCGGTGATCCGCCGCTCCATCGCCGCCGGGTCGGCCACCATGGTCCACGGGTCGATGTCGGCGAAGACCGGCCGGGCCCCCACCTGCACCACGCCGGCGGCCAGCGGGGCGCAGCCGAAGGCCGGCACCACCACCTCGTCGCCCGGCCCGACCTCCAGCGCGGCCAGCACCATGGTCAGCGCGGTGGTGCCGCTGGAGCAGGCGACCACGTCGGCCGCACCCAGCTGCTCGGCCAACTCCCGCTCCAGCAGCGCGGTCTGCTCGCCCAGGATGAACCGCTGGCTCGGACCGGTGCCGATCTGGCGGAGCAGGCGCAGCAGTTCGGCCCGGTCACCCTCGAAGAGGTCCGGCGGGAAGAACGGGATCTCGGTCAACTGGGCGGTGTTCACTCGTTCTCCCGATGGAACGCTCGGATCAGTTCGCAGACGGTGTCGACCTGGTCGAGCTCCAGCTCCGGGTAGAGCGGCAGCGCCAGGGTGCGGGTGCAGGCTGCTTCGGCGGCCGGGAACTCGCCTGCCCGGTGCCCGAGTTCGGCGAAGCAGGGCTGCAGCGGCAGCGGTGACGGGTAGTAGACCTCGGTCTCGACCCCGTGCAGCGCCAGGTAGGCGGCGAGCTCGTCGCGGCGCGCGGTCTCGATCAGGTAGACGTAGAAGACCTGGCCCTCGATACCGCCCACCGGCGGCCGGCGCAGCACCCCCGGCGCATCGGCCAGCCGCTCGTCGTAGGCGGCCGCCAGCTCGGCCCGGCGGGCGATGTCGGCGTCCAGCCTGGTCAGCTTGGCCAGCAGCACGGCCGCCTGCAGGTCGTCCATCTTGCTGTTGCAACCGGGCAGCGTGGAGCCGGTGTTGATCGTCGTGAAGTCGCCGATGGTGCGCCCGAACCGGCCGTGGTGGCGCAGCGCGGCCGCGGTGGCGGCGATCTGGTCGTCGTCGGTGAGCACCGCGCCGGCGTCGCCGATCGCGCCCAGCGTCTTGGTCGGGAAGAAGGAGAGCACCCCGCCGGCGCCGAACAGCCCGGCGTGGCGCCCGCTCAGGCGCATCCCGATCGCCTCGGCGCTGTCCTCCACCACGGTCAGGCCGTGCCGGCCGGCCGCCGCGCAGAGCGCGGGCAGATCGGCGAGCCGGTGGAACAGGTGGACCGGCATCACGAACCTGGTCCGCTCGGTGACGGCTGCCTCCAGTGCCGCCGGATCCAGCGCATAGGTCTGCGGGTCGATGTCGGCGAAGACCGGCCGGCCGCCGGCCAGCACCACCGAACTCGCCGAGGCGACGAAGCTGAACGCGGGCACCACCACCTCGTCGCCGGGCCGCAGCCCGGCCGCCCGCAGCAGCAGGACCAGCGCATCGGTGCCGCTGTTGACTCCGACCACATGGCGGGCGCCGGTGTATTCGGCCAACGCCCGCTCCAGTCGGGCGACCTGGCGGCCGTGTGAGAACTTGCCGTCGTCCAGCACCTCCACGGCGCGCCGCTCGATCAGCGGCCAGAGCTCCTCGAAGGTGCGGGCCTGGGTGAAGAACGGCACCGGTCGGCGCCCGGCCGGCTGCCTGGGCAGCGCGCCGGGGTTTGCGGTGGATGGCTGCAACGCTTCCCCTCTCAGGACGAAGCCTCCCCGGCCTGGCGGCGGCGAAGGCTCGGATTGGGGACCGAGGCTACGTCGACTGTCCAGCGGCATACCGTCAAAAGAGTGCTGATTACTCATAAACCACTCTTTAGTGAAGGTAAGCGCCCAGAGTGAGTTGACTTGCCGTCAGATTGATCGGCACCCTGTCGCCGTTCCGATCCGGCCTGAACCCATGGGCCCCGAACCGCCCAGGAGGTGGCACCGCGCGATGTTCCGCACCCTCATCATCGGCCTCGGCCGAGCGGGTGCCGGGCTGCACCTGCCGGTGCTGCTGCGACTGCGACACGAAACCGCACGGCTGTTCGCCGATGCGCCACTGCTCGCCGTCGACCCGAGCCCGGCCGCATTACCCGACTCCCCCGACCTGCGCCTAATGCCCTCACCGGCTGCCGCCTGCAAGGTGCTCGACCCGGCCCGAACCGTGGTGCACATCTGCACGCCACCCCAGCGCCGCGCCGAACTCGTTGCCGAACTAGCCGAGTTGGGCTTTCGGCGGCTGATCGTCGAAAAGCCGCTCGCAGCCTACCCGGCCGATCTGGACACCCTGGCCGACCTGGTGCACCGCCTCGACCTGGAGGTCGCGGTGGTGGCCCCGTGGCTGGCCAGCACACTCACCGAGCGCCTGACCGCACTGGTGCGCGGCGGTGAACTCGGCGCGCTGCGCCGGATCTCGGTGCGCCAGCACAAGCCGCGGTTCCGCCGCTCGCTGACCACCGACGGCCACCCGACCGCCTTCGACATCGAGATCCCGCACGCGCTGGGCGTGGCACTGCAGTTGGCCGGCGACGCGGAGGTGCTGCGGGCCGACTGGCGGGACCTGCGGGTGGGCGACCAGCTGCGCCCCGCGCTCGGCAGCGCCCGGCTGGTGCTGGCCCACCACGGCGGCGTGCGCACCGAGATCGTCTCGGACCTGATGTCACCGGTGCGCGAACGCCGGATCGCACTGCGCTTCGCCAACGGGACCGCGATCGGCCACTACCCCGGCAGCGCCGACGACGAGTACGCCCAACTCCGGCTCACCGGACGGGGTCTGAACAGCCGCGAGATCTTTCCCGACGATGCGCTGAGCAGCTACCTGCGCCGCGCCTACGCCCGCTTCCTGGCCGGCCCGCTGCCACCGCAAGGCGAGTTCGACCCACAGGTCAGGGCGGTCCGCCTGCTGAGCGATGCCAAGCGGCTCAGCGGTGCGGACCTGGTCATCCGACCACCCGAGTCGACCGAACGGGAGTTGTCCTGTGTCCACTGAGCTGTCGCCCGAGCAGACCACCGGCAACTCCCCGCCGGCGAGACCGATCACGGAGGCACCCCCGGCCGTGGGCTGGAGGAGGATCGACTACTGCGGGATCACCGACGAGGCCGCCGCCGACCTGACCGGCCAGCTTGCCGCCGCCCGCGAACTCGGCTGGCAGGCCATCGAGTTGCGCTCGGTGGACGGCCAGCCGCTGGACCTGCTGAGCGGCCCCGCGTTCGCCCGGGCCGCCGCCCGGATCGCCGAGGCCGGCCTGCGAGTACCTGTGGTCGCATCCCGGATCGGCGGCTGGGCCCGCCCGGTCTCCTGCGACCTCGACCAGGAGTTGAACGAACTGGCGCTGCTGGCGGACCGCTGCGCGGCACTCGGCACCCGCTTCCTGCGGATCATGTCCTACCCCAACGACGGCCTCCCACAGGACGATTGGGAACGCGAGGTGCTGCGCCGGATCCGGGTGCTGACCCGCAGCGCCGAGCGGCACGGCGTGGTGCTGCTGCACGAGAACTGCTCGGGCTGGGCCGGCCGGGACGCCGACCGGGCACTGCGCCTGCTGGACGCGGCCGGGAGCGACGCCTTCGGGCTGCTCTTCGACACCGGCAACGGCGCGGCCCACGGCTACCGCCCGCTGGAGCTGCTGCGCCCGCTGGCACCGTATGTGCGCCACGTCCAGGTGAAGGACGCGGTGCGGCTGTCCGGCGACGCGGTGGCCTACCGGACGCCGGGCGAGGGCGACGCCGAGGTGGCCGACTGCCTGCGTCTGCTGCTGGCCGCCGGCTACCAGGGCCACTGGTCGATCGAACCCCATGTCGCGGTCCGCCCGCACGAGGGCCACCGGGACGAACCCACCGCCTGCCGCGCCGCCTTCGCCCGCTGCGGGCAGGCGCTGCGCGAACTGGCCGAGACCGCGGCGGCCACGGCGGGCGGCAGCTGGCGGGGCACCGCCGCCGGACTGGAGTGGACACCGCCGTGCTGACCCCGACCGACCGCCGGCTGCTGCTGGAACTGCTGACCCTGCCCACCGCCGGGCCGCTGGAGGATCCGGCCCACGCCCCGCGGCTCTGGGACGCCCAGCGCGGCTACGCCGCGGCGGCCGCCGCCGAATGCGGCTTCGCGGTGCTGCGGCACGAAGCGCCGGGCCGGGCCTGGGCCGAACTCCCGGACGTGCCACTGCCGGTGCGTGCCGCGGCCGCCGACCCCGCGTTCCTCGCCGACCAGCCCTCGCTGCTGCTGCGGCTCGGTGCGTCGGACACCCCGCGCGAGCGCACCGTGATGTTCAACGTGCACCTGGACACC
This sequence comes from Kitasatospora acidiphila, assembly GCF_006636205.1. Taxonomy (NCBI): domain Bacteria; kingdom Bacillati; phylum Actinomycetota; class Actinomycetes; order Kitasatosporales; family Streptomycetaceae; genus Kitasatospora; species Kitasatospora acidiphila. The sequence goes on along the minus strand of NZ_VIGB01000003.1, from coordinate 4,799,859 downwards.
GTGGCCGGCGGGCAGCCGGTGCGGTTCGTCGACGGACCGACCGGCGGCACCTTCCACGGCCGCGGCGCGGTGGACGCCAAGGGGCCGGCCGTCGCCCTGCTGGCCGGGGTGCGGGCGGCGCTGGCCGCCCGGCCCGGACTGGCCGAGCGGATCGCCGTGCTGGTGCAGGCGGTGGCCGGCGAGGAGGGCGGGGCGCTGGGCACCATCGGCACCCGGCCGCTGGTGGCCGCCGGGCACTACGGCCGGCTCAACGTCTTCTGCGAGCCCACCGGCAACCGGGCCCTGACCCGCTGCACCGCCGCGATGACCGCCCGGATCACCGCGCACGGCCAGGACGCGGTGGACGACCAGCCGGGGGCCGGCCACAACGCCACCGTGCTGCTCGGCTTCCTGGCCCAGCACCTGGCCGGCACGATCACCCCGGGCGACGGGCGGCTGTGCATCGCCGGCCTGCACACCGGCCGGCTGCACAACCGGGTCTACGGCGGGGGCGAACTGCTGCTCAACCTCGCCTACCCCGACCCGGCCACCGCGGCCCGCCTGGAGCAGGCGGTCACCGAGGGGCTGGCCGAGGGGCTGCGGGCGTTCGCCGACCGGTTCGCCGCCAACCCGCTGCTGGCCCGCACCGCAGTGGACGCCGCGGAGATCACCCGGCTGGAGTGGCTCAAGCGCGGTCTGCCCGCCCTGGCGCCGACGGCCGGCGACGCCTGGCTGACCGAGCTGCTGGCCGGCGCCGGGATCGCCGAGTGGCCGGCCGACGAACCCGGCTTCACCTGCGACGCGATCTGGCTGGCCGGCCACCCGGGCACCCACACCGCGGTGCTCGGCCCGGGCACCCTGGCCGGCAACCGCGCCCACGCGGACGGCGAGTTCGTGCACACCGCCGAGCTGGCCGCCTTCGCCCGGTCGGTGCGCGACCTGCTGGCCGCCTTCGACACCGACTGCGCCGGCCCCGTCCCGCCGCCCCGCGTCGCCCACCACACCACCAGCCCCGCTCATTGAGACCCAGGAGGCCAGCACCGCATGTCGCTGACACCCACGCTCACCACCCACCACGCCGAGGGCGACGGCGCCCGGCTGGGCACCGCGCCACCCGGACCCCGGCCCGGGGTGACCGTGCGCTACCCGGAGCTGCTGCGCTTCACCGCCGAGGTGTTCGCCACCCGCGGCCTGCCCGCCGCCCGGGCCAGGACCGCCGCCGAGGCGCTGCTCTACGGCGATCTGACCGGGCTGACCTCGCACGGCCTGGTCAACCTGACCCGGCTCTACCTGCCGCTGCTCGACGAGGGCCGGGCCGATCCGGGCGCCGAGCCCGAGGTGCTGGCCGACCTCGGCGCCGCGGTGCTGCTGGACGACCGGCGGGCGCTCGGCCTGTGGGCGGCGCCGGCGGCGATGGACCTGGCCGTCGAGCGGGCCGAGCGGCACGGTGTCGGCCTGGTCTCGGTGCGCGGCGCGACCCACCTGGGCTGCGCCGGCTTCCACACCCTGCGGGCGGCGCGGCGCGGCCTGATCGGCCTGGTCGCTGCCAACTGCGGACGGCAGCGGATCGCCCGGCCGCCGGGTGGCCGCACCGCACTGCTCGGCACCAATCCGCTGAGCGTCGCGGCCCCGGCCGGCGATCGGCTGCACCCGTTCGTGCTGGACATGAGCACCACGGCGGTGCCGACCGGGCGAGTACGGGCCGCGGCCCGGGCCGGCCAGCAGATCCCGGCGGGCTGGCTGGCCGACCAGCAGGGTGACCCGGTCACCGACCCGGCCGCCTTCGACCGCGGCGAGGCCCATCTGCTCTGGCTCGGCGGCAGCCCGCAGACCGGTGCCTACAAGGGCTACGGCCTGGGCCTGGTGGTGGAGGTGCTGGGCGCCCTGCTGGCCGGGGCGGGACTCGGCCCGGAGCGGGCGGCGCTGACCGGCGACGGGCGCCCCGGCGGCCGCGACGACGACATCGGCTACCTGGCCCTGGCGATCGCCCCGGGCACCCTCCGGGACGGCCAGGACTTCGCCCGGCAGGCCGGCGAGCTGTTCGGCACCCTGCTGGACTGTCCTCCGGTGGACCCGGCCAACCCGGTCGGCTACCCGGGCCACCCGGAGGGCGAGCTGGCCGAACGTCAGCTGATCGGCGGGGTGCACCTGGCGCCGGCCCGGTTCCAGGAGCTCACCGAGCTGGCCGCGGACTGCGCGCTGACCCCGCCGCGGCCGATCGGCGCCACGCCGCAGGCGGCCGCCGAATGAGCGCGCGCCGACTGCCCGCACGCCGGGTGGCCGTGATCGGACTGGGCGTCATCTCCCGGTTCTACCTGGCCGCGATCGAAGCCGACCCGGCCTTCGAGCTGGCCGCCGTCTGCGACCTGGACGAGGCCGCGCTCGCCCCGCACCGGGCCGCCGGAACGCCCGCCTACCGCGACCACCACGCCCTGCTCGCGGACCACCCGGAGCTGGCCGGCGCGGTGCTCACGGTGCCGAACGACGCCCATGCCCCGCTCTGCCGCGACCTGCTGACCGCAGGGGTGCCGGTCTGCGTGGAGAAGCCGCTGGCGATCGACCCGGCCGACGGGCCCCGGCTGGCCGCCCTGGCCGCCGAGCACGGCACGCCGCTGTTCACCGCCTTCCACCGCCGCTACAACACCCCGCTGCTGGAACTGCTGGCCGGTCTCGACCAGCCGGTCCGACAGGTGCGGGTGCGCTACCTGGAGCGGATCGAGGAGCACGTCGGCCAGGACCGCTGGTACCTGGACCCGGCCCGCTGCGGCGGCGGCTGCGTGGCGGACAACGGCCCGAACGCCTTCGACCTGGTGCGCCGCTGCCTGGGCGAGGCGGAGCTGACCGTGACCCGGGCCGAGATCGAGCGGGACGCGGCCGGGCTGGACCGGGCGGCGGTGATCGACCTGGTCGCCGAGGGGCCGCACCCGGCGCGGGCCCGGGTCGAGCTGGACTGGTCCTACCCCGGCGAGCTGAAGGACGTCCGGCTCGTCATGGCCGACGGCACGGTCCGCCAGGCCGATCTGCTGGCCGGTCATCCGGGCTTCAAGGAGTCGCTCTGGCACGAGTACCGGGGCATCCTGACCGCCTTCGGAGCCGCGCTCGACGACCCCTCGGCCCACCGGGACGGCGGTGCGCACGCCCTCGACCTGGTGCACGCCGCCTATCGAACGGCCGACACCGGCGCCACCCACCCCGCGATCCGCGTCCCCCAGGAGGCTGCCCGATGACCGCCGGCTCGATGCCCCCCAGCCCGATGACGGCGGAGCGCCAGGAGGACGGCGCCAAGCGGCCGGTGGCCGGCGAGCTGGTGAAGGTGCTGATCCACCGCCGGGAGGACCGCGGCATGACGGTGGAGCCGTACGCCAGCCGCTGCGTCCGGGCCGGCGAGCTGCACGAGCTGGTCACCACGGACGTCGCGGACGGCACTCCGGGCACCCGGGTGGACCGGGTGGGGTTCCTGGGTTTCACCGAGATCTCCCGGGCCGGGGTGATCGACCGGGGCGACACGGTCTGGATCGGCGGCCGGCCGGTCGGCACCGTACTCGGCTTCGACGCCTGCCACTTCCCGAACCACTACAACATCCTGATCAGCACCGGGGAGCCGATCACCGGCGAGGAACTGGGGCTGGCCCCGGAGGCCGAGGTGCGCTTCACTCAGCGATGAAGCCGTACCCAGCGGTGAAGCTGTACCCACCGGTGAAGCCCTGTGATTTGGGGGGAGCCGCCCCGGGGGGTCGGGCGGCTCCCCGTGCGGAGGTCCCCAACCGGCGCCGCATCGGGGGGAAGCACGGCGCCCGGTCCCACAGCGGGGACCTCCGGACCCACGTACCCGGGATTCCTGCCAGATCCTCGGTACGTCAACCATCCTGCCCCGCACCCCGCTCCCCGGCATCCGCACAAGGGCCCCGGCCCGGGGGACCTTGGTCCTTGCGAGTGAACGCGTTGCTCACCCCATTGCGCCGATCGGTGGATAAGCTGCGCTGAGGGGTCGCCGTGCGAACGCCAGCGTTCACGGGTGCGCGGGGCCGTGACCGACGGTGGAGGTGGGCGGTTCGATGGCACAGGCGAGAAAGATCGGCATGTATCTGCTGCTGATTTTCGTGGGGTACACGATCATTCACTCCCCCGCCCGCGCGGCCGAGCTGGTCCAGTCGGGTTTCGAGGGGGTCTCCGAGGCCGCGAAGTCGATCGGCGACTTCATGACCGGGCTGATCAAGTAGCCGCCGGGGCGGGCCTCCGCCGCGGCGTCGAGTAGCGTGACCAGGTCCGTCAGTCCGTTACCCCGCATGTCCGCAAGGAGCGTCCCGTGATCCGCCACCTGGTCCTGTTCAAGCTCAACGAAGGCGTCACCAAGGACGACCCGCGCGCCCAGGCCGCCGCCCAGGGCTTCGAGGGCCTCGACCGGCAGATCCCCGAGCTGCTGGAGTGGCAGTGCGGCTGGAACTTCAGCCCGCGCGACGTCGCCTACGACTTCGCGCTCAACAGCCTGTTCGCCGACGAGGACGCCCTCAAGGTGTACGCCACCCACCCGGCCCATGTGGCGGTCGCCGAGCAGTGGCGCGCGATCGCCACCCTGGTCGTCGCCGACTTCGAGGTCTGACCCCCGCCCGCCTCCCGTTCACCGCCCCACCCGAGCCGACGGTCCGTCAACACGCCTGAGCCCGGTGCTTGATCGAAGCACGCCCGGCTTGTGATGCTATGACCGATTTGGCCGGGCAGGGCGAGGCGGTGAACGAAGAGGGGGTGGCGCTTCCGGTGCCGATCCAGGAGAGCCAGCCGGACACCGGCGCGGACCCCGGCCTGGAGCGCGCGGCCGACCGGGACGGCGGTGCCACGGCGGACGACCCGACCGAGGCCGGCGGCCCGATCGACGTCCGCACCCTGACCAGGGTGCTCTTCGAGCGGCTCGCCGAGCTGCCCGCCGACGCACCCGAGCGCGAGCAGGTGCGGGCCGCGCTGATCGAGATCAACATCCCCCTGGTGCGCTACGCCGCCACCCGCTTCCGCAGCCGCAACGAGCCGATGGAGGACGTGGTCCAGGTCGGCACCATCGGCCTGATCAACGCCATCGACCGCTTCGACCCGAGCCGCGGCGTGCAGTTCCCCACCTATGCGCTGCCCACCATCCTGGGGGAGATCAAACGTTACTTCCGGGACAACGTGCGGACCATGCACGTGCCCCGGCGGCTCCAGGAGCTCTGGGTCCAGGTCAGCGGCGCCATGGAGGAGCTGACGGTCACCCAGGGCCGCACGCCCAAGGTGCCGGAGATCGCCGCCAGCCTGCGGATCCCGGAGGAGGACGTGCGGGCCTGCCTGGACGCCGGCCGGGCCTACAACGCCGCCTCGCTGGAGGCCGCCCAGGAGCACGAGGGCGGCCTGGCCCTGCTGGACCGGCTCGGCTACGAGGACTCGGCACTCACCGACGTCGAACACCGCGACATGGTGCGCCACCTGCTGGTGCAACTGCCCGAGCGGGAACGCCGGATCGTGATGCTGCGGTTCTTCGCCAACCTGACGCAGTCGCAGATCTCCAGCGAGCTCGGCATGTCGCAGATGCACGTATCCCGGCTGCTCTCCAGGATCTTGACCAGGCTCAGGACCGGAAACTCCTGGGAAGAATGAGTCTCAGGTCGCGTCGCGTGGTGTTTCCGACGGGTGACATCTGGTGACGTTCGGGTTTGCCGCCCGCGCTGTTCCGGTAAGCAAGCGATTGGGGGGCGCCGATCACTCGGCGCGCATCCGGAGCCGAGCGGCGGCTCCGGTCCGACCTGTCACAAGGGGGTGGGTGCATGTCCGCGGAGTTGGACAGCGCGAAGATCCACGGTGGTACGGCGGTTGCCGAGCACGCTCCTGAGCACACGCCTGAGCACGCTCCTGAGCGGACGCCGATGCCGCCGCCGCAGGAGCCGTCACTGGACACCCGCACCCTCTCCCGTTCACTCTTCCGGCGGCTTGCCACGGTGACTCCGGGCAGCGCGGAGCACGGCTACGTCCGCGACACCCTGATCGAGCTCAACCTGCCGCTGGTGAGATACGCCGCGGCCCGGTTCCGCAGCCGCAACGAGCCGATGGAGGACATCGTCCAGGTCGGCACCATCGGCCTGATCAAGGCGATCGACCGGTTCGACCCGGAGCGCGGGGTGGAGTTCCCCACCTTCGCGATGCCCACCGTGGTCGGCGAGATCAAGCGCTTCTTCCGGGACACCAGCTGGTCGGTGCGGGTGCCCCGGCGGCTGCAGGAGCTGCGGCTCGCGCTGACCAAGGCGGGTGACGAGCTCGCCCAGCGGCTGGACCGCTCGCCGACCGTCGCCGAGCTCGCCACCAGCCTCGGGGTCAGCGAGGAGGAGGTGGTCGAGGGCCTGGCCGTCGGCAACGCCTACACCGCCAGCTCCCTGGACTCCGGCCCCGGCGAGGAGGACGGTGACGGACCGCTGGCCGACCGGCTGGGCTACGAGGACCTCGCCCTGGAGGGGGTCGAGTACCGGGAGTCGTTGAAGCCGCTGCTGGCCAAGCTGCCGGCCCGGGAGCGCCGGATCATCATGCTGCGCTTCTTCGGCAACCTGACCCAGTCCCAGATCGGCGAGGAGATCGGGATCTCCCAGATGCACGTCTCCCGGCTGCTCACCAAGACCCTCACCCAGCTGCGCGACGGGCTGACCAGCGAGAGCTGACGCCCATCCGGGTGACGGCCACTCAGTCGTCGTCACCCAGCAGGTTCTTGCGCAGGCCGGCCAGCACGGCGTCGTCCAGGCCGAGGCCGGCCCGCCAGAACTCCTCGAAGCCGGACCATCCCGCGGCCACCTCCTCGAAGGCGGCCGCCAGATAGGCCTGGTCGGCCCGGAACATCGGCAGCAGCAGGGACGGGTCCTCCATCAGGCCGCGATGGTAGAAGCTGGCCACGATCTGGTCGACGATCGCGCCGGAGCGCACATTGGTCAGCAGGTAGTCCGCCACCACCGTGGCCCGGTCCACGCCCAGCGCGGTGAGCACCAGCGCGGCCGCCCAACCGGTGCGGTCCTTGCCCGCCGTGCAGTGGAACAGCACGGGCGGGGCGTCCGGGGCGGCCAGCAGCCGCAGCACCGCGGCGAACCGCTCCCGGGCCACCGGGTCGGTGACGAACCAGCGGTAGAGGCCGGTCATCGTCGCGGCCATCCGGCCGTCACCGAGCAGCGCCCGCTGGGCCACCGGGTCCCGGTCGGCCAGCGCGTCGCGCAGCGCCACATAGATGTCGAAGTCGGCGGCGAAGACCGGCAGGTGGTGCAGGGTGATGCCGCCCGGACCGTCGGCGGTCACGCTCAGCGGCTCGGCGGAGAGTTCGACCGCGGAGACGTCCGCCACCGGCAGGCCGGGCACCCGGTCCGGACCGGCCTCCCGCACCTCGTCCAGGCTGCGCAGGTCCACCACGTGCCGCACCCCGAGCGCGGCGAAGACCTCGAGGTCCGCCTCCTGCAGCCGGTGCAGCCCGTCACTGCGCAGCGCGACCCCGCTGCGCAGCACCCGTCCGTCCGCGGTGCGGTAGCCGCCCAGGTCGCGGGCGTTGACCGCCCCGGCCAGGCCCAGGCTCCGGGCGGCCAGCTCGGCTGCCGCCGGCGCGGGCTGCTGGTACTGCGCGGACTGCTCGATCACCTGGGTCCTCCTGGGTCGGCCGCGGCGGTTCGGTGGCGCCGCGTCCGACCAAGAGTACGAACCGGACCCGCGCCCGGACAGCGTTCCGCGTGGTGACCCTTCGGACGTTTTACTTGACGGCGAGCCAGACCACCGCGACCACGACCACCACCGCGACGATCGCACCGAGCGCGATCATCCCGGTCCGGCCGCCACCGCCGCCGCTGCTGCGGTGCACGGAGACATTGGCCCGCTCCTGGGCCGGCGGGGTCTCCACAAAGGCCCGGAACATCTGGGTGTTGCCGGCGTTGTCTTCGTAGTTGTTCTCAGCCATGGGACGGGACTCTAACCAATGGCCGGGGCCCCGGGACAGCCCGGACCCCTCGCCGGAGTGACTCACCGTCCCCGGACCGGTACCGGCCACCCGCCGTTCTCCGGGAACACGGCCGGGCGTTCCCGTCCACCGGTGTGAGCGGGAACGCCGCAGCTCGGATGGCGGATTGACACGGTCTACGGGCGGCCCATGTGGGTCGGGCAGTACCCGCTGCCGAGGGTGGAGATCCGGACCTGCTTGCCGGGACGCGGGGCGCATCGCTTCGGGGTGCCCGCGCCGAGCCCGAGGCCGATCACTCCGGCCCCGGCCAGCACGGTGGTCGCCAGGCAGGCCCCCGGACCCCCTTGAGCTGCTGTATTCGGCTCGCCCGCGCGGCCGGCAGGCTGCTCCGCAGCCGTGCCGTGCCCGCCTACGAGCGGCAGGACCGGCAGTCGCAGCCTTGCGGCACCGGCAGCTCGCCGATCCGCTCCTCGAAGCCGATCAGTCCGGGTTCGGTGGCTGTCTTCACGCGCGATTCCCCTCCTTGTGGGCACCGTGGCGGGAGTCCCTGGGGACGCCCACCGCGGCGGCTGCCCGGGCGGCCGGTGCCGGGATGGTGCCGAGCAGCGTGCTCGCCACCCCGGCGGGTGCGACGAACGCGACCAGCAGCTGCTCCATCAGGGCGCTGCGGGCCGCCTCGTCGAGTTCCTGAGCGGTGGCCCGCTCCAGTCGGCGGACCGCGAGGGCGGCCGCCTCCACCGCGTCGTCCACCAGCACGGTGCGCAGGCTCGCGTCCAGGTCGGCCAGCCGGCGGCGGCGCATCGACTCGGCCACCTCTGGCGCGTAGTCCAGCGCCACCGGCTGCACCGAGAAGACCTCCAGACCGGCGGGCGCCACCTCGGCGGCCAGCCCCCGGCTGAGCTCGTCGGCGAACCACTGCCCGTCGCGCAGCGCGGGGCCGGGGGTGGAGTTGCTGTCGCAGGGCAGCGTGCTCGCGGTGCGGGTCAGCACCGCGTGGATCTGCTCGCGCAGGTAGGCCTCGTGGTCGCCGACCGCGTAGACCGCCCGGGCGGTGTCCTTGATCCGCCAGACCACCAGGACCCGGACCACGATCGGGATCCCGGCCCGGTCGGTCACCGGCACCGGCTCGCTGCGCCAGTGCCGCAGCCTGACGTCCACCCGGCGCCGCCGCAGCATCGGATTGACCCAGACCAGCCCGGCTCGCCGGATGGTGCCCCGGTAGCGGCCCCAGCGGCTGAGCACCCGGGTCTCACCGCTGCCGTTGGCCAGCAGGCCGGCCAGCGAGACCAGGACCACCAGGCCGGCGGCGGTCACCGCGACCAACGCGGTGTCGGTCACCACCGCACCGTCGGCCTGCTGAGCTGCCGCGGTCCGCAGATCGGGCGAGCCCCCGAAGCGCGGGATCACCCCGACCCGGGTCAGCACCAAGGCGGCGGAGCCCAGCGCCAGCAGCACGGCGAGCAGCGCCACCCAGCCCGGCAGCACCAGCGCCGGCCGTTCCCGCAGCCCCGGGGCCACCTTCGGCGGGCGACGGGCGGCCACCTCGGCCCGGCTGTCCACAAGCTGTGGACGGATGACGGGCTGCGGCTCGGTGGGGGCGGGGTCCTCGGCGATCGGGGACTCGGTGTTCGGGAGGGCCACCCTGGGCAACGAGGTCGCCCCGGCGAGCGGGCGGCGGGCGGAATCGCGTTGGGCGTCCATGCGGGTTTCCTCAGGGTCGGCGCGGCAGGCACTGCCGACCGGATCTGACGGACAGTGCGAAAGCCCAGGCTAGGTACATAGGTCAGCAAATGCGACATTTGGGCAATGGCGTGTCAAAAGGTACTGGCGGTGCATCCACTGATGGAGCGCCAGCTCATTGACGCTCCGACAGCTCCCGCCGCCCCACCGGGAAGGGACGCTTCACCCACCTGTCGGCGGACGGCGGACACAGGGGTTCAGTCCCGCCGGTTCTCCGGCCCGCGAGCCACCATGCGCCGGGCGATCAGGGTCAGGCCGGCCAGGATCAGGAACACCCCGCACGTCGCCGCGCGCCAGCCACCGAGCGAGGCATGACCTCCCGTCAGCCGATCCGCGGGCGGCGGCAGCGCGTCGGACTGTGCCACCGGCTCGACGGCGGGCGAGGAGGCAGCGGTGGTCTGGTCGGCGACAACGGGCGCCGGCGAGCCGCTCGATGCCGCGGCGCACGGGACGGCGGCGGATGCCGACGAGGCCACCTGGGGGATGCGGTCGCCGCACCCGGCTGCGCAGTCGGCACCTGCACCGGGACGGCCGGCCCTGCCGGGGAGTCAGCAGGCGCACCGGATGCCGACGGACTCGCCGCCGATGCCTCGGCGGTTGCGGCCGGGGTGGCACTCCCCGATGCGTTGCCGCCCAGGGCCGGGCCAGCGTCCTCGCTGGGGACGGCAGCCGCCACTACGGCACGGCTCGTGGCGCCGCTCCCGTTCGAACCGGCTGCCGCACTTGACGGGCCGCCGGCGCTCGGCGAGGCGACCGCACTCGACGGGGCGACTGCCGCGCTCGGGGCGGTCCGGCCAGCTGGGGGCGCGGCTCGTGCACGTCCTGGCCCGGTGCGGGCGCGGTGATCACCGGCTTCGCCGGTGCCGTGGTCTTGACGATCATGGTGGCCGTGCCGCCCGCGCTGGTGTGACCGGCGAGGTCCGACGCGGTGACGGTGAGCTGGTGCGACCCCTCGCTGAGGTCTTCCACCGGCAGGCAGCTCCAGGACCGGTCGGCCCGGACCGCCGTGCGGCACACCTCGTTGTCGGACCCGCCGTCGGTGACCACGATCATCGAGCCGGGCCCGCCGGTGCCGGTCATCGGCTGCTCGGGGTCGTTGGTGTACGCCGGCACGGTGAGCTTCGGTGCGGACGGCGGCGCGGTGTCGACCGCGAGCCCGACCGGGGCGCCGGCCTCCGCCGTCCCGTTGCCGCCGGCCTGGACGGGCGCCAGGTGGTGGTCACCGGGTGCCAGCGGCATGTCGGGACGGCAGTCCCAGCTGCCGTCCTTGGCGACCGGCGCCTGGCAGAGCGGCGTCGCGCCGTCGCGCACCAGCACGGAGCCGCCCGGCACCCCGCTGTCACCCTTGACGTCGGGCTTCTGATCGCTCGTCCGCGTGCCGGCCACCGGGCTGGTGATCTCCGGCTTGGCGGCCGTGACACGGAGGTGAACGGCCTGGTCCTCGACCTCCCCCGCGTCGGCGGGCCCGTCCGGTGCCACCACCTGTGCCGGGTCGCGGGCGATCCGCAGCCGGGCCCAGGTGTCGCCGGAGGACACGTCCGCCGGCACCAGCCACTCCAGGGTCGCGCTGCCCGCGCCGGGCGCCACCTCCACCTGGGCGCGCTCGGCGCTGTCGAACCTGCCCTCGTGGCGGAAGTCGATCCAGCCGGCCAGGGTGGCGCCGGCCCGCCCGGGGCTGACCGGCACCGTCACGTCGTAGTAGCGGCCGGCCTGGACGGACGCCGGAAAGCTCAGCGCCGGGTCGTTGGCGGTGTGCTCGGCGCGGCCGGGTCGGAACTCCAGCACCCGCTGCGGCGGCGCCGGCTGCGGATGCCGGCTGCGGTTGGCCAGGCCGGTGCGCGGGGCCGGGCCGATCGCGTCGCTGCCGAGGAACAGGTCGGAGATCACGTGCGAGGCGTCGCCGTAGCTCGCGGGTGCGCTGCCCAGTGCCTCGTCCACGGTCACGGTGACGGCGGGGTGCAGCGCCGGCGGTGCGGCGCTGCTGCCGGGCGCCGCGGTGTCGCGCCGGTCGACGCGCAGGGTGGCGGTGGTGAAGGTGCCGTCCAGCTCCAGGCTGCCGGCCGGGTCGAGCGTGGCGTCCGCCGTGCCGTCCTCAGCTGCCGGGGCGAATGCGCCGTCGGCCACCGTCCAGCCGCGCCAGGGCGAGCGGGCGGCCGGCGCCGGTGCGCTCGGGGTGCCGCCGGTGACGGTCAGCCGCAGCGCCGATGAGGTGCCGCCGACGGTGCCGGCCAGCCCGCTGAGGTGCAGGCGGGGGTTGCGCACCGGGCGGGAGAAGGTGAGCCGCAGGGTGCCCAGGGTGCGCCAGGAGCCGTCCGCCGCGGGGTGGTCCTCGGTCATCCGGAACAGCTCGGCGGCCGTTTTGGCGTCGACGCCGTCGGTGTACGGTGCGGCGCTGCCCAGCGTCCCGGCGCCGGCGCGGCCGGTCACCCCGGGTGCGGGGGCGAAGGTCAGGTCCACGCCCAGCCCGGAGCGCAGCACGGCGTGGTGGCCGTCGGTCCAGGTCGGCGGAGTCTGCTGCGCCTGCGAGACGGTCTGCAGCCAGCCGAAGCCCAGGCCCAGGCCGGTCGTCAGCGCGGCCGCGACCACCACGGTCCGACGGCGCCGACGGCTGCGCCGATGACGGTTGGGGCGGCCGGTCCGTGGCGAGCTCGCGGTCATGGGACCCTCCTGTGCACACGATGTGACAAGAAGGAATCACGATCTAACGTCCAGTCAGCCGAGCCACTCGCTGGTGGCGTCGGTGAACCACCCGTACGGCCGCGCTACGGCTGCCCGCCGTAGAGGATGGCGAAGAGCTTGACCTCCACCCCGTCCTCCTCGGGGCCCACCTCGTCGCGGGTCGCCTCGGCCAGCAGCTCGCGCAGCCCCACGCGCAGCCGGGCCGCGTGCTCGGGGGCGAGCCGGAACGTGCTGTGGGCGAAGAATCCGGGGGCTCCGTCTTCGGGGAGCGTCAGGTCGATGCGGTCGTTCAGGAAGTCCTGCTCGAAGTCCCGCCGGAAGGCATCCATCGCGGCCAGCAGCGCGGCCAGTGCCTCCGGCCGCTCGGGCGTGCCGGCGGCGAAGATCGAAGGGGCCAGGCTCAGGCCCGTCTGGCGCGCCCGGTAGCGGCTCTCCACGATGCCGGAGACCAGCCGGGTGCCGGCCACCTCGATCAGCTCGACCTTCTCCAACTGCTTGAGGTGGCGGTAGAGCTTGGTCTGCGGCTCGTCCAGCTCGGTGGCCAGCTCCTTCGCGGTGAGCGGCTGCGGGTCGTGGCGGCGCAGGACGCTCAGGATCGCCAGCCGGACCGGGTCGGCCAGCGCCTTGAGCGTCGCGACATCGTCCACCAGGCGTGGTTCGGGCCTCTCCTGCATCCGGCCAGTCTGACACGGGTTCAGGGGTTGCCAGCATGCTCACTTGAGGGTAACCATTCACTCTATGGTGAACGTTCACGATTCCGTATTACCGCTGCGCTCCAACCGCCGCTTCCAGCTGCTGTGGACCGGCTCCGCCGCCGCCTCGATCGCCGCCCGACTGGCCGACACCGCCTACCCGCTGCTACTGCTGCAGCTCACCGGATCACCCACCGCGGCAGGCGCGTTCGGTGCGGTGGGGCTCGGCGCCACCCTGCTGTGCGGACTGCACGGCGGTGCGGTCGCCGACCGGCGCGACCGGCGGCGCGTGCTGCTGGCCGCCGACGCGATGCGCTTCCTCACCGCCGCGAGCCTGGCGGTGGCCCTGATCGCCCATCAGCTGACGCTGCCGCACGCCTTGGTGGCTGCCGCGGTCACCGGTGCGGCGGCCGCATACGGCGGCCCGGTCCGCACCCTGGCGATCCGCGCGGTGGTGCCACCCGCCCAGCTGGGGCAGGCCCTGGCCCGCGACGAACTGCGCGGCAGCACCGCCGCCCTGCTCGGCCCACCACTGGCCGGCCTGCTACTCGCAGCCGGGCAGGCACTCCCGGCCATGGCCATCGCGTTCGGGTCGCTGCTCGCCGTCCTGGCCACCTTCCTGGTGCGCTTCGACGGCCGGAGGGTGACGGTAGGGGCGGAGGGGGAGGGGGAGGAAGAACGGGAAGTCGGCGGGGTCGACTTCCCGGGTTCCAGTGGCGGCCCAACCGCCTGCGCGGGGCGGATCGGTGACCAGGCGGGTCACCGCGAAGGGGGGCGGGAGGTCGGCGACGCCGACGTTCGCCGTGACCCCGCCCCGGCGGGGTCACGCAGCGAGCAGCTGGGCCAGCAGGGAGTGGACCGGGAAGTCGGCGCCACCGACCTACTCCTCAACAAGCATCCGGGCCACCGTGGAGCTGACCCCAAAGTCGACCCGGCCGACGTTCCACACCACCCAGCCGCTGGCCCCGCCGAGACCGCGCGCCCGGGGCTCGGGCTCCCAACTGCCCGCGCAGCGCACCACAACAAGCGACCAGGCCACCCCAACCCAGACCGCAAAGTCGACCCCATCGACGTTCCACGCCACGCGGCCGCTGGGCCCGCCGAGCCTGCGCGCCCAACTACCCGCGACAAGCATCCGGGCCGCCCAAGCGCAGATCGCAAAGTCACCCCCGCCGACTTCCCACGTCACACTGGGCCGGCCGCCGGCTCGTGGGTTGGGCTGCGGTTCTTGTTGGCCGCGCCGGTGCTGCGTGCCACGTTGGGGGTCGCGATCCCGCTCAACCTGGTGGGCTCCGCAATGACGCTCGCGGTGATCGTGCTGCTGCGCGATCGCGGCGTCGGTGGTGCCGGTACCGGGCTCACACTGGCCGGTGAGGCGGTCGGCGCGCTCGCCGGTGCCCTCCTGGTCGGCCGACTGCACCGGCTGGCCGGGCCCGGGCGGCTGCTGCTCGGCGCGGCCTGGCTCTGCGTGCCGCTGCTGCTCGCACCGCTGCTGCCGGGTGGGGCGCCCACGGTCTTCCTCGCCCTGGCTGCGGCGAACCTGGCGATGCCCGCCCTGCGCGTCATGCTGGACGTGCTGATCTTCCAGCAGGTCCCCGACGAACTGCGCGGCCGGGTGATCGCCGCCACCATGACCGCCGTGATGCTCGGTATCCCGGCCGGCACCCTGGGGGCCGGCCTGCTGCTCGCCCGGCTCTCCCCCGGCGACACGCTCGCGCTGCTCGCGCTGATGCTGGCCGCTGCCCTGCTACCGGCCACCGCGAGCCGGGCACTGTGGAGGGCCGGCTGGCCGGGGTCGGGCTCGCCCTGACACCGGGCGCCGGCGCGGGCCCGAGCAGCACAGTGCCCGGGGCTAGGCGGATCCCGCGCGCCACCACGGGCCCAGGCGCAACGGTGGCCGGGGCGGGGCGGAGCCCGCACACCATCGCGGGCCCAGGCGCAACGGTGGCCGGGGCGGGGCGGATCCCGCACGCCGTCGCGGGCCGGGGCTCAGCAGGGCAGCGACTCAGACATCCCACAGCCGGCCCGAACCGGGGGCAACGGCGGCTGGGGCGACAGAGCCGGAGAGCACCGCGGCTTCAACCGCCGCGCGTAGTGGCCAGGGTGAGAGGGATCCGGGGCCCGGGTGGGCGATCCCCGAACGGGTGCCCCGGAACGGCGAAGGCCCCTCGCTTGGGGCGAGGGGCCTTCGGGGTGGTGCGCTCAGCAGGATTCGAACCTGCAACCTCTTGATCCGTAGTCAAGTGCTCTATCCGTTGAGCTATGAGCGCTCGGACGGCCACGGGGGCCGCGAGCGGGGGTTGGTGCGCTCAGCAGGATTCGAACCTGCAACCTCTTGATCCGTAGTCAAGTGCTCTATCCGTTGAGCTATGAGCGCTCGCCCTGGCGGTTTGTGGCCACCGGGGCGGTGCGGGGACAACATTACATGAACGCCGACCTGGGGCGAAATCGGTTGTTCCGGGGCACCCCGCAGGCGGGTGCAGCCCCTTGAACAGGCCTGGAACGCCAAGGGCCCCGCCGACCGAAGTCGGCGGGGCCCTTCTGGCGGAGGCTGAGGGATTTGAACCCTCGATCAGGAATAACCCCGAAACCGCATTAGCAGTGCGGCGCCATAGACCGGACTAGGCGAAGCCTCCATCCACCCGATCGAACCGTCTCCGGTTGCGACCGCGTGCATGCGATGATGCCACAGCTCGGGGCTCCGACACCAACCGCTGGTTACGTTACTAGGCAGGTCGTGCTCTCGGCAAAAACAATGGGATACTCCAAACCCCGCCAGGCACCCGGTCCACCGCGGCCGGCTGCAAGTCGTGAGTCGTGAGGAGACCTTCGACGTGAGCAGCAGGCCGATCCGAGGCGCTGCTCGCCTCGCCGCGATACTCGACGCGCTGCCCGATGCCCTTCTGCTGGTGAACAGCAACGGCACCGTGGTGGACGCCAACCAGGCGGCCGTGCAGGCGATGCAGACACCCGGTACCTCTCTGATCGGCCGTGGGGTGCTCGACCTGCTGCCGGAATTCGATCCCAGCCGGATCCCCGGCTCGATGCGCCCGGTCCCCAAGGACACCGACGAGGCCGCCAAGCCGGTCCGGATGACCGCCCGCCGCACCGATGGCAGCAGCTTCCCGTGTGAGGTGCTCGGCAACGACTTCGCCGATGACGGCGCCTCCGAGGGCCGCGGCTACGCGTTCTCCCCGCCGGCGCCGTACGACCCGTACCGCACCGGCTCCAGCGCCAACGACCTACTGCTCCTCATGGTGCGCGACCTGAGCGGCCGGCTCGGTGTGGAGGCGGAGCTGCGCCGCCAGCACAAGCAGACGGAGATGATCCTGCGGGCCGCCGCCGAGGGCGTGCTCGGCGTGGACCTCGAGGGCCGGGTGGTGCTGGTCAATCCGGCCGCGGCGCACATCCTGGACTTCCGGGCCAGCGAGTTGGGCGGCCGCGAGCTGCACACCCTGGTCCAGCACTCCCGGGCCGACGGCACCCCGCTGGCCGCCGACGAGTCGGCACTTCTCGACACCCTGTCGTCCGGCCGCAAGCACCGGGTGCGCGGCGCCACCCTGTGGCGCAAGGACGGCCGCCCGGTCACCGTCGACCTGACCACCGCCCCGGTGCGGGACGGCGACCAGTTGGTGGGCGCCGTCATGACGTTCACCGACCGGACCCAGGAGCTGGCCCTGACGGCCCGCGCCGAGCATCTGAGCGCGGTGCTGGAGACCGAGGTCAGCGGTGCCCTGCAGGCGCTTCGCGACCGGATCGACAGACTGGCCGCCGACCCCGCCGGGCAGCTGTGGCCGGAGGCCAACTGGATGCTGCGGGCGCTGGCCGACGACTGCCGGCGCTTCGGGGTGCTGATCGAGGGCGTGCTGGCGCACCAGCAGGCCGACGGCCCCGAGCAGGAGCTGCACCGCGCGCCCACCTCCCTGGAGAAGCTGGTGACCGGCGCCGTCGAGCAGGCGGGCCGGCTGGTCGGCCCCGGTCGGCTGCGCTTCTCGGTGCACGCCGGCTCCGTCGAACTGACCGCCGACCAGGAGCGGCTCGCCCAGGCGCTGGCGTATCTGGTGGCGGACGTCAGCGGGGTCGCGCTGACCGGCTCGGTGGCCGACGGCGGCGAGGCTCCGATGGTGGTGGTGGCCGCCGCGCAGCGTGCCGACATGGCCCGGGTCGAGATCCGCGGTCCGGGCAAGGGCGGCAGCAAGGTGTACGTGCCGATCGCCCGGGACCTGGTGGAGCGGCACGGCGGCGTGCTCCAGCCGCATGAGCTGCCCAGTGGCGGCACCACCTATGTGGTGGAACTGCCGTTGGACGATGCCGCGGCCGAGGCGGCGGCGGCCCGCTCCGCGAACGGCGGGCACCAGGTGCCGCGTGAGACCGACACCGCCGTGCTGCCCGACCTGCCGCCGGAGATGGTGGACGCCCTGGTGGGTTCCGCCGGCGCGAAGTCGGCCGAGGCGGAGCCCGCCGAGGCCGAGGCGGCGGCTGCGGGCCCAGGGGCGCCTCCCAGCGTCCCCCAGCCTCCGGCCGGGGGGACCCCCATGGCCGGCGGAGAGTCCGCACCGGTCGACCTGACCAAGCCGCAGCAGCCCGCCGAGCAGCCCGCGCCCCCGAGCGGCCCGCGCCGCCGCCGGGCGCTGCCGGAGCGGGCGCCCGCCGCCGAGCAGCCCGCCCGGCCCGCGGTGCCCGCGGTGCAGCCGTATCCCGGTCTGGAGCAGGCGCTGGCCGGCGGTGACTCCGCTCTGCCGGTCTACCCCGGCCTGGAGAACGCCCTGCCGGTCGAGCCGCGCACCCCCGTCGCCGAGGCGCCGGCTCCGACCGGTCGCCGCCGTCGGCTCGGTCTGCCGGGCGGCGAGCAGTCGGCGGGCGCAGGGCACAGCGGTGGCGCAGGCCAGTCCGCCGGCGCAGGCCAGATCGGTCTCGCCGGGCAGTCCGGTGGTGCCGGGCAGACCGGCGGCTCCGGTCCGATGGCGCTGGAGCCCGCCCGACCGACCGAGGCCGGTACGGCCAGCTCGCTGCCGGCCCGTACTGACGCGCCGACGCCGCCCGCATCCCCCGCCGTGCCCGTGGGCAGCGGCCTGGCCGAGCTGACCCCGCCCCGCCCGGTGGGGCACTTCGGCAGCGCCTTCCCGGCCCCGGCCGCCCCGCTGGAGCAGCGCACCCCGCCCCGCCCGGTCGCCGCCCTGGCCCCCGCGCTGCCCGCGCCCGGCCAGAGCGAGCTGCCCCGGTTGACCGGGGAGGACGAGGGCGCCGCCCCGGCCGCCGCCCCTCGGCTGCCCGAGTACCCGGACTACCCGCCCATGGTCAGCCCGGCGGCGGACGGCCGGCCGCGGCGGCTGCTGGTCTGGCCGGAGCCCGATCCGTCGACCAAGCAGGCGCTCCAGGAGCGCGGCTACCGCCCGGTGATAGTCCGCTCCCGCGAGGAGGTGGACGCCCAGGTCGCCGCTTATCCGGCCGCGCTCTTCGTCGACCCGCTGACCGGCCCGATCACCCGCACGGCGCTGCAGTCGCTGCGCACCGCGGCGCTGAACAGCCGGGTGCCGGTACTGGTCACGGCCGGTCTGGGCCAGGCCACCCGGGACGCCGCGTACGGCGCGGACCCGGCGGTGCTGCTGCGCGCACTGGCGCCCAAGGACAGCGAGCACCACGCGGCCCGGGTGCTGCTGGTGGAGGGCGACCCGGACATCGCGGCGGCGCTCACGGCCAGCCTGGAGCGGCGCGGCATGCACGTGGAGCACGCGGCCACGGAGGACGAGGCGGTCGCCAAGGCGAGCAACGTGCAGCCCAACCTGGTGGTGATGGACCTGATGCGGATCCAGCGGCGCCAACTGGGCCTGCTGGACTGGCTGCGGGCCAACGACCGGCTGCACCGCACCCCGCTGGTGGTCTACACCTCGGTGGACCTGGATCCGGCCGAGCTGCCCCGGCTGCGCACCGGCGAGACCGTGCTCTTCCTGGCCGAGCGCTCGACCAGTCCGGACGTGCAGCAGCGGATAGTCGACCTGCTGGGCCGGATCGGCTCACTGGACGTGGTCAACGGGGAGCGCCAGCACGCTGTTTGATGGTCCGTCAAGCCATCGTGCCGCGCCTCGGACCGACCGGGGCGCGGCACGGGTTCGGCGGCTCAGCTCTTGCCGTCCTCCCAGACGACGTCCAGGCGGCCGGCCGCGTAGTCGGCGCGGATCACCTTCTTGTCGAACTTGCCGACGCTGGTCTTGGGCACCGACTCGACCAGCGTCCAGCGCTCCGGCAGCTGCCAGGAGGCCACCCGCCCGGCGAGGAAGGTCCGCAGGCCGGGCAGGTCCACGGCGGCGTCCGGGCGCAGCACCACGGCGGCCAGCGGGCGCTCGCCCCACTTCTCGTCCGGCACCGCCACCACGGCGGCCTCGGCGACCTCCGGGTGGGCCATCAGCTGGTTCTCCAGTTCCACCGAGGAGATCCACTCGCCGCCGGACTTGATCACGTCCTTGGCCCGGTCGGTGAGGGTGAGGAAGCCGTCCGGGGTGATGGTGCCGACGTCGCCGGTGCGCAGCCAGCCGTCCTCGGTGAACTTGTCCTCCGGGCGCTCCGGCTCGTTGCCCGCGCCGCCGTAGTAGGCGCCGGCGATCCACGGCCCGCGCACCTCCAACTCACCGGCGCTGTGGCCGTCGTGCGGCACCCGCTCGCCGCCCGGGCCGATCAGGCGGGCCTGCACCCCGGCGGGGAAGACGCCCTGCATCGCGCGGTAGTGCCACTGCTGCTCCTCGTCCAGCCCGGCCGGCGGCAGGCCGAAGGTGCCCAGCGGCGAGGTCTCGGTCATGCCCCAGGCGTGCACCACCCGGATGCCGTGGCGCTCCTGGAAGGCGCGCATCAGGGCCGGCGGGCAGGCCGAGCCGCCGATCACCACCTGGCGCAGCGATGAGACGTCGTAGGGCTGCTGACGGCCGGTCGGGTGGTCCAGCTCCTCCAGCAGGCCGTTCCAGATGGTCGGCACGGCGGCGCTGACGGTGGGCTTGACCTGCTCGATCATCGCGGCCAGCGGCTGCGGCTGCAGGAACCGGTCCGGCATCAGCAGGCCCGCGCCGGACATGAAGGCGGCGTAGGGGATGCCCCAGGCGGCCACGTGGAACATCGGGACCACGGGCAGCGCCACATCGGCCGGCGTCAGGCCGAAGGCGGCGGCCGCGTTGCCCTGCAGGCAGTGCAGGAAGATCGAACGGTGGCTGTAGACCACGCCCTTGGGGTCGCCGGTGGTGCCGGAGGTGTAGCAGATCATCGCCGGGCTGCGCTCGTCGATCTCGCTCTGCCACGGGTAGTCGGTGGGCCGCCCGGCGATCAGTTCCTCGTACTCGTGCACGCTGCCGGTGAAGCCGGCCAGCAGCGAGCGGTCGGCCGGGCCGCTGATCACGATGTGCTTGAGCGAGGTGAGCTGCGGCAGCACCGCGGCGAGCAGCGGCAGCACGCTGCCGCTGACGATGATCACGTGGTCGGCGGCGTGGTTGACGATGAACGCCAACTGCGCGGCCGGCAGCCGCAGGTTGAGCGTGTGCAGCACGCCGCCCATCGCGGGGACGGCGAGGTACGCCTCCAGGTGGTCGGCGTTGTTCCACATCAAGCTGCCGACGACGTGCTCCGGCGTGACGTCCAGCTCGTCCCGCAGCGCGTGGGCGAGCTGCGCGGCCCGGGCGCCGACCTCGGCGAAGGTGCGGACCTGGGGGCCGGTGCCGTCCCAGGTGGTGACGGTGGCCCGCCCGTGGAGGGTTGACCCGTGCTCCAGGATGCGGGCAACGGTGAGCGGTACGTCCTGCATGGTGCTGAACACGCGGTGGGCCTCCTTGACCGGGCTGCTCTGCCAGGTGCCGCGCAGGCTACCCACCGGTAGCCGCGCGGCCCAAGTGCCGATTCTGGACCCGCCGGGCGCCCGATGTCAGCAGGTTCGGGCGGAATGAGACATGCGGCTCAGCTCACGGCCGCCCGCAGCTCGGCGGACTCCGCCTCCGGCAGCCAGTCGCGCTCCGGGTGGTACTCCAGCCAGCGGCGATGCCGGCCCGTTTCGGCGAAGGCGTGCAGCAGGGCGGGGATGCCGGGGTGGGGGGTGCGCTCGGGCCAGACCAGGGACCAGGCGTAGAGGGGGGTGGGGTCGACCAGCGGGATGGTGCGCAGGCCCGGGGTGGCAGCGGGCAGCGGAACGTCGGCTGGGAGCAGGGTGACGGCGGTCGGGGAGGCGGCGAGGTGGGCCAGGAAGTGCTCGGCGCCGAGGTTGGACTCCACGGCGAGTGAGGTCAACTCGAAGCGCTCGGCGAAGCGTTGCAGGAACTCCAGGCGGACCAGCGCGGCGGGGAGCAGGAGTTGGCTCGCCCGCAGGTCGGCCGGTGTCAGCGAGGTGGCATCGGCCAGCGGGTGGTCCGGGCCGACCACGGCGTCCACCGGCTCCAACCTGACCAGCCGGTGGGCGAGTTCGCGGTCCCGGTCGTCGGGCAGCGGGTGGTGGCGGCCGAAGCCGGCGTCGATCTCGCCGCGCAGCAGGGCGGCCAGCACCGAGGGCAGGTCGCGGCCGTGCCCGATCTCCACCGCACCCGGCTCGACGGCCACCTCGCCCACCGTGCGCAGCGGGGCGAACAGGTGGCCCCAGACGTCCAGCCGCAGCGGGCCGGCCGAGCCGCGCACCGCGTTGACGGCTGCGGCGCAGGCCGCCAGCACCGCGCGGGCCGGCTCGATGAGCCGTTCTCCGGCGGCGGTTGGCACCGCTCCCCGGCCGTCCCGGTCGAGCAGCCGCTCGCCGAGCGTCGCCTCCAGGCGTGCGATCCGCTTGGAGAGGGCCTGCTGAGTGATCGCCAACTCCTTGGCGGCACGGCCGAAGTGGTGCTGCTCGGTGACGGCCAGGAAGGCCCTCAACTGGGCCGGGTCAAGATCCACGAAGCCCATCCTCGCCGACAACCAGCGGTTGTCAAGGCTGCCCGGCGGTTGTTGGACCGGTGCCGTCCCGCGGCGGGAGGGTGGTCACGTCAACACCGCACGGAGGAGCCAGAGATGAAGGCGTTCACCGCCACCCGCGACGCCGCGGCAACCGTCCGCCTCACCGAGGTCGCCGAGCCGGCACCGCGCCCCGACCAGGCCCTGGTCAAGGTCGAGGCCTACTCGGTCAACCGCGGCGAGACCTTCCAGCTGGAGCGTCCGCCCGGCGGCGACTGGCGGCCCGGCAAGGACGTCGCGGGCCTGGTGGTGCAGGCCGCGCCGGACGGCTCGGGGCCGCCGGTCGGCTCCCGGGTGGTGGGCCACCCGCCGGCGCTCGGCTGGGCCGAGTACGTGGCGGTACCGACCGGCCAGCTGGCGGTGCTGCCCGAGCAGTTGGGCACGGTCCAGGCAGCCGCGCTGCCGCTGGCCGGCCTCACCGCGCTGCGGCTGCTGCGCACCGCCGCCCGGCACACCGGCCACCTGGCGGGCCGGCGGATCCTGCTCACCGGCGCCTCCGGCGGCGTCGGCCACTATCTGACCGAGCTGGCCGCCGCAGGCGGCGCCGAGCTGACCGCAGTGACCGCCTCGGCCGAGCGCGGCCACCGCCTGGGCGAGCTGGGCGCGGCCCGGGTGGTACACCAAGTGGCCGACGCCGAAGGGCCGTTCGACCTGGTGCTGGAGTCCACCGGCGGCGCCGACCTGCCGATCGCGCTGGCCCGGCTGGCCAAGCGCGGACTGCTGCTCTGGTTCGGCCAGGCCAGCCGCCAGCCCGTGACCCTGGACTTCTTCGCCCTGCTGAACGGCCCGACCAGCGCCACCATCCGGCAGTTCAGCTACGCCGACGTGGACGAGCCGGACGGCGCCGACCTGGCCACCCTGGTCCGCCTGGCCGCCGAAGGCCGGCTGCACCCCGAGCTGGGTACCGTGCGGGACTGGCACGACACCCCGCGCACCCTCGCCGACCTGCGCGGCCGGCAGATCCGCGGCAACGCCGTCCTGACCGTCAACTGATCTTTTCCGCGAAGGAGTTGGACCAATGACCGAGCTCGACCCGAAGGCCGTCGTGATCCGGTACGTCAACGCGGTCATCGACGGCGACCTGGACGTGATCCGGGCCAGCTTCGCCGAGGACGCGACCTGGCACTACCCGGGCGACCTGCCGCTGAGCCGGGTGTGGACCGGCCGCGACGCCATCGTGGACGACTTCCTGGTCGGCGCCGGCAGCCTGTTCGCCCCGGGCGGCGCGCCCAAGGTGACGCTGGTCAGCGTGCTGGCCGACGGCGACAAGGTGGTCGCCGAGTGGAAGGCCGACGGCACCGCGGCCGGCGGCGGGCAGTACGCCAACCGCTGCCTGGGCATCTTCACCGTCGCGCAGGGCCGGATCACCGGCGTCGAGGAGTACCTGGACACCAAGCACGTCGCCCAGGTGCTCTTCCCGCAGGGCTAACGCGCCACCAGGGTGTCGAGCTGGTCGGTGTCGACGTCCAGCTCGACACCGCCCCAGGTCTGCGCCTTGCTGCCGGTCAGCTGGTGCGCCCGGCGGTGCTCGGGCCACTGGTCGGCGTCCAGCGCGCCGGAGCCGTCGGTGGAGCTGCGGTTGTCCCAGCGGGCGTACCAGACGGCGTCCGGCAGCGGAGCCGCACCGGCCCGGGCGGCGTCCGCCAGGTCGGTGATGCCGGAGTCGACGCTGGAGTAGAAGCCCGAGAAGTAGCCCGCCAGGTGCAGCGCCTGGGTCCAGCCCTCGGCGAAGTCGATCACCGCCTTGGCGCAGTCGGCATCACCCGGCTGGTAGGCCTCGATGTCCAGGTAGATCGGCGTGCCCGGGCCCAAGCCCAGCACCCGGGCGCCGTGCACGGCCTCGGCGGCCTCCTCCTGCCCCTGCGCCGCCGCATTGTCCGGGTCGATCCGGTCCGGCTTGTCCGGCCGGTCCGCGCACGGCGCCTGGCGGCCGACGTGGGTGGGCATCAGCCGCCAGCCGAGGGCCCGCGCCTCGCGCACCCACTCCCTGGTCAGCTCGGGTTGCGCACAGGCTCGTTGGCTGCCGCTGGTGTAGATGCCGACCGCGCCGTACGGCGAGGCGCCGCGCCAGACCCGCATCGCGCCCAGCGGCGGAGCGGAGCAGGCGTCGAAGCCGCTGCCGGTGAACACGGTGTGCGGCGCGATGGTCAGCCTGGCCCGGCCCGGATCGGCGAGCACCGTGACCCGGTGCTTGCTCGCACTCGTGGCGGCGGGCCCGGCCATCGCCCCGGCCAGGGCGGCGGGCAGTCGATGGGCGCTGGCGTCGTTGGCAACCAGCAGCACCAGGACGGCGGCGGAGACGGCCGCCGGACGCAGGTAGCGCAGCATTCCTCAAGCCTGGGCGCCCGCCTCCGGCAGCGGGCCGAGCGACACCGGAGCACCCCCGATCTCCACCCGTTCGGGCGAGCCATCGATCTCGTGACGGACAGTCAGAGGAACAGCTCATGTCTTTGTATCACGTTCTAAGACAGGGGCTTGTCAGGTTTATGGTCCTGACGTCAGACTCGGCTGATGTCCACCACCGACCATCGCGAACCAGCCGCCCCCGCCATCCCGTCCACCTCGGCGACCGGGGCCGCCGCCCCGGCCGACGGCGGCGTGCTCGGGCCGGCACCGGCTCCGCTGCTCTGCGTGCTGGCCATGGTCGTCCTGCAGACCGGACTGGCCCTGGCCACGCACCTGTTCGGCTCGCTCGGGGTAATGGGCACCTCCTTCCTGCGGCTGTGCTGCGCCGCCGCGGTGCTGCTCGCCGCCACCCGGCCCCGACTGCGCGGCCGGAGCGCCCGCGATCTGGCCGCCGCGGCGCTGCTCGGCACCGCCTCGGCCGCGATGACCCTGTTCTTCGCGCTGACCACCTCCCGGCTGCCGCTGGGCACCGCGGCCACCCTGGAGTTCCTCGGGCCGCTCGCGGTGGCGCTGATGCACTCGCGGCGGGTGAGCCACCTGGCCTGGGCCGTGCTTGCCGCCGGCGGGGTGGCGCTGCTCACCCTGCTCGGCGGGGGCGGTGCCGGCGGGCACGCCCTCGACCCGCTGGGCCTGGCCTACGGCGGCGCGGCGGCCGTCTGCTACGCCGGCTACATCGTGGCCACCAGCAAGGTGGGCGCGGTCTTCCCGGGCTTCCAGGGGCTGGCCGTCTCGATGACCGTGGGCGCGGCGGTGCTGGCGCCGTTCGGCCTCAGCGAGGCCTGGCACGGGCTGGCCGGCTCCGCCCACCCCGGTCAACTGCTGCTGACCACCGCCGGAGTGGCGATGCTGCTGCCGCTGATCCCCTACGTGCTGGAGATGACGGCGCTGCGGCGGCTGCAGATGGGGCACCTCCCGGCCGAAGGCTGGGGGAGGGTGTTCAGCATCCTGCTCAGCCCGGAACCGGCGGTCAGCGCCCTGGTCGGGCTCCTGGTGCTCGGCCAACTGCTCGGCTGGGCCCAGCTACTGGGCATCGCCTGCGTGGTCAGCGCGAGCGCCGGAGCAACGCTGACGAGCCGCCACGACTGACGGCTCGTCGGCGATCACCGGTCAGCGCGGGTTGATCGGCGCGAAGGTGATGTCCACGTTGCGGTTGCCCTGGTCGGTCGAGACCACCCCGGAGTTGCCCTTGACCCCCAGGGTGTTGTTCTGGTTGGAGGCACCACCGCCGGTGGCCACCTGCTGGGTCGAGTTGGCGTTGCCGTCGACGCCGCCGAAGATGTTGCCGCTGCCCACGCTGGACACCACACCGGCATTGGAGTTGCCCGAGGAGCCGGCACCGTCGTCGGCGAACGAGGCGCCGGCGCCGGCCAGCAGCAGACCCGCGGCGAGCGGAGCCGCGGCGAGTGCGGCGATCGTCCGCGCCATGCGGATGCGAGCCATGCGAAATCCTCCACGAATTCGGGTATCTGGTACGGGAGTTCGCGGCCAGACGAACTCCTGCGGGCTGCGACGCCGAAATCCAGCCTGGGCAATCCGGCCGCCGACTTCCAGTGCCTGCCGGCCGATTCCCTCGATCGCGTGAGTCCGGCCGGCCGAACCATCCGACATCAGAGCGAACGGCTAGAACAGCTTGCCCGGATTCAGGATCCCCAACGGGTCGAACACGCCTTTGAGCTGCCGCTGCAGCTCCAGCCCGACCGGCCCCAACTCCCGGGCCAGCCACTCCTTCTTCAGCAGCCCGACGCCGTGCTCCCCGGTGATCGTGCCGCCCAGCGCCAGCCCCAGCGCCATGATCTCGTCGAAGGACTCCCTGGCCCGGGCCGTCTGGTCGGCGTCGTCCGCGTCGAAGACCACCACCGGGTGGGTGTTGCCGTCGCCCGCGTGGCTCACCACACCGATGGTCAGCCCGCACCGCTCGGCGATCCGGGCCACCCCCGCCAGCATGTCGGCCAGCCGGGAGCGCGGCACCGCCACGTCGTCCACCATCGTGGTGCCCAGGGTGTCCAGCGCGGGCAGCGCCAGCCGGCGGGCCGCCAGCAGCAGCTCCGACTCGGCCCGGTCCGCGGCCGGCACCACCTCGGTGGCCCCCGCCTTGCGGCACAGCTCGGCCACCGCCGCCAACTCCCGCTGCGGCTCGACCCCGTCGAACGCCACCAGCAGCAGCGCCCGGGTGGACTCCGGCAGCCCCATCCGGCCCAGCTTGTTGACCGCCCGCACCACCACGCCGTCCATCAGCTCCATCAGCGACGGGGTGAAGCCGGCCTCCACGACCGCGTTGACCGCCGCGCAGGCCGCCCCCGGATCCGCGAACTCGGCCGCCAGCGCCAACTGCGGGGCGGGCTTGGGGCGCAGCGCCAGCACCGCGCCGACCACCACCCCGAGGGTGCCCTCGGAGCCCACGAACAGCCGGGTCAGGTCGTAGCCGGCCACCCCTTGGCGGTGCGCCGGCCGGTGTGCAGCAGCCGGCCGTCGGCCAGCACCACGTCGAGGCCGAGGACGTACTCGCTGGTCACCCCGTACTTGACGCAGCACAGCCCGCCGGCGCCGGTGCCGATGTTGCCGCCGATGGTGCAGGACTCCCAGCTGGACGGGTCCGGCGGGTAGCTCAGGCCGATCTCCTCGGCGGCCCGGGAGAGCACCGCGTTCACCACGCCGGGCTCCACCACGGCCAGCCGGTTCACCGGGTCCAGCTCCAGGATCCGGTTCATCTTCACCAGCGACAGCAGGATGCAGCCGGCCACCGCGTTGGCCGCGCCGGACAGCCCGGTGCGGGCGCCCTGCGGCACCACCGGGACCCGCAGCTCGCCGGCGGTGCGCAGCACGTGCCGCACCTGCTCCACGGTGCTCGGGAAGACCAGCACCGCCGGCTTCCCGGACGCGCAGAACCCGGCCATGTCCTGCCGGTAGGCGGCGGTCACGGCCGGGTCCACGACCACCGCGGAGTCCGGGAGGCCGGCCAGCAGCCGGGTGGTCAACTCGCTCATCACGGGCTCCGTTCGGTTCGGTCGTGCCGGATCCGAGGACGGAACGGAGCCTACGCGCCCTGCGGCGCGAACGGGTCAGGCGTGCTTGCGCTTCTGCCGCCCGTGGGTGGCCTGGAGGTAGGCCACCACCAGCACGATCACCGCGGTCAGCACGGCGGTCACCGGGCCGTAGCCGTAGCCCAGGCCGTGGTGCTTCTTGGGCGCGCCCAGCCAGTCGGCGAGCGAGGCGCCCAGCGGCCGGGTCAGGATGTAGGCCAGCCAGAAGGCCAGCACCGCGTTCAGTCGCAGCAGCCAGTGCGCCAGCGCCGGCAGCGCGATCGCCACCGCGAACAGCAGCGCGCCCTCCAGCCAGCCGAGGTTGAAGCCGTACGCGGTCAGGTCGCCGACGGCGGTGCCCATCGCGAAGGTGGCCAGCACCGCGGCCCAGTAGAAGAGCTCCCGACGGGTCGTCCGGACGCTGTCGATGGCCAGTGTGCCCTCGGCCTTCTTCCACCAGGCGAAGATCACCACCAGCGACACCAGGAAGAGCGACGCCGACACCGGGTACGGCACCCCGACCACCACGTGCAGCCCGTCGGCCGCCATGGTGCCGAAGACGCTGACCATGACGATCGCGAACCAGTACACCACCGGCACGTAGCGCTTCACCCGGAACTGCAGCACCAGGGCCACCAGCAGGCCGAGGCCGCCCAGCCCCACCGCCGGGATCGGCCCCAGCGAGTTCGCCAGGGTGTCCGACGCGGTCTCCCCCATGCCGGTGGTCAGCACCTTGGCCACCCAGAACAGCGCCGTGACCTCGGGCACCTTGCTCAGCACAGCCCGCGCGGATGTGGCCGGCTCACTCGGCCGGAGTTGAGCAGTCGTCATGGCCGCCAATATGTCAGGCCGACCTGAAGACCACCTGAAGATCAGACTCGGCCGGAACGCCCCGGCCCCTGACCGTCGTCGCAGGTCAGGGGCCGGGCAGCACGGCGTCGCCGGTTACCAGTCGCCCCAGGTCCCGGTGGACCACAGGGCGCCGCCGGTGGTCGGACCGCCGCCGGCGCGGTAGACCACGAAGTTCCCGTCGTCCTGCACCTTGGCGTAGGCGCCGGGGCTGCGGAAGTCCGCGGTGGACCAGGTCGTCCCGTAGGTGGGGTTGAAGAGGAACAGGGTGCCAGTGGTGTTCGAGATGAACGCGATCGAGCCCGGCTTGCCCGAGGTCCCGGTGGACCACAGCGCCGCGCCGTCGCGCTTGCGGTAGAGCACCAGGTTGCCGTCGGCCTGGTTGACCAGCCAGACCGAGTTCGACTCGATCCAGGTGGTGGCCGCGATGCCCCGGCTCTCATCGAGGACGCTCCCCGCGTCCGCACCCCTGCCGACCGCCGGCGCGAGGCCGGTCGGGGTCTGCCAGAGGAACCCGTTGCTGAAGACGCAGAACCAGCCGTTCAGCAGCTGGGCCTTGGCACCCCAGTGGCCCCAGCTGTTGGTGCTCCACAGCGCGGCCGACGAGTCGGTCCGGCCCTGCAGGTAGACCACCAGGTTGCCGTCGGGCTGCATGTACGCGTACGCGCCGCTGTGGCCCCAGGTGCCGGTGGACCAGATGGCCGGGCCGTGGTTGCCGGTCGGGCCGACCAGGTACATCACCAGGTTGCCGTCGCCCTGCATCACCAGGGTCGACTCACCGTTGGTCAGGCTCTGCCCCGGCAGCAGCTGCTGCCCGCTCTCCAGGAACGTGTACGTCGTCGCCGGGGCAGCGGCCTTCGGAGCAGCGGCCTTCGGGCCGGTGCGGCGGCGGTGGCGGCCGGCGCGGTGACCGCCAGCGCGGCGGCACTGAGCAGCGCCACGGCGGTCCGTCTGAGCACGTTGGTGCGCCTCAAGAGAATCCCCCTCCGAAAAAGGGCGGGTACCGGCATGTCACCGGTACCCGCCCTGACCAGGCTTTCGCCTACCAGCGGAGAGCGTGGGATTCGAACCCACGGTACGGGGTCACCGCACGACAGTTTTCAAGACTGTTCCCTTAGGCCGCTCGGGCAGCTCTCCCAGGCGGAGGTCAGCCTAACGGGTCCAAGGGGGTGTGGTGCACCGGGTTTGGCGGGCCCGGTGCACCTTGTGGGTCAGTTGGTGTCGCCGGAGCGGCTGCCGAGGGTGACGGTGGTGGTGCTGGCCTGACCGTTGCGGGTGTAGTCCACCTGGACCTGGTCACCCGGGGAGTGCGTCCAGATGGTGGCGACCAGGGCCGGGCTGCCGTCGACCTGCACGCCGCCGAGCTTGGTGATGACGTCGCCCGCCTTGAGGCCGGCCTTGTCGGCGGGGCCGCCGGGGGTGACCGGCGGGGTGCCCTGGATGGACTGGGTCTGCACCTGGGCGCCGTCGCCGTTCTGGTAGTCGTCGTTGCGCAGGATGCCGAGGGTCGCGTAGACCGGGGTGCCGGTCTTGATCAGCATCTGGGCGACCCGCTTGGCCTGGTTGATCGGGATGGCGAAGCCGAGGCCGATGCTGCCGGCCTGGCCGCTCCCGCTGGAGTTGGACTGGATCGCCGAGTTGACGCCGATCACCGCGCCCTGGCCGTTGAGCAGCGGGCCGCCGGAGTTGCCGGGGTTGATCGAGGCGTCGGTCTGGAGCGCCATCATGTACGAGGTCTGGTTGCCGGCCTGGTCGCCGGACTGGACCGGGCGGTTCTTGGCGCTGACGATGCCGGAGGTGACGGTGCCCTCCAGGTCGTACGGGGCGCCGATGGCGATGGTCGTGTCGCCCACCTGCACCTGGTCGGAGTCGCCCAGCGGGAGCGGGACCAGCTTGCCGGCCGGCGGGTTGTCCAGCTTGACCACGGCGATGTCGTAGCCCTTGGCCTGGCCGACCACGGAGGCGGGGTAGGTGGTGCCGTCGGAGAACTTGACGGTCAGCTTGCCGCCGCCCTGGGCCGGGGCGACCACGTGGTTGTTGGTCAGGATGTGGCCCTCGGTGTCGAAGACCCAGCCGGTGCCGGTGCCGGACTCGCTGCTGCCCTCGGCCTTGATGGTGACCACGCTGGGCAGCGCCTTGTTGGCGATCCCGGCCACCGAGTCGGGCGCCCGGTTGGACGCCTGGGTGCCGCCGTTCACCGAGACCGTGGTGCTGTTGTGGCTGCTGCCCGCGTTGCCCGACGAGTCACCGCCCTTGATCGCGGCGCCCGCGACACCACCGGCCAGGCCCGCCACCAGGGCGATCGCGGCGATCAGGGCGACCAGGCCGCCCTTGCCCTTCTTGCGCGGGGCCGGCTGGCCCCAGCCGCCGGGGTAGTCGCCACCCGGACCACCCGGGTACTCGCCACCCGGGCCACCCGGGTAGTCGCCGCCCGGGCCACCGGGGTAACCGGGGCCACCGGGGTAGCCCGGGCCGCCCGGGGCGGTGGGCGCGCCGCCCCAGCCCTCGCCGACCGGGTGGCCGGCGCCGAACGGGTGGTGCGGCTCCTGCGGGGACCCGGCCGGCACACCGGCGGTGATCTGCGGGGCGACCCGGGGGTCGGCGGCGGCCGTCGGCGTCGCGTACGGGTTGACCGGGGGCTCCACGACCGTGGGCTCCGCCGCCACGGGCTCCGCGACCAGGGGCTCGACGGCCACGGGCTCCGCGGCGGGCGCCGGCTGGGCCGGGGCGGGCGGCAGCACCGGCGGCGGCGCGTCCACGTATCCGGAGCCGGCACCCGGCACGGCGGGCGGCGGCGCGTCGATGTACTCGGGCGCGCTCAGGCCCTCGGCGACGGTGGGCTCGCCGACCGGAGCGGCAGGAGCCTCGGGGGCCGGCACCCGGCCGAACGCCATCGTCTTGTCAGCCGGCGCGGCCGGCTCCGCCTCGGGAGCCGGCACCTTGCCGAACGCCACCGTCGGCGTCACCTCTCCGGTGCCCGGCGCCGCCGGACCACCGACCGCCGGAGTGCCCCCCGGCTCGCCGTGACCGCTGGAGAGTTGCTCCCCCTGCGGCCCGGTGGAACCACTCTCGTGCTCGGTGCTCACGGACGACCTCCATCGCTGACAGGACCTTGGCCCATAGTTTTTCGCATGCCCGATCTGGTTGCCGTAAGGGCCTGCCTGAAGAACTGGTAAGAATCCTTAGGCACACCCGACGGCCCGCGATCGCCCACCCCTCGGGACCACTCGATCGGCCTCGACCGAACGTGGTGTCCCGCCGATCCGGACGGCGCATTCCCCCATCCTTGGCGTATTCCGCGTGTCGGGCTACCCTTTCCGGGCCAAATCTGACACGCGGGAGCTTGGACCCACCAGGCTGAGAGTGCGCTGGTCGACCGTACGCCATGGCGATTTCGCCGGCGCGGGCGAGGGAGCGCAGACCGCCGGAACCTGTCCGGGTAATGCCGGCGTAGGGAGTTTCGCCATGACGGCTGCTTCGCCCTCCCCTGCCTCCACCGCGGTGCTGCAGGACGCACCGCCCGTTCGCGCCGAGGCGCCGCTGGTGCTGGACACCGCGCCGCCGCGCACCCTGGGCTTCCGGGACCAGTTCGCGCTCTGGGCCAACCTCGGGATCAGCCTGATCGGCTTCACCACCGCGAGCACCGTGCTCGGCGCCCAGGGCCAGGAGCTGTCGATCACCGCGGCGACCACCGCGATCGTGCTCGGCACCGTGATCGGCACCGCGATGCTCGCGGTGGCCGCGCTGATCGGCGCCCGCACCGGCGCCCCGGCGATGGCGGTGCTGCGCGGCCTGTTCGGCACCCGGCTCTCCTACCTGCCGACCGTGCTCAATGTGCTGCAGTGCGTCGGCTGGGGGATCTACGAGCTGCTGGTGATCTCCAGCGGCGCCCAGACGGTGGTCGGCACCCAGGGCTGGCACTGGCTGTTCGTGCTGGTGGCGGGGGCGGTGACCACGGTGCTGACGATCTGGCCGCTGGGCTCGATCACGGCACTGCGCAAGTACGTGGCGGTCGCCGTGGCCGTGGCGATGGTCTACTTCACCATCCAGCTCGGCCGGCACCACATCCCCAACCCGGGCCGCGGCAACTGGCACGGCTTCTCCCAGGCCACCGACGCGATCATCGCCATCTCGGTCTCCTTCGTGCCGCTGGCCGCCGACTACACCCGGCATTCCCGCACCGCGCGCGCCTCGTTCTGGGGCACCTTCTCCGGCTACACCGTCGCCCAGGTCTGGTGCTACCTGCTGGGCCTGGTCGCGCTGCTGCAGGCCAAGGGCAACAACGTGGACAACCTGCTTACCTCGTTCTCCGGGGTGACGGCCGGCTGGGCGTTCCTGCTGGTGCTGGTGCTGCGCGAGGCCGACCAGTCGTTCGCCAACGTCTACTCGACCGCGATGTCGCTGCACAACCTCCTCCCCCGGGTGGACCGGCGCTGGCTGACCGCCGGAATCGGCCTGCTGGTCACCGCGGTCGCGACCCAGATCAACCAGCTCGCCACCTGGTACTCCAACTTCCTCTACCTGATCGGCTCGGTCTTCGTGCCGCTGCTCGCGGTGCTGGCGGTGGACTACTTCCTCGGCCGCGGCCGCCGGCAGGGCTGGGCGCTCACCCAGGACGCGCCGTCCCGGCCGCTGCTGCTGCTCCCCTGGGTGCTCGGCTTCGCGACCTACCAGTACCTGTCGCCCACCCCGATCACCACCGGCTGGACCGCGTTCTGGACCAAGGCGCACTCGCTGCTGCACTACACCCCGGGCGACTGGACCTCGGCCTCGCTCTACTCGTTCCTGGTCGCCGGGCTCGCCACCTGGGCGCTGACCAGGGCGGCTCCCAAGGCCTGACGGTCCGGCTGTTGGGGTGCCCGTCGCGTTCGCGTCATCTCGCGGCTCTAGGCTGGAGCCCGTGACGACCCCCGATCTGACGGCCCCCAACGCCACCCGCACCGCGCAGACGGTGCAGGTGGTGGCGCACCGCGGCTCCTCCGCCGCGCTGCCCGAGCACACCCTCGCCGCCTATCGGCGCGCCCTGGCCGAGGGCGCCGACGCGGTGGAGTGCGACGTGCGGGTGACCGCTGACGGGCAGCTGGTCTGCGTGCACGACCGGACCATCGAGCGGGTCTCCGACGGCGGCCGCCGGGTGGTCTCCGCGCTCACCCTGGAGCAGCTGCGGGCCTACGACTTCGGCTCCTGGAAGCACCCCGAGCGGCCCGAGCCGCAGCCGGTGCTGACCCTGGAGAGCCTGCTGGAGCTGGTCGCGGACGCCGGCCGCCGGGTCGACCTGGCGATCGAGACCAAGCACCCGGTGCGGTTCCGGGGCCGGGTGGAGACCGAGCTGGTGGCGATGCTGCGCCGGTTCGGGATCGCCGGCGCGGTCGGGCCGTACGACGCCGACGGCGAGGGCGCCTCGGAGCGGCCGCACGCCCGGATCATGAGCTTCTCCGGGCTGGCGCTGGGCCGGGTGCGCAAGGCCGCGCCGGAGTTCCCCCGGGTCTTCCTGTTCGAGCACCCGGAGCTGCTGCGGCTCTGGCCGGGCGCCGGGCTGCCGCAGGGCGCGGTGGTGGCCGGGCCGGGCATCGAGCTGGTCCGCCGCCGCCCGGAGCTGGTCCGCGCGCTGCGGGCGGCCGGGCACCGGGTGCACGTGTGGACGGTGGACGAGCCGGCCGATGTCGAGCTCTGCCTGGAACTCGGCGTCTCGGCGATCATCACCAACCGGCCCCGCGCGGTGCTGGACCAACTCGGGCGCTGAGCGTACGCCCGGCGCAAGGCAATACCCGGGGCGGCGGAATCCCACTCCTGCGATTGACGCAGCGTAAGCGGATAATCACCTTTTGCGTACGCTGGGTCGCGAAAGTCGATGAGTGTCGCGACGACTTCACAATTGACGCACCCCGTGCACCCGGAGCCGTTTCCGTCGCATTCCACCGGGGCATCCATCCCTCGGCAAACGCTGAAGGAGGTCCGGGGGTGGCGTTGATGGTGGCGCGTGAAGTGCCGACTTCATCGACCATGGCGGTGCCGCACGGCCCGGCCAGCGTCGGGGCAGCCCGGCGCAGGTTGCGCCGTGATCTGGGCGACCAGGAGGTGCCTGACACCGTCATCGATGACGCGGTCCTGATCCTTTCCGAACTGCTCAGCAATTCCTGCCGCTATGCCCGGCCGCTCGGTCCATTGCTGGACCTTACGGAACGGGACATCGCCGAGGAATTTCCGGGCAATGGCAGCAATATGACGTGGCACCATGAAGTCAGGGATTCCGCGACCGAAGATCTCGGCGGCATCCTGGTGCGCTGGCAGATGCACGGCGACGGCACCCTGACCCTGGAGGTCACCGACGGCGGCGCGACCACCAGGCCGCTGCCGGCCCGGCCCTCGCTGACCGCCAGGGGCGGCCGCGGGCTGAGCATCGTCGGCCAGCTGGCCACCGACTGGGGGGTGCGCGACGCGCCGGGCGAGGTGACGGTGTGGGCCGCGCTGCCCGCGCACGACCGGGCACCGGAGCCGCAGCGGGTGCAGCCGTAGCTGCAGCGGGCGCGACGGTAGCCGTGGCAGGCGCGGCCGGGCGCCGCCGCGGGCGACGGTAGCCGGCCGCGGATTCTCAGTAGGCTGCCCCGGAGACACTGACCCCACTCCCGGGAGAGCCGCGCCATGGCCAAGAAGGCCGCCAACAAGTCCGCCCAGTCCACCGCCGCGACCGGCACCGTCCCCGTGGTCGGCGCCCGCGAGGCCTGCCCGTGCGGCTCCGGCCGCCGCTACAAGGCCTGCCACGGCCGGCAGGCCGCGCACGCCGAGCAGGAGCTGGTGCAGCGCCCGTTCGAGGGGCTGCCCGGCGAGGCGGACTGGGTGGCGCTGCGCGAGCTGGTGCCGGCCGCCACCGCTCCGCTGACCCTGACCGCCGCGGCGGCCGCCGGTGCCGCCGGCGAGGTGCCGTCGGTCACCCTGGCCACCGTGCTGCCGCTGGCCTGGCCGGCGCTGCGCCGTCCGGACGGCTCGATCCTGCTCGGTCTGCAGACCCAGTCGTCCTCCGGAGACCTGAGCCGGGACCTGGCCGACGCGCTCGTCCAGGCGCTCACCATCGAGCCCGGCACCCCGGTGCCGACCCGCCGGGCACCGGCCGACGGTCCGCGCCTGCAGGAACTGCTGGACCTGGACGCGCCGTTCGCGCCGGCCGTGCACACCGGCTTCGAGTTCTGGCTGGAGGACGCCGAGTCGGCCAGCGGCGAGGTGGCCGCGTCGCTGGAGCGGGCCAACGCCTCGGCGATCCCGACCGAGAAGCTGGCCGGCGTGGACAGCGCCTACTGGTGCGGCACCCCGGACAAGAACCACCTGCGCTGGGTGATGACGGTGCCGGAGGAGCAGCTGCTGGACGCGCTGGCCCGGCTCGCCGCGACCGGCGACGCCTCGCTGGGCGAGGGCACCAAGCTGGTCGGCTCGTTCCGCGCGCACGGCCTGACCGTGCCGGTCTGGGACCTGCCGGTGGAGATGTCGGCCGCCGACTGCGAGAAGCCGGCCGCCACCTTCGCCGAACGCCTGGCAGGCGCACTGGCCCAGGAGGCGCCGCTCACTGGCGAGGAGCGCCGGGCCCGGGCGAACCTGGTGAGCCGTCAGGTCACGCTGAACTGACCGGTGCTGGCGCCATGTGATCGTTTCCGGCCGAATCGGCGTGAAACTGGTCACATCCACCCGCCTGGGCAGGGAAATCTCAGGACCAACCCCGCCAGGGGCTTTGGCTATGGCGCCAATCCTTGTTACTGTTGAAAAGTCCGGTCGCTGGTGCATCCCCCGTCGCCAGCGGCCGGATTTTCCTTTTCTGGCCCAAAGTTGAGCGGTCGGGCCAAAGTCGGGCGGTCCGGCCCGAGTTGAGGGGCTGGGCCCGCCTTGAGCGGTCGGGCCCCGAACGTCAGCCGCGATCGGCCCCCGCCCCGCCGTCAGTAGGCCAGCCGGCTGCCGTCCGGCACCGCCGAGCCCGCCGCCACCAGCCCCTCCAACAGCTGTGCCACCGGCGGCAGTCGCACCCCGCCACCGGGCAGCGGCACCGGCCGCCGCACCCAGCGCACCGCCGCCTGGCCGAGCCCGACCCGCGACGGCGGCAGCACCAGGAACCCGCCCGGCCCGTGGTAGCGCACGCAGCTCGGCACCTGCCCGGGCGCACCACCGGGGCGCAGCGTCGCCTCCTGGGCGGCCAGCAGCTCGCCCAACTCCGGGTAGCCGTACGGCGCGACCAGCAGCGCGCACCTGGTCGGCCCGGCCAGCACCGGCCCGCAGGGGATCCGCAGCGCGTCCAGGTAGCCGAGCAGCCGGGCACCCGCCGCCGCGGGCAGGCTGACCGCCGCCACCGCCGTCCCCGTGGCCACCAGCACCGGCGCCTGCGGGCTGTGCCGCTCCCACCACCAGCGCACCATCCGGGCGTCGGTGGTGGCGGCCAGCAGCGACTGGCCGTGCGGGTGCGCGGCCGGCACCGGGCAGTGCGGATCGGCGCAGCCGCAGCACACCGAGGGCCCGGTGCCGTCGCCGGCCCGCAGCACCGGCACCGCACCGGGCACCACCGGCCAGTGCCACCGCTGGGTGCAGGTCAACGCCGCCTGCAGCAGGGCCTGTCGGGTCCGGCGGTGTCTGCCGGACGGCTCCCGCGTCTCACGCATGGGCACTCGTTCCTCTCCGTGACCGGGTGGATCAAGGCGAGCGGGTGGATCACGACCTGACGCGCGGCCGGACAGCCGCAGGAGGCAACTCGGGGAAGGCACCGCCGGCCATGGGGGTCCCCCCGGCCGGAGGCTGGGGGAGCGAGCGGCCGGGGTCATGGTTTCGAGAATCCCTGATGCGACCGGATGGACGCCGTTCGGCGCCGTCCGGTTCCACCGTACGAGTGAGTGACTTCTGGTCAGCGCGGTTGCCGGGCGGGGGGATCCTTACGCTCCGGGCAGGGTTCCGGCAGCCTTCTGGTCAGCTTCTGCCCGCTCCCGGGGTGCTCCACTCCCGCGGCGGTTCCCAGGAAGTCCTCATGGCCGTGGCGGATGCGAGGAAGCGCCGGGGAAGAACCAGCCATCCGGCTGCGGCCCGATCCTGGACACGTACCGACCGACCTGTGTAGAAACGGGACATTAAAGAGTGGTTTGGCCGGGCTTGGGCCATGGGGGTCCGGGCGGTCCGGGCCACCGCGCTGGGAGTCGCGGCATGAGTGACAAGCGTCCGTCCGGTGCCAGTGGGACCACGCCCGAGCGGGAGGACGGCAGCTCTGCCTGCGACCAGTCGACTGACGGACCGTCAACAACCGGTGGACGACTGACCAGCCTGCTCGACCTGCCCCAGCGGGCGGCCGCCGCCCCCTGGCCGGCCGAGGTGCTCGTCCCGCTGGAGCCGCCGGCGGCGCTCGACTGGCTGCAGCACCACACCGAGCGGCTGGCCACGGCCCGCGACCTGCCCGCCGCCCTGACCGCGCTGCTCGACTCCGGCGCCGAACTCCTCGGCGCCCGCTGCGGACTGCTCGTCACCCTGGCCCGCGGCGCCGACGG
Organism: Kitasatospora acidiphila; assembly: GCF_006636205.1. Lineage (NCBI taxonomy): Bacteria > Bacillati > Actinomycetota > Actinomycetes > Kitasatosporales > Streptomycetaceae > Kitasatospora > Kitasatospora acidiphila. The sequence goes on along the minus strand of NZ_VIGB01000003.1, from coordinate 4,762,103 downwards.
CGGCGAACCGGCCGACCCCTGCGGGCTGCGCGGCCCGATCGGCGCCGGCTGGCCCGACCACGCGGGCCACGGGCCGATGGTCGGCCTGGCGCTGGACCGGGCGGCGATCGGCGCGCTGGAGACGGTGCCGGTGCGCCAGGGCCCGTTCGCCGGGCTGCTCGACCCGGTCGACCGCCCCGACCAGCTGCTCCACCCCGACCTGCTGGACGGCACCGAGGTGTCCCCCCGGTTCCGCGAGGTGGCGGCCGACCTGGGGCTCGCCGCCTGCTACGCGGTGCCGCTGGCCACCGCCGAGGACGGGCCGCTGGCCGCCGCCGCCTGGTTCTTCCCGGAGCCCACCCGCCCCGCCGCCGACCGCCAGGAGCTGGCCCGCCGCTACGCCGCCTTCGCCGCACCGCTGCTGGCCTGCCGCCTGTCCGCCGAGCGCGGCCGCCGCGCCGCCGAGGCGCTGCGCCGCGGGCTGCTCCCCGACCACCTGCCGCGGCCGGCCGGCCTGCGGCTGGCCGCCCGCTGGGTGCCGGCCGGCCTGGAGCAGGCGGGTGGCAGCGACTGGTACGACGCGATCGGACTGCCGGACGGCTCGCTCGGGCTGAGCGTCGGCTCGGTCACCGGTGACGGCCCGGGCGCCGGGCCCGGCTCCGCGCCGGGTGCGGCCAGCGCGATGGGCCGGATCCGGGCCGCGCTGCGCGCCTACGCGGTGCTGGAGGGCGAGGACCCGGTGGCCGTGCTCGGCGACCTGGAGCTGCTGCTCAAGACCACCGAGCCGACCCGCACCGCGACCGCCGTCTACGCCTGCGTGGACCCGCTGGAGCGGCAGATCACCCTGGCCGGGGCCGGCGCCTGCCCGCCGATCCTGGTCACCCGGTACGGCGCCAACTTCGTGGAGACCTCGCTCTCCGCACCGCTCGGCATGCTGAGCTGCTGGGAGGCGCCCGGGGTGGAGCTGAGCGCCGAGCGCGGCGACCTGCTGCTGCTCTACACCGAGGGCCTGGCCCGCCGCTGCGGCGCCACCCTGCACGCCGGCCAGGCCTGCCTGCGCAAGGCCGCCGCCGACGCGCCCCGCGACTTGCGCAACGATCCGGACCGGCTGTGCGGGTACCTGCTGGCGACGTGCGCGAGCGAACCCGTCCAGGCGGCGGACGACCTGGTGATGCTCGCGGTGCGGTTCGAGTAGAAGGTTCCTCGCGTCCTTCACGCAACCTGACGCGGCCCCACCCGCCTGTACTGATGCACCGTCACCATGCGGTGCTTCCAAGGATTCCCGTGGGGGGAAACGATGCGTCAAGCGAAACTGCTCCGCCGCGCCGCGGCCGCACTGTTCACCGCCGGTCTGGTGGTCGGCTCAGCCCTGGTGGCGGCCGGCCCGGCGGCGGCCCGAACACCGGCGGCGCCCTCTGGTCCAGCCACACCTGGGGCCACCCGGGCGCCTCCCTGCTGGTCCAGGACGATGCCAACGTGGTGGTGTACGCACCCGGCGGCGGCCCGACCACCGGCGGGGCCCTCTGGTCCACCCAGACCTGGGGCAAGGGCTGACCCACCCCGTTCGGCAGGGCCCGCCCGGGCCCTGCCGAACGGGTGATCGGGCACCGCTCCGTACCATGGGAGCCACAGCCGCCCGTGTCGTGTCGCGATCCGATGCGCCCCGGGGCGGAGGGAATCGCAAGGAGGCGACGAACGTGACCGAGGACCGCACCCCGGCAGTGGCGGAGAACCCCGAGGGCACCGGCACCGACGAGGAGGCCGCGGAGCAGCCGATCAAGGCCCGTAAGAACGGCCTGTACGACGGCGTGTCCGACGAGCTGGCCGAGTCGATGAAGTCCGGCTGGGCCGACACCGAGCTGCACGACCTGCAGCCCGTCGAGCAGGCCTCCTACACCGCCGCCCGGCGCGCCGCGCTGTCCGCCGCCTTCCCCGGCGAGCGCCTGGTGGTCCCGGCCGGCAACCTGCGCACCCGGGCCAATGACACCGAGTACTCGTTCCGGGCGGCCAGCGAGTACGTCCACCTCACCGGCGACCAGACCCAGGACGCCGTGCTGGTGCTGAACCCGCTCGCCGCCGGCGGCCACGACGCGGTGCTCTACCTGCTGCCGCGCTCCAACCGGGAGAACGGCGAGTTCTGGTTGGACGGCCAGGGCGAGCTGTGGGTCGGCCGCCGCCACAGCCTGACCGAGGCGGAGCGGCTGCTCGGCGTGCCGGCCCGCGATGTCCGCGAGGCCGTCGAGGAGCTGACCGCCGGCACCGCCGTGCCGACCCGCCTGGTGCGCGGCTACGACGCCGGCCTGGAGGGCGCGCTCGGCACCGACGAGGAGCGCGACGAGGAGCTGCGGGTCTTCCTGAGCGGCCTGCGCCTGGTCAAGGACGCCTGGGAGATCGAGCAGCTGCGGGCCGCCTGCGACGCCACCGTCAACGGCTTCACCGACGTGGTGCGCGAGCTGGACCGGGCCAAGGCCACCTCGGAGCGCTGGATCGAGGGCACCTTCTGGCGCCGCGCCCGGGTCGAGGGCAACGACGTGGGCTACGGCACCATCGCCGCCGCCGGCCCGCACGCGACCACCCTGCACTGGGTGCGCAACGACGGCGACGTCCGCCCCGGCGAGCTGCTGCTGCTCGACGCCGGCGTGGAGACCAGCACCCTCTACACCGCCGACGTGACCCGCACGCTGCCGATCAACGGCACCTTCACCCCGCTGCAGCGCAAGATCTACGACGCGGTCTACGAGGCCCAGCAGGCCGGCATCGCCGCGGTGAAGCCGGGCGGCCGGTTCCGCGACTTCCACGACGCCGCCCAGCGGGTGCTGGCCGAGCACCTGCTCGCCTGGGGCCTGCTCGACCCGGCGGTCTACGACGTGGCGAAGGTGCTGGAGCTGGGCCTGCAGCGCCGCTGGACCCTGCACGGCACCGGCCACATGCTCGGCCTGGACGTGCACGACTGCGCCCACGCCCGCCGCGAGCAGTACGTCGACGCCGAGCTGGTGCCGGGCATGTGCCTGACCGTAGAGCCGGGCCTGTACTTCCAGCTCGACGACCTGACGGTGCCCGAGGAGTACCGCGGCATCGGCGTCCGGATCGAGGACGACATCCTGGTCACCGAGACCGGCAACGAGAACCTCTCGGCCGCCCTGCCGCGCACCTCGGCGGACGTCGAGGCGTGGATGGCAGCGCTGAACGGCTGACCCGGTCGAACGGCCAAGACCCGCCTCAGGGGGCGCCCGGTGGTCCGGGCACCCCCTGAGGCGTTCTCAACTGGGCTCGTGCCATTGTCACTTGGTGACCAATGGCAGGTGGACGAAGCTGGTACCCAGCGTGCTGAGGCTGCCCTCCGGGACGAACTTCAGCCACGCCACCGCCACCAGGTTGAGGGGCGACTGGGCGAAGTTCGCGGCCGGGGCGAACGAGATGCGGTAGTTGACCGTCTTGGCGGCCCCGGCGGCGAGCTGGAAGGCCGGGACGTTCCCCTTCGGGCCCGGGGCGCCGGGGGCCAGACCAACGCTGACCCAGGAGCCGTCGTCCGCCTGCTCCTCCAGCGTGCCGGCGCCGGCGCCGGGAACCGTGACGTCCGGCAGCACCTGGAGCAGCGGCGTGCTGCCGGTGTTGGTGAACGTCACCGAGAAGGGCACCTTGGTGTTGTCGTCCGGCACCTGCTGGCCGCCCTGGCCCAGGCCCGAGGTGCTGATGCTCACGGGGTTGGGCATCGGCGGCAGGTGGCCGCTGAGGTCAAGGCTGCCCAGCACCGCCTGCAGTCCGCTCTCGTACTTCGGGTCGAGCCCCCGGACGGCGAGCAGCACCTGCTGCTGGAAGCCCCACATCCTGGCGGTGAACTGGCCGCCGCCGGTGCAGTTGACGTTCCAGGTGGCCAGGCCGGCCTGGCCGGCGGGCAGGGTGACCGTCGACTTGTCGTAGGAGGCCAGGCTCACGTCGCCGTTGTGCGGGTTCTGCGGGTCGTAGCAGTACGGCTGGTGACTCCAGGCCTGGGACCTGTCCAGTTCGTCCAGCGTCGGGTCGACGGCCTGGTTGACCTCCTGGGTGGTCGTGTAGACGGCGAGCGTGATGCCGTTCGGGCCACATGCGCCCAGGCCGATGGTGGCATTGGGGTCGGGCGCCTCCAGGCATGCTTGGTCCCCCAACGGGCTCCCGACACTGACCGACCACCCGCTCGGCAGCCGGAAGTTGACCCCGCGAAAGGACTGGACCGCCCCTAGGCTGACCGGTGCCGCCGGTGCGTCGCCGGGCGGCGGTGTCGTGGTCGCCGTCGACTGGTCGCTCAAGGGGGCGCCCGGCGAGCCGCCCGCCGCGTCCGGGCTCGTGCTCGTGCTCGCGCTCGCGCTCGTCGAGGCGCTGGGGCTCGGCGCCGGGCTGCCGCTCGGGCTCGGCGTCGGCGCGGCGCTGCGGCTCGCCGTGATCGAGCCGGCGGGAGCCGGCTTGGCGCGGTCCGCCACCGTGCTGGACCTGAAGCCCGCGAAGCCGATGGTGACGGCGGCGGCCAGCCCCAGCGGCACCAGTGCCGCGTGGACCGGCTTCAGCCGGCGGATCCGGCGGCTCGGCGGCGCGGCCGGGCGCAGATCGTGCACGCCCACCTGGTCGGCCCGGGCGGCCAGTGCCTCGCGCAACAGCCGCTCCACCGGACTGTCGCCGGGCCCGCCGCCCTCGGGATGCTTCTGATCAGTCGTCATCTGGCCTTCTCCAGCTGCTTCTCCAGGGCGTCCAGGGCCCGGCTCGCGGTGGACTTCACGGCTCCTCGGGAGATCCCCAGGGCCTCGGCTATCTGCGCCTCGGACAGATCGGACCAGTAGCGCAGCACCAGCACCTCGCGCTGGCGCTCGGTCAACTCCCGCAGGGCGGCCACCACTCGGCGGTGTTCGTCGTTGAGGACGGCGTGCTCCTCGGCGGACGGGGCGTCGGCCTCGTGCGGCGGTACGTAAGCGCGCGCGGTCTTGCGGCGGCGCAGCACCGAGCGGGCGCCGTTGACCACCGAAGTGCGCAGGTAGCCCAGCGCGTTGTCGACGTCGTCCAACTGCTCGCCGTGCTTCTGGAAGAGCGCGGCGAACGCCTCCTGCACCACGTCCTCGGCGATGTCCTGGCGGTCCACCAGCAGCACCGCCAGCCGGACCAGGCCGAGCCGGTGGGCGTGGTAGAGCTCGGTCAGGGTGGGGCGGGATTCCTGCTCGGGCGCCCGGCCGCCGCGCAGCAGCCGGAATCCGGACCGGCGGACGGCGGCCGCCTGCCCGGGCGACTCGGAGGGCTCCTCCGAGCCCGCGGCCGGGCTCAGCGCACTGAAGAACGCCTTCAGCACTCCCGCGGGCGCCCAGGCCCGTCGCCCGCTGCGCGCAAGCACAGCGGGCGGCAGGCCGACTACCAGTGACATGTGCGTTCTGCTTCCCCCGGGGACGGCGGCGGGGGACGGTCGCCGTCCAGACTGTTGGCCTTGGCGCAGTTGATCTTGATGTAATTGATCTTGGAAGGGCGATTTTCGCAGCAGCCGACCCGTCAGCGGACGACGGCCACCGGGATGGTCACCGGCGCCGCGTAGTGGGCGTCACCGACGGCACCGGCACCCACGGTGAGCGAGGTGATGCCCTTGGCGGTGCTCGCCTTCAGCGCGAACCGGAAGTCGTAGTTGAAGACCCGCCCGGCCGGTGCCGGGATGGTGGCGACCGAGGAGGCGTCCACCGCGACGCCGTCGCAGTCCTGCCGCACCGGGAGTTGCTTCCAGGCGCCGTTGACCATGACCTCGGCCGTGACGTCCTGGGCCCGGAGCTCGCCGGCCGCGTCGTTGAAGGTCAGCCGCGGGGCCAGCCAACCCATCTGCTCCTTGGTGAAGTTCCCGGGCGAGACCTCCACCTCGACCGCCGGGCCGCCGACCTCGACCGAGGTGGGGTGCGGCGTCATGGTGGGCATCGAGGCGGTCGGACGGTGGTCGTCGGTGACGGTGACCTCGTCCGTGGTCCCGCCGAGCAGCGGGTGCGACTGCTTGGAGACCGGGAGGAAGGCGTCGGCCTCGAGCAGCAGGGTGCCGGGGCCGTTGTCCGCACCGAGCCCGACCCGGTAGTCGATGGTGCGGCTCGCGCCGGGCTCGAGCGCGAAGGCGGCGTCGTCACCGCTGTACGCGTAGTCCGTGCCCAGGCCCTGGCTGAGCGGCAGGTCGGTCCAGCCGGAGGCGTCCTGGCGCTGCAGGCCGCCCTGGGCCATCGAGGTCCCCTGGCAGCGGGCGTGCGCGTAGTGCTGGGCGGCGACCACGGGGGCGACCGCGTCCAGGCGGTGGCCGCTGGTGTTGGTCCAGGTGACCGAGAAGCCGGTGGGCTTCATCGCGCCGACCGGCAGGCCCTGGTTCGGGCCCAGGCCCAGGCCGCTGAACCGGATGGCCACGGCGTCCTGGCCGGGCACACCGGCGGACAGCTCGTTCTTGGCGGCGGGGCCGGTCGAGGACGGGGCCGTGGACTGCGCGGCGGCGGCCGGGGCGGCCGGGGCCTTGGAGTGGCCGGTGGGGGTGTGCGCGACCGGGGTGCGCGCGTCGGCGCCGGTGGTCGGCGCGGCCGAGGCGGTGGACGCGGCGGGGCTCGCCGGGGCGCTGGGGGCGACCGGCACCCCGGCCCCGGGGATGGCGGCGGACGGGCGGGCGGCCGCCTTGACGGCGGCGGCCGGCGCCGTGCCGTCGCCCTTCGCCGTGCCGCTGCCGACCGCGCCGACGGCGACCACGGCCGCCAGCGGCACGGTGGCCGCCAGCCGGCGGACCCGGGCGGTGTCGGCGCGGCGCGCGGCCGAAACAGAAATCTTGGCAATTCGGTCGATAACGGACGCGCGCACGACGCAACCCCCCAGGGTGTGGATGTCCTCAGTCTGCTGAGAGCCCCCGACCGGGCGTGCCGTCACCCGGCCGGTCCCGTTCCCCTTGCTCTCACCCTGATAGACGTCCAGCACCCCGGGGGTTGCAGGTGGTCTCAAGAATTTCTCAGTGGCCGGCCCGGGTGGCGTTGGCCAGCATCGCGTCGTGCAGCCACTGGGCCATGCCGGGGGCGACCTTGTCCAGGTTTGCGGTGAACCGCGGGTCGCCGACGTACAGCGAGGCGATGCCCCGGTGGATCTCGTAGGTGCAGTCGTAGAAGTTCTCGCAGATGTGCTGCCGGTGCTGCTCGGCGAGGTCCATGCCGGCCTCCCCGTCGGGCGCCTCGCCGGCCGCCATCGCGGCGGCGATCCGCTCGTTCAGCGCGGCGGTCTCGATCTGGATCCGCTGCCAGTCCTCCTTGCTGTAGGAGCCGGTGCGCTGCTGCGACTGCTTCCAGGCGTCGGTGTCGCCCCAGCGCTGCTCGGCCTCCTGCTCCCAGGCCTCGTCGTAGTCCGGACCGAAGAGCTCGAACTTCTCCTCGGCCGTCAGCTGAATGCCCATCTTCTCCGCCTCCATGGCGTGCTCCACGGCCTCGGCCAACTCCTCCAGCTTCCGGATCTGCTCCTTGAGCAGGGCGTGCTGGCGCCGCAGATGGTCACGTGGACGGCTCTGCGGGTCGTCGAGAATGGCCGCGACCTCGTCCAGGGAGAACCCGAGCGCGCGGTAGAACAGGATCTGCTGCAGCCGGTCCAGATCGCGGTCCTGGTACAGCCGGTAGCCGGCCGCGGTGCGGCCGCCGGGCGACAGCAGGCCGATCTGGTCGTAGTGGTGCAGGGTGCGCACCGTCACCTTGGCGATCCTGGCCACGTCGCCGACCGAGTAGCCGTCGGTCCCACCGCTCATCGGGGTCTCCCTCCTCGCTCGGGCACCACCCTCGGGCCTGACGTAGCGGGAGGGTCAAGCCCGGCGGAGGAGGGCGTCAGCTGCGCGAGGTGGCCGGGGTGCGGTACTCGCCGCCGGGCTGGCGGGGCATCCCGCCGCGTCCCTTGGCCCGGCGCCCGCCGCCCCCGCTGGGCGCGGGGCCGCCGGCCGCGGCGCTGCCGCCACCGATCGGGGCCGAGATCGGGGTGAGCGCCAGGGTGGGCCGCTCCGCGCCGACCGACCGCCGCCGGGTGCCGGAGCCGCCGCCACCGCGCCGGCGGGGCCGTTTGGTGGGCCAGAGCAGCACATAGGCGGTGGAGACCACCACGAAGGCCAGCCGGATCATGCCCTTGGCCGAGTCCGAGGGGACCGCCAGCGCGCTGCCGTAGAGCGAGAACAGCGCGATCCAGCTCCACCACGGCACCAGCCGGCGCTGCCCGACGGCGTCCCAGAGCAGGGTTCCGAGCAGGATCGAGGCGGTGTAGTAGGTGTAGACGCTCGGGTCCAGCAGGATCCGCGCGTTGCACCCGACCAGCACCACGGCCGGCCAGCGCCCGCGCCAGACCGCCAGGGTGCCCAGGCCCATGCCGATGGCGAACTGGGCCGGCCGGTCCCACACCGGGGTGGACGGGTCGGAGACGCCCAGCCAGCGCAGCGAGGAGGCGGGCTGGTTGGGGATGGTGAACTTCGCCGCCGAAAGCGAGCCCAGGTTGCTCAGGTAGAACGGCAGCCAGGCGATCGCCACCAGGCCGATGCACCACATGGCGGCGCGCTTCCAGTCCTTCTTCGGCAGCGCCAGGAGCAGCGGCAGGAAGGCGACCGCCCAGGGCTTGGAGTCCACCGCCATCGCCAGGTAGATGCCGGTCGCGGCGGCCTGGTTGCGGACCATGGCGTGCACGGCCAGCATCGTGAAGAAGAGCGCCAGCACGTCGTCCATGTGCCCGAAGCGCACCGAGACCTCGACCCACATCGGGATGAAGGCCAGGCCCGCGATCAGGATCCGCTGCTGCAGCCGGCGGTGGTTGGTGCCGGTGCCCCGGTAGTACCAGGCGGCGGTGCGCCCGACCATGACCACCATGATCAGGCCGAGGATGGACATGAAGCCCTCGGCCAGCACCTGCCCGATGTGCGGCGGCCACGGCGCGCCGAAGAGCCGGGCGACCGCCAGGCTGACCGGGCCGATCTGCAGCTCGGGGTGATGCGCGTAGAGCGCGAGCCCGCCGTCGCCGGCGTGGCTGAACAGCAGCTGCTCGCCCTGGCGCAGGTAGTGCCAGGAGAAGCCACCGCTCGGCTCGACGATCACGAACCAGAGCACCGTCCAGGCGAACAGCAGCACGTGGTGCCGACGGACCGGGATCCTCCCGATCCGGCCGGTCTTCGACCCGTAGTCAGTCGCGCCCTGCTCTGCGCTTGCTCCGCGCACCTGGTTCCTCTTCCCCGGACCTGCCCCCACTGGCCGGACATCCTATGCGATCAGTGCGAACGGCGGGCCAAACCTCCCGGGCGGTTCGGTTTCGCCGCAGGTCAGAGCCCGGTCGAGCGTCGAGGCACGGCGGTTCGACCGGGCACCGGAAGTCAGCCGACCGAGTTGTTGTAGCTGTCGATGGCCGGCTGGATCGCCTTGGCGGCGTCCGCGAGCGCCTGCTGGGCGGTCTTGGAGCCGCTGATGGTCTGCTCGATGGCATTCTCGACGCCCTGGCGCGCCTGCGGCATCACGCCGAGCAGGCAGCCCGCGTTGGCGGCGGACGGCTTGGTGGCGTTCAGCTCGTCGATCGCGGTCTGGAACTGCGGGTGCTTGGCGACCCAGGCCTTGTCGGTCGGGTCGTCCAGTGCCTTGCCGTTGATCGGGAAGTAGCCGGTGCCGGTGTGCCAGGCCGCCTGCTGGGCCGGCTCGGCGAGCCACTTGGTGAACTCCCAGGCCGCCCGCTGCTCGGCCGCCGAGTGCCCGGGGCCGTCGATCCAGAGTGAGGCGCCGCCGATCGCCGGGCCGCCCGGGTCGCCGTCGTTGATCTTCGGGTAGGGCGCGGTGGCGACCTGGAACTTGGCCGCCTGCACATAGCCGCCGAGCACGCCGGTGGACTCCAGGTTCATCGCCACCCGGCCGGCCTTGAAGGCGGCCTGGGCGTCCGCGGTGACCCGGCCGGTGTTGACCGCGTAGCCGTTCTTGACCAGGTCGGCCCACCACTGCAGGGCCTGCGCGCCCTGCGCCGAGTCGTAGACCACCTTGCTCGCCTTGCCGTCCCGGCCGTTGTTCTGGTCGCAGTAGAGCGTGCCGGACTCGGCCAGCAGCTCCTCCACGAACCAGCCGTAGATGGCCGCGCCGAATCCGTACTGGGTCGTCTGCCCGCCGGCGTCCTTGACGGTGAGCTTCTTGGCGTCGTCGCCGAGCTCGGCCAGGGTCTGCGGCGGCTTGGTCGGGTCCAGGCCGGCCGCCTTGAAGGCGTCGGCGTTGAGGTAGAGCAGCGGCATGGAGGAGTTGAACGGCATCGAGACCAGCTTGCCGCCGGCCGTGTAGTAGTTGCGGATCGGCGCCTCGATGTCGGTCAGCGAGTAGCCGTCCTTGTCGGCGAACGCCTGGACCGGCACGGTCTGCTTGGAATCGATCATGAACCGGGTGCCGATGTCGTAGACCTGCACCAGCGACGGGGTGCCCTTCTGCTGCACCGACGCCTTGTACTTGGAGATCACGTCGTCATAGGTGCCTTGGAAGACCGGCTTCACCTGGATCTTGCCCTGGTGCTCCTGGTTGAACTTGTCGATCAGCCCGTTCAGCACGGTGGCGTTCTGCCCGGTCATGGCGTGCCAGAAGGTGACCGTGGTCACCCCCTTGGCGTCGGTGAGCGCCTGGGCGCCCGGCGCCGAGCCGTCCGATCCGGAACCGCTCCCCGTCGACGAGCTGCACGCGGTCAGGGCGAGGCCCGCCACCACCGTCGCTGCCAGCAGCTTGCGCACGTCACTGTCTCCTTCTAGCTAGGTCTCAGCCTGGTTCGGTGGATCAGCGGACCGCACCGGCGGTCAGTCCGCGGACGATGAAGCGCTGGCCGAAGACCACCAGGAGCAGGGTCGGCAGCACCGAGAGCAGTACGCCGGCCAGGATCAGCCCGGGGTTGGCGACATCGGCGTCGTGCAGGCCGGCCAGCCCGATCTGCAGGGTCTGCATCTGCGCGCTGCGGGTGATGATCAGCGGCCAGAAGTACTGGTTCCAGGCCGACAGGAAGACGTAGATGGCGACCGCCGCCAGCGTCGGCTTGTTGAGCGGCACCAGGATCCGCCAGAGGAACCGCCAGTGCCCGGCGCCGTCGATCCGCGCCGCGTCCCGCAGTTCCGCCGGGAACTGCCGGAACGCCTGGCGCAGCATGAAGGTGCCGAACGCCGAGGCCAGGAACGGCAGGACCAGCGCGGTGTAGCTGTCGCCCAGCCCCCAGTCGGACAGGGTCAGGTAGTTGGGGATGATCACGGCCTCCCACGGCACCATCAGGGTGGCCAGGAAGACCCCGAAGACCGCGCCGCGCAGCCGCAGCGGCAGGAAGACCAGCGCATAGGCGGCCAGGATCGAGGTGAGCAGCTGGGCGACGGTGATCAGCCCGGCCACCAGCGCCGAGTTGAGGTACTGCCGGGCCAGCGGCACCGAGCTGGCCGCCCCGCTGAAGTTGCCCAGCGTCAGGTGGTGCGGCACCAGCGCGGGCGGGTAGACCGCCAGGTCGGCGTTGGTCATGAAGGAGCCGACCAGCACGTAGTAGACCGGGAAGCAGACCACCAGCGCGGCGGCCGCCAGCAGCAGGTAGACCGCGGCACGGCCCAGCACGCGACTCATGCGTAGTGCACCTTTCGCTCGATGACCCCGAACTGCAGCGCGGTGCAGGCGAGCACGACCAGCAGCAGCACCACGGCCTGGGCGCTGGCGGTGCCGAAGTCGCTGGAGCCGAAGGCGAAGGCCTTCTGGTAGACCGAGTAGTTGAGGGTGGTGGTGGAGTGGTCCGGGCCGCCCTTGGTGAGGATGTTGATCTGGCCCAGGGTCTGCAGCGCGTTGATGGTGGAGACCACCACCAGGAAGAACAGGTGCGGACCGAGCAGCGGCACGGTGATCGAGCGGGCCAGCCGCCAGCCGCCGGCGCCGTCCAGCCGGGCCGCCTCGCTGATCTCCGGGGCTATCGAGCCGACCCCGGCCGACAGCACCAGCACGTTGTAGCCGAGGTTCAGCCAGATCGTCACCAGCGCGAGCGAGACGAGCGCGACCCCGGAGTCGGTCAGCCAGTTCACCGGTCCCACCCCGAGGTGGGAGAGCAGCCCGTTGATCACCCCGGTGGCCGGGTTGTAGAAGACCCCGAACACCACCGAGGCGCTGGCCACCGAGAAGGCGAACGGCAGCGCGAAGGCCGAGCGCAGCAGCCGCACCCCGCGGATCCGGCTCTCCAGCAGCAGCACCAGCAGCAGCGCGCCCAGCACCCCGGGCAGCACGGTGAGGAGCACGAACAGCCCGGTGGTGGCCAGCGTGCGGGCGAACTCTGCGGAGCTCAGCAGGTCCGCGTAGTGCTGGAGGCCGACGAACCGGGTGGGCGCCCCGAACAGGTCGTTGGCGTGCGTGCTCAAGTAGAAGCTGCGGTAGAGCGGATAGCCCAGGAAGAGCGCGAAGACGGCCACCGAGGGCAGCAGGAAGGCCCAGGCCAGCGCCTTCTCGGCGGGCCGGGCGGACGACGGTGGTCGTGGCATGCGGATTCTCTTCCTCCCCCGGGGTGTCCCCGTGCCTTGCTCGCCAGACCGTTTCGCGCCCGGGTGACTGCTCGGTAGCGGGCGGGCGACGCTTGGGTGTCATGCCCACAACCACACGGATGCGAACCTGCCGCCCTGGGAACAGCAGTCCCAGGACGGCAGAGTGACGCTCAGTCAGTTATTCGCAGCTCAACCGGCCAGCTGCTGGGCCTGCTTGACCAGGGTGTCGGCCTGGGCGGTCAGCCGGTCGGCCTGCGGGGCGTCCATCCGCTGGCCGCCGAAGGCGTCCGCGTCCAGCACCTTGGCGATCTGCCCGGCCAGCGCGTCCCGCTGGTTGCCGAGCGCGGTCAGCTGCGCGGTGCCCTGCTGGTACTGCTGGTCACCGGCGCTGACCGACTCGATGTTCCGGGTCGAGGCCTTCAGGGTGGCCGAGTCGAAGGCGCCGACGCCCGCGTTCAGCTGCTTGTAGGCCGCGGCCAGCTTCTGGTAGTCCCGGCCGTGCTGCCCGCGCAGGTTGCCCGGACGCGCGTTGTTGTCCAGGAACTCGGTGAGCACCCGGCCGTCGTGGGTGTACGAGTCGCTCAGGCCGAGCAGCGCGAACATGGTCGGACGGATGTCGGTGTGGTCCGACCAGACCTTGCCGGTCTCCCCGTCGTGCCGCACGCCCGGGCCGACCAGGCCCAGCCAGGTGGTGTTGATGTCGGGCGAGAAGTCACCGTGGTTCCAGGCGTACGCCGGGCCGAGCGCCACACAGGTCGCGTTGCAGTTGGCCGCGCCCGCGTAGACGAAGTAGTTCGGATCGGCGAACGAGGTGAAGGTCGGCGTCCGCAGCGGATCGCCGGTCTGCATGTGCAGGATCTTCTGCTCCGCCTGGTCCGCCAGGTAGTTGGAGACGGTGTCGGTCTTGCCGGTGATCGGGTTGACCGCCGTCACCTTGGACCAGGCCTGCTCGAACGACCTGGTGGCCGGGTCGTCCTGGCCGGGCCGGCCGTTCAGGTAGAAGTTCGGCGCCGAGTCGGCGTGCACCTGGAACGGGGTGGTGACGCCCTGCTGAGTGGCCAGCAGGCCACGGGCGTTGGCGTTCACCTCGCCGATCTGCTGGTAGCTGCACGGCACGGTGATGCCGTCGCAGTTCGCCGGGGTCGGCTGGCCGCCCACGAAGTGGTCGTTCTCGTCCGAGGTGACCACGAAGAGCGTGTTGCTCTTGTTGATGCCGTCCTTGTTGAGCCGGTCGAAGAAGTTCCCGAACGCGTTGTCGTACGACTTCAACTGGGCCGTGTAGTTGGCCGCGCCCGGTCCCATCGCACCGGCGCCGGCGCCGTGCTGGTCGTGCGCGTCCGAGATGTAGGCGTAGGTGACCGGCACGCCGGCCTCCTGCATCTGCGCGACGTAGCCGAGCGAGTTGTCGGCGGTCATCGCGTCGAAGCCCGGGAAGCCCGGGTTGCCCTTCGGGTCGGTGATCGGGGTGCCGGCGGTGCTGCGCACCACGCCGTCCGAACTGATCGCCTGGTCGACGTACTTGGCACCGAACAGGGCCTGGTAGCCGTCGTAGCCGCCCGGCTCGTCCGGCAGCACGTCCGGGCTGGGGGTGCCCTTGGCGCAGAGCGCGGAGTCCTTGGCGCAGTGCACGCCGATGCCCACGTAGTCGGCCTGCGCCTTGGCCGGGTCGGCCTTGGCCTCGGCGTACTGCGGGCCGTCGGTGCCGAACACCTTGTTGATGTCGACGGTGGTGTTCTCCAGCACGGTGTTGGCCGTGGAGACCGAGCCGAAGTCGCAGCCCGCCTTGGTGTAGCCGGCCCACGGCGCCGGCGCCATCTTGCCGTCCGGGCCCACCATGGTGGGGGCGCTGTCGGACGGCTTCGGCACCGAGGTGTCGGCCACGCCGTCGGTCCAGTAGGCGAAGCTGCTGGCCGAGTTGGTGGTGCCGTCCGGGTTGTAGTACCGGTACGAGTTGGAGACCGACTGGCCGTGCTTGTCGCCGTACAGGCCGGTGATCGACGTGAGGATGTCGTCTCCGGTGTGGGCGATCAGCGGCGTGTGGTGGTCGGTGTCGAGGGTGCCGTTGTCCTTGAGGAAGTCGAGCAGGTGCGGCATCTGCTCGAGGTCGGACGGCACGTTCGGGTTGTCCCGGGTGAAGTGCACATTGTCGAACTGAAGGTAGATCACATGCTGCACGTCCCGGCCGTCGGCCGAGATCTGGCAACCGTTCGACTGCGGGTGGCGGTGGCCAGGGTCGGCGGTCGCCGCACCGGCGGTCACCATCCCCAGCCCCAGCCCCGCCGTCAGCGACAGCGCCAGCCACTTGCTCCTGCGCATCCTGCTCCCTCTCTGGGCGCCTGCGGGCACGTCCGCGCGCCCGCAGTGGTGCCATGTCGGGGACGCGCGTAGATCGCTGGCCGGAGGGCAGCCCGAGCCACCCCCCGCCACGCGTGCCACAGGCTGCCACAGCCGACCTGAACGCAACAGGAGGCGTGCGCGCTGCCGTGGTGAAGTCAGGGTGAACGGCGCAAGATTGACTGAAAGTCAGGCCCTCCAGATTGGCTCGTCGCTGCCCCACCGGCTCGGGCCGTGCTGCCAGCCGCCCGGGACGCCCTGGTAGCCGAGCGGCGACCGGGCGTGGCGCAGCAGTCCGTAGGGGGACGGCGTTTCCACCAGGTACGGGGTCGGGTCGAAGGGCGCCTGGGCGGTGGGCTCGGCGGGCGTGGTGAGCAGCCACTGCGCGGTGCCGGCGAGGCAGTAGCGCAACCGGGCGGCCTGCCCGGTGCGCTGACGCTCCGTCAAGCCACGGAGTACGCCCGCCGCGATCAGGTAGCCGGTGCCGTGGTCCAGGGCCTGGGCGGGGAGCACGCCCGGCTGCGTGCCGTCCCCGGTCAGCTCGGCGATCCCGCAGCCCGCCTGCACCAGGCTGTCGAAGCCCCGGCGCCCGGCCCATGGACCGTGCCAGCCCCAGGCGTTGAGCTGCACCACGATGGTGCCCGGCAGCGCCTCGGGCGCGAGCCCGAACCGGTCCAGCGCGCCGGGGCGGTATCCGGCCACCACCACATCGGCGGTCGCGGCCAGCTCGCGCAGCACGTCCAGGTCGGCCGGCTCGGCCAGGTCCAGCCGGGTCGAGCGCTTGCCGAAACCGGTGTCGGCGTGTGCGTCCTCGCTCTCCGGCAGCCGGGGCGAGTCGATGCGCAGCACGTCCGCGCCCAGCAGGCCGAGCGTGCGGGTGGCGACCGGGCCGGCTATCACCCGGGTCAGGTCGAGCACCCGCACCCCGGCGGCGGGCAGCTCGGCAGGGGCCAGGCGACGGGTGCTGGCGCCCGGTTCGAGGTACTCGATCAGCTGGTGGTCGGTGGGCGCCGGGCCGGTGACGGCCACCGCGAGGGCGCCGGCCGCGTAGGCGGTCTCCTGCACCTCGGCGGAGTTGCGTTCGCTGAGCACCTTGCCCAGCTGCTCCGCCGACGCGTCCTTGGGCAGGCCCAGCGCGGCCAGCAACCGGGCCCGGTGGTGCGGGTAGTTGGCGTGGGTGCGTACCCAGCCGTCCAGCGTCCGCCAGAAGCCCGAGTGCGGGGCGAAGGTGGTCAGCGCCCGGCCGTCGATGCGCAGCTGGCGCTCGCTGGTGAACGCCGTGGCCACGGCGCCCTCGTCGATCCTCCCCAGCCTCCGGCCGGGGGGACCCCCATGGCGAGTGCCTCGGTGCCGTTGCGCTCGGCCAGCAGCTCGGCGGCGGCCAGCGAGCAGGCGGCCACGGTGGCCCGGGCCAGCTGTCGCACGGGCAGCGGACTGGCCAGGGCACCGGGCACCTCGCGGTACTCGACGGCGGTGGCGGCGGCCGGGTCCCCGCCGAGGGCGGACCAGGCGGCGGTGGTGAAGTCGTCAGTCGTCACCTGCCGCATTCTGCCCGCCTGTCACATCCTCTGACCGGCATCCGTCAGTGATATGAACGACACGACGGGGAGGAGATCATCATGGACGACCACGACTGGCTGGCCGACCGCTTCGAGGCCGACCGGGGACAACTGCGCGCGGTGGCCTACCGGATGCTCGGCTCGGTGCCCGAGGCCGAGGACGCGGTGCAGGAAGCCTGGCTGCGGCTGAGCCGCTCCGACACCGGGCAGATCGACAACCTGAGCGCCTGGCTCACCACCGTGGTCGGCCGGGTCTGCCTCGACATGCTCCGCTCCCGCAGGACCCGCCGCGAGGACGCGCTCGACGACACCTTCGTGCCGGACCCGGTGGTCACCTCCACCGCCTCCGACACCGCCGACCCGGAGCAGCAGGCGCTGATGGCCGACTCGGTCGGGCTGGCCCTGCTGGTGGTGCTTGAGCACCTGGCCCCCGCCGAGCGGCTCGCCTTCGTGCTGCACGACATGTTCGCCGTGCCGTTCGAGGAGATCGCCCCGATCGTCGGCAAGACCCCGGCCGCGACCCGCCAGCTCGCCAGTCGCGCCCGCCGCCGGGTGCAGGGCTCGGCGCCCGCCCAGGAGCCGGACGTCGGCCGGCAGCGCGCCGTGGTGGACGCCTTCATGGCCGCCTCCCAGGCCGGCGACTTCGACGCCCTGCTCGCCGTGCTCGACCCCGACGTGCTGCTCCGCGCCGATGTGGGCGTGGGCGGCCGGCTGGTGCGCGGCGCGGCGGCGGTGGCCTCGCAGGCGCTGTTCTTCCGCCAGTTCGCCTACCAGAGCCACCCGGCGCTGATCAACGGCGCGTACGGGATGGTGTCCAGCGACGGCGAGCAGGTCGTCTCGGTGATGTCGTTCACGGTCGCCGACGACCGCGTGGTGGAGCTGAACATCCTGGCCGACCAGGACCGCCTGGCGCAGCTGGACCTGACGCTGCTGGACGACTGAGGCAGCCGCCTCGTCTCACCGTTCGACCCAGGTGTAGTTGGCGTCGGTGACGGCGGGCAGCGCGGCGCTGCTGATCGGTGCGTCGGGGGTCGGAAGCGTCGCGAGGGCCGGGCCGATCGGCGGAAAGACCGGCAGGTCGGCGGTGCCGCGGTAGTCCAGCCAGTCGATGTGGCCCACCTCGTGGGTGCCGTCGGGGAGTTCGTCGTACTCCTCGGCGGCGAGGCCATCGCGCACCGCCTCGCTGATGTGCAGCCGGTAGACCAGATGCAGCTTGCGCGGCGCCGCAGTCGGCCCGGGCCGGCTGACGCGCTGGTCCACCACCCACAACAGCTCGGGGGCGGCGGCTACTTGCCCCCGGGCGAGCCCGAGCTCCTCGTCCAGCTCCCGCCACAACGCGGCCTCCAGGTCCTCGCCAGGCTCGACATTGCCCCCGGGCGGCGTGAAGAACCGCACCCCACCGGGCCGTTCGCGCCGGATGAGCGCAACCTCGTCCCCGCAGAAGACCAGCGCCCCGACACGGATTCCGATGCGGCTGAAGGCGGGCACTGCTTCTGGCTCGGTCATGGCTTCAGTATCCGGCCGCTGCGACGAGCCCCGAATGCCGCCGGGCCCGCACCCATGGGAAGGGTGCGGGCCCGGTTGGCGCATCAGCGGTGGCGCGTCACATCTGGTCCGGGTGCGGCGCGTAGCCCGGCTGGCCCGGCTGGCCCGTGTACGGGTTGGCGCCCTGCGGCGGGACCGGGCCGCCCATCGGCGGCATCGGCGCGCC
Organism: Kitasatospora acidiphila; assembly: GCF_006636205.1. Taxonomy (NCBI): domain Bacteria; kingdom Bacillati; phylum Actinomycetota; class Actinomycetes; order Kitasatosporales; family Streptomycetaceae; genus Kitasatospora; species Kitasatospora acidiphila. The sequence goes on along the minus strand of NZ_VIGB01000003.1, from coordinate 4,744,048 downwards.
CTGCGGCGGGTACGGCTGGCCCTGCGGCGGCACCGGGGCGCCCATCGGCGGCATCGGCGCGCCCTGCGGCGGGAACGGCTGGCCCTGCGGCGGCACCGGGGCGCCCATCGGCGGCATCGGCGCGCCCTGCGGGGGAAGGGCTGGCCCTGGGGCGGGAACGGCTGACCCTGCGGCGGGAACGGCTGACCCTGCGGGACGTTCTCGAACGGCTGCGAGCTCGGGTCGATCGATCCGGGCGGGAAGGCCGCGCTCAGCTGGTCGAGCTCGTTGCGCCAGTAGCGGTGGATGTTGATGCGCTTCGGCTTGCTGTCGGTCGGGAGCTGCATGTACATCGAGCTCCAGATGCTGCGCCGCTTGACCCGGCTGACCGGGAAGGCGTGGCGCGGGAAGACCGCGATCACGTCGCCGGGGCGGTTGGTCCAGCGGTTGGCCGTGTTGACGACCACCGAGCTGCTGGTGAGCGTCAGGAAGTAGAACTTGCGGGTCAGCGCGACGATCAGACCGAGGCCCGGGATCTCGTCGAAGATCCCGTTGAGCCACGGGCTCGGACCGGTCTCCACGTGGACGCACGCGATGAACTGCTCGCCAGGCGGTGCCATTTGCGAGAGCTTCTCGATGACCTGTGCCTTCTGCTTTGACCGGCGGATCGCCATGTTTCTTTCCCTCTTACCCCGTCTAGTCCGCCAGCGCGGGTGCGGCGGAAAAAGGCTGAGATTAACAGGTCTTGATGACACATCGAATAGCCCTGGTCCCCGGTGCCGAATTGACACCGAGGACCGGGGAGGAATGTTCCTGATGGACCGTAAATGTCCTACTTCATGCTGCTGGTCATGGCATTGACCAGGGTGCCCGACGGGTCGTCGGCTTCCAGGGAATAGGCGAAGATGCCGCCCAGTCCCTTGCCGCTGGCATAGGTGCCGCGGGCGGCGATGGCCTGCGGGGTGTCACCGGTGAAGAAGTCGGTGCCGTCGTAGATCCAGGAGCTCTGGGTGGTCGGGTCCCAGTGCACATCGGCCGAGCCGGTCTTGCCGGTCGCCACCAGCTCCTTCCAGAACGCCACACCGGCCGCCTGGCTGGTGGCCTGCGCGGCGGACGGGCCGGTGGCGCTCTGGTAGAGGCCGCTGTTGCCACCCGCCGGCACGCCGGTCCAGCCGCGGAAGTAGAACGGCACGCCCAGCACCAGCTTGTTCGCCGGGAAGCCGCCCTTGATGCCGTAGGCGGGGTCGCCGTTGATGAAGGCGTTGACCGCGTTGTCGACGTTGTACTTCTCGGTGCCCGGGGCGACCGCCTTGCTGGGGTCGTCAGGGCTGTCGTGCAGCGGGTCCTGGAGGTTGGTCGGGCCGGTCGCGTCCCAGGCGCCGTGCATGTCGTAGGACATGATGTTGCAATGGTGATGCGGATGTAGTTCCCATAACGATCCCACCAGGGTGCCGTTCGGCCGGGTGGCGCGGGGCCTGGCTGGGGCGTGGGCGGTCGGCAAGAGGCGGGGGAAGCTTTGGGCGGTGTCCTGCCGGTGGTGGGGTCGGGCATGGCCGGGGGGCCGTAAGCTGCTGCGACTCGGTCAGGGCTTCTGGGCCTGACCGCAATTTGGCCGAGTGGCCCCCCGGTCTTGCTCGACTCGGGTTCCGCCAGCGGTAGGTGCGTAAAGCTTCCTTCGCCGGCAGTGGCCACAATGCGGCAGCCCCGACAGGCGAGCATCTGTCGGGGCTGCGATCGCGGGACGTTGGCAGTCAGGCGCTCGGGAGCGCTGCGACCTTGACGGCACCGACGAACGCTTGCCACGCATCCGCCTGAATCATCAGGACGCCCCCCTCTGGGTCCTTCGAGTCCCGAACGGGCATCACGCCGGGGAGGCCGTCGGCAACCTCGACGCAGTTGCCCCCCTGCTGGCTGTAGGACGACTTCCGCCAGCGAACGTCGGCCATGGCCATACTCACCGATTTTCCTCCCGAGCAGCGCGGATCTTGTCGAGGGACGCAAGTTCAGACAGCGCACCTACCTGAAGATGATGGTAGGCCCTATCCCAGGTGGCGAGAGTGGCCGCGTCCCGCACGAGAGTTGCCTGACCTTCCGACTCCGTGTACCCGATCAACGATCGATCAGGCAGTGACAGCAAGCTGATTGGCAGTACGAACGGCCGGTGCTCACCCAGAGCGAATGGGGCTACCTGGATGGTGATCCTCGGGCTAGCAGATGCCTGTTCAAGGGCGTCAAGCTGCCGGACCATGACCGCTGGACCGCCGACCACGCGACGCAGGCAGCCCTCATTGAGTACGGCATAGAAGTACGGTCCGGCCGGACTCTGGATCAACCTACGTCGACGCGCTGCCAGTAGAGCCAACCGCTCCTTGGCTTGCGTCTCGTCGATGATGCCTCGCGCCACGTCGGCTTTCGCGATAGCCGCTGCGTACTCCGGCGTCTGCAAGGGGCCGGGGATCACATCAAGTTCGAACATGCGAACCTCAACGGCCTTCGCTTCCTCTGCCAGGTACTCCGGGAAGCCTTCGAGGAACGATCGACCCTTGATGGCCTGCCAGAGGATCTGAAACAGCAAGCCCGTAGAGAAGACCTCATCCGCCCTCACGGCGAACAGACGACCAGGCAACTTGGACGCAGTTTCTACGCCGGACACGTGTGCGCCCGTGCAGCCGAGATGAAGCCCGGCCTCAACCTGCGTCCAGCCCTTTTCGAGTCGTGACCTGCGTAGTTGGTCGCCGAAGGCTGCCCTCGGGGACGCGCCAGGGTTCAGGCGCTTGATGTTCATGACCCTCCGTCAACTTGTATTGAGCCCACTGAAAGTTGCACGAGTTCCCGTCGGGAGAGATGGTAGACGCCCTCCCGGTAGTCGAGTGGCTACTGAGCGAAAGGCCTGCGCCTGGGCGCCTGGCCTTGTGATCCAGTGATCTCCTTGAAAGGAGCTGTGCTGTGTCCGAACGAGCCAACCCGCCGCCGTATCGGAGCAAGCACACGGCGACCCAAGCCGACTTCGAGGCGATGCGCCTTGACTACCTCGCTGGCGAGGCGTCGCGGCAAGGTCGGAACCTCTTATACGGGCCGCCGGCAGACTGCCAGTGCCCGCGCCATGCGGAGGTGCCTGATGAGTCAACTCCCCCCGGATGAAACGCCGTTCGCGCGATCGCCGATTTCATTGCCGCCGCGCCGCATGTGGCGGTTCGGGCGGTGCGTCTGCTGCGATCGTCAGACCCTGATCGCACCCGGGCCGCAGATCTACACGGACGAGGGATGCGCGGTCACCCTGCCGTACTGCCAGACCGGTTTTGAGCGCGCTTCGCGGTATGTCCGGAGGGTGGAGGTCCGTGCTCAGCTCCATGGCGATCGGGACATAGCGTGAGCTGGATCGAGTGGGGCGACAACTCCGTTACGGTGCTTGATCCTTCAGCGTTCACGCTTGCTCGCGCCATCGCCGTAATAGGCGGCAGCGCGCGTCAGTTCTCGGCCGACGAGATGGTGCGTCTCTACCTGGAAGAGGGGCTGTCCATCGCCAAGATTGCCGCCCGACTGGGCTGCACGGGCCCGCTGGTCAGCAAACGCCTGAGAGAGGCAGGGGTGCGCTATCGCCAGCCCTGGCCAACCCAAGAGCCCCCGTCCGTCGGCGCGCGCACGTTGGCGGACGGGAGCCTCAAGACAATCGAGAGGAAGCCTCTATGAGCACCGTCGACGCCATCCGCGCCGAGCTGTACGCCACCGGCACGATGCTGCACGCGATGGCCAACGCCCACGCGCCCACGGAGCAGCTGGACGTCACGCTCGGCGTGATGAAAGCGCTTCACGAGACCAGCGTTGACCTGCTGCGCGGCACCGACGGACAGTCGGCCAACTCGGCGGCCGTCCGCCGGAAGCAGTTCGCGGCCGTGCAGCTGTGCGCCGTCGCCTGATGGCCGAGCAGACGCCTCGCGTCGTGAACGTCGTCGTCCGTCCGATCTCGGGCTACGAGCTGGAGATTGAGGGGGCTGACGGTTACCCCCAAGTCGCTGAAGACGACTTCGACAGGCACCGCGAAGAGGCGGTGTCCGACGCGGTTCGTGAAGCGCTGGGCATCCCCGAAGACGTGCCACTCAACCTGACTATCACAGAGGAGTAACTACCTTGGCCCACAACGACATTGACGCCGCCAACCAGCCGCGCCGCCGCATCGGCTGCGTGGTGCTCGTGACCAACGCGGACGGTGACGTCCTCGGGGTTCAGACCACCTACAAGCCGAAGCCGATCCTGCCCGGCGGTGCTGCCCGCCAGGGTGAGCGGAGCAACTCTGCGGGCTCCCGTGAACTGTTCGAGGAAACCGGGATCCGGCGCGATCTGACGGGCATCCTGGCGTTCGACCAGACCCCCGCCAATCCGGCCACCGGTGCCACCGAGGGGTTCAACGTAGTTTTCAACGGCGGGATGCTGACCGACGCCGAGGCCGCCGCGCTGAGCGTGCCCGTCGACGCCCGGGACGAGATCGATGCGCTGGTGTGGCTGCCCCGTGACCGGCTCAACGAGCTCTGCGAGCCGTACCAGGCACGCCGCATCCGCCAGGCGCTGTACATGCTGGATCGGGGCCAGGAGCTGCCTGTGCTGTTCGCGGGCGAGCCTGCCGCGTAGTGCCTCCAAGACTCCCGCGCCGACCGTTGGAACTTCTCCCGCCGGCGCGGGGCACCAGCTCCGCACTGGAGTCATGGCATGCGACCAGTGCGGCGCTCGATCCCGTCCGTCAGTGCGCGGACGTCGACGGGCAGGCCCATCCACTCAACTCCGTTGAACGGATTAGGAAATGAACGGGAAGCAGCTCGCGGCGATCGCCGTGGTTCGAAGCTACGGCAACATGAGTTGCCCGCTGGGTTATGGGTCTGGAGTCAAGATCACGCCCAACGGAATGCAGAGGATCTGCACCGGCTGAGCGCGCCTCCTGAGGCGGCCCCAAAGCTCCCGCCCCGGGACGGGCTCAAGCTGTGCTCGCCCAACCCCGGACGCCGGGGCGGGTCCTGCAAGTGACAGAGCCAGAAGGGAAACACAATGAATACCGCTCAAATGCTCGACCCCCGAACCCTGCTGTCCGAGGAAGCTTTCTCGGGCGTCGTCGCCACCGTGCGGCAGAACAACCCGGGCATGGTGTCGGAGATCGCGCAGCGAATCACCACCGAAGCCCTTGCGTTCGTGGCAGCGTGCGCGGAATTCCCGGAGCTTCGATTGAAGCCCTCCCGCGTCGTGGACGAGGGATGGCACGCGCTGATCCTCCACACCCGCCTGTACGCGGAACTGTGCACGAAGCTCGGGGTGTTCGTTCACCATAGGCCTGAGGCACCGGACGTGACGCGCCACGACCCGAACGCGCTCAAGCGAACCATGCGAGCGATCAGCACCGCCGGCTACCCCGTGGATCACGCGCTGTGGGCCGGACCGGCGGACACGAGCATTCCCGTCGCGGCCGACTGTGAGCACAGCCCGCCCGGCCCTGAGGGGTCGTGCACTGGAGACTGCTCGAACACCGGGCCGAACGTCGCCTAGCAAGTAGGCAGGCAGAACCCGGTAGTTGACTCGCTCACTGCCAGGTTCTGCCATGCTGAGCCCATGCTCATGGTGAGTGACCTACCGGAAGACGCTCCCGACTGGCTACGGGATCACGTCTACGCCGCATACGCGGTCTCAGTCGGCTTGCTGGCAGTTGACGACCTGATTCCCGTTCTGTGGCCTCCGGGCTGTGAGCAGTATGACCAGCTGGTTGGAACTCCGCTCGGGTTCCGAACTGTCTGGTTGCGGCCGCCGCGTCACGGCCCTGTGGAGCGAAAGCGTCACAACCGGGCGCCTGTGCCTGGAGACGATGACTGGCTGAAGTAATCAGGCCTTAGCCTCAGCTGACGGCTAGACAGATCGAGACGAGCCGGTCTACGTTCGAAACCACAACAAAAGAGAGACCCCGGCGGGTGCTGGACACACCCCCGGGGCATGGCCGAAGCCACTGGAGGGCTCCGACATGACACACCCTATCGCCTGGGCGTTTGCCTGGGCTATCTGCCTCTGCATTGCTTGGGCTCTGGCCTGGGCTATCCCGGCGACGCCGGACCGGCCCGCCAAGCTCGAACCGATCCGGGTGCAGCTCGGCGTGCTCCCACCTGGCTCATGGCGCGAGCCCCGGCCCCGCGAGTATGCGACGTTGCTGGCGGTTATGCCGCGCGTCGCTGCCCAGTCCGAAGCCCCCTGGGAGGACCCGGCGGAACTCGTTCGCGGCCACGTTCGGCGCTGGGTCACCGAGACCCCGACTCCCGCGCCCGTTCCGCCCACCGCGATGCCGCCGAAGCCGGTGTTCCCTCCCGCAATGGCTCCTGTGCCCGCTCCGACTCAGACGGCCCGCGTGACAGACTTGTGGCAAGCGTATGAGGAGCGGCAGCAGGAAGTTCGGCGAGCTGCACTCGCCGCCCTGTCGGCCGGACTGCCGGACCCGGGCTACAGCTACCCGGGCGCACACCGGATGCCGGGCGGTGTGGCGCGATGATCACCAGGCCTGTGTGTGTGCGGTGCCATGTGCGTCCGTTGATCCCGGTTCGTGTCGGCAGCCTTCCGATGATGAGCAGTATTGCGCGACCTGTGTGGGCGTGCCTCGGTTGTGCTGGCGCGGTGAGGCGCTTGCTGCTGGGCAGGTAGTACCGGTTTGAAGTGGCGGCCCGATCACCCGCGTTGGGGGTGGTCGGGCTGTTGCGTTGTGGGGCGGTGGTGATTGTGGGTGGTTTGTTGACGGTGACACGGCGGTTGCGTGTTTGTCGCTGCTTGGTGTGATGCTGCGACTACAGTACTTGTCGCGCGCCGGGCGTGTCGGGGAGCTCGTTCGGATCCTGTGCATGTGCTCATCAGGTCTGGCCGAGGGGTGGAGGGCATGGACGACTGGGAAAGAGACGACGCTCCGGCATATGACGGGGGCATGAACTGGTTGGGCGGTGGCCCGAAGCTGCCGGGCGTCGACTACGCGGCGGCGTGGTTGGAGGCGCGACAGGCGGTCTCGGCGTTGAACGCGGCGTTCGCTCGGCTGGGTCTGGTGGGCGATGAGGTCGTGCGGGCACAGGCCGGTTGGGGGGACGACGGGAGCGGGGTCGTTTGTCTACGAGGGACGGCCGCGGGAGCGCGGAAACTGGCAGCGCTGCTTGCGCGGTTCGCTGACTCGAACGACGGGGGCGACTCGGCCTGATACTGCGCGTGGCAGTGGGGCCTGACTGCTGTCTGGCGGTGTCGTGGCGGGAGGCTGGTGGTGTTCGCGTGGGGCGGCCGGGCCGCCGGCCGGGACCGGCCGTCAGGCCGCATGCCCGGCCTGCGGGCCAAGGCCGCCCGGCGGCGCGAACGCGCCGCCGCCCTTGAGTACGTAAACGAGGAATTCCGGAAGGGGCGGTCAGGAACCGCCGATCACGGCGCGGTGGGTGTAGGTGAGGTGCACGCCGGTAGCGCCGAACGTGAGGGTTTCCAGCATCAGGCGCTTGGCGGCGTCTTGGGTCTGGGTGACGCGCTGGGTGATGAGCACGGGCGTGCCGTCGGGGACGTGAAGCGCGGCGTTCTCGTCGGGGTTGGGCATGCGGGCGGTGATGCCCTCGCGGAACTCGATCGGGCCGTGGGTAGCGGTCAGCACGGCGTAGGCCTCGGCGGGGAGGACGTTGGGATCGGTGGCGAGCGCGGTTCCGATGATCCGTTCCATGGGGAGCAGCATGGCGTGTCGGGCGCGGGCGCCGGTGGGCTTGTGGGTGATCAGGCGGTCGACCAGGTAGGCGGCTTCGCCTTCGTCGATTCGCAGGATGGCGGCGGGGGCGTCTTCGAGTCGGACGGTGTAGACCGTTGGCGTCTCGTCGTGCTGCCAGCAGCCGGGGCCGTTGAAGGTGCCGTCCGCGTGCTCGAAGACGGTGCGCTCGACGTAGACGGGGTCGGGTTCGCGGCGGGGCTCGCGGACGAAGGTTCCGCGTCCCTGCTCGACGGACAGGAGGCCTTCGTTGCGTAGTTCGGCGACGGCTTGGCGGATGGTGGCGCGCGAGACCTCGTACAGGACGGTCAGTTGGTCTTCGGTGGGGATCTTCTCGCCTGGCTTCCATCGGCCGCGTGCGATGGAGCGTCGCATCTCTGCGGCGACCTGCTGATACAGGGCCTTTGGTCGCACTGCCATGTGGTGTCCGCCCCTTCGGGTCAGGCTCGCATGCCTGGACTCGCCTGTCAGAACATTTTTTCGATCATCTTATGCCCTGGTCATCGGGCATGCGCTGACACTCATTCAGTAGTCATCAGGATGAATCCCCTTGCGCGCATCGTCAAGCTGACGCATCATCAGTGCTCCCCCCAGATTCATCCGGATGACTGCTGACCCAGGTGGTCATCTCCGGGAGCCTACAAGGAGGTTGACCTTGCGGAACGTTCCCGTTGATCTGGCGCGCGTGGGTGTCTGTCTGTGCGTGTCCAAGGAGCAGAAAACCGACCGTGAGACGGGCGCACAGCGTGCCAATCGTGACGGTGTCCCTTTGTGGACGGTGGGTGTGGCGGTGCGGCCGGTGGGTTACCGGGCGTCGGTGATCGAGGTGACGGTTGCCGGTGAGCCGGTGGTGGAGGTGGGTCAGGTGGTGTCCTTCGCCAACTTGGAGGCGTCGCTGTGGGAGATCGAGGGTCGGGCGGGTCTGGCGTACCGGGCCGACTCGGTGACCATGGCGCCTGCGGGCGGTATCCCGCCGGTGCCAGAGACGCCGCCGGCTGATCCGCGTGGCTCGCGCGGTGGTGCTGCGAAGTGAGTCACCGCACCTGGAAGGACCTGCGCCAGAGGCTGCATAGCCTGTCCGACCTGGGCGACGAGATGCGTGACGGGATGGATTGGGGCCGGGCCCGGTTCCTGTTCGCGATCACCGCTCTGATGGCGGCGGACGCTGCCAGCCTCGCCAACGATCTGGAGACCGAACTACTCAACCTGGCGATGGAGAACGGGATTGACCTGCCGCCGCTGGAGTTGGGCGGTGACGCCTGATGACGGATCTTCAGGGATGGCGGGCGCTGGTGGGTGAGCGGCGCCCGTCGCCGGGTCGGGAGCGTCGGCCCGCTGTGCCGGGGCTGGCGGACTGGTCGACTCGGGCCATGGCCACGCTGGTGGAGATCAGCATCGCCATGGGGATCATGCAGGCCTATTCGGTGGTCTTGTATCTCGCTCGGCCGCCGTTCGCGCTGATTCAGGCGCTGGCGCTGCTGGTCGGCATCCAGATGCAGCCGCTGTTCCGGTTCTTCTACTGGGTGCTCCCGCTGGCGTTTCTGGTGTGGCAGGCAGCGCTGCGCGGTCGCACCGGTCAGTCGCTCGGACAACGCCTGATGCGGATTGTGACGGTGGATGAGGACACCGCCGCCCCGTTGGGTCCGGCCCGGTCGGTGATGCGCTCGGTGCTGCATGTGGTGGACATCGGGTCGGTGTTCTTCGGGTTCCTGCGGCCGGTGGTGCATTACCGGCGCCAGACGCTGGCCGATCAGATCTGCCGCTCGCTGGTGGTCGAGATGGACGTGATCAACCAAATCGCACAAGAGTCTCAGGAGGTGAAGGCATGAGCAACATGAACTTGGTCGGGGGTGCCCAGCCCACTCAATTCCCCTACGGGATATGGGCGTTGGCGGCGGCAATCGGTGTGTGCGTCGTGTTGGCGATCGTGTCGCCGTGGTTGAAGCGCAGGGTGCCGCACGCGTGGTGGGCGGTGTGGGGGTTCCCGTCGACGGTGTTGCGGGTGGTGTGGACGTGGCGTCGGCTGGCTGATTTGCAAGGCCTGTCGGTGGCTCGGCGGCCTGCGCTGGCCGTGCTTGGCGGGGTGGTGTTGAAGGGTCGGGCGCTTCGGCCGGTGAAGCCTCGAATGGGCTTTCCGCGTTGGCAGTTGGGTGGCCTGGTCGTCGAGGTGAGGATGCACCCTGGGCAGACGCCGGAGGAGTACGTGGCGGCGGCTGAGTCGATGGCGCACGCGTGGCGGGTGTTCTCGGTGCGGGCGGTGTCCGAGCAGCGAGGGACGGTGCGACTGTCGGCGCTGGCGTGGGATCCACTGGTGATGCCGTTCACGCCGCTGACGCGTTCAGCGGGGCTGTTGTCGGCGGTGGTCGGGATCTGGGATGACGGGGCGTGGTGGCGGATCGACCTGCGCAAGGTGCCGCACTGGCTGATCGTCGGTGCGACGCGTTCCGGCAAATCCACGATGCTCGCCGCACTCGTTCACCAGTGGGCTCGGCAGCGGGTGGCGCTGGTGGGACTCGACCTGAAAGGCGGCATGGAGCTGTCCCTGTTCGGGCCGCGTCTGACGGCGCTTGCCACCAACCGCAGTGAGGCGGCGGACCTGCTCGATCAGTTGGTTGAGATCCTGCTTGGTCGGATGGCGTTGTGCCGGATGGAGGGGGTGCGTTCGGTTTGGGAGTTGCCGGAGCGTGAGCGGCCTGTCCCGGTGATCGTGCTCGTGGATGAGGTGGCCGAGCTGTACCTGATGGCGTCCACGGCCGATAGGGCGGAGGTTGCCCGGGTGTCGACCGCCATGCTGCGGATCGGTCAGCTGGGTGCGGCGCTGGGGGTGCATCTGGTGCTGGCCGGGCAGCGGTTCGGGTCCGAGCTGGGTCAGGGGGTGACCTCGCTTCGCGCACAGCTGGGCGGGCGGGTCTGCTTCCGGGTCATGGACGAAGGCACTGCCGAAATGGTGCTTGGCGACGTCGACGGCACGGCCGTGGATGCGGCGCAGATGATCTCCGAGGACTTCCCGGGGCTGGCGGTCGCGCTCGGTGCTCCGGGTGGTGGTTGGCGTCGGGCTCGGACCCACGCGATCACGCCGCGCCAGGCAGAGGAGGTCGCTAAGGAGTTCGCGCACCTGACTCCGGCGATGCGTGACCTGTACCCGGCGAGTGTGGGCGGGGTGGGTGGCGAATGACCAGTCAACTGGGCCTGGCCCTGTTCCTGGGCGTCTTCGTCGTCGTCTTCCTGCGGACCCGGATCTTGTACATCTGGCAGGTGATCTTGGTCGGTCTGTGGGGCTTCTACATGGCGCAGAGCCACTTGGGTGACCCCGCCGGCAACGCTGTCTCCTGGCTCGTGACGCGCTTCACGCACGGATAGCAATCGGTCTCTCTAATCGAACTGGAGTTCTCATGCGACCAGCCGACGACCCCTTCCCAGCCCCCTCATCCCTTGTCGTTCTCGGTCATGCCGGGCCCTGGTGCCTGGTGTGGCCGGGGCGGCCCGGTTCTCCTTGGAGTCATCCCCCATGAACGGCAATCCGTTCGAGGACCCGTCGGCGCGGCGGGCCTACCTTGAACAGCAGGAACGCCTGCGGCGACTGTCGGCAGTAGATCGGGACTTGGTGCGGCTGGGGCAGATGCCCCGGCTGGACCGGTGGTTGGAGCAGATCGAGGCGACCGGCGGGTGTGCCCACCCGGTCTACGTGGCCGGACGGTCGTCCACCTTTGATGCGATGTCGGGTGAGCTGCTGCGTGAGTACAGCAGCGAGGGTGAGCCGGGCGGGCGGTTGGCAATGCGCTGCCGCAACCGGCGGGCGAGTGTGTGTCCGTCGTGCTCGCGCCAGTACCAGGGTGATGCCTGGCAGTTGGTGAAGGCCGGGCTTGTCGGCGGGAAGGGTGTCCCGGACACGGTGACGGCGCATCCGATGGTGTTCGTCACGCTGACGGCTCCGTCCTTCGGTCGGGTGCATCGGGTGGGGCGGTGTGTGCGGCCCCGGGATGGGGGTTGCGTTCACGGGCTGCCGCTGGGCTGTGGGCAGCATCACGCCGAGGGTGCGCCGGTGGTGGGCCAGCCGCTGTGCCCGGCTTGCTACGACTATCCCGAGCACGTCCTGTGGCACGCGCACGCGGGCCGGTTGTGGTCCGGGTTCATGGACGCCATGTACTACCGGCTTGGCGTGGTCGGCGGGGTTGGCAAGGGGGCGGTGCGCCGGGTCCTGCGGCTTTCCGCAATCAAGGTCGCCGAATACCAGCGCAGGGGCGCGGTGCACTTCCATGCGGTGCTGAGGCTCGATGGACCTATGGACCCCGGGGCGCTTGGTCCGGGTGCTGCGATCAGTGCCACGGAGGGTCCGGCGGTCTTGAAATATGAGCCGCCCGTATGGGCGTCCTCAGAGTTACTGGCGTCTTTGGTGCGGCCGGCTGCGGCGTCGGTGTCGGTGGGGGTGCCGGTGTCGGAGGCGGTGGCGGTGGGGGCGTTGCGGTTCGGGGCTCAGGTGGAGGTGCATCCGGTGACGGGCCCGGGTGGGGTGGTGGATGAGCGGGTGGCCGCGTATCTGGCCAAGTACACGACGAAGAGCGCGGATGCGTCGGGGGCGCTGGATCACCGGATCGTTCGTGCCGATGAGATCGGCTTTCTTCGCGTGCCGGACCACATCCGGGCGTTGGTGGGGACGGCGTGGCGGCTCGGGGGCCTGGCGGAGTTCGCGCATCTGCATCTGCGGTTGTGGGCACACGCCTTGGGCTTTCGGGGCCATTGCCTGACCAAGACGCGGGTGTACTCCACCACGTTCGGCAGGTTGCAGGCGGATCGTGCTCGCTTCAAGCGGGGGCGCCTGGTGGACGCGGAGCGCGAAACGGTGGTGGTGGGTGAGTGGCGTTTGGCGGGGCTGGGGCACTCCCCGGCGGAAGCGCTGATCGCTGCCGGTATCGCTGAAGACCTGCACCGGGCCCGGGAGCTTGCCCGCGACCACCTGACCCCCGGGTGGGTGGGTGGGGCGCGGCGGGGACCCGGAGGGTCTGACCAGGGGTGGCAGACGGGGGCGGATCATGGAAGCTGAGCCGACGGGGTGTGCTCCGGCCGATGGCCTTGACGGACAGGAGCAGGACGAGGATTGGCGGTGGGCCAGGGAACAGGCACGTCGTGCGCCTCGGTGGTCGGATGAGAAATGGCGGCGGATGAACTCGGTCCTGGATCTCAAGATCGCGGACCGGGGTGCGCCCCGCCGCCCCCTCCCACCGGATGTGTGAGCTGTCCGGCTGGTCCCGCTACGCCTTGTCGTGGTAGATCGGGACCAGCCGGTCACGTAGTGGTGCGCGGCTGCCCCGTCCCACCGGCAGAACTACGATTGCGGTGAACGCCCTCTCCAGGTAGGCGCGCCTGTCCGCCAGCGTGATGCCAGGGCGGTCCCACTCCGCCTCCATGTCGATCGGTTGGCCATGATGGGCGCGAGCCCTGCGTTGCCAGGCACCGCGCTCCTTCAGGAGGCGTCGCTCCTCGGCCTCGTACTCGGCAAGGTCCTGGTAGTAGCGCTCCGCGCTGATCTGCCGATTGCGGCGGGCCTGCCTGGCATCGGCGATATCCTCGCGAACATTGGTCAACTTCTCTTCGCTCGGCCAGACTTCCTCGGCGGTCACGGCATCTCGCTCGGCTGCTTCCTCCTCATGCTTGGCGATCACCAGCTTGCGGATCAGCTCATCGGCCTCCGGCCCGTTGATGCGCACACCACCGCAGCCATGGCGTGTGGACCTGGCGGGGCACTGGTAGAAGTAGTAGCCCTCCGGCTTCTTCTGGCTCGGGCTGGCCTTCATCGCCCGTAGCTTGGCGCCACAGTCCTCCTTGCCGCATCGCAGGGTTCCGGTGGCAAGGTAGGCACGGGTGTTGTGGCCGGCGCCCCGTTCGGCGCTCTCCTTGATGATGTCCCTGACGGCCTGCCACTGCTCGACGGTCAGGATCGGCTCGTGCAGCCCTATGACCGGCTGGCCCTGGTCGTCATACACGATGGTGGTGTGGCTCTTCTCGGTGCCGGTCTCCGGGTCGAACTCGATGTCTACGCGGGAGCGGTATCCGCAGATGCGCGGGTTACTCATCGACTTCTTGAACGCCCGGTAGGTCCAGGGGTTGCCCACAGAGGTGCGGACGCCCTCGGCCTCCCAGCGGGCGAGGATCGAATAGAAGGTGCCCCCGTCGATCAGGTGTTTCGCCGCGTCCCGTAGGAGCTTTGCCTCCTCAGGGTGCAGGGTGCGGCGGTCTTCGTTCCATCCGAACGGACGCGGACCGCCACCGGGTATGCCCTTCTGCTGCATGGCCTTGTGCTTGCGCACGACTCTGCGTGACGTGTCGGCAGACGACTTGTTGTTCATGGCAGTGATGACACGCGCCATGGCCCTGCCGTTGTCGGTCAGTAGATCGAGAGTGCCCGTGATGTCGATGATCGGCCGCCCGTAGTGCTGCACCACTTCGATTGCGTCTTCCAAGTGGCGTGGATCGCGTGTGAGCCGGTCGATGTCGTAAACGATGAGGCCGTCAAGGCGCTCACCGGTGGGCGTCTTTCCCGCCTTAAGGTCGGTCAAGGCGCCTTCGAATACCGGGCGCACTACACGGTAGACCACCTCGCCATCCGGCAGGCGTACCCGCTTGCGCTTCCATGCGGAAGTGTCGGGCTCGGTGTAGGTGTAGACGTACCGGCCGCCACGGGCCTCTACGTACTCCCGGTCGTCCTTCTCTTGCTCGTCAGTGCTCTTGATGTCCCTGCCGGTCACGAATCGGCGCTGTGACGGATCATCAGTTGCCAACTCCGATAGCTCTCCCTCGGCCTCCTCGGTGGACAGACGAGTTAAGCCCGCCCAGTTCTGCCCATCGAGCTTGCCCCACTGCGCCAGCCTCACCAGGTCATCGCTCATAAGACAAAACTACATTGGTAGACCTAGTGGTTGCCGTAGTCCAGGTACTTGCCGAGTTGGTCGGTCTGGACGTTGGTGATCTTGTCCTGGCCGCTGGGCAGCGCCGCGGTCAGAAGGAAGTGCTTGCCGATGCCGGAGCCGTAGGCGTCCAGTTCGTTGCGGAACTCGGCGAGCAGTGCCGTGTAGTCGGCCGTGTCGGCGGCCGAGTAGTGGTTGCCGGTGTGACCGCCGGCCGAGGCCGGGTACTCCCAGTCGATGTCGATGCCGTCGAAGATGCCCGCGGCCGAGCCGGTGCCGCCGGAGGCGTCACCCGAGATGCCGGTGGGCAGGTTGCCCTTGATGAACATGTCGATGCAGGAGGAGACGTACTTCTTCCGCGAGGCGTCGGTGGCGGCGACGTCCGAGAAGTACTTGGAGTAGGTCCAGCCGCCGAGCGAGACCGTGAACTTGAGGTTCGGGTACTTCGCCTTCAGCTCGCGGATCTGGTTGAAGTTGCCCTTGATCGGCTGGCTCCAGGCGTCCGTGCTGCCGTCCACGCTGATGTCGCCGGTGTAGGACTTCTGGTAGTCGGCGAAGGCATCGCCCGCGCCGTCGCCCGCATTGGGGTCGGCGTCGTTGGTGTCGGCGGCCTTGACGGTCTCGAAGCAGCTCAGATTGGTCGGATCGATGTTCTCGAACGCGTAGGTGACCGTGGTCAGGCCCGACGCCGCGCCGGTCTTGGCCAGGCTGCTCGGGTAGTAGGCGTTGCCGTAGATGCCCCACTGCGCGAAGTACGCGGACTTCACCGCACCGGTGGGCGCGGCGCCCGTGGTGGCGGGGGCCGGCGCTGACTGGGCGCTCTTGTGGCCGTCCTTGTCATAGCCCTGAACGGTGAAGCTGTAGGCGGTGTTCGGCAGCAGCGAGCTGACGGTGACCGTGGTGCCCATCGAGGTGGCGACCAGGTTGGCGCCGCTGTAGACGTAGTAGACCGGGACGTTGCCGTTCTGCGCGCCGTCGGTGGACGCCGCCCAGCTGAGCGTCACGGTGTTGTTCTGCACCTTGGCGCTCACCCCGGTCGGGGTGGAGACCAGGCCGTCGCCGCCGGGCGCGGTGCCGCCGGAGGAGGTGGCGGTCGGGGTCGGCGTGGGGGTCGCGCTCTGCGTCGGGGTCGGCGTCGGGGTGGACGAAGGCGTCGAGGTGGGCGTGGGGGTCGCGCTCCGCGTCGGGCTGGACGAGGACGTCCAAGACGCGCTGGTGCTGCCACCGCCGCCGCCCGGCCCGGTCAGCGCCAGGTCGTCCGCGTAGTACGTCCCCTGCCCGTACCACCCGTGCACGTACACCGTCACCGAGGTGGTGCCGGCCCCGGTCGTGAAGGTGGTGCTGAGGTTGGCCCAATTGGCGTTGGAGCCCCAGGTGTTGGTGTCGGTGGTGCCGGTGCCGGTGACGCCGAGGTAGGTGTAGTCGCCCTTCAGCCAGCCGGACAGGCTGTAGGCGGTGTTGGGCATGACGGCGACGGTCTGCGAGCACTGCGCGGTGTCCGAGGCCGAGGCGGCGGCCTGCAGTGCGTAACTGCCGCTGTGCGGGGCGCTGGTGGTGATGCTGCCGAGGCCGCCGGAGCAGTTCCAGCCGGTCAGCGTGCCGGTCTCGAAGTCGCCGTTGGTCAGCAGGTTGGTGCCGGCGGCGGTGGCGGCGGTGCCGCCCAGCAGAGTGGCGAGGCCGGCGGCTCCGGCCACCAGGGCGGTGGCGGTGACCAGCGCGGTGGCGTTGCGAAGGGGGCGTCGAGCGGTCGTCGGACGCTCGGTCTGCCGCGCAGCGGCTGCGCGTTCGGGCATGGTCGCTCCAGGGGTCACGTCCGACCGGTGTGGGGCGGCCGGGCGTTGAGTGGGGGGAGGTGTACCTGGGCCCGACCGGGTGCGCACCCGGTCCGCCCTGCTTCCGCGGACTGCGCCGAAGGTAGGCCCTGCCGCCGCGTCAGGTCAACAGGTCTGTACCAATCTGCACTACAGGAAGCCTGTCACCTGCTGAAACGCAAGACCGATTGAACCCCAAGTCAAGCAGCCGAACCATTGGTCGAGACCTCTGCCCGGACCGGTGTTGCAGGCCGTCGCGGCCTCGGCGGATGATCGCTCCCGGGCCGTTGGGCGATCGTGGGGGAGCCGTGGATCTGGGGGAGATCGAGACCTTTCTGGCGCTGGCCGAGGAGCTGCACTTCGGCCGGACCGCGCAGCGGCTGCGGCTGCCCCAGTCCCGGGTGAGCCAGCAGATCCGGTCGCTGGAACGCCGGCTCGGCGCACCGCTGTTCACCCGGACCAGCCGCCGGGTGGAGCTGACCCGGCTCGGCGAGCACACCAGGGACAGCCTGGGCGCCGCCTACCAGGCGCTCGGTGACGCCTTCGACGAGGCCCGCACGGTGGCCCAGGGCGTGGTCGGCACCCTGCGGATCGGATTCCTCGGCTGCCTCAACGGCACCCCGCTGACCACCCTCGCGGCCGACTTCGCGGCGGCTCACCCGGCCATGGGGTCCCCCGGCGCCGGGGCCGCCCGCACCTACCAGGAGGCGCTGAACCAGGTGGCCACCGGCCGCCTGGTCTGGCCCACCCACGCCGGCCTGTTCCGCCACTACTGCCACCCCGGGGTCACCACCCGCCCGTTGACCGGCCTGCCGCCGGCCCATGGCGCGCTGGTGTGGCGTGCCGCCGCCGAGGACGCGAGGATCCGGGCCTTCGTCGCCCTCGGCGGTGGGCACAACTACTGGTGATGCTGCGTCAGTTCACCGTCAGCGAGCTCCACAGCGTGGTGGACCGGTCCGGCACCTCGATCTGGTCGTCGTGGCCGCCGCTGTTCAGCATCGAGATCATCCGGTAGCGGTCCCGGTGGAAGACCCAGTACCAGGACCTGCCGTTCACCTCCCGCATGTCCGGGATCGGCAGGATCGTGGTGACCTTGTCGATCCCGGCGAACGAGCTCCAGGCGGAGAGCCGGCGGTCGGAGCGGAGGATCTGGTTCGCGTGCTGCTCGCCGTCGGCGATGCTGATCACCCGGTGGAACTGCTGGCCGTTCAGGGTGTGGAAGACCCAGTAGATGCTCACTCCGTCCCTCCGCTGCCGGTCCGGCATCGGCAGGAAGAAGTCCACCCGGGCCACCCCGGTGAGCGCGGGCCAGGTGCTCAGCGGGGCGTCGGGGCGCTCCATGACGTCCTGGTGGTCGCGGCCGTTGGCGATCGAGACCACCCGGTAGCGCTGCATGGCGTTGGCGCTGTGGAAGACCCAGTAGGACGTCTTGTTGTCGACGTTCTGCTTGTCCGGGAACGGCAGCAGGCAGTCCACCTGGGTGATGTCGGTGAACGAGGCCCAGTTGCCGATCGGCTGGTCGTCGGTCTCCTTGCGGTCGGTGTGCTGGTTGCCGTCGGCGATGGTGATCGCCCGGTACTGCTGTCCGCCGGCGACCGTGCGGAACACCCAGTACCAGCTCTTGCCGTCCGTGCGCTGCCGGTCGGGCACCGCCAGGAAGGTGTCCACCGGCTGCCCGACCGGCGGCATGTCGGCCGGCAGCCGTCCCTCGCCGAGCGCCTTGAGCATGGTGATCGACGGCAGGAACGCGTAGACCGCGCCCTCGGTGCGGACGAACCGCTCGAAGCCCAGTTGCACCGGCTCGCCGCCGGCGTGCTCCCAGTTGACCGTGCCGTTGAAGCCGACCATGGCGTCGGGGCCGGGCTCGTCGTCGTCGCCACGGTTGGGCGGGAAGTCGGGGTTGTCGATCCACCGGTTCTGGATGAACTCGAACTGGTCGATCAGATCGGTCTGGTAGCAGATGAAGAGCAGCCCGCGCGGCTCGTCAGGCCCGCCGGGCCCCTCGGACGCCGGGTCGAAGGGCGCGCCGTAGGGGCTGCCGCGCCGCATGATCCGGCGCCGGTCCATGATCGGGTTCTCGGGGAACGGATCGTCGCCCGGGTGCTCCTGCAGGGCGTCGCGCGGGTTGGTCTTGCGCAGGTGCGAGAAGAGCGGGGTGAGGTGCCCTTCGAGGTCGTTCAGGAAGCTGATGTTGTTGTCGTTGGCGGCCACCGTGTCGTACGGCTTGTCGGCGAGCGGGCAGTTGGCCACCGGGGCGCCGGAGCGCCAGCGCCCGACCACCCGGGAGGCCACCCACTCCACCGTGGCGTCGTCGGGGATCGCCTTGGCCTTCTTGAGCGGCTCCAACTGCCGGGCGATCTGCGCCCACCAGCCGGGGACGTCCTGGGCCAGCCGGCGGACCACCTGGAACGAGCCGTTGAACGCCCACTGCGGCAGCGTGTTGGGCGCGTCCCCGACCTTGGGGTGGCCGGCCACGAACTCGCCGGCCGGGATCAGCCGGGTGCCCGGGTGGTCCTTGACCCACTCCGGCATCAGCGGGTCGGGCTCGTCGAAGTCGATCACCCCCGGCTCGCTGACGCCGTCCTTGAAGCCGAAGTGCTCCTTGCCGCGCCGGCTGCCCTTCAGGGTGGCGCCGTTCTGCTGGAACATGATCGAGACGCCGTACCTGACGGCCAGCTCGCGCTGCTCGGTGACCGTGGCGTTCAGGTCTTCGACGGTGTCGGAGGCGATGGTGAGCACCGCGTGGATCAGGCCCTCGGTCTTGTTGTTGCCGAACAGCCAGTGGCTCGGGTGGCTGTCGCCCTTGTCGCCGATCTTGTCGGCCCTGGGCACCGGGCCCTGCTGGAAGGCGCCGAGGGTGGTCCCGGGGTCGGCCGATGGGTAGGGCTCCCGACCGAGCAGCATCTGCAGGCCGGAGTAGGTGAAGCTGAGGCCCATCCAGGTCGCCTTGAGTCCGGTGGGGTCGCCACCGCTGCGCTTGCGCGCTTGGCTGAAGGCCTCGTTGAAGGCGGCCACCTGTCTGGTGGTGGCGATCCGCGGGGTCAGCCGTTGGAGCCAGCTGCGGGCCTTGATGCCGTCCTGGAAGGAGAGCATCAGCAGAACCATCTGGTCCTTCTTGAATCCGGCGAGCACATCCCCTGGATGTCCTCGTTCTCGCGCAACGGCAGGTCGACGGGCATGGAGCCTCCACGGTTCTCTGATGACGGTTCTCTGATGGCGGTCGGTAATCATGACCGTATGCGACCTACTTGAGCCGGGCGACCGACGAGCCATCAGACGGGTACCCGG
The DNA here is from genome assembly GCF_006636205.1 of Kitasatospora acidiphila. NCBI lineage: Bacteria > Bacillati > Actinomycetota > Actinomycetes > Kitasatosporales > Streptomycetaceae > Kitasatospora > Kitasatospora acidiphila. Next base: position 4,724,330 of record NZ_VIGB01000003.1, on the reverse strand, counting down.
GCCACCCGTTGGCGGTATCTGACGCGACAGCAACTCACGCTGGTCATAAGACTGAACACGGCTCTGAATCCGGCCGTCACGGCTGCGCGCACGCCACCGCGGCGGCATCCGCCAGGGGTGCCGAAGCCCCTCACTTTCCGCTACCGAGCGTAGTCAGGGCCGCCATTCGTCCCTCATCGTGAAGGAAATCCATGTCCCGTACCGCCGTGCCACCAGGACGCCGGCTGGCCGCTCTGCTGCGCGCCTGCACCGTCGCCGCCGTGGCCGCCTCCACCGCCCTGGCCGTCCCGCTCAGCGCGGGCGCCGCCACCACCAGCCCCGACGAGCAGCCCATCACCGCCGCCCAGGTGCAGGCCGAGACCCGTGCCGACGAAGTGCGCGCGTTCGGCCCGGAGGAGGCCGGCTACCTGGCCTGGCAGCGCCTGGAGAGCCGGGCCGGCCTCCGGGAGGCCGCGCACACCCGGGCCGAGGGCGGGCCGGACAACGGCTACCCGCTCCCGATCCGGGTGCACCGCCTGGAGATGCTCACCAAGACCCAGGCGGAGCTCAACAAGAAGTTCGACCCGTCGGTCTTCGGCAAGTTCACCGACTACTTCACCTCGCCCGAGTACGGCGACCACGTCGCGCTGCTGCCCACCGGCAAGGTGCTGCTCTTCTCGTTCGAGCCGGTGGAGACAGACCCGACCCAGGAGCCCGCGCCGACCAACATCATCGGCTCGGCCAACAAGGGCCGCGCCTACCTCTGGGACCCGTCGCTGGGCACCGGCTCCAACGCCTTCACGGCGGTGCCGCCGCCCAACGTGGTGCTGGACGACGGCACCGGGGCCAACCGGCCCGCGCCGTTCTTCTGCGCCGGGCACTCCTACCTGGCCAACGGCATGGTCGGCATCTTCGGCGGCAACCTGGGCGGCAACGGCGGTGCGGGCGCCAAGCTGTCGCTGATCTTCGACCCGTGGACGGAGAAGTGGACCAAGAACCCCGACATGTCCGTCGGCCGCTGGTACCCGTCGGTGGTGACCGGCGCGGACGGCCGGCAGCTGATCATGTCGGGCCAGTCGGAGATCGGCTGGGGCACCCCGACCCCGATCGTGGAGCGGTTCCCGGCCAAGAAGGACCCGGTGGTCTACGACTCCAAGAAGGTGCCGATGGGTCCGGTCGACCGGTTCGGCGCGGACGCCCCGTTCACCACCGACTATCCGCAGCTCTTCTCGCTCAACGACGGCAAGATCTACGCCCTCGGCCGGGTGCCCAGCCAGCAGTGGGTCTTCGACACCAAGAACGAGAGCCGGGCCGACCTGCCGCCCCGCCCGGACAAGCTGGACCCCGGGGTAACGAACCGCAACTACGGCTCGGCGGTGGCACTGCCCAACGGCGCCAAGGGGCCGGACTCGGTGCTGATCCTCGGCGGCAACCGCAGCGACCCCAACACCTACAAGCTCTCCGGCGGCAAGTGGTCCACTGACACCCCGCGGGCGTTCGGCCGCACCCAGGACGACACCCTGATCTTCCCGGACGGCAACCTCTTCACCGTCAACGGCGCCTTCGACATCCGCGACTACGGCAACGGGGCGTACAACCCCAACGCGGACCTGAAGTACCGCCAGACCGAGATGCGCGACAAGGACGGCAACTGGAAGCTCGGCCCGGTGCAGCGGCTGCCGCGCGGCTACCACTCCAACGCCGTGATCCTGCCGGACGGCCGGGTGATGATCACCGGTGACGAGCTGCAGCAGATCGCCAACAATCCGAACATCAAGACGGAGAACGGCGGCACGATCGAGATCTACGAGCCGTGGTACCTGCACAGCGGTACCCGGCCCAAGCTGGACTCGGCGCCGACCGACGGGGTGCGGTACAACCGCAGCTTCGACGTCACCTCGTCCACCCAGGGCCAGGTGACCCGCGCCGTGCTGATGTCACCGATCACCTCCACGCACTCGGTGGACACCGCCCAGCGCCATGTGGAGCTGCAGATCGCCAAGCGCGACGGCAACAAGCTGACGCTGCAGAGCCCGCCGAGCACCAACGCCGCGCCGCCCGGGTACTACATGCTCTTCCTGCTGGACGCGAACGGTGTGCCCAGCGAAGCGAAGTGGGTGAAGCTGGACGCGACTTCGGGAGGCTCACTGCCGTAGAACCGTCAACGAGCGTGTGACGGCCCGGGGTTCGCACCCCGGGCCGCCGCATGTCCGGATCACACCGAGCGCGCCGGGCAGCGGGTCAGGAGGTGCGATCAGTGCAGGATCGCGTGGGTGATCGCGCAGGAGTGGGTGTCGTTCGACCAGCTCGCCTGCTCGGTGAAGGTGCCGGTGCCCATGGCGACGTTGGCCGCGCCGCCCGCCTTGCCGGCCGGGATCCAGGCGCACTCGTCGGAGTTCTCCTCGCCGTCGTAGTTCGACCAGCCGCCGTACGGGAACTGGTCGGACATCATCTCTTGCCACTCGTGGCCCATGGTCATGGTCCAACCGTCCAGCGTGCCCGGCTTGTTGACGTAGCCCACGCCGCAGTCGGTCCCCTTGTCCATGTTGTACGGCTGGTTGCTGAAGGCCAGCGGGCCGTACGGGGAGTCGACCGCGCCACCACCGGTGAGCCTGTCGTCACCGGTGTAGTCGTGCCAGGCACAGTAACCGGTGCCCGGGTCCTGGTAGTTGTCCGGGTTGGTGCCGTGCGGCGACATGATCACGTAGTAGGCGTGCCGGTTCGAGGCGGTCGTGGTCTTGCCGAAGTGCTCGGCCGCCTTCACCGCCTCCTCGCCCAGCTGGTGACCAGAGGCGGAGGCCGGCGACGCGGCCGAGTTGTCGTACCAGACACCGGCCAGCACGCCGCCCTTCTGGTAGGGGATGAAGCTGGCGTTCGCCGGGCAGCTGCTGGCGCCCAGCTTCACGTTCGGGCCGTCACACCACTGGGTGAGGTCGGCGGACCACTTCTCGTTGCCGGTGCCGATGCCCTTGAACATCTGCTGCGCGACCGGCGCGGCACCGTCCGGGTCCTTGGAGAAGGTGGCGTTGCCGTGGCCGTCGGTGCCCTTCTTGCCCCACTGCGAGCCATAGAAGACCAGGTACACCTCGGCGTGGCCGTCATTGACGCCCACACCGTCGTGCCCACCCGCGTAGTTGAGGTCGTTGTCGTCGGACGCCGCGAGTCCGGCCCGGTGGGTGGCGGCCTGGCTCAGCGTGTGCATCACGCCATGGCGCGCGACGTGCACGGTCGAGGTGGCGTCGCCGGCGGGGACGACGTGGGCCGATGCGGGGGTGACGGCCAGGAAGACGCCCGAGGCCAGCGACAGCGCGGCGGCGCCGACGACGGCGGCGCGGACCACGCCACGCAAGGTGGAGTTACTCACTGTGGGGGAGATCCTCTCTCAACGAAACCGCACCGCTGGGGTCGGCGGCGCGGGCGGAGCCGGTGGTGCGAACTCGGCGAGGACATGATGCTGCGTCAACTCACCCGAACGGTCCCGTGGTCGGATCCGATCCGCAGTCAGGTGAGCTCGCCGCGCTTCGAGCAAAACAGGCTTGTCAGAAGACCGTCAATCCGGACCCGGTACGTATTCAGGCCCTGCCGAACCCCTATCCGACCCCCTATCCGAACCACTGATGCCGCACCATCGCGATCCGTATCAGTCCCGACCATTCCCGAGCGGATCGGTCAAGTCACCAAGCGCGGCTGCTACTTCGCCCAGCTGCTGGACGCGCTCCCGCGAAGTCCCGGCCGGGTGTCGACGGTCAGCTTCACCTCGGCGTCGAGGGGTCGAGCACACCCGCATCCAGGACGGCGCGCCGGGGGTGACGGATGAAACGCCAACAAGCATGCGGCGGCCCGGGGTTCGCGCCCCGGGCCGCCGCATGTCCGGATCACGCCGAGTCCGGCAGACCCATCGCGGCGAGCTCGGCGGGGTCGACCACGACGGTGGTGTCGGCGATCCGGCCGGCGGCGACTGTGTACGCGATGACCGGCAGCGGCGTACCGTCCTCGCGCCAGGACACCACTACCGGAAGGCCGTTGACGATGGCGGCTAGCCCACGCACCGCCGCACCGGCCGCCAGTTGCGCGCTGCGTGCCCGCCGGGATGGTGCGTCAGACCACGGCGAGCCGGTCCACCAGCAGCTCCACCCTCCGCTCGGCTTCCGGCGGCGGCAGCCGTCCCGCCCGGGTCAGGGTGGCCAGCCCGTGCAAGGCCGCCCAGAACACCTCGGTGAACAATCCCGGTTGGACGCCGTCCCCGGCGACCTCGCCGAGGCTTTCCAGCAGGGCGGCGAAGGCGTCCTTCAGCGGCTCCGGGGTGTCCTCGGCCGCGAAGGCCAGGCCGCCGTCGAGCTGGAACAGGGCGTCGTAGACCGCAGGGTTGCGCGCAGCGAAGTCGAGGTAGGCGCGGGCGAGGGCGATGACCCGGGCGCGCGGGCCGTCCGCGACGGAGGCCGCGGCCCGCACCGCCGCGGCCATCTCGGCGGCACCCTCCAGGGCGACGGCGCCGATGATCTCGCGCTTGCCACTGAAGTGGCTGTAGAGGACGGGCTGGCTGTACTCGATGCGCTCGGCGAGCCGGCGGGTGGTGACCGCGTCCCAGCCCTGCTGCTCGGCGAGTTCACGGGCTGTCGCCACGATGAGGCGTTCGCGGTTCGCCCGTTCACGCTGCTTGCGTTCCTGTACCGACATGATTCGATCCTAGCACCGCTAGACAAGTGAGCGGCAGCAGTACTAGCGTTGCATCATCAGCTAGCAACGCTAGATCCCAGGGGGTCATCATGCTCAGCGCACTCGAAGTCGTCACCACCGTGGTCACCGGAGTGATGGTCGGGGTGGAGTTCTGCGTCGCCTTCGTCGTCAACCGGATCCTCAACGCCCTCCCCGACGACAGCAACCAACTCGGCCGTGCCCACGGGGGCCGGATGCTCGGCGCCCTGATGCCGTTCTGGTACATCGGCTCGCTCGTCCTGAGCGCGATCTGGGCCGTCGCCGGATGGCACCACCACGGCGCCGGCCTGGTCGTCACCGCCGGCGGGCTGCTGATCGTCAGCGTGATCATGTCGGTCCTGCTGCTCGTCCCGATCAACAACCGGGGCAAGACGTGGACCCCCGAGAACCGGCCCGCGGACTGGAAGGAGCAGATGAACCGCTGGGACCGCTACCACTACGCCCGCGTCGCCGTCATCATCGCCGCCTTCGCCCTGCTGGTCGCCGCCCTCGCCTGAGCCCGCGGGCCCACCCGCCCGGTGCTACCCCACCATGTGCAGCCCCGTCCCTGAAAAGGAGTCGCCATGACCGTGGAACTGAACCACACCATCGTCCCCGCCCGTGACCCGCAAGCCTCGGCGCAGTTCCTGGCCGACATCCTCGGCCTGCGTGTCGATCCGCCGCTGGCCCACTTCACGCCGGTCAGGCTGGCCAACCAGGTCAGCCTGGACTACGACCAGTCGGACGACTTCGAGCCGCACCACTACGCCTTCATGCTCGGCGATCAGGAGTTCGACGCCGCCCTCGCCCGCATCCAGCACGGCGGAATCACCCACTACGGCGATCCGGCATGCCGGGACAGCGGGCAGATCTACCGCAGCAAGCACATCGAAGGCCGCAGGGGCACCTACTTCCGCGACCCCGACGGACACCTCATGGAACTCCTCACCCGGGGCGCCACCGGGTCGTGAGGCCGATGGCGGCTCAGCGGATCACGGCTCCGCTGGTGGCGGGATCGCGCACCTCTTCATCACGTCTCCAGCCGGCGTTCGATCCGGTCCCGCTGCGCTGCCGCGCGCGGGTCGTCGTAGTCGGCCAGCAGCCTGAGTGCCTCGGCCCAATGCCGCCGGGCCGCTTGTGGATCGTGGCTCCGCAGGGATTGTGCGAGACCGTCCAGACTCAGTGCCTCGTTCCAGGCGTCACCGAGTTCGTGATGAGCAGTGGCGGCCTGGCGGTAGAAGTTGGTCGCCTCTGCCTCGCGGTCGAGCTGACAGTACGTCTCTCCGACGCCATGCCAGGCCAACGCCTCCCGGCTGCGGTCGCCGAGGCGACGGTGGAGGACGGCAGCGCGCTGGTAGGAGTCCAACGCTTCGGCCAACAGGCTGTTGGCCCGCTGGGCATCCCCGAGCGTGATGAGCCAGAAGCCCTCCAGTCGGTGGGCGCGTAGGCTCAGCGCGATCTCCACTGCGCCATGAGCCGATGCCAGGGCCGCGTCTACGGCCCCCTGCTCGCGTTGCAGGTTGCTCAGCAGGTGCAGCGCATTTCCCTCGCCTCGCTGGTTGTTCGACGTGCGGTGTGCCGTCAGTGCTTGGTCGATGGTGGCCGTCGCCTGCGGGATGTGTCCGGCGCGGTAGTGGGCACTGGCGAGGTTGGAGAGCGTGGTGGCCTCCCAGTGTGCGGCGCCCTGCAGCCGAAAGGCAGTAATGGCCTGCTCGAAGTACTCTGCGGCCTCGGTCAGTTGCCGCCTGCGCAGGTGCACCAGGCCGAGCAGGTTGAGCGAGTGTGCCTCGCTGAGCCGGTCCCCCAGGTCGCACCAGATCGTCAGTGCCTTGTGGTGGTACTCCAGGCTTTCGTCGAGTGAGTTGAGCCGGGTGTAGCCCATGCCGAGATCGGTGAGCAGCAGCGCCCGGGCGGTGTTGTCGCCCAGGCGTTCTGCTGCCGCCAGGCCGATGTGGCCCACGGAGGGCCAGTCCGCGCCCGGTGCTGAGGGTGCTTGCGCGTTCCAGAGCACGGCGGCCAGTTGCCAGGTCAGCTGGTCCTCGCCGGTGGCGGCGGCCGTTCGGACGGCCTGCAGGAGGTTGGCGCGGTCGCGTTCGGCCCAGTCCACGGCTGAGTTGTAGTCGGGGAAGGCCAGCGGTTGCACGCCGTCGGCCGGCGGGGCGAGCGGCAGGTGGTCTTCGGCCGGGGCGAGCCACTGCTGAGCGGCATCGGCGGTGTGCAGGTACCAGTCCAGGACGCGGCGCAGCGCAGCTTGCCGTTGTGCGGGGGCTTCCTCGTGTTGGGCTTGGTCGGTGGCGTAGGCGCGCAGCAGGTCGTGGAACTGGTAGCGGTCCGGTGCGGTCTGTTCGACGAGGTGGGCACCGACCAGGGAGTCGAGGAGTTGGCGGGTGCGGCCGGCGGTGAGGTGGGCGAGGGCGGCTGCGGCGTGAAGCCCGAACTCGGGGCCTGGGTGGAGGCCCAGGAGGCGGAACAGGCGGGCGACCTGGTCGGGTAGGGCGCGGTAGGACCAGGCGAACACGGTGCGGACGGCGTCGGTTTCCTCGTCGTCTCCCACGCTCAGGGCGTCCCACAGGGCGGACTCGTCGCGCAGGTCGGCGATCAACTCGTCCAGTCACATGTGGGGGAAACTGGCGGCGCGCTCGGCGGCGATGCGCAGGGCGAGGGGCAGTTGGGCACAGAGTCGGGCGAGCTCGGTGAGCTTGTCGGGGTCGTCCTGGGGGCGGTAACCGGCGGTGATGGCGCGTAGCAGAGCGACGGCTTCCGGTTCGGGCAGGGTCCCCAGGGTGAGTCGGCGGGCGCCGTCACGCACCGCGAGACCGGATAGCCGGCTGCGGCTGGTGACGACAACCAGGCAACCGGCGCTGCCGGGTAGCAGGGGCGGACCTGGCCGACCGTGGCGGCGTTGTCCAAGAGCACCAGGACGCGGCGCTCGGCCAGTATGGAGCGGTAGAGCGCGGCGGCCGCATCCAGGTCCTGCGGGACGGATTGGGCGTGGACACCTAGCGAGGTCAGGAACCGGTGCAGCGCTTCGTGGGCGGTGACCGGCTGCCCCGGGTCGTAGCCGCGCAGGTTGACGTAGAGCTGTCCGTCCGGAAAGTGGTCGCGGGCCTGGTGTGCCCAGCGCAGCGCGAGCGAGGTCTTGCCGGCGCCGGCGGTGCCGGCGATGACGAACACCGAGACGACGAACGGGTCCCCGTCTTCGTCGGCCAGGACCGCGTTCAGCTCCTGGAGTTCGTCGACGCGGTTGACGAAGCCGCGCACATCGGCCGGTAGCTGGCGAGGAGTTGGAGGGCTCTCGCGGTCAGGAGCATCGTGGAAGTGGATGCCCCCGCTCACGTTCCTCGCCTGGACGGCATTGCGCGACGTCCCCGAGAGCTCGTTGCGCGTGTTGCCGATGCCGTCTGGGCTCCCACTGTGCTCGTTGATCGCCTACTCCGTCCCTGGGCTCGGCGGGGGCAGGTGCGCGACCTCGCGGTCGAAGTAGGCCTGTACGTCCTCGCCCGCCTCGTAGAGATCTTTGATGTAGTGGCCCCAGCGCTCGACGACTTCGGGGTTGGTGTAGCGGACCGCCCCGATCGGAATCCCCGTCTCCGCATACAGCACCTGGAACAATGTGCGACCACCGAGGACGACCAGCTCCGGCAACCGGCCGAATTCCTCCGCGCCGGCCAGATCGTCGGCACGGATGATGCGGACTCTCTCGCCGCATTCAGCGCGCATCCGCAGCGAGTGCAACTCCCACTGCAGATATGCGGTCAACGGCTCCTCGATCACCCGCACACGGTGAAAGACAGAGCGGCGCTCCTCATCCGCCCGGCCGATCGCGCGCAAGGAGCCGCACCGCTCGTCCAACAGCCGCAGCGCCTCTTCCCAGTCACCCCGGCGCAGCGCCTCCCGACTCGGGCTGCCCTGCTCCTCGAAGTACTGCAGGCGTTCGAGCTTCCAGGAGTCCGCGTCCCTCACCTGGGCGTCACGCTCACGGAAGTCCCGCTTGTAGTCCTCCCGGACGAGCCTGTCACCCCACTCGGGCCGCAATTCCGGGGTACGACGATCACGCATCCGGGATGTCTGCCTTCGCCGCGCTGAGCATGGCTCCGGGGATGACGACCAGCCACTCGTCCGAAGCGAGGGAAACGCTCTCGGGAAGGCGGCTTCGGTAGTCCTCCGTGAGATCCCGGCCTATCACCGCGATATCACCATTGTCGAGCTGCCAGATATCCGGGCACTCGTCCCGACCGTCAGAGGCTCCTAGCTCCTTCGCGGACTTTCCCAAGCGCATTGCAAACGCGGCGGATGGATCGGCTTCCCATGCGCGGCCCATGGCTGCCCCTATGTTTCGAGACGCAACTACAAGGAGCTATGGAGCTTACACCTGACGGGTAGTCAGCGGGATGATCAGCTTTATTGGGTGGCAGCGGTCGGTGCCGCAGGGCGGACACCGGCGCGCGGCACCGACCGTAGTGTGTCGAGGAGTTGGTCAGGCGACGCCGAACTCGCTGTCCTTGACGCCCGCCACGAAGGCGGCGAAGCCCTCGGGGGTGAAGGTCAGGGCCGGGCCCTCGGGGTCCTTGGAGTCGCGGACGGGGACGGCACCGGGGATGTTGGCGGCCACCTCGACGCACTGGCCGCCGTTGCCGCTGTAGCTGGACTTGAACCGCTCGAGGCTGATCACGGGATCTCCTCTCGGGTCGCGCTTCTCAGCCAGGATGCGGCCTGTTTGCAGATGTTGGTAGACCGTCAGCCGAACATGAGCAAAGCAGAGCCCCTGTGGAGCCGTCGAGCGGCCGCACAGGGGCTTGTTGTGGTGAGGAGTTCGTCAGGCAGCGCCGAACTCGCCGCCCTTCACGCCCGCCACGAAGGCGGCGAAGCCCTCGGGGGTGAAGGTCAGGGCCGGGCCCTCGGGATCCTTGGAGTCGCGGACGGGGACGGCACCGGGGATGTTGGCGGCCACCTCGACGCACTGGCCGCCGCCTCCCGAATAACTGCTCTTGCGCCAGGTGGTGCGAGACAGATCAAGCTTCACGTTCAAGGTCCTCTCGTAGCCTGCGGATCATCGACAGTGAGGCGGCCCGTGATAGTGCCTCCGCCTGAAGTTGATCGTAGTCGCTGGCCCACAAGGCAACCGTGTCGCTGTCCCGCTCCAGAAGGCCCCGTTGGAGCGTCTCGGTGTAGCCGAGCATCACGCCGCCGGGCATCGTCAGCAGCGTCAGCGGGTGGCGGAGCGGGTGAGCCTCCCCCAGAGACTCCGGAGCGATCTGAATGATCGTCTTGGGTCGACTGGCGAGTTCTTCCAGGCTTCGGAGTTGATTGATCATCACTAGGCGTCCGCCAACCGGACGCCGGAGGCACGTCTCGTCCATGATGGCGTACAGCCCAACGCTCGGAGTTTTCATTAGCAGCTGCTGGCGATCCATCAGGACGTCTACTCGGCCGTTGGCCTGGTCTTGAGTGATCTTCCCGCGCTGAATGTAGCCAGACTCCCAGGCCGCCGCGTACTCGGCGGTCTGGAGCAGGCCAGGGATGACGCAGGTCTCGAAGAGGCGGACGGCGGTCGCGTTGCGCTCGTACGCCGTGTATTCCGGGAAGCCCTGGAGCAGGGAGTGTCCGTGGATGCGCCCGAACAGCTCGACGAACTTGGTCCCCGAGTCGAACGCGCGATCCATGCTCTTCGCAAACCGAAGAGTGGGAGGCTTGCGACCGGTTTCCACCGCCGAGATGTGGACGGACGAGTACTCAGTCCGGTCGGCTAGCTGAGCCTGCGTAAGTCCCAATGCCTCACGCATCAGCCGGAGTTGGGTGGCAAACTCAACTCGCGGCGGAGCGGTGGCGGGCAGGAGGAGCCGGTTCATTGGCACATTCTTCCTTCTGCTCTGGCCGATTGAAGACACTCAAATCGTAGAGGACAGTGTGTGCTCTCGGTAGCGGAACCGCTTCGGAGAGGAGTAGCCATGGAGCGCCACACCGCCACACCGGCGGCCCCAGCGCATCCAAGTCAGCGCAATCACAGCCGACTTGGCCCATGCCGAGCCCATTGGAAGGGCGTGATGCCCGGCTCGTTCTTCACTCGAAAGTGTGAGCGCCGAGGTTGACCGCCACCCCCAACCACCCCACTGCCCAACCAAGTTGAAGCCCACCCCTCACTAAGCGGTCAACTCCCGACCGAAAGGGATTCACCGTGAACGCCGCCTTCTCCCCTCAGCCGTTCGACCAGGCCGCCGCCCTGTCCGAACTGCGCACCCTCGGGCGCCGGCTGGACCGCCAGGTGACCTCGCGCACGGGCGTCACCGCTCCCGAGCTGGACGCCACCCTCCGCCTGATGAGGCAGCTGCACACCCGGGTCGAACTGTCCCTGAGTGCGAGCTTGTCGTCCGTCGTCCACCGCTCCCTCCAGGCCCGGGCCGCCTAGCGACCCGCGAATCTCCAAATCTCCCGCAGAGCCGGGTGTCTCTGCGGGTTCGGCCCCTCATGTGGTGAGGAGGGGCCAACCCCGCGTCGGCCAAAGGGCGTTGGCCGACGCAATTAGGGTCCCGCCCGCCAGGCGCCCCCGTCGCCGCGGGCGGGACCACCCACCGCCACATCACTCCCGCGCGGCTGAGCTTGGGGAAGCGGCCGCGCGGGCCGCCCGCCCCCGTCGGCCGATACGCGCAGACCGGCCGGCCGGGGGCGGGCCACCACACACGGGGCAAGGGGGGCGCTGATCCCACAGGACTGGAGACCTTCATGCGTCTTGTTCCGCTGCCGAGCCCGTCCCACGACGAGCACCCGTACTCCTCCTCCGACTCCGTCGACTCCTTCGACCTCGTCGCGCTCGTCGTCCGTTCCACCCTGAGCTCCACGCGCCACCGCCTCCACGACCAGCTCACCGCCCACGGTCTGGACCCCGACGACGCCTGCCTGGTGCTCTCCGAACTGGTCGGCAACGCGCTGCTGCACGGCGGGGAGAGCGCCGCCGTCGCCTGGCGACTACACGGCGACCGGCTGCACATCGGGGTGGCCGACGGCGCCGCGCTCGGCCTCACCGTGCTCCAGGAGCACTGCCAACGGGACGGCGGACGCGGCCTGTTCCTGGTCGACCTGCTGGCCGAGTCCTGGGGCGTCCGGCCGCTCGGCACCGTCGGCAAGGAAATCTGGTGCCAACTCCAGGTCAAAGCGGCCTGACGCGAGTGCCGCCCACTGAGCCGCCAACTGGGCATCCTCAGGGCGCGAAAAGCACATCAAGCGCCCTGATGCGCTTTCACATCGCTGTCACGCGCCTCCCCAGGGACGGCCGCAAGCAATAAAATCTGTAATCAAACTGCTGCTCCCAGCCACTCTGAATCCTCGCCATCGGCGACAAAGGATCCGGGAGAAGAACCATGCCAGAAGCCAGCCCGAGACTGGCCGACATCCGCTTCGATTCCGGTTACAACGGCGACTCGCCGTACGGCCCCGATTCCCCGCTGCGAGAGATCTGCGGCGACATCATCCCCTGGGAGATCGAAGGCCCCCAGCCGGCGCTGGTCGAGATCGAGCCAGCCGGCGGATTCCGCGGCCAGGTGCTCGATGTCGGTTGCGGCCTGGGCGAGAATACCCGCTTCCTCGCAGCGCGAGGGCACCGCGTCACGGCCATCGATGTCTCCCCCAACGCCATCACGCGTGCCACCGAACTGACGACGGCGCTCGGCCTCGACGTGCGGTTCGTCGTCGCCGACGCCATCACACTCGATGGGCTCGACGCGGACGCCCACTTCGACACCGTGATCGACAGCGCCCTCTACCACGGGTTGGAGCCAGCGCAGCGAGCGCAGTACCTCGCCACGCTGCATCGAGCCACCACCCCGGGGGCGACCCTGCACGTGATCTGCTTCTCGGACCTGGTGCCCAAGGAGATCGTGTCGCCCAACCGCTGCTCCGAGCAGGAGCTGCGCGCCACCTTCGCCGGTGCGGGCTGGTCGATCACCAGTCTGCGGCAGACCACCTACACCTTGTCCGCGAGATTCACCCGGGACGTCCTCCACCAGATCGTTGACGCGCTGAGCGTCCTCGGCGGGCGGGAGTTCGCTGACAACCTGCCTAATGACAAACAAAGCCGGCTGCTCTTCCCGGTCTGGTCCGTCACCGCCCACCGCGCCTGAGAAGCGCCGCTGGCAGCTCGTGGCAGCTCGAATCCCCGGCCACCTTGCCACCCGGCCCCGGACGAACCGACCCGCCACCGCCGTCGGCTGGGGGATGCGGGTGAAGCGGGCGCCGTCGCCGTCGCCCGTCAGACGCCAGGAGCGGCCCTCGGTTGCGTGGAAGTCGAAGCGAGGCGAAGTAGGTCGAACTGGAGGCGACTTCAGGAGATTCACTGCCATCGAACCGTCAACACGCCTGTGGCGGCCCGGGGAATCGCGTTCCGGGCCCGCCACATGTCCGGGTCACGCCGAGTCCGGCAGACCCATCGCCGCGAGCTTGGCCGGGTCGACCACGACCGTGATCTCGGTGATCCGGCCGTCGGCAACGGTGTACGCGATGACCGAGAGCGGCGTCCCGTCCGCGCGCCAAGACACCATTCCCGGCAGGCCGTTGACGAGGACCGCTCGCCCGCGCACCGCCGCGTCGGCGGCCAGCTGCGCGCCGGCGGCCACCCTGGTGGCGCCGAGGGTGACGACCACCCCGGCGGGGGTGTCGACGGTCAGCTTCACCTCGGGGTCGAGCACCCGCAGCAACCCCTCGAAGTCGCCGTCGCGCGCTGCCGCGAGGAACGCCTCAACCACCTCACGCTGCGCCCGTGTCACGGTAGTTGGCCGCTCGCTGCCCCGCACCTTCTTGCGGGCGCGGCTGGCGAGCATCTTGGCGGCGGCGGTCGACTTGCCGAGAATCGTGCCGATCTCGTCGAACGGCACCGCGAACAGATCGTGCAGCACGAACGCCAACCGCTCGCTCGGACCGAGGGACTGGAGCACGACCAGCAGCGCCAGCCCGACCGAATCGGCCAGCAGCGCGTCCTCCTCGGGCGCCGGGCCGTCGTCGATGGGCACCACCAGGTATTCGGTCAACTGGCCGTCGTAGGCCGTCTCGGGGCGGGTCCGGCGCGATCGCAGCACGTCCAGGCTGATCCGGCCGACCACGGTGGTCAGCCAGCCGGCCAGGTTGTCGATGGTCCCTGCGTTCTGGCGGGAAAGACGCAACCAGGCCTCCTGGACGGCGTCTTCGGCATCGGCGTGCGAGCCGAGCAGGCGGTAGGCCGCGGCGCGCAGCCGGTCGTGCTGGGCCTCGAACGCCTCGGCCATCGGGTCGGTGCCGGCCATCGTGTTACCCCTTCCGGTTCTGCTCCGTCATGGGTGATGACGGGCCCGGACGGGCGCAGGTAACCGATGAAGGAGCAGGAGAAATGGAAGCACGCGTGAAGGGCACCCCGAGCCCCGACCTGATCACCGCAATCACGCACCTCCACAAGGCCATTGGGGCCGGGGGAGTCGACGGGGGCCTGCTGTCCCTGGTCCACCTGCGCGCCAGCCAGATCAACGGCTGCGCGCCGTGCGTCTACGCCGGCGTGGCGGGGGCGAAGAAGGCGCACGAGACGGACGAGCGGCTGCACCACGTGGTCGCCTGGCGCGAGACGCCGTTCTTCACCGAGGAGGAGCGGGCGGCGCTGGCACTGACCGAGGCGGCCACCCGCATCCAGGACGGCGCGCCGGGGGTGACGGATGAGATCTGGGAGGCGGCCGTCGACCACTTCAGTGCGGAGCAGCTGAACGCGATCATCCTGGAGATCGCGATGACCAACTTCTTCAACCGGATCAACCACACGATCCGCGAACAGGCCGGTAAGAGCTGGTGAGTTGAGGGAGCCGCTGTGCAGCCGGCGACGGCTGCACAGCGCGTTTCGCCCTGCGAGATCACTGAAGACCCTGCCGAAGGTCGCGCGGGCGGGGATGAGGCTGGCCACCGCCTTCCCGGTCGTGTTCGACACCGCCTCCGAGCAGGTCGACACCGACACAGGAGAGGTCACCGGCGCTCCTGAGAGCTGCAGCCGCCGGCCGCAGGCATGCGCTCGGGGCGGACGGGGTGGCGCGTCGTCGCGTCCTACTCCTCCGGCTCCCAGGCGCGGAGCAGGTCGAACAGCCCTGCGTCTCCGTCGATCCCCAGGGAGTCCGCCGGAATGCGGTCGTACAGGAAGAGGACCAGCTCACTGGCCGTGCCGTGGACGGAGGCGCCGGCAGCGGTGGCGGGTGCCGTGCCGGATGCCGTGCCGGGTGCGGGGATGCGGGTGAAGCGGGCACCGTCGCCGTCGACCGTGAGGCGCCAGGAGCGGCCCTCGGTGGCGTGGAAGTCGAAGGCGGTGGGCTCGTGCGGCCAGGCGCTCGGCGTCGCGCAGCAGGTGGAGAGGAACTCCTCGACACCGTCGAGTGCCACCTCGACCGGCAGCGACTGCGGTGCGCCCATGGTGAGTTGGGCGTCGTAGGTGTGCACCGCGATCTGCTGGAGCTGGTGCCGGGCGACGGCACCACAGGTCTGCGGCGACTGCGACGCACCCCACCACGTCCAGCAACCGCGCTCCGGGCCGGCCTCGCGCAGGGCATCCACCAGCTCCTGCGTCGATGCGGCCAGCCAGGCCTGCTGGGCCTCGCGCTCCCGAGGTGCGACCGGAGCGCCCGGCGCTGCGGACTTGATCGTGGCGTCAGGCCCTGCGGCGATGGTGGCGGCCCAGGCGCGGCGCCCCTCGCCGATGTGCTGCACCAGGTCGAGCAGCGTCCACTCGGGGCAGGTCGGCACCTGCACGTCGAGGCTGGGCGCGGCGGCGACCGCCGCACGGAACGCCGTCGCCCGATCGTCGAGCAAACGCAGCAGGTCGGGGAAGTCCAGAGTCTTTTGCACGCCGGATGTCTATCAGCCTGCTTGGCGACCGGACAGCGATTTTCGCCGCCGACGCAGCCGACACAGCCGACGCGGCGGGCGATCGCGCGTCAGGAGTGTGCCGCTGACAGGCCGGCCGGAGCAGGAGCCGAAGCCGCGGTCCGCGCTCCAGTGAGTGGCCACCGAGAGACCCCGCGCCCACCTGGCCGGCGCCACCCTTAACCCGGGTTCGCTGCGCCCCGGGCGGCGGCTGAACGGCCGCGCACTGAACTGCAGTTGTGACTCTTGTCTGACGATCCATCAGGATTCACTCAAAGGAGTGACGCGTGCATGGCGAGCAAGCCGGGGTGGGTAGGTGCGGGTCCGGACCGCCGGGCCACCACCCCCGGCTCGCCCCGCACCGCAGTCGACTGCGGGGCCACCCTCACCCGTTGAAGGGACCCACCTTGCCCGACCAGAACGAGCCCGTGATCGAGCCCTTCGGCTTCCTCGCACCGCCCCCTGCGCCGGAGATCCCGGCCGCGCCCGAGCCCAACGAGACCTGGCAGCTGCCCGGCGGCACCGCCTGGGTGTACTACGGCGAGCGGAACCAGGGGGTCACCAGGCCGGTCATCCTGTCCGACGGCTTCAACACGGGCCCGAGCAGCCTCAAGGAGCTCTACCACGGCCTGGAGCGCACCGGCTACCCGTTCATCTCGGAGCTGCGTCGACGCGGCCGGGACCTGATCCTGATCGGCTACGACGAGCGCAGCGCCTCGATCCTGAAGAACGCCGAGACGGCGACTGCCTGCATCATGCGGGCCCGCGCCGAGCAAATGAGCGACACTCGGCTGCTGGTCGGCGGGTTCAGCATGGGCGGCCTGGTCACCCGCTACGCCCTGGCCAAGATGGAACAGCAACGCATCGACCACCAGGTCGGTGTCTACCTCTCCTTCGACAGCCCGCACCGCGGCGCCTGGATCCCGATCGCCCTGCAGGGCCTGGCCCACTTCCTCAAGGCCACCCCGCAGATGTCGCAGCAGATCAACAGTCCGGCCGCCCGCGAGCTGCTGTGGCGGCACATCGAGACCGCCGACGGCACGCCCCGCCAGGACCCGCTGCGCACCAAGTTCCTGGCGGAGCTGGAGCGCGTGGGCCAGTGGCCGCGCATCCCGCGCCTGCTCGCCGTCGCCAACGGCACCGGGAACGGCAGCGGCAACGGTGTGAAGCCCGGCGTCGACGCGATCAAGGTCACCTCCGGCTGGTTCAACGGCACCACCCTGCGCACCCAGTCCGCCGGCAAGAACCAGGAGGTGGCCCGCCTCAAGGGCCTGCTCTCCGAGAAGCGCGTCGTCACCAACGACCTGCCCGAGCTGGACGGCGCGCCCGGCGGCACCCTGGGGACCTTCGGCATCGCCGGCAACAAGCTGAAGATCACCGGCAAGGTGGAGATCGAGCCGGGCACCGAGTCGATCTGCTTCGTCCCCTCGGTCAGTGCGCTCGCCGTCCGCAACCTCGACCAGCAGGCGGACGTCTACGCCGACATCGACCAGCTCTCCGCCGACGAGTTCGAGGTAGACGACTACATCTTCTCCTCGACCAACACCCCGCACTCCGCCATGACCGAGGAACTGGGCAGCTGGATCCTGGAGCGCCTGCCCGAATAGGCCTCCCTCGCAAAGCCGCAGGTCAACCGACATTGCCCAGGGCGGGCCCGGTCCTGACAGAGTCTCATCGTTCTCGCGCTACTGTGCGCATGTGAGTCTTCAACTCGTCATAGGATTCGGGCCCGCCGGAGCCGCCACCGCTCGCCTGCTGGCCGGGCAGGGGCACTCGGTGCGGGTCGTCACCAGGTCGGGCGGCACCGCGGAGCCCGGCATCGAGCACGTCGCGCTGGACGCTACGGACAGCGCCCGACTGATCGAGGCCGCGGCGGGCGCGGCCTCGATCTTCAACTGCGCCTCGCCCCCGTACCACCGCTGGGCGAGCGACTGGCCGCCGCTGGCAGCGTCGGCCTGCGCGGCGGCCGAGGCGACCGGCGCTGTCCTCGTGCTGCTGGGCAACCTCTACGGCTACGGCCCGGTCGACGGCCCGCTGACCGAGGACCTGCCGCTCGCCGCCACCGGCACCAAGGGCCGGGTGCGCGCTGCCCTCTGGGAGCAGGCCCGGGGCCTCCACCAGCAGGGCCGGATCAAGGCCGTCGAGGTGCGCGCCTCGGACTTCTTCGGCCCCGGCGTGACCGACGGCGGCCACCTCGCCGCCCGCGTCATGCCGAAGCTGCTGCACGGCAAGCCGGTCTCCGCCCTCGGCGACCCGGACGTCCCGCACAGCTGGAGCTACCTGCCCGACGTGGCCGCCGCGCTGGCCGAGGTCGCCGGTGAAGAGCAAGCCTGGGGAAGCGCCTGGCACGTCCCGACCGAACCCCCGCACTCCACCCGGGAGATGGTGAACCGCCTGGCCGCCGAAGCCGGGACCGCCCCCGTCGCGGTGCGTCCCGTGCCGTCGGCCGTCCTGGGCGTGATGTCGCTGGTCTCGCCGCTGATCCGCGAACTCAAGGAGATCCGCTACCAGTTCGACCGCCCCTTCGTCATCGACTCCAGCGCGTACGAAGGCGAGTTCGCCCTCCGGGCCACGCCACTCGACGAGCAGATCGAGGCCACGGTGGCCTGGTGGCGCGCCAGAGTCGGCGGCGCGCGATGACAGCGAACGGCTCAAGACCCGACGACATCGCCATCGTCGGCATGGCCTGCCGGTTCCCGGGCGCCCGGGATCTGAACCAGTACTGGCGGCTGCTCACCGACCCGCAGCCGCAGTTCGGCAGCGTCCCCGACTCGCGGTGGCACAGCGCGGCCTTCCGCAGCGACAACATCCGTGACACGTCCGCTTCTTACACGGACACCATGGCGCTGCTGCCGGACGTCGGCCACTTCGACGCGGTGCACTACAACATCCCACCGCGCCGGGCCCGTTCGATGGACCCGCAGCACCGGCTGCTGATCGATCTGGCCCGCGAGGCGATCCAGGACGCGGGGTGGGAGGCCGAGGGGTTCGACCGCGAGGAGACCTCGGTCATCACCGCGCTCACCGAGAGCGGCTACCGCGAGATCAGCACCCTTCAACTCAGGATGCGCCAACTGGCCGGCGGCGAGTTCGGCGCCCGGCCGAGCGACCCGCAGTGGCTGGAGGCGGCCCGCGCCGTGGACGGGCTGCACGGCAGCTCGGTGGCCGGACTGCTGCTCAACATGGGCCCCAACACGGTCAGTTCGGTGCTGGACCTGCACGGCGAGAGCTATGCGCTGGACTCGGCGTGCTCCGGCGGGCTGATGGCCGTCGCCAACGCGGTGTTCGCGCTGCGGGCCGGCCGGTGCCGGATCGCGATCGCGGGCGGTGCCCAACTCAACCTCACCCCCGATCTGTTGGTGGGCCTCAGCCGGATCGGCGCACTCTCGCGCAGCGGCCGCTGCCAGCCCTTCGGCGCCGAGGCCGACGGCTTCGTGCTGGGCGAGGGCGCCGGGGTGCTGGTGCTGCGGCCGCTGGCCGACGCGCTGGCGGCCGGCGACCGGGTCTACGCGGTGCTCCGGGGCGTGGGCACCGCCAACGACGGGACGGTGGCCGGCGGTATGCATCCGCAGGCGGCCGGCCAACTGCGGGCGCTGCGGCGGGCGTACCGCGATGCGGGCCTGGCACCCGCCGCGGTGGACTACCTGGAGGCGCACGGCACCGGGACCACGGTCGGCGATCCGGTCGAGATCGGCGTGCTGCGCGAACTGCGCGGGGAGCAGGCCGCGCCCGCGTACCTGGGCGCGGTGAAGGCCGTGGTCGGGCATGCGCTCAATGCCGCGGGCATCGCCGGGCTGATCAAGACGGTCCTGGCCGTGCAGCGTGGAGTGATCCCGCCGCAGCCGGAGTTCGAGCCGGCCGACCGTGCAGCGCTGGACGACGCGCGGCTCACCATCCCGACCGCGCCGACCCCGTGGCCCGCCTCCGGGCAGCCGCGCCGGGCCGGCGTCAGCGCGTTCGGCTTCGGCGGCACCGGGGTTCACCTGGTCGTGGAGGAGTGCGCGGTTCCCGTGCCGGGGGCGGCGGCGGGTGCGGAGCCCGGGCCGCAGCTGCTGCTCGCCAGTGCCCGCGACCGTGGCGGACTCACCAGATACGCAAGGGAGTTGGCGCAGGCCCTCGCCGACGACCGGCTGCCGCTGGCCGCCGTCGCCGACACCCTGGCGCGCCGGGCACCGCTGGCCGAGCGGCTCGCCCTGGTGGCCCGGGACGCCGCCGACGCCATCGCCAAGCTGACCGCGGCGGCCGACGCCGTGACGGCGGGCCGCAGCGGCGAGCTCGGGCCGGGGCAGTGGGTTGGCTCGGGGCGGCTCGGCGAGCTGACGCGGCTTGGTGAGCTGGCCAAGGCCGCTGTCCCGGCGCCGAGTTCGCTGCCCGAGGCGGAACGCATGGCCGCGCTGACCCGGCTCGCCGAGCAGGCGGTCACCGGTGCCGGGCTGCGTCCGTCACCGGAGCGCATACCCCCGGTCACCCTGCCGCCGAGCCCGCTCGCCCCGCGCCGCCACTGGGCGGTGGACGAATCGGCCCGCGAAGCGACGGTACCCCGCCAACGCACCGCCGATTCGGCCCGCGAAGCGAACGTGCCCCGGCAGGCCGCAAGCCAATCGGCCCGCGTAGCGACCGCGCCCCGGCAGGCCACCGTGCCGCCAACTCGGGCCTCCGCAGCGGAGATCGTGCTCCGGGAGATCTCCCGGGTCGGCGTCTTCCCGCTCTCCGACCTCGACGAGCGGCTGACCCTGGTCGGTGACCTCGGCTTCGACTCCCTGATGCTGCAGGAGTTGGAGGTCAACATCACCAACCGCCTGCCGGGCGTCGACGCCGCCGAGCTGTTCTCCCCCGAGCTCACCATCGGGCAGCTGATCGCCCTGGCCGACCCGCGGCACACCGCACCGCTCGTCCCCGTGGTTTCCGTGCCCCGACAGCGCGGCACCGAGTGGGCGAGGGCGACCGCACGGGTCGACGACTTCCCCGAGGTGCGGCAGTTCGAGGAGCGGCTGAGCGCCATCACCGGCAGCGGCGCGGACTTCCCGTACTTCCGGGTCCACCAGGGCACCATCCGCGACACCACCGTGGTCGACGGCCGCGGCTACCTGTCCTTCGGCAGCTACAACTACCTCGGCCTGTCCGGCCACCCGGCCGTCAACGAGGCCGCGCAACGGGCCGTCGAGCGGTACGGCACCTCGGTCTCCGCGAGCCGAGTGCTCTCCGGGGAACGGGAGTTGACCGTCCGTCTGGAGCAGATGCTGGCCCGGTTCCTCGGCGTGCCGGACTGCCTGGCACTGGTGAGCGGCCACGCCACCAACGTCACCGCGATCGGGCACCTGGTCGGCGCCGGTGACCTGGTCCTGCACGACGCGCTCGCCCACGACAGCATCCTGCAGGGCTGCGCCCTGTCCGGCGCGGCGCGACGCCCGTTCGCCCACAACGACATGGAGCAGCTGGAGCACCTGCTGCGACTCAACCGCTCCCGGTTCCGCCGGGTGCTGATCGCCGTCGAGGGCGCCTACAGCATGGACGGCGACCTGGTGGACCTACCCGCCGTGATTGCTCTGAAGAAGCGGCACGGCGCGCTGCTGATGGTCGACGAGGCGCACAGCATCGGCACCGTGGGCCGACTCGGGCGCGGCGTCGGCGAGTTCTTCGACGTCGACCGGGCGGACGTGGACCTCTGGATGGGCACCCTCTCCAAGGCGTTCGCCAGCTGCGGCGGCTACCTGGGCGGTTCGGCCCGGATGGTGCGGTGGCTGCGGCACACACTGCCCGGCTTCGTCTACAGCGTGGGCCTGACCCCCGCCAACGCGGCCGCCGCGCTGGCCGCCACCGAACTGATCACCGCCGAGCCGGAGCGGGTGGCCGCGCTGCGGCGCAATGCGGAGTTCTTCCTCGGCCTGGCCGGGGCGGCCGGCCTGGCCACCGGCGCCAGCGCGGGCACGCCGATCGTGCCGTGCCTGCTCGGCGACTCGGCGCGCACGCTGCGGGTCGCGGACCGGCTGTACGAGCGGGGCGTCATCGCCGACCCGATCTTCCACCCCGCTGTCGAGGAGGGGCTGGCCCGGCTGCGCTTCTTCGTCACCAGTGAGCACCGCGAGGCGGACATCCGGCGGGCCGTGTCGGTGCTGGCGCAGGAGGTGATGGCGGTCCGGCGGTGACGTCTGTCCGGGGGTGACGTAGTCCGAGGGTGACGTCTGCCCGGGGGCCTCAGAACCGCTAGATCAGCGTTCGTTCGATCCGGCTGCGCATGGCGTCGCTTCCGGGGTCCGTACCGTCCCCGGTCCGCTCGGCCGGGGCGTCCGCGTCCGCACCCATCCGCTGCGAGAGCAGGTAGGCGATGATTTCCGCCTCCTGCTCCTGGACGTCGTCATAGGTCGCGCGCAGCAGCATGTCGCGCACGAGGTCGGGGTCGAGGTCGGGGAAGAGCAGCCGGGCGCTCGCCTCGTCCAGCCCGCCCGCCCCGCGATGGCAGCAGATGATGTGACCCAGCTCGTGCAAGATGATGTGCTCCTGATGCGCGCCGGTCGTGTTGGCGTCGTAGAAGATGAGGTCCTCGTCGCGGGCGGCGACCCACATGCCGCACGGGTGCGAGGCGGGCATCGGCATCGGGACCAGCAGGATCGGCCGCTGGCGGATCTCGCCGAGGTAGGCGCAGAGTTCGGCCACGTCGGCGGCCTCCGGCAGGCCCAGCTCGGCGATCCGCCGGGCACCGGCCTTGCGGAGCTTCTTGAGCTGGCTGCGGCGGGCCTGGCGGGCCGTCCAGCCGCTTCTGCTGCCTATCACCGCCGCGGTCTCCTCACTCGGGCTCCGCGCCGTCGGTGACCGGCGGCAGGCCCTGCATCTCGCGGTACTGGTCCATGATCGCCGTGATGGCCTGGAGGTTCTCCTTCCTCATCCCGGCCGCCCGCATCGCCACCGCGCGCACGCCGGCCTGCCGCAGCGCCTCGATGGCGGCGACCTGGCTGAGCACCGACTCGGCAACCTGGTCGTCGAAGAAGTAGGCCACCGACACGCCGAAGAACCGCGCCAGGGCGGTCAGCAGGTCGGGGGTGGGGTTGCAGCGCTTGCCGGTCCGCAGCTGGGACAGGTAGACGCCGCCGACCTTGAGATCGGGGTTGAGGAGCTTCAGCTCCTCGGCGACCTCCGCGTTGGTCCAGTGCTTGCCCTTGGGGCGGACCGTCTTGAAGAGGTCGTCCAGACGCACCGCCAGCATCGGGCGCTCGTCAGTCTCGGACTCGGACATCCAGGTCTCCCCCGTCAACCTCCCTGGTATAGCCCTTGGCTATCCGTCAGTTTCGCAGATTAACTGCCAGTTGACAATCAAGCCGGACTCCGACACGGTGGACCTTGCCGATAGCTGTCAGCTAACTCCGCTCACGGGGGTAGCCGAGTTGGTTGTCAGTCGCATCGGCCTGCGCTCGGCAGTCGGGGGACGGTCCGAGCCCGGGTCGGACGGGGCACGTCCCCGTCCGACCGACAGAGGAAAACGGGGGGACGAGGGGGAACCCGGGGAAACCTGGGGGCCCAGGGGAAACCCTGGGAAATGAGAAACCCGCCCGGTCTGACGGGGGTACAGACCGGGCGGGAGCTCTCAACTTGTGCCGCCCAGCTTACGGTAGGCAACCGCGACCTTGCTCAACCAGGCGACTTCCGCAGTGAAGTTGTCGGTGTCGCGGTCCTCGAAGTCGGCGGCGTCCTTGTTGTCATCCGGGATGCTGCCGATCTGCTTGGCCCGCAGCGCCTGATGGATCTGCGCCGCCTCCGCGAAGGCCTGCCGGGACTCGTCGGCGTTGGTCGCAGCGTCGGCGTCGGTCACACCACTGCCGCTGGTCGCGCGGTCGATATCGCTGTTGGTCGCGCGGTCGATGTACGGGCGCAGATCCCGCCAGCCGTCCCGTATCTCCACCACCCGGCGGTGCAGCCGGTAGTTGAGGTCGGAGACCCTGACTCGCGGCGGCTCCAGGGCGATGTCCGGCGACGACTCGTACAGGTCCCGCCAGAGCGGGTAGAGCACCCGGTAGGCCCGGTAGCTGCGCGCCCACTCCAGCAGCCTCGCCGCCGCGGTGCCCCACGAGGAGACCGTCAGGCTCAGCGACAGCATGACGATCCCCACCGCGCTGAGCACCGAAGCGGCCAGCTGCCAGACGCCGATGTCGACCCCGCACGCGAGGGTGAGGATGTTCACCGTCCGGGCCGTGCAGTAGAGGAAGAGCAGCACCGCGGCCACCGAGAGCAGCCGCAGCGCCTGCCGCAGCGACGGCGAACCCGCCACCCCGGCGTAGGCGCGGACCTGTCGGAAGATCGTCACGCACGGCACCGCCTGCGACACGATGAAGACCAGCAGGTAGGTGAGCAGCAGCGGGCGGCTGCTGCCGTTGAAGTCGTCGGCCGGCCGGTTCGGACCGTCCGCGGCGAAGAACAGCGCCACCAGCAGCACGCAGACGACGCTGCCGGCGATCAGCCAGTACCGGGACTGCCGGGCTGCCACCTCGGCGTCGCTCGCCCAGCGCAGCAGGATGATCTGCGCGCTGACGCAGAACGCCACCGCCGACACGTGCATCACCAGGATGGCGAGGTTGCCAACGCCCAGGAAGCTCCTGCTCCCCGTGGCGACGGCACCCATCGTGAAGGTGAGGCACTGCAGCACCAGGGTGACCACCAGGGTGCGGTAGGCACTGTCGCGTCGGCTGCCCCGCACCTGGCAGAGGCGGTAGACGAGCGCGGCGTACGACGACAGTGCGGAGATGGTGAAACAGAGGGATCTTGTGGTGTTCACGGCCTGATTCCCCGTCACTGCCGGGGTGCGGCGGACGGTGTGGGGCTAGTGGGTGGGGCTAGTGGGTGGGACTGCTGATCGGTGGTGTTGCTGCTCGGTGGTGTTGCTGCTCGGTGCCAGCCGGTGTCAGCCGGTGTCAGCCGGTGGCGGTCTCGCCGAGCGGGACCTCGAGGCCGATGCCCTCGGCCGCCACGGCGATGGCGAAGTCGAAGAAGGCGGACTCGTCGCGGACGCTGTCATGGGTGCGGCTGAAGACCTGGAACACCAGCAGCCCGACCAGGCTGCTCCACAGCACGATGCCGCGCTCGACGACGTCCGCGAACGGCGCCCCGGGCACCCCGCCGAAGAGCTGCACGGCCTCCGGCAGCAGCAGCGAATCCTTGGTCAACTGGCGCTTGGGCGGCGTCAGTTCACCGGCCTCCAGGGCTGCCCGGACGATTCCGGCCAGCACGGCGGGCGTCCGGGAGGCGGGCGGCACGGTGTCCTGCGGCGCGTGGTAGCCGGGGACCGGCGAGCCGTAGACCAGCGTGAACTCGGCCGCGTTGGCGAACGACCACGCCCGCAGCGCCCGAGTCACTGCCAGCAGCCGGGCACCCGCCGACGCGCCGGCCGCCACCGCGCCCTGGTCGGCGTGCTCCATCGCGGCGCCCGACTCGTTGTAGGCGTCGATCAGCAGGGCGGTCAGCAGCTCGTCCCGGTGCGGGAAGAGGTCCCGCACCTGGGCGACCGTCAACCCGCCTTCGTCGGCAACGCCTTCCAGGGTCAGGCCTGCTGCGCTCACCTTCGCCAGCAGTTGGCGTGCCGCGCCCTTGACGGCGGTTGCGTCGGCGGCGGTTGCTCCGGAAACATCCATGGGCCAAACCGTACCTGCCAACCCAAACGCCGTTCGAGGGGCTCAGCCCTATGGGGACGACCCACACGGCCCGGGGACGCCGCTCAGACGGCGTGAGCCGCCCAGCCGGCGCGGGCCGCCCAGCCGGCGCGGGCCGTTCTGACGGTGGGAGCCGTTCAGACGGTGGGAGCCGCCCGGCGGTGGCAGCCACTCAGGCGATGCGTAGGCTTCACCAAGGCAACGCGAGCCGCCCAAGCGGACCGGGGCATCACCCACGGCCCGGGCCATCACCCACACCGCCCGGGGCGTTGCCCACACCGCCCACGGCGTCGCCCAAGCGGCGCGAGCCGCTCAGGCCGTGTGGGCCTCGATGGCGCCGATGAGCTGCGGCCAGAGCGGGCGGGGGCGGTCGTGGCCCATGTCCGGGAGCAGCAGCAGCTTTGCTCCGGGCACCAGTTCGGCGGTGCGCTTGCCGCCGCTCGGGTCGATCAGGCTGTCGTCCAGGCCGTGGATCACCAGCGTCGGCACCTTGAGTTCGCGGAGCGCATCCGCCCGCGAGCCGCCGAGCGTGGCGGCCCCGAGCTGGCGCCCGACCCCGGCCGGGTAGTACGCGCGGTCGTAGCTCCGGGCCGCCAGGTCGCGCAGGACCGCCGGGTCCCCGTAGCGCCTGGACGCCCACACCAGGTCGCGTTCCGCCGCCGCGATGAACCCCTCGCGGTCCGCCGGCCGCGGTGCGGCGATCGCCGCCTGCGCCTCGGGGGTGGCCTTGCCGTACTCGGGCTCGCCGGTCGACGACATCATCGAGGTCAGCGTCAGCACCCGCTCCGGCCGACTGATCGCCATCACCTGGGCGAGCATCCCGCCCACCGACGACCCCACCACATGCGCCCGCTCGATCCCCAGCGCGGTCAGCAGGTTGAGGCCGTCGTCGGCCACCTCCTGGATCGTGTACGGCACCAGGGCGGACGCGGCCGCGATCTCGCCCGCGCTCACCAGTGCCATGAACTGCCCGACATCGACCGGGTGCTCGTCGAACCTGGTGGACAGCCCGCAGTCCCGGTTGTCGTAGCGGATCACATACCGCCCCCGCCCGGCGAGCTCCCGGCACAGTGCCTCGTCCCACCCGAGCATCTGGGCGCCCAGCCCCATCACCAGCAGGACGGCCGCGTCCCCCGGGTCCCCGAACGTCTCGTAGGCGATGGACACTCCAGGGGACACGTCAGCAATCGGCATGGGTGGAGCATTACATGACGAATCGTCGTAATGCACCCGATTAATGGCTCGCATTAGGTCCAGTCGGCCGCCAAGACCCGCCGCCTGACCGTTCAGTGCAGCCTCAACGCACCTCAAGGCACCTCAAGGCACCTTAATGCCCCCCATTAACCTAATGCGCATTATTAATCGCGCCCCAGTCGCCACCAGCCTCCACCCACCGCCACTAATCGCCCTCATTAATCGCATCCATTAATTTCCCGCATTAATCGCCCTCATTACCCGCCCTCATTACCCGCCCTCCCCCAAGCGCGCCACGGCCCGCTCCAGCGCCGCCGCCGTCCGCTCGACGTCCGCCTCGGTGGTCCGCCAGTTGCTGAACGCCGCCCGCAGCGCGGGTTGCCCGGCATACCGGGTCGGCGTGACGAAGGCGTCCCCGGCCAACTCCGTGGCGAGCGCGGCGAGTCGCTCGGCGGTGGGGTCCGCCGCCAGCGTGAAGCAGACGACGTTCAGCCGCACCGGCGCGAGCAGCCGCAGCCCCGCCATCCCGGCCACCGCCTCCCCCAGCGCCCGGGCACCTGCCACGCAGCGCTCGACGATCTCCGCGTGGCCGGCCCGCCCGTACGCCCGCAACGTGAACCAGGCGGCGAGCGCGCGCAGTCGGTGCGAGTTCTCCGGCGTCAGATGCACCAGGTCGGGGTCCTCGCCCAGGGGCCCAGGTAGGCGGCCGCGTTCTGGAACACCCGCGCCTGCAGGTCGCGGCGGCGGGTGAACTGCACCGCGCTGTCATACGGCACGTTGAGCCACTTGTGCAGGTCCACGCAGACCGAGTCGGCCAGGTCCAGCCCGGCCACCAGCTCCGCGTGCTCCGGCACCAGCGCCGCGAAGGCGCCGAACGCCGCGTCCACGTGCAGCCAGAAGTCGTAGCGCTCGCGCAGCGCGGCGATCGCCCGCAGGTCGTCGAAGTCCACCGTGTTCACCGTGCCGGCGTTGGCCACCACCACGCACGGACCGCCCGCCTCGGCCAACGCCCGCTCCAGCGCGGCCACATCCACCGCCTCCCGGCCCGGCAGCGCGGCCACCGGCGTCAGCGCCGCGCGCCCCAGCCCCAGCACCGACAGCGCTTTGGCGACGCTGGAGTGCGCGTTCCCCGACAGCACCCGCACCCGCCCCAGCGCACCGACCCCGTCCTCGGCCACATCGACGCCGAGCCGCTCGCCCAGCCACTCCCGGGCGACCGCCAGCCCCACCGTGTTGGACATCGTCGCGCCGCTCACGAAGGTGCCGCTGTGCGCCTCCGAGAGCCCGAACAGCTCGCGCAGCCAGCCGACCGTCTCCCGCTCCAGCTGCTGACCGGCCGGGTCCAGCGCGGAGTTGGAGTTCTGGTCGACGGTGGCGGTCAGCCAGTCGCCGGCCAGCGCCGCCGGGGTCGCGCCACCGGTGACGAACCCGAAGTAGCGCGGCCCGGCACTCGCCGAGAGCCTCGGCTGCCAGCGCTCGCCGAACTCCGTGAGCGCCGCCCGCACCCCGCCACCCAACCCGCCGCCCTCCCCGCCAGCGGCACCGAGCCCGCCTGCTCCCCCGCCTGCTCCCCCGCCCGCTTCCCCGCCTGCTCCGCCTCCGGAATCACCGCCCGCTCGTCCAGCCCCGCCAGGAAGGCCACGGCCTGCTGCCGCACCTCCTCCAGCAACGCGGGCAAATGGTTGAGATCGGCGGCGAGTTCAGGGTGCACGGGTGGCCTCCAAAGATCGACTAGGCCCAAGGCTAGCCACCGGCCCGTCCGGCTGTCCCGGTCCAATTCCGCCCGAGTGGCATGCCCTACGCCCGGAACGCTCGGCGGTAGGCACCCGGCGTGGTCCCCAGCGCCCCCAGGAAGCGCCGGCGGAGGTTGGTGGCCGAGGAGAGGCCCACGCGGCGGGCGACGGCATCCAGCGGGAGGTCGGAGGACTCCAGCAACTCCCGGGCCGCGGTGATCCGTTGCACGAGCAGCCAGTGCCCCGGACTGGTGCCGAGCTGCTCGTCGAACCGCCGGGCCAGGGTGCGCGCCGAGACGCCCGCGTGCGCCGCCAGGTCCGCGACTGCCAGCGGCTCCCCGAGCCGCCCGGTGGCCCAGTCCAGCAGCGGCGCGAGCGAGCCGTCCAGCTGCCCCGCGTTCGGGGGCGCTGAGTACTGCAACTGCCCGCCCTCGCGGTGCGGCGGCATCACCATGCTCCGCGCGACCCGGGCCGCGTACCCGGCACCCTGGTCGACGCGGACCAGGTGCAGGCACAGGTCGATGCCGGCCCCCGCGCCCGCGCTGGTGGCCACCTCACCGTGGTCCACGTACAGCACATCCGGGTCGACCTGCACCGCCGGGAACTCCTCGGCCAACTTCCCTGCCGTGGCCCAGTGCGTGGTCGCCCGCCGCCCGTCCAGCAGCCCGGCGTGCGCCAACGCGAACGCGCCGGAGCAGATGCTCACCACTCGCGCCCCGCGCTCCAGCGCACGCCGCAGCGCCTCGACCACCGCGTCCGAGGGCGGCCGTTCGACTGGCAGCCAGCCCGGGACGATCACGGTGTCCGCCCGTCGCAGCGCGTCCAACCCCTCGGCCACCAGCATCTCGTAGCCCGCGAGCGTGGCCACCGGGCCGGGCTGCTCCGTGCACACGCTGAACGCGTACCGCGCCGGCACCCCAGGGCGCTCCAGCCCGAACACCTCGGCCGCGCAGGCTAGTTCGAACGTCGACTGCGGCGGGCGAACCAGTGCCACCACTCGATGCACGTCACAAACCCCCTGCCAGATCCCCAGATCCCCAGATCCCAAGGCCCCAAGTCCCAAGTCCTGAGATCCCCAAACCCCAAGATCCCCTGTCAGAAAAGTACTCGCTGATGTCTTTCCTGACACTCGGCCGCACAGCCGTGGTCCGCCAAGCTGACCTCATGACGACCAAGACCACCAACACCCCGGAACCGAACGCACTCGCCTTCACCTGGTCCCACGTCCAGGACGCCCCGATCCGGGAGCTGTTCCCCGGCATCCGCCTGCGCCCGCTGTGGCGCGGGGACGACGGCGCGACGGCCCACGTCCTGGAGATGGACCCGAACACCTGCTGGCAGGGCACCGACGTCCACGAGCCGGGCCCCGAGGAGGTGTTCGTCCTCTCCGGCACCTTCAACGACGGCCACCGCGACTACCCCGCCGGCACCTTCATCCACTGCCCCGCCGGCTCCTCGCACGTCCCACAGACCACCACCGGCTGCACCCTGTTCGTCCTCTACCCGGAGGGCTGACCATGGCGGGATGGAGTTCACCGTGGTCGCCGGCGGCGACGTCCTGATCCATC
Organism: Kitasatospora acidiphila; assembly: GCF_006636205.1. Lineage (NCBI taxonomy): Bacteria > Bacillati > Actinomycetota > Actinomycetes > Kitasatosporales > Streptomycetaceae > Kitasatospora > Kitasatospora acidiphila. The sequence goes on along the minus strand of NZ_VIGB01000003.1, from coordinate 4,694,669 downwards.
CCCCGCTGATCGAGCAGGCCGCCCTCGACGCCGAGGCCACCGGCACCGGCACCGGCACCGGCACCGGCACCGGCACCGGCGGATTCGACTTCGGGCCGATGCTGGCCGGACTGCGACCGGCGGTCTCCCGGGCCGACCTCGCGATCTGCCACCTCGAAACACCACTCGCGGCAGCCGAGGGACCGTTCCTGGGCTTCCCGCGCTTCGCCGCCCCACCGCAGCTCGCCACGGCCCTGGCCGACCTGGGCTTCCACAGCTGCTCGACGGCGTCCAACCACGCGCTGGACCAGGGCGAAACCGGTGTACGCCGAACCCTGGACGCCCTGGACGCCGCCGGCCTGCGGCACAGCGGCTCGGCCCGCAGCCAGGCGGAGGCGGACCGGCCGAACATCATCGACGTCAACGGCGTCCCGGTCGCCCACCTGTCATACAGCTACGGCTTCAACGGCCGGGTCCGGCCAACGGACCGGCCGTGGCTGGCCAACCTGATCGGCGACCGCACCTACGACGAGGTCCACCGCGCGCGTCGGGCGGGCGCCGAGGTGGTGATCCTCAGCCTGCACTGGGGACGGGAACACCATCACCAACCCAGCCCGCGCCAACTCTCCTTGGCCGCGGAACTGACCTCCGCACTCCCGATCGACCTGATCCTCGGCCACCACACCCACGCCGTCCAGCCATGCGAACGGGTCAACGGCACCTGGGTGGTCTACGGCCACGGCAACCTCCTCGCCCGGCATCGCACCCCGCGCGGCACCACCGAGGAGGGCCTGCTCTCCCGCACCCGTTTCACCCGTGCCGACGGCTCCTGGCACATCCGGCACCTGACCGTCACCCCCACCCTCATCGACCTCACCACCCCCATCCGCGCCATCGACCTCACCACCGCCCTCGCCGACCCCGCTCTCCCACCCACTCGCCGCCCCCACTACACCCGCGCCTACCACCGCACGCGCACCATCGACCTCTCCCACAACCCCACCCCCTCGGCCTGGCACCCGCCGTCTCGCCGGCCGATCAGGTCGAGGCCAGCGCCTCGGTAGGGGTGAGCCGTGAGGCGCGGATCGACGGGTAGACGCCTGCCACCACGCCGACCACGACCGCCCCGCCGATGCCGCCGAGCAGCACTTGGAGCGGGATGACCAGTGGCCAGCCTTGCGAGGTGGCGTAGCCGAAGGTCACGAGGGCGCCGATGGCAGTGCCGGCGACACCGCCGAGCCCGGACAGCGCCACCGACTCGGCGAGGAACTGACCACGGATCTGCCCTCGGTTGGCGCCCAGTGCCCGGCGCAGTCCGATCTCCTTGCGCCGCTCCAGCACCGAGATGACCATGGTGTTGGCCACGCCGATGCCCCCGACCAGCAGGGCCACGCCCGCGAGGCCGAGGAACAGCGCGGAGAAGGCGGTCTGGGTCTCCCGTTTCGCGGCAAGCGCGTCGGAGGGCCGACTGACCTGCACCAGGCCCGGCTGCTGTGGATCGATGGTGGCGGGCATCACCGCGCGGACCGCTTCGATCTGTGACTCCCGGGATTGGACGTAGATCACGGTGGGATTGCCGTTGAAGCCCAGCTGGGCCTTCGCGGCGTCCCAGCCGACCAGTACCGAGTGGTCGATGTCCGGAGCCAGCGGCACGGGAGCGAGGATCCCGATGACGGTGAACCAGTGGTTGTCGATGTAGACCTGCGGGCCGGGTCGATCGGTCGGCAGAGTGGTGATGCCGAGTCGGGAGGCGGCCGCGGAGCCCAGCACCGTGGTGGGGAACCGCTCGGTGGCCGCGTCCAGGAAGCGGCCCGACTGGACCTTGCCGTTGATCGCCTGCAGCAGGTTCAGTTTGCCGGCCAGTACGGCGAGGCCGGTGTCGTTGTCGGGGTCGACCTTGTCAGAGCGTGCGACGACGGTGTTGGTGTTGGCGACCGCACTGGCGACGGTCACCGGGCCGATCCGGGCGACCATGTCCGGCGATTCGGGCGGGAAGACCACCGGAGGATTCTGGCCGGGGTCGGCCGTAGCCTGCAGCATGTTGGTGCCCAGCGCCGACAGCCGCTCCAGCAGGGCCTCCTGGCTGGACGCCGGAATGCCCATGACGATGATCATCGTGGCGATGCCGATGGAGATGCCCAGGGCCGACAGCGCCGCACGCGCCTTCCGGGTGCGGATGCCCAGCAGTCCGAGGCCGAGAACGTCGGCCGGGGCCAACCGCACCGGCTTGGTCCGGTTCGCGACGGACTTGTGCGTGCCGCCGCGGCCAGTGCCGTCGCGGTGAGAACCGCTGCGATGAGTGCCGCCGTTGCTCATGCGCCGGCCCCGGTACGGCCGTCGGACACCAAGCGCCCGTCCAGGATCTCGATCTGACGGGGCATCAGTTCAGCTATGCCGCGGTCGTGGGTGATGATCGCGATGGTGGTTCCCTCGTCGTTCAGCTTGGTCAGCAGCGCCAGGACCGCTCTGCCGTTGGCCGTGTCCAGGGCGCCGGTGGGCTCGTCCGCGAGCACCAGGGCAGGCTCGTTGACCAGCGCCCGGGCGATCGCCACCCGCTGCCGCTCGCCGCCGGAGAGCTGGTGCGGCAGGTGCCCGACACGGTGTGCCAGGCCGACCCGGCCGAGCGCTTCCAGTGCCATCGGGCCCCGTCGGCGGCGCGGCACTCCGGCGTAGAGCAGCCCGGTGGCCACGTTCTCCACGGCGCTGAGGCCGTCCGTGAGGTGGAACTGCTGGAACACGAACCCCAGCCAGCGTCCGCGCAGCGCGGACAGTCGGCGGTCGGAGAGCTGCGCGATATCGTGGCCGCCTATCTCCACGGTGCCGCTGGTCGGCCGGTCCAGGGTGCCCATGATGTTGAGCAGGGTGGACTTTCCCGAGCCGGACGGTCCGAGGATGGCCAGCAGTTCGCCCTCGTCGATGGTCAGCGAGACGTCGTCCAGGGCCTTGACCCCGCCCGGATAGGCCATCCCGGCCCCGCGCACCACTAGCACCGGCGTCATGCGGCGGTCACCACTTGGGTGCCCGCAGTGATGCCGTTGCCGGTGATCGCCACCATGCCCTTCGCGAACATGCCGGTCTGCACCGCCACCAGCCCGCCGCTGCCCGTGAGTTGCACGGCGTAGCCGCCGCCGCTGAGGGCGAGGAGCGCGCCGACCGGAACGGCCAGCACTCCGGTCGCGGTCGCCGACACGAAGGCCACCTGGACGGTGGCCGAGTCGAAGTCCTTCACCGTCGAGGGGTCGTCGATGGCCACGGTCACATCGACCGTGGGCGGGCCGCCCGGCCCGGCGCCCGCAGCGGAGTTGCTTGCGGCGTTTCCTTTGACGGCGGTGCCGACACCGCTGACCGTTCCCGGTGTCGTCGAGCTGTCGGGCAGGCTGATGGTGACCTTGTCGCCCTGCTTGATCGAGCCGACGTTCGCCGGATCCACGGGCACGGTCACCACCTTGTCGGTCGGCGTGACCGACATCAGTGCCTCCGCCCCCTGCTCACCGAGCTGGGTCTGCAGGGCGCCGATCCGGATCGCGCCGGGCAGCACCACCACATCGCCGATGCCGAGACTTCCCGTCTGCGGCAGTCCGACAGCCTTCTGCCAACGCTTGATCGCAGCGATCAGGGAACCGGTGACGACCCCGTCGCCCGATTCCACCGTGGTCTGGGTCGGCGCGGCCGGCGCACCGGCTGCGGCGGTCGGGCTGGTTGGAGCAGTCGGAGCAGTCGGGGCGGCTGGAGCCCTGGTCGGCCCGCCGCTGGGCGCACCCGTGCTGCTCCCGCCGGCCGGAGCCGCCGTCCCTCCCCCGTCCTTCGGCGACAGCGCACTGCCGCCGGGTGCCGGGTCGGCAGCGGGCTGGGTGATCACGCTGCCGACTTTCGGCTGCGTTCCCACGTCGTAGCCGAGAGCCTGCAGGTTGCTCGCGACCACCTGGACGTCCCGGCCCACCAGGCCGGGCTTGTCGAGGGGCCGGAACAGCGGGGTGCCGCCGTAGAAGAGCGGCACCGGCTGGTCGTTCACCCGGTACAGCTGCTGGCCCCTGGTCACGGTGGTTCCGGCGGCGGGGAGCGCGGTGATGATGCCCTGCTTCGCGCCCGTCAAGGTCTGCGCCGTGCCGAACCCCAGGGTGCCGCTCATGGTCTGAGTGTTCGACAGGTCCGTCTTGACCACGGCGACCGTGTGCACCTGCGCGCCGCTGCTCGCGGCTGCGTGCGGCTTCTGCCGGCTGCTCAGCCCCACCGCGCTCGCTGCTCCGATGCCGAATGTCACGGCAAGGGCGACGATCACGGCCACGCGCCGCCTGCGGGTTCGCCGCGGGGGTGGATCGGTGGCGGGGACGTCGTCGATGTCGGCGTTCCCCGCGTCAGTGCCCGCTGCCACTGAATGCCTCCATCTTGCAGGTCTGTATCACCTGTTCCTGTTGCGGCTGGGGCATCGTGGGCTGCCCGTCGTAGCTCCACCCGCTGTCCCCGCTGCCCGGGGTGCCATAGGCCTTGACCTTCAACCCCTTGCCGTTGATGCAGTTGACCCAGGCGCTGAAATCGGCGCCGTAGTTCGGGTTGAGTTTCGGATCCGTCTGCGGCGGCGGCAGCGGCATCTTGGACTGGCAGGCCGCCTCAGCGGCCTTGGGGATGGCAGCGCCCGGCGGCGGCATCTTGTGCATGGGCTGTCCGGCCGGGGCGATCCCGCCCGTCAGGGGGACTCCGTTGGCGCCCAGGCAGGCGTAGTAGGCGTCCCAGAGCTGGCCGTCGCGCGCAGGGCTGTCGTCCAGCCGCTCCTGGGGGCGGTCGGCGGTGGAGGCGGGGACGGGGCGCCCGAGGCCGCGCTCGCCCCGGGGGCCGGGTCGCCGCCGGTCGCGGGGGCCGGGTCGCCGCCGGTCGCGCCGGTCGCGGGGGCTGCGCCCGCGGCGGGCGAACTCGGAGCCGCGGCGCTCGGCAGCGAGGCCACGCCGGCGCCGGGTGCGCTGCTCCGCGTACCCGAGCCGGAACCGCACGCCGTCAGCGCACCCAGGGGGAGCACCAGAACGGCGGAGAGCACCGCGGTCCGCAGCAGCCGGCGGTCCCGACGCTGGGGGCGATCATCAGTTGACTTCGGCATGGCTGCGATGATCGCCAATGGATGTTTGGAACCTGTCAGGATGTCTTTCGATTCTGATGACGTGGCCTGCCGGCCCCATCTGATGGCAGCTCACGCCCCATATGATCGAAAGGGTGAGCGCATATGTCCTGGTGGCCGAGGACGACCCGAAACAGGCCGAGCTCATCCGCCGCTATCTGGAGCTGGAGGGCCACACCGCCGCCGTCGTCCACGACGGACGCGCGGCGATCGACGAGGTCCGGCGACGTGAACCGGACCTGCTGATCGTCGATGTGATGATGCCCCGGGTGGACGGCCTGGACGTGTGCCGCATCCTGCGCCGCGAGTCCGAACTCCCGATCCTGGTGCTGACCGCCCGGTCCGCCGAGGACGACCTGCTGCTCGGACTCGACCTGGGCGCCGACGACTACATGACCAAACCGTTCAGCCCCCGTGAGCTCATGGCCCGGGTGCGTGTCCTGCTCCGGCGCTCGCAGCGGGCGCAGCGCAGGGCGCCGGCCGACCCGGTGCTGCGGGTCGGCGAGCTCACGGTGGACCCCGACCGCCACGAGGTCCGCGTCGCCGGCACCCTGGTGCCGTGCACGCCAGGGGAGTTCGAGCTGCTCCGCACCCTGGCCGCACACCCCGAGCAGGTCTTCAGCCGGGCGCAACTACTGGGCGGCACCGGCGGGTTCGGGCAGTACATATCCGAGCGCACCATCGACGTGCACATCATGAACCTGCGCAGGAAGATCGAACCCGACCCGAGGCACCCGGTGCGGCTGCTGACCGTCTTCGGAGTCGGCTACAAGCTCACCGACGGCACGGGCGGACGCCACTGTGCGCCGTAGGGTACCGCTGCGCAAGAGCCTGCTGGTCCGGCTGCTGGCCGCCTCGATCCTGGTCGCCGTGTGCTCGGTCGCCGCCACCGCCTGGCTGGCGGTGAACACCACGTCGCAGGAGATCCAGCAGGAACAGGTCCAGACCCTCTCCGGCGACGCCGGCATCTACGAGACCCTGCTCGGCTTCGCCGCGACCCACCAGAACTGGGACGGCATCGGCCCCGTGCTGGCGGACCTGACGAAGCGGACGGGCCGTCACATCGCGCTGACCGACCAGAGCCGCCGACCCATCGGCGGTTCCGCCGCCCCGCACGCGTCGCCGGTCCCGTCCAAGGCGTCGGCGGTGATCGACCCGCTCGACGTGGACCAGACGCTGGCACCCAACAGCGGCACCACCCGCATCGACCCGCGCGCCGTCGGGCCGTTCGCCCTCTCCGCCGAAGAACGCACCCAGCTGCGCTCTGCGGCCGGCGCGACCGCCGACTGCCTGCGCACGCGCGGATTCGCCGCCGAGACCGGCACCGACCCCAGCGGCCGACCGAACGTGACCGTCGCCGGGCTCGCCCCCGACGACGGCACCTCCGCGACCTGCGGCCTCCCTCGGCTCTCCGCTCCCACCCCGACCGAGCAGCAGGCTCTGAGCAGGCTCGGCGAGTTGGTCGACGCCTGCCTGTCGCCCGAGGGGCTGGGGCCGGTCAAGCTCGGAATCGGCCCCAGCGGGGTGGTGCCGAGCCCCCGGGTGCAGAGCCCCGGGACGCCCTCCCCCGGTACCGTCATCCCGCCAAGCCCGGCTGTCGCTCCCGCGGTCACGCCCACCCCGCTGCCGAACCCGGATGCCGACCGCGCCGATCAGGCCGTGGCAGCCTGTGTCGACTCCAGCCGTCGTCAGCAACTCGCTCCCTATGTCGCTCCCGCCGCACTGCTGTTCATCAGCGATAGCAACGGAACCACCATCCCCGCCTTCCACCTGACCCGAGCCGGAGCCCTGCGCATCGCCGGCGTCACCGGCCTGGTCCTGGCCCTCACGGTGGCGCTCTCGGTCCTCCTCGCCACCCGGCTGGTCCGGCCGCTGCGCGCGCTGACCGACGCCGCCCAGCACCCCACCGAACCGCACGCCCGCGTCCCGGTGACCGGCAACGACGAAATCGGCTACCTGGCCGCCGCGTTCAACGACCTCTCGGAGCGCCGCGAGCGGATCGAGGAGCAGCGCAAGGCGATGGTCAGCGATGTCGCGCACGAACTGCGCACGCCGCTCAGCAACATCCGCGGCTGGCTGGAGGCCACCCAGGACGGCGTGGCCACCCCTGACCTGGCACTGATGGCGTCGCTGCTGGAGGAGGCGCTTCTGCTTCAGCACATCATCGACGATCTGCGAGACCTGGCGGCGGCCGACGCGGACAGCTTCCGCCTGCACCGCGAGCCGGTCCGGATCGCCGAGCTCCTCGACCAGGTCGCCGAGGCCCACCGAGCCCGGGCCGAGGCCGCCGGCGTGCTCCTGAGCGTGCTGCCCACGGACGGGGAAGCCGAGTTGGTGGCCGACCCGGTGCGGCTGCGCCAAGCCGTCGGGAACCTGGTGGACAACGCGGTGCGGCACACGCCGCGCTGTGGGAGCGTCACGGTCGCAGCCGGCCCGGTGGGCGAGGAGCTGGTCATCGAGGTGACGGACACCGGCACGGGTATCGGCCCTGATGAACTGCCCCACGTCTTCGACCGGTTCTGGCGTGCCGAGAAGTCCCGCAGCCGGCAGACCGGCGGCAGCGGCCTGGGGCTGGCCATCGTGCGCCAGCTCGCGCACGCCCACGGCGGCACGGTGACCGCGGCCAGCCGGCCCGGTGAGGGCTCGGTCTTCACCCTGCGGCTGCCGAGAACGGACGGAACCACTGCGGGCTGACCACCCGGGCGGAACCGTCGCATGGCACGGCCGTCCGAGCCAAGGCGCTGTGCAGACCGGGTCAGTTGCCCGGGTGGGAGGCCGTCCAGCCGTGTTCGAGCAACGCGAAGGCCTCGTCGGCGGCACGGCGCGGCTCGGCGTGCCGCAGGATGAGGCCGCGGGCCTCAAGGGCGAAACGAGCCAGGGCGGCGCAGCTGACGTCGTCCTCGGGGGCGCCGACAGCCTCGGCGATGGCCCGCGCCAGGGCCGCTTCGTGGCGCGTCCACATGCGCTGGGCGTAGTCGCGCAGCGCCGGGGTCTCCTGCACCATGCGCGTGAAATCGGCGAACCGCGGGTCCGTGGTGTGGACGGCGAACTGGGTCTGTCTCAGCAGGATGTGCTCGCGCAGCGCCTGCGGGATCGACTGGCCCGGGGTGCGGTCGCGCACGGCGGCGACGAGTGCTGCTTCCAAGTCGTCGTCCTGGTCGAAGACCAGGGCTTCCTTGCCGGAGAAGTGCTTGAACAGGGTGGTCACCGAGACGTCGGCGGCATCGGCGACGTCCTTGACGCCGACCTGGTCGTAGCCGCGCTCGAGGAAGAGCTCGAGTGCGGCGTCGGCCAGGGACTGGCGAGTCTGGGCCTTCTTGCGCTCGCGGCGCCCGGTCGGTTCGGTCACTCGCCCACCATACCCCGAAGTGCATCCGCTACGAAAGTTTAGCCATTGCACTTATTTATCGAGTGTGCTTTCTTGGTGATGCCGGACCTCCCGGCTCCCCAACCACCCCCCGAGGGACACTCCATGACCTCTGCTCGTGATCCCCGCATCGCGATCGTCGGCGCCGGCCTCGGTGGCCTCGCCTGCGCCCGCGTCCTCCAGCAACACGGCCGCTCCGTCACCGTCTTCGAACGCGAGGCCGCCGCCGACGCCCGCCCGCAGGGCGGCACGCTCGACATGCACCCCGACACCGGCCAGGCCGCCCTGCGTTCGGCCGGGCTGCTTGACCGGTTCAACGCCCTCGCCCGCCCCGAAGGGACGAGTGGCGCGTGCTCGACCCCGCCTCCGCCGCCCTCCTGAAGCATCAGCCGCCGTCCGCCGCCGGCGGCCGACCGGAGATAGACCGAGGCCAACTGCGTGGCCTGTTCCTGGACTCGATCACCAAGGGCACGGTGCGGTGGGACCGCGCCGTCAGCGGGGTCACCCCGCTGACGGACGGCACCTGCCGGCTGCACTTCGGTGACGGCACCGCCGAGGACTTCGACCTGGTGGTCGGTGCCGACGGCGCCTGGTCGCGCGTGCGCCCGGCCCTGTCGCAGGCCGCACCCGGCTACACCGGCGTCACCTTCGTCGAGACCGGGTTCGACCACTGCGACACCCGCCATCCCGACCTCGCGCGGCTGGTCGGCAACGGATCGATGCTGGCGAAGGGCGTCGGCAGGTCGCTGGTCGCCCAGCGCAACAGCAACGGCCACATCCGCGCCTACATCGCGGTCCGCGTGCCGCAGGACTGGCACGCGGCTGCCGGTATCGACCTCGGCGACCAACGGGCCGTGCGGACGCACCTGCTGAGGATGTTCGACGGCTGGGACGAGAGCCTGCGCTACATCCTGCGCAACAGCGACAGCGGGTTCACCAACCGGCCCCTGTTCGTCCTGCCCGCCCCGCACACCTGGGAGCACGTCCCCGGCGTCACGCTGCTCGGCGATGCCGCGCACCTGATGCCCCCGGTCGGGCTGGGCGCCAACCTCGCCATGCTCGACGGCTCCGACCTCGCCCACGCCCTCGTCACCGAAGCCGGCGTCGACGACGCCGTCCGCGCCTACGAGAGCACCATGCTGCCGCGCTCGACCGAGGCCGCGACGGGCAGTGCACAGGGACTCGACCACCTCGTCCCCGCGGCGACCTCCTGAGCCGACCGGCCCCGCCTCAAGCCGCGTTGCCTGGCACTGGCAGGGGCAGGCACGCCTCGCCGCCCGTATCCATACTCAAGTCCATGAAGAGCAAGTCGCAGTTGGGACGGTTCCTGCGGACGCGTCGGGCACAACTGCAGCCGTCGGACGTCGGGTTGCCGGAGTTCGATGAGCGGCGGCGGGTGCCGGGACTGCGCCGGGACGAGCTTGCCCGGTTGGCGGGGGTGAGCGAGTCGTACTACACGAGGCTGGAGCAGGGACTGTCACGGGGCGCATCGACGGAGGTGCTGGACGCTCTCGCCAGGGCACTTCGCCTGGACGAGACCGAACACCGTCACCTGCACGACCTTGCCGATGTCGGGCGCAGGGGCGGCAATGACCGAACCCGCAAGCCGCCGGCACCCGAGGGCATCACCGAGACGACCCGGCAGCTGATCGACGCCTTCGGGGACACTCCGGTCATCGTGCTCGGCCGCCGCAGCGACGTACTGGCCTGGAACCGCACCGGGCATGCGCTCTTCGCCGGGCACCTCGATCCGAAGAGCCCGCAGGACCCGGCCCAGCGTCCCAACACCGCGCGGCTGGTCTTCCGGGACGCCCATACCCGCGAGCTGTACGAGGACTGGCCGAAGAAGGCCCGAGACGCGGTGGGCAGACTGCGCCTCGCCGTCGGCCGGTACCCCGACGATCCGCTGCTGGCCGCGCTGATCGGTGAACTGGTCATGCACAGCCCGGAGTTCACCGACCTCTGGTCCGCGCACCGGGTCCGCGCCTGGGACACCGCGGCCTACCGGATGCGGCATCCGCTCGTCGGACCGATGGACGTCACCCAGCAGGCCATGCCCGTCCCGAACGAGCAGGGACAGCGACTCGTCGCAGTAACCGCCATGGCGGGTTCTGCCTCACAGACCGCGCTGACCCTGCTCGCCCAAATCACAACCCCGGACGGACACACCCGCCCGGCAACCGACAACCCTTCCACCCTTTCTGAATGCCTGTGAATGGAGACCCCGTGTCCGTGCTCTACACCACCGAGGCGCTCTCGACCGGCGACGGCCGCAACGGAGAGGTCCGCACCTCCGACGGGGTGCTCGACGAACTCCTCGCGGTCCCCAAGGAGATGGGCGGCCCCGGTGGCGACAAGACCAACCCCGAGCAACTCTTCGCCGCCGGCTACGCCGCGTGCTTCCACAACGGGCTGCGCTTGATAGCAGGCCAGCAGAAGGTGAGGCTGGGCGAGTCGACCATCAGGTCCACGGTAAGCCTGATCGCCTTGGACAACGGAGGCTTCTCACTGAGCGTCGCACTGCTGGCACACCTGCCCGGCCTGGACCAGGCCACCGCCGACCAGCTCATGGAAACCACTCACCAGGTCTGCCCCTACTCGAATGCCACCCGGGGGAACATCTCGGTCACCCTCGAAGCGACGGTCTGAGCAGGGGATGACCTCCTCGCCGGAGGTCAGCGGGCTACACAGACCGGCCAGCCCGGCAATAGCTGACGCGGATCGCTAGCAATTGACCTCATGATTTGAGGCGCCTTGGCACGAGACGGCCTCGAATTGGTCCGAACAACACGAAAGCCCCAGGCCGCTGACCTGGGGCTTTCCTTCTGGGCGGGCAACGGGAATCGAACTCGCGCTCTGAGCTTGGGAATCCTTGGGTCATCAGGCCGAAAAACAACTCTGACCTGCGACAACGCGGCTCAAGTCGACCCTCCGGGACTCCTGGCCTTGGCCGCCGCTGCCCATCGTTCGCCGCCCGTTCTGGCACGGATCTGGCACGCGCCGGAACAGCCGGCCGATGGCACGGTCACGGGCGGGTGGCGGCATTCGACGGCGAGCTGGTAGCGCTTCTGCCGGCGGACGTCCAAGGAGCGGGATGCGAGTTCGGAGGCGCCGTCGCGGCGGACGACGGCGAAGCCGGGTCCGAGCTGGGTGAAGAAGCATACGTCGGCGATATGCCGTGCTGCTTAGGCTCCAGGTATGCGCGTGTTGATCGTGGAGGACGAGCCCTACCTGGCCGAAGCCGTCCGGGACGGTCTCCGGCTGGAAGCGATCGCCGCCGACATCGCCGGCGACGGCAACTCCGCTCTGGAACTGCTCAGCGTCAACTCCTACGACCTTGCGGTCCTCGACCGCGACGTCCCCGGCCCCTCCGGCGACGAGATCGCCCGACGAATCGTCGCCTCCGGCAGCGGCATCCCGATCCTCATGCTCACCGCTGCCGACCGGATCGACGACAAGGCGTCCGGGTTCGAGCTCGGCGCCGATGACTACCTCACCAAACCGTTCGAGCTCCGGGAGCTCGTCATGCGGCTGCGGGCGCTGGACCGCAGACGCGCGCACGCCCGACCCCCGGTCAGCGAGATCGCGGGCCTGCGGCTGGACCCCTTCCGTCGGCAGGTCTTCCGCGACGGACGCTACGTCGCACTCACCCGGAAGCAGTTCGCCGTGCTCGAAGTCCTCGTCGCCGCCGAAGGCGGTGTCGTCAGCGCCGAAGAACTCTTGGAGCGGGCCTGGGACGCCAACGCCGACCCCTTCACCAACGCCGTCCGCATCACCGTCTCCGGCCTGCGCAAACGACTCGGCGAACCATGGCTCATCGCCACGGTGCCTGGCGTCGGCTACCGAATCGGCACCGGCATGGACACAATCCACCCCGGCAGCACTCGTGAATAGGCGCCCAGGGCTCAGCGCCCGCCTGAAACTCACCATCAGCTACGCCGGATTCCTCCTCATCGCCGGCACTCTCCTGCTGGCCGTGGTATGGGTGTTCCTGCTGCGCTACGTACCCGACAGCCCCCAGGGCCTTCTCGGGGTCGCACCCAACCGCTACCTCCTCGTGCGCGTGTTCGCCCCCGCCGCGGCCATAGCACTGGCCTTCCTGCTGGCGTTCGGCCTCCTGGGAGGATGGATCCTCGCGGGCCGGATGCTCGCACCACTCACACGGATCGCAGACGCGGCCCGGACGGCTGCGAACGGATCACTGTCCCACCGGATCCGCATGCAAGGTCCCCAAGACGAATTCCGCGAACTCGCTGACGTGTTCGACAACATGCTCGAACAACTCGAATCCCACGTCACCGAACAGCAACGATTCGCCGCGAACGCCTCCCACGAACTGCGCACCCCGCTGGCGATCTCGAAGACACTCCTCGACCTCGCCCGCAACGACCCCACGCGGGACCAGGGCGAACTCATCGAACGCCTCCACACCGTCAACACGCGGGCGATCGACCTCACCGAGGCCCTCCTGCTGCTCAGCCGCGCCGACCGCAAGGGCTTCACCCGCGAGCCCGTCGACCTGTCCCTCATCGCCGAAGAAGCCACCGAAACGCTGCTTCCCCTCGCCGAAAAGCGCCAGATCACGCTCGACGTCACCGGCGAGAAGGCACAGTCACTCGGCTCCGCGGCGCTCATTCTGCGGATGGTGACCAACCTCGTCCAGAACGCCATCGTCCACAACCTCCCCTGCGGCGGCACCGTCACGATCCACACCGAATCGCACCACGACGCGAGCGTGCTGCGGGTCGAGAACACCGGCCCTCCGCTCCTGTTGGAACTCCTACCGACCCTCACCGAACCCTTCCAACGCGGAACGGAACGCACACGCACCGACGAACATGTCGGGGTCGGCCTCGGGCTGGCGATCGTGCACAGCATCGTCCGGGCACACGACGGGACCATCGACCTCGCTCCCCGCCCCACCGGCGGTCTCCTCGTCACGATTCGACTTCCCGGCACGCCGCGGGCGTCGGCCCCAAGCATGGCCCCTGGACCCTGATTCACCGACGAGTCGTCCAGCCCCTGCCGTAACCGGGCTGTCGCGATCACCAGCGGCAGGACCATCGCACTGCCGGCATGCGTCAGTTCCTTGCTGCCGGGGATTCGGCGTATCGCGGGCGTATCGAAAATCGCACACGCCATCACAACAGTCTTCCGACTTCAGTGGAGTCACGAGAACCACATGGGTGGGTGATCGGTTGCCGATAGCGGTCGCCGGTAGACCTGCACCGGTCGATCTGTCGATCAGGAAAGGACCGTGATCATGGACTCGGATTCCGTACGTGGTATCAATCGGCGGCGGCTGCTCGGGTGGAGCGGATTGGCGGCCGTCGGCGTGGTGGCAGCCGGCGCGCCATTGGTGGGCGCTCGACCCGGCCAAGTCGACCCGGCCCCAACCGACTCCGACATCCCACCGGCCACCCGTCCTGGCGGAGCCTACGACCAGTACGTGGCGAAGCTGGCCGCCGAGGGGAAGTTCTCCGGCGTGGTGCTGTTGTCGCACCGGGGCCAGACGGTGCTGTCCCGCAGCTACGGCATGGCCGACAGGGAGAAGGGGATCCGCAATCACGAAGGCACCGCGTTCAGCCTCAGCTCGGCGGGCCAGCCGTTCGGCGCGGTGGCCGTCTTGCAGCTGGCACAGCAGGGCAAGCTGAGCCTGTCGGACGCGGTGGGCACCCACCTGAAGGGCTACGCCAAGGACATCGCCGAGCAGGTGACCATCCACCACCTGCTCTCCGGCGCCTCCGGGCTGGACACCCCGGATGAGGACGTGCAACGCATCTTCCAGAGCCAGGAGGAGGTGCACGAGTACTACGAGCAGTGGGTTCGGCAGTCCAAGCTGGTGGCTGCCCCCGGCACTCGCACCAGCCACTCCGGCGCCGATGTCGGCATCCCCGCGTTGATCGTGGAGGCCGTGAGCGGCAAGACGTACTGGGACTACGTGCAGGAGAACATCTTCGGGCGCTGCGGCATGACCGGCTCGGCGTTCTACACCAGGCCGCAGTGGCTCACCGACGAGCACCTCGCGCACCCGTACATGACGCTGGCCGACGGCAGCCAGGTGGACGCGGTCCGCAATCTGGACAAGGGCAGCCCGTCCACGGACGTACTCGGCAAGAACCCGGGCCGCAGCCTCATCGACGCCCCCGGGAACGGCGGCTTCGCCACCGCGCCGGATCTGGTCCGGTTCACACGCGCGCTGGGCGACGGCACGCTGTTGGACCGGCCCTGGGCCGAGTTGCTCACCGGGGCCAAGATCCCCCACGGCGGTTCGTCGTTCGGGGCCTACGACATGCCGGTCCATATCGTCAACGGCCAGTGGGTGTTCGGGCGCGGCGGTAGCAACCCCGGTGTCAGCGCCAACTGGAACATCTACCCGTACACCGGCTGGGTCGGTGTAGTCCTCGGCAACTGCGACGGCCTGCCGCTGCAGGAGATCACCGGGCGGGAGATGCAGGCCATCACCGGGGCTTCGCCCGGCGACGGGGGTGGTGGCTGAATGCGAAAGCCCCAGGTCGCTGACCTGGGGCTTTCCTTCTGAGCGGGCGACGAGAATCGAACTCGCGCTCTAAGCTTGGGAAGCTCATGTTCTACCATTAAACTACGCCCGCGTGACGACCCGTCAGGAACGGCTCGATCATGCTCCACTGTACCCCATCCCCGAGGGGGCTCCGTACCGGGTTGCCGGGGGTGGGGCGTGGAGGGGTGGTGGGCGTCGTGAGGGTTCGCGGGCGGGGCGGCGAGTTGGGGCGGGATGTCGGGATGGTCCCCTAATGTGACGGCTGTCGTGGCCCGGCGGTGTACGGGGGCCGGGCCGGGGAAGTCCGGGAAGGGGATCGATGGAGCGGCGGACCGTTGTTCGTTGTGCCGAGGGGCACCTGTTCAGTATCAGCGCGTTCCCGATGCGGAACCTCGGGGCGGGGCGGCTCGGGCCGCAGCGGCTGCTGAGGTGTCCGCAGTGCGGGCGGCTGCGCAGTGCGGTGCCGGCCGATCCGAGCGTGCTGTCCGAGGGGCAACTGGCAAGGGCGCTGCGGCTCGTGTAGCGCCGGGTGGGCCCTCTCGCGGCCGCCGGTGGGCGGCTGCGGGTGGGTCCGCGGCAGTGCCGGGGCGTGGAGAAAATTGGGAGACGGCCGCTGACCACGTAACCTCGTGGCGTGCTGCTCTCCGACAAAGACATCCGCGCCGAGATCGACCGGGGCCGGGTCGTCATCGACCCGTTCGACCCCGCCATGGTCCAGCCGTCCAGCATCGACGTGCGGCTGGACCGGTTCTTCCGGGTTTTCGAGAACCACCGCTACCCGCACATCGACCCCTCGCAGGAGCAGCCGGACCTGACCAGGCTGGTCGAGCCGGACGGGGACGAGGCGTTCATCCTGCACCCCGGCGAGTTCGTGCTGGCGTCCACCTACGAGGTGATCACGCTTCCGGACGACGTGGCCTCGCGCCTGGAGGGCAAGTCGAGCCTCGGCCGACTGGGCCTGCTGACCCACTCGACGGCGGGCTTCATCGACCCGGGCTTCAGCGGCCATGTGACGCTTGAGCTGTCGAACGTGGCCACGCTGCCGATCAAGCTCTACCCGGGCATGAAGATCGGGCAGCTCTGCCTGTTCCGGCTCTCCTCGCCCTCCGAGCACCCGTACGGCTCCGAGCGGTACGGCTCGCGCTACCAGGGGCAGCGCGGACCGACGCCGTCCCGCTCGTACCTCAACTTCCACCGGACGAACGTCTAAGCGTTCACGTTCGGCGAAGGTCGTCAGACCCGCTTGGGGCGGGTCACCGCGATCAGTTCGCTGCCGTCCTCCGAGAGCGTCAACTCGGTCTCCAGTGCGGACAGTTGGCCCAGGCGGTGCAGGTGGGTACCGCCGCAGGCGATGCGCGCCGAGCCGGCCGGCAGTTCGCAGTGCCAGTTGCGGCGGGCGGTCAGCTCGGGGCCGGGCACCTCGATCCGCACCGGGGCGTCGGCGGCCACCCAGCCGGCCAGCCGCTCGTTGACCGCGGCGGTGATCGCCGGCAGCGCGTCGGCCAGGGTCGGCAGGCCGTCGGCGGCGTCGGTGGTGAAGCCCTTCTTGCGCAGCGACTTGCCGAGCCGGTAGGTGTCGGTGCTGGCCTCGGTGTCCATCACCGACGAGGCCATCGCCAGGCTGTCGAAGTCCGGGTTGCCGAAGGCGTCGGCACGGCCCGGGTCCTTGCGCCAGCGCTCGGCGAGCGCCTCGTTGAGGGCCAGCGCCAGCAGGTGGCAGCCGGTGTGAGCGGCGCTCAGCGCGGCCCGGCGCTCAGCGTCCACCGCGAGCGCCACCGGGGCGCCCGGGACCAGCTCGGCGGGCTGCTCCTCGACCACGTGCAGCACCAGCCAGGACCAGGCCTCGTCGCCGCGCCGCACCGGGATGTCGGCGCCCACCAGCAGCTCGCCGTGCTCGCCGTCCTCGGGGCCGACGGCGGCGGTCAGGCAGTCCACCACGGCCAGCTCGGCGCCCGCCACGGTCAGCGTGCCGGTGTCGGCGGGCTGGTCGGGCCAGGTGTGGTCGAGCGGGTGGAACGGGGTGTCCGCGGTGACGACCCCGTACCGGCCGTGGCCGAGCTGGTGGACGGCGAGCACGGTGGACTCGCCGGCCACCGCTCCGCCGGGGAAGCTGACACGGGTGGTGGGGAGGGTCATACGGGGTCTCCGAGGTGGTGACGGGTCGGCTGGGACGGTCCAGCCTATTCGGCCCGGGTTCGACCCCGCTCAGCGCCGCAGCACCGACCCGCTCAGCCCAGCGTCGGCAGCTTGATCAGCACCAGCAGCGCCAGCAGCTGAACGGCCGCCGCGCCCGCCGCCTTGCCCCAGGGCAGGTCGTGAACCCTGCGCACCAGGGTGGTCAGCAGCGCCGCGCAGAGCAGCCAGCTGACCCAGCCGAGCGCCTGCACCACCGGGCTGGCCGAGGGCAGGAAGAGCGCCAGCACCAGCCGGGGCACGTCGGTGGTCCAGCCGATCAGCACCCCGAGCCCGACGGTCGACGCATAGGGGCCGTCACCGCCGAACTGGCGGGCCAGCGCATAGGTGACCGAGCCGAGCATCAGGCCGGCCACCGTGAAGGCCAGCGCCGCCCCGAAGAGCGACCAGGCGGCCACCGAGAAGGTGGCCCCGACCACCTCGTTGTGGGTGTCGCCGAAGCCGAGCACGGCGAGCACGCCGTAGAGCAGCGAGACGGTGATCGCGGGCAGCCAGGCCTGGTGGTCGCGCATCTGGTCGAAAGTGCGGGCGGGGGCCCGGTAGATGCCGAACAGCAGGTCACGCCAGGCGAGCCGCGGGCCGCCGGTCCGCGGTGCGGTGCGGCCGCCGGCCCGGTAGGTGGTGACGCGGTCCTGGCCGCCGGCCTGCTCGTCGTAGTAGTACGGCTCCCCGGCACCCTCGTCGTCACGGGAGCGGGAGCCGGCGCCGGAGCGGGAGCCGAAACCAGCGCCGGAGCCAGCGCCGGAGCCGTAGTAGTACGGCTGCCCCGCGCCATCGTCGTTGCCAGCGCCGACGCCCGCGCCCTCGCCGTAGCGGGCATCGAGGTCGTACCGGGTCGGCTCGTCGTGCCGAGCCCGGCCGCCGTCGATGGTGCGGCCGTCGGGCCGAGCCCCGTACCCGGAGCCGTACCCCCCGTACCCGCCCTGGTCGGGGAGGGTGTTCCCCGCCTGGTCACCGGCGTACCGCCGGTCGCCGCCCCACCCGCTCTGATATCCGTTCCCAGCCACCCTCCGAAGGTACCCGCAAAGGCGTACCTGGACCGGATGCGCCGAAGGGTTGCAGCAGTGCTGTGACGCACTGCCGCAACCCCTCGAACGGAAGAACGGGCGACCGGAAGGAAGCGCCGACTACTTCTGCAGCACCGACCCGTGCACGGCCGCCGCGGAGGTCTCGCCGGCCGGGCAGCCGCCGGGGCCGGCGGTGGTGCGCACCGCGCCGACCGCGAGCCGGGCGCCGCAGGCGATCCGGATGCCGTTCGGCAGCTCGTTGTCGGCCTCGACCACGGCGCCGTCGCCGATCACCGCGCCGTCCAGCACGGTGCGGTCGCCGATCACCGCGTAGGCGCCCACGATCGAGTCCTTGACCACGGCGTCCGCGTGGACCACCGCGCCGGGCAGCACCACGGAGCCCTCGACGATGGCGCCGGCCGCGATCGAGGCGCCCTCGGAGACCACGGTGCCGGAGCTGAGCACGGCGGCCGGGTCCACGGTGGCGCCGGGCAGCAGCAGCGCCTCACCGGTGGGACCGGGGACCGCCGGGGAGTCGACCCGGCCGAGCACCAGGTCGGCGGAGCCGCGCACGAACGCGCCGGGGGTGCCCAGGTCCAGCCAGTAGGAGGTGTCGACCACGCCGCGGACCAGCGCGCCGCTCTCCAGCAGCCCGGGGAAGGTCTCGCGCTCGACCGAGACGACCCGGCCGGCCGGGATGCGGTCGATCACCGAGCGGGTGAAGACGTAGCAGCCGGCGTTGATCTGGTCGGTGACGATCTGCTCGGGGGTCTCCGGCTTCTCCAGGAACTCCAGCACCCGGCCCTGCTCGTCGGTCGGCACCAGGCCGAACGCCCGCGGGTCCTCGACCCGGGTGAGGTGCAGGGTGACGTCGGCGCCGGCGGCCACGTGGCCGTCGCGCAGCGCGGCGATGTCCAGGCCGGAGAGGATGTCGCCGTTGAAGATCAGGACCGGCTCGTCGGGGCCGCAGGTCAGGCCCTCGGCGGCGTTGCGGATCGCGCCTCCGGTGCCCAGCGGCTCCTTCTCGGTGAGGTAGACCAGCTCGATGCCGTAGGGAGAGCCGTCGGCGAAGTGCTCCTCGAAGACCTCGGCCAGGTAGGACGTGGCGAGCACCACGCGGGTGACGCCCGCCGCGGCCGCCCGGGCGAGCTGGTGCGCGATGAACGGCACGCCCGCAACCGGGAGCATGGGCTTCGGGGTGTGCGTGGTGAGCGGGCGAAGCCGGGTGCCCTGACCACCCACCAGCATGATCGCCTGGGTCATCTGTGCGTTTCTCCCCTTGGTTCCGGTCAGCGATCTGGCCTGTCGATTTGCCAGGACCGTCGTTGGGTTCTTGGTGCTCGGTATGCGCCGCTCACCGACTGCTGATCAGTTGACGGACGCTCGAACGGGACTTCGCGGGCGCCTGGTGACGACCCGAAAGGCAGCCCCACGCAGCCTGCCCCGGGCGGTTTGGCCCGGGGCAGGCATCATATGTGAGGCGTTGAGCCGCAAGCACATTCGCGCTCGGCCCAAACATCCGTTCTCACGTAGTCCTCAGGCAGGCCTGACGTTCTAGGCCTCGGCCCAGGCCTGCCTCGACCCAGGCCTGACGTTCCAGACCTGGGCCCGCGCCTCGCCCTAGGCCTCGACGGGCTCCGGCTCCTCGACGACCGGCGCGGCCTTGACCGAGTCGAGCAGCAGCTGGGCCACGTCGACCACCTTCAGGTGCTCCTTGGCGGCGCCCTCGTTCTTCTTGCCGTTCACCGAGTCGGAGAGCATCACCAGGCAGAACGGGCAGGCGGTGGAGACGATGTCGGGGTTGAGCGACAGCGCCTCGTCGACGCGCTCGGTGTTGATCCGCTTGCCGATCCGCTCCTCCATCCACATCCGGGCACCACCGGCGCCGCAGCAGAAGCCGCGCTCCTTGTGGCGGTGCATCTCCTGCTGGCGCAGACCCGGGACCTTGTCCATGATCTCGCGCGGCGGGCTGTAGACCTTGTTGTGGCGGCCCAGGTAGCAGGGGTCGTGGTAGGTGATCAGGCCCTCGACCGGGTTGACCGGGATCAGCCTGCCCTCGTCGATCAGGTGCTGGAGCAGCTGGGTGTGGTGGATCACCTCGAAGTGGCCGCCGAGCTGCGGGTACTCGTTGGCGATGGTGTTGAAGCAGTGCGGGCAGGTGGCCACGATCCGCTTCTTGGGGGCGTCCTCGAGGGCCGCGTTCAGGGTCTCGACGTTCTGCGCGCCGAGCATCTGGAAGAGGAACTCGTTGCCCAGGCGGCGGGCGGAGTCACCGGTGCAGGACTCCTCCTTGCCCAGGATGGCGAACTTCACGCCGGCGGTGTGCAGCAGCTCCGCGAAGGCCTTGGTGGTCTTCTTGGCGCGGTCCTCCAGGGCGCCGGCGCAGCCGACCCAGTAGAGGTACTCGACCTCGGCGGGCTCGATGTCCTGGCCGATGACCGGCACCTCGATGCCGGTCTCCTTCTTGAGCTCCTTGACCCAGTCCAGCCGGGCCTTGGTGGCCAGGCCCCAGGGGTTGCCCTTGTTCTCCAGGTTCTTGAGCATCGTCCCGGCCTCGGTCGGGAACGACGACTCGATCATCACCTGGTAGCGGCGCATGTCGACGATGTGGTCGATGTGCTCGATGTCCACCGGGCACTGCTCGACACAGGCACCGCAGGTGGTGCAGGACCACAGCACGTCCGGGTCGATGACGCCGTTCTCTTCGGCGGTGCCGATCAGCGGGCGCTCGGCCTCGGCGAGCGCGGCGGCCGGCACGTTCGCCAGCTGCTCGGCGGTCGCCTTCTCCTCGCCCTCCATGTCCTTGCCGCCACCGGCCAGCAGGTAGGGGCCTTGGCGTAGGCGTGGTCGCGCAGCGACATGATCAGCAGCTTGGGCGACAGCGGCTTGCCGGTGTTCCAGGCGGGGCACTGCGACTGGCAGCGGCCGCACTCGGTGCAGGTGGAGAAGTCGAGGATGCCCTTCCAGGAGAAGTGCTCGACCTGGGAGACGCCGAAGACGGCGTCGTCGGCCGGGTCCTCGAAGTCGATCGGCTGGCCGGCGCTGGTCATCGGCTGCAGGGCGCCGAGCGCCACCTCACCGTCGGCGTTGCGCTTGAACCAGATGTTGGGGAAGCCCAGGAAGCGGTGCCAGGCGACACCCATGTCGGTGTTCAGCGAGACCGTGATCATCCAGATGAAGGAGACCGAGATCTTGATGCCCGCGACCAGGAAGAGCCAGTTGTGCAGGGCACCGGTGCTCAGCCCGGAGAACAGCTGCACCAGCGGGTACGAGACCACGTAGGAGGCCTCGTAGTGGTTGACGCCGAGCTGTGCGCCCTCGATGCCGCGCAGGGTCAGGATCGCCGCGCCGATGATCAGGATGACGGCCTCGATGAAGTACGCGAAGCCCATGTTGGAGCCGGCGAAGCGGGACTTGCGGCCCGACTTGTTCGGCAGGCTCAGCTGGCGGATCACCGTCAGCACCGCGATGCCGAGGAAGGTCACCAGGCCGAGCAGCTCCTGGAACACCAGGTACGGGGCCCAGTCACCGATGACCGGGACCACCCAGTTGGGGTCGAAGAGCTGACCGATCGCGCCGACCAGGGTGAAGATCAGCGCGTAGAACCCGACGGCGACGGCCCAGTGGGCGATGCCGACGATGCCCCACTTGTTCATCCGGGTGTGCCCGAGGAACTCCCGGGCCAGCGTGACGGTCCGGGCAACCGGGTCGTTGATCCGCGATCCCTTCGGCACGGGCTGGCCGAGCCTGACGAATCGGTAGATCTTGGCGATGGCGCGAGCGAACAGCGCCACGCCGACCACGATGGTCGTTAGTGAGATGACGATCGCTGCTAGCTGCATCCGGGCTCTCCGTACTCCAGCGGCGGTGAGGGCATGTCGGTCAATTGTACTGGTGGGTAACTTGGCGCCCACCCGGCCGGACCATACCGCCCATTAGCACCTTTTCAGAAGACGCTCAAGGTATGGCGGCAGTCACGTAAGCCCATACTCACCCATGAGGGGCAAATTGGAAGGGGTCACGCGGCGGGGCAGAAAAGTTGAGTCGAGCCAGCTCATGCCTGTTGACTCATCCCCGCCCCTCATGCATGCTTGAGCGCGTAAAGCTCAACTCTCGTGGAGGTATCCAGATGGCACGCGCGGTCGGTATCGACCTCGGCACGACGAACTCCGTCGTCAGTGTTCTCGAAGGCGGTGAGCCCACCGTCATCACCAACGCCGAGGGCGCCCGGACCACGCCGTCCGTCGTCGCCTTCGCCAAGAACGGTGAGGTCCTGGTCGGCGAGGTCGCCAAGCGCCAGGCCGTCACCAACGTCGACCGGACCATCCGCTCGGTCAAGCGCCACATGGGCACCGGGTGGAAGACCGCCATCGACGGCAAGGACTTCAACCCGCAGCAGATCAGCGCCTTCATCCTGCAGAAGCTGAAGCGGGACGCCGAGGCCTACCTGGGCGAGACCGTCACCGACGCGGTCATCACCGTCCCGGCCTACTTCAACGACTCCGAGCGCCAGGCCACCAAGGAGGCCGGCGAGATCGCGGGCCTGAACGTCCTGCGCATCGTCAACGAGCCGACCGCCGCCGCCCTGGCCTACGGCCTGGACAAGGACGACCAGACCATCCTGGTCTTCGACCTCGGTGGCGGCACCTTCGACGTGTCGCTGCTGGAGATCGGCGACGGCGTGGTCGAGGTCAAGGCCACCAACGGTGACAACCACCTCGGTGGTGACGACTGGGACCAGCGGATCGTCGACCACCTGGTGAAGACCTTCCAGGCCGGCCACGGTGTGGACCTCTCCAAGGACAAGATGGCGCTGCAGCGCCTGCGCGAGGCGGCCGAGAAGGCCAAGATCGAGCTCTCCTCGTCCTCCGAGACCTCCATCAACCTGCCCTACATCACGGCCTCCGCCGAGGGCCCGCTGCACCTGGACGAGAAGCTCACCCGGGCCCAGTTCCAGCAGCTGAGCTCCGACCTGCTGGAGCGCTGCAAGGTTCCGTTCCACAACGTCATCAAGGACGCCGGCATCCAGCTGTCCGAGATCGACCACGTGGTCCTGGTCGGCGGCTCGACCCGGATGCCCGCCGTCTCCGAGCTGGTCAAGGAGCTGACCGGCGGCAAGGAGGCCAACAAGGGCGTCAATCCGGACGAGGTCGTGGCCATCGGTGCCGCGCTGCAGGCCGGTGTGCTGAAGGGCGAGGTCAAGGACGTCCTGCTGCTCGACGTCACCCCGCTGTCCCTGGGCATCGAGACCAAGGGCGGCATCATGACCAAGCTGATCGAGCGCAACACCACGATCCCGACCAAGCGCTCGGAGATCTTCACCACCGCCGAGGACAACCAGCCCTCCGTGCAGATCCAGGTCTACCAGGGCGAGCGCGAGATCGCGGCGTACAACAAGAAGCTCGGCATGTTCGAGCTGACCGGTCTGCCGCCGGCGCCGCGCGGCCTGCCGCAGATCGAGGTCACCTTCGACATCGACGCCAACGGCATCATGCACGTCGGTGCCAAGGACCTCGGCACCGGCAAGGAGCAGCGGATGACCGTCACCGGCGGCTCCTCGCTGCCCAAGGACGACATCGAGCGGATGACCCGCGAGGCCGAGCAGTACGCGGAGGAGGACCACAAGCGCCGCGAGGCCGTGGAGACCCGCAACCAGGCCGAGCAGCTCGTCTACTCGACCGAGAAGTTCATCGCCGACAACACCGACAAGCTGCCGGCCGAGGTCAAGACCGAGGTCGAGACCGCGATCGGCGAGCTCAAGGAGGCCCTGAAGGGCGAGGACATCGCGGCGATCCGCGAGGCCTCGGAGAAGGTCTCCACCACCGCCCAGAAGCTCGGCCAGGCCCTCTACGCCGACGCCCAGGCCGCTGGTGCCGGTGCCGGTGCCGCGGGTGCCGAGGCGCCCAAGGAGGACGACGTCGTCGACGCCGAGATCATCGACGACGAGAAGCCCAAGGGTGGTGCCGCATGACGGAGAAGCCGCAGGGCGTGGAGCCCGGCGACGACTCCAACGCCGACGAGGCGGTCCTGAAGGCCGCGGAGGAGGCCGTCAAGGCCGCCGCCGGGGAGGTCGGGTCCGACGAGCTCGCCACCGCCAAGCGCGAGGCTTCCGAGCGCACCGCCGACCTGCAGCGCCTGCAGGCCGAGTACCAGAACTACCGCAAGCGGGTCGAGCGCGACCGGCTGACGGTCCGTGAGATCGCGGTCTCCAACATCCTGGAGTCCCTGATCCCGGTGCTGGACGACATCGGCCGGGCCCGTGAGCACGGCGAGGTGACCGGCGGCTTCAAGTCGGTCTCCGACAACCTGGAGACCGTGGTGGCCAAGCTCGGTCTGCAGCAGTTCGGCAAGGAGGGCGAGCCCTTCGACCCGAACATGCACGAGGCCCTGATGCACAGCTACTCCTCGGAGGTCACCGAGGACACCTGCGTGCAGGTGCTGCAGCCGGGCTACCGGATCGGCGAGCGGATCATCCGCCCGGCGATGGTGGCGGTGGCCGAGCCGCAGCCGGGCACCCAGTCCACGGCCGGCCCGGACGCTGACGGCCCGGCGGGCCCCGAGGCTGACGGTGCTGCCGAGAACTGACACGCTGTGTGCTGCGGGGTCGCGCGTCACCACCGGTGACGCGCGGCTCCGCAGCGCCGTATCGCCCCCGGGAGGTGGTTGGGAGTCATGAGCACGAAGGACTACGTGGAGAAGGACTACTACAAGGTCCTCGGCGTGCCCAAGGACGCCACCACCGCCGAGATCAAGAAGACCTACCGCAAGCTCGCCCGGGAGTACCACCCGGACGCCAACAAGGGCGACGCCAAGGCCGAGGAGAAGTTCAAGGACATCTCCGAGGCGTATGACGTCCTCTCCGACGAGAAGCGCCGCAAGGAGTACGACGAGGCCCGCAGCCTGTTCGGCGCCGGCGGCATGCGCGGCCCCGGCGGCAACGGCTACGGCTTCGACTTCGGCGACCTCTTCAACGGCAGCCAGACCAGCGGCGGCGGTGGCATCGGCGACGTCTTCGGCGGGCTGTTCAACCGCACCCGGCAGCCCCAGCCGCGCCGCGGCCAGGACGTCGAGACCGAGGTGACCCTCAGCTTCGACGAGGCCGTGGACGGCGCCACCGTGCCGCTGCGGATGACCAGCCAGGCGGCCTGCCGCAGCTGCGCCGGCACCGGCGCCAAGACCGGCACCACGCCGCGGGTCTGCCCGACCTGCGTCGGGGCCGGCACGGTCAGCCGGGGCCAGGGGGCCTTCGCGCTCTCCGAGCCGTGCCGGGACTGCAAGGGCCGCGGCATGATCGTCGACGACCCGTGCCCCGACTGCCACGGCAGCGGCCGGGCCAGCTCCGCCCGCACCATGCAGGTGCGGATCCCGGCGGGCGTCCAGGACGCCCAGCGGATCCGCCTCAAGGGCAAGGGCGCCCAGGGCGAGCGCGGTGGTCAGCCCGGCGACCTGTATGTCACGGTCCACGTCACCACGCACCCGGTCTTCGGGCGCAAGGGCGACAACCTCACCGTCACCGTGCCCGTCTCCTTCCCCGAGGCGGCTCTTGGTGGCACCATCGACGTCCCCACCCTCAACGGCCCGGCCGTGAAGCTGCGGCTGCCGGCCGGTAGCGCCAACGGGCTCACCCTGCGGGCTCGCGGCAAGGGCGCCACCCGCAAGGACGGCACCCGCGGCGACCTGCTGGTCACCGTCGAAGTGACGGTCCCGCAGGAGGTTTCCGGCGAGGCCCTGAACGCACTGGAGCAGTACCGAGACGCCACCGCATCCGAGGACCCGCGAGCCGCTCTGTTCAAGGCGGCGGAGGGAGCGTGACCCGACATGAACCCCCATGACTCCGGTAATGGCCCCGGCATCGGCGCCGGCATCGGCGAGGGCCTGCCCGGCGGCGCACCCCGCCGCCGGCGCACCGCCCCCGCCGGCGCGGGCTACGCGCTCACCGAGGAGACCCCGGTCTACGTGATCTCGGTGGCCGCCGAGCTGTCCGGCCTGCACCCGCAGACCCTGCGGCAGTACGACCGGCTCGGCCTGGTCTGCCCGGACCGCACCGGCGGCGGCGGGCGGCGCTACTCGGCCCGCGACATCCAGCAGTTGCGCGAGGTGCAGCGGCTCTCCCAGGACGAGGGCATCAACCTGGCCGGGATCAAGCGGATCATCGAGCTGGAGAACCAGGTCGCGGCCCTGCAGTCCCGGGTCGCCGAGCTCGCCGCCGCCGTCGAGGGCGCGGGTGCGGCGCTCCAGGCGAGGGAGGCCGCGGTGCACGCGTCGTACCGCCGTGACCTGGTGCCGTACCAGCCGCCGACGCAGTCGGCCGCGCTGGTGGTCTGGCGGCCGCGGCGTTAACGGGAGCGCAGGAACACGGCAGGGTTCTTGACGGGAGCGGTTGGCACCCCATCGAATGGCGGGGTGTCACCCGCTCCCGCGTTTGCGTAGAGTGCAGCCCGACTTGTGTTGGCAAATCGCGTCGGTGATCGAGTTTTCCCGGGAGGGGGAGCCAGGGGATGGGTTCGACAGGCGGAGCCGAAGGGGAGAAGGAGCACGTCGAGTTCGTCTCCGAGGCGGCGAAGGCACTGTATCTCCAGGTCATCGCGGCGGGCGGGACCATTGAGGTCGAGGAATCCGACCCGACCGGGCCATACGCCGAACTCGTGGAACTCGGTCTACTGGTTTTCAGTCAAGGAAAACCCGCAACCGTCACCGCGACGGACCCCGATCGACTTGCCCAACGGCTTAGCTCTACTTGGCAGAAGCAGGCCTATTTGCTGCTCTCGCAGGCCGTGCTGGTGCCCACATCCATGCAGGACCTGGGCCACGCCTATCAGTCGCTGAACAAGGAATTCCACCCTGGCGGCCCGGTGGAGTACGTCAAAGGCGTGGTGGAGATCAACCAGCGCGTGAACGCCCTGGCGGAGGGGGCGCAGTTCGAGGTGCTCACCGCGCAACCGGGCGGCGGAGGGCGGCAGTACCTCGTGCAAGCCGCGCTGGAAGCCGACATCGCCGTGCTGCGCCGCGGGGTGGCCCGCCGCATCGTCTACCACCCCAGCACCAGGTACTCCGCCCCCACCAGGCACTACGTCGAGCGGATAACCGACGCCGGAGCGGAAGTCAGAACCCTGGAAGAGCCGTTCAGCCGACTCTTCATCATCGATCGCAGAGTCGCCGTCATACCCGTTCAGGGGGACACGCAGGCGGCGGCACTCATCAGTGACGAGGCCATCGTCGCCTACATGCTGGACTCCTTCGAGCGGCTCTGGGAACGGTCCAGTCCGTTCCTGGGAGCCACCGAGGTTCCTCCCGCGGTGATCTCCAAGATGCGCACCAACATTCTGCGCATGATGATCCAGGGTGTCGGTCACCGAGTCATCGCCCGCAACCTGGGCATCAGCGAGCGCACCCTGGCCCGGCACATCGCCGACTTCCGCGAGGAGTACAACTCGGAGACCCTCTTCCAGCTCGGCTGGCGGATGGCCCTCCATGCTCCCAAGAGCCTCTACGCGGAGGACGGTGAGGCCGACGCCGCTGATCAGGACTGCCCGCAGTCGCAGCAGTCAGCCTCACAACTCTGACCCCGCACTGGCGCGGCGGCCTCCTACCACTGCCAGTCGGCGGGAACAGCGGTCGAAGCGGTGCGGTGGGTCCACTGCCAGTCCGCCGGAACGGCGGTCGAAGCGGCGTGAGTGTTCCACTGCCAGTCGGCAGGAGCAGCGCTGGAACGAACGCTCCACTGCCAGTCCGCAGGAACAGCGCTGGAACCGGCACGAACGCTCCACTGCCAGTCCGCAGGAACAGCGGTCGAACCGGCGTGGGTGTTCCACTGCCAGTCCGCCGGGGAAGCAACAGTGACGCTCTGCTGATGCCAGGCCGTCGCGCTGGCTACGGCAGAGGAGTCCTGCGACGCGGCCAGAGCCACCCCGGGCACCAGGATGGCTGCGCCGAGCGAACCGGCCGCCACCAGCGTGCGAATGGTGAATCGAGGTGAACGGTGCATCTGATGCCTCCCTTGTCATGAACCTGCTATAAAGACACCATCTCCGTAACCGTCTATCACATATTGCGACAGCCACGGACAACTAAACATCAAAGCCAGATTCTCCAGCTGAGGCAAGCTCAGTTTGCATTCAAGGCCTGGCATCGTGCTGCCAGGCAGAAAGATGACACCTTCCCGAGCAGATGCATCAAGCAGATGCACGTGCAACAGTGTCATCCGGATGCCAGTCAGCGATATGACACACCATTGCGGTGGACTCCCTGAACCGGGAGCAGTGACGATCGATCAAGCGAGCGGGCACCGCCAGTGCGGCCGGCCCGACGCGATAGCAGCAATCGCACTGCTTCACCTGCGCTGACACCACACAGCGCAGGACCATCCATCCCCGGAGCCATCGCCATGACTGAGCCCTACATGCGCCAGCACGCAGCCCAGGCCCCCGAAGGCCGCCGGGCCCGTGTCTTCCTCGCCGCCCCGCTGATGCGGCTGACCGGGCCGGCCGACAGCGTCGTGACGCTGGCCAGCCGGACCCGCCTGACCGCCCTGCGCAGCTCGCTGCTGCACAGCGGCGCCGCGGTCTTCAGCGCGCACCACAGCGACGCGTGGACGATCGAGGGGCGCGCCCCGGAGCCGCGGGTGCCCTCCGACTTCCGGGCCATGCAGAGCGCGGACCTGATCTTCGCCTACGTCGGCTCGCCGCTCTCCGCCGGCGTCTCGCTGGAGCTCGGCTGGGGCTCCGCCCTGCGCAAGCCGATCGTGCTGCTGGTGGACGAGGCGATCACCCACAACCCGCTGATCGCCACCATCGAGCAGGTCGCCCCGGTGCTCCCGCTGGTCTTCGACGACACCTGGTCCGAGGAGAGCCTGCGCCACATCGTCGAGACCGCGCTGGACTGGGCCGGCATGGCGCTCTCGCTGCGCGACGGCTTCTGGACCGCCCCGGGCGAGCAGTTCAGCCCGGCCTCCAGCCTGCGCAACCCGTACAGCAGCTGGCCGAGCACCGGTGCGGTGACCGGCTGAGCCTCGCCGGCCAGAAGTAGCCGGAGGCGGCCAGAGGTACGCAGCCCAGCTCGGCGGATCACGAGTCGGGCTGCTCGCCCCGGATCTGCCAGCCCAGCTGGAAGAGCGTCTCGGCGTCGTACTCCTCCCGCAGCCGGGCGATCTGGGTCGCCACCGTCCGCTCGCTCAACCTCAGCCGCTTGGCGATCGCCCGCTGGGTCAGCCCTCGGGCGAGCAGTGGGACCAACGGGTCCGTCTCCCTCGGCGCATCCCATCGCACCCGCTCCGCCCGTGCCCAGTCGCGCTCGAACTGGTCCACCACCAGGCCCACCAGCACCGGATCCTCGATGAAGGACGCGTGGAAGGTGCCGGGGGAGCCGACCACCACCACCCTGCGGTCGAAGATCATCGTCTGCAGGAACGGCTCGTCCAGCACCCGGAAGCGAACGCCCAGACGGCTGGCGTAGGCCGCGTACTCCACGACTGCGGGCACCTGCCGCGCCGCGGACTGGTACAGCACCCGGAACGCCACCCCTCGACTCACCAGGCCCCTGGCCGTCTCCTTCGCCTGGTCGGCCGCCACCTGGTGCCGAGGTCCCGGTCCTGCGACCAGGATCTCCCACTTGCTCTCGGCCGCCGCCTGCTCCACGCGTTGCTGGATCTGGGTGAGGTCGTGCAGTTGCTGGATCACGCTGTTGCCGGCCGCCGGACGCGGCATGCCCTCGTACGCCGCCGCCAGATCCGCCAGCGGTCCGGGCTGCGCGTCGGCTTGGATCAGCAAGTCCATTCCGGCAGAGCGCAGTTGAGCACTCATCCGGGCGGCCGCCGCACGAGGGTCGACCACCGTCCAGAGCTCGTACCCCTGCTGCTGCACCACCAGCCCGGCCACCCGCAGCTGCTCCAGGGCCACCGCGTCCCCGGCCGGCACGTCGGCCGGGTGGAACAGCCCACCCCCCGCCAGCAGCTGCCGGTAGAGCGCCTTCGCCGCGGCGTCCGGCACCTGCGGTGGCGCGGTTCTCCCGCCGTCCGGGCCGTCCCCCGTCACCCCTACTCCCCTCGCCCGTCTCCGTTCGCGGCGCGCATCAGCCAGCCCAGCTGGAACAGCGTCTCGGCGTCGTAGAGTTCGCGCAACCGGGAGATGTGGCCGGCGACGGTGCGGTCGCTGAGGCCGAGCCGGGACGCGATCATGCGCTGGGTGAGGCCCTGGGCGAGCAGGCGGCCGACCTGGAGGTGGACCGGCTGGCCGACCGGCTCGGGGGCGGTGGCGGCGCTCCACTGGACGGGTTCGGCGCGGGCCCAGTCGCGTTCGAACATGCCGCTCAGGAAGGCGACCACCGCCGGGTCCTCGACGAAGGCGGCGCTGGCGTAGTCGGGACCGGACGGGATCGCCACGGTGGACCGGTCGAAGATCATCATCCGTTTGAAGGACTCGCCCAACACCCGGAAGCGCACGCCGAGTTCGGTGGCGTCCAGCACGAAGGAGGCAGTCGGGGCGTGGGCCCGGGCGCCCGGCTCGTAGAGGGTGCGGATGCTGCCGCCGCGCTCCAGCAGCGAGCGGCAGGCGGCGACCGCGTTGTCCAGCAGCTGCGGGCTCAGCGCACCGCCGGGCTGGGCGGAGAGCAGCTCGCCGGTGGCGCCGTCGCGCAGCCGGTCGATCCGGACCCGGACCTCCGCGTGCCCGTGGACGTGCTGCACCTCGCCGGAGCGGTCGACCTTGCGCGGGGTCCGGTCGTAGGCCCGGGTGAGGTCCTCCAGCAGGGCGGGCATCTCCTGGGCCTGGACCAGCAGCCGGGTGCCGGCCGAGCGCAGTTCCTCGCTGAGCCGACCGCCCACCGAACGCGGGTTGACCACGGTGTAGGCGCCGGCCACCGGGTCGGCCTTGAGCAGGCCGAGCTCCAGCAGTTCGGCGACCACCGGCCGATCGGGCTCGGGCACGGTGGCCATCGGCAGCTGACCGCCGTCGCCGAGGACGGCCAGGTAGAGCGACCGGGCGGCGTAGCCGGGGAGCGGGAGCCCTCCCACCAGGTTGTCGAGTGCGCCGGCTTCGCCCGGGGACGGCTCGGCCGGCTGCGGACGGGCGGCGGCTGACGGACTGTCTGGCATCTCGGACTTGTCAGGCATCTCGGCCATCCGTTCCCCCTGCGCGCCGGACTGGCAGCGGTCGAACGACCGCCTCGGGCGCATCATCTCATCAGGAACGGGCACGGCACGCCGCGGGCGCCACCGGCAGCACGGAGGAGGGTCCGGTTGCCCGCCCCCCGAGCGGGCAACCGACGTCGACTCCGTGGGCGGATCCGGCCCGGAGTCAGGGACTCTCGGTCTCCTGTCTCCGGGCGGATCCACTTCACTGACGCCAAATCCGAGGTGCTTCCAGCGAGGCGGAGCAGCAACGCCTCGCTGGTACCGGGCGCGGTCGCCATCACCACAAATAGCGACCGCCCGGCGTCCCCCGGCCCCTCGCACAGATACCTCTGCCCCTGTGCGAGAACGGTGGACGAGTCACCACCAGCGGGTTGCGGTTACCCGGGCGGCTTGGCGTGTATCCCAAGCCTCACAAAGCGCGGACCTGGGAACAAGGGCGTTCCTCCTGCAGATTCCCGCAACTGCACAAACGTGCAGAATGCCGCGGCGCTGTGGTCATCCGTGCACAGCTGAGCTGCGGGTATGAGACGAGCATGAGAGAAGAACGTTCGGTCTCGGCCCCCGCTGACCACTCCCCGCTGACCGCAGACGAAAGCCGCTCAGTGGATCGCTCAGTGGATGGCCACCCGCCCGTCCGCCTGCCGCACCACACGGTCCAGCGCCTCGGCGGCCTTGACCCGGACGAACGGGGAGAGCCGGGTCGCGACCAGCGCCCGGTGCCCGAGCGAGTACTCGTCGGCCCAGACCTCGGACCCCAGCTCCACCAGCCGGGCCAGCTCCGGGATGCCGTCCGAGACGGCGGCGAACACCCCGTCCTCGACCAGGTAGAGGATCACCCGGTCACCGGACTCGGCGAGCGAGACGGCCTCCCGCAGGAAGCTGTCCGCCTCCGGCTTGCCCCAGACCACCTGACTCTCCACCAGCACATGCGAACGCCCGGCCATCGCGTACTCCTCCCCCGCGGACCCGTCCGGCGAGGGGCTGCGCTACCGTTCGGCGCCCCCGATTCCCCTTGCCGGACGGTTTCCTGACAGACGATCAGCTGAGCTGCCAGGGTGCCGCAGTGGCCGCGGCACGACAAGGCGCCGACCGGTGCAGGTTTCCGCAGCTGCGTGTTCCTGCAGCCGCCCGGCCGCACCGATCGGTTGGCGGGTCAGCAGTCGCCGGCGCCCCGCTCCCCCTGGCCGCGCATCAGCCAGCCCAGCTGGAACAGCGTCTCCGCCTCGTACTCCTGGCGCAGCCGGGCGATGTGCGCCGCCACGGTGCGCTCGCTCAGGCCGATCCGGCTGGCGATGCCGCGCCGACTCAGGCCGCAGGCCAGCAGCCGGGCGATCCGGTCGGCCACGGCGCCGGTGTCCGGCATCGAGTGGGCCGAGCCCCAGGCCACCCGCTCGGCGCGCTGCCAGTCGCGCTCGAACATCTCGACCAGCACCTCGACCGCGGTGGGGTCGCAGACGAACGCGGCGCTGCCCATGTCGGCGGAGGCCGGGATCAGCGCCACCTTGCGGTCGAAGATCAGCATCCGCTGGAAGTCCTCGTCCAGCACCCGGATCCGGGCGCCGTACGGGGTGACGGCGGCCGCGTAGGAGCTGGTCGCCGGGTCGGTGCGGGCCACCGGCTGGTAGAGGGTGCGCATCACGCCGCCGCCGCGCAGGAACGGCACGTCCTGGGCCATCGCCCAGGCCAGGTGGTCGGCGGGGCGGTCGCCGCCGGGCTGGGCGGTGAGGATCTCGCTCTCGGTGTCGGCCACCAGCTGGGCGATCCGGTGCCGGATGTTGTCCCGGTCGGTGACGGTGTCCACGACGCCGGGGCGCAGTCCGTAGCTGCGGGGAGCCGCCTCGTAGGCCTGGGTCAGCTCGTCGAGCAGGGCCGGCATCTCGTCGGCCTGGCGGAGCAGTTCGGCGGCCCGGGCGCGCAGGGCGCCGCCGGCCCGGCCGAGGAAGGCGCGCGGGCTGACCACCGAGTAGAAGGTGCCGCCGGGCAGGCCGCGGACCAGGCCGACGGCCAGCAGCCGGTCCAGCGCCGCGGCGTCCCCGGGCCGGACCTCGTCGGACTTCACCCAGCCGCCGCCGGCCACCACGGCCAGGTAGAAGGCACGGGCCGCCGGGTCCAGCTCGAGATCCAGGGCGCCGGGCCCTTCGCGGTGCCCCACCGGATCGGCCGGCTCCGCCATCGCACTCCACCCCCGACTTGACTGTCCTCCGCCATCTTGCCAGTCGGCGGAGCAGGGCGCGAGAACCGGGTACCGTTCGGCCGTTCGGTCGGTCGCGCGATGCAGATCATCACACGCTCCGTCAGACGGGACGCCGTCGAGGGGTGGTTCATTCCCGTCAGGTGACCACACGTCATACGACCATCCGTCACGTCGGCATCCGTCGTGCCGGGGCACGTCACGCCGCCACGCGCAGCAGCCGGCCGCCCAGCAGCGCGCTCGCGGTCCGCGCGCCGGCCACCGCCCAGGCCGCCAGCAGCAGCCCGTAGAGCCCCACCGCCAGCCAGCCGAAGCCCGCGAACCCGGTGTGCCGGGCCAGCGACGCCGTACCGGTGACGCAGGTGCCGACCGGGAAGGTGAAGGCCCACCAGGTCATGCCGAACGGCATCCGGTGCCGCACCAGCGCCCGCAGGTTGGCGGCTCCGGCCAGCAGCAGCCAGAGCAGCGCGAAGCCGGTCATCGCCACCCCGTAGAGCACCGCGAAGCCCAACGCGGGGGCGGCCAGCGCGGGCGCCACCGTGCGGGCCGCGTCCGCCAGGTTGCCGACCGCGGTGGTGGACTGCCCGAGCGGGCCGAGCACCAGGAAGAGCGACGGGGTGAGCAGCACGGCGGGCAGCTTGCTGTGCACCAGGCCGGCGAAGACCACCGGCAGCATCACCAGGACGGCCAGCAGGCTGGCGCCGAACATGCCGTAGCAGGCGTAGAACAGCCCCGGGCGCAGACCGGCCGGCAGGTGCGGCAGCAGCGCCGGGCCGAGCGCCGCGGCGACCATCGGGGCGACCACCGGCAGCAGCCAGGTGGGGTTGGCGGTCAGCGCGGAGAGCCGGTGCCGGGTGACCATCAGGTACGGGAGGCCGGCGGCGACCAGCACGGCGTAGAGCGTGCCGGTGCTCCACAGCAGCAGGTCCAGCGCGACCGCCGGGCCGGTGCCGATCAGCGGCGCGCCGACCGTCAGGGTGCCGAAGCCGACGGCCAGCAGCGCCATCGGCGGGCAGCCGTAGAAGACCGCGGTGGCGGGGTTGTCCAGCAGCTGCTCGCGGGCCGCCGCCCGGTGCCTGGTCAGGTGCACCAGCCGAGCCGCGGCCAGCACCGCCAGCATGGCCAGCGACAGCGCCCAGACCGCCTGCGCGAAGCCCAGCTGCCCCGGCACGCGGTGGGGCAGCGCCACGGCGGCGTTGGCGGTGATCGCCGTGCCCATCACGGCCGCGTACCAGTTGGGCCCGAGCTGGGCCAGGTCGAGCGGGCCGCGGGCGGCGGCGGTGGCGGGGCGGGCGAGCAGGGTGGTCATGACTCCACCCTCGGCCCGCCGAGCCCGCGCCGGTAGCCGCCATGGACCTATGGGGACATAACCTGGATCTATGGCCCTCTCCCCCCTGGTGCCCGAACTGGGCGCGCTGGAACTGCTGCTCGAAGTTGCCCGGCAGGGCAGTGTCGGGCGGGCGGCGGCGGCCCTGGGGATCAGCCAGCCGGCCGCCAGCTCGCGGATCAAGGGCATGGAACGGCAGCTCGGGGTGCCGCTGCTGGAGCGCTCGCCGCGCGGCTCGCGGCCCACCCCGACCGGGCGGCTGGTGGTGGAGTGGGCCCGCCAGGTGGTGGAGGCCGCCCAGGCGCTGGACGCCGGGATCGCCGCGCTGCGCGAGGACCGGGACGCCCGGCTGCGGGTGGTGGCCTCACTGACCGTGGCCGAGTACCTGATGCCGGGCTGGCTGCTGGCGCTGCACGCGGTCCGCCCGGACACCGCGGTGACGCTGCGCACCGCCAACTCCCAGGCGGTGGCCGGGCAGGTGCTGGCCGGCGAGGCGGACTTGGGCTTCGTGGAGGGCACCCGGACCCCGCCGGGCCTGGCCGGGGTGGCGGTGGGGCCGACCGGCTGGCCGTGGTGGTGGCGCCCGGGCACCCCTGGGCCAGGCGGCGCACCCCGGTCACCCGGGCCGAGCTGGCCGGCACCCCGCTGGTGCTGCGCGAGCCGGGTTCGGGCACCCGGGAGGTGCTGGACCGGGCGCTCGGCTCGCCGGCCGAACCGCTGCTGGAGCTGGCCTCCACCACCGCGCTCAAGGCGGCGGCGCTGGCCGGCGCCGGGCCGGTCTGCCTGAGCGAGCTGGCGGTGGCCGACGAGCTGGCCACCCGGCGGCTGGTCGAGGTGCCGGTGGCCGAGCTGGATCTGCGCCGGCCGCTGCGCGCGGTCTGGCCGGCCGGGCAGCGGCCGGGCGGCCCGGCCCGCGACCTGCTGGCGCTGACCAGATCCAAGGCCGCGCATACTTGAGGCAGCAAACATGAGCGCGTTAGACTCAACTTGCCTTAGCATCTGATGAGCACCGTGCAGTGAGTAAGCAGTAGCCGATAAGCACCTGGAGGAGCACCCCATCGTGGCCATGGACGCGAGCAAGTTCACCACCAAGACGCAGGACGCCCTGTCCGTCGCCATCCGGCAGGCCGGCAGCGCCGGCAATCCGGACGTCAGGCCGGTGCACATCCTGCTCGCCCTGCTGGAGCAGCCCGAGGGCCTGGCCCGTCCGCTGCTGGAGGCGGTCGGCGCCGACGTTCCGCAGCTGATCGGCGCCGCCCGGCAGCAGTTCAAGGCGCTGCCCAGCGCCCAGGGCTCCACCGTCTCCGCCCCGCAGCTGGGCCGCGACACCCTGGCCGTGCTGGAGGACGCCGGGCGCCGGGCCGAGAAGCTCGACGACGCCTACGTCTCCACCGAGCACCTGCTGGTCGGCCTGGCCGCCGAGGGCGGGCCGGTCGCCGAGCTGCTGACCCGCCAGGGCGCGACCCCGACCGCGCTGCTCGACAAGTTCACCGAGGTCCGCGGCTCCGGGCGGGTCACCTCGCCGGACCCGGAGGGCACCTACAAGGCGCTGGAGAAGTACGGCACCGACCTCACCCAGGCCGCCCGAGACGGCAAGCTCGACCCGGTGATCGGCCGCGACCAGGAGATCCGCCGGGTGGTCCAGGTGCTCTCCCGGCGCACCAAGAACAATCCGGTGCTGATCGGCGAGCCCGGCGTCGGCAAGACCGCCGTGGTCGAGGGCCTGGCCCAGCGGATCATCGCCGGCGACGTCCCGGAGTCGCT
Source organism: Kitasatospora acidiphila (assembly GCF_006636205.1). Lineage (NCBI taxonomy): Bacteria > Bacillati > Actinomycetota > Actinomycetes > Kitasatosporales > Streptomycetaceae > Kitasatospora > Kitasatospora acidiphila. Next base: position 4,658,088 of record NZ_VIGB01000003.1, on the reverse strand, counting down.
GCGCGGCAAGCGGCTGGTCGCGCTCGACCTGAGCGCGATGGTGGCCGGCGCCAAGTACCGCGGCGAGTTCGAGGAGCGGCTGAAGGCCGTCCTGAACGACATCAAGCAGAGCGACGGCCAGGTCATCACCTTCATCGACGAGCTGCACACCATGGTCGGCGCCGGTGCCGGCGGCGACTCCTCGATGGACGCCGGCAACATGCTGAAGCCGATGCTGGCCCGCGGCGAGCTGCGGATGGTCGGCGCCACCACGCTGGACGAGTACCGCGAGCGGATCGAGAAGGACCCGGCGCTGGAGCGCCGCTTCCAGCAGGTGCTGGTCGGCGAGCCCAGCGTCGAGGACACCATCGCGATCCTGCGCGGGCTCAAGGGCCGCTACGAGGCGCACCACAAGGTGCAGATCGCGGACGCCGCGCTGGTCGCCGCCGCCTCGCTGTCGGACCGCTACATCACCTCCCGGTTCCTGCCCGACAAGGCCATCGACCTGATCGACGAGGCCGCCTCCCGGCTCCGCATGGAGATCGACTCCTCGCCGGTGGAGATCGACGAACTCCAGCGCGCCGTCGACCGGTTGCGGATGGAGGAGCTGGCCCTGGAGAAGGAGTCCGACGCCGCCTCGGTCGAGCGGCTGGCCCGGCTGCGCCGCGATCTGGCCGACCGGCAGGAGCAGTTGAGCGCCCTGACGGCCCGCTGGGAGCAGGAGAAGAAGAGCCTCAACCGGGTCGGCGAGCTCAAGGAGCGCCTCGACGGCCTGCACAGCGCCCTCGAACGCGCCCAGCGGGACGGCGACTTCGAGCAGGCCTCCAAGCTGATGTACGCCGAGATCCCGGCCGCCGAGCAGCAGTTGGCGGATGCCCAGGAGAGGGCGCAGGACGAGGAGGCCACCGCCTCGATGGTCAAGGAGGAGGTCGGCCCGGACGACGTGGCCGACGTGGTGGCCTCCTGGACCGGCATCCCGGCCGGCCGGCTGCTGGAGGGCGAGAGCGCCAAGCTGCTGCGCATGGAGGAGGAGCTCGGCCGCCGGCTGATCGGCCAGCAGACCGCGGTGCAGGCCGTCTCGGACGCGGTGCGGCGCACCCGTTCCGGCATCGCCGACCCGGACCGCCCGACCGGCTCGTTCCTCTTCCTCGGCCCGACCGGCGTCGGCAAGACCGAGCTGGCCAAGGCACTCGCCGACTTCCTCTTCGACGACGAGCGCGCCATGGTCCGGATCGACATGAGCGAGTACGGCGAGAAGCACTCGGTCTCCCGCCTGGTCGGCGCCCCGCCCGGGTACGTCGGCTACGAGGAGGGCGGCCAGCTCACCGAGGCGGTCCGCCGCCGCCCGTACAGCGTGGTGCTGCTCGACGAGGTGGAGAAGGCCCACCCGGAGGTCTTCGACGTGCTGCTCCAGGTGCTCGACGACGGTCGGCTGACCGACGGGCAGGGGCGCACCGTGGACTTCCGCAACGCCATCCTGATCCTCACCTCCAACCTGGGCAGCCAGTACCTGGTCGACCCGACGGTGCCGGACACCGCCAAGAAGGAGCTGGTGCTCGACGCGGTGCGCGGCAACTTCAAGCCGGAGTTCCTCAACCGGCTGGACGACATCGTGGTCTTCGACCCGCTGGGCTCCGCGGAGCTGAGCCGGATCGTCGACCTCCAGGTGGCCAAGCTCGCCCAGCGGCTGCGCGACCGCCGGCTCACCCTGGACGTCACCGACGCGGCTCGCGACTGGCTGTCGCTCACCGGCTACGACCCGGCGTACGGCGCCCGGCCGCTGCGCCGCCTGGTGCAGTCCGCGATCGGCGACCAGCTGGCCCGGGCGATCCTGTCCGGCGACGTCCGCGACGGCGACACCGTGGTGGTCGAGCGGGACGAGGCGGGCGACCGGTTGACGGTGCGGGCCGGGCACTGAGCGGTGCCGGTCGCGCACTGGGCGGCCGCCCCGGAGCGCCGTCGTCAACCCGGTGAGCCGATCTTGCTGTCCGACCTCGACCTGGGGCCCTGAGTGCCTGTGCCCGGGGCCCCGGATGAGGCAGGATGGGAGGCAGTTGGAAGGGCGGCCCCGAACACCACCAGCCACCCTCGTGCACTGTTGAAGGGACCTCCCCCGTGAGCATTGACCCGTCGTCGATCCCGTCCTTCGGCGTTCCTCAGCCGCCCGCGGGCGGTGGCGGCCGTCCGGCCGGTCCGCCGCCGATCGTGGTCCCGGACCAGAACCTGGTGACGCAGCTGCTGGACCAGATGCAGCTCAAGCACGTGGTGGACGAGGAGGGTGACCTCGTCGCCCCGTGGGACGGCTTCCGCGTCTACTACATGTTCCGCGGCGACCAGAAGGAGCTCTTCGCGGTCCGCGCCTTCTACGACCGGCCGTACACGCTGGAGCAGAAGGGCGAGATCCTCGACCTCATCGACGAGTGGAACCGCGAGACCCTCTGGCCCAAGGTCTACACCCACACCCACGAGGACGGCGTCGTCCGGCTGATCGGCGAGTGCCAGATGATCATCGGCACCGGCGTCAACATCGACTACTTCATCACCACCACCGCCAACTGGACCCAGGCGGCGGTCGGCTTCGAGCAGTGGATCGTGGAGCGCCTCGGCCTCCAGGAGGACATCGAGGAGATCGACGGCGAGGGTGACGGCGACGGCGACGGCCCGGCCGAGGACTGACCTCCCGCCCGCACCTGTGATTCCTGGCCCGGCCCGCCCTCCCAGCGGGCCGGGCCAGGTCCGTCTCCCCCGGGACCGCCCTTGCAGTTCTTCACCTTCGACCGCGCCGAGCGGCTGATCGCCCGCTACGCCAGCACCGGCGCCCACGCCACCCGGGTCGCCATCGGCAGCGAGGACGGCGCGGTCCACCTGACCTGCCTGACCATCGAGCCCGGCGGCGCGATCGGCACCCACCCGGCCCCCTGCGACCAGCTCTTCCTGGCCATCGCCGGCGAGGGCTGGGTCAGCGGCCCCGACGGCGTCCCCCACCCCATCACCGCGGGCACCGGCGTCCTCTGGTCCACCGGCGAGCAGCACACCTCGGGCAGCGACACCGGCCTCACGGCACTGGCCCTGGAGGGCGCGGGGCTGACGGTGTACGAGCCGAGCTAGCGGGGCCGGAGGGGCCAGGTCGCTCGTCACCAAGGTGTTGCAGACCTATGCGCCCACGAACTCACTCGGCGGACTAGGGTACGGGGCGCGACGTGGGGGACACGGATCGCGACGAGAGACGGGGGAAGGTGAGCATGGACATAGCCACGCTCAAGAACGCTGACCTGGTGTCACTGTCGGGGGCGCAACTCGCCTATGCGCAGCTGGTGACTTCGTTCGGTCATCACATCGACGACTGGCGTTCCCAAGTGACGAGCCCGCTGGGCGAGTGGACTGGTAGCACCGCCGTGCAGGTGCACGGTGACCTCACCGCCTTCAACAGCAAGCTGCAGGCCGCCCATGACGAGCTGAACCTGATCAGCTCGACCCTGGACGACGCGGAGAAGTCGTTCGCGCTGGCCCAGGCGAAGCTCATCCAGGCACTGGACGACGCCCAGGCCGCGAAGATCACCGTCAACCCCGATGGCAGCATGACCTGGGACAAGGACAAGTCGTCGCCGACCTACGCGGGCGACCAGGCGGACGTCAAGGCCGCCGACATCGGCGGCCGGGTCAGTGCGGCGCTCTCCGAAGCTGCCCAGGCCGACCAGTTGATCTCCTCGCGGCTGAAGCACTTCACCGACAACGCCACCAGCGGCAAGGGCCTGGACACCGCCACCTCGGGGGCGGACCAGCAGACCGAGAACAACCGGGAGAACATCCCCGCGAAGGGCAGTGACCCGAAGCAGGTCAAGGCCTGGTGGGACAGCCTGACGCCCCAGGAGCAGCACGACCTGATCAACAACCGCCCGCAGGACATCGGCAACCTCGACGGCATCCCCTCCGCCGACCGGGACCAGGCCAACCGCATCAACCTGAAGAACCTGATCCAGGACCGCCAGACCCAGCTCACCGGCCTCGGCCCGCAGCCGCCGCAGTTCACCGGACCGTACAACGCCGCCCGCGGGATCCAGAACCCGCAGTACACCGCATGGCAGACGAAGCACGACGCCCTGACGGAGCAGCTCTCCGGCTTCCAGACCATTCAGGACCGGCTCGACGGCAAACTGCCCGGCGGTGGCGGGCCGGGCTCCTACCCGCCGCTGCTGTTGCTGGGGATCGGTGACCAGGGGCAGGGCCGCGCGATCCTGTCCTGGGGCGACCCGGACACGGCCCGGAACGTCTCGTCGTTGGTGCCCGGGCTGAACAGCAGCCTGGCCGGCGTCGGAGCGGGCGATGCCATGACGGCGAAGAGCATCTACGACTCCGCAGTGCAGAGTGCGAGGGGCAACCACGACACGCCGAGCGTCGCGTCGGTGTTCTGGCTGGGGTACGACGCCCCTCAGTTGGACGGCACCTCGGTGCTCACGGAGGAGCGGGCAGACCAGGCCGGGCCCGCGTACGACAAGTTCCTCACCGGACTCCGGGACACCCACCAGGGCACGCCAGCACACATGACCGCGATAGGGCACAGCTACGGCTCCCTGGTGGTCGGGAAAGCGACCCAGCAGCCCGGTGGCCTCCCCGTCGACGACATCGTGCTGGTCGGCAGCCCGGGCGTCGGGGTGGACAAGGCATCGCAGCTCGGGGTCGGTGCGGATCACGTGTACGTCGGCACGGCCAAAAATGATCCCGTCGAGCTGCCGCCGGCCGTCGGGCAGGGGGTTGCTGGGCCTGACTACACCGGGTCGTGGTTCGGCACGGACCCGGCAAGCCAAGACTTCGGCGCGGAGCGCTTCTCGGTGGCCGACGGGTCAACCACCGACTCCCATGACAACTACTTCGGCAAGGACCACAAGGGCGGCGACTCACTCTCCAACGTCGGGAAGATCGTGAGCGGCCACGGGAACACGATCACCCGGGAAGCTCCGTGGTGAGGGCCGCGGTATGGCGCATGACCGTGCCGGGGGTACTGCTGGCGCTCCTGGTCGGCTGGTACGTCTGGCCGGAGCCCGACAAGCCCACCATGCCGGTCGAGCAGGCACACCACCAGATCGAGACCGAGCTCACCGATCTCGCGGAAGCCTTCCACCCGGGGCTCCAGTGGGCCGAGGCCAGCTACTACACCGAACCGGAGTTGACGGGCTTCTGCGGCACGTCCGGCTGCAAGAAGACGGGCCGGGCGGTGATGATCGCCGATCAGGCGGCCCGAGTCCGGATCGCCTCGGAGCGGGATCACGAGGCACTCGACATTGTCCGGGCGCTCTGGTCCGCCAAGGGATACGCGGTCCAGACTGAAGGCTGGTCCGTAAAGGTGGACGGCTCGGGGTTCACTCTTAGGTTCATAGTGGATGGGGAGGGTTGCGCCGACGTGGAGGCCACCATCAGCGATGTCACCGACACCAGCGACAACAACATGGAGGGCGGGTTCGCCCAGGGGCCGCAGAACTACGCCGCCTCGTGCGCGATATTCGACGACCCCTACTGGTCGCACTGACACCGCCGAGCCAGTCCGGCCCGGCCTCCTCGGGCCGGACTGGCTCGGCGGCCTCCCCACAGGGCAGCGAGGAGTCGGCGCTCCGGCCGTTACCGCGAGGCGGCCGGCCGTACGGCCGGCCGCCTCGACTGAGGAACGTGCGCGCATACACGTACCGCTCGTTCGTACCGCGGATCTTTCGGATCTCTGCCACTGCGTGGCGAAGCACTGCCTAGAGTTGGGCACAACTGCGCGAATCTGGAGAGCAGATGGACTCGGAGTTCGTGACCCTGGCCTCGTCCGCAGCCACCACGGTGGTGACGCTGCTGGCAACGGACGGGTGGGAGCAGGTCAAGACGGCGATGGGGTCGTTATGGCGGCGCGTACATCCGGACCTCGCCGGTGCGGTGGAGGCCGAACTGGTCGCCCAGCGATCGATGGTGATAGCCGCTCAGGACGCGGACGACGATCAGGTCGTTCGAGCGCTGGAAGATGACTGGCGTCAGCGGCTGAGCACCTTGCTGGCCGCTGAACCCTGGCTCGCGGCGGAGCTGCGGCGCTTGGTCGAGGAGGACCTCCGGGCCCGCGAGACCGCGGCCGAGGGCAGCCGGGCCACGCCGATCGAGATGCACGCGAAGGCATCCGGACACGGTCGGGTGTACCAGGCGGGCCGGGACCAGCACATCACCGAGCGCGGCGATCGATGACCTCCCGGAGGAGGAGTCACCGGCGACGGAACGCCCGGCCGAGCCCCATGCCTCGATACGGGCCGGAGCAAGTGGCGACTCACGGGTCACCATCGCGTCGGGCTGCCAGTTCGTTGCGGAGCGGGATCTGATCGTCCACTTCGAGGACGGGACGACCGGGGTCCGGCGGACAGCCGGGCCGGCGGTGGAGGAGTGCCCATGTCCTCGGGCTGCTGGGGACCGCAATCACTGGCAGGTGATCATCCGTCAGCGACATGGTGGGCCACCTGGCAGGATCGGGGCGCGCTGGTGCAGCTGACCCGTCAGGAAGTCGCTGGAGGTGGCGCAGATCTGTTGGATCGCCTGCTGCACGTCCAGTGTCCAGAGCCGGATGGTCTTGTCGTCGCTGGAGCTGGCGATCGTCAGGCTCTGTGTACCGGGCCCGACGGCGACGGACTCCACGATGTCGGTGTGACCGGTGAGCGGCTGGCCGATCACCGTGGGCCGTGCGAGGACGGTGACGTCCCACAGTCGGATGGTGTGGTCGGCGCTCGCGACGACGAGTGTGTGGCCGTCGGGGCTGAATGCGATCGAGGTGATCGAACCGCTGGCACCCCGCAACGGCTGGCCGATGGTCGTCGGGGGATCGAGGTCGGCCGTGTTCAACAGCTGGACGCTGCCGTCCGAGCTGCCAGTGGCCAAGGTATGGGAGTCGGGGCTGAACACCTCGAAGTCGATCACGCCACTCTGGCTGCTCCGCTTCCAGTTCAGGAACCTGATCTTGGTGGGGTCGCTGACGTCCCACAGCGCGGTGGATTCGGACACGTCGCTGGTGGCGAGCGTCTTGCCGTCCGGACTGAAGGCCACCGCGGTGATGATGTCCGACGTGATGCTCGACACGTGCCCCAGCGATCTCGGCTGGTTGGGGTCGGTGACATCCCACAGGTAGGTGCTCGCGTCGGCACTGCCGCCGATCACCAGGGTGGACCCGTTGGGGCTGAAAGCGACGTAGTTGACCGGGGTGGTGGGCCCGGTGAGCGGCTGACCGATCTGCTGCGGCTTGGTGGGGTCGGTGACGTCCCACAAGCGGACCGTGCTTCCGCCACTGACGAGGGTGTGCCCTTGGGGCTGAACGCCACCGCATAGAGCTGCCCGCTCTTCGGGTCAAGCGGCTGGCCGACGGGTTGCGGGTGCTCGGGGTCGGTAGTGTTCCACAAGCGGAGTGTGCCGTCAGTACTGGCGCTGGCAAGCAGGTGGCCATCGGGACTGAAGGCCACGTCGTACACCTTTCCGGTGTGGCCGAGCAGACGGGACGGTGGCTGCTGCAACAGCCGGACGGTTCCGTCGCTGCCTGCGGTGGCGATGACCTGGCCGCCCGGGCTGAGAGCCACTGCGGAGACTGCCCCGCTATGGCCGGTCGGCGGGTGGTCGACGACATCCGTGTGCTCGGGGTCGGTGGTGTTCCAGAGCCAGACCGTTGGATCACTGCCGCTGGCGGCGAGGAAGTGCTCATCGGGGCTGAAGGCGAGGGAGTTGATGTAGTCACTCGAAGCGGGAAGCGGCTGCCCCACGGACGTGGGGTGCTTCGGGTCGGCGATGTTCCACAGCTGGACGGACCCGCTCGTCGCGATGGCGAGGAGGTGGCCGTCGGGACTGAACTGTGGCGCCCAGAGGGGGCCGGACAGATTGAGGGGCAGCCGCCCGCTGGGCGTCGGATGGTTCCGGTCGGTGATGTCCCACCACAGGACGGTGCGGTCCTTGCCGACTGTTACGAGGGTGTGCTGGTCGATGAACGCCGCTGAGTAGACGACCTTCGTGTGGCCGGTGATTGGCTGCCCGATCTCGACCGGATGGTTGGGGTCGGTGACGTCCCACAGCTGGACCGTGGAGTCGGTGCCGTCGGTGACAAGCATTCTGCTGTCGGGGCTGAACGCCAACGGCGTGACGATGGCGTCATTGTGGATGACGATCTGGCCGCGGGACTCAGGATGGTCGGGGTCGGTGACGTCCCACAGTCGGATGGTGTTGTCGCGGCTGACGCCAGCGAGCGTGTGGCTGTCGGGGCTGAACGCCAGCACGGCGACGCCAACCGCGGCGCCGGTGAGGGGTCCGCTCCGGGGCCTGGGGTGGTCGGGGTCGGTGACGTCCCACAGCCGGATGGTCTTGTCCTCGCCCGCGCTGGCGAGGGTGTGGCCGTCCGGGCTGAACGCCACCCCGTCCACCGGACCGGTGTGTCCGGTCAGGGTCGTCACCGGGCCCGCGTTCGCGTCACTGAAGAGGTTGGTGCGGACACTCGGGTCGTCGGGGCGCATCCGGTAGGCGGCGAGGTCGAGTTGGGCCGCCAGGGGCTGGTCGGTTCCGCGGAGCTGATCGGCCTCGGCGGTGAGCTGTTCGAAGATGGCGGTATTTCGCTGGGCGCGCACAGTGCGGCTCTCCTGGAAGACCGCCACGGCGGCCAGGGAGGCGATGACGAGCAGCAGGGACAGCACGGTGACCACCAGTCGGCGCCGGACGGTGGCGCGGCGTTCCTGCGCCAGGGAGGTGGCGAGGAACGACTGGGCTTCGGGGCTGGCCGGCCCGTCGTGCACGGCGGCGGCCCACGTGCGGGCCTCCGCCAGGCGGCTGCCGCGGTACAGCAGGCCGGGGTCCCGGCGATCGCGGATCCAGTCCGCGGCGGCCTCGTCGAGCTGTTGGCGGACGAGGTTGCCGACGCGGTCCGCCTCGATCCACCCGGACAGCCGCGGCCAGGCGTGCAACAACGCCTCGTGGGTGATCTCGATCGTTTCCCGCTCCCTGGTCAGCAGCCGGGCCCGGGCGAACGCGTCCACGACCGCGGCCACGGGGCCAGCCCCGTCAGGGCCTGCGCCCAGGCGGGCGGCAGGCATGCGGCGGCGGGTGTCCTCGGTGTCCTGGCCGAGCCGGACCAGCCTCAGGAAGACCAGTCGGGCCGCCTGCTGGGCCTCGGGGCCGAGGTGTTCGAAGACGCGCTCGGCGGTGGTAGCCACGGCGTGCGGAATGCCGCCGGTGGCGCGGTAACCGTCGACCGTGAGGGTGGCGCCGTGCCGGTTCTGCCAGGTCGTCCGCAGGGCGTGCGCGAGCAGTGGAAGCCGCCCCGCCTCGTAGCTCTCCTGTCCAGGCCGACGACCGCCCGCCAGGGCGCCGTTGACCGGTGTGCCGAGATCGCGCAGCAACAGGTCCACCAGACCCGGCTCGACCCGTAGCCGCACGGCCCGGGCCGGAAAGAGGATCGCCTCCCGGACCCCGCTCTCGGACAGTGCGCCGACCAGGACTTGCCCGTCCTGCAGGACCGTCTGGAGCTGAGGGTAGGCGACGCACTGGGTGTAGAAGTCGGACCGCAGCCCGTACACGACCAGCGCGCTCGGGCCACTGCCGCCTGGCCGCGCCTCGGCCAGCCGGGCGACCACGTCCAGGAAGGCGCTTCGCTCCTGGCCGTCGAGGCACAGCGTGAACAGCTCCTCGGCCTGGTCCACGACCATCACGATGCGCGACGTCGCTTCGCCTTCGGCGGCCAGCGAAGTCCGCAGGTGCTCAGCGCCAGCGTCCGGCCCGGCCCGCAGGATCGCGAGCAGTTGCTCTGCACTGTCTCCGGTCAGTGGCGCCAGTTGATCCGCCAACGCCGTGAGTGGATGGGCCGTTGGGGTGAACAACAGGCACGGCCACCGCGACGAGCCTGCCGCCGGCAGCGAGCCGCGGCCGATCGCCGGCAGTACCCCCGCCCTCAGCAGCGACGACTTCCCCGCCCCCGACGGCGCCACCACAGCCAACGGGCCGCCCCGGTCAACGCGTTCGTCGAGCCGGGCGATCAGCTGCGAGGTCAACTCGTCCCGCCCGAAGAACCACTGCGACTGCTCCGGCCCGAACGCGGCGAGTCCCGGGTACGGGCAGTCCCCCTCCCAGGAACTCGCCTCCACCTGGTGCGCATGACGCACACCGTCCTGGTAGTAGTGGTGGGCGTCTCCCTCCGAGATGATCTGGTCTCTGCCCGCTTGATAGACACGAGCATCGCCGGATGCCTGAGCGCTGAGCTCGACCGGCTCGTTCCCCTCCGAGGGCGGCATACTGGCGGATCTCATCGCTCAGCGGGGCCGTGGGGACCCCGGCCCTCTCCAACCCCCGCTGGTCCTGTGCTCGGCACGATCGGATCCATCCGCCCTCCACAGTCGGCATTCGAACGGCTAGGCGATGCGTATGCGAGTGCCACTATGCCGATTCCGCGCCGGCCGGTGTGCCGAATCGACAAACCCGTCGACTGATAACTCGGATGCACACCGAGGGAGTTACCGCATCCCCCGCCGCGGAGACGGTGCGGGTGACGACTGCGGCCAGCGACGTTGAACGGATCAGGCTCGCGCTCCAACTCAAGCGCCAACACGGCGGTTCTATACCCAGCCTGACTGCCCATTGGCCCAACCGGCTGATGGGCTGCCCATCGTCTGGCGAGGCCATGCTTGCGGCCACCCGCTTCCGGACCGGAGGATGAGCTGACGACCGAACCTGGGGAGCTGCGATGAGCGCGAGGCCGCTGTTGAACCGCCGGCTGGCGGGCATGGGGACGACGATCTTCGCGGAGATGTCCGCGCTGGCCACGGCTACCGGGTCGATCAACCTGGGGCAGGGGTTCCCGGACACCGACGGGCCCGAGGAGGTCCGCGAGGCTGCGGTGCGGGCGCTTCGGGAGGGGCACGGCAACCAGTACCCGCCCGGGCCCGGGATCCCCGAGCTGCGGGCGGCCATCGCCGAGCACCAGCAGCGGTTCTACGGGCTCTCCTACGACCCCGAGCGCGAGGTGCTGGTCACCGCCGGCGCCACCGAGGCCATCGCCGCCTCGCTGCTCGCCCTGCTCGAACCCGGCGACGAGGTGATCGCCTTCGAGCCGTTCTACGACTCCTACGCCGCCTGCATCGCCATGGCCGGCGCCATCCGCGTCCCGCTGACGCTGCGTCAACCAGACTTCCGCCCCGACCTGGACGAGCTGCGCTCGCTCATCAGCCCGCGCACCCGGCTGCTGCTGATCAACACCCCGCACAACCCGACCGGCCTCGTCCTCAACCGCGACGAGCTCGCCGCCATCGCCCAACTCGCGATCGAGCACGACCTGTTGGTGATCACCGACGAGGTCTACGAGCACCTGGTCTTCGCCGGCACCCACCACCCCCTCGCCGCCCTCCCCGGCATGCGCGAGCGCACCGTCGCCATCTCCTCCGCCGGCAAGACCTTCTCCTTCACCGGCTGGAAGGTCGGCTGGGTCAAGCCCTGTTCACCTACCTATTCGCTGGCGAGCTGAGGCCGAGCAGGTTGGCAAGCGCAGCTGCCGCCGAGGTTCATCAACGAAGGTCGCCCGCGCCCAGCAAGTTCTCCCCCACCAGGACAGTTGAAATCGGGACAAAGGCTCGCCCATGGGCGTACCGTGTCCGTCAGCCGTGGAGGGAGGTCAGCCATCTCCGAGTTCGAAGAGCTTCATCGTCTTGGCCATCTGGGCCATGAAGGGCTGGAGCTGATCTACAGGTTGATGCGGGAGGAAGGCCGACGGTTTCCCGTACTGACTCCTGCGTCAGGGTGGCAGGTGGCCGACTGGGAGGACTTACTCGGCGACTTGCTTGCGGACCGGGTCCAGGCCCTCACTGCCGACCTGCTGAGCCGCGCAACCGACGACGCTTCGATGGGTCGGATCCTGCGTAGGTCGATTCGGAACTGGTTGATCGACAGGGCCCGCCAGACGGGCTTGGGCGCCCTACGCCGCCGCCTGGAGGCAGTGTTGTCCTCCGAACCTAACTTCGAGCAGGTACCCGAAGGGGAGTCCGGCGCCAAGCGATGGAGGCTGACGGGAAGCGGATGGGCTCCATGGTCGGGCGCCACCGATGAACTGATCTCTGCCGCGCACGCGGTCCAGGCGGTGAAGGTACCGAAGTGGTCCAGCACGGCGCGTCGGGCGCCAATCGCCGACAAGGCTTCGCTCGTGGCCGTGGCCGCTGCTGTCCTCAGCGCAGCTGGTGGATCGATGGAGATCGCTCAGCTGGTCGCGGTCTTCGCTGCGCGGTTCCCGACCGTGCTCGACCCGGTGATCGTTACCACGGGGGACGACTTCGAGGGCGTTCACCGAGACGAGGCTCTATCACCCGAAGAGGTTGTGGTTGCCGCCGAAGAAGAACTCCACAACGCCGTCACCGCAGCGGAAATCGTGGGGATGTTGTCACCGGAAGAGCGCCTGCTTCTGCCCATCGCCGACCAGCAAGCTAGGGTCCAGGAGCTGTTGGGATGCGGCAGAAGCCAGGCGTCCCTAAAGGTAAAGCGCCTTCGAGAAAAGCTAAAGCAGTTGCTTGGAGAGCAGGACGTTCACGGTGTGGGACTGGAGGTGATCAGGCTGTGCGCCGATACTCACGACGTGGAGTGACCTGTGGCCCCTCGGACACCCCGATGGTTGTGACGTCAAACATGGGTGGAACCGTTCAGCCATGTCAGCCGGGAGGACTCCATGAGTGAACCAGGTGTGCCCCAGCGCTTCCTTGAACTGGCCGCTGCGGCCATGGCGCCACAGCAGTTGTCGGACGAAGGGCTTCTGGCCAGGTTCGGCTTTCCGGAGGAAGTACGCCTCGCGGCAGGCCAGGTATGGCGTGCGTGCTGGGAGGAGACCAGTCTCCTCGTACTGATCCTGGCACTCGCGACCCGCGAGGTGCAGGCTGTGCCGGTGACCATCGACCCTCCAGGCGAAGATGCAGCAAGCCTGGTCGTAGACGGCACCCGCACTGCGTTCGGGGTAGAAGCAACTGTTTGGGCGGGGCTGTCTGGACCAATTCCTATGCGTGTCCTCGACCGCGTAGTGGATTCTTGGGAACCTGATCTCGTGGCATGGGCTGCGGAGATGGCGGCCGGCGGAGCACCATCCGTGCCAGCGGGAGCCCGGAAAGGCGTCGCTCCTGTGCCTGTCTTCGGCGCTTCCGAAGACGTACGAGCTGACCTTGAAGATGATCTCGAAGCCCTGCGAGCGGTGCCCGGTCTGCCTGCGGCGGAGGGATCGGCAAAGGTCGTCTCACTCAAAGAACTCTTGAAGGGCAGCCTCCCCGACCTGCCAGCACTGGGCACAGCGTTGGGGCTCTCTCAGCCGCAAGTGATGAGGATCTTGCGGGGTTCGGCACCCGTGGCGCCGGGACAAGTGGAGGCAGTCGCGAAAGTGACCGGACTATCGGTTGAAGCCATCGCCGCCACGGTGCGCCCTCTCCCGCCGGCTCTGGTGACAGCAGCGGAACATCCCCGCTGGCGGCAGGCGTGGAGGCGTAGGGCTCAGCGGCTGAGTGTCAGTGAAGAGGATGCGCGCCTCACGGGTGGCTACGAAGCGTTCGCGCTGGCTGCCCGCGAAACCGGCGGCGCAGAACCAGACTGGGAAGGTCGGCTCCGGCAGTTCATGCGCGGTGAAGACCTTGCCGGATCAGGTGCGTAATGCGGCGCCGCTTCGTAGAGGAGGCACCGCAGCAGGCACAAGCCATGCTCGCCGCAGTCGAGAGAATCCACCCAGGCTCTCTTGCAGCGCTACACGAAGATCCACTGACCGAGCTGAGCTGCTGGTCGGACGTCCAGATCCTGATGGCTCCCGAGGACGGGGAAGGCCGATGCTCGGTTGCCGGCAGCTACATAGATCGGACCGATCCGCCGACCCTTGTGGTTGGCACCTCACGGTCGTATCGGCGCCGCGGGTTCACTGCGTTGCACGAACTGGGGCACCATCTGCAGCAGACCGACCCCAGCCTCGGCCAGGCTCTGTTTGCTTGGCAGGACTCGGAAGCCTTCGAGGATGCTGCATGCGACGCGTTCGCAGCCCGGGTACTGATTCCAGACAGTGAGATTCCCGCGAACGTGCGGCTACGGGGGCCGTCCGCAACGGATGTGGTCGAAATGTTCCACTACTCCCAGGCGTCGCGTGAGGCGTGCTGCGTCCGGGCGGCGGAATATCTCGCGAGTGGTGCGGTGGTCCTGCTCGACGGCGACGGCACGGCGATCTTCAGTGTCTCCCGCAGCCTGATCCCCCCGGCCCGGGGTACCGATCAGTCCGGCAACCCCCTTGTCGAGAGGGCGCTGCGGACCGGGACCACTGCGCAGCACGACAAGGCCTACGTGGAGTATCGCTCGGGCAAGCAGAGTGAGCTCCTATACGGACAGGCTGCCTGGTGCGATGAGGAGTACCTGGTCGCGGTCTTCGTCCCGGACAACGCCCCCTGGCTCAGGTACTCCGTCCCGCGGCCGGGCACCGGCGCTTCCTTGTACGACACACCGTGGGTCTGCGAGACATGCGGGGAGGCGTTCGAGGTCAGCACCGCGCCGTGTGAACAGTGCGGCGTCGCCGCATGCCCCGACGGGCACTGCGGCTGCGTCAGCGCCCGCATGAGCAAGGATCGCGTCTGCGACCGATGTTTCCTCGTTCTGGCGCCGAGCCGGTTCGACGGCACCAGCGGCACCTGCCGCGACTGCGCCTGACCGCCCTCCCGGTACTTCCGCGGACCCTCGGTCGGACGATTCTTGCGATGTGACGTCAGGTACTGGTGAGCAGCTACACGGTTGCTCGGCCCGCTGTGGCGGGTCTGAAGCCGGGCCCTGACGCCCCGTAGCAAGAATCGAGAAACCGATGGGACACACCCACGACATCCTGGACGATATCCGCTCTCAGATCGACGCCCACGCCGAGCCGCTCGCGCAGGCCCGAGAGCGACTGGCCCTGGTCCGCTCCACGGCCGAGGCGTTCCCTGGAGCCCTGCGGACCTACGCCAGTGGATCACTGGCACAGCACACCTTCATCCACCCGGTCGGCGACGGAGACGGCGGCCTCGTCCTCGATCGCCGTGTCTACCCTGGGCTCGGACCCGACGGCGGTGGTGAGACCCCTGCCGACATCTCGGCCGAGCTCTGCGGGCTGCTGGGCCCTGCAGTCCGCGAGGTGTACCCCAATGCCCGGTGCGGAACCTCCAAGCGCGGCCCTAAGCTGACGTTCGGCCAGCCCGTGGACGGCCAGGACCCCACCGTGGACCTGGTCGTTGCGCTGACCCGCAAGGATGCACCGGGGCTGTGGATCCCCAACCTCAAGAACGACACGTGGGAGGCCTCCGACCCCGAGCGCCATGTCAAGCTGTTCACCTCGGGAGGGGCCTCCCTCCAGCGCACCCGACGCCGGGTCGTGCGCCTGCTGAAAGCGTGGAACAAGCAGTACTCGATCCCCGGCTTCTCCTCCCACAACCTGACCGTCTGGGCCTGGGAGTTCAGCGAGCCCGGGATGGGCATGGCCGTCGCGCTGAACACGGTCCTCACGAAGGCGGCCCGACGGGTCGACTCTGGCAACGCCACGGTCGATCCGGCCGGGGTATCGCCGAACGTGCGGCTACTCGTCCCGCGCGACACTGCCTCCCGCAGGCTGCGTACAGCAGCCGCTGGACTGGAGGAGGCAATCGCACACGACGACGATCGCGATGCCGTTCTCTCCGCCCTATCCAAGGTCTTCTACAAGTACATCGACGATCCGTCCCCCAGCAGCCTCGCCCAAAAGATCAGTGCGCTGCGGCAGCCCGGCCCCCTCTCCACCGCAGCTCTTGGGCTCGGCGGCCCTTCCGCAGCCATCCCCACCGTCCGCTCGTACGGCATCGTGTCTGAGGGCCGGTGAGCCGGCGGACGGCGTGGCAGGAACCGGCCTGGTTCGCCAGGCCGGCGCTCCGTTTCGCCTTCCAGCATGGTGTCGAAGCCTGCGGCGTGACCACCAGAGCAGTGACGCCTCCCCATCGGTACCGCGGAGGCTTTGCCCTTGCAGTATGTCTCGTCCTGCCAGACATTCCCCGACAGACCATCACCGTCGTGTTCGGCCGCTATTCTCCGCAGACGCCGCGCATCTATAGCGACGGCCCGAGCGAGTCACCGCACCGGTACAACGACGGCTCTCTGTGCATCTGGTATCCGTACGACCCGGCCGCGCAGCGATGGGTACTTCGGGACGGACCCGCGGTCCTACTCGGCCTGATCGTCGCGCACCTTCTCAAGGAGGACTGGTGGCGCCGAACCGGCGAGTGGCCCGGCCAGGAAGCCCCACACCACGTACCCGAGCCAACATGTAACCGAACCAGGAGGGCAGCATGACCTTGCCGACCCAGGAATCGCCCTCTCTCGCCCCAACCACGACAGCGGTGACAACCACCGCGACGGCAACCCCATCTTCCCTGGCTTCAGCCCCCGCATCCGCAGCTACCGGGGCCGGGGCGCTGACATCCGCAGTAGTTTCCGGCGCCGTCCTCGCGGCCGCCATCACTGCGACCATCAACCTGTGGCTTGCCCGGAGCCGATCCCGAGAAGAAGAACGCGCGCGCCTGCGAAGGGCGTTCGCGGAAGCATTCGTCGCGTACACCACATACAAGGAACTGCCGTACGCCATCCGCCGCCGACACGCTGATCAGGCTGCGGACGAACGTGTCCGTCTCTCGGAGATCCTGCGCGAGATTCAAGCCCAACTCGCCTACCATCTCGCTTGGACCGCCCTCGAGTCACCAGCAGTCGGCCGCGCCTACAAGAACCTCGTCCAACACCTCCGCCGGACGGCTGGCACCGCAATGCACGACGCCTGGGAGGCGCCCGCCATCACCACTGATAGACAGATGAACGTCCCGCCGACTGTCATCGACCTCAGCGAGCTCGCCCAGTACGAGACTGCCTACCTCGATGCCGTTCACACCCACCTGCACGAGCTTCTGCCGTGGTGGAAGCGCCTCTGGCGCCGAAGGCTGCTTAGGTAACGACTTGTTCGTCTACCTACTCGCTGGCGAGCTGATCCAAGCCGCTCGCGGTAGCCACCGCGACTCACCGAACGTGCCCACCTCTTATCTCTCGCTGGCGGCCTTGACACAGTCACCGGGCTCCGGGCTGAGCCCGAAAACTCGACCGGCTCTATCGCAACTTGCGCACATCAACAGCCAGGGCCTGGCCCGCCGTTACTGGACTCCTAGCATGCAGTCGACGCCCTATGGGAAGGGAATGGCTATGCCGACGATCACGGTACGTGTCCTACGCGAGGCCATCGGGGTGTTCTTTAGGGATCGCTTCAACTCCGATGCGGTTGAAGAGATCTGTGTGGAGATGGGCTTGAGGCCTCCGGAACCACCGGACGACGTCGCTTTCAAGAGCAAGCGCGCCTACGTGGTCGAAAGGCTGCAGGGGCAGCAGCTCGCGGACCTGGTGACGTTTGCCATGCGGGTAGACGAGGAGCACGATGCTCCCGAGTTGCGGGAACTGATAGCCCAGGTAGGTCCGGTTGGTGTGGCCGGCCAGCCGAAAAACCTCATATTCGCCGCCGATGGGCCGAAGCATCAGTTGGTGCTCAGCGATGCAATCAACAACGACATCGAGGTCGTCGCAAACGATCAGTTCTGTCTAGTCTACGACCGGCCACTCGATGCAGGCGGTCTGACTTGGCGTCAGCTAACCGAGTGGTGGGCCGCGCGTGAAGGCTTGGAAGCGTGGACCGAGACTGCGGTCTCACAGAACCTCTACGCGCGGCTGGCACAGTCGCTCGACAACGATGCGGAGAAGCTGATCCTCCGCCGCTATAGCCAGCGCTACGTCGACAACGGGCCTGACATCCCCGCCCTGATCCCGCAGGTGTACCTACACTACGACCCCTACACCCGGCGAGAGCTCGGGCCGAAGGGGTCGACCCTACGCCGCCAGCGGATGGACTTCCTCCTGCTGTTCCCCAACCGGATTCGGATCGTGATCGAGCTGGACGGAGCACAGCACTACTCCGACTTGGAGACTAAGCGTGCCGACCCCGATCGGTACGCCGAGCTGGTCGCCGAAGACCGGCAGTTGCGGCTCCGCGGCTACGAGGTCTACCGCTTCGGCGGTGCGGAACTCGTGAATAGGGCCAGCGCATCAGCCCTACTCGACGACTTTTTCGCCCAGCTCACCGCCCGCTACCACCGCTAGCCCTCCGCGCGCCTGTAACGGGTGCGGTCGTCAACGACAGATGCAAGGATAACTATCGAGCGGGCAGGATTCTTGGGATCATTATGGCACCAATACACGAGCCGGTACCTTTCGACTCGCAAACGGTACAGTCCCGGGCGCCCCGGGAACTGTGTGGCGTCTATCCCGTTGAATCTCGGGCCCCGGTCGCGACCAAGCAGCGTCCGCAGCAGCATGGCGGCATCTTCCTGCGGGATAGTAAGGAGAGCTTGGCGCGCGCTCTCCGCAACACGGAAACGATTATGCAGCCTCTTCCCAGGATGGTATGGCGGAAAGTTATATGGCCAGCGGTACACGAAGTGGTATGAACTCATACGTGGCCATTTTCCGTCAGCCGGGAACGGGAAAGCGCGCGTCTACGCTCTGCCGCAGGGGCGACAGTGCGGCGCGCGGACTCGCCCAGCAGGACAGCGAGGACATCGACCATGTCGGTATCCGGGTCGTTGCGGTGGGCTTCCGCGTCACGGGCAGCCATCTCGTCGGTGGCGTCATGCAAGGCGTAGAAGTCGTGGATCGGGACAATTGCGGCGACCTTGCGACCGTACTGGTGGAGGATCGTCGGCTTGCCACTATCGATTCGATCGAGGAGTTCCGGGAGGCTATGCCCGAGGCCATAAATACTAAGATGATCGTCTACGCTCGCGACGATCTCTAGCCGTTCCGGGTGCGCACCCATCGTAACGGCAAGAAGTTCAGTCAGCCGCTGGTATTCCTGCTGGACCAGCTCCCATACTTCGCTGATGCTGATCCGGTCGCCACTCATGGTCTCGCTCGCTCCTCCCTGCGGCATTTCCGCTCCAGTCATTGCCCGGGGAATTCCCATGGCTCGTATTCCCGCTAAGACGTTCTGCTCGATCTCTCGGGACAATAGAGTTGGGGCTGTGAGGTGCTGGAGGAGCCATCCCCGGCCTATATGCTGCTGGATGCGTAAGCTGCCGCCGACACCGATCTTCAGGACGTTGTGAACCGCGTGCTTGATGATGTAAACGGGGCGCGCGCTCTGAAACGGCATCGCATCGGGAATGAGATCTCTCAGGTGCCCCTCGCTGGTCTCACGCGCGGCCTCAATGTTCGCATCGAGCTGCGCCTGGGTCAGGCCGCTCGCACGCTCGAGCGGCTCGGTCTGGCGTCGGCTGGCAGCGCGCGCCTGAATCTCCTCTCGTTCCTGGACGATGCGTGCCTCCGCTGCCGCCTTCCTTTCAGCGGCGCGGTCCATCGGGTGCTTCGCCAACTTCTCCGTGTCTCCTTCGCTCGATCAGACGAGCTGGCAATGACGGCGAGATCCCAGTCTGACTTTTCATCAGCAATCCCTGACAACAACCTGACGTGCCGCCGGCTGAGACCGCCACACGTCCGCACGGGAAGACTCAGCGCGGCCAAAGGTGGCGAATCAGTTCTTCCTTGAGCCGCTTAGCAAGCTGATCGCGATCAGCCAGGTCTTCAACCGGCAGCCGCACGACGGGCACGCCACACCGCTGCCACTGGAGGTCACGGTTGCGGTCGTCGGCATACCGGCGGGCATCGCGGTGGTGCGGCCCGTCAACTTCGAAGATGACGACCCTGCCGTTGCCGAAAACCGTGATGTCGGGGGACCAGGTGTGCCCAGCCCGCAGACGCACCCCAGGCAAGGGCGCGATGGCGATGGTCTTGTCCTCCGGGGTGGCAGCCTGGATGTCCTTCAGTGCCAGGTAGACAATGCGCTCCTGTTGGCTCGCCAGTGCCAGGCCGTCCTCTGTTGGGACAGTCGACGCAGTGCGTTCACGGCGAGCCTGGTTGGACGGGCGAGCCCCGACGCGGTCCGCGTAGTAGGTACGCCAGTCCGGACCAACCTCCGGAAGGGCTTCCCGGATCTCGACTCGGCTGGTGTGATGGTGGCCTCTCCGCCGCGCGACATCCATGAGCGTCTCGCTGATGCGCCCGAACAGCTCCTCTGTGAACAGAGGAACCACATGACTCTCGACCGACAGGACTGCGCTCACGATCGGGTTGGTCCAATCTGAACCCGGCGCGCGCTCAAAGTCGAGGGCGGTGACGTCTAGGAGCAGTTGGAAAGCTTCCTGGTCTCCCCGCTGGTCGAACAAGGCGACGGTCTGGCCGAGAACCTGGTCGTTCTCCCATGCCTCTTCATCTTCGATCCCCATCTGATCAGCATGGCACTCAAGACCGACGTGGTGGGTGCTTTGAGGGAGGGACGATGCCTGCGCGGGTGCCTAGACTGCATGCGCTGGGGTAGGGAGAGCGACGATGAGCGTCGACGGAGGCCGGATCGCGGCCCGGGGATATCAGTACCAGTACCTGCGGACCTTGGAGGCTCTGCTCGCGTTATCAGACAGCTCGCCGGCGGCAGCGTGCCGGATTGAGGGTCCCGGCGAGGCGACGTCGGCGCAGAACGTGGACTCGGTCGACTTCGACCTTGTCGACGCCGACGGCAACTCGCTGGTGGCGGTGCAGGTCAAGAGCGCCGCCTCGGGTCGGACCGTGAGCGCGCCGCGGGCGATGGAGGTACTCCTGCATCTGGTGTCCAGCTTCTCCTCACAACACTACGAGTTGGTCACCAACGCAACCCCGGACCGCGGCTGTGCGCGTCTTGCCGACGCCCTGCAAGTGCTGCGTGATGATCCGATTCGACTTCGCTCCGAGCTGGAAGAGATCTTCGCAGGGGCACCGGTGTCCTCGCGGCGCCTTGAGGCGCTGACGGAGGGGCAGTGGTCGCGGTTGGCAACGGCCCGCATCGTGTTCGACGCGCGGGACGATGCAGGGCTGCGCGGGGACTTGAACGAGCAGCTGCGTGATCTACGACGGCAGAACCGCCGTGGGCTGTCTGCGCGCTCGGGCGGCCTGGTGCTGGGGTTCTTGGTAGCCGAGGTGCTGCGGCGTGCGGCGGACCCGGCATCGGCGTCATGGACCTTGGAGCACTTCCGCAAGTGCGTGCTGGTCGATGATGAGGTCTTGGTCACGGCCTTGGGTCGACAGGACTTCGGGGTCGTGGTTGGGCCGATCCCACCCATCCCGGAGATCACCCGGCCTCGCTTGCTCGAACAGGTAACCGCGGCGTTGAACGGTACTCCGGCCCAGGCAGGCGTATCCGTGAGCGTGATCAGCGGGCTGTCCGGCATCGGGAAGTCGAGCCTGGCCGCAGCCTATGTCGCTTCGGAGGCCTACCGGTACGACCTGGTGTTCTGGCTCGATGCCTCTTCGGTGGAGGCGCTCACCGGATCATTCACGCGGCTACTTGCGCACCTGGGCGACTCCCCCGGAGAACAGGCCGCGGATGCCGTGCTGATCCGGGAGAAGGTCCACACGCTCTTGCAGCAGCTACCAGGCTCGTGGCTGCTGGTGTTCGACGACGCCGCCCCCGGACCGATTCAGGCCTGGTTCCCCCGGCTCGGGCGCGGCCAAGTACTGGTGACATCCCTGTCACGGAGCTGGCGTGGCGTCCATGAGCACATCGAGACGGAAGCCCTGCTTGCAGAAGAGGCACTGCAACTGCTCGTGCTGCGTCTGGAACTTGACGCCACGCAGGCCGTGCAACATCGGTCGGACTTGGTGGAGCTGGTAGAGGCATTGGGGCGATGGCCGCTGGCGATCGAACTGGCTGCCGGCTACTTGGTGACATGCGGGATCGATCCGACACGTATCGGCGAGTATCGGTCCCGGTTGCTGTCATCAGCATTGGATGACGACAAAGCACTACCAGTTGGCTATCCGAAGACCCTGGTCGCCGCAGTCAATCTGAGTCTGGAGCGGTTGCACACTGGCGCTCGCGACCGCCCCGAGGTGCTGGGGGGCTGCTCTGGGCTGCTGTCTGCCCTTTGCTACTTCGCTCCGCAGCGCATCCCGCTTCATCTCGCGTTCGCCAGCGCGTTCGTGCCCAGCGAGGCGCTCCGCCACAGCAAGTCCGTCGTCCTGATTGACGAGGCCAGCAGTCCGCTGCGGGAGATCTTGCGGGAGCTGTTCGGCGTATCGTTCGTCCGCCCCGACGCACCTCTCCCCGTCGGCCAAGATCAGGTACCCGTGCCCGGGAGCGACGACACGCTGTCGATGAACACCGTGCTGCAGCTGATCTTGCGCCGCCTGTTCGAGCAACAAGCAGACCCGGGCGCGGTGCTGCAGCAGGCTGCCACCCACACCAACGCCTGGCTATGTACCGCGGTCGATCATCGACAGAGCGAGCGCGCTTGGGAGTTGGCTCAGCACGCCACAGTGCTGGCAGGGCACCTTGAGCGGCTTGAGGTCATTACTAGCCACACCGCGCTCCTGCTGGGCAACCTTGCTGGCTTCCACCACGACCACGGCCGCTACGACCATGCCCGGAACCTGCTTGAGCAGGAACTGGCTTGGCTCACTGCTAGCCCTGACCGGGAGGACCTGATCGCCGCGCAGGCCCGAATCCGGCTCGCCTCCCTTTTCGAGCTCACGGATGCCGCCGACGCCTCCGAGCAGATCTGCCGGCAACTCACCCACGTCCTCAACTACCTGACCGCGCTGCCATCCGAACACCAACTACGCGCAGTCAGGCTGGTCACCGAGAGCGTGCTCATCCTGCAGATCCGTTCCCGCCGCGCACCCAGGCACCAGGAACTCGAAAGCCTTCTAGAGCGGTTCCAGCTCCTTGCCGCACAACTGCCGCAGAGCCCGCAGATCCGCGTCATGTACCAAACCGCAGCAGTCGGCCAGCTCATGGAAGAAGGCCAGGCCAGAGAAGCCGAACAGGCCGCCGCAGCCATCCTCGATCTGATCACTGACTCGCCAAGTGCCCCGTCGGCCGAAGTCCAGCGCCTACTGATCGAAGCACTTGCCCATCAGCACAAATGGGAGCAAGCCGACGCCCAGTACACCCTGTTCCGCCGTTACCTGGGACCGCGGACCCTGCATCGGTTCTCCGTCAACCACCTGGTTCACAACCTCGGTCAGGTCTGCGCCATGCAGTGGGTGCTCACCGGCGAGGATGAGCCGCTGGCACTGCTCGACCGTCTCATGGACGACACTGGCCCGTACCTTGACCAGCTCGCGGACAACGACTTCGACCACGCCCGGTTCCTAATGCTGCGCGTGGTCCACATTGGCGCCCGTGTCAGCCTTGCCACTGACCCGACAGAGGCTCACGAGTTCGAAGCACTCATGGCCCAGCTCGCGCCCATGCCGTTCGCCGATAACCCGGAACAGGCGGCAGCATGGGAACTGATCTGCAATGGCCTGCCCGGCCGCCTCGGTGCCCGGTTCAGGGAAGTCCTCCACGATAGGACCCATGCCGAAGGTCACGCCGCGCTGGCCGCGCTACCACCTGACACAGCGACAGAGCTGCACACGGCGCTGCAGAGTGCCGGCATGTTCGGACACCTGGCATTGTCGACCGACCCCGGGTTCGCTGCGCTTGGCTTCGCCAGCAACGTTGATCTCCTTCCCCATCGCTTCCGTGCCTTCTCCGGTCCCCGCGCGATCGCCATCATCCAACCCGACACATACATGTTGGTCCGTTCCGCCGATGGCGATGCCGTCATCGACGCGCAGTTGCACCGGGTCTGCGCCCATGGACTACGGCGGATGTGGGGCCCCGGGTCCGTCTTCCCCGTTGTCGAAGACCTGCGCCTACGCCCCGACGGCTCCACACTCATCCTTCAAGCCGCCGACGGCACCGTCCTTGCCCGCATTCCCGCGCTGCCCACCCCCGCCTGGCGCGAGGCCGCCCAACGCCGTGGGACCGTCCTGGTGTTGTTCAGCTACGGATTCGATCTCGAGGACCCCGTCAGCGGCCGGGAGATCCTGTCCTCCCCCACCGCCACCCTCATGCGATACCAAGCAGCCTGCCGGGCCGGCACTCTCGCCTCCGCGATCGTCCTCTGGGCTGGCCCGAAAATCCCCGCTGCACGTCCCCGACGACAGCAACGACGGGCAAGTAGCAAGCGCAAACGCTAAGTTGCCCTCGCATCCGTGCCCGTCCTGAGGGGCACACTCAGATCCTCCCCGCTGGTCGGGCCACCGCCCTGTCAATGGCGACGGCATCCTTACTGATCCGGGTAGGAGCGGAGTCGGCTCTGATCGTCGCGAGACCAGGAGACGCCGTGTGCATCCGTGAAGTGGATCTCCAACGGCACAGCAAACTGCGGCTCGAACTGGCCTTGGTCTCCGATCTCCACCTCGAGTCGCGCGCCAGGCGGAATTAGTCCGACCGGGACCAGCATCAGCGGCTGCTCCCCGGGGAGAAGGTTTGCGTCAGGCGCGGGAACACACACGCTGGCACCATGGACCGGCTCGATCCCGGCGTTGTACGCGACCACAGCGTGGAAGTGATGGCCACCAGGCTCGCTGGACCGCTTCATCGGGCAGTTCATGATATTCGGCCCAGTCCAAGCCGTGACCAATGAGGCTGTCTGCACAGCAGGCCCGCTGCTGATCTGGACGCCACCGTGGATGACTCCGGCCTGAACGACGGCGCCCGTGTGACCGCCGCTGATCTCGTTGTAACTGGTCACCGACCAGCCCCCAAGGGTCTCCGGGCTGGGATGACGGGCAGGATCCCGTCACCCCAGCGGCTGCACCGCCATGAACCAGTCCTGCCAGCGCCGACCAAGCCCGCCGCTGCTGATAGAGCGTTAAGACTCGGCGCTCTGTCGGCCCATCCTGCGGGCCATACGCGCAGCTGTTTCCGGCGCCACCAACTCCACCCGACGACGGAACACCCCCTTGACCACGAAGAAGCACGAGAACTTGCTGCGCGGGCCGATCTCGCGGCACTCGTACAGGCCCTTGCCGCTGAGCTGCCAACCGTGCGGCGGACTGCTTCGGTTGAGGAACGTGCGCGCGTACACGTACCGCTCGTTCGTACCGCGGATCTTGGCCACCCAACCGCCCATGGCGTCGCAAGTGACACGCTCGGGCGTGATGGACACCTCGGGGAACGGGGCCGCGGGATCGGCGGTAGCGATGTCGAGGGGCCGGTCGAGCAGTGCGGTGGACGCGGCGGTCTGCTCGGGGGTGGCGTGCCGGGTGCACACTCCTGGGTGCGGGCCGACGCCGTACCAGGACATCTGCTGGAGACGACAGCGGTTGCCCGCCTTGGTCATCGCCGTGCACTGGTCCACGTGTTCCCCCCAAGCTCTCCCGCCCCAGCGGCCGTTGAGCGACCGCGGCCGCGATCCTATAGGTCATATGAGCATCAAGCCGACTGCGGCGTTTGTGAGCTCGCTGCTCGAACAAGAGGCACCAAAGCTTGTCCATCGCTCTTCAACCGTCAGAGGATTGGCCTGACGACAAGTCGTGAGGAGCTGCAATGGGTGCAAGGCCGCTGTTGAACCGCCGGCTGGCGGGCATGGGAACGACGATCTTCGCCGAGATGTCCGCGCTGGCCACGGCCACCGGCTCCATCAACCTCGGGCAGGGTTTCCCAGACACCGACGGACCGCACGAGATCGCCCAAGCCGCCGCTGATGCGGTGCTCTCCGGCCGTGGCAACCAGTACCCGCCCGGGCCCGGGATCCCCGAGCTACGGACCGCGATCACCGAGCACCAGCAGCGGTTCTACGGGCTGTCCTACGACCCCGACACCGAGGTCCTGGTCACCGCCGGCGCCACCGAAGCCATCGCAGCCTCGCTCCTCGCCCTGCTGGAGCCCGGCGACGAGGTCATCGCCTTCGAGCCGTTCTACGACTCCTACGCCGCCTGCATCGCCATGGCCGGCGCCGTGCGGGTACCGCTGACCCTGCGGCAGCCCGAGTTCCGCCCCGACCTCGACGAGCTACGCTCCCTCATCACCCCGCGCACCCGACTGCTGCTGATCAACACCCCGCACAACCCCACCGGCACCGTTCTCACCCCCGAGGAACTCGCCACCATCGCGGAGATCGCCGTCGAGCACGATCTGCTGGTAATCACGGACGAGGTTTACGAGCACCTCGTCTTCGCTACTGGCCACCACCCCATCGCCGCCCTCCCCGGCATGCGTGAGCGCACAGTCTCGATCTCCTCAGCCGGGAAGACCTTCTCCTTCACGGGTTGGAAGGTTGGATGGGTAACAGCGAGCGCTCCGCTGGTCGCAGCAGTACGAACGGCCAAGCAGTACCTCACGTACGTCAGCGCCGGCCCCTTCCAGTACGCCGTCGCCGAGGCGCTTCGCCTGCCCGACAGCTACTTCACCGGCTTCCGCGCCGATCTACTCCGCAAGCGCGATCTGCTGGCCAACGGCCTTGCAGCCGCCGGCTTCCAGGTCGTCGTCCCCGAGGGCACGTACTTCATCACCACCGACATCACCCCACTCGGTGAGAAGGATGGATTGGAGTTCTGCCGCACCCTGCCCGAGCGCTGCGGCGTCGTCGCCATTCCAAACGTGGTCTTCTACGACAACGCCGAAGCCGGCCGCTCGCTGGTCCGGTTCACATTCTGCAAGCGCGATGAAGTGCTCGCTGACGCGGTGGAGCGGCTCCAGCGGCTCTGATTGGCCCGCAGGGGAGCAGCTGCGGTCACGAACGCCCCCGGAACTGGGGCCTGCTACCAAGCGCCAAGGCTCGGTCGGCAAGGCGGTGGATCCGCCAGTAGAGATCGAGCCGGTCCTCCGCGCCCGGGCCTTGGCTGGCCGCCTGGCCCGCGACCGTCGCCGTGTCGATGTGGCGCAGGCGGACCGCGAGGCGGGCCAGGTCGGAGAGGGGGTCTCCGAAGGCGGCGAGTTCCCAGTCGAGGAGGAGGCGGGTGCCGTCGGGTTGGCGGACCAGGTGGCCGAGTTGCAGGTCGTGGTGGAGGAGCCGGGGTTCTGGGTTGGGTGCGAGGGCGTCGAGTTGGTCGTGGAGTTTGGCAGCCTCGGGGGCCAGATGGGGTGCTGCGGAGGTGTAGTGGGCGAGGCGGTCGTGGAGGTAGCTGGGCCAGGTCGGGTAGCGGCGGGCGCCGGCGAGGCGGCCGAAGTGGGTGCCGGAAATCTGGTGGATGGCGACGAGGGGTTCGGCGAGTTCGTCGAGCAAGTGCTCGGCCGGTATGGGGTCGGGGTGGACCGCGGTCTGGGCGGTCCACCCCGGGTGGTCGTCGGGGGCGGTGGCGAGTAGGCGTGGGGCGGGGATGTGGTGGGCGGCGAGCAGGCGGAGGGCGGCGGCCTCATTGGCGGCTCGGGCAGGGTCGCCGTAGTGCTTGAGGACGTAGGGGGCAGGCTGGTCGACGTACCAGACGCGGTTGGCCTGGCCGGTGGTGATTTCGCGGGCGCCGGACGGGACGCGGCCATCAAGGTACATGTGAGCTCAGGCGACGTCGCCGAGGTAGGGGGTGTCCGGGTCTCCGATCGCAAGGCCGGCGATGGGAGCGCGGAGGGCGTGGGGCAGCAGGTTGACGGTGGTGACCTTGTCGAGCGGGACCCATTCGAGGCCGGTCTGCAGGTCGTCGGCCTGGTGGCCGCCGAGGCGGCCGGGGTCACTGGTCGGGGTGCACTTGAAGATCGCTTCGATGCGGTGGGTGCCGGCCTCCGTGTCGGCGTGGTCGTGGTTGGCGCCGATGTACTCGCGCAGCCACAGCAGCTTCTCGACCTGGATGGTGAGGCCGGTCTCCTCCTCGACTTCGCGGCGGGCGGTGTCGGCGAGGGCCTCGCCGGGGTTCTGACCGCCGCCGGGGAGGAAGTAGCAGTCCTGGCCCTCCCAGTTGGCGGCCTGGAGGAGGACCTGGCCGGCGTGGAGGACCACGGCCTTGGCAGCGGTGCGGATGGTGACGGTGACGGGCTCGGACATCGTGCTCTCCTGTGACCTGATGATCTATCAGCGCTCAGTCTTGCCGAACTTGGCAGGCCGACCGGCGAGTTTGCGAAGGATGAGTCGCCAGGGGCCAACAAGTCGTACGAATGGCTGCAGCGGGCTGGCTGCGATGAGTAGGGCTGGGCGCACCGGTCCTGGCGTCGGCGGCCGGGTGGCCGAGGCAGGCGGGGTGACGGCGTCGTGCAAGGCGGGCGCGAGGCGGAGGAGCCGGGCGGTGAGGAGCGGGCCATGGAGTACGAGTCCGGCGGCGGCGATCACGGTCCAGATGGGTCCTGCCCACCAGGCGCTGGCGGTGGCGGCAGCGGCGAGCGGGGCGCCCAGCAGCCAGGCGGCCTCGTCTGCCCATTCACGTAGGACCAGAACGGCCTTGGCAGTGCGGGAGAGCGTCGAGGCCTTGTGGGCAATGGCGCGTGCGTGCAAGTCGGGGCGGCTGGATGCGGTGAAGGCCAGGGCATGGAGGTTGGTCAGCCCGGCAGGCTCCACGTAGGGCTCGTCCAGGACTGCCACCGTGCTCGGAGCGAATGCGGCACCGAGCAGGGAGAGGCGATGGCCAGCGCCGAGGTCTTCCATAGGTTCGGGGAAGCCTCCGATGGCTTCGAGGGCGGGCAGTTGCACGGCCAGGCCGCAGCCGACGCCGTAGATCATCGGGCGCAGTGCGGTCCGCACGAAGGCGGGAAGGGGCGCGGTGGTCAGGTAGTGGTGCAGCCAGATGCGGGCCAGCTCGATGCCGAGCGAGCGGCGCAGCTGGTAGATCCACTCGCCGGTGAGGAGGGCCCCGGTGGCGCCGGCGGGGAAGGGTCGGCGGCCGAGGAGTGGGAGGCGTTGTTGCTGGATCGCCTCAGGGGCGCGGCCGGTGCGGGCGCGGTGCTGGTGGGCGGCTTCGGCGAAGGCGTGCAGGGTGCGGGCGTCGGGGATGGCGTCGGCGTCGTAGACGGCCAGATAGGTCTGGGCAGCGTCCTCGACGGGGTTCCATCCGTACTCGTGGAGGATCGAATCGAGTTGGCTCACGGCGTAGTTGAGCTGGCCAGCCTTGCGGCCACCTTGGTTCGGTTGGTGCAGGTGGATGAGCGGGAGCGGCCCGGCGGTTGGGCGGGTGGCTTCGACGATCTGGGCGGTGGTGGGTTCGGAGTTCACCAGGGCGGTGAGCGCGGTACCGCGATCGGTGGCGAGTGCGGCGGTGAGCTCCTGGGCGGCCGGTTCGCAGCGGGCGGCTGGGAGTAGGCCGCGCAGGTCCGCGGTAGTGAGTGGCCGCTGCCTGGCCAACTCTGTGGCTTCGGCCAGGCGTTGATCGCGGGCGATGGTTTCGCGTTCGGTGGTGATGACAACGACCGCGGCACGGCCCGGTGGGTAGTCGAGCGAGGTGAAGGCCGCGATGGTCTCGGGCGCGACGGCCTGTTCCCGGAGCATAGGGAGCAGGACGACCAGCCAGGGGGCGGGCGCGGCGGCGTGGTCGTGGCGGCGGGCGACGGTCAGGAGCCAGCGAGCGCTGCTCTCAGTGGCGAGGTAGGCCCAGATCGCTCGGGCGAGGATGACGGTGACCAACACGGGGACGGCGAAGTCGAACCAGAGTGTCACTGGTCAGCCACCAACTTTCGGTAGACGTCTCGGACTTGCTCCGCAACGGCGGGCCATGCGAACTGCTCGGCACGGGCTCGTGCAGCTGCCCGACGGGCTCGGTCGGCGGCGGTGCCGGTCTCGGCGAGCAGGCTCTCGACGGCTTCGGTGGCCGCAACGGGGTCGCCCGGTTCCGTGAGGAGCGCTGCGGAGCCGGTGTAGGAGCTGATGCCGCCGACGTCGGTGGCGACGACCGGGGCGCCGCAAGCCATCGCTTCGAGCAGGGCATTGTTGGCGGTGGCGTCGATGAGCGGCAGGAGCACGGCGGCGGCGCGCTGGTAGAGGTCGACGAGTACTGGCTCAGCGACGTTCTCCAGCACGCGGACAGCCGGGTGCCAGCGGTGGGCGGCGGCCTCACGGGTGACGACAACGAGGTCGACTTCGTCGCCATAGCGCCGGTGCAGGCGCCAGTGCACGGCATCCAAGACGTCCCAATCGCGGAGCCACCAGCCGACGGTCAACACCATTGGCCGATTGCCGGGTTGGAGTGGTTGGCCGGGTCTGAAGGCTGCAGTGTCGATGCCGTGGGGCACGAGGTGGACGCGCTGCTCCGGGAGGTGGTCGGCGAAGAACGCCTGTTGCGTGGGGTCCAGGGTGATGACGTGGGCCGCTCGCGGGAGGAGGCTGCGCCACGTGGCCGACGGCAAGAGGCGGGCCAGGTGCCGGGCGGGCTGGTGGTAGGTGACCGCGGTTGGGGCGGTGCGGTGTTGGGAGAACCAGAACTGCTCGTCGCCGTAGAGGACATGGGCGGGCCTGGGGTCCGCCAGGATGCGGATGTCGGTGGCGAAGTGCCTGGCCGGATAGAACGGCAGCGGGCACAAGCGGCGGCCGACCAGGTGTCCGACGCTGGCCAGGCTCCGGGCGAGCGGGGTACTGGGCGGGCCGATGCGGCGGGTCTCAGGGAGGTAGTCGAGGAGGCGGTCGTAGCCGCCGTGGGTGCTGTGCCACGGGACGCGGACGACGGAGGCGATCACTTCGCGGGGCATCGGGCCTCCCAGCGTTCGGGCAGCAGGTCGAGGTGGTGCAGGGCCGGGGCCAGGGTCGCGGCCTCGCGCAGGTGCAGGACCGGGCGCCCGGAGGCGGCGAGGTCGTCCCTCCAGCGGCGACGGTGCCGGTGGTGGTGGACCGGTCCCCACCAGAGGATCGAGTCGCGGGCGATGAGGTGGCTCCAGGTCTCGCGGTTGCCGGCGAAGAGTTCGTGGCCGTGCCAGGCGCGTCGCAGCGAGCGGTTGAGCAGACGGGGCAGGCAGGTGCGCAGCGGCAGGTCGAGCCAGATGGTGAGCTCGGCGCAGTTGGTGATCGTTCCGCCGACATCGCCGCCGTAGTTGCCGTCCGTGATCCACCGGTCCTGGGCGATCGCCTGGTGAACTCGGTCGTGGAAGACGTCGGTCGGCACGGGGGTCCAGCGCGGCCCCCAGAACAGTAGGTCGAGGTCGATGTGAGGCAGGCCGGTGTGGTGGGCGATGGCAGCGGCCAGGGTGGACTTGCCGGATGCAACCGGTCCAACGAGTGCGATCCTCTGCGGTCTCATCCCAGCCTCCCAAGGACGCAGTCCGCCAGGCGGTGGAGCAGGTCAGGGCATTGCACTCCGGCAGTCACGTGCAGGACAGGGACGCTGTCAGCGAGCGAGTCAAGCAGCTGGTCCGCCTGCTGCTGCAGAGCGTCGATGCTGGTGGACTGCGGCGTGAGCCAAGGCTCCAGCCAGTCTTCGTCGTACGGCGTGCAGCAGGCGGTGGCCAGTTGGCGCCGGGCGGTGCACCGGTCGAAGGGACGCGCTGTGGGCGGCTGCTGGTCGGCGGTGAGCTGGGGCATGACGACCAGTGCGAGCGGGGCGCTCTCCCGTACCGCGACGCCGAAGGCCCCGGCGAACTCGGCTGGAGTGAGCGCCGCCTTCCCGGCGGGGCCGAGGTGATCAGGGACGGCGAGTCGGCGGTCTGCTGTGATCGCCGGCGGCAGCGCGCCGATGGTGCCGGAGCCGATCCGCACCGACAGCGGAACGCCGAGCACGTGGGTCGCCTCCTCGTCGACGGCCGCGCGGTCGGCGGCAATCAGATCCGCGCCGGCGTACGCGGCAAGGGCGCTCAGCACGGTCGTCTTGCCCGCGCCTGAAGTACCCGCGAGCAACACACCGCGGCCGCCAACTGCAGCGGCCGCCGCGTGGAAGACCGCCCAGCCGCGCTCCTGCGCGCACCGCAAGGCGGCCTCGCGGATAACGCGCATCAGATAGCGCTCACCGCGCTCGGCACCGGGGCGGAGCAGGATATGAATGCGTCCACCCTGGTCCCTGGCGTAGAGGTGGTCCTCACACCGGCCCGCGCCGTGGGGCTGGCGCCACCACGTGACGTCGCCGATCTGGGCGAGGTGGTACGGCTCTCCACGGAACGGAATGACCGTTCGATACGGCAGCGCGGCCAGGCGCTCCAGACGGTCGTTGAACAGCCCGGTATCGTGGCGGACCGTAATCGACATGCGCGGGTGTTCGCACTCCCCGACACGACCGAGGGTGGCGGAGAAGTCCGCCAGGTGAGCGAGCTGGTCGGCCGCGAAGGAGCGGTCGACGTCCAAGGCGAAGCGGTGCCCGCCGAAGCGGACTTCCTGAAGTCCTGTCATGACCGACTGCCGACCATCGCGGCGTCCCTGTGCGGCGTGGGAACCAGCTCCTCGGCAGCCCCCGTAACCAGGCGGTGGGCGATGTCGATGCCCATCTTCACGGCGTGGTCCATGTTGCCGATTTCGTAGCGCCAGGTGCCGAACCGGCCGCGGGAGTGGATGCCGTGCGCCTCAAGCCAAGGCGTGATCTCGGCGAGCGCCTGGTCGCGAGCCAGTGTCGGCACCGGGTAGGCGTACGGGATGACTTCCACGTGCGCGCTGGCCAGCGGTGCTTGCTCGGGCACCAGGCCGTGGCGGCGCAACGCCTCGTCGCAGGACCGTGTCAATGCCTCCGGCTCGAAGGACTGGTCGGCTGGGAACGAGGTCTCCGTCATCCACGAGCAGTAGGCCGAGGTGTCGCCGCCGGGCACGTTGGCCGGGGCGTACTTGCTGAAGTTGGTGGCCCGGTAGAACGGCACGTCGGCGTGCGGGAAGTAGAGCCACGAGCGCCGGTCCATCGTGGGAGCGCGGTACCCGAGGCCCACCATCGCCACTGTGTTGTGCCGCAGTCGGGCTGCCGCCCTGCGGACCTGGTCCGGCGCGCTGGCGGTGCAGGCGACGAGCTGGTCGAGCGGCATCGTGGTGACCAGGTGGTCGTAGTCGACGACCTCCCGGCCGGCCAGGACGACGCGGCGCTCCTCCGCATCGATCGCCACGGCTCGGGCGCGTGTATGGACCCGGTCGCCGAGCCGGGCGGCCAGTCGCCGCCACACCTCTCCGGTGCCTCCGTGGGTGGGGAAGGCAAAGGTGGCGTTCGGGCCCCACGTGCTGTGCGGGCGACGCAGCCCCAGGACGGTGGCAAGGGCTCCACCGAGGCTGGCCGGCGCAACTCGTTCCGCGACCCAGCCCGCGCTCATCTCCCTGGGCGCCACGGACCAGACCTTCGTGTTGTACGGGCCGAAAAACCGCTCCACCATCGGCGTCCCGTAGGCGGCTTGCAGCCAGCTCTCGAAGTCGTCCGCGGCCCGCTGGTGGTCAGCCCTGCCACGCAGCCGCACGGCAGCGAGCCCGGCCAGGCAGGCGAGCGCGTCCAACGACGGGAGAGCGCCGAGGTGCTGCTGAAAGGGGTAAGGCACCCAGCGGTTGCCGAACCGGACGTACGACGAGCGGTCGTGGACCAACAGCTCGTCGCTGCTGAAGAGTTCTGCCAGCAGCCGGTCGAACTCCCCGAAGTGCGAGAAGACGACGTGCCCTCCGAGGTCCCAGGTGAAGCCCTCCTCATCTACTACGGAGGAGGCAAGGCCGCCGACGGTATCGCGGGCCTCCAGCACCACCCAGTTGCGGTGCCCGAGCTGCCGCAGGGCATCGGCGCACGCGAGCCCGCAGGGGCCGGCGCCGAGGACGACGATTCGATCGTCGTGACCAGCGGTCACGGGTAGGAACATGATCGACCTCTCTCCTGACGGGGTACGGATGCTTGGTGCGGGTCCGCCGAATTGCGCTCGGCGGACCCGCACCAAGGTGTTGACGACCTACCGGCCCGGGAACGGCGGCTCCGGGATCGGGGGCGGCGGGGGCGCGGGAGGTGGTGGCGGCGGAGGCTGCGGGGCCTGCCAGCCGGCCACCCCGGTGCGGTGCGACATGTGGTTCACCTCCTCCCACTCCTGAGCGAGTACGAGGAATGGCTCCAGCAGGAGCCGTCTGTCCCCGCCACGGCCGGTCGCCGGCCAGTTGGCGGGAGCTCTCCGGGATCACCGGACGTGGTCACATCGCTCGTGCCGGTCTCGTGCGGGCCGTGACCTGCGCCCACACGACCTTGCCGAAGGGCTTCAGGTCCACGCCCCACCGATCGGACATGCTGTCGACCAGCGCCATCCCCCGGCCGCGCTCCTCGTTCAGGCCGGCCTGGATGAGGAGGGGGAGCTCACAGGAGAAGTCCTGCACGCTCACCCGAACGGTCCGCTCATCCCGCGCGAGCCGCACGACGATCCGCGTGCAGCCGGTGTGCCGGACCGCATTGGTGACCAACTCGCTAACCAACAACCTCGTGCTGTCGGTGAGTTCGCCCAGCCCCCAGCCCCGCAGCGTCTCGTCGACCAGTCTCCGGGCGGCCTTCACGGTCTCCAACCGGCACGGCATCCTCCGCGCCACCCGGTCGGTCGTGGCCGACGGGGTGAACGTCCCTGCGGTCATCATCATCTCCTCGGCTTAGGTGCTCCGAGACCCGCGCGGCCGGAGCGTCCCGGCACGCACCCTCGACATGGGGACCACCGCGCGGCTGGTGAACGGGAGCAGATCCATACGGCGTGGACTGCCCCCACCACTCGGCCGGTGCGGCCAGTCACTGGAGCGGCATGCAGTTAGTGAACTGCCGAACCGCTACCAGGAGTACGATGCTGGACACCCAAAGTGGTTTATCCGGTTTAACGTCCCGTCAGGAGGTGGGCGTTGGCACCAGGGCGAGAACCGAACCAGAAGCTGCGGGCAGTCATCACCGAGACCAAGCTCCCGGGTGACGCGATCGCACGCCTGGTCAGAAGGGTGGCGGCTGAGCACGGTGAGGTGCTGGAGACCAACAAGTCGGGCATCACACAGTGGAAGAACGGCGTCCAGCCGGCCGGGAACGTCGGCGTCTACTTGGCTGAGGCGCTGAGCCGTGCCCTCGGAAACCAGGTCATCACGCTCGAAGAGATCGGCCTGACCGCCCCTGCCACCCGCGCCCCCGACTGGGACGCCGATACCCTGAGTGCGCTGGCCGAACTCGGGAGATCCGACGTGGACGTGGAACGCAGGCAGGCGCTGGGCACGGCGGTCTACTCGGTGGCCGCCCTATCGCTGCCCAGTGATGACTGGTGGCCTCGGATGGCCAACCGCGGCACCACCCGTGGTGCCACCGCGACCCGGCGGGTCGGCCGCGGGGACCTCGCGGCGGTCCGCGAGATGACCACCCTGTTCTCCCAGGTCGACCAGCGGCGCGGCGGTGGCCACGCCTGGACATCCGTGGTGCAGTACCTGACCACCGATGTCACCGCCTACCTGCAAGGGAAGTTCACCGACGAGCGGATCCGCCGCGAACTCTTCTCGGCGGCCAGCGAACTCGCCTACCTCACCGGCTGGATGGCCTTCGACGGCGGCCGGCACCCAACCGCCCAGCGCTACTTCACCGAGGCGGTCAAGCTCGCCGCCGAAGCGGGCGACGCCCCGATGGCCGCCCACGTCCTGCGAGCCATGGCCCACCAGGCGATCGACCTCGGCCACCACCAGCAGGCTCTGAACCTCGCCACCGCATCCGTCGAAGGCGACCGCTACGCCCTCGCCTCGCCGCGCGAACGGGCCCTCCTCGGCGTCGTCCATGCCCGCAGCCTGGCCGTCTCCGGACGCCGGAACGCCGCCTCCAAGGCGCTGCTGCGGGCCGAAGACGACCTCGCCGCCGCCGACAGCGGTATCGAGGAGCCGGACCGGGTGTTCTTCTTCGGCGAGGCAAGCCTGGCCCACGAAACCGCCTGTGCCCTGCGGGACATAGGAGACCTGGGCGGCTCGGTGCGGGAGTTCCAGCGCAGCGTCCGCACCCGCAAAGCGACCGCCTTCACCCGCACCCACGCCGTGACCCTCGGGTACCTCGGGTCCGTACACTCCCAGCTCAACAACATCGAACAGGCCTGCGCCACCTGGTCGCAGGCCCTCGACGCCATGGACGGCATCCGCTCCGGCCGCACCCGCCAGGCCGCCGCCGACATGCGCTCCCTGCTCTCCCCCTACCGCCGGCGCGGAACCACGACTGCGAGCGAGATCGATGCCCGCGCCGCCGCCTACCTGTCCGAAACCGCCTGATGAGGAGTCACTGATGGCAGACCGCGAGACGTTCGAAGTCGAGGCCCTCGGCCACGTCGTGGGCGGCCGGACCGAACCCACGGACGACTTCTGGGGCGGCACCCGGGCCATCATCCGGCTCGACGACTCCCTCTTCACCCCCGACGCGACCAAGGGCCTCGAAGACTTCTCCCACCTGGAGATCGTCTTCCGCTTCCACCTCACCGACCCCACCGACCTCAACCTCGGCGCCCGCCGCCCCCGCGACAACCCCGACTGGCCCGAGGTCGGCATCTTCGGCCACCGCAACATGCGCCGCCTGAACTGGCTCGGCGTCTCCCGCTGCCGCCTGCTCAAGGTCGACGGCCTGGACCTCCACGTCGAAGACCTCGACGCCGTCGACGGCACCCCGGTCCTCGAAGTGAAGCCCTGGTTCAGCGAGATGGGCCCGCGCGGTGAGCATCGCCAGGCGGAGTGGACCACCGTCATGCTCCGGGACTACTTCGCTCCCGCGGACCAGGGCTAACAACCACCGGTGGGCCGGGAACATCAGCGTCTCGGTGCGGCCCCCAGTACCCGCCTTGGATTGGCGCCTCGCCACATAGTGCTGATTCGCTTCTCTGGTAAGTAGTCAAACCGCAATGAGGGGCCGGGGAAGACCTCGGATGTGGCCCCAGCCCGTTCAAATCAGCTGCCTGCCAGCCATCTGCCCAGCCGCCGCACTCTGGCCGGTCCCATCAAGGGCGTCCAGATGGCGCCTCATGAAGCCCAGTAGTCTCACACGCGTGGTCGAGTCAACCACGTTGCCCAGGCTGGCAATGAAACTGCGGGCATGGGCCATCGAGGTCTCAGCGGCCCTGGCTTGGAATGCCTTCGCGGCCTCCAGAACCTCCGCTTGAACGTCCGAAACGATCTCCAGCAGCCCTGCCTCCGTCAGAGAAAGGACGTATTCGGGAAAGCACGGAGTCCGTGCATCGAGCGAGTCCCACTTCCACTCCGGAGTGTTGCGGACCAACTCCTCCTGTGCGGCCTTCCACTCCAGCGGCGCTCGTGAGCCCTTGCTGCTGTTGCACGAACGGCACGCCGGGACGAGGTTCGTGATGTCGTCCCGTCCGGCAGCGCGCACCGGGTCGACATGGTCGACGACCTCAGCGCGGGTTCCTGAGCTCCCACAGTACGTACAGAAGCCGCCGTTGGCGGCCAGGACAACCTCCCGCACCCATGAGGGAAGCTTCCTGCGTTCTCTCGTCACCATGGCCTCATAGTGACGAGAGAACGGCAGCCAAACACTCGCTCAGCCGATCCCGAGACTGAGAAAGCGAAGCCACTCTAGAATCTGCCCTCCGTCGGAGCTGAGCTACGTCATGCCCAGTCATTGGCGAGGGTCGAACGCGACTGACCTACCAAGGTTGAGGCTCCCCAGCGGGGCTTCTCGGCAGGAAGATCCCGTGGCTGCTCGGACGCCGCACGTTCTCCGAGCAGCCACGCATGGCGGTGAGCCGCTGGTTGGTGAGACCCGGTGGGCGGGTACGGGAACGGGGTTCCGTACCCGACCACCGGCGCTGGTCAACGCGTTCGGCGCGCCTGGTCGGGTCCGGCCGGGGCCGGCGGCCGGGGTGGCTGGGTAGCCGCGCCAGCCGGTGCGGTGGTGCGGCTGCGGGATAGGGCGGCGCTGGTGCGGCGGTCCTCCGCTGTGGCCTTCGGCGCGGGGGCCGGGAGGCGGGTGTTGCGGCGGATGCGCCAGGTCAGCACGGCTGCCGGCGAGTCAGCGCTCGCCAACTCGCGTTGCCCAGTGGCCTGGGTGAGCAGGGCATGCGGGTCGTGGCCTCCTGCTTCTGCTTCGGCGAGGGTGGCGGCGAGTGCCGCCCAGCCGTCATCGGCGAGCACCTGAGTGGCCTGGTCGGAGCCCAGCGCCTGGCGGACCGCTGTCTCCTGCCGGTCTCGGACCGGCTCCGGGAGCTGGCGGCCTCGGGTGTCGAGCAGGGCGAGCGGGCGTCCGGCGTGCCTGCCGTAGGCGGTACGCAGGTGCGCTGCCGCCGTATGTGCGGCCTCGGCTTGGCACTGGTGGCCTTGGGCTGCGTGCCACTTGGCGATGACGATCGCCAGCAGGACCAGGCTGGACAAGATCGTGGCGGCTGCCGCTCCCTCCTCGCCGCTGCCACCGGCGCGGCCGCCGTAGAGGAGTCCCCGGGCAGCGGAGCGCATCGCACGTACCTCTCCTCGGGCGGCGCGAGTACGGGCGACGGCCGTGTATTCGAGGGCTCGGGCAGCCTGGTTGATCTCCTTCCTGGACAGGACGGGGCTGGTGAGGGCGAGGGTGTCGAGCACCTCGATGGC
Organism: Kitasatospora acidiphila; assembly: GCF_006636205.1. Lineage (NCBI taxonomy): Bacteria > Bacillati > Actinomycetota > Actinomycetes > Kitasatosporales > Streptomycetaceae > Kitasatospora > Kitasatospora acidiphila. The sequence goes on along the minus strand of NZ_VIGB01000003.1, from coordinate 4,619,842 downwards.
GCCGCTGACCACTGCGGCAACCTGACCGGTCCGAGGGTCGTCGTCGATGGTGGCGGCGGCGCGGTCGGTGATGGTGCTGGCCCGGTACCGGACCGTGGCTGGCCGCCCCTGGTCATCCGGACGGCTGGGTGAGGGCAGGTCGACGCCGATAGCGAAGCGCTCGTGGATCTTGGGCAGGGTGAGGTCGGCAGCGAGCTTGCTACCGGAGAACCACACCGGACCACCCGGATCACCGGTGGGCAGGGCGAACTTGTAGCCGGACGCGTCACCGGAGGGTAGGCGCCGGATCTCGAACTGGATGCCCTGCACGGTGAGGCCGGCGAGGAACTCCTCCTCGGTGGCGGCGCCGGCCAGGGCCCGGCGCACACCGGCCCGCAGCTGGGCCCGCTCGGTCTCCTCCTGGCCCAGGCGCTCGGCCTTGCGCAGCTCCGGGCTCTTGGCACGCTTGGGAATCGCGGCCCGGTACTCCGGGGTGCGGGTGTCGGACAGGTCCTTGAGCCCGTACTGCCTCTCGATCTCGGTGAGCTCGGTCTCCGTCCGGTACTGGTCGCCCCGCAGGCGGGCCTGGGTCAGATCGGCACGCACGACGGTGGCGAGGATGTGGATGTGGTTGTCTCCGTGGTGCACGGCGATCCACCGGCAGCCGTCCGGGTCGCCGTCGGGGGCGATGCCGGCGGCAGCCACAATCCGGCGCGCGATGTCGCCCCACTCCTGGTCGCTCAGGTTCCGGTCGGAGGGATCGGCTCGGACCATGCGGTGGTAGACGTGCTTGTTGACTGGCCTGTTGTAGCGGACGACGTGCAGGTCGAGGATGTCCCGCAGCTGGGCCAGGGTGGCCTCGGGGTCGCGGCCCGGGTCGGGGGCGAAGCCGTCCCAGGATGCTACGAGGTGCGGGTCGGTGTGCTCGTTTCGCCTGCCCGGACCATACAGGTACTCCAGCGCCTTGAGCGTGTTCTTGCCGGAGCGGGCGGTAGTGATCACCGGCGGGCGGCCTTCGCCACGCGCATCGCCGAGGCATCGACCTGGGCAACGGCCCGGCGGGTCTCGACCACCAGCTGCTTGGCCTTGTCCAGGGTGGCCTGCGCGGGACCGTGCTCGATGCCGAGGAGAGCGTTGAGGTGGAAGCTGATCTGGTTGACGTTGCCGCCGACCCGGGCGAGCTGGAACCGGGTGGCGCCGAGCGCCTGCACAGCCTCGTCCAGCTGCTCGTCACGGGTCACCGTGTCGGCGCCGCCGGCAGTCAGGGCCTGTCGCTCCAGGTAGTCGGCCAGGTTCAGGCCGGCCTCCTGCGCGAGCTGCTTGATCTGCGTTTCACGCTCCGCGGTGCAGCGGAAGCCGAGCTTCTTCGTCTTGGGGTTCTCGTTGTCGCGTCGGCGGCGCTTGGGACGACGCGTGCTGGCACGGACAGCACGCTCAGCTCGGGCGGGCGTGAACGGCTCGACGGCGGGCATCTCCTCCTGCTTCGCCGCGCCCTCGCGGTGAAGCTCCGGTGCTGCCGCCCTCGGCAGCACCGGCACGGCCACGCCCCCCTGGGCGTGGACATCCGCGTGCGGGTCCCCGTAGGGGCCCCGCACGCACTCGCTTGCTCCGCCGTTGTCGTGGGGGTGGTCAACACCGCTGCAGTGCTGGGAGCTTACGGGCTCTTCGGGCCGGTCGTTCAGGGTCTGGCAAGCGGTGTTCACGGGGTGATGCTCCAGGCAGTGGTGATGTTGGCGGTGCAGGTGGGCGGATTCCGGGTGGCGGCCGGTTTGGTTACGCCGGGTTTTGCAAGTACGGGCGGCAACTTGAGCGGGGTCTCCGCAGACGTGGACTGCTCGCGGGCCGATTGATCCGCAGGCGGTGTCGAGTTCTGCCGGGTGTGGTTTCGACCAGCGGTGGACTTCTGCCGACTGCGGTGGGCAGTCGGCAGAAGTCGGTGTCCGGCTGACCGACCGGGTCGGTCAGCCGGACACTGCGGCGGTCAGTCAGACTCGGGGTGCTGGTGGTCCTGTCCGCCGTTCTGCTCTTCGCGGAGCCTGTTCATCACCTCGGTGAGGCGGGTACTGCCGAGCGGGAGGCCGGCCTCGCGGACCGCCTGCTCGACGATCGCCCGGGTGAGGCGGCCATGCCTGGCAACCGCGGCTCGGCCGATCTCCATCAGCTGCTCCATCGGCGCACCCGGCGGACGGCCGATCGGCTTGCCGTGTGCGGCGGGCTCAGGCTCGTCCATGTCGGACTCGTCGGATGTGTCGGCGGCTTCGGTCGGCTCGTCGGCCACCGTGTCCTCGACTTCTGCCGACTCGGGATCGGGGAGCGCATCGCTCCACTCGGCGGGCAGAAGTCCGGCAGCGGACAGCAAGGTCAGCAGGGCGTTCTCGTCACTGCGGTCTTCGACCTGCACCGGGTCGTGCCCCACGGCAGCTGGTCCGGCAGAAGTCTCGTTGAGCGGAAGGTCGTTCTGCACACCGAGCAGGGCGGAGGCGGTGTTGTGCCCGTGGCGGGAGATGAGGATGTACAGGTGGACGGCGCCGCCGAGGGCGAGCGGGGCGAGGGTGGACAGGACGCCGACGACGGTGTTGCTGAGCCTCAGCCCGGCGCTGGTGGTGGGCAGTTGGTTGAGTCGGACGGCGTGCAGGGCGTTGGCCCAGACGCTGGTGGCGGTCGCCCCGGCGAAGAGCGTCCAGGTGTACGCGCGGGCCGGCCAGTGGGCGTCACGCAGGACGAGCAGGGCGCGGACGCCGTAGGCGATGAACCCGTCGATGATCAGCGGGAACAGGTAGGTGAGCGGACCGCGGACGTGGGTCGCGGCGGCCATCTGTCGCAGGGCGTCGTAGGACAGGACGAAGCCGAGGATGCCGAGCAGGCCGACGGCGAGGCGGTCCCAGGCGGTTGCCCGGATGGACGGCGTGTGGGCAGGGGGTATTGCGGCGCTGGTCAAGGGTGGTGCTCCAGGTGGTGCGGACTGCCGGCGGGCAGGGCTCGGCAGCGGCACGGCGGGCGTGCCGAGGGACGTTGTGGGGTGATGTGCGCTCAGGCCGAGCTGATGGCCAGGCGCGTGACGCTCGTGCGCATGGCGGCTCGGGCCAGAGCGATGCCGCGTGCGGTCGCGGCTTCGCCGCCGCCGACGGCGACCGTGCGGGGTGCCAGGCCCGCGCAGGCTCGGCAGATCCCCTGGTGCGGCACGGGGTCGGCACAGGTCGGGCACTCGCTCCAGCGCGGCACAGGCGCGGGTAGGACGGCAGCAGGCTGCGCGGGTGGCGGTAGCTTGCGGACCAGCCGGTCGCGCAGCAAGGCGACCGGGGAGTGGACTCGGGCAGGCAGGCCAGGCAGTACCGCTTGCGCGAGGTCCTGCTCGCCGTGTCCCTGCTCCAGCCAGTTGGCGACCAGCGGTGCGAGCTCCAGCGCCTCCACCGCACCGACGCGCAGTCGTGGTTCGGGCCGCAGCACGCGGAACAGCGTGGCGACGGCTTCCCGCACGAACGGGTCGGCCTCCGTCGGCAGGCTGGCAGCCGAGGTGTCCTGGCTGGCCGTGTCCTGGCCGACGGCGTCGTTGGCGGTGGAGTCGCTGGAGGCTTCCCTCCCGCCCTCCCCGCCGGGTGCGTCGCCGCTGCGCGTCGGCGCTGGCGATGCGAGGCCAGGGAGGGAGGGTTCTTTCTCCCGGTCCTTTACGGGGTTGGCACCAGCCGCATCGGCCGCTGCACCACCGGAGCCCGGACCGTGGTGCCCCGGAGCGGCCGGCTGCGGGGTGTCGTACACGTGGGCAACGCTGTGGAAGGTGCCGTCGGACTGGCGGACCTTCTCCACCCGGTAGTACCCGGCTCGCGTCAGCTCCCGCAGCGCCTTGGAGACGGCGGTGCGGCCCTGGGGGCTGGTGTCGGCCAGCCGCTTGGCGTCCTCGCGCCAACCGTCATGGCGCGAGAGCAGGTCGGCGAGCAGACCGCGGGCGGTGTAGGACAGGCTCCGGTCCTGGAGCATGGCGTTGGGCAGGGCAGTGAAGCCGCGCTCATGGCGGCTACGATGGACACGCATCAGGAGTTACAGCTCCTTGTGCCGGACCCCGGAGCGTTGCCGCGCTGCCGGGGTCGCCTTTTGGTGTTGTGGACCAGGGACGCTACCACGTACTTCGTGACCAAAGAGTCCCGTTCCCAGAGACCCTGATCACACGTCAGCCCCTCGCCGCGAAGGCAGTTGGCCAACCGGCCTTCCGCGTCCAATGGCTTCCGCGAGTGCCCGTGATCGGTATCGGCTGGGTCCCGCCCAGCCACGTGCCCGTGTTCGGGGGGTGTGGTTCGCGGGGTGGGAAACGTACGCTGGGACATGGAACTCCTTGCGCGGTGTCGTGCGGCTGGCAGGCCGACGGCACCCGTGTTGATCGTTTTTGTGGGCGGTCGTCAGGGAGTCGTCTCGGCCCTTGGTGCTCCAACACCAGGGGCCGGCCCCCTTCCCGGGGCCCGCGCATCACGCGGACCCCGGGTGGGCGCGGTCAGGCCGCGCGGGCCACGGCACCGGCCGTGGCAGTCCCCAGCAGGTCGGCCAGACGAGCCGCGCTGCGGGGGCTGATCGTCGTGCGGAAACCGGAGCAGAGCCGCTCCAGCGCTCGTGCGCGCTCGTCGCCGGGCTGTCCCGAGACTGAACGGCCACTGGCAGGGCCGGTCGCGTCGGTGCCGGGGCGGCGCAGGGCGATCACGTTCCCGCCGGCTCCAGGAGAGTGAGCGGGGTGGGGGTGTGCGGGCAGGGTCAATTGAGCCTCCTCGCGGCTGGATGCGGGGCTGGCAGGCCCCTTGGGGTGCACCGGGTCGCGCGGGTTGTGGGCGGTCATCAGGAAGCCGGAGGCCACACGTCTGGTGCTCCAACACCAGGCACGGGCCGGGCGGCGTGCCGAACGCTGGCAGGCGCTCGGCACGCTCCTCGGCGGCTACGTCATGTCACGGATCCTCGCTTCAGGGCAGGCTGGGGCATCCGGCGACGGCCAGGGGCTGGCGCCGCACGCAGGAGACCACGGGGTGGCCGGTTTGGTGCGGCCGGAAGTCGGTGATAGATGGCGCGCGACCGCGCCGGGCAGGAGGACGTAGGGGCAGGAGAGATCGTTACCGGATTTCCCGCAGCCCACCTGACCTGGGGCGAAGCCCTTCTACGATGCCCGCGATCGCGGCGTTGGATCTCCTCCTCGAAATGCGACCCACCCCTTTCCTCCTCCTGGAGCCACTCGGCCCGCGCCGGGTCCGCGAAAACCACCATCGCCCACGCGCGGCTCGCCGTAGCGAGCCGGTCTTGTGGTACAGCGACAGCAGCCTCTTCGGACGACGGACCCGCTCCGGGCCTGCAAGAACCACCATCGCCTACGCGTGGCCAAACGCGTTTGGCCGATCTTGTGGTAGCGCCGTGCGACCAAGGACTCAGAGAGGGTTCTGCTCGATCCGGATGCGCTCCCAGTCCATGTACCTGCCGTACTTCGTGGGCTCGTCGATCACCACGCCGGAGAAGAGGAACCGCAGCACCGCGTTCCGGCGCTCGTCCGTCATCTCCTCGGCGAACCATGCCTGCCGAGCCCCGGCACCCGTCAGGCCGTCCAGCAGAACCATCGGCCGTACGACGACCTTGCGTTGGGCCTTCGCGATGCGGGCCTGGATCTCCTTGCGCATCTTGCGGAACTCCGCGGTGCTGATCTCCTTGGCCGTCCACATCTCGTTCAGCTCGGCGAGCTGCTGCTGGTCCGCCTCCACCGCCTCGGCGGTTTCGTCGGCCAGATTGCTGGCGGCGAGCCGGCCGTCCACCCGGAGCTTCCCGAGCAGCTCGATCGCGGCGTCCCGCACGAAGTCCTCCAGCGACTCCGCCCTGATCGAGCGGACGCACTTCTGATCGCCGTTCCGGTTCCGCCGGTTGCACTGGTACGCCGGGCCGTTCTGCTTGGCCGTGCCGGACATCAAGGTGCCGCACCGCGAGCACATCACCAGGCCGCGCAGCAGGTAGAACCGCTGCGGCGCTTTGCTCCGGCTCTCCTGGTGTGCCGCCGCGCGGTACTCGCGCCGGGTCCGGGCCTCCTCCCAGGTGCCGGGGTCGATGATGGCGGGCCAGGCGCCCCGGCCGACCTCCTCCCCCTGGTGCATGCGGATGCCGGCAACGTGGCGGGAGTCCAGCAACGCGCGTACGGTCCCGGCGTTCCACTCCTTGCCGTTGGCCGTCTCGATGCCGCGCTGGTGGAGGTCTCGCGCGATCGGGGACGGTCCCTCGCCCTTGAGGTAGCGATCGAACACCTCACGGACGATCTCGGCCTCCGCCTCGACGATCGTCATACCGCCCGGCTCGTAGCCGAACCGGCGGACTCCGCCCTGCGGCTTGCCTTCCTGGGCCCGGTCCTTCATGGCCGACTTCAACCGGCGGGAGGTGTCGTCAGACGAGCGGCAGGCGTGGGCGACTTCGATGCGCAGGATGAACCGGTCGTCCGGGTCCGAGAGATCGCGTCGATTCGCCTCGCCGTGAAGGGTGATCGCATGGTCATCGGAGACCTGGAGCAGTTCCTCCAGGTCTCGCGGCTGCCGCATGAGCCGGTCCGGGTGATAGGCGATGATGTGCTGGAAGCCCCGGTTCCGGGCCTCCTCCAGCAGTTGATCCCAGCCGGGCCGCTTACGCCTACGACTCCAGGCCGAGCGGCTGTTGTCCACGTACACGTGATCGGGGTTGATGACGAAGCCCCGCCGCTCGGCGATCTCGCGGCAGATCCGCTCCTGCCGGTCCACGCCGGTCTGGTCGTCGTCGTCCGCCTGGGATATCCGGCAGTAGATCGCCGCCGGTTGCCCGGCGGCGGAGGTTCGCAGGTCAGGGCTGGTTCGTCGCACGCGAATGAGTGTACGAACGCGGAGTGGCCTGGGTGACCGCCACCCCCGAGCTGGTCGCCGCCGTCCGCACCGCCAAGCAGTACCTCACCTACGTCAGCGCCGGCCCGTTCCAGTACGCCATCGCCGACGCCCTGCGCCTGCCCGACGACTACTTCGCCGACTTCCGCGCCGACCTGCTCCGCAAGCGCGACCTGCTCGCCGACGGGCTCTCGGCCGCCGGCTTCGGGGTCCACCAGCCCGAGGGCACCTACTTCATCACCACCGACATCACCCCGCTCGGCGAGAAGGACGGCATCGAGTTCTGCCGCACCCTCCCGGAGCGCTGCGGCGTGGTCGCCATCCCCAACGTGGTCTTCTACGACAACACCGAGGCGGGGCGCTCGCTGGTGCGGTTCACGTTCTGCAAGCGGGATGACGTCCTGACCGAGGCGGTTGCCAGGCTTCGGCAGCTCTGACGCTGATCGTCCGCCGCGGCATCGCACACGGATCCGGACCGGGCAAGGTGCGCCGGGTTGTCGAGCGCGCCTTGCCCGGCTCCACCAGTTCAAGCGACTCCGTACCCGGATGATCAGTCAGGAGCGGCTCGGCCGGATCAGACCGCGTGCCTCCACCACAGGTTCTCGCCGCCGTTCGGGCCGTCGGCGCAGTAGAAGTATTCTCCGTTGGCTCCACTGGTGTTGTTGTAGCGCATCATGTTCTGGCCCATCATCGCGTTCCAACACTCCGACCACGCGGTGTCGTACCCGTCTTGAACGGACGTCGGGGGGTTGGGGTCGGTGTAGAAGGTCTGCACGAAATCGTTGACGTAGCCGGCCGGCGCTGCCGTGGCCGTTCCCGCGCCCGCGATGATCGCCACGCTGGAAAGCGCGCCCATCATGGCCACGGCGATCGACGCTCGCTTCAGTCGCTTCATCGTTCAATGCCCTCCTCGTAGGACCGGCCGCCGCACAACCCATGTGGCCATGCCGGTGAGCGACCGACCAGTGACTTCGAACGAGCCAACTGTGCGCGACAGATGCGGCACGTACATCAGTCAAACGACTGCAAGCACGCGGCCTGTCACCGACCGCCCCGCCGGGTGAGGGGGAGCCGGCCGGGGACGGCTAGACCGGGAGGTTCCAGCCGGGTCCGTCCTCGGTGCCGATCCACACCCGCTGTCCGCAGCCGGTGATCGTGATGCCGAACTGCTCCTGGTGCGGGGCGCCGGCGTGCTGCCAGTCACGGACCGCGCTCTCGACCTGGTCCCACAGGCGCAGTGGGCCACGCTGGGTGACGGTCCATCCGCCGTTGCCGTCCGGTGCCGTGCGGGCCTGGGAACCGGTCGCGTGGTCCGCGAGGATCTGCTGGCACCCAGCGCCGATGCGTTCGGCGGACGGCGCGGCGAGCTGGGCGACCCAACTGCCGGTCCAGCTGCTGAGGATGGCCGGATCGAGGCGGGTCGAGGTCTCGTCGCCGGGCAGCAGCGCCGGGTTCTGGCGGGGCGGCCGGTCGTGCGGGCGGGCGATCATGAAGCTGGTGTAGCCGGGCAGGAACCGGCCCGTCGCCTCGCCCGGCCTGGTGACGGTCAGCAGGGCGAGGCCGTAGGCGAACATCCACCCGGAGAACGTGACCAGGATCTTCCCGCCCGGCCGGACCTGGTGGAGCCAGGCGTAGGGCAGGGTGCGGACGGCGCAGGTGGCGATCAGCCGGTCGTACGGCGCCTCGGACCGGTGGCCGGCCAGCCCGTCGCCGACGACCAGGTGCGGCGCGAACCCGGCCGCCTTCAAGGAGGCGGCAGCCCGGGCGGCCACCCCCGGGTCGACCTCGATGCTGGTGATGTTCCCGTCGCCCAGGCGGTGCGCGCCGAGTGCGGTCGAGTAGCCGGTGCCGGTACCGATCTCCAGGATCCGGTGGCCGGGCTGGACGTCGAGCTGGTGCCACGTCTGCACGACGAGTGACGGCAGGGTCGAGGATGACGACGGGGAGCCGGCAGCCGGTCCGTCCGTGTCACCTGGCCGTAGCCGCCCGTCGAGTTGGGTGATGAGGGTCTGGTTGCTGTAGACCGTCTGCAGCCAGCGGTCACCGCTTTCGGTGACGGGCTCGTAGGCGGTGGGGAACGAACCGTCGATCTCGCGGAAGTAGTCGCTGACGAAGACCTCGCGGGGGACCGCCTCGACGGCGGCGCGCCAGGCCGGGTCGGTGAGGTAGCCGTCAGCGGCCAACTGCTGGGCAAGGGCGGCACGCAGCCCGGCGGACGTGGGAGTCATGCGACAGGGCCTTTCTCTAGCTGGTCGGCGATCGCAGTGGCGATGGCACCGGTCGTCGGTGGCGGGAAGAACGCCCACTGCCCATTGCTGTTGCACTCGAGGAACCACCACCGGCCGTTCTGGTCGACGGCGAAGTCGAAGGCGCCGTAGACGAGTTGGAACCGCTCCAGATAGCGGGCCACGGAGCGGCGCACGGCGGGCGGGACGTCGATCGGGGTGTACGTGAGCAGGTGCTGGCGGCGGCGCCAGTCCAGGTCGGGGCTGTCGATCCGCACGGCGAACAGCTCGGCTCCCACGGCGGTGAGCCGCACGTCGAAGTCCTTGTCCACCCGGGCTTGGAACAGGTGCGGGCAGGCCGAGACCGCGTCGGTGATCTCGTCCGTCGCGACCGGCGCGACCCACGCCTGCACAGCGCCGCTGTCCTTGGCGTACGGGGAGTTCCACAGCGGCTTGTAGACGGCTCCGCCGCGCTGATCGGCGCAGAAGCGACGAGCATGCACGGGGTCGCTGGTGACGATCGTGTCCGGGACGGCGAACCCGGTGGCGAGCGCGGCGTCGAGCTGGGCGGGCTTGTGCTCGGCGTCCCGGATCCGCCAGGGGTGGTTCACGTAGTGGGCGCCGGGCAGAGCACCGAGGATGCCGCCGACGCCCCACTGCGCCTGGGAGCGGGCGAACGCCGCGTCCTGTCCCGCCATGCCGTCCGGGGCCTGCCAGTTCGATGGACGCCGGTACCAGACCGAACGGACCCGGTCGAGGTCGAGGGTTCGGCTGGCGGTGGTGAGGGTGCCCCGCCGTCCGCTGCCGGTGTAGCAGGCGGTCAGCGCGGCACCCTGGTGGAGATCGGCGCCGGGGTCGGCACGGACGAGCGGGACCCGGCGGTCGGCCAGGATCCGTAGGACCAGGTCGGCCGTCGCGTCATAGGGGGAGGTCAGGACCAGCACGGCCCGCTGCCGCTCTCCGGTCATGGCGTCAGTCCTGGTCGTTGGCGGTGATGCTGTCCAGGTCGGTCGGCTGGGACTGGCCTCCGCTCTGCCCGTCGCCGTCACCGCCACCGGTGCTGGTCGGGGCGCTGGTGTCGGTGCTGGTGCCGTGCTTGCCCATCTCCACGGTGCGGCCCTGCTGGTCGTGGAAGACGGCGACCTGGGTGCGCGGGTCGATCGCGGCGGTCAGCGCTGCCACCGGGGGCGTGTCGGCGTAGGGGCGCATGCGGGTGGTACCCCACGGAGCGGGGACGGTGTTCGGCATCCTGGTTTCCTTCATCTGGTGGGTGACGATGGCGAGATGAGTGGGTCCGGTGCGTCAGGCGGCCTTGACCTGCAGGTCGCACCAGGTTTCCTTGCCGAGGGTGCCGAGCGGCCGCACGCCCCAGGATTCGGCGAGTTGATCGACGAGGAGCAGGCCGCGGCCGCCCTCGCGGGTGCAACTGCCCTGGACGACCGGGAGGCTGAGGGCCGCGGCGTCCGCGACGCCGATGTGGAGGCGGTCGCCGACCAGGCGCCAGGCGACGGCGGCGGTGTCCCCGGCGTGCAGCAGGGCGTTCCCGACCAGCTCCGAGAGCACCAGGCAGGCGTCGTCGGGGTCCAGGCCCAGGCTGGTGAGGTGATCGCGGAGGCGGTGGCGGGCCGCTCGCAGGGTGGCGTCGACGACGAGCGCGATGAGGGGATCGTCGCTGGTGGTGACGGACGGACCGTCACCAGTCGTAGTTGGTACGGGAATGAGACGCATGAGGCCTCCTGTACTGGTGGACCGACCCCCCTGTGGTGTGGTGGCCCGCCCCGGTCGGACGCGTGCACGGTGCGGCGACCGGGACGGGCGGCCCGCGCGGCCTCTTCCCCAAGCTCGACTGCGCGGGAGTCTGTGGCGGTGGGTGGTCCCGCCCGCAGGCGGGACCACCGGCGTCCGCGCCGGTCAACGCCCATGACCGGTGGCGGAGTTGTCCCTCTCGTGCCACCGGAGAGGGACCGAACCCGCAGAGACGCCCTTGCTCTGCGGGGGTCTGTAGAGCGCCGGTTAGGCGGCGCGGGCGACCGTGCTGTCCCCGTGGGACACCACGATCCCGGTGTGCACCTGCCTCATCAGGCGCAGCATGGCATCCACCTCGTGCTCGGTGACGGCGGTGCCCTCGGCCACCTGGCGGTCCAGGCTGCGCCCGAGGGAGCGCAGCTCGGCGAGGGCGGCGGCCTGGTAGGCCGACGGGGAGGAGGGAGCGATGCTCACGGCGGTATCCCTTCGGTTCACGGCGGGTTGGGGCGGACAGTCCGCCGGGGTGGCAAGGGCCCGACCGGTCTGGTCCGGAAAGCGCGGGTAAACGAACAAAGTCGTCCGGCTACTTGACATGCGGTTGCCTCAATTCATCCCGACACGAGCAAAGTTGCGCTACGCGTGCGGAATGGGTGGCGATCTGACGCGTGATCAGCGATCCTGCCGCTAGGCAGCACCGTTCCTCTTGGTAGTCGTGCGACCACCGAGCGGGACAACCATCCCGGGCTGCCGGGTACTTGCGCAACTTTCGGAAACCCCAGGGTTAGATAGCGGGAGCCCCCATGAACATCAAGAAGCTGGACCCCTCGGCGTCTTCCGTGGCCGCCTTCGGCAACCAACTGCGCAAGTCACGCATGGAGAAGGGCTGGACTCAGGTGCAGCTCGGCAGGCTGCTCGGATGCACCGGTGCGCACATCTCCGGGCTGGAAACGGGGGCGAAGTCACCGAGTTCCCAGTTCGCGAAGAAAGCGGATGACCTGTTCGGCACCGGCCTGACCTTCCAGATCCTCTGTAGGGCGATCAAGGACCAGGTCTTCCTTGACGGGTTCACCGAGTTGTCGCACGAGGAGGTGCGGGCTGCGGAGATCCGCACGTTTGAACTCAACGTCATCCCGGGGCTGTTCCAGACGCCGCAGTATGCGGCAGCCCTGGCCAGCACCAACGTGAGGCACGGGACGCTCACCGAGGCCCAGGCGCGCGAGCGCCTGGCGTTCCTGGAGAACCGCCAGCGCCAGCTGATCACTGCCGCGACCGCACCTCGGTTCTACGCCATCCTGGACGAGAGCTGCCTGCGCCGGATGGTTGGCGATCCCGAAGTGATGGATATTCAGTTCGACCACTTGGAGCGGCTAGCGATGCGCCCCAAGGTCACCATCCAGGCCGTGCCGTTCAGCATGGGCGACTTCCAGCCCTTCAACGGCCCGATGGTGCTGCTGACCATGCGCGACCGGAGCCTGCTGGGCTACTGCGAATCGGCCGCACGGGGTTACCTGGAGCGGGATTTGGATCTGCTGAAGGCCTGGGAAGTGGCCTACGATCAGCTGCAGGTGAATGCGCTCGGTCCAGGCCAAACCCTGGACCGGATCAGAACGGTGCGAAGGGAACTCCAGCATGACTGACCTCACTGCGACGGCTTGGGTCAAGTCGTCCTACAGCCAGAACGGGGGCAACTGCGTCGAGGTGGCCCCAGGCCTCCCCGGTGTTACCCCGGTCCGCGACAGCAAGGACCCCGAAGGCCCCGCCCTCTACTTCCCCGCCGACGGCTTCGCCACCTTCCTCCGGGGCATCAAGAACGGTGCCCTCGGCAACGCCTGAGACCAGACCTGCGAAGGGACCTGACCGATGATCAACTCCACAACAGTGGCCTGGATCAAGTCGTCCTACAGCAAGAACGGCGGCACCTGCGTCGAGGTGGCCCCAAACCTCCCCGGCGTCACCCCGGTCCGCGACAGCAAGGACCCCGAAGGCCCCGCCCTCTACTTCCCCGCCGACGGCTTCACCGCTTTCCTCCGGGGCGTCAAGAACGGCACCTTCACCACCGCCTGACCCGCCTGCCCTGGCAGGCCACGGGCCCCCGCTCAACTCCGAGCGGGGGTCTCGTCGTTCACATCACCGATGGCGGTGCCTCGACGTCCGATACCCGCCAGCCCTGGCGGCCCGCGATTCGCATGCTGGGTCCATGGTCAACGTTTTCGACGGGCTCATCGATCGGTTCCTCCTCGCCAGCAGCGAGTTCGAACGGAAGCTACAAGCGGTGCGACCCGAACAGTGGAGCTGGCCGACTCCCTGCACGGAGTGGAACGTACGGCAGTTGGCCAACCACATGACTCGGGGAAACCTCAGCTACGTCCGTCTGCTCCAGGGCGGCGACAGCGCGGAGTTCCTGCGGCTACGGGATGTCGACGCGCTGGGTGCGGATCCGGTCGGCGCCTACGTCTCGTCCGTCCGGGAGTGCGCCCGGGCATTCGGGCAGGACGGCGCCATGCAGCGGGTCCTGGACTATCCGCTGGGCCCGGTGACCGGGCGGCAGGCACTCGCCGTGAGGACCACGGACAGCACCATCCACACCTGGGATCTCGCACGGGCCATCAGCGCGGAGGAGTCCCTCGACGCCGGCCTCGTCGCATGGATCGACGAGCATCTCGCAGAGATCTACGCAGGCTTGGCGGAAACGCCCACCGCTGCCGAAACGACCCACCGGTTCTTCGCCGCTCCCGAGGGCACGCTCCCGCACGACGCGTCACAGCAGTCGCGCCTACTGCACCGAATGGGAAGGACGCCCACCAGCTCTCACTGAAGCCGACTGCGGGCGAACGAACCCGGCGAGCTGCGGCTCGGGCTCGCACGGCACGGGTCCCTCACTCGGGGACGTGTCGCCCACCCCGCCTTGAGCGATCGGCTTTCTGGGCTGCTCCGCCGGGTGCGTGGATGCGGGCTAGTGTGGTTGTGACAGGGCAGGTGATCGTGTGCAGGGCGTGGCCGGCCTTTCTCCGACGTCACCGGGCGGGCCGTTGCGGTTCGTCGGCCGGGAGCGGGAGCTTGATCTGCTGCTGAGCGCGGTGCGGCATCCGCCCGCGGTGGTGCTGGTGGAGGGCGAGGCCGGGATCGGCAAGTCGCGGCTGATCGCCGAGGCGACCGCCGCGCTGGCCCGGGAGGGGCGGCCGGTGCTGGCCGGCTTCTGCCACCCGTTGCGTGAACCGTTCCCGTACGGCCCGGTGGTGGACGCCCTGGGCAAGGCCGGACCGTGGCTGCCCACCGGTGGCCTGCCGCCCGCCACCGGCGCGCTGGCCCCGCTGCTGCCCGACCTCGCCGACCGCCTCCCGCCCCCACCGCCTCCCACCGACGATCCCGGGCGGAGCGCCTGCGGGTGATCCAGGGCGTGCGCTCGCTGCTGGCCGCGATCGGCGCGGCCGTACTGGTCGTCGAAGACCTGCACTGGGTCGACGAGGCCACCCGCGAACTGCTCCTGCTCCTCGCCCGTGACCTGCCGCCGCAACTGAGCCTCGTCCTGTCCTACCGAACCGACGCCGCCAGGGCCCAGACCCCGGTCCTGGGCTCCGCGTTCCGGCGCCCGCCGGGCATCAGCGGCGCGGTGATCCAGCTGTCGCGCCTGGGCGAGGCCGCTCTACAGGACCTGGCCACCGACTCCCTCGGCTTCCACGCCACCCCGGCGCTCGCCGCCGCGCTCTTCGCCCGCAGCGAAGGGCTCCCGCTGGTGGCCGAGGAGGACCTGCTCACACTGGCCGAGCACTCCCGCACGCACGGCTTCGAGGGCATCGCCGGCCGGCTGCGGGACGCGGACGTGCCCCGGGGGCTGCGCGAGGCCTTGACCGAGCGGCTCGCCGGGCTCTCCCCGGAGGGTGTCGCCGTCACCGCGGCGGCGGCCGTCCTCGCCGTCCCGGCCACCCAGGAACTCCTGACCTCGGTCGCGGGGCTGGAGGAGAAGCAGGCGGAGCGCGGGCTCGTCGAGGCACTGGACGCCTCCGTCCTGCGGGAGGACGACGGCGGCCGGTACGCCTTCCGGCACGTGCTCGCCCAGCAGGTCGCCTACGGCTACGTGCGCGGACCCCGGCGGATCCGCCTGCACCAGCGGGCCCTGGAGGAACTGCGACAGCAGCCGGAACCACCGCTGGTGCAGATCGCCCACCACACCCGGGCCCTCGGCGACCGCGCGGCCTGGCTGCAGGCAGCCGAGGCGGCCGCCGACCACGCCACCGCGGTGGGGGACACCGGTACCGCCGAGGCCCTCCTCGGTCAGATCCTCGACGAGCCCGACCTGGACCCGGCGGACCGCTCACGCGCAGCCCTGGCCCTGGCCCTCCTCACGGGCCGCGGCGTGGACCCGGCCGACTACGCGAGACGGCTGCGCGGCATCCTCGCCGACCCCCAGCTGTCGAGGGCCGCCCGCGGTGAGATCAGGCTCGGACTCGGTGTGGTCATGTTCAACGAGCTCACTGACGCCGCGGGGGCCCAGGAGTTGGAGAAGGCGGTCGAGGAGCTCTCCGAGAACCCGGTCCGCGCCGCGCGGGCGATGAGTACCCTCGCGCTCAACGAGAGGCAGGGAGAGGAAACGGCCTGGGCGTGGCAGGAGCGGGCCGAACGCATGCTCGAGGATGGCAGGGACGAGGTCGTGAAGGCGCTGGTCCGCGGCAACAGGCTGATGTTGCTGGCGCAGTCGGGGGACCCGTTCGACTGGTCGCTGATGGACGCACTGCCCGCCGGTCGGACGATCCCGACATCGTGCGCCAGACCGTCCGGGCACTGTTCAACGTCGGCGATGTCGCCTTCGACCTCGGACACGACCGACTGGCCGTCCGCCTCATGGAGGAGGCCCGCGACCTCGCCCGCCAGGTGGGATATCCCTTGTGCGAGTGCTACAGCGCTGTCACCCTCCTGCGCGTGGAGCTGCTGGCGGGCCGCTGGGACGGACTGGAGGAACGCTTCGCCGACACCGTTGCCGCCTACCCGGCCATGACACTTCCCCGGATCGAGCAGGCCCTCTGCCTCGGCTGGCTCTCGGCAGCTGAGGGCCGGCGCGCCCAGGCCCTGGAGCACTTCACGACGGCTGCCGAGGGAGGCGAGCGGCACAATGTCGGCACGGCGCTGCGGGCGGCGGCCGGACTGACCACCGTGCACCTGGCCCAAGGCGCCCCGAGCCTGGCCCAGGCGGTGGCCGGGAAAGCCATGGACCTTCTCAAGCTGTCGGGCACCTGGCCGAAGTCGACCGGTCTGGTGCCGGTCGCGGTCGAGGCGGAGCTGGCCTGCGACGCCCGGGAGGCCGCCGAGCAGTACGTCCAGGACGCCACACAGGCCCTGGTCGGCCGGGACACCCCCGCTGCCACCGCCGAACTCCACCACGCCCGCGGCCTGCTGGCCATGCACGCGCAACCCTCCAGCGCCGCCGACCACTTCGCCGCCGCCCAGCAGCTATGGCAGGACATCGGCCGCCCCTACGAGACCGCCCAAGCCGCCGAACACCGCGCACGGGCCCTCGCCGAGACCGACCCGGCCGAAGCCGCCCCACCACTCGCACAAGCCACGACCACCTTCACCACACTCGGCGCCACCGCCGACCTCGCGCGCACCGACCACCTCTCCCAGCACCTCGGACTGACCAAACCCGAAACCACCGGACGACGCGGCTACGGAGAACGGCTCTCCCCCCGCGAGCGGCAGGTCGCCGAACTGCTCGCCGGGAACGCCACCAACCAGCAGATCGCCGAAGTCCTCTTCCTCTCCCCGCGAACGGTCGAGCAGCACGTCGCCAACGCCCTGCGCAAACTCGGAACCACACGGAAGAACATCGCAGCGAAGCTCTCCGAAGACGAGGCAGCCGACTGACGGTGAGAACCAGGTGGTACTCCGTGCAGGGGCAACTCCAGCTCGATCACCAGATGTTCGGCCGCGCGGGCTTCGAACTCCTCTGCAAGCACGTCCTGTTGGCCGCGAAAGCAGTTCCCGAGCCTGCTTCCTGCAGCGATCACGGTCGCCATGAACAACCGCGACGGCCGCGGTGAAGGTGCCGTTGGTGATCTCGCACAGGCCGCTGAGATCGGTGCTGCCGTGGGCACCGTTGTCGGCGGGGCCGCCGAGCCCCGGCCAGTCTCCGAACAATCAGGCGCCCCCGCCCGCGGCACGCCCTGCCATGAGCACGCCTGCGCGGGGACGGCGCCCAGGCATCGCGCAGGGCGTGCGACGTCACTCGAAGAGCGCACATCGACCAATCTCGTTCAGTCTCCTGGTCATACTTGACCAGGCACTACGCTCAGAACGGTGAATTTGCAACAAGAATAGGTAAATCCCTGACGGACCCGGAGAATTCGTGCTTCTCTGCTGCTGAATCTCCAGCCGGAATCCCTCCTTCCACGGTCGGCCGCGTCCTGGATCGCACAGCCGCGAACCTCCTCGCCTTCGGCCGAGCCGGACGGCACGGCGGACGCGTACGGAGCTGAAATGCGGAGCCCAGCATGCTCACCACACTGCAGACGTCCTATACCGACACCCGTGCCGGTGACCTGGCCTGGTGCCTCGGCGGCCGGCCGCTTCCCGCGCTGGCGGTACGCGACCTGCCGCTGCCAGGCCCGGACCAGTCCCCGCCCGCGCCCGGCCCCAGAGCCGCCGGCTCGGCCGGACCGGGGCGCACCCCGAGGGCGGCCGGGCGGCCACGACCGCCGGCGGCACCGGCACAAGCGCCAGCGCCAGCACCAGCACCAGCACCAGCACCAGCACCAGCACCGACACAAGCACCGGCACCCTGCAGCTGCGCCTGCTGGGCGCCTCGCACCAGGTGGTGATCACGGCCGGCCCCGGCGAGTGCCTGGAGACGGTGGCCTGCCTGCCCGGCCGCCGGACCCCGCTGCCCGCCCGGGTGGCCGAGCAAGTGGCCGGGTGGGAGTACGAGTTCGCGGCCCGGATCGAGGCGCTGCCGCCGCATGTGTTCGCCGCCCGGGCGCAGGAGATCCTGGCCCTGGTGGACGAGCACCCGAGGGGGCTGGCCGGCATCTTCCCGGGTGATCCGAGCGCCTTCACCGCGCTGGTCGCCCAGGGCAGCGCGGAGCGGGTGCTCTGGCGCACCTGGCACGCGTACCCGCAGGAGGGGCGATTGGTCTGCACCCGGTCCTCGCTGGTGGTGCGCGGGCCGGGCAGCGCGCCGACCCGCCCGGCGGCGCGCTGCGCGATGGCCCGGCCGAGCCTGCCATGATCCCTGCCCAGCAATCGATCTGGTGACCAGTCACACTCGAACAGACTGACGGACTGTCAACTCAAACCCGCACTCCGTCACTCGAAGGGTGCAGCTATCGGCGGCCCGTGTCGCCTAGCGTTTCTTCGTGATCAACCAGCCGCCGGGCCGCTCCGGGCCGCCCGAACTCGACCGCGACGGAACCGACCCCGCCGAGTGGCTGCCAACGGTCCGGCCGCGGATGCGCACCCGCGGCCGGAACCGCGAATGCCAACCACCCGAACGACGGGCCGCCCCGCGACACCCCCGACCGGCCCGGACCAGCGGCGCCACCCGTCCCGGGCCCGGCTGCGGGTCCGACAGCCGCGACCGCCCCGGATCCGCCCCCCGGACGGACGCACCCGAATGGAGGATGCGGCGGCACTGCCCACCGGGCCCGTGCGCCCCCGTGCCGCCAAACCACTGGTGCTGTTCGCCGCGTTCGTCTGCGCGGCCTGCGGACTGGTGTACGAGCTGGAGCTGGTCGCCCTCGGCGGCTACCTGCTCGGCGACTCGGTCACCCAGACCTCCGTGGTGCTCTCCGTGATGGTCTTCGCCATGGGCGTCGGCTCGCTGGCCGCCAAGCGGCTCGCCCACCGCCGGCCACCTCCTTCGCCCTGGTCGAATGCTCGCTGGCGCTGGTCGGCGGGCTCTCGGTGCTTGTGGTCTACGGGAGTTGGGCCTGGCTGGGCTACTACCAGGTCGCCCTGACCACGCTCACCTGCGTGATCGGGCTGCTGATCGGCGCCGAGATCCCGCTGCTGATGACCCTGGTGCAGCGGATCCGCCGCCAGGAGGCCGGCCGGGCCGCCGCCGACCTGTTCGCCGCCGACTACGTGGGCGCGCTGATCGGCGGCCTGGCCTTCCCGTTCCTGCTGCTGCCGTACCTCGGCCAGGCCGACGGCGCGCTGCTCACGGGCGCGGTCAACGCGGTGGCCGGCGGCGCGGTGGTGCTCTGGCTGTTCCGGGACGAGCCGGGACCGCGGGTGCGTCCGCTGCTCTGGGCCGGCTGCGGCGCGGTGCTCGCCGCGCTGGCACTGGCCGCCGCCTGCACCGGGGCGATCGAACGCGCCGCCCGGTCCGCCCTCTACGGCACCGCGCTCCGGCAGGCGGTGCAGAGCCGGCAGGGCGAGATCGTGCTGACCGGGCCGATCCGGATACCGGCGCCGGACGGCGACCCGCTGCGCCTCTACCTGGACGGCCGGCTGGCCGCCTGCGGCAGCGACGAGTACCGCTACCACGAGGCGCTGGTGCACCCGGCGCTGGCCGGTCCCGCCGACACCCGGGTGCTGCTGCTCGGCGGCGGGGACGGCCTGGCGCTGCGGGAGGTGCTGCGGCACCGCGACGTCGCCTCGGTGCTGGTGGTCACCGCCGATCCGGCGCTGCCCCGGCTGGCCCGCACCGACCCGGCGCTGGCGGCGCTGGGCGGGCACTCGTTCGCCGACCCCCGGGTCCGGGTGGTCTACGCCGACCCGCTGGCCTGGCTGCGCCAGAGCACCGGCGCCGAGCGGTTCGACGCGGTGCTGGCCGACCTCCCGGCGCCGCAGCGGGCCGCCCGCGGGGAGTACCACACGACCGAGTTCTACGGCCTGGCCGCCGACCGGCTGACCGCCACCGGGCGGCTGGCGGTGCCGGCGCCGGCCGGGGCCGGGCTGTGGACGGCAGAGGCGGGGCTGCGCGCGGCCGGGCTGGCCACCGTGCCGTTCCCGGTGCCGGGGTCCGGGCCGGCCTGCGATCCGGCGGGCAGCGGCACCCTGGGAGCGGTGCTGCTGGCGGCCCGCGGCGGCGCGCCGGAGCTGGGCCTGGCCGCCGACGCCCCGGCACCCCGCGCGGTCACCCCGGCAGGCCTGCGAGCCGCCGCCAACCGACTCGCCGGCCACCGACCCCAGCCCCTCCCCCGCCCAGCACCCTCCTCGAACCGCACTGACCCGACCCCGCACGGTCACCCCGGCCGGCCTGCGAGCCACCCCGACCGGAGCCCAGCAGCCTCCTCGAACCGCACTGACCCGACCCCGTGCAGCACACCGCGGAAGCCGGGCGGTGCCGTGCCCTTCCACCCGGCCAACGGGTCGGTAGGCTCACAGTCATGGAGCATGAGGTTGTCATTCCGCTGCCGGCCGAGCTCGTCCAGCCCGCTCTGGACGATCCCGCGCTGCTCGCCCGCTGCCTTCCCGGTCTCAGCACCGACGCCTCCGACGCACCCTCCGGTCGCCGGTCGTCCGACGGCCCGCCGGAGATCAGCGGCCGGCTGAAACTGCGGATCGGCAGCTCCACCATCACGTACCGGGGCGTCATCTCGCTGATCCGCAGCGGCGCGGCGGGCGTGGTGACCGCCTTCGTCGAGGGCCAGGAGGCCCGCGGTGACGGCGAGGTGACGGCCACCGTGCGGATCGCGGTCAGCGCCGAGGGGGAGGAGCAGACCCGGCTGCGGTTCACCGGCGACCTCACCCCGGGCGGCCGGCTGACCGACTTCGACGACGAGACCCTCATCGCGGCCGGGCGCCGCCTGCTGGATCGTTTCACCGCCGCGCTCGGCGAGGAGCTCGCTCCCGACGCCCGCGAGTCGGCCGAGGACGTCGAGGACGGCGAGGACGGCGAGAACGGCGAGGACTCGGAGCCCCCGACGCTCTCCGTGGTGCCCGAACCGGAGCCGCTGCCGGACGACCTCTTCGCCGAGGACCTCTCCGACCTGATCGCCTTCTCGCCCTCTGACGACGAGAACGGCGACGGCGACCAGGGCGCCGAGCACTCCGAGCCGGTCGAGCTGCCCTACCCGCACGCCGTGCCCGACCCGGTCTCCGAGGAGGTGCTCTCCGGCCCGGTCCGGCGCAGCATCGTCGGCCGCTCCGCCGAGGAGGTGGACCACGCCCCGCCGCGCGGCCGCTACGCCCCCGCGCTGCCGGCGCGCAGCGCCAGGGCCAGGGCCGCCAGCCGCTGGTACGGCGAGGAGCACGCGGTGGCGAGCGGCCCCAGCCTGGCCGAGCGGCTCGCCTCGCCCTGGGTGATCGGCGGCGGGGTGGCGCTGCTCGGCGGTGCCGTGATCGTGGCCCGCGCGCTGCGCCGCCGCTGACCCCGGCGCGCGCAGCGCCGAAAAGCGCCGGCAGACCCGAATAGACTGACTGTCCATGAGCAACCCGAGCAACGACCGCGCCGCCCTGCTGGACCAGATCAAGACCAAGGCCGTGGTGCACGGCAAGGTGATCCTCTCCTCCGGCAAGGAGGCCGACTACTACGTCGACCTGCGCCGGATCACCCTGGACGCCCAGGCCGCCCCGCTGGTCGGCCGGGTGCTGCTGGACGCCACCGCGGACCTGGAGTACGACGCGGTCGGCGGCCTGACCCTGGGCGCCGACCCGGTCGCCGCCGCGATGCTGCACGCCGCCGCCGCCCGCGGCCGCGAGCTGGACGCCTTCGTGGTCCGCAAGGCCGGCAAGGCCCACGGCCTGCAGCGCCGGATCGAGGGCCCGGACGTCAAGGGCCGCCGGGTGCTGGCCGTCGAGGACACCTCCACCACCGGTGGTTCGGTGCTGACGGCCGTCGAGGCGCTGCGTGAGGCGGGCGCCGAGGTGGTCGGCGTCGCGGTGATCGTGGAGCGCGGCGCGGCCCCGGCGATCGAGGAGGCCGGCCTGCCGTACTACACCGTCTTCACCGCCGCCGACCTCGACCTGGCCTGACGCCCGGTCGCTCCGGCCGCTCGCCGGAGCGGCGAGGTTTCACGTGAAACATGAGAAGGGCGCCTCCCCGTGGCCGGGGAGGCGCCCTTCTGCGACTTCTGCGGTGGTCAGCCGCGGCGGTGCCGGCCGCCGCCGGACTGCACCGGCTCACTGCCGGCGCCCGAGCCGGCCACGGCCGCGCCGCCGGCCTTGCGCTTCTTCCGCTCCCGGACCACCTCGATCAGGATCGGCGAGATCGACAGCAGGATGATCAGGGCCATCGCCGGGATCAGGTACTTGTCGATCACCGGGGCCATCGAGTCCCCGAAGAAGTAGCCGATGCAGAGCATCACCTCGGTCCAGATCACGCCGCCGAGGGCGTTCCAGACGAAGAACTTCCGGGCCGGCATCTCCAGCATGCCCGCGACCGGGTTGAGGAAGGTCCGCACGATCGGGATGAACCGGGCCATCACGACGGCCTTCTCCGGGCCGAACTTGGCGAAGTACTGCTCGGCCTTCTCCACGTAATCGCGCTTGAAGATCCGCGAGTCCGGCTTGTCGAAGAGCTTGGATCCCGCCTTGGCGCCGAGCAGGTGGCCGAGCTGGGCGCCCACGATCGCGCAGATCGGCGCGCCGACGAGCAGCACTCCGATCGGCATCTGAACGCCCGGCCCGAAGGCCTTGGCCGCCGCCGAGGAGGCCGCGACACCAGCCAGGATCAGCAGCGAGTCACCCGGCAGGAAGAAGCCGATCAGCAGGCCGGTCTCGGCGAAGATGATCGCCAGCAGGCCGAAGGTCCCGACCGAGCTGATCAACGACTTGGCATCCAGGAGATTGACCGCTAGGTCGGTAGTGGTAGTCACCGGCGCAGGATAGCGCGGCGAGGTGGCCACTCCCGGCAGCGTTACACGCCAGCCCGCATGCTGAACCCATAGGTGAACCGGAAGCACGAGTCTGGGAAGATGACAGCGGTGTCCGGCCTGCGGTCGAAGACCACCCTCAACGACTTCGTGCCGCGGCGACGCCGTGAACAAAGAGGCGTATCGAGCATCGGACAGCGTCGTCCGATCGCCCCACACCGACAGGAGCGGATTCGCATGCCCATCGCAACTCCCGATGTCTACAACGAGATGCTCGACCGGGCCAAGGCCGGCAAGTTCGCCTACCCCGCCATCAACGTCACCTCGTCGCAGACCCTGCACGCGGCACTGCGCGGCTTCGCCGAGGCCGAGAGCGACGGCATCATCCAGATCTCCACCGGTGGCGCCGAGTTCCTCGGCGGCCAGCACAAGAAGGACATGGTGACCGGCGCCGTCGCGCTCGCCGAGTTCGCCCACATCGTCGCCGCCAAGTACGACATCACCGTCGCGCTGCACACCGACCACTGCCCCAAGGACAAGCTGGACGGCTACGTCCGCCCGCTGCTGGCGATCTCCGCCGAGCGGGTGGCCCGCGGCGAGAACCCGCTCTTCCAGTCGCACATGTGGGACGGCTCCGCCGAGACCCTGGCCGACAACCTGGCCATCGGCCAGGAGCTGCTGGCCCAGGCGCACGCCGCCAAGATCATCCTTGAGGTCGAGATCACCCCGACCGGTGGCGAGGAGGACGGCGTCTCCCACGAGATCAACGACTCCCTCTACACCACGGTGAACGACGCCGTCCGCACCGCCGAGGCGCTCGGCCTGGGCGAGAAGGGCCGCTACCTGCTGGCCGCTTCGTTCGGCAACGTGCACGGCGTCTACAAGCCGGGCAACGTGGTGCTCCGCCCCGAGCTGCTGCGCGACCTGCAGGACGCGATCGGCGCCCAGTACGGCAAGAAGGACCCGTTCGACTTCGTCTTCCACGGCGGCTCCGGCTCGTCGCAGGAGGAGATCGAGACCGCGCTGGAGAACGGCGTCGTCAAGATGAACCTGGACACCGACACCCAGTACGCCTTCACCCGTCCGGTCGTCGACCACATGTTCAAGAACTACGACGGCGTGCTGAAGGTCGACGGCGAGGTCGGCAAGAAGTCCACCTACGACCCGCGCACCTGGGGCAAGCTGGCCGAGGCGGGCATGGCCGCCCGCGTGGTCGAGGCCACCCAGATGCTGCGTTCCGCGGGCAACCGCCTGAAGTGAGCGCGTTGATCCGACCGCGTGATCCGATCGCGTGAACCGGGCCCCGGCCGGCACCCGCCGACCGGGGCCCGATCATTTCCGGCCCGCTCAAACGAACGTTTCCGTCAGGGCCTCGAACGTTTCCGGCAGGGCCCCGAACGTTTCCAGCAAGATCCCGAACGGCAAAATCTTCCCCCCGGATCGGTATCGTTTTCGCCCTATCGCCCGGCCTGTCACGGTTTTCTCATGGACACGGCCAAGGCTGTCGCTCATGGCCACCACCGCGCTACCTATCGCTGCCGATCCGCCATCCGCCAGCCGACCGCCGCGCCGAGCGCCCTGGCGCTCGCCCGAGGGACAGCCCGGCTACGCCCGTCCCGCCCTGCTCGCCATCGCCGCGCTGGCAGGGGTGCTGTTCTTCTGGGGCATCAACCAGAGCACCTACCACTCCTTCTACGCCGACGCCGTGCGGAGCATGACGGAGAGCTGGAAGGCCTTCGTCTTCGGTTCCTACGACCCCGCCAACACCATCACCCTGGACAAGCTGCCCGGCTTCCTGTGGCCGCAGGCGCTGTCCGCCAGGATCTTCGGCTTCCACCCCTGGGCGCTCACGCTGCCGCAGGCGGTCGAAGGGATACTGGCCGTTCTGGTGCTGTTCCGCACGGTCCGCCGCTGGGCGGGCGCCAACGCCGCGCTGCTCGCGGCCCTGGCGTTCACCCTCACTCCGGTGGTGGCCGGGCTGTTCCGCACCGCGGTCGAGGACCCGCTGTTCACCCTGCTGCTCCTGCTGGCCGCCGACGCCGCGCAGCGGGCCGCCCAGAGCGGCAAGCTGCGGCCGCTGCTGCTGGCCGGTGTCTGGGTCGGGGCGGCGTTCCAGGCCAAGATGCTGGAGGCCTGGGCGGTGCTGCCGGCGCTGGCGGTCGTCTACCTGGTGTCCGCACCCGTCCCGCTGCGCAAGCGGCTGGCCCGGGTGGGCCTGGCCGGGCTGGTCGCCGCGGCGGTGTCGGCCTCCTGGGTGCTGCTGGCCACCGCGACGCCGGCCAACGACCGGCCGTACATCGACGGGACCACCGACAACTCGGCCTACAGCATGGTGGTGGGCTACAACTTCCTGAACCGCTTCACCCAGGTCGGGCTGAACGCGGACGAGACCGGCAGCGTCACCTCGGGCCAGGGCGGCATGTGGGGCGGCGGTGGCCAGGGCGGCGCGCAAGGCGGTGCTCAGGGCGGCCAGGCCGGCGGCCAGCAGCACCGCGGCGCCGGGCACGGCGCGGGTTCGGGCGCTGGTGCGGGCTACGGCGCGGGCGCCGGTGCGGGCGCGGGCTACGGCGCCGGTGCGGGTGCCGGTCAGGGCGGCGCGCCGGGCTTCGGCGGCGGCCAGGGCGGCGCTCACCAGGCGGGCGGCCACCAGGGCGGCCCGGGCGGCAGCGACGGCGGCTGGACCAAGATGTTCAGCTCCCAGTTCGCCCCGCAGACCGGCTGGCTCTACCCGCTGGCCGCCGTCGCCCTGCTCTGCGCGCTGGTCTGGCGGCGCAAGGAGCCGCGCACCGACCGGCTGCGCGCCGGCTACCTGCTCTGGGGCAGCTGGCTGGCGGTGTACTTCCTGACCTTCAGCGCCGGCAGCGTCGGCGGCCACACCTACTACATGGGCGTGATCGCCGCTCCGCTGGCCGCGCTCAGCGGCGCCGGTCTGGTGCTGCTCCGGCGGGCCTACCAGGGCGGTGGCCCGCGGGCCTGGGCGCTGCCGGTCGCCGTGGCCGGCAGCGCGGCCTGGGGCGCCTACCTGGCCCACCTCTTCCCGTCCTTCCTGCCCTGGCTGGCCCCGGTCACCCTGGCACTCGGCGCCCTGGCGCTGGCGCTGCTCGTCGTCGGCCGCACCGCGCGGTTCGGTGCCCGCCGACTGGGCCGGCTGCGGCTCGCCACGGCGGGCCTGGCGGCCGCGCTCGCCACGGTGCTGCTGGCGCCGGGTGCCTGGGCCGCGTCGGTGCTGGACAGCAAGTACAGCGGCAACGGCGGCATGGGCGCGGTCGGCCCGCAGGCGGCACACGGCTTCGGCCGACCCGGCGGCGGCGCCGGCCGGGGCGGGGCGCGCGCCGCAGCGGCGGACAACCCGGAGCTCGCGGCGCTGATGGCCCAGTTCGGCGGCTTCGGCCAGGACAGCACCGGTCTGAGCACGTCCCAGCAGCAGATCCTCGCCTACACCCAGGCCCACGCCGACGGCGCCCGCTACCTCTTCGCCACCACCTCGTGGTCGGCCTCCTCGCCCTACATCCTGGCCACCGGCAAGGAGGTGCTGCCGATGGGCGGCTTCACCGGCAAGGTGCCGTCGCCGAGCCTGCCGCAGTTCCAGGAGCTGATCCGCAGCAACCAGCTGCACTACGTCCTGATCGGCTCGACCCAGGGCGGCGGCTTCGGCGGGCGGGGCGGCGGCTCAGGACCGACCACGGCGGTCACCAGCTGGGTCCGCAGCACCTGCGCCCCGGTGGCGCCCGGCGACTACGGGCAGTCGGTGGACAGCCCCGGCCTGCAGCTGCTCTACCACTGCACGGCATGAGCACAGCAGCGCCGCCGGCTCGCCACCGCCCTGCTGGCAGACTGGGGAGCATGACTGAACGGAAGAACTTGCTCTCGGGCCCGGACCCGACGCTGCTGACCGAGGAGGCGGAGCCGTACCGCCGGCTCGCCGAGGAGTCCGCGTCGCCCACCCAGCTCGCGGCGGACTACCCGTGGTTCTCGCTCGCCTGGGCGATGCTGGCCGACGACGCCTTCGCCGAGGGCCGGGTGGTCGAGTCATACGCCTACGCCCGCACCGGCTACCACCGCGGCCTGGACGCGCTGCGCCGGGCCGGCTGGCGCGGCCACGGGCCGGTCCCGTGGGTCCACCGCGCCAACCGCGGATTCCTGCGCTGCCTGGCCGCGCTGGCCCGGGCCGCCGATTCGATCAAGGAGACCGAGGAGGCCGAGCGCTGCTGGCAGTTCCTCAAGGACAGCAGCCCCGAGGCCTACGCCGAGTTGAAGCAGTAGCACCGCCGAGCCGACAGCCCCCTGACGAACCCGTCAGGGGCTGTCGTGCGTTCGGACCCGGTACCGGGCCGCGTTGGGTAGCCATGGCAGAGATTCTATCAGTGCTATAAATCGGAGCGACGCCTGTGCTAGCGTCAGAAATGTTCCTAGCAGCGCTAGAAAGAATGCCCGTCAGGACACGGGCCTTCGACACCCTTGGGGGAAACCATGACCGGCCGCCGCATCGCCACCGTCTGCACCCTGCTCATCAGCGCGTTCATCATCTTCGTCGGGGTGTGGTTCATCCTGCAGCCGCACGCCGCGGTGGCCGGTCTCGGCATCGCGGGACCGAGCGGCACCGGCGAGGGCTTCTACGACATCAAGGGCGTCCGGGACATCACCTCCGGACTGGTCCCGCTGGCCCTGCTGATCGCCGGTCAGCGCCGGGCACTGGGCTGGGCCGTGCTCGCCGAGGCCTTCACCCCGCTCGGTGACGCCGTGATCGTGTTGAGCCACGGCGGCCCGCTGGCCATCGCGCTCGGCGTCCACGCCCTGACCGCCGTCTTCGTGCTGGCCACCGCCGGCCTGCTGCTGCGCGAGACCCGGCGCCCCGCCACCGCGACCATCGCCCCGAGCCTCGCGACCGCGACCGCCAACTGACCCGCCCCGGCGGGCGTTGCCTCAGCGCAGCACCGGCAGGAACGCGCTCAGGTCGCTGCGCTCCCCGCTGGCCGCCACCTCGGCCCGGTCCACCGCCGTGGCCCAGTCCAGCCGACCGGTGGCCAGCCGGATCCAGCAGAGCGGCTCCGTCTCCACCACATTGGGCGGGGTGCCCCGGGTGTGCTTGGGCCCGGGCACCGCCTGCACCACCGCGAACGGCGGCACCCGCAGCTCCACCGAGCCACCCGGCACCTGCTCGGCGAGGGAGTCGGCGAGCAGCCGGCTGACCGAGGCCAGCGCGAAGCGATCGTGCGGGAAGTCGGCGAGCTCCAGCGCGTCGGCCAGGTCGTCGCCGTGCACCACCGTCTCCACCAGCCGGGTGACCAGCAGGTCGGCGACCGTCATCGAGCCCAGCCGGAGCTCGACGCGCCGCTCCGGATCCAGCACCTCGGGACCGGCCAGCACCTCCAGCAGGTCATCCGCCGCCCGGTCGAAGTACGCCGCCACCTCGGCCGGCGGGCCGGCGAAGACCACGGCGGCCCGCTCCCGGGTCCCGGCGTCCAGCCAGTCGGCCAGCGAGCCGACCCCGCTCACCCAGGCGGTCAGCCCCAACGGCGCCCGCCCCTCCAGCGGCTGCCCCAACTGCTCGGGCAGCCAGGCCAGTTGCCACGCCAGATGGGCCACCAGCTCGCGCACCCGCCAGTCGCCGAGCCGGGTCGGCCGGTCCAGCAGCGCCACCGCCGCCGGATCCGCGGCCAGTCGCCGCACGGCGCCCCGCACCGCCTCGGTCTCGGCGGCCAGCGCGGCCCGCACCTTCGCCGGGTCGTAGCCGCGGGCCTTGCGCGTCACCGTCTTCGCCATGACGGCCAACCTACAGCGGCCGCCCCACCTCCAGCCGCTCCGAGCCCTCCGAACGCACCCGGCGGATCCGGTACGACACGCCAACTCCCTTCCCCCGCACCACGAAAACGCGGACCGGCCCGCCCCCGGAGGAGACGGGCCGGTCCGATGATCCGTCGGATCAGCCGAGCAGCGCCTCGATCACACCGTTGTGCGCCTCGGCCAGCTCGGTCAGCGAGACCGCGAACTGGCCCTGCACCTCCAGGGTGTCGCCGTCGACCACGCCGATCCGGGTGGCCGGCAGGCCGCGGGCGCCGCACATGTCGGTGAACCGCAGCTCCTCGCTGCGCGGCACCGCGACCACCGCGCGACCGGCCGACTCCGAGAACAGGAAGACGAACGGGTCGAGGTCGGCCGGCACGATCACCCGGGCGCCGCGGCCGCCGCGCAGGCAGCTCTCCACCAGCGCCTGGGCCAGGCCGCCGTCCGAGAGGTCGTGCGCCGCGTCGATCATGCCGTCGCGCGAGGCGGCGATCAGGATCTCGGCGAGCAGCTTCTCGCGCTCCAGGTCCACCTTGGGCGGCAGGCCGCCGAGGTGGTCGTGCACCACCTGCGACCAGGCGGAGCCGCCCAGTTCGTCGGTGGTGTCGCCGAGCAGGTAGAGGTGGTGGCCCTCGTCGGCGAAGCCGATCGGGGTCCGCCGGTTGACGTCGTCGATCACGCCGAGCACCGCGACCACCGGGGTCGGGTGGATCGCCACCTCACCGGTCTGGTTGTAGAGCGAGACGTTGCCGCCGGTCACCGGGGTGCCCAGCGCCTGGCAGGCGTCGGCCAGACCCCGGGTGGCCTCGGCGAACTGCCACATCACGTCCGGGTCCTCGGGGGAGCCGAAGTTGAGGCAGTCGGAGACCGCGAGCGGCTTGGCGCCGCCGGCCGCCACGTTGCGGTAGGCCTCGGCCAGCGCCAACTGGGCACCGGTGTACGGGTCCAGCTTGGTGTAGCGGCCGTTGCCGTCGGTCGCCACCGAGACGCCGAGGTTGGTCTCCTCGTCGATCCGGATCATGCCGGAGTCCTCGGGGGTGGCCAGCACGGTGTTGCCGATCACGAACCGGTCGTACTGGTCGGTGATCCAGCTCTTGGAGGCCTGGTTGGGCGAACCGGCGACCTTGAGCAGGGTCTGCTTCAGCTCCTCGCCGGTGGCCGGGCGGGCCAGCCGCTCGGCGGTCGGCGCGTCGGCCTGCAGCGCGTCCTGCCAGGACGGGCGGGCGTACGGGCGCTGGTAGACCGGGCCGTCGTGGGCGACGGTGCGCGGCGGCACGTCGACGACCTGCTCGCCGTGCCAGAAGATCTCCAGCCGCTCGCCGTCGGTCACCTCACCGATGACGGTGGCGATGACGTCCCACTTCTCGCAGATCGCCAGGAAGCGCTCGACCTTGTCGGGCTCGACGATCGCGCACATCCGCTCCTGCGACTCGCTCATGAGGATCTCCTCCGGCGAGAGCGTGGCGTCGCGCAGCGGCACGGTGTCCAGCTCGATCCGCATGCCGCCGGAGCCGGCCGAGGCCAACTCCGAGGTGGCGCAGGAGAGTCCGGCGCCGCCGAGGTCCTGGATGCCGAGCACCAGCTGCTCCCGGAACACCTCGAGGGTGCACTCGATGAGCAGCTTCTCCTGGAACGGGTCGCCGACCTGGACGGCCGGGCGCTTGGTGGGCTTGGAGTCGTCGAACGTCTCCGAGGCCAGCACCGAGACGCCGCCGATGCCGTCGCCACCGGTCCGGGCGCCGTACAGGATGACCTTGTTGCCGGCGCCGCTGGCCTTGGCGAGGTGGATGTCCTCGTGCTTCATCACGCCCACGCAGAGCGCGTTGACCAGCGGGTTGCCCTGGTAGCAGGGGTCGAAGACGACCTCGCCGCCGATGTTCGGCAGGCCCAGGCAGTTGCCGTAGCCGCCGATGCCGGCCACGATCCCGGGCAGCACCCGGCGGGTGTCCGGGTGGTCCGCGGCACCGAAGCGCAGCGGGTCCATCACCGCGACCGGCCGGGCGCCCATCGCCAGGATGTCGCGCACGATGCCGCCGATGCCGGTGGCCGCGCCCTGGTAGGGCTCGATGTACGACGGGTGGTTGTGCGACTCGACCTTGAAGGTGACCGCGTAGCCCTGACCGACGTCGACCACACCGGCGTTCTCGCCGATGCCGACCAGCATCGCGTCGGACTCCGGGGCCTTCTCGCCGAACTGCTTGAGGTGCACCTTGGAGCTCTTGTACGAGCAGTGCTCCGACCACATCACCGAGTACATCGCCAGCTCGGCGCCGGTGGGGCGACGGCCGAGGATGTCGCGGATCCGCGCGTACTCGTCCTGCTTCAGGCCGAGTTCGGCCCAGGGCTGGGCGGCGTCGGGCGTCTGCTCGGCGTTCTTGACGGTGTCGAGAGTCATCAGACGTTCACCAACTGCTTAAGGACGGACGTGAAGAACGGCAGACCGTCGGTCTTGCCGGTACCGACCAGCGGCTCGACGGCGTGCTCGGGGTGCGGCATCAGACCGACCACGTTGCCGGCCGCGTTGGTGATCCCGGCAATATCGTTGATCGACCCGTTGGGGTTGCAGAGTCCGCCTTCTTCACTGGCGAGGTAACGGAAAACCACCCGGCCCTCGGACTCCAGCTCGTCGATCGTGCGCCGGTCCGCGGTGTAGCGGCCGTCCATGTTCTTCAGCGGGATCGAAATCTCCTGCCCCGCCTGGTAATCGGACGTCCAGGCGGTCGCGGCATTCTCGACCCGCAGCTTCTGGTCGCGGCAGATGAAGTGCAGGTGGTTGTTCCGCAGCATCGCGCCGGGCAGCAGGTGCGACTCGGTGAGCACCTGGAAGCCGTTGCAGATACCGAGGACCGGCATTCCCAGCTTCGCCTGCTCGATGAGCGACTCCATCACCGGCGAGAAGCGCGAGATGGCGCCGGCGCGCAGATAGTCGCCGTAGCTGAAACCGCCCGGCAGGACGACCGCGTCGACCTGATGGAGATCCTTGTCACGGTGCCAGAGCGCCACCGGCTCGGCCCCGGCCAGGCGGATCGCCCGCTGGGCGTCGCGGTCGTCCAGCGAGCCGGGGAACGTGACGACGCCGACCCGGGTGGTCACTGGCCGTCCTCCACCCGAACGGTGAAGTCCTCGATCACCGTGTTGGCGAGAAAGGTCTCGGCGGCTTCGCGGATCTTGGCGAGCGCGGCGTCGTCCACCGGGCCCTCCAGTTCCAGCTCGAAACGCTTGCCCTGGCGGACATCGGCGATCCCGGTGAATCCGAGACGGGGCAGTGCGCGCTGCACCGCCTGGCCCTGGGGGTCGAGGATCTCCGGCTTGAGCATGACGTCGACTACGACGCGTGCCACTGGCACTCCCAATGGTGTGGTGCGTGAAGGCGGGGGACCTTCAGAGTACCGGGGCTTCGGGGTCGTTCGACGGCCCGGGCATTGCGACGCGCGTAGACCCGCACCCCTTACTCGGCAAGGGTTCCGGGGTTGTAGGGCGCCCGTTTCCTCCCCCTGTAAAGGAGTTCACAGGATCAGCGGCAGCACTCCTTCGGGACCCCCCGAATACCGGCATGTGGGGACAGATCCACCCCTGATACCTGCCGCAATCCGAGCGGAAGTATCGGTACGGAGGCGAAGGGAGGTGAATTTCCGGAAAAAGAAAGCAGCGACCATCGATTTCCCCGGTCTTGGGGTGCAGAATAGGGCCACCGGCATCGAGGGGAGCCGTGTGACGTGTGGGCCGAGGTCCACCGCTATGCCCCCGCGCGGCCGGCGCACAGGGCCGCCGCGGCACACGCGCCCGGGCGGCCGAATTGCCGAGAGGATTGACGCCCATGGCTCAGCGTGTAGTTGTCACGCTCTCCGACGACCTGGACGGCGGGGCCGCCGCCGAAACCGTGCACTTCGGTGTCGACGGGAAGTCGTACGAGATCGACCTGTCCGTGGACAACGCGGAAAAGCTGCGTGAGGCGCTCGCCCCGTTCGTCGCCGCCGGCCGCCGCCAGAGCCGCACCGGGAAGTCCTTCCGCCGCACCGCGCTCGCCCCGGACCCGGCCGCGGTGCGTGCCTGGGCGCAGTCGCGCGGCATGGAGCTGCCGGCCCGCGGCCGGATCCCCAAGCACGTCTACGAAGCCTTCTCCGAGGCCAACTGACCCGGTCCGGCATCCCTTCCGCTCGCCGGGTCGCGAGCCGGCGAGCGGAAGGGATGCACGACCACTCCCGACGATGGGGTAGAGTATTTCTCGTCGCCGCAACCGGGGCCGAAAGGAACCGGGAAGCACGACATGCGGACGTGGCTCAGTTGGTAGAGCATCACCTTGCCAAGGTGAGGGTCGCGAGTTCGAATCTCGTCGTCCGCTCGCAGCATCACCTGCTAAGGTGATGTGCAACACGAGTGAAGATCGTGCGGACGTGGCTCAGTTGGTAGAGCATCACCTTGCCAAGGTGAGGGTCGCGAGTTCGAATCTCGTCGTCCGCTCCACGAGAAGCGGCCTCCTTCGGGAGGCCGCTTTCGTTTTCCCGGCCGCCCTTCTCGGAATGTCACGGCCGCAGGCGCCACGACCCGGTCGGCGCCGATGACATTTGTCACCGCCGACCCATGGAAGTGCCCGGGCGATCGGTGCGGCCGCGCACTGCCGCCGGCGCGCGCCGCACGGAACGCTGGAAGCCATGACCAGCCCCCTCCACGCCATCCGGGCCAGCGGCCTGCGCCGGCGCTACGGCAGCACCGCGGCGCACGGCTTCGAGGCCGTACGCGGCCTCGACCTCACCGTCCGGCGCGGCGAGCTCTTCGCCCTGCTCGGCACCAACGGCGCCGGCAAGACCTCGACCATGGAGCTGATCGAGGGCCTGGCCCAGCCGACCGGCGGCACCGTGACGGTGCTCGGCCGCGACCCCTACCGGGAGCGCGCCGCCATCCGCCCGCGGATCGGGATCATGCTCCAGGAGGGCGGCTTCCCCGGCGACCTGACGGTGGCCGAGACCCTGCGCGGCTGGGCCGGCACCAGCACCACCCCGCGCCCGGTCGCCGAGGCGCTCGACCTCGTCGGCCTGGCCGACCGGGCCGCCGTGCGGGTCAAGCAGCTCTCCGGCGGCGAGAAGCGCCGGCTGGACCTGGCGGTCGCGCTGATCGGCCGCCCCGAGGTGCTCTTCCTGGACGAGCCGACCACCGGCCTCGATCCGCAGGCCCGGGCCGCCGTCTGGCAGCTGGTCCGCGAGCTGCGCGCCGCCGGCACCACGGTGCTGCTCACCACCCACTACCTGGAGGAGGCCGAGGAGCTGGCCGACCGTCTGGCGATCATGCAGCGCGGCCTGGTGGTGGCCAGCGGCACGGTCGCCGAGGTGATCGCCGACCAGCCGGCCCGGATCACCTTCGACCTGCCCGCCCAGCCCGACTCGCCGACCCTGCTGCCGCTGCCGGAGGCCGAGGTCGGCTTCGCCGGCCGCCGGGTCACCATCCGCACCCGGCAGCTCCAGCGCACCCTCACCGAGCTGCTGTGCTGGGCCGAGCAGCAGCAGGTCGAACTGGCCGGCCTGGACGCCCGCAGCGCCTCGCTGGAGGAGGCCTTCCTGGCCATCGCCGCCGAGCCCGAGCACGCCGCCCCCGCCGAGTCCCCCGCCCTGACCGGAGCCGTCCGATGACCACCGCCACCCGCACCGCCGGGGTGGGCACCCCCGCCGCCCCCAGCGCCGCCCGCCGCGTGCTCGCCCTGGCCCGCACCGAGGCCCTGCTGCTGACCCGCAACCGGATCGCGCTCTACATGGCGGTGGCGATGCCGGTCTGCCTGATCAGCGGCCTGCACCAGATGCTCAAGGCCCAGCGCAACCGGCTGCCCGGCGGCGACCTGCACGGCGCCCTGGTGCTCAGCCTCTTCCTGACCGTGCTGGTCTTCGTCGTCTACTACAACCTGACGGCGGCCTACGTCGCCCGGCGCAACGACCTGGTGCTCAAGCGGCTGCGCACCGGCGAGCTCACCGACCCGGAGATCCTCGGCGGCACGGCGCTGCCCGCGGTGCTGCTGGCGCTGCTGCAGATGGTCGCCATCACGGTCTGCGCCGCGGCGCTGTTCGGGCTGCCCGCCCCGCACAACCCGGTGCTGGTGCTGCTCGGACTGCTGCTCGCGGTGGCCGTGCTGGTGCCGCTGGCGGCACTCTCCAGCGCCTTCACCAAGACCGTGGAGACCTCCGGGATCACCACCCTGCCGGTGATGATGCTGACCATCTTCGGCTCCGGGCTGCTGGTCCCGCTCGCCGTCATGCCCGGCCAGGTGGCGCTGGTCGCCCGGCTGCTGCCGGTCACCCCGGCGCTGGCGCTGCTGCGCACCGGATGGCTGGGCGGCGACGGCGGGCAGCACCCGGTCGGCTGGTGGCTCTACCTGGCCGGCGCACTGGCCTGGGCCGCGCTGGCCGGCTGGGCGGCCCGGCGCTGGTTCCGTTGGGAACCACGGCGCTGAGCTGGTCTGATAGGACCCACGGCAACGAGGGGGAGGGTGACGGCGTGCGGCTCATGGAGCGCTGGCGCAGCCAGTCGAAGGCGAAGCGGGTGGAGATCTACAACCGCTGGTCGATGTACAGCCTGACCGTCTTCCTACCGGTCTCGATGCTCGCGATGGGCGTGCAGCAGCTGATCAAGGAGTCCGCCCACACCGCCGCCGCGGTGGCACTGGTCGCCACCGTGCTGCTGAACTCCGCGCTCTCGGTGCCGCTGATCCGGGCCGCGCTGGCGGCGCACAGCGGGCGCCGAACGCGGCCCACCAAGCTGCTGCTGGTCCACGCGGCCGCCACCCAGCTGGGCATCTGGCTGACCCTGCTGCTCGGACCGCACCACGCGAACAAGCCGCCGGTCGGCGCCACCATCGTCGTCTTCCAGCTGCTGGTCTGGGTGGTCGGCCCGACCGTCGCGCTGCGCCCGCTGCTGATGGCGCTCTGGACGGTCCCGATGCTGCTGCTGACGCTGCCGCCGCTGGCGATCGCCTGCGAGTCGGTCGCCATGGCCGTCGGTGTGGTGGTCGGGTCGCTGATCGGGCTGGTCTTCTGCGCCGCGAGCTGCCGCTGCTCGTCCTGGGTGGTCAAGACGGCCTGGGAGCTGGACCGGGCCCAGGAGGACCGGGCCCGGCTGGCGGTTGCCGAGGAGCGGCTGCGGTTCTCCCGCGACCTGCACGACGTGCTGGGCCGCAACCTGACCACCATGGCGCTCAAGGCCGAGCTGGCCGTGCAGCTGGCCCGGCGCGGCCGGGCGGAGGCCGCCGACCAGATGGTGGAGGTGCAGCGGATCGCCCAGGAGTCGCACCGCGAGGTGCGCGAGGTGGTGCGCGGCTACCGCACCGCCGACCTGGCCGCCGAGGTGGCCGGTGCCCGCTCGGTGCTGCGGGCCGCCGGGATCGACTGCGCCGTCGACCTCGGCCCCGATCCGGCGACGCTGCCGCCGCTGGTGCAGTCGGTGCTCGGCTGGGTGGTCCGCGAGGCGGCCACCAATGTGCTGCGGCACAGCGAGGCCACCCTGGTCTCGGTGCGGCTGTGCGGCGACGGCGAGCACACCGTGCTGGAACTGGTGAACGACGGGCTGCGCGCCGAGCCGGCCGACCACACCCCGGGCAGCGGCCTGGCCGGGCTGCGCGAGCGGCTGGCCGCGCACGGCGGCGAACTGAACTGCGAACGCGGCCACGACGACCGCTTCACGCTGCGCGCCGCCCTGCCGCTGTCCCGTACGACCGCCCGTGCCGAGGAGCTTGTGTGATGACCGAGCCGGTTCGACTGCTGCTGGCCGACGACGAGCACCTGATCCGCGGTGCGCTGGCCGCCCTGCTGGCCCTGGAGGACGACCTGACGGTGGTGGCCCAGGCAGCGTCCGGCCCGGAGGCGCTGGCCATGGCCCAGGCGCACCAGCCGGACATCGCGGTGCTCGACCTGCAGATGCCGGGGCTCGACGGCATCGAGGTGGCCGCGCAGCTGCGCCGGCTGGCCCCGAACTGCCGGACGATGATCGTCACCGGCCACGGCCGCCCCGGCTACCTCAAGCGGGCCCTGGAAGTCGGGGTGCGCGGGTTCCTGCCGAAGACCGTGTCGGCGGCCGACCTGGCCGGGATCATCCGCACCGTGCGGAGCGGCGGCCGCTACGTGGACCCGGAGCTGGCCGCCGAGGCGATCAGCGCCGGGGACAGCCCGCTCACCCCGCGCGAGACCGATGTGCTGGAGCTGGCCGCGGACGGCTCCTCGGTGGCCGAGATCGCCGTCCGGGCCGGCCTCTCCCCCGGCACGGTGCGCAACTACCTGTCCTCGGCGGCCGGCAAGCTGGGCGCCGAGAACCGCCATGCCGCGGTCCGTCTGGCCCGCGAGCACGGCTGGATCTGACCGGGGATCAGACCCACTCGGTCCCGGTGAGCCGCTCGTACACCTCGACGTACCGGGCCCGGGTGCGCTCGGCGACCTCGGCCGGCAGCACGGGCGGCGGCAGCTCGCCGTGGCGGTCCCAGCCGGACTCCGCGGAGGTCAGCCAGTTCCGCAGGATCTGCTTGTCGTACGACGGCTGGGCGCGGCCCGGCTGCCACTCCTCGGCCGGCCAGAACCGCGAGGAGTCCGGCGTCAGCACCTCGTCGCCGATCACCAACTCGCCACCGCTGAGCCCGAATTCGAACTTGGTGTCGGCCACGATGACGCCCTGCTCGCGGGCGATGTCGCGGGCCCGGGTGTAGACGGCCAGGGTGGTCTGGCGCAGCGCGGCGGCCCAGTCGGCGCCGATCTTGCGGGCCACCTCCTCGTAGGAGACGTTCTCGTCGTGCTCGCCGACCTCGGCCTTGGTGGCCGGGGTGAAGATCGGCGCGGGCAGCTCGGAGCCGTCCACCAGGCCCTCCGGCAGCGCGATGCCGCAGGCGGTCCGGCTGACCTGGTACTCGGCCAGGCCGGAGCCGGTCAGGTAGCCGCGGGCCACGCACTCCACCGGGAACATGTCCAGCGGGTCGCAGACCATGGTGCGGCCCTCCCAGTCGGCGGGGGCGCCGGGCGGCAGCTCGGTGGAGATCACGTGGTTGGGCACCAGGTCGGTGATCCGCTCGAACCACCAGAGCGAGAGCTGGGTGAGGATCCGCCCTTGTCCGGGATGTCGGTCGGCAGCACCCAGTCGAAGGCCGAGGTGCGGTCGCTGGCCACCATGACCAGCCGGCCGGCCTGGTCGCGGTAGAGCTCGCGAACCTTCCCGGTGTGGAGGTGCTCCAGGCCGGGCACCTGAACCGGCTCGGGCTTGGTGACGAATCCGCTCACAGTGGTCTCAGTCCTCAAAGATGGGGGTCACTGGACCCACTGATCTTTTCATGCGGGCACTCAACCCTCCTTGCAGACCCGGTCCAGCAGGTTGGCGGTGGCCCGCTGGATCCGCTCGTCGGTGTGGCCGGGGCGGTCCAGCGCGGGCGACCACGCGAAGGTGCCGGAGGCGAAGACGTAGGCCCCGCTGGGCGCCCGGTAGAGCGAGGTCTCCTGGTGCCGGGGGCGGCCGTCCACGTCCTGGTAGGGCGAATGGGCGAGCAGGATCCGCTCGCTGTGCACGGGCAGCGGCACCTTGGGGTAGTAGCGGTCCGCCTCGCCGGCCACCAGGCCCGGCACCTCGTCGCCGTCCCGCAGGCCGGTGCCGGCCCAGAGCCAGTGCCAGGTGTTGCCGGCCCGCAGCGGCACCGGCTGGGCCACCCGGCCCGCGTACTGCACGCCGATCAGCTGCTGCTCGGGCTCGCCCGCGTCCCGCCACAGCGCGCTGGCCGCGCCGGGCTTGCCGGCCGCCGGTGAGCCCGGCTCGACCCGCTGCCGCTTGCGGCAGTTGAGCAGCCGGTTGGGTTCGCCGGCCGGGCTCGGGGTCAGGTCGACCCGCCAGTACATGGTGTTGGCGGAGAGGAAGATCAGCGAGGTGCCGCCGTCCCGGGCCCGCTCGACGGCTCGGCGCATCGGCTCGGACCAGTACTCGTCGTGCCCGGGGAAGACCAGCGCCCGGTGCCGGGACGGCTCGACCAGGCCGGCGTGCAGGTCGGAGGCGGTGGCGTAGGACAGGTCGTAGCCGTACCGCTCGGCCCAGCGGATGAAGTCGTAGGCGTGCCCGACGTGCAGCGGCAGCCCGGCCCCGGCGTGCGGGCGGTCGAAGGAGACCGTGACGGCGGCCTGGTGCTCGCCGACCAGCGCCCCCTGCTCGTCCCAGGCGTGGTAGAGGCTGGCGCCGTGGTGGCCGTCCTCCGGGAACAGGTTGTACGCCTGCCAGGTGACGTCCGGCAGCACCAGTAGCAGCTCGGCGGCCGGGCCCGTGGTCAGCGGGTCCCGCACGGTGAACGGGATGTGGCTGCGGTGCCGCTGGTCGGCGGTGGTGAGCACGGCGACATAGGCGCCGGGCCGCCAGTGCGAGGGGATCTGCAGCCGCCAGCTGTGCCACCAGTGGTGGCAGCTGACGGTCCGGCCGACCACCAGCGGGGCCGGCTGCTGCAGGCCGGGGATCAGCGGCGAGGCCGTCATGTGCTGGGCGCCGGCGCCCGCGTAGTGGCCGATCCGGTAGACGTCGACCACGAAGTCGCGCGGCGGGTGCACGGTGACCCGCAGGTCGACCGCGCCGCCCGGGTGCACCACCCCGGCCGCGGCGAAGCCCTTGATCTGCTGCACCACGTCGTCGGAGTTGCGCGGGGTGCCGACCAGCGGGGGCGGCGGGGCGGGCAGCGGGCGCTGCCCGGGGGCGTCGGTGCTGACGTACCAGGGGATGGCGTCCTCGGTGCCCTCGAAGTAGTGATCGGGGCTGCGCAACCAGGGCAGCGGGCCCTGCCCGAACGGATCCGAGACGCCGTGCGCGAGCGTGCCGGACTCCCATCTACGACCTGACGACTCCCGGTCCACGCCGTCCCTCCCGCGGTCCCACCCGTCCGTGGCATGTGCCACGGAAAAATGCGTGTGGTCCAGCAGACCACACAGTGCCGACAGCATGTGACCCGATGTGAGCACGGGTTGACGGTGTCGGACGTCCCGATGCGTTGCCCGCCGGCCGTCAGCCCAGCCGGACCGGCTTCTCCAGCCGGATCCCGGCCGCCCCCAGCCAGCTGCGCAGCTCCGCCACCGCGCCCTGCTCCACGGCCTCCACCACCGGATCGGCCAGATCGCCCCGGCGCACCCCGCCGAGCAGCAGCACCGGGCCGTCCAGCCAGTCCAGC
This sequence comes from Kitasatospora acidiphila, assembly GCF_006636205.1. NCBI lineage: Bacteria > Bacillati > Actinomycetota > Actinomycetes > Kitasatosporales > Streptomycetaceae > Kitasatospora > Kitasatospora acidiphila. The sequence goes on along the minus strand of NZ_VIGB01000003.1, from coordinate 4,580,355 downwards.
CCCGGCTTGCCGCCCGCGCCGTCCACCGCGGCGCAGCAGACCATCGCCGTCACGCAGTCCGCCAGCAGTTCGCGCCCCCCGCGCTCCTGCGCGCCGGGGACCGCGGGCGGCTCGCCGGCCGCCAGCACCCGGGCCAGCGCGGGCGCGCCGCCGGCCTCCAGCCGGGCCAGCAACCGGGCCAGGGTCGGCGCCGGGCGGCCCGCCGGGGCCGGGGCCACGGTGTCCAGCGCCTCCTGCAGCGCCATCGCCTGGAGCCGCCAGCCGCGGTCCACCACCTGCTCCGGGTAGTCGTCCCAGAGCAGCTCGGCGCCCTCGGGCCGGGCCGGGCCGTGGAACAGCTCGGCGGCCAGCTGCGAGACCGCCGCGTCCATCGCGCCCGGCTCCTCCAGCAGATCGCAGGCCGGACGGTCGCCGAGCCGGCTCTCGTAGCCCTCGGCCAGCCGGTCCCGGCGGGACAGCTCGGTGAGCGCGGCCGCCACCCCCGCGTTCAGCTGGGCCGGCCGGCGGCCCAGCCGCCAGGCGGGCAGCGCGACCCGGGTGAGCAGCCGGTCCCAGCCCGCGTAGGCCAGGCCCACCTGGCCCTGGGCGGCGATCCGCAGCCCGTAGTCCACCGCCCGGGCCTGCTCGGCGGCGGCCGCGGCGGCGGCCCGCTCCAGCTCGGCCGCGTAGTCCCGGCAGGCCCGCAGCAGCGCCCGGGTGATCCGGTCCAGCAGCCGGGCCGGCGGGGTGCGCCGGCCGCTGCCAAGCGCCGCGTCCAGCCCGCGGACGAACCGGCGGGCGGCGGCGATCTCCGGATCGGCCGCCGCCGCGGTGCCGGCCACCACGGGGGCCAGCAGCGCCCGCAGCTCGCCGGCCCGCATCCACCACAGGAACGGCGAACCGATCACCAGCACCGGCGCCCGGCCATGGGCCCCGGGCGGCTCCTCCAGCCAGCTGTCGCAGTCCGGGGTGAGCGCGATGGCGCCGGGCGCGGGCACCCCGAGCCGGTGCGCCAGCTCCTCGATCATCCGGTGCAGCTCGGGGGCCTGCCCCGGCTCGACCGCTATCGCCGGGGTGCTGGGCGGCACCGCGCGGGCGTGCCGGCGGATCGCGGCCAGCGCGACCAGGCCGACCAGCACCGCGAAGGCGCCGACCACCCACCGGACCACGTCCCAGCCGGACGCGTCCGGCGAACCGGGCGCGCCGATCCGGCCGGTGAACCGGCCGGCCAGCAGCACCACCGCGACGGCGGCGGGCAGCACCGCGGCCGCCCGGGCCAGGGCGCGGATCCGCAGCAGCGCCCGGGCTTGGGCACGGGCAGCGTCGAGAGCGGCCATCCGGTGCTGCACCCCCTTCGGAGTCGGACATGACCGTGCCGACCGACGATCGAATGGCCTCTCCATCCGACCGCGGACGCACTGCACAGGTGTGACGCACACGGACCAGCCGGTGTTCCGACTCGGCCGGGAATCCACCCGTCCTGGTGACACGGTCCGGTCCGGCCCGCCCCACTGAAGCTTCCCCCTCCGAGGGCGGACGCACCCGGCGGCGACCACGACAACCAGCCGAAGCGGCCCCGCGGTTCAGCGCACCCTACGGCCGCCTGGCCAGTCGCGTCAGCCGGTTGTTCCGGCATTCACTCGAAGGGCTGGAATCGGCCGTCCGTTCGCAAGCGGATCTCCGGCGGCCGGACCGGCCCGGGAAATGCCGAGGGGCGCTGCGTCCATGGGGGTGTCCCCGGAACGCAGCGCCCCTCGGCGCGGCCGCTACTGGGCGGCGGCCTTCAGCGCGATGTCGGTGCGGTGCTGGGAGCCCGCCAGGCGGATCTCGGCGACCCCCTGGTAGGCCCGCTCCCGGGCCTGGGCCAGGTCCTTGCCGATCGCGGTGACCGAGAGCACCCGGCCGCCGGCGCTGACCACCCGGCCCTGCTCGTCCGCCTTGGTGCCCGCGTGCAGCACCCAGGCGGTGCCGTCGGCGGCCTCCGCCTCGGCCAGGCCCTCGATCACGTCACCGGTGCGCGGCGCGGCCGGGTAGCCCTCGGACGCCACCACCACGGTGACGGCGGCCTCCTCTGACCAGCGCAGCGGCTCCAGGTCGGCCAGCGTGGCGTTGGCGGCGGCCAGCAGCACGCCCGCCAGCGGGGTGCGCAGCCGGGCCAGCACCACCTGGGTCTCCGGGTCGCCGAACCGGGCGTTGAACTCGATCACCCGGGTGCCGCGCGAGGTGAGTGCCAGGCCCGCGTAGAGCAGGCCGGAGAACGGGGTGCCGCGGCGGCGCAGCTCGTCCACGGTGGGCTGCAGGACGGTGTCCAGCACCTCCTGGACCAGGCCGGCCGGGGCCCACGGCAGCGGCGAGTAGGCGCCCATGCCGCCGGTGTTCGGGCCGGCGTCGCCGTCCAGCGCCCGCTTGAAGTCCTGGGCCGGCTGGAGCGGGAGCACGGTGGTGCCGTCGGTGATGGCGAACAGCGAGACCTCGGGGCCGTCCAGGTACTCCTCGATCACCACCCGGTCGCAGGCGGCGGCGTGGGCCAGCGCGGCGGTGCGGTCGGCGGTGACCACCACGCCCTTGCCGGCCGCCAGGCCGTCGTCCTTGACCACGTAGGGCGCGCCGAAGGCGTCCAGCGCCTCGGCGGCCTCCTCCGGGGTGGTGCAGACGTAGGAGCGGGCGGTGGGCACGCCGGCGCCGGCCATCACGTCCTTGGCGAACGCCTTGGAGCCCTCCAGCTGGGCGGCCTCGGAGGACGGGCCGAAGACCGGGATGCCGGCCGCCCGCAGCGGATCGGCGACGCCGGCGACCAGCGGCGCCTCGGGGCCGACCACCACCAGGTCGGCGGCCAGCCGCTCGGCCAGCGCGGTCACGGCGGTGCCGTCCAGCTGGTCGACCGGGTGGACCGTGGCCAGCCGGGCGATCCCGGCGTTGCCCGGGGCGCAGTGCAGCTCGGTGACAGCGGGATCTTGGGACAGGGAGCGGCACAGGGCGTGTTCGCGGGCGCCGCCGCCGATGACGAGGACCTTCACGCTTGGCAAGGGTAGCCGGTGGCCCGATCCCGCTGGTCGACCGGGCTGTGCGAAGCTCCAGCGATCATGCGTGCGGTCCAGTGTGCGGCTGTGTGTTCGACCAGTCGGTAAATCGGGTCAGGTTCGCGGCGGCTCGGGCCCTCGCTCGGATGAGTGAAACCGGCTCGACTTCCGGAACCGGTCCACCACCGTGTTCTGACGCCTTTTCGGGTAACGATCAGTCTGGAAGTCCGACGCGGTCAGCCATTTGGCGGTAAGAAGTGCTGTTGGATACCCAGCAGAGCCCGACAACCAGGCCCGTCAAGGGAGCCCCACAGGTGAGCCAGCCCGAAATGCAGCCCGAGGAAAGTCCCTGGGGCAAGGACATCGGCGAGGAGGACCAGCCCACCACGACCACCGGCAGCGGCCGGGACCGGGCGGCCACCCGTCGTCGTGCGGATCTGAGCGCCCGCCAGTTCCCGCTGGGGGACTGGGGGGAGCCCGCCGAGCGCCTGGAGGAGCTGTACCGCTGGTCCGAGGAGCGGGCCGTCGAGGCGATCGAGTGGTACCGCCGCGACCGGGTCTGGAAGCGCCGCTGGGCTCGGGTGCTGCGGTTCGGCACGGCCGTGTTCGGGGTGGCCGGGGTGACGCTGCCGCTGGTCCAGCTCACCGGGCGGTTCGGGCACGCGGCCGCCTGGGGCTACGTGGCGCTGGCGCTGGCGGTCGGCTGCCTGGCCGCCGACCGGGTGTTCGGGTGCAGCTCCGGCTGGATGCGGGACGTCAGCACCGCGCAGGCGCTGCAACGGCGCCTGGAGGCCTTCCAGTTCGACTGGGCCTCGGAGTGCGTGCGGGAGGTGCTCGGGCCGACCGAGGGCACCGCGGGCGAGGCGGCCGAGCGCTGCCTCGGGGTGCTGCGGCGGTTCTGCGAGGACGTCTCGGAGCTGGTCCGCGGCGAGACCTCGGAGTGGATGCTGGAGTTCCGGGCCCGGATGACCCAGCTGCCCACCCAGGCGCCCGGCAGCTGGGGGAGCCGCCCCGAGGGCGGGGTGCCGGCCCAGGTGCGGGTGCTGCCGCCGCCCGGGACCAGGCCGACCATGCCGCGGCAGCGGCCGCCGGAGGGCGGACTGCGCTGAGCGGGCGCTGCTCGGTTGCCCGAGCGGTTGCCTGAGCGGATGCCCGAGCGGATGCCCGAGCGGATGCCCGAGCGGATGCCCGAGCGGATGCCTGCTCGATCGCCTGAGCGGCCGGCTCAGGCGAACACCACCATCGACCCCTGGGTCAGGCTGCGGGTCGCCGCCGCGTACAGCCCCGCCCAGGCGTGCCGCTCCCGCGCGTAGGGGTGCAGGTCGTCCAGCGGCGGGGCGAACGGCTGCTCGAGAACGGTCGGGCCGAGCGGTCGGGTCGGCCCCGGCGGGTTCAGCGGGTCGATGCCCAGCGCCGGGGCGATCGCCTGCAGCTCGCGCAGCAGCCCGTAGGAGGAGCCCAGCGGCCCACCGGAGGCCAGCAGCGTCTGGTCCACCAGCGGCACCGCGAAGTCGATCGGCACATAGGCCCCGGCGTGGTCGAAGTGCCAGACCAGGTGCGACTGCTCGGCGCTGGACTCGAACATCTCCAGCAGCTGCTCGTAGTCGCCGCCCAGCGCGTCCACCGGGGTCAGCTGGAAGCCGGTCAGCTGCAGCAGGTAGGCACGGCGCAGGAAGTGCAGCGAGTCGTAGTCGAAGGCGGCGATCGGCTCCACCTCGCCGGTGACCCCCGGCGCGAACTCGTACACCGGCACCGGCGGCAGGCCGCGCGCGGCGAGCGCCGCGTTGTAGACCGCCAGCTCCTCGCGGAACGGGTTCTCGGGGCTGTGGCTCAGTACGTCCACCAGCGGTACGAGCCAGAGGTCGCAGGCCACGGGCCGCTTCATCCTCTCCGGTCAACTAGCAGCGGGCAACGCCGGCCGGCTGCTCGACGCTCGGACCACCCTACCGGCCCGACGTCGGATCCGGAGTGGGCAGCGGACCGGGCAGAGCACCGGTCGGCTCGGCGGTGAGCAGCCCCAGCACGGCGACCGAGTCCAGTGACTCCCCGGCCAACTCGGCCAGCAGCCGCACGGTGAACAGGTTGTAGTCGTTCATCATCCGGTGGACGCCGGAGAGGTCCTGGTCCGCGATCCGCTCGACCAGCTCGGTGTGCCTGGTCCAGCAGACCCCGGCCAGCTCGCCCTGGGCCCGCAGGTAGGGGGCGGCGAACATCCAGGACTGCACCCGCAGCCAGTCCAGGTAGTCGGCGATCCGGCGGTTCTCCAGGAAGACCGTCATCTCCTGCCAGAACCGGCGGTCGCAGCCGACCATCACGTCCAGCTGCCCGGCCCGGGCGGCCCGGGTGGCCGCCTCGGCGCGGCGGCGCAGCGAGCCGAGCCGCGACCAGTCGTAGCCGGGCGGCCGCAGCGCCAGCTGCCGGAAGGCGCTGTCGGTGAGCATGGCGCGGGCCTCGAAGATCTCCAGGAAATCGGCCCAGCCGAACTCCGGCACGGTGAAGCCGCGGTGGTGCTCGGCCCGCAGCAGGCCCTGGGCGGCCAGGTCGACCAGGGCCTCCCGGGCCGGGGTGGCGGAGACCCCGTAGAGCTCGGCGATCTCCTTGACGGTGAAGTTGCTGCCCGCCGCCAGCCGACCGGCCATCAGCTCCTCGCGGAGCGCCCCGGCGATCTGCTCGCGCAGGCTGTTGCGCTGGATCGGCAGACGGCCCGCCCGGATGACGACCACAGCACACCTCCTCCGACGTTCCAGGGCCAGGATCGAGGAGCCATCCTCTCAAACCCGACCGTCAGGGGGTCCGCCCCGACCGTCAGGGGGTCCGCTGCACCGGCGCGGGGATGCCGAGCAGCCGGTCGCGGTGGACCGGGAACTCCTGGCGCGTCCTGGCCACCTCCGCCGGATCGAACTCGACGGTCAGCACCTCCTCGCCGGCCCCCGCCTCGGCCAGCACCCGGCCCCACGGGTCCACCACCACGCTGTAGCCGGCCTGCTCGACGCCGGCGTGGGTGCCCGCGGTGTTGCAGGCCAGCACGTACGCCTGCTCCTCCACCGCGCGTGCCCTGGCCAGCAGGCTCCAGTGGTCGCGGCGCCGGGCCGGCCAGGCGGCGGGGACCACCAGCAGCTCGGCCCCGGCGTCCAGCAGCGCCCGGAACAGCTCGGGGAACCGCAGGTCGTAGCAGGTGGCGAGCCCCAGGGTGCCGAAGTCGGTGGCGGCGGTGACGATCTCCTGCCCGGCGCCCATCGCCACCGCCTCGCCGCTGTCGAAGCCGAAGCGGTGGATCTTGCGGTAGGTGTGCACCAGCTCGCCGCTGGGCGAGAAGACCAGCGAGGTGTTGTAGATCGGGCCGTCCGGATCGCGCTCCACGATCGATCCGGCGTGCAGCCAGACGCCCGCCGCCGCGGCCGCCGCCGACATCGCGTCAGAGGTCGGCCCGTCGAGCGGCTCGGCACCGGCTGACCAGGTGTCAGTGGCGAACCCGCCGAGCGCCCAGAGCTCGGGCAGCACCACCAGATCGGCGCCCTGCTGGGCGCGCACCAGGGCGGCCGCGCGGGCCCGCCGCTCGGCCGCCGGCTCGTCGTCGGCTACCGCGAGTTGGATCAATGAGGCGCGCACACTACCACCGTCCACGTCATGAGACCTACGATCGTCACCCGAAAGCGCTGCCCTGCTCTCTCAGGCAGCGTAACGTGCGGTTAGCGCGTGCGCCCGGAAGCTTCGAAACCCGCCCGGCGCGGGGGCCGGACGCGCGGGCGGTGCAGTCGAGGGATGGCCGGAGCCGGAGAGACAAGGACACTGTGACCGACAATCAGGTCGTCCAGACCTACACGGATGCCTGGACGCATTCCATCGAATCCATATCGGAACTACTGGCCCTGCTGCCCGCCGACTCCTGGAACCGGCCCACCGAGTGCCCCGGCTGGTCGGTGCGCGACGTCGTCTCGCACGTGATCGCCGTCGAGTCCGAGCTGCTCGGCGATCCCCGGCCGATCCACTCCCTCCCCCGCGACCTGTTCCACGTCAAGAACGACGTGCAGCGCTACCTGGAGCTCCCGGTCGACAAGCGCCGCTGCCACACCGCACCGGAGATGACGGCTGAGCTGGAGTACGTGATCATCCGCCGGTCCCGGGCGCTGCGCAACGCCACCACCGGGCCGGACGACACCGTCGGCTTCCCGGCCGGGCCGTTCAGCTACGACCTGCCCTACCAGGAGCTGCTGCGCCGCCGGGTGCTGGACGTCTGGGTGCACGAGCAGGACCTGCGCCGCGCCCTGCAGCTGCCCGGCAACCTGGACTCCCCGGCCGCCCAGGTCGCCCGGGACCTGCTGCTGGCGGGGCTGCCCAAGGTGGTCGCCAAGGCGGCGGGCGCGCCGGCCGGCAGCACCGTGGTGGTCGACGTCACCGGCCCGCTGGAGTTCCTGCGCACCGTCCGGGTCGACGCCACCGGGCGCGGCTCGATCGACTCCCAGGTCAGCCTGGGCCCCGACGTGCAGCTCACGGTCGGCTGGGAGGACTACCTGCGGCTGGCCACCGGCCGGGTGCGGGCCGACGGCCTGCCGGCCGGCGCGCTCACGGTGGACGGCGACCGGGAGCTGGCCGACCGGATCCTGGCGAGCTTCTCGCTGACCCCGTGACCGGTGCGCCGGGTGGTCAGGAGGCGACCGCCCGGCGCAGCCGCAGGATCATCACCGTGCCCAGCAGCAGCGGCGCGTAGAGCCAGCAGAAGGCCAGCCGGAACGCGCCCGCCGAGTAGGTCCCGGCGCCCCCGGACGCCGCGTCGAGCAGCACCCCGACGCCGAGCAGGGTCACCATGGTGGCCAGGAACCCGCCCATGTTGGCGATCCCGGAGGCGGTGCCCAGCCGGTGCCCCGGGTTGTAGGCGCGGGCGTAGTCGAGGCCGACCAGCGAGGCCGGGCCGTTGCTGCCCATCACCAGGATGAGCAGCACGATCAGCCAGAGCGGCGGGTGCCCGCCCGGCCAGGCCAGCGCCGCGCCCCAGCACACCCCGGTGGCGGCGATCACGGTGAGCGTGATCGGCATCCGGGCCGCCGCCGACCTGGAGAGCAGCCGGCCGAAGAGCAGGCCGAAGGCCATGGTGCTGGCCACCAGCACGGTGAGCAGCCCGGCCGCCGAGCCGCGGCTCATGCCCTGCCCCTCCACCAGGTAGGGCAGGCCCCAGAGCAGCGAGAAGGCGTTGCCCGGGAACTGGGTGGTGAAGTGCACCCACAGGCCCAGCCGGGTGCCCGGCTCCCGCCAGCAGTGCCGGATCTGGGTCAGCAGCGGGGGCCGGTCGACGGCGGGCGCGGGCACGGCGCCGGGGGCTGCCGAGCCCACTGGCGCCTCCCGGAGCAGCAGCACGACCAGGGCGAACACACCGGCGCCGAGCACCGCGACGGCGCTGAAGGTGGCGGTCCAGCCCTGGCTGTGCAGGGCCTGCGCCAGCACCGCCGTGGAGACCAGGTTGCCGCCCATCCCGGCCAGCCCGGTCAGCTGGGCGACCAGCGGGTTCTGCGCCGCCGGGAACCAGCGCGCGGCGACCCGCAGCACGCTGATGAAGGTCATCGCGTCGCCGCAGCCGATCACCGCGCGGGAGGCCAGCGCGGGCCCGAAGGCGCTGCTGAGCGCGAAGGCCAGCTGCCCGGCGCTGAGCAGCACCACCCCGGCGAGCAGCACCCGGCGCGGCCCGAACCGGTCGACCAGCAGCCCGACCGGGATCTGCATCGCCGCGTAGACCAGCACCTGGAGGATGGAGAAGGCGGAGAGCGCCGAGGCGCCGATGCCGAACCGGTGGGCCGCGTCCAGCCCGGCGACGCCCAGGCTGGTGCGGTGGATCACCGCCAGGACGTAGACGCTGACGGCGACGGACCAGGCGAGCCAGGCGGCTCGGCCGCCCGGTGGACCGTCGGGCGCGGGCAGTTCGGCGGAGGGGACGGGGACGGTGCGAGCGGCGGGGCGGGCGACGGGGTCCACGGGCATAGTGCGCCCAGACTAGTCATCCCATCATTCGATGCTTAGGTCGGGTACACGCCATTCCCACCGGCTCAGCCGGTCAGCACCCAGGTCGCCGTCCGGGTCATGTGCCGGGCGCGGAACGCCTCGTCGCGCACCCAGTCCGTGGTGTCCCGCACGGTCGCGGTCACGGTGGACCGCTGGCCGGGCTGCAGGCCCAGCACGGCGGGCTCGAACCAGGTGTGGTCCGGCGCCGGGGAGGAGACGGTGTGCCCGTCCACCCGCCACTCCACCTCCAGGTGGCGGCCGCCGGTCAGTTCGAGCGGATGGACCGTCAACCGCGGGTGCCCGCTGAGCTGCCCCGGCACCGGATCGGCGCCGTCCAGCGGGGAGACCCGGCGGTAGATCTGCTCGATGATCGCCTCCCGGGAGGGCAGGTTGTAGCTGCCGCCCAGGGTGCGCATCACCGAGTCGGAAGTCGGCCGGTAGGTGCCGTTGACGCTGCGGTAGGCGTCCACCACGCCACCGCCGTCCGGGGATTCGGCGCCCAGCCAGCGCCACCACTTGGTGTGGTCGTGGCGCATCGCGTCGGCGCCGCGGTCGGAGAGGTTGGGGTAGTCGGTGTCGCCCGGCGCGCTGTCGTACTCGTCGCCGAGTTCGCCGACGGTGTGGCCGATCTCGTGCTGGATGATCCGGCCCGCGTCGAGGCTGCCGCCGGCCAGCGTGGTCACCCCGGTGCCGCCGGCCCCGCCGTACTCGGTGGAGTTGGCCAGCGCGATCAGGTACTGCGGGCCGCCGCCGGTGCCGGCGTAGCGGGCGGTGGCGGACTCGTCGGCGCACAGCAGCCGGGCGGTGCCGTCACACCAGAAGTGCATCCCCAGCGGGGTGCCCGGGCGTTGTCCGCGGGTGTCCGACTCGGCGATCCCGGAGGTGTCGGAGACCAGGTCGACCCGCCGTATGTTGAAGAAGCCCTGGTAGCTGTGGAACGGCTCGATCGCCATCACGGCGCGCCAGGTCTGGTCCGCCTGCTGCTGGAACAGCCCCTGCTGGGCCTCGGTGTAGCCGTCGCCGAGCAGCACCAGGGTGATCCGGTTGGCCGGGTCGCCGGTGCGCCGGATGTCCACCGTCGGGGCCGCGCCCAGTCCGTGCAGCCGGGCCGACTGCGCGGCGCTACCGGGCGGCGGGACGGCGCGGCCGGGGAGCAGGCCGAGGGAGTCGAGTGACGCCGGATCGGCGAGCCCGGCCAGGGCGGGCGCCACGGCGGTGGCGAGCAGGACCAGCGCGGCCAGGCTCCGGACGAGGCGGCCAGGACTCCCAGACGTCATCGGATCGTCCTCGGTGCTCCGGTCACCCGGCGGGCGCTCGGGTGGGGGATTGCTCAGGAGTACCCGGCCAGTACTGATAATCAGATTTTTCGGTACATATCTCACCCACCTGGCCCACGGCCGAAGTGCTCGAAAAGCTTTTTCGAGCCACCTGCAACCTCCGCCGGTGATGCGCGTCCATGAGAGTGAAGGCACGGAGAGCGGGACCGGCGAGACCGGGGGGACCAGCGCCGGGCGTCTTCACCCAACTCACCACCGGCACCAGGCCCTTGAAGGAGCGCGCCATGCGCATGCCCGTAATCTCCGGTTTTGCGAAGAACATCCCCGCCCGCCGCACGCTGGCCACCGCCGCCGCAACGGTCGTCCTGGGCGTTGCGCTGCCCGTGCTCAGCGGCGGCACGCCGGCGTGGGCGTGCGGGGACCCACGTCTGGACGGCGCCAAGGACGTGCCGTGGAGCACCCCCGGCGTCAACCCCGCCAGCAAGTTCCTGCGCAACATGCCGAGCAGCATCAGCGCCGACGGCAAGTGGCACGAGATCGCCATCGAGCTGCGCAACCAGACCGGCCACGGCTATGACAACGCCCGCCCGACCCTCGGCTTCGCCGACCCGAAGCACGACTTGCTGCGCGGCAAGGACATCCAGGTGCAGGCGTGGCAGGGGGACGACAGCCGGCGAAGCCTGCCGCTGCTCCCCGGCTGCGCCTCGCTGGGGGAGGTGGAGATCGACACCTCGTCCCTGGGGCAGCACATCGACAACAACGGGGCCGCGCTGTACCGGTTCCTGGTCAAGCTCTCGCCGAACAGCTCCGCGTCGCTGTCCCAGCTGGTGGTGGTGACCGACGGGTTGGCCGACCACACGACCACCGGGGGCAGCAGCGACCTGGCCACCCTCCAGGTCGAGCACCCGGACGCGACCGACCCGAGCCCGGCGCCCGGCAGCGGCACCGGAACCGGCAAGCCGACCACCAAGCCCAGCGGCAAGCCGACCGCCAAGCCCACCGAGTCCGCCACCCCGACGGCGGCACCCGTGGCCGCCACCTCGGCGGCCCCGAGCTCCGCGCCCACCGCCGAGCCGAGCGGCACCGCCACCACCCCCGGCACCGAGCGGCTGGCCTACACCGGCGGCGGGGACACCTCCTGGACCCTGGTCGCCGCCGGCAGCGCCCTGCTGGCCTCCGGCGCCGCCGCGCTGGCCTTCGCCCGCCGCCGCGCCGCCCGCCGCTGACCCGGCCGCCGCTCGGTCGGCCGGCGCAGAGAACGCCAGCGCCCGGTCGGCCTCGGTCGGCCGCCGAACGCCCGAGGGCCCCGCATCCGGTTCGTCTCACCGGATGCGGGGCCCTCGAGTGGTTCTGACGGTCCGTCAGCTCCAGGTGATCAGCCGCTTGGGCTTCTCCAGGATGGCGGCCACGTCGGCCAGCACCTTGGAGCCCAACTCGCCGTCGACCAGGCGGTGGTCGAAGGAGAGCGCCAGCGTGGTCACCTGGCGGGGCACCACCCGGCCCTTGTGCACCCAGGGCAGCTCCCGCACCGCGCCGAAGGCGAGGATGGCCGCCTCGCCCGGGTTGAGGATCGGGGTGCCGGTGTCGACGCCGAAGACGCCGACGTTGGTGATGGTGATGGTGCCGCCGGTCATCGCGGCCGGCGAGGTCTTGCCCTGCCGGGCGGTCTCGATGAGCGCGCCCAGCTCGGCGCCCAAGGCGGGCAGCGTGAGCGCACCGGCGTTCTTGATGTTCGGCACGATCAGGCCGCGCGGGGTGGCCGCCGCGATGCCCAGGTTCACCTGGCCCTTGACCACGATCTCCTGGTTGGCCTCGTCCCAGGCGGCGTTGATCTCCGGATAGCGCTTGACCGCGGTGATCAGCGCCCGGGCGACCAGCAGCAGCGGGGAGACCCGCACGCCGGCGCCCAGCTCGCCGCTCTCCTTGAGCTCGCGCACCAGCTTCATCGTGCGGGTCACGTCGACCTGCACGAACTCGGTCACGTGCGGTGCGGTGAAGGCGGAGGAGACCATCGCCTGCGCGGTGGCCTTGCGCACGCCCTTGATCGGGACGCGCACGTCCAGGCCGGTGGCCAGCGGAGCGGCCGGCGCCTCGACCACCGGTGCGGCCTCGGCGACGGGCGCCTCGACCACCGGCGCGGCCGGCTGCGGTGCCGGGGCGGCGGCCGCGTGCACGTCCTCGCGGGTGATGATGCCGTCCTTGCCGGTCGGCACCACGGTGTGCAGGTCGACGCCGAGGTCCTTGGCCAGCTTGCGCACCGGTGGCTTGGCCAGCGGGCGCTCGGTGACCTGGGCCGCGGCGACCGGAGCGGGTGCGGCGGCCGGGGCCGGCGCGGCAACGGGAGCCGGGGCGGCGGCGACCGGAGCGGCAGCGGCGGGCGCCGCCGCGGTGCGCCGGGCCCGGCGCTGCACCGCACCGGTGCGCGGGCCGTAGCCGACCAGCACCTCGCGGCGCTCCGGCTCGGCCTCCTCGGCCTCGGCCGGCGCAGCGGCCGGAGCCGCAGCGACCGGAGCCTGGTCGGGCGCGCCGCCGGCCACCGCGACCGCGATGATCGCGGTGCCCACGTCGACCGTGGTGCCCTCGGGGAAGTGCAGGGCCTCGACCGTCCCGTTGAACGGGATGGGCAGCTCGACGGCGGCCTTGGCGGTCTCCACCTCGCAGACGATCTGCCCGTCCGTCACGGTGTCACCCGGCTGGACGTACCACTTGAGGATCTCGGCCTCGGTCAGCCCCTCGCCGACGTCGGGCATCTTGAACTCACGGAGTGAGCGAACTTCGGTGGTCATGAACCCACTCCCTTCTCAGAACGCCAGCGCGCGGTCGACGGCGTCCAGCACCCGGTCCAGGTCGGGCAGGAACTGCTCCTCGACGCGGGACGGCGGGTACGGCGCGAAGTAGCCGCCGACCCGCAGGATCGGCGCCTCCAGGTGGTAGAAGCACTGCTCGGTGAGCCGGGCGGCCAGCTCGGCGCCCATGCCCATGAAGACCGGTGCCTCGTGGACCACCACGGCCCGGCCGGTGCGCTTGACCGACTCCGCCAGGGTGGCGAAGTCCACCGGGGAGAGCGAGCGCAGGTCGACCACCTCGATGCGGTGCCCGTCCTGCTCGGCGACCGCGGCGACCTCCAGGCAGGTCTTCACCATCGGCCCGTAGGCCAGCAGGGTCAGGTCGGTGCCGGGGCGGACCACCTTGGCGGTGTGCAGGTCGAGCGCGGGGGCCGCGCTGATCTCCGCCTTGTCCCAGTAGCGGGCCTTGGGCTCCAGGAAGATGACCGGGTCGTCGGACTCCACCGACTGCCGCAGCATCCAGTACGCGTCGTCCGGGTTGGACGGGGTGACCACCCGCAGACCGGCGGTGTGCGCGAAGTAGGCCTCGTGCGACTCGCTGTGGTGCTCGACGGCACCGATGCCGCCCGCGTACGGGATCCGGACGGTGACCGGCATCTTGACGTGCCCGAGCGCGCGGGCGTGCATCTTGGCCAGCTGGGTGACGATCTGGTCGAAGGCCGGGTAGACGAAGCCGTCGAACTGGATCTCCACGATCGGCCGGTAGCCGCGCAGGGCCAGACCGATCGCGGTGCCCATGATCCCGGACTCGGCGAGCGGGGTGTCGATCACCCGGTCCTCGCCGAAGTCCTTCTGCAGGCCGTCGGTGACTCGGAAGACACCGCCCAGCTTGCCGACGTCCTCACCCATGATCACGGTCTTGGGGTCGGTCTCCAGGCATTTGCGCAGGCCCTCGTTGATGGCCTTCGACATGGTGAGCTTGGACATGTTCGGACTTACTCCCCACCCTCGAACGACTGCGCGTAGGCCACGTATTCGGCCCGTTCCTCGGCGACCAGGGCGTGCGGCTCGGCGTACACGTGGTCGAAGATCAGGGTCGGGTCCGGGTCCGGCATCGAGCGGACGCCCTCGCGGACCCGCAGGCCCAGCGCCTCGCTCTCGGCGTCGACCGCCGCGAAGAACTCCTCGTCCGCCAGGCCCTCCTTCTCCAGGTGGGCGCGCAGGCGCGCGATCGGGTCCTTGGCCTTCCAGGCCTCGGTCTCCTCGCTGGAGCGGTAGCGGGTCGGGTCGTCCGAGGTGGTGTGCGCGCCCATCCGGTAGGTGAACGCCTCGATCAGCACCGGGCCGCCGCCGTTGCGGGCCCGGTCCAGCGCCCAGCGGGTGACCGCGAGGCAGGCCAGCACGTCGTTGCCGTCCACCCGCACGCCCGGGAAGCCGAAGCCGGAGGCCCGGCGGTACAGCGGGATCTTGGTCTGGTTGATGGTCGGCTCGGAGATCGCCCACTGGTTGTTCTGGCAGAAGAACACCACCGGCGCGTTGTACACCGAGGCGAAGGTGAAGGCCTCGTTGACGTCGCCCTGGCTGGAGGCGCCGTCGCCGAAGTAGGCGATCACCGCGTCCTCAGCGCCGTCCTTGGTGATGCCCATCGCGTAGCCCGTCGCGTGCAGCGTCTGGGAGCCGATCACGATGGTGTAGAGGTGGAAGTTCTTCTCGTTCGGGTCCCAACCGCCGTGGTTCACGCCGCGGAACATCCCGAGCAGGTTGAGCGGGTCCACCCCGCGGCACCAGGCGACGCCGTGCTCACGGTAGGTGGGGAAGGCGTAGTCGCCCTCGCGCATCGCGCGGCCGCTGCCGACCTGGGCCGCCTCCTGGCCGAGCAGCGAGGCCCACAGGCCCAGTTCGCCCTGGCGCTGCAGCGCGGTGGCCTCGCCGTCGAACCGGCGCACCAGGACCAGGTCCCGGTAGAGGGCGCGCAACTCCTCCGGGCTGACGGTGAGCGGGAACTCGGGGTTCTCCACCCGGTCGCCCTCGGGCGTCAGCAGCTGGATGAGCTCAGCGGGGGCGTCCTGCCCGGTACGGGCACTGTCGGGGACGCCGGGGGCGGCCTTCTTGCGCGCCCTCGACGTGCTTTTGACGGTCACGTTCACTCCTCGGTCTGTCCGGCCGCCCGGGGTCGCCGGTGCCGGTCCGGTCACCTCCGCGCTCGGCGCACTGGGTGAGCGGCCGATGACGTGGCAGGCGGTGATCCTTTGCCGACGGCTTTCCCACGAGAACGTTACCCAGCGAGCGCGTTGGGCGCTCCTGCGCTAGGACGTCCTACTTTTTCCGACCAGGTGGGGCTGGAACCGGGTAGCGGGCAGCCTCCCGGGGGTGCACGTCAGGACACCTGCGCACGCTATCCGGGCGCGGCGTTTCGCGTAAGGGGGTTGATCGGACAGATTGTGCGGACGGGCGGTGCGGGCGATAGATCATCCCTGTGGGGGTATGGGAGCATTTGCCAATGGGCGAAAACGGGCAAATCAGGGTTTTCCTACTGGATGATCATGAGGTCGTCCGGCGCGGAGTGCGTGAGCTCCTGTCCGGAGAAGCGGACATCGAGGTGGTCGGGGAGGCCGGCACCGCCGCCGAGGCGCTCAGCCGGATTCCCGCGGTGCTGCCGGACGTCGCGGTACTGGATGTGAGGCTACCGGACGGTAACGGAGTTGAGGTCTGCCGCGAGATCCGCTCGCGCCACCCCGACGTCCGCTGCCTGATGCTCACCTCGTTCTCCGACGACGAGGCGCTCTTCGACTCGATCATGGCCGGCGCCTCCGGTTACGTGCTCAAGGCGATCCGCGGCACCGACCTGCTCTCCGCGGTGCGCGACGTGGCGGCCGGCAAGTCGCTGCTCGACCCGGCGGCCACCTCGCGGGTGCTGGAGCGGCTGCGCACCGGCGGCGAGCCGGAGGACGAGAAGCTGGCCCAACTCACCAAGCAGGAGCGGCGGATCCTGGATCTGATCGGCGAAGGCATGACGAACCGCCAGATCGGCAACGAACTGCACCTCGCCGAGAAGACGGTGAAGAACTACGTCTCCAGCCTGCTGTCCAAGCTCGGCATGGAGCGGCGCACCCAGGCGGCCGCCTATGTCGCACGACTGGGCACGGACCAGCAGCACTGAGGCAGCTTTCGATCACCGCTTGGGCACATCCGGCCAACCGGACGGTGATCAGCCCGTTTCACTACGATCAACTGGCGTGACAGAGAGTCAGATTGTCGCGTTTGCGGCCGGTTTCGCCGAGATCGACGGACCGGACGCGGACGCTCCACCGGTCGGCACGCTCAGCCCGCCGATCCCGGGCTGGGCCATCGAACGGGTACTGCGCCGCTACCGGACCGACCGGGTGCTGGCCGTCGATCCGGTCGCCGAGGGCCTGCTCAACCGCAGCTACCGGATCACCACCAGTGCCGGCCGCTACTTCCTCAAGTGCTACGTCGACCAGACCACCGCGACCCAGGCCGCGATCAGCGCCCAGCACCACGCCACCACCCGGCTGGCCGCCCTGGGCCTGCCGGTGCCGCCCCCGCTGCCGGACCGGACCGGCCGCACCATCACCACCGTGCTGGGCCGCCGGTTCGCCCTCTACCCCTGGGTGGCGGGCCGGCACCGCACCGGCGCCGAGCTCGATCCCGAGAGGTGCACCGCGCTCGGCGCGCTCCTCGGCCGGCTGCACGGCGCACTCGCCGAGGTCTGCGCCCCGGTCACCCAACCGGCCGCCCTGCCCAGCGCCGACCCGGACGCCACCACCGCGCTGATCGCCGAACTGCGCGGCCTGGCCGCCCGGCACCGGCCGTACGGCGCCTTCGACCGGCTCGCCGAGCGCCGCCTCGCCGAGCGGCTCGACCTGCTGGTCGGCCACCGGCACCGGCGCCCCTCGCCCACCGCGATCGGCCGGTCCGGCTGGGTGCACGGGGACTTCCACGGGCTCAACCTGCTGCACTTGGGCGACCGGGTGACCGCCGTGCTGGACTGGGACCGGTTGCGGGTGCGGCCGCGCGCCGAGGAGGCGGTGCGGGCGGCCACCCTGATCTTCAACCACCCGGTGACCGGTGTGCTGGACCTGGCCCGGGTGCGCCGCTACGCCCGCGGCTACCGGGCGGCGGCCGGCGCGGACGCCGCGGAGCTGGCGTCGGCGGTGCACCGGGTCTGGTGGGAGCGACTCAACGACTTCTGGATGCTGCGCTGGCGCTACCAGCGGGCCGACCGGCGGGCCGATCCCCTGTTCCCGGCCGCCGCCGCCCAGACCGTCTGGTGGTCCCAGGAGTACGAGCAGGTGATGGACGCGTTCGTGAACTGACGCGCCGTCCCAAAGCAGTGGGCGCCGACCGGCTGACTGCCGGTCGGCGCCCACTGTGTTCGCCGTTACTCAGCTCACTACGGCGAGGACTGCCCAGTGGGCGGGGTGAGGGTGTGGGGCGGCGACACCGGAACGCTCGGCGGCGCGCTGGTGCCACCGCCCGAGGACGGGCTCGACGGGGCGCCGCCGGTCGGGCTCGACGTGGTGCCGCCGGTCGGGCTGGACGAGTCGGTGGCCGAGGCCGTGTCGGTGGGCGTCGAGGCCGACTGGCTCGGGTGGCTCGACTTGGAGGTCGGCTGGTTGGTGTACCCGTCGCCGCCGGTGGCCGGGGTGCTCGGGGTGTGGCCGCGGGTGGGCGCGGACGTGGTGGGCGCCAGGCTCGGGCTGTCGCTGGTCGGCTCGTCGCTCGGCGACTGGGAGTCCGAGGCCGAGGTGCTCGGCGACACCGACGACGTCCCGCCGGTCGTGCCGCTGGTGGGGCCGCCGCCCTGGGAGGCCGCCACGATGCCGATCGCGGCCGCCAGCACCAGCACCACGCCGGCCGCGATGGCCAGCAGCCGGCGCCGGTTGCCGCCCGGCCTGGCCCCGCCGTAGCCGTCGTCCTCGCCGCCACCGCCGTAGCCGCCGCCCTGCCCGCCGCCGCCCGGGCCACCGCCGCCCTGGTAGGGGCCGGTCTGGTAGCCGCCGGCCGCCGAACCGTAGGGCAGCATCGTGGTGCGGTCGCCGACGCCGCCGAGCAGCTGGGTGACCGCGGTGCCGTCGGCGGGGGTGCCGCCGCCCATCACGGTGGTCGGGTAGCCGCCCGACGCGGCGTGCATCTCGCGCAGCGCGTGCTGCAGGTGGGCGCGGAACTCGCCCGCGCTCTGGAAGCGGTCGTCGGGGTTCTTGGCGAGCGAGCGCAGCACCAGCTCGTCCAGCTGCCACGGCACCCGGGAGTTGGTCTGGGACGGCGGCACCGGCGCGTCCTGGACGTGCTGGTAGACCACGGAGAGCGGGGTGTCGCCGGTGAACGGCGGGCGCAGCGCCAGCAGCTCGTAGAGCATGCAGCCGGCCGCGTACAGGTCGGAGCGGTGGTCCACCTGCTTGCCGAGCGCCTGCTCCGGCGACAGGTACTGCGGGGTGCCCATCACCATGCCGGTCTGGGTCATGGTGGTGGCCTCACCGGCCAGCGCCCGGGCGATGCCGAAGTCCATCACCTTGACGGCGCCGGTGGTCGTGATGATCACGTTGGCCGGCTTGATGTCACGGTGCACGATGCCGTGCCGGTGGCTGTAGTCCAGCGCCTCCAGCACCCCGGCGATGATGATCAGCGCCTGGTCGACCGGCGGCGCCTCCTCGGCCACCAGCAGCTCGCGCACCGTGCGGCCCTCGACGAGCTCCATCACGATGTACGGCGTCGACTCACCGTCCACCAGCTCCTCGCCGGTGTCGTAGACCGCGACGATCGAGTGGTGGTTGAGCGAAGCGACCGAGTGCGCCTCACGGGTGAACCGCAGCCGGGCCACCTCGTCCTGGGCCAGCTCGGCGCGGAGCAGCTTGACCGCCACCGTGCGGCCGAGCCGGATGTCCTGGGCGGCCAGCACCTCGGCCATGCCGCCGCGGCCCAGGCGGTGGGTCAGCCGGTAGCGGCCGTCACCCAGCGTGCCCAGGGTCGGCATGCCGCGCCCCGGGGTGGCCGGGCCGCCGAAGGGCGCGCCGACCGGCTGGTCGGCCGCTCGGGCGGCCGTGGTCTCCTCCGCCGCGGCGCCTGGCATCGGAGTCTCGCGGGTGACCGCCTCGTCGGCGTCATCGCCTCGGCCGGGTCCGGTACCCGCGAAGGACTCGGGCTCTCCTTCGCCGTCGCCCGGCTGCTGCGTCTGTGCCATTACTCCTCGCCCCGGGTCGAACGCTCTGGTCGCGGTCGCCCTTTCGATTCGCTTCCCAGAACGCTACCGCCTCCGGCCCCCGCACCCCGAATGCGCGCGACGGCCGGAGGCGTGCGCCGACTAGCGCTGCGCCCGGTCCGGCAGCAACTGCGCCACGTGCGTGGTCAGACTCGGCAGGCTGCTGCTGGAACTGTCGCTCTTGGTCACCACGATGGCGATGATGATGATGAACAGGACGATCACACCGATGATCACACCGACCACCACCAGCGCCGTCGAGCAGCCGTTGCCGCTGCTCTCCTTCACCGGCGCGAAGCCGCCGCCCTGCACCGGCACCGGCATCGGCGGCGGCACCGGCTGCGAGAAGGCCGGCGGCGGCGTCTGGTACGGCTGCGGGGCGAAGGCGGGGGGCGGGGTCTGGAACTGCGGCTGGGGCGGGAAGGCCGGCGGCGGGGTCTGCGGCCCGTACGGTCCGGCCTGCGGCGGCTGGTAGGGCTGCTGCACCTGCGGGGTCGGGGTGTTGATGTCCCCGGGCACCGGCGCGAAGTTCTTCAGCCCCGAGGAGTGCGCGGCCCGCGGGCCCTCGCCGATCACCAGCGGCGTGGCCATCAGCGGGGTGCCGCCCGCCTTCTCGCCGGCCGCGACCCGCTCGACCTCCTCGCGCATCGCCTCGGCGGTCGGGAACCGGTGCGCCGGGTCCTTGCGCAGCGCCCGGGCCACCAGCGCGTCCACCGCCGGGGTGACCGCGCGGTTCAGGCTGGACGGCGCCGGCGGCTCCTCCTGCACGTGCTTGTAGGCGATCGAGAACGGCGAGTCACCGTCGAACGGCAACTGGCCGGTGAGCAGCTCGAAGAGCATGCAGCCGACCGAGTACAGGTCGGAGCGGGCGTCCACGCTCTTGCCCAGCGCCTGCTCGGGCGACAGGTACTGCGGGGTGCCGACCACCATGCCGGTCTGGGTCATCGAGGTGACGCCCGACTGCATGGCCCGGGCGATGCCGAAGTCCATCACCTTGACGACGCCCTTGGTGTTCACCATGACGTTGCCCGGCTTGATGTCGCGGTGCACCAGCCCCTGGTCGTGCGAGACGTCCAGCGCGGCCAGCACCGCGGCGGTGATCTTCAGCGCCTGCTCGGTGGGCATCGCGCCGTGCTCGGCGATCGCCTGGTTCAGCACGTCGCGCAGCGACAGGCCCTCGACGTACTCCATCACGATGTACGGCACGGTCCCCCCGTCCGGGGTGACCTCCTCGCCGCTGTCGTAGACCGTGACGATGTTGGTGTGCTGCAGCCGGGCCACCGCCTGCGCCTCGCGGCGGAACCGCTCGCGGAACGACGACTCCCGGCCCAGCTCGGTGTGCAGCGTCTTTATCGCCACCGGACGGCCGAGCACGTTGTCGTGGGCCAGATGGACCGAGGCCATGCCGCCCTGCCCCAGCAGGTGCTGCAGCACGTACCGACCGTTGCCCAGTGAGTGAAGCTGCGGCTGCGGCTGGTCCACTCCGGCGATGCCGTCCTCGCTCATGGTCCTCTGCTTCCCCCTCGGCGCGACCGGTCGGCCACCGCCGTGAATGGTGGTCTTGGAGACGTGGGTGTGGGAACACCCGGCGCCAGGGTATCGGCCCCGCGCCCCGGCGAAGCCCGCAGGGGCGCGGCGCTGAGGGCCGGTCAGCCCGACGGTGCTACAGGTACGGACCCGAACGAATGCCGCGCCCCTCACCCTGGTCGTCGCCGTCCGACTCGCCCAGCACACCGGGCGGCAGCGCCCGGCGCATCTGCTCCAGCTGCGCGCGGGCCGCCATCTGCTGGGCGAACAGCGCGGTCTGGATGCCGTGGAACAGGCCCTCCAGCCAGCCGACCAACTGGGCCTGGGCGATCCGCAGCTCGGCCTCGGTGGGGATGCTGTCCTCGGTGAACGGCAGCGACAGCCGCTCCAACTCCTCGACCAGCTCCGGGGCCAGGCCCTTCTCCAGCTCCTTGATCGAGCTGGCGTGGATGTCCTTCAGCCGGGCCCGGCTGGCCTCGTCCAGCGGCGCCATCCGGACCTCTTCGAGCAGCTGCTTGATCATGCTGCCGATCCGCATCACCTTGGCCGGCTGCTCGACCATCTCGGTCACCGGCAGCTCCCGCTGCTCGCCGTCCTCGCCGCCGGACCGGTCGTGCAGCCGACCGGTGGCACCGCCGATCGCCATGCCGTCCGGTCCGACGATCAGCACCTGCGGGTTCTCCTCGGACCGTCCGTTCGATCCGGTCGATCCCTGATACGGCTCGTGCTCCGGCCGTTCGTTCAGCGGCTTCGTCATACCTCCTTCATATGCTTCCGCGCTGAGCAGGGTCAACCGACCGACCCGCTCGGACGCAGCTCAGGGGCTCAGCCGCGGCGCAGTCGCAGCCCCACCAAGGCGAGCCCCAGACCGATCAGCACCAGCCCCGCGCCCATCGGTAGTACCAGCACCATCGGGCCGGTGAACCGGACCGCGGCCGCCGCCGGGGCCACCGCGGCGGCCTGCCCGACGGCGGTCGGCGGGGCGGTGGCGGCGCCGGCGGGCGTCGGCGCGTCGCCGGTGCCCTGGTCCTGGGCCGGGCCGGGCGGCGTCCGCGCCACCGACTGGTCGCCGAGCGCCAGGGCGTCGGCGCCCTGGCCCAGGGTCTGGTCATCGGCCGGGGAGACGGCATCGACCGAGCCGGCCGAACCGACCGAGTCGGCCGAGTCGCTCTGGTCATCGGCCGGGTCGACCGAGGCGGCCTCCGGCGGGGCGGGGGACATCGGGTGGACGGCCGTTGCGGTGGGCAGGTCCGGCGGGGAGCTCGGCCCGGCGCCGGACGGGACGGCCGCGGCGCCGCTCGGCCCGCTGCCGGGTTGGCCGCTCTGCTGGGCCGAGGTGTGGCCGGGGGCGGGGGTCCGGGGTGGCACCGCCGTGGGGGAGCCGGGAGCGCCGGACGGACCCGCCTGGCCGCCGGCCCCGGGCGCAGCCCCGGTCTCGCCGCTCGACGGGGCGGCGGGAATCCCGGTCGAGCCGCCGTCCGACCCGGTGCCACCGGAGCCGGTGGGCGTCTCGCCGGGTCTGGGTATCGGCCGCAGCTGGGGGTGCGACGGCGCGGACGCCGCTTCGGTGGGCCGACTGCCATCGCTGGGATCGGCGTGCGCGGCGACCGGCAGCACGGCGGTGAGCAGCAGCGGGACGGCGAGGGTCACCCCGGCGGCGAGCCGGCGGAGACGGGGAGAGCGGCGCGGAGAGCGGTGGGGGGTGCGGTGAAGGGTGCGAGCGGAGCGGTGGAGCGGCGGGGGCGAAGCGGCCACGGACGACGGTCCCTTCCAACGGCCGGCATCCGCGGGGATCCCGGCGGCGGAACAGCTCCGCTCCAGCGTCACACGGGAGGGCGATCCGGGCATGCCGAACGGCCGCCGGCCCGCGCGCAAAGTCAGTCCCGGCGGGGTGCAGGCGGTGCTCAGGCGCGCGGCCGGCCGGTCACGCCGTCCAGTACGCCCGGCGCACCCGGCGCAGCCACGCCTCCACCCGCGACTCGTCGGGCGCCGACGGCAGCACCCCGGGGCGGTCGAGGCGCCGCTCGGCCTCGGCCAGCAGCGGCTCGGCCAGCTCCGGGCGGGCGGCGATCCGCTCGCCCGACTCCCGCACCTGCTCCGGTTCGGTGAGGCGCACCACCAACTCCCCGGTCTCGTGCAGCCGGACGCCCTGCTCCAGCAGCCGCACCAGGTGCCGGGCGTGCTTGGCGGCCCGCGGCCGTTCGTCCGGTCCCCGGGTGAGCAGCTTGCGGAACTGCTGCCCGGCGTAGCCGAGATACGAGCCGCGCACCGCCCGCTCGCTCAGAAGTGCCCCGCGCAGCGCGATCAGTTCCTCCCCGAGCGGGGTCCGCACCTCGTACAACTCGTCCGGCAGCCACACCAGTTCGCTCACCGTGGGGTTCGCGGACAGCGCCAGCCGGCACCACTTGGCCGCCTCGTGCATGGTCCGGTCCGGCTCCGGCGCCGAGCTCACCACCGACTCCACCGGCCTTTGCAGGCCGTGCAGTTCTTCGGTGGGCACCGCGAACAGCCCGAGCCGGTCGACGTCCGAGCCCGGCCGCGCCAGCCCGTACGCCGTCGATCCGACCACACCCGACAGCACCACGTGCATCGGTCCGCCTCCCTCTCCGCTCCCAGCAGGCCGGGGGGAGAGTCTCCCGCCCCCGGTGCCGGGGGCGCACCTGGTTTCAGCGCTCCATCAGCACCGCGATGCCGTCCAGGAGCCGCTGCAGGCCGAACTCGAAGAGGGCGTCCAGGTGGAAGTCATAGCCCTCGGTGGTGAGTCGGGTCATCAGCGGGAAGTCCCCGCCGGCCAGGATCGCGTGCAACGCGGGCTCGTGGCTGTCCATCCACTCCTCGTTGTCGATGCCGCTGTGCGCCTGTGCCTCCAGCTCCGCCTCGACGTTGAGCGCCGTCCCCCGGATGTGGTTGAAGAGCATCAGGTGGGCGCTGAAGGCCGTGCCCAGGTCGAGCCCCTGGTCGGCCAGGGCGGCCAGCGCCCACTCGCTGTAGGGGATCGCACCGGCGACCGGCTGCGGCCGGGTCACCGACAAGGCCGACGCCAGCCAGGGGTGGCGGTGGAACATCGCCCACATCATCCGGGCGAGGATTTCGAGCCGCTCCCGCCAGCCCGGTGGCGGGTCGGCGGGCAGCGGCCGCTCTCTGAAGACCTGGTCCATCATCTGCGCCAACAGGCCCTCCTTGTCCGCGACATGGCGGTAGAGCGACATGGTCGCCACCCCCAACTCGGCCGCCACCCGG
Source organism: Kitasatospora acidiphila (assembly GCF_006636205.1). Taxonomy (NCBI): domain Bacteria; kingdom Bacillati; phylum Actinomycetota; class Actinomycetes; order Kitasatosporales; family Streptomycetaceae; genus Kitasatospora; species Kitasatospora acidiphila. Next base: position 4,556,315 of record NZ_VIGB01000003.1, on the reverse strand, counting down.
CGCATCGAGGCCGCGGCGAGCCCCTCCTGGTCGGCGATCGCGATGGCGGCGACGATGATCCGCTCCGGAGTCAGCGCACCCTCCGGGGCACCCCGCCGCGCGGGGCGCGGGGACGGCCCGGCGGGCACCTGCGGGGCCGGCTCCTTGGGCCTGGCCGCGACCACCGTGCCCACTCCCGGCACCGCGCGCACCAAGCCGGTCTGCCGCAGCTCGGTCAGCACCCGGGTGGCGGTCGCCATCGCCACCCCCCACTGCCGGGTGATCTCCCGGGTCGACGGCACCCGGTCGCCCACCGCCAGCTCGCCCGACTCGATGCGCCCTCGCAGCTCCGCTGCGATCCGGCGGTAGCGCGGCTCCTCCGGCTCGTCCATGCTCTCTCCTCCGCACTAGTGCACCCAGCAGTGCACCACCACCCTAATCCACCAGGCCGAAGGGGTGTGCAAGCTCTCTACCGCACCTCTTCCGAACTAGTGCACTAGGCGTCGACTTCGCTTGTTTACCTGGATTCTAGGGATTGCACTACCCAAGGCATACGGCGTACATTCACTGCCATGACGAACACCGAGATCCTCATCTCCGGCGGCGGCATCGCCGGTCCGGCCCTTGCGTACTGGCTACACCGCGCCGGGTTCAGCGTGACCCTGGTCGAGCGCGCACCGGCCCCGCGCCCGGGCGGCCAGACCGTGGACCTGCGCGGTGCGGGGCGCACCGTGGTCACCCGCATGGGCCTGATGGAGCAGGTCAGGGCCCGGACCGTCGAGCAACGCGGCCTCGCCCTGGTCAACGCCGCCGGCCGGACCACCGCCACCGTGCCGGAGGACGCCTTCGGCGGCGAGGGCATCATCTCCGAGATCGAGATCCTGCGCGGCGACCTGGCCGATGTGCTGTACCAGGCCACCCGCCACGACGTGGAGTACCTCTTCGACGACAGCGTCACCGACCTCCGGCAGGACGAGCACGGCGTCACCGTCACCTTCGAGAAGGCCGCCCCGCGCCGCTTCGCCCTGGTGGTCGGCGCCGACGGCCTGCACTCGGTGGTCCGCCGCCTGGCCTTCGGCCCGGAGCAGCAGCTGGTCCGCCCGCTGAGCCTCTACAACGCCTGGTTCACCACCACCGAGCCGCTCCAACTGGACGGCTGGTACAAGATGTTCAACGCCCCTGGCGGCCTGGTCGCCGCCGCCCGCCCCGGCCGGCTCCCCGGCGAGGTCAAGGCCTCGCTCAGCTTCCGCACCGCCGAGCCGCTCGCGTACGACCGCAGGGACACCGACGCCCAGCGCGAGCTGCTCGCCCAGCGCTTCGCCGGGGTCGGCGGCTGGGAGGTCCCGGCGCTGCTGCGCGCCATGCGCACCGCGCCCGACTTCACCTTCGACCCGATGGGCCAGGTGCGCCTGGACTCCTGGTCGCGCGGCCGCACCGTGCTGCTCGGCGACGCCGGGTACTGCGCCACCCCGCTCACCGGACTGGGCACCAGCCTGGCCCTGGTCGGCGCCTATGTGCTGGCCGGCGAGCTGGCCGCGGCCGCCGGCGACCACCACGCCGCCTTCCGCGCCTACGACCGCATCATGCGCCCCTACGTCGACCAGGCCCAGGAGCTCCCGCCCGGCGGCGCCAAGGGCTACGCCCCGTCCAGCGCCCTGGCCATCCGGCTGCGCGCCGCCTCGATGCGCTCCATGACCCGCTGGCCGATGCGCTCCATCCTGGCCGCCCAGTTCGCCAAGGCCGGCAACATCGCCCTCCCCGACTACCGCGTGCCGAGCGCCGCTCGAGCCGCGTGAGCGGCGCTGCCACCCGGCCCGGGCAGGTCGAGGAGGTCCAGGAAGGCGGCCGCCGCGGGGGTGCGGCCGACGGGGCTCCAGATGACGTACTCGACCCGGGCCGGCGCGTCCGTGACCTCGACGGCGGCGACGCCGGTGAGCCGGTGCACGGAGGCGGAGGGGAACATGGCGATGCCGAGCCCCTGACCGACCAACCGGTCCATGAAGTCCGCGGTGGTCACCTCGAAGGCCACCTCGCGGGTGAGGCCGGCGGCCGCGAAGGCCTGGTCGGTCTGGATCCGACCGGCGGTCCCGGCCGGCAGGTCGACGAAGTCCTCGGTGGCGAGCCGGCCGAGGCTGACCGAGGGCCCGCCGGCCAGCGGATGGTCCGGGGCGACCACCGCGACCAGCCGGTCCCGGGCGAGTTCACGGGCGGCGACGCCCGTCAGCCGCGCCGTGGTGGGCAGCCCGAGGAACGCCACATCGAGGGCCCCCTCCTTGACCTGCTCGACCAGGTCGTCGCTGGCGCCCACCCGCAGCCCGACCCGCACCTGCGGGTACCGCCGGCGGAAGTCCCGCAGCGCGCCCGGGATGTCGACGGCGGCGACGGTGGGGATCAGGCCCACCGCGAGCCGGCCGCGCACCTCGCCCACCGCTGCCGCGACCTCGGCGGCCGCCCGCTCGGCGGCGTCCAGGCACTGGCGGGCGGCGGGGAGGAACGCCGCGCCGGCCGGCGTCAGCCGCACCCGGCGGCTGGTGCGCTCGAACAGCCGGGCCCCCAACTCCCGTTCCAGTCGCGCGATTTGATGGCTGAGTGCGGACTGGACGACCAGGCACCGCTCGGCGGCCCTGGTGAAGCTGTTGGTCTCGGCCACGGCGATCACGTAGCGCATCTGCTGGAGCTCCATGGATCCATCGTGATCCGAGATCGATGAAGTGAAAAGCCTGTCTTGGACTCATGGATTGATCTAGCGTCAGATTGACGGCGTGACCAGTCCAACCGCACAGCGAGCCCTCGGCGGCGTCGGCGTTCCCGACGCTCCCCGCAGCAATCTGCGGCGCACCGCCCTGACCGCCATCACCCCAGTGATCTTCGGCACCACCTACGTCGTCACCACCGAGCTCCTCCCGGCGGGGCACCCGCTCCTCGCGGGACTCATGCGGGCGCTGCCGGCCGGCCTGATCGCGCTGCTGGTCACCCGGACGCTGCCGCGCGGCGCCTGGTGGGGGAAGGCCGCGGTGCTGGGCATGCTCAACATCGGCCTGGCGTTCCCGCTGCTCTTCGTCGCCGCCGAGCGCCTGCCGGGCGGGGTGGCCGCCACGCTGGGGGCGGTCCAGCCGCTCGTCGTCGCGCTGCTCGCGGTGCCGGCCCTGCGCGAACGGCTGTCCGGCTGGCGGGTCGCCTGGGGGCTGGCGGGCGTGCTGGGCGTCGGCCTGGTGGTGATCGGGCCGAAGGCGGCGCTCGACCCCGTGGGGATCGCGGCGGGCCTGGGCAACGCGGCCTCGATGGCCCTCGGGGTGACGCTCACCAAGCGCTGGGGACGCCCTGCCGGGGCCAGCCCCACCGCCTTCGCCGGCTGGCAGCTCACCGCCGGGGGCCTGTTCCTGCTGCCGCTCACCTTCCTGGTGGAGGGGGCGATGCCGGGGATCACCCTGCGGGCCGCCCTGGGCTTCCTCTGGCTGAGCCTGGGCGGCGGCCTGCTCGCCTATGTGCTGTGGTTCCGCGGCATCACCACCCTGCCGGTCAGCTCGGTGGCCGTGCTGGTGCTGATCTCGCCGCTGGTCGCCGCGATCCTGGGCGCCGTGGTGCTCGGCCAGACCCTCGGCGCGCTCCAGCTGGTGGGCTTCGTGATCTCGCTCGCCGCCATCGTTGCGGGCCAACTCCCCGCACCCGCAAAGCTGTTCAACCGTCGCTGAAAGGAACTCGCAATGTCGGACAAGAAGCCGGTCATCTTGGTCACCGGCGCCACCGGCGGCCAGGGCGGCGCCGTCGCCCGCCGACTGCTGGACACCAGCTGGGCGGTGCGCGCCCTGGTCCGCGACCCGGACAGCCCGCGAGCCGGGGAACTCGTCGCACTCGGCGCCGAGTTGGCCACCGGCGACCTCGACGACCCGGGGTCGCTGCGCGCGGCGGCCCAGGGCGCGCACGGCGTCTTCAGCGTCCAGCCCGCCGTCCTGACCGACCCCGACCCCGATCGCGAGGTCCAGCAGGGCCGCAATGTCGCCGACGCGGCCCGGGCCGCCGGTGTCGCGCACCTGGTGTACAGCTCGGTCGGCGGTGCCGAACGGCTCTCCGGCGTACCGCACTTCGAGACCAAGGCGGCGATCGAGGCGCACCTCGACACCCTCGGGGTGCCCGCCACGGTGCTGCGGCCGGTGTTCTTCATGGAGAACTGGCGCTATCTGCTGCCGCAGCCGGAGCACGGCGAGCGCACCGCTGCGCTCGCGCTGGACGCCGACACCCCGCTGCAGATGATCGCCCTGGCCGACATCGGCCGGATCGCCGCCGACGCCTTCGCCCATCCCGCCGAGTTCATCGGCCGGCGGCTGGAGATCGCCGGCGACGAACTGACCCCGCGTCAGATCGCCGACGTCTTCACGGCAGCCGACGGCATCCCGACCCGCTTCACCCGGCAGCCGACCGACGAACTGCGCTCCCAGGCCCCGGACCTGGCCACCATGTTCGACTGGTTGAACGAGCACGGCTACCGCGCCGACCTCACCGCCCTCCGCGAGCGCTACCCCGAACTGCTCACCCTGGAGGCCTGGTTGCGTCCGGCCGCGGTCCTGGCGCGGTAGCACTCGCCGTACGTGTCGCAAAACTGCCAGCGTCCGGCCGATTCGCGCTGCTCTAATGGCGATCATGACCGCACAGCACGACAGCGCACAGCTGTTCCACGCCCTCCACGACCCCGCCGCCCCGCTCGCGTTGGCGAATGCCTGGGACGCCGCCAGCGCCCGCCTCGTCGAGGCCACCGGCGCCCGGGCCATCGCCACCACCAGCGCGGGGGTCGCCTGGGGCCTGGGGGCCGCGGACGGCAACCGGCTCGACCGCGACGAGGCGATCGCGCTGATCCGCCGGGTGGTGAACACCGTCTCCGTGCCGGTCACCGCCGACATCGAGAGCGGCTTCGGCGCCACCGCGAGCGAGGTCGCGGAAACCGTCGCCCAGGTCATCGCGGCCGGTGCCGTCGGGATCAACATCGAGGACGCCCACGCGGGCGGCAGTTCCCCGCTGCGTCCCGTCGCCGAGCAGTGCGAGCGCATCGCCGCCGCGCGTTCGGCGGCGGACCAGGCGGGCGTCCCGCTCTACATCAACGCCCGGGTGGACACCTACCTGCGCGCCGTCGGCTCCGAGGAGACCCGCCTCCAGGAGACCCTGGACCGCGCCCGCGCCTACCTCGACGCCGGCGCCACCGGAGTCTTCGTGCCCGGCGCCGTCGACGCGGCCGTGATCGCCGACCTGACCGAGGGCATCCCCGCCCCGGTGAACATCCTGGTCGGCCCCGGTGCACCGTCCGTGGCCGAGTTGTCGAAGCTGGGCGTGGCCAGGGTCAGCCTCGGCTCCTGGGTCGCCGAGGCGGCCTACGCGGTCGTGCGCCGAGCGGCGACCGAACTGGCCACCACCGGCACCTACACGAGCCTGGCCGGCGCGCTCGACTACAACGAGCTCAACCACCTGATGCACGACTGAGCCGAGCTGAACCCGAGTTGGGCCGCCGTCACGTCCAGAGCCGGGCCGCCATCACGTCCAGAGCCGGTCGCCGAGCGTCCCGCCGGGTGCGGCGCCCGGCAGGACGTAGGCCACGGCCGAGGCCTGGTGCGTGAGGAACGGCATGAGGGCGTCCCGGCCGGCCAGGCGGTTCTGGACGCGGGTGAACTGGGCCGGGTCGCGCATGAAGGCGCAGAAGAGCAGGCCGCGGTCGGTCGGGCCGTCGTCGTAGCTGTAGCTGCGGCGGAGCATGCGGGCACCGCCGTCGAGGCGGGGGCTGGTGAGACGGACGTGGGCGGTGGCGGGGATGACGTAGGAGCCGTCGGGGTTCTTGGCGTAGATGTCCGGGTCGTCGTGCTCGGCGGTGCCGGTGAGCGGGACACCGTCGCCGGCGCGGCGGCCGATCACCCGGTCACGCTGGTCCTCGGGCAGGGCCGCGAAGCCGGCGACGTCCATCCGGATCCTGCGGTAGACCAGGACGGTGCCGTTCCGGTGGGCCCCGGGCGGGCCCCAGACCCACTGCTCGGCCGCCGCGTCGTCCGGGTTGGCGGTGCCGTCCTTGAAGCCGAACAGGTTGCGCGGGGTGGTGCCGGGGGCGGTGCGGGGCAGGAAGCCGGACTGGCTCCAGCGGGGTGCGGCGCCGGCGGTGTGCGCGGCCGTGCCGGCGAGTTCGGCGGCGACGGTGAGGGTCCAGCGGTCGGCCGCGCACAGCTGGACCAGGAGGTCGCCGCCACCGCGCGCCGGGTCGAGGCGGTCGCCGGGGAAGGGCGGCAACTCGGCCAGTTCGGCGGGGACGTCGAGGCCGAGCCGGGTGGCGAGGGCGGGGCCGACGCCGACCAGCGAGCTGAGCCGGGTCGTGCCGCCGCCCTGCAGTCGCGGATCCGGCGGAGCGTCGGAGGCCGCGGTGGCGAGGGTGCGGGTCAGGGCGCCGAGGACGCCGCGCAGGGTCTGCCGGTCGGCCGCGGCGGAGGTCTGCGGGAGGTCGAAGGCGAGCAGGTGCGTGGCCGGCTGCTGAGGCACCGTCACACCTGCCTGCCGGGAGCCGTGGAAGGGGATCGCGGCCTCGGGCGGCGGGGCGCCGGTGGCGGCGCGGCCGGGGGTCCGGCCGCCCCTCGCCAGCTCGTCGGCCGCCGCGCCGACCCCTGCGGCGAGCACCGCTCCGGCGGCGAACAGGGCTCCTCGCCGACCGAGACCGGTTGCGGCGGGTCGGGCCGGATCCTGCGGATTTCCCGGTTCGGTGGGCATGCTGCCATTGGAGACGATAGAACTCCTGTCATGCAAATGCTGTCTCCTGAACGCCATTTGAGCCGATCAGCAGTTCGACCGACGGCGTTCCGGGGAACGGCGGCGCGCCTGGCGGTGCTGGCCGCCTCGGTGGCGATGGCAGCCTGCGGCTGCTCCTCGTCGGGCTCGACGTCCGCCGACGCGCGGCATCCGGCCGGGACCGTGCTGCGCGTGCCGCAGGACTTCCGCACGGTGCAGCAGGCGGTGGCCACCGCTCGCGAGGGCGACACGGTGCTGATCGGCCCCGGCACCTACCGGGAGAGCGTGCAGCTCACCAAGCCCCGCGTGGTGCTCCGCGGCACCGACCGCAACGCGGTGGTCTTCGACGGCGGGGTGCGCCTGGTCAACGGCATCACCGTGACCGGCGCCGGCTCGGTGGTCGAGAACCTCACCGTGCACGGCTACCTCGCCAACGGCGTGCTGTTCACCGGCGTCACCGACGAGCGGCTGCAGCAGCGCGGCGCCGGCGGCTCCGCCTACAACCCGCTGGACACCGCCCGCTTCCCCGCCGTCCAGGGCTTCCGGGCGACCCGGGTGACGGCGTACGACAACGGCCTGTACGGCATCTACGCCTTCGACGCGCGCGGCGGCGTGATCGAGGACTCCTACGCCTCCGGGCAGGCCGACTCGGGCATCTACGTCGGCCAGTGCAAGCCCTGCGACACCGTCGTGCGCGGCAACACCATGGAGCACAACGCGGTCGGCATCGAACTGACCAACGCCTCGGACGGGTTGTCCGTGCTGGGCAACCGCGTCGCGGGCAACCGGGTCGGCGTCACGGTCAACTCCAACGACCAGGAGGCCCTCGCCCCGCAGCACGGCGCGGTGATCGCGGGCAACGTGGTCGCCGACAACAACGCCGCCGACACGCCCGAGCAGGCGGACGGGGGCTTCGGGATCGGCATCGGGATCGGCGGCGGCACCGGGAACCGCGTCCAGCGCAACCTGGTCCGGGGCAACCAGGCGGCCGGGGTGGTCGTCACCGACCCGCCGGGGCACCCGGCGAGCGACAACCGCGTCGAGGGCAACCGGGTCACCGGCAACGGCGTCGACCTGGTGCTGGCCGCGGCCGACCCCAGCAACTGCTTCGGCGGCAACCAGCCCACCACCCAGCGGCCGGACGGCTTGGAGGGCCTCGCGGGCTGCGGGACCGGCGCCCGCAGCCCGCTGCCGATGGGCCAGACCGCGCCGGTGCAGGCTCCGCCCGGCGTTCCGTTCAGCCAGGTGCCGGCACCGCCAGCCCAGCCGTCCATGCCGGACCCGACGGCCCAGGCCAGCCCGGCGACCGGTCTGCCGGGGGCCGTCGACCCGAACGCCTACCCGCTCCCGACGGACGCCGACACCGTGCCGCAGCCGCAGCCGCAGCCGCACTGAGCAACGGCCGCACTGGACGATCGGCGCGCAGCGGTCAGCCGGTGGCCCACGGCGCCTCGGGGAGCACGGCGCTGCCGTCGTGCCCGGCGAACTCCAGGGAGGTCGGTGTTCCCAGGCCCGCCATCCGCATCGTCACCCGCCGCAGTCCGCCGCTGCCGTCGACCCAGTAGGTCAGCGGCGACCGCCCGCCATCGGCTCCGGTACCGGGCGTGGTGCCCTCGGCGCGCGGCCCGGCCATCCGGTCGTAGTCGCGGCCGTCGATCCGGTCGCGGCCCAGCCAGCGGGCGCCGGACTGGGCGAGCAGCAGCGGGTTGTCGGGCCGGTCCGCGCCGAGCTCCATCAGCAACTGGAGCCCGGCGTCCAGGGGATCGGTCGTGTAGGCGCGCGGGGACCAGCCCGAGCGCGGGATGTGCTCGGCCTGCTGCCAGGGCGGGCTGGTGTCCAGCGCGGGGGCCAGGCCGAGGCCGTCGCCGTCCCAGACGATCAGGCCGTGGTCCAGCTGCGCGGCGGATGCAGTGGACGATCCGGCGGTCCCGGTGGTCTGGTAGCTCCCCACGGCCCGGTGGGTCCGGTAGTCCACCACTCCGCTGACCCGCAGCACCACGCCGCCGCCCTCGGTGGCCGTCAGGGTCACCGCCACGGGGCTGGCCTGGTACAGGTTCAGCCTGGTCAGCGCCAGCCGCGACGCCTCGTCCATCGTCACCGGCCGCTCGCCCTTGCTGCCGCTCAGGCTCCGGTAGGCGGCCACGCCGCCCACCGCGGCGCCGCACACCGCGAGCGCGACCAGGGCTCTGAGCCAGCGGGTCCGGCGAGGCGTGCGGCCGTCGGTCTTGGTCTTCCGAGCCATGCGGGCGCCTTCTCTCCTCGGTCTGCCTTGTCGCTCTCGCCGTCGATCGGTCACGCAGTCGGGCGGGTTCACCGACCACAGGTCGGCGAACCCGCCCGATCCGGCCCCGGTCACCGGTGCCGGCCACCCCTTTCGGGGTCTAGCTGTGCTGTGCCCTGCGCCTGCGCATCAGCACCAGCAGCGCCGCGCCGCCGGCGGTGAACACGGCGCCGCCGACCAGGGCCAGCGGAACCACCTCGCCCATGCCGGTGAACGCGAGGTGCGAGCCGGGCGGGGAGCCGGGGCCGGGCGCGGGCGGCGTCGGGCCCGGCGCGGCCGGCGTCGGGGTCGGGGACGGGGACGGGCTTCGTGTCGGCGTCGGAGTCGGGGTCGGGCTGGGAGACGGGGTGACGAGCTTCTGGTTGACCGCCGTCACCGTGACACCGGTACCGAGGTTGTCGGCGTTCAGCACCAGCGGCCCGAACACCGTCACGGCCGGTGCGGCGTACCCGGCAGGCGGGCTGACCTCCTGCCAGTAGTACGTCCCCACCGTCCCGCTGCCCTGGCAGACGCCGTCGGCCCCGGTCGTGCAGGGGCCACCGACCTTGGTGTCGGGCTTGGACCCGGTGGTCTGCAGGCCGTCGGTGCCGTTCGTCTCCTTCCACAGCTGGAACTCGGCCCCGGCCAGCGGCTTGCCGTCCTGGTCGTGCTTGACCAGCCGCAGCACGCCCTCCTGCTGCCGGAAGCCGAAGTCGTAGGTGTGGTTGTCCTCGCCGGGCCCGCCGGTGGTCAGCGCCCGTTCCGGGTACGTCGCACCGGGCGGAACGATGCCCTTGGAGTCGATGAAGTGGTTGGTCCCGACGTCCGCGTCGGTCGGCACCCACTCGTAGAGCGGACCGCCCTTGGCGTAGTCGGCCGGGTTGTCGAGGCGGATGGTGTAGTCGGTCTTCGGCTTCAGCCCGCCGGTGACGTCGGAGTTGTCGAAGTAGTACTCACCGCGCGCCGTCGTCGTGGTCGTTCCGACCAGCTTGCCCGACCCGTCGTACAGGTGGACGGTCGCGCCCACCACCGGCTTCTGGCCCGGGTTCTGGATGCCCTTGCGCTCGGGGTCGTACCAGACCCGGTTGCCGATCTGCAGCGGGGCCTGGTCGCAGAGCACCTCCAGGTCGCCCATCGAGGCGCCCTTGCCGAAGGGGGCGCTGGTCCCCTTCGGAGTCAGCCGCAGACCGAACTTCGGGTCGTGCCGGCCGTCCGCCCGCTGGAGGAACGACGTGCCGTAGCCGACCGGCGTGTGGTCGGGGTCGAAGCCGGAGACCGCGATGGTGTTCTCGACCTTGGAGAGCGCCATCCCGGCGAACGCCGTGTTGTGGTGGCCCACCTCGGCCCAGGCGGTGTCGAAGAAGCGGGTGCCCCGGGGTGACAGCCCGCAGCCGTTGTCGGTGTCCATCACGTACGTGCCGTTCGACAGGCAGGCCTTGTCCAGGTCGCCGCCGGACATGACGTTGGAGACCGAGCCCGGCGCGGGGGCGCCCGGCCCGCGGTCGGCGAAGCGGTCGCGGAAGGTCAGCAGCATCGAGCCGTCGGTCTCGAAGCCGACCTCGCCCAACTCCGGTTCGGGGTTGGCGATGGTGTAGTTGCCGCAGGCCTTCCCGTTCTGCGTGGTCGGGTAGGTGCTCGTCCACGGGAACCAGCCCGCGCCGTCGCACGGGCCCGAACCGACGGTCGACTGCCGCGGGTAGTCCAGCGGCTGGTCCAGCACCGGTTTGCCGAACGCCCCGGTGGCGAGGTCGAAGGGCATGACCACCGCGCGCAGGTCGGAGACCTTGCCGGTGGACTGGCCGGAGCACACGCCGCCGACGTAGCCGACGTCGTCCTGCATGCCCAGGCCGAACGGTCGCCAGTCCCCGCCGGCCGGGCAGCCCGGATCCGGGATCGGGTAGGCGGCCTTCGGCGCGGTCGCGTTCGCCGCGGTGGCGTCGTAGCGGTAGAGCTTGCGGTTGTTGAGGTTGACGACGAACAGGCTCGTGCCGTCGTCGGTGATCTTGATGCCGCCCAGGCTCTCCTTGCCCGCCACATCGAGGAAGGCGTCGTCCGTCCCCGGTCCGTGCACCGTCGTCCCCGCATCCGGAACGGTGGTGAACAGCGTGGTCGTGTTCCGCACGGGGTCGGTCACGTAGATCCCGCCGGCGCCGCCAGGACCGTAGTCGGTGCCGCGCTTGGCCATCGCCGAGGAGAAGATCCGCTTGTCCGCCTTGTTCCACGCGATGCCGAACAGGGTCCCGGTCTGGGCCTTGGTGGCGATGTCGGTGACGTTGACGTCGACGCCGTCCTGGCCGCGCGCGCTGTACGGGAAGGAGACCAGCGTGCGCTGGGATCCACCCTCGTTCGTGGTGGGCTGACAGGTGGTCACCAGGGTTGCGTTCTTCTGGCAGTAGTCACCCGGGCTCCACAGGCCGGTGGTGTACGCCACCTTCTTCCCGCCGGAGAGGTCGACGAACTCCTCGTTGCTGCTCAGCTGGGTGGGCGCGCCGTCCAGTCCCTGACGCGAGGCGAAGGCCGGGAACAGCACACCGGGCTGCGGATTCACCACCTGCACCCGGTACTTGCCGCCGGTGGCCTTGCTCGTGGCCGGCGCCAGCGTCACCGTGCCGTCGGCAGCCGTGACCGCGTTGATGCTGGTTCCGGCGTCATCGGTGAGGGTCACCGTGACGCCCGCGATGCCCGGCTCCAGCGCGGGCGTCCACACCCCGCTGGTGTCCACGGCCCGGATCACCCGGACCGTCACCGATCCGTCCCCCGCCTGCGAGTACGCCGTCGGCGCCCCCACCAACGAGCAACTGCCGATCCCTACCAGGATCGCCGCGACGCCGCCCACCGTGCGGCGCCCGACTGCCCCGGCCCGGCGACGCGGCTCGCGCGCGCCGCCATCCGATTGGTCATGTGTAGATGTCATCCCCTGCTCTCATCGCTCGGGAGGGCCAACCGCCCAACCTCATGGGGGGAGTTCACAGAAATGGCGGAGAACCGCCGTACGGCGAGCTTAAAGGGGAATTAAGCAAGATCGTGGCGGAATGGCGAATTCGGCATCCATCACTCCACCGCACAAGTGTTCTCAATTCGCACAGACACCCAAGACCCGGGGCACGATCTTCCCCGTCTGCTGCTCCCCCGCCCGCAGCGCCCAGTGCGCCTGCACCGCGTCTCCAGCGGCAGCACCTAGGGTGAGCAGGCCGGATCCGACAGTTGGGGCCGATGGAAGGGGCACACCGTGCTGTCAGACGACCTCAAGCACTACCTCGACGACAACCCGGTCTTCGCGACCCTGGCCACCATCCAACCCGACGGCAGCCCCCAGCTGTCGGTCGTATGGATCAAGCGCGATGGCGACGACCTGCTGTTCTCCACGGTCGTCGGGCGGCGCAAGGAGCAGAACCTGAGGCGCGATCCGCGCGTGACCGTCATGATCAACCCCCGAACGCGCCCTACACCTACGCCGAGATCCGTGGCGAGGCCGCCATGACCACCGAGGGCGGTCCAGGGCTGATCGACGAGCTCTCCCGCAAGTACACCGGCAAGGACTACGCCGAGTTCAACCCGGCCGCCGCCGACGACGCCCAGCGGCTGGTCGTCCGCATCACTCCCCGCAAGGTCGTCGGCAGACTCTGAGCACCGCCCGGCACCGCCGGGCAGTTGGGTGAGCCACCGACACCCACGCACACCCTCGGGAATGACCAGCCGACCGTCCTGGGTTTCTCCTCGGTTGATCTCGCACGCCAGTCATACGGAGTCGCCGAGCAGTCGGTCGATGCGCCTGGGCAGACCGCTGCCCCGACGGTGCTGGCGATGACAGCGCTCGGGGAAAGGTCCATGGCGGTGGTGCAGGACGACACCGAGGTGGACGCGGACGTCCTGGTCGGCACCACCGTGCTGAGCGTCGAGGAAGGCCCGGGGTACATCGGCGGCTCATACGACGTACCGCTCCTTGAGCGCCTCGCCAGGATGTTCACCGAACGGGTCCAGCAAGCCCGCCGGCCACCGAGGAGCTTCCGGTGGCCGGCTGACAGCCGCACTGACCTTTCTTGCTCAGGCCTGGAGCACGATCTTCCCCACCTGCTCGCCCGCCTCCAGCGCCCGGTGCGCCTCGGCAGCCTCCTGCAGCGGCAGCACCCGGTCGATGATCGGCTTCACCACACCCGACTCCACCAGCGGCCACACGTGCTCCCGCACCGCCGCCACGATCGCCGCCTTCTCCACCAGCGGACGCGGCCGCAGCGATGTCGCCACCACCGCCGCCCGCTTCGCCAGCAGCTTGCCCAGGTCCAACTCCCCGGTCCGCCCGCCCTGCAGACCGATGATCACCAACCGGCCCGCCATCGCCAGCGCATCCACGTTCCGCTGCAGGTACTTGGCCCCCATGATGTCCAGGATCACGTCCACCCCGTGCCCGTCGGTGGCCTCCCCCACCGCCGCCACGAAGTCCTGCTCCCGGTAGTTCACCAGCACGTCCGCGCCCAACTCCTTGCAGCGCGCCAGCTTCTTCGCGCTCCCGGCCGTCACGATCACCTTGGCGCCGACGGCCTTCGCCAACTGCGTCGCCATCGTCCCGATCCCACTCGCACCACCGTGCAGCAGCACCGTCTCATTCGGACGCAGGTGCGCCACCATGAACAGGTTCGACCACACGGTGGCGGCGACCTCCGGCAGGGCGGCGGCGGCGACCAGGCCCAGGCCGCGCGGGATCGGCAGCAGCTGCCCGACCGGGACGACGACCTGCTGCGCGTAACCGCCGCCGGCCAGCAGTGCGCAGACCTCGTCGCCGACCGCCCAGCCCGAGACACCGGGGCCCAGCGCCGCGATCCGACCCGAGCACTCCAGGCCGGGGTACTCGGCGGCACCGGGCGGCGGGGGTAGAAGCCCTGGCGCTGCATCAGGTCGGCGCGGTTGACGGCGGTGGCGGCGACCTCGACCAGGACCTCGCCCTCACCGGGGACCGGGTCCTCGACCTCGGCCCAGACGAGGGCGTCGGGACCACCGGGCTCAGGAATCGTGATTGCGTACATGGCTCGAAGCTACTCGCCGGTGCAGCCGATCGGGCCTGCGCCACCCTGTGGCCGACCACACACGACCGCACATCGGTCGCGACACCGGTCCCGCGATCGCCGAACCGATGCCGGACGGACGCCGAAGCGACGCCGGTCGGACTCCGAAGCGACGCCGGACGAACGCCGGACAGACACCAGAGGGACGCCGGACGCTCGCTCCCGGTCAGTGAACTGACGGTGCGTCAGCTGTGGCAGGATGCGACTACCGATCCTTTCGACCGGAAGAGCCGCCGTGCGCGACGAGACGATCAGTGACTTCCTGGACCGACTGGCCGACCGGGTTCCCGCCCCCGGTGGCGGCGCGTCGGCCGCCCTGCACGCAGCCCAGGCCGGGGCGCTGCTCGCCATGGTGGCCCGCTACAGCACCGGGGAGAAGTACGCCGCCCACCAGGTCATGGTGGACCGGATCATCCGGGAGGCCGACGCGCTGCGCGGGCGGGCGCTGACGCTGGCCGAGCAGGATGCCGCCGCGTTCACCGCGGTGGCCGACGCCTACCGGCTGCCCAAGGACTCCGAGCAGGCCAGGGCGGCCCGGTCGGCGGCGATCGCCCGGGCACTGGTCGGGGCCGCCCGGCCGCCGGCCGAGGTGATCACGGTGGCGCTGGACGCGGTGGAGCTGGCCGAGGCGCTGCTGCCGATCGGCAACCCCAATGTGATCACCGATGTGGCCGCCGCCGCGGAGGCGGCCCGCGCCGCCGCAACCACCGCGCGGGTGAACGTCGAAGTCAATCTCACCGGGATCCGGGACGAGCGGACCCGCGGCGCGCTGCTCGCGGACACGGCCCGGGTGGACGAGATCGCCGCCCGGGCCGAGCAGATCACGGCCGCGGTCCGCGCCGAGCTGGCGAAGTGAGCGAGCCAGTGGGGTGAGCGAGCCCGGGAACCGACCGGCCGTCACTCGGTCGGCGCAACGCGCTGAATGCTGATCACCCGGTCGGTGGCTTGCAGCACCGCGGCCTCGGGGTCGGCGAAGTCCAGGATCCGCCGTCCCCGCACCACCGCGACCACCAGGTCGTCGCATTTGCGCGGGCTGCCGCCGGACTCGGCCCGGGTCACCGGGCGTTCCACCACGTTCAGGCCCCGGCCGTAGGTGAGCAGCGCCTCCATCACCGAACCGGCGTTCGGACTGAGCATCGACAGGCCGGGAGGTGCCCCCATCTGCTTGCGGGTCCGCTCGGCCAGCACCTCCAGGGTGGTGCCGACCAAGATGATCAGGAAGACCACCCGCAGCGGGGTGATGATCAGGATGTTGATCAGCCGCGCCCCGTGGCTGACCGGGGTGATGTCGCCGTATCCGGTGGGTGGTGGAGAGGGTGACGGTCGCGTAGTAGGCGGCGTCCAGGAAGTCCGGGGTGCCGTCCGCGCTGTCGTGGTAGCCGTCCCGGTCCACCCGGACCAGCACCGTGGTGACCACCGGCACCGACAGCGCCACCGCCACCCGCAGGCCGACCTGGCGCAGCGGCTGCCGACTCCCGCGAGCCGGCAGCACGGCCCCCGGGTCCGGCTCCGCCTTGGTCATGCCTCCAGCATGCGGGTCCGGTGGGCGGATCGCGCGTTCATTCGAGCAGTGGGCGGGCCCGGTGGGGGAACCGCGCGGCCGTCCTGGCTGACCGGCAGTCAGGGTCGAAGCGCCCGTCAGTTCGACATCGGCAGCAGCTCCACCCTGCGGCGCCCGTCAGTTCGGCACCGGCAGCAGCTCCACCCTGCCCCCGGCCGCCACCCCGCCGGGCGGCAGCACGGCCAGCGCGTCCGCCAGCGCCAGGCCGCGCAGCATCGCGGGGCCGTCGAAGGCGAGCGGCACCGGGCCGTCCTCGGTCAGCCGCACCGGGAGCAGCCGGGTATCGGCCGGCAGCCCGCGCAGCCCCTGGGACGTCCGGGTGAACCGGCCAGCGGCCGAGCGGCCGACCAGCGCGTGCAGCAGCGGCAGCGCCAGGGTGACCGTGCCGGCCACCGCGGCCAGCGGATTGCCGGGCAGCCCGACAAGGTGGCGGACCGGGCCGCCGGGCCGGACCGGCGGCAGCTCGGCGAGCAGCATCGGATGGCCGGGGCGGACGGCGACCCCGTCCACCAGCAGCCGGGCGCCGCTCTCGGCCAGCGCGGCGTGCAGGAAGTCCACCGGCCCGGCGGCGGTCCCGCCGGTGGTGATCACCACCTCGGCGGCCGAGTGGCGCAGCGCGTCCCGCAGCAGGCCGAAGTCGTCCCGCACCGCGCGGCGGCCGAGCAGCTCGGCACCGGCCGCGGCCAGCCATGGCTGGAGCATCGGGCCCAGTGCGTCGCGGACCAGGCCGGGCCCGGGCAGCCCCGCCGTCAGCAGCTCGTCGCCGAGCACCAGCAGCTCGACCGTGGGGCGCCGGCGGACCGTCAGCCGGTCGTGGCCGCAGGCAGCCGCCAGGCCCAGGACCGCCGCGGTCACCAGGGTGCCCGCCGGCAGCAGCTGCTCGTCCAAGCGGCACTCCTGGCCGCGCGGCCGGACGTCCTTGCCGGGACCGGGCTCGGAGGTGGCCCGCAGCGTTCGGGCCGCCGGGGCGGGGCCGCCCGACACCCGGCCGTCCTCACGCCGCAGCACCGCGGTGGCGCCCGGCGGCAGCTGGGCGCCGGTGGCGATCCCGGTCGCCCAGCCGTCGGCCAGCGGCGGCGGGGTCCGGCCGGCCAGCACCTGCCCGGCCAGCCGCCACGGCCCCGGCCCGGCCACCGCCCAGCCGTCCATCGCGGAGGTGTCGAAGGCCGGCAGGTCGGTGAGCGCGGTCAGCGGCTCGGCCAGCACCTGGCCGAGGGCATCGGCCGGCTCGGTCTCGGCACCGGGCAGCAGCCCGCGGGCACCGGCCTGCCGGGCGGTGTCGCGGGCCTGCGGCCAGGGGACGACGGCTATCCCGCGGGCCGCCGTCGCGGTCACGGCTGCTCCGCGGACCCGTCGGAGGCGGCGTCCTGCGCCCACCGCTCGGCGAGTGCGGTCATCCGCTGCGCCGCCGCGCTGACGGCTTCGACGCCGCCCCCGCGGGCGGCCGCGGCGTAGCCGACCAGGAAGGCGGTCAGCGGGGCGGCCGGGCGCTCCACCCCGTGCGCGACCACCCGGGTCATGTCGAGCAGTTCCCTGATGTCGGCCGTCAGCTCGATGCCCAGCTCAGCGGCGGCCTCGGCCATCCAGTCGTCCAGCGTGCGTCCCATGGGGCACCATGCTGCCCGATCCGGACGACGGCGCGATGCTCCGGGTGTGAGCGGCATGGGTCGTTTCGCTCACGCGGCTGGTCCCCGCACGGTGAAACCCGTGCATCGTCCCGCCCCCACGACACGTCCCCGCACGGTGAAACCCGTGCATCGTCCCGCCCCCACGACACGTCCCCGCACGGTGAGAGCCGCAGGTCACCCCGCCCCACGGCGGGCGGCCCGGTGGCGCTCAGCCAGGCGGCACGGCGTTGGCCTGCGCCCCCGCCGTCAGGAACAGCGGCAGGGTGAGCCGCCCGTAGCGCTCGCCCATCGCGGTGATCAGCGCCTCCGGGTCGTCGGGGTGGTGGGCCAGCAGCCGGTCGAAGTCCCGCAGGTAGCCGCGGGTGAAGTCGAGCACCCGGTCCGCGTCGTCGTCCTGCTCCGGGGCCCGGTGGCCGGCCACCACCCGCTCGGCGCCGAGGCCGGCGATCCGGTCCAGGTTGGCCTGCCAGGCGGCCCGCTGCTCGGTGGTGGTCTCGGCGGTCCGCAGGTGGGTGCCGTTGAAGGCGAAGTCGCCGGCGATCACGGTGCGCGAGCCCGGCACGTGCACCACGGTGGAGTGCGCGCAGTCGGCCTGCCCCAGCAGCAGCACCCGGATCAGCTGGTGGTCGATCATCAGCGGCAGTGGGCGCAGCGGACGCGGCACCAGCGGGTGCTCCGGAACGTCGTCGCCGAAGATCGGCCGCAGCTCGGCGCGGTGGCGTTCGCCGTTGGTGGCGATCTCCCCGACCACGGGCGGGGCGGCGAGCACATGGGCCTGCGGGAAGAGCCGCAGCACCTCCTCGACGCCGAAGTAGTGGTCGGGGTGCGGGTGGGTGATCAGCACGGCCACCAGGTTGCGGCCCTTGCCGGCGATCCATTCGGCGAGCTCGCGGCCGGCGCTCCGGGTGGGCTGCGCGTCCACCAGGACGGCGTCGCGGGCGCCCATGATCAGGGTGGAGGTGGTGAAGAAGGCCGACTCGGGGCCGCTGAAGACGGCGATCTCCAGCGGCGGTGCCGGCGGCTGGGCGGCGGTCGAGCCGTTCGGTCCGCCCGCTCGGCCGTGCGCCGGGACCGGCCCCAGGTTCCGCGCGGACGCCGGCTCGGACGCCGGCCTGCGCGCGAGCTCGAACGACGCCCCGGCCGCCTCAGCGGCGGCAGGCCCCGCCCCGGAGGATGGCTCGGGCTCCGGTTCGGCCGACGGCTGCGACGCCGAGGCGGGCCCGGACGACGGCTCGGACGACGGCTCGGGCGATGGCGTCGGCGGCACGGGCGCTCCCTGATCGGCGGCGGGCAGGTCGCCCCCCAGCATGGAAGGCCCGCCCCGCCCACGCCCGGCAGGCGCGCCCGGCCGGGTGAGCCGACGCGGTGTGAGATCCCCCACCATCAGCCCCCTGGGCCGACCACGCGCCAGCCACTTGATCCCCCGTCAGTCCTGCCCGTCAGTCCCGGACGAACCCGAGCTCGCTCCACCGCACATCCGCCCGCCCGTGCAGGTCACCACGCTCGTCCCGGTGCACCAGGCGCAGCCCGGCGGCCCCGGCCTGGCCGAGCAGCTCGGCGTCCGGCACCTCGAACATCCGCCGCCCGGCCGGCACCGGACCGTGCCGCACCGTCAGCACCAGCGTGCCGCCGGGCGCCAGCAGCTCCAGCACCCGCTCGAACGCCCGGGCCCGCTCCGCCGGGGACAGGTGCATCCACACCGCGGTCCCCATGACCAGGTCGAACGGGCCGGTGACCCCCGGCAGCTGCGGCAGTGCCCCGGCCACCCACTCGATGTCGACGCCCGCGTGCCGCCGCCGTCCCAGCTCACGCAGCTCGGCCACCGGCTCCGCGGCGGTCACCCGGTAGCCGCGCCCGGCCAGCGCGGCGGCGTCCCGCCCGGTCCCGGCACCCAGGTCGAGCACCCTCCCCCAGCCTTCGGCCGGGGGTGCCCCCATCGGGGGCGCCGGCAGCAGCGGCAGCACCCGCTGGTGCACCTGCTCGAAGCTGACGCTCTCGTACTGCTCCAGCAGCTGCCCGGCCGCCGCCGCGTACCCCGCGGTGCCGGCGGTCGCCCCCTGGCCGGTACCGCCCAGCTTCTCCAGCAGCGCCGGCAGCTCCCGCATGTCGGTGAAGACCTGCGCGCCCTCCGCGGCCAGCCAGTCGGCCGGGGTCAGCCCGCCCGCGAAGCCGAGCGCCCGCATCCCGGCCGCCCGCGCCGCCCGCACCCCGTACTTGCTGTCCTCCACCACCACGCACGCTTCGGGCCGCACACCCATGCGCCGGGCCGCGTGCAGGAACAGGTCGGGGGCCGGCTTGCCGTGCCGCACCTCACTCGCGCTGAATATCCGACCGTCGAACCAGTCGTACAGGCCGGTCCGGCCCAGTGTGTGCCGCATCTTCTCGTGACTGCCGCTGGACGCCAAGCAGCTCGGCAGCCGCAGCTCGGCCAGTGCCTCCCGGATCCCCGGCACCGGGCTCAACTCCCGGTCCACCGCCTCCCGGTGCAGCTCCTCGAAGCGCTGCTGCCACGGAGCCACCACCCGCTCGCCGAGCTGTTCGGCGATCTGCTCGCCGATCGAGGCACTCGACCGGCCGACGAACCGCTCCACCACCTCGTCCTCGGTCAGCGGCCAGCCCAGCTCCGCCCCCGCCACCACATGCGCGCGCACCGCGATCGGCTCGCTGTCCACCAGCACACCGTCGCAGTCGAAGACCACCAGTTCGATTTCCGTCATCGGGTCAGGCTAGCCAGCTACCTATGCACGACTGATTCGGGTCCGGCCCCGACTGCCTACCGTCATAACCACAGCGAACCGCTCCCCACCACCACTCGGAGGACACCATGGCCGCCTACGCCCTCGCCCACATGCACTCGGTCGACTTCGGCCCGCAGATCATCGAGTACCTGGAGAGGATCGACGCCACCCTGGACGACTTCGGCGGCCGGTTCATCGTCCACGGCAACCCGATCGAGCTGATCGAAGGCAGCTGGGACGGCAACCTGATCATCATCGAGTTCCCCGACCTGGAGCGGGCCCGGGCCTGGTACGACTCCCCGCAGTACCAGGAGATCCTGCCGCTGCGCACCGAGAACTCGGTCAGCGACACCCTGCTGGTCGGTGGCATGCCGGACGGCTACCGGGGCGCCGACTCGCTGAAGCACTGACCGCGCGCCGCCCGACTCCCCGTTCGCCCAGCGGGAACGACGGTCAGCTGTCGACCCGAAGGTACTGACTGCACGTCAGCTCACCTCTACCGTCCATCCCATGGACCTCATCGAGCTCACGCCCACCGTCTGGCAGCTCCCGCTCCCGATCGGCCACGTCCACCTGGTGCGCCGGGAGGCCGGCTTCGCGGTCGTCGACACCGGCGTTCCCGGCACCGCCCCCGCCATCCTGGCCGCCCTGCACGAACTCGGCGCCCGGCCCGCGGACCTGCGCCAGATCGTCCTCACCCACTCGCACTTCGACCACATGGGCTCCGCCGCCGACCTGGTGGCGGCCACCGGCGCCGAGGTGCTGGCCGGTGCCGTCGACGCCCCCGTGATCAGCGGTGCCGAACCCGAGCCGATGGCGCAGCTCACCCCCGCCGAGGCCGAGCTCTACCAGAAGGTCACCGCGGGCAACCCCTCGGCCGCGCTGCGCCGTCTGCCGGTGGACCGCACGCTGACGGACGGCGAACAGCTGGCCGGCTGGGGCGAGCCGGTCCAGGTGCTGCACGTACCGGGGCACACCTTCGGCGCCATCGCCCTGCACCTGCCCGAGAGCGGGGTGCTGTTCCCCGGTGACCTGATCGGCACCGGCCCGGATGCGGCCCACCTCGGACCGTTCAACGTCGACCGGGCGCAGGCCATCGCCTCGTTCCACCGGCTGGCCGCGCTCACCCCGAAGGTCCTCTGCCCGCCGCACGGCACCCCGTTCACCAGCGGGGCCGCCGACCTGCTGCGCACGGCCACCCCGGAGCTGGACTGGGCCTGACCTGCCCTCAGGCCAGGTAGGCCGCCAACACCAGGGCCTCGGCGCGCAGTTGCTCGGCCCGGGTGGGCTGCCCGGCCCGTTCGTACTGCTCGGCGGCGGCCTCCCGCTCGGCCACCTCGGCGGCCAGCAGCTCGACCTCCTGGGCTTCGGTCAGCTCGCGGCGCTCCGCCTCCGCCGCGCCGGCGCCGATCGGGATCTGGCCGATCGCCAGGTTGCGGTCGGCGTCCGCGTCACGCTCCACCGCCTCGGCGTTCTCCAGCACGCCCAGGGCCACCCGCAGCACGCCGACCGTCGCCCGGTCCCGCCCGCGCATCGCCTCGGTCAGCCCGGCCCGCAGCCGCTCCCGCAGCGCACTCCTCGTTCCGTTCACCATGCCGGCGACGATACGGAGCGGGCCGCCGTGGCAGCGAGCGCTTTCCGCCGCCTCCCCACAGCCGCCTCCCTATAGTGGCAAGCATTCACCCACCCGTCAGGAGGAGGGCGCTTGAGCACCCGAGAGCGGATCCTGGACGCCGCCGCCGAGGTCCTGCGCGCACAGGGCGTCGCCCAGACGACGACCAAGCAGATCGCGCGCGCCGCCGGCTGCTCCGAGGCGCTGCTCTACAAGCACTTCCACGACAAGGAGGAGATCCTCCTGCATGTGCTGCGGGAGCGGATGCCGGCCTTCCCGACCACCGCCGCCCCGGGCGAGGGCACGGTGGCGGAGAACCTGACCGCCACCGCCCACCAGGCACTGCGCTTCTACCGGGACGCCTTCCCGATGTTCGCCTCGCTGCTGGCGCAGCCCACCCTGATGACCGCCGCCCGCGAATCGCTGGCCAAGTACGGCGCGGGCCCGCAGCTCCCGATCGCCCAACTCGCCGACTACCTGCGGGCCGAACAGCGGCTCGGCCGGGTCCGCGCCGGCGCCGATGCCGAGGCCGCCGCGGCCCTGCTGATGGGCGCCTGCTTCCAGCAGGGCTTCCTGCGCTACTTCCAGCAGGACGGAGACTTTGCGCCCGGCGCCGCCGCCGACCTGGTGGCCGGGCTCCTGCTGCTGCTCAACTGCTAGCCGTATCAAGCTCCTTGGGCCCGTAGAGGGCGGCCGCCGCGCCGGTCTGCAGGGCCCAGTAGCGGTCCCCGTACGACCAGTGCCACCACTCCGTAGGGTAGTTGACCAGACCGGCGGCGGTGAGCGCACTCCCCAGGATCCCCCGAAGGGCGCGAGCCTGTTCGCCGATGTTCTCCGCCGCCGTGTAGCAGGCGCCGGCGCTCTCCTCGGGAGTGGCGTTCATCCGGGTGCCCAGGTCGAGTTCACGGCCATCGGCATCCGCCAGCGTCAGGTCGACGGCCGCACCGGCGCTGTGCGGTGCGATCTCGGGCGGCGACACGTACCGGCTGGCCGCCTCCCGCACCCGCTCGGCGGACCACTGGGGCTGCTCGGCCCGCAACCGTGCCGCGTACTCGTCGAAGTAGCGCCGCTGCAAGGCCGGCGGGCGGTACCCCTCGACGAACAGCAGCCGCATCCCGTCCGGCAGTTGGGCCTGGGCCTCGCCCAGCCGGGCCAGCACCCCGTCCCGCAGCCAGCCGAACGCCCCCGCGGAGTCATGCCACTTGCGCTGGTCCACCAGCAGCCGGCCGTCCCGCCGCACGTCCACCAGCCGTTCGCCGCACTCCCGAACGGGTATCGCCGCGACCCTCGGGTCGGCCATCAAAATGATCTCGGTCATGCGGCGATCATCCCGCGCCGAGCTGAGCGGCCGTCAGTCCCGGGTCATGTCCACAAAGCGCGAGTAGTGGCCCTGGAACGCCACCGTGATGGTGGCCGTCGGACCGTTACGGTGCTTGGCGACGATCAGGTCGGCCTCACCGGCGCGCGGCGACTCCTTCTCGTAGGCGTCCTCGCGGTGCAGCAGGATGACCATGTCGGCGTCCTGCTCGATGGAGCCCGACTCACGCAGGTCCGAGACCATCGGCTTCTTGTCGGTTCGCTGCTCCGGGCCACGGTTCAGCTGGGAGAGCGCGATCACCGGGACCTCCAGCTCCTTGGCCAGCAGCTTGAGGTTACGGGACATGTCCGAGACCTCCTGCTGACGGCTCTCGGCCCGGCGCGAACCACCGGACTGCATCAGCTGCAGGTAGTCGATGACCACCAGCTTGAGGTCGTTGCGCTGCTTGAGGCGGCGGCACTTCGCCCGGATCTCCATCATCGACAGGTTCGGCGAGTCGTCGATGTACAGCGGCGCCGCCGTCACGTCCGGCATCCGCCGCGCCACTCTGGTCCAGTCGTCGTCCGTCATGTTGCCGGACCGCATGTGGTGCAGTGCGACCCGCGCCTCGGCCGACAGCAGACGCATCGCGATCTCGTTGCGCCCCATTTCGAGGGAGAAGATGACGCTGGGGAGCGCGTTGTGGATCGAGCAGGCCCGCGCGAAGTCCAGGGCGAGGGTCGACTTACCCATCGCGGGTCGGGCCGCGATGACGATCATCTGGCCCGGGTGCAGGCCGTTGGTCAGGGCGTCCAGGTCGGCGAAACCGGTGGGAACGCCGGACATCTGGCCCTGGCGGGAGCCGATGGCCTCGATCTCGTCGAGGGCGCCCTCCATGATGTCGGCCAGCGGGGCGTAGTCCTCGTTGGTGCGCTGCTCGGTGACGGCGTAGATCTCGGCCTGGGCGGCGTTGACGATCTCGTCCACGTCGCCCTCGGCGGCGTAGCCCATCCCGGCGATCCGGGTGCCGGCCTCGACCAGGCGGCGCAGCACGGCGCGCTCGTGGACGATCTCCGCGTAGTACTCGGCGTTGGCGGCGGTCGGGACGGAGTTGACCAGGGTGTGCAGGTAGGTGGGGCCGCCGACCCGACTGAGCTCGCCGCGCTTGGTGAGCTCGCTGGCGACGGTGATCGGGTCGGCCGGCTCGCCGCGGGCGTAGAGGTCGAGGATCGCGCTGTGGATCAGCTCGTGGGCCGGGCGGTAGTAGTCGATCGGCTTGAGGACCTCGACCACGTCGGCGATGGCGTCCTTGGAGAGCATCATGCCGCCGAGCACGGACTGCTCAGCGGGGATGTCCTGCGGCGGGACCCGCTCGAAGCCCTCGGCGCCGCCCTGGCGCTCCCGGTCGCCGTCACCGTCCCGCTTGCGGAAGTCACCCTTGCGGAACTCGCCGCCCTTGCGGAACTCGCCGTTGCCCTGGCGGCGGGCGGCCGGGAGGCGGTCGCTGGGGGTGTCGGTGGGGAAGTCCTCGGGACCGAGCCAGTCGTCCTCCGGGGGCGGCGGCACGTCGTTGTCGTCGTACTGGGTGCCGGTCACGCGTGATCCCCGTTCAGCGAGCGTGCGAGTGGTGCGAAGGGTGAACGACCACGCTACGGGGACGGCCTGGCCAGGGCCAAGCCGGATCACCCGAGTTATCCACAGGGGGTGTGGATGACTCTCCCAAGTCTGTGGACAACAGCCCGAAACCTGTGCACAAGCATGGGGACAGCCCTGTGGATAACCAGACGATCTCTTCGGTGTCAACTCGCTGACCTGCGGGAACTCTGTCCACTGGCTGTGCATGAGAAAAACTTCACACACCCGCACCACCCTGCGCCCCCCTGTGGATGGCTACCGTGCCACCATGCCCGCTCGCACATTCGACCTCCCCCCGCGCTCTGCCGGGAGGGGCCCCCACCGCCGGTACGACCGGGAGATCCTCGCCCTGGCGATCCCGGCCTTCGGCGCCCTGGTCGCGGAACCGCTGTTCCTGATCGGCGACTCGGCGATCGTCGGGCACCTGGGCACCGCCCAGCTGGCCGGCCTCGGGGTGGCGGGCACCGCGCTCACCACGCTGACCGGGGTGTTCGTCTTCCTCGCCTACGCCACCACCGCGGCGGTGGCCCGGCGGATCGGTGCCGGGGACCGCCGGGCGGCCGTCCAGCAGGGTCTGGACGGCCTCTGGCTGGCCGTACTGCTGGGGTTGCCGCTGGCCCTGCTGTGCTACCTGCTGGCGCCCGGAGTGGCCGGCGCACTGGGCGCGTCGAGCACCGCCGCGCCGTACGCGGTGACCTACCTGCGGATCAGCGCGCTCGGGATCCCGGCGATGCTGCTGGTGCTGGCGGCCACCGGGGTGCTGCGCGGCCTGCAGGACACCCGGACCCCGCTGCTGGTGGCCATCGGGTCGTTCTCCGCCAATCTGCTGCTCAACGTGGGGCTGGTCTACGGCGCGGGGCTCGGGGTGGCCGGCTCGGCCTGGGGCACGGTGCTGGCGCAGACCGGGATGGCGGCGGTCTACCTGGCCGTGGTGGTGCGCGGCGCCCGGCGGGAGCGGGCCGGGCTGCGGCCGCACCCGGCCGGGATCCGGGCCTGTGCCCGGGCGGGCGGGCCGCTGCTGGTCCGCACCCTGTCGCTGCGGGCGATCCTGGTGCTCGCCACCGCGGTGGCCGCCCGGCTGGGAGACCAGCAGGTCGCGGCCCATCAGATCGCGATGACGCTGTGGAGCTTCCTGGCGTTCGCGCTGGACGCCATCGCGATCGCCGGGCAGGCGATCATCGGGCGCTGCCTGGGGGCCGGCGACCCGGTCGGCGCGCGGGCGGCGACCCGGCGGATGACCCAGTGGGGGATCGGCTCCGGAGTGGTGCTCGGGCTGCTGACGGTGGTCGCGGGACCGCTCTACACGCCGCTGTTCACCGCCGACCCCGGGGTGCGGCACCAGCTGACCGGGGTGCTGGTGCTGCTCGCGCTGACCGAGCCGGCCTGCGGGCTGGCCTTCGTGCTGGACGGGGTGCTGATGGGCGCCGGCGACGGCCGGTACCTGGCCTGGGCGATGCTCGCCACCCTGGCGGTCTTCGCGCCGGTGGCACTGGCCCTGCCGGCGCTGGGCGGCGGACTGGCCGGCCTCTGGTGGGCGATGAACCTGATGATGCTGGTCCGCGCGGCCTTCCTGGTCGGCCGGATGCGCACCGGCCGCTGGCTGGTCACCGGCGCGGTCCGGGCCTGAGCAGCAGGGCCGGCCCGCACTGTGCGGGCCTGAACTGCGCGGGCCTTCGATCAGTCCGGAAACGCCCGAGGGCCGGGGCCTCCCATGCGGGAGGCCCCGGCCCTCGGGGTCACGACCAGTGGTGCGCCTGGACTCAGGCGACGACCAGGTCGAGGTTGGCCTGAACGTCAGCGTGGAGCTTGACGGCGACCTTGTGGGTGCCCACGGTCTTGATCGGCGAGGCGATCGTGACGGCGCGCTTGTCCACCGCCGGGCCGCCGGCGGCCTTGACGGCCTCGACGACGTCGGCCTGGGTGACCGAGCCGAACAGGCGGCCGGCGTCACCGGAGCGCACCTTCAGCTTCAGCTGCAGGCCCTCGAGGGTGGCCTTGACCTCGTTGGCCGCCTCGATGGTCTGGATCTCGTGGATCTTGCGAGCGCGACGGATCGCGTCGACGTCCTTCTGGCCGCCCTTGGTCCAGCGGATGGCGAAGCCACGCGGGACCAGGAAGTTGCGGGCGTAGCCGTCCTTGACCTCGACGACCTCGCCGGCGCTGCCGAGGCCGGCGACCTCGTGGGTGAGGATGATCTTCATTCTTCGGTCACCCTCTCTTAGCGCGCGGTGCTGGTGTAGGGCAGCAGCGCCATCTCACGGCTGTTCTTCACGGCCGTGGCGACGTCACGCTGGTGCTGGGTGCAGTTGCCGGTGACCCGGCGGGCACGGATCTTGCCGCGGTCGGAGATGAACTTCCGCAGCAGGTTCGTGTCCTTGTAGTCAACGTAGTTGACCTTGTCCTTGCAGAAGACGCAAACCTTCTTCTTCGGCTTGCGAGCAGGCGGCTTCGCCATGGTGTGCTCCAAATGAGGATCACGATCCGGGTCCGTCGCAGCGACGGGCCCCGGGTCGCACGAAATCTGTCAGCTCTAGAACGGAGGCTCTTCCGAGTAGCCGCCACCCGAAGGCGCACCCCAGCCACCGCCACCGGCGTTGCCGCCGGACGGCGCACTGGACGCCCACGGGTCGTCGGACGGGCCGGACTGGCCGCCGCCGGAGTTGCCACCCCAGCTGCCGCCACCCTGGTTGCCGCCCTGGCCACCCCAGCCGCCCTGGCCGCCGCCCTGCTGCGGGCCGCCGCCAAAGCCACCACCGCCACCGCCACCGGGGCCGCGGTTGGCCCGGGTCACCTTGGCGGTCGCCGAACGCAGGCTCGGGCCGACCTCGTCGACCTCGACCTCGAAGACCGTCCGCTTCTCGCCTTCCTTGGTCTCGTAAGACCGCTGGCGCAGTCGGCCCTGCACGATCACGCGCATGCCGCGCTGCAGCGACTCGGCCACGTTCTCCGCCGGCTGACGCCAGACGTTGCACGTGAGGAAGAGGCTTTCGCCGTCCTTCCACTCGTTGGTCTGGCGGTCGAAGGTGCGGGGAGTGGACGCGATGCGGAACTTCGCGACCGCCGCACCCGAGGGGGTGAAACGCAGCTCGGGGTCGTCGACGAGATTGCCGACGAGGGTGATGACGGTCTCGCCTGCCATGGTGTGCTGACCTCTCGGGAGGAGGAGTTCCGTTCAGCGATGTTTCACGTGAAACATCGGACGCGAGCCCTCGGGACCGTCAACGGTCCCGGAGGTGGCTCAGTGGGTGTCCGGGCGCAGGACCTTGGTCCGCAGAACCTGCTCGCTCAGCGACAGCTGGCGGTCAAGCTCCTTGACGACCTCAGGCGTGGCCTTGAGGTCGATGACCGAGTAGATGCCCTCGGGCTGCTTCTTGATCTCGTACGCCAGGCGACGACGGCCCCAGGTGTCGACCTTCTCAACGGTGCCGCCACCAGTGCGGACGACGTTGAGGAAGCTCTCGATCAGGGGGGAGACAGCGCGCTCCTCGACCGAGGGGTCGAGGATGACCATCACCTCGTAGTGACGCATGGGTAAACCCACCTCCTTTGGACTCAACGGCCACGGTCTCTCCGTGGCAGGAGGGTTGTACGGCGTCGGCACTGGTGGTGCACCGACCCACTGCCACCGTAGCGGCCGGGTCTGACAACCGACCCCCGGCGACCTGCTTGAAGGCATGCGGGGGCACAGATACACCAGTGCAGATCGCACAGCCTACCCGCACCCATCCGGCCGAACAAAACGCCCATCGATTGCCGCCCGGTCTCAAGCGGCGCAATCTGGGCAGAACGGGTTCATCAGCATCGCCCGGCCCCCGCTGGAGGTGGGTTTCCATGGCACAGACCATCCGCCGAGTCCCCGCGTTCACCCTCAACACCGACGGCCACCCGCACCCCAGGGAGAACACCCTGGTCGCGCTGACCGCCATGCTCGGTGTGCTGGCCTTCACCTCGTCGTTCTTCCACGACCTGCACCTGTTGAGTTCCTGGAGTGGCCTGGTCGGCGTGATCACCGGCCTGTGGGGGCAGTTCATCTCGGCCACCACCGCCGAGCGGTTCGTCCTGGTGATCGGCATCGCGATGTGCGCCTTCGGCCTCGGCATCGCCCTGGCCCACGGCGGGCTGTTCGGCGGTACCGCCGGCTAGTCGCCGCCCGGTTGCGACGGCCGTGCGAGCCCCGGCGCGAGCACGGCGCATGAGACGGCGCTCCCGCTGCGGGGGCGCCGTCTCGCTGCCTCGGGCTCCGGCGCCGCCGCCCGCTCTAGGGTTCGATCGAACGCGCCGTACCGGACCAGCACAAAACGGACCTTTCGGGCGTTAGGGTCAAGAGTCAACAAAATCTTCCAAGGGAGCACCAGGAGCATGAGCCTGCGTCTGAGGACGATCACCCGTGAGGAGCACCTCGCCTTCGTGCGCAGTCGGCCCTCCGTCAGCCATATGCAGGTGCCCTCCTGGGGTGAGGTCAAGTCCGAGTGGCGCCATGAGTCGATCGGCTGGTTCGACGCCTCCAACACCCTGGTCGGTGCCGGCCTGGTGCTCTACCGGCAGCTGCCCAAGCTCAAGCGCTACCTGGCCTACCTGCCCGAGGGCCCGGTGATCGACTGGTTCGACCAGGACCTGGACCGCTGGCTGCGCCCGATGCTGGGCCACCTGAAGGAGCAGGGCGCCTTCTCGGTGAAGATCGGGCCGCCGGTGGTGATCCGCCGCTGGGGCGCCGCGACCGTCAAGGAGGCGGTGGCCGGCGGGCAGGCCAAGCGGCTGCGCGACGTGGATCCGGACTGGTACGAGCCGCGGGCCTTCGCGGTGGCCGAACGGCTGCGCAAGGCCGGCTGGCGGCAGGGCGAGGACGGCGGCGCCGGCTTCGGTGACGTCCAGCCGCGCTACGTCTTCCAGGTGCCGCTGGCCAACCGCTCGCTGGACGACATCCAGCGCAACTTCAACCAGCTGTGGCGGCGCAACATCAAGAAGGCCGAGAAGAGCGGCGTGGAGGTGGTCCAGGGCGGCTACGACGACCTGCCGGTCTTCCACCAGCTCTACGCACTGACCGCCGAGCGGGACAAGTTCACCCCGCGCCCGCTGGCCTACTTCCAGCGCCAGTGGCAGGTGCTGACCGCCGAGGACCCCAACCGGATGCGGCTCTACCTGGCCTACCACCAGGGCGAACCGCTGGCCGCGACCACCATGCTGACGGTCGGTCAGCACGTCTGGTACTCCTACGGCGCCTCGGCCAACCACAAGCGCGAGGTCAAGCCGTCCAACGCGGTCCAGTGGCGGATGATCCGGGACGCCTACGCGCTCGGCGCGGGCGTCTACGACATGCGCGGGATCAGCGACACGCTGGACGAGGACGACCCGCTCTACGGCCTGATCCAGTTCAAACTGGGCACGGGTGGTCAGGCCGCCGAGTACCTGGGCGAATGGGACTTCCCGGTCAACAAGCTGCTCCACAAGGCGCTGGACCTCTACATGTCGCGCCGCTGACCACGTCCGACCGCACCGCCGCACCGCCCCCTCCAGCACGGAGCGCACCAATGACCCTTTCGCTGTACGTGGACACCGACCGCTGGCGGGACCACCAGCGCGCCCTGCTGGCCGAGTTCCCCGGGCTGGTGCCGGTGGCGAAGGGCAACGGCTACGGGCTGGGCAACCTGCGGCTGGCGCGGGAGGCGGAGCTGCTGGGCACCGGCCTGCTGGCGGTCGGCACCGCGACGGAGGCGGCCGAGGTGCTCGCCGCCGGCTACCCGGGCGAGGTGCTGGTGCTCACCCCGTACCGGGTCGGCGAGCCGGCCGTGGCGCTGCCCGGGCCCGACGCCCCCGCCAGGGTGCTGCGCACCGTGGCCGGCCTGGAGGCGCTGCGGGCGCTGGCCGGGGCCCGTGTGGTGGTGGAGTGCATGACCAGCAT
Source organism: Kitasatospora acidiphila (assembly GCF_006636205.1). NCBI lineage: Bacteria > Bacillati > Actinomycetota > Actinomycetes > Kitasatosporales > Streptomycetaceae > Kitasatospora > Kitasatospora acidiphila. Next base: position 4,525,896 of record NZ_VIGB01000003.1, on the reverse strand, counting down.
GCGCCGGCACGGGATCGCCCGGGCCGACCTGGCGCACTGCACGCAGGCCGGGGCAGGCCGGGTCGAGGGCTTCGCGCTGCACCTGCCGCTGGACCGGCCGGACCGCAGCAGCCCGATCGCCGAGGTGGCCGGGTGGGTGGCCGCGATCACCGCGGCCGGACTGCCGGCCAGGACCGTCTACCTCAGCCATCTGAGCGCCGCCGGCGCGGCCGAGCTGGCCAGCCACCACCCGGAGACGGTGTTCCGCTCCCGGATCGGCACCCGGCTCTGGCTGGGCGACGTGGCGGCGCTGGAGGCGCGGGCCACCGTGCTGGACGTGACGGCGGTGCGCCGCGGCGAGCGGTACGGCTACCGGCAGCACAAGGCGCCGTCCGAGGGCCATCTGCTGGTGGTCTCCGGCGGCACCGCGCACGGCATCGGCATGGAGGCCCCCAAGTACCTGCACGGGCTGCTGCCCCGGGTGAAGGGGATCGCCCGGGCCGGGCTGGCCACCGTCAACCGGACCCTGTCGCCGTACCAGTGGGACGGCCGCCAGCTCTGGTTCGCCGAGCCGCCGCACATGCAGGTGAGCATCCTCTTCCTGCCCGGCGGCGCCAAGCCCCCGGCGGTGGGGGACGAGCTGGCCGTGACGGTGCGGCACACCACCACCCACTTCGACCGGGTGCTGGACCGTCAGGTCTGAGCGGCGCCGTCCGGCTCGGCCCGCCCCGCGTCCTCGGGGGCCGCCACCGGCTACGCCTCCAGCACGTCCCGGGGGGCGTCCTCGGGGGTGTCCCGGGGCGCCGCCCAGTCCACCTCGCCGACCGGGGCCGGCGGCAGGTACTCGGCCAAGGGCGCCTCGTCGCGCAGCCGGCGGGCGGCGCCCAGCACGAAGGCGTCCGGCGCGAAGTCCAGCACCCCGCCCGACGGGTCGTCGCTGCCGTCCCAGCGCACCGGGTCGCGCTCCGGGCGCAGGATGTCGCGGACCACCATGCAGCAGAGGTAGAGCGTGCCGGCCAGGTGCAGGATGATCGCGAAGTGGTACCAGTCCTGGCCGATGCCGTGCTGCTTGGCGTCCCCGGTGTAGGCCAGGTAGGACCAGATGCCGAGGTAGTAGAGCACCTCGCAGGCCTGCCAGATCAGGAAGTCGCGCCAGCGCGGCCGGGCCAGCACCGCCAGCGGCAGCAGCCAGAGCACGTACTGCGGCGAGTAGACCTTGTTGGTGAGCACGAAGGCGGCCACCACCAGGAAGACCAGCTGGGCGTAGCGGGGCCGCCGCGGGGCGGTCAGCGCCAGCCAGCCGATCATCAGGCAGAGCCCGATCAGCAGCCCCGCGATCCAGGCGTTGAGGGAGCCCAGCGCCTGGTTGCGGTCCTGCATCAGGATCATCCAGAAGGAGCCGAAGTCCTCCTTGCGGCTCTGGCTGAAGGTGTAGAAGGTCTTCCAGCCGTCCCAGCTGGCGATCATGATCGGCAGGTTGACCACCAGCCAGGCACCGACCGCGCCGCCGACGGCCTGGCCGAAGGCCCGCCAGCGGCCGGCCCGCAGGCAGAGCACCAGCAGCGGCCCGAGCAGCAGCAGCGGGTAGAACTTGGCGGCGGTGGCCAGACCGATGAAGACGCCGGCCCAGACGGGGCGGCTGCGCGACCAGTAGGCCATCGCGACGGCGGTCAGCGCGACCGCGAGCAGGTCCCAGTTGATGGTGGCGTTCAGCGCCAGCGCCGGGGCCAGCGCGAAGAGCAGCGCGTCCCAGGGGCGGCGGCGGTGGGTGCGGGAGAGCGCGACCACCGTGACCACCGCGCAGATCAGCAGCATGGCGGCGTTGACCATCCAGAACCACTGCTCACGGCCCTGGATCGCCCCGGTGGTGGGGGTCAGCCAGCCGGCGATCTGCATGAACAGACCGGTCAGCACCGGGTACTCCAGGAACTTCATGTCCGGAGTGGGCAGTGGGATCTGGTCGAGGTACGGGTGCAGGCCGGCCGCCAGGCCGCGGGCCGAGTAGAGGTGCGGGATGTCGCTGTAGCAGGCGTGGGTGTACTGACTGGTGGCGCCGTAGAACCAGCCGCTGGTGTAGCAGGGCAGCTTCTGGACCAGGCCGAGGCAGTAGGTGAGCACGGTGGCCAGTGCCAGGAAGCGGGCCGGGATCCACCACGAGACCCCGAGCAGCGCCCGGCGCCCGGGCGGGCCGCCGATCAGCTCGCTGCCGGCCGCCGAGACCGGGTCCTCGTCCGCGGGGACGACCACGGTGTTGGGCAGCGGGCCTTGCGGCTGGACCGGGACGGCCTCGGCGGCGGTCTGGTCGCGCGTGCTGGACGTCATGGCCGACATACTGCCGCACGCGTGCCGATCCGACGAGGACCGGTCCGTGCCGGTGCCCGAAAAGGCCTGCGGCCCCGCTCCGAGGAGCGGGGCCGCAGTGGGTGGTGCGATCGATCAGCCGCCGGCCGGCTGGCCGCCCGCGGTGGGCGGGCCGCTGGTGGCGCCGGTACCGCCGGAGCCGCCACCCGGGCCACCGGTGCCGCCACCGGAGCCGCCGCCGTGGTGGGGCGGCGTGGCCGGCGAGGTGGTGTCCGTCGGATTGGTGGTCGGGCAGAGCGGGCCCCACACGCAGCCGCCGCCATTGCCGCCGCCGTTGCCGCCACCCGGGTTCTTGCTGGTCGGCGAGCTGCCGGGGCAGTCCACGCCGGGCAGGCAGGTCTCCGGCGAGCCGGTCGGCGTCGGGGCCTTGGAGCTCGCCGACGCGCTGGGCGACAGGGTGGGGGAGGACGACGCGCTGGCCGTGGCCGACGGGGAGGACGAGGCCGTCGGCGACGGCGAGGCGGTGCTCGGCGCGCCCGAGGAGTCGACCTCGGTGTTGACCGGGCCCGGCGTCGGGAAGTCCATCACCTGGCTGTTGGCCAGCGCGGACTTCATGTAGTCGGCCCAGATCTCGGTCGGCAGGTCACCACCGTAGAAGGAGCTCTTGCCGCCGGTGCCGTCCAGGGACTGCAGCCCGGCGTGGTTCGGGTCCTCGCGGAACATGGTGACCGCGGTGGCCAGCTGCGGGGTGTAGCCGTCGAACCAGGCCGAGGTGCCCTTGTCGGTGGTACCGGTCTTGCCGGCCACCGGGCGGCCGACGGCCTGCGCCTTGGTACCGGTGCCCTTCTGCACCACGTCCTGCAGCACGCTGGTGATGTTGTCGGCCACCGCCGTGTCGAGCACCGCCTTGCGGGCCGGCTTGGCGAAGTTCGGCAGCGTGCTGCCCTGGAACTGGACCTTGGTCACCGCGTACATGTCGGTCTGCTGGCCGCTGGCCGCGAAGACCGAGTAGGCGGAGGCCATCTGCACCGCGCTCGGCGTGGAGGTACCGATCGCGAAGGCGGCGGTGTTCTGGTTGACCACCGGCATCGAGTTCTTGTCGAGGCCCATCGCGGTGGCCAGCTTGGCCACGTTGGGGCCGCCGACGTCCTCACCGAGCTGGACGTAGGGGACGTTGAACGAGTTGATCATGGCATCGCGCAGCGTCACATAGCCCTGCTTGCCGTCCTCGTCGTTGCGCTGGTGGAAGACCGAGCCGTCCGGATTGGTCACCAGCGAGCCGTCCGGCTTGCGGATGGTGCTCAGGTTGTCGGCGTTGTAGCGGCTGTCCTCGTTGATCCGCATCGGCTTGCCGTCCGGACCGGTCTGGGTCTGCACGCCGTCCTGCATCGCGGTGGCCAGGACGAACGGCTTGAACGTCGAACCGACCGGCACGCCGGCGGTTTCGGCGTTGTTGGCGTACTGGCCCTTCTCCTGGCCGGGGCCGCCGTAGATGGCGACCAGAGCGCCGTCACCCGGGACCACCGAGGCGGCACCGACCTGCACGAAGGTGTCGGTCGAGGGGCGCTTGGCCGGGTCCAGGTTCGCCTTCGCCATGTCGTCGACGGCCTTGGAGAGCAGGTCCACCTTGTCCTTCTGCAGGGTGGTGTAGATGCTGTAGCCGCCGTGGCCGAGCTTGGCGTCGGTGATCGACGAGTCCTTGGCCTCGATGTAGTTGTTGACGGTGTCGACGATGTAGCCGATCTGGCCGTTCAGGCTGGCGGACGGCGCCTGCTTGATCGGCTCCGGCAGCCCGGCCTTGGTGCACTGGTCCATCTGGGCCTGGGTGATGGCCTTGGTCTGCACCATCTTGCCGAGGATCCACTCCCAGCGGCCCTGCTCCGGGTGAGCCGTGGTGCCGAACATCCGCTCGTGGTTGGCCGTGCTGAGCGACGGGTCGTAGTAGCCGGCGCCCTTCAGCAGGCCGGCCAGCATGGCGCTCTGGCAGGGGTTCAGGTCCTTGGCCTCGACCCCGTAGTAGGAGTGCGCGGCGGCCTGGATGCCGGTGGAGTTGCGGCCGAACCAGCTGGTGTTGAGGTAGCCGTCCAGGATGTCGTCCTTGGACTTGGTCTGACTGAGCTTCAGGGTGATGAAGATCTCCTTGAGCTTTCGGGTGACCGTCTGCTCCTGGCTCAGGTAGGCGTTCTTCACGTACTGCTGGGTGATCGTCGAGCCGCCCTGGGTGGACTGGCCGGAAGCCATGTTGTATATGGCTCGGGCGATGCCCTGGGGGTCGATGCCGCTGTCGGTGCGGAAGGACTCGTTCTCGGCCGCGATCACCGCGTCCTGCATCGACTTGTTGATGTCGCTGATGTCCACCAGCTGACGGTTGGTCTGACCGGTCCGGGTCATCTCGGTGCCGTCGGCCCAGTAGTAGATGTTGTTCTGGGGCGGGTTGATGTCCTTCAGCTGCGGCACGGTGGTCATCGAGTAGGCGGTGCCGACGGCCGCCACCCCGCCGCCGAAGAAGATCAGGAAGAGCGAGAGCACCAGCTTCCAGGACGGCAACCAGCGCCGGACGCCGCGCTTGCCCCAGCGCGGGTAGTCGATGAATCTCTTCTTGCCCGGCGGCTTGTCGCCGCCACCGCCGCGCCGGCCGCCACCGCCCGGACCGCGGCCGCCGGGGCCGTCCGGGCCCCTGCGACCGCCCTTCTGGGCGGCCTTGCGCATCTCGGCCCTGGTCATCCGGGGCTGCTGGGCCGTCTCCCGCATGCCCTGCGGGCCGGCCGCCCGGTTCCTCGGGGTCGCCCGGCCGGGCGTGTCGTAGGACGGCGCCCCGTCCGGCGGGGTGCCGTAGCCATGCGGTCGCGCGCCGCCCGGTCGGTTCGGCGGCTGCTCGCCGCCGCCCTGACCGGGCGTCCGTCGCCGGTGTTCGCTCATGTCCAGTAACTCCTAGGCCAGGCGCCAGCGCCCGTCAGCAGGATTGCTTCCGATGCCCGCAACCGCCCTAGGCCCTGGTACCGGCCCGCTTCCCCGGAGGTGGTCCTCGTGCACACGCGACAGCGTACGCATGCCGAATGAGAGGCAAACCGGGCATATCACCACAAGGGCCATGAATCACCGTCAGATCATTACGAGCCCGTTGCCCAGTCACCCCGAGTCGCCCTTGCCCCGGGCGCCCGGGACCCACTTCAGCAGCGGAAACGCACCCCGGAGGTGACGCTGTGAACCCCTGTGATCACATTCACCCGTGCCCCCCTTGCCCCAATCGTGACCCCGGCCTATCGTTCTCGATATATCGAGTCGATACATCGCGGCGGCATAACCGCGGCGATGCGGCGAATCGGGACCTGTCGGAAGGAGGCCGGACCGCGTGAGCAGGCGCTCAGGAGTGCTGGAGTTCGCCGTTCTCGGCCTGTTGCACGACGCCCCGATGCACGGCTACGAGCTGCGCAAGCGCCTCAATGTGCTGCTCGGTTCGTTCCGTGCCTTCTCCTACGGCACGCTCTACCCGTGCCTGAAGAGCCTGGTCGCCCAGGGATTCCTGGTGGAGGACAACCCGGACACCCAGTACGTCCCGGCCACGGCGCTGAACGGCAAGCGATCGAAGATCGTCTACCGGCTCTCCGCCGAGGGCAAGCAGCGCTTCGAGGAACTGCTCGCCGACTCCGGCCCGGACGCCTGGGAGGACGAGCACTTCGGTGTGCACTTCGCGTTCTTCGGTCAGACCGACCGAGCGGTGCGGATGCGCGTGCTGGAGGGCCGGCGCAGCCGGCTGGAGGAGCGCCTGGAGCGCATGCGCTCCTCGATCGCCCGCACCCGCGAGCGGTTCGACGACTACACCCTCGAACTGCAGCGGCACGGTCTGGAGTCGGTGGAGCGCGAGGTCCGCTGGCTCAACGAGCTGATCGAGACCGAGCGGGCCAATCGGACCGGCCGGGCCGCCGCACCGCCGGGTGGTTCCGCCACACCACAGACTTCGGACGGCCGTGACCGCGTGGACGGATCCCCCGATCCGCTCCGGTCACCGTACGACCGCCCGGGGCGCTCCGTATAGGAGGGCCACCACCGCGCCCGCGTGCTCGCTACGCGCGTCGCGCGGTGGACCTGGGCGCCGTGCGCGCCCGTCAGATAGTCAGATGAGATGCAGCACGAGGATCGTCGTTCCGCGGCGAAGCCTCTCGAGTACACAGGGAGCAACCGGAATGGGTTCGGTTCGCGTAGCCATCGTGGGCGTGGGCAACTGCGCCGCGTCGCTGGTGCAGGGTGTCGAGTACTACAAGGACGCCGACCCGGCCGGCAAGGTCCCGGGCCTGATGCACGTGCAGTTCGGCGACTACCACGTCAGTGACGTGGAGTTCGTCGCCGCGTTCGACGTCGACGCCAAGAAGGTCGGCCAGGACCTGGCGCACGCCATCACCGCCAGCGAGAACAACACCATCAAGATCTGCGACGTGCCGCCGACCGGTGTCACCGTGCAGCGCGGTCACACCCTCGATGGTCTCGGCAAGTACTACCTGGAGACCATCGAGGAGTCGGACGAGGCTCCGGTCGACGTCGTCCAGATCCTCAAGGACGCCCAGGTCGACGTCCTGGTCTGCTACCTGCCGGTGGGCTCCGAGGCCGCCGCCAAGTTCTACGCCCAGTGCGCCATCGACGCCAAGGTCGCCTTCGTGAACGCCCTCCCGGTGTTCATCGCCGGCACCAAGGAGTGGGCCGACAAGTTCACCGAGGCCGGCGTGCCGATCGTCGGTGACGACATCAAGTCGCAGGTCGGCGCCACCATCACGCACCGCGTGATGGCCAAGCTGTTCGAGGACCGCGGTGTCATCCTCGAGCGCACCATGCAGCTGAACGTCGGCGGCAACATGGACTTCAAGAACATGCTCGAGCGCGAGCGCCTGGAGTCCAAGAAGATCTCCAAGACCCAGGCCGTCACCTCGCAGATCCGCGACCGTGACCTGGGCGCCAAGAACGTCCACATCGGTCCGTCGGACTACGTGGCCTGGCTGGACGACCGCAAGTGGGCGTACGTCCGCCTCGAGGGCCGCGCGTTCGGCGACGTCCCGCTGAACCTGGAGTACAAGCTCGAGGTCTGGGACTCCCCGAACTCGGCCGGTGTGATCATCGACGCCGTGCGCGCCGCGAAGATCGCCAAGGACCGCGGCATCGGTGGCCCGATCCTCTCCGCGTCCTCCTACTTCATGAAGTCGCCGCCGGTTCAGTACTTCGACGACGAGGCCAAGGAGAACGTCGAGAAGTTCATCCGCGGCGAGGTCGAGCGCTGAGTACTCGTCACTGAGTACCGCTGACAGCTCGTCAGCACCCACGAGGGCCGATGTTTCACGTGAAACATCGGCCCTCGTCGTGTCACTCTGGGCGGGTGGCGATCACTCGACGACCGGCGCAGGCCCCGCGCGCCTCGGACACCGGCCGCGCGAGCCTGCGCGCCCTGCTGCTGGCCCGGGACTTCCGCCGGCTGCTGGGCGTACGGCTGCTCTCCCAGCTCTCCGACGGCGTCTTCCAGGCGTCCCTCGCCTCCTACGTGATCTTCTCCCCGGAGCGCCAGTCCACCCCGGCGGACATCGCCTCGATGATGGCGGTGCTCCTGCTGCCGTTCTCGGTGGTCGGCCCGTTCGCCGGTGTACTGCTCGACCGCTGGCGCCGCCGCCAGGTGCTCTACCTGGGCAACCTGGTCCGGTTCGGCCTGGGCCTGGGCACCGCCGCCCTGCTCCTGGTCCGCGCCCCGGAGTGGCTCTTCTTCGCGGCCGCCCTGATGGTCACCGCGGTCAACCGGTTCATCCTGGCCGGCCTGTCCGCCGCCCTGCCCCGGGTGGTCGAAGCCGACCGGCTGGTCACCGCCAACGCGCTCTGCCCGACCGCCGGCACGGTCGCCGCGGTGGTCGGCGGCGGCACCGGCTTCGTGGTGCACCAGGTGCTGCCGCCCGGCCCGCACGCCGACGCCGCCCTGGTCACGGTGGGCGCCCTGCTCTATCTGGCGGCCGGGCTGGCGGCCCGCCGGATGGACGTGGAGCTGCTCGGCCCCGAACACCACCCCGACCGGCCCGATCTGCGCGAGGCCCTCGGCCAGGCCGGGCGGGCGCTGGTCGAGGGCCTGCGCCACCTGGGGCGGGAGAGCCGGCCCGCGGTGCGCGCGCTGGCCGCGGTGACCGCGGCCCGGTTCTGCTACGGGGTACTGATCGTCACCGTGCTGATGCTCTCCCGCTACACCTTCAACACCCCCGGCGACTCCCGTGGCGGGCTGGCCACCCTGGGCACCGCGCTGGCCTTCTCCGCGGTCGGCTTCTTCCTGGCCGCCGTGGTCAGCCCCTGGTTCTCCCGGCGGCTCGGGCTGGACGGCTGGATGACGGCCTGCCTGGCCTCCGCAGCGGTCTTCGTGCCCGCGCTCGGGCTGTTCTTCGCCGTCGGGCCGGTGATGGTGGCCGCGCTGCTGCTGGGGGTCATCACCCAGGGCACCAAGATCTGCGCGGACACCATCGTGCAGAACTCGGTGGCGGACGACTACCGGGGCCGGGTCTTCGCCATCTACGACGTGCTCTTCAACGTCGCCTTCGTCGCGGCGGCGGCCGTCTCCGCCCTGGTGCTGCCGCTCAGCGGACGATCCGTGCCGGTCCTGGCCGCGGTGTCGTTGGCATACGCAGCCAGCGCCGCCCTTTACTCCCGGGCCGGCACCCGGCGGCGCTAAGGTACCTGGGCGCACCGACGCCCCGTCAGCCGACCACCGGAGACCCGTGGTGACCCAGCCTCAACAGCCGCCGAACCCGTACATTCCGCCACCACCGACGGTGCCGCCGGCCGTACCCGCATCGGTGCCCGCCCAGCCGAACCCCTGGGCGGCGCCGGCACCCGCCACGCCCCATCCGGCACCGCCGCAGGACGCCGTCCCGCAGGCGTACCCCGGCCAGCCCACCGCCACCCCGCAGTTCGGGGCCCCGCAACCCGACTACGGCTACGGCTACGGCGCCTACCCGCCGGCGGCCCCGGGCTACGGCTACCCGCAGGTGCTCGCCTGCCGGATCTGCGGCGGCATACCGGCGGCCGACGTCACGGTGCGCGGCCACCAGGGGCTGATCGTGCTGATGCGGTTCCTGAGCAACCGCGGCCCGTTCTGCCAGGTCTGCGGCACCGCGCTGGTCCGCGACATGTCCGAGCGGACCCTGTGGCGCGGCTGGTGGAGCTACCTGTCCAGCCTCTTCACGCTGATCGCGCTACTCCGCAACCGGTCCGCCTACCAGCAGCTGCGCCGGCTGCCGGCGCCGCAGCCCGGCAGCCACGGGCCGCAGCTCGACCCGGGCCGCCCGCTCACCAAGCGGGCCGCGATCTGGATGCTGCTGCTGCCGGTCGTCGCGGTGCTGCTGGCCGTGGTGCTGCCGATCGCGCTGGCGGCCTCCGCGACCGGCGGGTCCACCGACGCCACCGCCAATGTGGCGACCGTGCGGGCCGGCGACTGCATCCACGACGCCAACACCAGCGGCGGTTCGGACGACAGCGACGCCTCGGTCACCGTGGTCTCCTGCTCCAGCTCGCTGGCCGACTACAAGGTGGTGGCCCGGGTCGCCAGCCTGGGCGACGACCCCTCCTCGGTCTGCCAGCCGTACTCCAGCGCCACCCACTGGTTCGTCCACCGTGACCCCCCGCAGAGCTTCGTGCTCTGCCTGGCCTCGCCGCAGTCCTCGGGCAGCGGCAGCACCGGGGGCAGCAACGGCGGCAGCGGCTCCGGGTCCGAAGCCACCTGACGGTGCGCCAGGACTGGCGCACCGCCGACCGGTCGGTGCGTCAGTCCTGCGGCTGGGCCGCCCACCACGCCTTGAGCTCGGCCACGGCCTCGTCCTCCGTCATCGGGCCGTGCTCCAGGCGCATCTCCAGCAGGTGCTTGTAGGCCCGGCCGACCACCGGCCCGGGCTTCAGGCCGAGCAGCTCCATGATCTCGTTGCCGTTCAGGGCCGGCCGGATCGCGTCCAGCTCCTCCTGGGCCCGCAGCTGGGCGATCCGCTCCTCCAGGCCGTCATAGGTGCGCGACAGCGTGGCGGCCTTCTTCTTGTTGCGGGTGGTGCAGTCCGACCGGGTCAGCCGGTGCAGCCGCTCCAGCAGCGGTCCCGCGTCGGTGACGTAGCGGCGCACCGCGGAGTCGGTCCACTCGCCGCCGCCGTAGCCGTGGAACCGCAGGTGCAGCTCGACCAGCCGCGAGACGTCGTCGATCAGCTCCTTGGAGTACTTCAGCTCCCGCATCCGCTTGCGGGTCATCTTGGCGCCGACGATCTCGTGGTGGTGGAACGACACCCGGCCGTCCGACTCGAACCGGCGGGTGCGCGGCTTGCCGATGTCGTGCAGCAGCGCGGCCAGCCGCAGCGTCAGGTCCGGCCCGTCCGACTCCAGCGCGATCGCCTGCTCCAGCACGGTCAGCGAGTGCTCGTAGACGTCCTTGTGCCGGTGGTGCTCGTCCTTCTCCAGGCGCAGCGCCGGCAGCTCGGGCACCACGAAGTCGGCCAGCCCGGTGTCCACCAGCAGCCGCAGGCCCTTGACCGGGTACTTGGCGAGCAGCAGCTTGTTCAGCTCGGCCTGGATCCGCTCGGCCGACACGATGGTGATCCGCTCGGCCATCGCGGTCATCGCGGCCACCACCTCGGGCGCCGGGTCGAAGTCCAGCTGGGCGGCGAACCGGGCGGCCCGCATCATCCGCAGCGGGTCGTCGGAGAAGGACTCCTCGGGGGTGGCCGGCGTGCGCAGCACCCGGGCCTCCAGGTCGTCCAGGCCGTGGTGCGGGTCGACGAAGCCGCGCCCGGGCAGGTCCACGGCCATCGCGTTGACCGTGAAGTCGCGGCGGACCAGGTCCTGCTCGATGGTGTCGCCGTAGGTCACCTCGGGCTTGCGGGAGGTGCGGTCGTAGGCCTCGGAGCGGTAGGTGGTGATCTCGATCTGGAAGCTGCCGTCGGCAGTGTCCTTGCGGGCGCCGACGGTGCCGAAGGCGATGCCGACGTCCCAGACCGCGTCCGCCCAGCCGCGCACCAGCTTGAGCACCTGCTTGGGGCGGGCGTCGGTGGTGAAGTCCAGGTCGTTGCCGAGCCGGCCGAGCAGCGCGTCCCGCACCGAGCCGCCGACCAGGGCCAGTCGGTATCCGGCATCCTGGAACCGCTGGGCGATCTCGTCCGCCACCGGGGAGACCCGCAGCAGTTCCTGCAGGCCCAGCGTCTGGGCCTCGCTCAGTCCTGGCAGGGCCGTGACGGCAGGCGGGGCGGTTCGGATCTCGGTGGGCTCATCAGCGTTGGACACGGCACACAAGGGTACGTGGCCGCGCCCACCGGTCGCTCGCGGCTTTTCCGGGCGCCCGTGAGCTCCCGGCGGCGCCCGCTTCGCCCGGCCCGCAACACTGGGACCCGGGCAGCGTCGTTACCATGCCGGGGAACCCGTGAAGTGGCGCGACGCGTCGCTGGGGGGGTACGGACACCGAGCAGCACGACGGCACGGCGATCAGCAGCGAAGACGACGGCGATCCAGGACGGCGAGGACGAAGCGCGTGGGCGAGCCAGCACGGCACACCGAGGGTTCCCGCGGCGCGCGCCAGGGCCGCCGACGTCTGCTGCGGACCGGCCGGACGGCCGCCCTGCTGGGCGGGGCGCTGACGCTGGTCGGCGTCACCGCCACCCCGCCGGCCGTCGCCGTCTCCCCCGACTTCCCGGCCGCCGTGACGATCACCGACGTGCAGCAGACCCCCGACGGCAAGCTGGACGTCTACGGCACGGTCGGCAACCCCGGTCCGACCCCGCTGAAGGCCCCAAGGTCGGCCTGACCCTGGGGCGCGGCCAGGAGCAGCTGGGCACCCGCAGCGAGATCGCCGCGCTGCTCTCCCGGACCGACCCGGTCTACCAGGACGGCACCCCGCTGCCCGCCCCGGTGCAGCAGCTGACCGACCTGGCCCCCGGCGGCAGCGTGCCGTTCCACCTGCCCACCACGCTGGGCGATCTGAAGCTCGCCGGGAACGGCTACTACGAGCTGGCGGTCGACGTCGAGGCCGGCACCGCCGACGACGGCAGCCCGCACCAGGTGGGCATCGGCCGCACCACGCTGGCGTACTACCCGAACCCGGGCGACGAGAAGCCCCTGCAGGTGGCCACCCTGTGGCCGCTCACCCACGCGCCCGAGCTGGTCCCGCAGACCGTCCAGGCCACCGACCAGCCGGTGCTGCGCGACGACAGTCTGGCCGCCGACCTGGGCCCGAACGGCCGGCTCGGCAAGCTGCTCGCCGACGGGCAGGACATCCCCGGCCTCACCTGGGTGATCGACCCGGACCTGCTGGACGCGGTGCAGGCGATGACCAAGCCGTACCGGGTGCAGCAGCCCGGGCACTCCGGGGAGTCGGCGACCGAGAGCAACACCCTGCCGGGCACCGGCACCGCCGTGGCCACCGACTGGCTGAACAAGCTGCGCGCCGCGGTCGTCAAGCCGAACGACCAGGTGATCGCGCTGCCCTACGGCGACCCGGACCTGGCCTCGATCGCGCACAACGGCGGCTCGCTGCCCGACTCGGGCACCTTCCTGAGCACCGCCCGCACCGCCGGCAAGCTGAAGATCGACGGCCCGCTGCCGGTGGACTCGCTGGACACCGTGGCCTGGCCCGACCAGGGCTACCTCGACCCGCAGATCGTCCAGACCACCCAGCAGCTCGGCGCCACCCAGGTGCTGGCGAACAGCGCCAGCGTGCCGGACCACCTCAACTACAGCCCGAACGCGGCCCGGCCGATCGGCCGGAACCAGACCGCGGTGGTCGCCGACGACACCATCGCCTCCCTGTTCCGGTACGACCTGAAGACCCCGGACGCCAAGGCCCAGGCCCAGCAGCGGTTCCTGGCCGAGACCCTGGCGATCCAGCAGCAGCGGCTTTCCCAGCGGACCCTGCTGGTGATGCCCCCGCGTGACCTGTCCGCCAGCGCGGCCGACGTGCTGAAGACCTCGCTGAAGGCCGCCTCCGACGGCCACTGGATCAGCCAGGTCCCGTACACCACGGTGGCCACCGCCGCGCCGGACCCCGACGCCGGCACCAGCGTGGCCGGCCCGGACGCCTACCCGGCCGATCTGCGGGGCGGCGAGCTGCCCGCCGACACGTTCAACCGGATCGGGCAGACCCAGCAGCAGGAGCAGCAGCTGCTGCTGATCCTGACCAATCGGGAGCGGGTGAGCGCGCCGTTCGCCGCGGCGCTGGAGAACGTGACCTCCACCCAGTGGCGCGGCAACCCGTCGGCAGCGTCGGACTACCTGAAGAACGCCCAGAACTACCTGGAGCGTCTGCGCAACGCGGTGTCGATCCCGGTCAAGAGCAAGACCATCACGCTCGCGGGCGGCTCCGGGGTGCTCCAGGTGAGTGTCCGCAACGAGCTGCAGCAGGGCGTGACCAACCTGGAGCTGCACCTCGTCTCGGCCCAGTCCAACCGGCTCAAGGTGACCACCCTGCACCCGATCACGCTGGACCCGGCGCAGAGCACCTCGGCCCGGTTCCAGGCGCAGGCCCTGGGCAACGGCGCGGTGCAGATGACCGCCCAGTTGTACACGACCGGCCCGGATAGCCAGCCGTACGGAGCGCCGGTGATCTTCACCGTCAACGTCACCCAGGTGACCAGCGGCGTCTGGTGGGTGGTCGGCGCCGGCACGGTGCTGGTGCTGGCCGCCGGGCTGCGGATCTTCCTGAAGCGCCGCAAGCGCGGCGAGGAGCCCCCGGAGGACCCGGACGCCCCGCTGGCCGACCCCGACGGCCCGGAAGGCGCGGCGGCCGACCAGCAGGCCCCTGAGGCCCCGGCTGACGGCGGCCAGGACCGGGCAGCCGACCCCGCGGTCGCACATCCCTAGCGCCGCCGACGGGAGTTCCCCCGGCCGACTGCGTCGAAATCCGGGTTGGGACCAGCGGTGATGAGACAGTAGGTGCTCAGGGCCGGATCCCGGACAGCGATGAGGGTGGCATGAGCGAGCGCGGCGGCAACGATCGGCTGACCGAGGAGCCGGACTGGTACCTCAGCGAGACCTACGCGAAGGACCCGTTCGCCGCCGACCCGTATGCGACCGCCACCGGGCCGGGCCCGTACCGGCAGCCGGCCGAGCCGACTGCCGAACCGGCCGCGGCCGCCGGCGAAGCCACCGGGGAATCCGCCGAGGGCGACCCGGTGGCAGCCGTGGCGCCGGTGCGCGAACCCGCGCTGGTGCCGGCGGGGCAAGGCGCCGAGGCAGTCGAGCGGACCGCGCCGGTACGGGAACCGGCCACCGGACCCGAGCGACCGGCTGACGACCCCGAGCCTGCGGCGCCCGTCTCCCGCTGGGCACGGCTGGCCGCTGCCGCCCGGGCCCGGGTGGCGGCGGCCGAGGCCGCCTCGGACGACCTGTCGGACGACCTGTCGGACGACCTGTCGGACGACCTGTCGGACGATCTTGAGGAAGAACCGGAAGCCTCCCCGGAAGCGGCAGAGCCGGCAGAGCCGAACGAGACGGACGAACTCCTCGGCGTGGACGCCCTGCTCGCCCCGGTCGCCGCGGCGGTGGCCACCGAGTCCGGTGAGCCGTTCGTCCCGGTGATCGAGTTCGACCCGCCGCTCAGCCCGGCGGAGACCGCGTCCGCCGCCCACCGGCCGCCCCAGACCCCGGCACCCGCCGCACCCGCCGTGCCCCCGAAGCCGCCGCTGCCACCGGCGATGCCGGCGGCGCCCGACGAGTTGCCCGACGAGTTGCCCGACGAGTTGCCCGGTGAGCTGTCCGACGAGCTCCCCGAGGAGCCCGCCGCAGCCGATCACCCGGCGTCCCCCGGCCGGGTCGCCACCTTGCGGGCCTCCAGCGCGATCATGGCGGCCGGCACCCTGGCCTCCCGCGCCACCGGCTTCCTGCGCACCATGGTGATCGCGGCCGCGATCGGCGTCGGCACCATGGGCGACTCCTACTCGGCCGCCAACACCCTGCCCACCCTGCTCTACATCCTGATCGGCGGCGGCGCCCTCAACGCGGTCTTCGTGCCGCAGCTGGTGCGCAGCATGAAGCAGGACGAGGACGGCGGCACCGCCTACGCCAACCGCCTGCTCACCCTGGTGATGGCGGGTCTGGCCGGGGTGGTCTTCGTGGCCGTGCTGGCCGCTCCGCTGCTGGTGCAGCTGATCTCGCACTCGCTGATGTCCAGCACGGCCGGCGCCGACAGCACGGTCGCCCTGGCCCGCTACTGCCTGCCGACCATCTTCTTCATGGGCGTCCACGTGGTGATGGGTCAGATCCTCAACGCCCGCGGCCGGTTCGGCGCCATGATGTGGACCCCGGTGCTCAACAACGTCGTGGTGATCTTCACCTTCGCGATGTACCTGTGGGTCTTCGGCACCTTCCAGAACAGCCGGGTCGCCCCCGATTCGGTCAGCCCCGAGGGGCTGCGGCTGCTCGGCATCGGCACCCTGCTCGGGCTGGCCGTCCAGGCGCTGGCCATGGTGCCGTACCTGCGCTCGGCCGGCTTCCGGTTCCGGCCGCGGTTCGACTGGCGCGGGCACGGCCTCGGCAAGGCCGCCAGGCTCGCCAAGTGGACCTTCTTCTTCGTGCTCGCCAACCAGGCCGGCTACCTGGTGGTCACTCAGCTGGCCACCGCCGCCGGCAGCCGCGCGGCCGACCACGGCTACCTCGGCGTCGGCCTGGCCGCCTACTCCAACGCGCTGCTGATCTGGCAGCTGCCGATGGCGGTGATCACCGTCTCGGTGATGAGCGCCGTGCTGCCCCGGCTCTCCCGCGCGGCCGCCGACGGCGACGACGGCGCGGTCCGCGACGACCTCTCCCACGGACTGCGCACCTCGGCGGTGGCGATCGTGCCGGCCGCCTTCCTCTTCCTGGCGCTCGGCCCGCAGATCGGCGGCGCCATCTACGGCCTGGGCAACGGCGGCAGCGCCGCGCACGGCACCACGGCGGTCGGCTACATGCTCTCCGCGTTCGCGCTCGGTCTGATCCCGTTCTCGGTGCAGTACGTGCTGCTGCGCGGCTTCTACGCCTACGAGGACACCCGCACGCCGTTCTCCAACACCGTCTGGGTGGCCGTCACCCAGGCCGGCGCCGCGCTGCTCTGCTACCTGGTGCTGCCGGCCCAGTGGGCGGTCACCGGGATGGCGCTCGGCTACGGCACCGCCTATGTGGTCGGCGTGGCGGTGGCGGTGCCCAAGCTGAAGCGGCGGATCGGCGGGCTGGACACCGCGCGGATCACCAAGACCTACGTCCGGTTGGCGATCGCCTGCCTGCCGGCCGGTGCGGCCGGTTTCCTGCTCGCGCTGGCCCTCGGTAGCGTGCTCTCCGGATGGCTGGGCAACGTGGTCGCGGTGCTGCTGGCCGGCGCCGCGCAGCTGGCGCTCTTCGTCGTACTGGCCCGCCGGATGCGGATCGAGGAGCTGAACGCGATGATCGGCATGGTCCGTAACCGACTGGGCCGCTGACCGTCCTTCAGTTCGCCCACCGACCGACCAATGTGGGAGCGGACGGAACCGGATGGCCGCACCAGCGGTCGTACTCCGGTGGGAAGAGTGGGCACAATTGTCTTCGAACGACTGGG
Source organism: Kitasatospora acidiphila (assembly GCF_006636205.1). Taxonomy (NCBI): domain Bacteria; kingdom Bacillati; phylum Actinomycetota; class Actinomycetes; order Kitasatosporales; family Streptomycetaceae; genus Kitasatospora; species Kitasatospora acidiphila. The sequence continues at coordinate 4,509,074 of NZ_VIGB01000003.1, read as the reverse complement.
ACCGCGGTCGCCGCGGGCCCGGGTCCTCGCCTGTCCTCCTCCCGAGGCCGCAGGGCGAGGGCGCCGTACCGGGCGCTACAAGGGGAGGCAGGACGACGGTGGCTGATCGCACCACGGATCGCACCGAGGCGGCCGTCGACACGTCAGCTGCCGAGGCCACCGGTGAGATCACGGCACCGCTGCCGACCGCCGAAGGCACGGCCGAACTGACCATGCCGCTGCCCACCGCGGGTTCCGCCACCGACCGCACCATGCCGCTGCCGACCGCAGAGGCCACAGCGGAGCTCACCATGCCGCTGCCGACCGCGGAGGCCACGGCCGAACTGGCGGAGCTCACCATGCCGCTGCCCGGCGTCGGCACCGCCAAGGCGCGGGCCAGGGCCGGTGCCAGGGGCTCCGCCAGGACGCCGGGTCACCCCGCGGCGGCCCGGGGCACGGGCAAGGCACCCGCGAAGACGGCGGCGGCCGGCGGCCCGGCGGCGGGCAAGCCCAGGGCGACCGGGTCGGCCGGGGCCTCGTCCAAGGCTGCGACGCGGCCGCAGAACCGCACCGCTGCCACGTCCGCCGCGGAGCGGGCCGCTGAGCGGTCGGTCGAGCGGGCCGTCGAGGCCACCGGTGAGATCACCGCGCCGCTCTCGGCCACCGAGATCGCCGCCGAGCTCGCCCACCCCGCGGTCGCCGAGCGGACGGCCGCCAAGCCCGCCGCCAAGACCGCACCCAAGGCCACCAAGCCCGCTTCCCAGGCCACCAAGCCCGCCGCCGCCCCCGGCCCCGCCGAGCCTGCGGCCGGGCCGCGCAAGGGCACCGACGAGCCGTCAGCGTCCGGCGAGTCGCCGGTCGTTTCGGACACCCCTTCGGCTGCGGACGATGCCCTGCCCGAGCAACTGCCGGCACCGGTCCGGCAGAGCGGCGACCGGATCGCCGGGCGGTACCGGCTGGAAGAGTGCATCACCCAGTCGGCGTCCTTCAGCAGTTGGCGTGCCGTCGACGAGATGCTGCGCCGCGCCGTCGGGGTGCACCTGCTCGCCGCCGGCAGCCGCCGGGCCGACGCCGTGCTGGCCGCCGCCCGCTCGGCCGCCCTGCTCGGCGACCCGCGCTTCGTCCAGGTGCTCGACGCGGTCCAGGAAGGCGAACTGGTCTACGTGATCCGGGAGTGGCTCCCGGGCGCCACCGACCTCGCCACCCTGCTGGCCGCCGGTCCGCTGGCGCCGCACGAGGCCTACCAGATGACCCGCCAGGTCACCGACGCGATCGCCGCCGCCCACCGCGGCGGCCGCTCGCACCTGCGGCTCACCCCGCGCGCCGTGCTGCGCACCGACACCGGCCAGTACCGGATCAACGGCGTCGCGGTGGACGCCGCACTGCGCGGCCTGCCCGCGCCCGAGGACCAGGCCGCCGCCGAGCTGGCCGACACCAAGGCCATCGGCACCCTGCTCTACGCGGCCCTCACCCACCGCTGGCCGCACCCCGAGGACCGCTACCAACTGCGCGGCCTGACCGAGGGCGTGCCCGCCCCCGAGGTGCTGCGCCCCGACGCGCCGCCCACCCTCTGCGCCCTGGCCGCCCGGATCCTCTGCACCCCTGGCACGGGCCCCCAGGCACCGATCACCACCCCGGCCGCCCTGGCCAAGGCGATCACCGCGCTACCCAAGATCCACCAGCCGGAGAGCGGCTCCAACGCCGGCGACCGCTCCGCGCACCGCTACCCGCCCGGCCAGACCGTCGGCCGGACCCCGGCAGCGCCCGCCGGCGCGGCCCGCACCCAGCAGCTGCGCCCCACCCCCGGTGCCCCGGCCCGACCCGGCCCGACCGCCGCCCCCAGCCGCCCGGCACCCCGCCCGGCCGCCCGGCGCGGCAAGAGGGTGCTCAAGTGGGCCGTCTCCCTGGTGGCGCTGGGGGCGATCGGCTACGGCTCCTGGCAGCTGGCCGGCACCCTCGGCGCGACCGGCAGCGGCCCCACCACGCTCGGCAGCACCGTGACCGGCCAGCCGCCCAGCAACGGACCCACCAGCGCCCCGCCGGTCGCCCCGCTGACGATCAGTGACGTCACCTCGTTCAACCCCGACGGCACCGACCCGACCACCCAGATCCACCCCAGCCAGCTGCCGGCGACCCACGACGGCGACCCCACCACCGCCTGGACGACCGAGGGCTACCTGGACGACCTGCCGACCCTGCGCCACGGCGTCGGGCTGCTGGTCGACCTGGGCGCCGTGAAGTCGGTCAGCTCGGTCGAGGTGCAGTTCCTCGGCGGTGCCACCGGCGTCCAGCTGCAGGTGCCGAACGGCACCCCGAGCACCGCGCCCACCCGGCACGAGGATTTCGCCGCACCGCTGGCGGCGACCACCGCCACCGACGCCAAGTTTCCGCTCGCCGGCCCGGTCCACACCCGCTACCTCTTGATCTGGCTCACCAGCCTCCCCAAGGATGGGGACGGCAGTTACCGCGGCCAGGTGGCCGAGATCAAGGTGGCCGGCTGAGAGAGGCCGGACCGGCCCGGGAAGGTGTGGGGCGGATGGCAGGACCGGCGCGACCCGAGCGCGAGGAGGCTGACCTCCCGCCGTCCGCCGAGCTTGGTGACGCCGAGCTGCTGGCCCGGCACGTCGCGGGGGACCAGGCGGCCTTCGGCGTGCTGGTGACCCGGCACCGGGACCGGCTGTGGGCGATCGCGCTGCGCACCCTGGGCGACCGCGAGGAGGCCGCCGACGCGCTGCAGGACGCCCTGGTGTCCGCACTCCGCTCGGCGCACACCTTCCAGGGCCGGTCCGCCGTCACCACCTGGCTGCACCGGATCGTGGTCAACGCCTGCCTGGACCGGGCCCGCCGCGCCGCCGCCCGCCGCACCAACTCGCTGGACGCCATGGAGGCACCCGACGACCGGCCGCCGCTGGACTCGCTGGTGCCGGCGGCCGAGGCCACCGAGTCCCTGGTACTCCGTCACGAGCTGCGCCGCGAACTGGGTGCCGCGCTGGCCGAGCTGCCGGCCGATCAGCGGGCCGCGCTGGTCCTGGTGGACATGCAGGGCTATCCGGTCGCGGAGGCCGCCGAGCTGCTGGGGGTGCCGGTCGGCACCGTGAAGAGCCGCTGCGCCCGGGGCCGGGCCAAGCTGCTGCCACTGGTCCGCCATCTGCGCACCGGGGCCGAGGACGGTGTTTCACGTGAAACACCGTCGATGCGCGGCAGAGCACCGGCCGTTTCACGTGAAACGTCGCCACCGGGGAACCCGATGCCCCGCGGCTCCGTCCCATCTGCGGGCCCGGCCGTCCCCGCCCAAAAGCCGACGCTGAGAGGAGATGCGACGAGCCGATGACGAACCAGACTCCCGACCCAGTCGAGCCGGCCGCCGACGCCTCCCACCCCGACGTCGAGACCCTGGCGGACCTCTCGGAGGACCTGCTCGCGCCGGCCGAGGCCGCGGCGCTGCGCACCCATCTGGCGGCCTGCCCGGAGTGCGCGGACACCCTGGCCGCCCTGACCGAGGTCGCCGCGCTACTGGCGGCCGAGCCGGTGGAGCCGATGCCCGCCGAGATCGCCCTGCGGATCGACGCCGCGCTGGCCGCCGCCCAGCCGCCGAGCGCGCCGAATACCCCGAATACCCCGAATACCCCGAGCACCCCCAGTGCCCCGCCCCCGGCGGCCACGGCGGGTCGTGGCACCGCCGGGCCGCCCGCCCGCAGCGACCGCAGCAGCCGCCCGGGCGGGGCCCGCTCCCGGCGGCGCCGACTGGTACTGGCCGTGGCCGGCTGCCTGGCCGCGCTCGGCCTTGGCGCCACCGGGCTGGTGCTGAGCCAGCAGGGCGGCTCACAGCCCACCGCCGCCAGCGCCGTCGGCCCCAACCCCGAGCAGCAACACCCGCTGTCCGTCGCCGGCCCGGAGTTCACCGCCGCCGGACTGTCCGAGCAGATCGACCGCCTGCTGCCGTCCGGCAGCGGCGGCCAGCCGCACGCCAGCGCCCAGCAGAGCGGCGGCGGCCTGCCCGACTGCGTGCAGCAGTCCGTCACCGGCCACCAGGGCGAGACGCCGCTGCTGATCACCCATGGCGGCTACCGGGGTGCCCCGGTGGACGTCTACGTGTTCCGGCTCGCCGACGACCCCGGCCGGCTGGACGTCTTCCTGCTCACCCCCGGCTGCACCACCACCCCGGCCGCCGTCCAGCTGGAGCAGCAGATCCCGGCACGCTGACCGGGGCCACCTGGTGTCCCGGGCGCCGGGAATGCGGGAGACTGGTCAGTCGTTGACCAGGGGCGGCGGAGCACGACCGCCGCCCTCCCCCCGCTGGCGCGGGTCGCGATGCCAACCAGGAGATGCAGTGAGCGACGTCCGTAATGTGATCATCATCGGTTCCGGCCCCGCCGGCTACACGGCAGCTCTCTACACCGCTCGGGCGTCCCTCAAGCCCCTCGTCTTCGAGGGTGCGGTGACGGCCGGCGGTGCCCTGATGAACACCACCGAGGTGGAGAACTTCCCCGGCTTCCGTGACGGCATCATGGGCCCCGAGCTGATGGACAACATGCGGGCCCAGGCCGAGCGGTTCGGCGCCGAGCTGATCCCGGACGACATCGTGGCCGTCGACCTCACCGGTGACATCAAGACCGTCACCGACTCCGAGGGCACCGTGCACCGGGCCAAGGCGGTCATCGTCACCACCGGTTCGCAGCACCGCAAGCTGGGTCTGCCCCGCGAGGACGCGCTCTCCGGCCGCGGCGTCTCCTGGTGCGCCACCTGCGACGGCTTCTTCTTCAAGGACCAGGACATCGCCGTGGTCGGCGGCGGCGACACCGCCCTGGAGGAGGCCACCTTCCTCTCCCGGTTCGCCAAGAGCGTCACCGTGGTCCACCGCCGCAACGAGCTGCGCGCCTCCAAGGCGATGCAGGAGCGCGCCTTCGCCGACCCGAAGATCACCTTCGCCTGGGACAGCGCGGTCGAGGCGATCCACGGCGACCCCAAGCTGACCGGCCTCACCCTGCGCGACACCACCACCGGCGAGCTGCGCGAGCTGCCGGTCACCGGCCTGTTCATCGCGATCGGCCACGACCCGCGCACCGAGCTCTTCAAGGGCCAGCTGGACCTGGACGCCGAGGGCTACCTCAAGGTCGCCGCCCCGTCGACGCTCACCAACCTGACCGGTGTCTTCGCCGCCGGCGACGTGGTGGACCACACCTACCGCCAGGCGATCACCGCCGCCGGCACCGGCTGCTCCGCCGCACTGGACGCCGAGCGGTACCTCGCCCACCTGGCGCACGCCGCCGAGCAGGAGAAGGCCGCGGCCGCCGTCGCCGTCTGAGCCCCACCGGGCGGGCGCCGAAACAGATCGGTGCCCGCCGTTGTTGACCCCCACAGAACACCCCGAACAGACCCTAGGAGATCCCGTGGCCGGCTCCACCATCAACGTGACTGACGCGACCTTCGACGACGAGGTCCTCAAGAGCGAGAAGCCCGTTCTGGTGGACTTCTGGGCGACCTGGTGCGGCCCGTGCCGCCAGGTGGCCCCGGTCCTGGAGGCCATCGCCGAGGAGCACGGCGAGAAGCTGACCGTCGCCAAGGTCGACGTGGACAACAACCCGGCCATCGCCGCCCGGTACGGCGTGGTCTCCATCCCGACCCTGAACGTCTACGTCAAGGGCGAGCTGGTCAAGAGCATCGTCGGCGCCAAGCCGAAGGCCGCGCTGCTGCGCGACCTGGCGGGCATCATCTGATCCTCCGCGACTGCGCGGCGAAGGGGCGGACCGTCTGGTCCGCCCCTTCGCCGTTCGCCGGACCAGCCGTCGTCAGAGCAGCTGCCGTCGGGGAAGCCGTCGTCAGAGCAGCCGTCGTCGGGGAAGCCGTCGTCAGAGCAGCTGCCGTCGGGGAAGCCGTCGTCGGGGAAGCCGTCGTCAGAGCAGCTGCGGTCGGGGCAACCGTCATCGGAGCAGCCGTCAGAACGGCCGCAGCGCGGGCTCCTTGGGGGCGGCGCCGCCGAGCAGCCGCTCCAGCGCGGCCGGCCGGCGCCAGGAGAGCGTCGTCCTGGCCTCCAGCCGCAGCCGCGGATAGCGGTGGTGCGGCCGCACCGTCTTGAAGCCCACCGCCAGCAGATGGTCGGCCGGCAGCAGGCAGCTGGGCCGCTCCTTGCCGATCACCCCGATGGCCTCGACCGCCCTGATGTTGCGCCGCACCAGATCCTTGGCCACCGTCTGCACCAGCGCCCGGCCGAGCCCCTGCCCCTGGAACGGCGGCAGCACCCGACTGATCATCAGCTGAACGGCATCCGGCGACACCGGACTGGTCGGAAACGACTGCGAGCCCGGCACATAGGCCGGCGGGGCGTACAAGGCGAAGCCGGCCGGCCGCTGGTCCACATAGGCGATCCGCCCGCAGGACCCCCACTCCAGCAGCACCGCGGAGATCCATCCCTCCTTCTCCGCCTCCGCCTTGCCAGCTTCCACCGCCTCGCGCCCCCGCACCGGATCAAGCTCCCAGAAGACACAGGAGCGGCAGGGTCCGGGCAGGTCCGCCAGATTGTCCAACGTCAACGGGACGATCCTGCGACCCATGCAGCACACCTCCTCTTTCGGTTCCTCCCCCTGGCGGCCCCGTCCAACACGATTCGGGCAGTCACCCGACCGGGCCGCCAGCACCTACAACGCCTGTGGGTGCATGTTTCACGTGAAACATGCACCCACAGGTGGCCCCACATCCGGCACTGCTGCCGGCCGTGCTCAGCTCCCCGAGAGCCGCAGCCCGTCCTCGCCCGGAGCCAGGCTGTCCAGGATCCGGTTGAGGTCCTCCACCGAGGCGAACTCCAGCACCACCTTGCCCTTGCCCAGCTTCCCGTTGCGCTGCGACACCTCGACCTTGACCCGGGTCTCGAAGCGGTCCGAAAGCCGACCCGCCAGATCGTTGAAGGCCGGCGACAGCAGCTTGCCCGCCTTCGGTCCGGCGGCCCGCTTGGGCTCCTCGGCCTCCCCGTCCATCAGCGCGACGATCTCCTCGACGGTGCGCACCGAGAGGCCCTCCGCGATGATCCGGGTGGCCAGCACCTCCTGCCGCTCGGCGTCCGGCACCCCCAGCAGGGCACGGGCGTGCCCGGCCGTCAGCACCCCGGCAGCCACCCGCAGCTGCACCGCGGACGGCAGCTTCAGCAGCCGCAGGGTGTTGGAGACATGCGAACGGGAGCGACCGATCCGGTCGGCCAGCTCGTCATGGGTGCAGCCGAAGTCCTTCAGCAACTGGTCATAGGCGGCCGCCTCCTCCAGCGGATTCAGCTCCGCCCGGTGCAGGTTCTCCAGCAGCGCGTCCAGCAGCAGCTTGTCGTCCTCGGTGGCCCGCACGATCGCCGGGATCCGCTCCAGACCGGCCTCCCGCGAGGCCCGCCAGCGCCGCTCACCCATGACCAACTCATAGCGGTCCGGCCCGGTCTGACGGACAACCACCGGCTGCAGCAGCCCCACCTCCTTGATGGAGGCGACCAGCTCCTCGAGCTTCTGCTCGTCGAAGACCTCACGCGGCTGCCGCGGGTTCGGGGTGATCGCGTCCAGCGGCAGCTCCGCGAACCGAGCACCGGCCACCGGCGCCAGCTCCGTCAGCGCCTGCTCGGCCGCCTTCTCCGCCACCGTGCCCCGCCCGGGCGGCGGCAGCAGCGGCACCGCGCTCGGCGAGACCGCAGCGGCCCCGGGCGCCGACCCCGCCGGCCGACCCACCGCCGGACGCGCCGGCGCGGCAGCCGCACCCGCGGGCGCCGGTGAGGCCGCCGCCGGAATCAGCGCGCCCAGCCCCTTACCCAGACCCCTGCGACCACTCACCGATTACCCTCCATCGTGCTCTGCTCCGTCATCGGCACCGCCTGCGCCCCGATCGTGTGCCGCCCCACCGCGCCGAGCGCCTCGGCCGCCGCCTGCTCCACTGCCGTCGGCGCTCCCGTCTCCGGCGCCACCGCCCGCAGCGCCAACTCCCGCGCCGCCTCCAGGTAGGAGAGCGCTCCGGTGGACCCCGGGTCATAGGTGAGCACCGTCTGCCCGTAGCTCGGGGCCTCGGAGATCCGCACCGAGCGGGGGATCGCGGTGCGCAGCACCTCGGTGGCGAAGTGGTTGCGCACCTCCTCCGCCACCTGCGCGGCCAGCCTGGTCCGCGCGTCGTACATGGTGAGCAGGATGGTGGAGACGTGCAGCGCCGGGTTGAGGTGCGCGCGCACCAGGTCCACATTGCGCAGCAGCTGTCCCAGCCCCTCCAGCGCGTAGTACTCGCACTGGATCGGGATCATCACTTCCTGACCCGCCACCAGGGCATTGACCGTCAGCAGCCCCAGCGAGGGCGGACAGTCGATCAGGATGTAGTCCAGCGGCTGTTCATAGGCCGCGATCGCCCGTGCCAGCCGGCTCTCCCGGGCCACCAGCGACACCAGCTCGATCTCCGCGCCCGCCAGGTCGATGGTGGCGGGCACGCAGAACAGCCCCTCCACCTCAAGGACCGGCTGCACCACATCGGCCAGCGGCTTGCCCTCCACCAGCACGTCGTAGATCGACGGCACCTCCGCGTGGTGGTCGATGCCCAGCGCGGTGGAGGCATTGCCCTGCGGGTCCAGGTCGATCACCAGCACCCGAAGCCCGTGCATGGCCAGCCCGGCGGCCATGTTGACGGTGCTGGTGGTCTTCCCCACCCCGCCCTTCTGGTTGGCCACCACGATCACCCGGGTCGCCGGCGGTCGCGGCAGGCCCTCGCCCGCGCGCCCCAGCGCCTGCACGGCGGCCTGCGCCGCCCGCGCGATGGGGTGTCATCGATCTGATCGATGGTCTCCGACTCCTGCATGGGGGTCAGTGTTTCACGTGAAACCGGAGCGGCGACAGTCGCCGCCCGGCCGCGCCCGAGGATGCCGAAGAGCAGAGAACGACGTTTCACGTGAAACACCATGCCCGCTATGTCGGAATTCTGACGGCACGACACTCCGGGAGCAGCAAGGGCGAGGCACCAGGGGCAGCAAAGAGCCCCCGGCCGCACCTCGGCGACCAGGGGCTTTCTCCGCAGGGCGGTCAGCGCCGGCGGCGACCACCGCCACGCGGCTCGGCCGGCCGACCGCTCGCCCGGCCGGCCCGGGCCGCCTTGGCGCGCCGCGTCGCCGCCTTCACGCCGCCCGGGCTTTCGCCGGCCTTCACCTGGACCACCCGGGTCGAGGCGCCGAGCACCTGCTCCCCGACCGGCAGCACCGCCCACTCCACCGCGCCCAGCTTGACCAGCGCCGCCCGCGAGTCCGCCAGCTCCTGCTCGGCGGTGTCCCCCTTGAGCGCCAGCATCTGACCGTACGGCCGCAGCAGCGGCATGCCCCAGCCGGCCAACCGGTCCAGCGGCGCCACCGCCCGCGCCGTGACGATCTCCACCGAGATCTTGCCGACCATCTCCTCGGCCCGCCCGCGCAGCACCGTGACGTTCTGCAGGCCGAGCTCACGCACCACCTCCTCCAGGAAGGTGGTGCGGCGCAGCAGCGGCTCCAGCAGCGTCACCGACAGGTCCGGCCGGGCCAGCGCCACCGGGATCCCCGGCAGCCCGGCGCCCGACCCCACGTCGCACAGCGACGCCCCGCTCGGCAGCAGCTCGGCCAGCACCGCGCAGTTGAGCACATGCCGGTCCCACAGCCGCGGCACCTCCCGAGGACCGATCAGCCCGCGCTGCACTCCCGACGAAGCCAGCAGCTCCGTGTAGCGCTGCGCCGCCGGAAAGTTCTCACCGAAGATCTCCCGCGCCGCCGGCGGGGCCTCGGGCAGGCCCGGGGCACCGCCCTCGCCCGCCGCACTCTCCGTCGCCATCTCAGTCTCTCCGCTCACTGCCCCTGCCGTTTCACGTGAAACAATCCCACGCCATTCTCCGGACCCCCGCATGCGCTACGTACGAAGACCCCGCCCGCACCGACGTGCGAGCGGGGTCCTTGGCCGGTCGTCCCGAGCGATCAGCTCGCCAGCACCACGACGCAGCGCTGCGGCTCCTCGCCCTCCGACTCGCTGCGCAGCCCGGCTGCCGCCACCGCGTCGTGCACCACCTTGCGCTCGAACGGCGTCATCGGCCGCAGCTTCACCGGCTCGCCGGTCTGCTTGGCCTGCTCCGCCGCCTTCGCACCCAGCTCCGCCAGCTCGGCCCGCTTGCGGGCCCGGAAGCCCGCGATGTCCAGCATCAGTCGGCTGCGCTCACCGGTCTCCCGGTGCACGGCCAACCGGGTCAGCTCCTGGAGCGCCTCCAGCACCTCGCCGTCCTGGCCCACCAGCCGCTGCAGGGTGCGGTCGTTGCCCTCGCTCACAATGGAGACCAGGGCCCGGTCGCCCTCGACGTCCATGTCGATGTCGCCGTCCAGGTCGGCGATGTCCAGCAGGCCTTCGAGGTAGTCGGCCGCGATCTCACCCTCCTGCTCCAGGCGAGCGACCAGGGTGTCCGCGTCGGCCGCGGCGTCCGAGCCGTTGAGGGCAGCGGAGGTGGTGCCTTCCGTCACGGGATGGGCTCCTTAGTGATACGGGCCCGGAGCGGGCCAGGAACGACGTTCGGATGCGAGCGTGGTGGGCCGACCGGTGCGGCTCAGGACTTCTTCTTGGGCCGCTGGCCGCCGCCCTGCTGCGGACCGCGCTTGGCCCCACCGCCCTGCTTGGCGGCCGGGCGCTTGCCGCCGCCGCCCTGCGTCCGGCCGGCGCCCTGGCCGCTGGGAACCGCGTCCTCGACCGGCGCGGCCGACTCCTGGGGCTCCGTGGCCGTCTCCGACTTGGCAGCAGCCGCGTCCGGCTTGGCACCACCGGCGGAACCGGCGGAACCGCTGTGCTGCTGACGCTGCGCCTTGGTCTGCTTGCGCGGCTGCTGGCGGCGCACCTGCACCGACTCCTGCACCAGCGCGGCGGCCTGCTGCGGCGCCGGGGCAGCGGCCTTGCCGCCGAACAGCTTGCTCAGCGGACCGCTGCCCTTGATCACGGTGCCGTCCGGGTTCAGCCGGCCGGCCGCCTTCAGCCGCGCCTGCCGCTCGTCCCAGGCCGTGGAGCCCGGCGTCGGGTTGTTCCGGATGACGACCAGCTGCTGGGCCATCGACCAGACGTTGGTGGTGAGCCAGTAGACCAGCACACCGACCGGGAAGTTGATGCCCATCACGGCGAACATCACCGGGAAGACGTACATCAGCATCTTCTGCTGCTGCATGAACGGCGTCTTGACCGAGAGGTCCACGTTCTTGGTCATCAGCTGGCGCTGGGTGATGAACTGCGACAGCGACATCAGCACGATCATGATCGCGGTGACGATCTTGACGTTGGTCGAGTGGCTGCCAACGAAGGTCGCCGACAGCGGGGCGCCGAAGATGTGCGCCTTCTGCGCGCTCGCCAGCGTCACGCCGCTGATCACACCGATCGGCTTGTTGTGCGCGATCGAGCTCAGCACCCCGTAGAGGGCGGTGAAGAACGGCATCTGCACCAGGATCGGAAGGCAGCTCGAGAAGGGGTTGGTACCCGCCTCCTTGTAGAGCTTCATCATTTCTTCCGACTGGCGCTGCCGGTCGTTCTTGTAGCGCTCCTGGATGGCCTTCATCTTCGGCTGGATCGCCTGCATGGCCCGGGTCGACTTGATCTGCTTCACGAAGAGCGGGATCAGGCAGATCCGGATCACGACCACCATCGAGGCGATCGCCAGCCCCCAGGCCCAACCGCTGTCGGCCGGGAAGACGTGGCTGTACAGCGAGTGGAACTGGACGATGATCCAGGAGACCGCTGTGTAGAGAGGGTTCAGGAAGGACCAGGTCACCGGTCAGACTCCTTGAGCATTGGGCTTGGTCGTCGGCTCCGGGAGCGCGGCGCTACCGGTCGTCCTGGGGTGCACCAGGTTTCGCAATCGCTGGTGCCAGACGGGACGCTTGCGCGGCGGTACGTGGTCCACTCCACCCGGGGACCATGGGTTGCAGCGCAGAATGCGCCATGCGGTGAGCACACTGCCCTTCACCGCCCCGTGCACCCGCACGGCCTCATAGCCGTAGTGCGAGCACGAGGGGTAGTAGCGGCAGACCTGACCGAGCAGCGGACTGATCGTCCACTGATAGACCCTGATCAGCCCCATCAGCAGGTACTTCATCGCCCTGATCCTGTCGGCCCTGATCCGGTCGCTGTGGCCGGATCCGTCCGGAGCAACCGCTTGAGAGCGGCATCCAGGTCGTGTGCTAGATCCGTGTAGGACGCTGACCCCGCCGGAGGCAACGCCCGTACCACTATCAGGCTACCTGCGGGCAGAGCGCCCAGACGGTCCCGTACCAGGTGACGTAGACGACGCTTCACCAGGTTCCGCACGACCGCGGGACCGACCGCCTTGCTCACGACGAAACCCGCACGCACCGAGGGAGGTCCCTCGGCGGCGTGCGGGTGGGAGTCGCTGTACCCGTCCCCCGCCGGTCCGTCCTCTCGTCTGAGATGGACCACCAGCAGGGGCCGACCGGCCCGGCGGCCGCGTTTCACCGCGGTCGAGAAGTCCTGGCGCCGCCGCAGCCGATTCTCGGAGGGCAGCACTGAAGACTCTTGGCGCGGATCAGGCGGAGAGGCTGGCGCGGCCCTTGGAACGGCGGGACGCCAGGATGGCGCGGCCGGCGCGGGTACGCATCCGCAGCCGGAAGCCGTGGGTCTTGGCGCGACGACGGTTGTTCGGCTGGAAGGTGCGCTTGCTCACTCGGGGGCTCCTGGGGTGAATCGTAGGGTGACGAGTTGCGGCATGGCCGTCACCGTGCGTCCGCGCGATCTCCCCTCACTTCTGGGAAATCCGGCCCGAATCCCCAGGTCCGCTGGGTTTCGGACAATCCACGGCGCCCGTGCTGCGCGCCTTCTGGAAGCGGGGTGGACCCGCGGGCATGCGGCAGCGGCCATCGACAACTCGACCTCGTTACGGTACGCGGCGGGACGCCCGAGGGTCAAACCGGCCACTCGTCCCGCGCTCACCCACAGCCTGTGGACAACAACTTGAATCAGCTCTGTCCGCTGACTACCGTTGCAGGACTTGTCTGGTTTTGTTCATCCCCCCGATGGGGGAACGAGAAAGCGTGCACCAGTGGCTGATGTCAACAGCGACCTCGTCCCCGCCTGGGCGGAGGTCGTCGAGCGGCTGGTCAACGACACCTCGGTGGGCGACAAGGACAAGGTCTGGGTGCAGCGCACCCAGCCGATGTGGATGATGCACGACACCGCCCTGCTGGCCGCCCCCAACGAGTGGGCGAAGCAGGTGCTCGAGGGCCGGCTGCTGCCGCAGCTGACCGAGGAGCTCAGCCGGCTGTTCGGCCGCCCGGTGCGGATCGCCGTGATGGTCGACGCCAACGCCGCGCCGCCCACACCGGCCCCCGCACCCGCGCCGCCGCGCCCGGCCGAGCCCGAGCCGGGCTACCGCGAGCCGCAGCCCTACCAGGACTACTCCTACGAGGAGCGCCGCACTCCCGGCTACCCCCAGCAGCAGCCCTACGGCGACTACCCGCCGTACCAGGAGCAGCCCTACGGCGGACCGGCCTACCAGCAGCCCCCCGGCTACCAGGAGCAGCAGCCGTACCAGTACCGCGACTGGGAGGCCGAGAACGCCCATGGCGCCACCGGCGCCCAGCCCGGCGGGCCGGCCCAGGGCGACCTGTTCGGCGGTGCCTACGACTCCACCGAGCACCAGGGCCGCGGCGGCCGCGGCTCTGGCCGCGGGCTGCCGCCGATCCGCCGCGACCTGCCGCCGGCCGCGCTGCGCCAGCCGCCCGGCCGGCCCGGCGAGGAGCCGACCGCAGCCGGCGGCACCGAGCGCCCCGAGCCGGAGCGGCCCGAGCCCGCCGACCGACCGGGCCCCGCCGGCCTGCCCGAGCGGGTCGGCGACCGCGGCGTCCCCGCGCCGCCCGGTGGTTCCTCCGGCGAGCTCGGGCGCAAGGACGAGCCGGCCGCACGGCTGAACCCCAAGTACCTCTTCGACACCTTCGTGATCGGCGCCAGCAACCGGTTCGCGCACGCGGCCGCGGTGGCGGTCGCCGAGGCCCCGGCCAAGGCCTACAACCCGCTGTTCATCTACGGCGAGTCCGGCCTCGGCAAGACCCATCTGCTGCACGCGATCGGGCACTACTCACGCAGCCTCTTCCCCGGCACCCGGGTGCGGTACGTGAGCTCGGAGGAGTTCACCAACGAGTTCATCAACTCCATCCGGGACGGCAAGGCGGACGCGTTCCGCAAGCGCTACCGGGACATGGACATCCTGCTGGTCGACGACATCCAGTTCCTCGCGCAGAAGGAGTCGACCCAGGAGGAGTTCTTCCACACCTTCAACACGCTCCACAACGCCAACAAGCAGATCGTGCTCTCCTCGGACCGGCCGCCCAAGCTGCTGACCACCCTGGAGGACCGGCTGCGCAACCGCTTCGAGTGGGGCCTGATCACCGATGTGACCCCGCCGGAGCTGGAGACCCGGATCGCGATCCTTCGCAAGAAGGCGATCCAGGAGCGGCTCAACGCCCCAGCGGACGTGCTGGAGTTCATCGCCTCCCGGATCACCCGCAACATCCGCGAGTTGGAGGGCGCGCTGATCCGGGTGACCGCGTTCGCCAACCTGAACCGCTCGCCGGTCGACCTGGAGCTGGCCGGGATCGTCCTCAAGGACCTGATCCCGGGTGGCGACGAGGACGCCGGGCCGGAGATCACCGCCCAGGTGATCATGCAGCAGACGGCGGCCTACTTCGGGCTCACCGTGGAGGACCTGTGCGGTTCCTCGCGCAGCCGGGTGCTGGCGACGGCCCGTCAGATCGCCATGTACCTCTGCCGGGAGCTCACCGACCTGTCGCTGCCGAAGATCGGCGCGCAGTTCGGCGGCCGCGACCACACCACCGTGATGCACGCGGACCGCAAGATCCGCTCGCTGATGGCCGAGCGCCGCTCGCTCTACAACCAGGTCACCGAACTCACCAACCGCATCAAGAGTTAGCGACCCCGCCACCCGGTCTCCAGGGCCGGTGGACAGCCGTTCTCGGCCGTCCACCGGCCCTTTTCGGCGTCCGCCGGCGCCCCTTTCGATTCTCGCGAAAAGCCGGGTGTAGCCGCCCGCAGCCTGGGGAAGGGATCAAGTTGACGCTCCACCAAGCTCCGGGCCGCTTCGCACAACTGAGCATCAATTCGAACAGTGCCGACCCGTCGAGCCGTTCTCCACAGGAGCCGGGGTTTTCCCCGGTCCACAGGGTGGGGAACCCGGAGTTATCCAGAATTCCTCCACAGGGCGCCCGCCGCTACGCTCGTCGCCGCAGGTCAACTGCCTGTGGACTTGTGCACAACAGTTATCCACAGCCTGTGGACAGTTGGCGGCTCGTCAGAGCGCCGGAAAGTTGTCCACCGTCAATCCACAGGCCCAGGGCGGTTATCCCCAGCTTCTCCACAGCGATGTCCACTGTTCGACAGCCGTCGGGCCCGGTTCATCGGCCGGTGTGAAAGCCGTCACGCGATGTTGACCCGACGGCCGTGGATAACCCGGGCCGAACCTGGGGAAGGAGCTGGGGAAAAGCTGTGGATACTCAGCGTGCCCTGTGAGTAACGCTCCGCCGTCCACAGCGGCGCCCGGTTATCCACCGGCGCCCTCCACAGCCACTGTGGACAAAAAAGCGGTGCTGACCTGCGGAAACGGGGTTATCCACGGTATCCACAGGCCCTACTACTACGGCTACACCTAGAGAGCCCCGGAATCGCGAAACAGCGGGGTGGGCCGAAATCTGTGGACAAGCCGTCCGGACGGGTGTTCGCCCGACTTGCGCCGGTCGGCATCGACTGTCCGCCGAGTACGTCAGACTGTCTTCGGCAACAACAGAGCAAGACCAAGATCAGCAAGCGACAGCAGGATCCAGGAGGCGGTTACCGGTGAAGTTCCGGGTGGAGCGTGACGTCCTCGCGGAGGCAGTGGCCTGGGCGGCCCGCAGCCTCCCGGCACGGCCGCCGGTGCCGGTGCTGGCCGGCCTGCTGCTGACCGCGCAGGACGGCACCCTGGCACTGTCGGGCTTCGACTACGAGGTCTCGGCCCGGGTCGAGCTGGAAGCCGACGTCGAGGAGTCCGGCACCGTGCTGGTCTCCGGCCGGCTGCTCAACGACATCTCCCGCAACCTGCCCAACCGGCCGGTGGAGATCTCCACCGACGGCATGCGGGTCAGCGTGGTCTGCGGCAGCTCGCGCTTCACCCTGCCGACCCTGCCGGTCGACGAGTACCCGGCGCTGCCCCAGATGCCCACCGCGACCGGCACGGTCTCCGGCGACGTGTTCGCCACCGCCGTCAGCCAGGCCGCCGTCGCCGCCGGCCGGGACGACACCCTGCCGGTGCTCACCGGTGTCCGGGTCGAGATCGAGGGCGACAAGATCACCCTGGCTGCCACCGACCGCTACCGGTTCGCCGTCCGCGAGCTGCTGTGGAAGCCCGAGCAGCCGGACATCTCCGCGGTCGCCCTGGTGCCGGCCCGCACTCTGCAGGACATCGCCAAGTCGCTGGGCAGCGGCGACAGCGTCTCGATCGCGCTCTCCTCGGGCGGCGCCGGCGAGGGCCTGATCGGCTTCGAGGGCGCCGGCCGCCGGACCACCACCCGGCTGCTGGAGGGCGAGTTCCCCAAGTTCCGCAGCCTCTTCCCGACCGAGTTCAACGCGATCGCCGCGGTGCAGACCCAGCCGTTCCTGGAGGCGCTCAAGCGCGTCTCGCTGGTCGCCGAGCGCAACACCCCGGTGCGCCTCAACTTCGAGCAGGGCGTGCTGACCCTGGAGGCCGGCTCCGGCGACGACGCCCAGGCCACCGAGCGGATCGAGGCGGACCTGGAGGGCGACGACATCTCGATCGCCTTCAACCCGGGCTACCTGGAGGAGGGCCTCAAGGCGGTCGACGCGGCCTACGCCCAGCTCTCCTTCACCACCTCCACCAAGCCGGCCCTGCTCTCCGGCAAGCCCGCCGTGGACGCGGAGGCCGACGAGGCCTACCAGTACCTGATCATGCCGGTCCGGCTGTCCGGCTGATCCCTCCGTCCGATGTGACGAAGCGCCGGTGTCCACAATCGGCCCGAACTCCTGTGGACACCGGCGCGGCGTAGGCTCTGAGGCGCGGCAACGGCGCCGCCGGATTGCACGAACTTCAGGTAAGGACAAGTCATGGAGCTCGGCCTCATCGGTCTCGGCAAGATGGGCGGCAACATGCGCGAGCGCATCCGCCGCGCCGGCCACACCGTCATCGGCTACGACCGCAACCCCGACCTCGCCGACGTCGCCAGCCTCCCGGAGCTGGTCACCAAGCTCCAGGGCCCGCGTGTGGTCTGGGTGATGGTGCCGGCCGGCGCGCCGACCCAGCAGACCATCGAGGAGCTTTCGGAGCTGCTCTCGCCGGGCGACATCGTGGTGGACGGCGGCAACTCGCGCTGGACCGATGACGAGAAGCACGCCGCGCTGCTGGCCGAGAAGGGCATCGGCTTCGTCGACTGCGGCGTCTCCGGCGGCGTTTGGGGCCTGCAGAACGGCTACGCGCTGATGTACGGCGGCGAGGCCGAGCACATCGCTCGGGTCCAGCCGATCTTCGACGCGCTCAAGCCCGAGGGCGAGTACGGTGCGGTGCACGCCGGCAAGGCGGGCGCCGGCCACTTCGCCAAGATGGTCCACAACGGCATCGAGTACGCCATGATGCAGGCCTACGCCGAGGGCTGGGAGCTGCTGGAGGCCGTGGACAGCGTGACCGACGTCCGGGAGATCTTCCGCTCCTGGAAGGAGGGCACGGTGATCCGCTCCTGGCTGCTCGACCTGGCGGTCGACGCCCTGGACAAGGACGAGCACCTGGACAAGCTGCGCGGCTACGCGGCCGACTCCGGCGAGGGCCGCTGGACGGTGGAGGCCGCGATCGACCACGCCGTGCCGCTGCCGGCGATCACCGCCTCGCTGTTCGCCCGGTTCGCCTCCCGCCAGGACGACTCCCCGCAGATGAAGATGATCGCCGCGCTGCGCAACGAGTTCGGCGGCCACGCGGTCGAGAGCAAGTAATCCACAGGCTGTAGACAGAAGGCGGGCGCAGTACCTCCCCATGCATGTCGCGCATCTGTCGCTCGCCGATTTCCGCTCCTACGCCCGGGCCGAGGTGCCCCTCGACCCGGGCGTGACCGCGTTCGTGGGGCCCAACGGCCAGGGCAAGACCAACCTGGTGGAGGCGATCGGCTACCTGGCGACGCTGGGCAGCCACCGAGTGGCGACCGACGCCCCGCTGGTCCGCCAGGGCGCCGAGCGGGCGGTGGTGCGCGGCTCGGTCGAGGACCGCGGCCGGACCACCCTGATCGAACTGGAGATCACCCCGGGCAAGGCCAACCGGGCCCGGATCAACCGCTCCGACAACGTCCGCCCGCGCGATGTGCTGGGCCTGCTGCGCACCGTGCTGTTCGCCCCCGAGGACCTGGCGCTGGTCAAGGGCGACCCGGGGGAGCGGCGGCGGTTCCTGGACGAGCTGCTGACCGCCCGGGCGCCCCGGCTGGCCGGCGTGCGGTCCGACTACGAGCGGGTGCTCAAGCAGCGCAACGCGCTGCTGAAGACCGCCGCGATGGCCCGCCGGGCCGGCGGCGGCAAGGGCGCCGACCTGTCCACCCTGGAGGTCTGGGACGGCCATCTGGCCCGCGCCGGGGCCGAGCTGACGGCCTTTCGGCTGCAGCTGGTGGCCGCCCTGCAGCCGCTGGTGGCGCAGGCCTACGACCGGCTGGCGCCGGGCGGCGGGCCGACCGCGCTGGAGTACCGGGCCTCGGCCTTCGAGGGCGCCCTGCCGGGCAGCCGCGAGGAGGCGGAGCAGCGGCTGCTGGAGGCGCTGCGGGCGGCGCGCAAGCAGGAGACCGAGCGCGGGCTGACCCTGGTCGGGCCGCACCGGGACGAGCTGGGCCTGCTGCTCGGCACCCTGCCGGCCAAGGGCTACGCCAGCCACGGCGAGTCCTGGTCGTTCGCGCTGGCGCTGCGGCTGGCCTCCTACGAGCTGCTGCGGGCCGACGGCGGCGAGCCGGTGCTGATCCTGGACGACGTCTTCGCCGAGCTGGACGCCAGACGACGCGACCAGCTGGCCGAGCTGGTGGCCGGCGGCGAGCAGGTGCTGGTCACCGCGGCGGTGCCGGAGGACGTGCCCAAGGCGCTGGCCGGCGCGCGGTACGCGGTGTCGGGCGGCGAGGTCAGCCGGATCCACCCCTGACGGATCCACCGGCGAGGGGCGCGAAGCCGTACCCTGGTCTGTCCACAGCCTGGGGAAGAAGGAGCGCACCGCCGATGAGCGACGAACCAGAGCTCTCCGGTGTCGACCTGGCCCGGGTCGCGTTGCGGGCGGCCAAGGAGCAGGCCAGGCAGCGCGGCGAGCAGGTGCGCGAGAAGCGCGAGGCGAAGCGGCACGGGCTGCGCAGCGGGGCCCGGGCGGACGGCCGCGACCCGGTGCCGCTGGGGGCCGCGCTCAATCGTTTGATCACGGAGCGTGGCTGGGAGGCGCCGGCCGCGGTGGCCGGGGTGATGGGCCGCTGGCCGCAGATCGTCGGCCCGGACATCGCCGCGCACTGCGCCCCCGAGCACTTCGACGAGGCCGACGCGGTGCTGACGGTGCGTTGTGACTCCACCGCGTGGGCCACTCAGTTGCGTTTGCTGGCACGGCAGTTGGTGGCGCGGCTGAACCACGAGCTGGGGCACGGCACGGTCCGGGTGATCCGGGTGCTGGGTCCGTCGGTGCCGCAGCGGCGGTACGGCCGGCTGCGCGCGCCGGGCAGCACCGGTCCGCGCGACACCTGGGGCTGAGTCGTCCGGCGCGGTGCCGCGGAGGCGGATCTTGACGGAGCGCACACTTCCGGAACCGCTGGCGGCCCGTGTGAAGCCGCTCAGCCCCCGGGCGAGTATCGGGACATGTGCGGAGGGGATTCGGGGCGCCAAATCCGCCTTCAAGGCCTGCCAAACGCCCATCTATGTCAGTCGTACCGGTAGACTGAAGCCCAAACACTGCATCTTGCGGTAACTGAGTCGAAACGCCGTGGTCGCACGCCCGCCCGAACCGGGTCGGGGATGCGGCCCGCGCTGTGCCAGAGAGGGCGCTTCGTGGCCGATTCCGGCGAGTCCAGCCAGTCCCCCGTCCCCACCGACCCGGCGACCACCCCTGCCGAAAAGGGGTCGTCGTACGACGCCAGCGCGATCCAGGTGCTGGAGGGCCTCGACGCGGTCCGCAAGCGGCCCGGTATGTACATCGGTTCGACCGGTGAGCGCGGCCTCCACCACCTGGTCCAGGAGGTCGTGGACAACGCCGTCGACGAGGCCATGGCCGGCCACGCCGACACCATCGACGTGACCATCCTGGCCGACGGCGGCATCCGGGTCGTCGACAACGGCCGCGGCATCCCGGTCGGCATCGTGCCCGGCCAGGACAAGCCGGCCGTCGAGGTGGTGCTCACCGTGCTGCACGCCGGCGGCAAGTTCGGCGGCGGCGGCTACGCCGTCTCCGGCGGTCTGCACGGCGTCGGCGTCTCGGTGGTCAACGCGCTCTCCACCCGCCTCGCGGTGGAGATCCACACCGACGGCCACCGGTGGACCCAGGACTACAAGATGGGCGCCCCGACCGCGGCGCTGGTCAAGCACGAGGCCACCGACCGGACCGGCACCAGCGTCACCTTCTGGGCCGACGGCGACATCTTCGAGACCACCGTCTACTCCTTCGAGACGCTGTCGCGCCGGTTCAAGGAGATGGCCTTCCTCAACAAGGGCCTGACCATCCGGCTGACCGACGAGCGCCCGGAGCACATCGACGACGAGGGCAACCCGGTCGCGGTGACCTACCACTACGAGGGCGGCATCGCCGACTTCGTGAAGGACCTCAACTCCCGCAAGGGCGACGTCGTGCACCCCTCGGTGATCGACTTCGAGGCGGAGGACAAGGACAAGACGATCTCGGTCGAGGTCGCCATGCAGTGGAACGCCTCCTACACCGAGGGCGTCTACTCCTTCGTCAACACCATCCACACGCACGGCGGCGGTACCCACGAGGAGGGCTTCCGGGCGGCGCTGACCGGCCTGGTCAACCGCTACGCGCGGGAGAAGAAGCTGCTCCGCGAGAAGGACGAGAACCTCTCCGGCGAGGACATCCGCGAGGGCCTGACCGCGGTCATCTCGGTCAAGCTCGGCGAGCCGCAGTTCGAGGGCCAGACCAAGGACAAGCTGGGCAACACCGAGGCGAAGACCTTCGTCCAGCGGGTGGTGCACGAGCAGCTCAACGACTGGCTGGACCGCAACCCGAACGAGGCCGCGGACATCATCCGCAAGTCGATCACCGCGGCCACGGCCCGGATGGCGGCCCGCAAGGCGCGCGACCTGACCCGCCGCAAGGGCCTGCTGGAGAGCGCCTCGCTGCCCGGCAAGCTGAGCGACTGCCAGTCCAAGGACCCGGCCGAGTGCGAGATCTTCATCGTCGAGGGTGACTCGGCCGGCGGCTCGGCCAAGCAGGGCCGCGACCCGCGGGTGCAGGCCATCCTGCCGATCCGCGGCAAGATCCTGAACGTCGAGAAGGCCCGGATCGACAAGGTGCTGCAGAACACCGAGGTCCAGGCGCTGATCTCGGCCTTCGGCTGCGGCATCCAGGAGGACTACGACGAGTCCAAGCTGCGCTATCACAAGATCGTCCTGATGGCCGACGCCGACGTCGACGGACAGCACATCCGGACCCTGCTGCTGACCCTGCTGTTCCGCTTCATGCGGCCGCTGGTCGAGGCCGGCTACGTCTACCTGGCGATGCCGCCGCTGTACAAGATCAAGTGGGGCAAGGACGACTTCGAGTACGTCTACTCCGACCGCGAGCGCGACGCCGTGATCGAGGCGGGCGTGGCGGCCGGCCGCCGGCTCCCCAAGGACGACGCGATCCAGCGCTTCAAGGGTCTGGGCGAGATGAACGCCGAGGAGCTGCGGGTCACCACCATGGACGCCGCGCACCGCCTGCTGATGCAGGTCACCCTGGAGGACGCGGCCCGCGCCGACGACCTCTTCTCGGTCCTGATGGGTGAGGACGTCGAGGCCCGCCGCTCGTTCATCCAGCGCAACGCCAAGGACGTCCGCTTCCTGGACGTGTGACGAGCAGTCTGCTCCGCACACCCCAGTCACGCGTGAAAGGAAACTGACCACCAGTGGTCGACGACAACCGTCCCGACGGCGAGCAGCCGCAGACCGGCTCCACCGACACCTTCGTCAGCCGGATCGAGCCGATCGAGCTCGAGACCGAGATGCAGCGCTCCTACCTCGACTACGCGATGAGCGTGATCGTCTCCCGTGCGCTGCCCGAGGTCCGCGACGGCCTCAAGCCGGTGCACCGCCGGGTGCTGTACGCGATGTACGACGGCGGCTACCGGCCCGAGAAGGGCTACTACAAGTGCGCCCGCGTGGTCGGCGACGTGATGGGCAACTACCACCCGCACGGCGACACCTCCATCTACGACACCGTGGTGCGCCTGGCGCAGCCGTGGTCGCTGCGGATGCCGCTGGTGGACGGCAACGGCAACTTCGGCTCGCCGGGCAACGACCCGGCCGCGGCGATGCGCTACACCGAGTGCAAGATGGCGCCGCTGTCGATGGAGATGATGCGCGACATCGACGAGGAGACCGTCGACTTCGCCGCCAACTACGACGGCCGCTCGCAGGAGCCGACCGTCCTGCCCTCGCGCTTCCCCAACCTGCTGGTCAACGGTGCCACCGGCATCGCGGTCGGCATGGCCACCAACATCCCGCCGCACAACCTGCGCGAGGTCGCCTCCGGTGCGCTCTGGGCGCTGGAGCACCCCGAGGCCTCCAACGAGGAGCTGCTCGAGGCGCTGATCGAGCGGATCAAGGCGCCGGACTTCCCGACCGGTGCGCTGATCGTCGGCCGCCGCGGGATCGAGGAGGCGTACCGCACCGGACGCGGCTCGATCACCATGCGTGCCGTGGTCGAGGTCGAGGAGATCCAGGGCCGCCAGTGCCTGGTGATCACCGAGCTGCCGTTCCAGGTGAACCCGGACAACCTGGCGCTGAAGATCGCCGACCTGGTGAAGGACGGCCGGATCGCCGGCATCGCGGACGTCCGCGACGAGTCCTCCTCGCGGACCGGCCAGCGCCTGGTGATCGTGCTCAAGCGCGACGCGGTCGCCAAGGTCGTGCTGAACAACCTCTACAAGCACACCGACCTGCAGACCAACTTCGGCGCCAACATGCTGGCCCTGGTCGACGGGGTGCCGCGCACCCTCTCGCTGGACGCCTTCATCCGGCACTGGGTCAACCACCAGGTCGACGTGATCGTCCGGCGCACCCGGTTCCGGCTGCGCAAGGCCGAGGAGCGGGCGCACATCCTGCGCGCGCTGCTCAAGGCGCTGGACATGATCGACGAGGTCATCGCGCTGATCCGCGCCTCGGAGTCGGCGGACGCCGCCCGCAGCGGCCTGATGAACCTGCTCACCATCGACGAGCTGCAGGCCAACGCGATCCTGGAGATGCAGCTGCGCCGCCTGGCCGCCCTGGAGCGGCAGCGGATCACCGACGAGCACGACGAGCTGCAGCGCAAGATCGACGAGTACAACGCGATCCTGGCCTCCCCCGCCCGGCAGCGGGAGATCATCTCCGATGAGCTGACCGCGATCGTCGAGAAGTACGGCGACGAGCGGCGCTCCACCCTGATCCCCTCGGACGGCGACCTGTCGATCGAGGACCTGATCGCGGAGGAGGACATCGTCGTCACGATCACCCGTGGCGGCTACGTCAAGCGGACCCGCTCCGACCTGTACCGCTCGCAGAAGCGCGGCGGCAAGGGCGTGCGCGGTGCCCAGCTGAAGCAGGACGACATCGTGGACCACTTCTTCGTGACCACGACCCACAACTGGATCCTGTTCTTCACCAACAAGGGCCGGGTCTACCGGGCCAAGGGCTACGAGCTGCCGGACGCCGGCCGGGACGCCCGCGGCCAGCACGTGGCCAACCTGCTGGCCTTCCAGCCGGAGGAGCACATCACCCAGGTGATGGCGATCCGCACCTACGAGGACAAGCCCTACCTGGTGCTGGCCACCCGCGAGGGCCTGGTCAAGAAGTCCGCGCTGAAGGACTACGACTCGCCGCGCTCCGGCGGTCTGATCGCGATCAACCTGCGCACCGACGAGAACGGCCGGGACGACGAGCTGATCGGCGCCGAGCTGGTCTCCGCCGAGGACGACCTGCTGCTGGTCTCCAAGAAGGCCCAGTCGATCCGGTTCACCGCCACCGACGAGGCGCTGCGCCCGATGAGCCGGGCCACCTCCGGCGTCAAGGGCATGGCGTTCCGCGAGGACGACGAGCTGCTGTCGATGAACGTGGTCCGCCCCGGCACCTTCGTTTTCACCGCGACCGACGGCGGCTACGCCAAGCGGACCTCGGTGGACGAGTACCGGATCCAGGGCCGCGGCGGCTTCGGCACCAAGGCGGCGAAGATCGTCGAGGGCCGCGGCTCGCTGGTCGGCGCGCTGGTGGTCGAGGAGACCGACGAGATCATGGCGATCACCCTCTCCGGCGGTGTGATCCGGACCAGGGTTTCGGGCGTTCGTGAAACCGGACGTGACACCATGGGCGTCCAACTGATCAACCTCGGAAAGCGCGACGCGGTGGTGGGCATGGCCCGCAACGCGGAGGCCGAGGACGACGAGGTCGCCGACGGTACGGCCGAGCCGATCGACGGCGCGGACACCGACAGTGTGGCGGACGCCGCAGCCGCCTCGTCCGAGGCGGCTGACCAGGCCTGACGGTGGTGGGGCAGCCGGTACCCCCGCCGTTCGACGGGGGTACCGGCTGCCCCGGTTTCGGGCTTCTCAGCTTGATGCCGCACAGTGGAGTGTCGACCGGGACGTGGCCGCGTCCCGGGCAGGAACTGCGGGAGGAACCAGAGTGAGTGGGACCACGGGTGCTGCGGGAGGTGCCGTGCCGGGCGGTGCGCCGTACGGAGGTGTTCCGCAGCCGTCGGCCGAGCAACCGACGCCGTCCACCTCTGTGATGTCCGCGGTGGGCTCCACCGGCGGCTACAGCGGTGGTGCCTCCGGCAAGCCGACGGTGCCCGCACCGCCGGCCCAGCCGGCTCCCGGCGCCGGCGGGTACTCCCAGCCGACCACCTACACCAAGGGGGAGCCGGCCTCGGCGCGCGGCAACCGCGCCCCGGGTGGCTCGGGTGGCTCCGGCGGTGGCCAGTCGGGCCAGGCGGCCCGCCGTCCGGCCGCCGCGGCACCGGCTCCGGCCGGCTCCGGCCGGGTCCGCAAGGCGCGGCTGCGGGTGCTCAAGGCCGACCCCTGGTCGGTGATGAAGGTCAGCTTCCTGCTGTCGCTGGCGCTCGGCATCATCATGATCGTGGCCGCCATCGTGCTCTGGACCACGCTGGACACCCTGGGCGTCTTCGACTCGATCGGCAAGACCCTCAAGGAGGTCACCGGCTCGGGCAGCACCGGCACCGGCGGCGTCAACATCATGGACTACGTCGGCTTCGGCCAGGTGCTCACCTGGACCGTGCTGATCGCCGTGATCGACGTGGTGCTGCTGACCGCGCTCTCCACCCTCGCCGCGTTCATCTACAACTCGGCGGCCGGCTTCACCGGCGGCGTCGAGCTGACGCTGGCCGAGGAGGAGTGACCCGAACCCGGCAGAGCCGGGCTGACCTGACGTCAGCCTGACATATCGTCACAACCTCACTCAGTACGCACCGGTTCACGAACGAGTTTCGCGAAATCCGGCATAGGCGGGCCCCTTCGGCGGTTTTATCGAAGGGGCCCGCTTCGCCATTCGGGTGACAGCCGTCCGGGGCCCGGCGTGCCGCCGGGACTCCTCGGTGTCGCTCCGGGTTGGCTGGTGCGGCTGCCTGCACGGCTACCGGTACGGGTTCGGGGGCAACTGCTCGGCGTTCAGCTGTCCCCACGGTTGCGCGGAGGTTCCACACGATGGCTCAGATCGCATCGCAGCTCGTCGAGGCAGTGGAGGGCCTGCTCGGGTCCCGGCTGCCGTTCCGACTGCAGGCCTGGGACGGCAGCACCGCAGGGGCGGCCGACGCCCCGCTGCTGGTGCTGCGCAACCGGCGGGCACTGCGCCGGCTGCTCTGGTCCCCCGGCGAGCTCGGCCTGGCCCGGGCCTACGTCTCCGGCGACCTGGAGCTCGGCCCCGGCGAGGACATCTACGCGGTGCTGGCCGAGGCGGCGCACTTCACCGAGCGGCCCGAGGTGCGCGATCTGCACCTGGGCGGGGGCGACCTGACCGGCCCGGCCGGGCGCCGGGCGCTGGCCGTGCTGGCCAAGGCGGGCGCGCTCGGCCCGAATCCCGCGCTGCCCCCCGAGGAGGCCCGCCAGCAGGGCCGGCTGCACAGCCGCACCCGGGACCGGGCCGCGATCAGCCACCACTACGACGTGGGCAACGAGTTCTACCGCCTGGTGCTCGGCCCGTCGATGGTCTACTCGTGCGCCTACTGGACCCCGGAGGGCAAGAGCCTGGAGGACGCCCAGTTCGCCAAGCTCGACCTGATCTGCCGCAAGCTCGGCCTGCGGCCCGGCATGCGGCTGCTCGACGTCGGCTGCGGCTGGGGCTCCCTGGTGCTGCACGCGGCCGAGCACTACGGGGTCAGCGCGGTCGGCGTCTCCATCTCCGCCGAGCAGGTGGCGCTGGCCCGGGAGCGGGTGGCCGCGGCCGGGCTGGCGGACCGGGTGGAGATCCGGCTGCAGGACTACCGCGAGATCCCCGACGGCCCCTACGACGCGATCTCCTCGGTCGGCATGGCCGAGCACGTCGGCAGCGCCCAGTACCGGGTCTACGCGGAGGGCCTGTACGACCTGCTGGTCCCCGGCGGCCGGCTGCTCAACCACCAGATCGCCCGCCGCCCCGACCGCCCCGGGGTGCCGCACACCACCAGCCCCTTCATCAACCGCTACGTCTTCCCGGACGGCGAGCTCTCCCCGGTCGGCAGCACCGTCTCGGCGCTGGAGGAGGCCGGCTTCGAGGTGCGCGACGTCGAATCGCTGCGCGAGCACTACGCCCTGACGCTGCGCGAGTGGGTGGCCAACCTGGAGGCCGACTGGGCGCAGGCGGTCCGGCTGGCCGGCCGCGGCCGGGCCCGGGTCTGGCGGCTCTACATGGCGGCGTCCGCGCTGGCCTTCGAGGAGAACCGGATCGGGATCAACCAGGTCCTGGCCGTGCGCACCGCCGTCAGCGGTGCCAGCGGCCTCCCGGCCACCCGCGAGCAGTGGCTGCGCCGCCAGTCGACCGAGGCCGGCATCCCCGAGCCGGGGCCTGCGATCGGGGGACCGAAGGAGGGTCAGGGCATCGATTTGGGAGATCGGCCATCGGTCCGCTAATCTTTCAGTGCGGCAAGGGCCTATAGCTCAGACGGTTAGAGCGCTTCCCTGATAAGGAAGAGGCCACAGGTTCAAGTCCTGTTAGGCCCACCTGCGGAAACGCCCGCTTACCGATCTCGGTGAGCGGGCGTTTCGTTTTTGGCGCAGCTACCCGGCGAACGGGAGTGGCAATGCGGCTCAGCAGCCTGTGCGAGGCGGCCCCGGGTGATGATCGGGCCAATGAAGACTTCGTACTCGTCGGATCCCATTTCGTGGTGGTGCTGGACGGGGCCACCGCGAGCGGGGCGCCCACCGGGTGCCGGCATGACGTGGCGTGGCTGACCGGGCGGCTGGGGCCCAGCTGGCCCGGCTCCTGGTGGAGCGGCCGGATGCGGAGCTGCGCGAGGTGCTGCGGGCCGGGATCGAGGCCGTCTGCGCCCTGCACGCCGGCACCTGTGAGCTGGGCAACCCGGACAGCCCGTCGGCCACCGTGGCGATGGTGCGCTGGGGGAGCGGGCGGTTCGACCATCTGGTGCTGGCCGACTCCCCGGTCGTGCTGCAGCCGATCGGCGGCGAGCCGCAGGTGGTGCTGGACGACCGGGTGGAGCGGCTGCCGGCCTACGACCGGGCCAGCGTCTCCCGGCTGCGCAACGCGGCCGGCGGCTTCTGGGTGGCGAGCACCCGCCCCGAGGCCGCCGACCAAGCGCTCACCGGCTCCCGCCCGCTGGCCGGGCTGCGGCGTTTCGCGGTGCTCACCGACGGCGTGTCGCGGCTGGTGGAGCGGTACGGCTGGGGCTGGGACACGCTGCTGGAGACCCTGGACACGCAGGGCCCGAACGCAGTGCTGGCGGCCGTGCGGGCCGCCGAGCAGGCCGACCCGCCGGGCCGGTTCCCGGGCAAGCGGCACGACGACGCCACCGTGGTCTTCGGCCGGCCCGGACCGGGCGACCGGCCGTCCTGAGCACCGCGACGTCAAACCATGGGCACCGCCCCAGGTTGGGCGACCGATAGCCGGTCTCGAACAGGACACGGGTGTGTATCATCGGCCGCAGGGCGGTTCGGTCGATTTCGGTCGCCAACCACACCCGCACATCAGAGGCTTGCCGCCTCGGTCGCCCGGCCGGGGCCTTGGCGGGCGAGCCCCCAACTGCTGAGAAGGACGAGGTCCCGCGGTGAAGAAGCTCCTCCTGGTCGCCCTGGTCGCCCTCGGCGGCTTCTTTGTCTACCGTCAGGTCCAGGCCGACCGTGCCGAGCAGGACCTGTGGACCGAGGCCACCGACCCGATCCCGGCCGGTCGCTGACCTCAGGCCGCCGCGGCGGAACGCGGGAGGTCCACCCAGGACCTCCCCGCCGCTGCCCTGCCCACCCGGGAACCGGACACCCGTGCACGGCCCCAGCCCAGCCGCTGGGAGGTGCCTCCAGTCCGGCTGACCCGGTACGCTGTTCTCCGATGGCGCCACAGGCGCCGTCCTGGGGCTTTAGCTCAGTTGGTAGAGCGCTGCCTTTGCAAGGCAGATGTCAGGAGTTCGAGTCTCCTAAGCTCCACAGTCACGCCGATGGCCGACCTGGTTCCACCAGGTCGGCCATCGGCGTTCTGCGGGCCGGGTGCCGTCCGACGGCCCGTCAGAGGGGTTCGTTGCCGTCCTGCTGGTCGTTCTCCTCGTTCTCCTCGTCGGGCCGCTCACCGGGCCGCTCGCGGCTCTCCGAGCCGCCCCGGCCGGTGGCGGTGGCGCCCGAGGCCGGGTGCACCGGGTTCAGCGGGTGCTGCACCTCGGGCGGCTCGATCAGCCACTCCGGCTCGCTGCGCCGGCGGTACCAGACCCAGAGCAGCACGCCGCTGCCGATCGCCAGGAGCCCCACCGCGGCCAGCGCCCCGCGGCCGCGGTCGGCCCGGTCGGCGGCCCGCCGGGCCCTGGCGGCCGCTCGGCGGCGGCCAGGGCCGCAGTGCCGCGCCGGCACGGCGTTGCCCTGCAGGGCGGTCAGTGCGGCCGCGCCGCGGGCCTGGGCCTCCTGCACCACGGGCAGCGCGGCGGCCCGGGCGTGCTCGGCCGAGTGCCGGGCGTGCAGCGCGGCCTCCTGGGCCCGGTGGACGGCCTTGACGGCGTTCTCCTGGGTCTTGGGGGGCAGCGCGGCGAAGGCCTGCTCGACTCGCGGGGCGAGGCCGGCCCGGGCCGACTGGGCCGCCTGCAGCCCACCCGCCTTGGCCTGGCCGACGGCCGCCTCCAGTCGTGGCCCCAGCGCCTCCAGAGCCGGGCCCAGCCGCTGCCGCGCTCCGTCCGTGTAGTGGGCCGCGGTATCCCGGGCGGTCGCCGCATAGGGCGCCAGCGTTTCGAGGGTTCGGCCAGCCGTCTCACGTGCGCCGTCGAAGCAGGGCAGGGCGGGCATTCGGGTCACGGAAGATCCACCTCCTAGGGCGTCGTACCAGGCACTTATCCACCTGATTCGAGATCATGCATCCCCTTTTGCCCCTTTGCATGGCGGGCTGGGCCGTCTGCCATGATGCAGAGGTCAGTGACCAAGAGAAGGAAGGCATCCTCGTGGCCGAGGAACTGTTCGCGACCCTCAAGACGAACCACGGCGACATCGTGGTCAAGCTCTTCCCGAACCACGCCCCCAAGACCGTGGCGAACTTCGTCGAGCTGGCCGAGGGCACGCGCGAGTGGACCGACCCGCGCACCGGCCAGAAGACCAACGCCAAGCTCTACGACGGCACGGTGTTCCACCGGATCATCGAAGGCTTCATGATCCAGGGCGGCGACCCGCTGGGTCAGGGCATCGGCGGCCCGGGCTACAAGTTCGGTGACGAGTTCCACCCCGACCTGGCCTTCACCAAGCCGTTCCTGCTGGCCATGGCCAACGCCGGCCCGGGCACCAACGGCTCGCAGTTCTTCATCACGGTGGCTCCCACCACCTGGCTGACCGGCAAGCACACCATCTTCGGCGAGGTCGAGGACGAGGCCAGCCAGAAGGTCGTCGCCGCGATCGCCGGTGTGAAGACCGGCCGCAACGACCGTCCGGCCCAGGACGTGGTGATCGAGTCGGTGGAGATCACCCGCCGCTGACGCCTGTCGGCGTCGCCGGTGCGGCAGTAGCCTTGACGGTCCCGGTGGTCACCACGCGGTGGTGGGCGCCGGGACTCGTCATGCCAGGCAGAGAGAGACGCGATGACCCAGGGCGACCCGACCGGTCCGGCCGCACCCACCGGAGTCGGCGGGCACCAGCTGCCGCGCTGCTACCGGCACCCCGATCAGGAGACCGGGGTCAGCTGCTCGCGCTGCGGTCGGCCGATCTGCCCGCAGTGCATGATCGACGCGTCGGTCGGCTTCCACTGCCCGGACTGCGTGAACGGCACCTCGTCCCACCCGCAGGCGCAGCACCCCCAGCGGGTGCCCACCACCCGGTTCGGCGGCAAGCTCACCGGGGACGGCAGGCTGGTCACCAAGATCCTGATCGGGATCAACCTGGCGGTCTTCGTGGTCGCCGCCTACCTCGACAAGTCGCTGGTCAACCAGTGGGACCTGGTCAGCTACGTGGCGCCGGGCGGTGCCAAGTACGGCGTGGCCGCCGGGCCCCATGAGTGGTACCGGCTGCTGACCGCCACCTTCCTGCACCAGCAGCCGCTGCACGTGGCCTCCAACATGCTGGCGCTGTGGTGGGTCGGACCCAATCTGGAGCGGGTGCTGGGCCGGCTGCGGTTCCTGGCGCTCTACCTGGTCAGCGGGCTGGCCGGCAGCGCCCTGGTCTACCTGGTGGCCGGGGGCAACGCCGCCTCGCTGGGCGCCTCCGGAGCGATCTTCGGGCTGTTCGGCGCCACCGCGGTGCTGTTTCGGGCGGCTCGCCAGCCGATCGGCCCGGTGGTGGCGCTGATCGTCTTCAACCTGGTGATCACCTTCTCGGTGCCCGGCATCGACTGGCGGGCGCACATCGGCGGGCTGGTCGCCGGCCTGATCACCGGGATCGGCCTGATGCACGCGCCGCGGGCCAACCGCAACCTGGTGCAGGCCGCCACCGTGGTGCTGATGCTGGCCGCGATCGTCGCCGCGGTCCTGGTGGAGACGGCCCGGCTCAACGGCTGACCCGCACAGTTGTCCACAGTGCGCAGTGATTCGCGCACGGTGTGTGCCGGTCGGATCTACGCGCGTCCCGCTGCGGCATTGTCAGGCGCCCTGGGAATCGCACAGAGTTATCCACAGGACCGGTCGACTTTTCCCCACTGTGGATAACCGTGTGGACAAGCGGACGGTATGACCGACGGGCCGCCGGACGCGGACAGCACGAGGGACCGCTCCACCAGACGGCGGCGAAGCGGTCCACGGCCCGTTGATCAGCGGGCGGGGGTCAGGACGCGGGCGTTACTTCCACTGGGTGGAGACGCCGAAGCCCCCGGCGATGAAGCCGAAGCCCACCAGGATGTTCCAGTTGCCCCAAGCCCGCACCGGGTAGCTCGCACTGGTCACGTAGTAAGTGACGATCCAGGCCAGCCCGATGAGGAACAGCGCCAGCATCACCGGCGCCACCCAGGTGCGACCCGAGCTGATCTTGACGGCGGTCGCCGTGGTCGGCGGGGTGTAGTCGGACTTCTTGCGGAGTCGAGACTTCGGCACGAGGGGCTCTCCTGTCGATGCGCTGTGAGACCGCGCAGGGTGCAGCGGGGGGCGGGGCGGCGAATGCGGGGGCCGGGTCGGTACGAGAGGAGTCCGAGAGGTACTCCGCAGATGCCACCGGCGTCCGTTAGCGTAGTGGCTCGCCGGGTCAGAAGGAGATAAGGGTACGGTGCCGAATTCCGAGAATTCCGGGGAGCAGGACCCGACGGAGGGCCTCGGCCGCCGAAACTCCACCCGAATTGTCGGTCGTGCCCTGACCTGCGGCGTCTTCGCCCTCGCGGGTGTCCTGTTCTACGTGAGCGCGCACGCCGCCCACGGCATCGACCTGCGCTCGGACAACTCGCTGCTGCGCCTGGGCGATCTGATACAGCAGCGCAGCGACCAGAACCGGCAGACCCAGGCCGACCTGTCCGAGCTCCAGCAGCGCGCCGACGCGCTGACCAGGCAGCAGGTCACCAACCCGGCCGACGCCGACCAGCTCGCCCAGCAGCGCCGGCTGGCCGGCCTCGACCAGCTGCAGGGCCCCGGCCTCACCGTCACCCTGAACGACGCCCCGCCGAACGCCACCGCCCGGATCCCCGGCGTCCCCGAGCCCGGCGTCAACGACCTGGTGATCCATCAGCAGGACATCCAGGCCGTGGTCAACGCGCTGTGGCGGGGCGGCGCCGAAGGAGTGCAGGTGATGGACCAGCGGTTGATCGCCACCAGCGCGGTCCGCTGCGTCGGCAACACGCTGCTGCTGCAGGGCCGGGTCTACTCGCCGCCGTACGTCATCCGGGCGGTCGGCAGGACCGCCGACCTGCGCGCCGCGGTCGACGCCGACCCCTCGATCCGCAACTACCTGCAGTACGTCGCGGCCTACGGCCTGGGCTGGAAGGTGCAGGAGGGCGGCGACCTCACCCTGCCCGGCTACACCGGCAGCACCGACCTGCACGCCGCCGGCGGGCAGTAGCACGCGCCGGGGCGGGCCGTGGGAAAAGCTCCGTGTCCGGCCGGCGGCCGTGGCCCGCGGTCTACTCTGGTCCCCACGGCCCGACTGTAGGGAGCACCATGTACGGCTGGATCTGGCGGCACCTGCCGGGGAACACCCTGGTCCGCACGGTCATCTCGCTGCTGCTCGTCCTCGGCGTGGTCTACCTGCTCTTCCAGTACGTCTTCCCGTGGGCGGAACCGCTGCTCCCCTTCAACGACGTCACGGTGAACAACGGCGGTGGCCAAGGCTGACCGTCCCCCGGCCTCCCGGGCCGGGCACCCCGCCCCTCCGCCAGCAGTTCCCGCCCGCACCTCATCGGAGTCAGCAGCCATGGCCTCGACCGTCACCGCCCCGCGCATCCTCGTCGTGGACAACTACGACAGCTTCGTCTTCAACCTGGTCCAGTACCTCTACCAGCTGGGCGCCACCTGCGAGGTGGTGCGCAACGACGAACTGACGGTGGCTCGGGCGGTGCGCCGCGACGGCGATCAGGGCTACGACGGGGTGCTGCTCTCCCCCGGCCCCGGCGCGCCCGAGGAGGCCGGGGTCTGCATCGAGATGGTGCGGCACTGCGCGGCCACCGGGCTGCCGCTGTTCGGCGTCTGCCTGGGCCTGCAGTCGATCGCGGTGGCCTACGGCGCGGTGGTCGACCGGGCACCCGAGCTGCTGCACGGCAAGACCTCGCTGGTCGAGCACGAGGACGGCGGCGTCTTCGCCGGCCTGCCCTCGCCGATGACCGCCACCCGCTACCACTCGCTGGCCGTCGAGCCGGCCACGGTGCCGGCCGAGCTGGTGGTCACCGCGCGGACCGGGAGCGGTGTCATCATGGGGCTGAGGCACCGGGAACTGCTCGTGGAGGGGGTGCAGTTCCACCCCGAGTCGGTGCTCACCGAGGGGGGACATCGAATGCTGGCCAACTGGCTGGCCGAATGCGGCGACCCGGACGCGGTCGGCCGCTCGGTCGGACTCGCCCCGGTGATCGGCCGGGGCTGAGGCGATGACGGCCGTGCGCCCGGGGGGGCGTCAAGACGAGTGGCACGGCGGTCGGCAGCAGGATCCGCCGACCGAGGCGTACCAGGGCGAGTCCGACGGCTGGGGGGTCTACCAGCCCGCCGAACCGGTGGCCGCCCCAGTGGTCGAGCAGCCGGACTACCCGGCACCGGAGTACCCGTGGCTGGCCGACCAGACGCTGCAACTGCGGGCCGTCACCGTGCCCGGCCAGCCGGCCGACCGGGCGGCGCAGCAGGGCACCCGGAACGAGGGGCGGCGCGCCCAGGGCCGGGTGGGGATGAGCTCGGGCACCGGGCGGCGGCGGGCCACCGGGCGGAGCGGTCCGGTGGCCCGGCCCAAGGAGCGCAAACGGGTGATCGCGGCCCGGCTGGTCGGCGAGCTGTTCATCACCGCGGGGCTGGTGATGCTGCTCTTCGTCGCCTACCAGCTGTGGTGGACCAACGTGCAGGCCAACGCGATCGCCGACGGCACCCGCAATCAGCTCGAACAGCAGTTCAACCACCCCACCGCGCCGCCGCCCAGCCCCGGCCAGTCCGCCGCGCCGGCCCCGGCCTTCGCCCCGGGCAAGGGCTTCGCGATCATCCACGTGCCCAAGATCGGCCTCACCGATCCGATCGCCGAGGGCACCGACACCACCAAGGTGCTCGACCACGGCCTGGTCGGCCACTACACCGGCACCTCGATGCCCTGGGACCAGAGCGGCAACTTCGCCGTGGCCGGCCACCGCACCACGCACGGCCAGCCGTTCCGCAAGCTCGCCGAGCTCTCCCCCGGCGACAAGATCGTGGTGGAGACCGGCACCGACTACTACACCTACGAGGTCCAGGGCGGCCTCCCGGAGACCTCGCCGACCAACGTCTCGGTGCTGCAGCCGATCCCCAAGGGCTCGCCGTTCACCCAATCGGGGCGGTACATCACGATGACCACCTGTACACCCGAGTTCAGTGCCAGGGGTCGGCTGATCGTCTTTGGCAAGATGGTCGATGACCGACCGAGGAGTCAGGGAGAGCCGCCGGCCCTCACCAACCCCTGACCCGAGGCTTTCCCACCCGCTGGGAGCGGAGGCCGCATGGCGCAGCAGCCGAACGGAAGCACGAGGCTGCCGCGCCGCCACTCCCCGGCCGCCCGGGTCCTCGGAGCCACCGGCGAGCTGCTGGCCACCTTCGGGCTGGTGCTGGCGCTGTTCGTCGCCGACTCGCTCTGGTGGACCGACGTACTGGCGGAGCGTCAGGCCGACCAGGCCGGCCAGGAGTTGCGGAAGTCCTGGGCGGCACCGGGTGACGCGGTGCCACCCGCCCTCGACCCCCGGGGCATCGGGTTCCTGCACGTGCCCGCGATGGGCCACGGCTACTCGGCGCTGATCAGGCTCGGCACCGACCCCCGGTGCTCAACCAGGGCGTCGCCGGTGTCTACACCCAGCCCTTCGCCGCGGCGATGCCCTGGGCCCCCTCCGGCAACTTCGCACTGGCCGCCCACCGCGACGGCCACGGCGCCGAGTTCCACGACCTGGACGCGGTCTCCAAGGGCGACCCGATCGTGGTGGAGACCCGCGACCGCTGGTACGTCTACCGGGTGGACGCGGTGCTCGGCCGGACCACCAAGGACGACATCGACATCGTCGCCCCGGTCCCGGCGAAGGCGGGCTACACCAAGCCCGGGCGGTACATCACCCTGACCACCTGCACCCCGGTGTACACCTCGGAGTACCGGATGGCGGTGTGGGGGAGTTTGGTCCGGGTGGACGCGGTGGACGCGAACCGGACGCCGCCGGGGGAGCTGCGGTGAGGGGCGGTCAAAGGGTGTCGGTTAAACCGACACCCTTTTCGGCGGAGTGGACACCGTCGGAGCTGCGGTGAGGGGCGGTCAAAGGGTGTAACTATTGGTTACACCCTTGCCAGTTGGGTTGTCCACAGGCTGGAGAGGCCGACGGCAACGGGTCCTCATAGTGTGAGGACCCGTTGGCGCGCTCCCGTGCGCCGGGGTGGTGCGCCTGGGGAGCGCGATACCAGCCGTTTGGGCGAATCGTTTGGCTTGGTATGACGAACATGGAAAACCCGGTCATCCCGTTCGACTTCGAGGGCCAGGAAGTCCGGGTGGTGAAGGTCGACGGTGAGCCCTGGTGGGTTGCGGCAGATGTCTGCGCGGTGCTGGAGATCCGGAACTCGCGCGACGCCCTGAAGAACCTCGATGACGACGAGACTGGTGTAGAAACCATCTACACCAGCGGCGGCCCCCAGCGTCTCTCCATCATCAACGAGCCCGGCCTCTACTCGTTGGTCCTGCGCTCCCGCAAGCCGCAGGCCCGTGCCTTCAGGCGCTGGCTCACCCATGAGGTCATCCCCGCGATCCGCCGCACCGGCCGCTATGCGCCCGAGGCCGAGGCGGCCCCTCAGCCGCAGTGGGTTGAGGCCATGGTCGCCGACATCGCCGAGCGGACCACGAAGGTGCTCGAGCAGCGCATCCAGGAACTGCTGGCCGTGCGGGAGACCCTCCTCGACCAGGTCGCCGCTCTGGAGCAGCGCCATGCCGAGCTCTCCCTGCGGGTGCGCCGGGATGCGGAGCTGCTGGCGGCGATGAGTGTGCGGCTGTCCGAGGTGTCGGGGGCGATGTGGACGCTGGGCGGGCGGGTGGAGCTGCTCTGCACCCTGTCCGGCGCGCCGGGGCACGGTCGCCGGCGCCGGTTCTGACGGTCCGTCTGTGGATAACGCGACAGGGGCGGTTCGCTGGGGAAAAGCCGTGGGGCTGTGGACAACTGACGAGTTGTCCACAGCCCCACTTGCGTTGTCAGGCGCTACTACCTCGGGCGCTTAGTTGCCCCCGATGCCGGGGAGCCCGGGGATCCCGGTGGTGGCGCCCCCTTTGCCGGGCGGCGTCGTGTCGCCCGGCCTGGTGGTGAGCTGGATGACCTGGGACGGGTCGACCTGTGAGCCGGAGCCGGGGTTGGCGGAGGTGATGATCGCATTGTCGTCCGCCGGGCCGTTGACCACCGTCGACGCCAGGTGCAGCTGGCCGAGCGCCGCGAACGCGTCCTTGTAGGTCTTGCCGACCAGGATCGGCACGGTGACCTTGGCCGGTGCCCCGTAGAGGGTCAGCGTGATGGTCGCGCCCTTGGCCGCCTTGGCGGGGCTCTGCGAGGCCACCGTGCCGACCACCTGGCTGGCGTTGGTGCTCGGGGTGGTCTTGCTGGAGTCCGCCTGGAAGCCCGCGGCCACCAGTGCGGCGGTCGCCTGGTCGACCGGCTGGCCGACCACGTTGGGCACGGCGGACTTGCCGGTGCCCTGCGAGATGGTCAGGGTGACCGTGGCGCCCGGGGCCGCCTGGGTGCCGGCCGGCGGGTCCTGCGAGATCACCGTGTCCTGCGCGACGGTGTCGCTGTTCTGGTAGACCGGCTGGCCGACCTGGAAGCCGGCGGTCTGCAGCGCCTGGGTGGCGGCGGTCGAGGGCTGGTTCACCTCGTTGGGGACCGCGGTCTGGGTGGGGCCGGTGGAGAGCTGGACGGTGATGGTCCCGTTCTCGGGCATCTGGGTGCCGGCCGCCGGGCTCTGCTGGCAGATCTGGTCCTTGGGCACACCGCCGGGGCAGGCCATCGGGTCGCCCTTGGTGACGGTGATCTTGTCGCTGACGTTGTGCGCGGCGGTGACGGCGGCGTCGAAGCCCTTGCCGGTCAGGGTCGGCGCGTTGACCTGCTTGTTGCCGCCGTTGCCCTTGAACATGGCCGAGGCGACGAAGAACGAGCCGACCAGGACCAGCACGGCGGCGACCGCCAGGATGATCCAGGAGGTGTTGCTCTTCTTCGGCTGGTCGTCGCGGCGCCGGCTGCGCGGAGCGTCGTCGCTGCCGTCGCCGTACCCCTCCTCGGGGTAGCCGTTCTGGTCGTAGCCGCCCTGGCCGACCGGCGGGAGCATGGTGGTGGGCGCGGCGCCGCCGCCGGCCTGCGGCATCATGCTGGTCTGGCCGTACGGGTCGTGCTGCGCCGGGTAGCCGTTCTGGTCGTAGCCGTAGCCGCCCATGCCGTACGCGGCGGCCTGCTGGGCGGCCGCGACCGGGAGGCCGTCGAGGAAGCGCTCGATGTCGTCGCGCATCTCGTCGGCGCTCTGGTACCGGTAGTCGCGCTCCTTGGCGAGCGCCTTGAGCACGATCGCGTCGATCTCCGACCGGACCTCGGGGTCGTAGCTGGACGGCGGCGCGGCCTCCTCCCGGACGTGCTGGTAGGCGACCGCCACCGGGGAGTCGCCGACGAACGGCGGGCGCAGCGTGAGCAGCTCGTAGAGCAGGCAGCCGGTGGAGTAGAGGTCGGAGCGGGCGTCCACGGTCTCGCCCTTGGCCTGCTCGGGCGAGAGGTACTGGGCGGTGCCGATCACGGCCGAGGTCTGGGTCATGGTCATGCCGGCGTCACCCATCGCACGGGCGATGCCGAAGTCCATCACCTTGACGTTGCCCTGGCGGGTGAGCATCACGTTGGCCGGCTTGATGTCCCGGTGCACGATGCCGGCGCGGTGCGAGTACTCCAGCGCCTGCAGGATGCCGATGGTCATCTCCAGCGCGCGCTCCGGCAGCAACCGGCGCCCGGAGTGCAGCAGTTCGCGCAGCGTGGAGCCCTCGACGTACTCCATCACGATGTACGGGATGGAGATGCCGTCGATGTAGTCCTCGCCGGTGTCGTAGACGGCGACGATGGCGGGGTGGTTGAGGGAGGCGGCGGACTGGGCTTCGCGGCGGAAGCGGGCCTGGAACGAGGGGTCCCGCGCCATGTCGGCCCGGAGCGTCTTCACTGCGACGGAGCGGCCGAGCCGGGTGTCATGGGCGAGGTAGACCTCGGCCATGCCGCCGCGTCCGAGGACGCCGCCGAGCTCGTACCTGCCGCCGAGGCGACGAGGCTCTTCCATAGTTCCGACCCTCTCCCTCACCGTCCGGTGAGGATATGACGTAGGTGTCCCCGCACGTGTTTCTGTAGTGACGCTGCCCTCGTCACACGTGGTTCTGTGACGCCGGTCCCAACCGCCGCGGCGAGGCCGCGATCGAGCAGCGGGCAGACCCGCTGCTGGCGGATACGCTACCGGTCGCCGTGGTGACAACTCGACACGCCCGCCAGCTGAGACCAGACCGGTATCGGAGCCTACTGGTGTCGGAGGCGAATCGCCCCGAGGTGAGGCCGATCCCTCACTGCTTGCCGATGGCCGCCTGCATGATCTGCTTGGCGATCGGGGCGGCCAGGCTGCCGCCGCTGATCTCGTCGCTCTGCGCGGCGCCGTCCTCGACGACCACCGCGACCGCGACCGGGATGTCGTTGCCGACCTTGGCGTAGGAGACGAACCAGGCGAACGGCTTGCCCTTGTTGTCCACGCCGTGCTGGGCGGTGCCGGTCTTGCCGCCGACCTCGACGCCGGGGATCTGGGCGTTCTTGCCGGTGCCGTTCTGCACCACGTCGACCATCATCTGCTGCAGCTTCTGGGCGGTGGCCGGGCTGACCGCCTGGTCCATCTCCTTCTCGGTGTGCTTGGAGACGGTGGTGCCGCTCGCCGAGCGCTCCTCGTCGACCAGGTAGGGCTGCATCAGCTTGCCGTTGTCGGCGATCGCGGAGGCGACCATGGCCATCTGCAGCGGGGTGGCGGCGGTGTTGTGCTGGCCGATCGCGTCCTGGGCGGTGCCGTCCGGGGTGGAGTCGGTCGGGAAGTTGCTGGCCACCGACCGGATCGGGGTGTCCACGGTGTTGTTGAAGCCGAACTTCTGGGCCTGGGCGAGCAGCTTCTCCTCACCGAGGTCGGCGCCGAGCTTGCCGTAGACGGTGTTGCAGGAGATCTCGAGGGCGTACTTGAGGGTCGCCTGGCCGCAGGCTTCGCTGTCGCTGTCGTTGCGCAGCACCGTGTTGGTGCCCGGCAGGGTGTAGACGTCCGGGGTGTCGGTCTGGTCGTCCGGGCTGTTGTACTTGCCGGTCTCGAAGGCGGTGGCGGCGGTCACCAGCTTGAAGGTGGAGCCGGGCGGATAGGTCTCCCTCAGCGCCCGGTTGAGCATCGGCTGGTTGGGGTCGCTGTTGAGCGCGTTCCAGGTCTTGCTGGTGGTGTCGCTGATGAGGCTGTTGGGGTCGTAGGACGGCGTGCTCACCATGGCCAGGATGGCGCCGGTGCGCGGGTCGATCGCGACGGCGGCGCCCTTCTTGTCGCCCATCGCCTGGAAGGCGGCCTTCTGCACGGTCGGGTTGATCGTGGTGATCACGTTGCCGCCCTGCTGCTGCTTGCCGGTGAGCGCGTCCATCGCGTTGCCGAGGGCCAGCCGGTCGTCGGTGCCGCCGAGGATCCCGTTCTCCAGGTTCTCCAGGCCGCTGGAGTCGCCGATCACGGAGTAGCCGGTGATCGGCGCGTAGAGCGGGCCGTCGGTGAAACCGGTCTGGTACTTGTACCGGTAGCCGTTGACGAAGTTGGACGTGGTGATCGGCTGGCCGCCCGGGCCGCCCACGATGATGTTGCCGCGCGGGTGGGCGTACTGGTCGTACAGGTTGCGCTCGTTGTGGGGGTTGGTGGCGTAGCTGTCGGCGACCACGGCCTGGATCCAGTTGGCGCGCAGCAGCAGCGCGAAGACCAGCACCATGCAGAAGACGGCAACCCGTCGGATGGGCTTGTTCATGAGACGGGTCCCCTCCTTCGACGACACCTGGGCAGGCGGCGCATGCCATTCAACCGCACGGACGCACGGGTGCTGACCGGCAGGCCCGGGCCTGCCGGTCAGCGGTGGGTCAGGACGGCTGCGGGCACTGGCCGGCCAGCTGCGCGTCGTCCGTGCTCGGCGACTGCTGGCTGCTCGGGCTGCTCGAGGCGCCGGCCGGGGCGCTGGGTGCCGGGCTGCTCGGGGCGGCCGTCGTGCTCGGCGAGGCGGTCGGCTGGCCGGCGCCGCTGCCCCCTTGGCCGGCTGCGGCGCTCGGGTCGGGCGCGGCCGGGGAGGCGCCGACCCTGGGCGCCGTCCCGTAGGAGGCCGCCGTGACCGGCTGGCCCTGGCTGCTGCCGGTGGGCTGCTGCGGGTGCTGGGCCGCCTTGGAGCAGACGTCGGCCTGGTGGGCGTAGGCGCTCACCCTGGCGTTGGCGTCGTCGAGGCTGCCGGCCGTGATGGTCTTCTTGAGCGCGTCCTGCGTCTGGACCGGGAGCAGCCGGGTCTGGACGTCCGTGGTGTTGTGGACCTTGGACAGGCTGATGCCGGCGATGTTCTCGTTGATGCCCTGGTAGACCGTGACGTGGCCGTCGCTGATGCCCAGGTAGTACTTGTCCTGGGTCCAGGAGTAGCCGCCGTAGGCGGCACCGCCGACGAGGGCGAGCGCCACCACGGTGACCGCCGAGCGGCGGAACCAGCGGCGCTTGCGCGGCGGCTGCTCGGCGTCGGCGGGCTGCGGCTCCTGGGGGTAGCCCTGGCCGTAGCCGCCGTCGGGGGCGCCCGGGTAGCCGCCCTGCGCACCCGAGGGGTCGGCCGGGCCGTAGCCCTCGCCGTCGTAGCCCTCGGCGGGGCCGAAGCCGCCCTGCGCCTGCTCGTAGCCGTCGGCCGGGCCGAAGGTGCCCTGCGGCGCCTGCTGGCGGCCCAGCCCGGCGGCGCGGCCGGCCGGGGTGTCGATGATCTGGTTGTCCACGGCGGTGCCGTGCGGGCCCTCGGCGACCGCGCCGACCACCACGGGGGTGGTGGTGAACTGGCCGCTGTGGGTGTCGTTCGGGCCCACGTCGAGGACGTCGGCCACGATGCAGGTGATGTTGTCGGGGCCGCCGCCGCGCAGCGCCAGCTGGATCAGCTCCTGGATGGTCGGCTCGGGGGCGTAGAAGCTCCCCAGCGTCTCTTCCAGGGTCTGGTGGCTGACCGGGCCGGACAGGCCGTCGGAGCAGATCAGGTAGCGGTCGCCGGCCCGGACCTCGCGGATCGCCAGGTCGGGCTCGACCTGGCCGCGGCCGTCCAGCGCGCGCATCAGCAGCGAGCGCTGCGGATGCGTCTCGGCCTCCTCGGCGGTGATCCGGCCCTCGTCCACCAGCCGCTGCACCCAGGTGTGGTCCTGGGTGATCTGGGTCAGTGAGCCGTCCCGCAGCAGGTAGGCGCGGGAGTCGCCGACGTGCACCAGGCCCATCCGCTCGCCGGTCCACAGCAGCGCGGTCAGGGTGCAGCCCATGCCTTCGAGCTGCGGGTCCTGCTCGACCATCAGGCGCAGCCGGTCGTTGGCGTTCTGCACCGCGTCGTTCAGCAGGGTCAGCAGGTCGGCCTGGGGGTCGGCCTCGTCCAGCGTGATGATCGAGCTCAGCACCTCGGAGGAGGCGACTTCGCCGGCCGCCGCACCGCCCATCCCGTCCGCCACTGCCAGCAGTCGGGGTCCGGCGTAGCCGGAGTCCTCGTTCCCCTCCCGGATCAGTCCCTTGTGGGACCCGGCGGCGAACCTCAGCACCAGGCTCATGCGCCCACCTCGCAAAGCTCGGTGGAGGCATTCGCCCACGCGCGCCGTTCAACGATGAGCTCGCTCCGCTCGCTCATGCGCCCACCTCGCAAAGCTCGGTGGAGGCATTCGCCCACGCGCGCCGTTCAACGATGAGCTCGCTCCGCTCGCTCATGCGGCGCCCGCTCCCCTCTGTTCCTCGCACAGGGCAGCGGCAGCGGCCGCGCTGCCTTCCCGGCTGCTCATGGACGGGGTGCTGTCCCTCATGCGCTACTACTTCCGCAGTTCGATGACGGTCCTGCCGATACGGATCGGCACGCCGATCTGCAGCGGCATCGGCTGTGTCAGCCGCTGACGGTCCAGATACGTGCCGTTGGTGGAGCCTAGATCCTCCACGGTCCACTGCCCAGTCTGGTCCGGGTAGATCCTGGCATGACGCGAGGAGGCGTAGTCGTCATCGAGGACGATGGTGGAGTCGTGGGCGCGACCGAGCGTGATGACCTGGCCCTGGAGCGCGACGGTGGTTCCGGCCAGCCCGCCCTCGACCACCACCAGCTGGGTGGGGGCGACCCGGGCGGCCCGGCGGCCACCGGACTGCGGCCCGGCGGCCGGGCCGGCGCTCTCGCGGGGGCCGGGCTGCGGGCGGGCCGGTGCACTGCTCGCGGCGACCGCGGGTGCGGCCGCGCCGGCGGTGCGGCGGCCGATCCGGCTGGTGCCCTTGGCGCCGAACAGATCGCTGCGGATCACCTGCACCGCAACGATCACGAACAGCCACAGCACAGCCAGGAAACCCAGCCGCATGACTGTCAGAGTGAGTTCGGACACCGCTGCTCGCCCTACCCTTCGACCTGTCGGTAGATGATCGTCGTGGAGCCCACGACGATCCGCGAGCCGTCGCGGAGCGTAGCGCGCTGGGTGTGCTGCCCGTCCACCACGATGCCGTTGGTCGACCCGAGGTCGAGGACCATGGCCGGGTTTCCGGGGCGGATCTCGGCGTGCTTGCGGGAGACTCCGGGGTCGTCGATCCGCACGTCCGCCTCGGTGGAGCGGCCGAGCACGCAGGCGTTGCCGGTGATCTGGTGCCGGGTGCCGTTGATCTCGATCCAGCGCCGGGTGCCGACGCCGGTGCCCGAGCCGGGGAACGGGCGGACGTTGCCACCCGCGGGCGCGGCCGGCGCGGCGGGGGGAGCGCTCGGGGCCAGCGGCGCCGAGCCCGCGTACGTCGGCTGGCTGCTCTGCGCCCAGCCCGCGCCGGCCGGCTCCGGCGAGCCGTAGCCGGGCTGCGGGGCGGGGGCTGGTAGGCGGCGGCCGGCGGCTCCGGGGCATCGCTGGCGAGGGTGCGGCTGCGCACCCGGTAGAGGCCGGTGTCGAGGTCGTCGGCGCGCTCCAGGTTCACCTGCAGCGGGCCGAGGAAGCTGTAGCGCTGCGCCTCGGCGTACTCCAGCACCATCCCGGCGAGCTCCTGCCCGAGCTGCCCCGCGTACGGGCTGAGCCGCTCGTGGTCGTGCGGGCTGAGCTCGACGATGAAGTCGTTGGGCACGACCGTGCGTTCCCGGTTCCAGATGGTGGCGTTGTTGTCGCACTCGCGCTGCAGCGCACCGGCGATCTCCACGGGCTGGACCTCGGACTTGAACACCTTGGCGAAGGTGCCGTTCACGAGACCCTCAAGTCGCTGCTCGAACTTCTTCATCACTCCCACGGGGCACCCCCTTCCAAGGGCTCTCGGGCTTCCTTCGGGCCCGGGGCCCGATTGCGGTACTTCCGTACTGATCGTATCCACGCCGCGGCCATCTGTACGGTTCCCCGGCCATGTGGTGGCGGGGCGTGGGATGACCCACATCGGCCATGGGGCGTGCAGGGACAGGTACCCCTGGCCGGGGGTGGTCATCCGCGGCTCACCCGTTCGTCTCCGGCGCCCCGCGGCCGCTCCGGTGGCGGGGTCCGCGGAGCTGTGCAGGCGGGGGCCCAGGGATGGATTCGTAGGTTCGGCCGGGGCCGTGCTAATGTTTTCCACGTCGGAAGGGGCGCCCGAGAGGGAGCTGAAACCGGCCGAGTGGGAAAGAAGCGGGTCCAAACCGATTCGACCTCACCCGGGCGATCGGCTAGCATCTTCGACAACACCCAGATGCGCGGGTGGCGGAATAGGCAGACGCGCTGGATTCAGGTTCCAGTGCCCGAAAGGGCGTGGGGGTTCAACTCCCCCCTCGCGCACAACCGGAAGCC
Organism: Kitasatospora acidiphila; assembly: GCF_006636205.1. Classification (NCBI taxonomy): domain Bacteria; kingdom Bacillati; phylum Actinomycetota; class Actinomycetes; order Kitasatosporales; family Streptomycetaceae; genus Kitasatospora; species Kitasatospora acidiphila. The sequence goes on along the minus strand of NZ_VIGB01000003.1, from coordinate 4,464,612 downwards.
CCGGTTCGGAGAAATCCGAACCGGGGCTTCTTGTATGTCCGGGCGGCGGCAGCTTGATCCCGTGTCGGCGGCCCGCCGGGGCGATCCGGCCTCGCCGGCCGGGCCGGCGTCGACTGCACCCCGGCGAATCGGCTAGCATCTTCCACAACACCCAGATGCGCGGGTGGCGGAATAGGCAGACGCGCTGGATTCAGGTTCCAGTGCCCGAAAGGGCGTGGGGGTTCAACTCCCCCCTCGCGCACAACCGGCAGGCTCGGTTCGGAGAAATCCGAACCGGGCCTGCCTGCGTGTGCGGGGCGGTGCGGGAAAGGATCAGGAATTGCCGCGTTCCTCGGACGGGGTGTGCGGCAGGCTGATCCCGTGGCTGGCGGCCAGTCGGAGCAGCCCGGCGATCCGGCCCTCGCAGGCCTGCACACCGTCGAGGTCGCCGTCGTCGGCGGCCTTGGCCAGATCCTCGCGGGCCGCGGCCAGCTGCGCGCGGAGCTCCTCTTCGAACATCGCGGTCACCTGACCAGCATGTGCCGGGGGTGCGGATTCCTCAACCGTGGCCGGATCTGTCGTCGGCATGGCGGCCGCTGCCGATCCGGCGGCGGGCCCGCTGGCCGAGCGCGGTGAAGCCGGCCGCCAGGAAGACCAGCGTGTAGACGATCTGCACGACCACCACCACCCGGGACGACTGACCGGTTGCGACGATGTCGCCGTAGCCGACGGTCGCCATGGTGACCACAGTGAAGTAGAGCGCGTCCAGCCGGGTCTGCAGCCCGGAGAACTCCCCGGGCCGGCGGGCCAGCACGAAGTAGGCGGCGGAGAAGGCCACCAGGGTCAGGATGGAGACGGCCAGGATGGCCAGGCCCGGCAGGCCCTGGTCGCTCTCCCGCATGATGAGGGCGATCTGGTGGACCAGCAGGGCGGCCAGGGCGGTCAGGAACACCAGGAAGACGGTCCAGCTCAGCACCGGGTGCTCCGGGCCGAAGGAGCCCAGGGGCACCGTGAAGTAGACGGTCAGCAGGGCGGTGGGGCAGACCACCAGGACCAGGAAGGCCAGCAACGGGGAGCGGCGGTGCGGCGGGGCCATGCTCTCCACCTTGGTCCGAGTCGGGTCCGGCGGCCCGGTCTGCTGCGCCGTCCGGGCCTGGGACGGTTCCGGTCGGCCGGGTAGCGTGAGGGGTATGGAACCGCAGCCCGTCATCCGCTCCGTCAACATCGGGACCGCGCGGCCGACCGAGTTCTCCGCGCCCGGGGTGACCGGGATCGACAAGCGCCCGGTGACCGGTCCGGTGGCGGTCGCGGCACCGGCGCAGGGCAGCGGTGTGACCGGTGACACGATCTGTGATCCGCGCCATCACGGCGGCCCCGATCAGGCGGTGTACGCCTATGCGGCCGAGGACCTGGCCGACTGGGCGCTGGAGCTGGAGCGGGAGCTGCCGCCCGGGGTGTTCGGCGAGAACCTGACCACCGAGGGCCTGGACGTCAGCGGCGCGCTGATCGGCGAGCGCTGGAGGATCGGGGACGCGCTGCTGCTGGAGGTCTCGGCGCCGCGGATCCCGTGCCGCACCTTCCAGGGCTGGCTGGGCGAGCAGGGCTGGGTGAAGCGGTTCTCCGAGCGGGCCCGGCCGGGTGCCTATCTGCGGGTGGTCGAGGCAGGGCCGGTGGCCGCCGGGGACGCGGTGCGGGTGGTGCGCCGGCCGCAGCACGGGCTGGACGTGGCCACCGTCTTCCGGGCGGTGACCCTGGAGCCCGCGCTGCTGTCCCGGCTGCTCCCGGTGGCCGAGCTGCCGGAGAAGCTGCGGGACAAGGCCCGGCGGCGGGCCGGGGCGAAGGCGGACTGAGCGATGGCGGAGCGAATCGCGGCGGTGGCGCAGTACCAGGCGGTGGCGGTGGTCGCGGTCGGCGGTGTGCTCGGCGCCGAGGCGCGGTACGGACTGGGGCTGCTGTGGCCGACGCCGGGTGCGGCCTTCCCCTGGACCACGCTGCTGATCAACGTGGTGGGCTGCCTGGTGATCGGGGTCTTCCTGGTGGCGATCACCGAGGGGCGGCCGGCCCACCGGCTGGTCCGGCCGTTCTTCGGCACCGGCGTGCTGGGCGGCTTCACCACCTTCTCCACCTACTGCGTGGACGTGCGCCGGCTGCTGGTCGGCCATCATCCGCTGCTCGCGGTCGGCTATCTGACGGGCACCCTGCTGGCCGCGATGGCGGCGGTGGCGGCGGGCGCGGCCGGCACCCGCTGGTGGCTGGCCCGGCGCGGGGGTGCGCGATGAGGTGGGGCGGGCCGGCACTGCGGCTGACCGCACTGGTCGGGGACACCGACCTCTGGCACCATCGGCCGCTGGCCGGTGAGATCGTGCGGCGGGCCCGCGCGGCCGGGCTGGCCGGCGCCTCGGTCTTCCACGGGGTGGAGGGCTACGGCGCCGGGCGGGCGGTGCACTCGGCCGGGCTGCTCTCGATCAGTGACGGGCTGCCGGTGGCGGTGGTGATCGTGGACCGGGCCGAACGGGTCCGGGCGTTCCTGCCCCAGCTGGACGAACTGCTGGGCGGCCGGGGGCTGGTGACGGTGGAAGAGGTGGACGTGTACGGCGGGCCGGAGGCCGACGGGTGAACGGGGCGGTACTGGTGGCGGTGGGTGCCGTGGTGGGCGCGCCGCTGCGGTTCCTGACGGACCGCGCGGTGCAGGCGCGGTACGGCTCGGACTTTCCGTGGGGCACCCTGGCGGTGAACGCGCTCGGCTCCCTGGTGCTGGGGCTGGTGACCGGGGCGGTGGCTTCCGGGGCGGCGTCCGGGCAGCTGCAGCTGCTGGTCGGCACCGGGTTCTGCGGGGCGCTGACCACCTACTCGACGTTCAGCTACGAGACGCTGCGGCTGCTGGAGACCGGCGCCCGGGGTTGGGCGGCGGCCAATGTCGCGGTCTCGCTGGTGGTGGGGATGGCGGCGGTGTACGCGGGCGCCGGGCTGGCCGGGCTGCTGTTCTGACGGCCCGCCCGGTCCACTCGACTGGTTCGGTCAGACGGTCAGCCCGCTCTCCACGCGCCGGATGTGATGGCGTGCCATCGCCAGGTTGGCGCGGGAGCGGTCCAGCACCAGGTAGAGGAAGAGGCCCTCGCCGCCCGCTCCGGTGAGCGGGCGGATCAGGTGGTACTGGTGGGTCAGCGTGGTGAGGATGTCCTCCATCGCCTCGCCGGTGCGGCCCTGCAGCTCGTTGGCCCGCAGGGTGGCCCGGACCAGGTCGGTGCTGCCGGCCGCGGCCAGGGTGAGGTCCAGGTCGGCGGAGTGGCCCAGGGTGCCCAGGGCCATGCCGCTGCCCATGTCGACCAGGGCCGCGCCCAGGGCGCCGTCGATGGTCAGGGCCTCCTTGAGCGCCGTCTCGACTCCGGCCATCGGGTACCTCCAGGTGCGGGTGAGGTGATCGTGCTGTTGATCACGAGGGTAGGGAGATGGCGGGTGCATGCCGGGCGACTGATCGGTATTGACTGATAGTTGTCCGGGCCTGCCGGAGATCGTCCGTGCAGGGTCGACTGATGGCAGGAGGAGCCGGGTGATGAGGCTGCGGTGGAAGGTCCGGTCGGCCGGGGCGCGCGCGGTGGTGCTGGTGCTGCACGGCGGTCGGGAGGCCGATCTGGCGCCGGCCCGTCCCTGGCAGCCGGCGGCGGTGCGGATGGCGCCGTTCCTGCGTCCGCTGCGCCGGGCCACCGCGGGCGGAGCGGTGGCGGTCGGCCTGGTGCGCTACCGCCACCGGGGCTGGAACGGGGACCGGGCCGACGCCGCCCAGGACGTGCTGGCCGCACTGGACGCGGTGGCCGCCGAGTGCGGGCCGGTGCCGGTGGTGCTGCTCGGGCATTCGATGGGCGGTCGGGCCGCGCTGCGGGCGGCCGGGCACCGGGCGGTCACCGGGGTGGTCGCGCTGGCCCCGTGGTGCCCGCCGGACGACCCCTGCGAGCAGCTGGCCGGCCGCACCCTGGTCACCCTGCACGGCGACCTGGACCGGGTGACCGACCCGGCCGCCACCCTGGCCTTCGCCGCGCGGGCCCGGGCGGCCGGGGCGGCGGTGGCCGGGATCGGGGTGGCCGGCGGCGACCACGCGATGCTGCGCCGCCACCGGGACTGGCACCGCGGCGCGGCCGGCCTGGTGGCCGCGCTGCTCGGGTTGCGGCCGCTGCCCGGGCCGGTGGCCGAGGCGCTGGCGGCGCGCGGGGCGGACCAGACGGGGCTGGCCATCCCGCTGCCGCGCAGCCGCCCCTAGGCCCGCCCGGCGGAGCCTGCTGCCAACCAGCCCTCGGCCGTGCGGCTAGTTGGCGCGGACCGAACGCACGCTCAGGGCCGCCACGGTCCCCACCAGCTGGCTGCCCGCGCCCACCGCCAGCACCGTGCCGGTGCCCAGCAGCCCGGCGGCCGGCCCGGCCAGCGCCAGCCCCACCGGGCCGAGCGCGAAGGCACCCAGGTAGCCGTAAGCGCTCACCCGGGCCTGCAGGTGGTCCGGGATCAGCCGCTGCCAGGCCAGTGCCATGAGGCTGCTGGAGACCGCCGAGGCCAGCCCGCCCAGCAGGGCGGCCGCGCAGACCCAGGGCAGGCCGCTCCGGAACGCTAGCGCGGCCACGGGCAGCGCATAGCCGACCGTCACGATGCTGGAGGTCCGCACCGGGTGGCGCGGGTCGCGGCCGAGCAGCAGCAGTGACCCGGCCACCGACCCGCCGCCGAAGCAGGCCATCACCAGCCCCCAGGCCCGGGCCCCGCCCAGGTGCTGATCGGCGCTGGCCGGCCCGAGCACCAGGAACGGCGCCCAGAGCAGCAGATTGAAGAAGCAGGCCTGCAGACAGGTCACCCACATCCAGCTGCGTGAGCGGAACTCGCTCCAACCCTCGCGCAGTTCGGCGAGCAGACTGGGCCGCCGCCGGGCTGGCGGCACGGTGACCGCTACCCGGCTGAGCGCCAGCAGGCTGACCGCGAAGCTGCCCGCGTCCGCCGCCAGAACCACGCCCGGACCAGCCCAGGCGGTCAGCACACCGGCCAGGGCCGGGCCGGCCACGTTGCTGGTGGAACGGGCCAGCGTGATCAGTGCGTTGGCCTGGGGCAGGTGCTCGTCGGCGGCGATCCGCGGGATCAGGGCGTTCAGCGCGGGGTGAACACCGCCTCGCCGACCCCGCCCAGCGCGGCCAGCGCGAGCAGCAGCCCGAGCGGTCGGTACCCGGTGATCAGGGCGGTGGCGAAGGCGCTCTGCGAGACGACGCGCACCGCGTCGGCGACCAGCATCACCCGGCGGCTGCCCAGCCGGTCCGCCGCCGCGCCGCCGACCAGCAGCATCAGCACCACCGGCACGATCCGGGCGGTCAGCACCCAGCCGAGGGTGTCGGCCCCGCCGGGGCCCGGCAGCAGCGCGAAGGCCAGCGCGACCGGGGCCATCGCCGAGCCGAACAGCGAGGTGGCATAGCCGGGCAGGAACCAGCGGAAGTTCCGTTCCCGCCTCAATAAGGACATGGCGGAGCGCACCCCGCGGGCCCGTCCGGGCCCGCGGCGCTCCTTCAGCGCGGTGGTCATGGGCAGCAGCGTGCCGCGCGCAAATGCCGGCGCACAAGGGTTTCGCGACCGAAAACTGAGTTATTCGGCATCAATTTCTGACTATGCTTCAAATGGCGCAGTAAATCGGCGCTGAGCTGGGAGAAGAGGGGATTTCCAGTGAATGATTTACTGCGGGAACCGGTGGAGTACTCGGTTGCGGTGGAGCACTATCTGACGGCTGCTCGGCTCTCCGAGGGCTCCCGGCGGGTGTACCGGATCGCGCTGGCGACCTGGGCCTGGGCACTGGCCGGCCGCACCCCGCCGGTCGGCGAGGGGCGGCGCCGGGCGGCCCCGCCCGTGCTGCCGCTGGCCCTGCTGGACGATCCCCGGGCGGCGCGGCGGCTGCGGTCGGCGGTGGCGGCGCGCGCCGCCGAGCCGCGCACCGTGAACCGGGAGCTGTCGGCGCTGCGCGGCGCGATCGGCTGGTGGCGGGCCCAGGGCTGGCTGGCCACCGACCCGCTGGCCGGCCAGGCGGCGGTCGAGCGGGCGGTGGAGAGGGCCCCGCTCACCGAGGCGCAGGTGCGGGCGGTGCTGGCGCTGCCGGCGCCGTTGCGGGACCAGGTCTGCTGGCATCTGGTCCATGAGTCGGGGGTGCCGCTGGGGCGGATCCTGGCGCTGGACGTGGACGACATCGACCGGTCCGGGCGGCGCGGCCGGGGTCGGGCGGCCGATCTGAGCTGGGGTGCCGGCACCGCCCGGCTGCTGCCGCTGCTGCTGGTCAGCCGGGCCGGCGGGCCGCTGCTGCTGACGGACCGCCGGGCCCCTGCGACGGTGCCGGCGGCCGACCGCTGCCCGCTGACCGGGCGCGGGCGGCTCTCCTACCGGCGGGCCGCCGAACTGTTCACGGCAGCCACCCGGGAGCTGGATCCGGCGGGCCGGGGGTGGACGCTGGGCCAGCTGCGGCGCGGACGGCGAACGGCCGGCCCCGCCTGAGTGGCGGGACCGGCCGATGCCTGCGCACGGGGTCGGTCAGTCGTCGTCGTCGCCGTGACCGTGGTCGTGGTCGTGGTCGTGGTCGTGGTCGTGGTCACGCCCGTGGTCGTGGTCGCGACCGTGCTCGTCGTGGTCGCGCCCGATGTCCCCGTTGATGCAGGTGTTCCCGAACGACGGGCTGAGCAGGCTGATCACGCCGATCGAGTTGCCACAGATGTTGATCGGGATGTGGATCGGGATCTGGACGTTGTTGCCGGACAGCACGCCGGGCGATCCGATCGCGGCGCCCTCCGCGCCAGCGTCGGCCGCGGCGGCTCCGGCGCCACCGAGCACGAGCGCGCCTGCGGCGCAGCTCAGCACCAGAGCCCTGCGGAAGTCCTTCATGGGTGTTCTCCAATTCCTTGCGGATCGAACGAGTCATAGGTAGAGCACCAGCGACCGGAGTTGGCCGAAAGTGTTCCCCTGGTCACTCTTCGTCTTGGAGTCCTGTTTGGCGCGCCACACCGCCCACTAGGGGCATCCAAGTCACCCGCACGGCGCAGCCGCGCCACCGGCCGGCGAAGGCGCCGACCGGTGGCACGGGCCCGGTGGCCGGTCAGGGCCGGGCCGGGCGGACCAGTCCGGCGCGGTGGGCGATCACGGCGGCCTGCACCCGGTTCGCGGCCCCGAGCTTGCCGAGGATCGCGCTGATGTGGTCCTTGACGGTGCCGGTGCCCAGCAGCAGCCGGTCGGCGATCTCGGCGTTGGCCAGCCCCTCGCCGAGCAGTGCCAGCACGTCCAGCTCGCGCCCGGTCAGGGTGCGGACCAGGGCGAGCGCATCGGCGTCCGGCCCGCCGCCCTCCACGTAGCCGCCGATCACCGTGCGGGTCACCGCGGGCGACAGCATCGAGCCGCCGGCCGCCAGCACCCGGACGGCGTGCACCAGCTGGTCGGGCGCGGTGTCCTTGAGCAGGAAGCCGGCCGCTCCGCCGCGCAGCGCGGTGCCGATGTACTCGTCGGTGTCGAAGGTGGTGAGCATCGAGACGGCCGGCGGGTCGGGCAGGGCGCGCAGCAGCCGCAGCACCGCGAGGCCGTCCAGATCGGGCATCCGGACGTCCAGCAGCACCACCTGTGGCTTCAGCCGGCGTGCGCACTCCTCGGCCTCGCCGCCGGAGCAGGTGCCGACCAGCTCCAGGTCGGGCGCCGAACCGACGATCATGCCAAGGCCCGAGCGGACCAGCAGCTCGTCGTCGACGATCAGCACGCGGATCGGTTCCACTGCTCCTCCTCTGTCCTTCCCACGGGGACGAGCCTAGGGCCAATGGCGGTTGCCACCCCCGCCGATCGGCGGGGGGCGAATCCACTGGCCGCAGCACGCGCTCGGTAGGGCGGTTGAGCCACGATTGATGACGTGCCACCAGGTGCGGATGCGCCCCTGGACCTGATCGTTTGGAATTGATCCCGTGTCCTCCCCCACCAAGCAGCCGGCCCCGGCTGCTTCGGCCGCGCCCCGCCGGAGTCTGTCGGCCCGGCTGCGGCCGCTCGCCGCCGCCGGCACCGTCTGGTACCTGCGGCTGATCGCGCTGCTCAACCTGGTGGCGGTGGTCGCCGTGCCGTTCCGCCAGACCGTGCGGCACCACTCCGAGGGGCAGTTCTTCACCCCGTACCTGATGACCGCCGGCCTGGCCGCCGCCGTGCTGTCGCTGTTCCTGGCGGTGGCGATGCGGCGGCGCAAGCGGGCCGCCTGGATCTTCAACTTCGGGCTCGGCGGGCTGACCTTCCTGACCTATGCGCTGGCGCTGGGCGTGCCCGGCGCGGACCACTACAACCGGCACGTCTTCAACTACTTCTCCGCCGTGCTGACCGGCCTGTTCATGCTCTGCCTGGTGGTCGGGCGCAAGGAGTTCACCTCCAAGGGCGACCGGTCCAACCCGTGGATGGCGGCCGCCACCTTCGTCGCCGGCCTGCTGCTCGGCGGGCTGGTCGGCTCGCTGCTGGTGGACGCCAACAACTCGCTCTCCGGCGCCGGCTTCGGCGACCGGTTCGGCTATGCGATCGCCCGCATGATCACGGTGACCCCGTCGGACCGGGTGATGGACGTGATCGACGTGCCGAACTGGGTCAACACCTTCATCAACGCGATGGGCGCGGTGCTCTTCCTGCTGGTGCTCTACGTGGCGTTCCGCAGCCCGCGCGGCAAGGAGCTGCTCACCCCGGAGGACGAGACCCGGCTGCGCGAGCTGCTGGCCAAGCAGGGCGAGCGGGACTCGCTGGGGTACTTCGCCACCCGGCGCGACAAGGCGGTGATCTTCTCGCCGTCCGGCAAGGCCGCGGTCACCTACCGGGTGGTCGGCGGGGTCTCGCTGGCCTCCGGCGATCCGATCGGCGACCCGGAGGCCTGGCCGGGCGCGATCGAGCTCTGGCTGGCCGAGGCCCGGGAGCACGCCTGGGCGCCGGCCGTCACCGGTGCCTCCGAGGAGGCCGGGATGATCTACGCCCGGCACGGCCTGGACGCCCTGGAGCTGGGCGACGAGGCGATCGTGGAGCTCGACGAGTTCTCCATGGAGGGCCGCGCGATGCGGGTGGTCCGCCAGGCTTACAACCGGGTCAAGCGGGCCGGCTACACGGTGCGGATCCGGCGGCACGAGGACATCCCCGAGCAGGAGATGGTCGAGTTGCTGAACCGGGCCGACCACTGGCGGGACGGCCAGACCGAGCGCGGCTTCTCGATGGCGCTGGGCCGGCTCGGCGATCCGGCCGACGGGCGCTGCGTGATGCTGGAGTGCCATGACGGGGACGGGGAGCTGCGGGCCCTGCTGAGCTTCGTGCCGTGGGGCGAGAAGGGCCTGTCGCTCGACCTGATGCGCCGGGACCGGGAGTCCGAGAACGGCCTGGTCGAGTTCATGGTGATCGAACTGCTGGAGAAGGGCCGCAAGGAACTCCAGCTGGAGCGGGTTTCGCTGAACTTCGCGATGTTCCGCTCGGTATTCGAGCGCGGCTCCCGACTCGGTGCGGGTCCGGTGCTGCGGTTGTGGCGCTCGATTCTCGGCTTCTTCTCCCGCTGGTGGCAGATCGAGTCGCTGTACCGGGCGAATGCCAAGTACCGGCCGATCTGGGAGCCGCGCTATCTGCTCTTCGAGAAGAGCAGCGAGCTGCCCCGGATCGGCATCGCCAACGCCCGTGCGGAGGGCTTCATCACCGCACCGAGCCTCCCAGCGCTCTTCCGTCGCCGGCATCGGCGGCCCGCCGTCCCGTCGGCGCCGCCGCCGGCGCCCGCGGCGGAAGGCGACGGGAAGGGGTAGCCCTCCGCCGGGGGGCGGAGGGGGACCGCGACGAGTGGTCCCTGAGGGGGAGCCCTTAGGGGAGCCCGTGGTTTGGTGCGTCCCCGATTAGGGCAGCCCCCGACCTTTGAATGTGTGCCATCCCACCTGAGGATGACGCTCGAATCGGTATGGAGGGCGATTCGGTCGTTGTTGGAACTGCCTAGGCTTGAGAACGACTCCAAGTGAGCGGAACTGGCTCGGGATCGGGCTTGATCGGGAACCGCAATTCGTGAACGGAACAGAGAGGCTGTCGTGAATCAGAAGGCCCACGCGGGGGACGTGCGGCAGGGGCGGTCGGGGCTGATCCGACGCGCCGTTGTTGCCGAGTGGGGAACCCTCTTCGGCACCGTCTGGGAGTCGGTGCGCACCAAGCGGCTCGCCGCCGTGCCACTGGCGGTCGGTGCGACGCTGCTCATCCTGCTGTTCGACATCGCCCAGCAGCTGCCGCACGGCCAGCGGGTGGTGAACCAGCTCGGCGGGGTCAAGGCCGGGCAGCCACTGGACCTCTCGCTGCTGCGCACTCCGCTGTCGCTCTTCGTGCCGGCGCTCGATCTGCCGGTCTGGGGCGCGCTGGTCCAGGTGCTGGTGGTCTTCGGGATCGCCGAGATCGTGCTGGGCCGCCGGGCCACCCTGGTGATCGCCTACGCCTGCACGCTGGCCGGCACCCTGTTCGCCCGGATCGGGGTCGCGCTCGGCCGCGACCACCTGCCGGGCCTGTCGCCCGCGCTCGCGCACGTGCGGGACACCGGCCCGTCGGCCGCCGTGGTGGCGCTCATCCTCTGCGTGGCGTGGAAGACCCGGGCCCGGGTCACCGCGGTCGGGGTGTTCGTGGTGATGGCCGTCGAGGTGATCGCGATCCCCAACCTGGCCGGGATGGAGCACATCGTGGCGCTCTGCACCGCGGTGCTGCTGCTCGCCGTCGGCAAGCTGTTCGGCGGCTACTGGTCCCGGGTGCTGGACGGGGTGGGTGCGGCCCACCTGTTCGCCAAGCAGCGGACCGCCTGAACTCGGCCGCCGCCGGCCGACCGATCGCCGGCCGGCGGCAGTGACCCGCTCGGCCGGCGCCCCGCTGAACCGGACCGGCCGCCGGCCGGTCAGTCGCGCGGCAGCGCCTGGTAGCCGCGCGGCAGCGACTGCTCGAACCAGACCACCTTGCCCACCGCCTTGCGGGCCGTGCCCCAGCGCTCGGCCAGCTGGCTCACCAGGTTGAGGCCGCGCCCGTTCTCGTCCATCGACTCGGCCGGCACCAGCGAGGGCAGGTTGTAGTTGTCGTCGCTGACCTCCACCAGCAGCTTGTCCACCCGGATCAGCTGCAGCTGCACATAGTCCCTGGCCACCCGGACCGCGTTCGTCACCAGCTCGCTGACCAGCAGCTCGGTGGTGTCGCCGAGCGCGCTCAGCCCCCAGGCGGCGAGCCGCTCGCGGACCAGCAGGCGGGCCCGGCCCACCTCGGCGGTGTCCACGGCCAGCGTCCAGGTCGCCACCTCGGTCTCCGCCACCCCGTCGAACCGGGCCACCAGCAGCGCCACGTCGTCCTTGCGGTCGTCGCTGTGCAGCCGGTCCAGCACGGTGTCGCAGGCCTCCTCCGGACTGCGCCGCGGATCGATCAGGTTGCCGCAGAGCGCGGCCAGCCCGGCTCCTATGTCGCCACCGCGCACCTCGACCAGCCCGTCGGTGCACATCACCAGCATCGAGCCGTCGCTGACGTCGATCTTCTTGGCCACGAACGGCACCCCGCCGACCCCGATCGGCGCGCCGGCCGGGATCTCCAGCAGCTCACCGGTGCCGTCCGGGTGCACCAGCACCGGCGGCACATGGCCGGCGCTGGCCAGCTCGCAGGTGCGGTTGATCGGGTCGTAGACCGCGTAGAGGCAGGTGGCCAGGTGGTCGTCGCCGATCTTCTGGGCCAGGTTGTCCAGGTGGCGCAGCAGCTGCCCGGGCGGCAGGTCGAGCGCGGCCAGGGTCTGCATCGCGGTGCGGAACCGGCCCATCGCGGCGGCCGAGTGCAGCCCGTGCCCCATCACGTCGCCGACCACCAGCGCCACCCGGCTGCCGGGCAGCTGGATCGCGTCGAACCAGTCGCCGCCCACCTCTGCCCGGCGGTCGCCCGGCATGTAGCGGTGGGCGATCTGCACGCCGGGGATCTGCGGCGGCCGGCTCGGGATCATCGAGCGCTGCAGGGTGGTGGCCACCTTGGACTCGGCCCGGTGCAGCCGGGCGTTGTCCAGCGACAGCGCGGCCCGGGCGGCCAGCTCCAGCAGGGTGGCGGCGTCCGACTCGTCGAACGGCGCCCGGTCCGGCAGCCGCAGCAGCTTGAGGATGCCCAGCACGGTGCCGCGCGCGGACAGCGGCAGCACCAGCATCGAGCGCCCGGAGACCACCGGGACCAGGCCGGGGCCGCCGCCCAGCGCCGCCGCGTAGTCCACCGCGATGTCCGCGTCGACCACCGGGACCAGCACCGCCTGGTTGCGCTGCAGCGCCATCCCGGGAGGGGTGGAGCGCGGCATCGCCAGCAGCGCGCCCTCGTCCAGCACGTGCCCCCACTCGTCGCCGGCCCGGTGGAAGCTGCGGGCCACCCGGCGCAGCATGGTGTCGTCGTCCGGCTGCTCCTCGGGCAGTTCGGCGTCCGAGATCAGCCGGTCCAGCAGGTCCACGCAGGCGAAGTCGGCGACCCGGGGCACCAGCACCTGGCAGAGCTCGCGGGCGGTGGTGTCCAGCTCCAGGGTGGTGCCGACCTTGGAGCCGACCTCGTTCAGCAGGGTCAGCTGCTCCCCCGCCTGCCCGTTGGTCAGCAGCTGGGACAGCTGCTCGGCGCCGTCCCGGGCGTGGCCGTTGGCGCCGGTCGAGGCCGCACCACCGCGCGGGGCCGGCACCGGCGAGGCCGGGTCGGGGCAGGGCTCGCCGGCCGGGTCCGGGACCACCCGCAGGGCAGGCGAGCCGCCCGCCGCGCTGACCCGCTGCTGGGCGGTCGGATAGCGCCGGCCCAGCCCGGCGGCCAGCGCCGCCACCCCGGCGGTCTGCGGCTCGTAGGGGACCACCGGCAGCCGGGTGCCGGCGTCCACCCAGAGGGCCGGCACCCCGGCGGCGGCCACCTGGCGCAGCAGCAGCCGCTGCCGGGTCGGGCTGATCCGCGGCAGCAGCGGGGCGAGCGGCCCCGCACCGCCCGGCGTGGCCGGGCCCAGGGTGGCCGAGATCCAGTGGAAGGCGCCCTGCCCGGCCTCGGCGGCGGCGTAGGGCATCAGTTTCCGGCCGATCGCGATCCGTGGCCCGCGGGCCCGCAGCGGCCGGGCGTCGGCGGCCAGCACCAGCAGGCTGCGGCCGTCCGGCTCGACCAGCGGATAGGCCCACCAGAGCACCGAGCGGGCCCGGTCCTCCCGGTCGGTCACCGGCATCAGGCCGGCCCAGGCGCCGCTCCTGGTCAGGTCGTCCAGGGTGTCGAAGGCGTCGCAGCGCCGGGCGGCCGGCAGCGGCGGCCCGCTGGCGATCCGTGGCTCCACGGCCGGCAGCAGGCCGCGGGCCGGCCGGCCCTGCACCGCCCCGGTGCGGTGGCCGAAGAGCTCCTCGGCCGCCCGGGTCCAGAGCGCGATCCGGCCGTCCGGGTCGATCAGCACGGCCGCCAGCCGCACCATGGCCACCACACCGGCCGGCTGCTGCCCGGCCGCGCTCGGCTCCGCGGTGGTCGGCGTCAACGCGCCAACGGCACCGATGAGTTCGCTGGGGGTGTCCACTGTGGAGTTCGGGTCATCCGCCATGGGGTTGCTATCGCTCCCGCCTGTCCGGCCGCGCTGGGGCCGCCACCTGTGCGGCTGTCAGGTCTCCGCGTCGCTGTTGCCGCTCCCAGCGAAGCACGGACGGACCGGAGACCGGTACCGAAACCGCCAGATTGCTCAGTATCAGTTGCGTGTCACCCAGCGTGCGCCGTCTCGCACGGTCTGTCCATCAATTCCTGACCTGAAATCGCTGTACTCGGCGCCCCGCGCGCCCCCGGGTAGGCTCGGCCGGGTGGATGAGCGAGGCGACGTGAGCGAGCAGAGCGACGTAATCGCCGAGGGGTGCGCGTGGGCGGCTGCCCTCGTCGGGCTTTGCGGGGTGGGCGCATGAGCACTCCCGTGCAGTGGTTCGACCCCGAGTTGGCGCTCCTGGAGGAGCGGGTCGCGGCCACCGAGCTGGCCTGGCTGACCCTGGACGTGGACGTGGCCACGCTGCGGGTGGAGATCGACAACTTCGCGTTGATCCACCATGAGCGACTGGGCCCGCTCTACGCCCGGCTGGACGAGCTGGAGGCGCTGGTCGCCGAGGCGCGGGCGGCCCGCACCGGCGACCCGGAGGACGTCCGCCGGGCGGCCGAGGCCCGCCAGGTGGTGGCCGAGCTGCCCGACCTGGACGCGCTGTTCGCCGACATCCGGGAGGCCGAGGCGGCCCGGTCCGAGCCGCGCCCGCCGAGCGAGCCGCAGGTCTCCCAGCCGCCCCGCCGGGTCCGTCCCGACAAGGAGGCGCAGCGGCTCTACCGGGAGCTGGCCCGCGCCGCCCACCCCGACCTGACCACCGAGCCGGCTGAGCAGCAGCGCCGCTCGGAGTTCATCGCGCGGGCCAACGAGGCCTACGGCCGCGGCGACACCGCGGGGCTGCGGGCGCTCGCCGAGGAGTGGTCGACGGCGCCCGAGGCGGCCCCGCACCCGCAGGCCCCGGAGCGCGGCCAGTGGCTGCGCCAGCGCCTGGAGTGGCTGAGCGCCCGGATCGGTGAACTGGCCGCCGAGCAGGTGCGGTTGGAGTCCAGCCCGATGGGTTCGCTGCTGGCGCTGGCTCCGGGCGAGCCGGAGCAGCTGCTCACCGAGCTGGCCGACCAGCTGCTGGCCACCGCCGCCGAACGGCAGCGCGAGCTGGAGCAGTTGCTCGGCGCAGCCTCCCCGGCCGGCGGTCACGCCAGGCACAATGGGCCCTCCTCCCGTCTTCGGCCGGAGGACCCCCAAGCGGCGCACCAGCCACCGTCACCACAGGAGACTTCGAGCATGTTCCAGCAGATCCCCACCGTTCTGGTCGAGACCGTTCCCGCCGGTGCGGCGCTGATCGACGTGCGCGAGCAGGACGAGTGGGACGCCGGGCACGCCGAGGGTGCGCTGCACCTGCCGATGAGCCAGTTCACCGCCCGGCTCGACGAGCTGCCGGACGGCCCGCTGTACGTGGTGTGCCGGGTCGGCGGCCGCTCGGCCCAGGTGGTGCAGTACCTGGTGGCGCAGGGCCGGGAGGCGTTCAACGTGGACGGCGGGATGTTCGCCTGGGAGCAGGCAGGGCGCCCGCTGGTGTCCGGCTCGGGCGACCAGGCGTACGTGCTCTGACCGGCTTCGCGCGGGCCGCAGCCGACCAGACCGGAGGGGGAGTCCATTGGGGGAGCTGAGCGGGGCGGCCGAGCCGGAGCCGGAGCCGAGCGCTGAACCCGAGCCGGCGCCCGATCCCGAGCCGGCGCCGGCGCCGGCGCCCGGGGCCGGGCCGCGGGCCTGGTCGCTGCCCGCGCTGGTGGTGCTGTCCGCCGCCGGGGTGGCGCTGCTGTCGGCCACCGCGGTGCTGCTGGGCGCGCTGCTGCTCAGCAACGCGCCGCCGAACTCGCTCTCGCAGCGCTACCAGAACCAGCTGAACGGGCTGGTCTATCCGGAGTTCGAGCAGAACTGGCGGCTGTTCGCGCCGGATCCGCTGCAGAACAACATCAACGTGCAGGTCCGGGCCCGCAGCGCGGTCGGCGACGGCGGCTGGGTCGACCTGACGGCGCAGGACATCGCCGCGATACGCGGCAACCCGTTCCCCAGCCACGCCGAGCAGAACGAGCTGCGCCGGGCCTGGGACTTCTACGACACCACCCACGACGACCGGGACATGCCGACCGCCGGGGTGCGCAGCGCGCTGGCCGACGACTACCTCAAGCGGATAGCGCTGCAGCGGCTCGGCCGGACCTCGGGCGGGGCGCCGATCACCGGCATCGAGCTGCGGGCCGACACCGTGGCGGTGGCCCCGCCGCCGTGGTCCACCGACCGGCCGGCCGCAACCGGGCCGCAGCTGCGCGAGCTGCCCTGGTGGTCGGTGTCCGACCAGGATTACGCGGGGTTGTGATGAGCAGTCAGGAGACCGGTCGCCAGGACACCGGCCGTGCCGAGGGCGAGCGCCAGGAGCTGCTGTCCGGCATCCCGCGCCAGCCCGGTCCCATCGAGCCCACCGGCGCCACCGCGCCGCCGCCGCTGTCCGCGGCGGCCCGGCCCGGGGTGGCCGAGCAGCTCGGCACGGCCGCGGCGGCCGCCTTCGCCGCCTTCACCGGCCGCCCGATGGCCCGCTACCAGGCGGCCGTGGTGCGGATCGGCTTCGCCCTGGTGGTCCTGCTCCAGCTGCTGCGCGAGTGGCCCAGGCGCCGCGAGCTGTACGGCGACCGGTCGCCCTGGAGCCTGGATCTGGCCCGTCAGCTGGGGCAGCAGACCCATGCCTTCTCGGTGCTTGAGTGGCAGGACGGCCGCTGGTGGTTCGAGGGCTGCTACGCGCTGACCCTGCTGGCCGCGGTGCTGCTGCTGCTCGGCTGGCGCACCAGGTTCAGCTCGGTCGCCTTCCTGGTCGGGGTGCTGTCGGTGCAGAACCGCAGCGTGCTGCTCGGCGACGGCGGCGACAACCTGGTCCATCTGATGGCGATCTACCTGGCCTTCAGCCGGTGCGCCGAGGTCTGGTCGCTGGACGCCCGCCGCCGGGCCCGGGGCGTGGGCCCGGGGGTGTCCGGGCCGGTGCTGTGGATGCTGGCTGCGGGGCTGCTGGGCCGGGCGCAGCTGGCCGGCCGGATCTCCTGGTCGGCGGCGGGCGGCTGGGCCGGCCCCGGGTGGGCCGCGCTGTTCTGGACGCTCTGGGCGGTGGCGGGGATCTGGTGGGCCGTCAACCGGTGGCGGCCGGCCGGCGAGGCCCGGGCCGTGCTGGACGCGCTCGGCAGCATGGTGCACCACTGCGCGATGTTCATGATCGGCGCCCAGGTGGTGCTGGTCTACGCGACGGCCGGCCTCTACAAGGTGCAGGGCTCGCGCTGGCAGGACGGCACGGCGCTCTACTACCCGCTGCACCTGGACTACTTCACGCCCTGGCCCGGGCTGTCGGCACTGCTCGGCTCCAGCGTGCTGCTGGTCTTCCTGCTCTCCTACGGCACCGTGCTGCTGCAGGTGGCGTTCCCGTTCACGCTGGTGAACCGCAGGCTGAAGAACGTGCTGCTGGCCGTGATGGTCGTGGAGCACCTGGGGATCGCCGTGCTGCTCGGCCTGCCGCTCTTCTCGCTGGCGATGATCGCGGCGGACGCGGTCTTCCTGCCCACCGGGCTGCTGCTCTGGTTGGGCCGAAAGGCGGGTGAGTGGTGGCCGGGCAGCCGGCCGCGTCCCGCCTAGACTGTCCGTTATGCCCTGGCTCGATGCGCTTCGTCACACCAGCCGGGCCGCGCTGGAGGTCGAGCGGCAGTTCAACGAGCCCAAGCGGGCGGCTCGCGGGGCGTTCGCGGTGGCGCTGGTGCTCTTCCCGGTGCTGGCGATCGGCGGGCCGCGGCCGGCCACCTCGGCCGCGACGGGCGCCTTCATCGCCGGGATCGCCACCTTCCAGCGCAGCTTCCGGCCGCGGCCCTCACTGGCCCTGGCCGCCGGGATCGGACTGGGCGTCAGCACCTTCCTGGGCTACCTGGCGGTAGGGGTGACCGGGTTGTTCCTGCTGGTGCTGGCCGTCTGGTCGTTCGCCGCCGGGCTGGCCTGGTCGATGGGCCCGACCGCCGGGGTGCTGGCCGCGAACACCGTCACGGTGATGCTGGTGGTGGTCCAGCTGCCGGTCAGCGTGGGGACCGCGGTCGGCCACGCCCTGCTCTGCGCGCTCGGCGGCGCGGTGCAAGCCCTGGTGATCATCGTGCTGCCGCTGCGCAGCTGGGGCACCCACCGGGACGCGCTGGCCGACGCCTTCGCCGAGCTGGCCCACTTCGCCCGTCGGCTGCGGCACGACCCGCGGGCCGCCCTCGATCCGGAGCCGCTGATGGAGGCCCGGCACGCCGAGGCCCTGACGCCCTGGCAGGAGCGCCGCCGGCCACCGGAGCTGCCCGGGCTGCGCGCCATCGCGGAGCGGATCCGGCCTGCCCTGGTGGCGATCGCCGAGGTGGAGTTCGGCCGGGTCATCGAGCCGCTGGAGCCTCTGGAGCCGACCGACGAGCCGGAGGACCCGGAACTGGCCGAGGTGGAGGCCCGGCTGTCGGCCGCGGCCGAGGCGGAGAACGAGGCCGAGTACGACCGCTCCCGCGAGGTGCTGGCCGGCGCCGCGCAGATGCTGGACGCGCTGGCCAGGGCGGTCCGCACCGGCGACCCGGTCGCCTATCCCCGATCGGCCCCCGCGACGCTGGCGCCGTCCGGTCGGCAGGCGCTGCGCGGCCCCGCACTGCGTGCCGCCCGGCTGCTGACCACCCTGCTCGGCCGGGCCGCCGAGGAGCTGGAGCGCAGCCGGGAGACCCCGCTGACCGGACCGGTGGCCGGCCATGACGGGGTGCTGCGGCGGCCGGGGCTGGCCCGGATGGTGCCGGTGGCGATCCGTACCGGCTGGCGGCAGATCCAGCTCGGCACCCCGGTGCTGCACCACGCGATGCGGCTCTCCGGGGTGGTCACCGTCTCCTACCTGCTGGCCAAGCTGACCGGGCTGCACCACAGCTACTGGGCGGCGATGACCGCCGCCATGGTGATCCGTCCGGACTTCCGGCAGACCTACAGCCGCGGCGTGGCCCGGGTGCTGGGTACCCTCACCGGCGTGGTGGTGGCCACCGCGGTGGTGGAGCTGGCCCACCCCGACGACTGGGTCTCCTGCGCCCTGGCGGTGCTCTTCATGAGCTTCGCCTACCTCCTGCTGCCCACCGGCTATGCGGTGATCACCACCTGCATCTCCGGCTACGCGGTCTTCCTGCTCAGCCTGGTGTCGGGCAGTGCGCTGGCGAACGGCTGGCAGCGGGTGGTGATGACGCTGCTCGGCGGTGCGGTGGCGCTGGTCGCCTATGCGCTCTTCCCGACCTGGGAGACGGTGCGGCTGCCGGAGCGCACCGCCGAGTGGATCGCGGCGCTGGGCCGGTACGCCGCGGCGGTGCTGGCCGGCTACGGCGATCCGGCCGGCCGGGACCCGCGCATCGTACGGGCCGCGCTGCTGGCCACCCGGGAGGCCCGGGCGGAGTTCCTGCAGGCCCGGGAGCGGGCCGCCGCCGAGCCGGTGGCGCTGGCCGACCGGCATCCCCAGCTGACCCGCAAGCAGCTGGGCCGGGCCCGCGAGGCGCTCTCCTACCTCTCCCGGGTGGGGCTGCTGATGGAGGCCCACCTGCCGGGAGCGGCGGCCGAACCGGTGCCGGGGGCGGGCGAGTTCGGCGCGCTGCTGACCGAGGCCACGGCCGCCGCCGGGGCCGCCGTGCTGACCGGCGGTTCGGTGGACTTCACGCCGCTGCGGGCCGCCTACCAGGAGTGGGAGGACGCCGAGATGCCGGCCACCGACCTGGAGTTGGAGTACAGCCACCGCGGCACCAGCGAGCAGCATGACGTGGTCCGCTCGGGCTGCCGGCTGCTGCTGGCGGCCCTCGGCGAGTTGGAGCGGGCGCTGCGGCCGCGCAGCTGAGCCGACGGACCGTCAGGACGACCGGGTGTGGGACATCCAGTGGAACAGCCCCATGCCGACCGAGGTGGCCAGGTTGAAACTGGAGACCTGGGGGCGCATCGGAATCGCCAGCAGGCCGTCGGCCCCGGCCCGCAGCTCCTCACAGACGCCGTGCCGCTCCGAGCCGAACACCAGCAGCGCGTCGTCGGGCAGCACCACCGAGCGGATGTCGTCGCCCTCGGGGTCGAGCACGAAGCGCGGGCCGGCGGGCAGCCGGTCGGTGGGCAGCCGGGCCACGTTGGTGGCGAAGTGCAGTCCGGCGCCGGCCCTGACCACGCCCGGGTGCCAGGGGTCCACGTCACCGGTGGTGACCACCCCGGTGGCGCCGAAGCCGGCCGCCAGCCGGACCACGGCGCCGATGTTGCCGAGGTTGCGCGGGTTGTCGAGCACCACCACCGGGGCGCGGCGCGGCAGCGCGGCCAGCCGGTCCAGCACGGCGTCCAGGTCGGGCCGGACGGCGAGCGCGGCCACCCCGGTCGGGTGCGGCCGGGGCACCAGCTCGCGCAGCACGGCGGGCGGCACCGCGGTGGCGGCCGCCAGGATCCGCTCGGCCACGTCCGGCGCCAGCTTCTCGGCGAGCACGGCCAGCCCGGCCGCGTCGGCGGTGAGCACCTGGCGGACCTCGCCGCCGAACCGCAGGGTGTGCTTCAGCGCGTGGAAGCCGTCGATCAGCAGGCTCTCCGGGCGCTCGGCCGCCGCCCGCCAGCGGCGCACGGCGAGGTCGGGGTCCTGAGGACTGGTCATGTCTGCATCGTCGGTCATGCCGAGCACTCTCGCATGACGCCGGCTCGGGGCCTCATCGGTACTCGGGGCCTCAGTAGTACTGGCGCATCAGCTCGGTCGCCCACTCGGGCTGCGCGGTGTCGCCAAGCGGGCCGAACTCGGCCATCCAGGGCTTGAGGTCCAGCACCGGGGTGCCGGCCACCGCGTCCAGCCCCTGGACGTGCACCTGCAGGCCGTCCACCTTCAGCAGGCGGCAGCGGGAGACGCCCAGCCGGTTGGGCCGGTTCTTGCCGCGCTGGGCGAAGATCCCGACCTCGGGCCAGTCCGGGTTGCCGCGCGGCCGGCGGGCGGTGGTCTCGATCTTCTCCGGCGCCACCTTGTGGAAGTGGAAGACCACCTCCAGGTGCGTGAAGGCGTCCAGACCGCGCAGCGCCTCCTCGGTGTACCGGTCGCCGTCCAGCTCGATCACGGCGGCCACCCGGCCCCAGTCGTCGTCCTCCACCTCGGTGCGACCGCCGACCACGGTGCCGATCGGCTCCAGCTCCACCAGGCTCATCGTTCCCCTGCGCCTCGTCGTTGCCGACGATCATGCCGCATCGGTTCCGCCCGCGTCAGTCCCACTCCCAGCGGATCCCGGTCTGGCCGGGCTGCTGGTCGGTGACCAGGGCGTGCACGCTGGCCGAGGCGCCGATCCAGAGCCGCTCGCGCACCCGGTCCTGGTCGTCGCCGCCGTCCCGCTCGTAGCGCTCGCAGTGCGCCGGCAGCGCGGCCGGATCGAAGTGCACCTGGAGCACGAACTCCCGCACCGGAACGGCGAACTTGCGTCCGTACAGCTGGGTCGGCTCGGACGGCGGCAGCTCCACCTCGTACTCGAAGACCGCCGCGTCGCCCAGCCCCAGCGGCCGGTCCAGCAGCAGCTCGGCGACCAGCAGCCCGATCCCCGGGCGGCGCCGCACCCGGCCGAGCCGGGCGTGCCGCACCGCGGTGATCTCCGGGCAGCCGGCCGCGTTGGCGTCGGCCTGATGCACCACCAGGCAGCGGGTCACCTCGGGCACGGTGGCCCGCACCACCTGCCGGGTGCGCAGCAGTTGACCCTGCCGACGGGCGCTGACGTAGTAGGAGTCGTGGACGCTGAGCCGCTCCAACTCGCTGATCGGTGGGGCGTCCAGCTCCTCGAAGACCTCGGCGACCTGCTGCTCCTCGGGCCAGACCGCGGAGACCGGCAGGCTGTCCGGGGCCTGCTGGGCGACCCAGCGGCCGCGTGGTCGGGGCGGGCCGAGCAGGCTGGACAGCGCGGTGGTCTCCAGGCCGAGCAGTTCCTCCAGCAGGCCGACCGCACGGACCGAGGCGGCGCGCTCCGGCTGGCTGCGCCCGCGCCGCCAGTAACTGAGCGTCGTGACACTGACCCTGACGCCCTGCTGGGCCAGTTCGGTGCGGATCCGGTCCAGGCTCAGCCCGCTGGCCTCGATGGCGCTGTGCAGCGTCTGGGCGAAATTGCCGCCCGCCGCCGGCACGGCCGGGCAGGGCGCGGTGACCGGCCGCAGGTCGATCTGCGGAACCGACTGGCCGCGCAGCAGCACCGAGGCCGTCTGCCGCTGCTCCACCAGACGGAGATGCCCGGAGTTCTGCTGGTATTGCGAGCCCATGCGAATAACCTTCCCCACCAGCCGCCCCGTTGCCCGGAGATTACGCGGCGGGACCGGCCCGATGGCGTTGTGGGGACACCACCGAGCTGAAGGAACCTTACGCAGGCACCAGAGGCTACGTCATCTGCGGGCCCCTATGACAGTGGTCACGACAAATTAACTTCACGTTGTTATCGGCATCTCCAAAGGCTGGAAACAAGAATGCAACAAACCCGCTGTTTCCGGGCATTGCCCGGAAACAGCGGGTTGTCTCACTCCCTGGGATTATTCGGCAAATCGGTATCTGCGCGCTACCAGGTGATGACGGTTTGTTGTCAGCCCACGTTCAGGTTCGCGTCGTCGATGACGAAGCTGGTCTGGTTGCTGGAGTCCTCGGTGCCGGTGAACTGCAGGGTGACGGTCTGGCCGGCGTAGGCGGACAGGTCGACGGTCTGCTGGACGTAGCCGTTGGCGGCGTCCACGTTCGACCAGGTCTTCAGCTGGGTGCCGTTGGCGGTCAGCTTCAGGGTGTCGTACGCGGTGCTGCCGGTCTCGGCGGTGTCGACGTGCAGCCAGAAGGTGAAGGTGCCCGTGCAGTTGGCCGGGATGGTGACCTTCTGCGACAGGGTGTCGGTGTGGGTGGTGCCGTAGCCGTCCAGCCAGGCGTAGTAGCTGCCGCTGTGGGCGGCCTCACCGGTGCTGTTGGTGATGACGCCGGAGGAGGCGGTCCACGGCGAGGTGCCGGACTCGAAGCCGCCGTTGCCGATCAGATGGCCCGGGGTGCAACTGGACGCCGAGGCGACCGTGAAGGTGAAGCTGGCGGCCGCGGTGGCGCCGGTGCTGTCCTTGGCGGTGACCGTGACGGTGCTGCTGCCCGCGGCGGTCGGGGTGCCGCTGATCAGGCCCGAGGAGCTGATCGACAGGCCGGCCGGCAGGCCGGTGGCCGAGTAGCTCAGGGTCTGGCCCGAGGCCGAGTCGGTGCCCTTGACCTGGAGCGAGACGGCGGTGCCGACGGTGCCGGTCTGGTTGCCCGGGTTGGTCACGGTCACGGTGTTGCCGCCGGTGCCCGAGCCCGAGCCGCCCAGCAGCGCGGTGGTCAGCGCGTCGGCGACCGGGGAGCCCCAGCCGGTGACCTGGTCGTAGCCGGTCTTGGTCGAGAAGTCCTGGTTGGCACCGGTGGTGACGTCGTGGAAGGCGGTGCCGTACGCCGAGGAGTTGGCGACCTGGTAGAGCGCCGGGTTGGCCTGGCCGAGGTTGGCCTTGCCGGCCGCCTTGGCCTTCTGGTTGAAGAGCGCGGTGTATCCGGACCAGAGCGGGGCCGCGGCGCTGGTGCCGCCGTAGACCTGCCAGCCCGGGGCGGAGGTGCCCTGGGTGTAGATGGCGAAGCCGCTGTTCGGGTCGGCGTTGGAGGAGACGTCCGGCACGGTGCGCATGGTGCCGCTGATGCCGGTGCCGGTCTGCCAGGACGGCTTGCCGAACTGGGTGGAGACGCCGCCGCCGGCGGTGCTCCAGGCGCTCTCCGAGCCGTAGTTGGTGCCGGACAGCTGCAGGTTGGTGCCGCCGACGCCGGTCACGTACGGGTCCGAAGCCGGGTAGTCGACCGCCTTGACGCCCGCACCGCTGGTCGAGCGGGTGCAGTCGCGCGAGCCGTCGTCACCGGAGGCGGAGTAGGCCGAGATGCCCTGGGCGGCGGCCTGCTTGAAGGAGTTGGAGACCGTGGTCATCACCGAGGCGGTGGTGTCCGGCTCGCAGGAGCCCCAGGATATGGAGATCACCGAGGCCTGGTTGTCCGCCACGATCTTGGCGGCCATGTCGATCTCGCCCTGGTCGTTGTTGGGGGCCTCGTAGATCAGCTGGGTGGCCTTGGGGGCGACACCGCGGACGATCTCCGAGTCCAGCTCGACCTCGCCCTGGCCCTGGCCGGGGGCGCTGTCGTAGTTCTGGCCGTCCACCGGGACGGTGGTGACGGCGGGGCCGGTCAGGCCGTACTGGCTGTCGTAGGTGGTGAGGTTGGACGACTTGTAGCCGTCGAACTCCCAGAGCGCGACCTTGACGCCGGTGCCGTCGGCGCCGACCTTGTTCAGGTTGTAGGCGCCGTCGTACTGGCCCGGGCCGTAGCCGCTCGGGGCGGCGTTCGGGGCCGCGTTGCCGGGCTTGGCCAGGCTCGGGGTGCGCACCGTGTGGTTGGACAGGCCGCCCACGCCGGCCACCAGCGAGGCGACGTCGGCCGGCAGCGAGGCGGCGCCGTCGTTGGCGAAGAACTTCTTCTGCTGGTGGGCGTCGAAGTAGGCGCTCTCGTGGGTGCCGAAGGCCGCCGACATCTGGGTCGCGGTGCCCTTGGCGTCGATCACCTGGCGGTTGGCCGAGACCGTGGCGGTCAGGCCGTGCGACGCCAGGTACTTGACCACGTGGTCGATGTCGGCCTGGGTGGGGGCGTACCGGTCGGCGAACTGCTGCGGGGTCAGGTAGTGGCCGTACTGCGGCGACTTGGGGTTGGAGACCTGCGCCAGGAAGGCGTCCAGGTCCGCGCTGTTGCGCAGCTTCAGGCCGACGGCGACGGTGAGCTGCTGGTTCGCGGGGACGTCGCCCTGCTTCTGCGAGTGGGCCACCGCCGGGGCGACGGTGTCGGGCAGTGCCACCCGCGGGGCCGCGGCATTGGGGGTGGCGGCCTGGGCGCTACTGATGCCCAGCGAAGCGACCGAGAGCGGCAGCAGGGCTATCGCGGCGGCGAGGGCGAGGGGGCGGGGACGCACGGGCTCCTCCTCCAGCCGACGCGCGCAGGCGTCGGCAGACGTTCTTACGTGTGGGGTCGAAAACGCTTCTGATGAAGATCCCAGAAGTTACCTGGGAGTTGAGCAATGATCAGGTAATGAACTGACAAATAACAGTCAAGTGTGGAAACCGGCGAATTCAACTGAGTGAAGCAATTTCCATACAGTGAATAGGATTGGTATAGACAATCGAAGCGCCGGCGCCGCGCGGGAGCCGGTAGTTCGGGAGCGTTCCGACGGCGCTTCGCCGGTCGGTTATCCCTCGGCCGGCGGCGGGCCCGAGGGGCGCACCGGGCAGCCGGCCCCCGCGCTCGGGAAGGTGCCGAGCTCGGGGATCCGGAAGCCGGCCCGGTAGCTCCTGATCTCCGGGTTCTGCCGGGTCCAGTGCGGCCGGCGGCGCGGCGGCAGGGCCCGCACCACGCGGGCCCGCAGCCGCAGCGCACCGGAGACCAGCGAGACGGTCAGCGGGGCCGGGTCCGGATACCGGAAGGCCCGGCGCAGCGGCTCGTCGAGCAGCGCCCGACTGGCCGCCCTGACCGCCGGCCGCAGCGGTGCCGGGTACCAGGAGGCCATCAGCCCCAACGTGGCGTCGGAGACCCGGCGGGCCCCCTCGTCCCAACCGAAGTGCTCGGCCTCGTAGGCGTCCAGGCACTCCTCGAACTCCTGGTGGGTGCTCGGGAGGTCCTGGATGCCCATCAGCTCGCCGAGCCGCCGGTAGTAGGCGGCGGTGGCCCGCAGTTCGTGCTCGCTGAGACGCCGCCAGCCGTACTCGGCGATCCACCGCTTGGGCACCACCACGAAGGTGCAGAGCACGTAGCGCATGTCCTCGTTGCTGATGTCGTAGCGGTGGTGCATCCGGTTGATCCGGCGGATCGCCATCCGGCCGCGCTCGCTGTCGAAGCCGTGCTCCACCACCGCGCCCAGCAGCAGCGAGGTGTCGTCGTAGCGCTTCTGGGACCGGTCGGTCAGTTCGGCCGTCCGGTCCAGCAGCCGCCCGATGCTCGGCACCGCGTAGGTGCGGTAGAGCGCCAGCTCCAGGGCCCTGGTGTGGTCCCACGGGAACTCGTAGGCCGAGGAGAGCCGGTAGATCTCCAGGCAGTCCCGCTCCGGGTCGAGACGGCGGATCTGGCGCAGGCGGTCGAAGCGCTTCATAGCGACGTATCGTCGCACAGCAGTCGAACTGAGCAGCGATCAGCTCACTCCCCGGCGGGCTCGCCCACCCACCGCACCAGGGCCCGGCGCAGCTCCTCCCGGCTGGGGTCGGACGCCGCCCAGGCCGCGTAGCCGTCCGGGCGCACCAGCAGCACGGTGGCCCGCAGCTTGCCGTGCGGGTCGGCGGGGGCCGCGTGCACCAGCCGACCCCGCCAGGGCGCCGTGACCTCCGGCTCCAGCCCGCTGAAGACCGAGCCGGGTGCCCGCTCGTCGGTGCTCACCAGCACGAACTTCCCGGCCCGCAACGCCTCGTAGAGCCGGCCGGGGGCGTCCGGGGCGTCCTGGGCCAGTCGCAGGTCCGGCACCCGCTTGCCGGCCAGCGGGTGCGAGCCCGGCTCGGCGCGGTAGTGGATCCCGATCCCGGAGACCAGCCGGGCGCCGCGCGCCACCAGCGGGTTGACCACCCCGCCCATCCCGCCGACCATCGAGCGCACCGCCCGCAGCGGGGTGGACTGCGCCAGCGCCATCCGGATCAGCCCGCCGGACAGCCGCAGCACCAGCTTGCCGACCGGGTGCCGCTCGTCCTGGTAGCTGTCCAACAGGCTCTCCGGTGCCTGCCCGTGGACCACCGCGGCCAGCTTCCAGCTGAGGTTGGCGGCGTCCTGCAGGCCGGTGTTCATGCCCTGCCCGCCGGCCGGGGAGTGGCAGTGCGCGGCGTCCCCGGCCAGCAGCACCCGGCCGTCCCGGTAGCGCGGCGCCTGCCGCTCGTCGCTGTGGAACCGGGACATCCAGCGGGGGTCGTGCAGCCCGTAGTCCTCGCCCAGCGCCCGGCGGGTCAGCTCGGCCAGGTCGGCCAGCTCCACCGGTGCGTCGTCCGGGAGTTGGTGGTGGCGGTCCCAGGCGATCACCCGGTACCAGCCGTCCCCGAACGGCACCACGAAGGCGAAGCCGTCGCCGGTGGCGCCGACCGACAGCAGCTCGCCCGGCGTCCGCTCCAGCCGAACGTCCGCCAGCACCACCGAGTTGACCACCGACTCGCCGGGGAACGGGATGCCGGCCAGCTCGCGCACCGAGCTGCGCACCCCGTCGGCCCCCACCACGTATCGGGCGCGGTGGCTCACCGGCCCGTCGGCGGTCTGCGCCTGCAGCGTCACCCCGTCGGCGTCCTGCCGCAGACCGGTCACCCGGTGGTCCCGCAGCAGCACCGCGCCGGCCTTCAACGCCCGCTCCTGGAGCAGCCGTTCGGTGTGCGACTGGGGGGTGATCAGCACGAACGGGAACCGGCTGGGCAACTGCCCGAGGTCCAGCTCCAGGTTGTTGAACAGCCGCAGCCGGCTGACCGGGGTGCCGGTGGCGATCAGCTCATCGGCCAGGCCCCGGGCGTCCAACTGCTCCAGGGAGCGGGCGTGCACGGCGAACGCCCGGGTCAGGTTGGACTCCGCGGCGCGCTTCTCCAGCACCACCACCTTGACCCCGGCGGCCGCCAGATCCCCGGCCAGCAGCAGCCCGGTCGGCCCGGCACCGACCACCGCGACCTCCGACTCCGTCACCGTACTGGTCATGCGATCTCCCCGAGTGTCGAAAAGCAAGCTGCGGCGGGCCGTTCCCGGCCCGCCCTCAGCTTGCCATCCTCGCGGGCCGGTTGTCCGTGGCTGCGGCACGGCGGGTACCGGCGCCGTCAGCCCCGGTACGGCGGGGTGATGCCCCAGTCCCAGCGCGGCATCGGCGTTTCCGGCAGCGGGGGCGGGGTCGGGCCCGAGTAGAGCAGGGCCATCCGGGTGCCCCACTCCAGGTAGTAGGCGAGGACGGCGCGGAACTCGGGGTCGGCAGGCAGTTCCACCTCGTCAGCGGTGTCCAGCAGCAGTGCGACCCACCGGCGCCGCTGCTGCTCGGTGATGCCGCGACCCAGGTGGCGGGCCGCCATGTGGCGGTGGCCGCCGCGTTCGGTGCTGTAGCGGGCCGGACCGCCGAACACCTCGCCCAGCCAGGCCGCGACGCTCAGTGCGTGGTCGGGCTCCTTGTCGGCGAAGACCGGTGCCAGCAGCGGGTCTTCGTCCACCCGCTGGTAGAACCTGGTGAACAGCCGCTCCAACGCGGGCTGCCCGCCGGCCCATTCGTACAGCGTCGGGGTGGAGCCTCCCCGGCCGGCCACCGGGGTCGCCTCGTAGTGCCGCATCTCCTCGATGTCCTGGACGTACGGGCGGATCTCGGCGAAGAAGGCCGCGAAGTGCTCGCCCTTGCGGAAGCCCTGGAGGTGGTCCTCGGCGGAGGTCCAGCGGATCCGCAGGATGTAGTCCCGGGGGTCCTCGGTGCAGCGGGTCAGCTCGTAGTCCACGCACTGCTCGGCTTGTTGCAGGGCGTCGGCGGCCCGCTGGTAGGCCTGTTCGAAGGCCTCGCGGCGGGCGCCGTCGATGCGGTAGCGGATGTACTCGATAATC
Source organism: Kitasatospora acidiphila (assembly GCF_006636205.1). Lineage (NCBI taxonomy): Bacteria > Bacillati > Actinomycetota > Actinomycetes > Kitasatosporales > Streptomycetaceae > Kitasatospora > Kitasatospora acidiphila. Next base: position 4,436,455 of record NZ_VIGB01000003.1, on the reverse strand, counting down.
ATGGGGCGACTCAAGCGCAGTGCGGCGGGCGAGACAAGAACTGACCTGGCGGTAAGTACCCGGATTGGCGTAGTCGATGGCTAAGGACGATCAACTGTTCTACTGTCCGGTGGAGTTGGCGCTGGACGTGATCGGCGGCAAATGGGCGACGATCGTGCTGTCGCTGCTCAAGGAGGGTGTCCACCGGTACGGCGCGCTGCGCCGGCGGGTGCCGCAGGTCAGCGAGAAGGTGCTGGTGCAGCGCCTGCGTTCGCTGGAGGAGCGCGGTCTGATCGCGCGTCACTCCGACTGCGGCAAGCCGCCGCTGGCCGTGTCGTACCGGCTGACCGAGGAGGGCGAGAGCCTGGTGCCGGTGCTGAACGCCCTCTATGCCTGGGGAGAGCAGCGGGCGTCGCGCACCGGCATCGGGTTCGTCGCTGTTGCTGAGCAGGCGTCAGCTGCTTCACCGTGAAGTGGTAGTCGCGGCGGAGGCGGCCGGGGGAACCCTCCCCGCGGGGGACCCGCAGAATGGGGCCATGGCGAGCTACCTCTCGATCGGCGACTTCTCCCGGGCCACCCACCTGACCGTCAAGACCCTGCGCCACTACCACCAGTTGGGCCTGCTGGAGCCGGCCGCCGTGGACCCGGTGACGGGCTACCGGCGGTACGAGGTGGAGCAGATCGGCGCGGCGCAGGTGATCCGGCGGCTGCGGGATCTGGACATGCCGCTGGAGGAGATCCAGGCGCTGCTGGCGGCGCCGGACCTGGCGTCCCGCAATGGCCGGCTGACCGCTCATCTATCCCGGATGGAAGCCGAGTTGGCCCGCACCCAGGGCGCCGTCGAGGCCCTGCGGAACCTGCTCGCGCCCGCCACCGAGGTCGAGTTGGAGCTGCGCGCCGTGCCCGAGACCCCGGTGCTGGCGATCACCGAGACGGTCGCCGTCGCCGATGCCTGCCTCTGGCTCCAGGGTGCCCTCGGGGAGCTCTACGGCCTGCTGGCCGCCCAGGGCGCGACGCCGGACGGCCCACCCGGCGGGGTCTACGGTGACGACTTCTTCGCCGAGCACCGCGGCACCGTCACCGTCTACGTGCCGTGCGCGGCCCCCGTCCGCCCCCTGGGCCGCGCCACCGCCACCGCCCTGCCCGCGGTGGACCTGGCCGTCATGGTCCACGCAGGGCCCGCCGTCGACACCGCCCAGACGTACGGAGTGCTGGCCGCCCACGTCGCCCGCCACGCCCTGCCGGTCGACGGCCCGATCCGCGAGCACTACCTGGTCGGCCCCCGCGACACCCCGGACAGCGGCCGCTGGCGCACCGAGATCGGCTGGCCGGTGTTCCGCACGGGGGCGGGGTGAGGGGCTGGGCTCGGCTTCGAGTCTCGGAGCGCCCCGAACGCTGGACGAGATCACCGACGGTCACGCCGCTCTGCTGGGGCAACGTGGCTGATGTCGGCGCTCAGCGGACCTAGGCTTGCATCAGACAACGGCCAGCGGTCCGCACCGTCGAGGAGCTGATCATGAGCACTGCCCCGAACCTGCCCTTGCCCATGCCGCCGCGCCGTGCCGAGGACTCCCATCCACTGCGGACGATAAGAGAGATCCGGGACTCGCTGCCGGAAGACCAGGTCAGGCACTTCGACGCCGAACTCGCCGACACCGACATCGATGCGCTGCCCGCCATGCTGCATCGCTGGGCCAGCCTCGGCAGCGACGGTTTCGTCCAGTACCTGCTGTCGACCCCCTTCGAGGGGCTGGAGTTCGGAGCACGTTCCTATGACGACGCGGCGGGTGGTGAGTGATCTACCTGCTCGACACCAACGTGGTCGCGGAACTCACCACGAGGCGGCGGCCGGACCCCTCGGTCATGGCCTGGGTGGATTCTGTGCCGGCTGCCGCTCTGTACCTGAGCGTGATCACCCTCGCGGAGATCGCGGCGGGCATTGCGATGGCTCCGGATCCATTGCGACAGGCCGCGCTGGAACAGGCGCTTTCGCGTGTCCGGGATGAGTATCACGGCAGGGTCGCCGTCATCGGGGAGCGCGAGGCCCTCGCCTATCTGGCCGTGCACCGGCGGCTCAAGAGTTCGGGAACGAGCATCGATCCACCGGATGCGCTGATCGCGGCGACGGCCGTTGCCAACGGCTGGACCCTGGTCAGCCGGAACATCAAGCATCTCGCCCGCACCGGCGCGATCACCCTGAACCCGTGGGAGTACCAGGCATAGCGGCAGTGCCCCGGAGGGTGGAGCGCAGGTGAGCGGCCCGCCCGGCGAGTGCATGCTCTGCCGGGCGGGCCGCGGTTCGGGGGGTGGGGGTCAGGCGGGGCGGCGGACCTCGATGACGCGGAAGCGGTTGGCCACGAAGGCGGCGTCGGTGTAGGCGGCGTTGGCGGCCGGGTTGGCGCCGGTGCCGTGGAGGTCGGAGAAGGCGGCGGTCTGGTTGGGGTAGACCCCGCCGGTCAGGTTGAGGGAGAGGCAGACGCCGCTGTCCAGGCAGGCCTGGATCAGGGCGTGCTCGACCTCGGGGGAGGTGGTGTAGCCGGTGGCGGTCATCGCGCCGTGCTCGGTGACGGTCTGGCGCAGCAGGTCGACGGCGTCGCTGGTGGACTCGGTGGCCACCGCGAAGTAGATCGGGCCGAAGCACTCGGTGAGGAAGTGCGAACGGTCGTCCGGCTTGTGTGCCTCGACCTTGACCAGGGCGGGGGTGCGGACCGTGGCGCCGGGGAACTCGGGGTGCTCGATCACCCGGGGGGCCAGCGCCAGGTCGCCGTACTCGCCGCCGGCCGCCGCCGCGCTGCGCTGCAGCACCGCCGGGTTGACCACGGCGCCGAGGATCGCGGTGGCCCGGGCGTCGTCGCCGAGCAGGCCCTCGATGGCGCGGGCCAGGTCGGCCACCACCTCGTCGTAGGACTTGGGGCCCTGGTCGGTGGTGATGCCGGCGCGCGGGATGAGCAGGTTCTGCGGGGTGGTGCACATCTGGCCGGTGTAGAGCGAGAGGGCGAAGGAGAGGTTGTTCAGCATCCCCTTGTAGTCGTCGGTGGAGTCGATGACGACGGTGTTGACGCCGGCCTTCTCGGTGTAGACGAGCGCCTGCTTGGCGTTCTCCTCCAGCCAGTCGCCGAACTCGGTGGAGCCGGTGTAGTCGATGATCCGCACGTCGGGGTGGACGGCGAGGGTCTTGGCGATGCCCTGCCCGTCCCGCTCGACGGCCAGCGTGACCAGGTCGGGGTCGAAGCCGGCCTCGGTCAGCACCTCGCGGGCGATCCGCACGGTCAGCGCCAGCGGCAGCACGGCGCGCGGGTGCGGCTTGACCACCACGGGGTTGCCGGTGGCCAGCGAGGCGAACAGGCCGGGGTAGCCGTTCCAGGTCGGGAAGGTGTTGCAGCCGATCACCAGCGCGGTGCCGCGCGGCACGGTGATGAAGTCCTTGCTGAGCTTCAGCGGGTCGCGCTTGCCCTGCGGCTTGGTCCAGGAGGCCGTGCCGGGCAGCTTGGCCTGCTCGGCGTAGGCGTAGGCGACGGCCTCCAGGCCGCGGTCCTGGGCGTGCGGGCCGCCGGCCTGGAACGCCATCGCGTAGGCCTGCCCCGTGGTGTGCATCACGGCCTGGGCCATCTCGTGCGAGCGCGCGTTGATCCGGGCCAGGATCTCCAGGCAGACCGCCGCGCGGGCGGCCGGCGAGGCGGCGGCCCAGTCGGCGCGGGCGGCCGCGGCGGCGGTGAGCAGGGCGTCCACGTCGGCGCGCGGGTAGCCGATGTTCAGCTCGATGCCGTACGGCGAGACCTCGGAGCCGGCCGTCTCGCCGGACTCCGGGTGGCCGGGCAGCGCGAAGGGGGCGCCGAGCAGCGCCTCGAAGGCGGCCTTGCCGTCGGCGGCGCCGGTCTCGCCGTAGGCCTTCAGGATCTCCGGGTACGGGGACCAGTAGTCCCGCTCGGCGAGCGCTGTCAGCGCCCGGGAGAGGGTGTCCTGGTGACGCTCGATCAGTTCGTCGACGGGGGCCATGCGGCGCTCCTCGGAGGACAGGTATGGGCTGACGCTCCTCAGCGTAACCGAACGATCGGTCGGCTCAACAGCCCCCGCGCCGGATCGGTCCGTGCGGCGTGGATACTCGGAGCATGGCCGAGAACCCCACCCGCACCACCTACACCGTCGACTCGCTGCTCGCGGTCACCGTGCAGGTCTTCAACGACCGCGGCTACGACGGCACTTCGATGGAGGACCTGTCGCGGGCGGCCGGGATCTCCAAGTCCTCGATCTACCACCACGTGCGCGGCAAGGAGGAGCTGCTGCGGCTCGCGGTGGGCCGGGCGCTGGACGGGCTGTTCGGCATCCTGGACGAGCCGGAGTCCGGGCAGGGCCACCCGGTGGACCGGCTGGAGCACGTGGTGCGGCGCACGGCCGAGGTGCTGCTCACCGAGCTGCCCTACGTGACCCTGCTGCTGCGGGTGCGCGGCAACACCGAGACCGAGCTGTGGGCGCTGGAGCGGCGGCGGGACTTCGACCACCGGGTGGCCGAGCTGCTCAGGGACGCGGTGGCGGCCGGCGAGCTGCGGGCGGACGTGGAGCCGAGGCTGGCCACCCGGCTGCTCTTCGGCATGATCAACTCGATCGTGGAGTGGTACCGCCCGGACCACGGCGGCACCGACGGCATCGCGGATGCCGTGGTCCGACTGGCGTTCGACGGCCTGCGAGCCTCCTGAGCACCCTGGCGTAGCAGGCTCAGGCCGGGGGCACCCGGTCGGTCTCCTCGAAGACCAGCAGGGTCTGGGTGGAGAGCACGTCGGGGATCGACTGGATGCTGTTCAGCACCAGCTCCCGCAGCTCCCGGTTGTCGGCCGTGTGCACCAGCAGCAGCACGTCGAACTCCCCGCCGACCAGCGCGATGTGCGCGACCCCCGGCAGGTCGAGCAGCCGCTCCCGCACGCTGCGCCAGGAGTTCTGCACGATCTTCAGGGTGACGTAGGCGCACGCGCTCAGCCCGGCCCGTTCGTGGTCGACCCGTGCGGTGAAGCCGCGGATCACCCCGTCCTCCATCATCCGGGCGATCCGGGCGTAGGCGTTGGCCCGGGAGACGTGCACCCGCTCGGCCACCGAGCGCACCGAGGCCCGGCCGTCCTGCTGGAGCAGCCGCAGGATCGAGCGGTCCACCCGGTCCAGGCCGCGTTCGACCGGCGGCGGCGCGCTGACCGGCGGTGACGCGCCGACCAGCGGCCCGCCGGCCGGCGACGGCGCGGGCAGCACCGGTCTGGCGCCACTCGGTCCGACCATTTGTTCAGTGCTCATGTCCCCCAGCTCTCCGATGATGGACGTGCTGCTTTCAGCAGACTGCCGAGCAGGCCGATTGTCCAGCACCTTCACCGTGCTGTGGCCACAATGAAAAGACAACCGAACAATCGGTTGGGAGGCAATCCCCCGCTGCTGCCCTGCTGCCCTCCCCACCCTTTGGAGGTGCCCGATGACCATGCTCGAACACCGGCCGACCTCGCCGGTGCCCGGTTGGCTCCCTGGTGCGACCGCACCGCGGACCGATCCCGCGCCCCTCCTGCCGGACCCGTCGCCGGTCCGGATGCTCGGCACCGACGAGCTCAAGGACCAGGATCCGGCCCTGCTGCTGGACCTCTACCGGCGACTGGTGGTGGGCCGCCGCTACAACCAGCAGGCCACCACCCTGACCAAGCAGGGCCGCCTCGCGGTCTACCCGTCCTCGACCGGCCAGGAGGCCTGCGAGGTGGCGGCCGCCACGGTGCTGCGGCCGGGCGACTGGCTGTTCCCCAGCTACCGGGACACCCTGGCGGTGGTCGGCCGCGGCGTCGACCCGCTGGAGGCGCTGACCCTGCTGCGCGGCAACGCGCACACCGGCTACGACCCGCTGGCCACCCGCACCGCGCCGCTGTGCACCCCGCTGGCCACCCAGGCGCCGCACGCGGTGGGCCTGGCGCACGCGGCCCGGCTGGCCGGTGACCCGGTGGTGGCGCTGGCCATGATGGGCGACGGCGGCACCAGCGAGGGCGACTTCCACGAGGCGCTGAACTTCGCGGCCGTGCTGAACGCCCCGGTGGTCTTCCTGGTGCAGAACAACGGCTACGCCATCTCGGTGCCGCTGGCCAAGCAGTCCGCCGCGCCCACCCTGGCGCACAAGGCGGTCGGCTACGGCATGCGCGGCCGTCTGGTGGACGGCAACGACGTGGTCGCGGTGCACCAGGTGCTGGCCGAGGCGATGGAGCAGGCCCGCACCGGCGGCGGCCCGACCCTGGTGGAGGCGCTGACCTACCGCTTGGAGGCCCACACCAACGCCGACGACGCCACCCGCTACCGCGGCTCGGACGAGGTGACGGCCTGGCAGGAGCACGATCCGCTGGTGCTGATGGAGCGCCGGCTGCGCGCCATGGACCTGCTGGACGACGCGACCGCGGCCGAGGCCAGTGAGGCGGCCGAGACCCTGGCGGCCCGGATGCGCGCCGAGTTCCACGCCGAGCCGGTGCTCGACCCGATGTCCCTCTTCCAGCATGTCTACGCCCACCCCACCCCGCAACTCCTGGAGCAGCAGCACCAGTTGGCGGCCGAGCTGGCCGCGGAGGCCGAGCGGTGACAACCATGACCCCGACCCGTACCGTCACCATGGCCCAGGCTCTCAACACCGCGCTGCGCGACGCGATGCGCGAGGACGCCTCGGTCCATCTGCTCGGCGAGGACGTCGGCCGGCTCGGCGGCGTGTTCCGGATCACCGACGGCCTGGCGGCCGAGTTCGGCGAGCAGCGCTGCCTGGACACCCCGCTGGCCGAGGCCGGCATCCTGGGCACCGCGATCGGGATGGCCATGTACGGCCTGCGTCCGGTGGTGGAGATGCAGTTCGACGCGTTCGCCTACCCGGCGATGGAGCAACTGGTCTCGCACGTGGCCAAGATGCGCAACCGCACGGCCGGCAAGCTGCCGCTGCCGATCACCGTGCGGATCCCCTACGGCGGCGGCATCGGCGGGGTGGAGCACCACAGCGACTCCTCCGAGGCGTACTACGCCGCCACCCCGGGCCTGCACGTGGTCACCCCGGCCACCGCCGCGGACGCCTACGGCCTGCTGCGCGCCTCGATCGCCTCCGACGACCCGGTGGTCTTCCTGGAGCCCAAGCGGCTCTACTGGTCCAAGGCCGACCTGGACACCACCAGTGCGGTGGAGCCGATCGGGCGGGCGGTGCTGCGCCGGCCGGGCCGCTCGGCGGTGCTGATCACCTACGGCCCGTCGCTGCCGGTCTGCCTGGAGGCGGCCGAGGCTGCGGTCGCGGAGGGCTGGGACCTGGCGGTGCTGGACCTGCGCTCGCTGGTGCCGTTCGACGACGCCACGGTGGAGAACGTGGTCCGCTCCGTGGGCCGGGCCGTGGTGGTGCACGAGTCCACCGGATTCGGCGGCACGGGTGCGGAGATCGCGGCCCGGGTATCCGAGCGCTGCTTCCACCACCTGGCGGCGCCGGTGCTGCGGGTGACCGGGTTCGACATCCCGTACCCGGCGCCGATGCTGGAGCACCATCATCTGCCGGGCGTGGACCGGATCCTGGACGCGGTCGCCAAGCTGCAGTGGGAGGACTGACCGTGAATCCGATCGTGCGCGAGTTCACGCTGCCCGACCTGGGCGAGGGGCTGACCGGTGCCGAGGTGGTGCGCTGGATGGTCGAGGTCGGCGAGGTGATCGCCGTCGACCAGCCGGTGGTGGAGGTGGAGACCGCCAAGGCGGTGGTCGAGGTGCCCTGCCCGTACGGCGGGGTGGTGACCGCGCGGTTCGGTGAGGTCGGCGAGGAGCGCGCGGTCGGGCAGCCGCTGGTCACGGTGGCGGTGGCGCCGGAGCCGGGCACCGAGGTGCCGCAGGTCGCCGCCCCGGCCGAGACGCCGGCCGAGCGGCCGCTGGTGGGGTACGGCGTGGCGGAGGGCGGCAAGGGTGCGCGGCGGCGCCGGGTCGGGGTGGTGGCCGCAACGGCGGCTGCACCGGCGCCGGGTGCGCCCGCGCCTGTGCCCGTGGCAGCTGCGCCTGCTGCCCCCGCCGTGGTCGCCGTGATCTCCCCGCTGGTGCGCCGGCTGGCCCGCGAGCACGGCATCGAGCTGGCCGCAGTGACCGGTACCGGCCCGGACGGGCTGATCATGCGCGCCGATGTGGAGCGCGCGATCCAGGCCGGGCAGGCCCCGGCCGCCACCGCCCCCGTGGTCGCCGCGGCCCACGCCGGCGATGAGGTGATCCCGCTGCGCGGCCTGCGCCGCACGGTGGCCGAGAAGCTCACCCGCAGCCACCACGAGATCCCCGCCGCCACCTGCTGGGTGGACGCCGACGCGACCGAACTGCTCGCCGTCCGCGCCCAGATGAACCAGGGTGATGCCCCCAAGGTCAGCCTGCTGGCCCTGCTGGGCCGGATCTGCGTGGCCGCCCTGGCCCGCTACCCGGAGCTCAACGCCAGCGTGGACCTGGACGAGCAGGGCCGCGCGGTGGCGCTGCGCCGGCACTCCGCGGTGCACCTGGGCTTCGCGGCGCAGAGCGACCGCGGCCTGGTGGTTCCGGTGGTGCGCGACGCCCAGCAGCTCAGCACCGAGCAACTCGGCGCCGAGCTGGGCCGGTTGACCGCCGCCGCGCGGGCCGGCTCGCTCACCCCGGCCGAGTTGACCGGCGGCACCTTCACGCTGAACAACTACGGCGTCTTCGGTGTCGACGGCTCCACGCCGATCATCAACCACCCGGAGGCGGCGATGCTCGGAATCGGCCGGATCGTCGCCAAACCGTGGGTCCACAATGGTGAGTTGACGGTGCGTCATGTCACGCAGCTGTCGTTCACCTTCGACCACCGGGTCTGCGACGGCGGTACCTCGGGCGGGTTCCTGCGGTTCGTCGCGGACTGCGTGGAGCGGCCGGGGATGTTGCTGCGGCAGCTCTGAGCGGGGAGCAAGGCTGCGGCGGTGCTTCATGTGACCGCCGCAGCCGAACTTGAGCGGGGGGCTGTCATACCCGGCGGGTGCGGGTCAGCGGCCGCAGGGGTGGACGGGTCAGGGCTGGTAGCGCTGGGCGATGGTGGTGATCGCGCCGGTCTTGTTGACGGTGATCACGTACTGGCTACGACATGAGGCCGGGTACTGAACGGCGCCGGGGTTGGCCTTGCAGGCGTGAACGCGCTGCAGGAGGTCGGTCACACTGACCTGCTGGTCGTGGACGCGATTGAGCAGGAAGGCCTTGGCACCGGGTGCGAAGGTGAACTTCTTGGGCTTCCCCACCGGAATGAACTGGCCGTCGTCGTCGCCGCAGGTGTACTTGGTGTTCTGGCCGATCAGCGACTTGCCGGAAGCACTCACATCGATGGCCTGCACGACCCGCAGGTGGTACGGGTTGCCCCCGCAGTCGCCCGCCGACGGCGCCGCCGACGCGGCGGTGGCGCCGAACGCGGTCAAGGCGAGAGCTGCACTGGCCACACCGGCGGCGACGAAGCCAAAGTGACGAGACATCAAAAAGACTCCTTGCAAAAGGATTCAAGGCGTCCACGGCGGAGCGCCTCACTTCTCTACAACGTCGCGAACGGCGCCTCACGTTGCACTCTGCGGGGCGAGTCGGCAGTGCCTTCCCGGGACAGCGCGAGCGGTTCGTCGGGATCCGCGACAGCGACAACTCGCACCGGGAAGGTCAACACACCATCATCAGCGGCGAGTTGGACGACGTCTCGTAGTCCGTGGATTGTGCGCGGAGGCGCTCCCGGACAGTGAGGGAGCGGGCCCTCGGTGGTCAGGCGGTGTTACGGGTCCAGTCGGCCAAGGCTTTCACCATGTCGAGCACCATCCGTTGTCGCTGCTCAGGCAAGAAGGGCCAGGTCAGCCATGCCGGAGCGGACAGCACGACCACGAGGAGCACAGGAAGGACCTTCAGCACGACGAGTGCATGCTTGATCATCAAGGGACTCAACGAACAGCCAGCCTCAATCCGCACGATGGCGGTGTTGGGTCCGTCGGCCAGCTCGAAGGCAAGAGAGCCTACTCGCTGGTAACAACGGACTTTTTTTTGAGGCTCGACGCTCTGAAGGGCGAACACCCCCGGCTGATACGGCAAGTGGGATCGTATGAGTGCTGCAGGCTCCTTGCAAGAGTGTCATGTCAGGCAACATTCGCGCTGCTGATGACCTCACGGAGGTCGGGACCGGCAAGTCCTCAGGCGAGGGAGGGAACCGGTGCCGTTCACGCCCAGATCCGACAGGATTCCGTCCGCCATCGCCATGATGTCGGCGAGGGCGTCCTTGGCGCCGGGCTCACCGGCGGATGCTCATGAGGCGCTGGCCGAGCCGGGCGGCCAAGTCCTGGAGCAGCTGGTCGGCCTGCTGGTGGGTGAGGGCGAGGGCGAGGTGTTCGCCCGGGCCGACGTGGATGTCGAGGTCGACGGCGGCGCGGAGCTGGATGGCGGTGTCGGGCGGGGACTCGACGCCGAGGTGGGCGACTGTGGTCCGCTCGACGGGGGCCGGGCCGGTGCCGAGCAGGATCACGACTCCCACGGGCTGCCCTTCGCTTCCGCGTTGGTGATGAGCGCGAGGAGGTTGAGCAGGGTGCTGACCGGGGCGTTGCCGAAGTTGACGAGGATGTGCCCGTTGACCGTGCCGTTGGTCCGGGCGGATCCCCAGAGCAGGCCCAATCTGGCTCCGCGCTCCTGGAGTTGGCGGATCAGGACGTCGACCTGGGCCTCGGTGTGGTCGCTCGCCTCACGAGGGGCGCTCACGCGGCCGAGTCCAGCTCGAACCAGATGCGCTTGCCCCCGCGCTTGTGCGGGGCGACACCGAACCGGTGGGTGAGCGAGCGGACCAGGTGGAGGCCCCGGCCGGACAGCTCGTAGGGGGCGGCGTTGCGGGTGCGCTGCTCGGGGAGAGTGGGGCTGTCGTCGGCCACGGAGACCCGGAGCGTGCGGAGGGCGTGGTTGGCGAGGAGCATGACGACCACGACGGGCGCGGGGCTGCCGCCGTGCTTCCAGGCGTTGACGAAGAGCTCGTGGAGGGCGAGTTCGGCGTCGTGGATGAGGTCGTCGGACCAGTCGGCGGAGGCCAGCAGGTCGCGCAGCTCTTGGCGGGCGGCCGACCAGTCGGGCGGCTCGGGGGACTTGGCGGATCCGGCGGGTTCGGCGGATTCGGGCATGCCGGGGCAGGAGTTCATGGGGAACCTCCGTATGAGGCTGCGGTGATGGTGCGGTGATCGACGGAATGCGTCGCCGTGAGCCAGGCCAGGGCGGGACTGGTTGAGGTCGCGTGTGGCTGCTCTGCGGTGCGGGGGCAGCAGGCGCCTACTGCCCGGGTGACAGGCGTTACTGACGATCCGTCGGATCGGCTATGGCAACGACCATAGCGCACTGGAGGTTAAGGTTAACTGTCCTTGGCAGAAGATTCCCTCGCGCGAGTGAGGCAGACTGATCGCACGAGGACCGAGAGGAAGTCATGGCTGGGCGCACCAATCCAACGCTCCGTCAGCGCCGCGTTGGGGCCGAGCTGCGGAGGATGCGGGAGCAGGCGGGGCTTGCGGGTAGCCAGCTCGCCCGCCTACTCGATGTCACTCCTGCACACATCACACAGGTGGAGAGCGGCAAGACCCCGATCAGCGTGGAGCGCATGTACACCATCGCCGGGATGTGCATGTGTACCAATGAGCCGCTTCTCGAAGCGCTCGCAGAGACCATTGCGGATCGGGGCAAGGGTGGCTGGTGGGAGGAGTACCGGGGAGCGCTCCCGATCGACTTCCTCGAAGTGGCTGAGCTCGAAGGCCACGCGAAGGGGATCGTCGCGTTCAACATGGCCTTCGTCCCAGGCCTGCTCCAGACGCGTTCATATGCCAAGGCCTTGTTCACGGAAGGACTCGTTCCACTCCGCGATCAGGAGATCGACCTCAGGGTCGCCCTCCGCCTGCGTAGGCAGCAAGAGACCCGCTCCGCTGGGACGCCGTACTTGGCGTTGCTGCACGAAGCCGCGCTGCACGGTCACTATGGCGGGCGTGACGTACTCATCGAGCAACTCTCCTCCCTGATCGAGAGTTCCGAACACCCGACCACCTCGATCAGAGTCGTCCCTTTCGAGGCGGTCACCTTCCCAGTCCCGAGCGAAGATCTCGTCCATATGGCAGGCGTTGTGCCGGAGTTGGACACGGTCCAGGTCGATGCCTCACACGGTGTGTACATCGTTGATCAACCCGCGCGGCTTGCCCGCCACCGTGCGATCCTTGAGCGCATCGAAGCCGTTGCACTCTCTGAAGATGACTCACGCGGCTTCATTCGATCGACCATGAAAGAGGTTCAACGCAAACATGGCTAGCTCGTCGTGGCAGAAGTCCAGCTACAGCGGCAACGCGAATGACTGCGTCGAAGTCCGCACCGCTGACGGCCTGGTCGAACTCCGTGAGTCCGACGAGGGCGACGTCATCGTCCGCACCACCCCGGTCAAGTTCGCCAAGTTCCTCCAGGGCGTCAAGGCAGGAGAGTTCGACCACTTCGCCGACCTCGCCAACTGACGCACCGACGACGGCCGCCCGGCACGCGAAAGGGAGACCCAGCGTGCCGGGCGGCCGCCTGTGGAATCAGCCGATCACGTAGTTCGGGGCGTCCAGCCAGGCCCTGTGTTCGCCCGCCATGGTGACGGTCAGAACTAGCCGTGACAGGCTCGGTCGGTCAAGGCGTTGCCACCGTTGGTACGTGGCTGGCACCAGGCCTGCTCAGCCAACGGTGTGACTCTTGTGGTGAGTTATCGGTGGCCGACGGAGAGTCGGCCGCCGAGGGCGATGTCGGAGGCCTGCAGTGCGTACGCTCTCGTGCGGATCACTCGCGGGTTACACGCCTCCCAGAGCTACTTCGTGGCGGTCACGTAGACGCTGGCCCACTGACGCTTCGGGTTGGCCGTTGCCGGATCGAAGGTCCACGGCTCGACGGTGCGGAAGCCCGCCTCGCTGAAGAGTTGGGCGAGCTTCTCGAGGTCGTAGGCCCAGTAGTGGGGGTTGTAGGTTGGGTCATCGTCCTGGTCGCGGAAGACGTAGTTGATGAGGTCGAGGTAGGTGTTGATGTCGCCTCGGCACTGCCGGTTGGCGTACCAGCGCTCGATCATCTCGGTGGCCCGGTCCGGGGGTGCCGGGTACTGGCTCAGGACGAAGGCGGCATCGGGGACGCCGGTGATGAGCTGCCCGCCGGGCGTGAGGACGCGGTGGGCCTCGCGGGCGTAGCACTTGGCGGAGCGCGGGTAGTCGATGTGTTCCAGGAAGTGTTCGGAGAAGATCGTCTCGGCGCTGGCATCGGCGAGCGGGATGCCCTCGCGCACGTCCCACAGGAGATCGGCCGGCGGGACGACGTCGATGTTGAAGAAGCCGTCGATGCGGTGGCCGCCGCCGCCGATCTGGACCTTGGCGGGGCCGGGCTTCAGGAGGCCGTTGGGCAGGGTGGCGACGCTGGCCTGGTGGTGGCGGTGCAGTTCGACTTCCTTGACGGCCGCCCGGAGCGTGCGGGCGAGGCCGTGGGTGGTCGCGGGTGAGTTGAGGATCTGATCGAGCTGGGCACGGAGGTTGCTCATTTGCTGGTCGTGCGGGGTCATCGCGGGTGTCTCGCCTCCTGGGGTGGTGGTCAGGTGGTCCGTGAGTTGAGCTGATCGATCGTCCACAGGCCCAGACCGTTGCCGGGGTGGTGCCGACCGCCGTCCGTATGGTGCGGATCGGGTAGCACATGAGGACCGAGACGAGGGCGGTCCGGAGGGCCTTGGCCCGGCGCATCTCGGAGCCGGGCCCGGAGACGGAGTCGGGGGATCCCCAGTGTTGGTGCGGTAGATCTCGGCGAAAGAGCGCCTCGGCGGGCTGGGTGGGTCCCGGCCAGGCGGCGGTGGACCAGGTGAAGGGGTCGTGGATGGGCATAGGTCTCCTCCACGATCGGTCGTCGAGGGGATTGGGGCAGCGGTCAGCGGCTGCTGTTGCGCATCAGTGTGTACTTGATGTCGACCAGGCGCGGCGCGATGCTCAGCGCCAACTGCTCGGTCGGGTGGAGGTGCCCGGCGTCGTCGGGCTCGGCATGCCAGACGCGGTAGTCCAGGTTCGGGTAGGCCGGGTTGATGCCAATCTCGCCCTTGGGCATCGTGCCGTTGAACGGCACGACGATGTCCATGTGGTTCCAGTAGTTCCACGCTTGTAGTGCCTTGTGCTGGTCGAAGTAGAAGTAGAAGTCGGGGTAGCGACCGAAGCTGCGGAGCTCCCGGTGGATGAGGTGGCCGAGTAGAGGGCCGAGCTGGGTAGCGAGGCTCTCGAACTCCCAGCGCGTGCGGTGCCAGGCCTCGGGCATCTGGCCGCTGGTGAAGAGCCGGGCGGCTACGAGGTAACTGATCCTCTGGACCATGTAGGCGCGGGCGTGGTCGGCGTCGATGGTCGGGTCCACCTGCTGCAGAAGCGTCGCCAGATGCTGCGGGCGGGGGCGGAACCTGGCGAGGTTGAACTTACCGGCCATATCCGGAAAGGAGGCGAACAGCATCTCCTTGTAGAGCCAGTTGTTGAACTCTCCAAGGCCGGCTAGCTGTTGGGTCCGTACGGAGGTGGAGTGGAGCATCAAGTACTCGGCGAGGGCCTCAAAGTAGAGGTAGCCGAGGATTGGCAGCCGAGGGATGACCGCGTCCAGTAGTTGGAGGAAGCCGTCCGTAGCCACAGTCAAGCCCTGGTAGACGATGCCGGCGGCCAGGGCCAGGAACGCAGCCGAGTTCTTGATCCGGCCAACAACGGTCTCACGCAAGTGGTGTCGCTCGGTTTTGCTGAGCAGGTACTCAAGGTCGGTATAGATCTGCAGGTGGATCGAGCCCAGCCGCAGGTAATCCACCCCCGCCAATCCGCGGTACGCCTGGGGCGGCACGGTGATCTCGAAGATCAGCGGTGTGGGCGCACGCCCGCTCAGGCCGGTTTTGGCGAGGGAGGCCGGGACCTCTCTCGTGAGGACGTAGGCAGCCAGGTTGTGCATGCGGAAGCCACGGCCGGTCAGTGTCAGCGGCGCGCAGTAGATGCTGCCGACGAGGCATCCGCCGGAGGGGTAGAGCACCCCGTCCTTGCTGATCTCTTCCAAGGCGTGGGTGACGTGGAGCAGGTGCAGCTCGCCATCGCTGCTCAGGCTGTCGAAGAGCGCGTTCTTCCGGAGCAGGCTGCCGTTTGGTGTCTCGTCGGTGAGGCGCTTGTGCCAAGCGGCCGTCTGGGCCGCCAGCGGGCCGTGCTGCCCAGAGTCGGGCAGCAGCGCGGAGTCGAAGAAGGCGTGCGCGTCGGCCCACAGGTCGTAGGCGTTGCGGAGGTTCACTACTACACCAGTCCCCTTTCGGCGAGCGCGTACAGGACGGCTTCGGCGCTGCTGGCTCCGGCGAGATGCGCGGTCTCGGAGGTGGCGACGAGGTCGAAGGCCACGGCATGGAGCTGGTCGAAGGCCAGCTCACGGACGTGCCGCGCGTCAGGCCACCAGCTGAGCTTCGGCAGACGGTAGCGGTCGAGCGCGTCGCTGGCCTTGACCAGGTCGCAGAAGAGTTCGGCGCGGGTGTAGTCGGCCCGATCGTCCGAGCTGAAGGCGTCGTACGGCACGTCGTGCAGGCGGATTGCGGTCGCGGCCTGGATGATCCGCCGGGGCGTGGCCACCAAGCCGAAGTGGGTCCAGACGGTGTCGGCGTTGGCGGCCAGCCAGATGGCGGCACGGGCACCGTGGCCCTGGTCGTCTTGATCGTGCAGGCGCTGGCAGTCGTGGACGGCGGCGGCTATGACGACCGTGGCAGTCTCGGTTTCGTCCAGCTCGTGGATCTCGGCGAGCAGGGCGGCCAGCGCGGCGGTCCGCATGCTGTGCCGGACGCCATGGAGCGAGTCGTGGAGGCGGGGCTCCGCCAGCCACGTCGCCGGAAGAGCGGACCGGCTCATGAGGTGCTTCGAGGCCGGCCGCAGGGGCGGCGGCCAAGCCGGACCGAAGGCCGGCCGGTTGGCCTTGATCCACTCGACGGTGGCCGGATCCATGTACTGGTGGTGCGGCAGCTGCCTGCGGGCTGCCAGGTCGACCAGACTCGTGGTCGTCGGGGTTGTGCTCATCTGTGTCCACCCCCTTCCGGTGGTTTACCGCGGCGAGAGGCTCCTACCGGATCGGAGCGGCCCGTGCCTCATGTGCCTTGCGCTCCTGCTCGGCGGCCTCGAAGGCGGCGGTGAAGTCGGCCAGCTCCTGCTCGCTCATCAGCGTCACGCCGAGCTCGGCGGCGGCCTCGATGATCTGGGCAGACGCATCGTCGTGGGCGGCGTCCGAGGCGCCGTCGTCGAGCAGCACCTCGAACTCGGCGTGGTAGCCCCATGCCTCGCTCCACTTGAGCGCGATCTCCACGCCCTGGTAGTGGAAGTTGTGGCGGAAGTTGAACGCCTCGTGCATCGCGTTCTCGAAGCCAAGGGCGTTGAACACCTTCACGGCCGTCGGGACGTCCTCGCGGGCGATGGCGAACTCGGTCTCAGGGAAGGCAGCGCCCTGACCGATCTTGCTGCCCTTGAGGGTGATCTTGGCGGTGCCGGCGGCGGTGCTGTCCGTGACTTTGAGCAACTGCTCGGGCAGCACATAGAAGTAGATGTGCTTGGCGTCGTCGCCCAGGTCCTCGCCATCCTGCCTCAGACGGTTCAAGAGACGGTCGTGGGTCTCTTTGTCGAAGCGGGCGCGCATCTCGATCTCGACAGCCACGGTCGTGTCTCCTCGTTTCAGGCATGGCGAATCCAGCCGAACCAGGGCGGGACGGCCCCTGGCTGGTCCGGATGGGGCGGTGCGGAGTTGGTGTGGGTGCCGGGCGGTGCGGCCGACGACTTCACTTCGTCGGCCGCACCACCCGAGATGGATCAGCCCAGGTCGCCGAAGCGCTCCCGGATCACACCGGCGTGCAGGTAGTTCGGCAGCGGGACGCCGCCGACCGCCACGCGGGTGGTCGCCACCTGGTCCTCGGTCTCGCTGGGGAAGCCCCCCAGGAGCTGGAGGCACTGCTGCACCCACTCGCGGGACTTGGGCCAGTCGCCGGCGTCGCGCAGGCGGACCGCCAGGGCGTAGGCGGTCTCGGTGGCCGCCCACCGGTCGGTCGCCAGCTCACGCTGGAAGATCAACTCCAGCTCCTGGGCGGAAGCCTGGCGGGTCTGGTTGGTCATGGTGCCCTCTCGGATCAGACGGTGGTGCCCCGGTGGTGGTCAACGCAGCGGCGCCCCAGTAGTGACGCCGCGACGTGCCGTCAGTTGGTGAAGATCTCTGCCAGCGTGCGGTACTCGTGCAACTCGTCCTTGGCGAACCACAGATCGACCTCCTGCGCGGCCTCCTCCCTGTTGCCGGAGGCGTGGACCAGGTTGGCCACGGCCTTGCCGACGGCCACGCTGCCCGCCGAGCTCATGTGCGAGAGGTCGCCGCGGATGGTGCCGGCCGGAGCCTGGTTCGGGTAGGTGCTACCCACGATCTTCCGGACCGTGGCGATGGCGTCGTAGCCCTCCAGCACCAGGGCGATGACCGGCCCCTGCTGCATGAAGGTGGCAGTGAGGTTGTAGACCTCGGCCCCGAGCCGCTCTTCGAGGTCGAAGTAGTGCTTGCGGGTGAACTCCTCGTCCATCCACTTCATCTTGACACCGACGATCTTCAGCGCGGCATCCTCGAAGCGCGAGATGATCCTTCCCCGAGGCCGCGTACCAGCGCGTCGGGCTTGAGCAGGACGAGCGTGCGCTCGACCGTGTGGACCTGGTCCTCGGCCATCAGTTCCCTTTCAGCTTTCTGGCATTCAGGAGTGACGAACCATCAGTTCGCCATGAACTGAGGTTACCGGCGTCGGCGAGGCACTTTCGGTGCTCCGGCCTGTCCCCCAAACGAGCGAACCTGACGCGGTTCAGCGGGCGCTCGAACCACTGCTCTCGCCGCAGGGCGGCCGGGCAGGTGCAATCACCCAACTCGCTGTCCTGCTTCGGGTACTCACCTAGAATCTCCGAGGGGATCGGCGTGCGTGCTCTGTTGCTCCTGGACCCTTTCCCAGGGCTCAAGTGCCGTGGATGGCAGTGGCCTTGGGATACGACTGCAAGTCTTCCGGCATCCACGCCGCGCGGCGATGAAGCGCCAGTGCAGTCGATGTGCATCTTCGACGCATTGCCTATGCATCAGAGCGGCCACGACGGAGAGGGAACGGTGTTGGACGTCATCGAGGTCTGGAGCGGTCGTTACGCCTGCCTGCTTCAGTCCGCTCTTCGCCTCACTAACGAGGCGTTCGCAAGTCAGCTCGGGATCGCAGTGCGCACGGTGGCCACATGGCACGCTGACCCATCTGTCGTCCCGAGGGCGGAGATGCAGCAACTCCTCGACACCGCCTACGAGAAGGCTTCGAACGCGGCCCGCCAGCGCTTCGCGCTCTTGGCAGCCAGAGAAGGTGACGGCGGCGCCATTGAGACCGGCACACCGGCTGTCCAAGCCCTACGGGTGGCCATCTCGATTGTCGTCCGGCAGAGCGCCGTCCTGCTGGTCTGCCGACGCGAGGAAGATGCATCCGGGATCACCTGGCAGTTCCCGGCCGGGGTGATCAAGCCCGGCGCGAAGCCGGAGACCGTGACTGTCCGGGAGACGCTGGACGAAACCGGGGTCCACTGCGCGGTCCGCCAAAGCCTCGGCAGTCGTCTTCACCCGGTGACAGGAGTGCTGTGTGAGTACTTCCTGTGCGAGTACTTGGCTGGCGAGGCGACCAACAGCGACGCCGTCGAGAACGTCGACGTGATGTGGGTTCCTCGAAACTCGGTGACCCGCTTCATCGACGCCGATACGATCTTCCCACCCATCCTGGCCGCCCTGGAGGAGCAGACGTGACACAGCAGACTGCGGAGGAACGTCCGGGAATCGCCGCCGCGATCGTGGTCCACGAAGGCCGCGTCCTGATGGTCCGACGGCGGGTCAGCGAGGGCCAGCTCTCCTGGCAGTTTCCGGCTGGAGAGATCGAGGCCGGTGAGTCGTCTGAGCAGGCGGCTGTCCGTGAGACGGCGGAGGAGACCGGGCTCGGTGTGGCCGTGATCAAGCTCCTGGGTGAGCGCATGCATCCGAAGACCGGCCGACTGATGTCGTACACGGCCTGCGAAGTCGTCAGCGGCACCGCCGAGGTAGTCGACACGGAGGAACTGGACCAGCTCGCGTGGGTGGCTCTCGCTGAGATCCCCGAGTACGTGCCGTACGGGCTCTTCGAACCAGTGCAGGAATACCTGGACGCCACCCTCCTGCCCTGAGCGGATGCGGGAGCAAGCCGGCCTCGGAGGCAGCCAGCTCGCATGCTCGGCATCAACCCCCGCCGCCGCACCTGTTGAGGACAACTGACCACGTGGCACGGACCGAGTTCTACGACGATCCCAACGCACCCAAGCCGAACCGGCTGGTGGTGGCGGCGTCCGCCGTGGTGACGGATGACGAAGGGCGCATCCTGCTCCAGCGGCGTACCGACAACGGCCTGTACGCACTGCCGGGCGGGACGATGGACCTCGGCGAGTCGCTTCCGGGTACGGCTGTTCGGGAGGTCCGAGAGGAGACCGGCCTTGAGGTCGAGATCACCGGATTGGTCGGCACGTACACCGATCCCCGACATGTGATCGCCTACTCGGACGGCGAGGTTCGGCAGCAGTTCAACGTCTGCTTCACTGCGCGCATCGTGGGCGGGGAACTCCGGATCTCCGACGAGTCCACCGATCTCAAGTTCGTAGCTCCCGGCGACCTCTCAGACCTGTCGATGCACCACACTCAGCAGCTCCGGCTCCGCCATTTCCTGGAGCACCGGGCAACTCCGTACCTGGGATAGGCGGTCACTGCTTGGTGATCCAGCTGCCCGGCCGGTCCTCTCGCTGCCACGAGCGGACCGCCGGCCATGGGATCACATCGGGACCATCAGGCTGCAGTCGAGGAGTCCCGGTAGAGCACGGTGCGGAAGATCCCGGAGATCGTGGCCCCTGCGAGAAGTGCGCACATCAGGAGCAGAGCGGCGACCACGCCGCCCGCAACGGCAGGCCCCAGGCTGTTCGACTCGACTCCGAGCATGAATGCCAGGAATCCGATGACCACCGAGAGGACCACGGGCGCCGCGATCCACAGCGAGCCGTACACCTGCCGGGAGAAGGTCGCGCGCAGCATCCGCGACGACCGGCGGATGCCCTCTGTCACCCCGAGGCCGTCGATCATCATGGCTGGTAGTGCCAGGTAGGTGGCGACGGCCCAGCCTGCACTGAACAGTCCGTCCATGATCTCGCCGGCGACCGGGATCCGCTTCAGCTGTCGGATGAGCAGCAGAACCGTCGTGTTGAGCAGGCTCCACGCCAGCAGCTGTCGCCAGTGCCGCAGAGCTCGCCGATAGCTCACGCCGATCCGGGCGGGCTCTCCCCGCAGCACGTCATCGACCGCGCAGATCATCGCGGCACTGCAGAGGGTGAGGGCGAATCCCAACAGGAGGTAGCCGACTCCCAGAGAGATCACATCGAAGGCGGACGGCGACGGCTCGGCCCAATCCCTGATGAACGTCGGCACCGCCACGCCACCGGAGATCAGCGCCAACGCGGCACCGCCGAGTAGCGGGAACACCAGCAGGCGGCGGTTGTTCCGTAGCACCCCGAAGGACACGCGAACGGGCTGAGCGGTACTCACGAGAGGTTCCCCACGGGTGGTCGTGCTTCGGTGGCGCGCCAAAGGCTATGCCAGTCGCCGGCGCAGCCAGGATCCGGGTGCAGACCGCATGGTCCGACAGGTCCCGTGCCATGGCCTTCTTGGCCCATCCCCGATTCTCGGTCGGACCGCCCGTTAGTGGCTGCCCTGGGCATGGGAAGGGGAGACCTTAGCGTCCCAGGCATCCGTTCGTCCGGCGTTTGAGTGATTTGTCGGATCAGCTTCCCGGCCGGTGCCACGCTACCCACGGCGTTGCTGGGACGACCGGAGGCGAAACGATTCTCTTGAGTACGCGTCAAGTAGCAGGGAAGTCGCTCGCCGCGCTGCTGGTCCGGTCCGCCAAGGGCTCGGCGGCGGCCACGGCGGTGCCGGGCATGGCGGGGGCGGACGGCGGGGTGCCGAGGCTGGTGGTGCCGCCCAAGCCCGTTGAGCCGCCACGGGTGCCGCCGCCACCGGCGGAGACCTTTCAGCCGGAGCCGGTCCCCGCGACCCCGCAGCCCGAGCCCGCCCAGCCCGAGCCCGAGCGCCCCGCCATCGAGCCGCTGTTCACCTGGGCCCCCGGCCTCAACTGGGCTGGGCCCGGCGACCATTGGGCCCAGGCCTGGGACGCCGAGCAGCACCCCGTGCCCGACCCGGGCCCGCTGACCGCCCCGCCCCCGGGCAGCGCCGCCGAACTCCCGCCCACCCCGCGCGACCTGGAGCTGATCGCCGCCACCCTGGCCGTGGTCGAACCGGTCGCCGACCGCGCGACCGCGCACTTCTACGCACTGCTCTTCCTGCACTATCCGCAGCTGCGCTCGCTCTTCCCGGCCGCCATGGACGTGCAGCGCGACCGGCTGTTCCGCGCCCTGCTCATGGCGGCCCGCGGTGCCGGCGACCCGGTGACCCTGACCGCCCAACTGGGCGCCCTGGGCCGGGGCCACCGCAAGTACGGCACCCTGGCCGCCCACTACGGCCCGGTCGGCGAGTGCCTACTGGCGGCGCTGGCCAGGTACGCGGGCGGCCGCTGGGACGCCGAGGCCGAGCTCGCCTGGCGCCGGGCCTACCGGATGGTCTCCCAGATCATGATCGACGCCGCCGAGCAGGCGGCCCGCACCGCACCGCCCTGGTGGCAGGGCGAGGTGGTCTCGCACCAGGTGCGCGGCCGGGACGTCGCGGTCCTCACCGTCCGCCCCGACCAGCCGTACCCGTACCGGGCCGGCCAGTACGCCACCCTGGAGACGCCGTGGTGGCCCCGGGTCTGGCGGAACTACTCGTTCGCCACCGCACCGCGCCCCGACGGCCTGCTGACCTTCCATGTGCGGGCGGTGCAGGCCGGCTGGGTGAGCAACGCCCTGCTGCGCCGGGCGCGCC
The DNA here is from genome assembly GCF_006636205.1 of Kitasatospora acidiphila. Lineage (NCBI taxonomy): Bacteria > Bacillati > Actinomycetota > Actinomycetes > Kitasatosporales > Streptomycetaceae > Kitasatospora > Kitasatospora acidiphila. The sequence continues at coordinate 4,414,492 of NZ_VIGB01000003.1, read as the reverse complement.
CCGGCGATGTGCTGCGGCTCGGCCCGCCCGCGGGCCGGATGGTGCTGGACCACGCGGATCCGACGCCGCTGCTGTGCGTGGGCGGCGGCACCGGGATCGCGCCGATCTCCGCGCTGGTCGAGGACGTCGCCGAGCACGGTTCGGCCGGCCGCACCGTCCAGGTGCTCTACGGCGCCCGCCGCGCCGACGACCTCTACCAGCTCGAAGCCCTGCGCCAACTGGAGCGCCGGCACCCGTGGTTGGCGGTCCGCCCGGTGCTCTCCGAGCCGGGCGGCACGGCGGGGGAGCCGGGCGGGCTGCTCAGCGACGTGGCCGCGCAGCTCGGTCCGTGGGACGGCCACCGCGCCTTCCTGGCCGGCCCGGCGGCGATGGTGCGCCGGGCGGCGGCGGCGCTGGCCCGCTCCGGGGTCCACCCGGAGCTGATCCGGCACGACCTGCCCGAGGAGTAGGGGGGTGGCCGTGCGGCGGCTCACAAGTCGGGTGCCAGCAGGGCCAGGACGCCCTCGATGTTGGCGGCGAGATAGGCCCGCAGCGAGGGCGGGACCAGGTTGACCGCGGTGACGCCCTCCCGGGTGAACGGCAGCCGGACGATCTCGTACTCGCCGCGTGGCTCGTCGACCTCCGGTCCGTGCCGCCGGGCCGGGTCCAGGCTCACCAGCCGGCAGACGAAGAAGTGCTGCACCTTGACCCCGTGCGGGTGCGCCAGGGTGCCGTCCTCGTGGTGGGAGTGCGCGACGGTGTCGACGAAGGCCGGTACCGCGTCGGCCACCTTGCCGCCGAGTTCCTCGTCCACCTCGCGGTGCAGCGCCTCGGTGACGGTGCGGTCCTCGGGTTCCACGCCGCCGCCGGGGGTGATCCAGTACGGATCGCAGCCGGGCCTGGTCCGCTTGATCACGATCAGCTCGGCGGCGCCGTGCCTCGGGTCGTCGCCGAGCAGGTCCAGCAGGATCGCGCGGGCGGTGCGTTTGACCACCGGCCGCGGCTGCGGCGTCGGCCCGACGGGCGTCGCAGTCCCTGGTGTTCCCGGCGTGATCCCTGGAGCCACCGACCTCACCTCCGCGAGCGTTGTGCGGGAGCATCCCGCAGCTCAGCACGGTCGAAACTCGCACACCTGGACGAAATGGAGTGGCGGCTTCCGGCGCGGTCCCAGGTCAGGTGACACGGTCCCAGGCCGGGCGCGGTCCCGGGCCGGGTGAATCGGAAGGTCTGTACCAATACGGGCACTTTGGAGCTTGAGAGGTAGTGGCGCATGCAGAGCACAGTCCAGGGACAGGTCGTGATGAGCCTGGTGGTCTCCGACGAGCTGTCCTTCCGCCTGGTGGCCGACCTGGAGTATGCCGCGGCCGACCCGTACGCGGTCCGGCTCACCTTCCACCTGCCCGGGGACGCCCCGGTGAGCTGGGTGTTCGGCAGGGAGCTGCTGGTCGACGGGCTCAGCGGGCCCAGCGGCGAGGGGGATGTGCGGGTGCGGCCGCTGGAGGGCCCGGGCCGGGTGCCGGAGATCGCCGTCCTGCTGCGGGCGCCGGGGGGCGACGCGCTGCTGCGCTGCGCGGTGCCGCCGCTGGTCGCCTTCCTGGAGCGGGCCGGCCGCCTGGTGCCGGTCGGCGAGGAGCCGACCACGGCCTCGCTGGATGCCGCGCTGGCCGCGATCCTCAGCCGGGGCTTCGAGAACCAGGGCTGACCCGCACGCACAGCGGCCCGCCTCCCCGTGCTTTGCCCGGGGAGGCGGGCCGCACCGGCGTGGGCGCTCAGTCCCGCTCGTCGCCCAGCGCCAGGTGCAGGCCCCAGGCGACCAGGCTGATGATCAGCGAGCCGAACAGCGCCGGCAGGAAGCCGTTCACATGGAAGTCCAGCTTCAGCCGGTCGGAGGCGAACGAGGTCAGCCAGAGCATCAGCGCGTTGATCACGAAGGTGATCAGGCCGAGCGTGAGGATGAACAGCGGGAACGAGAAGAACTTCACCAGCGGCTTGATCAACCAGTTCACCACCCCGAAGATCAGCGCCACCGCGATCACGGTCAGCGCCTGCTTGCCCCAGGAACTGCCGGACAGGGTTATCCCCTTGACCAACCAGGCAGCCACCCAGATGGCGACGGCGTTGACCAGTGTCTTCAGAACGAAGTGCTTCATGCTCCCGCATGGTGGCAGGCTCGGGCGGTCGACGGAAGCATCTGGCAGGAAGCAGGGCGATGAAGGTTTTCCGACTGGATCAGCTGGACGCGGAGCGGGCCGCCGAACAGGGCGCCTACCTGCGGTTCCTCAAGGAGCGCACGATGTCGGTGGGCCTGTACGCGCTGGCGCCGGGCGAGGCCGACACGCAGAGCGCGCACCAGCAGGACGAGCTCTACCAGGTGGTCAGCGGGCGGGCGTACCTCACCGTGGGCGACGAGACCGCGACGGTCGGTCGGGGCAGCGTGGTCTTCGTCCCGGCCGGGGTGCCGCACCGGTTCCACCACGTCACCGAGGAGCTGCGGGTGCTGGTGGTCTTCTCGCCGCCGGAGCCGTGAGGCCGCTCACCCAAGGCCGCTCTGCCCGCCCGGCGTGATCCAGCAGAGCCGGCCCTAGGCTCGGGGCATGACCCAGACCCTGACCGAGCAGCTGTGGGCCGCCGTCGAGCCGGTCTACGCCGAGATCCTCGACCACCCGTTCCTGGCCGGCCTGACCGACGGCACGCTGCCCCGCCCGGCCTTCCGGCACTTCGTGGTGCAGGACTCCCACTACCTGCGGGACTACGCCAGGGCGCTGGCGATCTGCGCGGCCAAGGCGCCGGGCGAGGCCGAGGTGCGGGCCTTCGCGGACGACGCGATCGGCGCGCTCGCCGCCGAGCAGGGCATGCACGCCGAGTTCCTCACCGCCTTCGGCGAGAGCGCCGAGCAAGCCGCCGCCGAGCCGGTGCTGCCCACCACCCGCGCCTACACCAGCTACCTGCTGGCCACCGTCTACGGCGGCTCGTTCGCCGAGGCGGTGGCCGCGGTGCTGCCCTGCTACTGGGTCTACGCCCGGGTCGGCGAGCAGCTGCTGGCGCGCTCCTCCCCCGACCCGCTCTACGCCCGCTGGATCGCCACCTACGGCGACGAGGCGTTCCAGTCCGTGGTGCGCCGGGTGCTGGCCCTCACCGACCGGCTCGGCGAGCAGCTCTCGGAAGCGGAACGGGGGCGGGTGTTCGAGCACTTCACCACCACCACCCGCTACGAGTGGATGTTCTGGGACGCGGCCTGGCGGGGCGAGCAGTGGCCGGTGTGACCGAACCGGCCCTCAGGTAGGGGCCGACCCGAGGGGTGCCCCTCAGGGCTTTATCCGGGTTCTCTCGGGGGCGGAATCGCTCGTCATCGCTGCTCGGCACTCCTACGATCGAAGTATCGAAAGCGGACAGGGTGCGGCACCGCAGAGCCGACCCGAATGGGATTATGAGGTAACGGACATGGCTGAGATCTGGAAGTCGCTGCCGGGCTTTGTGCGCAACATCGTGGTGCCGATCATCGTTCTGGTGATCGCCTTCAACATCATCGGTGCGGTGTTCGGTCTGATCGGTGCACTGGTGGGATTCGCGATCAAGGCCCTGGTGGTGGTCGGTATCGCGGCGGCGGTGGTGATCCTGGTGAAGAAGGCCGCCCGAGGCTGACCCTCCCCGCACCCTCCGCCCAAGCGCCCGCCCCCAGTTGGGGCGGGCGCTCGGCGTTTTCCGCTCCGGTGCCGGGCAGTTCGGCGCGGTGTCCGTCAGCTCCCCGGCATGACAGCTGTCATGAGGAGCTGCGCACAGATTGCACTGACGTCCGGTCAGTTCCTGCTGCGATTCTTGATCACGTCAAGGGACGCACGGGGGAAGGAACCACCGAGATGAGCACCGCAGAACTGCCGGCCGGCTCCACCAAGACCCGCAATCCGCTGGTCGACGGGCTGCTTCCGCTGGCCGTGGACGTCGTGGTGCCACTGGGCACGTACTACGCGGCGCGGGCGTTCGGCGTCGGGATGGTCCCGGCCCTGGTCATCTCCAGCGTGGTCCCGGCCGTGCGAACCGTCTACGGGCTGGTGCGCTCGCGTCGGGCCGGGGCCGGGAGCAAGTCCGGTGCGGGCCTGGCGCCGCTGATCCTGGTGGTGAACGTGGTGGGCCTGGTCACCACCTTCATCACCGGCGACCCCCGGCTGATGATCGCCAAGGACGGGCTGGTCAGCAGCGCGATCGGGATCGGCATCCTGGTTTCGGTGCTGCGCGGCCGGCCGGCGATGAGCGCGGGTCTGCGGCCCTTCCTGACCAGGGGCGACGCCGCGCGGGAAGCCGCCTGGGAGGCCCTGCGGACCGGTTCAGGACAGGTCGCGACCGCCGGCTCGGCCGAGTTCCGCCGCAGTGCGCTGGCCCACTCGGTGGTCTGGGGCGCGGCCCTGGTGCTGGAGTGCGCGGCCCGGGTGGTCGGTGCCTACACCCTGCCGCTGGCCACCATGGCCTGGCTGCCGACCGTGCTGCTGATCGGCGCGATCGGGGTGGCGAGCATGGTCAGCGGCCCGTACACCGAGCGGATGAAGAAGCTGATGGACCAGCAGATCAAGAACGGGGAGTGAGCACCATGACCGGCAAGCCGATACGTGGCCGTGGCATCAACTACGACACCGGGTTCGCCCCGGTGGGAGACCTCTCCCGGCCCCGGTTCGACCCCGCCGAGGTCGCCGAGGAACTGCGGGTGATCGCCGAGGAGCTGCACTGCACGGCGGTGCGGATCTCCGGAGGCCTGCCGGAGCGGATCGAGCTCGCGGCCGAGGCCGCCGCCGCACACGGGCTCGAGGTCTGGTTCGCGCCCTTCCCCTGCAACATGACGGCGGATCAGCTGGTCCCGTTCTTCCTGGACTGCGCGCGGCGGGCCGAGCGGATCCGCCGCTCGGGCGCCGAGGTGGTGCTCGTCCTCGGCTGCGAACTCAGCCTCTTCGCCGAGGGGTTCATCCCCGGCGACGGCTTCGCCGGCCGGATGGCCGCGCTGACCGCACCCGACCGGATGCCGCTGGTCGGCACCGCGGACCGGGTGAACGCCTTCTTCGCCGAGCTGCTGCCGAGGGTGCGGGCCGAGTTCGGCGGCCGGATCAGCTACGCCTCGGGCGTCTGGGAGAAGCCGGACTGGTCGGGCTTCGACCTCGTCGGGGTGGACGCCTACCGGGACGCCCACAACGCCGACCACTTCCACCACCTGCTGGCGGGTGCCTTCGAGCACGGCAAGCCGGTGGCGGTCACCGAGTTCGGCTGCTGCGCCTACCAGGGCGCGGGCGCCAGGGGCGGGATGGGGTGGGCGGTCGTGGACGACGACGCCGAGCCGCGGTGCATCACCGAGCCGCTGGTCCGGGACGAGCAGGAGCAGGTGCGGTACCTGCGGGAGCTGCTCGCGGACTTCGAGGAAGCGGGGGTCGACTCGGCGTTCTGGTTCACCTTCGCGCACTTCGAGGCTCCGCACCGGCCCGAGGACCCGGCCCACGACCTGGACCTCGCCAGTTACGGGGTGGTGGCGGTGCTGCCCGAGGGCGGCCGGCGGCCGAAGGCGGTCTTCGCCGCACTGGCCGAGGCCTACCGGCGCTGACACAGCTGCCGCAGGCGGGTTTCGGCCCGCCGACAGAAAGCCGAACGCGGCCGCGCTCGGTCCCTCCGGGGGGAGGGATCGGTCGCGGCCGCGTTCTCCTTGTGCCTTACGGCTGTTCAGCTCACTGCACGTCCTGCAGCGGGATCGTCTGCGACGCGGGCTTGGCCGGCTTGGCCTCCTTGGCGTCCTTGGCCTCCTCGCCGCTGCCCGGGTTCATCGTGCCGAGCAGCTGGCGGGCCAGCCCGAGACCGGTGCCGCCCATGGTGAGCGCCTTGGCGAACATCTCGCCCATGCCCTCGGCGCCGTTGAGCAGCACCATGTGCTCCACGTTGCCGAAGGCGTCGGCCCCGGCCCGGACGATCTCCGGCCAGTTCTCGGCGAGTTGCTGGGCGACCACGGCCTCCTGGTTCTCCGCCAGCGCGGCGGCCCGGGCCTTGATCGCCTCGGCCTCGGCCAGACCGAGGGCGCGGGCCGCCTCGGCGGCGGCCAGACCCTTGGCCTCGGCGGAGGCGGCCTCGGCCTGACCGGTCGCCCGGGTGGCCTCGGCGGCGGCCAGACCGCGGGCCTTGGTCGCCTCGGCCTCGGCCTGCGCGGCGACCTTGACCCGGTTGGCCTCGGCACCGGCCTTCAGCTCGGTCTCCTTGGCCTGCGCCTGGGCGGCCGAGATCCGGGCGTCGCGGTCGGCGTCGGCCTTGGTGCGGGTCTCGTAGGCGCGCGCGTCGGCCGGCTTGCGGACCTCCGCCTGCAGCTGCTGCTCCTTGCGCAGACCCTCCAGCTCGGCGACCTTGGTCTCCTGGACCACGACCTCCTGCCGGGCGGCGGCCTCGGCGAGCGGGCCGGCCTGCAGCGCGCGGGCTGCGGCGGTGTCCATCTCGGCCTGGTAACCGGCCTGCTGGATACCGGAGTTGCGGGTTGCCTCGGCCTTGCGGGCGGACGCCTCCTGCTCGGCCTCGGTGGCCACCCGGTCGGCCTCGGCGGCCGCGATGCGGGCGTCCCGCTGCACGGCGGCGGCGTGCGGCGCGGCCAGGTTCTTGATGTAGCCGGTCGGGTCCAGGATCTCCTGGATCTGCAGCGAGTCGATGATCAGTCCGAGCTTCTCCATCTCGGTGCCGGAGGCCGCCCGGGTCTCACCGGTGAGCCGCTCGCGGTCGCGGATCATCTGCTCGACCGTCAACCCGCCGACGATGGAGCGCAGATGGCCGGCGAAGACGTTGTGGACCCGGTTGCCCATCTGCTTCTGCTGGTCCAGGAAGCGCCGGGCGGCGTTGGCGATCGACACCATGTCGTCGCCGACCTTGAAGATCACCACACCCTTGACCCGCACCGGGATGCCCTGCGAGGTCACACACTCGACATCCAGCTCGGCTTCGTTGAGGTCGAGTGAGAGCTTGCGCACGGTCTGGATGCCCGGGGTCACCAGGGTCCCGCGACCGGTGACGATCCGAAAGCCCAGTCCCTCGCCGACGCCTTCGGTGCGGTGGTTGGAACCGGAGATGACCAGTGCCTCGTTCGGCTCGGCGACGCGCCAGCAGAGCTTGAACAGCACGATCAGAAGAATGACGGCGGCGACTGCCGCCCCCGCGATGATGCCGATCAACATCGGCTGCTTCCCCCTTCAGGGCACACCGCTCCGTGGCTGCGCTCGGTTGTGCAGGATTGCGCGGAACGCGGTGGCGAGTGGAGATTCTGCGCTTGATCCATTCGGTTGGGAATACCGGGGCGGCGTGTCGCCGATGTTGTCACTCAGAGGTGACAAAGTGCGGACACGCTGCCCATCCACCGCACCCCCCGGCTGGTGCCGCGTCAGCCCGTGGTCGGGGCCACGAAGACGGTCCGCGGCGGCTGGTACTCGACCACCACCACCGGGGTCCCGACCGGCAGTTGGTCGCCCGGCACCGCCAGGTAGGCCAGGAAGGCCTCGGTGCCGACCCGTTCCGGCACGTGCACCATCACCTCGCCGACCAGCCCTTCGCCGACCCTGCCCGTGACCCGTCCGGTGTATCCGATCACCGTTGCGTCCCCCCCGTCGCTGCACCTTCGCCGTCCGTCGGCGAGCTCCCAGTGTGCCCCCGGGCACCGACGGCTGCCCAGGGCGGGGCCGCCCGCTCGCCGACCGCACCCCCTCTGGACGCTCCGCCGGACCGCCCGTTACCGTGGGGAGGTCTTCAGGCAGGCACTTCCGCCTGCCGAACGGGAGCTCGGAGCACCGGGCTGAGAGGGCGCTGAACGATCCGTCGACGGACGGGCCGACCGCTGCGCCGACCGCAGGAACCTGACCGGGTAATGCCGGCGTAGGGAGTAGAAGGTCTGATGACCAGTTTGGATGACGCACGCCCGGCCACCACCGAGGACCGGACCGCAGTCAGCAGCGCCGCCACCGGGTACCCCACCCCGGCCTGGCGCAAGGCCTACCGCCAGGGCTCCCGCCCCGATCTGCGGGTCCCCTACCGCGAGGTGCACCTCACCAACGGCGCCACCGTGCCGCTGTACGACACCTCCGGGCCGTACACCGACCCCGACCACCAGCCCGACGTGCGCCGCGGCCTGCCCGCGCTGCGCGACTCCTGGATCCGCCAGCGCGGCGACATCGAGGAGTACGACGGCCGCGAGGCGCGGCCCGAGGACGACGGGATCAAGCACACCTCGCCGCGCGGTGGCGACCTGCGCAACCTGGACGCGGTCTTCCCCGGCCGCCCGCGCCGCCCGCTGCGCGCCCGCGACGGGGTGGCGGTGACCCAGCTCGGCTACGCCAAGCGCGGGATCATCACCCCCGAGATGGAGTTCGTGGCGCTGCGCGAGGGCCTGGAGCCGGAGTTCGTCCGCGACGAGGTGGCCCGCGGCCGCGCCGTGATCCCGGTGAACGTCAACCACCCGGAGGTGGAGCCGGCCATCATCGGCACCAACTTCCTGGTCAAGATCAACGCCAACATCGGCAATTCGGCGGTCACTTCCTCCATCGAGGAGGAGGTGGAGAAGATGACCTGGGCCACCCGCTGGGGTGCCGACACCGTCATGGACCTCTCCACCGGCCGCAACATCCACACCACCCGCGAGTGGATCCTGCGCAACTCCCCGGTGCCGATCGGCACCGTGCCGCTCTACCAGGCGCTGGAGAAGGTGGACGGCCGGGCCGAGGAGCTGAGTTGGGAGGTCTACCGGGACACCGTCATCGAGCAGTGCGAGCAGGGCGTCGACTACATGACGGTGCACGCCGGCGTGCTGCTGCGCTACGTCCCGCTGACCGCCCGCCGCAAGACCGGCATCGTCTCGCGCGGCGGCTCCATCATGGCCGCCTGGTGCCTGGCGCACCATCAGGAGAACTTCCTCTACACCAACTTCGAGGAACTCTGCGACATCCTGCGCGCCTACGACGTCACCTTCTCGCTCGGTGACGGCCTGCGCCCGGGCTCGACCGCCGACGCCAACGACGAGGCCCAGTTCGCCGAACTGCAGACCCTCGGCGAGCTCGGCCGGATCGCGCGGGCCAAGGACGTCCAGGTGATGATCGAGGGCCCGGGCCACGTCGCGATGAACAAGATCAAGGAGAACATGGATCTCCAGAAGGAGATCTGCGACGAGGCCCCCTTCTACACCCTGGGCCCGCTGACCACCGACGTGGCGCCCGGCTACGACCACATCACCTCGGGCATCGGCGCCGCGATGATCGCCTGGTGGGGCACCGCGATGCTCTGCTACGTCACGCCCAAGGAGCACCTGGGCCTGCCCAACCGGGACGACGTCAAGACCGGCGTGATCACCTACAAGATCGCCGCCCACGCCGCCGACCTCGCCAAGGGCCACCCCGGCGCGCGCGACTGGGACGACGCCCTCTCCGACGCCCGCTTCGAGTTCCGCTGGGAGGACCAGTTCAACCTGGCCCTCGACCCGGAGACGGCCCGCGCCTTCCACGACGAGACGCTCCCCGCGGAGCCGGCCAAGACGGCGCACTTCTGCTCGATGTGCGGGCCGAAGTTCTGCTCGATGAAGATCTCGCAGAAGATCCGCGACGAGCACGATGGGGGCACCTCCCGGCCGAAGGCTGGGGGAGGTTCGTCGGCGGTGGCCAGCGAGTTCGACGCCGAGGCGCTGGCGGGCATGGCGGAGAAGTCCGCCGAGTTCGCGGCCCAGGGCAACCGGGTCTATCTGCCGCTGGCGGACTGACCCCGGCACATGGCTGTGGCTCGGGAGTCTGGACCGACTCTCGAGCCACAGCCATGTTCAGCGCCGCCCGAAAGGACTGGGCGATGGTCGCACCGCTTCCGGGCGGACACGTGCGGTCTAGTATTACGTGGTAGCAGTATTACGTGGTACAGGAGGTGGGAGATGCGACTCAACAGCAAGGGACAAGTCACCATCCCCGCAGACATTCGCGAGAAGTGCGGTCTGCGACCCGGGGACGAGGTGGACGTCATCGAGGAGGGTGGCGTCCTGCGGATAGTGCGCCGGGAGGGGCATGGCACCAGAGGACAGCGGGTGGCCCGCCGGATGAGGGGAAGCGCTGCGGGCGGCATGTCCACGGACGAGATCATGGAGCTCTTGCGTGGCGAGTAGTCGGTTGAGGCCGGTCGGCCCGGGAGAGGGCCGACCAGTGACGTTGGTCGACTCCTGTGTGCTGCTCGACCTGATGACGGACGATGAGAAATGGGCCGACTGGTCGGAGTCCGCGCTGTCCAACGCCCAGGACGAGGGGGAGGTGGTGATCAACCCGATCGTCTACGCCGAGGTCTCGGTGGCGTACGCGGCGATCGAGGACTTGGACGCGGTCCTGCCCACCGCGGACTTCGCCCGAGAGCCGCTCCCCTACGAGGCCGGGTTCCTTGCAGGCAAGGCATTCCTGCTGTACCGCAAGCGTGGCGGGCAGAAGACCGCGCCCCTGCCGGACTTCTACATCGGAGCGCATGCGGCTGTGCGTGGGTACCGACTGCTCACGCGCGACGCCTCGCGCTACCGGACCTACTTTCCGACCATCGAACTGATCTGTCCGTAGCGTCTCGCAGAAGATCAGCGACGAGCACGGCGACGGCGCGACTGCCGGCGACAAGTGCTCCACCTCCAGGTGCTTCAGGTCGGCGGTTCGCTGTCTCGTGAGGCCGCTGCACGGGCGGTGCAGCCTCCACTCCGCCGGGCCTCGGCGCGTCAGGAGGAGCTGTCCGACGGCTCGAACCACAGGCTGGTCATGGGGGAGTGGGTGGTCCAGCCCAGCGTGGAGTAGAGCGCCTGACCGTCAGGGGTGGCGACGAGCACGCCGGTGGTGGCGCCGGCTGCGTGGGCGGTGTCCTGCAGCGTTCGCATCACCAGGGCACCGAGCCCGCGACGCCGGTGTCCCGGGGCGGTCTCGATCTGGTCGACGACGGCGCTGCGGCCGGTCGCGGCGACCTGGCCGCGGGCGGCGAAGTGCCCCTCGGAGGTGCGGACCAGCACGCGGGTGACCCCGCCCCTGGTCCAGCGGGTCAGGGTGTAGCCGGCCGGAACTTCGGGCCGCTCGGGGGCGAGCGGCACGGTCATCAGGCATGCGACCTGGTCGAACTGCCAGCCAGGGCCCAGCCATGGCCGGACGGTGCCCTCCGCCGCGAACAGCTTCAGCCACGTCCCCGGCGCACTCGTATCGGCCACGATCTTGCGCACGTCTGCCTCGCGGGGAGCGGGCAGCACATGCCGCGACACGTGCGTGGCCTGCCCCATGTCGATCGTCCATCCCCATGGCTGCTCGATCGGATCGGACGCGCCGCGCGAGACGATCCAGCCGTCAACCCACATCCGTACGAGCTCGCCAACCGTGACGTCGTGCACTGCCGCCCCCTTAGTGTGTAATAGGTGCAATGCTACTGCATCACTTACGGGTGGCGGGTGATGTGGCGAGAGTGCGACCGGTGTTCGTGACGGTTCCGCTCCCGGCCGGGCCCAAGCCGTCCGAAACTCCATGGACGGGGCGGGGAGCGGTTGTCGGGTCAGGCGGGCGCGGCGGCGAGGACGCCGGTGGCGCGGTCCGCCGTGAGCACGCCGAGGATGTAGCCGTCGTCGTCGACGACGGGCCAGACCGCCAGGCGCTTGATGCGCATCGCGAGCGCGGCCAGGGTCAGACCCATGGTCGGCCAGGCGAACGGGCCCCGCTGGTGCGAGGTGGCGCTGATCGCGGTCCGCTCGGTGTACCAGGAGCGGGCCAGGAACGGGCGGAGTCCGATGCGGGTGACCAGCCCCTCGCAGCGGCCGTTGTGGTCGCGGACGAGCAGGTACTCGACGTGGGCGCTGTGCAGGATGTCGTTGGCGCGATCGACGGTGCTGTCGTCGGCTATCTGGTAGTCGCAGGTTTCCATGGCGTCGGCGACCGTGAGGCCGTGGTCGCGCTGTGCCGACTGCGGTGAGTGAGTGGTCACGGTTTTCACCGTTTCCCGTCTCCGGCTGCCCGATCAGGGGCCGCCGGGCTGTCCTTCACCCAGAACGAAGCCGGAACGAGTACCGGAATGCGGGATGCCCTGGATGTCTTCGAGGCTACTCCGGTGGCGGGTGGCCCCGGGGAAGAGCGCCGCGGAGTACGTTGGGAGACAACCAAGGACATTCCGTACACCGGCATCAGCGTCGACGTCGCCCTGGGTCATGATTGGTCCCTCGTGGACCAGACGGGCGGCTCCGCATGATGCCGACCTTCTTCTTCCCTGCCTCTGCCGGGCTGTGGTCATCGGCCGATGAATCGCTGCTGCCGCGGCTGCTACTTGAGCCGTCGATGTCGCGGGAGGGCGTCTTCGACGGGGCTTGGTGGCCCCGCTCGAAGCACCTCGCCGTCGAGCTGCCGGACTTGATCACCGCGCTCGGCGCCCACTTCGGGCGCATCATCCGGGTCGGTCTCGACACCACGGCCTGGGACGGCGTGCCCCGGTCCATCGTGGTGAACAACCTGATGATCAGGATCAACTGGTTCACCGGCAGCAACGCGACGATCAGCGTCACTCGGGGCTTCCAGGACCACTTCCTGCTGCTGGTGGTGCCGCCCGGCACCGACCCGGCCACGGCCGCCTCGGCAATGGCCGGAGCCGCCACGACCGGAAACCACACCCCGGCAGCCGAACTCCTGCTTGCTTGCTGACAGATGGCCAGCACCGCGCCTGGGCGGGAGATCACGGCCTGACGTCCGGCGCTGCGTGGTGGGCGGAACTGCTGACTGCCGACGACGTGGAAGCCGCCATGAAGGACGCCGACACTGGCCTGACCCTGGTGGTCGTCAATGCGGTGTACGGCGCTGCGGTGATGGCTCGTCAGGGGGTGCGCCTCGCCCTGGAGAACGCCTCCAAGCGTCCGGACCGGCTGCTGACGGTCTTCGCCGAACAGGATCTGGAGGCCACCGCGCGGTTCCGCAGCTACATCGCGGACATCCCGCCGTCCGAGCCGTCGTTCGCCGTGTTCAAGGACGGCGAGCTCGTCTACTTCATCCCACGTCACCGCATCGAGGCCCGCGACCCCCAGGCGGTGGCGGCCGACCTCACCGCTGCGTTCGACGAGTTCGGCGAGTAGGCCCGGCCGGCCGTTCCGGGTGAGTGATGCCCCGGAACGGCCGCCCTGGCAGGGGCAGTTCAGCTGCCCGGCTGCGCGGCCTCCAGGGCGCGCCGGATGACCGCCGAGCCGTGCTCCATGGACTCGGCGATCGGTGCGGCCAGGGCATCGGGGAGGACGTCGGTGTGCCACACGAATCTCGTCCGGCCGCCGCCTTCCGGCAGCGCCTGCATGGAAGCGTGGTGGTGGGACGGGTGGAGGCTGCCGCCGATGACCGTGTAGGCGAGGCGCATCGCCTGGTGGTCGAGGTCGACGAGCCGTTCGAGGACGATCGTGCCGTCGGCGAAGGTGACGGTGCGGGTGTCCGAGTTCAGCTGGGTGTCGATGACGTACCCGGGTGCGAGGCGCTCGTGTACCGCGCCGTAGTCGCTGAGCACCGCCCACACCAGCTCGGGGTGGGCGTCGACGATGAGTTCCTTGTGGATCGAGGCCATGGTGATCGACTCCCGGTCAGGCTGAGGCGAGGCAGAACAGATGGCCTTCGGGGTCGGCGAGAACGGTCCACTGGTCCCCGCCGGGCTGGAACTCGGGCTTGGCCGCTCCCGCTGCGAGCAGTTCCTTCACCGCGATCTCCGGGTCGGCGACGGTGAAGTCGAGGTGGGCGTGCTTTGCGGCGTCGGGCCAGCTCGGCCCCCGGTAGTCGGCGACCCGCTGGAAGGCCAACTGGACTGTCCCCTGGCCCAGCTGGACGAAGTCGTCGTCAGCCTGCCCGATGTCCCAGCCGGTGAGCTTCCGGTAGAACTCGGCGAGGGCCCGGGGATCGGCGCAGTCGATGGTGATCGCGGTGAGCTCTGCGTGGACGGCCATGGATGGTTCCCTTCGTGTCATCAAGTTCCCCAAGGATCCGGGGTGATGGCCATGGAGGTCTTGAAGATCCTTGCGGGCCGTTCTGTCGTACCCGGCGGCTACCGTTCGCGGCATGCTCTCGGCTTCGATCCTCGCCGCCCGGCCCGAGTTCACCGTGGCCGTGGTGGGGTGCCGTTCCGATCACGTCCGATGGTCGGGGCTGGAGACCCGTGATGACCACCGCCTGGTGCTGGTGCGACGCGGCAGGTTCCGGCGCTGGGTCGACGGCGGCGAGGCCGATCTGGACCCGACCATGGCCTACCTGGGCGCACCCGGTGAGGAGGAGCGCTTCGCGCACCCGGCCGGCGGCGACCTCTGCACGTCGGTCAGCTTCACGCCCGCCCTCCTGGGACACCCTCCCACTGCGGCGACCGTCTACGTGGACGCGCGCGTCGATCTCGCCCACCGCCGTCTCGTCGTCGCCGCGGGCACCGGCGACGTCGACTACGCGCTGACCGAGGAGCTGGTTCGCCTGGTCGCGGCAGCGGCCGGTGAGCCGTCCGTCCAATCCCAGCCGCGTCCGCGTCCGCATTCGCGGCCGGCCGACCGGGCGCTGGCCGCCGCGGCGCGTGAGGCGATCACCGAGGAGGCGGCGGAGGCGGCGGGGCTCTCCGGCCTGGCCGCGCTGCTGGAGGTGTCGCCCTACCGGCTCAGCCGGGTGTTCTCCCGGGAGACGGGTGTCTCCCTGACCCGCTACCGCAACCGCGTGCGCGTCACCCGGGCCATGGACCGCATCGCCGAGGGCGCACCCAGCCTCGCCGACCTGGCCGCACAGCTCGGCTTCGCCGACCAGGCGCACCTGACCCGCACCATCCGCGAGCACGTGGGACACACGCCGACTGCGCTGCGCCGACTCCTCGCCCCGGGCCCGGGTGCGACTGGATTGCCGCAGGTAGCCCGGCCTCCGGTGCTGGCCGGGGCGGATCCCGGCTGGTTACGGTGAGGGCAGGGCCCGATGCCGGTCCTCGCGCACGGAGCCCGACCAGGGCGGTGCGGCGAAGGCAGGGCTCGGCCTTCGGGAAGTCTTCGGGCCACGCGGACTGGGCCGAGCCGGGCATCCGGGACCCAAGAGGAGGCCGTTATGGCCACCACGGTCAACCGTGCCGAGATCGAGGCCGACATCAAGGAGACGCTGGGCCTCGTCCCGCACTTCTTCACCAAGATCCCCACCGAGCTGCTCGGGCCGGAGTGGGAGATCTTCAAGCGGATCGAACTCGGCGAGACGCTGATCCCGAACAAGTACAAGGAACTGATCGGGGTCGGGCTGCACGCCGAGACCAAGTGCCGCTACTGCTCCCTGTTCCACACCGAGGCCGCCAAGCTCTTCGGCGCCACCGACGAGGAGATCCAGGAGGCCGTCCACTACGCCAAGGCCAGCCTCGGCTGGAGCGCGTACATCAACGGCATGCAGGAGGACTACGACCAGTTCGAGGCCGAGCTGAAGCAGGTCACCGACTACGTCCGCGCCAAGGCCGCGTGATGCAGTTGGAGAGGGTGCGGCCGATGGTGCTGCGCGGCACGTTCCACGCCTACGAGCTGGCCGCACTCACCGCGGCCGCGCGCTACGTGGTGGAGTCCGCGCCCGCCGACATTCCGCCGGAGTCGCTCGAGCAGCTGGCGAGTGTGCTGGCCGACTACGACGAGCAGGTGCGGAACCTGTCGACCCCGGCCGAGACAGCTGAGGGGAGCTAGTACATCGGCGCCCAGCGGCGGTCCGGGGCCATCGGCTGCTCACGCGTGATGCCGCCCGGTACCGCAGCTACTTCCCGACCATTGAGCCGATCTGCCCGTAGCCAGTCCGCTCCACCGGGCGGCGGGGCCGGGAGCACCGCCCCGGCCCCGCCGCCCGGTCGACTCAGCCGCCGGTCACCTGGGGCCACAGCGGGTCGCCCTCCACTACTTGCCGGCCGATCCTCCGGCACCAGGCCTGCTCGGTGCCGTCCTCGTCGCGCCACGACCACAGCCGGGTGGTGGCCAGGTGGAGTCGGCTGAGTTCGGTGAAGCCGATGGCGCCGTGGAGCTGGTGGGCGATGCGGGTGATCTCGGCGACCGAGGCCGAGGCCTGGGCGGCGGCGATCCAAGCGGGGAGCTCGCAGGTGTCGGGAGTGGGCAGGGCGGCTGCGGCAGCGCCGACGGCCGCGTCGACCAGCGCCGCCTCCTCGATCAGCCTGGCCTCCTCCTGCTTGACCGCCTGGAAGTGGCTCAGCGGGCGGCCGAACTGCACGCGGGAGCCGGTGCGGGCGACGGTGAGGTCGACGCAGCGGCGGGCCGCGCCGGCGATCAGGGCGGCACGGGCCAGGCCGGAGCGCCACTGCGCCTCACGGGCCAGGGCGGCCGGGATCCGGCGAACCCGTTCGGCGGGGACGGCCGCGTCGATCAGCACCAGGTCGTCCCTGGGCTCACCCGCCAGGTTGGTGCCCTCGACCCGCAGGAACTCGCCTGCTTCGAGGAGCAGCAGGACCGGCCCGCAGGACGGCCCCTCGGTCAGCACCACCACGGCGTCGGCTGCCCGGGCCCATGGCACCCGGCTCAGCACGCCGCTGACCCGCACGGCGTCGTCGGTGCCGCCCGCACCCGGCGGGCCGACCCGGTTGCCCGTGTCGGGGTGGGCGAAGACCACGTCGAGTGGGCCGGCGGCGACCGCGAGCGGCCCGTGGGGTGCGGCGAGCCCGGCCGCGGCCAGCAGTGGGCGGGCGACCAGCAGTGTCTCGGCGAGCGGGGCCGGGGTGCCGTGGTAGCCGGCCTCGCCGACCAGCGCGACCAGGTCGGCCGGGTCCGCGTCGAGCGGCGGCAGGGCACCGGCCGTGCGCAGCGCGTCCCACACCGCCCGGGGGGTGTCGGGCGCGCTCGGTCCGGCCAGCACGGTGGCAGCCCGTTCGAAGACGGATTGGGTGCTCATCGGGACGCCTCCAGGCCTCGGGTGATGATGCCGCGCAGGATCTCGTTGGTGCCGCCGCGCAGGGTGTATCCCGGTGAGTGCAGGATCGCGGTGGCGAGCAGTTCGGGGTAGCTGCCGCGGGTGGCGTCGAACCGGGCGGCGACCGGCAGGATCTCCCGTGCCTCGTTGATGAGTTCGCCCTCGAAGCGGGTGCCGAGGTCCTTGACCAGCGCGGCCTGCACATCGGCCGGGCGGCCGGCCTCCAGGGCGGCGGCCACGGACAGCGACAGCTGCCGGATCGAGGCCAGGCGCGCGGTGAGCCGGCCGACCCGGGCGTGCTGCTCCGGGCTGCAGGCACCGCGCCGCAACTCTGCGACCAGCGCGATCAGCAGGGGCAGCGTGGACAGGAACCGCTCCGGCCCGCTGCGCTCCAGGGCCAGCTCCCCGGTGACCTGCTGCCAGCCGTCACCGGCGTGGCCGAGCAGCGCGTCGTCGGCGAGCTCGACGGCCTCCAGGTGCACGTAGTTGAAGGTGTGCTCACCGCTGAGCAGCCGGATCGGCTCGACCCGGATCCGCGGATCGCGCAGGTCGACGATGAACTGGCTCAACCCGGCGTGCCGGTCCGCCGATTCGTCCGTGCGGGCGAGCACGATCGCGTAGTCGTTGACGTGCGCGCCGCCGGTCCACATCTTGGTGCCGGTCAACCGCCAGCCGTTGCCGGTCCGTTCCGCCCGCGTCCGCACCGAGGCCAGGTCCGAGCCGCTGTGCTGTTCGCTCATGCCGATGGAGAAGAAGCACTGCCCGGCGGCGATCCTGGGCAGGAAGCGGCGGCGCTGCTCCTCGGTGCCGTGCCGCAGGATGGACGGCCCGGCCTGCCGGTCGGCGACCCAGTGGGCCGAGACCGGGGCACCCGCCGCCAGCAACTCCTCGATGACGACGTAGCGTTCGAGGTTGCCGCGCCCGCTGCCACCGTACTCGCGCGGCAGCGCCATGCCGACCCAGCCGCGCTCGGCCAGGCGCCGGGTGAAGCCGGGGTCCCAGCCGGTCAGCCATGAGTCGGGGCGGCCCAGGATGGTGCCGGCGGCCCGCTCGGCGTTCAGGAAGTCGCGCACTTGTTGACGCAGCATCCGTATTTCAGAAGGAAGTTGGACTGCTCGGGAGATCATGTGGGTGCTCCTCATGGGTCAGGCGCCGGTGAAGTGCGGGTTGCGGTGCTCCTGGCGGGCCTGGACGCCTTCGCGGAAGTCGTCCGAGGTGATGGTCACGGGTTGGGCGAGCGCCTCCCAGGTCAGCGCCTGCTCCACGGTGAGCCGGCCGTGCGCCAGGCCGCTCTTGGTGAGCCTGACCGCCAGGGGTGCCGCGGCGGCGATCTCGTCGGCCACGTCCAGCGCGGTCCGCAGCACCTGCTCGGCGGGCAGCGCCTGCTGCACCAGGCCCATGGCGGCGGCCTCGGTTCCGCTCAACAGCCGCCCGGTCAGCAGCAGTTCGCGGGCCCGCGGCAGGCCGACGGCCTCGGCGAGCAGTGCGGTGGTGGCCATCCCCGGGTGCAGCCCGAGCTGGACGAACGGCGCGCCGAGCTTCGCCTGCTCGGCGGCGTAACGCAGGTCGCAGGCCAGGACCAGGGCCAGCCCGGCGCCCACCGCATGGCCGTTGACGGCCGCGAGGGTGGGGACCGGCAGGTCGCGCACGGCCAGCCAGGTCCGGTAGAAGGCCGAGAGGTCGGCTCGGGCGGCGGCCAGGCCCCGGCCGTGTCCGTCGGCGAGTTCGCCGAGGTCGGCGCCCGAGCAGAACGCGGGGCCGGTGCCGGTGACCACGACGGCGCGCAGCTCGCCGTCCTCGCGCAGCGAGCGCATGGTGTACTGCCACTGCTCGGTGAGCCGCCTGGTCATCGGGTTGCGCTTGTCGGGGTTGTCGAAGGTGAGCACGGCGACACCGTTGGCCCGGTGTTCGACGCGCAGTGGTTCCTGCTCGCTCATGCGGTCCTCGATTCACGGTGGGGCGCGGGCTCAAGCGGACGGGCGGTGGCCGATCTCGGCGAAGACCTCGTCGGTGTGTTCGCCGATCCGCGGGCAGTGCCGGTGCAGGCCGGCCGGGGTGGCCTGGAAGCGCACCGGCTCGCCGATCAGGTGGTAGGCGCCCTCGGTGGGGTGCTGGGCCGTCCGCAGCAGGCCGCCTTCGGTGGCGTAGGCGCTACTCGCGGCCTCCGCAAGGCTCAGCACCTGGGCGGCCGGGATGCCGGCCGAGTCGCAGAACGCCTGCCACTCGGCGGTGCTGTGCTGCGGGGTGAACTCAGCTGCCAGCCGGTAGAGTTCGTCGGCATTGCGGGCGCGGTCGGGGAGCGTGCCGAAGCGCGGGTCGTCGGCCAGTTCCGGGCGGCCGACGAAGGCGAAGAAGTCGCGCCAGTTGCGGTCGTTGTAGGGCAGGATGCACATCCAGCCGTCCGCCGTGCGGGCCGCCCGGCGCTGGGCGCTGAGCGCCCGCGAGTAGCCGATCGGGCCTTCCGGCGGGTCCAGGGTCGCCGCAGCCAGGTGCTCGACCAGGTTGAACGCCAGCATGGTGTCGGCCATCGGCACCTCGACGTGCTGCCCCTGGCCGGTGCGGTCGCGGTGGTGCAGCGCGGCCAGCACCGACTGCGTGATCACCAGGCCGCAGATCTTGTCGGCGAGCACGGTGGGGACGAAGTACGGGATGCCGCTGACCTGTTCGTTCAGCCACACCAGGCCGGAGGCTGCCTGCACGATGTCGTCGTAGGCCGGGCGGCTGCCGAGTGCGGAGTCGCTGCGGAAGCCCTGGGCGTTGAGGTAGACCAGGCCGGGGTGGCCGGCCGCCACGTCCTCGTAGTCCAGGCCGAGCCGTTGCAGGGCCTGCGGGCGGAGGTTGGTGATGAACACGTCCGCGGTCGCGATCAGGGCGAGGAGTGCGTCGCGGCCGCCCGGGGCCTTGAGGTCGATGGCGACGCTGCGCTTGTTGCGGTTGAGGTTGAGCGCCAGCACGCCCATCCCGGGGGTGCGGGTCGGCGGGTAGTGGCGGGTCATGTCGCCGTCCGGCGGCTCTACCTTGATCACGTCCGCACCGAGGTCACCGAGCTGGCGGGCCGCGTAGGGGGCCATGATCACGCTGGCCAGCTCGACCACCCGCACGCCGTTCAAGGGCCCGGTGGCAGCGCTCTCTTCCAGCTCTTCCTGTTCTGCCCGTCCTGTCGACATGGCACGTCTCCGATCTCCAGCGGGACCGGCTTTGCGCGCCGGGCCGTTGACAATCAGTCAAAGTCCCAGCGATCCATATCGTCCAATACTTCTTCCTGTCGTACTTCATATGATTCGACATATGGAACTGACCCAGCGCATGCTCCAGCAGTTCGTGGTGCTGGCCGAGGAGCAGCACTTCGGCCGCGCCGCCGAGCGCCTCGACATGAGCCAGCCACCGCTCAGTCAGGCGATCCAACGGCTTGAGCGCGTCCTCAACGTCGCCCTGCTGGACCGGAGTTCGCGTGGCACCCGGCTCACCCCGGCCGGCCGTGCGTTCGCCGAGGACGCCCGGCGGCTGCTCGACGCACAGGCCGCCGCCGTGGACCGGGCGCGGCGGGTCGCCGACGGGCAGGAGGGCGAGCTGCGGCTCGGGTTCGTCAGCAGCCTCGGTTACGACCTGCTGCCGCGCCTGCTGCGCCGCGCGCACGCGGAACTGCCAGGCCTGCGAGTTCACTTGAGCCAGCACGCGTCCATCGAGCTGGTCGAGCTGCTGCACGACGGGTCGCTCGACCTCGCGCTGGTCCGGCTGCCGGTGAGCGGTGCGGCACGTCTGGACGTCCAACAGATCGGTGTGGAACGGCTGGTGGCGGTGCTCCCCGAACACCACCCGCTCGCCGCGGAGCCCGCTCTCGACCTGTGGGCACTCGCCGAGCAGGAGTTCGCGCTCCCCAAGCCCAGCGCGCTCCCCGGGCTCGCCCAGCAGGTCGCGCTCGCCTG
Source organism: Kitasatospora acidiphila (assembly GCF_006636205.1). Taxonomy (NCBI): domain Bacteria; kingdom Bacillati; phylum Actinomycetota; class Actinomycetes; order Kitasatosporales; family Streptomycetaceae; genus Kitasatospora; species Kitasatospora acidiphila. The sequence continues at coordinate 4,393,701 of NZ_VIGB01000003.1, read as the reverse complement.
CGCACAGGCCGGCTTCGCCCCCCGCCCACTGGGCCTGGCGGACGACCTGCCGGGGTTGCTCAGCTACGTCGCCGCCGGCCTCTGCCTGGCACTGGTCCCCGAACAAGCGTGCTCCCTGGGGATCCCCGGGGTGACCTACCGCCCGCTGCGCGGCGACTCGCCGTACCTGGAGACCAGGGTCGCGGCCGTCCACCGCTCGGGCGGTTCGGACGCCGCCGTGCGGAAGGTGCTGGGGATGCTCACCGCCCTCTGACCGCCGCACGGCGTCGCCTTGCGGGCTACTGATGCCCATGGCGTTTCGACCACTTCTGGTGGATGCTTCCAAACGCCGTAGCGGGACCGGCGCTGCTATATTTAACACGGATATTGGTCTTATATAGCGGAGGTCGGTATGACGGTGACGACCATAGACTTGGACGACGACGCGCTGGCGAAGGCTCTGCGCTTCTCCGGTGGTGCCACCAAGAAGGAAGTGGTCAACGCAGCTCTGCGCGAGTATGCCGAGCGCCACGAACGGGCAGCCCAGCGGGCTCGGCACTTCCAGGTCGCGCAGCAGTGGGACTACGAGGGATGGCAGCAGCTCCGTGAGGCCGAGAAGCGGGTCGAGGAGTGATCCGCTATCTCGCGGACTCTACTGCCATCTGGCGGCTTTCGCGCGAGCAGCACCTGAATGTCGCGTGGGGCGAGGATATTGACCTCCGGGTCATCGGGTCATGTGCTCCTCAGCGCACCGAATTCCGTCGCTCCGCTCGCAATCGGGTCCACTACGAGCAGATGGGCGAGATGTTCGCCGCCCTCTACCCGGACGTGCCGCTGCCGAAGAACGTCTGGGGTTGGATCGAGTCGGCGCAGTTCCGGCTGGCCCAGGCCGGGGGTGCCGTCCGTGCGCTGTCCACCGTCGACTTGCTGATCTGTGCCACGGCGGCCCATCACGGGTTGATCGTGCTGCACGATGACAATGACTTCGTCACCGCGGCGGGTGTTCTCCCCGACGTCAGTCAGCGCAGTGTCCGTGATATCCCGGGATAGTGACGTGTCGTCAGTCGACCATCCTGTCCCATCAGTTCTCACCGACCCGAGCGAACACCCGGTCCCGCACCGCCGGCATCGCGTCGATCGTCCGCAATGCGCCCTTGAAGACGCTCCGCCCCACCCGGCTGCCGCCCGCGAACTGGTCGGCGGTGCGCCGGGATGCGCGGACGGCGGCGAAGCCGTAGCCGCGCATCCGGTGCTCGTAGCCGCCGATGGCGTGGAGCAGCGGGAGGGTGCCGCGGTGGGCGTCGGTGAGGGCGCGGCAGAGCGTGTCGGCGTCGCGCAGGGCGGTGTTGGCGCCGATGCCGCGCATCGGGGTCATGGCGTGGATGGCGTCGCCGAGCAGGGTGACCCGGCTCGGCGTCCAGGGGCGGATCGGCACGCTGGTGCGGATCGGCAGCAGGGAGACGGTGTCCGGGTCGGAGCGTTCGACCACCGTGCGCAGGTCGGGGTGCCAGCCGTGCACCAACTCGGCGACGACTGCGCGTAGTTCGGAGCCGTCGAGGGAATCCAGGCCGGGCGGGAACCGCTCGGTCCGCATGCCGTACGCCCACATCAGGTAGCTCGCGGTGTTGTCGAACAGAGCCCCGGGGTCGAGGGTGGCGCCGAACCCGTCGGCGCGCGGGACGTGCTGCTCGGCGTAGACGTGCGGGGCGAGGAACATGCCGGCGCCGGCCGGTGGGATGACGCTGGTGGCACCCGCGAACAGCCCGCCGTCGACGGCCTGGCGGTGCTCGGGAGTGAGCAGGTACTTGCCGGCGATGGTGCGGATGCCGGTGTCGACCCGCTGGGCGTGCGGCAGGTACTGGTGCCGCACGGGGGAGTTGCCGCCGTCCGCGCCCACCAGCACGTCTGCGACGGCGGTGCTGCCGTCCGCGAACCGGCACTCGATCCGGCCGTCGGGGAGCTGCCGGTAGCCGGTGAAGGTCCGGCCGAAGTGCACGGTGTCGTCGAGCCCGGCGAGCAGCACCTGGCGCAGGGTGATCCGGCTGACCGAGTGGTGGGCGCGAACCGGGTCGGCCTGCTGCGGTAGTCGGATGCTGAGCAGGGTCTTCAACTGCTCGGTGCGCATGGTGAAGCTCTGCGCCCCGCGGTCCCCGGTGGTGGCGAGGAAGGCCTGCCACAGCTCGTCGGGCAGGCAGGCCCGCAGGGCGCGGGCGCCGTGCGGGCTGATGTGCACCCGGTAGCCCTGCAGGCGGTCGGTGGGGGTGCGGTCGCGCTCGTGGACGTCGACCTTGATGCCGTTCTTGGTGAGGCCCTGGGCGAGACAGAGGCCGCCGATGCCGCCGCCGATGATCGCGACGGTGAAGTCCCGTGTGTCGGTCATGCTCTGACTATCAATCAGCGACTTGATTGTGTCAATCCGTTGATTGATTGTGCTCTGGCTCCGACTGATACGCTCGATGGGTGACCCAGCAGCAGCGACGCCGCGCCCCCGAGGCCGGCCAGCGGCAACGCGACCCGGAGCGCACCAAGCGGCTCATCCTCGAAGCGGCCACCGCGGAGTTCGCGGCCCATGGCTACGCGGCCACCCGGATCAGCGACATCGCCGGCCGCGCCGGGGTGAACAGCCAGCTGATCTCGTACTACTTCGGCGGCAAGGACGGCCTGCACCAGGCCGTGCTGCGCCAGTGGTGGGACGCCGACGCCCGGATCGCCGACCCGGCGCTGCCGCTGGGCGAGGTGGTCGCCGGATACCTGCGCTCCAACACCGAATTCCCCGAGCTGGGCCGTCTGTTGATCTGGTCCGGCCTCACCGGCGAGGGCACCGAGGAGCCCGGCCTGCGAGCCCAGATGCAGCAGCACCTGGATGACCTGCGGCGCCGCCAGGCCGCCGGGGAACTCGCCGCCGACCTCGACCCGGCCTATGTCCTGCTGGCGCTCTTCGCCGCCGCCTCCGCCCGACTCGCCTTTCCCCACATCGCCCGGGCCATCACCGGCCTGGAGCCCGACTCCCCCGAGTTCACCGACCGCTACGCCGACCAACTCGCGCGCATCGTGGAGCACTTGGCTGACTGAGCGTCACGGCTCCAGGAGGGCGAGGGTGCCGGTGACCGTGCGCAGGAGAGTGGGGGCGTCGGCGCCGGTGCGGGAGTGCAGGTTGACGCCGTAGGCGAGGAGGGCGAGGGTCTCGGCGGCGGCGCCGGTGGCGACGTGCGGGGCTAGCTGACCGGCGCGGCGGGCGGTTTCCAGGGCGGTGTGCAGGGCGTCGCGGAGTTGGCGGTGGTGCTCGGCGAGGAGGGCCTGGACCGCCGGGTCCTGGTGTTCGCCGCCCAGGTGGGCGTTGACGACCATGCAGCCCCAGCCCGCGTGCTCGCCGGAGCAGCGCACCTCGATCAGCCCGGCGAAGAAGTCCCGCACGGCGGGCAGGCCCCGGTCGTCGTCGGCGAGGTGGCGGAAGGCGGGCTGGGCGCGGCGGTGCAGGTAGCGGCGGATGGCGGCGAGGTAGAGCTGCTGCTTGCCGCCGAAGGTGGCGTAGAGGCTGGAGCGGTTCAGGCCGGTGGCGGCGACGACGTCCTGGATCGATGCCTCGGCCGCGCCGCGCTGCCAGAACAGCTTCTCGGCGCGCTCCAGCGCAAGCTCCGGGTCGAAGTGCTTGATGTCGGGCATGTCGGACCGCTCTCGGGTACTTGAAATGATTGTTCCAAGATAGTCCTTGACGTGGGATCTGACGAATGGTCATCCTGGAACGACTGGTTCAAGTTCATGGATCACGACACCCGAGCAAGACGCTCCATCAGAGAAACGGCGGCACCTGTGAGCCTTCACGAACAGCTGCGTGGCGTGTACGAAGACGGACGCCGGATCATTCCGGCGGAGCTCGCCGAGATCATGGACCGCAACGGGAACGAGCTGGCCGCCTCCGGCCTCGCGGAGCGCGCACTCGGCGTGGGCGCCCCGGCGCCGCGGTTCACGCTGCCCACCGCCACCGGTCGGCAGCTCGCCCTGGACGAACTGCTCGCCGAGGGGCCGGTGGTGGTGACCTTCTACCGCGGCGCCTGGTGCCCGTTCTGCAACCTCGCGCTGCGGGCCCTCCAGGAGCAGCACGACGCGATCACCGCCCGCGGCGCCCGCCTGGTGGCCGTGTCGCCGCAGATCCCCGACGAGAGCCTGACCCTGGCCGAGAAGGAGCAGCTGGCCTTCGACGTGCTCAGCGACCTCGGCTCCGAGGTCGCGGCGCGGTTCGGCATCGCCTTCGACCTCTCCGACGAACTGGGCGCCCTCTACGACCAGTGGGGCTTCGACCTGGAGCGGGTCAACGCCGGCCACTCCCGCACCCTGCCGCTGCCGGCCACCTTCGTGATCGACCGCACCGGCGTCATCCGCTGGACGTTCGTGGCCGCCGACTACACCGTGCGCGCCGAACCGGCCGACGTCCTGGCCGCCCTGGACGCGCTCGGCTAGGCGTGTGACGGCTACTCAGTAGCCGGTGGGCCGCACCAGGCCCGTCTCGTAGGCGAAGACCGCCGCCTGGGTGCGGTCGCGCAGGCCCAGCTTGACCAGGATCCGGCTGACGTGGGTCTTCACGGTCTGCTCGGCGACCAGCAGGGTGGCGGCGATCTCCGCGTTGGACAGGCCCTGGGCGATGAGCGAGAGCACCTCGGTCTCCCGTTCCGTCAGGTCGCCGACGCGGTCCTTGAGCGGGGCCTTGGGGGCGCTGGTGGTGCGGGAGAACTCGGCGATCAGGCGCCTGGTCACGCTCGGCGCGAGCAGCGCCTCGCCGGCCGCCACCACCCGGACTGCCTGGGCGAGTTCGGCGGCCGAGGCGTCCTTGAGCAGGAAGCCGGAGGCACCCGCCCGCAGGGCCTCGTAGACGTACTCGTCGAGGTCGAAGGTGGTCAGCACCAGGACCTTGACGGTGGCGCCCGGCGGCTCGGTGATCAGACGGGTGGCCTCGATGCCGCCGAGCTCGGGCATCCGGATGTCCATCAGGACGACGTCGGGGGCGAGTTCGGCCACCTTGGCGACGGCGTCGCGGCCGTCCACGGCCTGACCCACCACCTCGATGTCGGGCTCGGCGTTGAGCAGCACGGTGAAGCCCTGACGGATCATCATCTGGTCGTCGGCGATCAGTACGCGGATGTCGGTCACAGGGCGTCCTCAAGGGTGTCCGTAGCGGGCGTGGCGGTGCTGGGCAGGACGGCGGTGACCTCGTAACCGCCGTCCGGGGTGGGCCCGGTGGCCAGTTCGCCGCCCACCATGGCGATCCGCTCGCGCATGCCGAGCAGGCCGTGCCCGCTGCCCGGGCTGGGCGGGGCCGGGCGCTTCGGCGCGCTGTTGACCACCCGGATGGTGAGGCCGCCGGCCTGGTAGCCGAGCTCCACCCGCACCGCGGCACCGGGTGCGTGCCGGATCGCGTTGCTGAGCGCCTCCTGCACGATCCGGTACGCCGAGAGGTCGACCCCCGGAGCCAGCTGGAGCGGGCGGCCGGTGGTCTCGGTGCCGACGGTGAGTCCGGCGGCGCGCACCTTGGCGAACAGCTCGTCCAGGCGGGCCAGGGTGGGCTGCGGGGCGTGCCGGGTGGTCTCCGCGCTGGGGTCCTCCGCGCGCAGCACCCCGAGCACCCGGCGCAGTTCGGCCAGTGCATCGACGGCGCTGCCGCGGATGCCCGCGAGGCTCTCCTTGAGCTCGTCGGAAGGGTTCTCCGCCAGGTGCACGGCGACCTGCGCCTGTACCGAGATCACCGACATGTGGTGGGCGACCACGTCGTGCAGCTCGCGGGCGATCCGGCTGCGCTCCTCCAACAGGGTGCGCTGGGCCCGCTCCTGGGCGTTGAGCTCCTCCTGGACGACCAGCTCGTTGCGGGCTTCCTGGCGGCCGTGCAGGGCGGCGCCGAGGACCGTGGCGATGATTTGGAAGATCAGCAGCGGCTTGCCGTTGCCCGGGTGGGCCAACAGGCCGGTGAGGAGGTCCAGCAGGACGAAGGCCGCCAGCATTTCGGCCGCCACGCGCAGTCGCACCTGCAGGGCCAGCAGGAACAGCAGGACGGCCTGCGTGAGCAGGGTCGGGATGTCGAACGGGCCGGACAGTGCGGGGCCGGCGTGCACGGAGTAGGGCGCGGCCACCAGCAGCGTCAGCAGCGAGAGCCACCAGGCCAGGTGCGGCCGGGACAGCGCCACCACCAGCACGGACGCCTGGAGGATGGCCAGCGGCAGGCCGAGCGGATAGCTCATGCCGTAGCGGATCATGAAGGAGTTCGCCCCGGCGATGCAGAGGCCGAAGGCGGCCAGCAGCACCGGTACCAGGATGGCCGGGTACCAGTCCCCGCCCAGTCGCCTGGTGCGCGACGGCCGCGTGACGGCCGGCGTCCACAGGTCGTCACGCAGGCTGTGCAGCAGCGCCCGCAGTGCGGCTGCCCATCGTTCGGTCATGTCCCCCCGCTTTCCAAGATCCACCTTAGGCATGCGGCACCGCCGGCGACAGGGCCCGACCGGCCACGGACGCGGGACGGTCCGGCCCTTGGCCGCAGTCAGGCTCTTGGTCGCGAGCCGGCTCGGGCGTGCGGCTCCGCTGCCGGCCGTGCTGCCGCCGGCGGCGGGCACGCTCAGGGCGGTGGCCGCGCTCATGGCTGTGGAAGGCGGCCCAGCACCCGAGCAGTGCCAGCGCGAACACCGGCAGCCAGGCCAGCCGGGCGAGCACCCAGCCGGCGCCGTCGGGTGCGGTGTGCAGGCCGGGCAGCGGGCCGGCGACGCACAGGCCGATCACGGTGACCGCCATCATCGCGGTCTGGTGCCAGAGGAAGACCGTCATCGCGAACAGGTTCAGCACGGCGACCGGCGCCCATGCGGCCGGGCGCCGCATCAGCCGCCGCAGCGGGCCGAGCAGCAGCAGTGCCGCGCCGCACTGGGCGAGGCCGAAGGTGACGGCCGCCAGGGTGACCGGGCCGAGGTTGGATAGGCCGGCGCCGGGCACCCCGACCATGGCGGCGGGGTAGCCGGCCCACCGGACCAGTCCGGCGGTCGCGGCGGCGCCGCCGAGCAGCAGCACCCAGCCGGTGGCGCGGCCGCGCAGTTCGCCGCGTGCCCAGGCCGCGCCCAGGCAGTACGGGACCAGCCAGCCGGCCGCCTCGTTGAGATAGCCCAGTGCGGCGGGCCCGCCCAGCCCGAACCGCACGGCGTCGACCAGCACCACGACGGCGAGCGGCCACCCCGGGTGCAGCCTGCCGACCAGCGGGGTCGCGGCGGTGAGCGCGGCGAAGACCAGCAGGAACCAGAGCGGCGAGACCGCCAGCCTGGTCAGCGTGCACACGGTGCCCCAGCCGACCCCGGCGGCGAGCATGGCGACCGCCGCCACGCTCCACACCACCAGCAGCACGGCGACCGGCCGGAACAGCCGGGTGAGCCGGGCGCCGAGCCACTGCCGGTAGCCGGTGCCCCTGGCCCGGGCCGCGCGGTAGCTCCGCCCGGCCACCAGGCCGCCGGTCAGGAAGAACACCGCCAGGGTCTGGAACAGCCAGGAGACCGGGGTGAATTGGGGCAGCCGCTGGAGCGGGCTGGCGTCCAGCAGGTCACCGCTGTCGGCGACCAGCGCGGTCACCAGCCAGTGCCCGAGCACCACGCCGAGGATGGCGAGGGCCCGCAGCGCGTCCACGGCGCGGTCGCGGTCCGGGGAGGTCGCGGCGTCGATCCGCCGCACCAGCTCACGCATCGCGCCCCGCCGCACCAGCTCACGCATCGCGTCACGCATCGCGGCCCGCCGGAGTGCCTGCCGGGGCGGGGGTCTGGCCGAGCACGATCCGGGCGATGCCGGTCAGCGCGGGGCTGCCCGGCTTGAAGTAGTCGCTGTGGCCGCCGCTGCCGGCCGCGAAGACCCGGGCGCCGAACCCGGGCGAGACCGGGTCGGTGCCGAACCCCACGGTGGTGAAGGGGAGTTCGAGCTTCAGGTGGGGCACGTCGGCGATCCAGTCGGTGGCGCCCCGGCCGGCCCAGACGGTGGCCTTGGTGTGCAGCGCGGCGACGTTGTCGTAGCCGGTGCCGGGGCTGCCGAACAGCACCAGATCGGAGACGTCCAGCCCGGAGGCGGCCCGACCGCAGACCACGGACCCGTAGGAGTGGCAGAGCACCGAGAGCCGGCTGCCGGGCCGGGCGGCGCGCAGCTGCGCGACGAACCGCTGCAGCCCGGGTGCGGCCTGGTCGGCGCGGTCGGCGGTCAGGATCGCCGGCTCCTTGGTGCTGGGCGTCCTGTAGCCGAGCCAGGCGATGACGGCGGATCCGTCGCCCGACTGCCGCTGGAGCGCGGTGGCGTCGGCCCGCAGTCGTCCGTAGCTGTCGAAGTCGGTGTCCGCCCCCGGGACGAGAACGGCGATCCGCTGGGCCGTCGCCAGGTCGCCGAAGACCTCGCCGCTGCGGCCGCCGTCCCGGCCGTCGAAGAACAGGAACTGCCGTGCCGGGTCTGCCATCCCCGTCAGCGCGGTGGCCCGCCCCCGGTCGCCGTGGGCCGCCGCCATCCGTTCGGCGGCCACGATGTCGGTGCGGGTGGCGGCGTACCGCTCGGCGAGCGTCGCCGTGCTGACGGTGCCCACTGCGGCCGGTGCCGTCGGAGCGGGCGCGGGCACGTCCGCCGGACCGGCCGCCCCCATCGCCGGGACGGCCAGTGCCGCGGTGACGAGCGCGGCGGACAGGGTTCGTCGCAGACGGCTGCTGAGCGGGCGAAGGCGGGGCACCATGGCGGACGGTCCTTCCGGGGCCGGCGGTCTCTTGCGTTTCCGACCCTGAACTTATGGATCCCGCCTGGTGGTTGGCGTCCCGCTGCGGAGGGCTGTGTGCGGGTAGCTCTCAAGTACTACGGGGTCTACGGCGCCGGCTTCGGCCGGACCGGCAGATTCGTTGAGGATTCGTCATCACAAAGGTGAAGACATCTTGATCGCTGACCGGGTACTGTGCGCGATCGTCCGAACATGATGTTTATCTGATCCTTATGTGAGATTCTCTGTGAATATCGACTTCAGCGCCGAGCCGCTGTTCTCCTCGTACGTGGTGCTGCTGCTGGTCAGCGGGGTGGCCATGGTGGCCATCGGGGTGCTCAACATCGGTGGCGCGCTGAGCGCCGGGTGGCGGGCGTTCAACGCCATCGCGGGGCTGGGCTTCGTCGGGTACGGCATCTACCTGGGGTTCATCTTCCAGGGCGGGTCGTACATCATGTTCTTCAAGGCGTTCATCCTGCCCGTGGTGCTGATCGCCCAGTGGGTCCGCTCGCTCGGTGCCCGCAAGAACGCGCAGCAGCCGGTGACCGCCGCCCAGTTCCAGCAGGCCGCCGCGGCCTACCAGCAGCAGGCTCAGGCCAACCCGTACCAGCAGCAGGCCCAGCCCAACCCGTACCAGCAGGACGCCCAGCCCGTGGGGCCGCAGCAGTCCTACGACCCCAACCGCTGACCTTCCGTCAGAAGCGGTTCAGGACAGCGCGTCCTCGGTGAGTTCGAGGTACTGCGCCAGCCGCTGCCGGTTCTCCACCAGCCGCAGCGCCAGGTGGCGCAGCTGGATGAGGTCGGCGGGGCTGAAGCCGGCGAACAGGCTGGCGATGGCCCGCTGGGCGGGCTGGCGGTAGGCGTCGAGCCAGCCGCGCCCGCTGGGGGTGATCCTGGCGAGCAGGGTGGCCGGGTGCTCCGGGTCGGGGATCCGCTCGACCAGGTGGTGCCGCGCCAACTCGTCGAGTGCGGCGGCGATGTCGTGGGTGCCGAAGCGGGCGGTGCGGCCCAACTCGGCCATCGGCAGCGCCTCGCCGCTGGTGGCGTTGAGCCGGAGCAGCAGGTCCACTGCTCCGGCGCTCAGCTGACGGCCCTTGGCGTCCCGCAGCCGCATCTGGTCCACGGCGTGGTGCGCGGCGCAGACCGCGGCGGCGGCCTCCAGGTCCAGCGTCTCGTCGCTCAGCGTGAACTCGGCCATCACGGTTCTGACGGTGGAGTCGAAGAGGCAGTCGTCGGCGTCGTGCGCCAGGGTGCTCTGGGGCGCCAGCGGAGACTCGTATACCTGCTTCATAATGAAGTCATACTTTAGTAGCGAAGCATGACGGTGCGTCAAGCATGCAGGTGAGAGGCGCCTCATGGGACGCCTCAGGCGGTGGGCACCGACCCCAGCACGGTGTCCAGACCGGAGAAGGCATACGCCGTCTGCCCCGTGAAGCCCAGCGCCAGATCCAGCCGTTCGCGGCTGTAGCCGTCCATGTCGGGCAGCTCGTCCTGGGCGAACCAGGCCACCTCCAGTGACTCATCGTCATTGACCCGGGCCTGTCCGTCCACCACCGAGCAGCGGAAGGTCAGTTCCAGGTACTGCACCTGGTCCCCGTTGGGATAGGTCACCAGCGGCGAGACGGTCACCGAGGTCAGCTGCTCGGGTGCCACCCGCACCCCGGTCTCCTCGAAGCACTCCCGCACGGCGGCGTCGGCCGGCTGCTCGCCCGGGTCCACGATGCCGCCGACCAGTGCCCAGCGGCCGGTGTCGGCCCGCCGCCCGAGCAGCACCCGCTGCTGTTCGTCGAGGACCACGACACACGACGCGGTGAGCCAGAGCGGCCGGGTGCCGACCAGGGTGCGCAACTCTGCGAGGAAGGGGGGAATCGCCATGGGGAGAGCCTAGACGGCGATCGGTTCCGCGCGGCCGGGAAACCGGAAACCCCCCAGGTCCGGCCCGGACTTGCGACAGTACGCCGGGCGCGGTGGCAGCCTGCGGGCAGTCGGCCGCGTTCGCTGGCGGCCGGGCGGGGGACGAGCGAGGCTGGGGAGCGGAAAGGGCCGTCCGACGGCTGCGTGCGGTGCGGCCGCGGGGGAGATGAGGTGGCCAGATGAACGTCGACAACCCTGAGCAGACGACACGGCAGGACACCCTGGAGGTCCCGGTCCTGCTCCCCGAGCCACTCGCGGTGCTGCCCCTCGCCGACCCGGCCGAGCTGGCGGCCCGCCGGCTGCTCGCCCAGGAGCCCGAGGTGCTGGCCGGCTACCAGCAGGGGCTGCGGGAGATCAACAGCCCACTGGTGGCCGACCCGCACGCCTGGGAGCAGTGCGTGGTGCAGGCCCGGCGGACCCTGATGGACTGCGCGGTCAGCCTGGCCGAGGGCCGGGCCACGGTGACCGGCACCGAGATCGCCGAGGTGGTGAACCTGGGCGGCGAGCGGATCCGCCACGGTCTGCACCTGACCCACTCGATAAGAGCCGGGATGCTGCTGCTCGACGTGGTGCTGAGCGCGCTGGCCACCGCCGTCACCGAGGCCGGCCTGGCCGAGGCGGACCCGGACCACGAGGAGGCGGACGGGCGCTGCCCGGAGTGCAGCGCGCCCGACCGCTGGGCCGAGGAGCTGGCCGCCGCCCGCTGCGGGCACTGCAGCGGCCACTACACCGCCGCCGTGCGCTCGCTCCAGGAGGGCGTGAGCCGGCGGCTGGCGCTCGGCTCGATGGGCTACGACACCTTCCTCCTGGGCAGGGTGCAGGAGCTGAACGACCTGGGCCGGCTGCGGCTGGCCCGGGAGATCCACGACCAGCTGGGCAACTCGCTCAGCCTGGCGCTGCGTCAGCTGGAGCTGGCCGAGCTGCGTGCCGAGCCGGTCGCCGACCCGCACCTCAAGGCTGCCCGCACGGCCGTGCTGGAGGCCATGGACACCACCCGGCAGCTGGTCACCGAACTGCGGCACTGCAATGTCGCGGGATCGCTGGAGCTGGCGCTCAAGAGCTTCGCCTCCGCCATGTCCGAGGCCGGCGGCGCGGTGCGGATCTGGGTGAAGGGCTCCGACGACTGGGTGCCGGCCGAGCTGGCCGAGGAGCTGTTCATCATCGTGCGCGAGTGCCTGCGCAACTCCCTGCGGCACGCCCAGGCGGGCAACATCGTGGTGCACGTGGACATCGCCCCGCACGAGGTGCAGGCCGAGGTGCTGGACGACGGCCGCGGCTTCGACCCGGCCGCGCTGCCGGGCAGCTCCAACGGCCTGACCGGGATGCGGGAGCGGGTCCAACTGCTGCACGGCACGCTGGACATCGCGTCCACCCCGGGCAAGGGCACCCAGGTGATGATCTGGATCCCGATCGAGGAGCGGCCGGCATGACCGCCCCGGCCGCGCCCGAACCGCCCACCGGGGTACGCGCGGCAGAAGGCCCGGCCACGGTCCGGATCCTGGTCGCCGACGACCACACCCTGCTGCGCGAGGCGCTCTGCGAACTGCTCGCCACCGAGCCGGGCTTCGAGGTGGTGGCCCAGGCCGGCACCGGCACCGAGACGGTCGCGCTGGCCGCCCGGCACCGCCCGGACGTGCTGCTGCTGGACATCGAGATGCCGGAGAACGACCCGCCGGTGACGGTCCGCCGGCTGCTCGCCCAGCAGCCCGAGCTGCGGATCATCGTGCTCAGCATGGACGACGGGCGCCGCCTGGTGCAGGAGCTGCTGGCGCTGGGCGTCTGCGGCTACCTGCACAAGAGCGTCAGCCGCCAGACCCTGGTCGCCACGGTCCGCCAGCGGGACGAGGGCAAGCACACGGTGACCGTCTCGGTCAGCCCGGGGAGCGTGTGGCAGGGCGGTGAGGCGGCGGACGACGAGCTGCCGGGCGGGCTGTCGCAGCGCGAGGTGGAGGTGCTGGAGTGGACCGCCCAGGCGCTGAGCAACCGTCAGATCGGCTCCCGGCTGGGCATCACCGAGGGCACCGTCAAGCGCCATCTGCGCAACATCTTCGGCAAGTTGGACGCGGTCTCGCGGATCGACGCGGTGAACAAGGCGGTTGAGCTGGAGCTGATCCCGCCGCTCGGCGGCCGCGGCCGCCGCTGAGCCCTGGGCGGCGGCCGCCGACCCACCAACGGCGGCCGCCGACCCACCAACGGCGGCCGCCGACCCACCAACGGCGGCCGCCGACCCACCAACGGCGGCCGCCGAGCCGTCAACGCATCTGGAGGAAGCTGTAGTTGCGCCCGATCTGCCGGAAGCCGCGGTGGGCGTACCAGTCCTTGGGCCAGTCCGCCGCGTCCGCGTTGAGGAAGAGCTGCGGGATGCCCGCCTCGGCGGCCAGCGCCAGGCCGGTGGCCAGCAGGGTGTCACCGTGCCCCTGCCCGCGGTGCGGCTTGGCGGTCACCAGGTCCTCCAGCTGGGCCAGCCCGGCGGCGCGGTCCAGGTAGAGGTCGGCCCAGCCGGCGATCTCGCCGTCCGGCGCCCGCACCGCCAGGAAGAGCACCTCCTCGGCGCCGTGCAGCCGGGCCGCGCGCCGCCCGTGCAGCTGCCGGGCCAGCTCATCGTCCCCCGGCCACCAGCGCAGCTGCTGGGCGAGCACCGCCTCCCGCAGCTCGGCCATCGAGACCGGCTCGGCGGCCGGCTCGGGGCGCACGCACCCGGCGGTGTCCCGGGCCAGCACCAGCTCGACGTCCAGGCCGTACCCGGCGGCGGCCAGCACCGGCTCGGCCCGCCGGCCGAGCTCCTCGTCCAGCACGCTGATCCGGTAGTCCCGGCGGTCCCCCAGGCCCTGCGCGGCGAGCGCGGGGAGCGCCGCCGGGTCGGCCTCGGGCCCGGGCACGAACAGCTGGTTCTGCTCCTGGGAGCGGGGGAAGCCGGGGTGGCGGATCGCAAATGCGCCCGGCAGTTCGACGGTCTCGAGGGCTTGACGGCGGGCGAAGGCGGCGCGGAAGGCGGTCACGCGCTGGAGCAGATCCGACATTCCGCCATCGTGTGATCGTTCCCTGTTCCGGGCAACCGGATTTCCCCTACCCTGCCGGGCATGGGATCACGGGGGTTGCGGGGCGCCTGGTACGCCAACGAGGGCTTGGCGTTCCTGCTGGAGCTGGCCGCGCTGGCCTGGCTGGCCTGGTGGGGCTGGACGATCGGGCCCGGACCGGCCGGCCGGCTGCTGCTGGGCCTCGGCAGCCCGGTGCTGGCCGCGGTGCTCTGGGGCCGCTACGCCTCGCCCCGGGCCGCCGTGCGGCTGCCGCTGCCGGGGGTGCTGGCGGTCAAGGCGGTGGTCTTCCTGGCCGCCTCGGCGGCGCTGGGCACGGTGGTCGGCTGGCTGCCGGGGCTGGGGTTCGCGCTGCTGTGCGCGGCCAACGTCGCATTCGCGGAAGCCGGCCGACTCGGGCCCGGGTCCGGGCCCGGCGGACCCGGACCGACGGAGGGTCAGCCCGGGCCTTCGCGCTGATGGACCGTCAGTCCACCGGAAGCCGCGCCACCAGCAGCCGGCCCTCCATGGTGACCCCGCCGTCCATCGCCACCGCGAGCTCGTCGGCGTAGATGTAGGGGCCGGGCACGTACGGCGGTTCGCCGGTGTCGGCCGTGGCCTCGCCGGTCAGGTACGGGATCGGGCTGTGCCCGTGCACCACCCGGTGGCCGCCGTAGGTGGAGAGCAGCTCGCCGGCCGCCATCGGCCCGCCGGGACCGCGGAACGCGAACCGCTTGGTGAACCGGCGGAACGCGTCCCACCACTCGTCCGCGCCCTCGTCGGCCAGCAGGTTGTGCACCGCGTCGTTGACCTCGGCGATCGAGTCGCCGAACTCCAGGTAGGCGGTGGTGTCGGAGTGCAGCAGCAGGTGGCCGTCCTCCAGGGCGATCGCCGGCAGCCGCTTCAGCCAGCTGATGTGGTGGCCCTGCAGCCGCTCCAGGTCGTGCTGCTGGCCGCCGTTGAGCAGCCAGGCGGCCCGGAACGAGGCGGTGCCGGCGGTGGACTGCACCGGCTCGTCGCCGTACCGGTGGGCACCGAGGAAGAGCAGTTCGTGATTGCCCATCAGGGCCCGGCAGTAGCCGCCGGCCGCGGCCGCCTCGGCGGCCAGCTGCATCACCAGGTCGATGACACCGATGCCGTCCGGACCGCGGTCGGTGAAGTCGCCGAGGAACCAGACCCGGGCCCGCCCGGCCGACCAGTGGCCGTCCGCGTCGACCAGGCCCTGCTGGTGCAGGGCGCCGAGCAGCTCGTCCAGGTAGCCGTGCACATCGCCGACCACGAAGAGCGGGCCGACCGGCCCCGGCTCGCCGATCGGCGGCAGCTGCGGCGCGGGGCGCAGGTCGTCCTCGCTGATCGGCGGGCCGAGCTCGATGGTCGGCGGGTCCTCGGTCTGCATGGCGGGCGGCTCGGGCGCCTGGAAGATCGGCTGGGTGGGGGTGGCGTGCCCGGTCACCGGCCAGTGCTGCTCCAGGTAGCGCGCGCCGCCGTACCCGCTGTAGGTGGCGTCGGTCCCGGTCGGCCGGCTCTCCGGGTCGCCGGGCGAACCGGGGTAATCCGCAGGGGTGTTGGGCTCGTAGTACGAGCCGTACGGCAGCACGTCGAGGTCCTGGTGCGGGTGGCGGCCTGAGTGGTGCGGTTCAGGCCCGGGGAAGCGGTCCTCGGGTGTCATCCGCCCATCATAGGAAGACCACTCTCCCGTCGTCCTCACCCGGTGGCCATCCAATCGATTTAGGGGGAATCTCTGCGAACGGCCCCGCGCGGTGTCAGACCTCGCCCGGGGCGCGCGGAGCGCTGATGGTGGTTCGGGGGCTGCGGCGCTGCGAGGAGGCCCGCACGATCAGCTCGGTCGGCATCAGCGTGCCCGGTGGCGGACCGCTGCCGGCGGTCCGGTAGCGGGGCTGGAAGAGCCGGGAGACGTCCACTCCGGTACCGGAGTCGACCCCCTCGATCGCGTCGATCAACAGGTTGACCACGGTGGTGCCGATCCGGCGCGGCTTGAGCGAGAGGGTGGTGATCGGCGGCTCGGTGCCCGCGTAGACGTCGCTCTCGCTGCAGCAGACCAGCAGCAGGTCGTCCGGCACCCGCAGGCCGTAGCGGCGGGCGGCGGCCAGCAGGTCGGTGCCGTTCGGGTCGAACAGGCCGTAGACCGCGTCCGGCCGGTCCGGGCGGGCCAGCAGCCGGTCGGCCGCCACCGCCCCGGCGGCCGGGTCGTGCGCCGGGTAGGCCTCGTAGACCGGCTCCTGGCCGACGTGGGCGCACCACGCCAGATAGGCCTCGGTACTGAGTCGGGTGTAGGTGTCGGTGCTGGTGCCGGTGAGCAGGCCGATCCGGCGGGCGCCGGCCTCGCTGAGGTGGTCCAGGATCTCCAGCACGGCGGCCTCGTGGTCGTTGTCCACCCAGGCGGTGACCGGGCAGTTGCCCGGCTTGCCGTCGCTCACCACCGGCACGCCGGACCGGTAGAGCTCGCTGACCAGCGGGTCCTGGTCGGCCGGGTCGATCACCACGGTGCCGTCCAGCGCCACGTTGCTCCACACGTCGTGCCGGGAGGAGGCGGGCAGCACCACCAGGGCGTAGCCGCGGCCGAGCGCGGCGCTGGTGGCGGCCCTGGCCATCTCGGCGAAGTAGGCGAACTCGGTGAAGGTGAACGGCTCCTCGCCGTAGGTGGTGACGGTCAGTCCGATCAGCCCGGAGCGGCCGGTGCGCAGCGTCCGGGCGGCGGCGGACGGGCGGTAGCCGAGGCGCTCGGCGACCTCGCGCACCCGGCTGCGGGTTTCGTCGGGCAGGCGGCCCTTCCCGTTCAGCGCGTCGGAGACGGTGGTGATCGACACTCCGGCGGCTGCTGCCACATCCCGGATGCCGGCCCGTTCCAGACGTCGTGAGGTGGTGGCCCGCCGACCGCTCTGGTTGGCTGCTGCTGTCATGGCGCCACCGATCGTATGGTGCGTCAGGCATTGGTTGAACCACCTGTGCCGCGGCCTCGGAAGAACCGTTTCTCCTCGCTGTCGACGCATTCGACCCCTTGGATCGATGGTCTGATTTAGGCCGAATACCTCTGACATGTGCCATTGGAACGAGCGACAATGGCTGATCTGGGTCGGTGTTCCGGCCGGACATCTCACTCTGATGGGTGAGCGTGCTCGGTATCGTTCTGAGCACCCGACCGGGGACCGAACGCCGCGTGTGCGACCGGCGCGCAAACGAGCGCCGGGGCGCGCACGCAGCCCTGGTGCACGCCCTACCGGGCGTTCCCAGAGAGTGAAGGAGCACCATCGTGAGCGGTACGGCAGACCAGGGCCCGCGCCTGAGGCCGAGCCTCGACGGCATTCCCAGCTACAAGCCCGGCAAGCCGGCCGGTGCTGACGCGTTCAAGCTCTCCTCCAACGAGAACCCCTACGAGCCGCTGCCCGGCGTCCTGGAGGCCGCGGTCGCTGCCGCCGGTGCCATCAACCGCTACCCGGACATGGCCGCCACCGAGCTCACCGAGGAGCTGGCCAAGCGGTTCGACGTGCCCGCCGAGCACATCGCGCTCGGCACCGGCTCGGTCTCGGTGGCCCAGTCGCTGGTGCTGTCCACCGCCGGCCCGGGCGACGAGGTGATCTTCGCCTGGCGCTCCTTCGAGGCCTACCCGATCATCACCCAGGTCGCCGGCGCCACCCCGGTCCAGGTGCCGCTCACCGCCGACGAGGCGCACGACCTGGACGCGATGCTGGCCGCGATCACCCCGCACACCCGGCTGATCTTCGTCTGCAACCCGAACAACCCGACCGGCGTCGCCATCCGCCGCGCCGAGCTGGAGCGGTTCATGGACGCCGTGCCGAGCGACATCCTGGTCGTGGTCGACGAGGCCTACCGCGAGTTCCTGCGCGACGAGCAGGTGCCGGACGGCATCGGGCTCTACCGCGACCGCCCGAACGTCTGCGTGCTGCGCACCTTCTCCAAGGCCTACGGCCTGGCCGGCCTGCGGGTCGGCTTCGCGATCGCCCACGAGCCGGTGGCCACCGCGCTGCGCAAGACCGCCGTCCCGTTCGGCGTCAGCCAGCTCGCCCAGGACGCGGCGGTCGCCTCGCTGCACGCCGAGGACGCGCTGCTGGTCCGGGTGGCGGCGCTGGTCGAGGAGCGCACCCGGGTCGCCGCCGCGCTGGCCGAGCAGGGCTGGGAGCTCGCCGAGTCGCAGGCCAACTTCGTCTGGCTGCGCCTCGGCGACCGCACCATGGACTTCGCGGCGGCGGCCGCGGCGGCCGGTGTGATCGTCCGGCCGTTCCCCGGCGAGGGGGTGCGCGTCACCATCGGCGAGACGGCCGCCAACGACATCTTCCTGTCGGTGGCGCAGGCCTTCCGCGCCGAGCTCTGATCCGGGTCCGGGGTGCCCGCCCACCGGGCACCCCGGACGCTCACTGCCGGGCGGCCGCGCGCTCGATCGAGCTGCGCTCCACGCAGAACTCTCCCCCCGGCCGAAGGCTGGGGGAGGGTCGTGGCAGTCGAAGGCGATGCTGCGGACGCGGGACGTCATATCGGCCTCCTGGCCCGGCAGTCGACGGTTCGTCAGGTCTCACGTACTGGCCTCAGGCGCTCGACGCAGTTGATCACGTCCGCCGCCCGGGGCGTAGAGTCGGCGGCATGACCGGGGTGGGAGCGGACACGGCGGCGACGGGTGCGGCCGCCTGGGAGCGGCGGACCGCCGAGCTGGCCGCGCTGCGGGCCGGCGGACGCTGGCCGCACGGACCCTCCACCGCCCTCGCGGTGCTCGGCCACGGCGGCCTGGAGGCCGCGCACCAGCGCTACCTCGCCTTCCTGCTCGACCCGCACGGCAGCCACGGCCTGGGCAGCACCCTGCTCGCCGCCCTGCTGCGCCGCGCCCGGCGACCGGACCTCGCGGCCGACACCGCCGCACTGGCCGAGGCCGGGGCGACGGTCCGGGCGGGCGGCCCGTTGCTGGTGAGCAGCCCGCGCTTCACGCTGCTGGTGGAGCTGCGGATCCGGGCCGCCGAGGGCCGGCCCGCCGCACTCGGCTGCTCCGCTGACCCGGTGCTCGTCCACCTGACCCCGAGCGGCCGCCCCGGGCCGTCCGCCGCCTACCACCCGGTCTCGCTGCTCCAGCTCTCCCGGGACCTCGCCGCCGCGCTCCAGACTCCGGCCCGCGGCGGCACCCACGAGGAGCGGGGCCGCGCCCTGGCGCGCGACTACCTCAACGTCCTGGAGGATCTGCTCGGCATGAGTCCCGTGAACGACGCCGCTGCCCGCTTCTGGCTCACCCACGGCCCCGAGATGGCGGCCGCCCGGCAGGCGGCCCGGGAGCTGCTGGCCGGCCTGCCAGACCGCACCCACGCGGCGCTCGCCGACCTGGCACCCCGGCTGGGCGACGGCCTGGAGGCGGCCTGGATCGAGTACCAGGCCTTCGACGGTCCTGAGGTGGCGGTGGTCCTGGGCCGCCGCGAGTGGCTGGCGCCCGGGCAGCCCCGCTGCGGGTTCGGGCTGGGCCAGCGGAGGGTCGAGGGCGGGTCCGACGGCGAGTGCGCGCCGTTCGTCGGGTTCTACTGCGAGGACGACCGGATGCGGGACGCCGTCTCCGCGCACTTCGGGCGCGAGCAGCGCGGCCGCCACTGGGCCCGCTGGGCACCGCTGCCGCTGCGCCCCGAGCCCCGGATGCCGGTGCTGGAGGGGCTGGCCCGCCGGGTCGCGGAGAGCGTCACCATGGGGTGGCGGGAGGACGGCGAGGTGATGGAGCGGCTCCGGGCGGGCGGAACCGCCGGGAGCTGACGGCTCGTTAGGAGGCTTGTGGGAGTCAACAAGGAACGCATGCTGGCCGGCGACTGGTACGTCCCCGACGACGAGGAGCTGGCCGCCGACACCCGGCGCCGGGCCGAGCTCTGCGCGGCCTTCAACGCGGAACCGCCCCCGGGGAGCGCCGCCGGATCCTGGCCGAACTGCTCGGCTCACTCGGCGCCGACGTCGGGATCCGCCCGCCGTTCCGCTGCGACTTCGGCTACCACGTCAGCATCGGCGACCGCACGTTCGTCAACTTCGGCGCCGTCTTCCTCGACGCCGCCCCGATCACCCTCGGCGCCGACGTCCAGATCGGCCCCAACGTCCAACTCCTCACCCCACCCACGAGCTGGACCCCGCCCGCCGCCGCGCCGGCTGGGAGCGCGCCCTCCCGGTGACCATCGGCGACAACGTCTGGCTCGGCGGTGGGGTCATCGTCTGCCCGGGCGTCACCATCGGCCCCGACACCGTCGTCGGCGCGGGGTCCGTGGTCACCCGCGACCTCCCGGCCGGGGTGCTGGCCGTGGGCAACCCGGCCCGGGTGGTGCGGGAGTTGGGGTGAGCTGAAAGCGCTCGCCTGCCGGGGGCGCATGTCGTTGCCCCGCCAGGGTCACCCTCGTCGCACGCCGACCGCGGAGCGGCGCTCCCGCGTCGCCGCCACCGCTCACGCCTCGGGGTGGGCCAGGCGGCGGAGCAGGGCGAGGGTGTCGGCGCGGGGAACGGGGGCGAAGAAGCGGCTGTCCACCTCCTCGACGGCCGCCATGGCGCGCGGCGCGAGGTCGGCGCCCGCCTCGGTGATCTGCAGGAGCTTGGCGCGGGTGTCGGCGGGTCGGTCTCCCGGCGCACCAGGCCCTTGGTCTCCAGCGCCCGGAGCACTTGCGAGGTCATCTTCACGTCGGTGCCGGCCTGAGTCGCCAGGGCGAGCTGATTGGGCTGCCGGCCCTGGGAGTTGAGCCACCAGGTGCAGGCGAGCAGGACGAACTGGACATGGGTGAGCTCCAGCGGCGCGAGTGCGGCGGCGATCTCGCGCTGCCAGCGCAGGGTGGTGTGCCAGAGCAGGAAGCCGGGGCTGTCGCCGGGGCCGGGCTCGGCCATCAGGCGGCTGCCGTCTCGGCGTTCGCCTGCTCGGCCAGCTTGACCAGGGCGGCCATGGTCTCCGGCCAGTCGCCGGTGATCGCGGGCCGATCTGCGCCCCGAGCTCGTCCGCGCCCTCGCCGGTCATCTCCATCCGGTAGGTCACCCGGGAGCCGCCCTCGGCGAGCTGGTCCGCCAGGTGCGTGGTCCGCAGCACCACGCCCCCGAACCGGGCCTCGTCCACGAACCGGCGGTCGGCCTCGACCTCGGCGATCTCCAGCCGCACGGGCTCCTGGCCGCCGGGTCATGGTGATCACGCTGCCGTCGGCGAACGGGCCGTCCAGCGCGATGGCCTCGATGTCCGTGTTCCAGACCGGCCAGTTGAGCACGTCGGCCCAGAGGCGGAAGACGGCGGCGGGGGTGGCGGTGGTGTCGATGCTGTTCTCGTAGCTCCACATGGCGGTTCGCTCCTCGTGTCGGTCGGTGCCGTTCCGTTTGCTCTGAGAAGAGACTATCTGCGCGAAGACTATCTGTCCATAGACCGTCAGATATTCATGTGCTCGGGACTTCTGATGATCCGTGAGGCATGGAAGAGTGCCGCCCATGAGCAGCAGGCGCAGCTACCCCTCCCCGATGTCCTGCGGGTCCTCGCCGAGTTGGTCGCCTGGGTGGCGCTGCCCTGGGCGCTGGGCCGCATCTCGCTCTGGCTGGCCCCGCTGGCCCTGCTGGTGCTGATCGGCCTCCCGGCGGTGCTGGCCACCCCCGGGACAACGGCAAGCAGAACGTCCCGGTGCCGATCCCGGGTTGGGGCACCATCGGCCTGGTCCTGATGGAGCTGAGCGCGGCGGTGGCGGGCGCATGGCTGCTCTGGCCCGCCTGGGCGGCGGTGCCGGTCACCCTGCTGGCACTGGCCTGCGTGGCGACCGAGCAGCCGCGCTGGCACCGGCTGCTGGCCGGCCCCAACTCCGGGGCCTGACGCAGAAGTCGACCCAGCCGACTTCCCGCGCCCGAGGCCGCACCCGCCTCACGACGGCTCCCACACCGAGCAGTCATGTGCGAACAGCACCCGCCGCGGATCGAACTCCATCAGCCGGTCGATCCACCTCCGATGGCTCGGCAGTGGCTGCGCCACCCCCTCCAGCGCCGCCCGCCGCGCGAGCTCGGCCGCCCCGAACTCCGAGGCGAAGTCGTGCGCCTGGCCGGCCAGCACCACCGTCCCGTCCCCTTGCCGCACCACCAGCGACTGATGCCCGTCCGTGTGCCCGGGAGTCGGGATGACCCACACTCCGGGCCAGACCTCGGCCTCCCCGCCGAGCTCCTCGTAGACCACGCCCGGGAAGTCCACCAGCTCCTCGAACGTGTACTCCCCCCGCCGGGCCTCGGCCAGTTCGCCGCGCTGCACCAGGACCGGCTTGCCGCCCAGCAGCGGGTTGCCTCCGCAGTGGTCGAAGTGCAGATGGCAGTTCACCACCACGTCGACGTCGGCCACCGTGACCCCGCCCCCGCGAGCGCAGCCTCCAACGGCCGCCGCCTCGGCCGGTAGTGCGCCTCGGTCTCGGCATCCGCGGCGCCCATCCCGGTGTCGAAGAGGATCAGCCCCTCCACACGCCGCACCAGATACCCGAGCACCGGCTCCACCCGTGGTTCCGGGCCGCCCGTCTCACCGGCCGGCCGAACGAAGTACCCGAGGTCGAGTCGACGCACCTGCGCGTTCTGCTCCATCGACCTATCTTGGCCGGGCTCGTGGCGCTGCCACAGCGGTTTACCCGGATCAGGAGCGCAGCGCTTGACCCTCACGCGGCGTGATGCGGCATTGTCAACGGCGTGGAAGAGCACCTGACCGTAGGACGTGTGGCCGAGCTGGCCGGCGTGAGCGTTCGCACGCTGCATCACTATGACGAGATCGGCCTCGTGCAGCCGTCCGCGCGGACGGCGATCGGGTACCGGACCTACTCGGCGGTTGACGTGGAGCGACTGCGGGAGGTGCTCGCCTACCGGCGGCTGGGCTTCGGGTTGCGCGAGATCGCGGATCTGGTGGACGACCCGACGACGGACGCGGTCGCGCACCTGCACCGGCTGCGCGGCCTGCTGCTGGAACAGCGCGACCGCGCTGCCGCCATGGTGGCGGCGATCGACAGGGAACTGGAGGCACGGGCCATGGGGATCAGGACGACACCGGAGGAGCAACTCAAAGTGTTCGGCGCGCAGTTGTACGAGGCCATCGGATCCGCCTACCCGGCGACGCGGCGCACCGAGCCGCGGATCGCCGCGCAGATCTGGGACGCGCTCGGGGACGCGCGGACGGTGCTGAACGTCGGGGCCGGCACCGGCTCCTACGAGCCTGCCGACCGCAACGTGACCGCGGTGGAGCCATCGGCGGTCATGCGGGGCAGCGGGCTGCCGGCTCGGCGCCGTGCGTGGCCGCCGCCGCGGAGAGCCTGCCGTTCGAGGACCAGTCCTTCGACGTCGCGATGGCCGTCTCCACCGTTCACCACTGGGGGACCCGATAGCGGGGCTGCGCGAGATGCGGCGCGTGGCCCGCCGCGTGGTGGTGCTCACGTTCGACACCGACGAGCCCGGCTGGCAGGACCGGTTCTGGCTCACCCGCGACTACCTGCCCGAGTTCGCCGCCGTCCTCGCAGAATTCCCCTCGCTCGCCGGCATGGCCGACGCGATCGGCGCCCGCGCTGAGCCGGTGCCCATCCCGTGGGACTGCGCCGACGGCTTCTTCGAGGCCTACTGGCGCCGGCCCGAGGCGTACCTGGACGAACCCGTGCGCCGCGCGATGTCGGTGTGGACCAGGGTCGGGCCCAAGGTCGAGCAGCGGGCGGTCGGCAGGCTCCGCGAGGACCTTGCCTCGGGCCGGTGGGCCGAACGCAACGCCGAGCTGGTCGGCCGCGACGCGGCAGACCTCGGACTGCGCCTCCTCGTGGCCTGAACCCCTCGTGCGCGAGAGGGCTGACTTCCCATCAAGGTCAGCCCTCGAACAGCTCCTCCAGGTGGTGCCGCAGGATCGCCAGCGCCGCCTCCCCGTCCCGCTGGCCCCCCAGCACACTTGAGCCCAGCCCGTTGACCATCGCCAGCAGTCCGGCGGCCGTCATCTCGGGGTTCCTCGCCGCGTCGACCTCCCCGGCTTCCTGGGCCGCGCGGATCTGCTTGGTGAGGAACCCCTCCAGCAGGTCGGGCTGGGCGGCGCCGTGCTTGGCGAGCACCTCGGGATCGTTCAACACCAGTGCGTAGTAAGCGGCGTAGGTCCTGGCGATCCGGCGGCTCTCGGCGTCCGTGGGCAGGATGCAGGACAGCACCGCCGTCACGTTGCCGCGCGGGGTGGGCGGGGTGCCGGCCGCGGTGATCCACTGGGCCATGCGGGCCTGGAGTTGGGCGCCGAGGCGCTCCAGGGCGTCGAGGAGCAGGCCTTCCTTGGTCGTGAAGTAGTACTGCACCAGCCGGAGCGAGACGCCGGCCTCGGCGGCGACCGCGCGCATGCTGGCCGACTGCAGGCCCTGGGTGTCGGCGATCCGTAGCAGCGCTTCGGCGATCTGGCGCCGGCGTTCCTCGTGTTCGACTCGCGCGGTCATACTGCGATACCTCCCTGGTACACCCGTATCATGCCGTGATACAGATGTATCATGCGAATCAGCCAGTTCAAGAACGCCAAGGCCGAGGACCGATTCCGCACCGCCTACGAGCGGACGCTGGCAGAGCTGTGGCCTGGCCCGCGCACCGCCGTCGACGTCCCGACCGCCTTCGGCACCACCCGCGTCTACCGGACCGGCCCGCAGCGGGGGGAGCCCGTCGTGCTGCTGCCCGGGTCGGGCGGAAACTCGCTGATGTGGCACCGATACATCGATCCGCTGAGCCGGCGGCACCCGCTGATCGCCGTCGACACCATCGGCGAACCGGGCGCGAGCGTGCAGACCGCCCCGATCGCGGACGGGCGGGACGGCGCCGCGTGGCTGGAAGAGCTGCTGGCCGCACTGGAGGTGACGTCCGCTCACCTGGTCGGCTGCTCCTACGGCGGTTGGCTCGCCCTGGGCCACCAGATCCAGCACCCCGGCGGACCGCCTCCCTCACCCTCCTCGACCCCGCCGGCTTCGCCACCTTCGGCCCCCGCTTCTACGCCTGGCTGGTCGCCGGCGGGCTCGCCTCCGCCGCGCCGCGCCCGCTCCGCCCCCGGCTGGCCCGGCTGGTGGGCAACAGCGCGATCCTGGAGACCGAACTGATGAGCCTGATGCGCGCGTCGATGGGATTCAGCCGCGTCCTCCCGGTGCCGCCGGTCTTCTCGGACGACGAACTGCGCCGGCTGGGCGAGGTGCCGTCCCTGTTCCTGCTCGGGGCCCGCAGCGCCCTCCACGACTCGGGCCAAGTCGCGGACCGCATCGGCTCGTTGGTGCCATCGGCCCGAGTGGAGATCGTCTCCGGCACCGGTCACGCGCTGCCGACCGACCGACCGGACCTGGCGATCGACCGCATCCTGCACACCGTCGCCAACGCCTCCCGCAACCGCCGGTGAAGCTCCCCGAAGGCTGACGCCGAGTCAGGGCTTGACCTTGACCCTGCGTCAGCCTTCGAGCATGTGGACATGACGACGACGCAGCCCCCGCAGCCCGCTCTGACAGCCACCGGTCTCCGCAAGTCCTACGGCCCCAAGACCGTCCTCGACGGCATCGACCTCACCGTCCCGGCCGGCACGGTGTTCGCCCTCCTGGGCCCCAACGGCGCGGGCAAGACCACCACCGTCCGCATCCTCTCCACCCTCATCCCCGCCGACGCCGGCCGGGCCCGGATCGCCGGCCACGACCTGGCGGCCGCGCCCGAGGCCGTCCGGGCGGCGATCGGGGTCACCGGGCAGTTCTCCGCCGTGGACAACCTGCTCACCGCCGAGGAGAACCTGGTCCTGATGGCGGACCTGCACCACCTCGGCCGCCGCCCGGGCCGCCGCCGCGCCGCCGAACTCCTCGAACGCTTCGTGCTCACCGACGTCGCGGACAAGCCGATCTCCACCTACTCCGGTGGCATGCGGCGCCGGCTCGACCTGGCGATGACGCTGGTCGGGTCGCCGAAGGTGATCTTCCTGGACGAGCCGACCACCGGCCTGGACCCGCGCAGCCGCCGCGACCTCTGGCAGATCGTCCGGGAGCTGGTCGCCGACGGGTCACCATCTTCCTCACCACGCAGTACCTGGAGGAGGCCGACCAACTGGCCGATCGGATCGCGGTGCTGGACGGCGGCCGGATCGTCGCCGAGGGCACGGCGGCCGAGCTCAAGCGGCTCATCCCCGGCGGGCACATCACCCTCCGATTTGCCGACGCGGCCGCGCTGGCCACGGCGGCCCGGGCCCTGGAGGCGACCGCCGTGGACGAGGACGCCCTGACCGCGCAGATCCCCAGCGACGGCGGCGTGGAGTCGCTGCGGTCCGTGCTCGACCGGCTGGACGCCGCCCGCGTCGCCGCCCAGGAGCTCTCGGTGCACACCCCGGACCTGGACGACGTCTTCCTGGCCCTGACCGGCAACCGCTGACCCCCGGTCCCACTCACCCCTCACCACTGAAGCCACCGAAGGACTCCCGATGAGCACCCACACCGTCACCGACACCCTCACCCTGCTGCGCCGCAACCTCCGGCACACCCTGCGCTACCCGTCCATGACGATCGGATCGGTCTTCGGCCCGGTGATCATGCTGCTGCTGTTCGTCGGTGTCCTCGGCAAGACCCTCGGAGCCGGGCTCGCCGGCTCCCACAGCGGCGGCTACATCGGCTACATCGCGCCGGGCATCATCATCACGGCGGTGGCGTCGGGCAGCATGGCCACGGCGGTCGCGGTCTGCGTCGACATGACCGAAGGCATCGTCGACCGGTTCCGGACCATGCCGATATCCAGGGTCGCCATCCTGGCCGCCCATGTCATCAACAGCGTCCTGACCACCGTGGTCAGCACCGCCTCGGTGATCGCCGTCTCGGTGGCGCTCGGCTTCCGCCCGCACGCCGACCTCGCGCACTGGCTGGCCGCCGCCGGTCTGATGCTCGCGCTGACCGTCTCGCTGACCTGGCTGGCGGTGGCGATGGGCCTGGGCTGCGACACCCCGGAGGCGGCCAGCAACGCGCCGATGCTGATCGTCTTCCTGCCCTTCATCGGCAGCGCGTTCGCCCCGGCGTCGTCGATGCCGGTCGGGGTCCGCCAGTTCGCCGAGTACCAGCCCTTCACGCCCGCCATCGAGACCATCCGCGGCCTGCTGACCGGCGCCCCGGTCGGCCACAACGCGGTCATCGCGCCGGCCTGGTGCGTCGTGATCGCGGCGGCCGGCTACACCTGGGCCGTGGCCTCCTTCAAGCGCGGTCGGGCACACTGATGACCTTCATCACACGCCGGCGCCGCCGGTCCAGGGGGTTGTCGATGCTGACCATCAAGCGGCTCGCCGAGTACGTCGGGGTGACGGTGCGTGCGGTGCGGCACTACCACCAGAGCGGGCTGCTGGCCGAGCCCGAGCGGGACGCCTCCGGCTACCGGCGGTACGACGCGCAGGCGGTCATCGACCTGATCCGCGTCAAGACCCTGGCCGAGGCGGGCGTCCCGCTGACCCGGGTGCAGGAGCTGATGGCCGCCGACCCCGAGCAGTTCGCGGCGGCCGTCACGGAGATCGACAAGGCGCTCGCCCAGCAGATCCGCGAGCTGAAGGAACGCCGCCGCCGGGTCGCCCAGCTCACGGCCGGCGAGCGGCTCTTCCTCCCGCCCGAGATCGCCGACTACCTGGCCGAGCTGCGGGCCCTCGGGGTCAGCGACCGGGGGCTGGCGATGGAGCGGGACGGCTGGATCATGCTCGCGGCCAACTACCCGGAGAAGGCGCTGGAGTGGATCGCGCTGAAGCGCGCCGACCTGACCGATCCGGACTACCGGCAGTCCTACCTCGCCTACGACCAGGCCTACGACTGGGACCCGGCCGACCCCCGCGTGGAGCAGCTCGCCGACGCCATGGCCGCCCGCTTCGTCCAGCAGGTCCAGGACGCGGGCGCGGACCTCGCGGAGCTGTCCGCCCGTCAGGTCCTCTCCGCCGACGAGCAGTCGCTCCTCTCCGCCCATGTGAACGACTACTCCCCGGCCTGGATCCGCCTGAACGAACTCATCGCCCACCGCGTCCAGGCGGCGTCGAAGGACCATCGATGAAGATCGCCGGTCACTACCGCGAGTTCTGGTCACCGGGCGGGCAGGCCGCGCTCGGCAGCATCGCGGAGTTCACCAGGCGCGGCCCGGCCGGGAGCGAGGAAGAGCTCGTGACGTACCTGGGCGCCGGGCACCGGCTCCGGTCGTTCATGGGGGTGGTCGGTGATGTGCTGGGGAGCGACCAGCGTCTGCTGGGTGGCGAGGACATCCGCACGGACGGCGAGTGGGTGTGGCGCGATGATCTGAGCTCCTATCTGCGGACCTACCATGTCGAGCTCCCCGCCGAGTTCGTCGAGCACGCGCGCTCCGTCGGCTTCACGGTGCCCGCCGTGCCGCGTCATCGGCTTGTCGAGTCGGCCGATTCGGTCAGGGCGCTCCTCTGAACGCCGGGGGCCGTTTATGCTCGCGGGATGACGAGCACCTGGGAGCCTGGGACCGCAGGTCTGCTGCGACTGCCGTCGGGGCGGCTGGTGCGTGGCAGGGGGCTGCTGAACCCGTTGCCGGTGGGGCAGTTGCCGACGTTCGGGCTCTACCTGCTGGACAGCCGGCCGCCTGCCGCCCAGTGGGAGTCGGACTGGCTGCGCTGGCCGGACTTCGGGGTGCCGGCCGACAGCGTTGAGGTCGCGGCCGTCCTGCGCGAGGTGTGGCACCGGCTCGGGGAGGAGCGGGTCGAGCTGGCCTGCGCGGCAGGGAAGGGACGGACCGGGACGGCGCTGGCCTGCCTCGCCGTGCTGGACGGGGTGCCGAACGGCGAGGCGGTGGCCTATGTGCGGGAGCACTACTCCCCGGACGCGGTGGAGACGCCCGCGCAGGACCGCTATGTGGCTCGCTTCCACTGAGGTTCCGCTGAGGTTCCACTGACCGGGGTCAGGCCAGCAGCAGCGAGGCGAGCGCGGGGGCCAGGTAGACCAGCGGGAACGGGATGTGGCCGTAGGCGCGGGCCCGGGCGCAGGTGATGGCGGCGCCGAGGAAGTACAGCACCAGGCCGATGCCGGCCAGGGTGCCGATGACCGGCACGGCCAGGCCGACCAGCAGGCCCACGGCGCCCGCGACCTTGGCGGCGCCGAGGAACGGCCACCACGAGCGCGGGACGCCGTACTGGGTGAGCGGCTCGACGACGAACTTGGCGCCGGCGAAGATGGATCCGCCGGAGAAGCCGGCCATGACGGCGCCCAGGACGGTGACGACGGTGTAGGTGGTGGACATGGTGTTCTCCTCGTTCGGTTCGTTCGGTGCGGTGGTTCCTTGCGGCTTCACTGGGATGACCCCGGGCCGCGCGGGAACGTGACAGAACGAGGAGAAGTTTTTTCGTCAGTCCGTGAGGGGAGCCGACTCCCAGACGGCGCGCACCCGTTCGGCGACCTCAGCGGCCTGGCGAAGTCCGGCGCGGTAGGCGGGGACTTGGGCGGCCGGGTCCATCGGGTTGGCGCCGAAGGCGCGCACCGACTCCTCGTCGGGCCCGATGCTCAGCTCGGTGTCGGTCTCCGCGGCGCGCTGCGGGTACTGATGGGCCATCGGCTCGATCGCGACCAGCCGCCGGGCGCCGGCCGCGAGGTCCGCGTTGCTGCCGGCCCGCAGCGCGCCGTCCAGGTACCGCCTGCCGTTGACGGTGACCGGCGGCGCCGTGCCCGGGAACGCACTGCTGGCCGCGACCGCACGGGCCAGCGGCACACCGGAGTCGCGGTCCCACACCACCGGTTCGCCGTCCTCGGCCGCCACGGCTGGGATCAGCAGCCGCTGCTCGGGCCAGTCGTCGGTGCCGATCAGCGCGCGGCGCCCGGCGATCAGGGCCTGCTCCAGCTCGGGGTCGGCGGTGGCGAGCGCGATGGCACCCACTCGGCGCCGCGCCTCGCCCGGCTCCTGCCCCGGGGTGCCGAGCACCGCGAACACCTCGCCGAGCCGGCTGCCGTCCAGCCGCCCCTGCGGCCCGGACCCGCTCGGGGGCGTGTCGAAAAGCTCCAAGTCCTGCCCGGTGCACAGCATCCCGGCCACGATCGCACCGGCCGAGGTCGCCACGACCAGGTCGGCCTCCGCCGGTTCCACGCCCGCCCGGCGCAGGCCGACCAGCAGGCCGGCCGTCCAGGCGGTGCCGACCTGACCCCCAGGGCCCAGCACCAGGGCGCGCTCGATGGTGTTCATGATCATCCCCAGTCAACTATCCGGTGTACGAAGCGACTTGATGATCATATGTCTCACCTGCTCAGCCGTGCCGCCAATCCGTCGAGGATCACCTGCAGTCCGAACTCGAAGGCGCCGTCGGGGGCTGCCGCGTAGTCGGTGGCGGCGGGCGTGCCCATCCGCTCGCGCAGGCGGGGGAAGTCGCGGGCGATCTCGGTGCTGCGGGCGACGGCTTCGGCCATCCGCTGCTCGGCGTCCTCGCCGGCGCGGTTGAGGCGGCGGGTGAGGGAGACGTCGACGGCGGGGCCGAGCGCGCTGCCCAGGACGTAGAGGAGGACGGTGGCGGCGGCCCGGTCCGCGTCGGCGGGGGCGAAGCCGGCCTGCTCGTAGAGCGCGAGGCTGTGGTCGTCGTGGCGGGCCATGGCCGGGCCGTACATCAGGTGGCTGCCGAAGGCCTGGCTGAGCCAGGGGTGGCGGCCCAGCATCTCGTGCAGGCTGGTCGCCATCGCGGTGGCGGCGCTGCGCCAGTCGGTGGCGGCGAGATCGGGCAGCCGCACCTCGTCCCAGACCGTGTCGGCGGCGAGCCGGACCAGTTCGTCCTTGGTCTTGATGTGCCAGTAGACGGCGGTGGCGGCCGCGCCGAGGCGGCTGCCGAGGCTGCGCATGTTGAGCCCGTCCAGGCCTTCCTGGTCCAGGAGTTCGATGGCGGCGCGGACGATCTGGTCGGCGGTCAGCGTGTTGCGGGGCATGGCACGCAGTCTAGTTGAACTTAGTTCAGGCGAGGGTCTTGCACTTAGTTCAACTGGCGGGCTACCTTCTTCTCGTACTTAGTTCAAGTGCCCAAGGGGGAAGACATGAACCAGCACGAGCAGCTCGCCGCCTTCGTCGCCGCCACGGCCGAGGAGTTCGGCGTGCCCGGCCTCTCGGTCGGCATCCTGACGGACGGGCAGGAGCTCACCGCCGCCCACGGCGTGACCAGCGTGGACAACCCGCTGCCGGTGACCGCCGACACGCTGTACCCGCTGGCCTCGGTGTCCAAGACCGTCACCGCCACCGCGGTGATGCGGCTGGTCGCCCAGGGCCGGCTGGAGCTGGACGCGCCGGTGCGCCGCTACGTTCCCGAACTGCGGCTCGCCGACGAGCAGGCCGCCGAGCGGATCACCGTGCTCAACCTGCTCAACCACACCGCCGGCCTCGACTGGAACCTGGTCGGCGCCGCGGCGGGGGACGGGTCGCCGGCGTCGTTCGTGGCGGGGATGGCCGAGCTGCCGCTGATCGCCGAGCCGGGCGCGCGGTCCTCGTACAGCCAGGCCGGCTACAACCTGCTCGGGTTGGTGATCGAGAAGGTCACCGGGCTGCCGTTCGAGAAGGCGGTGGCGGAGCTGGTGCTGGAGCCGGTCGGGCTGTGCAACAGCTTCTTCGACACGGACGACATCATGGTCCGGCGGTTCGCCGTCGGCCACAGCCGCGGCGAGGACGGGGAGTTGCGACCGGCCACGCCCTGGCGGGCGTTCCGCTCCGACGACCGCGCCAACAACCCGGGCGGCGGCCTGGTCTCCTCGGTGAGCGACCTGCTGCGCTGGGCCCGGTTCCACCTCGGCACGGGCGACGGCGTGCTGCCCGCCGAACTGCTGCGCAGCATGCGGGAGCAGACCGTGGAACTGCGCGCCAGCAGCTTCGGGGACGGCGTCGGGATCTGCTGGTTCCTGCGCGAGGTGGGCGGTGCGCGGACCATCGGGCACGGCGGTTCGGGCAACGGCCAGTTCACCGAGCTGCTGATCGTGCCGGAGCGGAACTTCGCGGTCGTCTCGCTGGCCAACGTCGGCCCGGACGGCTACAACGCCAACCAGCGCGTGGTCGCCTGGGCGCTGGAGCACTACCTCGGCCTGGTCGAGGAGCAGCCGGAGCCGGTCGCCTACGACGAGGCGAAGGCCCGCGAGGTGGCGGGCCGCTACGAGAACGACGCGATGGTCGTGGACATCGCCACCGACGGCAGCGGGCTCACCATGGCGGTCGGGATCAAGCCGGAGATCCGGGCGGCGGCCGACGAGGAGATGCCCGCGGACTACGAGCCGGCCGCCTTCGGGTTCCTGGACGCCGGCGGTGACGAGTACGTCATCACCGAGGGCGGGCTGCAGGGGCAGCGCGGCTACTTCAGCCGGGACGCCCGGGGTGCGGTGACCGGGGTGGACCTGGCCGGGCGGCTCTTCCCCCGCAGCGTCTGAACCCGCAGCGCCGGACTAGAAGCCCGGGAAGCCCCGGAAGACGCCGTCCTCCTCGACCTCCCGGGCGACGTCGTCGAACTCCAGGTTGGCCAGCGAGAGCTCCGTCTCCACGGACTGCAGTTCGCTGGCCACCACCCGGATCGAGCGCTGCTCCAGGAGATCGACGAGCAGAACCGGAAGTTCGTGCGAGGAGAACGTCACTTGGTCGGCCAGTGCCACCAGCCGCTGGGCGACGTCCTCGGGCAGCAGCGGGATGACCTGTTCGGTGCTCAGGCCGGCGTACCCGGGCTCCTCCACCAGTGCCACCTCGGCAACGGAGCCCTCGTCGGACGGGGTGCGGACGGCGCTGCACAGGGCGTCCCAGCCGGCCTGGTCGGCGAAGTCGGTGCGGATCAGCAGGGTCACCGCTCCAGGTTAACCGAGCAGCGCTGACACGGCGTCAACAAGGAGCCGGGGCGCGCGGAGTGGCGGCAGATGGTCGACGCCGGGCAGCACGGTGAGCCGGCAGCCGGGGAGCCGGCGGGCCATCTCCAGGTTGAGCTCGATCAGCGGCGGCCAGTCGAGGTCCCCGACCAGCAGCACGCCCGGCACCGCGACCTCGCCCAGCCGGTCGTAGCTCGGCGGGTCCTCGCGCAGGAACTCGTCCTCCCCGGGCCAGGCCGCGGCCGCCGAGCGCAGCTGGGCCACCGCCGCCGGATCGGAGCCGGCCGCGCCCCACACGCGCAGCCCCAGGCGGTCAGCCCGTCGAGGTCGCCGGCCGCGATCAGCGCGTCGTACTCGGCGTCCAGCTCCGGCGTCGGCGGCCACTCGTAGCCGTTGACGCCGGGGCAGAGCAGGGCGAGCGCGCTGACCCGCTCGGGGTGCTCCACTGCCAGGGCGAGCGCGGTCGCGCCGCCCATGCTGCAGCCGACCAGCGCGACCCGCTCCAGGTCGAAGTGGTCGAGCACCGAGACCAGGTCGGCCGGCATCGAGTACGGGACGGTCGGGGCCGGCGAGTTGCCGTAGCCGCGCACGTCGTAGCGGATCACCCGGTAGCGGGCGGTCAGGCCGGGCAGCATCGGCTCCCAGATGCCAGCGTCGCCGACTCCCGGGTGCAGCAGCACAACTGGTGGCCCGTCACCGCCGCTGTCATAGGCCCGGACGGTGCCGCCCACGACCGTGATGTCGAGCGCCGTGGTGTCAAGTGCCGTGCTGTCCAACGCCATACGGGTCCCCTCCGCGATTTCCGATTCCCCGGTCGCGAGTGTGGCGCAACAATGAGCCGCATGCTCACCATTGACAGGCTGACCGAGGGCGACCGCGCGGACTGGGCGGAGCTCTTCCGCGACTACTTCACCTTCTACAAGCGGGACGAGCCGCAGGAGACCTACGACCGCTCCTGGGCCGGCTTCCAGGAGGACACCCGGATCCACGCGCTCGGCGCCAAGCTGGACGGGCGGCTGGTCGGGATCACCCACTTCCTGGTGCACGCCAACACCTCGGGCCCGGACGTCTGCTACCTGCAGGACCTGTTCACGGCTGCCGACGTGCGCGGCAGGGGCGTGGCGCGGGCGCTGATCGAGGCGGTGGTCGAGTTCGCCCGCGAGCGCGGCTGCGGGCGCGTCTACTGGATGACCCACGAGACCAACGCCACCGCCCGGCTGCTCTACGACAAGGTGGCCGACAACCGCGGCTTCATCCGCTACCAGATCGACCTGTGATCGACCGGTAGGCGCCAGGCCGCTCGGGCTCCCGGGGCCCGGGGGACTCGTGAGATCCACGACCCAGGTGGCTGGGAAGACTCTGGGAGTTGCCTCAACGGCGTCTTCGACGGGGAGAGGCCGCCGGGGCATTTGTCCGAATATGTCGGCGATCGCCTGGACTGGGTGCTCCAGTGTCCACCCAGGCGGCGCCCAGGGCTTCGCAAGAGCCCGGGGCGACCCTTGACAGCCATGAAGGTCCTCCCGCGACGGCGTGGCGCCGTCCTCGTCAACTCGGTGCTCGGCGCGGCCCTGGTCGCCGGCGGGGTGCTGGCGTACACCACCGTGAACAGCACCAGCAGCGCGGCGGCAAGCAAGCAGACAACCCGGACCGCGACCGTCAGCAAGGGCACGGTCCTGGCCACGGTGTCCGGATCCGGCACCCTCTCCTCGCCCACCGACGCGGGCGAGGACTTCGTGACCGGCGGAAAGCTGACCGCCGTGAAGGTGGCGGTCGGCGACACCGTCACCCAGGGCGAGGTGCTGGCCACCGTGGACACCACCGCGGCGCAGCAGACAGTGGACGCGGCCAACGCGGCGCTGTCGACGGCGCAGGCGGGAGTGGACTCGGCACAGGCCAACCTGACCAAGGCGCAGGCGGGGACCACCACGACCAGCACCGTGCCGGTCGGGCAGGCGGGCAACACGGCGGTGCAGGCGTCGTTCACCGGCCCCGGTTCCGGCGGTGGCGGCTCCCGCCCCTCGCCGTCGCCGGATCCGTCGGCCTCGTCCGGCTCGGCCGCGCCCACCAGCTCGACGTCCGGCGACCAGACGTCGGCCTCGTCGACTTCCCGCGGCGGCGGCAGCAGCAACAACGGCGGCAGCGGCGGCGGCAGTAACGGTGGCAGCACCGGCGGCGGCGCCCCCGCCCCGCAGACCACCACCATCACCACCACCAAGGTCGACCCGGCCGCCGTGGCCCAGGCGCAGCAGCAGCTGACGCAGGCCCAGCAGCAGCTCGCCACCGCGCAGACCAACGTCACCAACGCCCAGACCGCGCTGGCCGGCACCACGCTGACCGCCTCGGTCGGTGGCACCGTCGCGTCGGTCGGCGGCAAGGTCGGCGACACCGTCAGCGGTACCGGCGGTACCGGCGGCTCCGGGGCGACGGGCTCGGGCGGCAGCGGCAGTGGCAGCTCCTCGGCGTCGAAGAGCACCTCCAGCAGCACCGGCTCCAGCACACCGTCCGGCTTCATCGTGATCACCAACCCGAGCGGCATGCAGGTGACCGCGGACTTCTCCGAGCTGGACTCGCTCAAGCTGCAGAAGAACCAGTCCGCCACCGTCACCCTCAACGCGCAGTCCGACACGGTGCTCGGCGCGACCGTGCTGAGCGTCAGCTCGCTGCCGGTGAGCAGCGGCTCCAGCGGAGGCGGTGCCAGCTCCGGCGGCGCGGTGCAGTACGCCGCGGTGCTGCAGATCAACGGCGACACCAGCAAGCTGCGCACCGGCATGAGCGCGACCATCTCGGTGGTCACCGGCAAGGCGGACGACGCGCTCTCGGTGCCGGCCGCCGCGCTGGCCGGCACCGGCACCAGCCGGACCGCCACCGTGGTCAACGCGGACGGCACCACCTCGCGGGTCAACGTCACCGTCGGCATCCAGGGCGACACCACCGACCAGGTGGTCTCCGGTCTGAACGAGGGCGACAAGGTGGAGATCATCCCGACCACCGCGGGCGGCAGCAACGGCTTCCCGAGCGGCGCCTTCCCCGGTGGCTTCGGCGGTGGCGGCTTCGGCGGCGGTGGTCGCGGCGGGGCCGGTGGTGGCGGTGCCCGGACCGGTGGCGGCGGCAGCAAGGGCGGCAACTGATGATCCGCCGCACCCGCAAGTCGCGGGCGGCCGAGGAGCGGCGGCAGGGCCCGCCGCCCCCGGTCATCCAGGTCCACCGGCTCACCAAGTCCTACGGCCACGGCGACGCGACCGTGCACGCGCTGCGCGGTCCGTCCGACCCGGCCACCGGTGAGCCGCACGGTGTGACGCTGGACATCGAGCAGGGCGATTTCGTTGCGGTGATGGGCAGTTCGGGCTCCGGCAAGTCCACCTTGATGAACATCCTGGGCTGCCTAGACGTGCCGACCGCGGGCCGCTACCTGCTGGACGGCGTGGACGTCGGGCACCTGGACGAGCAGCAGCTCTCGCTGGTGCGCAACCGCAAGATCGGCTTCATCTTCCAGTCGTTCAACCTGGTGCCCCGCACCACCGCGCTGGCCCAGGTGGAGCTGCCGCTGGCCTACGCCGGCGTGCGGGCGGCCGAGCGGCGCCGGCGCGCCGAGGCGGCGCTGTCGCTGGTCGGCCTGGAGCAGCGGATGGACCACAAGCCCAACGAGCTCTCCGGCGGCCAGCAGCAGCGCGTCGCGGTGGCCCGTGCGCTGGTCACCGCGCCCGCCATGCTGCTGGCCGACGAGCCCACCGGCAACCTGGACAGCCGCTCCACCGAAGAGGTTCTGAACATCATCGACGGACTGAACGCGACCGGCCGAACGGTCGTGCTGATCACCCATGAGGACGAGGTGGCCGCCCACGCCAAGCGCGTGCTGCGGCTGGTCGACGGCCAGGTGGTGTCCGACGTGCGGCAGGGCGCCGTGGCCGGACCGCCGCCGCTGCTCGCCGACACCCTCGCGACCACTCGGCAGATCCCGCTGGTCGGAGGCCCCCGATGATCCTCTGGCAGATGATCCGCTTCGCCTTCGCGGGCCTGGCGGCCAACAAGGTGCGCTCCGCGCTCACCATGCTCGGCGTGCTGATCGGTGTCGCCTCGGTGATCCTGCTGCTCGCCGTCGGCAACGGCTCCTCGGTGGCGGTGAAGAACTCCATCACCGCGCTCGGCACCAACTCGCTCACCGTGACGTCCGGTTCGAGCGGCGGCGCCCGCACCGCGAGCACCGTGAAGAAGCTGACCGTGGACGACGCCCGGGCGCTGGCCGATCCGAGCACCGCGCCCGACATCAAGTCGGTCGCCCCGGTGGTCACCACCACCGCGGCCGCTGACTACGGCAACATCTCGTACACCCCCGGCTCGGTGATCGGCACCTACCCGGCGTACTTCGAGACCGCCAACGAGAAGATCGCCCACGGCGACTACTTCAGCAGCGACGACGTGCTCAACTCCCGCAAGGTGGCGGTGATCGGCTCGACCACCGCGCAGCAGCTGTTCGACACCGAGGACCCGGTGGGCAAGCAGATCAGCCTGGGCGGCACCCCGTTCACCGTGGTCGGCGTGCTGGCCACCAAGGGCGGTGCCACCGGCTTCAACGACCCGGACGACGTGGTGATCGCCCCGCTGCCGACCGTGCAGAACGCCTTCACCGGCTTCAGCTCGGTCAACCAGATCCTGGTGGAGGCGACTTCGGCCGACACCACCACCCAGGCCCAGTCCGAGATCACCCAGATCCTGATGGGCACCCACTCGCTGACCGACCCGACCAAGCTGGACTTCCGGGTCAGCAACCAGTCGCAGCTGCTCAGCGCGCGGGAGAGCACCAGCCAGACGTTCACCGTGCTGCTCGGCGCGGTCGCGGCGATCTCGCTGCTGGTCGGCGGGATCGGGATCACCAACATCATGCTGGTGACGGTGACCGAGCGGACCCGGGAGATCGGCATCCGCAAGGCGCTGGGCGCGCCCAAGGCGGTGATCCTGGGGCAGTTCCTGGCCGAGTCCACCTTGCTGTCGGTGATCGGCGCCGGGCTCGGAGTGGCGGTCGGGATGCTCGGCTCGCACTTCAGCGTGGTCGGCATCAAACCGGTGGTGATCCCGTCCTCGGTGCTCGGCGCGTTCGGCATCGCGGTCGCCATCGGCCTGTTCTTCGGCAGCTATCCGGCCAACCGGGCCGCCTCGCTGCGACCCATCGAGGCCCTGCGGCACGAGTGAGGAACCCATGAGCATCGACAACGAGCTCACCGAGCTCACCGGCCCCATGGCCGACCCCCTCGACCCGGCCGAGCTGCTGGCCACCCCGCCGGACGCGCGGGACATCAGCGCCGAGCTGGCCGCCCCGCCGCGCCGCAAGCTCCCCTGGCTCACCCTGCTGCTGGCCGGCGGGGTGATCGCGGCCGGCGCCTTCGCCGGCGGGGCCTGGTACCAGAAGCAGTACGGCGCCACCGGCGGCGGCAACCGGGCGGCGGCCGCGGCGGCGGCGCAGCGCGGCGCCCAGGGCGGCGGCCGGACTCGCGGTGGCGGCTCCCAGGGCGGCGGCGGTCAGGGCGGTGCCGGCGGCTTCACCCGCGGCACGGTCAAGCTGGTGGACGGCAGCACCGTCTACCTCACCGACGCCAACGGCAACATCGTCAAGGTGACCACCGACGGCTCCACCAAGGTCTCGGTCTCCCAGGACGGCAAGGTCGGCGATCTGCAGCCGGGTCAGAGCGTGACGGTGGTCGGCACCCCGGACGGCTCGGGCGGCTACTCGGCCAGCCAGCTGACCGAGGGCGGCGCGGCCGCGCCCGGCGGCTTCGGTGGCAGCGGCGGTGGCTTCGGCGGGGGTGGCTTCGGCGGCGGCAGCGCCGGTGGCGGCAACGCCGGTGGCGGTGCGAAGAACGGCGGGTGACGCCTCCTCAGGAGCGAAACCGGATCCTCTCCTTCTCTATACCGGGACCCCGCTGTTCCGCCACAATGTGCGACGCGTCGGCGATAGTGCGCCGGCGCGTCGCACATTCACTTCCCCGGGGGAATAGCTTGTCCAGTTCCGCTCCGCCGGCCGCTCCTGCCCGCAAGGGCTCCAGCGCGGCGCTCGGTTGGTTGATCTCCATCGGCTTCAACGTGGTGGCGCCGATCCTGATCTACAACCACTTCCACGGCCACACCAGCGAGTACCTCGCGGTGCTGCTCTCCGGCCTCGGCCCGGTCATCGACATCGCGATCTACCTGGCCTGGCACCGCCGGGTCGACGAGTTCGCGGTGGTCTCGCTGATCTTCGTCGCGCTCACCGTGGTCGTCTCCTTCATCGGCCCGCACGACGCCAAGCTGCTGCTCGCCAAGGACTCGGCGATCACCGGCCTGTTCGGGGTGCTCTGCCTGGTCACCCTGCTCGCGCCCAAGCCGCTGATGTTCTACTTCGGCCGCAAGTTCGCCACCGACGGCACCGCCGAGCAGGTCGCGTGGTGGAACGGCCTGTGGCAGTACGAGGGCTTCCGCACCGTGCAGCGCAACCTCACCATCGGCTGGGGCGTGGGCTTCCTGCTGGAGGCGGCGATCCGGCTGGTCTGCGTCTACACGCTGCCCCACGGCCAGGTGGTCACGGTGAACAGCATCCTGCCGTACGCCTTCACCGGGGCGCTGATCTTCTGGACGATGATGTACGCCAAGCGCTCCCGGGCCCGTGGTGAGGCCGCCCGCGCGGCGCTGGCGGCCCAGTGCGAGCCGGGCGCCACCGCCTGATCTTCACCGGCGCCACCGGCCAGGCGTTCACGAACAAGCCGGTGGCCGCATGCCAACGCGGTGTGACCGCGCCGATCCGGTTGGTCTCGTCGAATACAAAGGGACCAACCGGCTCATGCATTTTTCACAGATTTCGCGTAGCCTCCGGAACCGTCTGTCATCCGATCGGAAGAACGCCCAGAGCCGGGAGGCCCGCCACGTGATGCCAGGGATCGCCACCCAGGAAACCGTCCGCCCAGGAACGGCCGCCGGCGCGCAAGCCCCGATCGGCCAGCCCAGCGGTGAGGCCTTCCTGCTCGTGGTGGACGACGAGCCGAACATCCGCGAGCTGCTCTCCGCCTCGCTGCGGTTCTCCGGTTTCCGGGTCGAGTCGGCCGCCACCGGTGAGGAGGCGCTGGCCGCCATCGCCGAGGAGCGGCCCGACCTGGTGGTGCTCGACGTGATGCTGCCCGACCTGGACGGCTTCACGGTGGTGGAGCGGCTGCGCGAGCAGACCCGCCGCCAGCAGATCGCCAACCCGGCCGGCCTGGCCGCCCGCCCCGGCCGTCCCCGCCCCTCCGAGCACCTGCCGGTGCTCTTCCTCACCGCCAAGGACGGCACCGAGGACAAGGTGCACGGCCTGGCCGCCGGTGCGGACGACTACGTCACCAAGCCGTTCAGCCTGGAGGAGCTGATCGCCCGGATCCGGGCGATCCTGCGCCGGGCCGGCGGACCGGCCGAGGACGGCCGCCTGGTGGTCGCCGACCTCACCCTGGACCCGCTGGCCCACGAGGTCACCCGGGACGGCCGCCCGGTCTCGCTGTCGCCCACCGAGTTCAAGCTGCTGCACTACCTGATGGCCAACGTCGGCCGGGTGGTCTCCAAGGCGCAGATCCTCGACCACGTCTGGGCCTACGACTTCGGCGGCGACCTCAGCATCGTCGAGTCCTACATCTCCTACCTGCGCCGCAAGTTGGACGCCGGGCCGGAGCACGGCCCCAAGCTGATCCACACCGTGCGCGGCATCGGCTACGCGCTGCGCCGCCCGCCCCAGCAGAACCAGGACTGACCTGGTGCGGCGACTGGCCCGGCTGCGCGGGCGCGTGCTGAAACCGCTCTCGCTGCGGGCCAGGCTGCTGGTGCTCACCCTGGTGCTGGTCGCCGCCGGTCTGGTGGTCAGCGACCTGGTGGTGCTCGGCACCGTGCGCAACCAGATGACCAGCCGGCTCGACCAGCAGCTGGAGCGGGTCGGCACCCAGATGGCACACCGCAACTGGCCGCGCGGTTCTGCTGGGCCCGCCAACTCGCCGTTCGCCAGCGACAACCTGATCGCCAGCCGGCGGGGCACGCCGGCCGGTCTGCCCAGCGTCTACGAGGTGCGGATGCTGGCCGCCGACGGCACCGTGCTGCGGTCGATGCGGCAGCCGATGGCGCCCTCCGACCCCGGTCTCCAGCTGCCGCCCTTCACCGCCGCGCAGCTGGCCGACCGTGTCGGCGACGCCTTCGACGTGCCCGGCCAGAACGGGGACGGCGACGACCCCTGGCGGGTGCTGATCCTGCGGACGGACGGCACCGCCCCGGGCTCCCCGACCACCTCCGCCTACGTGGTGAGCGCCGCCTCGCTGGGCGATGTGTACTCCACGGTGGAGCGGCTGCAGATCGCCTTCGTGGTGATCGGCGGCGCGGTGCTGGTGCTGCTCGGCGGGGTCGGCTTCTTCGCGGTGCGGGCCGGGCTGCGCCCGCTGCGCCGGATCGAGAACCGCACCGCGCTGATCGCCGCCGGTGAGCTCTCCCAGCGGATGCCCGAGCTGCCGACCTCCACCGAGGTCGGGCGGCTCGCGCAGGCGCTCAACGGCATGCTCGACCAGATCGAGTCGGCGTTCGCCGCCCGGGCCGCCTCCGAGTCGAGGATGCGCCGCTTCGTCGCCGACGCCTCGCACGAGCTGCGCACTCCGCTGGCCGGGATCCGCGGCTTCGCCGAGCTCTACCGGATGGGTGCGCTGCGCGAGGAGGCCGACGTCAAGCGGACCATGGGCCGGATCGAGGCCGAGGCCCAGCGGCTGGGCGGCCTGGTCGAGGACCTGCTGACGCTGGCCCGGCTCGACGAGGAGCGCCCGCTCGACCTGGCGCCGATGGACCTGCGCACGCTGGCCGCCGACGCGCTGCACGATCTGACCGCGCTCGACCCGAGCCGGCCGGTCTCGCTGACCGGCCCCGGCGGCATCGGCGCGCCCGGCGCCGCGCCGGTGCTGGGGGACGAGGCGCGGCTGCGCCAGGTGGTCAGCAACATGGTCGGCAACGCGGTCAAGCACACCCCGCGGGGCACTGCGGTGCGGATCGGAGTGGGGTCGGTGAACGGCTCGTGCCTGCTCGAAGTGGCCGACGCCGGACCGGGGTTGACGAACGATCAGGCGGAGCGGGTGTTCGAGCGGTTCTACCGGGTGGACGCCTCGCGCAGCCGGCTCGACGGCGGTGGCGCGGGCCTCGGCCTGGCCATCGCGGCAGCCCTGACCCGCGCCCACGGCGGCGAGCTGACCCTGGAGACCGGAGACGGCGTGGGCGCCGTCTTCCGGGTCGCGCTGTCGTCGGCGACAGGCTCCTGACCAGCGTCTTCACACCGCTGTGAGCGGTTTAACAGCACCCCCGCCGCATCGTGCTGATGGTGTGTAGGTCATACTGTTCGCAGGCCTTGTGAAAGTGTTCACGTTCACAAGCTCACTAGCTTGACCTGCCTTGGTGTGGTTTGCGACAAAGCACACCTTTGCCGGTTAAGTGAGGCAGGATTCTGGTGAAATCCGGTCAGAACGGACAGCTGTCCGCTCCGGGACCGGGCGGCGATCAGCAGGGAAGAGGCCGAGGTGGAGCTGGCAATCGCTCACGAGACCATCGCCCGATGGCAGTTCGGGGTCACCACCGTCTATCACTTCCTGTTCGTGCCGCTGACCATCAGCCTGGCCGCGATGACCGCCGGGCTGGAGACCGCCTGGGTCCGCACGGGGAAGCAGAAGTACTTCCACGCCACCAAGTTCTGGGGCAAGCTCTTCCTGATCAACATCGCCATGGGCGTGGTGACCGGGATCGTGCAGGAGTTCCAGTTCGGCATGAACTGGTCCGACTACTCGCGCTTCGTCGGTGACGTCTTCGGCGCCCCGCTCGCGATGGAGGCGCTGATCGCCTTCTTCTTCGAGTCCACCTTCATCGGCCTGTGGATCTTCGGCTGGGACAAGCTGCCGAAGAAGCTGCACTGCGCCTGCATGTGGCTGGTGTCGATCGGCACCATGCTCTCCGCCTACTTCATCCTGGCCGCCAACTCCTGGATGCAGCACCCCACCGGCTACCGGATCAACCCGGTCACCGGGCGGGCCCAGCTCACCGACATCGGCAAGGTGCTCTTCCAGGACACCACCCTGGTCGTGGTTTTCCACACCCTCACCGCCGCCTTCCTGACCGGCGCCGCCTTTGTGGTGGGCATCGCCTCGTACCACCTGTGGAAGGCCAAGCAACGGGCCCGGGCAGGTCAGAGCACTGACGGCCGCAAGGTCGCCTCGATGCGCACCTCGCTGCGGCTCGGTCTGGTGATGGCCGTGGTCGCCGGCCTGGGCACCGCGGTCAGCGGCGACACCCTGGCCAAGGTGATGTTCGAGCAGCAGCCGATGAAGATGGCCGCCGCCGAGGCGCTCTGGAACACCGAGCAGCCCGCCCCGTTCTCGATCTTCGCGATCGGCGACGTCAGCAAGGGCCACAACTCGGTCGAGCTGCAGATCCCCGGGATACTGTCCTTCCTCGCCAAGAGCAACTTCACCGACGCGGTGCCCGGCATCAACGACACCGCCGCCGCCGAGGCCGCCAAGTACGGCGGCAGCCCGCAGGACTACATCCCGAGCGTCTTCGTCACCTACTGGGGCTTCCGCCTGATGATCGGGTTCGGCATGACCTCCTTCGTGGCCGGGCTGATCGGACTATGGACCACCCGCAAGCGGCGGTTCCTGGCCCCCGAGTTCCGCACCGGCGACGACGAGCCGCCGCGCCTGATGCTCACCCCCACCCGGGAGATGGGCCCGCTGCTCACCAAGTGGAGCTGGCGGATCGGCATCCTGACCATGGGCTTCCCGCTGATCGCCAACAGCTTCGGCTGGATCTTCACCGAGATGGGCCGGCAGCCCTGGAGCGTCTTCGGCCTGCTGAAGACCGCCAACTCGGCCTCGCCCAACGTCAGTGTCGGGACCCAGATCGGCGCGTTCATCACCTTCACCGTGCTCTACGCGATCCTCGCCGTGATCGAGGTGCGGCTGCTCGCCAAGTACGCCAAGGCCGGCCCCGACGTCGACGAGCAGCCGCCCGCCAAGGACCCGGTGCTTCGCGGTCCCGGGGCGGACCAGGACGCCGACCAGCCGATGGCCTTCGCCTACTGAGCCCGGAAAGGAACTCGCCATGCACCTTCACGACGTCTGGTTCGTGCTGATCGCCGTCCTGTGGATCGGGTACTTCTTCCTGGAGGGCTTCGACTTCGGAGTCGGCATCCTCACCAAGCTGCTGGCCCGCGACCGTTCCGAACGCCGGGTGCTGATCAACACCATCGGCCCGGTCTGGGACGGCAACGAGGTCTGGCTGCTCACCGCGGGCGGCGCGACCTTCGCGGCCTTCCCCGACTGGTACGCCACCCTGTTCAGCGGCTTCTACATTCCGCTGCTGATCATCCTGGTCTGCTTGATCGTGCGCGGCGTCGCCTTCGAGTACCGACACAAGCGCAGCGGCGACGCCTGGCAGAACGGCTGGGAGCAGGCGATCTTCTGGAGCTCGCTGCTGCCGGCCTTCCTCTGGGGGTGGCCTTCGCCAACATCGTGCACGGCGTCGACATCGACCAGCAGAAGAACTACGTCGGCACGTTCTGGGACCTGCTGAACGGCTATGCGATCCTCGGCGGCCTGGTCACCCTGTCGCTCTTCGTCTTCCACGGCGCGGTCTTCACCGCGCTGAAGACGGTCGGCGACATCCGGGTCCGGGCGCGGGCGTTCGGGCTGCGGGCCGGACTGCTGACCGCCGCGCTGGCGGCCGCGTTCCTGATCTGGACCCAGGTCCACCAGGGCGACGGCTGGAGCCTGGCGGCCCTGGTGGTCGCAGTGCTCGCCCTGGTCGGCGCGCTCGCCACGCTGCGGATCGGCCGGGAGGGCTGGGCGTTCACCCTCTCCGGGCTGACCGTGGTGGCCGCCGTCGGCATGCTCTTCCTGGCGCTGTTCCCGGACGTCATGCCGTCCACGCTCAACCCGGCCTGGAGCCTGACCGTCAGCAACGCCTCCTCGGCCGCGTACACGCTCAAGGTGATGACCGTCGTGGCGGCCGTCTTCACGCCGCTGGTGCTGCTCTACCAGGCCTGGACGTACTGGGTGTTCCGCAGGCGGATCGGCGTGCAGCACATTCCGGTCGAGCACTGAGTTCCGGCTAGTGAGCGGGGAGTTGACGTGAAACCGGTGGATCCGCGGCTGCTGGCCGAGGCACGGGCGGCGCGGCGGTTCATGGCGGCCACCGTGCTGCTGGGGGCGGTGGGTGCCGCGCTGACCCTGGCGCAGGCGACGCTGATCGCTGAGATCGTGGTCCGCTGCTTCCAACACGGGCAGGGTGTACGGGCGTTGGCGCTGCCGCTGGGGCTGCTCGCGCTGGTGGCGCTCGGCCGGGCGGGCGTCGCCTGGCTCACCGAGCTGGCCGCGCACCGCTCGGTGGCCCGGGTCAAGTCCCGGCTGCGCGGGCGGCTGGTCGAGCACGCCACCGCGCTCGGCCCGGCGTACCTGGCCGGCCGCCGCACCGGTGAGCTGGTCACCCTGGCCACCCGGGGCATCGACGCGCTGGACGACTACTTCGCCCGCTACCTGCCGCAGTTGGCCCTCGCCGTGGTCGCC
Source organism: Kitasatospora acidiphila (assembly GCF_006636205.1). NCBI lineage: Bacteria > Bacillati > Actinomycetota > Actinomycetes > Kitasatosporales > Streptomycetaceae > Kitasatospora > Kitasatospora acidiphila. The sequence continues at coordinate 4,348,730 of NZ_VIGB01000003.1, read as the reverse complement.
CCGGCGGTGCTGCTGGCCCGGATCCTCGGCGCCGACTGGGTCAGCGCCGCGATCATCGTCGGCACGCTGCCGCTGATCCCGCTGTTCATGGTGCTGATCGGCTGGGCCACCCAGGGCCGGATGGACCGTCAGTGGCGCTCGCTCGCCCGGCTCTCCCACCACTTCCTCGACGTGGTCGCCGGCTTGCCGACGCTGAAGGTCTTCGGCCGGGCCAAGGCCCAGGCGGCGGCGGTCCGCAAGATCACCGACGACTACCGCCAGGCCACCCTGCGCACCCTGCGCCTGGCCTTCGTCTCCTCCTTCGCACTGGAGCTGCTGGCCACCATCTCGGTGGCGCTGGTCGCGGTGTCGATCGGCTTCCGGCTGGTGGACGGGTCGATGGACCTGGAGACCGGCCTGCTGGTGCTGATCCTGGCGCCCGAGGTCTACCTGCCGCTGCGCCAGGTCGGCGCGCTCTACCACGCGAGTGCGGAGGGGCTGGCGGCGGCGGGCGAGGTGTTCGCCGTGCTGGAGACGCCGCTGCCGTCGGCGGGTGCGGTGCCGGCGCCTTCGCTGGTCGGGGCGTCCTTGGTGATTGACGGCGTGACGGTTCGCTACCCCGGGCGGGTGGAGCCGGCCGTCGACGGGGCCGACTTCTCGGTGGCGGCGGGCCGGACGGTGGCGCTGACCGGACCCAGCGGCGCGGGGAAGAGCACGCTGCTGGCGGTGCTGCTGGGGTTCGTTCCTTTGGAGAGCGGGTCGGTGACGGTCGTCGCGGCCGACGGGCAGGCGTATCCGCTGGGGTCGCTGGACCTCGCGTCCTGGCGGGCCCAGATCGCCTGGGTGCCGCAGCGCCCGCACCTGTTCGCCGGCACGGTCGCCGAGAACGTCCGGCTGGCCCGCCCCGAGGCGTCGGACGCGGAGGTCGCCGATGCCCTGCGGGCGGTGGGCGCCCTCGGATTCGCCGCGCCGGACACCGTGCTGGGGGAGGGCGGCACCGGGCTCTCGGCCGGGCAGCGGCAACGGCTGGCGCTGGCCAGGGCGCTGCTGGCCGACCGTCCGCTGGTGCTGCTCGACGAGCCGACGGCCAACCTGGACGCCGAGAGCGAGGCAGCGGTCGTGGACGCCGTGCGGGCGCTCACCGCCGACCCGCGCCGCACCGTGCTGCTGGTTGCCCACCGCCCGGCGCTGCTGACGCTGGCGGAGGAGCGGGTGGCGGTGGGGGTGCTCCGGTGGCGGCTGCTGCGGTGCCGACATCGACGGTGAGCGCACGGGGTGACGCCCCGTCAGCGGAGGCGGGCGCTCCTGCGTCGCTGCCCGCCTCCGGTACCCAGCTGGCTTCCCCCGGCACCCCACTGCCCGCCTCCGGTACCCCGCTGGCTTCCCCCGGCGCGCCGCTCCGCAGGCTCTCCCGGCTGTTCCGCACCGCCGAGGCCGGGCGCCCCCGGCGGCGGTTCTGGCTGGCCGTGCTGCTCGGCTCGCTGGCGCTCGGCTGCGCCGTCGCGCTGCTCGCCACCTCCGGGTGGCTGATCTCCCGGGCTTCGCAGCACCCGCCGGTGCTCTACCTGATGGTGGCGGTCACCTCGGTGCGCGCCTTCGGCGTGGGGCGCGGCTTCTTCCGGTACGCCGAGCGGCTGGTCTCGCACGACGCCGTGCTGCGCACCCTGGGCAGCCTGCGGGTCACCGTGTACCAGCGCCTGGAGCGGCTGGCCCCGGCCGCGCTGCCCGCGTTCCGGCGCGGCGACCTGCTCTCCCGGCTGGTCGCCGACGTCGACTCGGTGCAGGACTGGTACCTGCGCTGGCGGCTGCCCGCCTGCGTGGCCGGTGCGGTGTCGGTCCTGGTCTCCGTCGGCCTGGGCCTGCTGGTGCCCGCCGCCGGGGTGGTGCTCGCGCTCGGCCTGCTGCTCACCGGGGTCGCGGTGCCTCTCCTGGCCGCCCGGGGCTCCTCGCTGACGGAACGTCAGCAATCGCCTGCGCGCGGCACGCTGGCCACCGCCGTGGTGGACACCTGCACCGGCACCGCCGAACTCACGGTCGCCGGCGCGCTGCCGAGCCGCCTGGCCGCCGTCCGGGCCGCCGACGCCAGGCTGACCCGGCTGGCCGCCCGCTCGGCCGGGACCACCGCGCTCGGCGCCGGGCTGACCGCACTGCTCACCGGGCTCACGGTGGCCGGGTGTGCGGCGGTCGGCGTGCAGGCGGTGGCCGGCGGTCGCCTCTCCGGGCTCTGCCTGGCCGTCGTCATCATCACCCCGCTCGCCGCCTTCGAGGCGGTGGCCGGGCTGCCCGCCGCCGTCCAGGTGCGCGAACGCAGCCGGGCGGCGGCGGAGCGGCTCACCGACGTCCTCGACACCCCGGACCCGGTGGTCGAGCCCGCGTCCCCCGCGCTCCCTCCGGCCGACCCGTTCCCGCTCGCCGTCCGCGGCCTGCGTGCCCAGTACCCGGGGCAGCAGGGCCATGCCCTGGACGGCGTCGACCTCGACATCGCCGCCGGTCAGCGGATCGCGGTGGTCGGCCCCTCGGGCTCCGGCAAGACCACGCTGGCCCAGGTGCTGCTGCGGCTGCTCGACCCGACCTCGGGGAGTGTCACGCTCGCCGCAGAGTATCCACAGGCTGTGGATACTCGTTCCCTGGACGGCGACGCGGTCCGCCGCCTGATCGGCCTCTGTGCCCAGGACGCCCACGTCTTCGACAGCTCCCTGCGCGAGAACCTCCGCCTGGCCCGGCCCGACGCCACCGACGCCGACCTGCGCGCCGCCCTCGCCTCGGCCCGCCTCCTCGACTGGGTCGACACCCTGCCCCAGGACCTGGACACCATGGTCGGCGAACACGGCGCCCGCCTCTCCGGCGGCCAGCGCCAGCGCCTCGCCCTGGCCCGCGCCCTCCTCGCCGACTTCCCCCTCCTGATCCTCGACGAGCCCGCCGAACACCTCGACCTCCCCACCGCCGACGCCCTGATGGCCGACCTCCTGGCGGCCACCGAAGGCCGCGCCACCCTCCTGATCACCCACCGCCTCACCCCCCTGGCAACGGCCGACGTGGACGAGATCCTGGTGCTGGCAGACGGGCGGGTCGCGGAGCGCGGCAGCTGGGGCGAGTTGATGGCCCGCCAGGACGGCCGGCTGCGCGGCCTCTGGGAGCTGGAGACGATGGCGAGCGCGTTGAGGTTCAGGCCGTTTCCGGGGCTGGATCACCGGATGAGTCCCGCCTTACGGTGGCGCCATGAGCAATCACCCCGAAGCGCCGGTCGCGCCCGTCGAGGCCTATGAACCCCCGTACTACGTCGCTGTGTTCACCGCGGTGCGGACCGAGGACCAGAGCGGCTACAGCAAGACCAACGCCCGCATGGAAGCCCTGGTGAAGGACATCCCCGGCTACCTGGGCATGGACTACGCGCAGACCCCCGGCGGGCTGGCCATCACCGTCGGGTACTTCCGCGACGCCGACGCCCTCAAGCAGTGGCAGTCCAACGCCGAACACCGCGCAGCACAGAAGCGCGGCCAAGCCGAGTGGTACCAGAGCTACACGCTCCACGTGGCGAAGGTGGAGCGGAGCCACGGGTTCACGCGGGCGTAGGCAGGCGCGCCCAGACGACCTCGTTGATGAGGCCGGCCTGGTGATCGACACTGCTCGCATCCGGCCTTCGCAAGGGCTCGGGTGCTAGCGGGACGCGGTCAGCCGACCTTCCACCGCCGGCAGGGGCTGGTCCCGCCCGGCGCGCCGTCGGTAGGCCAGCCAGCTGCCCAGCACGGCGAGGGCGGTCACCGGCCAGGTCGAGATGCTCAGCGGTCCGGCGAGCAGCGGGTCGACGAGGCGGCCCGACACCTCGCGGGTGAGCGGCAGCGTGAACTCGTTGAGCGACAGGTGCGCCGCGACGGCCGCCCACACCGATCCGGTGGACAACCGGACGGTGGCGATCACCGTTCCGAGCAGCATCGCGGTCACCACGGCGACGGGTATGCCCAGCAGCACCGAATGGCCGGGGTAGCTTCCGCCGAGCGCCGTCATCGGGACGTGCCACGCCCCCCAGATCGCGCCGCCGATCAGGAGGCCCCGGGTCCTGCCGTAGCGGAGCAGCCGGGGCAACAGGTAGCCCTGCCAGCCGAGTTCCTCACCGAAGTACAGCGGTACGGACAGCAGCGCGCTCAGCACGAGCGGCGCGACGGTGGCCGGCCCGGGCAGGTGCGCCGGGGTGTACCAGCCGACGAGCGCGGCCACGGTCAGGCCGGCGGCGGTGAGGCCGAGCGGGATCGTCAGCGCGACCGCGACGGAGCGGACTTCGTGACGCCACGGTGTGGCCCTGGCGAGTCCGAGGACCCGTACGGCCTGGCGCGGTCCCCGGCCGCGCGCGGTGAGACCGAACGCAGTCAGCGCCGGCACCAGCATCATCAGGATCATGCACAGCGCCGCGAGCCGCGGCGTCCCCTGCGCGGCGCTCGTCCGGCGGAGGCCTTCCACCCAGAGTGGGATCATCGTGATCCACGCACCGATGAAACTGATCGACAAGAAGAGGATGAGATCGGAGCGGGAGCTGCCCGAAGTGCTGGTTCGTTCCATGGCTTTGACGCTACGAACCGCAGGGTGACCGGGGCGATCGTGCAGGCTCGCCGACCAATGGTGTAGCACGCTCCACTGCGGCGGGAGGCCGAGAAGGGGAAGACTGGCCGCCGTGAACGACTTATCGATGACGCGAGCGAGCGCGGCGCGTTCGGCCCGTGCCGCCGGGTACTGCGCAACCGTGTTCGTCCGCGCACTGGCCCTGGTCGTGCTGGTGCCCGTCCTCATGTACTCGGCCGTACTGTGCCTGGTCGGTCTGGGTCTGCTCATCCTGCCGCTCGAGCTCCGGCTGCTGCGCCGGCTGGCCGACGGCGAACGCGACCGGCTGGGACGGTGGGCGGCGGCGTCCACGCCACCGGCCGGGCCGCAAGCGCGAAGGCGCCTGATGGCGGTGCTGTCGGACCCGGCAACCGGCCGCGACCTGCGGTGGGCAGCCGTCATGACGGTCGCCGGCACCGCACTCGGGCTCATCGGCGCGGCGCTGTTCCTGTTCCCGGCGGCCGTGCTCGTGCTCGTGGGCCTGTGGTGGCTGTTCCCCGCGGACGATCCGATCAGGCTGATCCTGAACGTCCCGATCGACAGCTGGGGATCCGCGGTCTACGCCGGGGTGCCGCAGTTCCTGCTGAGCGTGCTGCTCGCCCTGGTCGGCCCGCCGCTGCTCGCCAGGCTGGCGGCGTCCGTGAGCCGGTGGCTGCTCGCCCCCTCGGCCGCCGCGGTCCTCGCCGAACGCGTGTCGACACTGGACCGGACACGCACCGGGGCGATCGACGCGCACGGCAACGAACTGCGCCGCATCGAACGGGACCTGCACGACGGCACCCAGGCCCGGCTGGTGTCCCTGGCCATGCAACTCGGGCTCGCCGAAAGGACGCTGAGCGCCGACCCCGCCGCGGTCGGCCCGCTGCTGACCCGGGCACGGGAGGGCGCCGAGGAGGCAATGGCCGAACTGCGCGACGTGCTGCGCTCCGTCTACCCGCCGATCCTCGCCGACCGGGGCCTCGCCGGTGCGGTCTCGGCGGTCGTTGCCCGCTGCCCGGTGCCCGCCACCGTCGAACTCGGCGAACTCGGGCAGCCCGGCGGACCCGGCGGACCCCGCGGACTCGGTGACGTACCGGCGCAGATCGAGGTCGCCGTGTACTTCGCCATCACCGAGGCTCTCACCAACGTGGCCAAGCACGCCCACGCCGGCTCCGTGTCGGTCACCCTGGCCAGGGCCGGCGGCACGCTCCGCGCGGAGATCACCGACGACGGCCGCGGCGGGGCAGCCGAGGGCGGGGGCACCGGGCTGCGCGGCATCCGGCAGCGCATCGAGGCAGTCGACGGTGTACTGCGGGTCCAGAGCCCACCGGGCGGGCCCACCGTGATCACTGTGGAGTGCCCGTGCGGATCGTGATCGCCGAGGACAACGCGCTGCTCGCGCAGGGGCTGACCGCGCTGCTGGAGGCCCTGGGAAACGAGGTGCTCGCCACGACCGAGGACGCCGAGTCCTTCGTGGCGGCCGCCGTCACCCACCGGCCGGACGTGGCCGTGGTGGACGTCCGCCTCCCGCCGTCCTTCACCGACGAGGGCATCAGGGCCGCGCTGCGCGCCCGGGAACACGTCCACGGCCTGCCGATCCTCGTACTCTCCCAGTACGTCGAGGACACCTACGCCCGAGAACTGCTCGCCGACGGCACCGGCGTCGGCTACCTGCTCAAGGACCGGGTCGCCCGCGTCGATGACTTCGTCGACGCGCTCCACCGGGTCGCAGCCGGCGGCACGGCGCTGGACCCCGACGTGGTCCGGCAGTTGCTCGCGACCCGCGGCAACCCGCTGTCGCGGCTCACCGAACGCGAACGCGAAGTACTCGCGCTGATGGCCCAGGGATACGGGAACTCCGAGATCGCCGATCGCCTCGTGGTCACCGAGCGGGCCGTGCACAAGCACGTCGGAAACATCTTCGTGAAGTTCGACCTCCCGCCCGAGGACAGCGGCGACCGGCGCGTCCTCGCAGTTCTCACCCACCTCGGAGCCCCCCAGCGCCGATCCCGACGGCCTGGACCGGAAGCCGACTAGAAGGGAGGACACCTGCAGGCGCTGCGGGACTGGAGGTGACGGTGTCGTGCAGGGCGAGCGCGACCGCCTCGCGCCTACCGAAGGCCGCGTCACCCTTCCCCAAGGCGAAGTGATGCGGGGGCGCCTGGGCTGGTGAGCCAGCGGCGACTTGATCATCCTCGCTCTCCTGGGCAGTCGCTCCATGGCTCCACACGGCCTGCACGTGCTCGCTGGTTGCTGAAGGAGCTGGCGGGTATCTGAGTCACCGTCAGCAATAGTGCAAAGTACGACACGTCGGCTGCAATCATCCGTTTATGACCGATCGCCACACTGACTGGTACCGGGGAATCGGAGAGGCCGCCGCGGGGAGTGATCATGAATGTCGCGCTCGGCAAGGGACGCCGCGCGGGAGGGTTCGGGGCACGGACCGTCCTCAGGGTGGCGGCAACGGTCCTGGCTGCCGTCGGGGTGGCGGCGGTGCCCGACGCCGAGCCCTCCGCGGCTGCCTCTGCCTCGCTCACACTGCGCTACAACTGCTCGGATGGGGGGGTGTTCGGCGCCACCGCAGACGTCACGATCGAGGCGGATGTCCCGACCTCGATGGTGGTGGGCCTCAGCCCGACGTTCACCATCCGTGCGACGATGAAGGTGGACCCGTTCTTCGCACAGTCCGCGGCCGCCTTCGGCGCCACGAGCATGGACGGATCGGCGGACGGTTACGGCACCGTGGTGGCGCCACAGGGAAACCTCGCGGAACACATGGGCATGTCCGTTGCCAGGACTGCCATCCCGGCGTCCGGCCCCTTGATGCTCACGGCGACCGGCACCGCGCCTCCCGTGCAACTCAACCAGCCAGGTCCCGGGAAGATCACCATCGGGAATTTCAACGCGCAGGTCACCCCGAGGACGGCGAGCGGTGCGCCGACCGTCCTGGGCCCAGTTGGTGGGACCTGCACGGTGGCCTCCGGACAGAACACCGTCCTCGGGTCCTTCGTGGTGACGGAGCCCCCCTCGCGGACGCCCTCGCCCCCCTCGGGGTCGACGGGTGGCGGGAACCCCGGCACCCCGACCGCGAGGCCCTCGGGCACCGGGACCGGTTCATCGTCGGGCGGAGCGGGCGCGACCGGCGGCGGAACAGGCGGAGCGGGCGCGACCGGCGGCGGAACAGGCGGATCGGGTGCGACCGGCGGCGGAACAGGTGGATCGGGTGCAACCGGCGGAGGGGGTGCAACCGGCGGAGTAGGTGGAGCGGTTCCGTCGGGCGGACCGGGCGGCACGGGCGGACCGAGTTCGTCGGGATCCGCTGTGCCCACCCCGGTACCGTCAACTCCCGGCACCGCGACCACGCCGACCAGTACGCCGAGCCCCAGGCCGAGCGGCGGCGCCCCGATCAGTACCGCCTCGCTCCTACCGGCCAGGCACGAGCACTTCCCGTATCCGCTCCTGATCGCTGCGGTCCTGGTCGCAGCCGGCATCGCCGCCGCCGTCCTCACTGCCTGGAACAGGAAACGCCGCCTTCGCAAACCAGTGCTGACGTACGGTCAGGTGAGCGAGCCCGTGGCCGCCGAGAACACCGGGATCAGCACGACGGCCCCGGAGGACCCCTGGGATTGAGATCGACGTCCTGCTCGGCCGCCGCCGCTGGTTCGTAGCTTTGCGCCGTGCGGCCGGGTGCTTGCAGCTATGGTCGGTGTACTGGCGAACGTGTCCTGTAGAGGGGGCGAACGTGGTGGGCATGGAGCTTGTCGTGGGCTATTTCTTCGCGTGGGCCGTGCGCAAAGCACGGCGGGTGGCCGGCCGGGCGGATGCGGAGGTCGATTCGGCGCTGGACGCCGGGATGGAGCGCCTGCACGAGGTGGTGGTCTCCCGGTTGGGTGCCGAGCCGGCGCTGAAGAACATGACGCAGGAGGCTGCCTCCGAGCGGGCAGAGCTGACCGTGCGAACCCGGAAGCGGTTGGAGCTGGCGTTGGAGGAAGCGGCCGACCAGGATGCGGAGTTCGCCGAGGCGCTGCAGCAGGCCGTGAACCAGGTCGAGGCAGCTGACGAGCCCGCCGGCCCGGAGTCCGGCAAGTACAACATCGGCGGGATCACCACCAATGGGAATACAGCGATCGTGATCGGCGACGGGAACAAGCAGAACAACACCTTCAAGTGACCGCTGCGGAGCCTGACGCTGAGGGGGATCACTGCCGAAGGGCCGGCGGCGATCACGAGCAGCAAGAACAGCCGACAGGACAACCGCTTCAGGTCCAAGTGACCGCTGCGGAGCCTGACGCTGAGCGGGGCATGGTCTTCAACACCGCAATCGTGATCGGCGACAACAACGTCCAGAACAACTACTTCGGCGAGAAATTCGTCGATCCGCTGGAGACGGCGGTGCAGAAGCTGGCAATGGCGGTGGAGGCGCAGTGGCTGGAGGAAGCCGCTCTGCGCGGTCTGGCGGCCCCGGAGCCCTTTCCCGTTCGCTGGCGTGCGAGCTCCATCGAGGAGACCGGTGACCATCTCCGCCTGACAGGGGATCCGGTAGCGGGCAGCGTTGCCGATCTGGCTGCCTTCGCCAGCGTGTTCAAGGGCCTGAATTGGCGCAGGCTGGTCGTGCTGGGCGACGCGGGCAGCGGCAAGAGCACCCTGGCAGTGCTGCTGGTGATCGAGCTGATCCGGCAGATGGGCGAGGGGGATCCGGTCCCGGTCCTGCTCACGCTCGCCTCCTGGCGACAGCATGAGCACCTGAAGGAGTGGCTGGGACGGCAGCTGGCACGAGAGTACCCATGGCTGGACGCCAGGACGGCCAGCAAGCTCGTTACCTACCGGCGCGTCCTGCCGGTTTTCGACGGCTTGGACGAACTGCCCGAAGAGGAGCGGCCGGTCGCACTGAAGGAGCTCAACAAGGTCCTCGGGGAGGGCGGACCCCTGATCCTGACCTGCCGGAAGGACGACTATCTCAAAGCAATCTCGCCCGCGTCCGTGATCCGCAAGGCCGCCGTGGTCGAGCCCGAAGCCCTGACTGCCCCGGAAGTCTCGACCTACCTGTTCGACAGCGCCACCCCGCAGCACCAGAGGCTCTGGAAGCCGCTCACGGACGCGCTGGTCCGGGACCCGTCCGGCCCTGCGGCCACAGCCCTGACGGTTCCGCTCATGCTGTGGCTGTGCCGGGCCGTCTACGAGTATCCGATCGAGGGCAGGCTTCCCGGGGACCTCGCCGATCTCCGGCGCTTCCCAACCGATACGGCAATCAAGAGTCACCTGCTGGAATCGCTGGTCCCATCGGTCTACCCGAGCGGCCCGCTGCCGCCACGCCAACTCGACCGCAAGGCGCCGGACGAATGGCCCACAGACGAACGGCACCGGGATCCGAAACGTGTGACCGCTTGGCTCAGCTACCTCGCCCGCGAGCAGCGCCCCAACCTCGCGTGGTGGGAACTGGACACCGCCATGGGCCTGATGACACGCATGATCCTTATCGGACTGGTGTCCGGGACAGGCGTCGGACTCATCGTCGGAGTCACGGACGCGATCCTCGGCGTTCTCATCTTCGCCCCACCTGGGCACGGGCTCGGGTACAGGCTGGGGTACGGACTCGCCAACGGGATCTCGGACGCACTGCTCAACGGCGTCCCGGCTGCACTGGTCTTCGCACTCGCGCACGGGATCGGGTTTCTCTTCCGGGGCGCGGCGCTGGAGCCCTCGCGCGTGTGGACGCCCATCGGCAACCGGGCAGAGAGGTCAGGGGCCAGGTCTCCGGGCGAGATCCTGGCACGAGCCGGGATCGGATCCCTGGCAGGGCTCGTGGCCGGGGCCGGGGTGGGGGCCCTGAACGGGTTCCTGCCCGCTCTGTTCTCCGGGCGTGAGGTGTGGGTCAGGTACGGGCTGGTGGAGGGGGTGATCTTCGCGGTCTCGTTCGCACTCGCAGGCGGGCTCGTAGGCGCCTTGATGGCCTGGCTCGAGGCTCGCATCGCCCTCGAAAGAGCCCCCGGGCCCCGCGACCTGCTGGACCAGAACCGCAAGACCGTGCTCCAGCAAATGTTCGTGTTCGCACCACTGCTCGGAATCGTGTCCGGGGCCGGGTGCATGCTCAGCGGCGAGCTGTTGCACCACTCCCTGTGGGGCATTGGAATCCAGCCGGCCCTCACCGACGGGCTCAGAGTGGCCTTCCTCATAGCGCTTGGAGGCGGGCTCGGAAGCGCCCTCAGCCTGACCGCATGGGGCCGGTGGGTGGTCGTCGCCCGCATCTGGCTGCCGTTCACCGGACAGCTGCCCTGGGACGCGATGGCGTTCCTCGAAGACGCCCACCGGCGCGGCGTCCTGCGCCAGGTCGGCGCGGTCTACCAGTTCCGCCACGAGTGGCTTCAAACCCACTTCGCCCAATCATCGGAAACACCGCAACCGGTAACTGACCGCCAGGAGTGCGCGATGGGCCTCGTGCCCTGCGGAGGCGCCGGCGAGGTCGATGGAGAGCAGTGAGGTGGCACAGGGCTCTAGCGAGGCTGGTGGCGAGCAGCAGTGCGGGTGTTGAGTCGCCGCTCCTCCCGGGGCGGGGAGCGGATCAGCCGTCGTGCCCACCCGGACTGACTCAGGGAGCGGCAGATATCACGCTGTGCGTGTGCTACGTTACGCGCAGCGAGATAAGTAAAGACTTGTGACCCCGGCAGTGCGCCAACACTCCGGGGCCCGGCACTGGAGACGAGAACTCCCATGCAGATTCATCGTAGCGAACAGCTACGCCGATTCACCGTGCTGCCGAACGGCCTGTTGCAGGACCGTCGGCTCAGTTTCACCGCGCGCGGGTTGCTCGTCGACCTGCTCTCCCGGCCCGATGGCTGGCGGGAGGACGGGCGGCAGATGGCGGACAGCAGTCCGCAGGGGCGCGGGGCGGTGCAGCGGGCGCTCAAGGAGCTTGCGGCGGCGGGGTATTACCGGGTTGAGCGGGTGCGGCGGGCGGATGGGACGATCCGCTCCGAGGCGCATGTGTTCGATACGCCGCAGTTGGGGCTGCCGACTGTCGGGCATCCGGTGTCCGGTGAAGCGAGAGCCGGTTCAGCTGACGTTCCTCCCGTAAAGGACCAGGGAAAGAAACCCACCCTCCCTAGGGAGTCGGGTGATCCCGTCGCGCTGGCTGCCGTACTGCCAACTTCCCTACCAGCGGGCCCGGATGAGCAGACGCGGACCGCTGTTGCGGTGCTGTACCGCGTGATTCGCCCCGAGCCGCGACTGAGTCTCGGCGAGGCGGAGGCGCGGGAGTTGGCGCCGCTGGTGGCCAAGTGGCTGGAACACGGCTATGCGGAACGGGACTTGGCGGACGCCCTGCTCCCGGGTCTGCCGGCGGCCATGCACTCGCCTGCCGCCGTGCTCCGCAGTCGCCTGGTGCGGAAGCTGCCGCCGCCCAAGGCGCACGGCCAGCCCAAACCGTCCTACGCCGAGTGCGCCAAGTGCCACGATCCCGTGCCCGACCCCGGGATCTGTCGCCCTTGTGCGGGGTTGGGGCGGGTGCCGATCAAGGCGGACGAACGCGCCACGCGCACGGCCCGCGGGCTGGCTATGGTGCGGGCATCCTTGCAGGGCAGGCGAGTTGGGACCTCCGCAGTGCTATGACAGCGTGTACCTGTGGGGGGTCACGCTGCTGCTGTGGGGCCGTCGCTGGGCGTGCTGGGGTGTGGATGGAAGGCGAACGCGGCCGTGTCGCCGTCGAGGTCGATCGAGAGTGAAGCATCCAGCGCCTTGGCAAGACGGGTGAGCAGCGCCAGGGTGGGCACCGCGTCGCCCCCCTCGATGTTGGAGATCTGCGGCTGGGTCATCTCGGCTCGCCGCGCCAACTCGCCCTGCGAGATGCCGAGCTCGGTTCGCCGGTCGTAAACCGCCTGTCCCAGCGCGAACGCATGGCCGGCCTCGACGTAAGCGCGTGACTCCGCTACCGCCTCGCCCATCAGCCTTCTGGTGCGGCGGGTGTTCCACTGGCTGTGATTCACAGGAGGTCCTCCTAGGAGCGGCGGTAGGTGTGTTCGGCGGCGCCGTGCTGGGCTACGCAGAGCTTCTGCGCCAATTGGGCGCGATCCAGCTCGGCGGCTTCGCGCTGCCTCGTCTTCCGGAACACCGTGAGCAGGACGATCCGTCTGTCGGAGGCCAGCCGGTATGTGATGCGCACGGCGCTACCGTCCAGGGTGAACCGCAGCTCACGGAGCTTCCCGCCGAGATGTCGCGAGTACGGCTCCCCGAGTGTGGTCGGCCGCGCTGCCAACATGTCAGCGGCTCGTTCGACCCTGTCGTACAGGGGGTCGGCAAGGGGCTCCAATCACTCGCGAACTTCTGGCTCGACTTCGATCTGCCATCGAATGTGCACGCTCTGAATATACAGAAAATTATATAGCCCAAGGTGGTGACAGCCCACTCTGCATGCTGGTCCGCCCGAGTTGATCCGGTTCGACTTATGGTCGTAGCTGTGAACATCCCCGCCTCCGACTCCGCAGCCCCCGAGCCCACACCGCCCCGCGTGCCCGAGATCTCCTCGCTCGGCCTGGACACGCTGGTGACCGAGGTGTCGGAGCGGCTGCAGTCGGCGGCGGCGGTGACCGACCGGATGCAGCGGCTGCTGGAGGCCGTGGTGTCGGTCGGGGCGGGGCTGGACCTGCATGCGACGCTGGAGCGGATCGCGTCGGGCGCGGCGGAGCTGGTGGACGCGCGGTATGCGGCGCTCGGGGTGGTGGCGCCCGGTGGGCATGGGCTGTCGGACTTCATCCACGTGGGGATCGATGCCGAGACGGCGGCCCGGATCGGGGACCTGCCGTCCGGCAAGGGCATCCTCGGGGTGCTGATCGACAAGCCCGAGCCGCTGGTGCTGGACGACCTCAGCAAGGATCCGCGCTCGGCCGGGTTCCCGCCGCACCACCCGCCGATGCGGTCGTTCCTGGGGGAGCCGATCCGGGTGCGCGACGAGGTGTTCGGCAACATCTACCTCACCGAGAAGCACGGCGGTGGCGGCTTCACGCCCGAGGACGCGCAGGTGGTGCACGCGCTGGCGGCGGCCGCCGGGGTGGCGATCGAGAACGCGCGGCTGTACGAGGAGGGCCGGCGGCGGGAGCGGTGGATCGCGGGCGCGGCCGCCGTGACCACCGCGCTGCTCTCCACCAAGGCGGATGACGCGCTCGGGGTGGCCGCCGAGCAGGTGCGGGAGCTGGCGGACGCCGAGCTCGGGATGATCATGCTGCCGACCGGGGACGGCGGGCTGCGGGTCTCGCACGCCGCCGGCGAGGCCGCCGAGTTCGTGGCCGGGGAGCTGGTGCCCGGCACGGGGTACGCGGCGCGGCTGCGGGACGGCGAGAGCATTTTCATCGACGACATGTCGCAGGACCGGGCGCTGGTGATGCGGGCGGCCCGCCGCTACGGTCCGTCGATGGCGCTGCCGATGGTGGCCCACGGCCGGGTGCTGGGCGCCCTGGTGGTGTGGCGCGGGCGCGGGGCCCGGCCGTTCAGCGAGGCGGAGAAGCAGCTTGCCGCCACCTTCGCCTCGCAGGCCGCCCTCGCCCTGCGGCTCGCCGAGGGCCAGCGCGACCAGCAGCGCCTGGCCGTCTTCCAAGACCGCGACCGGATCGCCCGGGACCTGCACGACCTGGTGATCCAGCGGCTGTTCGCCACCGGGATGATGCTGGAGAGCGCGGCCCGCCGGGCGGGCGTCCCCGAGGTGCAGGAGCGGCTCGGGCACGCCGTCGACGAGCTGGACGCCACCATCCAGGAGGTCCGCACCACCATCTACGCCCTGCAGCACGACGACGCCGGCAGCGAGCCCGACACCCTGCGCACCCGGGTGCTGCGCGAGGGCAGCCAGGCGGCCGCCGCGCTGGGCTTCAAGCCGTCGATCAGCTTCATGGGGCCGGTGGAGAGCGTGATCGGTGACCAGGCGGAACGCCAACTGCTGGCCGCACTACGGGAGATGCTCTCCAACACGGCCCGGCATGCGCGGGCCTCGCGGGTCAGCGTGGCGGTGGACACCACCGTCTACCTGGACGCCGAGGGCCACCCGGTCTCCGGCGACCCGGAGGCCGCCGTGCGCCCGGGCCGGCCCGGGGTGCTGCTCACCGTGGCCGACGACGGGGTGGGCATCCCCGAGTCCGGGCGCCGCAGCGGCCTGGCCAACCTGCGGCGGCGGGCCGAGAACCTCGGCGGGGCGGCCTGGCACGAGCCGGGCCCGGGCCGCCGGGGGACCATCGTGCGCTGGTCGGCCAGGCTCTGACGGTGAGAGCCGGGCGCTGACCGCAAGGTGGCAGGTGGGGCTCACCCCTCCCAGGCGAACTCCGCTAGCCGCTCGTCCACCGGCGCGTCGGTGAGCCGGTTGGCGAGGGTGGACATGGTGTAGGTGCCGATGCCGAGCACCACCTCCAGGGCGTTGCGCTGGGTGTATCCGTGGTCGAGGAAGGCCTCCAGGCTCTCCGGGGCCACGGCACCGGCGGTGCTGATGACCTCCAGGGTGAACAGGCGCAGCGCCTCCAGGCGGTCGTCGGGGAGCGGGCGCTGGTCGCGCAGGGCGGCGACCAGCTCGGGGTCGGCGCCCTGCTTGCTCACGATGGCGGTGTGCATCGCGACGCACAGGTGGCAGCGGTTGCGGGTGGCGACGGTGAACACCACCACCTCGCGGGCGAGCGGCTCCAGGGTGCTGCTGCTGAACAGGGCGTTGGACTTGGTGAAGGCCTCCAGCAGCTGCGGGGAGGTGGCGAGCCGGCCGACGGCGGCGGGCAGGTGGCCGAGGTGGCGCTGGACGCCCTCCATGACGGGGCGGGCGGCCGCCGGGGCGGTCTCCAGGGTGTGGGTGGCGAAGGTGACGGGCATGGCGAAGCTCCCACTCGTTAAGATGGACAACGCGGTTGACTAAAAAGGTAAACCTGGTTGTCCATCTCTGCAAGGGGGTTCCGTCATGCCCGATGCCAAGCCCGACCACCAAGAGCCACGGGAGAGCTATGGCTTCGAGCTGCCCCTGCTGCTCTTCGCCGGCTTCCGCTCGATCATCGACGAGCTGCACGCCGAACTGGCCCGCCAGGGCCACCCGGAGGCCCGCCCGGCGCACGGCTTCGCGCTGCAGGCGGTCGGCCAGGCCGGGGCCACCGCCAGCGAGGTGGGCCGCCGGCTCGGGATCTCCAAGCAGGCGGCTGGCAAGACCGTCGACCGGCTGCTGCAACTCGGCTATGTGGAGCGGGTGGACGACCCGACTGACGCCCGCCGCAAGCTGGTTCGGCTCACGCCGCGCGGCGTCGACCTGCTGGCCCGCTCGGCGCAGATCTTCGAGCGGCTGCGCGGCGACTGGATGGCGCAGCTGGGCGCGGACCGGGTGCGGGCCATGGAGGCGGACCTGCGGACCATGGCGCCGGAGGGCTTCTTCCGGCTCGACGTGGCGGGCTGGTTCGGCGGCTGACCGGTCGTCAGCTCGTCAACTGCCGTACAGATTAACGAGGGAGAACTTCCGGACCAATAGACGGTCCGAACGGCCTTCGCCACTATCCGTGTTCGGGGCGGCCCACCTACGGTGGTGCCCGCTTGGGAGCCGAGCACGAGATCTCTACACGACACCCGCGCGTCCTGCGTCGAGCGCGCCGGGCCGCACGGGGTCGGGGAGTGGGGCGGGTGGGCCTGGTGGGTCAGCTGCGTGCGGGCCGGGCGGGGTCGGAGGCGGTTCGAGGCGGGTTCCAGATCGAGCGGGCGGCGAACGGGCGCTACCAGTGGCAGTTGAAGGCGCCCAACGGCCGGATCGTGGCGGTCTCCTCGCCGGTCTTCGAGACCATGGCCGAAGTGAGCCGTGCTGTCGAGCAGTTGCGCGACGAGACGGCCGAGTTGACCGCGCGGATCACCCATGTCCGGGACGGGATCGGCTGGATCTGGGTGGTGCCGGGGTCGCGCGGCCTGGCCGATGCGCGCAGCAGTCGCGCCTATGAGCGGTACGCCACCTGCCAGAACGCGTTCCGCCGGTTCGTGGCACTGCTGGAGCGCCAGGCCGAGTCTCAAGCTGAGCGGCGGGCCGAGGCCGAGCGCCGCGCCGGGGCCCAGGCCCCCGAGTCCCAGGCTCACGAGCCCCAGCCCGCCGAGCCCCGGGCCTCGCTGGCGCTGACCGTGATGATGATGCCGATCGTCACCCGGGCCGCCGAGGTGGTGATCCGGCTGGTCCCCGGCACGCTGCGGGAGGCCTCCTACGCGCTCGGCGGCAGCCAGTGGCGCACCGTCTGGAACGTGGTGCTGCCCACCGCCCGCCCGGGGCTCGCCACCGCGGTGATCCTCGGCATGGCGCGCGGCATCGGGGAGACCTCGCCGGTGCTGCTGACCGCCGGCTTCACCTCCGGCATGAACGCCGACCCGCTGACCGGCCACCAGGTCAGCCTGCCGCTCTTCATCTGGAACTGCGTACGCCAGCCCTACCCGGCCATGGTCTCCCGCGGGTTCGCCGCCGGGCTGACCCTGATGCTCCTGGTGCTGGTGCTCTTCGTGACCGCCCGGCTGATCGGCGGACGCCGGCCGGGCGAGCTGAGCCGCCGGCAGCGGCGGCGGCTGGCCCGACAGGCGGCCGGCCGATGACCAGACCCACCCCTTCCGGAGGAACCGTCATGCCCTGGGCCGCCGCTCACCGCCCCAGAGTCGGCCGGGTCGTGGCCCTGCTGCTCTCGTTCTTCGTACTGACCCTCAGTCAGGCCACGCCTGCGCTCGCCACCACCACGCTCAACGCCGACGGGTCCAGCTGGGCCGGGCCGGCGATCGAGAAGTGGCGCACCGATGTGGCCAACCAGGGGATCAACCTCAACTTCGCGCCCAACGGTTCGGCGGCCGGCCGCAACAACTGGGAGAACGGCTCGGACGACTTCACCGCCTCGGACGTGCCGTTCCGCACCCAGCGGGACACCGGGGCGAGCGGGGGATCGCCGGCTCCGGTGCGGCCGATGCGGAGAATCCGATCTACGGCTACTCCTACGTGCCGATCACGGCCGGTGGCACCGCCTTCATGTACAACCTGACGGCGGCCGGGAAGCAGGTCACCGATCTGAGGCTGTCCCCGGACACCATCGTGGGCATCTTCACCGGGGCCATCACCAACTGGAACGACCCCGAGATCACCCAGGACTACGGCCGGCAGCTGCCGAACATCCCGATCACGCCGGTGATCCGCTCCGACGGTTCGGGCGCCACCGCCCAGTTCACCCGCTGGATGGAACACACCCACAAGAGCCAGTGGGACGCCTACTGCACCGGCGTCAACAACATCACCTGCGGCGACTACACCGAGTTCTACCCGCCGTCCGGCCGGATGATCGCGCAGAGCGGCTCCGACCAGGTCGCGCACTACATCGAGGCGCCCACCGGCCAGGGCTCGATCGGCTATGACGAGTACGCCTTCGCGCTCACCTCCAGCTGGCCGGTGGTGAAAGTGCTCAACCCGGCCGGGTACTACGCGCTGCCGACCGCCTCCAACGTGGCCGTGGCGCTCACCGCGGCGAAGATCCGCGGGGTCGACGACAGCACCTCGCCCGACGACCCGAACTACCTGCAGCAGAACCTGGACGGGGTCTACACCAACAACGACCCGCGCTCCTACCCGATCTCCAGCTACAGCTACCTGATCGTGCCGCGGTCCGGGGTGCCGAACATGCCGCCGCCGCCGCGGTTCACCAACGACAAGGGCGCCGCGCTCAGCCAGTACCTGGACTACGTGCTCTGCGGCGGGCAGGCCACCGGCAAGGGCGGGATCGACTCGATCGGCTACTCGCCGATCCCGCGCGGCCTGGTGCGCGGCGGGCTGCTGCAGGTGCAGCACATCCCCGGCAACAACGGCAACGTCGACCCCAACACCCTGGCCAACTGCCCCAATCCGACCTTCGACAGCCAGGGCAACCTGATCATCCTCAAGAACGCGCCACAGCCCAACCCGTGCGACAAGCAGGGTACGCCGCTCAGCTGCGACCCCAACAACCCCTCGGCCGGCGGCGGCAGCGGTGGCTCGGGCGGCGGCAGCGGCTCCGGCGGCGGTTCCGGCGGCGGCTCCAACGGCGGTGGCAGCGGCGGCGGTTCGGGCAGCGGCGGCAAGGGCGGTGCCGGGTCCGGTGGTGCGGGCGGCGGTTCGGGCAGCGGCGGTGCGGGTGGCGCCAACGGCAGCTCCGGCACCGGTGGTTCGGGCGCTTGCGGCACCACGATCGACCCGCAGACCGGTGAGGTGGTGCAGAACGACTCCGGCGGCTCCGGCGGGGGCCAGGTGGCGGCCAATGTGGTCAACGTCGGTGGGCGCCCGGACAATTGGCTGCTGACCACGCTCACCGCCGTGGAACTGCTCGCCGTGGTCGCGCTGCCGCCGTTCCTGGGCGGCTGGCTGCGCCGGCGCCGGGCCGGTTCCCAGACGGGCACCGGGGGTGCCCGGTGACGCTGACCGCCACTTCCGCGACCGACGACACCGTGGTGCTGCCGACGATCCAGGCGCCGCCCCGAGCGGCCGAACCGCCGTCCACCGCCCGCCGGATCACCGTCCGGCTGGGCTGGGCGGCCACCCTGCTGGCCGCCCTGCTGCTCGGCTTCGCGGTCTTCCTGGTGGCGCTCTCGCCGCTCCAGGAGATGCACTACCAGGCCGAGGCGTACCGCACGTTCCAGGACCGGCTGGCCAACCAGCTGGGGCCCACCGGCGCCGCGACCGACGGGTCGCCGGTGGCGATCATCGACATCCCCAGGATCGGCGTGCACCACGAGGTGGTCGTCGAGGGCACCACCGGGCGGGACCTGATGCGCGGCCCGGGCCACCGCCGGGACACCGCACTGCCCGGGCAGGCGGGCGTCGCGGTGATCTTCGGGCGTGGCATCGCGTTCGGCGGCCCGTTCGGCCGGCTCGGCGAGCTGCGGGTCGGCGACAAGATCCAAGTGACTACCGGACAGGGGCAGTTCAGCTTCACCGTGAACGTCTACGGGGACAGCGCCCACCCGGTGCGCGACCCGGCGCCGTCCCGCCTGGTGCTCACCACCAGCAACTCGGGCTGGATCCCGAACGGCACCGTGCTGATCGGGGCCCGGCTGGACGGCGACCCGCAGGCCAACCCTTCCCCAGCCTCCGGCGGGGGAGGCCCCCATGGCCGCCCGGCGCAGCTGCCGGCGGACCATGCGCTGGCCCAGGACAGCGGGGCGCTGGCCGCCCTGCAGCTCTGGTCGGTGGCGCTGCTCGGCGCGGTCGCGCTGGCCACCCTGGCGGTGCGGTACTGGGTGCGGCGGGCCGCCTACCTGACCTTCGCCCCGGTGCTGGCCGCGCTGCTCTGGTCCGTCTACGAGAACGCGGCGGCGCTGCTGCCCAACCTCTACTGAGCAACTGACGATGCGTCAGGAAGGACTCGCCCGATGACCACCACCGTTCCCCAACCCAGCGCCACGGCCGATCCGGGCCGGCTGTCCGGCCTGGAGAGCCGGTCCGTCTCCGCCTGGTTCGGCTCGCACAAGGTGCTGGAGCGGGTCTCGCTCGCCATGCCGGCCGGCGAGGTCACCGCGCTGATCGGGCCGTCCGGCTGCGGCAAGTCCACCTTCCTGCGGATCCTCAACCGGATGCACGAGATGGTGCGTGGTGCGGCGCTGGCCGGCGAGGTCCTGCTCGACGACGAGGACATCTACCGGCACGGCCGCCGCCCGGCCGAGGTGCGGCGGCGGATCGGCATGGTCTTCCAGCGGCCCAACCCGTTCCCCGCCATGTCGATCGCCGACAACGTGGCCAGCGGGCTCAAGCTGGCCGGGATCAAGGTGGGCCGGGAGCACCGGGACCAGCTGATCGAGGACAGCCTGCGGCAGGCCGGGCTGTGGAACGAGGTGAGCGGCCGGCTCTCCACCCCGGGCGGCGCGCTCTCCGGCGGTCAGCAGCAACGCCTGTGCATCGCACGGTCGTTGGCGGTGGGGCCGGACATCCTGCTGATGGACGAGCCCTGTTCGGCGCTGGACCCGACCTCCACCCGACGGGTCGAGAAGACCATCGCCGAGCTGCGCGGGCAGCTGACCATCGTCATCGTCACCCACAACATGCAGCAGGCGCAGCGGGTTTCGCAGTCCTGTGCGTTCTTCCTGGCGAGCCATGACACGCCGGGCCGGATCGTCGAGGCCGGGCCGACCGAGCGGCTCTTCAGTGACCCGGTCGACCCGCGGACCGCCGACTACGTGAACGGGCGGTTCGGCTGAAGCCAATCAGGTGGAGCAAGCCGCTCAGCTGGATATGGAGTCGACGATCTGCTCGATGACCAGGGCGACCCCGTCGTCCTGGTTGCTCACGGTGTGCCGGGCGACCGCGGCCAGCACCTCCGGGTGGGCGTTGGCGACCGCGTAGGACTCGCCGGCCCAGGCCAGCATCTCCAGGTCGTTGGGCATGTCGCCGAAGGCGACCACCTCGGTGCGGTCGATGCCCTGCTCGGCGCACCAGCGGGCCAGGGTGCTGGCCTTGGTGACCCCGGCGGCGCTGATCTCCAGCAGGGCTATCGGGCTGGACCGGGTGATCTCGGCCAGCGGGCCGACCGCCGCCCTGGCCCTGGCCAGGAAGTCGTCCGGGGTCAGCTCGGGGTGCTTGGCGAGGATCTTGTAGCTGTTCCGGGCCTCGCCGGCGATCAGCTGCTCGGCGGGGGCGACCAGGTGCGGCTCGTCGTCACCCCACATGGCCACCTGGTACTCGGGCTCGCGGGAGAAGCCGGCCGGGTACTCGAAGGCGAACGCGGTGCCCGGCAGCGCCGCGCGCAGCCGGTCGACCACCTGGCCGGCCGCGTCCGGGGTGAGCGGGAAGCTCTCCAGCAGCCGCTCCCCGCGGACGTCGACGATCGCGCCGCCGTTGGAGCAGATCGCCACGCCGTGGCCGCCGATGTGCGTGCCCAGCAGCCGCATCCAGCGCGGCGGGCGGCCGGTCACGAAGACCACCTGCAGGCCGGCCCGCTCGGCGTCCGCCAGCGCGGCCGCGGTACGGGCCGAGACGGTGCCGCCCTGGCAGAGCAGGGTGCCGTCGAGGTCGGTGGCGATCAGGCGGGGGCGGGGGCGCGGGGCTGGCTGGGTCACCCGTCCATCCTCCCAGGTGCCCGCGGCGGCCGGACTTGCCCGCGGGGCAAAAAAGTGACGGCGCGCGGTCAACCCCCGTGTGACCGTGCGCCGTCCGGCGGGCCGTCTATTTTGTTGGACGGCTCACGGTTGAACATACGCTGAACCCTCCCCGGGCTGTCAACCGTGTTACAGATGGGGTCCGGGTCAAGATGAGCTGAGGATGAGCTGAGAAAACTCAGGATCTCCTCGATTTCTGCGTCTACTTCAGTAGATACTGGACGCACCCGGTCCAATCGGACGGGTTCGATCGGACAAGGGAGCGACGATGCCGTCGGCTGAGCAGACCCCGGCCCCCCGCTCCCTGGCCGAGAAGCTGGACCACTTGTTCCAGGTGATCCATCCCGCCGACCGCGGCCCGTTCAGCTACCACGAGGTGGCGCAGGCGATCCGCGAGCAGGCCGGCCCGGACGGACCCACCGTCTCGCACGGCACCCTGCAGCAGATCCGCACCGGCGCCAAGACCAACCCCACGGTCAAGACGCTGGAGGCGATCGCCGCCTTCTTCGGGGTGCCGGCCGCCTACTTCCTGGACGACACGGTGGCCGACCGGGTCGACGTGCGGCTGCGCGAGCTCAAGGCGGCCGCCGAGAACCGGCCGGTCCGGCGGGCCGCCACCGCTCCACGGCGGGACGAGCTGGCCGACGTGCTGGCGGACAGCGACATCCGGGCCGTGGCGTTCCGGCTGGCCGGGCTGTCGCCGCGGGCGCTCAAGGGCCTGCGGGCGATCGTCGACCAGGTGCGGGCGGTCGAGGGGCTGCCTGAGGTGGGGCGGACCAAGAAGGCCTCCTGAGCCCGGCCGCCGATCGGTGACGGCGCCTGTCATTGGCAGGGGCCGCCTCCGCTGGTGAAGGCGACCTCCGTTGGTGAAGGCGACCGCATACGAATCGACCATGACTTTTCACTTGGCGGGCCGCAGCCGCACGTGACCGGCACAGCACCGAACGCTTATGCTGACGCTTCGATCATTCCGGGTGCGGAGAGGGCAGGCCGGCCATGAGATGGCGCAGACAGCCGCGCTCCCGGTTCGCCGAGCTGGTCAACCGGATCGAGGTGCCCAAACCCTTCCAACTGGAACGGTTCTGCGACTCGATCGCCCGGCAGCGCGGCCGCCCGCTGCGACTGGTCCCGCTGGAGAACGCCGCCGGCCAGGATCTCCCGTGCGGGCTGTGGATCAGCCTGCCCGCCGTCGACCTGGTCTTCTACGAGGCCGGCGCGGCCCCCATCCTGAAGACCCAGATCGTGCTCCACGAGATCTCCCACATGCTGCTGGACCACGGCGCCCCGGCCGCCGGCGGGACCGCGCCGGCCGCGGCCCAAGCTGCCGTCGAGGAATCGCTGGTCACGGCCGCCGACCAGGAACTCGGCCTCGCCACCGACCGGGTGCTCGCCCTGCTGGCCCGCAACGGCTACACGGACCGCCAGGAGGCCGACGCCGAGGCGCTGGCCACCCTGCTGCTGGAGCGCGCCACCCGGGCCGGCGCGGGCCGGCGGTCCAGCGGTTCCAGCGGATCCACCGAGGTGCTGGACCGACTGGACGCCGCCTTCGGCCACCCGGTCCGGCCGCAGTGATGCACCCCGCCGGACCGCAGCACCTCGGGCCCGACCTGGCCGGCGCCGCGTACTCCCCGTACAAGCTGCTGATCGTCGCGCTGGTGGGCCTGGTCACCCTCTGGCGCCTGCCCGCCGCGATCCGCTCGCCCCGCCAACGCCCGCTGTGGACCGCGTTCGCCGCCACCACCGGGCTGCTCGCCCTCGGACTGCCGTGGCCCGCCGCCTGGATCGACGCCACCAGCGGCGTGCACAACCTGGCGATGCTGCTCAAGCACCAACTCGACCTGGTCGCCAGCTCGGCCGGGCTGACCTTCTGCGCCCAGACAGCCCGGCCCGACCTCGCCGCCCGCTGGCGCCGGGTCCGGCTCGCCGTGCTGCCCGCCGCCCAACTCGGCCTGGTCGCCACCTTCTTCACCCTGCACCGCCCCACCGAGGTGGCGGACTTCTACCAGGCCTACCCCGCCTCGACCGCGGCCGCCCTGTACTTGCTGATCATTGCCGGCTTCATCGGCGCGGCCATGGGCGTCGGCAGCTGGCTGTTCGGCAGCCACGTCCGCCGGGCCGCCACCCGCTCGCTGCGGGCCGGGCTGCTGGTGCTCGCCCTCGGCACCGCCACCGGCGTCGCCTACTCGGCGCTGCGGATCTGCCAGATCGCGCTGGAGGCGGTCGGCAGGCCGATGTTCCTCGACGAGTGCTGGGTCCTGCGGATCGACTGGGCCTCGATCACGCTCATGCTGCTGGGCAGCGTCATCCCGGCCATCGGGGTGGCGCTGCGCGGCCTGCGGGACTGGTGCACGGCGCGGCGCCTGGTGCCGCTCTGGCGGGAACTCACCGCGGCGGTACCCGAGGTGGTGCTCACCGAGCGACTAGGGCGCGGCCCCCGGCTGCGGCTGCACCGGCTGGCCATCGAGATCCGGGACGCCGCGCTGGTACTGGCCGGCCACGCGGACCCCGAGATGCGGTTCCAGGCCGCCAT
This sequence comes from Kitasatospora acidiphila, assembly GCF_006636205.1. Taxonomy (NCBI): domain Bacteria; kingdom Bacillati; phylum Actinomycetota; class Actinomycetes; order Kitasatosporales; family Streptomycetaceae; genus Kitasatospora; species Kitasatospora acidiphila. Next base: position 4,324,582 of record NZ_VIGB01000003.1, on the reverse strand, counting down.
CGTGGCCGTGGCGGCGGGGCCCGAGCAGTCCGCCCTCGCCGAGGCCTGCTGGCTCCGCGCAGCCGCCGCCCTCCGCCGCGCCGGCCACGTCCCGGTGGTCCCCACCGCGCCCGCCCAGACCACCGGCTGCGAGGAACTGGACTTCGCCACCGAGACCGACCGCCTCCGCAGCCTCGCCGCCGCCTACGCCTCTGCGACCGCCGCGGAGTTCGCCCGAGGTGCCACGGTCGACCGCGGTGTCGCGGTGGCCCGCTGACCGCCACGGCCATCCACTTCGCATGGCCGGGGAGTCCCCGGATGGCCGGACTCCCGCCTTTCTCCCGTTGGCGGGACGGGGAGTTGCTCTGAGCCGTCCGACACCCGGCGCTCATAGTCGGCCCGGGCCGCGTTCACCTCGTTGATGTACCGCTCCGCCCAGTCCCGGATCGCACCGAGCGGATCCTCCAACGTCCGCCCCAGTTCGGTGAGTCGGTACTCGACCTTGGGCGGCACGGTCGGGTGGACGGTGTGGCTGAAGTGCATGATGTCGCCGAGGACGATCAGGCGCCGGTCGTCCGCACCGGCCGGATCCGTGACGACCAGACTGCTGTGGCCCGGCGTGTGCCCGGGCGTGGGCAGGATCCGTACGCCCGGGGCGATCTCCTCGCCGTCCGCGACGAAGCCGGTCACGCCGCCCAGTGGCTCCTGCACGGCCTTCGCATCCGGTCCGGGAAACGCCCCGCGGCCTTCCCAGTGCCGCCACTCCGCCGCGCTCACCAGGTGCCGGGCCGCGCGGAACGTCAGCCCGCCGACCTCGCGGCCCTCGGGGAACCCCGGTGCGGGCGCCACGTCGCTGGTCCACCCGACGTGGTCGTGGTGCAGATGGGTGTAGACGACAGTGTCCACATCGGCGGGCGTCAGCCCCTCGCCGGCCAGGCTCTCCGGCATCGCGCCGGCCTTGAAGGACGCCACACCGGGAATCGCGAAGTCAACGGCCCCCAGCCCGAGATCGACCAGGACCACCCGCCCGCCGGCCCGAGCCAGGAACGACCCGATGCTGACCGGAAACCACCCCCGCTCGTCCAGGAACTCCGAGTGCGTCGCCCAGCCGCCCGGCACGCTGGAAGGAAAGAACGCACCCGGATCGCGGGCTTGACCATGGTTCTCTCCTCGACAGCCTGTTCCGTCCGGACACGGCCGGGGGCCGTGTCCCTCAGCACTGACTATCGGAGAGTGACGATCCGTGGGGAAGTACGCACTTGCAAGTGCGTCCCTGGCACGAGGCCGGGTGACCGGACGCTCGAGGGAGGCGCTGAGTCGGCACCGGCGGGAGGAGCCGTTGACCGGGTCGTGAGTGCGGGGCAGGCACCATGGCGATCCGAAGCGGAGCACCCGCCCCGCACCGACCTCAGTGACGGGCGGACGAGCGACGGCGGGCGGCCAGGGTCACAGCGCCGGCGCCGAGCACGACCAGGGCGCCGCCGGCGCCGATCAGCAGACCAGAGGAGGCGCCGCCGCCAGTGAAGGCGAGCTGCTGCGCGGGGGCAGTCGCCGTGGTCGGGACAGCAGCAGGCGAGGTCGCCGCCGCAGGCTGCGCGACGGCCGGGGCGGACTTGGCCTGCTGCCCGGTGGGCGCCGGGGCCTGGCTGGCCGGCTTGGACGGCGCCGCGGTCGCGGTCCTGGACGGGGCGCTCGCCGGCGCGCTGCTCGGCGCGTCCTGGCGAACGATGTGCAGGGTGCGCACGGGGCCGGCGCCGCCCGGCGCCGTGCCGAGGTAAACAGTGATGTCGTGCTGGTCGGCCGGTGCCTCGGCGGAGAGCGCAACGCGGAACATCAGCCGCGATGCCCGGCCCGTGTCCAGGTGCTGCGCGAGGCTGGAGGTGTCGGGGTAGATCACCGGGTCGCACCCGTGGTGGACTGGCAGCGTCTTCCACTGGCCGCCGGTCATCACCTGAACGGTGAAGTCCTCGGGCCGCAGGTTGGTCCCACTACCCGGGTGGGAGCCCGCCGGCATGTTGTAGAAACCAAGGGTCGGACGAAGACCGTCGTACGCCGCGCCGGTGAAGTTGGCCATCTCCACACCGAACTCGATCGGGCTGCCGCCGGCGGTGATGCTGTCGGGCATCCCCGGCAGGTAGGCGATCTCCGGCTCGCCGTGGTGCACCGGAGCGGGCGCGCTCGTCGAGGCGGAGGCGGAGGCGGACGGCGACCCGGCGACCGGGCTCGTCGGAGCGCTCTTCGCGGTCGGCGCGGCACTCGTGACGCGGGCCGAGGCCGCCGGCGTCGCGGGAGCCACCGCAGCGGTGTCGTTGTCACCGCAGGCCCAGGCCGTGGAAGCACCAGCGAACAGCGGTGTGGCGGCGCCGAGTACGGCGGCGGTGGCGGCGGCGGCCAGCAGACGGGAGCGGCGGCGAACAGAACGAGCAGACATCGGTGGTCCCCCCAGGAACACGGGCACAGCGGCGACAAAGGCAGGTAGCGCGCCTCGCCCCCCGCTCCTGCACATTTGTTTTGGAGACCCGGCGGACGCTCTGTGAAAATCTTCGCGGCTTGATGTACCTCCGCCATCGTCGCCGCGTCACCGCGGTGTAACAGCACAGACTGCGAACGAAGCGGTCAGGCCATCGCCCGTTGGCAGGCTGAGGTCTCCGGCACCGGGACCGCGCCGTAGGGTCGAGACATGCGCTTGAGTACCGTGATCCTCCCCATCCACCGGTGGGCCGAGGGACAGAAGATCTGGCGGCGGGCCGAGGAGCTCGGGTTCCATGCCGCGTACACGTATGACCACCTGAGCTGGCGGAGCTTCCGGGACGAGCCGTGGTTCGGGGCGGTTCCGACGCTGACGGCGGCTGCGGCGGCGACCGAGCGGATCCGGCTGGGCACGCTGGTAACGTCGCCGAACTTTCGGCATCCGGTGACGTTGGCCAAGGAGGTGGTGACGGTTGACGATGTGTCCGGTGGGCGGTTGACGCTGGGGATCGGGGCCGGCGGGGTCGGGTTCGATGCGACGGCGATGGGGCAGGAGGCGTGGTCGCCCAAGGAGCGGGCGGCGCGGTTCGGGGAGTTCCTGCCGCTGCTGGACAAGCTGCTGCGGCAGGATGCCACCACCGAGCAGGGCACGTACTACTCGGCGGTCGAGGCGCGGAACATCCCCGGCTGCGTGCAGCGGCCGCGGGTGCCGTTCTATGTGGCGGCGACCGGGCCCAAGGGGCTGCGGCTGGCGGCCGAGTACGGGCAGGGCTGGGTGACGTACGGCGACCCGCGCGGACCGGCGGACGTGCCGGTGGAGCAGGCGCCCGAGGTGATCGCCAAGCAGCTGGAGAAGCTGACGGCGGCCTGCGAGGTTGCCGGGCGGGACGTCGGCGAGCTGGAGAAGGTGCTGCTGCAGGGCTCGACGGCGGAGAAGCCGCTGGATTCGCTGGACGCCTTCGTGGACTGGGCGGGCCGGTACCGCGAGTTGGGTATCACCGAGGTCGTGATCCACTGGCCGGTGCCGGACTCGATCTTCGCGAACGACCTGGCCGTGTTCGAGCGGATCGCCACCGAAGGGCTCGCCCAGCTGGAGGGGTGAGGCAGATGGGTGCGGACCGGGCCGGCTGGTCGCCCGAGGAGGCGCGGCGGGCGTTCCGCGACGGGCTCGCGGTGCCGACGGCGGGCGTGGCGCTCGGGTACGCGCAGGCCAACCTGCTGGTCGTGCCCCGGGACCGGGCGGCCGAGTTCCGGCTGTTCGCCGAGCGCAATCCGCGCCCCTGCCCGGTACTTGAGGAGACCGCACCGGGCGGCTGGCGCAGCCGGCTGGCCCCCGGTGCCGATCTGCGCACCGACCTGCCCGGCTACCAGGTGTGGGTGGACGGCGAGTTGGCCGCCGAACCGGCCTCGGTCGGCGGGCTGCCGCAGGTGCGCGGCGGCGACCTGGCCGCCTTCCTGATCGGCTGCAGCTTCACCTTCGAGGCGGCACTGCTCGCTGCCGGGGTGCCGCTGCGCCACGTCGAACAGGGCCGCAACGTCGCCATGTACGTCACGGACCGCCCGTGCCGTCCGGCGGGCCGGGTGCACGGTCCGCTGGTGGTCTCGATGCGGCCGATCCCGGTCGGGCTGGTCGAAACGGCACGGGCGGTCACCGCGCGGATGCCGCGGATGCACGGCGCGCCGCTGCACATGGGCGACCCGGCGGCGCTGGGGGTCGCGGACCTCGCCCGGCCGGACTACGGCGACCCGGTGGAGGTCGCCCCCGGGGAGGTGCCGGTCTTCTGGGCCTGCGGGGTGACGGCGCAGCAGGCGGTGATCGGCTCGCGGCCGCCGTTCGCGATCACCCATGCGCCGGGGCGGATGTTCATCACGGATGTGCGGAACACCGAACCGTAGGCCGAGCACTGGCACTGGCGCTGTCGAATTGGTTGTCGGACCGGACGTCTTTCATACTTCCTGATGACCGATGGTCCACTCCGGGGGGAGTTCCTTGTCCACGCCTGACGAGGGTGTCGCGGCGGCTGGGGGTGCCGAGGCCGCTCCGCGCCGGGTGCCGCGCGGGGTCGCCGTCGCGCTGGCCACGCTGGGCCTGCTCGCCGTCACCGCGGCCAGCGCAACGGTGACGGTCGCCGTGGGCAGGCCCGATCACCCGCATCGGGCGGCGGTCGCGGCGGTCGCGGCGGTCGCGGCGGCCACCACCGGGCCGAGCACGGGGGCGGCGACGAGCGGCGGCCCGACGCCGCTACCGGTACCGGTGCCGCTGCCGAGCATCACCCTCGCCCCGGAGCCCGGCAGCACGCTGCACGGCACGGTGGACGGCGGCACGCACGGCGGCGACCTGCGGTACTTCCTGCTGCCCGTCCCGGACGGCGCGGAGCCCTACGGCTCCCCGGACGGCACGGCGCTGACCGTCGACGACCTGGCTGCCCAGTACGCCCAGTCGACGGGCATCAAGAGCGTCCTCGACTCCTACGGCTACCAGGAGGCGGTGTCCCGTCGCTATCGCACTGCCGATGGGAAGGCGGAGGTAGAGAGCCGGCTGATGCGGTTCGCCACGCAGGGCAACGCCCAGGGCTTCGCCAACGGCGCCTCGTTCGCCAACGGCAGTCCGATCGACGTGCCTGGTGACAGCACGGCCAAGGGTTACGTCTTCAAGCCCGACCAGCAGGCCTTCACGGGCCGCCTGGTCGGCGTCTCCACGGTGGGCGACGTCGAGTACGAGGTCACCGTGGACGTGAAGGGCGACCCGGACCAGGGGCTGCTGGCCGATGCGATGAAGCGCCAGCGCGACCGGCTGTCCCATGGAGGCTGAGCCCGTGGAGCCGGTGGAGCCCGAGCGGAGCCTGGAGCCCGCAGAGCCCGCAGAGGCCGTCGAGCCCTGCCGGCCCGGGGAGCCCGCCGCCGTCGCGACGCCGCGCCCGCCGGTGCGGAGCTCCCGCACGGTGCTGCTGGTGGTCGGCGCGCTGCTGCTCGGGCCGCTGGTCGGCGGCGGGATCGGCTACGCGGTCCAGGCCGGCCGTTCGGCCACCCCGCTGCCGGCACTGCAGCCGGCCGAGCTGCCCGCCTACCCGCCCGGCGCGCTGGACCCGGCGGCCGCGGCCGCCGGGTCCCCGAAGCCGCTCGCCATCGACGGCGACCTGCGCAAGCTGCTGCTGCCCAAGCCGGACGGCGCCCAGGACTGGGACAGCGGGTTCGCCGCCACCGGCGACTGGGAGACCCCCGGGGAGATGGCCCGGTGGCACGCCGACTCGGCGCGGTACTTCGAGAAGCTGGTCGGCTCCGGCCTGCGCAGGGCCGCTGTGACCACCTTCCAGAAGGACGGCGTCAAGTACCGGATCGAGCTGATCCAGTACCAGCCGGACCAGGCCGGCGCGGCGGTCGCGGCCATGCGGCAGTCGAAGGTCGCCGGGGCCACCGACATGCCGGACGGGATGGAGGGCGCCTACTGGGCCTCCAACACGCAGGAGACGTACGCGGATTCGACCGAGACCTACTACCCCGGCAGCGCCGTGACGCGGCGGGGTGACGTGGTGGTCGGCGTGACGGCGTTCGGCACCACCCAGGTCAGCGCGGATCTGCTCCGCGACCTGGCCAAGCAGCAGTGGGAGCGGCTGGCATGAGCGATGCGGGGATGTCCGGCGAGGTCGGGGAGGAGTCCACCGGGAACCCGGGCGAGTCCTCCACCCCCGGCGCCGAGCGCCGTGCGCTTCGCACCGGCGCGGCGGTCGCCGCCGCGGTGCTGCTCGGGGTGGGGATCGGGGTCGGCATCATCAAGTCGCAGTACCGGCAGGCCGAGACCAGCACCCCTGCGGTCCCGTCGGCCGCCGCGCCGTCCCCGGGGGCGGCGCGGCCCTCGGCCCCCTCCTACGGCGCGCAGTCCGACGGCACCCACTTCGGGGCGGTGCGCGACCTGCTCCTCCCGGTGCCGGCCGGGTTCGCGCTCGGGCCGGACGACGGGGTGTACGGGGACGACACCGAGCTGACCAAGGACCAGATCGACGGCTACCTGGACGACCGGGTGGCCGAGCTGCCCAAGGACCAGCGCGACAAGGTCAAGGCGGCGCTGCAGGCGCAGGGCCACCGGGCGGCCGGGGTGCGCAGCTACCGGTCGTCGGACGGGGCCCTGGTGGCGACGGTCTGGCTCGACCGGTTCGACAAGCAGTTCGACAAGCAGGCGGTGGAGGCGGCGAACGCCTTCGACGCCGCGATGGGGTCCGACTCGGGCCTGTTCCGGCAGGGGCCGGCCGTTCCCGGTCACCAGCAGGCGGCCTGCTTCCTGCCGCCGCTGCGGCCGAGCAACCCGATCGACGAGCTGGACTGCACGGCCGGCGTCGGCGACATGCTGGTGACCATGCACGTCGAGGGGTCGCACCGCTGCCGAAGAGCGAGGCCGTGTCCATCTTCCGTCAGCAGCTGGAGCGGCTGGCCATCCCCGGAGCAACCGCATGACCGAGCAGCCCCAGCCCCCTGAGCAGACCGAGCAGCCCCCGCACCCCGGGCAGCCCCGGCGCTCAAAGCCGCGCGCCGCCACCGTGGTCCGCTGGACGGCGTTCGCCCTCGCGCTCGCCGCCGGTGCGACGGCCGCCGCCTTCGCCGTCGCCGTGCCCGCTCGTGGCCGGCTGCCCGGCCTGGCCACCACCAACGACGGCCGCTACACCTTCGCCCCGCTGACCCTTCCCCAACTCCCCTCCGGCAAGCCGGCCCCGTCGGCCCCAGGCTCCGGCCACCGGCACTACGCGGCGCTGCCGGCCCTGGTGCTGCCGGCCCCGCAGGAGGCGCCGGGTGCGGCACCAGCGGCGGCCGACTGTGCGGACTACGCCAAGCTGCACGATGACGGCGCCCACCTGCCGGTGGTGCTGGTGACCAACGCCTGCCGGAGCGCCGCCACCGCGTCGTGGACCGCCAAGGACGGCACCCGGACCGAGATCTGGCTGCTCCGCTTCGGCTCCTCCGACGAGGGTGACGCGTTCGCCGAGGCCCTGGCACAGCGGGGCAGCCTCAAGGCCGTCCCGCAGGCGGTCCCCGGCGACGACGACGCGGCCCTGCAAGCAGGCCAGCACGCCACCATCCGCATCACCCCACCCAGCAACCCCAGCAACCCCACCAGCCCCACCAACCCCGGCGAGGCCGCCTACCTCACCGCGGGCGACGTGGTGGCCACCGTCCTGCTGACCAACCCCCACGGCGTGCCGCACCAGGCGTTCCGGCAGGTGCTGACCCTGCAGTCCGATCTGCTCAACTGATCACCAGTCACCTCACCTAAACACCACCACTAAACGTCGAAATCGCCGACGTTTCGCGTGACCCCTAGGGGGCGGCAGCCGCCAGTCATCCCGTAGGACGATGGCAGCGCAGTTCTGTGGTCGAATCCCAATGGGCCATAGTGAGCGCTAACTTGGAGGTGTGTCCACGCCTGTCATCGCAACGGACGCCCTCACCAAGCGGTTCCCCGCCGTCACCGCGCTCGATCAGCTCACCGTTGAGGTGGGCCCGGGCGTGGTGGGGCTGGTCGGAGCCAATGGCGCGGGGAAGTCCACCCTGATCAAGATCCTGCTCGGCCTCGCCCCGGCCACCTCGGGCAGCGGCCGGGTGCTCGGCCTGGACGTCGCCACCCAGGGGTCGGCGATCCGCGAGCGCGTCGGCTACATGCCCGAGCACGACTGCCTGCCACCGGACGTGTCCGCCACCGAGTTCGTGGTGCACATGGCCCGGATGTCCGGGTTGCCGGCCTCGGCGGCCCGCGAGCGGACGGCCGACGTGCTGCGCCATGTCGGCCTGTACGAGGAGCGCTACCGCCCGATCGGCGGCTACTCCACCGGCATGCGGCAGCGCGTGAAGCTCGCCCAGGCGCTGGTCCACGACCCGCAGTTGGTGCTGCTGGACGAGCCGACCAACGGCCTCGACCCGGCCGGCCGGGACGAGATGCTGGACCTGATCCGGCGCGTGTACCGGGAGTTCGGCATCTCGGTGCTGGTCACCACCCACCTGCTGGGGGAGTTGGAGCGCACCTGCGACCACCTGGTGGTGATCGACGGCGGCCGGCTGCTCCGCTCCTCGGCCACCGCCCGGTTCACCGAGGCCACGCAGCTGCTGGCGGTCGAGGTGACCGAACCGGACGACGGCTCGTCGGAGCCGGAAGTCGCCGTGCGGGAACGGCTGGTGGCGGCCGGGCTGACCGTCGGCACGGACGGCGGGCATGTCCTGCTGGTCGAGCTCGCCGGGGAGCAGACGTATGACCTGATCCGCGACATCGTGGCCGAACTGGGCCTGGGACTGGTCCGGTTGGAACAGCGGCGCCACCATGTCGCCGAGCTCTTCGCCCGGGAGGCCGTCGATGACCACTGAGCCGGTGAACCCCGCGTCCACTGAGCCGGTGAACCCCGCGAGCACCGAGCCGGTGAACCCTGCGGCGAGTGCCCGCCCGGCCGCCCGCGATGGCGTGATCCATGACATCGGCTACCGCGGCTACCAGGGCCGCCGCCTCGGCCGCGGCTACGCCACCCGTGCGCTCTTCGTGCAGGGCCTGCGGGCCGCCTTCGGGCTCGGCCGGTCGGCGAAGTCCAAGGTGCTGCCGATGCTGATGCTGGCCGCGATGGTGCTGCCGGCGACCATGGTGGTGGGCATCGCCATCGCCACCAAGGCCACCCACCTGGCCACCGACTACCCGCGGTACCTCAGCGGGGTCGGCCTGATCTTCGCGGAGATCTTCACCGCGGCCCAGGCGCCGGTGCTGCTCTCCCGGGACCTGCGGTTCGCCACCGTGCCGCTGTACTTCTCCCGTCCGATCACCCGCGCCGACTACGTGCGGGCCCGCAGCGGCGCGATGGTGTGCGCGCTGCTGATCGTCACCGTGCTACCACTGCTGCTGCTCTACGTCGGCGCCCTGCTGGCCGGCATGGATCCGGTGCCGAACACCGAGCACTTCGGCTTCGGGCTGCTGGCAGCGCTGCTCTACTCGCTGGTGTTCTCGGCGATCGGCCTGGTGATCGCGGCCGCCACGCCCCGCCGCGGCTTCGGGGTGGCCGCCATCATGGGCGTGCTGGCGGTCTCGGCGATCGTGGCGGAGATCGTCTCCGGGTTGAACGGCGGGCTGCACGCGGACCCCACGGACTCGGCCAAGTGGGCCTTCCTGCTGTCGCCGGCCTCCCTGGTGAGCCGGCTGGTCAACCAGCTCTGCGGGCTGGGCGGCGATGGCGGCACGCCGGGCGGCCTGGGCGCGGTGGTCTTCGCGATCGAGCTGCTGGTCATCGTGGTCGGCGCCCAGCTGCTGCTGATGCGCCGCTACCGGAAGATCTGAGGGAACGTCATGGCTGTCATCGCGCTGGAGAAGGTCTCCCGCTGGTTCGGCAACGTGGTCGCCGTCAACGACGTCTCGATGGCGATCGGCCCCGGGGTGACCGGCCTGCTCGGCCCGAACGGGGCCGGCAAGTCGACGCTGATCCACCTGATGAGCGGCTTCCTCGGCCCGTCGGCCGGGACCGTGACGCTGGACGGCGCGCCGATCTGGCGCAACCAGCAGGTCTACCGGCAGATCGGGCTGGTGCCGGAACGCGAGTCGATGTACGACCACCTGACCGGCTGGGAGTTCGTCCTGGCCAACGCCGAACTGCACGGCCTGCCCGACCCGGGCGCGGCGGCCCGCCGGGCGCTGGCGCTGGTGGAGATGGAGCACGCCCAGGGCCGCCGCACCGGCACCTACTCCAAGGGCATGAAGCAGCGGGTCAAGATGGCGTCCGCGCTGGTGCACGACCCGGCGGTGCTGCTGCTCGACGAGCCGTTCAACGGCATGGACCCGCGCCAGCGGCTGCAGTTGATGGAGCTGCTGCGCGGCTTCGGCGCCGAGGGCCGCACGGTGCTCTTCTCCTCGCACATCCTGGAGGAGGTGGAGCAACTGGCCCGGCACATCGAGGTGGTGGTGGCCGGACGGCACGCGGCCTCCGGGGACTTCCGGCGGATCCGCCGGCTGATGACCGACCGGCCGCACCGCTATCTGGTGCGGTCCAGCGACGACCGCCGGCTGGCCGCCGCGCTGATCGCCGACGGCTCCACGGCCGGCATCGAACTCGACGCCGGGGAGCGGGCGCTGCGCATCCAGGCGATCGACTTCCAGGGCTTCACCACTCTGCTGCCCAGGGTCGCCCGGGAGGCCGGGATCACGCTCTACACCGTCTCACCCGCGGACGAGTCGCTGGAGAGCGTCTTCTCCTACCTCGTCTCCGCCTGACCCGCCTGGTCCCCGCTACCTCGTATCCGCCTGACCCACCTGGTCCCCGCCTGCCGGCGGACCAGCGCACCTCCGCCGAAGAAGGGCTGAACCCGTGAACCTGACCGTGGTCCGGCTGACCGTCCGTGGTCTGCTCGGCCGGCGCCGGGGCATCGTGCTGCTGGTCGTCCCGGCGCTGCTGCTGGTGCTCGCGGCGCTCGCCTCCGCCCACACCGCCGACCGGCCCGATCTGACCCGCACCGTGCTCGGCACGCTGGCCCTGGGCACCCTGGTCCCGATCCTCAGCCTGGTGGTCGGCACCGGGGTGATCGCGACCGAGATCGACGACGGCTCGATCGTCTACCTGCTGGCCAAGCCGCTGCCCCGCTGGCAGATCGTCACCAGCAAGCTCGCGGTCGCCTGGGTGACCAGCTGGCTGTGCGGCGCGCTGCCGATCCTGCTGGCCGGGCTGGTCATGGTCGGGGGCCAGGACGGCGTGGCGCTCGGCTACTTCACCGGCGCCCTGGTGGCCTCGGCCGCCTACAGTGCGCTCTTCCTGCTGCTCGGCGTGGTCACCCGCAACGCCGTGGTGGTGGGCCTGGCCTATGCACTGGTCTGGGAGAGCGTGATCGGCAATTTCGTGGCCGGGGCCAGGACGCTGAGCATCCAGCAGTGGGGCCTCGCGCTGGGCAAGGCGGTCGCCCAGCCGGGGGCGATCAGCGCCGATGTCGCCCTGGCCGCCGCCGTCCCGCTGCTGCTGGTGGTCATCGTGGCGGGCACGGCGCTGGCGGTGGTCCGGCTGGCGGGGCTGACCCTGGCGAGCGAGGACTGAGGTCCCGCGCCGGCGGTAGCCCCGCGAGGGGGGATCAGAGGGTGCGAGGACTGAGGTCCGGCTCCAGCGGCAGCCCCGCGGGGGCAGAGGGTGCGAGGACTGAGGTCCCGCGCCGGCGGTAGCCCCGCGAGGGGGGATCAGAGGGTGCGGTCGCGTCCCGCACCCCAGCCGGCCACCCCGACCACGCCGGCCAGCACCAGCAGCACCACCAGCACGGCCGTCCAGCCGCCGGTCAACTGGTGCAGCGCGCCGGCGCCGACCGGGCCGATCGCCGCGATCAGATAGCCGATCGCCTGCGACATCCCGCCCAGCTGGGCCGCCCCGGCGGCGGAGCCGGTGCGCAGCACGATGAAGGCCAGGCCGAGCCCGAACGAGCCGCCCTGGGCGACGCCCAGCACCGCCGCGGCGACCCAGGCGCCGGAGACCGGCGCGACCAGCAGCAGCGCGATGCCCGCGGCGTTGAGCGCGGCCATCACCAGTGCCAGCGCCCGCTGCCGGGTCATCCGGCCGGCCAGCAGCGGCACCAGGAAGGCGCCGGTCACCTGCACCAGGTTGGAGAAGGCGAACACCAGGCCGGACTCGTTCCGGCCCATCCCGTGGTCGGCCAGGATCGTCGGCATCCAGGCGACCAGGACGTAGACCATCAGCGAGGAGATGCCCATGAAGAGGCTGATCTGCCAGGCCAGCGGCAGCCGCCACAGGCCCGCGATCGGCTTGGCAGGCACGGCCTGGGCCTGGGCCGGGGTGGCGGCCGGCGCGAGCTGACGCGCCCGCAGCACCTGGGGCAGCCAGGCGGCCGCCGCGATCAGGGCCAGCACCGACCAGACGCTCAGCGAGGCCCGCCAGCCGCCGCCGAGCGCGTGCTCCAGCGGCACCGAGCTGCCGGCCGCCAGGGTGGCGCCGACCAGCATGGCGGTCGAGTAGGCACCGGTCATCGCCGCCGCCTTGTGCGAGAACTCCCGCTTGATCAGGCCGGGCATCGACACGTTCAGCACCGCGATGGCCACCCCGATCACCACGCAGCCCGCGTAGAGCGCCGTCACCGACGGCAGCACCCGCAGCAGCACCCCGGCGCCCAGCGTCAGCACGGCGCCGAGCACCACCCGCTCGGTGCCGAACCGCCGGGTCAGCCGCGGGGTGAGCGGTGCGCCGACGCCCTGGAAGAGCACCGGCACGGTGGTGATCAGGCCGCTGACCGTGGTCGACAGGCCGAAGGTGCGCTGGATCTCGCCCACCATGGGGGAGACCGCCGCCAGGCAGGACCGCATGTTCAGCGAGACCAGCATGATGCCGATCAGCAGCAGAGCGGGGTGGGCGAGCTTGGTTCGGACCGGAACGACCGAGGTGCTCAGCGGTTGCTGAGTCCGGGTGACGGACATGGTGGTGCGGCTCTCTTACGGAATGTGCTGTGGGAAAAGGGGGGTGGGCCAGGGTGGCAACGTGCGCTCGGCCGGCCTTACTTGCGCGCGGCGAACTCCGCGAGCAGCTGCTCGACGGCCGCGGTGGGTTCGGCCAGCAGCGCGCGACAGGCGGCCTCGGCACGGTCGGGGTCGCCGCTGGCGATCGCGTCGACCAGCGCCTCATGGGTGGCGACGACCACCTCGGGCATCTCGTGGTCCCCGAAGGCGGTGCGCATGGCCTCGCGCACCGAGGCGCCGAAGTAGCGGTAGACCTCGGCCAGCGCGGGGTTGTGGGCCGCGTCGACGATGGCGGTGTGGAACTCCAGGTCGTGCTCGACGGTGGCCTCGCGCCCGATCCGCTCGGGGTGGGCGGCGATCACCTCGGACTCGCGCGCCAGCGCGGCCCGCATCCGCTCCAGGTCCTCAGGGGTGTGCCGCAGGGCCGCCAGCCGGGCCGCCTCGGTCTCCAGCGCGGCCCGCACCTCCAGCACGTCGCGCACACCGGAGCGCTGCACGCCGCGCAGCACGGCGGCCGGGTCGCTGGTGCTGCGCACGAAGGTGCCCTCACCCTGCCGGGTGACCAGCATGCCCGCGTGCACCAGCACCCGGATCGCCTCGCGCACCGTGTTGCGGCCGACCTGCAGCTGCTCGGCGAGCTCGTGCTCGGTGGGGATGCGTTCACCGACGGCCCAGGCGCCGGCGGCCAGCCGCTCGCGCAGCTGCTCGATCGCGGCGTCCACCAGCGATCGGCGGCCGGCGGCCTGCAGGTTGCCCGCACCTGTGCCGGTCACCCTCGCCACCTCCGCTCCACGCTCGAACCGCCGCTTGCCCGGTCATCCTACAACTGCTTGCCCGGTCATCCTACAACCGACCCGGCGAGTCACCATCGGGTGCCAGAGAGGCGCCAGAGAGGCGCCAGAAAAGGGGGGCGGGTCCAACGGACCCGCCCCCTCCGCCTGCTCGGCGTCAGTCGACGCAGGGGATGCCCTGCGCCATGTCCACGGACGGGCCGACCTGCTGCACGCTGTTCGGGTCGGCCGGCGCCGCGGGGCTGTTCCTGGACGAGGGGGCCTGCCCGCCGCTGCCGCCACCGGGCGCGGTGTACTCGCTGCCCAGCACCACCTGGATGTGCCCGGACCGCACCGAGCTGCTCGGCTCGGCGGTCACGTTGTAGCGGGCGGCGACCTGGTCGGCGGAGTCCTTCTCGCCGGCGCCGTAGAGCACCGTGGTCCTGCTCTGCTTCGGCATCGTCGGGATCCGGCCCTCGGTGAGGCCCATGCCGACCAGCGCCTTCATCTCGGCGGCGGCCGCGCCGTTCACGGTGGAGGTGTTGGACACGTCCACCGTGCCGGTCAGCTTGGCGCTGGGCGCGGCCGGAGCCTGCGACGGCGGGGCGGAGCTCGGCGCCGCCGAGGAGCCGCCGTCCACCGAGTTGCCGGCCGGGGCGTCATGGCCGGTCAGCTGCTGCACGATCTTCTTGATCTGCGCCGGGTCGACCTTGTTGACGGACTCCTTGGTGCCGTGGCTGTCCACGATGACGTCCTGGAAGCCGGCGATCGGCAGCGTGATGGCCGTGACGTGGCCGCCTGCCAGGTTGGGCGCCTGCTGGGCGAAGTCCAGGATGTTCCAGCTGTTGTCCAGCACCACGTCCTGCTTGACCACGTCGAACAGGCTCTGCATCTTGCCCAGGTCGCCCACCACGCCCTCGTCCTTCAGCTTCTTGATCACCGAGGAGATGAAGGCCTGCTGGCGGTGGGTGCGGGCGAAGTCACCGAAGTCGGCGGGGTCGTTGGGGTTGACCAGGTTGTGCCGCTGGCGGACGAAGGAGAGCGCCTGGGAGGCGTTCAGGGTGTTGATGCCCTGGTGGAAGTCGGCGCCGGAGCCCTGGCCCTCGATGGCCGGGTCCTTGGTGGCGCGCTTCAGGCAGACCTGGATCGGGCCGACCGCCTGGGCGATGTCGTAGAAGCCCTTGAGGTTGACCTCGGCGAAGTGGTCGATCGGGATGCCGAGGAACTGCTGCACGGTGGCCAGGGTGGCCTTGCGGCCGGCGTCCCGGCCCTGCTTCTCCAAGTCCGGCTTCGAAAGCCCCTTGGCGGCCGAGGAGTTGTTGAAGGTGTCCTTGGCCAGCCCGTAGGCCTCCTTGATCTTGTGCATGCCGCTGACGCCGACCGTCTGGACGTAGTCGTCGCGCGGGATCGAGATCGCGGTCGCCTGGCCGCCGTTGGCCGGGATGTGCAGCACCATCAGCGTGTTGGTGTTGTAGCCGCCGATGTCGCTGCTGGAACCCGCGTGCAGCTCGTCCTGCACGAACTGGCCCGGCAGGTCGTTGCCGTTCATGTCCTTGCGGCTGTCCAGGCCGATCAGCAGCACGTTGACCGAGTTGTCCAGGTGCTTGGGCGCGTTCTTCTTGACGTCGTCCAGCGCGTTGGAGGTGGTCAGGCCGTCGGTCAGCGAGGTGTAGGCGTACCAGCTGAAGCCGCAGGTGCCGAGCACGGCGAGCGAGGTCGCGCAGGCGATCGTGCGCCCGGCCAGCACCAGCGGGTTGGGGCGCTGCCTGGGCGCTGGCTTGCGCCGCGCGGTGCGCGGGCCGGGCTGCTCAGCCACGTCGGCTCCTTCGGTCTCGGACGACGCGGACCATGATCACAAGCAGTGCCGCGCCCATTGCGTACAGCATGACGGGGAACCCGTGGATGGCCCATTTGGCGGCACCGGCGGCCGCCGCCTTCCCGTCCTGGTACTTGTCGGAGTGGGCGAGGTACTCGGTGCCGGCGGTGACCGCCAGGACTATCGGGGGCGGCGCGGGCAGCACCCACCACCAGCCGGCCCGGCTGCACACCCAGGCGGCCCCGGCGAACCCGACCACGCTGCAGAACAGCAGGCCCCAGCCGCCGATGCCCAGGCCGAGCAGCTCGTCGATCAGCCCGCCGGCCACCGGCGTGCCGACCGCAAGCAGCACCGCGGTGCCGCTGAACGGCCGGGCCTGCGCCTTGACCGGTCGGCGCCCCTCGGCGCGCTGCCGCGGGCGTCCGCCCTCCGACCGGGCGCCAGCCCCCTCGGCGGCCGCCCGCTGGGCAGGCGCGTAGCCGCGAGCGGTCGCGTCACCCGCAGGTGTCCGTACCCGTTGTCCTGCCATGCTTCCTGCCTCTGTGCTTCCTGCCTCGGTGAATGGGGCCGGCGTCGCCGGACGTCGCCACGGTCGACTGCCGACGGTGCGCGGGCCGCACCGTGCGCCCTGTGCCGACCAGTCGGATTTCGCCGAGCGGAGGCAGGGCACGTCGCCCTACCGCTATGACGTTCGGGCACGGCCGGGGGTTGCAACAGTTGCGCAGCTTAGCAAGTGTCACCTGATTGTCATACGGGCCGACGAGGGCTCGGAAGGCGGAAGAGACACGGCCGCCTCCGCACCCGGTTCGGGGCGGAGGCGGAGGTGGGAAGGGCCGCCGGCTCAGCGGGCGTACAGCCGCTCCAGGACCAGCGCCACGCCGTCGTCCGCGTTGCTCGCCGTGACCTCGTCGGCGACGGCCAGCAGCTCCGGGTGGGCGTTGGCCATGGCGACGCCGCGGCCGGCCCAGCGGAACATCGGCAGGTCGTTGGGCATGTCACCGAAGGCGATGGTGTCGGCGGCGCGCAGGCCCAGCCGCCGGGCGGCGAGCGACAGGCCGGTGGCCTTGGACAGGCCCAGCGGCAGCAGCTCGACTATCCGCGGCCCGGCCACCGTGACGGTGACCAGCGAACCGATCACCCGCTGGGCGACCTCGGCGAGTTGATCGTCCGTCAGTTCGGCGTGCTGGATGTAGAGCTTGGAGATCGGGGCGGTCAGCAGCTCGGCGGTCCCGCCGACCCGCTGCACCGGCAGCTCCGGGTTGTGCAGGCTGTAGTCCTGCTGGGCGAGCACGGCGCCGTCCAGGCCGTCCTGGCCGGCCGCCACCGACAGCCGGCCCACCTCGGTGGCCAGCTTCTCCAGCGCCAGCGCGCCGAGTCGGCGGTCCAGCGTCATGGAGGTGAGCAGCCGGTGCGCGCCCGCGTCATAGACCTGCGCGCCCTGGCTGCAGACGGCCAGGCCGGTGTAGCCGATCTGGTCGAAGACCGGCCGGGCCCAGGCCGCGGACCGGCCGGTGACGATGATGTGCACCGCCCCGGCCGCCGTGGCGGTGGCCACGGCGGCCCGGGTGCGGGCGGAGACGGTCTCCTCGGGGGAGAGCAGGGTGCCGTCCAGATCGGTGGCGATCAGGCGGTACGGCAACTCCGAGGTCACTTGACCGGGTCCAGCGTGGTCCGGCCGCCGAGGTAGGGACGCAGCGCCTCGGGCAGCACCACGCTGCCGTCGGCCTGCTGGTGGTTCTCCAGGATCGCCACGATGGTGCGGGGGATCGCGACCAGGGTGCCGTTGAGGGTGGCCAGCGGGCGGACCTTGCCCTCCTCGCGCATCCGGATGGCGAGCCGGCGGGCCTGGTACTCGGTGGTGTTGGAGGTCGAGGTGACCTCGCGGTACTTGCCCTGGGTCGGGATCCAGGCCTCGATGTCGAACTTGCGCACGGCCGAGGAGCCGAGGTCGCCGGAGGCGACGTCGATCACCCGGTAGGGCAGCTCCAGCGCGTTCAGGAAGTCCTTCTCCCACTGCAGCAGGCGGCGGTGCTCGGCCTCGGCCTCCTCGGGGGAGGTGAAGACGAACATCTCGACCTTCTCGAACTGGTGCACCCGGATGATGCCGCGGGTGTCCTTGCCGTAGGTGCCGGCCTCCCGGCGGAAGCAGGACGAGTAACCGGCGTACCGCAGCGGCAGCTTGTCGGCGTCGATGATCTCGTCCATGTGGTACGCGGCGAGCGGCACCTCGCTGGTGCCGACCAGGTACCGGTCGTCCTCGGCGAGGTGGTAGACGTTCTCGGCCGCCTGGCCGAGGAAGCCGGTGCCGTCCATGGCCGCCGGGCGGACCAGGGCCGGGGTGATCATCGGGATGAAGCCGGACGCGGTGGCCTGGGCGATCGCCATGTTGACCAGGGCGAGCTCCAGCAGCGCGCCGACACCGGTCAGGTAGTAGGACCGGGCGCCGGCCACCTTGGCACCGCGCTCGGTGTCGATCGCCCCGAGGATCTGGCCCAGCTCGACGTGGTCGCGGGGCTCGAAGCCCTCGGCCGCGAAGTTGCGCGGGGTGCCGATCTCCTCCAGCGTGACGAAGTCCTCCTCGCCACCGACCGGGGCGGCCGGGTCGATGAGGTTGGCCAGCGAGCGGAGCAGCCGGTCGGCCTCCTCCTTGGCCTCGGACTGCTCGGCGTCGGCGGCCTTGACCTCGGCGGCCAGGTCCTTGGTGCGCTGCAGCAGGGCGGCCTTCTCCTCGCCCTTGGCCTGGGCGACCTGCTTGCCGAGGCCCTTCTGCTCATTGCGCAGTTCGTCGAACCGACTGCCCGAGGACCGGCGGCGCTCGTCGGCTGCGAGGAGAGCGTCGACCAGGTCGACGTCCTCGCCACGGGCGCGCTGCGAGGCGCGCACTCGGTCAGGGTCCTCACGAAGCAGGCGAAGGTCAATCACGGGCCCAGCCTACCGGTGCAACTGCCGCCTGTGGATAACCTGTGGATAACTGGCCCGCCAAGATCTCTGGGGGCAAGTTGTCCACAGGCTGCCCCCGAGCCCTGTGGATGACGGGGTTCTCGGGAAACGGTCAGCACCTTTTTGGCTCTTTCGGGTTTGAAACCTGAATCGCCCCGCACGGCCGAGGGAAATTCACTACCTGGACAGGTGAATTAATGGCAGAAGGGTGACTCTGGCGTTATTAGTCCGATCTGCAGCGCTTCCCGATGATCCGACCGCACCCAGGAGTGGCTATGCCGTTTTGTCGACTCATCCCCAGGCTGTGGATAACCGGGGGCCCGGACGGGCCTGTGGAAGCTGTGGACAGCTGTGGATGAACGGGGCCGACGACCGGGGTCGGGCCTCAGCCCTCGCCGCGCCCGTCGAGGCAGCGGGCCAGCCAGTCGGCGGCCCGGTCGAAGTCCTCGTCCGAGGTGCCGGGCTGCCGGGGCGTGGACCCCCGCTCGTCGGCCCGCGGATAGGAGCCCAGGAACCGGATCTGCGGGCAGATCCGCCGCAGCCCCATCAGGGTCTCGCCCACCCGGCGCTCGGTCAGGTGCCCCTCGCAGTCGATCGAGAAGCAGTAGTTGCCGAGCCCGTGCCCGGTCGGCCGGGATTCGATCCGCATCAGGTTGACCCCGCGCACCGCGAATTCCTGCAGCAGTTCCAGCAGCGCACCCGGGTGGTTGTCGCCGAGCCACACCACCATCGAGGTCTTGTCCGCCCCGGTCGGCGACGCGACCCTGCCGGGCCGCCCGACCAGCACGAACCGGGTGGTCGCGTTCTGCGCGTCGGCGATGTCCTTGACCAGCGGTTCCAGGCCGTAGAGCGGCGCGGCGAACTCCCCGGCGAAGGCGCCGTCCGACTGCCCCTCCTGGACCAGCCGGGCGCCGTCCGCGTTGGAGGCGGCGGCCTCCCAGACCGCGTCCGGCAGGTTGGCGCCGAGCCAGCGGCGCACCTGCGGCTGGGCCACCGGATGGCTGGTGACCCGCTTGACGTCGGCCAGCTCGGTGCCCGGCCGGACCAGCAGGGCGAAGCTGATCGGCAGCAGCACCTCGCGGTAGATCATCAGCGGCGCGCCGGTGGCCAGTTCGTCGGCGGTCGCGGTGACCGCCCCCTCCACCGAGTTCTCGATCGGCACGAAGGCGCCCGCCGCCTCGCCGGCGCGCACCGCGTCCAGCGCCGCCTGCACCGAGGCCAGCGGCACCAGCTCGCGGGTGGCGGCCTCGGGCAGGGTGTGCAGGGCGGCCTCGGTAAAGGTGCCGACGGGCCCGAGGTAGGTGTAGCGGGTGGCCGACATGTCCGCGCCTCCGTGCGTCTCCCTATGGGGGCACCCCCGGCCGAAGGCTGGGGGAGGTACCAGGCCTGCCACCTTAGTCACTTCCGTTCCACCGCGTGGACCGTTCCGCACAGTGGTCACACTCCCGGGATCACGCCTCCAGCAGGGCCTGCCCCAGGTAGCCGCTGCCGTCCCCGACCCCGGGCAGCACCGCGTACAGCCCGCTCGCCTCGTGCCGCAGGAAGGTGGTCAGCACATCCCCCGGGAGAGCGAGCGCTGCACGGGCAGGAAGCCGTGCGCCGGGTCGGCCTGGAACGCCAGGAACAGCAGCCCGGCGTCCGGGGAGCCGTCCGGCCGCGTCCCGTCGGCGTAGGAGAAGCCGCGGCGCAGCATCGCCGCCCCGCCGTTGGCCGAGGGCGCGGCGATCCGGATGTGGGCGTCGGCCGGGACCGCCAGGCCGCCGTCCGGGTTCTGCTTCGCCAGGTCCACCGGGGTGGTCTCGGTGCCGCCGGAGAGCGGCGCGCCGTCGGCCTTGCGGCGCCCGACGATCCGCTCCTGGCGGTCCGCCGGGAGGTTCTCCCAGTCGTCCAGCAGCATCCGGATCCGGCGGAACACCAGGTAGCTGCCGCCGGCCAGCCAGTCCGGGCCGGTCGCGAACACCTTGGCGGCGAAGTCGGCATCGGTGGGCTTGGGGTTGTTGGTGCCGTCGACCTGGCCCATCAGGTTGCGGGCGGTGCGCGGCTGGGCGGTGGCGCCCGGGGTGCGGGAGAAGCCGGCCGCCTGCCAGCGCACCGCGGCGGTGCCGGCCGCCTGCTGCTGCAGCAGCCGCAGCGCGTGGAAGGCGACCAGTGCGTCGTCCGCGCCGATCTGCAGGAACAGGTCGCCGTCGCTGCGGGAGCGGTCGATCGCGTCCTGCGGGAAGGCGGGCAGCGGGGCCAGCTGCGGTGGGCGGTGCGCGGTGAGTCCGACCTTGTCGAAGAGCGAGGCGCCCACCGCCACCGTGACGGTCAGCGAGCAGGGCCCGGCGTCCAGCGCGATCTGGTTCTCGTGCGGGCCGCCGGGTTCGCCGAGCACCAGGTCGCGCACCGTCGCGGTCCACTGCTTGAGCAGCGCCTGCAGGGCCTTCCGGTCGGCGCCGGGTGCCAGGTCGAAGGCGGCCAACTGCACCCTGGCCTGCTGCGGTTGGGTGATGCCCGCCTGGTGCGGGCCGTGGAAGTCCACCCGGGCGGCGCCCAGCGCGACGGGGTGCGGCTGCTGCGGCACCGCGACCGCGCGGCCCAGCGCACCGGCGGTGGCGCCGACGGCCAGCCCGGCGCCCGCGCCGCCGATCAGGGCCCGGCGGGAGAAGCCGGCGTACTTCATCTGCGGTGCTCCTAACCGATCGTGAGCTGCTTGGTCTCGGTGTCCTGGTCGATGTCCGAGGAGCGCACCACCACGGCGGCCACCCAGTCGCCGGCCAGCGGGAGTTGGGCGGTGCCGCTCCAGGCGCCGGTGCCGCTCTTGGTGAGCTTGACCGGCAGCGGGCCGAGGTCGCGGTCCGGCAGGGTGAACGAGAGCTGGGTCTCGGGCACGTCCACCGGCTTGCCGTCGGCGGCCGCCACCACCAGGGTCAGCTGGTTGCCGCCGGTGGTCGCCGGGTTGACGGTGAGGGTCGCGGTGCCCTTGGCGCCGGGCTCCTTGCCGCCGGTGTCATAGGGCAGTTTGAGCTGCACGGTGCGGGCCTGGCCCGGCGCCGGGCGGTGGCGGCGGCCGGTGCGGCGGCGGTGGCGGCGACGCGGCCGGGCGGGGAGTTGGTCAGCATGGTGGTCACCACCAGCACGGCCGCCGCGACCGCCGCCTCGATCAGCACCGAGCGCCGCAGCCCGGCCTGCACCGGGGAGCCGTCCTGCGCCCTGCGGACCTTGGCGGCGGTCAACACCGCCTGCTGGCGGGCCAGTTGGGTGCGGCGCTCGGGGTCCAGAGCAACGTCGGGGTCGGCCTCGGGCTCGGCCTGCGAAGCAGCGTCCCCGGTCGCCGCCACCGCCGGGGCCTCGCGCAGCCGGCCGGTCCAGCGGCGGGAGAACCAGGCGGTGCCCAGCATCAGCAGCACCAGGCCGACCTTGACCAGCAGCAGCTGCCCGTACCTGGTCGAGGTCAGCGCGCCCCACGAGCCGACGCCCCGCCAGGCCTGGTAGACGCCGGTGGCCGCCAGCACCGCGACCGAGCCCATCGCCAGTTTGGAGAACCGCTCGGCCGCCGCCGCCCCCGCGCCGTGCCGCAGCCCGACCAGCAGCGCCACCAGCCCGCCCAGCCAGCAGGCCATCGCGATCAGGTGCAGCAGGTCGAACGGCAGCGCCAGCCACACCTGGATGCCGACCGCCGCATGGTCGGCCGCCGCCCAGGTGGCCGCCAGCGCCAGCGCCAGCAGCAGCCCGCCGATCCCGAGCGCCAACCGCGCCTCGCGCTGCGGGCGCAGCGCCGCCCGCTGCTCCAGCGCGCGCAGCTCGGCCTCCTCCTCGTCGACGGCCTCGTCCGGCTCGCCGTCGAGCAGCGCCTCGTCCGCGGGGTCTTCCTCGCCCTCGATCGGCGTGCTCCCCAACTGCCCCACCAGCAGCGAGAGGAACACCCCGCCGGCCGCGAGCAGCAGCAGCCGGGCCGCCAGCGCCGTGCCGAGCCGCTCGTTCAGCGTGCCGCGCACCAGCGACAGGTCCAGCACCTGGCTCAGGCCGGTGCCCCGCTCGTACGGGCCGCGCAGCAGCAGCACCGCCACGGTGGCGGCCAGCAGCGCGACCCAGCCGGACATCAGCAGCCGCTGCATCGGCCGGCTGGCCGCCCCGCGCGGCCAGCAGATCAGCACGAAGGCCGCCGCCCCGACCAGCAGCGCGAACGCGCCGTAGGCGACGCCCCGCCCGATCGCGTAGAGCGCGGCCACCGTGCCGTCGGCGTTCTCGCCCTGCACCGCCGCCGGGTTGACGCTGGTGTCGGAGGGCGCGCCGATGGAGAAGGTGAACGCCCCGCCGACCGGGTGGGTGTCCTCCGAGATCGCCCGCCAGGCCACCGTGTAGGTGCCGTCGGCCAGCCCGGCGCGCAGCCCGACGCCGGCGGTGTCGCCCTTGCCGTCCGCGTGCCCGGGGTTGCCGCTGTCGACCTGCTTGCCGGACGGGTCGAGCACCCGCAGCGAGTCGCCGGAGAGCGTCACCCCCTCGCTGAAGGTCAGGGTGACGGCGGCCGGCTCGGTGGCGACCACCGAGTTCTGCGCGGGGTCGGTCTTCAGCAGCGCGGCGTGCGCGGCCGCGGGGCCGGCGGTGCCGAGCAGCAGGACCAGCAGGGTGCCCGCGGTGGTGAGCCAGGCGAGGACTTTGCGCATGGGTGGGTCAGCTCCCGGGACGGTAGGTGAGCGGTTTGACCGGTACCTGGACGGTGATGGTGCCGCCCTTCGCGAAGGTGAGGTCGACTTCCAGCTGGTCGCCGACGGCGGGCGGCTTCTGCCACCCCATGATCATCAGGTGGGTGCCGCCGCGGGCCAGCTCCAGGCTGCCGTGGGCCGGCACCGGCAGGCTGTCCACCTCCTGCATGGTGCTGTCGGTGGACCGGTGCATGGTTATCGAGCCGGCGCCGGGGCTGCTCACCCGGACCAGGGTGTCGGCGGCCGATCCGGTGTTGCGGACCGTCAGGTAGCCGGCCGCCATGCCGTCGCCGCCGGCCGGCAACGGGATGTACGAGTCGGCGACGCTGATCTTCACACCGGCCGGGGTGGCGGCCGAGCTGCCGCCGTTGGCCACGGCGATCGCACCAGCGGTGAGGACGGCGGCCAGCCCGGCGCCGGTCAGTGCCAGCCGGTTGAACCTGGCGGCCATCAGGCGGCCACCCCCTTGGCCAGCAGCGGCAGGTCGTGGGCGAAGGTCGCGGTGTCGGTGTTGCTCAGGTAGAGCACGTGCGCCTTGTCGTCGGACGGCAGGAAGGCCAGCACCTGGGCGCCGTGCGAGGAGGTGACGCTGCCGTCCTTGTTGACCACCGGGTCCTCGACCAGGATGCCCAGCGACTTGGCGGCCGCCTTCACCTTGTCCAGGTCGCCGGTCATGCCGATGAAGTCCTTGTCGAACGAGTCCAGCCAGGTGCGCAGCACCTTGGGGTTGTCGCGCTGCGGGTCGGTGGAGACGAAGACCACGTCGATCTTCTTCTGCTGGTCGGCGGGCAGCTTCTGCATCGCCACGCCGATGTCGCCCATGGTGGTCGGGCAGACGTCGGGGCAGCTGGTGTAGCCGAAGAAGAGCAGCGTGGTGCGGCCGGCGGTGCGCTGGCGCAGGTCGAACGGCTGGCCGCCGGTGTCGCTCAGGGTCAGGTCCGGCTTGTCGAAGTGCTTGCTCAGCACGGTGCCCTGGTACGGCGAGTTGTTCGCCTGCTGGGAGACGACGGCCGGCCCGGCGGCGGCGTGGGAGCCGGAGCCGCAGGCGGTCAGCGAGAGGGCGGCGGCGAGGGCCAGGGCGGCGGCGCCGGCGAGGCGGCCGCGGGTGGTCGGCAGATGCATGGCGGTGGGTCCGATTCTCAGCTCGGGAGCTACGGGAGGGGGAGCCCGCCGGGGCCGCACGGTCGGCGGCCCCGGCGGGGCGGGAGTCAGGAGGCGGCGCTGCCGTTCTTGCGGCGCAGACCGAACACGCCGAGGGCCGCGCCGATGACGCCCACCACGATGCCGACCACGCCCAGGGTGCGGGCGGTGCCGTCCGATGCGGCGCCCTTCGCGTCCTGCGAGGCGGTCACCTTGGTGCTGTCGGCGGCCGGTGAGGCGGCCGCGCTCGCGGCGGACTTGGCGGTGAGCTGGAGCACCGGCGCCGGGTGGGCCGGCTCCGGCTGGCCCTGCTTGGCCTCGTCGATCCAGCGGACCACGGTGCCGTCGTCCTTGGTCTGCAGCGCCTTGAAGACCAGCTGGTCGGTGTCGGCGGGCAGCGGGCCGAGCGAGACCTTGAACTCCTGGAACTGGCCGGGGCCGATCTTGCCGGTGCTGTCGGCCGTCCAGGTGATCTTGGAGACCGCGCTGGTGATGCTGCCGTCGTCGGTCTTGATCGGGTTGGCCAGCTGGGCCTTGTCCACCTGCACGGTCCAGCCGGGCAGTGGCTGGGTGGAGACCGAGGCGATCGGGTGGTCGCTCGGCAGGGTGACCTCCAGCTTGACCGTGTTGGCGGTGTCGCTCTCGTCCGGCACCCGGAAGGCGACGGCGGTGTAGCCGCCCTGGGTGGCGGTGCCCGGCTGCACGGTGACGTGCGCGAAGGCGGGAACGGCGGTGGCCAGCACGGTGCCCGTCGCGAGCAGCAGCGCGGCGGCAGGGCGGCGGGCGGGAAGCGAACGCATCTGTGGCGTCTCCATCTGGGGCGGGGCACAAGGGTGCCCCGGAACGTGGGAATGACCGTCGCTCGGCGCGCCGGCACTCCCACGGGAGGGGATGGCTCAGCGCGCCCAGGCCGCCGCCGGCGGACCGCGCCGGATCACGCTGTGCCGCAGCAGGGCCGCCGCGGGCAGTCGGCTGTGCTCCCGCCGGGCGCGCACCGGGCGCGGCCGGCAGACCTCGTTCAGCAGCCCGCGCAGCAGCGCGGCGAGCAGCGCCAGCGCCCGATACAGCGGTGCCGTCCACTGCCGCAGCTCGCGAACCGCCCGGCCGGTCGACCCGAGGACCCGCCACAGCCCGGCCTCGCCGCACCGCAGCCACCAGCCGACCAGCACGGCGGCCAGCAGGTGGCCGGCCAGCATCGCCGGGGTCAGGCCGAACAGCCACCACGGGCCGTCGGCCACCGGCGCCTGGTAGGCGTGCGGGTCCAGGCCGGCCGCGCCCACCAGGGCGGCGGCGCTGGTGCCGGGCGGCAGCACGTGGGCCATGCCCGGCATGTCGTTGCAGACCAGCCGGCCCGCCACCTGGGCCAGGGTCGACTGGTCCATGGCGGCCTGCGCGGCGGTGTGGAAGAGCAGGTGCAGGCCGAGCTGGCCGAGGCCCAGCGCGGCGGCGATCCCGGGCAGCGAACGCTCCCGGCCGCCGAGCGCGGCCGCCGGCAGCAGCACGGCGACGAAGCCGACCGCCAGGGCGCCGGTGGCCACCGGGCAGCCCTGGGCCAGCTGGTGCCCCAGCGCCGCGAGCAGCGTGCAGACCAGGGCGAACGGCACCGCGCGGAGCAGCCGCAGCCCCCAGCCGGCGCCACCGGCGGACGCGGGCAGGCCGAACGGCCGGCGGACCGGCTCTTCGGCGCCCGGACGCGGGGCGGGGCGGTGGCTGCTCATGGCCGGGCCATCATCTCATCGGCTCACACGGCGGCCCCGGCCCGGGTACGCCGGTGGCGCCGGACGCCCGCGACCTGGGACACCCCCCCAATGGCCCCGCGTGCGCCGCCCGCCCGCGCGCCGCCGTCCGCGTGGTGCCGCCGCAGCCCGTCGGCCGAACGGGCGGACACCGTGGCGACCCACGGTTCGCCACCCCGGCACCAGGCAATACCTACTTCCATGTGGAGCCCCAGCCAGAACGGACCGGTCGTGGACATCTGGTGGACTCTGCACCTACGGCGCGAACCGGCCAGCATCCCGCTGGCCCGGCGGATCCTGCTCAGCACCCTGGACAACGCCGGGGTCGACCGGGGGATCGCCCAGGACCTCGCGCTCGCCCTCACCGAGGCCTGCGCCAACGCGGTCGAGCACGCGGGAGGCGAGGACGGCTTCCAGGTCACCGCGGCACTGGACGGCGAGCTGCTGCGGATCGAGGTGGTCGACTCCGGCCCCGGCCTGCCGCGGCCCCCGCACCGTCCGCCGGTGCGGCGCGCACCCGCCCGGCACGGCACCGCGCGCCGCCGCCGCGGCCGGGCCTCGCTGCCGGCCCTCGCCGCGCCCTTGGCCCACCGCGCCCGCCCGACCGCCTACGACACCCACGTCCTCCCCGCGCACCGCCCGCTCCCCACCCCGCTGCGCCTGCCTGACCTCGACCAGCTCCCCGACCTCACCGCCGAAGGCGGCCGCGGCCTCTTCCTGATCCGCGCCCTCACCGACCACGTCCGCCTGCACACCCACCCCCAGCGCGGCGCCATCGTCAGCTTCGACAAGGTCCTCACCCGCGCCGCCGACCCGCTGCTGCGGGTGGCGTCCTGACCTGGGTCGGCGGCTCTGCCTGGCGTTCCGGGCAAAGTGGGAGCAATGTGTACGTATGTTGTATCGGATGCGCGCCGAATACGGCGATCAGGGCCGATCCGGCCCGGTGAAGCAGTGGCACCTGGTCCAGAACGAGAAGCTCGTGGGCCTGTGCGGGCGGGACCTGGCCGAGGACTCCGCCACGATGGAGTCCACCGAGTGGGGCAGGACCGGGGAGCGCTGCTGCCGGTCGTGCGGCGTGATCTGGTTCCAGTCCGTGCCCTTCCTGGCGGATGAGCACGACCGGTCGACCTATCTGAAGAGCGGGTAGCCGTCCAGGCAGCAGGTAGTCGCGGCCCCGACCGGGGTCAGCGGTAGGCGGCGGTGCCGGTGATGGCCTCGCCGAGCACCAGGGTGTGGATCTCGCTGGTGCCCTCGTAGGTCAGCACCGACTCCAGGTTGTTGGCGTGCCGCAGCACCGGGTAGGCGGTGGTGATCCCGTTGGCGCCCAGCACGGTGCGGGCGCTGCGGGCGATCTCCAGGGCGGTCCGCACGTTGTTCAGCTTGCCGAAGCTGATGTGCGCGGCCCTCGACTGCCCGGCCTCCTTGAGCCGGCCGACCCGCCAGGCCACCAGGTGGGCCTTCTCCAACTCCAGCGCCATCTCGACCAGCTTCTCCTGGGTGAGCTGGAAGCCCGCGATCGGGCGGCCGAACTGCACCCGGCTCTTCGCGTACTCCAGCGCCGCCTGGTAGCAGTCCCGGGCCGCGCCGACCGTGCCCCAGAGGATCCCGTAGCGCGCCTCGTTGAGGCAGGAGAGCGGCCCGCGCAGCCCGCTGACCCCGGGCAGCACCGCATCGCCCGGCAGCTGCACCTCGTCGAAGTGCAGCTCGCTGGTGACCGAGGCGCGCAGCGAGAGCTTGCCGTGCACATCGGTGGCGGTGAAGCCCTTGGTGCCGCGCGGCACCAGGAAGCCGCGCACGCCCTGCTCGGTCTGCGCCCAGACCACCGCGACGTCCGAGACGCTGCCGTTGGTGATCCACATCTTGCTGCCGGACAGCACCCAGTCGCCCCCACCCTCCGGGCGGGAGGTGCCCCCACGCCCCTTGCGGCGGGCGGTGGTGCGCATCCCGGCCGGGTCGGAGCCGAAGTCCGGCTCGGTCAGGCCGAAGCAGCCGATCGCCCGGCCGGCCGCCATCTCGGGCAGCCACCGCAGCTTCTGCTCCTCGGAGCCGAACGCGTGGATCGCCCGCATCGCCAGCGAGCCCTGCACCGAGACGAAGCTGCGCAGCCCCGAGTCGGCGGCCTCCAGTTCCAGGCAGGCCGCGCCGTAGGCGACCGCGCCGGCGCCCGCGCAGCCGTACCCCTCCAGGTGCATGCCGAGCAGCCCGAGCCGGCCCAGTTCGGGCGCCAACTCGCGGGCGGGGAAGACTCCCTGCTCGAACCAGTCGGCGATGTGCGGGCGGATCCGGTCGTCGGCGAACCGGCGGACCGTGGCCTGGATCAGCCGCTCCTCCTCGGTGAGCAGTTCGCCCACGGCCAGCAGGTCGATCGGGTCGGGTCCGGGCATGCGGGGGCTCCCTTGAGGGTGTGGGGTTACCGGTGGGTCGTCGTGGTGCCGGACCATCCGTATCAGCCTTTACGCTGACGGAAAAGCAGTGCGCGGAGTAGCCGTGGGCGAAATTGCGTTGGCAGTGCAGTCGGTTGTGCAGGGCGGTCACAGGGAGACGGTGGTGGGCAGTGACGGGTGCCACGACGGACGGGCGGGTGCAGAAGGGCAACGAGACCAGGCGGTTGGTGCTGGGCCGCGCGGTCGCGATCGCCTCGGTGGAGGGGCTCGGCGGGCTGTCGCTGGGGCGGCTGGCCACTGAGCTGGAGCTCAGCAAGAGCGGGGTGTTCGCGCTGTTCGGCTCCAAGGAGGAGCTGCAGCTGGCGACCGTGCGGGCGGCCCAGCGGATTTACTGGGACGCGGTGCTGGAGCCGGTGCAGGCGCTGCCGGCCGGGGTCGGCAAGCTCTGGGTGCTGGCCGAGCGCTGGCTGGAGTACTCGCGCACCCGGGTCTTCCCGGGCGGCTGCTTCTTCTACGCGGTGGGCGCGGAGTTCGACGCCCAGCCCGGTCGGGTGCGGGACGCGCTGGCCGAGGCCGGCCGCAGCTGGTACGGGCTGGTGCTGGAGTACCTGGCGGCGGCCCAGGAGGTCGGCCAGTTGCGGCCGGATGCCGATCTGGAGCAGCTGGCCTTCGAGTTGATCGCCTATCTGGAGCTGGCCAACGGGCTCTCGCTGCTGCACGGCGACGACCGGCCGTACCAGCGGGCCCGGCGCTCGGTGCTGCTGCTGCTCCGTTCGGAGGCGGCGGACGAAAGCCTGCTGCCCGCGGTGTGACGACGGCCTGCTGCCCGCGGCGTGACGACGGCCGCGGGCAGCAGGGTGGTCCGACGGTGCGGTCAGCCGCCGCTCTTGCGGCGGAAGGTGCGCTTGCCGCCGGCGGCGCCGTGGGTGGAGTGGATCTTGGAGTTGCCGCCCGGGCCGCCGCCGGCACCGTCGCCCCGGCTGCCCTTCTTCTGCTGCAGGGCGGCCAGGAACTTGGCCTTCACATCGGTGGTGTCGGCCGTGTCGTCCGCGTCGGTCACGCTGTCCGGGGCGGCCTCGGGCGCCGGGGAGCCCTCCTCGTGCTCCGCAGCGCTCGGCTCGGTGCTGTTCATGTGAACCTCCTGGACGGGTCTGGCCATGGTCGTACTCGGGTCACTGTGCCATGAGGAACGGCCGACGTGCCGTCAGTTTTGCCCGGCCCCGGCCCCGGCCTTGTCGCTGGCGCGCTTGTCACGGTAGTTGGGCCCGCCGATGAAGAACAGCAGCACCAGCGTCGGGAATCCGGCTGCGGCCAACGCGACCAGGAGAGCCTGCCACCACATGATCCGCGCCCGTCTCTTGGCGAAATGTCTGGTATAGGACGCTAGGTGAAATTCTGATCGGACGCCAACCAACCCGCCGTCGGCGGGCTCGACATCCGTCCGGGGGAATCCCGTCCACTCCCTGCCCAAGTGCGGCCCCACCGCCGCACACTGGGCGTCATGCAGGTACAGCTGGCCGCGCGGGCGGCCTTCCCCGACCTGGCCTTCGCCGCGGCCACGCCCGAGGCGCTGGTGCTGTTGGACGGCGTCGCCCCGAAGGCCGGCGGCGCGGCGGGCAAGCCCGGTTGCCGGCACGGCACACCCTGGTTCGTCCGCCGGCTGGGGGTGCACCTGCTGGCCCGGCTGACCGACCGCTGTGACCGTTCGATCGCCGAATGCCTGGCCGATGCGATCGCGGAGACCGCGGCACTGCACGGCGGCCGGTGCGACCTGGCCGACCCGGCGGCCCCGGCCGCCGCGGTGCTGGCCGCCCGGCTGCACGGCGCCTCACTGGAGTACCTGCTGCTGGGCGGCCCGCTGCTGCTGCTCGACACCGCGGGCGGGCCGCTGTCGCTGCGGCACGGCGGCGCCGGGAGGGCCGGGGCGAGCCCCCGGGTGTCCGAGACCGCGCGCACCGGGTTCGTCCGCCTGGACGGCCTGCGGGCCCTGGCGGCACTGGCCGACGGGACGGGCGGGACGGATAGGACGGCTGGCGGTGGGCTGCTGCGGCGGCTCGCCGAGGGCGGGCCCGCCGCCGAACCAGGGGTGCTGCTCCACGCGGTGTGCTGACTACCAGGGGATCGCGTGCTTGTCCCGGAAGAACCCGCCGGTCGGCCCGCCGTCCGGCAGCGTGGCGGCCCACACCACGCCCGCCGCGCCGTCCGCCACCGGGCGGCCGCCGCCACCGCCCATGTCGGTGGCCACCCAGCCGGGGCAGACCGCGTTGACCAGGATCCGGTCATGGGCGAGGTCGCGGGCCAGCATCTTGGTGAGGCCGTTGAGCGCCAGCTTGGTGATCGAGTACGCCGGGGTGCCCGCGCCGAGGTCGGCGATCGCGCCCGCGCCGCTGGAGACGTTGACGATCCGGCCGTGCCGCGACTCGCGCAGCAGCGGCAGCAGCGCCTGCACCAGCTGCCAGGGCCCGAACACATTGGTGTCGGCGGCCTCGCGCACCACCGCCAGGTCGGCGGTGCTGACCCGCTGCCAGGTGTCGTAGTGGATGGCCGCGTTGTTCACCAGGACGTCTACCCGGCCGTAGCGGTCGCGCAGTTCGGCGGCGAGCGCGGCGGCGTCGGCGGCGTCGGTGACATCCAGTCGGACGGGGTGGACCGCGGGACCGATCCGGCGGGCCGCCGCCTGGGCCTTGGCCGGATCCCGGGCGGTCAGCACCACCCGGTGGCCGAGGGCGGCGAGCTGACGGCACGTCTCCAACCCGATGCCGCGGTTGGCCCCGGTGACGACTGATACGGGTGCGTCGGTCATGAAGGCCAGCGTACCTACCTATGGTTTTTATTGCTTTGCCTAGTGCTCCTAGGCAATCTAGAGTCGCCAACCATGAAGCCAGTCACCGAACCGGACCTCCGCGCCTCCTTCGTCAACTGCTCCAAGGGCGAGGCCAAGCGGATCAATCTGCCGCGCAATCTCGCCGAACTCCCGTGGGACGAGCTGGACTTCCTCGGCTGGCGGGATCCGGGCGCGCCCGAGCGCAGCTACCTGGTGCTGGAGCGCGAGGACGGGCAGCTCATCGGCCTGGCGCTGCGCTACTCGGCCCAGCAGCGCGGCTTCCTCCGCAGCAACATCTGCAGCCTCTGCCTCACCGTGCACAGCGGTAGCGGCGTTTCGCTGCTCACCGCCCGCAAGGCCGGCGCGGCCGGGCGCGAGGGCAACTCGGTCGGCGCCTACATGTGCACCGACCTGGCCTGCTCGCTCTACATCCGCGGCCTCAAGACCCCGGAGGGCACCGGCAGTCGGATCCAGGAGTCGCTGACCGTCGAGGAACAGCTCGATCGGATGCGCGCCAACCTCGCGGACTTCGTCACGAAGGTCTTCGCATGACGTCAGGTCGAGTGCGCTGGTCGTGCTCGTTGAACAGCCCGAGCCGGTAGGCCAGCGCTGCCGCCTCGGTACGGGAGGCGGCGCCCAGCTTGGGCAGCAGGTTGGAGACGTGCACCCCGGCCGTTTTGGCCGAGATGAACAGCTGTTCGCCGATCTCGCGATTGCTACGGCCGGCCGCCACCAGGCGCAGTACCTCCAACTCGCGTGGTGTCAGCCCGAGTCGGTCGGTGGCGGAGCCGGTGAGCCGCTCGCGCGCCGTCAGTTCGGCGATCCGCTCGGCCAGCGGGCGGGCACCCAGCCGCTCGGCGAGGCCGGCCGCCTCCCCGAGCGACTCCCTGGCGGTGGGGCGGTCGCCGGCGGCGAGGGCGGCGGTTGCGGCGGCCAGCAGGGCCTGGGCGAGCGGGTACGGGTGGGCGAGTGCCCGCCAGGCGCCCACGACCGGGGGCCAGTCGCCGGTGAACCAGGCAGCCGCGGTGGCCTGTTGGGCGGCCTGGACGGGACCAGGGGTGGCCAGCGCGGCTGCCAGGGCCTGGAGTTGCCGGGTCCGGGGGTCGGTGCCCGGAGCCGGGTCCGGCCGTCGGGCTCCGAGGGCGGTGCCCAGTTCGGCCACCTGGAGGCCCGCCAGCAGCAGTGGCCATGCCTGCGTGGGGTGATCCGGCAGTGCGGGGTCGGTCAGCAACTCGCCGAGCAGGCGGTCCGCGAGGCCGTGGGCGTTGTCGGCCAGCGCGGCCCGGATCGCCAACTCCCTTGCCGGTAGCCGGAACTCCCGGCCCGGATAGCCGGGGTCGAACAGCTCGGCCGCAGAGCGGGCGGCGGCCGTGGCGTCGCCGATCGAGCCCTCGGCGAGGTCCAGCAGGCCGCGGGTGGACAGCAGCACCGCACGGTAGAGCGGTGGCGGCTGCTCCTCCAGCGCCCGGGCCAGCACTGTCCGGGCCGTGGCCCAGCGGCCGAGCGCGAAGAGCGCGTCCGCCAGCATCGAGGCCAGCACCGCACCCCGGTTGCCGGCCAGGCCGAGCCGGGCGGCCGCGGCCAGGCCGCGCTCGGCAGCCCGTACCGCCGCCGGGTAGTCGCCCGCCGTCTTGAGCGCCAGCACCCGCATCACGGCGGCGAGCACCACCGTGTCATCCTCGCCCACCGATGCCGCCAGCTGGTCCGCCTCGGCGCAGTCGGCCAGCGCGCCCGCGTGGTCCCCGGCCCGGGAGCGCTCGGCGGCCAGCGTGATCAGCGCCAGTGCCTCCGTCTGGGGCGCCTGGCAGACCTCGCCCAGCCGCAGCGCCTCGGCGGCCGCGCTCGCCGCTTCGGCGTGCTGCGACAGCACCGCCAGCCGGCTGGCCAATGTGGCGAGCAGGCGGCCGCGGACGGCGATCGGGCCGCAGGGGAGGAGGGCCAGGGCTTCGCGCAGATCGTCCAGGCCCTCCTGGCCCTGACGGTGCTTCAGCAGGCTGCGGAGCTCCAGGAGCAGCGCCCGCTCGGTGGGGTCGGGGGTGGCGGCCAGGGCGGCGTCGGCCAGCTCCAGACCGCGCGCGGGGCGCGGGCGTCCAGGGCGGCCCGGGTGGCGGTGCGCAGGATGTCGGCGGGGTCGATGCCCGCGTCCAGGCCCGGGTCCTCCGCCAGGTAGGCCAGCATCCGCTCCAGCAGCCGCAGTTCCTCCTCGTACGCATACCCTGCCCGAGCCGCGCGGGCGGCCGTCCAGGCCGCCGCGTGGGCCGCCGCCCGGTCACCCGCCGCATGCCAGTGCAGCGCCAGCGCGGGCGCCGCTTGGCCCGGCGGGACCAGCGTGGGGTCGGCCGCCAGGGCGCGGGCACAGGCCGTGTGCAGCCGGCGCCGCTCACCCGGCAGCAGTTCCTCGGCCACCGCCGCGCGCAGCAGCGCATGGCGGAACGCGTACCCGTCCTCGTCCACCAGCAGCAGCCCGCGCGCCACGGCCGGCCGCAGCGCCTCCTCCAGCTCCGCCTCGGCCAGCCCGGTGATCCGCTCCAGCAGTCCGGACCCGACCGGCTCGCCCAGCACCGCCGCGGCCCGCAGGCAGGACCGGGTCGGCGCCGCCAACTCCCGCACCCCGGTGAGCAGCAGCTCGCGCAGCGGGGCCGGGGTGCGGGCACCGGGCGACTCGAGCAGCGCCGCCGCGAACAGCGGGTTGCCGCCGCTGCGGTGCTCCAGCTCCGTCAACTCGTGCTCGCTCAGCGGATTCCCCGCCAGCGCGGCGAGGTCGGCGCGCCCGAGCGGCCCCGGGTCCACCCGGCGCACCCGGGGCAGCCGGGCCAGCGCGGTGAGCAGGACACGGGTGGGGTGGCCGTCGTCGAGGTCGGTGGTGCGGTGGGTGACCAGCAGCAGGATGCCGGGCGCGCTGAGGTTGCGGAGCAGGAAGAGCAGCAGTTCGCCGCTGGCCGGGTCGGCCCAGTGCAGGTCCTCCAGCACCAGCACCAGGCCGCGCTCCGCCGCGGCCGCCTCCAGCAGGGCGAGCACCTCGCCGAACAGCCGGGCCCGGCCGTCGCCCGGCGTGCCCAACTCCGGCAGCCAGTGCGCCAGCGCGTACGGCCCGCCCCCGGCAGCGCCTCGGCCGGCCAGTCGCGACCGTGCTCCCGCACCAGGCGGCGCAGCACGGTGGTGAACGGTGCGTACGGCAGCCCGTCCGCCCCCAGGGCCAGGCAGCCGCCGGTCAGCACCAGGTCCGGGAGCGCGGCGGTGAACTCGGTGACCAGCCGGGTCTTGCCGATTCCGGCGTCGCCGCCGACCAGCACGGTGACCGGCTCCCCGCCGGCCGCCTCCCGGTGCGCCTCGGCGAGCGCGGACAGCTCGACGTCGCGGGCGAGGAGGCCCGGCGCCCCCGTACGGCTGGTCATGCGTGGCATCCTAACCGGGCCACCAGCCTGATGATCTTGAAATCTGAAGAGCCGTCTAAGGCATTCTCCCCAGGCGCTCACCCCCTGCTCAGAGCGAGGCTCATGCCACCCGCTACTGGAGGAGGACCTGACGATGGCTCACACCACCACCGCACGGCCGACCGCGCCGACCGCGCCGGCCGCGACCGCCGCTCCGCCCGCCCGCCGCTGGCTCACCCTCCCGGTGATCCTGCTGGCCACCTTCATGGCCTCGTTCGACTACATGGTGGTCAACGTCGCCGCCCCCGCGCTGGCCCACGACCTGCACGCCGGGCAGGCGGCCCTGGAGCTGGTGGTCGGCGGCTACGGCTTCAGCTACGCCGCCGGCCTGATCACCGGCGGCAAGCTCGGTGACCTGTTCGGCCACCGCCGGATGTTCCTGCTCGGCATCACCGCCTTCACCGCGGCCTCGCTGCTCTGCGGGGTGGCCGGATCCCCGGGCCAACTGGTCGGCGCCCGACTGCTCCAGGGCCTGGCGGCCGCCGCGATGGCTCCGCAGGTGCTGGCGCTGATCACCGCGCTCTTCCCGGCCCAGGAGCGGCCGCGGGCCATCTCCTGGTTCGGGGTGGCCCTCGGGGTCGGCGGGATCGCCGGGCAGGTGCTCGGCGGACTGCTGCTCCAGGCCGACCCGCTGGGCCTCGGCTGGCGGGTGATCTTCCTGGTCAACCTGCCGGTCGGCGCGGTCGCCGTGCCGCTCGCCGCCTGCCTGCTGCCGCGCAGTCGTCCAACCGCCCGCCCCCGCCTGGATCCGCTCGGCGTGCTCGGCCTCTCCGGGGCGCTGGGGCTGGCCCTGGTCCCACTGGTGCTCGGCCGCCAGCAGGGCTGGCCGCTGTGGACCTGGTTGAGCCTGGCCGCCGCCCTCCCGGTGCTGGTCGCCACCATCGCCTGGGAGCGCCGCCTGACCCGGGCCGGCCGCGAGCCGCTGCTCGACCTGGCGCTGTTCCGCGGGCGGTCGTTCACCGTCGGCCTGCTGGTCAACGCCTGCATGCTGGCCGCCATCGGCAGCCAGATGTTCACCGTCACCCTGCTGCTGCAGTCCGGCCTCGGACTGGACTCCCGTGCCGCCGGTCTGGAGTTCCTGCCGCTGGGGCTGGCCACCATGGCCGCCTCGCTCCTCGGCCGCCGACTGACGGCCCGCTACGGCCATCGGGTGCTGGTGGCCGGCACGCTGATCAGCACCGTTGCCGCGGCGGTCGTCGCCGTGCTGCTGCAGTTGTCGGGCGGTGCGGTCCCGCCGCCGGCTCTGGCGCTGCCACTGGCGCTCACCGGCCTGGGCAACGGGCTGGCGCTGCCCGCGCTGATGGGTGCCGTCCTGGCCACCGTCGCCCCGCAGCGGATCGGCGCCGCCTCCGGTGTGCTCACCACGACCCAGCAGTTCTCGGGCGCGATCGGCGTGGCCGGTGTCGGTGCCGTCTTCTTCGCGGTGCTCGGCCCCCGGGTCTCGGCCGACGGGTACGCGGGCGCGGCCGAAGCGGGCATGTGGTGCGTGGCGGGGCTGATGGCGGCGGCGTCGGTGCTGGTCGGGGTGCTGGTCCGGGCCGCGCGCCCGTCGTCCTCCTAGGCTTGGCGCCTCATCAACTTCTCCACCGCGCGGCAGAGTTCGGCGGCCGTGGTGGCGTCCACCCGGTCGTGCAGGTCGATCATGCGGTACCACATGGCGCCGAAGACCATGTCGACCACCAGCTCCAGGGGCACGTTCCACTCCCCGTCGAGCCGCTCCAGCAGGCCGCGCAGCAGCGCTCGCCGACGGGCGGTCAACTCGGCGACGGCGGCGGCGATCCCGGGGTCGTGCTGGGCGTCGGCGGTGAGGCCGAGCAGGACGGTGCGGCTGGGGCCGTGCTCGGCCATGGCGAAGGTCGCGGTGAGGAAGGTCAGCAGGTCGGCCTCGGGGCCGCCGGCCGGCGCGGGGGTGGCCACCCGGGCGCTGAGCTCGTTGAGCGCCTCCATCAGCACCGCCGCCCGGGTGGGCCACCAGCGGTAGACGGTGGCCCGGCCCACGCCGGCCGCCTCGGCGATGCCCTTCATGGTGACCGCCGTGTATCCGTCCCGCTCTGCCAGTGCCAGGGCCGCCGTCAGGATCGCCTGCCGGGCTTCGTTGCTGCGCGGGCGACCGCGCGATCCGTCCGTCATGCCCTCCACTTTACAAGACAGGGTGCCTCGAAATATAAATGAGGCACAGTGACTCGAAAGAGCAGTGGAACATCTGGGGGAGTGACACTCGTGTCGGAACGCATCGTGATCATCGGCGGCACTGCGGGCATCGGCCTGGCCGCAGCCGAGCACTTCGTGAAGGACGGTCACCGCGTGGTGATCGCAGGCCGCGACGAGCAGCGCCTGGCCACGGCGCTGGAGCGGCTGGGCGGCGCCGCCGAGGGCCGCCCGGTCGACGCCTCGTCGGCCGCTGACCTCGCCGAATTCTTCGCCGCCCTCGGCGAGTTCGACCACCTGGTGGTCACCGTCGCCCCGCACGGCGGCGTCGGGCCGATCGCCGACCTGCGGCGCGACCAGCTGGCCGCCCTGACCGACGGCAAGCTGGCCGCCCACCTGCTCGCCGTGCAGGCCGCCCTGCCCACCCTGCGCGCCGACGGCTCGATCACCCTGGTCGGCGCCATCACCGCCCACGTCGGCATGCCCGGTACGGCCGCCATCGCCGCCGTCAACGCGGGAGTCGAGGCAGCGGCCCGGGCGCTGGCCGCCGAACTCGCCCCGCGCCGGGTCAACGCCGTCTCCCCGGGCGGCATCGACACGGACTGGTGGGACTGGCTGCCGGGTGACGCCCGCGCCGCCGTCCTCGACGCCTCCGCCGCCGCGCTGCCGCTGAAGCGGATCGGCACGCCGGCGGAGGTGGCGCACGCGATCGCGTTCCTGGTGGAGAACACCTACACGACGGGGATCAGCCTGATCGTGGACGGCGGCGCGCGGCTGCAGGGGGCGTAGGACCTGAGCTCCGGTGGCCGTGGCGGGAGTTGGCGTTTGGCGGCAGCGGTGGGTCAGTGGGTGCCGCCGCCGGGGCCGCTCGTTTGACGAAGTCGAGCAGGGCGTCCAGGTCGAGCCCGGCCTCCAGCGCGCAGAGTGCCGCGGCCACCGCCAATGCCCCAAGTGCCAGCGCCGACCAGGTATGGCGGCGCGGCGCCGGGGCGAGCAGGGCGGTGACGCGGCGGGGGACGGGGCCCGGGAGCGGGGCGGGGCGCAGGCGGCCCATGATGCCCAGGGCGGCGGCGGGGCGGCGGCCAGGAGCATCGGCGGTGCGGCGGGTGGCGAGGGCGGCCTTGCCGATGGCGCGGGCGACGCGGGCGCGGTCGCCGACCGCCGCCCCCGCGGTCTCGTCGGCCCAGCGTTCGACGGTGTAGCCGACGGTGTGGGCCAGCGGGCGCAGCAACGGGTTGGCGGCGGCCGCCAGTTGGGCGCAGGCCACGAAGAGGTGGTGGCGGTGGGTCAGGTGGGCGCGCTCGTGGGCCAGCAGGATCTGGTGTTCGGCCGGGTCGAGGGCCGCCAGCATGCCGGTGGAGATCACGATCCGGCCGGGGCGGCCGGGGATCGCATAGGCCTCGGCGGTGGGGTCGTCGAGGACGACCAGCTGGTCGCGGCCGGGCAGGCAAGCGGCATCGGTCGCCGCCTGGGCCAGGGTGCGGGCGCGCCGCCAGAGCATCCGGCCGGCGAGCACGGTCACGGCGGCGGCCAGGGTGCCGGCGAGCAGGGCGGTGGAGAACGGGGCGGGGTCGTGGTGCTGGGCGGCGAGCGCCGACCAGTGGTGGTGGGGGAGCCGGGCGAGCAGCGGGAACCGGATCAGTCCGGTGACGGCGAGCATGCCCAGGGCCGCGGTGCTGGCGGTGGCGAGCACCAGGGCGCCGGCGGTCAGCAGCCAGGTGGCCCGGCGGGGTGGCAGGCGCTCGCCGACGGGGCGGGCGACCAGAGCGGCCAGGAACGGGAAGAGCAGCGGTAGGTAGACGGCGACGTGCACGTGCTGGAGCTCCCCTAGCCGCCGAGGTCCAGCAGCCGGCGCAGCAGCTCCTCGTCGTCGTCGGACAGCTCGTCGACGAAGTGGGTGAGCACCGCCTCGCGGTCGCTGCGGCCGTCCAGCACCTTGCGCATCTGGCGGGCGGCGAGGCCGGATTCGTCGGCCACCGGTGTGTAGGCGTAGGCCCGGCCGCGCTTCTCGCGTCTCAGCAGGCCCTTGCCGTGCAGGCGGGACAGGGTGGTGACGACGGTGGTGTAGGCGAGCGGTCCGGTGAGGCGTTCCTGCACCTCACCGGGGGTCAGCGCGGCGGGGGCGGCCCGGTGCAGGACTGCGAGGATCGCGGCCTCCAGTTCGCCCTTGGCCCGGCCCTCGGGCGTGGCGGGTTCGGGTACGCCCATGGACTTTCTCGCCTTCTGCGCTATCTTCTACATCTACGTAGTATTTCTACGTAGATGTAGAAGATGATTCTCTGCCCAAAGTCTGCCATGCCGGTCAGACCCGTCGGACGGTTTCACCCGCCATTAGTGGACCGGACCGACGTCGCCTGTCGGCGGGTGCCCCGTCTCCCCGGTCGCCTGCCGACAGGCGCTTTCGCGTGGTGCGGTGCGTGCGGGTCAGTGGTGCTGGTGGTCCCCGTGGTCCCCGTGCGCACCGTGGTCGTGACCCGCGTGCGCGCTGTGGTCCCCGTGGCCCTCGTGCCCCCCGTGCCCTTCGTGCGCGTCGTGGCCGTCATGCCCTGCGTGCCCCGCGTGCCCTCCGTGGCCCGCGTGCCCCTCGTGCCCTTCGTGCCCGTGCCCCGCGTGGTCATCCGGCCCGCCGCCCATCATGTGCATCATCGCCATCCCCCCGGTGCGGAAGAAGCGGATCACCAGCACGGCGGCCAGCAGCAGGAAGGCGATGTTGAGCCAGCTGGTGTAGTTCCAGGAGATGCCCTCCATCGGGATGGTGGCGTCGCGCTGGTCGGGGATCAGGCCGAGGCCGCCGAAGAGGAGCTCCACCAGGTAGCCGGCGAGGACCATGGCGGCGTAGAAGGTGGCCAGCAGGAAGTAGGCCATCCGCCGGCCGTAGTACTTCCGGTAGATGTTCAGGATCGGCAGGATCAGCAGGTCGGCGAAGATGAACGCGACCACGCCGCCGAAGCTGATGCCGCCCTTCCAGAGGACCACCGCCAGCGGCACGTTCCCGATCGAGCAGACGAACGAGATCATCGCCACCACCGGGCCGATCAGCGGTCCCCAGAGCTTGGCCGCCAGCGGGTGGTGGGCGAAGAAGAACGCCTGCCAGAAGGAGTCCGGCACCCAGGCGGCGATCGCACCGGCCACCAGCAGGCCGATCACCAGGTCCTTGAGGATGGCGGCCCACTCCATGACGAACACATGGGCGGTGGCGGTGAACCCGTCGCGGGAGAACAGCCGCCGGGTGAAGGAGCCCTCGCCCTGGACGGACATGTCCATCGCCGCGTGGCCCTCCATCGAACCGGCCAGCCCGCGGTCCGCCTGCTCGCGGGCCTCGCGTAGCAACTTGTCCCGCAGGAAGAGCCGGAACAGCACGGCCAGCGCGATGATCATGATCGGGCCGCCGACGAACTCCGCCGCGGTGAACTGCCATCCCATCAACAGGGCCAGGATGACGCCGAGTTCGACCACCAGGTTGGTGGAGGCGATCTCGAAGGCCATGGCGGCGGTGAAGTCGGCGCCCTTGCGGAACAGCGAGCGGGCGAGCGCGACGGCCGCGTAGGAGCAGGACGAGGAGGCCGCGCCGAGGGCGGAGGCGATCGCCAGGGTGCGGGGGCGGTCGTCACCGAGCAGCCGGATCACCGTGGACTTGCGCACCACCGCCTGGACCACGGCGGACAGCAGGAAGCCCAGGATCAGCGCCCAGGTGATCTCCCAGGTCATCGACCCGGTGATGGACAGTGCGTGCAGTAGCGCGTGCATGGTGCTCCGCCTTCCCCTCGAACTGCTTGCACTCGGTGAACCACATACCCCCATAGGGTATTCCGAGCGGGTCACTGCGACCGGAGTCATGGCGATGGTGACCCATCGTCAGATCCTGCCAGGGAGGGGCCGCTGACTACTAATGTATTTAGCGGATTAGTTCTACGGACTGGCGGACGTCCGCGCCGACAGCGCGGAGCCGGCGGCGCAGAAACCAGCGGCGCAGAAGCCAGCGGCGCGGAACCAGCGGCGTGGAGAACGCCGAACGGGTCGACCTCCAGGGGAGGCCGACCCGTTCGGATCGTCGGAGCTGACGTCAGCCCGGCAGGTGCGGGTTGGCGGGGATGGTGCCGAGGCGGCCGGCCTGGAAGTCGTCCATGGCCTGCTGGAGCTCGGTGTGGCTGTTCATCACGAACGGCCCGTACCAGGCGACCGGTTCGCGGATCGGCAGGCCGCCGAGCAGCACCACCTCGAAGTTGGCGCTGCGGGAGTCCGGCTGCTTGTCGTCGGCGCGGATGGTGAGCGTGTCGCCCTCGCCGAACACCACGGCCTGGCCCATGTGGAAGGGGCGGTGCTCCTCGCCGGCCGAGCCGCTGCCGGCCAGGCCGTAGGCGAGTGCGTTGAAGTCGGCGCGCCAGGGCAGGGTGACCTGGGCGCCCGGGTTCACCGAGACGTGGATCATGGTGATCGGGGTGTGGGTGGCGCCGGGGCCCTGGTGGCCGCCGATCTCACCGGCGATCAGCCGGACCAGCGCGCCGCCGTCCGGGGAGGCGAGCA
This sequence comes from Kitasatospora acidiphila, assembly GCF_006636205.1. Lineage (NCBI taxonomy): Bacteria > Bacillati > Actinomycetota > Actinomycetes > Kitasatosporales > Streptomycetaceae > Kitasatospora > Kitasatospora acidiphila. The sequence continues at coordinate 4,283,280 of NZ_VIGB01000003.1, read as the reverse complement.
GCTTGACGCTGCCGCCGCGGATGTCCTGGTACTTGGGCGCGATCATCTTGTCGGAGGCCGGCAGGTTCACCCAGAGCTGCAGCCCGTGGAAGAGGCCGCCGGACAGCACCAGGGACTCCGGCGGGGTCTCGATGTGCAGCAGGCCGGAGCCGGCCGTCATCCACTGGGTGTCGCCGTCGGTGATCACGCCGCCGCCGCCGTGCGAGTCCTGGTGCACGAAGGTGCCGTCGATGATGTAGGTGACGGTCTCGAAGCCGCGGTGCGGGTGCCAGGGGGTCCCCTTCGGCTCGCCGGCCGCGTAATCCACCTCGCCCATCTGGTCCATCATGATGAACGGGTCGAGGTACTTCTGGTTGATCTTGGCGAACGCCCGGCGGACGGGGAAGCCCTCGCCCTCGAAGCCCTCGATGGCAGTGGAGACGGCCAGCGCGGGGCGGGGCGTGGCAGCTTCGGCGGGAGCCGCGATGCGCGGCAGGACGAGCGGGTTCTCTACGGTCACGGCTGGCATGTCGGCCTCCTGCTGGATCGGGGCGCTGTGGCCTACGTCCGCCAGGTTAGTTCAACAATCAACAAGTAGCAAGTTGAAACTTGAACTAAATGCGGAAGGTCCACCCTCTCAGGGTGGACCCGGTGGTTTCGAGGCGGCCCGGCGGCGGCCTCAGCCGTACATCCGCCGCATGGTGAAGTCCACCATCTGCTCCACGGCCTTGGCGTCGAACACCATCCGGTGCTCGCCCTCCATGTCGAGCGCGAAGCCGTAGCCGGTCGGCAGCAGGTCCAGCACCTCGGCGCCGGAGACGGTGAAGTACTTGGACTCCTTGCCCGCGTACCGGCGCAGCTCCTTGAGCGAGCTGAACATCGGGATCACCGGGGTGGGCGTGTTGTGCAGCGCCAGGAAGCCGGGGCGGTCGCCGCGCGGGCAGTGCACCTTGGAGGTGATGAAGATCGCCTGGAAGTCCTCGACCGGCATCGAGCCGGTGGTGAAGGCGCGCACCGCGTCGGCGAGCGAGGGCGGCGAGGGTTCGGGGTAGAGCGACTGGCCGGCGGACTGCGCCTGGTCGCCGTATCCTCCGGCGGCCATGCCGGGGCCGGCCTGCGCGCCGTACCCCTGCTGTCCGTACCCGCCGCCCATGCCCTGCTGGCCCGCCTGCTGGTAGGGGTCGCCCGGGTAGCCGCCGCTGGCGCTCTGCTCGTAGCCGTACACACGGACAGGCTAGCGGGCCGGAGAGTCCTTGTGCGGCGGCCGAATCGGACAACGTGGCCTGGGATGGTCCTGTGGGGAGGCGACTACGAGACGACTGTCGGGTAGGCATTCGATCGGCTCGGTGCGGGTATCGCGGGATGGAACGACGTGATGCCCTTCACGCGGTATTGGCGGCTGGGGGCTTGTACAAGTTACTAACCGGTAGCATCATGGGGTTTACTGGCGGGTAGGGGCGCGTGATGGCGCACCCTGAGCGACGAACCGGAGAAACGGCGATGGGTCACTACAAGTCCAACCTGCGGGACGTGGAGTTCAACCTCTTCGAGGTGCTCGGCCGCGACCAGGTGTACGGCACCGGTCCGTTCGCCGACATGGACGTCGACACCGCGAAGAACATCCTCAGCGAGATCTCCCGGCTGGCCGAGAACGACCTCGCCGCCTCCTTCGAGGACGCCGACCGCAACCCGCCGGTCTTCGACCCGGAGACCAACACCGCGCCGATCCCGGCCAGCTTCAAGAAGAGCTACCAGACCTTCATGGACGCCGAGTGGTGGCGCCTGGGCATCCCGGAGTCGATCGGCGGCCAGGTCACCCCGAACTCGCTGATCTGGGCCTTCGCCGAGCAGATCCTGGGCTCCAACCCGGCCATCTGGATGTACTCCTCCGGCCCGGCCTTCGCCGGTGTCATCGCCGACGAGGGCACCGAGGAGCAGCTGAAGGTCGCCCAGCGGATGACCGACCGCCTGTGGGGCTCGACCATGGTCCTCACCGAGCCCGACGCGGGCTCCGACGTGGGCGCCGGCCGCACCAAGGCGATCAAGCAGGAGGACGGCTCCTGGCACATCGAGGGCGTGAAGCGCTTCATCACCTCCGGTGAGCACGACATGGCCGAGAACATCATCCACCTGGTGCTGGCCCGCCCCGAGGGCGGCAAGCCGGGCACCAAGGGCCTGGGCCTCTACATCGTCCCCAAGTTCGACTTCGACTGGGAGACCGGCGAGCTGGGCGAGCGCAACGGCGTCTACGCCACCAACGTCGAGCACAAGATGGGCCTCAAGGCCTCGAACACCTGCGAGATGACCTTCGGCGCCAAGCACCCGGCCAAGGGCTGGCTGGTCGGCGAGAAGATCGACGGCATCCGCCAGATGTTCAAGATCATCGAGTTCGCCCGCATGATGGTCGGCACGAAGGCCATCGCCACCCTCTCCACCGGCTACCTGAACGCGCTGGACTACGCCAAGCAGCGCGTCCAGGGCGCCGACATCGCCAACTTCCTGGACAAGACCGCGCCGCGCGTCACCATCACGCACCACCCGGACGTGCGCCGCTCGCTGCTCACCCAGAAGGCCTACGCCGAGGGCATGCGCGCCCTGGTCCTCTACACCGCCTCGGTGCAGGACGACATGGCCGCCGCCCGCCTGCGCGGTGAGAAGGACGAGGCCGCCGAGCGCCTGAACGACCTGCTGCTGCCGATCGTCAAGGGCTACGGCTCCGAGAAGTCCTACGAGCAGCTGGCCCAGTCGCTGCAGACCTTCGGCGGCTCCGGCTACCTGCAGGAGTACCCGATCGAGCAGTACATCCGGGACGCCAAGATCGACACCCTCTACGAGGGCACCACGGCGATCCAGGGCCAGGACTACTTCTTCCGCAAGATCGTGAAGGACGGCGGCCAGGCGCTGACCGCGGTCTCCGAGCAGATCCAGAAGTTCCTGGCGGCCGGCGAGGGCGGCGAGGCGCTCGCCGCCGAGCGCGAGTTCCTGGCCAAGGCGGCCGGCGACCTGGAGGCGATCGTCGGCAAGCTGCTGGCCGACCTCTCCTCGGTCGAGCAGGACGTCAAGAACATGTACAAGGTGGGCCTCAACACCACCCGCCTGCTGATGGTCTCCGGCGACGTGGTGGTCGGCTGGCTGCTGCTGCGCCAGGCCGTCGTGGCGCTCGCCAAGATCGAGGCCGGCGCCACCGGCAAGGACCTCGCCTTCTACCAGGGCAAGGTGGCCGGCGCCCGGTTCTTCGCCCGCAACATCCTGCCGACCGTCGCCTCGCAGCGGCTGATCGCCGAGGGCATCGACCTGGACGTCATGGAGCTGGCCGAGGACGCCTTCTGAGCAGTCTGACACTGACCGCCTGACCCACCCTCAGCACTGTGGGGCCCGCACACCGCGGGCCCCACAGTGCTGTTCAGCCCGTGCGCAGCGCCTTCAGCGGGTCGATCCGCGCCGCACGCAGCGACGGATAGAGGCCGGCCAGCAGGCCCACCAGCGAGCCGATGAGCGGTGCGGGCAGGGTGGTGGCGGGGGAGAGCACCGCCGTCCAGTCCCGGGCGGCGGCCACGGCCAGCACGGTCAGCACGCCCAGACTGGTCCCGATCAGCCCGCCGAGGGTGCCGAGCGCAGTCGACTCGGCGAGGAACTGGGCGGCCACATGCCTGGTCCTGGCCCCCAGTGCCCGGCGCAGCCCGATCTCCTCGGTCCGTTCCAGCACCGCCACCAGCGTGGTGTTGGCGATCCCGACCGTGCCGACCAGCAGGCAGATCCCGGCCAGCGCCAGGAAGAGCCCGCTCAGGTCGGTGGTGACGTGGTCGCGCAGGCTGTGCGGGTCGGGCGGGGCGGTCACGGCGAACGCCTTCGGACGGTCGGGGCGCAGCGCCACCGCCAGCTGCCGGGCGACCACCGGGGCCGCGCCCACCCGGGTGGCGACCAGGGCCTGGGCGGCCTGGTCGGGCGTGGTGCCGGGGTCGCCGAACCGGTCCAGCGCGGTGCTGCTCGGGATCAGCACGCCCAGCAGGGCCCCCGGCTCGCGCTGCACCTGGTCGAAGATCCCGACCACCGTGTACGGCAGCCCGTCGATGAACACCGCCGGCTGCGCGTCCAGCCGGGTGACCCCCAGTCGGCCGGCCGCCGCCGCGCTCAGCAGCGCGACCGGCTGGTGGGTGCGCTCCATGTACGGGTCCAGGGCGACGCCGGCGGTCAGCCGGGGAGCCATCGCCCGCACGGCCCCCGGGGTGGTCGCGAGCACGGTCAGGCCCTGGCCCGGGTTGCCGTCCCCGCTCGGGCCGCTGACCAGTGGCTCGGAGCTCCGCGGAAGATCGTTGAATGAAAGATCCTTCCGGGAATCGATCCCGTGCGTACAGTGATGCTGCATTGGGATCAGATCCTGGTTGGGGGGACGTTCGATGCGTCAACAACATGACCGGAGCTTCGGGAGTTACTGCGCGAGCTGCGGAAGCAGGCCGAACTCAGCCAGGAACGGCTGGCGGAGCGGTCAGGCCTGACCGTGCGGTCGATCGGGGACCTGGAACGCGGGCGGACCAGGCCGCGCCGCAGCAACGTGCGACGACTGATCACCGCGCTGGGAGCCGAGGGCGACGACGCGACCTGTCTGGAGCAGGCCGCGATGTGAGCCGGGGCGAGGCCGGGCGGGACGATGCGGGAGGTTTGACGGAGGAAGCGACGGCGGTTGGTGGGCCGGTCAGCAGCAGGATCGTGGAGCTGATCCTGATCTATCTGTCGGTGTACGGGCATATGCTCAGGGAGGGCAGCCCCGTACCGCCGGCTCTCCGGCATCCCTCGAACCAGGAGCAGCATGTCGACCGCCGACCGCTCGGTCTTCTTCAACCGGACTCATACCGACGACTTGATCGCGTATCTGGCCGCCGCCCCGTCGCCGTACCACGCCGTGGCGGGTGCCGCCGAGCGGCTGGAGAAGGCGGGCTTCCGGCAGATCGCCGAGGCCGACGCGTGGGACGGCGCGGTCGGCGGCCGGTACGTCATCCGGGGCGGCGCGCTGATCGCCTGGTACGTGCCGCGCAGCGCCGGGCCGGCCACGCCGTTCCGGATCGTCGGCAGCCACACCGACTCCCCGAACCTGCGGGTCAAGCCGGTGCCGGACACCGGGTCGGTCGGCTGGCGGCAGGTGGCCGTGGAGATCTACGGCGGTGTGCCGCTGAACACCTGGCTGGACCGGGACCTGGGGATCTCCGGGCGCCTGGTACTGCGTGACGGGTCGACGCGGCTGGTGCAGCTGGACGAGCCGCTGCTGCGGGTGCCGCAGCTGGCGATCCACCTGGACCGGCAGGTGAACGACGGGCTGAAGCTGGACCGGCAGCGCCACCTCACGCCGATCTGGGGCCTGGGCTCGGTCGACGAGGGATCCCTGCTGCGCTACGTCGCGGAGCGCGCCGGGCTGGACGCGGACCAGGTGCTCGGCTGGGACCTGATGACCCATGACGTCCAGCCGCCGTCGTACCTCGGCCGGGACCGCGAGCTGCTGGCCGGCCCGCGCCTGGACAACCTGCTCTCGGTGCACGCCTCGGCCGCCGCGCTGGCCGCCGTGGCCACCGCCGACGGCGCCGACGAGCTGCCCTACATCCCGGTGATGGCCGCCTTCGACCACGAGGAGACCGGCAGCGAGTCGGACACCGGCGCCCAGGGCCCGCTGCTCGGCCGGGTGCTGGAGCGCAGCGTGTCCAGCCGCGGCGGCAACGAGGAGGACCGGGCCCGGGCGCTGGCCGGCACCGTCTGCCTCTCCTCCGACATGGGGCACGCGGTGCACCCCAACTACCCCGAGAAGCACGAGCCCGGCCACCAGCCGGCGCCCAACGGCGGCCCGATCCTCAAGGTCAACGTCAACAACCGCTACGCCACCGACGGGGTCGGCCGGGCCGTCTTCGCGGCCGCCTGCGAGCGGGCCGGAGTGCCCTGGCAGACCTTCGTCTCCAACAACACGGTGCCCTGCGGCACCACCATCGGCCCGATCACCGCGGCCCGGCTCGGCATCACCACGGTGGACTGCGGCATCGCCGCGCTCTCCATGCACTCGGCCCGCGAGCTGTGCGGCGCCGACGACGCGTTCCTGCTGGCCTCGGCGATCAAGGCCTTCCTGGAGGGCTGAGGCTCGTTCAGGGCCGGCCCGCGGGCGGGTCGGCCCTGACCCGTCCCGCTACTCCATGCCGGCCAGCACCAGCGGCAGCCGGGTGGCACCGCCCGCGACCAGCTTCACCGGCACACCCCAGTCCTGCTGGTGCACGTGGCAGGCCGGGTACTCGATCTCCGGGTCGTCGTCGCAGGAGGCAGCCATCGCGGAGACGTGCAGCACGCCCTCCGTCACCTCGGCGGAGAGCACCAGCTCGCGGGAGAGCGCGCTGTCCGCACCCGCGCCCGAGACCAGCAGCTCCGGCGGGGTGGCGCTGACCAGCAGCCGGGTCGACGGGCCGTAGCGCTCGTCCAGCTTCTGGCCGGTCGGCGCGGTGAACACCACGTCGAGCCGGAGCGCGCCGGGGGCCACCTCGGTGGCGGCGCGCTGGGTCCGGTGCGCCACCGACTCCACCTGCACCGCCTCCTCGGGCAGCCGCAGCCGGGTCAGCCGGTGCCGGGCCGATTCCACCACCACGATGTCCTCGCCGACCAGCACCGCGCCGGACGGCTCGCGCAGGTCGGTGGCGAGGGTGCTGACCTCGCCGGTCGCCGGGTTGTAGCGGCGCAGCGCGTGGTTGTAGGTGTCGGCGATCGCCACCGAGCCGTCGGGCAGCACGGTGACGCCCAGCGGGTGCTGCAGCAGCGCCTGCTCGGCCGCGCCGTCCCGGTGGCCGAAGTCGAACAGGCCGGTGCCGACCACGCTGTGCACCTGCTTGGTTTCACGTGAAACGTAGCGGACCGCCGAGGTCTCGCTGTCCGCCACCCAGAGCGTGGAGCCGTCCGGGGAGACCGCCAGGCCGGAGGGCTGGGCGAACCAGGCCTCCGCCACCGGACCGTCCACCAGGCCCTCGTTGGTGGTGCCGGCCGCGACGGCGACCGTGCCGGCGGCCGGGTCGAACGCCCACAGCTGGTGCACCCCGGCCATCGCGATCCACACCCGGTCGTCGAAGAAGGCGACGTCCCACGGCGAGGAGAGGTCCACCTCGGTCGCCGGGCCACTGGTCGGCGAGCCCTGCCACCACTGCCGCCCGGTGCCCGCCAGCGTGGTCACCGAGCCGTCGGCCAGCCGGACCCCGCGCAGCGCGTGGTTCACCGTGTCGGCGACCACCACGTCATAGCCCAGCCCCAGGCCCTCCGACACCAGCGCCAGGCCCTGCGGCTCACTGAACCGGGGCGAGACGCCGTCGACCAGGCCGCGCTCGCCGTCGCCGATCCGGCGCACCACGGTCTCGCCGTCCTCGGCCAGCTCGACCAGCGAGTGGTGCCCCGCGTCGGCCACCAGGAAGCCCCCACCGGGCAGCCGCACCGCCTTGCCGGGGAACTTCAGCGCCCCCGCCACCGGCTCCGGCGGCACATAGGGCCCGTCGCCGCGCCGCAGCGTCCCCTTCGCCGCGTGCTCCTCCTCCAGCTCCTCGACCAGCCGCTCGATCGCGTGCGCATGCCCCTCCCCGGCGTGCTGCGCGACCACGTACCCCTCGGGATCGATCACCACCAGCGTCGGCCACGCCCGCACCGCGTACTGCTTCCAGGTCGCCAACTCCGGATCGTCCAACACCGGATGCGCCACCTCGTACCGCGCCACCGCGTCCACCACGGCCTGGTGGTCCGCCTCATGCACGAACTTCGGCGAGTGCACCCCGACGATCACCACCGTGTCGCGGTGCTTCTCCTCCAACTCACGCAGCTCGTCCAGGACGTGCAGACAGTTGATGCAGCAAAAGGTCCAGAAATCAGCGATGACGATCTTGCCCCGGAGATCCGCCAGGGTCAGATCCTTGCCGCCGGTATTGAGCCAACCGCCCTTGCCGATCAGTTCGGGGGCGCGGACACGTGCACGAGAGGCCATGCTCGTATCCAACCTCATCGGGCTGCGGAGACATTCCTCATCGTCAGCAGCGGATCGCTGGTCGGTGTGCTGTACCTGCTGCTGGATGAGGCAGGTCTGTAGTCAGGCGCTCAACTCCTGGGTGCGGGCCGCAGCTCACAGGAAGTATGACCAGCTGTCAGGAGCGCCCCCGCCATCATGGTGCCGGGGCGCTCGGCGTTTCCGGAAGCGGTGCCTGCCGGAGTGGGAGCCGTTTCAGCAGAGTCGTGCCCTCCTCCAGTCTCATCCGATTGTGGAAGCATTCCGCGCGGCTCTGCTACAGGGGAGGGGTGGGTATCGGTGGACGGGAACGGAACGGCCGCCGGCGTCGCAGAGGACGGACGGCAGCTGCTGCTGCGGTGCCTGGGGGAGCTGGTGGAGATCGTCGAGCTCGACGTTGCTCCGGCCGAGCCGGGTGACGAGTGGCGGTGGGGCCGCCGTGTCGGGCACGCGCTGCGAACAGCCTCCAGGAAGGGCGGGTTGCTGCTGCCTGAGGAGTCCTGCGGCACGCTCGTGAAGGCAGCCGTCTATGAGCCGGACCCGAGCTTCAACCGGTGGTACCTGGAGCCCGCCCTCAATGCGTTCGGCCGCAGGCGGGTCCGAAGCACCCTGCTCGAGTTCCTGTGGACGGGTAGCGATCTGGAGCGGGCCGGGGCGGCGCGGGCCTGGTACTGGTCGGCTCTGCAGCTTCAGCTTCCTGAGGTCAGGGCGGCGGAAGAGGGAGTCGGATGCCAGAGGGAGGAGGACGACAGGTTCGTCCTCACGAGTGAGTGGTACGAGGCCGCACTCCGCGAGTTCGTGAGCAGCGACCACCTGGGCGTTCAGTGCAGCATCATCCCCCGACTGCCGCTCCAGAAGTCGTATTACCCGCCTGAGCTGCATGACTTGGTGGATACCGCGCTGGCGCTCGCCCGGTCGCATCCGAACGACTACATCCGCCACCGGGTGGCGCCCCCACCCCGGGTTCGTGACCCGCGCATAGGCCCACGGCCGAAGCCATGGTCCCGGAAACCGCTTGACCCGGGCTCGGGCGGCGGAGCGACAATGCCAGGATGATCGCTGAAGCGCCGCAGGGACCGGTTGAAGTGCCGCAGAGCGTCGTGGAGTTGGCGGGTGGGCAGCCGTTGCGGGTGGTGTGGCGCAATGTGCTCGGGGGGTTGACGTTCCAGGTCGGGGCGCGGTTCGTGAAGTGGGCGCCGGTGGGGAGCGGGCTGGACCTGGGGCCGAGGCGGTGCGGCTGGGGTGGGCCGGGCGGTTCGCGGTGGTGCCGCGGGTGTTGGGTGAGGGGGCGGACGGGAGCGGGTCGTGGCTGGTCACCGCCGGGCTGCCCGGGACGATGGCGGTGGCGGACCGCTGGAAGCAGGAGCCGGCCACGGCGGTGCGGGCGATCGGGGCGGGGCTGCGCCGACTGCATGAGGAACTGCCGGTTGGGGACTGCCCGTTCGAGTGGTCGGCCGAGCAGCGGGTGGCGCGGGCGCGGGAGAACGCGGCGGCGGGCCGGTTGGATCCGGCGGAGTTCCATCCGGACCATCGGCGGTTCGGCACGGTCGAGGACGCGCTGGCAGCCCTGGCCGACCGGCCGCCCATCGACCGGCTCGTGGTCTGCCACGGCGACGCCTGCGCTCCCAACACCCTGATCGGGGACGGCGGCAGCTGCACCGGCCATGTCGACCTCGGCGCGCTGGGTGTCGCCGACCGCTGGGCCGACCTCGCCGTCGCCACCTGGAGCACCGTCTGGAACTACGGTCCGGGCTGGGAGGAACCGCTGCTGGAGGCGTACGGAGTCGAGCCGGATCAGGAGCGGATCCGCTACTACCGGCTGCTGTGGGAACTCTCGTAGTCCGTGTCGCAGCCCGGTGCCGGCCGGCGGCGGTGGTAGGCCGGGGGGATACAGTGCGGCGAGCAGCGGAGGCACGGGATGAAGTACCAGGTCAGGGAGCGGCTCTTCTCGATCGGTGAGGACTTCTGGATCGAGGACGAGCACGGCACCAAAGCGTTCCTGGTGGACGGCAAGGTGCTGCGGATCCGCGAGACCTTCGAGCTGAAGGACGCCGGCGGCCGGGTGGTGGCGGTGATCAAGCACAAGGCGGTGTCGATCCGGGACGCGATGAAGATCGAGGACCACCGCGGCGAGGTGATCGCCACGGTGCGCAAGAAGCTCTTCACCCCGTTCCGCGACAAGTACCACGTGGAGCTGCGGGACGGCGGCGAGTTGGAGATCCACGGCAATCTGATCGACAAGGACTACCGGATCGAGTCGCACGGCGACCGGATCGCCGAGATCTCCCGCAAGTGGTTCCGGCTGCGCGACAGTTACGGCGTCCGGATCGCCGACGGCGCGGACACCGGCCTGCTGCTGGCGGTCGCGGTGTGCGTCGAGCACCTGGTGGCGGAGGACGCCTGACGGCCGCTCAGCTCGGTGATGCCGGGGTGCCGACCCGGTCGGCACCCCGCGCGCGCACCGGCGGCGGAATGCTGGTCACACCCGGCCGAGCAGGGCCCCGGTCAGCCGCTCCTTCGCGGCGGGCCACTCGTCGGCGAGCATCGAGAAGTAGACGCTGTCCCGCCAGCTGCCGTCCGGGCGGCGCCGGGCCCGGCGGAAGGTGCCCTCGTACTGGGCGCCGAGGCGGCGGATGGCGTTCTGGGAGCGCTCGTTGAGGTGGTCGGTCTTCCACATCACCCGGCCCATGCCGAGGTCCTCGAACGCATGGGTGAGGAGCAGCAGCTTCGCCTCGGTGTTGACGGCCGTGCGCCAGACCGAGCGGGCGTACCAGGTGCCGCCGATCTCCACCCATTCGTCGACCGGGTTGACGTCGTAGAAGCAGCTGACGCCGACCGCCCGGTCCGAGTCGGCGGCGATGACGGCGAACGGCTCGCAGCCGGGGTTCTTCAGGTACCCCTCGACGACCTCGGCCATCTCCGCCTCGGTCTGCGGAGTGCCCCAGGGCAGCCAGCGGAACACCTCCTCCTCGCCACCGGCGGCGACGAAGAGGTCCGCGGTGTGGTCGCGGCGCAGCGGCTCCAGGCGGACGTGCCGGCCGGTGAGGGTGACGGGGGCGGGGGTCTTCGCGGTCATGATCGAAACGGTACTGGGCAGTTGAACTAGACGCAATAGATGTATGTACTAGTGCAATAGCGGGCGGGCAGGCGAAAGCCCCTGGCGGAGCGGTCGGCTCTGCCAGGGGCTTCAGCAGGAAGGGATCAGATGAAGGAGTTGATCTCGATCGTCTCGGTCCGGCCGGGGCCGACGCCGATCGCGGAGATCGGGGCGCCCGACATCTCCTCCAGCGCCTTCACATAGGCCTGGGCGTTCTTCGGCAGGTCGCCGAAGGTCTTCGCCTTGCTGATGTCCTCGCTCCAGCCGGGCAGGTACTCGTAGATCGGCTTGGCGTGGTGGAAGTCGGTCTGGCTGTACGGCAGTTCGTCGACCCGCTGGCCGTCGATCTCGTAGGCCACGCAGACCGGGATCTGCTCCCAGCCGGTGAGCACGTCGAGCTTGGTGAGGAAGAAGTCGGTCAGGCCGTTGACCCGGGTCGCGTAGCGGGCGATCACCGCGTCGAACCAGCCGCAGCGGCGGTCACGGCCGGTGGTGACACCCCGCTCGCCGCCGATCTGGCGCAGCTTCTCGCCGTCCTCGTCCAGCAGCTCGGTCGGGAACGGGCCGGAGCCGACCCGGGTGGTGTAGGCCTTCAGGATGCCGATCACTCGGTCGATCTTGGTGGGGCCGATGCCGGAACCGGTGCAGGCGCCGCCGGAGGTCGGGTTGGAGGAGGTGACGAACGGGTAGGTGCCGTGGTCGACGTCCAGCAGGGTGCCCTGGCCGCCCTCCAGCAGGACCACCTTGTCGGCCTTCAGCGCCTCGTCCAGCACCAGGGTGGTGTCGGACAGGAACGGGCGGATCTTCTCGGCGTAGCCCAGGTACTCCTGGACCACCAGGTCGGCCGGCATGGCGCGGCGGTTGTACAGCTTGACCAGGATCTGGTTCTTGTGGTCCAGCGCGGCTTCGACCTTCTGGCGCAGGATCGACTCGTCGAAGAGGTCCTGCACCCGGATGCCGATCCGGTTGATCTTGTCCGCGTAGGCCGGGCCGATGCCGCGTCCGGTGGTGCCGATCTTGCGCTTGCCGAGGAACCGCTCGGTCACCTTGTCCAGGGTCCGGTGGTACGGCGTGATCAGGTGGGCGTTGCCCGAGATCAGCAGCTTGGAGGTGTCGATGCCGCGGGCGTTCAGGCCCTCCAGCTCGGAGAGCAGCACGGCCGGGTCGATCACCACGCCGTTGCCGATGACCGGCACGACGTTCGGGCTCAGGATGCCGGAAGGCAGCAGGTGCAGCGCGTACTTCTGGTCGCCGATGACCACCGTGTGACCGGCGTTGTTGCCGCCCTGGTAGCGGACGACGTAGTCGACGGAGCCGCCGAGGAGGTCCGTGGCCTTCCCCTTGCCCTCGTCTCCCCACTGGGCACCAACGAGCACGAGTGCCGGCACAGGCGTACACCCCTTCCGGTTGGGGCATCCTGCGTAGGCCGCAGTCTGCCCCGAGATAGACGAAGCCCCTGGCGCAATAGCGCAAGGGGCTCTTGCACCGAGAGATTACCTGAGGAAGGACCGGTCGTGTCGTCCCAGTCCACGCCCGCCCCCAGCCCCCCGACGCCGCCGGACCGCCGGGCACCGCACCACTGCTGGTGCTGCTCGACCCGGCCGCCAAGGCGACCGACGGCGAGGCGGTGCGGATCGCCCGGGATGTGCTGAGCGGCGGGGCGGACGTGAAGGTGGCGCTGCCGGAGAACGCGGCCGAGCTGGACCGGGTGCTCTCGCACCGCGGGCGGCGCCGGCCGGTGGTGGTCGGCTCCGACCTGGCGCTCCAGCGGGTGGTCCAGGCGCTGCACCGACACGGGGAGTTGGCGGCCGGGCCGGTCGCCGTGGTGCCGGTGGGCGGCGGTCGCGAGGTGGCGCTGGCCCGCTCGCTCGGGGTGCCGGTGGAGCCGGTGGCGGCGGCCCGCGCGGTGCTCGCCGGGGTGCCGCGGCAGCTCGGCCTGCTGCTGGACGACGGGGACGGGGTGGTGCTCGGCGAGGTGCGGATCCCCGGGCGGCGGCAGGTCCGTCCGGGTGGCTGGCGTTCGCTCTGGGCGAAATTGATTGCGGCCGAGCAGGTGGCCCAACCGGGGGAGCGACTGCGGATCGAGGCGGACGGCCGCGAGCTCGCCGGCGCCGGCCGGCAGCCGCGGCTGGTGGCGCTGCGGCTGCCGGCCGGGGCCGAGTCGGCGGAGGTGGTGGTGCGGGCCGCCGGCGCCGGGCGCAGCCTGCTGCGGGTGCGGGCCTCGCGGATCACGGTGGCCGGCCCCGACTTCGGGTACGAGGCGGACGGCTGCCCGGCGGGCCCCGTGCCGGCCCGCACCTGGACCGCGCACCCGGCCGCCTGGCACCTGGTGCTGCCCACGGGCTGACCCGCGGGGCGCGCCGCGGCCCGGACGTGAGCGAGGTCACCGCGAAGGCCCCGGTCCGTGCCCGGCCTGCCCGAGCGCTGTGGTAAGGGGTTCGTTCTACGCGCGTTGCCGGTCAAAGGGCCAGTTCCAGGCCGCTCCCGGCGGCCGAGACCGGGGTCCGCTGCCCTAGACTCGAAGACGTGCCACGTGGTGACGGAAGACTCAACCACGATCTCCTTCCCGGCGAGAAGGGCCCCCAGGACGCATGTGGCGTCTTCGGGGTCTGGGCCCCCGGCGAGGAGGTCGCCAAGCTCACGTACTTCGGCCTCTATGCCCTGCAGCACCGCGGACAGGAATCCGCGGGCATCGCAGTGAGCAATGGCTCCCAGATTCTCGTCTTCAAGGACATGGGCCTGGTGTCCCAGGTCTTCGACGAGGCCTCCCTGGGGTCGTTGCACGGTCATATCGCCGTTGGACATGCCCGCTACTCGACCACCGGGTCCTCGGTCTGGGAGAACGCCCAGCCGACGTTCCGGGCGACCGCGCACGGTTCGCTGGCGCTCGGTCACAACGGAAACCTGGTCAACACCGCCGAACTCGCGGCGATGGTCGCCGAGCTGCCCGGCGAGGAGCACGTCTCCCGGTCCGGCCGCACCGCGGCGACCAATGACACCGACCTGCTCACGGCCCTGCTGGCCGGCCACCCCGACCTGTCCATCGAGGAGACCGCCCGCACGATCCTCCCCGAGGTCCGCGGCGCCTTCTCGCTGGTCTTCATGGACGAGAACACCCTCTACGCGGCCCGCGACCCGCAGGGCATCCGCCCGCTGGTGCTCGGCCGGCTGGAGCGCGGCTGGGTGGTCGCGTCCGAGACCTCGGCCCTGGACATCTGCGGTGCCTCCTTCATCCGCGAGGTGGAGCCGGGCGAGCTGATCGCGATCGACGAGAACGGCATGCGCAGCTCGCGCTTCGCCGAGGCCAAGCCCAAGGGCTGCGTCTTCGAGTACGTCTACCTGGCCCGCCCCGACACCTCGATCGCCGGGCGCAACGTCTACCTCTCCCGGGTGGAGATGGGCCGCAAGCTGGCCGCCGAGGCGCCCGTCGAGGCCGACCTGGTGATAGCCACCCCCGAGTCCGGCACCCCCGCCGCGATCGGTTACGCGGAGGCCAGCGGCATCCCGTTCGGCGCCGGCCTGGTGAAGAACGCCTACGTCGGGCGCACCTTCATCCAGCCCAGCCAGACCATCCGCCAGCTCGGCATCCGGCTCAAGCTCAACCCGCTGCGCGAGGTGATCGCCGGCAAGAAGCTGGTCGTGGTCGACGACTCGATCGTCCGCGGCAACACCCAGCGCGCGCTGGTCCGGATGCTGCGCGAGGCCGGTGCGGCCGAGGTGCACATCCGCATCTCCTCGCCGCCGGTGAAGTGGCCGTGCTTCTTCGGCATCGACTTCGCCACCCGCGCCGAGCTGATCGCCAACGGGATGTCGGTCGAGGAGATCGGCCGCACCCTGGGCGCCGACTCGCTCGCCTACATCTCGATCGACGGCATGATCGAGGCCACCAAGCAGCCCAAGGACCGGCTCTGCCGGGCCTGCTTCGACGGCGAGTACCCGATGGAGCTGCCGGACCCGGCACTGCTCGGCAAGCTGCTGCTGGAGGCGGAGATCGCCGGCAGCCAGCAGCCGCCCGCCACCCGGGGCAAGCCGACCAGCTCCGACCTGGACGGCGTGCAGTCCCTGCTCGGCGGCCATGGCGCGGCCGACGCGCTGCGCCGCCCGTAACACCACCAGGCGGGGCCCCGGACGGGGCCCCGCCGCTGTTAGCAACCCCCACTTGACCCGAAAGGGCCACACCGCAGTGACCAGCAGCAGCAACGAGAGCGGCGCCACCTACGCCGCCGCCGGCGTCGACATCGAGGCGGGCGACCGCGCCGTCGAGCTCATGAAGCAGTGGGTGAAGAAGACCAACCGCCCCGAGGTGGTCGGCGGTCTCGGCGGGTTCGCCGGCCTCTTCGACATCTCCGCCCTGAAGCGCTACGAGCGCCCGCTGCTGGCCTCCGCCACCGACGGGGTCGGCACCAAGGTCGCGCTGGCCGCCGCCATGGACAAGCACGACACCATCGGCCACGACCTGGTCGGCATGGTCGTCGACGACCTGGTGGTCTGCGGCGCCGAGCCGCTCTTCATGACCGACTACATCTGCGTCGGCAAGGTGCACCCCGAGCGGGTCGCCCAGATCGTCAAGGGCATCGCCGAGGGCTGCGTGCTGGCCGGCTGCGCCCTGGTCGGCGGCGAGACCGCCGAGCACCCGGGCCTGCTCGGCCCGGACGAGTACGACGTGGCCGGCGCCGGCACCGGTGTGGTCGAGGCCGACCAGCTGCTGGGCGCCGACCGGGTCCGGGCCGGCGACGTGGTGATCGCGATGGCCGCCTCCGGCCTGCACTCCAACGGCTACTCGCTGGTCCGCCACGTGCTGCTGAACCAGGCCGGCTGGGCGCTCGACCGCGAGGTGCCGGAGTTCGGCCGCACCCTGGGCGAGGAGCTGCTGGAGCCCACCCGGATCTACTCGCTGGACTGCCTGGCGCTCACCCGGGCCACCGAGATCCACGCCTTCTCGCACGTCACCGGTGGTGGCCTGGCCGCCAACCTGGCCCGGGTGATCCCGGCCGGGCTGCACGCCCGGCTGGACCGCGGCACCTGGACCCCGATGCCGGTCTTCCAGACCGTCGCCGAGGTCGGCCGGATGCGGACCCTGGAGATCGAGAAGACCCTCAACATGGGCATCGGCATGGTGGCCGTGGTGCCGCCGGAGTCGGTCGACGTGGTGCTGTCGATCCTGGAGGACCGCGGCGTCGAGGCCTGGCTGCTGGGCGACATCGTGGACCGCACCGCCGAGCACCACGAGGGTGCCGCGCTCTACGGCGACTACGCGAAGTAAGCGGCGCGCGGACTGCGCCGGCCGGCCGGACGGGCTCCCTCGGGGGCCCGTCCGTCGTCGTCTTCCCCGAACGGGTGCCGGGGCACGCCGAAAACCGGCCCGGCGCTCAGGCGCTCGGACCGGTCAGGGCGTTGACTCAGGCGCGGCGGCGGGACTGGTGGTGGCCGGCGTCGGCCTCTTCCTCGTCCTCGTCGTCGTTGTAGTAGTCCGCGTAGGCGGCGTAGGGGTCGTCGTCCTCGTCGTCGTCAACCGGCTCAGGGTTGACCGGAACAACGGGTGTAACGCCCAGCTCGCTGGACAGACGGTTAGCGTCGAAGCCGCCGCTGTTGTACTTCAGCTCGCGGGCGACCTTCGTCTGCTTGGCCTTGGCCCGGCCGCGCCCCATGGGTCGACCCCCTCAACGATGGGGCTCACGGCCCCGAGTCTGACACGTGTTCATGATCGGGAGCGGCTTGCCCGAATCGGGAAACCGTCCCTTGGAGCATCAACGGTACCTGTTTCCGCCCTCGGACGGTACGTCGCCAGTGTGACGTGGCGCGCACTGTCGCTCCCCGGGACCAGGACGCTCCTGGTCGGACGGGGATTTCCGGGCCGTCTCAGGGTGCCCGGCGGGTGGATCGAGGTTGTTGTTCCGGCACTGATTATCCCCCGACCGTGGCCCTGGCGGCGCCCGATCGGGGGACAAGCGGCAATCCGGGTCCACATTGTGATCAGGACCCGGTTACGGAGCGTCAGCCCTTGCGTGCGCCCGGCAGCAGGATCGTGCGCAGGGCGCTGATCTCACGCATCCGGCGCTCGGCCAGCCGGTCGGCGGCGACCGCCGGGGGCACGCCGTCGGCGGCGGCCCGGGTGAAGATCTCCAGCGTGGTGTCGAAGATCTTGGTCGCCTTGTTCTTGGCCCGCTCGAAGTTGAAGCCGTCGATCTCGTCGGCCACCTGGATCACACCGCCGGAGTTCACCAGGTAGTCGGGCGCGTAGAGGATGCCGCGGTCGGCGAGGTCCTTCTCCACACCCGGGTGGGCCAGCTGGTTGTTGGCCGCGCCGCAGACCACCGAGGTGCCGGCCGCGGTCAGCTGGGCCACGGTGTCGTCGTCCAGCGCGCCGCCCAGGGCACAGGGGGCGTAGACGTCCAGCTTGGCGCCCAGCAGCGCCTGGGTGTCGGCGACCACCTCGACGTCGGGGTGGGCGGCCCGGACCCGGTTGACGGCGGCCTCGGAGACGTCGGTGATCACCACGGTGGCACCGTCGGCGACCAGGTGGCCGACCAGGTAGTGGCCGACCTTGCCGACGCCGGCCACGCCGACCCGCTTGCCGCGCAGCGTCGGCTGGCCCCAGCGGGCCTGGGCGGAGGCCCGCATGCCCTGGAAGACGCCGTACGAGGTCAGCACCGAGGAGTCGCCGGCGCCGCCCTGCTCGGGGAGCGGCCGGTGACGTAGTCGCACTCACGGGCGATCACATCCATGTCCTGGACGTAGGTGCCCACGTCGCAGGCGGTGATGTAGCGGCCGTCCAGCGACTGCACGAAGCGGCCGTAGGCGCGCAGCAGCGCCTCGGACTTGTCGCCGCCCTCGGCCTTGGCCTTCGGGTCGCCGATGATCACGGCCTTGCCGCCGCCCAGGTCGAGCCCGGCCAGCGCGTTCTTGTAGCTCATCCCGCGGGACAGCCGCAGCGCGTCCTCCAGCGCCTCCTCTTCGGAGTCGTACTGGTGGAACCGGGTGCCGCCGAGGGCCGGGCCCAGGGCGGTGGAGTGGATGGCGATGATCGCCTTGAGGCCGGACGTCCGGTCGTGGCAGAGCACGACCTGCTCGTGCCCGTCGCCCGGGGCGCCGTCCTGTTCAGTACGGAAGATCCGGCTGAGCACGCCTGGTGCGGGGTGCGTCGCGGACTCGGTGCGTACGTCGGTCACTGTGGTGACTCCAGTATCTGCGGGCCCGCTGCTGTGGTGCGGGCATCTACCGCGAAGCCTAGTCGGCGGGTGCCCCGCGCAGATCCCCCCGGACGGCCACGAATGGGGCTCGGAACGGCCGGATTGCATCGGTCGCTGCCTCCCGTTCCGTCGGTGGCCCGTGCGACCATGCAGGACGTGACCGCTGTGCGCACTTCCGTGTTGCCGCCCTACGCCGCCCACCTGCGGGTGTACGAGCCCCTCGCGGCACTGCCCGAGCCGGATCGGGCCCGCTGGCAGGCCGAGCTGGCCGGTCGCGGGCCGGACGCGGCCTCGGCCGACCAGCCGGTGGCCCGGGCGGCGCTCGAAGCACAGCGGGAGGCGCTCGCCGAGCTGCTGCCCCGCCCGTCGCGCGCCGCGCCCTCCTGGGACGGGGCGGCGCGGGAGCACGAGGGCGCCTTCGTGCGGGTGGTCGACTCGGTCGCCTACGTCTGCCCGTGGGCCACCCGGCTGCGCAGCTGGCAGGCCCTGGAGGAGCTGCGGGACTCGCTGCCGGTGACGCTGCTGGAGACCGTGCTGCCGCGGACGGTGCGGGAGGAGGCGCTGGCCGCCCAGGCGAGCTGGCGCTCGGCCCACCCGGATGCCCGGCCGTGGATCCTGACCAGCCGTTGGGAGGTGCCGGTCCGCTGGTTCCTGCCGTTCGGGCCGGAGGACCGGCGGTACCTGCCCGCCGGCGGGCCCGGCCAGGGCGAGGGCGTGGAGCCGGCGGCGCTGTTCTACCTGACCACCATGGCGCAGGCCCGCCGCCGGGTGGCGCGCGGCTACCGGGTGCTGCGCGAGAAGCTGAGCGGAACCCCGCTGGCGGAGGGCGCCGAGGAGGTGGGCCGCTGGCTGGAGGAGTTCCATCCGCGCTCGCTGGTGGAACTGGACTACGGGGGGCTGGTGCACGTGATGGGGGAGCAGACGCTGGCGGCGGACCAGTCGGCCGGCGAGCTGGCCGACGGATTGGCGGCGCTGCGGGCGGGGGATGCGGATACCGCGGCGCAGGTCTACGAGACGGTGACCGAGCGCTGGCGCCGGGTACAGGCACTGCGTCAGGCCAACTGACGGGGGCTCGGGGCGGCGGGAGGGGCTGACGGGGGTCAACAGGGGGAGTTCGCACGGGGGACGGGCGCGGGGAGCGCACGGGCCGTCCGGCCTGCGGCCGGGCGTGGGAGTCGGGGGAGCCAGTTGGTGGCACCGGTGTGTGTACCTTGTAGGAAAAATGTTCGGGACTCTTGGGACGAAGGTCCCGGTTCGGGTCAATACCCCATTAACGTGACACTACTCACCGTTGACGCGAACTTACGAGTAACGGTAAAAATGGGACAAGCCGCCCAAGTCTCATCACCCCTGCCCACTTTTGGGTGGATCCGGGGTCGATGTGCGCTTTGGGGGGAAACGATAGGTCTGGGCGTCCCATAACCGAATGTCGCGATTCAGTGACTGTCCGTTATGGGATGGTCCATCGCCTTCCGCCACTCTTGAACCCGTGAGGGGCCAATTTTGGCGGTTTGGTCGATAGGGCTGGACGGATGGTGTAGTTGTAGACACCAGGACAAGCCGTTCGTCCTATAACCGACTCGGTCCGTCCGTGCCATTTCGGGCATCGCGGGCCAAGGTGCAGAATTTGAAGGATAGAACCGCCCTGGTTCGGTTCTCCGAGGAGGCCGCTCATGACCGCTCGTACCCCTGACGCCGAGCCCCTGCTGACGCCGGCAGAGGTCGCCACCATGTTCCGCGTGGACCCCAAGACGGTGACCCGGTGGGCCAAGGCGGGCAAGCTCACGTCCATCCGCACGCTCGGCGGCCACCGCCGTTACCGGGAGGCGGAGGTGCGGGCACTGCTGGCCGGGATTCCGGCTCAGCGCACCGAGGCCTGACGGTCGCCCGCGGCGGGCTGCTCATCCCGCCGCCGGCACGTTGGCGCACAGCTTGATCGAAGGGGCCGCCCCTGGACTCCGCCGGGTCCGGGAGGTGGCCCCTTCGGCATGCCCCGGAGGCTTTTCCGGTCCGGGTCGAGGCGCCGACCGGTTGTTGGACGTCAATGCACCGACGGGCCGGTCTGACATGAGTATCAACTGTTTCATGACTGTCAGTTGACCAGGAAATGGCGAAACAATGGATATCCATTGTGGCGCCCGGGGCGAAGGGAAATCCGGGTGACCGGAGAGGGGAATGCCCGGAAAGCAGGTGCAATTTTATATATTAAATGACTGGCACTGTTGGAGGGGTCCGAGCTCACGAAGTTCAAGGAAAGATAAGTGACGACCGTCACAGCAGGCACTCTTGTGGCCTGGACCAAGCTGCCGATAATGCCGCCTGACGGCTCGTCGAGTCCCTCGGCGGTGCGGACGGCAGCCGAAACGACGAGAGGTCCGGAACCTCACGGTTCCGGACCTCTCGCACTGGCGACCCTGACGGGACTTGAACCCGCGACCTCCACCTTGACAGGGTGGCGAGCTAACCAACTGCTCCACAGGGCCAGGCATTTCACTGCTTGTCGCAGTTGTTTGCCGCTGCTCTCGGCGGCGACAAGACAGATCGTACTGCATCCGGGGCCCCCAGGTCGAACCGGCCGATCGGCCCGACCTGGGGGTACGCCCCAACGGGCTCAGAGCGTGGCGCGGGCGGCGTCCATCGCCTTGAGGATCCGCTTCTCCGACACCGGCGCCGGGGTGCCCAGCGACTGCGCGAAGAAGCTCACCCGCAGCTCCTCGATCATCCAGCGGATCTGCCGCACCTCCTCGGTCGGCTGCTGCCCGGCCGGCACGGCCGCCAGCAGCTCGCCGTAGGCCCGCTGCACCTCCTGCACCTTGTACAGGTTGGTCAGGTCGCGCTGCGGGTGGTTGGGCAGCGCCTCCAGCCGCCGGTCCACCGCGATCAGGTACCGCTTGACGTCGCCCAGCCGCTGCCAGCCCGTCGCGGTCACGAAGCCCGGGTGGACCAGCGAGGCCAGGTGCAGCTTGACGTCGTTGACCGCGGAGAGCAGCACCGGGCTCTGCACCGTCTTCAGCCGGTTGCCGGCCCGGTGGTAGGCGATCAGCGCGGAGGCCGTCTTCAGGGTGGTGTCCGCCGACAGCTCGTACAGATCGGCCCGCACCGCGTCATAGAGCTTGGCGAAGGACTCGGCGTCCCAGGCCACCCCGCCGTTCAGGGCCATCAGCCGGTCGGTGGCACAGGCCGTGATGTCCTCGAACAGCGCCGGCACCGAGCCGTGCGGGTTGTAGGAGAGCGCCAGCTTGGCCTGGTTGCCCAGCCGGGCCTGGATCTGCTTGGCCGGGGAGTTGCAGGTGAGCAGCAGCAGCCGCCGGGTGCCCTGCCACATCGCCTGCGCCTGGGCCTGCGGGGTGTCGTAGAGCTTGATCGACACGCTGTCGCCGTCGTCGGTCAGCGCCGGGTAGGCGCGCAGCGAGTGGCCCCGGGAGCGCTGCTCGAAGGTCCGCTGCAGCTGCGGCAGGTCGGCCGGCCAGGCGGTCAGGCCGGTGCGCTCGATGCCCTGGCCGCTGGCGGCCGAGGAGAGGGTCTCCTTGAGCTTGGGCTTGAGCTTGAGGCGCAGCTCCTCCAGATCCTTGGACTCGGCCAGCTTGCGCTTGCCGTCCACCACCCGGAAGGTCACCTTGAGGTGCTCCGGCACCCGGTCGTCGTCCCAGGCCTCCGGCGGGATCGGCACCCCGGACATCCGGTGCAGCACCCGCTCCAGGCTGGGCAGCAACGGCTCCTGGCGGTCGGTCAGTTCGCGCAGCGCGGCCTTGGCGAAGTCCGGCGCCGGCACGAAGTTGCGCCGGATCGCCTTGGGCAGGGCCCGGATGTACGCGGTGACCAACTCGCCTCGCAGGCCCGGGATCTGCCAGTCGAAGCCCTCGGCGGACACCTGGTTGAGCACCGGCAGCGGGATGTGCACGGTCACGCCGTCCGCATCGCTGCCCGGCTCGAACTGGTAGGTCAGCTTGAAGCGGAGCTTGCCCTGCTGCCAGTAGTCCGGGTAGTCCGCCTCGGTGACGCCGTCGGCGGCGTCGTTGATCAGCATCGACTTCTCGAAGTTGAGCAGGTCGGGCTGGTCGTGCCGGGCCTTCTTCCACCAGGCGTCGAAGTGCCGGGTGGAGACGGTCTCCTCGGGCAGCCGGGCGTCGTAGAAGTCGAACAGGGTCTGGTCGTCCACCAGGATGTCGCGGCGGCGGGCCCGGTTCTCCAGCTCCTCGACCTCGTCGAGCATCCGGCGGTTGGCGGCGAAGAACTGGTGGTGGGTCTCCCAGTCGCCCTCCACCAGGGCGTTGCGGATGAACAGTTCGCGGCAGAGCTCCGGGTCGATCCGGCCGTAGTTGACCCGGCGCTGGGCGACGATCGGTACGCCGTAGAGGGTGACCCGCTCATAGGCCATCACCGCGCCGGCCTTCTTCTCCCAGTGCGGCTCGCTGTAGGTGCGCTTGATCAGGTGGGCGGCGAGCGGCTCGATCCACTCCGGCTCGATCTTGGCGTTGATCCGGGCCCAGAGCCGCGAGGTCTCCACCAGCTCGGCCGACATCACCCAGCGCGGCGGCTTCTTGAACAGGCCGGAGCCAGGGAAGACCGCGAACCGGGCACCGCGGGCGCCGCCGTACTCGCGCTTCTCCACGTCGAACAGGCCGACGTGGGAGAGCAGGCCGGCCAGCAGCGACTGGTGGATCCGGTCGGCGTCCGGCTCGGCGTCGTCGTGCCACGCGGCGGAGCCGCTAGTTGACTCTGCCTCGATGGTGACGCCCAACTGCTTCGCGACGGTGCGCAGTTGGATGTAGATGTCCTGCCACTCCCGTATCCGCAGGTAGTTGAGGAACTCGGCCTTGCACATCCGGCGGAAGGCGGACGACGACAGCTCCTTCTGCTGCTCCCTGACGTACCGCCACATCGCCAGGTAGGAGAGGAAGTCGGAGGTCTCCGAGGTGAACCGGCGGTGCCGCTCGTCGGCCGCCTGCCGCTTCTCGGTGGGGCGTTCGCGCGGGTCCTGGATGGAGAGCGCGGCGGCGATCACCATGACGTCGCGGACGCAGCCGTTCTTGTCGGCCTCCAGCACCATCCGGGCCAGCCGGGGGTCGACCGGCAGCTGGGCCAGCTTGCGGCCGAGCGAGGTGAGGCGCTTGCGCGGGTCCTGCTGCTCCGGGTCGAGGGCGCCGAGCTCCTGGAGCAGGTTGACGCCGTCCTTGATGTTGCGCGAGTCCGGCGGGTCCAGGAACGGGAAGGCCGAGATGTCGCCCAGGCCGGCGGCGGTCATCTGCAGGATCACCGAGGCCAGGTTGGTGCGCAGGATCTCGGCGTCGGTGAACTCCGGGCGGGAGAGGAAGTCCTCCTCCGAGTAGAGCCGGATGCAGATGCCGTCGCTGGTACGGCCGCAGCGGCCCTTGCGCTGGTTGGCGCTGGCCTGGCTGATCGCCTCGATCGGCAGCCGCTGCACCTTGGTGCGGTGGCTGTAGCGCGAGATCCGGGCCGTGCCCGGGTCGATCACGTACTTGATGCCGGGCACCGTCAGCGAGGTCTCGGCGACATTGGTGGCCAGCACGATCCGGCGCTTGGTGGAGCGCTGGAAGACCTTGTGCTGCTCGGCCGAGCTCAGCCGGGCGTAGAGCGGCAGGACTTCGGTGAACTTCAAGTTCAGCTTGTTGAGGGCATCGGCGGTGTCGCGGATCTCGCGCTCGCCGGAGAGGAAGACCAGGATGTCGCCAGGGCCCTCGGCCTGCAGCTCCTCCGCGGCGTCGCAGATCGCCTGGATCTGGTCGCGGTCGCGGTCCACCTCGTCGCCGTCCTCGGCGTCGGCGGTGTCGTCGACCAGTGGCCGGTAGCGGACCTCGACGGGATAGGTGCGGCCGGAGACCTCGACGATCGGGGCGTCGCCGAAGTGGCGGGCGAACCGCTCGGGGTCGATGGTCGCCGAGGTGATGACGACCTTGAGGTCGGGGCGGCGGGGGAGCAGCTGCTTGAGGTAGCCGAGGATGAAGTCGATGTTGAGGCTGCGCTCGTGCGCCTCGTCGATGATCAGGGTGTCGTACTGGCGCAGTTCGCGGTCGGTCTGGATCTCGGCGAGCAGGATGCCGTCGGTCATCAGCTTGACCAGGGTGTCCTGGCCGACCTGGTCGGTGAACCGGACCTTCCAGCCGACCGTCTCGCCGAGCGGGGTGCCGATCTCCTCGGCGACCCGCTCGGCCACCGTGCGGGCTGCGATCCGGCGCGGCTGGGTGTGGCCGACCAGGCCCTTGACGCCGCGGCCCAGCTCCAGGCAGATCTTCGGGATCTGGGTGGTCTTGCCGGAGCCGGTCTCGCCCGCGACGATCACCACCTGGTGGTCCCGGATCGCGGCCAGGATGTCGTCCTTCTTCTGGCTGACCGGCAGTTCGGCGGGATAGCGGATCTCGGGGACGGCCTGGCGGCGCTGCTCGATCCGCAGCTCGGCGCGGTCGATCTCGACGGCCAGCTCGGCGGCGATGGCCGCGCGGGCCTCGGGCCCCCGCACCCGGCGCGCCCCGTCCAGCCGGCGGCCGATCCGCTGCTGGTCGCGCAGCGTCAGCTCGGGCAGCCGGGCCGCCAGCTCCCCGATGGCGGCGGCGTCGGCGGATCGGGCGGCGGAGGAACTCATCGCGGGCATCCCTCAAGGGTCGCAAGGAGGGGCGGGGGACCGCACCTCGGTTTTCTGGGCCCGGCCATCTCCGCGGGCCCATCAAGTGTCACACTCGCCAGCTGGATAAACCGAATGGCTTAACCGACTGGTTCAGCTGGCGCTAGCCTTGGCGCCATGGGAAACCGTGAAGACCTGCTGGCCGGGGCCGCCCAGTGCCTCAAGGAGAAGGGCTGGGCCCGCACCACCGTGCGCGACATCGCGGCGGCCGCCGGCGTGAACCATGCCGCGATCGGCTACCACTTCGGCTCCCGGGACGCGCTGCTCACCGCGGCCTTCGTGCGGGCGATGGACGAGTGGGGGCAGGATCTCGGCGCGGCCCTGGCCGCCGCCCTCGACCCGGCGGTCGACGACAGCGGGCAGTACCAGGAGCTCTGGCGCCAGATGCTCACCTCGTTCGCTGACACCCGCAAGCTCTGGCTCGCCTCCGTCGAGGCGTTCGTCCAGGCCGAGTACGATCCGGCGCTGCGGGAGCTGCTGCTGGACGCGCAGCGCCAGGGCCGCCGAGGGCTCGCCGCCGCCCTGCTCAAGGTGCCGGAGGAGACCGTCGACGAGAGCGCGGCGCGCACCGTGGGCGCCGTCCAGAACGCGCTGCTCGTCGGCATGTTCACCCAGTGGCTGATGGACCCGGAGGGCGCCCCGACCGCCGAGGAGGTCCTCGCCGGCCTGCGCGCCCTCGGAAGGCTGGCAGGTAACTGACGCTGCGTCAGAAGCCGAGCCCGGAGCCCCCGTCCACCGGGATGACGGCGCCGGTGAGGTAGCCGGCCCGGGCGGAGGCGAGGAACCGGATCACGCCGGCTATCTCCTCGGGCCGGGCCGAGCGGCCCAGCGGGATCCCGTCGATCATCGCGGCCCGCTGGGCGTCCGGCAGCGCCCCGGTCATGTCGGTGTCGACCAGCCCCGGCGCGACCACGTTGCAGGTGATCCCGCGCGGACCCAGCTCGCGGACCAGCGAGCGGGCCAGTCCGACCAGGGCGGCCTTGCTGGCGGCGTAGTTGGTCTGCCCGGCCGCGCCGTGCAGCGCCACCACCGAGGAGACCAGCACGATCCGGCCCTGCCGGGCCCGCACCATGGGGCGCAGGGCCCGCCGCACGGTGCGGAAGACGCCGGTCAGATTGGCGTCCAGCACCGCGGCCAGCTCTTCGTCGGACATCCGCAGCAGCAGGGCGTCCCGGGTGATCCCGGCGTTGGCCACCAGCACCTCCACCGGTCCGTGCCGCTCCTCGATCAGCTGGTAGGCCTGCTCCAGCTGCTCCGGGTCGGTGACGTCGCAGCGGACCGCCAGGCCGCCCGCGGCGGTGAAGCCGGCCGGCGGCTCCCCCGAGCGGTAGGTGATCGCGACCCGGTCGCCGAGCTCGGCGAAGGCCCGCGCGGTGGCCAGCCCGATGCCCCGGTTGCCCCCGGTGACGAAGACCGAGCGGTGCACTGTCATCCCTCCAACTCGCGTACCAGAACGGCGGCCTGGGCCCGGCTGCGGAGATCGAGCTTGCCGAGCAGGCGGCTGACGTGGGTCTTCACGGTGGTCTCCGCCAGCCGCAGCCGAGCCGAGATCTCGGCGTTCGACAGACCCTCGCCGAGGCAGGAGAGCACCTCCCGCTCGCGCGGCGTGAGCGACTCCAGCGCGGTCGGGGCGGCCAGCCGGTCCCCCTTGGCGCCACGGGTGTTGGCGAACTCCGCGATCAGCCGCCAGGCCAGGTTGGGCGCGATCAGGCTGTCGCCGGCCGCGACCGCGCGGACCGCGCCGACCAGGCCGTCCGCGTCGATGTTCTTCAGCAGGAAGCCCGAGGCACCGGCCCGCAGCGCGCCGTAGACGTACTCGTCCAGGTCGAAGGTGGTCAGCACCAGCACCCGGGCGAGCCCCTCGCCGACCACCGCGCGGGTGGCCGACACCCCGTCCAGCCGCGGCATCCGGATGTCCATCAGGACCAGGTCGGGACGGAGCGTGCGGGCCAGCGCCACCGCCTGCTCGCCGTCGGCGGCCTCGCCGACCACCTCGATGTCGGGCGCGGTGCGCAGGATCAGGACCAGGCCGGCGCGGACCGCCGACTGGTCCTCGGCGACGACGACGCGGATGGTCATGCTGCTCCCTCCTCGGGGTGGGCCGACCGGGGGCGCACGGTCGGCAGCGTGGCCAGCACCTGCCAGCACCTGCCGGTCGGGGTGACCAGCGGGCCGGCCCGGAAGGTGCCGCGCAGCAGGGCGGCGCGCTCCTCCATGCCGATCAGGCCGGCGCCCGAGCCGGGGGCCCGGGGCGGCACATCGGCGAACGGGCTGGTCACCCGCACCGTGAGCGCCCCGTCCCGCAGGGTGAGCCGGACCGTGACCCGGCCCTGGCCGGCGTGCTTGAGCGCATTGGTCAGCGACTCCTGGGTGATCCGGTAGGCGGCGAGCTCCACCGGCGCGGGCACCTCCGCCTCCGGCGGGCGGGCGTCCTCCAGCACGGCGTCCAGGCCGTTCGCCCTGGCACCCTCGACCAGCGCGCCCAGGCTGTCCAGGGTGGGCACCGCGGCCGGCTCGGCCTCGCCGCTGCCGTCCCGGAGCAGCCCGATCAGCCGCCGCATCTCGGCCAGGCCCTCGACGCTGTTCTCCCGGATCACCGTGAGCGACTCGGTGGCGCTCTCGCCGGCCCGGTCGTCCAGCGAGAGCGCCGCGGTGGAGTGGATGGCGATCGCGGTGAGCCGGTTGGCGACCATGTCGTGCAGCTCGCGGGCCATCCGGGTGCGCTCGGCGGTGACGGCCTGGGCGCGGTCCATCTCGGCCAGCCTGATGCTCTGCGCGGCGTGCCGCCGGGCCGCCTCGGCGGCCTCCCGGTGGTTGCGGACCAGCGCCCCGGTGGTCGCCGGGCCGAGGGTGACCAGCCCGATCACCACCCCGATGAAGATCGCCTCCGGGCGGCGGTACCAGGCGAGGAAGCCCATCGTGGCGGTCGCGGTGAGCAGGCCCGCGCCGACCGGGATCCGCTGGGCCGCCGCCGGGCCGGCGTAGAGCACCGCCGCGTACACCAGGTCGGTGAACATCAGCACGGTGGCCAGGCTGCCGCTGGTCAGCTGGTCGCCGGCCAGCGCCAGGGTGCCCAGCGACAGCGCCAGCACCGGCCGGGCCCGGCGCAGCACCTCCAGGCCCGCGGTCACGGTCAGCGGCAGCAGCGCCCAGGCCCCGTGCAGCGGGCGCCCGAGCTGCGTCTGCAGTCCCGCGGACCAGAGCACCAGCCCACCGGCCAGGCCCAGAAAGGCGATTGACAGATCATCACGGTGCGGTCGGGGAGCAGCCGGTACCATGCCACCATTCCACCACGGGGTGTTCGGCGCGGCCCTGCCCATCTCCCGGCACCGCCGCGTACATCGAAAGATGCACCCCCGGGTCCTCTCCGACGACGACGCCCCGCACCTGCGCGGATGCCACGATGGCAGGGCGAGCGGAAGAAGGAGCACGACGTGATCGTCACCCTCATCATCATCTGCGAGGTCAGCTTCTGGGTGCTGCTGGCCGCCGGACTGGCCGTGCGCTACCTGCTGAAGCTGCGCCGCACCAGCGTCGCGGTGCTGCTCTGCGAGCCGCTGCTGGAGGTCGTGCTGCTGATCGCGACCGCGGTGGACCTGCGCAATGGGGCCAAACCCAGCTGGGAGCACGGACTGGCCGCGCTCTACATCGGCTTCACGGTGGCCTACGGGCACTACACCATCCGCTGGTTGGACGGGCACGCCGCGCACCGGCTGGCCGGTGCGCCCAAGCCGCCGAAGCCGCCCAAGTACGGGATGCCGCGGGCCAAGCACGAGGGCAAGCTGTGGCTGCGCTCGCTGCTCGCCGGGGCGGTGGCCTGCGGGCTGCTGCAACTGGCGGTCTTCTACGTGGGCAGCGGCACCCCGGCCGCGGGCCCGCTGCGGCTGTGGCAGCTGGTCGCGCTCCGCACGGTCGGCATCCACGGCGTGATCGCCCTCACCTATCTGCTGTGGCCCAAGAAGGCGCCGGCCGGGGCGGTCCAGGGCTCGCGGATCGACGGCTAGTCGCCGTCGCCGGCCAGTACAGCCGGCTCGCCTACACGGTCTCTACACGGCCCGGTGGACGCGGTCGGCAGGTATAGATCGCCGATAGCCGGGCCCGGGACACTCCCTGCGGAATGAGACCGGTGGTCGGGGGCCACGCCCTCCGACGGCGAAGGGAGAGCCGTGTCGGCAGGGCTGAAAGGCATCCTCTCGACGGTGGGCGGCACCCCGCTCATCGAGCTGGAGCGGCTGGTACCCGGCTTTCCCGTCCGAGTGTTCGCCAAGGTGGAGCGGTTCAACCCGGGCGGCAGCATCAAGGACCGTTCGGCACTCAGCATGCTGCTGGAGCGCATCCAGGACGGTCGGCTGGTGCCGGGCCGGTCCACGGTGATCGAGTCCAGTTCCGGGAACCTGGCCATCGGACTGGCCCAGATCTGCGGCTACTTCGGGCTGCGCTTCATCTGCGTCGTCGACGCCCGCACCACCCCGCAGAACCTGGCGATCCTGCGGGCCTACGGAGCCGACGTGCGGGTGGTCACCGAGCCCGACCCGGCCACCGGGGAGCTGCTGCCCGCCCGGCTGGACCTGGTGGCCCGGCTGCTCGCCGAGACCCCGGACTCCTACTGCCCCGACCAGTACGCCAACCCGCTCAACCCGCGGGCCCACCTCACCACCATGGCGGAGATCGACCGGGAGCTGGACGGCCGGATCGACTACCTGCTGGTGGCCGCCGGCACCAGCGGCACCCTGGGCGGCTGCGCCGAGTACATCCGGCGCCGCGAACTGCCCACCACCCTGGTCGCGGTGGACGCGATCGGCAGCGCCCTGTTCGGCTCGCCGGTCGCCTGCCGGCGCCTGATCCCCGGTCACGGCACCTCGGTGGTACCGCAGTTGCTGAACGCCGCGGACGCCGACCGGGTGCTGCACGTGAGCGACCTGGACTGCGTGGTGGGCTGCCGGCTGCTGGCGCAGCGCGAGGCGGTGCTGGCCGGCGGCTCCTCCGGCGCGGTGGTCGCCGCGCTGGAGCGGATCGCCGGCGAGCTGCCGGCCGGCGCCACCTGCGTGCTGATCCTGCCCGACGGCGGCGACCGCTACCTGGACACCATCTACGACGACGACTGGGTCCGCGACCACTTCGGTGAGGTCGCCCACCTGTGGAAGGGGCCGAGTCCGACCCCCGAACCGGACCGGAAAGTGAGCGCTCAGTGCTGATAGTCGGCCACAACGAGGTGCGCGCCCTGCTCCAGGGGCGCGAGCAGGACATCCTGGAGTTGGTCGCCGAGGCGTACCGGCTGCACGACGAGGGCCGCAGCGCGCTGCCGCACTCGGTGTTCCTGCGCTTCCCAGACCAGCCCACCGACCGGATCATCGGCCTGCCCGCGTACCTCGGCGGCGCCGAGCCGGTGGCCGGGATGAAGTGGATCGCCAGCTTCCCCGGCAACCTGGCCCGCGGCATCGAGCGGGCCAGCGCCGCCCTGGTGCTCAACTCGACGGTGGACGGCCGTCCGGAGGCCTTCATCGAGGCCTCGCTGATCTCCGCCAAGCGCACCGCCGCCTCGGCCGCGCTGGCGGCCGGCCTGCTGACCGCCGACCCCGAGCCCGACGGGATCGCCATGATCGGGCTCGGTCCGATCAACCTGGAGGTGCTGCGGTTCACCGCCGCCCGGCTGCCCTCGGTGCGCACCGCCACCGTCTACGACCTGGACGCCGGGCGGGCCAAGGACTTCGCCCGGCGCGCCGAAGCGGCCCTGCAAGGGCTGACCGTGACGGTCGCCGACAGCGCCGCCGCCGCGCTGCGGACGCACTCGCTGGTCGCCCTGGCCACCACCGCCGGCGCCCCGCACATGGACCTGACGGCCTGCCGGCCGGACGCCACCGTGCTGCACGTCTCGCTGCGCGACCTGACCGTGCAGGCGGTCCTGGAGGCGCAGAACGTGGTGGACGACACCGATCACGTCTGCCGCGAGCGGACCTCGCTGCACCTGGCCGAACTGGAGACCGGCGGGCGGGAGTTCGTGGACGCCGAGCTCGGCACGCTGCTGCGTTCCGGGTCCCCGTTCCGGCGGCTGCCCGGACGCCGGGTGGTGTTCTCGCCGTTCGGCCTCGGGGTGCTCGACCTGGCGCTCGCCCGGTGGGTGCGCGACCGGGCCGGCGCCGAGCAACTCGGCGTGCGGGTCGCGGACTTCCTGCCCGGCGCGGTGGGCTGAAGCACTGGAGCAGCAGCGAGGCGGCCGGACCCCGGGCGGGTCCGGCCGCAGCCGTGGGCCCGGCTCAGTCGAGGACCGCGCCGGCCCCGGCCCGGACCGCCCGGGACCGCCGGTGGTCCAGCGAGGCGTAGACCCGGTGCAGCCAGCGGTCGGTGCCGTCGTAGCGCGGGGTGAACGGCGTGCGGCCGTGCACCGCGAGCCGGTTGTCCACCACCGCCAGGTCGCCCGCGCCCAGCGCCAGCGCCGAGGTCACCCGCACCAGGGCCGCCCGCAGTTCGGCCATCGCCCCGCGGGCCTCGTCGTCCAGCGGGTGGGTGGCCGAGAAGTCCACCAGGATGTCCGGGTCCTCGGCGGCGCCGCGCAGCACCGCATGGGCCGGCACCATGCCCTCCCGGCCCTCGAAGGAGGGCGGCGCCTCGGTGAGGTAGCGCTCCTCGCCGAGCACCCGGCGGCTGCGCCCGGACAGCAGCGGCAGCGCCCGCCGCACCGAGGCGGTGCTCAGCCTGGCCTGCCCGGTGGGGTCCTCGCGGACGCAGAACAGGCCTACGTAGTCCGGGCGGTTGGGGTGGAAGGCGTTCTCGTTGTGCATCTCGAGCAGCACCGATCCGGCGTTGCTCTGGAGCGCCTCCTGGCCCGGCACCGGCACCACGTTCTGCACCAGCGCGCCGGTCTTCTCGTTGCGGAACGCCACCACCTCGCCGAGCTGCAGCATCGCCGCGGTGATCACCGCGGCGGCGGTGCCGGCGACCCGCTCCACCGACCCCGGTTGGGTCGGGGTGGGCGGCAGTTCGCGGCCGCCGTCGGCCGGAGCCACCGGCAGGTTGCGGACCAGCAGCACCGCGTCGGGGCCGGCGTCGTGGCGGAACCGGCGCAGTTCGACCAGCAGCCGGGCCGGCAGCTCGGCGGAGGCGTCGCGGACGGCGGCCAGCCACCGCGGGTCGTCGGTGCGGGCCGGCTCGGTGCGGGCGAGCCGGTCGGCCAGCTCGCCGGTCTGCCGGCGCTCCGCCTCGCTCAGTACCAGCGCCGCCGGTGCGGCCACCGTGTCGATCTGGGTCATGAACACGTCCGTTCGATGGGTTCCGGTGGGACAGGCGGCGGCCGGCGACCGGAGGGAGGCAGTCGCGGCCGCTGGAACCAGCAGTCTGGGCAGGCTGCTATATCCGAACTATGTGTCCTGGGTAAATGCGGCGGTCCGGGTCCGTCACGCGGATATAGATCACGTGTAGTCCGCTCCGTACCCTCGCTGGCGAAGACAAATCCAGTCGGCCCGGGGGTCCTGTGGGGATGCTCATCAATACTGACGGACGGCGCCTGTCGTCGGCCGCGCTGGACGGCGCGATAACGACCGTCGGACGGGAACTTCGACTGCGCGGAATCGGACCGGGCGACCGTGTGGTGCTCACCGGTGCCAATACCGCCGAATTCGTCCTGGTGCTATTCGCACTGATGGAAATCGGGGTGTCGATCGCCCTGGTCGACCGCCGCACTCCGGCCGCCGAGCAGGCCCGACTGCTCACCGACGCCGGAGCCGGGCGGCTGCTCACCGACGATCCGCTGCCGCCCGGCACCACGCCCGCGGCGCAGCTGACCCTGGCCGACCTGTGCACCACGGCCCTGAAGGAGGCCGCCGAGGCCCCGGACGGCGCGGTGACCGGCGATCGGCTGGCCCGGTTCGCGCCCTGGTTCGCCCGCCCGGACGGCCTGATCGTCTGGAGCTCCGGCAGCACCGGCACCCCCAAGGGCATCGTGCGCTCCGGCGCCTCGGTCCGCGGCAACACCGAGCGGACCCGCACCCGGATGGGCTACCGGCCCGACGACGTGCTGCTGCCGCTGCTGCCCTTCACCCACCAGTACGGCCTGTCGATGCTGCTGCTCTGGCAGACCGCCGGCTGCTCGCTGGCGCTGCAGACCAGCAGCCAGCGGGTGGACTCGGCGCTGGCCGCGATCGCCGCGCACGGCGTCACCGTGGTGGACGCGGTGCCGGCCACCTACCACACGCTGCTCAACATGCTGGACAGCGGCCGGGCCGGCCAGGACGGGCTGAGCACGGTGCGGATGTGGTGCGTCGGGGGCGAGCCGCTCGGGCGGGAGCTGAGCCGGCGGTTCGCCGACCGGATCGGGCAGCCGCTGCTGGACGGCTACGGCAGCAGCGAGGCCGGGAACATCGCGCTGGCCGTGCTGCCGGACCCGGTCGGCTGCGGGCGCCCGCTGGACGGCCTCTCGGTGCGGGTGGTGGACGACGCCGGCCTGCCGGTCGGGCCCGGCACCGTCGGCGAGATCGTGGTCCGCACCCCGGACTACATGACCGGCCTGCTCGGCCCCGGCGGCGAGGTGCTGCCGGTGGACCACACCGACTACCGCACCGATGACATCGGCCGGTTCGACGCGGTCGGCAACCTCACCGTGCTGGGCCGCCGCTCGGCGGTGCACCGCCTCGGGCACACCCTCTACCCGGACGGCATCGCCGACCGGGCCAGCGCCTGCGGGGCGCCGGTCCGGGTGATCCCGGTCTTCCCCGACGGCGTGCCGAGCCGGGCCCAGCTGGTCTTCTTCGTCGCCGACCAGGCCGAGCGCCCGGTGGCGCACTGGCGTGCCGCGGTGGCCGAGCACCTCGCCGACCACGAGCGGCCCAACCGGGTGGTGGTCCTTCCGGAATTCCCGCTCAACAGAACCGGGAAAGTCGACCGCCAGTCGCTGCAGCGATTGGCGGAGTCCGCGGTCGCACGAGACGGCAGGAAAGGATAACTCCAGTGACCCAGATCGTCGCTGAAACGCCGGTCGAGACGCCGTACCACATTCCCTTTGCGGATCGGATGACCGGCCTGCACAATGTTGCGGACATCCTCGTCGATCGCCGCGAGGAAGTCCTCCAGGTCCTTTACGAGAGCTGCAACCACAAAACCGCCGCCGGGGAGATCGAGGTCGCGCTGGCCGCGCTGGCGGGTGCCGAGCAGGAGGTGACCGGGTTCCGGCCGCCGCGGCTCGACCAGCTGGCCGTGCTGATGCCCTCGAACATCCCGCTCTACAGCTACGTGCTCTACCTGCTGATCCCGTCCCTCTACACCGAGCGCCTGGTGTTCCGCCCGTCCGGCCGGATCGACAGCCAGCTGGAGCGGCTGCACAAGCTGCTCGGCGAGGCGCACCGACTGCCGATCCGGCTGCGGCAGACCGGCCAGCGGGACTTCCTGGAGAACGACGTCGCCGACTCCCAGGTGCTGGTGTTCACCGGTTCGTTCGAGAACGCCGAGAAGATCCGCCCGCAGCTGCGCAAGGACCAGCTGTTCCTCTACTTCGGCCAGGGCGTCAACCCGTTCGTGGTCGGCCCCGGCGCCGACCTCGGCGACGCCGTGGACGGCGCGATCCGGGCCCGGATGCTCAACTCCGGCCAGGACTGCTTCGGTCCGGACGTCTACTTCGTCCACACCTCGCTCAGCTCGCAGTTCTGCAACCTGCTCAGCCGCCGGGTGCGCTCGCTCAAGCACGGCCGCTACGAGGACCCGACCGCCGACTACGGCTCGATGTACTACCTGGACGCCTTCGAGGACGCCATCTCGCACCTGATGGACAACCGGTCGTTCATCCTGGTCGGCGGCCGGGCCGACCTGACGGAGAGCCACCTGGCCCCCACCGTCCTGGTCCGCCCGGTGGAGAGCGCGACCAACCCGCCGGAGCTGTTCGCACCGATCTTCAACGTGGTGCCGTACACCAGCGGCGAATGGCTCCACCGGACGCTGCGCCACCAGTACTTCGAGGAGCGGGCGATGGCGGCCACCGTCTACGGCGACGAGCCGGAGCTGATCGAACTGCTGCGCAGGCGCCACACGGTGAGCCTCAACGCGACCGTCGCGGACATCGAGAACGGCAACGAGCCGTTCGGCGGCCGCGGCGTCCGGGCCAACTACGCGGCGGTCGGCGGCGTCCGGCACACCGAGCCGCTGCTGATCTCCAAGGCGGTCGCCGACCACCTGGGCCCCCGGCTGTCGGGAGGTGCCGCATGACCGCCCCGGACACCACGGCGCCGAACGGCCCCACCGTGACCGGCTGCTGGCGAGCCGTCGTCTCGGTGCTCGGCGAGCACGGCGTCCAGGACGCCTTCGGCCTGCCCGCCGACGACCTCGACCTGCTGGCCGCCCTGCAGGACGGCGACCTGAGCCTGGTGCTCTGCCGGGACCAGCGCAACGCACTCCACATGGCCACCGGCTACGCCCTGCAGTCCGGCCGCACCGGCATCGCCTTCACCGGCAAGGGCCCGGCCGTCACCAACACCGTCACCGGTCTGCTGGAGGCCCGCTGCTCCGCCGTGCCGGTGGTGATGCTGTCGGCGGGCACCGCGGTCGAGCAGCGCGGCGCCGCCGCCTTCCAGGAGCTGGACCAGCTCTCGGTGGTCGCCCCGCTGGTCAAGTGGGCGGCCCGGGTGGACGCGCCGAGCCGGCTGGTGCCGATGCTGCGCAGCGCCCTGCTGACCGCCCGGGAGGGCGTGCCGGGGCCGGTCTACCTGGAGCTGCCCGACCACCTGCTCGGCGCCGAGATCCCGCTGCGGCCCGCCACCGAGCCGAGCTGGGAGACCGCGCTGCGCCCGGCCCGGCTGACCCTGGCCGACGACTCCCCGGCCCGCCGCACCCTGGCCGGCGCCGCCCGCCCGCTGCTGCTGGTCGGCGGCGGCATGCGGCACGCCAACCACGGCCGGGCCCTGGAGGAGCTGGCCGACCGGCTGGGCGCGGCGGTGTTCTGCACCGCCAGCGGACGCGGCGCCTTCGACGAGTCGCACCCGCTCTTCTGCGGCCTGGCCGGTCTCTACCTCCCGGAGGCGGCAGCCGAGTTGTGGCGCCGCGCCGACTGCGTGCTGGCCCTGGGCAGCAGGCTGGAGGAGACCGCGACCTACGGCTGGCCGGCGGCGATCGGCCGCGAAGTGCCGGTGATCCAGGTCAACCTGGACGCGGGCGAGTTCCACACCGACTACGCCGGCCCCAAGGTGCTGGCCGAGGCCGGGGCGCTGCTGGCCGGCGAGCTGGCCGCGCCGATCCCGCGCCCGGCCGGCGCCGCCGACTGGGCCGCCCGGGCCGCCGCGGTCCACACCGAACTGCACCGCGAGCACCGCGAGCGGCTGGCCGATCTGGCCGCCGAGCCCCGGCTGCGGATCCCCGAGGTGCTGGCCGCGCTCGCCGAGGTGCTGCCCGACGACCTGGTGCTGGTGCAGGAGAACGGGCTGCAGGACATGTGGTCCTACCGCTACCCGCTGCACCAGGTCGGCGCGGCGGCCGGCTCGGTGGTGCCGTCCGAGCAGACCAGCCTCGGCTTCGGGGCGGCAGCCGCGGCCGGGGTCAAGGCCGCGGCACCCGAGCGGCCGGTGGTGGCCCTGGTCGGCGACGGCGCCTTCGCCCTCTTCGACGCCGACCTGCCGACCCTGATCGAGCACCGGCTCGGCGTGCTCTACCTGGTGCTGCGCAACGGCGGCTACGGCTGGCTGCAGAGCCAGCTGGACCAGCGGGTCACCCCGCTGCCCGACTACCGGTTCGCCGACCCGACCGTCCCCGGCCCCGGCGCCCGCGAGCTGCCGGGCCTGCACCAGTTCACCCTCGACGACCGGACCACGCTCCGGGGCGACCTCGAACAGGCTTGGAAGCTCTGCCAGTCGGGCCACCCGGTGGTGCTCAACGTGCCGGTCGAGCTGACCGACGCGCTGTTCGCCGGGGCCCAGGCCGGCGGCGACTTCCCGCTGCTGCCCGCGCTCGACGCAACCGAAGGGAGCGAGTGATGGACTCGCGCAGCCCCGTCCCGGCCCGGCGCCGGGTCGTCATCACCGGCTGGGGCTTGGTCACCCCGCTTGGCCACGACGTGGCCGACACCTGGGAGGCGCTGCAGGCGGGCCGCAGCGGCATCGGGCCGGTCACCCAGATCGAGGCGGCCGACCTGCCGGTGCGGATCGCCGGCGAGGTCAAGGGCTTCGACGTGTCCGCCCACCTGCCGTACAAGGTGGCCCGCCGCACCGACCCGTACGCCCGGTACGCCCTGGTCGCCGCCCAGGAGGCGCTGGAGCACTCCAAGTTGACGATCGACCAGCAGAACGCGCACCGGGTCGGCGTGCTGGTCGGCAGCGGCTACGGACCGATGAAGTCGCTCGCCGACCACGTCCGCGAGCTGGACGCCAAGGGCCCGCGGGCGGTCTCCCCGATGGCGGCGGTGACCGGCGCGATCGACAGCGCGGCCGGGGAGATCACCCTCGCCACCGGCGCGATGGGCCCCTCGCGGGCCTCCAGCAGCGCCTGCGCCTCGGGCGCCGACGCGATCGGCGAGTCGCTGCGGTGGATCCGGGCCGGCGTCTGCGACGTGGTGATCACCGGCGGCGCGGACGACATCATCACCCGGGTCGACCTGGCAGGCAGCGGCAACGCCAAGGCACTGAGCGCCCGGGAGGGCGACCCCACCGAGGCCTCCCGGCCGTTCGACGAGGACCGGGCGGGCTTCGTGATGGCGGCCGGCGCCGGCATGCTGGTGCTGGAGTCCCAGGAGCACGCGCTGGCCCGCGGCGCGACCATCCTGGCCGAGCTGGCCGGCTACGCCGCCACCTCGGACGCCTACCACTGGACGGCGCCGCACCCCGAGGGCGTCTCCACTCGCCGGGCGATCCGCGAGGCGCTGGCGGACGCCGGGCTGACCCCGGCGGACGTGGACTACGTGAACGCCCACGGGACCGGCACCCAGCTCAACGACAAGACCGAACTCGCCTCGCTGCGCGCCGAGTTCGGCGACCGGATCGAGCGGATCCCGGTCAGCTCCACCAAGTCGATGACCGGTCACATGATCGGTGCCGCAGGTGCCGTGGAGGCCGTGATCGGCGGTCTGGTGATCAACCACGGGGTGGTCCCGCCGACCATCAACTGCCACCGGCCGATCGACCCCTCGGTCAACTTCGTCGCCCACACCGCCCAGCGCCACCAGGTCGACACCGTGATGAGCAACTCCTTCGGGTTCGGCGGCCACAACGCCGTCCTCGTGCTGCGCCGCTGGCTCCCGTAGGGGGCCGCCGGACACTCGCACCACCCGTCCAGCCGCCACCAGCAGCCTCGGAGACACCCACATGCCTTGGTCCATGGCCGACCGTCAGCCGCTCACCGCCGCCCAGCTGGGCGTCTGGTACGCACAGAAGCTGAACCCGGACAACGTCTTCCAGGTCAGCGAGTACCTGGAGATCCACGGGCCGGTGGACGAGGAAAACTTCGAGCGGGCGCTCACCATCACCCTGGAGGAGCAGGAGAGCGCCCGGGTGCGGTTCCGCGAGGACGACGACGGGGTCTGGCAGTACGTCGTCGCGGCCCGCATCCAGCTGGAGCGCATCGACCTGACCGGGCGCGCGGACGCCCGGGACGAGGCGGTGCGGATCATGGACGACCGGCTGGAGCGGCCCTTCGACCTGGCCGACGGGCCGCACTTCAGCGACGCGCTGTTCCGGCTCGCCGACGACCACTTCATCTACTTCAACCGCAACCACCACATCATCAGCGACGGCGCCGGCGGCCGGATCTACACCCACCGGCTGGCCGCCGTCTACAGCGCGCTGGTCGCCGGTGCCGACCACGGTCCGCCGACCTTCGCCGGGCTGGCCGACTTCATCGCCGAGGAGACCGGCTACCGCTCGTCCGACAAGTTCACCAGGGCCCGGGAGTTCTGGCAGGCCCGGATGGCCCGCCGGGTCGAACCGGTCAGCCTGACCGCCCGCACCGCCGCCGCCACCGCCCGGCTGCGGCGCAGCGGCGCCGCGGTGCCGGCCGAGGTGCTGGAAGACCTCAAGCGGGTCTCCCGGGACGCCCGCAGCAGCTGGCCGATCGGCCTGGTCGCGGCGGTCGGCGCCTACCTGTCGGCCGCCACCGGCGCCCGCACCGTGCCGATCGGCTTCCCGCTGCAGGGCCGCACCACGCCGGTGCTGCGGGAGACCCCGGGCGTGGTCGCCAACATCCTGCCGATCCACCTGGACGTCACCCCCGCCACCACCTTCGCCGAACTGCTGAAGCAGGCCACCGGCGACGCCCGTGCCGTGATCCGCCATCAGCGCTACCGTCAGGAGGACGTCAGCCGCGACCTGCAGGCGGTCGGCGGCGGCACCCGGCTGGCCTCGGTCAGCGTCAACGTGATGCCGTTCGACTACGACACCACCTTCGCGGGCCATCCGGTGACCGCCCACAACCTGTCCAACGGCGTGGTCGAGGACATCGAGATCAGCGCACTGGACCGCAACGACGGCCGGGAGGTGCAGCTGATCTTCGACGGCAACGCCGACCTCTACAGCGACGCCGAGATCACCGACCACCACACCCGGTTCCTGCGCTTCCTGGCCCGCGTCACCGCCGAACCCGAGCGGCCCCTCGGACAGTTCGACCTGCTCGCCGACGACGAGACCGAGCTGCTGCGGGCCGGCTGGGACGCCACCCGGCGCACCGACGACGGCGGCCTGCGGCACATCGCCGGCCGGGTCCGCGAGCACGCGGCCGGGAGCCCCCACGCCATCGCGGTCACCGACCGGACCGGCGACACCGACTACCGCACCCTCGCCGCCCGGGCCGGCGCGGTCTCCCACGAGCTGCTCGCCGCCGGGGTGGCGCGGGGCGATGTGGTGGGCCTGCTGGCCGTTCCCGGCGCGGACTTCGTCGCCGCCGTGCTCGGCACCATGGGCATCGGCGCCGGCTACCTGCCGCTCGACCCGGCCGCACCCGTGGCCCGCTCGGCCTCGCTGCTGACCCGCTGCCGCGCCGCCGCGCTGATCGCGCCCGCCGAGCACGCCGACACGGTCGCCCGGATCACCGCCGAGGCCGGCGGCGAACTGCCCTGGTTCAGCGTGCCGGCCGGGCTGCCGGACGGACCGCTGCCCGAGGTGGTCGGCACCGGTGACGACCTCGCCTACGTGATCTTCACCTCCGGCTCCACCGGCGCCCCAAGGGCGCGATGGTGCACCACCGGGGAATGAACAACCACCTGCTGGCCAAGGTCGAGGACTGCGGGCTGACCGCCGCCGACACCGTGGTCCAGAACGCGCCGCTGACCTTCGACATCTCGATCTGGCAGATGCTGGCCCCGCTGGTCGTCGGCGGCCGGGTCCGCGTGGTCGAGCGGGAGACCGCCGCCGACCCGTGGGCGCTCTTCGGGCTGGTCGCCGAGGAACGCGTCCCGGTGCTCGAAGTGGTCCCCTCGCTGCTGAGGGCCGCACTGGAGAGCTGGGCCGCGCCCGGTGCCGCAGCGCTGCCGCCGGCCGCCCTGCGGCTGCTGATGGTCACCGGCGAGGCGCTGCCGCGCGAGGTCGCCGAGCAGTGGCTGGGTGTCCACCCGGCCATCCCGCTGATCAACGCCTTCGGCCCGACCGAGTGCTCCGACGACGTCACCCACGCGCTGCTCGACTCGCCGGCCGCGCTGCCCGCCGGCCCCGTCCCGATCGGCCTCCCGGTCCGCAACACCCGCCTCTACGTGCTGGACGACCGGCTCCGCCCGGTACCGCCCGGCACCCCCGGCGAGCTCTACGCGGCCGGCACCGGCGTCGGCCGCGGCTACCTCGACGACCCGGCGCGGACCGCTGCCGTCTTCACCGCCGACCCGTTCGACGACCGGCCCGGCGCCCGGATGTACCGCACCGGCGACTACGTGCGGCAGGACGAGGACGGCCGGCTGGTCTTCCTGGAGCGCCGCGACCACCAGGTGAAGATCCGCGGCCACCGGATCGAGCTGGGCGAGATCGAGTCGGTCCTCGCCGCGCACCCCGAGGTCAGCCAGGCCGTGGTGCTGGTCCGGGACGACGCCGCGGGCGAACGCCGCCTGGTCGCCTACGTCGTCGGTGCCGTCGACGGCCTGCGGGAGCACGCGGCGGGCCGGCTGCCCGACTACATGGTCCCCACCGCCTACCTGGCCCTGGACGCGCTGCCGCTGACCGCCAACGGCAAGCTGGACCGGGCCGCGCTGCCCGCCCCCGAGGCCACCGCCGCCGGCACCGGGCGCGGCCCGCGCACCCCCTGGGAGGAGGTGCTCTGCCGGCTCGTCGCCGAGGTGCTCGGCCTGCCCCGGGTCAGCATCGACGACGACTTCTTCGACCTGGGCGGCCACTCGCTGCTCGCCACCCGGCTGGTCAGCCGGATCCGCGGCACCCTGGGCGCCGAGCTCACCATCCGGGCGGTGTTCGAGCACCCCACCGTCGCCGGGCTGGCCAGGGCGCTCGACGGCGCCGACCGGGCCCGCGCCGCGCTGCGGCCGATGGCTCGCCCCGAGCCGCTCCCGCTTTCCTACGCCCAGCAGCGACTGTGGTTCCTCAACCGGCTGGACGAGCAGGGCGGCATGTACAACATCCCGCTGGCGATCCGGCTCAGCGGAGCCCTGGACGTGGCGGCGTTGGAGGCCGCGTTGAACGGGGTGGTGGCTCGGCATGAGGCGTTGCGGACGGTGTTCCCGGAGGTCGATGGTGAGCCGCGGCAGGTGGTTCTGCCGTCGGCGCGGCTGGAGTTGACGGTTCGTCGGGTTGGGAAGTCGGAGCTTCCTGGTGCGTTGGTGGAGATGGCTGGGCAGGGGTTTGACCTGGCGGCGGAGTTGCCGTTGCGGGCGGTGCTGTTCGGGCTTGGTGCGGATGAGCATGTGCTGCTGCTGGTGCTGCATCACATTGCGGGTGACGGCTGGTCGTTGGCGCCGTTGCTGCGTGATCTGGAGGCGGGGTATCTGGGGCGGAAGCTGGCCGAACTGCCGGTGCAGTATGCGGATTACGCGTTGTGGCAGCGGGAGGTGCTCGGTTCGGAGGGTGATCCGGAGAGTTTGGCGGCGCGGCAACTGGCGTTCTGGCGTGAGGCGTTGGCGGGGTTGCCGGAGGTGCTGGAGTTGCCGGCCGACCGGCCGCGCCCGGCGGTGGCCAGCTACCGAGGCGAGCGGATGGGCTGGCGGCTGGACAGCGGGACCCATGAGGCGCTGACCGCACTCGCCCGGGAGTCGGGGGCGAGCGTCTTCATGGTGCTGCAGGCGGCCCTGGCCGCGCTCTACACCCGGCTCGGCGCGGGCACCGACATCCCGTTGGGCACCGTGGTCGCGGGCCGCACGGACGAGGCGCTGGAGGAGCTGGTCGGGTTCTTCGTCAACACCCTGGTGCTGCGCACCGACACCTCGGGCGACCCGAGCTTCCGCGACCTGGTCAAGCGGGTCCGCGAATGGGATCTGGCCGCGTTCGGGCACCAGGACGTGCCGTTCGAGCGGCTGGTCGAACTCCTCAACCCGGAACGCTCGTTGGCCCGGCACCCGCTGTTCCAGACCCTGCTGGTGCTGCAGAACACCGACGACCCCGACCTCGACCTGCCCGGCGTCATCCCCTCGCTGGAGGGCATCGCGGGTGGCGTCGCCAAGTTCGACCTGACCTTCGACCTGCGGGAGACCTTCGACGGCCAGGGCCGTCCGGCCGGCATCGAGGGCGAGATCGAGTACGCCCTCGACCTCTTCGACCCGGAAGGCGTCAGCGCGCTCTGCGAGCGCTTCGCCCGGGTGCTGGAACTGCTGCTGGCCGACCCGGATGTGCAGGTCTCCGGGTTGGATCTGGTGTCTGAGGTTGAGCGGGTGGTGTTGGCGGGGTGGGGTCGTGGTGAGCGGTTGGGTGTGGTGCGGGGTGTGGTGGAGGGGTTGGAGGAGCAGGCGGCTCGTACTCCTGGTGTGGTGGCGGTGGTGTGTGGTGGGGAGCGGGTGACGTATGGGGAGTTGGCTGCTCGTGCGGGGCGGTTGGCTCGGGTGTTGGTGGGGCGTGGGGTGGGGTGGATGACCGGGTGGCGGTGGCGTTGTCGCGGTCGGTGGATCTGGTGGTGGCGTTGTGGGCGGTGTTGAAGGCGGGGGCGGGGTTCGTTCCGGTGGATCCGGAGTTGCCGGGGGAGCGGGTGGCGTACATCTTGGGGGATTCGGGGGCTTCGTGTGTGGTGACGTCGAGTGTGGTGCGGGATCGGTTGCCTTCCGTTGGTGGTGCGGAGTTGGTGGTGGTGGATGGGCTGGGGGATGAGGGGCTTGATGGTGGTGGGTGGGTTCCGGTTTCGGTGCCGGATGGTGCGGTGGCTTATGTGTTGTACACGTCGGGGTCGACGGGTCGGCCCAAGGGTGTGGTGGTGACGCGGGGTGGGTTGGCGAATGTGTTGGGGGATATGGGGGTGCGTTTTGAGGTGTCGGCGTCGTCGGTGTTTTTGGGGGTGACGACGTTTGGGTTTGATATTTCGAATGTGGAGTTGTTCGTACCGTTGTTGGGGGTGGGCGGTTGGTGTTGGTGGAGCGGGAGGTGGTGTTGGATCCGGTGCGGTTGGCGGGGTTGGTTGAGGTGTCGGGGGCGACGTTTGTGCAGGGGACGCCGACGTTTGTGCAGGCGTTGGTGGATGCGGTGCCTGGGGTGTTGTCGGGGTTGCGGGTGTTGTTGGGTGGTGAGGCGGTTTCGGCGTCGTTGGCGGGTGCGGTGCGGGCGGTGGCGTGGGATGTGACGAATGGGTATGGGCCGACGGAGACGTCGGTGTATTCGGTGGTGGGTGTGGTGGATGGGCCGGTGGGGGTGGTGCCGGGTATTGGTGGGCCGGTGGCGGGGACGGATGTGTTTGTTTTGGATGAGTGGTTGCGTCCGGTGCCGGTGGGGGTGGCGGGGGAGTTGTATATCGCGGGTGTGGGTGTGGCGCGGGGGTATGTGGGTCGGGGTGGTTTGACGGCGGAGCGTTTTGTGGCGTGTCCGTTTGCGGTGGGTGGGCGGATGTATCGGACGGGGGATGTGGTGCGGTGGGATCGGTCGGGTGGGTTGGTGTTTGTGGGGCGGTCGGATGATCAGGTGAAGGTGCGGGGGTTCCGGATTGAGTTGGGTGAGGTGGAGGCG
The DNA here is from genome assembly GCF_006636205.1 of Kitasatospora acidiphila. Taxonomy (NCBI): domain Bacteria; kingdom Bacillati; phylum Actinomycetota; class Actinomycetes; order Kitasatosporales; family Streptomycetaceae; genus Kitasatospora; species Kitasatospora acidiphila. The sequence continues at coordinate 4,239,341 of NZ_VIGB01000003.1, read as the reverse complement.
GTTGTTCGGGGGTTTGCGGGGGTTGAGCGGGTGGCGGTGGTGGTGCGTGAGGTGCGGGCGGGGGATCGGCAGTTGGTGGGTTATGTGGTGGGGGATGTGGATGTGGACGGGCTGCGGGATCATGTGGCGGGGTTGTTGCCGGGGTATATGGTGCCGTCGGTTTTCGTGGTGCTGGATGCGTTGCCGTTGACGGCGTCGGGGAAGTTGGATCGGCGGGCGTTGCCGGCGCCGGAGTGGGCGGGACTCGGCGGCGGACGCGCACCACGCACCGCACAGGAATCCGTCCTGGTCGGGGTTTTCGGTGAGGTGCTCGACGCGGAGCGCGTGACCATTGACGACAACTTCTTCGACCTGGGCGGGCATTCGCTGCTGGCGACCCGGTTGCTGAGCCGGATCCGCTCGGTGCTGGGCGCGGAGTTGAGCATCCGGATGGTGTTCGAGAACCCGACGGTGGCGCAGCTGGCCCGGGCGCTGGACGACGATGCGGTGGGCGCGCGGTCGCGGGTGGCCCGGGTGGAGCAGCGCCCGGAGCGGATCCCGCTGTCGTACGCACAGCAGCGCCTCTGGTTCCTGGAGCGGCTCGATGTGCAGGGCGGCACCTACAACATCCCGGTCGCGGTGCGCCTTGAGGGGAACCTCGATCTGGCGTCTCTGCAAAGGGCGTTGAACACCGTGGTGGCTCGCCATGAGACGCTGCGTACGCTCTTCGCGGAGAACGACGGATGCCCCGAGCAGTGGATCCTGCCCGAGGCCGCTCTCGACCTGGTGACCCGGCAGGTGGGTGCGGACGAGCTACTGTCGGCGCTGACCGCCGAGGCGTCCCGTGGCTTCGACCTTGCGGTCCAACTGCCGCTGCGCGCAGTGCTGTTCAGCATCACCAAGACCGAGCATGTGCTGCTGCTGGTGCTGCATCACATCGCGGGTGACGGTTGGTCGCTGGCACCGCTGCTGCGGGACTTCGAGGCCGGCTACCTGGGCCGGGAGCTGCCCGAACTGCCCGTGCAGTACGCGGACTACGCGCTGTGGCAGCGGGAGGTGCTCGGCTCCGAGGACGACACGGAGAGCGTCATCTCGCAGCAACTGGCGTTCTGGCAAAAGGCGTTGGCCGATCTGCCGGATGTGCTGGAGCTGCCGGCCGACCGGCCGCGCCCGGCGATCGCCTCCTACCGGGGCGCGCGGATCGCCTGGCAGCTGCCGGAGGCCGGCCACCAGGCGGTGACCGCCCTCGCCCGGGAGTGCGGGGCGAGCGTCTTCATGCTCCTGCAGGCCGCGCTGGCTGCGCTGTTCACCCGGCTGGGTGCGGGCACGGACATCCCGTTGGGCACGGGTGTGGCGGGCCGTACGGACGAGGCGTTGGACGAGTTGGTCGGGTTCTTCGTCAACACCTTGGTGCTGCGGACCGACACCTCGGGCGACCCCACCTTCCTTGAGCTGGTGGACCGGGTCAGGGACTGGGACCTGGCGGCGTACGCCCACCAGGACGTGCCGTTCGAGCGGCTGGTGGAGGTGCTCAACCCTGAGCGCTCACTGGCCCGGCACCCGCTGTTCCAGACCCTGCTCACCCTGCAGAACACCCCGGAACCCGACCTCGACCTGCCCGGCATCACGCCGTCCGCCGTCGATGTGGGCGTCAACCAGGCCAAGTTCGACCTCCTGCTCGACTTCCGTGAGACCTTCGACGATCACGGCCGCCCGACCGGAATCACCGGCGAGATCGAGTTCGCCCGGGACCTCTACGAGGCGCCGAGCGTCGAGCTGCTGGGCGAGCGGCTGGCCCGGGTGCTGGAGCAGGTCACGACCGAGCCGAAGCGCCGACTGGCGGAGATCCAGCTGCTTTCCGACGACGAGGTGGGCCAGCAGCTGACCGTCTGGGGGCAGGGCGCACCTGTCTCGCAGAGCAGCAGCGTGGTGGCGGCCTTCGCCGAGCAGGTGGCTCGCACGCCCGACGCGGTGGCGGTCGTCTCGGACGAAGAAACGGTCAGCTACGCGGAGTTGGATGCGCGGTCCAACCAGTGGGCGCACTTCTTGCGCGAGCACGGGGTGGGTGCGGGGACGCCGGTGGCGCTGCTCCTGGACCGCTCGCTCGAACTGGTGGTCGCCGAGCTGGCGGTGCTGAAGGCCGGCGGGCTCTATGTGCCGATGCACGCCGCCTACCCGGCGGACCGGCTGGCCTGGATCGTGCGCGACGCCCAGGCCCCGGTGCTGCTCACCGACCGGGCGACCCTCCCGGAGGGGCTGGCCGAGGCGGTGCGGACCGTGCTGCCGGCCGGCCACCCCGACCGGGTCGCCGACTATCCGACGACCGCCCCGCAGGCGGCGGAAACCCCGGCCGACCAACTGGCGTACGTGATGTACACCTCCGGCACGACCGGGCGGCCCAAGGGCGTCATGGTGAGCCATCGCAGTGTGGTGGACCTGGCCCGCGACCCGATGTTCGGCACGGGCGCGCATGACTGCGTGCTGATGCACTCTTCGCACGCGTTCGACGCCTCGACCTACGAGGTGTGGACTCCGCTGCTGCGTGGCGGCCGGGTGGTCGTGGCGGGTGGCGGGCATCTGGGGCCGGAGGAGCTGCGGGCGGCGATCGCGACCCATGGCGTCACCGGGCTCTTCCTGACGACGGCGCTGTTCAACGCGATCGCGATGGAGGAGCCGCAGGCCTTCGCGGGGCTGCGGGAGGTCCTGTTCGGCGGCGAGAAGGTCTCGGTCGAGGCGGTCGATCAGGTGCTGCTGGCCTGCCCCGACGTCTGGGCCGTGAATGTCTACGGGCCGACCGAGACCACGACCTTCGCCACGACTCTTCCCGTCCCGCGGCTGCGGGCGGCGGGCACGAGTGTGCCGATCGGTGCGCCGATGTCGGGGACGCGGGCCTATGTGCTGGGTGACTTGCTGCAGTTGCTGCCGCAGGGTTCCGTCGGTGAGCTGTATCTGGCGGGGTCGGGGTTGGCGCGGGGGTACGGCGGGCGGGCGGATCTGACGTCGGAGCGGTTCGTGGCGGATCCGTTCGGTGCGCCGGGTGGGCGGATGTACCGCACGGGTGATCTGGTGCGGTGGACGGCGGATGGCGCGATCGACTACGTGGGTCGTGCGGACGATCAGGTGAAGATCCGTGGGTTCCGGATCGAGCCGGCCGAGATCGAGGCTGTGCTCGCGGGGCATCCGGATGTGGTGCACGCGGTGGTGGTGGTGCGCGAGGACCGGCCCGGGGACAAGCAGTTGGTCGCCTACGTGGTCGGCGCGGTGGACGGGTTGCGGGAGTACGCGGCGAGCCGGCTGCCGGCCTACATGGTGCCTTCGGCGTTCGTCGCCCTCGACGCATTCCCGTTGACGGTGAACGGCAAGCTCGACAAGCGTGCGCTCCCGGCGCCCGAGTCTTCCGGCGAGGTCGAGTTGGTGGCCCCGACCAGCGAGCGGGAGCGGATCCTGTGCGAGGTCTTCGCCGGGGTGCTGGGCCGCGACAGCGTCGGGATCGATGACGGGTTCTTCGACCTGGGCGGCGACAGCATTGCCTCGATCCAGTTGGTCAGCCGGGCCCGCAAGGCGGGGTTGGTGCTGACGGCGCGCGATGTGTTCGAGCACAAGACGGTCCGCGAACTGGCGGCAGTCGCCACGCAGGCGGGTGCGGTGGAGGTGCCCGGCCGCCAGGGTGTGGGGTCGGTGCCGCTGTTGCCGGTGATGGAGTGGCTGCGGGCCGGGGCGGCCCGGTGCGCGAGTTCAACCAGGCCTACACCGTCCCCGTGCCGGCCGACCTCACCCTGACCTCCCTCACCGCCACCATCGCCGCCGTCATCCGCCACCACGACGCCCTGCGCGCCCGGTTGACCGTCACCGCCGACGGCACCTGGCAGTTGGAGGTGCCCGAGGCGGACCACGGCCCGGACGTGACGGCACTGGTCCACCGCGTCGAGAGCGCCGACCCGGCGGCGGTGGCGGCCGAGACCGAGGCGGCCCGGCGCCGTCTGGACCCGGAGCGCGGGATCATGCTGCAGGCGGTCTGGTTCGACCACGGCCCGGACACGGACGGTGTGCTGCTGCTGGTTGTCCACCACCTGGTCGTGGACGGGGTGTCGTGGCGGATCCTGCTGCCCGACCTGGCGGCCGCTTATGCAGGCGGCGAGCTGGAGCCGGTCGGCACCTCGCTGCTCGGCTGGTCCCAGGCCCTCACCGACGCCGCCACCCACCCCCGCTGGACCGACCAACTACCGTACTGGCAGCACACTCTCACGGTCGACCAGCAGGCGATCGGCAAGGACTACGTACTACCCGCCCGGGACACCCTCAGCACCGCCCAGTCCCACACCATCACCCTCACCCCGGGGTTGACCCGGGCTCTGCTGACCACCGTCCCGGCGGCGTACAACGCGGGTGTCAACGACGTGCTGCTGACGGCGCTCGCGCTGGCCGCACGCCAGTGGCGCCCGGAGCAGACCCGCGACGGCCTGCTGCTGGACCTGGAGAGCCACGGCCGTCACGAGGACGCGCTCGACGCGGGCCACGACCTGACCCGCACCGTCGGCTGGTTCACCAGCATGCACCCGGTCCGCCTCACACCCCCGGCGCTCACCTGGACCGAGGTCACCACCGCAGGCCCCGCCAACGGCACCGCCCTGAAGGAGGTCAAGGAGCAGCTGCGCGCCGTCCCCGACCACGGCCTGGGCTACGGCCTGCTGCGCTACCTCAACCCCGCCACCGCCACCACCCTGGCCGCCCACCCGGCCCCCCAGATCGGCTTCAACTACCTCGGCCGCTTCACCACCGACCAGGGCACCGACGCCCACTGGCTGGCGCTCGAAGAGGCGGACACCGCCGTCGGTGACGCGGAACTCCCGTTCGCCCACGCCCTGGACATCAACGCGGCCACCCACGACACCCCGGACGGCCCGCAGCTGCAGGCCAACCTGGCCTGGCCGGCCGCCCTGTTCGACGCACCCGACGTCGAGCACCTCGCTGCCCTCTGGCAGCAGGCCCTGCAGGCTCTGCGCGACCACATCGAGCATTCCGAGGCCGGCGGACTCACCCCCTCCGACCTCACCCTGGTCGGCCTCAGCCAGCGCGACATCGACCTCCTGGAGGAGGACGAGTCGGACTACGACGGCGAGTTCGACGAGGACGACGACCCGGACTCCTACTGATCGGCACCCCTCGAAATCCGCCCCACCCACTGACAGTTCGAAAGGTATCGCCATGAGGAAGTCGGCAATCGAGGACGTGCTCCCGCTGTCGTCGCTGCAGGAGGGCCTGCTCTTCCACGCGCTGTACGACCAGGAGGGTCCGGACGTCTACACCGTCCAGCTGGCGGTAGAGATGAGCGGCGCGCTGGACAGCGCCCGGCTGCGCACCGCCGCCGAAGCGCTGCTGGCCCGGCACTCCAACCTGCGGGTCGGCTTCCGCCACAAGGGCGTTGAGCGGCCGGTGCAGGTGGTCCGCCGCCAGGTGCGCACCCCGTGGCGCGAGGTCGACCTGTCCGACCGGGGCCCGGCGGCGGAGGCGGAGTACGCCCGGCTCGCCGACGAGGAGCGGGTGCGCCGGTTCGACATGGCCCGCCCGCCGCTGGTCCGGTTCACGCTGGCACTGCTCCCCGACGGCCGGTCCCGCCTTCTCGTGACGATTCATCACATCCTGGTCGACGGCTGGTCGGTACCCGTCCTGCTGGACGACCTGTTCGAGCTGTACGAACGCGGTGGCGAGTCGACCGGCATGCGCCGGGTAGTCCCGTACCGCGACTACCTGGCCTGGCTGGCCGGTCAGGACCAGCCGGCCGGGCTGGCCGCCTGGGAGGCCGAGCTCGCCGGGCTGGCCGAGCCAAGCCTGCTGGCCGCCGGCAGGCAGGCGACCGCCCCGGTGATCCCGGAGTCGGTCGCCGTCGAGCTGTCCGCCGAGCTGACCGAGCGGCTCGCCGCGACCGGCCGGGCGCACGGCTGGACCGTCAACACCATGGCCCAGGCGTCCTGGGGCCTGGTGCTCGGCCGGCAGCTGGGCCGGACCGACGTGGTCTTCGGCGGTACCGTCTCCGGCCGTCCGCCGGAGCTGCCCGGCGTCGAGACCATCGTCGGCCTGCTGATCAACACCCTTCCGGTTCGGGTGAGTTGGCAGGCGGACGAGCGGCTGGCCGAGGTGTTCGGCCGGCTGCAGGACCACCAGAGCGCGCTCACCCCGCACCAGCACGTCCAGCTGGCGGCCATCCAGGCGCAGGCCGGACACGGCGAACTCTTCGACACCACCACGGTCTTCGAGAACTTCCCGCTCGGCGCCGAGCAGGCACCGCCGCTCTCCGGGGGCCTGGAGATCACCGAGGTGGACGCGCGGGACGCCACCCACTACGCGGTCAGCCTGGTCGGCCTGCCCGGCGAGCGGCTGACCTTCCGGCTGGACTACCGCCCCGACGTGGTCGACCGCCCGACCGCCGTCCGGCTGGCGGACGGGCTGCACCGGGTGCTGGAGAGCGCCGCCGACCGGCCCGAGCATTCGATCGCCGAGCTCGACCTGCTCTCCGCCGCCGAGCGCCGCCAGGTGGTCACCGAGTGGAACCAGACCGAGCACCCGATCCCGGCCACCACCCTGACCGCCCTGCTGGAGGAGGCGGCCGCCGCTCACCCCGACGCGGTCGCCGTCGGCTGCGGTGACGCCCGGGTCGACTACCGCGAGCTGCACGCCCGGGCGAACCGGCTGGCCCGGGCGCTGGTGGCCCGCGGCGCCGGGCCGGAACGGATGGTCGCGCTGGCCCTGCCGCAGCGGCCCGAGCTGGTCACCGCGCTGCTCGCCGTGCTCAAGTCCGGCGCCGGCTACCTGCCGCTGGACCCGAACCACCCGGCCGAGCGGATCGCCGGGCTGTTCGAGGAGACCGCACCCGTCTGCGTGCTGACCACCGCCGCCACGGCCGGCTCGCTCCCGGCGGGCAGCCCGGAGCTGCTCTTCCTGGACGATCCGGAGTTCGCCGCCGAGCTGGCCGTGCTGCCCGAGACCCCGCTGACCGACGCCGACCGCACCGCGCCGCTGCTGCCCGGGCATCCCGCGTACGTCATCTACACCTCCGGCTCCACCGGGCGTCCCAAGGGCGTGCAGGTCGAGCACCAGGCCGTGGTCAACTACCTGCTCTGGGCCTGCGAGGTCTACCCGGCGGCCCGGCAGAGCAGCCTGGTGCACTCGCCGGTCTCCTTCGACCTGACCGTCACCGGTCTCTACGCCCCGCTGATCAGCGGTGGGACCGTCCACCTGACCCGGTTCGCCGACGGGCAGCCCGACCCGCTGGCCCCCGTGCCGGCCGGCGGCGTGGCCTACCTCAAGGGCACCCCCAGCCACCTCGCGCTGCTCCGGGCGCTGCCCGCCGACTACTCGCCCACCGCCGAACTCGTGCTCGGCGGCGAGCCGCTGCCCGGTTCGCACCTCGACCAGTGGCGCCAGGAGCACCCCGGGGTCCGGGTGCTCAACGAGTACGGCCCGACCGAGACCACCGTCGGCTGCACCACGCTGGCCATCGAGCCCGGCGACGTGATCCCCGGCGAGGTGCTCTCGCTGGGCCGGCCGATGTGGAACTGCCGGCTGTACGTGCTGGACGGTGCGCTGCGGCCGGTGCCGCCCGGCGTGGTCGGCGAGCTGTACATCGCGGGGACCTGCCTGGCCCGCGGCTATGTCGCGCGCCCCGGGCTGACCGCGCAGCGGTTCGTCGCCAACCCCTTCGAGGGGGACGGCAGTCGCATGTACCAGACCGGCGACCTGGTCCGCTGGCGAGCCGACGGCACACTGGAGTTCGCCGGCCGGGTGGACGACCAGGTGAAGATCCGCGGCTACCGGATCGAGCTGGGCGAGATCGAGTCGGTGCTAGGCGACCACCCCGAGGTGAGCCAGGTCGCCGTCGTCGTCCGCGAGGACCGGCCCGGGGACCAGCAGCTGGTCGCCTATGTGGTCGGCGCCACCGCCGAGTTGGCCGGCTACGCCGCCACCCGGCTGCCCGAGTACATGGTGCCGTCGGCCTTCGTCGCCCTCGACGTGCTGCCGCTGACGGTGAACGGCAAGCTCGACAAGCGTGCGCTGCCCGCGCCCACCGTCGCGATCGGCGTCGGAGCCGGTCGCGGCCCGCGCTCGCCGCGCGAGGAGATCCTCTGCCGGGTGTTCGCCGAGGTGCTGGGCCTCCCGGCGGTCGGCATCGACGACGACTTCTTCGACCTGGGCGGGCACTCGCTGCTCGCCACCCGGCTGGTCAGCAGGGTCCGCTCCGCCCTGGACGTGGAACTGCCGATCCGGACCGTCTTCGAGAACACCACGGTGGCCCGGCTGGCCAAGGCGCTCGGCGGTGCGGCCGAGGCCCGGGCGGCGGTGCGGGCGATGGAGCGGCCGACGGTCGTGCCGCTCTCCTTCGCCCAGCAGCGGCTGTGGTTCCTGGACCGGCTGGGCACCGACGGCGGCACCTACCACATCCCGGTCGCCGTCCGGCTGCGCGGAGCCCTGGACGTGGCGGCGTTGGAGGCCGCGTTGAACGGGGTGGTGGCTCGGCATGAGGCGTTGCGGACGGTGTTCCCGGAGGTTGATGGTGAGCCGCGGCAGGTGGTTCTGTCGTCGGCGCCGCTGGAGTTGACGGTTCGTCGGGTTGGGGAGCCGGAGCTGTCCGGTGCGCTGGCGGGGGTGGCTGGGCAGGGGTTTGACCTGGCGGCGGAGTTGCCGTTGCGGGCGGTGCTGTTCGGGCTTGGTGCGGATGAGCATGTGCTGCTGCTGGTGCTGCACCACATTGCGGGTGACGGCTGGTCGTTGGCGCCGTTGCTGCGTGATCTGGAGGCGGGGTATCTGGGGCGGGAGCTGGCCGAACTGCCGGTGCAGTATGCGGATTACGCGTTGTGGCAGCGGGAGGTGCTCGGTTCGGAGGGTGATCCGGAGAGTTTGGCGGCGCGGCAACTGGCGTTTTGGCGTGAGGCGTTGGCGGGGTTGCCGGAGGTGCTGGAGTTGCCGGCCGACCGGCCGCGCCCGGCGGTGGCCAGCTACCGCGGTGGCCGGCTGGCCTGGCAGCTCGACGCCGCCGCCCACCAGGCCCTCGCCACGCTGGCGCGGGAGTGCGGCGCGAGCGTCTTCATGGTGCTGCAGGCGGCCGTGGCCACGCTCTACACCCGGCTGGGTGCCGGCACCGACATCCCGTTGGGCACCGCCATCGCAGGCCGTACGGACGAGGCGTTGGACGAGTTGGTCGGGTTCTTCGTCAACACCCTGGTGCTGCGCACCGACACCTCGGGCGACCCGACCTACCGCGACCTGGTCAAGCGGGTCCGGGACACCGACCTCGCGGCCTACGCCCACCAGGACGTGCCGTTCGAGCGCCTGGTGGAGGTGCTCAACCCGGAGCGCTCACTGGCCCGGCAGCCGCTGTTCCAGACCATGCTGCTGCTGCAGAACGCGCCCGAGCCGGACCTCGACCTGCCCGGCATCACCCCGTCGGTGGTGGAACTCGGCGGCGGTGTCGCCAAGTTCGACCTGACCTTCGACCTGCACGAGACCTTCGACGCACAAGGCCGCCCGGCCGGGATCGCCGGCGACGTCGACTACGCACTGGATCTGTACGACGCCGAGACCGTTCAGGCCTTCTGCGACCGCCTGACCCGGGTCGTGGCGGCCTTCGCGGCCACTCCGGACGCTCGGCTTTCCGGGTTGGATCTGGTGTCTGAGGTTGAGCGGGTGGTGTTGGCGGGGTGGGGTCGTGGTGAGCGGTTGGGTGTGGTGCGGGGTGTGGTGGAGGGGTTGGAGGAGCAGGCGGCTCGTACTCCTGGTGTGGTGGCGGTGGTGTGTGGTGGGGAGCGGGTGACGTATGGGGAGTTGGCTGCTCGTGCGGGGCGGTTGGCTCGGGTGTTGGTGGGGCGTGGGGTGGGGTGGATGACCGGGTGGCGGTGGCGTTGTCGCGGTCGGTGGATCTGGTGGTGGCGTTGTGGGCGGTGTTGAAGGCGGGGGCGGGGTTCGTTCCGGTGGATCCGGAGTTGCCGGGGGAGCGGGTGGCGTACATCTTGGGGGATTCGGGGGCTTCGTGTGTGGTGACGTCGAGTGTGGTGCGGGATCGGTTGCCTTCCGTTGGTGGTGCGGAGTTGGTGGTTGTGGATGGGCTGGGGGATGAGGGGCTTGATGGTGGTGGGTGGGTTCCGGTTTCGGTGCCGGATGGTGCGGTGGCTTATGTGTTGTACACGTCGGGGTCGACGGGTCGGCCCAAGGGTGTGGTGGTGACGCGGGGTGGGTTGGCGAATGTGTTGGGGGATATGGGGGTGCGTTTTGAGGTGTCGGCGTCGTCGGTGTTTTTGGGGGTGACGACGTTTGGGTTTGATATTTCGAATGTGGAGTTGTTCGTACCGTTGTTGGGGGGTGGGCGGTTGGTGTTGGTGGAGCGGGAGGTGGTGTTGGATCCGGTGCGGTTGGCGGGGTTGGTTGAGGGGTCGGGGGCGACGTTTGTGCAGGGGACGCCGACGTTTGTGCAGGCGTTGGTGGATGCGGTGCCTGGGGTGTTGTCGGGGTTGCGGGTGTTGTTGGGTGGTGAGGCGGTTTCGGCGTCGTTGGCGGATGCGGTGCGGGCGGTGGCGTGGGATGTGACGAATGGGTATGGGCCGACGGAGACGTCGGTGTATTCGGTGGTGGGTGTGGTGGATGGGCCGGTGGGGGTGGTGCCGGGTATTGGTGGGCCGGTGGCGGGGACGGATGTGTTTGTTTTGGATGAGTGGTTGCGTCCGGTGCCGGTGGGGGTGGCGGGGGAGTTGTATATCGCGGGTGTGGGTGTGGCGCGGGGGTATGTGGGTCGGGGTGGTTTGACGGCGGAGCGTTTTGTGGCGTGTCCGTTTGCGGTGGGTGGGCGGATGTATCGGACGGGGGATGTGGTGCGGTGGGATCGGTCGGGTGGGTTGGTGTTTGTGGGGCGGTCGGATGATCAGGTGAAGGTGCGGGGGTTCCGGATTGAGTTGGGTGAGGTGGAGGCGGTTGTTCGGGGGTTTGCGGGGGTTGAGCGGGTGGCGGTGGTGGTGCGTGAGGTGCGGGCGGGGGATCGGCAGTTGGTGGGTTATGTGGTGGGGGATGTGGATGTGGACGGGCTGCGGGATCATGTGGCGGGGTTGTTGCCGGGGTACATGGTGCCGTCGGTTTTCGTGGTGTTGGATGCGTTGCCGTTGACGGCGTCGGGGAAGTTGGATCGGCGGGCGTTGCCGGCGCCGGAGTGGGCGGGACTCGGCGGCGGACGCGCACCACGCAATGCGCGTGAAGAACAACTGGTCCAGATCTACCGCGAGTTGTTGATCGTCGACCGGGTCTCGATCGATGACGACTTCTTCGGCCTGGGCGGGCATTCACTGCTGGCGACCCGGTTGCTGAGCCGGATCCGCTCGGTGCTGGGCGCGGAGCTGAGCATCCGGACGGTGTTCGAGAATCCGACGGTGGCGCAGCTGGCCCGGGCGCTGGACGAGGGCTCGGTGGGCGCGCGATCGCGGGTGATGCGGGTGGTGCCACGCCCGGAGCGGATCCCGCTGTCGTACGCACAGCAGCGCGTCTGGTTCCTGGACCGGATGGACAGCGGCGGCATGTACAACCTCCCGCTGGCCATCCGACTGCGCGGCGCCTTGGATGTGGCGGCGCTGACGGCTGCGCTGAACGCCGTGGTGGCCCGCCATGAGGCCCTCCGCACGCTCTACCGCGAGGCCGACGGACAGGCCGAGCAACTGGTGCTGCCCGCGGCGGAGCTGCCGCTGACCGTCACCGAGCTCAACGAGCCCCAGTTGGCCGAGGCAACGGCCGCCGAGGCGTCCTGGGGCTTCGATCTGGAAGCCGAACTCCCGTTGCGTGCCACGCTGTTCCGAATTGCGCCCGATGAGCATGTGCTGCTGCTGGTGCTGCACCACATCGCGGGTGACGGTTGGTCGCTGGCACCGCTGCTGCGGGACTTCGAGGCCGGCTACCTGGGCCGGGAGCTGCCCGAACTGCCCGTGCAGTACGCGGATTACGCACTCTGGCAGCGGGAGATGCTCGGCTCCGAGGACGACGCGGAGAGTGTCATCTCGCAGCAACTCCGCTTCTGGCAGGAGGCGTTGGCCGATCTGCCGGATGTGCTGGAGCTGCCGGCCGACCGGCCGCGCCCCGCAATCGCCTCCTACCACGGCGAACGCCTGGACTGGCAGCTGGACGCGGGCGTGCACCAGGCGCTGGTGGCGCTCGCCCGGGAGTCCGGCGCAAGCCTCTTCATGGTCCTGCAGGCCGCGCTGGCCGCGCTGTTCACCCGGCTGGGAGCGGGCACGGACATCCCGTTGGGCACCGGCATGGCGGGCCGTACGGACGAGGCGCTGGACGAGTTGGTCGGGTTCTTCGTCAACACCTTGGTGCTGCGGACCGACACCTCGGGCGACCCCACCTTCCTGGAGCTGGTGGACCGGGTCAGGGACTGGGACCTGGCAGCCTTCGCCCACCAGGACGTGCCGTTCGAGCGGTTGGTGGAGGTGCTCAACCCCGAGCGCTCACTGGCCCGGCACCCGCTGTTCCAGACCCTGCTCACCCTGCAGAACACCCCGGAAGCCGACCTCGACCTGCCCGGCCTCGCACCCTCGCTGGTGGAGATCTCCGGCAGCCAGGCCAAGTTCGACCTGCTGTTCGACCTCCGCGAGACCTTCGACGACCAGGGGCGACCCAACGGCCTGGACGCCACAGTGGAGTTCGCCCAGGACCTCTATGACGCGTCGAGCGTACGGGTGCTCTGCGAGCGGCTGGCCCGGGTCTGCCGCCAGGTGGGTGCCGAGCCGAAGCGCCGGCTGGCGGAGATCCAGCTGCTCTCCGACGACGAGGTGGCCCAGCAGCTGACCGTCTGGGGGCAGGGCGCACCTGTTCCCCGGCGCGGCAGCGTGGTGGCGGCCTTCGCCGAGCAGGTGGCCCGTACGCCCGACGCGGTGGCGGTCGTCTCGGACGAAGAAACGGTCAGCTACGCGGAGTTGGATGCGCGGTCCAACCAGTGGGCACACGTCCTGCGCGAGCAGGGGGTCGGCCTGGGCACACCGGTGGCGCTGTTCCTGGACCGCTCGCTCGAACTGGTGCTGGCCGAGCTGGCGGTGCTGAAGGCGGGTGGCTGCTACGTGCCGCTGCACGCCGCCTACCCGGCGGACCGGCTGGCCTGGATCGTGCGCGACGCCCAGGCCCCGCTGCTGCTCACCGACCGTGACACGCTCCCCGACGACCTGGCGGCGAGCGCGCGGTCCATGCAGCTCGGGGACCTTGTGGAGCGCGCAGACGGGTACCCGGGCACGCCGGTGCTGGACCCCGACACCATCGATGCGGACCACCTTGCCTACGTGATGTACACCTCCGGCACGACCGGGCGGCCCAAGGGCGTCATGGCCGGCCACGGCAGCGTGGTGGACCTGGCCCGCGACCCGATGTTCGCCACCGGGGCCCATGACTGCGTGCTGATGCACTCCTCGCACGCGTTCGACGCCTCGACCTACGAACTGTGGACTCCGCTGCTGCGCGGCGGCCGCGTGGTGGTCGCCGATGGCGGGCACCTGGGGCCGGAGGAGCTGCGGGCGGCGATCGCGACGCACGGTGTCACGGCGGTGTTCCTGACGACGGCGCTGTTCAATGCGATCGCGGTGGAGGAGCCGCAGGCCTTCGCGGGGCTGCGGGAGGTCCTGTTCGGCGGCGAGAAGGTGTCTTCGGAGGCCGTCGAGCAGGCGCTGCGCGTCTGCCCCGACCTGCGGATCACTCATGTCTACGGGCCGACGGAGACCACCACCTACGCCACGGGCTGGCCGGTGCCTGCCGGCCGTTCACTGGCCGCCGGTGTGCCGATCGGTGCGCCGATGTCGGGGACGCGGGCCTATGTGCTGGGTGACTTGCTGCAGCTGCTGCCGCCGGGTTCCGTCGGTGAGCTGTATCTGGCGGGGTCGGGGTTGGCGCGGGGGTACGGCGGGCGGGCGGATCTGACGTCGGAGCGGTTCGTGGCGGATCCGTTCGGTGCGCCGGGTGGGCGGATGTACCGCACGGGTGACCTGGTGCGGTGGACGGCGGACGGCGCGATCGACTACGTGGGTCGTGCGGACGATCAGGTGAAGATCCGTGGGTTCCGGATCGAGCCGGCGGAGATCGAGGCTGTGCTCGCGGGGCATCCGGATGTGGTGCACGCGGTCGTGGTGGTGCGCGAGGACCGGCCCGGGGACAAGCAGTTGGTCGCCTACGTGGTCGGCGCGGTGGACGGGTTGCGGGAGTACGCGGCGAGCCGGCTGCCGGCCTACATGGTGCCTTCGGCGTTCGTCGCCCTCGACGCATTCCCGTTGACGGTGAACGGCAAGCTCGACAAGCGTGCGCTGCCGGCGCCCGAGTCTTCCGGCGAGGTCGAGTTGGTGGCCCCGACCAGCGAGCGGGAGCGGATCCTGTGCGAGGTCTTCGCCGGGGTGCTGGGCCGCGACAGCGTCGGGATCGATGACGGGTTCTTCGACCTGGGCGGCGACAGCATCGCCTCGATCCAGTTGGTCAGCCGGGCCCGCAAGGCGGGGTTGGTGCTGACGGCGCGCGATGTGTTCGAGCACAAGACGGTCCGCGAACTGGCGGCAGTCGCCACCCACGCCGCCGAAACGATCGTGCCCGGTCGTGAGGCTGTCGGGTCGGTGCCGCTGTTGCCGGTGATGGAGTGGCTGCGGGCCGGGGCGGCCCGGTGCGCGAGTTCAACCAGGCCTACACCGTCCCCGTGCCGGCCGACCTCACCCTGACCTCCCTCACCGCCACCATCGCCGCCGTCATCCGCCACCACGACGCCCTGCGCGCCCGGTTGACCGTCACCGCCGACGGCACCTGGCACCTGGAGGTGCCCGAGCCGGACCACGGCCCGGACGTGACGGCACTGGTCCACCGCGTCGAGAGCGCCGACCCGGCGGCGGTGGCGGCCGAGACCGAGGCGGCCCGGCGTCGTCTGGACCCGGAGCACGGGGTCATGCTGCAGGCGGTCTGGTTCGACCACGGCCCGGATGCGGACGGTGTGCTGCTGCTGGTGGTCCACCACCTGGTCGTGGACGGGGTGTCGTGGCGGATCCTGCTGCCCGACCTGGCGGCCGCTTATGCAGGCGGCGAGCTGGAGCCGGTCGGCACCTCGCTGCTCGGCTGGTCCCAGGCCCTCACCGGCGCCGCCACCCACCCCCGCTGGACCGACCAACTCCCGTACTGGTCAAGCATGGTGTCTGCCACCCCGGCCCAGCTCGGCAAGCACGCCCTCGACTCCCAGCGGGACACCCTGGGTACGGCCGAGTCCCACACCGTCACCCTCGCCCCGGAGTTGACCGAGGCGCTGTCGACCACCGTCCCGGCGGCGTACAACGCGGGTGTCAACGACGTGCTGCTGACGGCGCTCGCGCTGGCCGCACGCCAGTGGCGCCCGGAGCAGACCCGCGACGGCCTGCTGCTGGACCTGGAAAGCCACGGCCGTCACGAGGATGCCCTCGACGCGGGCCACGACCTGACCCGCACCGTCGGCTGGTTCACCAGCATGCACCCGGTCCGCCTCACACCCCCGGCGCTCACCTGGACCGAGGTCACCACCGCAGGCCCCGCCAACGGCACCGCCCTGAAGGAGGTCAAGGAGCAGCTGCGCGCCGTCCCCGACCACGGCCTGGGCTACGGCCTGCTGCGCTACCTCAACCCCGCCACCGCCACCACCCTGGCCGCCCACCCGGCCCCCAGATCGGCTTCAACTACCTCGGCCGCTTCACCACCGACCAAGGCACCGACGCCCACTGGCTGGCGGTGGGCGACACGGGCGCGGGCTCCGCGCTGGGCGACGCCGAACTGCCGTTCGCCCACGCCCTGGAGATCAACGCTGCCACCCACGACACCCCGGACGGCCCCCGGTTGACCGTCGACCTGGCCTGGCCGGCCGCCCTGTTCGACGCACCCGACGTCGAGCACCTCGCTGCCCTCTGGCAGCAGGCCCTCCAAGCTCTGCGCGACCACGCCGAGAGCCCGGAGGCCGGCGGCCTCACCCCCTCCGACCTCACCCTGGTCGGACTGTCCCAGCAGCACATCGACCTCCTCGAAGCCAAGTTGAGGAAGTAGAGGGAGACGAAGACCGTGACGAACACTCAGCGCTCGATCGAGGACGTGCTCCCACTCTCTCCGCTGCAGCACGGGCTGCTGTTCCAGACGCTGTACGACAGCGAGGGCCCGGACGTCTACACCGTGCAGCTCGCGGTGGAGATGAGTGGCACCCTGGACACCGCTCGGCTGCGCACCGCCGCCGAAGCGCTGCTGGCCCGCCACCCCAACCTGCGTGCCCTCTTCGTGCACGAGGGCCTGGACCAGCCGGTCCAGGTGGTTCGCCGCACGGTGGAGCTGCCGTGGCGCGAACTCGACCTGTCCGACCGGGACGTGACCGAGGCGGCCAAGGCCTTCGACGCCCTGCGCGACGAGGAGCGGGCCGACCGGTTCGCGCTGGACGAGGACGTGCTGCTCCGCTTCGTGCTGGTGCACCTCGCAGGCGGCGCGGCCCGATTGCTGCTGACGCTGCATCACATCCTGGTGGACGGCTGGTCGGTGCCGATCCTGTTGGACGACCTCTTCGAGCTGTACGAGCGCCGTGGCGACGCGACCGGCATGCGCCGGGTGGCTCCGTACCGCGACTACCTGGCCTGGCTGGCCCGCCAGGACCAGCCGGCCGCCTCGGCTGCCTGGGAGGCGGAGTTGGCCGGGCTGGCCGAGCCGACCCTGCTCGGCGCGGGCCGCCAGGGCGCCGCCGCGCTGCTCCCCGAGGTGCACCGGAGTGCCCTGTCGGTGGGACTCACCGAGCAGTTGGCCGCCACCGCCCGGTCGCACGGCTGGACGGTCAACACCATGGTGCAGGCGGCCTGGGGCCTGGTCCTCGGCCACCATCTGGGCCGCACCGACGTGGTCTTCGGCGGCACTGTCTCCGGGCGCCCGCCGGAGCTGCCGGGCGTCGAGTCCATGGTCGGCCTGCTGATCAACACCCTGCCCGTGCGGGTGGGTTGGCAGTCCGACGAGCGGCTCGCCGAGCTGTTCGAGGCCGTCCAGCAGGCCCAGAGCGCGCTGCTGCCGCACCAGCACATGCAGCTCGCGACCCTCCAGTCCGCCGCCGGCCACGGTGAACTCTTCGACACCACCCTGGTGTTCGAGAACTACCCGGTCGGCGCCGCCGACGCCCCGCAGCCGGCGGGCGGGCTGCGGATCACCGACCTGGAGGCCCGGGACGCCACCCACTACGGCATCACGCTGCTCGCGCTGCCCGGTGACCAGCTGCGCTTCCAACTCGCCTACCGGCCGGACGTGGTGGACCGCACCACCGCCGCCCGACTGGCCGACTGGCTGCACCGGTTCCTGACGGCCGCCGCCGAGGACCCGACCCGCCCGATCGCCGACGTGCCGCTGCTGGACGCCGGCACCCGGCACCGGCTGCTGACCGGCTGGAACGACACCGCGCATCCCGTCCCCGAGGTGACCCTCACCGCCCTGCTGGAGGCCGCGGCGACCGGCTCGCCCGAGGCGCCCGCCCTGCTGGCCGACGGCGAGTCGGTCAGCTACGCGCAGCTGCACGCGAGCGCCAACCGGCTGGCCCGGGCGCTGGTCGAGCGCGGTGCCGGCCCGGACCGGCCGGTCGCGGTCGCGCTGCACCGGGGCGGCGGCTGGTGGAGGCACTGCTCGCGGTGCTCAAGGCGGGCTCGCCCTACCTGCCGATCGACCCGGAGCTGCCGGCCGGCCGGATCTCCCGGATGCTTGAGGGCGCCGACCCGGTCTGCGTCCTGGCCGACCGGGAGACCGCCGCGGTGCTGCCCGCCGGGGTCGGCCCGGAGCCGCTGCTGCTGGACGGCACCGAGCTGGTCCGGGAGTTGGCGGTGCGCCCGGCGGGCCCGCTGGCCGACGCCGAGCGCAGCGCCCCGCTGGACCCGCGCCACCTGGCGTACCTGATCTACACCTCGGGTTCCACCGGGCTGCCCAAGGGCGTGGGCGTGCCGCACACCGGCATCGTCAACCGCCTGCTCTGGATGCAGGACCGCTATCGACTGGGCCCGGACGACCGGGTGCTGCAGAAGACCCCGTTCGGATTCGACGTCTCGGTCTGGGAGTTCTTCTGGCCGCTGCTGACCGGCGCATCGCTGGTGATGGCCCGGCCGGGCGGCCACCGCGACCCCGCCTACCTCGCCGAGGAGATCGCCGCCTCCGGGGTGACCACGGTGCACTTCGTGCCGTCCATGCTGGACGCCTTCCTGCGGGAGCCGGCGGCAGCCCGCTGCGCCGGGGTGCTGCGCCGGGTGGTCTGCAGCGGCGAGGCGCTGGCAGCGGCGACGCAGGACCGGGCGCTGTCGCTGCTGGGCGCGCCGGTGCACAACCTGTACGGGCCGACCGAGGCCGCCGTGGACGTGACCCACTGGGACTGCCTGCCGGGCCAGGACCCGGTGCCGATCGGGCGGCCGGTGTGGAACACCCGGGTGTACGTGCTGGACGCCGCCCTGCGCCCGGTGGCCCCCGGGGTGGCCGGCGAGCTCTACCTGGCCGGCCGCCAGCTGGCCCGCGGCTACCTGGGCCGCCCCGGGCTGACCGCCGAGCGCTTCACCGCCGATCCGCACGGCGAGCCGGGAGCCCGGATGTACCGCACCGGCGACCTGGTGCGGTGGACCGCAGGGGGGTCCCCCCGGCCGGAGGCTGGGGGAGGTGCGCTGGAGTACCTGGGCCGGACCGACGACCAGGTGAAGATCCGCGGGCTGCGGATCGAGCTGGGCGAGATCGAGTCGGTGCTGTCGCAGCTGCCCGGAGTGGCCCAAGCCCGGGTGGTCGTCCGCCAGGAGCCGGGGCGCGAGGGCCAATTGGTCGGCTACCTGGTGCCCGATGGTGCTTCCGGCACCCCGCCGCAGGCGGACGCGCTGCGCACCGCGGTGGCCGCCGTGCTGCCTGGCTACATGGTGCCGAGCGCCTTCGTCATGCTCGCCGAGCTGCCGCTGGGCATCAACGGCAAACTGGACCGGCGGGCGCTGCCCGCGCCCGAGCTGCCGGCCCGGGAGGACGGCCGGGCGCCGCGCACCGCGACCGAGCAGCTGCTCTGCTCGGTCTTCGCGGAGGTGCTCGGCCTGCCCGAGGTGGCTCCCGAGCAGAGCTTCTTCGAGCTGGGCGGCCACTCGCTCTCGGCGGCCCTGCTGCTGCCCAAGGTCCGGGCGGCGCTCGGCGCGGAGCTGACCCTGCGGACCGTCTTCGCGGCCCCCACCCCGGCCGCGCTGGCGGCGGTGCTGGCGGACCGCCAGGGCGCGTCGGCCGGCCTGGAGCCGGTGCTCGCGCTGCGCGCCGGCGATGCGCTGCCGCCCCTCTTCTGCCTGCCCCGGGCGCCGGCCTGAGCTGGTGCTACGCGGGCCTGCTGGGCGGCCTGGACCGCGAACAGCCGCTCTACGGGCTGCAGGCGCCGGGCCTGACCGGCGGTGCGTCACCCGAGACGCTGGCGGAGCTGGCCCGCGGCTACGCCGAGCGGATCACCGAGCTGCGGCCCCACGGGCCGTACCGGCTGCTCGGCTGGTCGGCCGGCGGCAACCTGGCGCACGAGGTCGCGGTGCTGCTCCAGGAGCGCGGCGAGCGGGTGGAGCGGCTGGTGATCCTGGACTCCTACCCGCCGGCCGAGACCGCGGCGCAGGTCAGTCAGGAGCAGGTGTTCCGTGACGCGTTCGGTGCCGAGCTGGGCGACCCGGCCGACCCGGCGGTCCAGGCCCGGGCGCTGGAGCTGGTGCGCGCGGAGCTGGGCCGGGTCGACGACACCGTGGCGGCGGCCGTCCTGGAGACCTACCTGCTGACCAGCCGCGCCCTGCTGAACTCGCGGCCGCGCCGGTTCGACGGCGACCTGCTGTTCTTCCGGGCCGCGGACTGGACCGTCGATCCGCGCCGCGACGCGGCCCGCTGGCAGCGGCACCTGACCGGCGGTATAGAAATCCAGGAGCTGACCGCGATACATGAAGAAATAGCCCGCCCGGACGTTCTCGCGGAAATCGGGAAGATCCTGGCCGGGCGTTTCGGCGAGCCGTCCGCAGCGGCTCGCCGGTGATGGTGCGGAAACTGTTTCGATTGAGGGGAACCCGACATGGCGAATCCGTTCGAGGACAATGACGGCAGCTTCCTGGTGCTGGTGAACGACGAGAACCAGCACTCGCTGTGGCCCGAGTTCGCGGCGGTCCCGGCCGGCTGGCGCACGGTCTTCGGCCCGGCGGACCGCGGGGCCGCGCTGGCCCATGTGGAGCGCGAGTGGACCGACATGCGCCCGGCGAGCCTGGTGGCGGCGATGGCCGAGGCGACCGGCTGATGGCGGCCGGCACCGCCACGGCCCGGTGGATCCGCAGCCGCCGGCCGAGCCCGGCGGCCGCGGTCAACCTGGTGCTGCTGCCGCATGCCGGCGGCTCCGCGGGCTACTACCGGGCGTGGCACGAACTCATGCCCCAGCAGGTCGAGTTGCACGCCGTGCAGTACCCCGGCCGGGAGGACAGGTTCGGCGAGGCGCCAGTGGAGGGCATGGCCGAGATGGCCGACGCCGTCACCGAGGCGATCCGCCCGCTGTTCAGTCGCGAGGTGGTGCTGTTCGGTCACAGCATGGGCGCGTCGATCGCCTACGAGGTGGCCCTGCGCTGCACCGCGGCGGGCCTGCGGCCCCGCCTGCTGATCGTCTCCGGCCGGGCGGCCCCGCACCGGCAGCCGCCGGCCGAGCACTGGGCGGCGCCGGACGCGGAGCTGATGGCGGAGGTCCGCCGGCAGTCCGGCGACACCAGCGCGGCCCTGGACGACCCCGATCTGCGGGAGCTGCTGCTGCCGATGATCCGGGCGGACTACAAGCTGGCCGAAACCCACCGGGTGCCGCCCGGGGCCGCGCTGGAACTGCCGATCGCGGTGCTGCGCGGCCGCGGCGATGCCGAGGTGGACGACGAACAGGCGCGCGCCTGGGGTGAGTTGAGCGCCGGCGCGTGCTCCCAGCACGTTTTCGACGGCGGTCACTTCTACTTCGAGCAGGGGCCGGCCCGGGTGATCGACACGGTGGTCGCCCTGGTGGGCCGGGCCCTGCGCTGACGGCCCCGACCGGTCACCGCCGGGCCTTGCGGATCCCCCGCGCGACGACCAGCAGCAGCACGCCGAGCACGATGAGCCCGATGCTCACCAGCGGTTGGTCATGGGGAAGTGGTTGACGATGAAGTAGCTCTTCTTCGGATCCTGCCCGGCCGCTTTCTGGACGAGCGGTGCGATGCCCTGGAGCAGGCAGAGGATCCCGGCGATGTCGAGCACTACCAGCATTTCATCCCTTTCTCGGCGTGTTTATCGGCCGGGGCCGACGTTCGTGGCGTTCCCACGATTTCGTAGCGTTCCCACAGGGGGCAGGCATGGATCTACTCAAGGGCAAGACGATTCTGGTCACCGGTGTTCTGACGACCAATTCGATCGCCTTCCACACGGCTCGGGTGGCGCAGGAGCAGGGCGCCGGCCTGGTGCTCACCGGCTTCGGCCGGATGAGCCTGGTCGAGCGGGTGGCCCGCCGGCTGCCGCAGCCGGTGCCGGTGGTCGAGCTCGACGTGACCGACCGGGAGCAACTGGCCTCGCTGGCCGCCCGGGTGGGTGAGCACACCGACCGGCTGGACGGGGTGCTGCACTCGGTCGCCTTCGCGCCCCAGGCGGCGCTCGGCGGCGGCTTCATGACCGCCGAGTGGGAGGACGTCGCCCCGGCCGTGCAGGTCTCCGCCTACTCCCTGCAGGCGGTGACCCGGGCGGCACTCCCGCTGCTGGCCGACGGCAGCGGGATCGTCGGCCTGGACTTCGACGCCTCCCGGGCCTGGTACGAGTACGACTGGATGGGCGTGGCCAAGGCCGGACTGGAGTCGTGCGCCCGGTACCTCGCCTCCTACCTCGGTGAGCGCGGGATCAGGGTCAACCTGGTGGCCGCCGGCCCGCTGCGCACCACGGCGGCCGCCTCGATCGGTTCCGGTGACTTCCACGAGGTGGTCGAGTGGAACCAGCGGGCGCCGCTCGGTTGGGACGGCGCGCGGTTCGAGCCGGTGGCCCGGGCGTGCGTGGCGCTGCTCTCGGACTGGTTCCCGGCCACCACCGGCGAGATCGTCCATGTGGACGGCGGGGCGCACGCGATCGGTGACCGGCCGGGTGCGCCCAAGCGGGCGGTCTGAGCTGTTCGGCACGGCGGGCCCTAAGCGGCCAGCACCTCGGCCGCCTGCTCCCGGACGAAGAGCCGGACCAGCGGGTGGAGGCGGTAGCTGAACCGGTGGTCGTCGCGGATGCTGTCGAGGTCCAGCAGCCGGGCGTCCACCAGTTCCTCCAGGACCTCCTCGGACCGGCGCTCGTCGGTGTGCAGCAGCAGGGCGACCTGCGCCGCGGTGCAGCGCGGCTGGCCCAGCAGCGCGAGTTGGCGCAGCGTCGCCCGGGCGGTCGGGCGCAGCGCGGTGTAGCTGCTGCGCAGCCGGGCGCGCACGTCCAGTCCGCCGTGCCGCAGTTCGTCCAGGCGGTGCTGCTCGGGTTGCAGCCGGGTGGAGAGCAGGGCCAGCGGCCACTGCGGTCGGGACGCCAGGCGGGCACCGCAGATCCGCAGGGCCAGCGGCAGCCGTTCGCACAGCTCGACCAGGACGGCGGCGGCCTCCGGTTCGGCGGCCACCCGGTCCGGCCCGACCAGGGCGGCGAGCAGGGCGAGGCCCTCGGCGGCGGTGAGCGGTCCGAGCCGGACCAGGCCGACGCCCTCCAGCGAGTTCAGCGGGGTGCGACCGGTGATGATGGTGCGGCAGTTGGCGCCGCTGGGCAGCAGCGACCGCAGCTGGGCCTCGTCGACGGCGTTGTCCAGCACCACCAGGACCCGGCGGTCGTTCACCACCCGGCGGTACAGCTGGACCCGTCCGTCCAGGGTGGGCGGGATCGCGGCCGGCGGCACGTCGAGCGCCCGCAGGAAGACCTGCAGTACGTCGGCGGGGTCCTTGGCGGTCCCGTCCGGCCTGGTCAGGTCGGTGTAGAGCTGGCCGTCGGGGAAGTGGCCGCGCAGCAGGTGGGCGGCGCGCAGGGCCAGCGCGGACTTTCCGATGCCGGGCATGCCGGTGACCACCACCAGGTGGTGGCGGATCCGGTCGTGCGGGGCGGGCAGGCCGGCCAACTCGTCGACCAGTTCGGCCAGCTGTGCTTGCCGGCCGGTGAAGTCGGTGCTGTCGGCGGGCAGCATGGCGGGCGCGGTTCGGATGAGTTCGACCGGTGCGGTGGGTGCCTCGGGCAGCGATCCGGCCAGGATCCGGTGGTGCACCTCGCGCAGTTCCGGCCCGGGCTCCACCCCGAGCTCGTCGCGCAGCACCTGGACGCAGTCGCGGTGGACGGCGAGTGCGTCCGCCTGTCTGGAGCAGCGGAACAGCGCCGTCATCAGCTGCACTCTGAGGCGTTCCCGCAGCGGGTGCGCCGCGACCAGCCGGGTCAGTTCGGGGATCAGCTCCTGCTGGAGGCCGAGTGCGAGGTCGGCCTCGATCCGGCTCTCCAGCGTGGCGGCCCAGGCCTCCTCCCACTGCGGCACCTCGGACTCCGAGAGGAAGGCCGTGGTGTTGGACAGCGGGACGCCGTGCCAGAGCTCCAGCGCCGAGTGCAGCAGAGTGGCGGCCCGGGCGTACTGACGGGCCGCCAGGGCCTGGCGGCCGAGCCGGTCCAGCCGCTCGTACTCGACCGCGTCGATCCAGGAGTCCCGCGGGTCGAGGGCGTATCCGGGCTGCCGCCGGCTGATGGCGACCGTGTCCCCCAACTGCTTACGCAGCCGGGACACATAGGTGTAGATCTGCGCGTTCATCGTCGCCGGCGGCTCCCAACCCCAGAGCGCCCGGCTCAGCCGCTCGTTGGAGACCACCTGGCCCCTGGCCAGCAGGAGCGCTGCGAGCATGGTGTGGATCTTCGTTCCGGCGAGCGGAACTCTGGCATCGCCACGACGGGCCTCGACCGGCCCGAGTACGCGGAACTCCATGCTGATACCCCGCTGTATCTCGGCATCGCACTGATGTGCAGGTCGACGCTAGCCCGGCGGGTTGTTCTCCGATTATCGCCTCGATTTCGTCAGCTAGGCCCGGGCCGCGGGGGGACCGATAGTCGGGCGAAACTGGTTCGACATCCGATAGTCCTACAGTCTTGGTGCAAGGACAGCGCAGCACGTCCCCGAGCGCGTCAAGGAGACAGCAGATGTCGCGGTTCCGGTTTCCGTTGACCCCCGAAAGCTTAAGCGCCAGCGCAATGAATATCGACCCGCCGACCCCCAGCGGTGACTATCCCTGGGACTGACGGACCGCCAACTCCGGTGTGAGTGGGGACGGATGCCACCGGCCCCCCTGTCCGACGGCCCGACGGCCCCGCTCACGCCGGGACGCGCAACAGCCCCGTCAGCCGCTCCGCGGTGACGGCCGCGCCGCCGAACCCGCCGCGCAGCGCCCCGAGCAGCCGCTCGGTCCTGGCCCGCCAGGTTCTGGAACCCAGCGCGTCGAACCTGGCCCGAGCCAGCTCCAGGTAGTCCACCGACGCGACGACCTCGCCGCGCAGCGCCGCCACACAGGCCAGATCGGTCTCCAACCGCCCCAGCAGGAACCGATCAGCGGTCTGCTCGGCCAACTCGGCCGCCTCCCGCAGGGTCTGCTCCGCCTCGGTCAGCTGCCCGCACCGCCACTGCGCCTCGCCGAGGGCCCGTAACGCATGCGTCTGGCCGACCAGATCGCCGTCCGAGCGGCTCAGCGCCAACGCCCGCCAGCCGGGCACGATCGCCTGCCGGCTCTCGTCGGCCCGCAGCAGCGCCTCCGCCAGCCGGAAGGTGCTCTGCGCCTCGGCCCGCCGCGAGCCGCTGTCCCGGCTGAGCACCACGGCCTCCGAACTCAACTCGATGGCCTGCTGCGGGTTCCCGCGCTCGGCCTCCACCTGGGCGAGCACCCCCAGCACATGCACCGTGTCCCGGACGCTGCCCTTCTCGCGCAGCACCGCCAGCGACCGCCGGCAGTAGTCGCCGGCCTGCTCCAGATTGCCCCGGAACCGCGCGCACAGCCCCAGTTGACGCAGCGCCTGGGCATGCCCCATCTCGTCCCCGACCCGCTCGAACAGCCGCAGCGCCGGAACCAGCCGCTCCTCGGCCTCGGCGTACCGGCGCTGGTAGATCGCCAGCGAACCGAGCGAGCGCAACATGGTCGCCTCGCCCAGCAGATCGCCCGCCGACCGGGCCGCGGCCATCGCCAGCTCGGCCGTCGCCCCCCAGTCCTCCAGGCAGTTGCGGGTCTCGAAGAAGGCGCTCGCGTACATGGCCAACGGCCAGGCGACATCGGCCCGGCCCTCCCGGGCGGCGTGGCCGATCACCTCGACGATCGCCGAGCGCTCGCTCTCGAACCAAGCCATCGGGTCCTTGAGCAGCTCGCCGACCAGGTCGCCCGGCAGCTCCGTGCGCGGCGCCGAGCCCAGCCGGGGTGCCGGACCGCCGATCAGCCTGCGGTGCGCGGCCTCGGCCAGTGCCAACCAGCCGCCGTAGGCGCGGCGCAGCGCGCCGATCCGGTCGCTCGCGGTCTCCTCCTCCTGGGCCCGCTCCCAGGCGTACAGCCGCAGCAGGTCCTGGAAGCGGTAGCGGGTGCCGCTGCCGGAGCCGCCGGGCACCACCTCCAGGAGCTGGGCGTCGACCAGTTGCTCGATGAGGCTCTCGGCCTGCCGCAGATCGGTCTCCAGCAGGCCGGCGCCCACCCAGGAGGCGAAGTCCGGCGTGGTCAGCAACCCGAGGCGGCGGTACAGCTGCGCCGTCTGGGGCGACAGGTAGCGGTAGCTGAGCGCGAATCCGGCGCGCACCCCGCCGCAGCCCGGGCTCAACTCGTCCAGCCGGCGGCGCTGGTCCTCCAGCCGGTCCACCAGCGAGCGCACCGACCAGTGCGGCTTGGCGACCAGCCGGGCCGCGGCGATCCGCAGCGCCAGCGGCAGCCGGTCGCAGAGGATGCCCAGCCGCTCGGCGGCCTCCGGCTCGGCCGCCATCCGCTGCGCCCCGGCCATCCGGCTGAGCAGCACGGCCGCCTCCTCGGCGCTCAGCGTGGGCAGCGACACCCGCTGCACGGCGAAGTCACCGGTGACGTCGTCCACCGCGTCGCGGCTGGTGACCAGCACGCAGCAGCGCCCGCTGCCCGGCAGCAGCGGGCGCACCTGGGCGAACGAGCGCACGTTGTCCAGCACGATCAGCACCCGCTTGCCGCTGAGCACGCTGCGGTAGAGCGCCGCCTGGGCGTCGAGGTCCTGCGGGAGCCGGCTGTCCGGCACCCCGAGGGCGCGTAGGAACCGGTCCAGCGCGCCGGACGGCCCGAGCGGGTCGTGCTGCTCGTCGTAGCCGCGCAGGTCGGCGAAGAGCTGCCCGTCGGGGAACCGGACGGCCACCCGGTTCGCCCAGTGCATCGCCAGTGCGGTCTTGCCGACCCCGGCCACTCCGGTGATCGCCGCCACGGTCAGCGGCCGGGTGGCGTCGTCCTCCTCCAGGATCCGGTCCAGCCGGGCCAGTTCGGTGGCGCGCCCGGTGAACGCCGCCACGTCCGCGAGCAGTTGGGCGGGCAGCGGGGCCGACGGGATGCCGCCGGCCCGGTGGTCGGGGCGGCTCAGTTCCGGGGAGTCCTGCAGGATCAGGTGCTGCAGGGTCTGCAGGGCCGGGCCGGGCTCGATGCCCAGCTCCTCGACCATCAGCCGGCGGCCCTCGCGGAACAGCGCCAGCGCCTCCGCCCGCCTGCCGCTGCGGTATTGAGCAAGCATCAGCTGGACGCGGGGCTGCTCGCGCAGCGGATGCTCCTGCACCAGGGCCGCGAGCTCGCCGGCCAGGGTCCGGTGCTGACCTAGTTGAAGCTGCAACTCGGCTCTCTCCTCGAGGAGTTCGAGTCTTCGCTCGTCCAGCCGCCCGGCCGCCACCTTGATCCGGTGCGCGGTCATGCCGTCGAGCACCGGGCCGCGCCACAGCTCAAGGGCCCGTTCCACCAAGGCGTTCGCCTCGTCGGTCCGCCCGGCTCTGGCGGCCTCGCGGGCTGCCTCGGCCAGCCGCTCCGCCGTCACGGTGTCCAACTCGTGCCCGCGCAGGGCCAGTAGGTAGCCCGGTGGCTCGGTGCGGATCAGGTCGGTGATTCCGGCCGATATCCGGAACAGCTTGCGCAGGCCGGCGACGCAGATCGCCACCTGGTTCCGCGCGGTGGCCGGTGCTCCCGCCGGCCACACCGCCTCGACCAGGTTCTCCACCGAGACGATCCGGTCCGGGGAGAGCAGCAGCATGGACAGGATCGTTCGCTGCCGGGCACCACCGAGCGGCACCCGCCGTCCGTCACTCTCGACCTCCAGGGGGCCGAGGACTCTGAACAGGATCTGACCCACTGCTGAACCACCCCCGGTGTTCCGCGTGCCAGCCACCACCGCATCAGTTTTGTCTCATCATTCAACATCGTTTTGACAAACTTTCGTACGGAACATGGCAAGAGGATCATGCGGAGTACGGAGTTGGGTGACGAGTGACTGCGGTTGAACAACGGCATTCGGTGCGGGCGGGACCGAAGAGGGGGCGGCAGCACGCTGACTGGTGGTCAGCGGCTGCGTCAGGCCGAGGGAGGGTGCGGTACGAACGGACAGCGCCAGTCCTGCTCGGTCATCCGGCCGCTGTGGTGCCGCGCCTCGTCCTTGTAGGTGGTGAAACTCGGGTTGACCGATCCGTGGAGGGCCTTCTCCCGCTTGCGGATCCGCCCGCGCAGCTTGAAGAAGTTGATGCCCAGCGCGTTGAACTGGAGATGGGAGTTGAAGACCAGGGCCGGGCGCCGGAACCGCCGGCTCGGCCGGGACGCCCCGGGGTGCAGGCCGACCACGAAGAACGGGTGGCCGTGGATCGAGTACGCGAAGTCGGCCGAGCCCGGATCGGAGTCGTACAGCCCGCTCCACGGGTGCCGGCGGTCCTGGTCGTGCAGCGCCTGCAGGTGCCGCCAGAGCACCGCCTCGAACTCCGGCTCGGTGGTGTCCCCGGGCCGCTCGAAGGTGGCCACGAACGAGGTGAAACTGCGGGAGTCGGGCTCGAATCCGGCCAGGAACGCGTCCAGCGCCGCGAGATGGGCCGACACCGACGACTCGTCGCCCAACTCCTCGAAGTGGTGGTGCACGATGGTGCCCCGGCGCAGCGCCGCCCGGGCCCCCAGGCAGACGAAGTCCTCCTCGCCGATGAAGTCGGCCAGTGCGGCGAAGACCTCGGCCGCCTGCGGCGCGGTCGGCCGGGGCGCGGTCATCGGGCCGCCCGGTGGAACTTGGCCACGGCCAGCGGTCCGGTCAGCAGCGCGATGCCCAGCGCCCAGGCCAGGGTGACGACCACCGGGCCGGCGGCCGAGCCGCCGTCGGTCAGCGCGCGGCAGGCGTCCGCCAGGCTCGACAGCGGGTTCACCTTGGTGAAGGCCCGCAGCCAGCCGGGCATGGTGCCGGTCGGCGCGAACACCGAACTGCCGAACTGCAGCGGCAGCACCACGATCATGCCCAGGCCCTGCACCGCCTGGGGGCTCTTCAGCACCAGCCCGAGCAGCACCGAGACCCAGAGCAGCGAGATCCCGAACACCATGGTCAGCCCGATCGAGCCGAGCAGCCTGAGCACCCCGGCCTTGGCGTCCAGGCCCAGCAGCAGGCCCATCAGGAGCAGCACGGCCATCGCCGCCGCCATCCGCGCGGCCTCCACCAGCACCTTGGCCACCAGCACCGAGGAGCGGGCGATCGGCAGGGTGCGGAACCGGTCCATCACCCCGGTGCCGAAGTCCGAGTTCACCCCGACGCCGGCGGTCATCGCGACGTTCACCGCGACCAGGCCGAGCAGACCGGGCATCACGTACTGCACGTAGTCGTGCTGGCTGCCGGAGACCGCGCCGCCGAAGACGTAGACGAACAGCACCGTGTAGATCACCGGCATCAGCAGCACGTCGAAGAGCGAGTCCGGGTTCGCCCGGATCAGCAGCAGGTTGCGCCGCACCAGCGCGCCGACGTGGTGGAAGCTCGCGGTGGCACTCACACCCGGACCGCCTCTCGTGAATCGGCCTGGCCGGACTCGGCCGGCTTGCCGGTCAGGGTCAGGAACACCTCGTCCAGGCTGGGCAGGCTGGTGTCGATCTCGGCGACCGGGATGCCCTCGGCACCGAGCAGCGCGATCACGGCGGTCAGGTGCTCCTCGCCGCGGACGGGCATCGCCAGCACCCCGTCCCGCTGGGACAGCCGGGCCTCCTCGCGCGGCGCCAGCTCGGCCGCCGTCAGCGCCTTCACCAGGCGCTCCAACTGCCCGTCGCCGCCCGGCCGGATCCGCAGGGTCCGCCCGCCGACCTCGGCCTTCAGCTCGTCCACCGGTCCGGCCGCGACCACCTTGCCGCCGTCGATCACGGTCAGCTCGGACGCCAACTGCTCGGCCTCCTCCATGTACTGGGTGGTGAGCAGCACCGCCGTGCCGTCCTGGGCCATGCCGCGGACCTCGTCCCAGACCTCGTTGCGGCTGCGCGGGTCGAGGCCGGTGGTCGGCTCGTCCAGGAAGAGCACCGCCGGGCGGCCCACCATGCTGGCCGCCAGGTCCAGCCGGCGGCGCATCCCGCCGGAGTAGGTGTCGGCCGGCCGCCCGGCCGCGTCGGTCAGCGAGAACCGCTCCAGCAGCTCGTCGGCGCGGGCGCGGGCCTCCTTGCGGCCCAGGTCCAGCAGCCGCCCGATCAGGTAGAGCGTCTCCCGGCCGGGGAGCTTGCCGTCCACCGCGGCGTACTGCCCGGTCAGGCCGATCATCCGGCGCACCTCCTTGGGCCGCCGCAGCACGTCGTGGCCGCCCACGGTGACCGTCCCGGCGTCCGGGCGGACCAGCGTGCAGAGGATCCGCACCAGGGTGGTCTTGCCCGCGCCGTTGGCGCCGAGCACTCCCAGCACCGTGCCGCGGCGCACCGCCAGGTCCACACCGGCCAGCGCGGTCACCCCGTCCGGGCCGCCGTAGCGTTTGACCAGCCCTTGCACGGCTACCGCGGGATCGTCGGCGTTCGGCAGTGGTGTCATGGGCGCAGTGAACAGCGGCCACCTATACGGAGTCGATATGAGCGGGAGCCGCGCGGCCCAAACCACCCCGGGCCGGCGTTGCTGACTGAATGTCAGGTACGCCTGCGGTACTCCCCGGCTACTTCCTTCGGAGGAGGAGCACGACGATCGCGGTCGAGGCGGCCGTCGCCGGGCTCATCCTTTCGGGCAGGAGCCGGTCCATCCCCACGGTCGATGGGCGGTTCGAGGGCGGACGGTAGCGTCGAGCCGTGACTGATGCGCTGCCGTACCTCACGTATCTGCTCGCTTACGACCCCGCCGTCCACGGTCCGTTCAACCGGGCCAGGACCGCCGCCCTGGTCCGCGCCGCGGTGGTCGTCGAACTGGCGCTGCGCGGTCAGCTCGCCGAGGCCGACGGAGTCGTCCGCCCGACCGGGGCGCCCGTGGAACGGGACCCCGTGCTGGCCGCCGCCCGTCCCCGCTGCGACGCCCAGCCGGCCGGCTGGGCCCAGCTGCTGAGACGCGACCGCGCCCAGACCCTGCGAGCGGTGGAGGACCGGCTCGCCGCCACGGGCCTGCTCACCGTGGAGGAGCGGCAGACCCTGGTGGTCCCGACCCGCTGGGTGACCCTCACCACTCCCGAGGCCGCCGACGCCGTCCGCCGCCGGGTGGCCGCCCTGCTGGCGTCGCCCGGCCCGGCCCGCCGCGTTCCGCCGGGCGACGCCGCCCTGGCAGCCCTGGCCGCCGCGGCCGGCCTGCCCCCCGCGCACCGCGGCCACCCCCGCGGCGCCGCCATGACCCGCCGCCTCGCCGATGTCGCCCCGGGCCTCGCCCAAGCCATCCGCAACCTTCCCGCCGACCTCGCCCGGAGCACCCGCCTCCCGGCGGGACCACACCACGAAGGCCCGGGCGAGCCACCGGCGGCCGCAGCGCCGTCGTGAGCCGCAGCGGCGGTGGACGGGGTCGGACGGGCGGGCCTATTCGCCGGTGACGCCGTCGATCAGCTCGCGGATGATGTCGGCGTGCCCGTTGTGCCGTGCCGTTTCCTCGACCATGTGCATCAGCACCCATCGCACATCGGTCGGGCCGTGGCGCAGCTCACGGGTCTCGTCCAGGTCCGCGATCGCGGCGATGAGCTCCCGGCTGCGGGTGCAGGCCTTCAGGTAGCCGGCCACGATCCGCTCGATCGTGTCGTCCGGGGTGACCTTGGTGTCCGCCTCCGGGTCCGCCTCGGTGATGAAGAGCGCCGGCTCGTCAACCTCGGCCACGCACCGGGCGATCCAGTAGTGCTCGCACTCGGTGAGGTGCTTGACCAGCCCCAGCAGACTCGTGCCCGAGGGCACCGGCGAGTAGCGGGCCTGCTCCTCGGACAGCCCGTCCAACTTGGTCAGCAGCGTGGCCCGGTGCCAGTCCAGCCAGGCTGTGAGGGACTCGGGCTCGGGCGCGACGTACGGCGGGTCCGAGCGCTTGATCGCCAGATCGAAGGTCATGATCAACAGTCTGTCAGGCGCATCGTCAGCTGACAGTCATTACTCGGATGTGGGGGCGAAAAAGCCCCCGAAGCGATCCGCTTCAGGGGCATCGTGCCTGGTCAGGACTGTCTTGCCAGGGTCACAGGAGGAAAAGCTTGGTGAAGGGCGCAGAGATCCGGACCCGTTGCGAGCCGAAGTCGACGACCACTGCGGTGCCGTCGCCCTCAACGGTGATGGCCCGGCCGAGGCCGTACTGGTCGTGCGACACGCGATCTCCGACAGCGAATTGCTTGATAGGAGGCGGGGGCGCAGCGCGGAAGGGGCTGGTGGGCAGGTGGCGCCGGGGCGCAGGCGATTTCGACATCAGTGCCAGTATGCGCCCAATACGGCGCGCTGGGGCCCCTGCCCGTGGCCGAAATTTTTCCAGCCTTCTTGGATCTTGGGTCTCCGGCAGCTGCGGGCGCTGCCGGACCGAGGGGACTGCCCGGCGGCGCGGCGGGGTTCGGGGCGCCGGCAGACTCGCCGCGGCGAACTTCCCCGTTTCGGCTCGGCCCCTGCTACAGTCGAAGTAGTTGCAGTTGTGGTTCCCATGAACTTGTGTGCGCCTGCTGGTTGTAACCGCAGGCGCATTTTTGTTTACCGGCTATTACCGGCCTGGTCATCATCGCGGCGATGCAAGCTCGCGACGTGCGAGTTTTTGAACATCCTTCTTAGGAGATTTTTTATGGCTAATGGCACTGTGAAGTGGTTCAACTCGGAAAAGGGCTTCGGCTTCATCGAGCAGGAGGGTGGCGGTCCCGACGTGTTCGCCCACTTCTCGAACATCCAGGCCAACGGCTTCCGTGAGCTGCTCGAGGGCCAGAAGGTCGAGTTCGACGTCACGCAGGGCCAGAAGGGCCCGCAGGCGGAGAACATTCGCCCGCTCTAAGACTTGCCGCCCGGCGCCTGCCGAGCAGCCGGGGCCCGCACCGTGTACACACATGGTGCGGGCCCTTCGGCGTTCCACGACCGTCGTCGCCAGTGACCAGCGACACACCCGGATGCTCGGCCGGGGCCACCCGCGCGGCGTCAGCGGACACGAAAATGCCCCCGAAGCGATCCGCTTCAGGGGCACCGTGCCTGGTCAAGGCTGGTGGCCAGGGCCGGGGTCGAACCGGCGACCTTCCGCTTTTCAGGCGGACGCTCGTACCAACTGAGCTACCTGGCCGCGTCCCTTGCGGGACGAGCGATCCTGACGGGACTTGAACCCGCGACCTCCACCTTGACAGGGTGGCGAGCTAACCAACTGCTCCACAGGACCTCAACGAAACCTTGCGGCTCCGACTGTACTGCATGTACTGCGCTTTACTGCGTGCCCCCAACGGGATTCGAACCCGTGCTACCGCCTTGAAAGGGCGGCGTCCTGGGCCACTAGACGATGAGGGCTTTCGGCCCGCCTGCTGTTCTCCAGCGGTCGGGGACGTGAGAAGCATATGGGATCCGGGCGCGAACACCAAAACGGATTGATCCGCCCGGCCGCGGGCCCGGTCGGCGGGCTGACCAGGTCAGGACCAGCCGAGCTCGTGCAGCTCGTGGTCGTCGAAGCCGAAGTGGTGGGCCACCTCGTGGATGACGGTGGTGCGGACCTCGGCGATCACGAGCTCCGCGGTCTCGCACAGGCGCAGGGTCGGGCCGCGGTAGATGATGATCCGGTCGGGCAGCACCCCGGCGTACCACTCACCGCGCTCGGTCAGCGGGGTGCCCTCGTAGAGGCCGAGCAACTCGGGGGTGGCGGGGTCGGGCTCGTCCTCGACGAAGACCGCGACGTTGTCCATCATGGCCGCCAGCTGCGGGGGGATCTGGTCGAGGGCGTCGCTGACCAGGCCCTCGAATACTTCCCGGCTCATCTCCACCCGCCCATTGTCGACGGGCGGGTGAGGGAGTGCCAGATCATCGGCGACGGACGGCCGTCTCGCGCGTGTCGTGCGTGTCGCGCGGGCGGCGCCGGCCGCGCGGGCGATGGGGGCTGCGTGCGGTCGGCACCGGTGCCGCGTCGGATCCGCGTGGCGTCGGCGCACGCGCCGGGGCGTGCGCATGGTCGCCCGTGTCCCCGTGGCGGCTCGGGCGTTGGGCACCGGAAGGGCCGCCGGTTGCGCGGCCAGGGCGGGGCGGCCAGGAGAGGCGGCGGCAGTGGTTCCGACGAATCCGACGAAGGCGAAGGCGAACTGGGTCCGGGTGACGGTGACCGGGGCTTCGAGGGCGGGCGCGCGGTTCCAGATCCGGCCGGGCAAGCGGTTCGGCTCCGGCGGCGGGCCGGCCGGGCGGCGGCTGTCGGTGGCGTCGGTGGTGCGGCAGAGCCTGGTCATGCGGCAGGGCCTGGTGGTGTGCGGGGGCGGCCGGCCGGAGCGGGCGGCCGCCTTCCGGACCATGGCGGTGCGCACCGCGGTGCTGGCGCTGTCCTCGCTGAGCGCGGCGGGGTGCATGGCGGTGGGCTCCGGCACGGACCAGCAGCCGGTCGCACACGCCTCCGGGGTGGCCAGCCCGAGCGGCCGGGCCTCCGGGCGCCGGTGGCGAACCATCAGGCCGGGCGCCCGGGGCGGACCGGGCACGGCGCGGGCGGGTCGGCCGCGAGCAGCGGTGCCACGGTCGGTGCCTCGGGGGCCGCCCCGGTGCCGCCCGGCAGCGAGCCGGCCCAGCCGAGCGACCCGGGCCCGGGTGTGTCGCCGGCGCCCGCCGTGCCGGGGAGCGTGGTGCCGGTGCCGCCGCAGTCCGGGTCGGCCGGCGGCGCCGGTGGCGGGCCGACGGCGGGGTCCGGGCGCACCGGCGGCGGCTCGGGCGGCGGCAGCCAGGCCCCGAGCACCGGTGGCCCCGGTACGACGGGCGGCGGCCCCTCGGCGACGGCGCTCCCGGCGCCGTCCGCGTCCAGCCGGCCGACCCCGTCCACGGCCCCCAGCCCGGCGCCGACACCGACGGCCAGCGGCTCCGGACCGGCCGCCGGCTCAGGATCCGCGGCCCGGCGTGGCGGATCGGTCGCACAATAGGGAGTTGGCCAGCGGGTTTGCCTTTGCTCCGATGGCTCCCGTATGGTGGTAGATCGTTCGTTTGATCCATTTGACTGGCGCCCTGATCCCCTTTTTCGGCGCCCTTGGCGCGTTCCGGCGATCCGTGGCTGACCGCATAGAGGCGGTAGTAACTCAGAACCCCGGACTTTGGCGCGTGCCACTTCCGGAAGGTTTTGCATTGTCTCTCGTTGACGACGACCGCTTCGTCATGCCCGCTGACGCCCAGGACGAGACGGTTGACGCCGCCGACCTGATCGACACCATCGACGCCGACCTCACCGACGCCGAGCCCACCGACGCCGTCGAGGAGCCCGCCGAGCCCACCATCACCTTCGGTGACCTGGGCCTGCACGACGACGTGGTGCGTGCCCTCGCCAAGCGCGGCGTCACCACCCCGTTCCCGATCCAGGCCGCGACCATCCCGGACGCGCTGGCCGGCAAGGACGTCCTCGGCCGTGGCCGCACCGGCTCCGGCAAGACCCTGAGCTTCGGCCTGCCGCTGCTCACCCGCCTCGCCGACGGCGAGCGCACCAAGCCCAAGCACCCGCGCGGCCTGATCCTGGTGCCGACCCGCGAGCTGGCCATGCAGGTCGCCGACGCGCTGGAGCCGTTCGGCTCGGTGCTCGGGCTCAAGCTCAAGGTGGTCTGCGGCGGCACCTCGATGTCCAACCAGATCTACGCGCTGGAGCGCGGCGTCGACGTCCTGGTGGCCACCCCCGGCCGCCTGCGCGACCTGATCAACCGCGGCACCGCCAAGCTCGCCGACGTCCAGACCGTGGTGCTCGACGAGGCCGACCAGATGGCCGACATGGGCTTCCTGCCCGAGGTCACCGAGATCCTCGACCAGGTGCCGGCCGGCGGCCAGCGCCTGCTCTTCTCCGCCACCCTGGAGAACGAGATCGACACCCTGGTCAAGCGCTACCTGAAGAACCCGGTCACCCACGAGGTCGACCCCTCGGCCGGTGCGGTCACCACCATGACCCACCACATCCTCGTGGTGAAGCCGAAGGACAAGGCGCCGATCACCAACGCGATCGCCGCCCGCAAGGGCCGCACGATCATCTTCGTCCGCACCCAGATGGGCGCCGACCGGGTCGCCGAGCAGCTGATCGAGGCCGGCGTGAAGGCCGACGCGCTGCACGGCGGTATGACCCAGGGCGCCCGCACCCGGGTGCTGGGCGACTTCAAGGACGGCTACGTCAACGTCGTCGTCGCGACCGACGTCGCGGCGCGCGGTATCCACGTGGACGGCATCGACCTGGTGCTCAACGTGGACCCGGCCGGCGACCACAAGGACTACCTGCACCGCTCCGGCCGCACCGCCCGGGCCGGCCGCTCCGGCGCCGTCGTCACCCTGGTGCTGCCGCACCAGCGCCGTGGCGTCTTCCGCCTGATGGAGGACGCGGGCGTGGACGCCTCCCGGCACATCCTGGACCGCGCCTTCGACGC
The DNA here is from genome assembly GCF_006636205.1 of Kitasatospora acidiphila. Lineage (NCBI taxonomy): Bacteria > Bacillati > Actinomycetota > Actinomycetes > Kitasatosporales > Streptomycetaceae > Kitasatospora > Kitasatospora acidiphila. The sequence continues at coordinate 4,203,418 of NZ_VIGB01000003.1, read as the reverse complement.
CGAGGTCGCCAAGATCACCGGCGCCCGCTCGCTGGTCGAGGTCCAGGCGGAGAGCGCCTCCGGCATCGCCGGTGCCGCCGAGCGTGAGGTCGCCGAGCTCAGCAAGCAGCTGGAGCGCGCTCAGCGCCGGGCCGCCGAGCTGCGCGACGAGGCCGACCGCCTGGCCGCCCGGGCCGCCCGCGAGCGGGCCGAGCTGGGCATCGAGGAGGAGCCGGCGGCCCAGGCCGACGAGCCGGCTGCCGGTGCCGAGGCGGCCGCGGCCGTCGAGGAGCAGCGCGAGGTGCGCGAGGTCCGGGAGACCCGCGAGCCGCGCGAGGAGCGGATTCCGGCGTACCGGGAGCCGCGCAACGAGCGGTCGTCGTTCGGCGGTGGCGGTCGTGACCGCGATGACCGCGGTGGCCGTTCCTTCGGTGGTGGCGGTCGTGACCGCGACGATCGCGGTGGCCGTTCCTTCGGTGGTGGCGGTCGTGACCGTGACGACCGTGGTGGCCGCTCGTTCGGTGACCGTCCGGCGCGTTCGTTCGGTGACCGTGACAACCGCGGTTTCGGTGGTGGCGGTCGTGACCGTGACGACCGTGGTGGCCGTTCCTTCGGTGACCGTCCGGCGCGTTCGTTCGGTGACCGTGACAACCGCGGTTTCGGTGGTGGCGGTCGTGACCGTGACGACCGTGGTGGCCGTTCCTTCGGTGACCGTCCGGCGCGTTCGTTCGGTGACCGTGACAACCGGGGCTTCGGTGGTGGCGGTCGTGACCGTGACGACCGTGGTGGCCGTTCCTTCGGTGACCGTCCGGCGCGTTCCTTCGGTGACCGCGACAACCGCGGCGCCGGCAGCAGCCGTCCGTTCGCCCGCCGTGACGACCACCGCTCCGGCGGCCGTCCGCAGGGTGGCGGGTACGGCGACCGCGCCGGCCGTTCCTACGGGGACCGCTCGTTCGGCGACCGTGACAACAACGGCGGCGACCGCAAGCCGCGTTGGAAGAACTGACGCTCGGTCGGCTTGCCGCCGACGGGTGTTGAAGGCCCGCTCCACTCCGGTGGGGCGGGCCTTCCCGCATTCCGCCGTCGTCCTCTCCCGCCCGTTCCCTTATCCGTTGGCGGCGGGCGCGGGCGGCGGCGTACCGTCGGCGGATGAGCAGCAGACTGAGCGAACTGGCCAAGCGGAACGAGGAGATCGCAGGCCGGGGAAGCTATCGGACGGCGGACGGCACCGAGGTGGTGATCCGCGACTGGCTGGCGGCCGCCCAGGACGGCACCGTCAGCTATGCGCCGGACTGGACCGGCGCCGGCGCTGACGACCCCTCAAGCCGCTCCGGTGCGCCGGTCGCCGAGGTCACCGCCGAGGGCAGCATGGCGGCCGCCCGGCGGCTGGTGCGGGACCACGGGGACGAGGCGGCGGTCGGCGTGCTCAACTTCGCCTCGGCACGCAACCCCGGCGGCGGCTACCTGCGGGGCGCCCGGGCCCAGGAGGAGGACCTGTGCCGCAGCGCACTGCTCTACTCCTGCCTGCTGGGCGCGCCGGACTACTACGCCGAGCACCGGGCCTCCAGCGATCTGCGGTACAGCCACCGGGTGGTCTTCTCGCCCGGGGTGCCGGTGATCCGCGACGAGCACGGTGAGCTGCTCGCCCAGCCGTACCGGGTCGACTTCCTGACCTCGCCGGCCCCCAACGCCGGCCAGCTGCAGCTGCGTTCACAGAGCTCGCCGGCCGAGCTGGCGGAGCTGCTGACCGAGCGGGCCCACCGGGTGCTGGCGGTGGCCGCCGAGCACGGGGTGCGGCAACTGGTCCTGGGCGCCTGGGGGTGCGGGGTGTTCCGCAACGACCCGGTGCAGGTGGCCGAGGCCTTCGGGGCGGCACTGGCGAGCCATGGCTCGGCCTTCCAGCGGGTGGTGTTCGCGGTCTGGGACCGCTCGCCGCAGTCGGCCAACCGGGCCGCGTTCACGGCCCGGTTCGGCGGCTGATCGACCGGCTGGGCCCAGTGGGCCGACGGCTGGCCCGGTCAGTGGCTGGTGAGCGTTTCGCCGACCGTGATCAGGGCACCGCAGCAGGCCAGCATCGCGACCAGGCCGACCGTGGCCGTGGTCAGGGCGGCCCGCTCGGCCGACGGCCGGGAGAGGCTGTCGACCCGGAACAGCAGCGGATCCTGCGGCAGATGACGGATCGTCACCACCCGCCCGTCGGCCGGGTAGCCATGCCGGTTGTGGGTGGACAGGTCGACGCCGGTGATCCGCTCGCCGCCGACCGAGGCGAAGCTGACCACCGGGTGGTAGCGGTGCGCGCCGTCCGCGCCGCCGTCCACCAGGTAGCTGCCGACCAGCCGCCCCGGGCCGACCACGCCCCGGTTGCGCAGCCGGGCCCGCTGCTCGCGCCGCCCGGCCCGGCTGTTCAGCAGCGCGGCGCTGCCGAGCGCCAGGGCCGAGCCGGCCAGCACCCCGCTGGTGGCGATCGCGTCCGGATCGGTCCACCGGGTCAGCACCAGGGCGACCGAACCCACCGTCATCAGCAGCAGGCTGGTCAGCCCGGCGTCCAGCACGCTGGTCTGCGGGCCGACCTGGAAGCGCTCGGGATCGCCCGCCAGATACCGGACGGCCACGGTCTGGCCCGGCCAGCCCGCCAGCGGCACCCGCCCGCAGGCCGGCCGGCCGACCACCTCGCGCTCACTGACCGGATCGGTGAACCGGACGACCAGGTGGACCGAGTCCGTGTCGTGCCACCGCGACAGCCGCACCTCGGTGACGGTGCCCCGCACCTCGGTCCCGAGCCGGGCGAACCGGGTGAGCCGCAGCGCCACCGCCGGCACCCCGATCACCAGCACCACCAGGCCCGCCCACCAGCAGTACAGCGACACTCCGTGGCTGACATGGCTCATCGTCGTCCCCCCGACTTCGTCGCCGCGCCTCGACCCTCTCAGTGACTCCCCGTCATCTGCTCGGCCACCTCGGTAGCCGTAATGTGATCCTGCCCAGTTCCCGGGCTCCTGTCACCCGCGACCGCCGGATGCTCAGCGTGCGAGCCGACGCTCCGTCAGCACCGAGACGGCCGCGACCACACCGGTCACCGCGAGCACCGACGGCCAGGCGCCGATCTTCTTGGCCAGGGGGTGCGAACCGCCGAACGCCGCGAGGTAGAGACCGGTCAACCCGGCCGCCGCCCCCGTCCCGGCGTCCCGTCGCCACTGGTACGCCGCACCGGCACCGGCCGCCGCCAGCACGGCGCCCCCGAGCGGCCGCTTCCCGGTGAAGCGGGCGGTGCCGTAGCCGCCGATCAGCCCGGCGGCGGCGATCGCGGCGGTGGGGATCCTGGGCATGGCTGCGCTCCTTCGGTGTCATCCACTCCGACCGGGCCCCTCGCGACCCCGGTCCGTTCGACCCTAACCCGCCCCCGCCGCCCCCGACGCCCACCGCCCGGGGCACGGCCCCCAAACCACTGGCCAATCGCCGCCCTCCACCCGGTAGGATCGTCCCGGCCAACGCGTACCGTCCCGGTACCGCGCCCGGCCATCGGGCCGCTAGCTCAATCGGCAGAGCTGCGGACTTTTAATCCGTAGGTTCAGGGTTCGAGCCCCTGGCGGCCCACCCATTCTGACCTGGGCGTTCTCCCAACGGGAGGGCGCCCGGTCTGCTTGGGGTGGGACAGCGGTGTGACATCAGTGAGACACAGGCTGATCGGCGGGTGGGTGGCGGCGGTCCGTATGAAGTGGACTCGCTGGGCCTCGGGAGGGTTGACGGATTGTCGGACTCGCTGCTCCTTCTTGTAGGAAGGCGACAGCGGCGAGATCGATTACAGGATCGGCTCTGAACCGGGACCAACGAACTCGCTCAGCGCCGACGAGGGACCGACGCGCCTCCTCCCCTCCGTCGGCGACAGCCGCATGGGGTTGACGCCCAAACTTGACGCCGCACGCGCCCCGGGTCGGCGCTGCGGTGATGGGCAACGCCCAGCGGTAATTCGCTTGAACGGGCGCCAGGTGGGCGTGGCAGGCTTGCGCGGTGATTGTCGAGCTGGTCCCTGGCTTTCTGAGTTGGGACGAGGTGGACCCCGCCCGTCATCCCTTCGACAGCGCGTCGGTAGAGCGGGTGGTGCACTCACTTGGGCCGGCCAGGTATGTGCCGTGCCGCCCTGACGGTTCCTTCGCGGACCGGGCGGTGATCGCCTGGAGCCACGGCGAGGGCAAGCGCTGGGCCGACGCCATGTCGCATGCCCTCGTCGAACGCTACGGCCGTTGGGTCGTGGGCTGGTGCTGGTCGCACGACGAAGGGGACTTCCGTTCAGCATCCCCGGTACCGACCTCGCCGTCCCGGCCCGCCAGGCCGGGACGGCCCACTCCGTTCTGGACCAGACCGCCCGACGAGGATGAGCCCGACGGTCGGGAGCACGGCCTGCTCGGCCGCATCCGCGCCCCGGGTCCGCCGCCGGGCGGCCGGGCTCATCCTGGACGCCATCGACCAGGCCCTGACCGCTGCCCAGGATGAACTGCGGATCGCCGACTGGTACGCCGACGTCGGCGGCAAGAGCGCTGTCCGCCCGGGCCACGGTCGTCTTCCAGGAGTGGCAGCGCATCCGCGGCGAGGCCGCCACCACCATGCTCAACCTACGACCGGACCACGACACGGTCCTCCAGCACAGGCTGCGCGCCCGGCGCCACCGCCCGGACGCCTCCGACCGCGCCCGCGAGGCCGCCCACCGGGCCCACCAGACCACTGCCGCCGCGCACCGGCGCCTGGTCGGCACCACCGCCCAGCCCCTTTATCACGCCCTGGAACGCGTCGGCCTCTACGTGCTGACCGGCGACGACCATCAGGCCGTCCGTGAACTCACCTGCAACTTTGATCCCGCACGCTGCGTCAGGTCATGGCCTGGCTGGAGAGCACCCGCACTGCCGCGGCCGCGTGGAGCGAGAGGCGAAGAAGCAGTTGAAGGCCGCTCGGGCGGCGAATGCCGTGCTGCACTCGTGCTGGACGTGCCGGGGTTGGATCGGCGGGAAGGCGGGCTCGCCGCTAGAACTCGACGAGAAGGCTGGCCCGGACCGGTTGGAGTGAGCGCAGTGCGTGAGTGACCGGGAGGCGGAGCAGTTGGGCCCGCTGGTGCTGCCGGCCCCGACGAAGCGGGAGTTGGTGGCCGCGCTGGTCTGCGCTCCGGGCTCACCACCAAGGTCTCATCCGACGCGACAGCCGGGCCACAGGCATGCCCGCCACCAGCCCGAACAGCCGAAACGGCCCCGCCGGGAGAACCGACAGACCGTCACGAATTAGTCCGCCAGGCCGGTGCGACATCAGTTGTTACATGTGGGACTGGAAGAGACCTAAGACTCCTTTGTGAGCAGTAGCAGTAATTATTCCAAAAAATGGAGTGATGGCGAACTGTCCTGGATTTACGGAAATTGCACCGTGTCGTACGTCACGATTAGTAGAAATCAATAGACGTTCGTCGTCGCCGAATGCCATTCTCATGGAAGCAGGAGTGGCCATCATCAGGATGAGTCACACGACGGACCCTCTGAGGAGGAATTTCCATGCTTATCAAGTCCAGAGCCTTACGACGCCTGGCCGTCCTCGGCGCGACTGCCGCATTAGCCGGCGCCCTCGGGACTGCATCAGCGTCCGCCACCGCTATCCCGAACTCCAGCGGCGGTGGCTGCTCGGGATACGTCGGGGTCGGCAACGGCCTTTCAATCAAGTCGTGCATCGCCGCCAGCAACTGGGTGCTCTACCCGGATGGCTATATCTCCGGAAGCGCAGGAAACTGCTACCTTCACGTGACGCTGCTCGACAGTAATTACAGTATCGTCACCGACCGAACGTCCCCGTGCTCCTCCGGCCACGTCCTCGGGGAGAATACCTCGAACGTCGTGCTGGGGGCGGCAGCTACATCACTGAAATCGACGCCGTAATAAACGGCACGGACACCAAGCCGGTGTTCAGCCCCTGGGAGACCTACTAGCCTGGGGCTTTCACGAAGGTGATGATCCGACTACTGCCGAAACCGCAGGAGAGTGCTCCTGGCCTGGGACGCTTGGTCTTGTCTAGGCCTACCTAAGGGCCCCGGCCCCATTGCATGACGGCTCGCCAGCTGCGCTGGCGGGCCGTTTCTGCTGTCCGGGTCGGTATTTCTGCTGGTACTCAGGTTGAACTCGTCATGTCGTAGATGCTGAGAGTCGTTGATCCGTGGGTATGCCGTTGTCGTGCGATACACACAGGGGACGGGTTCAGTGCCCAGGAACAGCAGCGCCGGGAGCAAGTGCGGCTTGATGCTGCTGAGCGGTTCGAGCGTGGTGAGTGATGCAACAGAATGATCGCCGCCGAGCGGCCGATCCAACAGGACGGTGTTGTTGTAACGACTGGTTGAACCTGGGGGGAGTGCTTCTTTCACTGCGGCGACAGGACCCTAGACAAGCCCTATCGTCCCAGGTCAGAAGCACTCTCTTGCGTTTTGGCGAGCAGTCAGATCATCACCTCGCGAAAGCCCGAGGCTAGAGCATGCTGCGGAACTTCCTCGGCGCTCTCGCAGCCGCCAGCCGTGGTGACCAGATTGGGCCCCGAGGGCGGCAGGTTCACGATTGACCCCCGGAGGGACTCCGCGCGGGCACGAGGTCGTGCCACCCATCCCGGGTACATGCCTGCCACCAGCCACTTCCGGGTGTCGGCGGACTGGAAGGCGGCAAGAAGCGAACTCTTGAAGCGCCAATGGAAGCTCAAGCAGACTTCCGTCGCTGGGCCTGCCGGATATCGGCGGCGCGCAGACGGGCAGTGCTCTTGTACCGGATACTTCGGGAGTACTCGCGGGACGCCTGTTGGACGAGGCGGGCGGTGGCCTCGGCGCCGTCGTGAGCGGTTTCCGGCATGACGGACACGTAGGTGTCCGCGGTGGTCACGATGCTCGCGTGCCCGACCTGCTGCTGGACGACCTTCAGGTCGACCCGGGCACTGAGCGCGAGGCTGGCCGCGCCATGACGCAGGTCATGAAGCCGGATCGGCGGCAACTCACTGGCCCGCATGAGCTTTTGGAAGGTGTGCCCGACCAGGTCTGGGGCAAGAGGTTGGCCAAGGGAGTCGGTGAACACGTAGCCGGTCTCCGCCCAGCGCTCGCAGGCGGCGAGGCGTTCGGCTTCCTGGCGCTGGTGGTGGCCCGCAGTACGCGGAGCGTTCCCCGGTCGAGGGCGACTTGGCGCTGCCCGGCCCGGGTCTTGGGCGGGCACGCCTCGATAATGCCGCCCGCTCGTTTCTGGAGCTGACGCTGGATCGTCACCACGGCGTGGTCGAAGTCGATGTCGCTCCACAGCAGTCCGAGGGCCTCGCCGCGGCGCAGACCGCGAAGGGCGTAGAGGTGGTAGAGCGCGTACAGCCGGTGGTCGCGGATGATGTGGAGGAACTCGGCGGTCTGGATTGGGGTCCACACGGCCACCGGCGGGCGCTCGCCAGTCCGCTTCCATTGCGCGACCAGCGCGTCGCTCCACACCTGGGCGTGGGGCCGCCGCTCTTTGGGCAGGTCGAGGTCGCGCGCGGGGTTGTGGTCGATCAGCCTGGCGTTGACGGCCGCGGCGAGCGCCGCCCGTAGCGTCGCCTGGATACGCCGGAGCGTGGCTGCGCTGATGGCATCGCCAGCCGCGCGGCGCTTCTGGATGATCCGGCTGAAGGCTTGCTGGATGTGGTCGTAGGTCAGCTCCCGCAGGCACACCTTCCCGAGCAGCGGCGCTAGGTACTGCTCGATGTGCTTGCGGTACCCGCGCACCGTGGTCGGCCGCAACCGCTCCTCCGCATCCTCCAGCCACCGCCCAAGCCACTTCGCCGTCGTCAGCCGCGAGCCCCGGCGCGGCAGCGTGGGATCGACCAACCGCTGCAGCGCCGCGATCGCCTCGGCCTTGCTCGGATAGCCGCCCTGCCGCAAACGCGAGCGCGGGTCGTCCGCCGTCGCCCATACCGGCAGCGACACGTACCAGGCACCATGACCGCGCTGGGCGAACTTCGGACACTTCGTGCCCAGCTGCCGCTTCGAGCGGGGATCCCGGCATCCGCAGCGCTTGTAGACCGTTCCGTTGCCGTGCACAGCCACCTCCATGAGTTCGGTGAATCCGTAGCTCCACGTTGCCGAGCCCACGTCAGTTCGTCTGCAGCGCGGATCTCGAGATCACCTTCCCGAGTGGTGACTCCGGGCTTTCCACTGGAGGATGGCTGCCGAGGCGCTACCCTCCTCGCCGCTGTCGATCCGCCTCGGTTGGCACCGAGGAGCTTGCGGGAGATGGACAACCAGCTCCTGTGCGGCGTCCGCGACAGACTCGCCGGACACCATCACCAAAGAGGCCGGGGCAACACACATCCGGCAGTGGACGCTGTTCGAGGAGCCAGCCGCCCTGCACGCAAGAGTGGGGCCTGGCGCTGTCGCACCGACCAGGTGAACCCCGCGGGCGCTGTCGCGAGCGCACACGCCCCAGCGGCTTCCATGGGTGCATGAGGCATGCCGGAATGGGGACCAATTTGATGAATCGTCAGATAGCGGCGCTTCCGCGATTGCTGCCCGGTCTGACTGACAGCTCGTGGGTCAACATGGCTGGCCTTTACACGGCTGGCTCTGTGTCGTCCGCCCCAGGGGCCGGCAGTATCGATGGCGGGGGCACAGATGCTCCCGGCAGCATTACGGTCGCCAGCGCACCGCCGGTGCCGCCGTCCGGTCCCGGGCCAACGGAAGTCAGCGACACCTCGCCGCCAGCCTCGCGGACGGCCTGCGCAACGATGGCCAACCCGAGGCCCGACCCGGGCATCTGCCGGGCCGAGGGTGACCGCCAGAAGCGAGCGAACACGTGAGGTAGGTCAGCTGCCGGGATGCCCGGGCCGTGGTCACGGATGGTCAGCGTCCCGGAGCTCAGACAGATGTCGATGGCTCCGCTGGGCGGGCTGAACTTCACAGCGTTATCGAGGAGATTGATCACGGCACGCTCCAGAGCGTGCCCGTCGGCCCGCACGTACCACGGGTTCAAATCGATGTTGAACACCAGGCCGGGGCCGCGTAGCCGGGCCCGGTCGAGTGCGCGGGCGGCAACGTCGTGCAGCGGCACCACAACGAGGGACCCGGAGTCCTTCGCATTCGATGGTCGGGAGAGTTCCAACAGGTCACCGATGAGGGTGGAGAGTTCCACCATCTGTGCCTTCATGTTGCCGAAGAGCTTGGTGCGGGTGGCCTCCGGCAGTGCACGCCCGGTCTCTTCGCTGCGAACCAGGAGATCGACGTTGGTGCGAAGCGAGGTGAGGGGGTGCGGAGTTCGTGTCCGGCGTCGGCGATGAGTTGTGATTGGCTGTCGCGTGAGCGGGCGAGTGCGATGCTCATCGCGTTGAAGGATTCGCTCAGTCGTGTGATCTCGTCGTGGCCCGAGACGTCGATGGTCATGCCCGGTTCTTGGGTGCGGGCGATGTGCTCGGCTGCCTGGGTGAGGCGGTCTACAGGACGCAGGGCGGTGCGAGCGATCCAGAGGGCTCCTGCGGCTGCTGCGGCGATGACGAGGGTTGCCACGGCGATCGTGATCACGGTGAGCTGGTCGAGGGCGTCCTGCACGGGCTGCAGGGGCTGGGAGAAGGCCACGGCGGCGGTGGTGTTGCTTCCTTCGAACAGCACGGGGCCGAAGCTGATCACGTAGACGCGGACGGCCTTGCCGTCCGCGGTTGTACCGTTTCGGAAGTACGAGCGGGCTTCTGGTCCTGTGGTGCCGCTGCTGGCGACTGGCAGGTCATCTTGAGTGACCGTCACAGCCCGGGGATCGCCCTGGGGGCAGGATGAACCGTCGGCGGAGATCACGGTGGGGATGGTGTCCCTGGACAGCCACTGCTGGGTGGCGATGCCGTTGCACCAGGCGTTCATGGCCTTGATCTGCGCCGTGGAAGGGTTTTTGGTGTTCGGCGACCAGGAGTGTGCCAGGGTCTGGTCAACCTGGTTGATCATCTCGTTGCGTGCGACGAACCATCCGGTCGCCGCGATGATCACCACTGCCAGAGACACCGCTGCTGCGGCAAGCAGGGCCAGTCGCCCGCGTAGAGTCATACGGTTGAACCAGCCGCTCAGTCGCCGGATCACGCCAGATCCTGCAGTGGTCTGACCTGTCGTCGGCATTTCGGCCTGAGCTCCCTGAGCGTCTGCCCCGGTCTCGGTCATCGTCGCGTCTCCCCCTATGCGTTCGCCCATGGCCGCCAGGACAGAGCCGACGCTCGACACTCTGGTGCCGGCAGCGACCAGTCCTCCCCCGGGCCGTACGCCGCAAGCACATCACGCCGCCGTCCCTGCGCCTCGCGCCGATCAGCACCAACGCCGGAGAACCGTGACGGCGGCTGCCAACTTCCGTGCTGAAGTTAGCCGTTGCCATACAGAAGGCCCCTGTCAGGGCTACTTCCTGATACAGCACGTGACGGCCACAACAACAAGATCGGCCGAAACCATGAGAACGTAGTGAGAACTATCTGACAGTCAATTGAAAGTCGGTCAGCCTGCCTGGCGTACACGCCAGAAGCATGACACCCGGCGAACAACCTCGGCCGCTCGTTACAGGCATCAGGTCGGCAGGAGCCGGGGCAGGGGCCGTGCTCGGGTCGGGTACCCTCGGGATCACCACATCGGGGTGCAGGACGGCCAGCTGCTGTCCGGCGTCGGTGATGTGGGCTTCGAGGATCGCGTCCTGAACCAGGCGGATGCTGGATGATGTGCCTCGGCACACATTGACGGTGAGGGTGGCGCCGGGCGGCGAGGCCTGGTCGGTGGCCAGCACGCCGCGACACCGAGGCCGCGCAGGCCAAGCTCCAGGGCCACGTCGGGGCGACCGTCCTCGGCCTGGACGACGTCGATGCCGACGGCCGACCGGTCAGCTCCATAGGACAGTAGGGGCAGCGGCCAGGCCTCATCCGGCGCGCAGGCGGGCCACCGGGCCGGCGAAGGGGGCAGCCCGGTCCTGGAGGAGGCCGAGGGTACGCTGACGTGGCTGCTCGACCAGTCGGCGCTCCGCGTCGGTGATGAACCCGAGGCGGCGGCTGTGGACGTACTCTTCCTCGTCCTTGAAGGCGTAGCTGGACAGGTCGGTCCGCGCTGCTGGGCCGGCACGGCGGAGGTGAACTTCGGCTGCGGATCCGCGAGCTGAACGCAATCGCCGGGTTGACCGCCACTACGACTGGGCAATGATCAGTTTCACTACCGACGACACCCTCGTGCCCGGCCACGAGGAGGGACACGGCTTCCTGCTCGTTCGCCGTCACCGCGACACCCGCGAACTGTCCGTCTACCCATCCCGCTCACACGGCGGCGAACTGCTCAATCTCCTGCGAGCCACCGTCTTGACCAAGCCGCCCCGCGACCTGCCGCACATCCTGCGCTGGTCACGTTGGCGCCGCTGTCACCAAGCCACCAGCCACCGCCGCTGGAACGACCTCACCGCAGCGGCCACCATATGATCACCGAGCACAAAAAATCACGCTCTACAGCTGCCGTGTCAGACCTCCCCGCGAATGTACTGCCCTGTCCCGATGCACATGCGGAGAGCTGGACTCAATCGCCGCTGAACTCAACAGCTGCCCACGCAAGGCGCTCGACTGGGAAGCCTCAGCCGAGCGCCTGCCTAATTTATGCAGTGGCTGTCCAGTTGCCCGGATATTGGTCGACCTTGGCTCCATTGTTGGTGGAAGACTGATACACCTCTAGCATCTGTCCAGTGTCATAGTTCTGAAAGCGGGAATACCCTGAGCCGTCCGTGAGTTCAGTCCACCAAGAATTGGTCGCGCTATCGCATGGATTTTGTACGACACTCGCCCCTACTGCATAACTCGTGACATCGAGACACTGCCCGCTGTTCTGGTTTACCAGTTGGTAGATGTATGCACCATTTGGGGCGGCGCCCAGGTAGTTGAGTGACCAGAGCTGTGTGAGGGTTTGATTGCATCCCCACTGGTCGACAGCAGCACCGGCGGCGGTTGAGGAGTAATAGACCTCAAGGCACTTGCCGCTGTTCTTGTTCACGACCGTGGAGCCGACGAACCGGTTGTGTGGGATTGCGGAATTCGGCTTCAGATGAGGCGTCGAAAGGGACGAAGCGCGCTCCGCGCGAATCGGCGCCGCATTCGCCGGAATAGCAATTCCCAGTACGGCGGCAGCGGCTGCTAAGGTCACTGGAAGCGAGTAGACCAATTTCTTGTTGCGAATCATTCGTTTCTCCTGTTTCCCTTGGCTCGACTTCTTGGCGGAGAAGGCGAGTTCGGCATATGGAGGATGGGGTTGCCGATAGCAAGATTTAGCACCCGACTCGCCATCACGAAGAACAGTGTTGCGGAAAATGGCGGCAAGTTCGGCATGGACTCTGGGCATAGCGAACGTTTCGATCCAAATTGAGCCGCCTGGACCCCCTTCTTCTTTGCAGGCTGATGGAGTTTTAGAGCATGGCATTCGAGGGCGGCTGACGTCTCCCTGATTCTATACATTGTGACTCATGTCACAATTCTGATATTGAAAATCGTACACATTCTGCATAATTGTGCCTATCAAACAATTTCTCTCAATTCCAACAAGTCGGATTTTGATGTTCGCGAGCCTCAGGAGTAACACGAGTCCCGTCATGCTGTGCCGAGTCGGTTGAATTGATGGCGCTTCTGGCGGATTTGACCAGCTGTAATATCAAAAGTCCCGATGCAATTGCTGGCAGCCCTCACTGCACTGTGCGGTTGGCTGTGGCCGATGACCGGGGACGCCATTGCATGGCGCGCGTCGCCGCCGAGAAGGTTGCGTCCGTGGCGGATGGCGTGAGCGCGCTGACGGTAGAGGCTGTCACGTAACCCCGTCGGCGCAGCAGCATTGGCCTGGTCATGCAGGTGCTGTCGGCGGAGCGTCGTGAGCTCATCGAGGTGTTCACCGGGCTGCGCCCGGCCCAGTTTCGGCGCCTGGTCCATGCGGTGAAGTACCGCGGCGGCGATCGCTGGATCCTTCCAGGCCTGGCCGACTGTGGGCACTGTCCATGGAGGACCGGGTACTGCTGGTGGCCGTCTACTGCCGAACGAACCTGACGATGCGCCAACTGGCTCCGCCGTTCGGCACCTCCCATGCGACGGCTCATCGGATCATCGGCCGGCACAGCCCCTCCTGCGTCCGCCGGGAGCCCCCGCATCAGCGCCAGGAGGCAGCGGCTGCCAGCGGAGCCGGGCTCGCCGGGGCGGAGCCAGAGTCCTCGGGCATCGAACCCGTAGAATCGCCGGAGGTCGGATTCGAGGTCGCCCCACCGCTCGAGGGCGCAGTGGGGGCGCGATGAGTTCCCCCAGGCCCGCACCCCGCTCAGGTACTTCGACCAGGGCTAGCGCGCCAGCTCCACAACGTCGGAGTGGGCGGGCCGGGCCGCCATCAGCTGCTCATAGCCATCCGCCCCGAGCAGCCGTCGGCCCATTTCCGCCACCGCGGCCACCAGGTCGGCCGGCAGCGTTGACTCCGAGCCGAGCACGGTAACCACCAGGCCTGCGGCCTCGGCCTGCTGCTCACCCTTCGACTGCGCGGCCGCCACCAACTTGCTTAGCAGAAGCGGTAGATACGGGATGCCGATCAGCGGCTGCCACACCTCCGACCGCAGCTCCGCCGGAATCACTGCCACCTGCACTCCGCCGAGCACGATCGGCTCCTCCCCGACCGTTACTCAGCCTTCGCGGCCAGCGCCTTGGCTGCGGGCGGCAGCCAGGCGGCGGGCGCGCGCGGCGCTCAGGTCGATCCCAGGCATCGGCACCATGTGTCATGGACAGCACAGGGCGCCAGCGGCTCAGGCGTGCTCCTCGCGTCGGCTCACATAGCCGTCGCCGACTTGGGCACAGAGTTGCTTGGCACCTATGGGCAAAGGGGCGGCCAGGTGTTGCATGACGGTCAGGTGGTTTTCGTCGGTGATCCCATTGTGGTTGAGGAGCCAGAGAACTGAACCGACCTCATCCGCCAGTGCTTGTCCCTGCTCCTGGCATCGCGCAGAGAGCGTGTCGAAGGCGCGCGTGTAGTCGGCCTCGCTGCCGAGGTTCGGTGTCTTCGCTGCCACGTCCATGGCGCGGAGCTGCACTGCCGGAGATGGGTTCATGATGGGTGGCCTGGCCTTCCCAGGGAACAGAGTCACGCCAAGGGCAGCCCCGGCTGCGACGACTACGAGCGTGGTGGGGATCAGCCAACGCCTCTTCCGACGCTGGTCGTGCCCGGTGACTCCGTCGTCCGTCGCAAGCTCAGTCCAGTCCGTCATAACGGGCACCTTTCCAGGCGCCTACTACGCTTGCGCGCGATCGCGGTGGTCGTGACACACAAGTTACCGGCAGGCAGCTGTGGCGGCCCCGTACGGTGCCGTGATCCGTCAGAGGGCGCTGCGCTGCCGATCGCTTGCTCTGACAGCAGACCGAAGCTGGCGGCGAAGATCCCGGTCGAAGGCTCAGCGCCGCAGGGCCTCCAGCGGCTCTATACGTGCTGCGCGCAGCGCTGGGTACAGACCGGCGAGCAGCCCGACGGTGCTGCCGACGAGGGGGGCCAGGAGGACGGTGGCAGGTTCGATGATGGCGGTCCAGTGGTTCGCGATCGCGATGGCGAGGACGCAGAGGACGCCGAGGCTGGTGCCGATCAGTCCGCCGAGTGTTCCCAACCCGGTGGACTCGGCGAGGAACTGGGCGCCTATGTGGCGGGGCCTGGCGCCAAGGGAGCGGCGGAGGCCGATTTCGGCGCTGCGTTCGAGGACGGACACGAGGGTGGTGTTGGCGATGCCCAGCGCGCCGACAGCGAGGCAGATCGCGGCAAGCAGTAGGAAGAGGCTGGACAGGTCGGTGCTGACCTGGTCTCGCAAGGTGTGGGGGTCAGGCGGCGGCACTGATTCGAGCAGTTGTGGATGGTCTGGGCGCAAGGCCAGTGGGACCTGGCGGGCAATGGTCTGGGCAGCTCCCAGGCGGACATGGACGATGGCTTGGGCGGGTTGGTCCGTTGGTGGGCCGTAGATGCTGAGTGCGGTGTTGCTCGGGATGATCATCCCCAGGAGTGCTTCGGGTAGACGCTGGGTGTCCGAGATGATTCCCACCACGCTGTAGGCGGTGCCGTTCACGAAGACCGCAGGTTGGTTGTCGAGCCGGTTGATTCCGAGGGAACGTGCGGCAGCCGCACCAAGGACGCACACGCGCTCGCTGCGGCTCTGGTGGAAGGTGTTGAACAGAACGCCGCTGCCGACGGTCGGCTGCATGGCTGCTAGCGCGCCGGGACTGGCGGCGTAGAAGCCGATGTCGGTCCCTTGGCTTGCTTGCGGTGATGGGGAGCTGAGGAGTGGTCGGCTGCTGATTGTCGGATTGTGCAAGGGCACGGTCCACCAGAGCCCTCCGGCGATAACTCCGTTGAGGGCGGCCAATCGTGCGTCCGTGTCGGCGGGAAAGCTCAGCGAGGATCCGCCCGGCGAGTCAGTACGGCTGGAGATGTGGGTGTCGTTGACTGTCACGGTGCTGGCCTTGAGGACGCTGAACGACTTGCCGATCTGTCCGGCTGCGGTGGTGGTGAGTGCCAGCACAGCGACGAAGACGCCTACTCCCAGGACGGTACCGAGCATGGTCAGGGCGGACCTGGCAGGCCTTTGCACCAGACCGTGGGTGGCCTCTGCGGCAAGGTCTCGAGCCAGGAGGCGCGTGAGTTGGACTGGTCGGTGCCGCGTGTGGCGGAGAGGCGTCACGGCGACACCTCGACGCCGTTCCGGGGTCTGGTCGAGCAGTTTGAGCGCAGCCGGCCATCGAGGATGCTGATTTGACGATTCGCGCGGGCAGCGACCGCCTGGTCATGGGTGATGACGATGACCGTGACGCCTTCAGTGTTCAGGTCTTCGATCAGGCCCAGCACCGCATTGGCGGTGCTCGAGTCCAAGTTGCCCGTGGGCTCGTCGCAGAGCAGAAGCTCGGGTTTGTTGAGCAGAGCACGGGCGATGGCTACTCGCTGACGCTCACCGCCGGAGAGCGTGTTCGGCAGCGCGTCCAACCGGTGCCCAAGGCCGACTCGCCGCAGTACCGCGGCAGCGTCCCTGTACCGGTCGCGGCGTCGTACCGTCACATAGAGCTGCGCCAGCATCACGTTCTCCACCGCGGTGCGGTGAGGCAGTAGATGAAACGCCTGGAACACGAAGCCGATCTTCCGGCCGCGCTGTGCAGTGCGCTCCGCATCGTCCAGCGCGGCGACGTCGAGCCCGGAGAGGCGGTAGGTTCCCGAGGTTGGTCGATCCAAGAGGCCGAGGAGGTTGAGCAGGGTGGATTTCCCCGAACCGGATGGCCCGGTGACGGCCAAGTACTCCCCATGAGCAACTGTCAGGTCCGTGGCGTGCAGGGCAGACACGGGTGGGCTGCCGGGATATGTCTTCGTCAGTCCGGAGAGTTCAATCGTGGGCGGCGGTGTAGTCGTGTCAGAGATAGTCATTGGCCGACCACCACACGATCGCCGGCCTCGAGATGCCCGCCGCTGCTGGGTGTCACCTGGACCAGGCCGTCGGCGGACGGACCCACTGTCACGTCGATGCCATGCTGCCTGCCGTCCGGTCCGACGGCAGTGACACTGGTGTGCATGTTGGCCCCGGCGGATATGGCTGCCTCGGGGACGGCGAGGACCGGGTCGGACGTGGTTGCGGCGGTGATGGTGATACGGACGTCCTGGCCCGCCCACGCGGTGTCCCAGGCGCGATCGGGCTTGACCGCCAAGGGCAGGTAGGCGGCACCTCCGTTGACCGGTACCGGCACATCTCCAGTCGGTTGTCCGGAAGTTGGCTGGGTCCCCGAAGAAGGCTGGTTTCCGGGGGTGACCAGACTTCCGACCGAGTCAACGGTACCGGTGGCCTGCAGTCCCTTCGCCTCGGCCGTGATCTGCACGGGCATCCCCGGCTTGACCAGGCTGCCCTGGGATGGGTCCAGCATGCCCGTCAACTCCATATCGCCACGTGCGAGAGTGACTATGGGCCCCTTCACGCTGTCGCCGACCGCGAGCGGGAGAGAAACCACGCGTGCGGGCAGGGATGGCACGTATACGCATTCGGAGGCGGGCAGCATCGGACCATCGACCGCTTCTGCTTGTGCCAACGCAACTTCGGCTTGGGCGAGTTGTTTCTGAGGCTCCGTCACATCCGTGGCCGGGCCCACTGCCTTCGGCGGAGGCGGTGCTGCTCCGGGTGAAGGGCTCGCAGAACCGAGCGTGCCGGCTGCGGACGCTGGACTGATGGAGCCGCTCGGGAGCGCGGGAGTACCACCGCTCTGGTCGGTCGTGCCCTGATGCTCTGCCGACTTGAGGGCCGACCGCGCCTGTTCTACCGCCTGCTGGGCGGTCCTGACGGCATTCGCCGTAGCAGCGCCCGTGACCGGGACGGGGTAACCCATCGTCTTGTAGAGCTCGCTGACAGCATGCTTGGTCCCGGACCCGAAGAGCCCAGGCTGATCCGGGCTGGAACTGTGGCCGAGTTTAGCGAGCGCTGTCTGAAGCTGCTGGACGTCGTGGCCGGACTCGCCTGGAGTGAGATCCCGGTACATGGGGATCGAGCCTGGGAGAGCGAACACTGGTCGTCCTGAGTACTCCACCAGCGGACTGCCTGCGTTGACCTGGTCACCAGTTTTGACGAAAAGTTGAGTGACCATTGCGGTCGAGCCGCCCGGGTTGTCCGCAGTGGACGCGACGGAGGTGGGGCTGGCCGCCACGGTCTTGCCGTCGGCGAAGGACCCTCGCAATACCACAGTGCTGGTGAGCACTTGCGACACTACCGGCGCGGTGATGAGGCTGGCCTTCGGCGCCCGAGTGTCGGCGGCAGCCTGTGCAGGCGACTGCACGAACGTCGAGCCCACCAGGCCGCCGGCGGAGATCAGCGCGGCGGCGGCAGCCGCGAACACCATTGCACGACGAGGCCGCACGAGCCTGCGGCCGGCTGTCTCTCCCGCCTCGCCCCCTTGAGGATCTGGCTGTTCCGTCTCTGTCACTGCGCTCGTTTCCGCTCCACTCGGCGCCTGGCTTTCGTTCAACGGCCCACGACTGCTGCTGCGGCCTTGACCGCATCGGTGATCTTCTGCCGCTCCTCGCTCAGCGCCAACTGATTGCTCTCAACCAGTTGCTGCTGGATTCCCGACTCGGCTTTGAACCATGTGGTGACGAGATTGGTCTTCGCCTTGCAGTCGATGTCGTCCAGCGCGACCGTGATCTCGGCCGAGCTCGGGCCCTGTGCGCTACCTGTGCGGGGAGCGAGGTTGGCAGCGTTGAATGGCAGGTCGACGGTGAAACCCTTCTGGGCCATGCACGTTGACCACTGGTGCAGGGCCTCTTGCACCGCCCGGTCGGCCTGGGAGCGGTTCAGGCTCTCGACGTTCAGGTGAGACGGAAGGCTGGTGTCAAGCCTGCCGCCAACCTTGCTGAGGGACTCACCCTGGCAGCCGTCCTTGGGGATGGGCATACCGTTGGCAGCGGTGAGGGCAACCGCAGCGCCTGGTTTCAGCGCCACGTGACCGCTGAACACCGCGATTTCGGCATCACTCATCCGGGGCGTCGACGGTGGGCCGGAGGCTTCGTCTCCGAGACCGTATCCGAACTTCGCAGCTAGGTCGTGGTCGGTGATCCCGTAACGGCGAGACATATTGGTGTCGTCGTAGCTGGGTGCAGCCCCGGCAGCCGCAGGCGGGTCGAATGAGAATCCGAACCGGGCCATACAGTCGTGCTCCAGGTGCCGGACCGCATCTTCGATTGTTCTCGATTCAGGGCTGTTTCCATGTAGGCGGACAGCGGGAGCGAGAGCCCTTTGGCGAGGCCGCTTTGCGGGACCGCCGGCGGCAAGGCGGCTGCTGTCCCAGAAGGCCCCCCGCTGGCCGGTGCCGTGCCCGACCCGGCCGCGCTCGGCGCCTTACTACCCGCTGCGCTGGAGCAAGCGCTGAGTACGAGGAGTGCGAGGCTGATGAGCAGCGGAGTGAGCAGCCTCATCGTGGCGAGCTGCTCTTGCTGAGGTCCTGTTCGACCAGTCACGATGCTGTCTTTCCTCGAAAATGCGATGCTGTTGGCCGGAATTTCGGAGAAGCTCGACGCTGCCGGCCAGGCGCACACGCGCGGCGGGCAGCGTCGAGCGCTCAGGTCAGCTCCAGTGCTGGGAGGCGTTCTCGTTCCTCAGCCACGACTCCAGGTTGACGCCGTTGTTGCAGCCCCAGTCGCCGCTGATGTACTGGGAACTTCCCTGGTACCCAGTGCTGTAGTACACCCTGTAGTTCGTCGTCGATCCACAGGCCAGCGCCGAGGCTGCGTCGTTCCTTACAGGCTGACCGTCGCCACTGCCTCCGTTGCCGAACCGGTAGTTCCAGTAGGTGTTTGTACCCTCGGAAGTACTGACGTCGTAGCTGTAGTTGGACACATCACCATAGAAGTCCGACCGGGCACTGCCGGTGTATCCGTTTGCGTCCACCTGGCTGTAGAAGACGTACAGGACGCTGACGCCGTTCCAGCAGTCCGCCGTGTTGGCCGTATTGCAGTTGTTTGACACGTAGTTGTTGACCGTTGCGGCACTCGCAGGCGTGGACATCGCCAGCGGGCCAACCAATCCGACAGCTGCGGCGAACAGCCCCAGTGCTCGCGAAGCGCGAAGCGTGATCTTCATAGCACCCCGTTCTAATGATCGCTGCGTGAGCAGTCGGCCAAGCCACGGTGCGTGGACCATTGGCCAGGGCTCACGACTCCTGATACGAACTGGCAGGAAGTGCTGGTTGCTGAAGCCGGAAGGAAACGCCCCTGGATGCGGCATGTGCAGCATTTCTCCCGAGCTGCTGCGGAAAGCCCCCCGACTCCCGCCCCCCGCCGGGACCACAGGCCCGGCTATGACGGATTCTCATCACAGCCAACACGGAGTGTCAAGCTGTCGCTACGGAAAGCGGGCACTCTAGGGCGTAGCAGCCTCTTCCCGGTCCGCACGGTTCATGTCCGACATGGCAGCCCGGTGCGCCGCGCGCCGAAGCGGTTCACAGGGGGCAACTGGCCCTGGCCAGAGGCCATTTCAGAGAAAACGGTAGCGTCGAGCGCGAACCATCGCCTAGCTTGGTGTTGCACGCACCGTGGAGACCAAGGGCACGTCCGCTCTACCTGACGCCCAGTCAAGCCTGCTCCGGTAGCTGGTTCGTCGCTGATGAATCGTTACGTCAAGCAGTTGGCCGGCCCGGGCTGACTTCTGATGGTGATGCCTTCAGGCGTCTCGTCTGCGGTTCAATCGCGTGCAGGCGCGACTGAGTGACGACCGATCACCAGGAATGGATGCAACTCACGAGTACCTGCCGGGACTTATGCACGAATCCGCTCTGGCAGGGCGAGGGTCTGATCTCGACCAAAGGTTCACGTCCGCTTGGCGGGTCGTGGAGTGGCGTGACTGCGCGCGTCCTCGTGTCCCTTCTCCTCGGCGGTTCCACTGACTGAGATGGATTCGAGGGGAATTGATGCGACGCAAGCGACGAAGTACGTTTCTGGCAGCTGTATTTGCTCTCCTGCCGGGTCTGGCAATCGGTCTGCCGAGTGCGGCTTATGCCGTGCCGGTGAGCCAGACGACAACAGCGCAACCATCAGGAGGGACCAGCGGTCAGCAGGGAGCCCCATCCGGATCCTCCAAGGTCACCGATCCGGATTCGTCACTGCCCAAGGGCTGGAAGTCCTCCGGCGACCGCGCGGTAACAACCAGCGGCGACCAGACAGGGCTCCACGTCCTGGTCGCGGACAGC
Source organism: Kitasatospora acidiphila (assembly GCF_006636205.1). Taxonomy (NCBI): domain Bacteria; kingdom Bacillati; phylum Actinomycetota; class Actinomycetes; order Kitasatosporales; family Streptomycetaceae; genus Kitasatospora; species Kitasatospora acidiphila. The sequence goes on along the minus strand of NZ_VIGB01000003.1, from coordinate 4,182,727 downwards.
GGGCAGTCCTACCAATGGCGCACCGTGGCCACCCTCTCCGAACCGATCGCGGCCGACCTGTGGATCGGCAACGCGTGCGTGACCGCATCCGGCAAGCGAGCAGCAGTCGTGTACGCCCCACGAGGGTTCACCAACACGCCCGACCTGATGCAACGAGGTGCGTTCGCGGCGATAGTCGACCCGGAGACCGGGGCTGTCACCAAGCTGCCTGCCCAGGTGTCCCTGGCCTACTTCAACCCCGGCTGCGGCGCGGGGGAGGATGTGGTCTTCACTCAGGGCGGTGACACGGATCTGGGCCAGACGAGGCTGCTGAGGTTCGATGCTTCGAATGGCAAGCAGCTGACGGCAACTACGGTGCCGGGCCAGCTCACCTCGGCCGTACCGGTGAAGGGCGGCGTGGTCGCCGCAGCCGGCGCCCACCTCGAGCGCATCGACAATGCCGGCAACAGCCAGATCCTGGCCACTACCAGCCGTCCAGCCTTCTCCATCCACCCGGACGCCGAAGGCGGCATCACCTACATGGACACCGACGGTACGACGAGCACCGCAAAGCGCTTGTCCCAGAACAGAGTTGTCGAACTCGCCCACGGCAAGCTCGGCAGCCTCAACCTCACGGCGGGCGGCGGGGGCACGGTCTTCCTCACCGGCCGCCCGGACGCCGTATCCGCCCTGCCCACAGTGGTGAAGCGCCTTGGCGTTGGCTCTGATGTCCAGGTCTCCACCGAGGGCGCGCTCGTCATCGACCAGGCAACCTCCGCCCGCGTCAGAGCCATGGCGAGCAACCCACTCGACCCGCCAGTCGATGGCGTCCGAGGGCCGGTGCAGATCGACACCGAGGTGCCGGCCACCGGCAAGAAGCTCACCTTCAGCTTGACCGCGGACAGTCCGGCCAGTAGCTCCGGACAGCTCACATCACCCGCATTGGCCAATGCGCAAGGAACGCAGGCCACTGGCGGCAAGGCCGCGCCGAACGCGAAAGCCGGCAGCACCACTACGTCCTCGGCCGCCGGCAGCGCCACCTCGACCATCGACGACGACCGAGGCTGCTCCATCCCCCGCAACGACCCCACCCAGCAGGCATACCAGCCCACCGGCGGGCAGGTCGAGTGGGCCGCGGACATGGCGATCCGCGGCGACCTCACCAGCAGCTGGGTTCGCCAGGGGGGCTGGCGCACGCTCGAAGGTCTGGGCACCGTCGACCCCCAGGGCATGTTCCCACTGCCCGCTCTCTCCGGCGGCGGTCGCATCCCCGCCCAGGTTCTGCTCGGCGTCCTTGCTCAGGAGTCGAACCTCTGGCAGGCCGAAGGCGGAGCCATTCCCGGCCAGTTCAGCAACCCCCTAACCGGCAACTTCTACGGCCTGCCGACCAGTTCCAACGCCCCCGATCCTTGGCTGATCGACTGGACGAAGGTCGACTGCGGTTACGGCATCGGCCAGCAGACCGATGGCATGCACGGTCCCAACCAGCTCCGTCCCGGCGACGTGGTGTGGCCCGCGAACTGGCAGAAGGCTGTCGCCCTCGACTACACCTCCAATATCGCGGTCGCGGCCCAGACCCTGGCCAACAAGTGGAATGAACTGCAGGACCCGCTGGGATCCGTCAAGATCAACAACAACGACCCGTCCGTCATCGAGAACTGGTTCGCCGCAGTCTGGGCCTACAACGCCGGCTTCAACGAGTACCAACCCGGCAACCCGAGTGCACCATGGGGGCTGGGCTATCTCAACAACCCGGCCAACCCCATCTACCCGCCCACCCGTACCCCCTTTCTCGATGGCAACCACTACGCCGACGCCGCGCATCCGCAGAACTGGCCCTACGAGGAGAAGGTCATGGGCTGGGCGGCCTGGCCCATCGACACCGGCCGCTCCTACGACGATAACGGCAACCTCAACCACGGAAGCACCGCTGGCTATGCTGCTGCGTGGTGGCTCACCAGCGGCGATCGGACGCTGATCAAGCCGAGCCTGGACACCTTCTGCAACGCCGCCAACAACTGCGACGTCATGGCACCGCCGGGATGCGAACTCAATCACGTCGGCGACCCGAGTTGCGACACCCCCTACTGGTGGCACAGTACGGCCACGTGGAAGGACTGCAGCACGGGCACCTGCGGCCACGAGACGCTCACCTACAAGACCCTGCGCACAGAGCCCGGCAACGGTGCCACCGGAGCACCCGACTGCCGCGCCGTCGGCAGCGGCGGTGACACCCCGCCCGCCGGTTCCCTGATCATCGACTCCGTCTCCGGCGCAACACCACCGTTGCGTCCGGGGTGCACCGTCAGCTGGACCGACGCCGGCACACTCAGTTTCAACTTCCAGCCTGACACGAACGGCAACTACGAAGCCAAGGCCGATCTTCATCAGATCGGCGGTGGTTTCGACGACCATTTCTGGTACACCCATACCCGCGGTTGGCAGGACCCCGACCCGAACTCCACGAACCCCAACCCTTCGTTCGTCCAGACCACCGCCAGCGACCTGTCCGTGGACCCGCCGCGCCCCACCGGGCCCATGGCAATCACCGGGACCTGGCAGTTGAACCGGCCGATCAACGCCTGGACCAGGGTTTTCGTCCACCTTCCCGACAGTGGTTCGCAGACCCAGCAGGCGATCTACACCATCCACCTGGGAGACGGCACGACCGAAAATCGGACCCTCGACGTCTACTCCAGCAGCAACCGCTGGGTGAGCCTTGGGGTGTTCAACTTCGTTGCCGGCAGCGACATCCAGGGGGTAGAACTGTCCAACTACACCCAGGACGGCATCGGAGCGGGCGGCGAGGATATTGCATGGGACGCCACTGCGTTCCAGCCGCTGCCCAACAAGCCCAAGGACTTCGTCGTCCAGATGGGAGACTCCTACTCCTCCGGCGAGGGCGCCCAACCGTACCTCGACGGCACCGACGTCGGTCCCTATGCCAATCTGAACACCCAAACGTCACCCGGCCGCAGCTGGGACGCTTGCCGTCGCAGCCAGAATTCCTTGATCAGGCTCACCACCCTGCCGGGCCGGTCCGCCACCATCGGCACCCTGGCCGACAGCAACGACAACAGCCTCGACTACCACTCCACAGCGTGCTCCGGTGCCTTCACCTACAACGTCGGCAGCGCAGGGGCGGCGGACAGCAAATTCCCCAGCGCACGGGGTTGGGGGGTGATCGGCCAGCACCATGAGGTACCACAGTTGACCGCGGGTTTCCTGGACGCGAACACGACCTTGGTCGAGCTGACGGCCGGTGGCAACGACGCGGGGTTCAGCAATGTCATCCAGGCTTGCGCCGAGCTCGGCTGCCCCGACGATTCCAAGGTCAAAAGCGGCATCACCGCTATCCAGCAGCCCCTTCAACAACTGCTGGAGGCCATCAAGGCCAAGGCGCCGCACGCGAAGATCGTCTTGTTGGGCTATCCGGAAATCTTCGACCAGCCGTTGGTCGGCCTGAGCTGCAGCGTGATGCGGCCCGCACCTGCTGGCCAGCTGAACGGGTACTCCGATCTCATGCGCGACACCCAGCAGCAGGCAGCTGCGGCCGCCCAGGCCGACGGAACCCCGGTCACCTTCTACTGGCCGAACACGGAATTCGCCAACGCACGGATCTGCGACACCGGAGCCGGCATCAACGACCTGGTCGCGGCCCCGTCTACCACGTCCGGCGCTGACTTCTCCTGCCCCGGCAGCGTCCTGCCCTGTCCCAGTATGGAGAGCTACCACCCGAACAACACCGGCACCAGGCTGTACGCCAAGGCGTTGCAGAACGCGCTGGCGGCCGCAGGGTATTAGCTGAGTAGCCCAGCTCCGCACAACGTGCCCTCCGGGCCGGGGCCCCTGTGGGTCCCGGCCCGGAGGAGAGGAAGCAAGTGAAAGCCCTTCGGATCTCCTGTCTGACACTCTCCGCCGCCCTCCTGATCTTCGTAGCTATAGCTGGCACTCAGCTCTACCGGGAGCGCACGACAGCCGACCACAACCGAAAGTCTGCGACCACAGCGGCCGTGGACGGCGCTCGCGCCTTCAGCGTCAAACTCGTTCCGGCACTCGCCGCCGGGCCGCTGACGGCGAGATCGCTCGACGACCTCGCGCGAGGGACACCAGTCAGCTACGTCAGTGCTTTCTCCGACGGTGCGTCAGTTACCGTCGGCTTCATGTCCACTCAGACGTACGCGGACCCACCGGGCTGGAGTCCAGCCCTTGTCAGGCTCTGTTACCAGGACATCATCGAACCAGCCAGCACGACGTTCACCAGCCGCCTGTCGTCAATCCCCTGCTCGACACTGCCTAAGCCCATGCAACCCAATGCCGAGGTCCGAGTGGGTTGACCGCCAGGTTCGTGAGCTCCTGGCGGTGGAGGTGGACCTGGCGGCCCGGTGCCCGACCCATTAGCGGCGAAGTTCGCCAGCTACCGCGAACTGTCCCGCACCGGGGTCCACGACAACGCCCCCGGCCCGCTTCAGCGAGTCGCCAGCCTCCGAGCGGACGGTGGACTGGTGGCACCGGGCCTGGCCCGGTAACCCCGCGAGGGCACCGTCGGTGACTCCGGTGCGCACCGACTGTTGTGGCGTGACAGCTGTCGCAAGGTCAGGTTGGCGCCCTGCGGCTGTGACTTCCCTTCGAACCGATACCGCCATGCTGTCCCACGCGGTGACAGCCAGCGGCCATACGCGAGCACGACTTTCGAGCCGTGCGAAGAAGGCCTAGACACCCGGCTCACCGTCCTTCCGGCGCAAGCAGGCGTGGCGCTACGCCCAGACGGTGTCACGCAGACCTACGCAATCGCTCCACCAGACCCCGGAGGCTGCTTGCGGGATGATGGTTTGCTCCGCTGGCCACGGACGTACTCCCGGGCGGCGTCCCGGAGGAGCCGGGCGGTGGCTTCCGCGCCTTCGTGGGCGGTCTGGGGCATGACGGACACGTACATGTCCGTGGTGGTGACGACGCTGGCGTGTCCGACCTGGTGCTGGATGACCTTCAAGTCGACGTGGGCGCTCAAGGCCATGCTGGCGGCGCCGTGGCGGAGGTCGTGAAGCCGTACCGGCGGAAGGTTATGGTCGCGCACCAGTTGCTGGAAGACGTGCCCCACGTGGTCGGGCGCCAACGGGCCGCCCCGGGGGTCGGCGAAGACGTATCCGCCGTCACCCACTTGTCGCCCGCTGCGGTCTTGTCGGCCTCCTGGCGGCGCTGCTGGGCCCGCAGTGAGCGGATGGTGTCGTGGTCGAGCGCGATCTGGCGTCTACCGGCTCTGCTTTTCGGCTCGCAGACGGTGATCACTCCGCCCGCGAGCTTCTGCAGCTGACGCTCCACAGTCAGCACACGGCGGTCGAAGTCGATGTCGCTCCAACGAAGTGCGAGCGCCTCACCGCGACGCAGGCCCCGGGTCGCGTACAGGCGGTAGAGGGTGTGCAGGCGGTGATCGCTGATGAGGTGGAGGAACTGCGCTGTCTGGAGTGGCGTCCACACCGCGACCGCGGGGCGCGCGCCGGTCTGGCGCCACTGATCGACGAGGGAGTCTGTCCAGCCGTGCGGCTGCGGGCGCCGCTCCCTGGGCAGATCGAGATCGCGGGCCGGGTTGTGGTCGATCAGCCCGGCGTTGACCGCGGCGGCGAGAGCCGCGCGCAGCGATGCCTGGATGCGCCGAACTGTGCTCGCGCTGAGCGGCTTGCGGCCGGCGGCGATGTGCTTCTGCGTGATCCTTGCGAACGCCAACTCGATGTCCGCGTAGGTCAGTCCGCGCAGGGGAACCCGCCCGAGCAGTGGAGCCAGGTACTGCTCGACGTGCCTGCGGTAGCCGCGCACGGTCGTCGGACGAAGGCGTTCATCGGCGCCCGTCAGCCACCGGTCCAGCCACGTGGCGGTACTCAGCCGGGAACGCCGCCGAGCCGCGGGTTCGGTCAGCCGCCGCAGTGCATCCTGCGCCGCTCTCTTGGTCGGGTATCCGCCCTGGCGCAACCGCGAGCGCGGGTCCTCCTGAGTTGCCCAGACTGGGAGTGAGACGTACCACGCCCCGTGACCGCGCTGCGAGAGCTTCGGGCACCGGCTACCGAGCTGACGCCCGCTGTGGGTGTCCCGGCAGCCACAGCGCTTGAAGACACTCCCGCCACCACGCACAGCAACCTCCCTGAGGCTGATCCGTTCCTGGCTCCCAAGTTGTCGAACGGATGGGCAGTGCAGTGGCGGTAGCTCGTATACGTTCGCTCAAGAGGTGGGCTTTACCGCGGTTCTGCGGACAGTGGCGCTCCTCATGTGGCATGAGCGGACCACGCCACGTGCCCCGGCTTGCCCCACGGGAGGCCGACGCGGTCGAGACAGGCCGACAGGGGTGCCCCGGCTGCCCCAGGCGGGACCACTTCAGTCGGCAAGTTAGGTACTGAATTGTCGAATTCCGCCAAGTTTGGAACGCCGTATCGCGTGGCCCTCCGGACCCCCAAGCCCTGGGTCTGCCATCCAGCCTGTGCCTCCAGCGCCGCCGCCTGCGGCTCGATCCCGCGAGGGCTGATGTGTCCACGGTGTGTCCGGACGCCTTCGGATGATCCGGCACGACGCGGCATGAAGCTGATGTGCACGCGACAAATAGTGCCCCGATGAGTGCGGCCAACGGGAGGTCGATGGCCCCTGACCTGGGCAAATATCGGACTGGCCGGCACAAGTTGGCACGGCGCGTCACGTCGCTGTGCGGCCCACGCTGGGGATTCCTGCCCTCTTTTAATCCGTAGGTTCAGGGTTCGAGCCCCTGGCGGCCCACCTGGAACGAGGGCGTCAAACCCCTCTGACCTGCAGCGCAGCACCCCGGCCAGCTTCTCTGGTTCAGGGTGCTGTCGCGTTTTCGGGCCGCATGCGTGAGCGTTTCAGGGGGAACCACCGGGCCCTGTCGATGGCCGACATGCCGGCCTGACTACGGCTCGGCCGCAGGCCTCGGTTGCCGTCACGGATGCGGTGGAGGGCGGGTTGCACCTCGGGCCCCTGATGCGTGTGGAGGGGCGGTCCACGCGATCGGCAGCTGTGGGACCCGGGCGTCCTCCTGTGCGGGGGAGCCCTTTGCCGTGGTGCTTGCCCGGCTTCGTCGCGGAGTCCAGCCGGCGGGTGTGATGGTGGCGCGGGTCGGCTTTTGGTCAGGACATGGCAAAAGGCCGTCAATGTGACGTGCCACACGTGGAAATGTCGTCGTTCGTATCCAAAAGGGAGGACTGACGGCATGGCCGGGTGCGACGAAACAGGTCATTCCACCTGCTGGACACACAATCTGAGTTATTGACAGATCTAACGCAGTCTCAGATAGCTTCGGGTTGCTGATCCTGAGGGGGACAACGATGAGCGAATCAATGCGTGTTGCTGATGTGGCGAATGGGGCGGAGCCCTTCGAGCTGGCGCGGCTGCTCCACCCGGTCGACCTGGCGGACTTCCGGCAGGAGTACTGGGAGCGGAAGCCGCTGCTGGTGCAGCGGGAGGACCGGGACTACTACGCCGAGCTCATGACCCTCGCCGAGTACGACCGGATGCTCAGCCTCGCAGGGGGAAACCTGGAGCATCTCCGGGTGGTGCAGGACGGCAAGGAGACACCGGTGTCGGAGCTGGGCTCCGGCAGCTCGGAAACCGCTCTGGAGTCCGTGTACGCCCGGTACCGCGACGGTGCCACCATCGTCATGAACTCCATTCAGGCCCGGTTCGCGTCGATGAACCGTCTGACGCGCTCGCTCGGCTCCGAGATCGGCGCCCGGATCCAGGTGAACTCCTATCTGACGCCGGCCACCTCGCGTGGTTTCGCGCCGCACTACGACACCCACGACGTCTTCATCGTCCAGGTGTACGGGAGCAAGCGGTGGCAGCTCTTCGAGTCCCCGCTGGCGCTGCCGCTGCGCTCCCAGCCGTTCGACCGATCCCAGGCCGAGCCGGCACTGGCCCAGGAGTTCGAGCTGCGGGCCGGGGACGTGCTGTACCTGCCGCGCGGGACGGTGCACGCCGGTACCGCCACCGGCGAGGCCTCTCTGCACCTGACCGTCGGAGTGCACCCGATCCTCTGGGCGAACGTGCTGGCCGAGGCCATGCAGCAGCTGGTCGAGACGGACGTCAGGTACCGGGCCGGCCTGCCGATGGGCTTCACGAACAGCGCGGAGATCCAGCGCCGGCTGCGGGAGACCGTGGCGGAGCTGGCCGCCGAGCTGCCGTCGAAGCTGGCACTGGACGACGCCGTGGCGAGGACCATCACCCGGGGGGTCGCGATCAACGCGCCGGTCCTGCAGGGGCACCTGCTGGACCTGGAGCGCGTGGACGAGGTGTCGCTGGAGACCAAGCTGCGGCGCCGCCCGGACCTGCAGTGGCGCCTCACGGTGGACGAGGAGACGGTTCACCTGTCCTTCCACGGCAAGACCGTGCGGCTGCCCGCCCATGTGGCCGACGAGGTCAGGTACGCCGCCCACGAGAGTGGCGCTCCGCTGACCGCTGCGGCCATTCCTGGCGAGCTGGACGAGCCCGGCCGCCTGGTGCTGGTCCGGAAGCTGCTCAGCGAGGGCTTCCTGACCTTCGCCTGACGAGCTGCGGGGCCGCCCGGCGAGCCGCGCCGGGTGGCGCCCTGCCGACGCTGTCGCTGACATCCACCGGCTGTCGCTGATACCCCGGCTGTCGCTGACACCCCGGCGGTTGCCGTCGTCCACGGCCGTCGCCGTCATCCCGGGTCGTCGTCATCCACAGTCGTTGCCGTGATCCATTGCAGGTCGTCACCGAGCGGGGAGGGAGGAGGAGAACCATGGCGGATCAGGCCCAGGCGGACGAGCCCACCTCGGTGCCCGTGTGGCGGGTGCTCGCCCTGTTCCGCCCGCACTTCGGCCGGGTGGCGGCCATGTTGACGCTGGTGCTGCTCTCCTCGGCCGTGGCGATGGCCTCGCCGTTCCTGCTGCGGCAGATCCTGGACGTGGCGCTGCCGGAGCGCCGGATCGGCCTGCTCAGCATGCTGGCCGGGGCGATGGTCACCGTGACCGCGGTCAGCGGAGCCCTTGGCGTGTTCCAGTCCTACCTGTCGACGGTGATCGGACAGCTGGTCATGTGCGACCTGCGGTCCGCCGTCTACACGCACCTGCAACGGCTGTCGCTCTCGTTCTTCACCAGGACCCACACCGGCGAGGTGCAGTCCCGGATCGCCAACGACATCGGCGGCGCGGACACCGTGGTGACCAGCGTACTCACCGGCCTGGTCGGCAACGCCGCCAGTGTGGCCGCCAGCCTGACCGCGATGATGCTGCTCGACTGGCAGCTGTCGCTGGCCTCGTTGGCGCTTCTGCCCTTCGTCATCTGGGTCAACCGGCGGGTGGGCCAAGAGCGTCGGGCCCTGGCGACGGAGCGTCAGGAGCAGATGGCGGTGCTGTCCACTCTGGTGGAGGAGACACTGTCGATCTCCGGCTTCCTGCTCGGGCGGCTGATGGGCCGCAGCCGCCAGCTGAGTGAGCGGTTCGCGGCGGAGTCGAAGACGCTCGGCGAGATCGCCGTCCGCACCACCATGGCCGGGCGGTGGCGGCAGTCCGGCCTGCAGGTCGTGGTCGCCGCCATGCCGGTGCTGATCTACTGGGTCGCCGGCCTGGTCGACGGTCACGGTTCCGCGGCGATCACGGTCGGCACCCTGGTGGCCTTCACCACGCTGCAGCAGTCCCTGCTCAACCCGGCTATCCAGCTCATCCAGCTCGGTACGGCGGTGCAGGTCTCGCTGTCGCTCTTCGGCCGGGTCTTCGAGTACCTCGACCTGCCGGTGGAGGTGTCCGAGCCCGGCGACCCGGTTCCGCTGCCGCGGGCGCGCGGCGACATCAGGTTCGAGAACGTCTCCTTCGGCTACGGCGAGAACCCGGTGCTGCGCGACATCACGATCGACGTTCCGGCGGGGACGAGCCTGGCCGTGGTCGGTCCGACCGGCGCCGGCAAGTCCACCCTCGGCTACCTGGTGCTGCGGCTCTACGACGCCACCGTCGGCCGGGTGACGATCGACGGGGTCGATGTCCGGGACCTCGACTTCGCCACGATCTCGCGCACCGTCGGGATGGTGTCGCAGGACACCCACCTCTTCCACACGAGCGTCGCCGAGAATCTGCGGTTCGGCAAACCCGACGCCACCGAAGCGGAACTGGTCGCGGCGGCCGAACTGGCCCAGATCCACGAGCTGATCGCAGGGCTGCCCGACGGCTACGACACGGTCGTCGGCGAGCGTGGCCACCGCTTCTCGGGTGGGGAGAAGCAGCGGCTGGCAATCGCCCGGACGATGCTCAGGAACCCGCCCGTGCTGCTCCTCGACGAGGCCACCAGCGCACTGGACACCCGCACCGAGCGAGCGGTCCAGGAGGCCCTGGCCGAGCTGGCGAAGAACCGCACCACCATCACGATCGCCCATCGGCTCACCACGATCGAGAACGCCGACCAGATCGTCGTCCTGGGCCGGGGACGGGTGCTGGAGCGGGGCACGCACCAGGAACTGGCCGCCCTCGGCGGCGAGTACAGCGCACTGCTGGCCGGGACCTCCCGGGTGGCGACCGTGGCCGGCAGCTGAGGAGGCGTCATGGCACAGGCCTTCGGATGGCAGATCGCCGAGCACCGGCTCGACAACGGATTGCGGGTCACCGTCAGTCGGGACGCCCGAGGGCCGGTGGCCGCCGTCAACCTCTGGTACGACGTCGGATCGCGCGACGACCCGGCCGACGGGCACGGCTTCGCCCACCTCCTGGAGCACCTGATGTTCGAGGGGTCGGCGCAGGTCGGCCGTGGTCAGCACAGCGCCATGCTTGCGGCCGTCGGCGGCGCGGAGGTCAACGCGACGACCAGCATGGACCGGACCAACTACTTCCAGACCGTGCCGACGAGCGCGTTGGACCTCGCCCTCTGGCTGGAGGCGGACCGGATGGGCGGCCTGGCGCTCTCCCCGGAGGTGTTCGACAACCAGCGTGCCGTGGTCAGGAACGAGCGGGCTCAGCAGTACGAGAGTCAACCGTACGGGCTGTGGTTGGAGTTCGGGCTGCCACTGGTGTTCCCGGGCGACCACCCGTACCGGCGGCCGTCGATGGGATCGCCGGACCAGCTGGACCGGGCCGGCCTGGCCGCGCTCGACGCCTTCCGGCGGACCCACTACTCGCCCGGAAACGCCGTGCTGACCGTGGTCGGCGATGTCGAGCCGGAGGCGGTGTTCGACGCGGCGGACAGGTACTTCTCCGGCATCCCGGCGGCTGAGCGGGAGGTCGAGCGGGAACTGCCAGGGCATGTTCCGGTCGAGAGCCGGCCGCTGCCGGGCCGGTCGGTGCGGATGGTGGTCGACCGGAAGGCGTCGGCTGAGCGCGTCTTCGTCATGCACCGGATCCCGCCGGCCCACACTGCCGACCACGACGCGCTGACCGTGCTGGCCGCAGTGCTCGGCCGCGGGCGCGGTTCCCGGTTCCACCGGGAACTGATGGCGAACCAGGAACTCGCACGCGCCGAGGAGAAGACCGCGTTCGCGTGGGAGCTGGCGCGCGGATCGTCGCTCTTCGCCACCGGGATGACGGTGCATCGGGGAGTTCCAGTCGCAGAGTTGTTGGCGGCTCAGGAGGTGCTGCTGGACGAGCTGGCCGCCACCGCGGTGCGTGACGAGGAGCTCGAGCGGGCGAAGGCGGTCCTGGCGGCCGGCTGGCTTCGGTCGCTGACTCCCTTCGGTGCCCGGGCCGACCTGCTGGCGCGGTATGCGGTCCAGCTCGGCGAGGCGGCTGCGATCCGGGAACGGCAGGCCCGGATCGCCGCGGTCTCGGCAGCGGATCTGCAGCGCGTCGCCGTCCGGCACCTGCGGCCGGAGAACCGAGTTGTCCTGATCCTCCGTCCGGACCCAGGAGCGTGATCCCGTGCACGTCGACCTGAAACCCGGGCCACCCGCGACGCGAGTCGCGCGGCCCTACGTCTTCCCCGAGGTGATCCGCCGCGGTCCGCTGATCGCGGCCGACCTGCCCGGGTGCCCCATCGGGTACGCCGCGCTGCTCTTCGACCACGGGGTGCTGCACGAGCCGGCCGGCAAGGAGGGCGTGCTCCAGCTGCTCTTCGCGGCGGTGCGCGAGGGTGGGGAGCGGCTCGGGCGGGACGAGCTGGCCTTCGAGCTGGAGGGGATGGGGGCCACCTGGTCCACGACGGTGGGGGACGACTTCGTCCTGGTCGCCACCGTCGCGCCGACGGCTGCCCTGGTACCGGCCGTGCGTGTCATCGCGGAGACCGTGCGCCGTCCCCGGCTCGCAGCGGATGCGGTCGCCCGGATCCGGGACGGCCAACTGTCCGCCCTCGCCGCGAACTGGTCGAAACCCGGTCGGCGCCAGGAGGCCGCGCTGGCCCGGGTGCTCTACCAAAGCGGACGGCAGGCCGTGCCGCTGCGCGGGACGGTGGCCTCGGTGGGCTCGATCACGCCCGGCTTCCTGAGCGAGTACCACCGGCACCACATCGCCGGAACGGGCCGACTGGTGCTGGCCGGTGACCTCGCAGGCATCGACCTCGACATGGTCGTCGAGGCGGGCGCGGCGCTCGGCGGGCCGATGGCGCTCGGCGAGGCGGTGGCGGCCGGCGCCCCGCGGTCCGTCCCCCGGCCGGCCGTGGGGCGGGACTTCGTGGTCGTCGACCGGCCCGGTGCGGTGGGCGCGCGGATCGCGCTGGCCCATCATGTCCCGGTCGACGCCGCCTCCGTGCACGCTCCGCTGACGGTGGCGTGCCACGTGCTGGGCGGCACCACCCACTCCAGGCTGGCCCGGGAGCTGCGCGACCGCCGGGGACAGGTCTACGAGGTGTCCGCCGGACTGCAGCTGACCAGCCGATCGGGCGTCTTCTCGGTGCGGACGCAGACCGGCACCGAGACCGCCGGCGAGGTGGTCGCGACCGTGCTCCAGGAGATCGAGACCCTGCGCCGAGGCGGCGTCACGGCGGACGAGTTCGAAGCCGCTCGCGCCCTGCTGACCGGTCAGTTCCCGATCGCCTACCTCACGCCGCAGGCGGTGGGCATCGCCCTCGGCTGCCTGGCGTCGCTGGGCGGCACTGACGACTTCCACTCCCGGAAGTACCGAGAACTGGCCTCACTCGACCGGACTTCGGTGAACGAGGCCGCAGGAAACCAGCTGAGCAGTTCGGACCTGACCGTGGTGGTGGAGGGAGAGGCCCGGCCGTTGCTGGCGAGCCTGCACTCCGCCGGACTGGGTCCGGTCAGAACCGACGACGAAGGAAGGGCCTGACATGGCGAAATCGCTCAACCCGGAGGACATCACCGTGGTCCAGTCGGCCGGTGAATCGGTCGCGTCCCACGACCTGAGCAACGGGAACCTGGACGACAACGACAGTAACGACTCGGGCGGCGGCGACGCGGTCGAGTGGATGCGCCGCTACCGGGTCCGCGGCGGCGACGACACGGACTGAGCCCGGAAGGGCCCGCTCCGGCGCGGCCGCGTTCTTCGAGCTTTCGCAGTGTGCGAGGGCCTGCCGGCGGGTGTCCGGCGGCAGGTGCGACATGACCAGAGAGGAGGAAGAGATGGCGAAATCACTGAACCCGGAGGACATCACCGTGGTCCACGCGGCTGACGAGAGCGGGTCGGCCCACGACCACTCGGTGGGCAACCTGGACGACAACGACTCCAACGACGGCGGCGGCCACGACCGCTTGGCGTTCGCGGTGCACCAGTTCAACGGTGCGTTCGACGACACCGACTGAGTCGCCGGCCCGAGGAACCGGGCGCTTTCCGGGGCACCTGTGCCCGGGGGCGCCCGGTTCTGCCGTCTGGGTTGCGATCGGCTACTTAGTGGTCGGGGCCTCGCTTCCGAGCCTCCGCCGGTCTGGCGAATGCCGCAGCCGGGGTCAGCGCTCACGACCTGATGGTCCCTCTGATGCCTTACTCCGGCCGCCGGGGCCGCGGATCACGGCCACGATCTGAATGAGGCACGTGTGTGCCGAACGCCAACCAGAGGTGGAACGACCATGAGGGTGCTGCTGACGGTCCAGATGGACACCGAGAAGGCGAACAAGGCGATCACGGGCAAGACGCTGGCCCACACCATGAAGTCGGTCTTCGAGCGGATCAAGCCGGAGGCTGCGTACTTCGGAACGAAGGACGGGATGCGTACCGCCTACGTCGTCTTCGAGCTCGATGAGCCGTCCGACATCCCGACCGTCGCTGAGCCGTTCTTCCAGGACCTTGGTGCCAAGGTGACCTTCATGCCGGTGATGAACTTCGACGAGGTCCAGGCCGGCTTGCAGAAGGTCGGGGCGAGCTGAGTCTGACCACACCGACGAATGGCCCGCCCCCGATGCCGGGGTGCGGGCCATTCTGCGTCAGGCGTCAGACAAGGCGGATGCGCTCCGCCTGCGGGCCCTTCTGGCCCTGCACGACGTCGAACTCGACCTTCTGGCCTTCCTGCAGCTCACGGAAGCCCTGCGCGTCGATGTTCGAGTAGTGGGCGAACACGTCGGGGCCGCCGCCGTCCTGCTCGATGAAGCCGAAGCCCTTCTCAGCGTTGAACCACTTCACGGTTCCGGTAGCCATTGCTTGTCTCCTCTTCGAGGCGGTTGCCGGACCCGCACGATTGCGGGCCCACGCGGAGGTGATCGCCAAGGTCCGGAGAGGCATGTGCTGGACAGCAAAACGCCCGCGGCAACCACCGCGGGCGAACGACTTCGGAACCACGACTGCTCTAGCTACGACGCTACACCCGGGCCGAGCCCGCGGCACGGAGGCAATGCGCACGGATTCCTCGCCGAATATTCAGCGTGCCGCCCCACAGGCTGTGGACAACTGCGACGGGAAGCCCGCACGGCACCCCAGGGCGGGAGGTGCACCGAGCAGCGCTCGGCAAGAGGGCCGCAGGCCTCGGAATGCGGGCCCGCGTGGCCGCGCGCACCCTGGTTCCATGAGCGCATACATGTCCGCGACGGTCTTCTTCCACCAGCGAGTCGAGATCGAAAGCACCGTCTACCAAGGCGAGATGCAGGACCTCGAGGTCGCGATGGAGGACCAGTGGCTGCATGTCCGGGTTGAGGAAGACGGAGAACGGGTTCACAGCTTCCCCCTGTTCATGATCGCCTGCGTGGCTTGGGACAGGACCGAAGTGACTCCGCCCTTCGGCTCCCGCTGAGGGGCCGGGGTAGCCGCTGGAGAACCGCGGCATCAGCCTTTCCGTGGCTGCGGGCGGGCAACAGCCCTGCGGCGGCGCTCGGCTGCGCCCAGGGGCCGGGCGAGGGCGGTGGGGAGCCAGGTCGACGAGGGCTGGGCGGCGGCCGGGCCGGGCGGGCGGATCGGGTCGTCCCAGGTGATCGACGCGGCCGAGTGCCCGGCGTCGGTGGGCGGTTTCTGCGGCGATAGCCTCGGGGGGTAACCCCGGGAGTTCACGGCTTGGTTCCCTTATGTTCATCATCTACAGTGACGCAGACCTTCTACGTGGATGTAGAAGGATGCTCGTCGCCGTAGCGGATGCCGGCCGGTATCTCGGTCCCGCCCGCAGGCTCGACTTTGAAGGATCCCGCCGATGACCAACTCCGCGGTCCACCTCGCCTTCGACGGCTCCGGTATCGACGGCTCGCTGTTCACCGCCGTCACCGACTTCGCGCGCGGCACGAGGTGGCTCAACACCCCGATCGACCTGTGGACCAACGCGGGGCTCGGGGTGTTCGCGGTGCTCATGGTGATCGGCTGGTGGAACGCCCGTCGCCGCGACAACTCCACCATGACCCTCGCGATGGCCGCGCCGGTGGCCGTGGGCTTCGCCTTTGCCGTCGCCGAGGTGGCGAAGAAGCTGGTCGCCGAGGCGCGACCCTGCTACGGGCTGCCGCACGACTACTTCGTCGACGCCTGCCCCGCCCCGAGCGACTACGCCTTCCCGAGCGGCCACTCCACCACCGCCTTCGCCACCGTGGCCGCCCTGTGGGCGCTCGACCGGCGCCTGTCGGTGATCGCCGCCGCCTTCGCGGTGTTCGAGGGCTTCACCCGCGTCTACCTCGGCGACCACTACCCCACGACGTGGTCGGCGCCGCCATCCTCGCCCTCCCCGTCGCCTATCTGGCCAGCCGGATCCTGGGCCGCATCGCCCTTCCGCTGGTGGCCCGGCTGCGCACGGGCGCGCTGTCCCCGGTGCTGACCGCCGCCCGGGCGGCGCCCACGCCGCCCGCTGAGCTGAGGGACAGCAGGAAGGCCCGAACGCTCAGGGTGCGGTCTGGCGGCTCACCGAGCTGATGACGCGCCAGACGGTGAGCGCGATGGCCAGGGCGGCGGAGACGGCGAACTGCGCGAGGGCGGTGCCGGCGGTCAGGGTCGTGGCGGTGGCGGCGTGCCAGAGCAGCGGGGCGGCCACGGCGACCGTGACCAGGGCCGGGGCGCAGTACCAGAGGACGAACGGGACCGCACCGTACGGGTCCGCGGAGACGGCCATCAGCTCGTAGCGCAGCGGTCCGCGATAGGCGCCCAGCAGGGCGGCGCCGATGCCGGCGGGGGCGCCCGCGGTGAGGAGCAGCAGCACGGCGAGCAGCACGACGGGCGGGGCGCCGATCAGCAGCGCGGTCGCGGTGGCGGCCGCCGCGCCGAGCAGCGCCATCAGGGCGGTCGGCACCACCAGGTGGGACAGGGCGATCCGGGCCGGGGTGAACGGGAGCAGGGCGGTGCGGGCCGGCCGGTCGGTCTCCTCGCGGGCGGGTTCCACCAGCGCGGCGGCCGCCAGGTACGGCCCGAGGCTCAGCAGGCTGCCCAGCCAGGCGGCGGTCAGCGGGTCGGGGTGGGTCTGTGCTGCCCACAGGCGGGTCGCGTGCAGCAGTGCGACGGTGCCGGCCGACCAGGCCGCGGCGGCGACCAGGCGGCCGGGGCGCCGCAGCAGGGCGGTGGCGTCGCGCCAGGGCAGGATCAGCAGCCGGGAGCGGGGCATCGGGAGCCGCAGCCCGGGGCCGGTCCGCCGGGCGCGGGCGGCGGCCTGGGCGACCAGCGCGATCTGCCGGAAGTCGAGCAGCAGCAGGCCGATGTGGGCCCGGCCGGCCGCCCGGGAGCGGAGCGCCAGATCGCCGGTCGGCAGGGTGGCCAGTGAGCGGTCGGCGGCGGTGACGGCCAGGGCGGTGACGCCGGCCAGGGCCAGGGCGGCGAGCAGCGGGACCGGAGCGGAGCCGCCCGCCGTGCCGCCGATCGCCCGGCCCGCCCAGCCCCACGGGCCGGAGGCGGCCAGGACGTCGGACAGCACCGGCCGGTGGCCGGCCAGCAGGTCGGCGAGGCCCGCCAGGCCGAGCAGCGTGGAGCCGGCCCGCACCAGCCGGGCCCAGCGCGCCGAACCCTCGGCCAGCACGCCGATGGCCGCGGTCAGCCAGGCCAGCAGCAGGCCGACCGCCATGGCGAGCCCGATTCCGACCGGGCTCGGACGGCCCCCCGATGCGGCCATCGCCCCGCACGCCGCGCCCAGCACGGCGCCGGCCGTCCCGGCGGCGAGCAGCGCCGCCGACAGGCGCGGTCGCAGCAGCCAGCGGCGGTCCACCGGAAGCGGCAGCAGCCAGCTGAGTTCCGGCGCGGGCAGCACGATCGGGCCGAGCCAGAGCGACAGCCGGAGCAGCCCGGCCGTGGCCAGCGTGGTGAGGCCGACCAACAGCCCGGGGAGTCGGCCGTGTTGGGCGTGCGCGAGCACCGCACCGGCCGCCTTGGACAGGGTGCCGACCGGCCCGGCCACCATGCACACCAGCAGCGCGGCGGTGATCAGGGCGATCCAGATCCGCTGGGTGCGATCGCCGACCGGACGCACCATCCGCCGGGCCCGGGTGCGCCGCAGCTCCTCGACCGTCTCCCGGGCGGTGTCCGCAATGAGTTGACGCTCCGTCAGTGCCATGGCGTGGCACCCCGGTTGATCACTTCTGCGGTCGGACCGTGGTAGACCACGCGGCCGTCGTCCAGTACCAGCACCTGGTCGGCGAGCCGGCCGAGCAACTGCCGGTCGTGGACGGCCATGACGATCGCCGTGCCGTCGGCCATGGTCTTGCGCAGCACGTCCGCCAGGCGTTCCCGGGCGCCGGTGTCCAGCCGCTGCTCCGGTTCGTCCAGCAGGAGCAGCCGGGCCGGGCGGACCAACACGGCGGAGAGCAGCAGCAGTTGGCGCTGCCCGGCGGAGAGGGTGTCGGGGAAGGCGTCCGCCCGGTGCCGCAGGCTCAGCAGGTCCAGCACCTGCTCGCAGCGTTCGGCGGCGGTCGGGCCGAGCCCGTGGGCGGTGGCGACCATCCGCACGTGCTCGGCCACGGTGAGGTCGGGGAAGCACGCGGCGTCGTCCAGGAAGACGCCCACCTGCTGCCGGAAGCTGAGCTCGTGCTCCCGGACCGGGCGGTCGTCCAGCAGCACGGTGCCCTGGTCCGGGCGGAGCAGCCCGGCGAGCGCCTTGAGCAGCGTGGACTTGCCGGACCCGTTGACGCCGACCAGTCCGAGGCAGCCGCCCGCCGGCACGCTGACGGACGGTACGGCGAGCAACTGCCGGCCGCCCGCGCTGACCCGCAGGTCGGTCGCCCGCAGGAGCGGTAGAAGTGGCTGAACTGGTTTGAGGCGCTTGGCCATGCGTGGTCCCCCAGGAGCGTTCGCTGACGTCTCGACGGTACGTCAGTAGCTGAGAAGTACGTCAGTCGCTCAGCAGCTCGACCAGCCGCCGCCCGGCCGGGGTGCCCGGGTGGGGCAGACGCAGTTCGGTGCGGTGGAGCAGGCGGGGGCGGCCGATCGGCACGCCGGTCAGCCTGGGGTCGACGGCGCGGCGGGGGAGGATGGCGAGGCCGTGGCCGGCCGCGATCAGGGCGGTCAGGGCGTGCGGGTCGGTGCCCTGGTATCGCAGGTGCGGGCGGAAGCCGTCGGTGTGGGCGGCAGCCCGCAGGGCGGCGAGCGGGACGGCGGCCTCGGGGGCGTCGATCCAGCGGGCATCGACCAGCTCGGGCAGCCCCGACTCCCGTCGCCCGGCCAGCGGGTGGCCGTCCGGGAGGGCGAGCAGCAGCGGCTCCTCGGCGACCATCAGCACGCTGCCCGGGGTCTGGTCGGCCTCCGGCAGGTGGAGCGGGTCGGTGGGGGCCGCGATGCCGTCCAGCAGGACCAGGTCGAGCTCACCGGTGGCGAGCCCCGCGAGCGCCCGCGCGGTCGGCAGGGTCTCCAGGGTGACCAGCAGCTGCGGCAGGTCGGCGCGCAGCCGGGCGAGTGCTGCGGCGAGCCGGTCGGTGGCGGCCAGCGGGGTGAGGCCGATCGCCAACCGGGCGCTGGGTGCGGCGGCCAGTCGGGTCAACTCGGTGCGTACCGCGGCCAGTCGGAGCAGCAGCGGTCCGGCGTGCTCCAGCAGCCGGGTGCCGGCCTCGGTCGGCGCGACCGGGCGGCGGGTGAGCAGCGGCACGCCGAGGTCGGCCTCCAGCGCCGCGATCTGCTGGGAGACGGCGGACTGGGTGTAGCCGAGCTCCTGGGCGGCGGCCGAGAAGGAGCCCTCGCGCGCCACGGCGACGAAGGTGCGGAGCAGGTGCGGATCCATGGGGATAAGCATTGCTGATGTCGAGTGCAGGAATCATCGTTGGCGCTGACCTTGTCGGCCGGGGCAGCATGGCGGGCATGACCGAGACCCTTGTTGCGGCGCGGCTGGCGCTGGTCGGCGACCGCTCCCCGAACGTCCGCTCCCACGCCAACATCCCCGACCTGCTGGCCGCCCTGGCCGAGCGCCACCGGCTGGCGCTGGACGCCTACTGGCTGCCACCGAGGAGCTGGCTACGGAGGAGGTCGCGGCCGACGGCGTGGCCGGCTTCGACGGCGTCTGGCTGCTGCCCGGCAGCCCCTACCGCAGCGAGCAGGGCGCGCTGAACGCCGCCCGGACGGCGCGCGAGCAGGGCATCCCGTTCCTGGGCACCTGCGCCGGGTTCCAGCACGCGATCCTGGAGTTCGCCCGTGACGTCTGCGGGCTGGACGCGGCCGGGCACGCGGAGAACGACCCGGGCACCGAGCAGGCCGTGATCACGCCGCTGAGCTGCTCGCTGGTCGGCCACGAGGGCGCCGTGCTGGTGGCCCCGGACACCCTGGCCGAGCGGCTGCTCGCCGACCGGCGCACCCAGGAGCGGTACCACTGCAACTACGGTGCGGCGCCGGACTACCTGCCGGTGCTGGAGCGGCACGGCATGCGGTTCAGCGGTCGGGACGAAGCGGGCGAGCTGCGGATCGTCGAACTGCCGGAGCACCCGTTCTTCCTGGCCACGCTCTTCCAGCCGGAGCTGGCCCCGCTCACGGGCGATGTGCACCCGCTGATCCGGGGCTTCGCCGCTGCGGCGGTGGCGCACAGCAGGGCGGCGGTGGCGCGGTGAGGGGTGACCCGGTAGTGGTGGGTGGACGCCCGGTCAGTGGCCGGCCGGCGTGCTCGCGAGCATGGCCAGCGACGCCAGCGCCGCGGTGGGGGCGAGCAGATACAGCGTGGACCTGACGCCCTCCCTGTGGAACCGCGCGGCCGGCCAGGCGGCGACCAGCAGCACGAGGGACACCGCCAGGCAGATGAGTCCCGCCGTGATGTGCTGGTCGCTCTGCGGGCAGCCGCCGGGGTCGCAGTCGTCATAGGCGAAGGGTGAGAGGATCGCGAAGAAGCCGGCGAAGGCGATCAGCGGCATGGTGATCGCGGTGCAGATGGTGGCGCTGAGCCACCAGCGCGGGCGGTCTGGGTTCATGTCGCCGATCGTCTCGTGTGCCGACCCGTTCCGGCCAGGGGCCGGATACTCGAAAGCGCTCTGAGTACCCGCACCCGGCTGACTGGCCGTCAAGTCCGAATGGCCACTCCGGGGCCGTGCACCAGGGCAGTTGGCCGCGGGGCGCTCGGTCACCGCCCGATCGGGATCGTGCAGAACGACACCAGTGACAGCAGCGCAGCAGCAGGTGCCAGCAGGTACAGGGTGGACCTGAGGGCCGGGCCGGCCGACCGCGCGGCCGGCCAGCTGCCGATCCAGAGCAGCAGGGCCACCGGCAGGCAGGCCACCGCCAGCACGATGTGCTGGCCGGTCTGCGGGCAGCCGCCGGAGTCGCAGGGGTCGTAGGCCATCGGCGACAGCAGGGCGAGCAGGCCGTCGTAAGCCAGCAGCGGCAGGGTGATCAGGGTGACGATGAGGGGAGCGATCCACCACCCCCGGCGAGCAATGTCGCGGACCGGGTGGAAGGCGGGGCGGGATGCGGTGGTCATGCCTCAACCATCCGGCCTGGCCGCCCCGCCCCGTCACCGCCCGGCTACTCGAACGGCCTGAGTACGGGTACTCAGGTCAGGCCAGTCCGAGCTCCTCCGGCGCCGGGGCGAAGTGCCGGGCCACCTCCTCCGCCGTGACCCCGGCCAGGGTGGCGGGGGACCAGCGCGGGTTGCGGTCCTTGTCGACCACCTGGGCGCGGATGCCCTCGACGAAGTCGTGGTCCGCCAACCCGGCGCACGAGACCCGGAACTCCTGCTCCAGCGCGGCCGCCAGGGATGGCAGCCGACGGGCCCGGCGGAGCGCCGCGAGGGTGGTCTTGAGCGCGGTCGGCGACTTGGCCCGGATCAGCTCCGCGGCCTCCTTGGCCTCCGGCAGGCCGGTCTGGTCCAACCGCTCCAGGATCTCCTCCACCTGGTCCGCCGCATAGCAGTGGTCGATCCAGGCCTGCTCCCCGGCCAGCGGCGCGACGCCCACGGGCACCGCGAACTCCCGGACAGCGTCAGCCGGTTCACGCTCGGCCAGGGCGGCGGTGAAGTCCGCCAGCCGGTCGAGGGGCACCAGGTGGTCGGCGAAGCCGCAGTACACCGCGTCGGCCGCGGTCATCCGCTCGGCGGTCAGCGCCAGGTGGGTGCCGACCTCGCCCGGTGCGTGCGCCAGCAGCCACGTCCCGCCCACGTCCGGCACGAGGCCGATGGTGGTCTCCGGCATCCCGACCGCGGCCCGCTCGGTGACCACCCGGACCGAGCCGTGCGCGGAGACGCCGACGCCGCCGCCGAGCACCAGCCCGTCCATCACCGCGACATACGGCTTGGGGAAGCGGGCGATCCGGTGGTTCAGCCGGTACTCGTCCCGGAAGAAGGCCCGCACCGCCGCCCCGCCCAGCTTGGCGTCGTCGTGGAAGAACCGGATGTCGCCGCCCGCGCACAGGCCGCGCTCGCCGGCGCCGGTGAGCACCACGGCGGCCACCGCCGGGTCCGCGGCGAACTCGTCCAACGCGGCATGCAGGTCCAGGACCATCTGGTGGGTGAGCGCGTTGATGGCCCGGGGCCGGTTGAGGACCAGCCGGCCGACCCGCCCGTCGCGGTGGGCCAGGACCAACCGGTCTTCCTGCGCTGCGGCCATCGGGAGTGCTCCTTGTCGGGCGGGCGGACGGTGCGACCGCCACCGTACGCGGCCCGCCGCGCAATGCCTCCCACGGGCCCCCGATACCCCGAAAGACACATCCCGAGCTGCGGTGATGCGGGAATCGGCGTTGGCACCGGCCTCGTTGACCGGGCTGATACCCGCTCAGTTCGGAGTGAACCCGGAGGCCCGCATGACCGTCCTCGACCGGGTGCCGCTGGCAGCCCTCAGCCTTCTCGACCCGGAGCAGTCGCCCCGGGCCGCGAGTGTGGACGAGGAGCACGCCGCCCGCCTGGCCGCCCTGCCGTCCGCCCTGCCGCCGATCCTGGTGCACCGCCCCACCATGCGCGTGGTCGACGGTGCCCATCGGCTCCGGGCGGCCGCGCTGCGCGGTGACTCGACCATCACCGTGGAGTACCTGGACGGCGACCCGGTGGAGGTCTACCTGCGCGCCGTCGAGGCCAACGCGGTGGACGCCAAGCCGGCCGACTCCGGGGAGCCGCTGGTGCTGCCGCTGACCCTCGGCGAGCGCAAGGCGGCCGCCGAGCGGATCATCACCCTGCGCCCGCAGTGCTCCGACCGCTCGATCGCCCGGGTGGCGGGCCTGTCGGCCAAGACGGTCGGCGAGCTGCGCCGTCGCAGCGGGGTGGCCGAGCTGTGCACCAAGTCCCGGGTGGGGATGGACGGGCGGCTGCGCCCGGTCAACCCGGACGAGGGGCGGCGCCGGGTGCTGCAGGTGATGCGCGAGCGCCCGGACGCCTCGTTGCGGGAGATCGCCCAGGCGGCCGGGGTGTCGCTGGGCACCGCGCACGGGGTGCGGGCCCGGATCGGGCGGGGTGAGGCCGCGGTGCCGGCCCGGGTGCCCCGGCCGCGCCGTGGCGCGAGCAAGACGGCCGCCCAGTCGCAGGCCCAGCAGCCCGAGCAGACCCGGCAGCCGACCGCCATGCACCAGCCCAGCACCGCCCACCAGCCGAGCACCGCCCACCAGTCGACCCCCGTGCCGCCCGCCATGCCGACCCCCGTGCCCCGTGCCGTGCCGGCCCCCAGGACGGCCCCGAGAGCGAGGCCCCGACCGGGGCCACCCTGACCCCCGTTACCCCGACCCCCGCCACCCCGACCCCGATCGAGCCCGCCCCCGTTCGTCCGGCCCCGGTGCGCGCGGTGCCGACCCCGCCCGCCCAGGAGCAGCCCGCCCAGCCATCGGCCGCCGTGCACCCGTTCGGCGCCGCCCGCCGCCGCCCGCTCGGTCGGCGGGCCGGCGAGGCCTTCGCCGGCCTGGGCCTGCTCCGCCGCGACCCGTCGCTGCGGATGACCGACCACGGTCGGGCGTTGCTCATGTGGCTGCAGCGGCGACTGGTCCCGGTCAGCATCACCGAGCGCGAACTCCAGCAGATCCCGGCCCACTTGATCCCGGTGGTGGCCGATCTGGCCCTGGAGTGCGCGGCCGGCTGGCAGCAGCTGGGCGAGCAGTTGCAGCGCCGCTCCCGCCAGATCGGCTGAGGCCGACCCGCCGGCCCGCCCACCGATTCCATTCCCAATCCCGTGTTCCACAAGCGAGTTGACTCACCATCAGATTGGTCCGTACTCAACGGTGGGCGGACGATCCATCGCACGTTCTTCACTCGGCCAGCCGAGCCTGAACCTGGACTGAACGCTGTACGACGCGCCGTTCGGAATCGACCCGGGGATCAGGTTTGTGAGCCAGACTGCAACCATGCTGGGGCTACCCGACCACATCCGCGCCTGTCTCTTCGACCTTGACGGTGTGCTGACGCAGACCGCCAAAGTGCACGCCGCCGCCTGGAAGGCGATGTTCGACGACTTCCTGCGGGCGGATGCCGACCGCACCGGCGACGCGTTCGTCCCGTTCGACCCGGTCGCCGACTACGACCAGTACGTCGACGGGCGCCCGCGCCTGGACGGCACGCGCACCTTCCTGGCCTCCCGGGGCATCACGCTGCCCGAGGGCGGCCCGGACGACAAGCCCGGCGACCGCACCGTCAACGGCCTGAGCACCGCCAAGAACGAGCTGGTGCTCACGCTGATCCGGGAGCAGGGCGTGCAGCCCTACCAGGGCTCGGTCGCCTACCTGAACCGGCTGCGCGCGGCCGGCGTACCAAGGGCCGTGGTGTCCTCCAGCGCCAACTGCCGGGACGTGCTCAAGGCGGCCGGCATCGACGGCTACTTCGACACGGTGATCGACGGCATCGTGGCCAAGCGCGAGGGCCTGCCCGGCAAGCCGGCCCCCGACACCTACCTGGCGGCCGCCAAGGCCCTCGGTGTCGAGCCGTCGGCCGCGGCGGTCTTCGAGGACGCGCTCGCCGGGGTGGCCTCCGGCCGCGCGGGCGGCTTCGGCTGCGTGGTCGGGGTGAACCGGACCGGCCAGGCCGAGGCGCTGCGCGCCAACGGCGCCGACCTGGTGGTGGACGACCTGTCGGAACTGATCGAGGGGGCGGCGCAATGACCGCACAGGAGGGCTTCGCGGTCGATCCGTGGAGCATCACCGAACACCGTCTTGACCTGCCGGGCATGGCCCGCAGCGAGTCCGTCTTCGCGCTGTCCAACGGCACATCGGCCTGCGCGCCAACCTGGACGAGGGCGAGCCGCACGGCCTGCCCGGCACCTACCTGAACGGCGTCTTCGAACTGCGCCCGCTGCCCTACCCGGAGGGCGGCTACGGATATCCGGAGTCCGGGCAGAGCGTCATCAACGTCACCAACGGCAAGCTGATCCGGCTGCTGGTCGACGACGAGCCGTTCGACCTGCGCTACGGCGAGCTGCGCGGCCACCGGCGGTCGCTGGACTTCCGCGAGGGCGTGCTGCGCCGCGAGGCGGAGTGGACCTCCCCGGCCGGGCGCACCATCAAGCTCCGCTCGGCCCGCCTGGTGTCGCTCACCCAGCGGGCGATCGCCGCCGTGGACTACGAGGTCGAGGCGGTGGACGGCCCGGTCCGGATCGTCATCCAGTCCGAGCTGGTCGCCAACGAGCAGCTGCCGGACAGCACCGACGGCGACCCGCGGGCCGCGGCGGTGCTGGAGGCGCCGCTGGTCGCCGAGGCGCACCACGCGCACGGCACCAAGGCGACGCTGGTGCACCACACCCGGTACAGCAACCTGCGCCTGGCCGCCGGCATGGACCACGTGATCGAGGGCCCGGACGGGGTCAGCATCACCAGCGAGGCCCGGCAGGACCAGGCCCGGATCAGCGTCACCACCGTGCTGAAGCCCGGCGAGCGGCTGCGGATGACCAAGTTCCTCGGCTACGGCTGGTCGGCCACCCGGTCGCTGCCGGCCGTCCGGACCAGGTGGAGGCGGCGATCACGGCGGCCCGCTACTCCGGCTGGGACGGCCTGCTGGCCGAGCAGAAGGAGTACCTGGAGGAGTTCTGGGACGCCAGCGACATCGAGATCGACGGCGACGTCGAGCTCCAGCAGGCCGTCCGGTTCGCGCTCTTCCACGTGGTGCAGGCCGCCGCGCGAAGCGAGGAACGGGCCATCCCCGCCAAGGGGTTGACCGGCCCGGGCTATGACGGGCACAGCTTCTGGGACACCGAGACCTTCGTGCTCCCGGTGCTCACCTACTGCCTGCCCGGCGCGGTCGCCCAGGCGCTGCGCTGGCGCCACTCCACGCTGCCGCTGGCCCGCGAGCGCGCCGCCCAACTCGGCCTGGCCGGCGCGGTGTTCCCGTGGCGGACGATCCGCGGCGAGGAGTGCTCCGGCTACTGGCCGGCCGGCACCGCCGCGTTCCACATCGGCGCGGACATCGCGGTCGCGGTGTCCCGCTACGTCCGGGCCACCGGGGACGTCGAGTTCGAGCGCAGCTACGGCCTCGAGCTGCTGGTCGAGACGGCCCGGATGTGGCGCTCGCTGGGCCACCACGACTCGGCCGGCCGGTTCCGGATCGAGGGCGTCACCGGCCCGGACGAGTACAGCGCGATCGCCGACAACAACGTCTTCACCAACCTGATGGCGCAGACCAACCTGCGCGCCGCCGCCGACGCGGTGGCCCGCCACCAGCTGGAGGCGGCCGCGCTCGGGTGGACACCGAGGAGACCGCCGCCTGGCGGGACGCCGCCAAGGCGATGTACATCCCGTACGACGAGAAGCTGGGCGTGCACCCGCAGGCCGACGGCTTCACCCTGCACCAGCAGTGGGACTTCGACGGCACCCCCAAGGAGAAGTACCCGCTGCTGCTGCACTTCCCGTACTTCGACCTGTACCGCAAGCAGGTGGTCAAGCAGGCCGACCTGGTGCTGGCGATGCAGATCCGCGGCGACGCATTCACCCCGGAGCAGAAGGCCCGCAACTTCGCCTACTACGAGCGCCTGACGGTGCGCGACTCCTCGCTCTCCGCCTGCACCCAGGCGGTGATGGCGGCCGAGGTGGGCCAGCTGGACCTGGCCTACGACTACACCGCCGAGGCCGCCCTGATGGACCTGCACGACCTGGGCGGCAACACCCGGGACGGTCTGCACATGGCCTCGCTGGCGGGCGCCTGCATCGCGCTGGTGGCCGGCTTCGGCGGGATGCGCGACCACGGCGAGGCGATCGGGTTCCGGCCGCGGCTGCCCTCCGGGCTGGTCCGGCTGGCCTTCTCGATGCGGATCCGGCAGCACCTGCTGCGGGTGGAGATCAGCCATGACGAGACCACCTACACGCTGCGCGAGGGCGACAAGATCCTGGTCGAGCACGAGACCGAGAAGCTCTGGGTGGAGGTCGGCCGCCCGGTCTCCCGGCCCACCATCACGCCGGAGGCGGGTGAGCGGCCGATCCAGCCGCCCGGCCGCGAGCCGGCCCGGCGCAAGCCGCAGGCCACGCCGATCGGCATCTCGCCGATAAGCGCGGCGGACCACCTGGCAGCGGAGTAGCCGCTGCGCGGGAGGGCCCCTGGGGGAGTACCCCGGGGGTCTTTTTGCCTCACAGGCACATTTCTTGCCTCGGCGGCAGCGACGGTGTGCACTGAGTGCATGACCACCGACGAGGAGCTGCCGGGGCTCGGCGCCCGGCTGCGTGAGCACCGGCAGTCGAGCCGGCTGACCCTGGAGGCGGCGGCCGCCCGGGCCGGGCTGTCGCCAGCGTACCTCTCCCGGTTGGAGACCGGCCGCCGCCAGCCCTCGCTGCCGGTGCTGCTCTCGCTGGCCCGGCAGTACGGCGCCACGGTGGCCGAGCTGCTCGGTGAACAACCCGGCAGCCCCGACCCGGTGATCCGCGGCGGCCCGATCGAGCCGAGCCGCACCGGTGGCTGGGGCTACCGGCGGGCCGGCGCGCCCGGCATGGCGATGCAGGCGCTGCGGGTGCACATTCCGCCCGGCCCGGAGGCCGCGGTGGTCCGGGTGCACCCGGGCGAGGAGTGGCTGCACGTCACCAGTGGTCGGCTGCGGCTGACCCTGGGGGAGCAGAGCCATCTGCTGGAGCCCGGCGACAGCGCCCAGTTCGACTCGCTCACCCCGCACCGGCTGGCCGCCGAGTCACCGGAGGGCGTGCAACTGCTCTTCGTCCACACCCTGCTGCAGAGCCCGGCCGGCGACCTCTGCCTGCCGACCGGGCACCGCGGCGTCCACTGAGCCTGCGCAAGCCCCCATTGAGCAACCCATTGAGCCATTGAGCAAGACCCCCTGAAGGAGCCCGAGATGGCCGTTCAGCACCCCAACACGTATGCCCCACCACCGACGGCGGCAAGCGCACCGACCACCGGGTGGCGATCCGGGTCGGCATCTACATGGCGGCCGCGCACCTCTTCGGCGCCTTCCTGTTCCTGCTCTTCTGGATCGGCGGCCAGCGCTGACGCTCCACCAGCCCCAATGCTGACAACAGTTGGATCACGTCTCTGCTGAAACCGTGTCACACCTCACCGTTCCTGTGATCGAGTGCGCCCGGCGAACACGCTCACTGGAAACGGGAGGGTTCTGTTGTCGGCACGACTGACTACCGGGCGATGGCTCACGATCTGCGCCATCACCGCCACCATGGGATTGACCGTCGGCTCACCGGCCGGGGCCAACCCGCTGCCGCACGCGGCGTCGGGCACCACGGTGCAGCCGATGGACAAGGGTGATGGCGGGGACGAGTCCGACTCCATCCAGGAGGGCGCCGACCAGCGCGCCGAGGCCCGCACCTCGCCGGGCGTGGTGGCGCCGGGCGCGTTCGGCGCGGCCTGGAACGCGCTGAAGGCGCTCCCCGACACCGGCGGCCAGTGGCAGCACACCACCGGCCTGCCCTATGACTCGGACGACCCGCGCTACCGCGACACCGCCTCCAACTCCAGTGCGGGCATGGGCAAGGTGACCGGACGGGCGTCCGCCGTCGCCGCCGACGACAAGGGCGACGTCTACGAGGGCAGCGCGGGCGGCGGCGTCTGGCGCTCCACCACCGGCGGCGGCAACTGGCAGCCGATCAGCGACAAGCTGCCCGCCCAGGCCACCGGCGCGCTGGCGCTGGACGGCCAGGGCCGGCTCTGGCTGGGCACCGGCGAGGCCTCCACCAACTCCGACGCCTACCTGGGCGCCGGCGTCTTCGTGCTGGACCACCCGGAGCACGGCGAGTTCAGCGCCAGGTCCCGGGTCGGCGGCTCGGAGTTGGACGGCACCACCATCCACGAGCTGCGGTTCGGCGCCGGCTTGGTGTGGGCGGCGACCAGCAAGGGCGTGTGGAGCCACTCCACCACCGACCTGAGCGGCCCGTGGACCCTGGAGTTCGCGCCCAACCCCGACTACCTGCCCGGCGGCAAGCTGGCCGCCGACCCCAACGCGCCCTACAAGAACCTCACCAACGACATCGCCATCGACCCCAAGGACCCGTCCAAGGTGGTGCTGGCCGTCGGCTGGCGCAGCGGCGACACCTACAACGGCTTCTACGCCAAGGCCGCGGACGGCAGTTGGCAGCGGGTGAGCGCGCTGGGCGACCTGCCGTCCGACGCCGCGAACATCGGCGAGGTGACCTTCGCCCGCTCGGCCGACGGCTCCAAGTACTACGCCATCGACCAGTCCCCGACGATGCAGAACTCCGGTGCCCCCAGCGCGCTGGCCGGCATCTTCGTCTCCGACTCCGGCTCCCCGCTGGGTCCGTGGACCAAGGTCGCGGACGCGAGCAAGCTGGCCGGCTCCGGCTCGGCGCTCAACTCGCCCAGCCAGCTGCCGGGTCAGCAGTCCTGGTACGACCAGTCGCTGCAGGTCGACCCGAACGACCCCAAGCACCTGTGGGCCGGCTTGGAGGAGGTCTTCGAGTCCAAGGACGGCGGCGCCACCTGGAACACCGTCGGCCCGTACTGGAACTTCACCTTCACCTGCTGGAGCATCGACCCGACCAAGCAGAGCGGCAGCTGCCCGCAGACCACCCACCCGGACCAGCACGCGCTGGCGGTGGGCTCGCTGAACGGCAAGTCCTATGTGCTGGCGGGCAATGACGGCGGCCTCTACTCCCGCCCGGTCAGCGGCCAGGTGGACGCGCTGGGCCACGGCACCGACTGGACCTCGCTCAACGACGGCACCATCGACACCCTGGAGTACTACTCGGTCGGGGTCGGCAAGGACCTGACCTACGGCGGCACTTCGGTCACCGGCGGCATGCAGGACAACGGCCAGTCGATGCTCCGCGGCCGCGGCGACAAGGTGATGGGCTCCAACTTCGGCGGTGACGGCGGCGGTACCCTCACCGACCCGGCCAACGGCTGCAACATCGCTCAGGAGTACGTCTACCTGGCGATGAACGTGACCCAGAACTGCGCGGTCAACGACGGCAGTTACCTGACCGACCCGAGCAAGGCCACCACCTTCTCGGTGGCCCCGCCCGACAACGCGCTCGGCGGCGCCGGTGCCCGGTTCATCGCCCCGATGGCCGCGGACCAGCAGAACGGCAACCTCTGGGTGGCCGGCGGCCGGCACGTCTGGGTGCAGAGCCAGGGCTACGCGATCCGGGACAGCAGCGCCTGGACGAGCGCCTACGACCTCGGTGCCGGCCATGTCGCCACCGCCGTCGCGTCCTCGGGCGGCAAGGTCTACGCCGCCTGGTGCGGCCCGTGCAACAACCAGGGCTTCACCCGCGGCATCGCGGTCGGCAACGCGGACGGCACCGGCTGGCAGCAGCTGACCCTGCCGACCGACGGCACCGTGCCCAACCGCTACCTGGCCGGTCTGGCGATCGACCCGAAGAACCCGAGCCATGTCTTCGTCGCGGTCAACGGCTTCTCGCGGGCCTGGACTGCGGGCCCGGGCGCGGGCGTCGGCCATGTCTTCGAGTCCACCGACGCCGGTGCGCACTGGGCGGACATCTCGGCCAACCTGCCGGATGTGCCGGCCGACTCGCTGGTGATCACCAAGACGGGCGGGCTGGCGCTGGCCACCGACCTCGGCGTGCTCTACCGGGGTGCGGGCCAGCGCGGCTGGCAGCGCGTGGGCGAGCTGCCGGCGGTCGCCGTCGACCAGCTGACGCTCGGTGCCGACGGCCGGCTCTACGCGGCCACCCACGGCCGCGGCATCTGGTCGTTCAAGGCGGACGACCTCGACCAGAACGAGCAGTAGCCGAGTAGGTCGGCGAGGGGGTCGGGGGCGCGGGTTCCCGGCCCCCTTCGTCATGCGCCCTACTGCCCGTCCACCTCGCCGTAGCCCGGCTGCGGCCGGGCCGGCACGGTGGCGAGCGAGCGCAGTCCGCGGATGACGGCCAGCCCGCGGCGCACGGCGGCCCAGCCGGTGGGCTGCGCCGGGTCGGCCGGTGCGGTGGTGGCAGTGGCGGGGGCGGCGGGCCGCGGCGCCGGGGCGGTCCGCTGGGCGGGGACCGCTGTGGTGCCGTCGGCCGTGCCGGGCTGCTGGGTCATGGCCCCTCCTGGTCTCCACGGGTGAGAGGGACTTTAGTCCCATCCGATCCGCAGACCATCACACCAGGGTGAGAATCACCTTTGCTCCGGCGCTTGCTCCGGCGCTCAGTCGCTCTTCGCGCCCGGCCAGTTGCGCAGGCCGTCGGTCAGCAGGGTGAGCAGCCGGTCCTGGGTCTCGGCCAGGTCCTCGGTCAGCCGGAACGCCCCGGCGATGCTCAGCGAGGCGAAGCCGTGGGCGATGGCGCGCACCGAGCGGGCCGCGTGCACCGCCTCGGAGTCGCTGATGCCGTAGTCGGCGAGGATCTCGAAGATGGTGCCGACCAGCAGGGTGGCCGCGTCCATCAGCTGCTCGTCGCCGGGCAGCGGCGCCTGCGGCAGCGCCGCGTACCGCAGCGGATGGGTCATCGCGTAGGAGTGGTAGGCCTGCATCAGCGCCGTCACCGCCGGCTCGCCGTGCTGCCCGGCGATCGCCCGGCGCAGTTCCCCGGCCAGGTCGGTGGTGACCCGGATGGCGATCAGGCGGCGCAGTCCGGCCAGTCCGCCCGGCACGTGCTTGTAGAGCGAGGGGCGGCGACCCCGGCCCTGGCGGCGACGGCGGCCAGGGTCAGGGCGTCCGGCCCGTCCTCGTCGATCAGGGCCAGGGCGTGGTCGACCACGGCGTCCGGGTTGAGTCCGGCACGGGGCATCAGGCCACCTCCTTCAGGAACGGGAGCAGGGCGTCGGCGGTGGCCTGCGGGAACTGGGCCTGCGGGTAGTGACCGGCGCCGTCGATCATCACCTTACGGCCG
The DNA here is from genome assembly GCF_006636205.1 of Kitasatospora acidiphila. Taxonomy (NCBI): domain Bacteria; kingdom Bacillati; phylum Actinomycetota; class Actinomycetes; order Kitasatosporales; family Streptomycetaceae; genus Kitasatospora; species Kitasatospora acidiphila. The sequence goes on along the minus strand of NZ_VIGB01000003.1, from coordinate 4,150,877 downwards.
TTCAGTGCGGACGCCTGACGGTCCGCCACCAGCTCCGGGCTGGGGAAGTCGGGGTCCTTGCTGCCCATCACCGCCAGGGTCGGGACGTCCACCCCGGTGCTCCAGCCGATCGGCGCCGAGTCGCCGTAGACGTGGCCCCGGGTGGCCTTGCGGCGGCCCGGGGTGCGCAGGGCGGCCACCAGGCCGGCGTTGTAGGCGGCGATCTCCTCGGTCACCTCGCCCGGGTAGGCCAGCTTGTTCAGGTACCAGCCCCAGATCCTGGGGAAGGCCAGCACCGCCGAGCCCAGGGTCTTGACCATCGCCTTCTCGAAGGCGGTCGCCGGGACCTTCTCGATGAAGGCGTTCAGCAGCACGATCCCGGCCACCCGCTCGGGCGCGTCGGAGGCGACCCGGACCACGCTGGCGCCGGTGTAGGAGTGGCCGACCAGCACGGCCTTGTCGATCTTCAGGTGGTCCAGGAGGGCGATGGCGTCCGCGGCCGCCGAGGCCGGGCTGTAGTCGTCCCAGTCGATCGAGGACTCGCCGAAGCCGCGCAGGTCCATGGTGATCACCCGGTAGCCGGCCGCGTTGAGCAGCGGACGCAGGTGGCGGAAGCTGCGCCGGGTCTCGAGCATCCCGGGGAGCAGCAGCACCGGGGCGCCGCCGCCGGTGCCCGGAGTGTCGTCGAAGGCGAGGGTGCCGCCGGGGAGTCGGAGGTACTGGGTCTGCGGGGCGGTGCTGGTGGCGTTCGTGGCGTTCATGGCGCTGGCCTCCTGACCGGGATCGGTGGGCGCCGGCTGCTGCCGACACCCACAAAGCTATGGCTAATAGCCATAGCCGTCAACCTCTGGACGGCCAGTGGCATCAGGACTCGACGCGGAACGGATCGTGCTCGGCGAGCAGCTTCTCCAGGCGCGCCTGGTCGACCCGGTTGACCACCTCGCCCTCCTGCTGGCGGTCCCGGATCACCTTGGCCAGGGTGAACGCCGAGGTCACGGTGTAGAGCGCGCCGAGCGCGAGGAAGGCGCGCACCCATGCGCTGACCGGCAGATAGGCGATGCCGATCGCGAGTCCGCTGCCGGCAAGGGCGAAGGAGAGGATCGCCTGGACGTAGTAGGCGGACGTGGTCCGCGGCTGTACCGAGGAAGTCATGTGTGAAGGATCGCCAACTCCGGTGCGGGGCACCTGAGTACGGGTACTCAGTTCGGCACTCAGCGTGAGGGGCGGTCAATCCCACGAGGGCGGCTTGGAATCAGGAGCTCCTAGGATTAACGTTTGATAACGCAGCGCGGTCGGAAACGCCGTACCCTGACGGCACCGTGCGCGTCGCCTAATCCGCAGGCCTGCCTCAACCGCAGGTCGGGAGCCGGGGAACCACCGTTCCTTGGGGTGAATCGGAGCGATCGCGGCCACGGCCGGGGCCGCTCGGTAGGAGACCTTCCGCTCCGAACCCGTCAGCTAACCCGGTAGGCGCGAGGGAAGGAAAGGAGCGCGCCCCCCGTGGCGTTGACGCACACCCCGCACAGCAACAGCGGCCTGCTCGACCACCCCGACGCGCCCGACGACTCCGCCCGCCACCGGCTGCCCAAGCAGACCCGCACCAGCGCCCCGGTGCTCGGAGTCACCGCGATGGCCGCCGCCCTCGGCGCCACCGGCTTCACCGCCACCGCCGCCGCGGCCGCCGCTCCGGCGAGTGCCGCGCCCGCAGTCAGCGCGCCCGACCAGGCGGACCCCGGGCTGGCGCTGGCTGCCCGGATCCAGCAGCAGGCCGACGGCGCCCCGGGCGCCGAGGACGGCGAGGACGCCGACCAGCTGACGGCCGGCCAGGGCGCCGCCCACCAGGAGAGCGCCCGGCAGGAGGCCGCCCGGTTGGCCGCCGCGCAGGAGGCAGCCGCCAAGCGGGCCGCCCAGCAGGCGGCCGCCACCGAGCAGGCCGCCCGCACCGAGCAGCCGGCGGCTCCCGCCGAGGCCGCCGAAGCCGTCGCGGTCGCACCCGCCGAGCAGCCGGCCGCCGTCTCCCCGCTGCCCGGCCACACCGTCGACGCCCCGGCCGCCACCCCCTGGGAGCAGCTGCGCACCGGCGTCGAGATCTCCGCGCCCGCCCACACCCCGGTGCGCGCGATCACCGCCGGCGCCGTCAGCTCGGCCGGCTGGTCCGGCCGCTACGGCTACCGGGTGATCCAGACCCTGCCGGACGGCACCGAGCTCTGGTACTGCCAGCTCGCCTCGATCTCCGCCACCGGCGGGGAGCTGGCCCAGGGCGCCGTGCTCGGCCAGGTCGGCGCCACCGGCAGCCGCGCCACCGGCCCGCGCCTGCACCTGGAGGTCCGCCCGGGCGGCGGCGCCCCGGTCGACGCGCTGGCCTGGCTCCAGGCGCACGGGGTCACCGCCTAGGGCCCCTGGAGCGGCCCTGGCTCACTCGCCGTCGGCGGTGCCGTCCCACTGCCCGATGTCCGGCAGTTCCACCAGGCCGCGCTTGACGATGTACTGGTCCACCTCGGCGGCGCCCGGCTCGGGCGCCAGGTCCTGATACTCCGTCAGCAGCAGCTCCGGCAGCCCGGGAACCGTCCACTGCCCGAGCAGCCGCACCGCCTCGGCCTGCACTGCCGCCTCGAACTCGGGGAGGTCGCCGGCCAGTTCGGCGGGCATCGGGAGGCCGAGGGCGGTCAGATCGGCCAGGTTGCGGTAGCTGCGCTGCTTCAGGTGGTCCTCCACCAGCAGCCGGGCGCCGTCGGTGGCCATGCCGATCGACAGCAGCACGCCCTCGGTCCAGCCGTCCACGCCCTCCGGCTGCTCCAGCTCCGTGAGTTCGGCCAGCACCGCGATCCGGTCATGCGGATCGAGCGCCCGGAACCAGTCCAGCCAGGCCCGCACCGCGTTCTCGTCGGCGGTGTCCACCCCGGCGGCGCGCAGCAGCAGGGTGTACAGCCGGGGCCAGGTCAGCAGGTGCGGCTGGCGCAGCAGCCCGGCCAGCAGCTCGCCCTGCCACTCGGCCTCCTCGTGCAGCCGCTGCTGCCGCTTGGCGTTCAACCGCCGGGCCGCCCGCTGGTGGTCGATCAGCAGTCGGACGGCGGCGCCGTAGGCCAGCGGGTCCTCGTCCGGGGCGGGCTGCACATAGAGGTGGATCCGCTCGTAGAGCAGCTCCTGCACCAGCGCGGAGGTGAGCTCGGGGAAGCCGTCGTACATCCGGGCGTCACCCAGTTCGAGCAGCGCCAGGACCGCGTTCAGCGGACCCTCCGGCACTGGGTCGAGACCCTGCTCGGCAGCCCAACGCAGCAGCTCAGCGGTGTGCGGCCGGGGTGCCAGCCGCAGGTTCTCGTCGTCCATGACCGGTACGGTAACCGCTTCGGCGGGCACTACCGTACGTGCCATGCACCCCGTCCTGCTCACCGGGCCACGGCTCACCATCCGTGAGTTCCACCATGTGCCGCGCGACGTCGACGCGTTGCACGCGATCTTCGGCGATCCGCAGACCGCCCGCTACCTCCCGTTCGAGCCGCGCGACCGGGAGGACTGCGCCGACCAGGTCGCGCTCTACCTGGACGAGGCGGAGAAGCAGCCGCGCACCGTCTTCCGGATGGCCGCCACCCTGACCGAGGACGGCGAGGACGCCGTGCCGCTCGGCAACGCGGTGCTCGGCATCGAGGGAACCGAGGCGCAGCGCGCGGCGTTCATCGGGTACGCGCTGCGGCGGGACGCCTGGGGGCTCGGGTACGCCACCGAGATCGCCCGGATGTTGTGCGACTTCGCCTTCGGCGAGCTCGGGCTGCACCGACTGGCCGCCCGCCTGGACCCGGCCAACCTCGCCTCGGCCCGGGTGCTGCGCAAGGCCGGCTTCCAGCTGGAGGGCCGGATCCGCGACGACCTCCACCTGCGCGGCGAGTGGCACGACGCGCTGCAGTACTCGCTGCTGGAGCACGAGTGGAGCCCGGGCGGCACCACGGTGGGCGGGGCAGCGGGGGGTTAACCCCACCCCGGGTTCGCCGGGCAGCCGCATTACCGCGCGGCGCCCGCCCCGGCAGGCTGGAGGCATGACGACGACGACCTTCGCGACCGCGACCACCACCCCGTCGGCCCGGGGCGCCCGGTACGGCCACCGGACGCTGCGCGAACTCGGCTACATCTGCACCTCGCTGGTCACCGCGATCACCGGCTTCACCTGGGTGATCGCCCTGTTCTCGATCGGCGCCGGCACCCTGGTCACGGTGCTCGGCCTGCCGGTGCTCGCCCTGCTGCTGGCCGGCGCCCGGGGCCTGGGCCGACTGGAGCTCCACCGGGTGCACCGGCAGCTGGGCCTGCCGCTGGCCGCGCCCGCCCCGGTGGCCGTGCCCGAGGGGCCGGCTTCTGGGGCGGGTCGGCGCGCGGCTGCGGGACGGCGCGGGGTGGCGGGCGGCCGGGTACCAGGTGCTGATGTTCCCCTGGCGGGTGTTCAGCTTCTGCGTCGCCGTCACCCTGTGGAGCACCGGGCTGGCGCTGGCCACGCTGCCGGCCTGGAACTGGGTGTTCCCGACCTACGTGGGCTGGCCCGGCTACCGGCTCTTCGACTACACCGACGCCCACCACGTCCACCACGTCTACTACATCGCGTCGTTCTGGCAGCTGACCCGCGCCTCGCTGGTCGGGATCGGGCTGCTCTTCCTGGCCGCCTGGGCCACCCACCTGCTGACCGACGTCTCGCGCGGCGCGGCCCGCGCGCTGCTGGCGGACTGGTCGTCCTAGCCCTCCTTCGCCGGGTGGTAGGTGTTGACGACCGCCCCCGTCTTGGCGGCGACCGACGAGACCAGCTCGAAGCTCCGCTTGCCGCCGTCCGCCGGGAAGATCGTCTTGCCGCCGCCGAGGATCACCGGCATCTGGATCAGCGTCAACTGGTCCACCAGGCCCTCGCCCAGCAGCGCCCGCACCAGCGTCGGGCTCCCCATCATCGCCAACTCCCCGCCGTCGGCCGCCCGCAGCGCGCGGACCTCCTCGACGGCCCGCGCCCCGTCGATCCGCACGGTGTTGTGCCAGGTCAGCTCGGCATCGCCGAGCGTGCCGGTCACCACGTACTTGCGCAGCGAGTTCATCCGGTCCGCGAACGGATCCCCGGCCCGCTCGGGCCACGCCGCCGCCATGGTCTGCCAGGTCCGCCGCCCGAACAGCAGGGCCTCGGCGTTCCCCAGCCCCGCCGCGAACGCCCCGCCCACCACCTCGGGATCGAAGAACGCATGGGACCAGCCCCCGTGCGCGAATCCCCCGTCCACATCCTCCTGCGGCCCTCCCGGTGCCTGCACGACCCCGTCCATGCTGATGAACTCAACTACCACCACGCGCATCCCACTGCCTCCTCGTCTGCGGCCCTACGGCAATGAAGACCCCGTCCTCACCCGGAAATCATCGCTCGCGGCGCATCGGATCAGGTGGTCCGACTCACATCCGCTCACTGCGCGGCCCCGGCCCAGTCCAGCAGTTCGATGACCACGCCGTTGGGGTCGGTGACCTGGAAGAGGCGCTCGCCCCACTCCTCCGCGAGCAGCGGGAGGGTGATCGGGGCGCCCTCGGACCGGAGTCGGGCGTATTCGGCGTCGAGGTCGGCGACGGTGAGGGCCAGGATCGTGCCGGCCGCGCGCTGGTCCCGGAAGTCGGCCGGGAGGACTTCCAGTCCCCGGCGCAGGAAGATCACGCCCGCCGCGTCGTCCCGGGTCAGGGAGGCGAAGCCGTCGGCGGACATCGCCTCCTGGTAGCCGAAGTGCCTGGCCAGGAAGGCGGCGGAGCCGGCGACATCGTCGACGGTGAAGCAGATGGCGGTGTTGGTGACCTGCATCTGAAGCTCTCCCAAGCGCTCGCGTGAACTCTGTACGCAGTACTCTATACAGCGTACAGAGAAATGCGCCAGGGCTTGCGGGAAGATGTCCCCATGGCGAAGGCGAAGGACCGCAGTGGCGCAGGCGACCCGGTGCGCACCCTGGAACTGCTGTGGCGCGAACCCGGGCACGGCGTGGCGGCGCGCGGGCCCAAGCAGCAGCTCAGCGTGGACACGGTGGTCGACACCGCCGTTGAACTGGCCGACCGCGAAGGGCTGGACGCGCTCACCATGCGGGCCATCGCCCAGCGGCTGGGCGTCACACCGATGACGCTCTACACCTACGTGCCGGGCAAGGCCGAGCTGCTCGACCTGATGCTGGACACCGTCTACCTGCGGATGCCCCGCACCACCCACCCCGCCGCCACCGCCTGGCGCACCCGGGTGACCGCCGTGGCCGCCGAGAACCGCGAGCTGCTGCTCGCCCACCCCTGGGTGATCGGTCTGGCCGCCACCCGGCCGCCGCTCGGCCCGGGCCTGATGACCAAGTACGAGCACGAGCTGGCCGCCTTCGACGGGCTCGGGCTGGACGACATCGAGATGGACGCCGCCCTCACCCACCTGCTGGACTTCGTCCGCTCGACCGCCCGCACCGCCCTCGACCAGCAGGCCGCCGCCGCCGACAGCGCGATGTCCGACGCGGCCTGGTGGGAGGCCAACGCCCCCTTGCTCGCCCGGGTCTTCGACCCCGACCGCTTCCCCCTCGCCACCCGCATCGGCACCGCCGCCGGCACCGCCCACCAGGCCGCCCACAACCCGGACCACGCCTACGAGTTCGGCCTCTCCCGCATCCTCGGCGGCCTCGCCGCCCTGATCGACCGCCGCTGACCCCTCACGCCGCCGCGCCCGGGGTCGGGAACGCGTGGCGCGGCTCGGCGCCCGACCACCAGGCGCCGATGGCGAAGGCGGCCGTCGCCTCCAGGTAGGTGGCGCGGGAGAGGGGGCCGCAGGGGAGCGGGGTGCAGCCCATCGTGGTGATCAGGGCGCTGACCGCCTGCTGGGCGGGCTGGGCGTCGGCGCAGAACGGGACGGTGAGGGGCGCGCCCGCGAACTCCAGGCGGTCCAGGGTCCAGATGCTCTCGTGGCACAGGTTGAACGCCTTCACCACGTGCGCCTCGGGGGCGGCAGCCGCGATCTGCTGGGCGACGGACCGGCCGGCGGGGGTGGCCAGCATCAGGCCGTCCGCCCCGGGGGCCAGCGCGTTGGTGCAGTCCAGCACGGTGCGCCCGGCCAGCTCCGCCGCCAACCGGCCGGCCAACTCCGGTGCCGCGGCGGCCGGCACGGCCAGCAGCACCAGCTCGCCGAACCGTGCCGCCTCGGCCAGGGAACCGTGCCCGGCCGCGCCGATCCGGGTGGCCGTGGCCTGCGCCGCCGCCTCGCTGCGCCCGCCGATCCGGACGGTGTGGCCGGCCCGGACCCAGGCCCCGCCGAGGGTGGCGGCCATCGAACCGGTGCCCAGAATGCCGATGTTCACGGGGTGCTCCCAACGTCGTTGTCGTCGTTGCACCGACGGTAGGTCGGCCGTTGCACACCGCATGGTGTCCAATGGATCGGGGAGGATGCGGGCGTGGAACTGCCCCGACTCGACTACACCTCGGACTGCCGCGCCCGCCTCGCCTTCGAGGTGCTGGCGAACCGCTGGGACAGCGTGGTGGTCTTCACCCTCGCCGAGAACGGCCCGCTGCGGCCGCGCGCGCTGCGGGCCCGGATCGGCGGGATCAGCGCCAAGGTGCTCAATGACGCGCTGCGCCGCCTGGAGTCCAACGGCCTGATCACGCGCCAGGTCTACGCGGAGGCGCCGCCCCGCGTCGACTACGAACTGACCGGGGCGGGCCGGGCGTTGCTGGTCCCGATGGCGGCGATGGGGGAGTGGGCCGCCCGCTACGGCGACGAGGTGCTGGCCGCGCAGGACCGGTTCGCCGAGCGGCGGTCGGATCAGTGCTGACGAGCCGCCGCGATCTCCAGGGTCAGGTCCGCGGTGACCTCCCGCAGCCACTGCCGCTCCGCCCGTCGCGCCGCGGCCGCGCGGACGAAGATGCCGCGGCGGAACCGGTCGACCTCATCGGCGCGCACCGCTCGGCCGTTGTCGTAGAAGAAGCTGGCCGGCTCCTCGATGTACTCCAAGCGGCGCCGCAGCACCCGCAGTTGGTCCTCGGGCTCGGGCAGCAGGTGGAGGAAGGCGAGCAGCGTGGCGAAGGCGTTGTTGTCGGTGATCTCCACGGTGCCGGGGTCGGCGAGCCGGCCCAGCAGCTCGGCCCGCCCGTCGTCGGTGAGGGTCAGCACCTGGCGGGGCGCGCCCGCGCTGCCGGGTTCCTCGTGGCGGGTGAGCCGGCCGGCCGCGCGCAGCCGGTTCAGCGCCGGGTAGAGCGCGCCGTCGCTGACCGGCCGGACGTGCCCGGTCAGACCGGATATCCGGGTGCGGAGCTCATAGGCGTGCAGCGGCTCCTCGGCCAGGAATCCCAGGATGCACAGGGTCAGCATGGCCGCTAGCCTACCCGGGTACCTCGATTAGAGTCGTGAACGTGAGGGCCGGGCGGTACGGGGGTCCGTCCGGCCCTTCGGCTACTGCCGGAGCCGGTCGGCCGGGCCCATGACGATCACGGGGTGCGCCGCCGGGTCCAGCATGGTGAGCAGGGTGCGCATGTCGTCCTTGGTCAGGGTGACGCAGCCGTGGGTGGGGCCGCCGTGGTCGACGTGGAGCCAGATGCCGCCGCCGCGGTAGTAGCCGAGCGGCTGACTCTCGTCGAGCGGGGAGCGGCCGGGGACGCGGTTGTAGTCGATGGCGACCACGTAGTCGAAGGCGCCGCTCAGGGATTCGCCCTCGAAGCCGGTGCCGCCGACCGCGAAGGCGTCCGACCGGTAGTAGGGCAGCCTGGTGCCGGGATCGGGCAGCTGGCCGCCCGCGTCGCTCAGCGAGAAGACCCCGATCGGGCTGTGCAGGTCGCCCGAGCGGTGCTCGGCGGTCCAGCCCTGGCGGGCGTTGTGGGCGCGCCACACCGGGCCGGCCGTCCAGTGCCCGCCGTCGTCGGCGGTCCACAGCTGGACCGCGGTGTCGGGGGAGTCCGCCCCGCTGCCGGTCGCCACCAGCACCTGACGGGCGTCGGGGGGCAGCAGCGCCAGGGTGCCCGGGCCGAGGCCGGCGATCACGGGGGGCGCGGGCGGCGGCTCCAGGGGCGGCACGTCGGCCGCCGGCGCACCGCTGAGGGTGGGGTGCGCCGGCGGCGTGGGCGGGAAGGCGGGCGTCGCGCACGCGGCGGTCGCGCCGGCCAGCAGGCCCACCGCGCACAGCAGCGCTCGGCCGTGCCGGCGCATCAAGTCGCGCGGCGGCCGGGCGGTGGCACCGGCGAACCTGGCGAAGTCCTTCATGGCGCAGGCCCTTCACTGGACTGGTGGTGTCCTGGCAACGACGGCGAGGGGCGCGGGGTACTTGTCGCATTGCGCCAAAAGTTGCGATAGGCAGGCAAATGCCTGCATAATCGAATCATGAGCCTCGAAGGATCAGCCATCGACGCGGTCTTCAAGGCGCTGGCCGACCCGACCCGCCGCCTGCTGCTGGACCGGCTGCGCGAGCAGGACGGCCAGACCCTGCGCGAGCTGTGCGAGCAGCTGGAGATGGCACGGCAGTCGGCGACCCAGCACCTCGACGTCCTGGTGCGGGCCGGCCTGGTGACCGTCGTGCGGCGCGGCCGGGAACGGCTGCACTACCTCAACCCGGTGCCGATCCACGAGATCGAGGAGCGCTGGATCGCGGGCTTCGACCGGCCCCGGTTGCAGGTGATCAGCGCCATCAAGAACCAGGCAGAGCAGGAGCGAGCCATGAGCGACACCCCCGCGGGCACGACCGGATCCGTGCCCACCTACGTCTACGTCACCTACATCAAGGCCACTGCCGAGCAGGTCTGGCGGGCGCTGACCGACGCCGACCTGACCGTACGCTACTGGGGGCACGCCAACGTCTCCGACTGGCAGTCGGGCTCGGCCTGGGAGCACCGCAGGACCGACGGTTCGGGCATCGCCGACGTGGTCGGCGAGGTCCTGGCGGCCGAGCCGCCGACCCGCCTGGTGGTCACCTTCGACGGCCCGGTGGATCCCGACCCGGCGCACCGGCCGGCCACGGTCACCTTCCTGATCGAGCCGCACGAGGAGATCGTCCGCCTCACCGTGACCCATGAGAACCTGCCCAACGAGCAGGCGCTGCACGACGTCTCGCGCGGCTGGCCGGCGGTGCTCGCCAACCTCAAGTCGCTGCTGGAGACCGGCGCGGTGCTGCCGCAGGTGCCGTGGGAGATGCCCTGACGCGGGGGCGCCCTTGAGTCTCCACCAGGTGGAACCGGCAAGCTGCTGCCATGTCCAACGGCGACACCACCCGCTACTCCATCGGTGAGCTGGCCCGGCGTACCGGGCTGGCCGTACGAACCATCCGGTTCTACGCCGACGAGGGGATCGTGCCGCCGACCGATAGGAGCCCCAGCGGCTACCGGCGCTATGACGAGGATGCGGCAGCCCGGTTGGATCTCGTCCGCACCCTGCGGGACTTGGGGATCGACCTGCCGACGGTCCGCCGGATCCTGGACCGGGAGACCACGCTGCCCGAGGTGGCCGAGCTGCATGCGCGTGCGATCGAGGCGCAGCTCGGCATGCTGCGGCAGCGGCTCGCGGTGCTGCGCGCGGTGGCCGAGCGGGGGGCCTCAGTTGAGGAGACGGATCTGATGCACCGGCTTGCCCAGTTGTCCGATGCCGAACGGCGAAGCATCATCAGCGACTTCGTGGAGGAGGTGTTCGCCGGCCTGGACGCCAACCCGGAGCTGGTGGCGATGATGCGGGCGGCGATGCCCGAACTGCCCGAGGAGCCGACCGTGGCGCAGGTGGCGGCCTGGGTCGAGCTCGGGGAGCTCGCCCAGGACCCCGACTTCCGCGCGGCGGTACGGCGGATGGCCGAATACCAGGCGGCGGAGCGCGCGGCCGGTGACACCACCGGGCTGCACCACGAGCTCACCCAGGCGGTGCGCGAGCAGGTCGGCCGCGCGCTGGCCGACGGCCTGGCGCCGGACTCCCCGGCCGGGGCCGCGGTGCTGGACTCGCTGACCGCCCAGTACGCCCAGGTCTTCGACCGGCCGGACGACGCCGAGCTGCGGCACTGGCTGCTGCGGCGGCTGGACGTGGCAGGCGACCCCCGCACCGAGCGCTACTGGCAGCTGCTCTCGATCGTCAACGGCTGGCCGGTCCCGGAGAGCCTGGCACCGGTGATGGCCTGGCTGGCGGCGGCGCTGCGGGCGGCGCCGGCGGCCTAGGAGGGCCCCAGGATGCGCTGCCCCGGAGCCCGTGGTCGGCTGGGCGGTGTGCTGATCACCTCCCGTCCGCTGGACGAGTACTGCGTGTTCTTCGGGCTCAGCCGGGCCCGGCTGAGCGCGCTGCCCGGGCCGGTGCTCGACTGCCCGGGCGGGGCCTCGGGCCTGGTGGCGGAGGCGCGGGCGCTCGGGTGCCGGGTGGTGGCCGCCGATCCGGCGTACGCACGGCCGACGGCGGAGCTGCTGGCGGCGGCGGAGCGGTCCCGGCAGGCCATGGCGGCCGCGATGCCGGCCGACCCGGCCCACCATCCGGCGCCCCGCCACCGCCCGTACGACAAGTACCTGCGCAGCTGGGACCGGGCCCGGGCGCTGTTCGCCGCCGACCGGGCCGCCCACCCCGGGAGCTACCTGGCCGCCCGCCTGCCCGAACTGCCGTTCGCCGATGGCAGCTTCGCGCTGACCCTCAGCTCCTACCTGCTCTTCGCCTACCCCGAACGGTTCGGCCCCGACGAGCAGTTGGCAGCCCTGCTGGAGCTGGTCCGGGTCACCGCGGCGGACGGCGAGGTGCTGGTGCACCCGCTGCACGACGGCGCCGGCCGCCGCTGCCCGCACCTGGCGCAGCTGCGCCGGGCGCTGGGGGAGCGCGGCGTGCACAGCGAGTTGCGCACCGCCCGCGAGCCGGGGGACGGACGGCGGCGCTGGTCAATGAGGCTGACGCATTATCAGAAACAGAGTGATGGTCAGAAGAATCGCGGCAGAATCCGGCCAACTGCGGGGAAATCCGGAACAGAAGCATCCTCTCCCGCTACCGTGCGTTGAGTGACCATCACTCTGACCAAGACCAGCAGCCTGCTCACCGCCGTCGTCGCGGGTGCCGCCCTGCTCACCGTGGCCGCCCCGGCCGCGCACGCCGACAGTCTGCCGTCCGACCAGTGCTCGGCCGACTTCTACGACGGGGACGCCCGGCTCGGCCCGGCGCAGCTGCCCAGCACCGGCCCGGTCGGCCGGGAGATGTTCGGCTACAACCGCACCGGCGGCGCCAGCGACCAGTCCTTCCTGCAGCAGTACTACGACTCGGCGGCCGGCAGCTGGAAGTACCCGCCCGCGGACGGCTACGTCGTGGTCAACAACCAGCCGGTGGAGTTCGACCAGACCCTTCCGGTCGGCCAGGACATCGACCGGTTCGGGTCCGAGTACGGCTCCTTCCTGGCGCCGGAGGGCCTCCCCTACGCGATGCGTTCGATCCCGCCGCAGAGCCTCGACGGCAACCCGGCGGCCGGCTGCAACTACCACGACTACAAGGTGCTCAAGCCGTTCGCCGTGCACGCCGGCCCGATCGCGCCCTGGTTCAACCAGCCCGGCTACGGCTGGCAGTACCAGCTCGACGCGACCCTGGTGCCCGGCGCCCCGGCGAAGATCAACGTCGGCTGGCTGATCACCAACGGCTATCTGCAGCGCTTGATCTGATCGCCGATCAGGTCTTGATCGGCGATCAGGATCACACCCCGGACGGACGCGCCGCCGGGAGATGGCCGATGGCGTCCAGCTTGGCCAGGATCCGCTCGGCGATCCAGCGGCGGTCGGAGGCGTCCGGAATGCCGTCCGGGGCCAGCAGTTGGTTGATGACGGCCGTCCGCAGCCGCATCCGCTGGTCCCGGCCGAGCCGGCTCAGCATGCCCCGGGCGGCGAGCAGCGCGTTGTAGTGCTCGAACGCGCTGCGCGGATGCTCGATGTACTCCAGCACGCTCTCGAAGTCGCCCAGCGCGGCGTTGCCCTGGGTCAGCGCCAGGGCCTGCAGCCGCAGGCCCTCGTCGTCGGAGGCGAACAGGCCGCGCACCTCGTCCGGGGTGGCCGGGGAGCGCTTGGCCCCGGCCCGCACCTCGGCCACCTGGCTCACCGACGCGGCCGGCTGCTCGGGGCCGGGCTGGCCGGCCTGGTGGGCGAACTTGCCGAGCCGGCCCATCGCCTGCACCCGCAGGTCCTCGGCACCGACCTCGTTGCCCTCCTTCAACTGCTCCTGGGCGCTGGTGAACAGGTGCAGCGCGGCGCCGTCGGCCCGGGTCAGTGCGCCGGCCAGCAGCAGCCGGGTGGCCAGCCAGCCGCCGAGGAAGCCGAGGATCACGAAGTAGAGCACCAGGGCGGCCGCGAACGGGGTGGCGTCGGTGCGGCCGCCGAGCGCGGGGGAGAGCGCCCGGCCGAGCCGGCGGGCGCCTTGCCAGATGCTGCCGAGCTGGGTCAGGCCGACGCCGAGCAGCAGCTTGGTCAGCCAGTCGGAGACCTGCTCCAGGTTGGTGTTGGCGATGTACTGCCCGCTCAGCGGTGCGGAGTTGGCCGAACCCGGCGTACCCGTCGCAGTCGACGCGCCGGTACCGCTGCCGAGCACATGCGGGATGCCGAACAGGAAGCCGACCAGGGCGCCGGCCACGGTGGTGGCGCAGGCGATCATCACGCCGGCGCCGAGCGCGCTCAGCGGATGCGGTGCGCCGGTGGTGTAGAGCAGCAGCCCGAGGAAGCCGAGCCCGAACAGGGTGCCGATGGCGATGGCCTGCCGGCGCCGTATCACTCCGGTCGGTCCCTGCTGCCGACCCGCCGACCCCTGCAGTGCCTGCAACCCCTGTAGCCCCGCCATCGCCCGCTCCCCGTCGCATCCGGTCCGCTCCGAACGCGAACTGTAGCGCTCCGGGGGCCGCCGACATGCCGACGATCAGAGGCGAACGCACGCAACGTCGACAGGCGGAATGCGATGGGAAGGCGACGGGAAAGGAGCCCCGGAGAATGCCGAAGCCCCCGGGCCTCGCTTTGAGGGGGTCCAGGGGCTCGACAACTTCTGCGCGGTTCCATCCGCGGGGCGCCGGCTGATCAGGCCGACAGCTCCACGGAGGCGCGCCCGAGCGAGTCAGACGCGCGAAGCGCAGTCATCGTGGTACTCAACTCAGGATCACCTCCTTTCCGTGTTCGACGACAACGATAGGCAGACGCAATCGCCAGAGGCAACGGATTATCGGAGGCGATTGCCGGGCCGGTTCAGCGGCCCGTTCAAGGCCGGGTTCAGCGCCCGTTCAGCGCCCGCCTCAGTGGCCGGTGAGCGCCTTCAGCTTGGCGGCGTCGATGACCTGGTCGGCCGGCGGGGCGGTGACGGTGACCGGCACGTCGTAGTCGGTCAGCGTGATCTTGTCGGTGCCGCCGGTGCCGTTGCCGCCGGTGGCCTGCAGCGGGTACGGCTTGCCCTTGGTGGACACCCAGAGGGTGTTCTTGGTGCCGTCCGCGGCGACGACCTGCAGCGTCTGGGCGGGCTGGCCGTTCAGCGTGGTGGTCTGGCCCTTGGTGGGCTTCTCGGTGCCGTCGTCCATCTGGGAGCTGAGCGCCTTGAGGTCGCAGAAGCCCACCATGCCGGCGACGCCCGGGTCGGTGACCGGCCCGCTGACCCACTTGCCGTGGAGGGCCGCGACGGCCTTGGCGCCGCCGAGCGAAGCCCAGTAGGTGTCGTCGGGCTTCAGGTAGGTGGTCTTCGTCTTGTCCTGGATGACGTCGGCCGAGCCCTTGCCGGGCATCGAGATGGTGCCGGTGCAGCCGCTGCGGCTGTCGGTGGCCAGCTTGGCCTTCTGGTCGCCGCCGGTGCCGGCGATCGTCATGTCGATCTTGACGGCCTGGGCGCCGGTCAGCGCGGTCTCGGACGCCTTGAGGATCTGGTCGGCGCTCATCGTCGCCAGGTCCGGGCCGCCCGACGTGGCGGCGGAGGGGGCGCTGGAGGCGGCGTCGGAGCTCGCGGCGGAGGGCGCGGCGGCACTGGCCGCGGGCGCCGCGCTCGAACTCTTGGCGCTCGAACCGCAGGCGGTGGCAGCCAGCGCTATCGCGGCGCAGGAAAGGGTGACCCCGAAGGTACGGGAGATTCGCACGTTCTGTCCTTCTCGCGGGACGTACCCGGCCGGTCGGTGCCGGGCGAAAGCTCACGAGAAGCTATCACCAAGATCAGAGTGTTTTGGTTCCACCGTCCGGGCCCTGAATTCCAGCCCTGCGGCCCACTCGCCATGGGAATGCCGAAGGCCCGGTGGAGAATCTCCACCGGGCCTTCGTGCTACTGAGTAGCGGGGACAGGATTTGAACCTGCGACCTCTGGGTTATGAGCCCAGCGAGCTACCGAGCTGCTCCACCCCGCGTCGGTGAACACAACAGTACGCGACGACGTCGTAGAAGGGAAATCGCTTGTGCAGCGCCCCCTCACCCGGGCATCCGAGCAGCTCAGGTCGGCTGCACGGGATGCGCGGGTGTCACGGGCGGCGCCGGCCGATCATGGCGGGGCAGGCCGCGCGGTCGGCTGCGCGCCCACACGGCCAGCGCGGCGACCGCGGCGAAGGCGGGCATCATCAGCAGCGTGTAGACGGCGAGGAAGCCCTGGGTGCCCAGGCCGGCCGCCGCGTTCCAGCCGCTGTGCAGGGCGACCGCCGCCAGCCAGCCCGCGGGGGCGGCCAGCCGGGCCAGCCAGCGCCGGCCGGCGGTCAGCGAGACGGCCAGCCCGAGCCCGGTCAGCGCGGTGAACAGCGGATGGGCGAACGGGGTCAGCAGCGCCCGCAGCACGAAGGTCTGCACGGTGCCGTCGTAGTCGCGCAGCGAGGGGCTCAGGCCCAGGCCGATCGACTCCAGCCGCTGCTGCTGGTCGTCGGTGAACGCCCGGCCCAGGTAGAGCACGTTCTCGGTGAAGGCGAAACCGCAGGCGGTGATCCCGCTGAGCACCAGGCCGGTGGCCACCGCCCGGTGCCGCAGCCGCACCCGGGCCCGCGGTGAGGGCCCGGCCCCGCGCCGCGGTAGGCGGCGGCGCAGCGGCAGCATGGCGGCCAGCAGCATCAGGCCCTTGGCGGTCTCCTCGATCACCGGGGAGGCGAACTGCGCGCCGAGCAGCTGCCCGCGCACACTGCCCTCGGTGGTGGTGAGCCAGTCGCTGGCCCAGCCGTTGGCGAACAGCGCCATGGTGGTGGCCGCGCAGGAGCCCCAGGCCAGGCAGAGCGCCAGCCGCCGCCCCGGCAGCCGGGCGCTCTGGTTGAGCCAGGTGAGGACGAACAGCACGAACGGCACCGGCAGGATCGCCAGCCCGAGCCCGACCAGCAGCCCGGTGGTACCGGTCTGACGCTGCACCAGGCGGACGAGCAGCACCGCGCAGCCGGCCAGCGCGACGAGCGGCACGGCACTCGCGATGCGGCGGACGCGGTGCGAACGGCTCACCCCCGAAAGGGTAGGGGACGATCCGGCGCCGCGTCAGCGGTTGTGCACGTTCGGTGGCGGTGATCGAGGTCAGCGCTTGCGGAACAGCAGGTCGTGCACCACGTGCCCCTTGGCCAGCCCGGCCCGCTCGAACTTGGTCAGCGGGCGCCACTCGGGCCGCGGCGCGTAGCCGGGCACGGTGCCGTCGCCGCGGTCCTCCAGCCAGGACGAGCCGTCGCCCTCCGGGTGCAGGTTGACCAGCTCGGGGCGGGCCGAGAGCACGTCCGCCATCTGCTCGGCGTAGTGCTCCCAGTCGGTGGCGCAGTGCACCAGCGCGCCGGGGGCAAGCCGGGGCAGCACCAGGTCGAGGAAGCCGTGCTGGACCAGCCGGCGCTTGTGGTGCTTGGGCTTGGGCCATGGGTCGGCGAAGTAGACCCGCAGCCCGGCCAGCGAGGCCTCCGGCAGCATGTCGCGGATCAGGATGATCGCGTCGCCGGCGGCCAGCCGGACGTTCTGCGAGCCGTTCTGCTCCAGCAGGTTGAGCAGGGCGCCGTGACCGGGGGTGTGCACGTCGGCGGCCAGGATGCCCATGGCCGGGTCGGCGGCGGCCATCGCGGCGGTGGTCTCGCCCATGCCGAAGCCGATCTCCAGGGTGACCGGCAGTCCACCGAACAGCTCGGTGAGGTCCAGCGGGGTGCCGTCGATCGCGACGCCCCAGCGCTCCCAGTGCTTGTCCAGCGCGCCGGCCTGCACCTGGGTCATCCGGCCGCGGCGCGGCTGGAAGGTGCGGATCCGGTGCTCGCGGTGCTGGGCCTCGGTGGCCTTGTGCGGGTACATCGGCGCGGGGTAGCCGGCCGGGGCCGCGGAGAGCCGCTCGGAGGGGCGCTGGCCGGGGAGCTCGGCAGGGACCTGGGGGAAGGGGCAGTCGAAGTCACAATGCCGTCGAGTTTACGGGGGCCCGTTGGAATCGCCAGGGCCCGGATCAGCCACCGGCGGTGAGCGCGGCCAGGGCTCGCCGGGCCACCTCGGCGCCGATCGGCAGCGAGGCGGTGGCGGCGGGCGACGGGGCGTTGAGCACGTGCACGGTGCGGCGCGGGGAGCGCGGATCGGCGGGGTCGAAGCCGGCGAACGCGAAGTCGTCCAGCAGCCGGCCGTCGGGCGTGACCGCCTGGGCCCGCACACCCGCCGCGGCCGGCAGCAGGTCCGGGGAGTCCACCGAGGGCAGCAGCCGGCGCACCGCCCGCAGGAAGGCGGCCTTGCTGAGCGAGCGGTGCAGCTCGCCGAGCTCCTGGCGCCAGTGCCGGCGGGCCAGCTGCCAACTGCCCGGGTAGCGCAGCGTCTCGCCGAGGTCGCCGAGCCGCACCGTGCCCCAGTCGTAGCCCTCGCGGGCCAGCGCGGGCACCGCGTTGGGGCCGATGTGCACCTCGCCGTGGATGCCCCGGGTCAGGTGCACGCCCAGGAACGGGAAGGCCGGGTCGGGCACCGGGTAGACCAGGTTGCGGACCAGGCCGCGGCGGTACGGCACCAGTTCGTAGTACTCACCGCGGAACGGGATGATCCGCACGCCCGGTTCGTCCCCGGCCAGCCGGGCGATCCGGTCGCTCTGCAGGCCCGCGCAGTTGACCAGCACGGCGCAGCGCAGCTCGGCGCCGCCGGTGGTGCGGACCGTCACCGCGTCGGCACGCCGCTCGATGCCCAGCACCTCGCGGCCGGTGAGCAGTTCGGCGCCGCGCTCGCCGGCCAGCCGGGCGTAGCAGCGGGCCACCTCGGCGAAGTCGCAGATGCCGGTGGACGGCACCCAGAGCGCCCGCAGTCCGGCGACCGCCGGTTCGCGCTCGCGCAGCCGGGCCGGCGGCAGCTCCAGCACCTCCAGGCCGTTGGCCCGGCCGCGTTCGGCCAGCGCGGCGAGCCGGGGCAGTTCGGCGGGCACGGTGGCCACGATCGCCTTGCCGGTCACCTCGTGCGGCAGCCCGTACTCCTGGCAGAACCGCACCATCGCCGCGGCGCCGGCCACCGCGAACCGGGCCTTGAGCGAGCCGGGCCGGTAGTAGATGCCGCTGTGGATCACGCCGCTGTTGCGCCCGGTCTGGTGCGCGGCGAGGTCCGGCTCCTTCTCCAGCACCGCGACCCGCAGTTCGGGCCGCTGCGCCAGCAGGGCCCGGGCCGTCGAGAGGCCCACGATGCCGCCGCCCACCACCAGGACGTCGTAGAAGTCGTCCGCCATCGTGCGATGGTGTCACGGCGGATGGCGTCATGTCAGCCAATGCCCGTGTTTCGCACGGGTGTTCAGACGGGCGTGGCCAGCATCAGCCGGGCGCGTTCGGTGAGCTCGCGCACCTGCTGCTCGCCCTGGAACTGCTCCAGCAGGCGCAGCAGCTCCCACAGGTACTCCCGGCTGCGCTGCGAGGAGATCCGGCCGGCCACCTCGACCGCCCGCTCGCCGGCGGCCACCGCCGCGTCCAGGTTGCCGGCCTCGGCCTCGGCCATCGCGGAGACCACCAGCCGCAGGCCGTGCGAGCGGACGAACCCCTCGGTCGGCTGGGCCAGCGCCTCCAGGGTGAACTGGCGGACCTTGGCGGGCATCCCGAGGTCGCGGAAGCACTCGGCGGCGTCGGCGGCCAGCCGGTCGTAGGCGTAGAAGTCGAGCCACGCCGGGTCGGGGTCGCCGGGGCGCGAGCGCTCCAGCGCGCTCTCGGCGGCGGCGAGCGCCGTGCCGCACGCCGCCGCGTTGGCGGCCTTCGCCTGGGCGCGGGCCTCCACCAGGTGGAAGAAGCTCATGGTGCGGTTGGTGGCCACGCCGCGGTTGCGCTCCAGGGCCGCCTGGGCCAGGTCCACCGCCTCCTCGGCGAAGCCCCGGTAGCCGGCCTGCAGGCTCATCGAGGCCAGCACATAGCCGCCGAGCGGCACATCGGCCGCGGCGCGGGCCAGCCGCAGGGCCTGGATGTAGTAGCGCTGGGCGGCCTCGTGCTGGCCGGTATCGAAGGCCATCCAGCCTGCCAGCCTGGTGAGTTCGGCGGTGGCACCGAACAGCGCCCGCCCCACCGCGTCGCTGTAGGAGGCCAGCAGCAGCGGCGCGGCCTCCTGCCGCAGGCACTCCGGGACCATGGACGAACGCCAGTCGCCGCCACCGTACTTGGAGTCCCAGCGGCGGGCCTCCTGGGCGGCCTCGCGCAGCTTGGCGGCATCCGCCTGGCCGACCCGGAAACCCCCGGGGCGCGGGCCGGCGAGCTCGCCGCGGGCCACCGAGCCGTCCGCCGGGCTGATCAGCCAGCGCGAGACCGGGGTGGTGTACGCGGCGGCGGAGAAGGTGCCGGCCAGTGTGTCGCTCCAGCGCCCGCCGCCCGCGCCGCGGCGCAGCTCCAGGTCCACCCGCCACAGGTCGGTGGCCGAGCGGACCGCATCGGCCACCTCGCGCGGAAAGGCCAGGCCGAGCTCCGGGGCCGGGTCGGTGCCGCCCAGGCCGATCTCCTCCAGCGGCACCGGGCGGCCCAGCTTGCCGCCGATCGCGGTGGCGATCAGATGCGGCACCGGGCCCTGCGGCACCATGCCCTTGCTCACCCAGCGGGCCACCGAGGTCTTGTCGTAGCGCAGGGTCAGGCCGCGTTGCGCGCCGAGGTCGTTGACCCGGCGGGCCAGGCCGGCGTTGCTTATCTGGGCCTGGGTCAGCAGGGCGCCGAGCCGCTCGTTCGGTCCACGTGAGGTGGTGCTCATGCGACCCCCCTTGTTGGGTGTGCGCGGCGGCGTGTGGGTGTGCGCGCGGCGGCCCGATGCGGTGGCACCTAGCGTAGTCGGCCGCGTTCCCAGGGTTAAGAGGAGATATTCCGGATGGCGGGATCGTGCGCCCCGGGGCGCCGCGCCGGGAGCGCACCTCCTGGCGCGCGGGGGTGGCGCGGGACTGACGCGGCTGCGGCGGCGGGAGCGGTGGTTCGCTGACGGTGCGTCGCTGCGTACTGACGGTACGTCAGGGGCGTCGCCGTGCTCCGGTCATGTGTTGACGTGCGCCCACCTGTGCCCCCTGGCTCCACCGCCGCCCCGGCAGTTCGCTTAGGGGCAGTGGGTCGGCCCGCCGTCGAGGACCCGGCGGGCCGGGGGATGCCGCTGCCTCAGTTCCCCGCGGGTGGTGGCCGAGGCTCGGGAGGGCATGCGGATGCCCTCCCGGGCTTTGCGCTACTTTCAGCCATCTCGTCATGGCCATGACGCGATTGGAGTGGTACGCGGCCGGGGCGCCGCGAATCGGACGCGCGGCGCCCGCCCCCAACCACCGAGCTCGGACGGCCAGACACCGGGTGGAGCCCGGCAGCGCCGCCCGCGCCGCGCGGTCCGGGGCAGGGAGGGGGAGCCCCGGGCCGCGCGGCACCCCAACCAGGCGTCCGAATTCGCCCGTCCGGCACCGGAATCACCCGACCTGGCCGACCCGGCGCCCGACCACCCCGCAGTGGGACGATGTGCCATGGCCCGCACCGGGCCGGTACGACCACGGGGCCCGGGTGGAGGCACGATGCGGTGGCTTGCGGGATGGAGCGGCGGCGTGTCGCAGGCCCGGCTGCCCGCCGCCCGGCGTCCGCTCGACCAGACCGTGCACGAGGCGCTGGCCGCCCTCGCCGCCGTGCGCCCGCTAGCCGCCACCGCGCTGTGGACCGGCCCCGACCCGCTGTGGGCGGTCGGCGACTGGCGCCCCGAGGAGGTCCGCCAGTTCGTGCACCGGCCCGGCGACCGAACCCCGCAGCAGGTCACCGGTCCGGTCGACCTCGGCGCCGACTCCAACGCCACCGCCCGGCTGCTGGTGCTCGGCCACTGCGGCGCCGGCGACCAGGAGTTGGCCGCCGGGCTGGCCGCCGCCCGCGGCGGCGCGGTGCGCCACCTCACCGGCTGGGCCGGCAGCTACATCGCCGTGCTGCGCCTGGGCACCCGCTCCACCCTGCTGGTCACCGACCTGGCCGGCCTGCAACCCGTCTTCCACACCCCCTGGTGCGGCGGCACCGCCTACGCCACCGCCGGGCTGCCGCTGGCCGACCTGGTCGGCGCCGGCGTGGACACCGGCCACCTGGCCGCCGCGCTCGCCTGCCCCGAATCCACCGAGGCGCTCGGCACCAGCACCCCCTACACCGGCGTGCACCGGGTCCCACCCGGCCACACCCTGGCGATCCGCGGCGGCCGCCCGCAGGTGAACGGCTACGACGACGAGGGCACCGCCGGCACCGGCCCGTCACCCGACGGCGAGGCGGCAGCGGTACGGGAGTTGACCCGCAGCCTGCTGGAGGCGGTCCGCTCCCGGGTCCGCCAGGCCCCCGGCAGCCCCGCCGCCGACCGCCCCCGGATCGGCGCCGACCTCTCCTACGGCACCGCCGCCACCGCCGTCACGCTGCTGGCCGCCGCCGTGCCGATCAGCGCCGCGCCCGCCGCCCCGCCCGCCGCCGCCCCGCCGGCCGTCAGCGTGCCGGCCCAGCTGCGCCGGACCGGCGCCACCAAGGGCTCCTGGATCCGCGACGAGGCCCTGGGGGAGGAGCCGCCGGCCCCCGAACTGCTCGCCGCCGTCACCTCGCACGAGTCGGCCCGCCCGGCCCCCGAGCCGCCGCACGACGCCGGCCGCCCCCGGCTGCGGCACACCGTGCTCCCCACCGACCCGAGCCAACTCCCGTACGCCGAACTGACCGACGACCCGCTGGCCGGTCCGCTCACCGACGCCCCCGGGCGGGCCCTGGTCACCGGTGGCGCCGCCGTCGCCCGGCTCACTGCGGGCGGCACCGACCACCTCACCGGGCACGGCGCCCGCCAGGTGCTGGACGGCCACCCGGCCCGGCTGGCCGACCTGCTCAGGGACGGCCGCCCCCGCGAACTGCTGCCCCGGTCGCCGCGTTGGCCGGCGCGGACCGAGCCCTCACCGGCACCCTGAGCGGCGCCCTGCGCACCCCCGTCACGGTGCTGCGAGCCGCCCGCAAGCTGGCCCGGGCCCGCTGGGCCGAAGCCCTGGACGACGCCGCCGTCGAACTGACCACCCGGCGCGGCCCGATGCGCCCCGGCGTGCGCCCCACCATGGGCGCCCACTCGGCCGCCGACCTCGCCTGGGTGGTGCCGGGGCCCGCCGCCCGCTGGCTCTCCGACGACGCGCTCGCCGCCGTCGCCCTGCGGCTGCGGCTCGCCGCCCGGGGCCCCGAGCCGCTGCTGGCCCCCGGGGCGCACCGGGCCAAGCTGGCGCTGCACCACCACGCGGGCAACTACCGCACCCTGGTGCAGGTCGCCGAGCGGCACGGACAGCGGGTGCACGCGCCGTTCTTCGACAACCGGGTGCTCCGCGCCGCCCGGCTGCTCCCCGCCGACCTGCGGCTGCAACCCGGCGCCCGGCACGCCCTGCTGCGCACCGTGCTCGCCGGGGCGGGCCGTGCCGACCTGCCGCCCGACTGGGGCCGGGCACCGCGCCCCGACCGGGCCGCCGCCGCCCGGCTCGGCCTGCGCCGGGCCGGCGACGGGCTGGCCGACCTGTTCCGGGCGCCGCTGCTCGCCGAGGCCGGGCTGATCGACCTGCCCGCGGTGCGGCGGGCGCTGGGCTCCGCCACCGACCCGTACGGCGAGGTGCCGCCGGGTGCGTTGGACGGGCTGGCCGACCTGGTGGCGGTGGAGCTGTGGCTGCGGCGCTTCGAGGCCCGCCGGGGCGGCGCCTGCTGGACCGGGCTCCCGGTGCCGCAACGGCGGGCGCTGGCGGGGGTGCGGGTGGGGTGACGCCTTGGGCGCCGAAGCGTTGGCGGCGCGGCGGCGACGGGGTGCCACGGCGCTCCGGCGGGGGCGCGGCGGCTTGCGGGTGCGGCGTGCAGCGACGCCCCGGCGGGCGCGGGCGGCGCGGCGGCTTCCCGGGGCCGGGCGGCTCGCCGATCATGACGGGTGATGCGCTGTCAGCCGAGGAGGGCGCCCCCGTGACCACCGTTGACCCGGCCCCCACCGCGACCCCGCTCATCGTCAGCACCGCGCTGCCCGTCCCGCCGCACCCGCCCGGGGTGCTGGCGGCCTGCGACGGCTCCGACGGCTCGCTCTGGGCCCTGGACCGCGCGATGACCGAGGCGGAGCTGCACGGCCTGCCGCTCTACGTCCTCGGCGTGGTCGACCCGGCGCAGGGCGGCGGCCATCCGGTGGGCCTGGCCGAGGTGCTGCAGGACAGCGTGGAGCACCTCAGCGCGAGCATGGCCGACGGGCTGCGCCGCGCCGTCCACGCCGTGCAGCAGGCCCGGCAGCGCCCGTTCACCGGTCCGTGCTCGGCGCACGTCGCCTGCGGCCAGGCGATCGAGGTGCTGCTCGGCGCCGCCGCCGGCCACCACACCCTGGTGCTGGGCGCCCGGGGCAACGGCGGGTTCAGCCGGCTGCTGCTGGGCTCGGTCAGCTCGGCGGCCGCCCATCACGCGGCCTGCCCGGTGCTGATCGTCCCGGCACCGCCCGGTCGGTAGCCGGCGAGGCTGACCGGGCGGGCGAGTGAGGCCGACCGTCCCGGCGCCGCCCGGTCGGTAGGGCCGTCAACTGGCCTGCTGCTCCCGGTGGTTCTGGCAGGGCCGTCAACTGGCCTGCTGCTCCCGGTGGTTCTGGTAGGGCCGTCAACTGGCCTGCTGCTCCCGGTGTTTCTGGTAGTGCCGGGCCGCCCGGGCCCGGTTGCCGCAGCCCGGGCCGCACCACTCGCGCCGCGGGTGGTCCTTGACGAAGAACTGCACGCACCCCGGGCCCTGGCAGGCCCGCAGCTCCTGCCGCTGCGGGCCGCCGAGCAGGTGCACCGCGTCCTGGGCGAGCTCCGCCAGCGCCTCGGCGGTCCGGTCCGCCCGGACCGACTCCTCACGGACCGTCAGCGTCCCGTCCGCCTCGTGCGCCAGCACCGGCCAGCGCGGCGCGGCGGACGACGCCGCGTTCACCACCGCCAGGTCGGCCGCCGCGAACTCGCCACCGCCGGTGGCCGCGCTCAGCAGCCCGCGCACCGCGTCCCGCAGCTCGCGGAAGCGGTCGGCGGCCGCGGGATGCCCGGCCTCGGCGAGCCAGCCGTCCAGCCCGTCCCGCAGGGTGCCGCGCTTGGCCACCACCGTGTTGGCGAACTCGATCGCCGATGCCGTCATTGCCGCTCCTCGAATCGTGTTCCTCCGATTCTAACGTTTGAAGGCTATTGCATCCATAAGAACAGCCTGCCAGGATCTAACGCATCAACAGCCAGCCAAGCGTTAGAAAGCCCGGGGGATCGACCCTATGACCACCACGACGCCCACCACCACGACGCCCACCACCGCGGCCGTCGCCACGCCCGGTGCCGCCGGCGGACTCTGGCGCAACCGCGAGTTCCTCACCTTCTGGTTCGGCGAGACCCTCTCCCTGCTGGGCACCCAGGTCACCACCCTCGCCCTGCCGCTCACCGCCGTCATCGCCTTCCACGCCAGCCCCGGACAGGTCGGCCTGCTGCGCTTCCTGCAGCTGGTGCCGTACCTCGGACTCGCCCTGGTCTTCGGCGCCCTGGTGGACCGGATGCGCCGCCGCCGGGTGATGATCGCGGCCAACGCGGCCCGGATGGTGCTGATCGGCCTGATCCCGCTGCTCGCCGCCACCCACCTGCTGACCATCGGCCTGCTGCTCGGGCTGGCCTGCGCGATCGGCATCTTCTCGGTGCTGTTCGACGTCAGCTGGATGTCCTTCGTGCCCACGCTGGTGAAGGACAAGGCGCACTACGTGGAGGCCAACCAGAAGCTCGGCGTCACCTCCTCCACCACCGACGTGGCCGGCCCCGGCATCGCCGGCGCCCTGATCGGCGCCCTGACCGCGCCGATCAGCCTGGTGGTCGACTCCGCCTCCTACCTGGTCTCGCTGGTCACCCTGCTGCTGATCCGCACCCCCGAGACCCCGCCGGCACCCGCCGCCGAGAAGCGGCACCTGGGCCGGGAGATCGCGGAGGGCCTGCGGTTCGTCTTCGGACACCGGGTGCTGCGGCCGCTGGCGCTGGTCGGCCCGTTCTGCAACTTCTCGATGGTCTCGGTCTGGACGCTCTTCCTGCTCTACGCCGTCCGCGACAAGGGCCTCCCGGCCGGTCTGGTCGGCCTGGTCTTCTCGGCCTCCTCGATCGGCGGCCTGGTCGGCGCCGCCCTCTCCGGCGCGCTGCTCAAGCGATTCCGCACCGGCGTCGTGTACGCGGTCTCGATGACCCTGGTCTTCGCCGGCCCGCTGCTGATCCCGTTCGCCGCCGGCTCGCGTCCGGTGCTGCTGGCCTTCTTCGTGGCCGCCTTCTTCCTCAGCTACCTGGGCCTGGGCGTCGCCAACGTGGTGATGGTCAGCCTGCGCCAGGCGAGCACCCCGCAGGCGCTGATGGGCCGGATGAACGCCGCCTTCCGCACCCTGCTGTTCGGCGGCGGCTCGCTGGGCGGCCTGATCGGCGGCTACCTGGCCGGCGGCCTCGGCACCCGCACCGCCCTCACCGGGATCGCCGTCGGCTCCGCGCTGATGGTGCTGGCGGTGGCGGCCTCCCCGGTGAGCCGACTGAAGGCGGTGCCCGCGACCGCAGGGTGACGGCCGCTCGGGCGGCCTGGCGGCGGACCCGCTCAGGCGGTCTGGCGGCGCACCAGCCAGAAGCACAGCCCGGTGATGACCAGCGCCAGCGCCAGCAGGACCCCGGCCTCGGCCCACTGGAGCGGCCAGAAGTGGCCGGCGGGATGGAACGTGGTCTCCTGCTGGTAGCCGAGCTTGCCCAGTACCCCACCGCAGACGTGCGGATCGCCGCCGGACTGCATGCAGTTGGTGAACGCGGGCGGCAGCGAGACCGGGTGGCCGGCGGCGTCCAAGGTCTGCTCGGCGGTGACCCAGGTGCCGTGCTGGCCGATGTCCACGGACAGGCCGCCGTTGCGCAGCCCTTCGAGGTTGTCGGCGGTGATCGGCACGGTGATCCGGTCCGGCGCGACCAGTAGCGGGCGGACGAACGCCGAGATCACGCCCTCGGCCGCGGCGAACACCGTGAGTGTGGTCGCCATCGCGAGCACCGTGCGGCGCAGCACGATCCCGAGCGCGACCCCGAGTGTGAAGGCGAAGGCCGCCCAGCCGATCGGAACGACACCGCGCGAGTCGAACATCGTCGGGGAGAGCCGGTCGGGGAACCCACTCGCGCCACCGCCGCTGGCGATGGCCTGGTCGATCGGGGCGTTCCACCAGGACATCGCGAGCGTGAGCAGCCCGGCGGCGGCAACGGCGGCCAGGCCGACCAGTCCGAGCTTGGCGGCCAGCCAGCGGGACCGGGTGACGGACTGGTTCCAGGCCAGCCGATGCGTGCCGGCCTCCAGTTCGCGGGCCACCAGCGGCGCCCCCCAGAACACGCCGATGACGGCCGGCACGGTACGCACCAGCAGGGCGCCCAGCAGGTAGAGGTCGTCGTAACTGCTGCTCAGCAACTGGAAGAACTGATCCCCGCCGTCCGGTGCAGCTCGACCATGTGCGGGCCGGTGGCGGCGAGCACGACCAGGAAGACGGCGAGGCCGCCGAAGACCGAGGTGGCCTGGGTACGGAACTGGCGCCAGGTCAGCCAGATCATCGAGATCCCTCC
The DNA here is from genome assembly GCF_006636205.1 of Kitasatospora acidiphila. NCBI lineage: Bacteria > Bacillati > Actinomycetota > Actinomycetes > Kitasatosporales > Streptomycetaceae > Kitasatospora > Kitasatospora acidiphila. The sequence continues at coordinate 4,124,035 of NZ_VIGB01000003.1, read as the reverse complement.
ATGGTGGTCAGCACGAGCTCCTCCAGGTTGCCGACGTGATCACGGGAGGTCAGCAACTCCTCGATGTCTCCGGCAAGTTGGACCCGGGAGTCGACCAGCACGATCAGGTGGTCGCAGCACCGCTCCAGATCGGAGACCAGGTGCGAGGAGAGGACCACGCTCAACTCCAGCTCGGCGACGGCCTCCGTCAGGTCGTCCAGGAACCTGCTGCGGGCCAGCGGGTCCAGGGCGGCCACCGGCTCGTCCAGGATCAGCAGCTCGGGGCACTTGGCGATGCCCAACGTGAGGGCCAGCTGGGCGCGTTGACCGCCCGACAGGCGGCCGGCCCGCTGGGCCGGATCCAGGCCGAGCCGCCGGATCCGGTCGCGGGCCAGGCGGTCGTCCCAGCCCGGGTTGAGACGGGCGCCGAGCCGGAAGTGGTCCTCGATGCTGAGCCCGGCGTAGACCGGGGTGTCCTGGGCGACGAAGCCGACCTTGCCCAGCTGCGCCGCGCCGCTCGCCGGGCGGCCACCGCACACCTCGATCGTGCCCTCGCTCGGGGTCAGCATGCCGGCGGCGAGGTTCAGCAGCGTCGACTTCCCGGCACCGTTGGGGCCGACCAGCCCGACCACGCGGCCGGCCGGGACCTCCAGGGTGCAGTCCGACAGGGCCCAGCGCTGCTTGTACCTCTTGCCCAGCCCCTGGGCTCGCAAGACGGCGGTCACGTTCTCTCCTTCCGTGGCGGGTTGAGGCCCCAACGGTGTCGTGGAGCGGCCCGGTGCCGCGTCTGGCCTGCGGTGGACGCCGGTAGCCCGCCGGGCGTACGCCCCCAGGGGGACGCCGGGAGGGTGGGGCGGCTGGCTACCATCGCCGGGTGGATCAAGCGATGCCGCGGCCCCCGTGGCTGAGGCGACTGCCGTCAGGCGTCTGGTCGGCGCTCACCTGGTGCGCCGCCGGGCTGTTCGCGCTGCTGCTGTTCGTCACCACGACCGGCCTGCGGCCGCACCCGTCGGTCACCCTGGGCATCCCGGGCCGGGCGGGGCTGGCCGTCGTGCTGGCGCGAGCCGGGCTGGCCGTCGTGCTGGCGCTGGCGATCGGCTGGGCCCGCCGGTGGCCGCTGCCGGTCTTCGGGGTGCTGCTGGCCGAGTCGTGCGCGTTCGCGGCCCTGGGGATGCGGACCTGGCCGTTCTTCCTGGTCCTGGCCGTCCTGGTCGGCTACCTGGCGGCCACCCGCCCGCGCCGCACGGCCCTCGCGGCCGCGGGTGCCGAACTGGCGGTCTGGGTCGGCCAATGGGCGGCATTGGACCAGGGCCAGGAGACGGTCAGCGACCTGCTCAGCATGCTGTCGGCACTGGCCGCGGTGATCGCCATCGCCTGGCTGATCGGCAACTCGATCCGCCAGCAACGGGATTACGGCGAGGCCCTGCGCTCCCACGCGCTGACCGCCGAACGGCTGCGGATCGCCCGGGAGTTGCACGACATGGTGGCGCACAGCATGGGCGTCATCGCATTCCAGGCGGGCGCGGCCGGCCTGGTCCTGGACACCCAGCCGGCCAATGCGCGCAAGGCGCTCGGCGCCATCGAGACCACCAGCCGCGAGACCCTGGCCGGACTGCGCCGCATGCTGGTCTCGCTGCGCCGGGCCGACGAGGACCTCTCCGAAGCCGCCGTCGCCGTGGGCCTGGAGGCGCTCGACCGGCTGGCCGAAACGACCTCGGACGCCGGGGTGCGGGTCCAGGTGCACCGCGAGGGGCGGGCGCGCCCGCTGCCCCCCGAGATCGATGTGGCCGCCTTCCGGATCATCCAGGAGTCGGTCACCAACACCGTGCGCCACTCGGGAGCGCGGCACTGCCAGGTCTGTGTGACCTACGGGGACGAGGAGTTGGCCATCGAGATCACCGACGACGGGCAGGGCGCGGGGCGCTCTTCCGCCGGCTCGGGCTTCGGAATCGCCGGCATGCGCGAGCGAGTCGCCCTGCTGGGCGGCCGGTTCAGCGCGGGCAGCAGGCCCGAGGGCGGCTTCCGGGTCACGGCGGAGCTGCCGGTATGACCGCCACCCGGGTACTGCTGGCCGACGACCAGGAGCTGGTGCGCACCGGGCTCAGCATGGTGATCGCCGATCTCCCCGACCTCGATGTCGTGGGCGAGGCCGGCAGTGGGGCCGAAGCCGTCCAGCTGGCTCTTCAACTCCAGCCCGACGTGGTGGTGATGGACATCCGGATGCCAGGAATGGACGGCATCGAAGCCACCCGTGCGATCACCGCGACCGGCTCGACGCCGCGCGTCATGATGCTCACCACCTTCGACGAGGACGACAACGTCTATGCCTCGCTGCGCGCCGGCGCCAGCGGGTTCCTGGTCAAGGACATGGCGCTGCTGGACATCATCGCCGCCATCCGCGTCGTCGCCGCCGGCGACGCCCTGATCGCCCCGTCCGTCACCCGCCGCCTCATCGCCGACTTCGCCACCCGTCCCGCCGCGCCCAGCAAGCCCCGTCGGGGCCTCGACGGCATCACCGACCGCGAACGTGAAGTTCTCACCTTGGTCGGCCGCGGCCTCTCCAACAGCGAGATCGCCGAGCAGCTCTACATCGGCCCCGCCACCGCCAAGACCCACGTGGCCCGCCTGCTGACCAAGCTGAACGCCCGCGACCGGGTGCAACTGGTCATCGCGGCGTATGAGGCGGGTTTGGTGTCGGCGGACGGGTGAGCACGAGGATTGATCGCCCTGTGCGGAGCCGCGGGTGCGGCCGCAGCGCACGATGAGGACGGTGGCAGCGACCAGATCTTCCAGCGCTACCGCGTCATGTACACCGGCACCATCCTCGTCCGACTCCGAGCGCTGCACCCGATCGAACTGCTGCAGCCCGCACGGGCGTTGCTCACTGCTCCCGAGTGATCGCGGACCCCCGGAAGTCGACCTGTCCGACTTCCGGGCACGCGTCGGACGCCACCGATACCGCCGCGCTACCCGGCCGATACGGACGACCTTCAGCATGGTCGACCAATCGGTCGGTCGGCGTCTCAACAGCCGCCCACCGTCGCACGGTTCACTCGTTCAACGAAGAGGAGTGGCACCATGAACAAGCGGATCAAGCAGATCACCGCGCGCGTCGGCGTCATCGCAGCGCTGACCGCCGGTGCGGCTGTTGCGGTTCCCACGGCAGCCAACGCGGCCTCGTACGACGGCGCTTGCGGTTCGGGCTACGTCGGCATCCGGCACATGGACATGACGGGTGGCACCGTCTGGCTGGCCTACAGCAGCGCCACCGGCGAGAACTGCGTGGTCACGGTGCGCAATTCGCCCGGCGCGGCCGAGCCCATGACCGCCTCGATCCGGATTTCGGGCGGCAGCTGGCTGGAGGACTCGGGCAACTTCACGACGTACGCGGGTCCCAAGTACGTCTACGCGCCCGGCCAGTGTGTCGACTACACCGGCTCGATCAACGGCTACAGCAACGGCGAATTCGGCGTGGCCTGCCGCTGACCTGCGCAGCCGGCCCTGCCCGCCCCTTCTCGACTCTCGACCGGAAGGGGCGGGCAGGCCCCTGCGCAGTGGCCGCCTACAGTGGCCGCCATGCAGATCGAGCTGAACCCGCCCCACGGCATCACCGGCTTTCCCCTCGGCATGCCGGCCGACGCGCTCCAGGACGCGGCCGCCGCCCTCGGCCGGATCAAGGTCACCGACGAGGGCAGGAGCAGCCAGTTCAGCTACATGAAAGTCCTCGCGCTGCACCCGCAGTTCGAGATCGTCTTCCACCTGGAGGACGGCAAGTCCCTCACCGCGGCCGAGGTGTGGATCCCCCGGCCCGGCCCCGAGGACATCACCGTCAGCTTCCGGGGCACCGACGTCTTCCGCACCCCGGCACTCCAACTCCTGCCCCAGCTGGAGCGGATGGGCGAGCCCATCGTCCGGGGCAGCGGCCTCTACCCCCTGGCGCCCGGCCTGCCGCTGGGCTTCACCCGGGTCGCCGGTCACGACGTACCACTGGACACGGACGGCGAGCCGCGCTACTTCCAGGCGGTGCTGGTCGGCCCCGTCGGCTACTACGACTCGCTCTGAGGCGGGCCGAGGACGGTTCAGCGCTCTCTCCGCCGCCCCTACTCGGCCGCGTAGGCCGCCCACTGCCCGAGCGTGAACTCGCCACCCGCGCGCCGGGCCTCCACGGTCCCGGCGCCGCCGAAGTGCGCGGGGATGACCGACTCCCCCAGATCGGCGGCCCGTTCAAGGACTCGATGGCGGTTGGTCGCGGCGCCCGCCGGGTCCAGGCACAGGCAGCTGCTGCAGGAGGGGGCGAGGATCTGCACCGGGCTGTGCAGCAGATCGCCGACGAACACTGCCCGGTCGCCCCCGGATTCGAGCCGCACGACCAACGACCGCCTGGCCGCCGAGGGCGGCGTCTCCCGTCCCACCCTCGCCCGGCGGTTCACCGCCCTGGTCGGCCGCCCTCCCATGGGCAACCTCACCTGGTGGCGCCTCACCTTCGCCGCCACCCTCCTCCGCGACACCCAGGATCCCCTCGCCACCATCGCCCGCCGAGTCGGCCACGGCACCTCGTACGCCCTCTCCCACGCCTTCAACCGCGAGTTCGGCACCACGCCGGGCCGCTACCGGACAGCGGTGGCCCAATAGTTCCGGGAACGCCACTACTGTGCCGATGTGACCACCAACAATGCCGATCCCTGGGACAGCGCAGCCGTGCGAGCACGTATTGCCGTCATGTCCCAACAGGACCCGGAACGTCGACGCTTCGGCGCCGACTACCACGATTACCGCCTTCGCTCCCCCCTGGAGGAGGAGGCGATACGAGCGTTCGAGCAACGGCTCGGTATTGCGCTCCCCGAGGCATTCCGGAGCTTCGTCCGCCATGTCGCCGATGGGGGAGCGGGCCCGGATTACGGGGTGGTGGGGCTCACGGAGGAGATCGACGACGAGGAAGCGCTGTACGGCCTGCGCCAGGAATGCCTGCAACCCGGCTTTCTGGCTGCGCCGTTCTCGTATTCCGAGAAGACCGCGCGGCCGTATTCACTGCGTGGGACGTTGGTGATCGGTGAGGTCGGGTGCGGGATGTTCTCGCGATTGGTGGTGACGGGCCCCTGTGCGGGGCAGGTGTGGCTGGACGATCCCGACTGGGGAGGTTTCATGCCGGGGCCCGACTTTCGCGAGTGGTACTCCGAGTGGCTGGCGTCGGATCCCCCGCGAAGGGGAGGCGGTCCGTCCTGACGGGGGAGGTGGCGGGCCACCGGGGATTGCCATGGTGGAGGTCCAACAAGCCGCCAACAAGCGAGGTTTGAACATGCGCACCTACCTGCTCGGCGCAGCAGTGGCAGCCGCCCTGGCCGTCGGTGTCCCGGGATCCGCCTCGGCCGCATCCGCACCCGCACACGAGGCGGCAGTGCAGCACCTGCACGGCTTCGCCCAACTCGGCCTCGGCAGCCCGGCGCTCAGCCCGGACTACCAGATCACGCTGCGGATGGACGCCAACGGCCGTGGCAGCGACGCTCACGGTCACGCCACCATCCAGCACGTGTTCTACGACCACGGCGCCTGGATCGGGACGGTACGGGTCGAGGTCAGCGTCGACTGCCTTACGGAGTCCGATGCGGGGACCGACGCGGGCGCGACCACCGTGGTCACCGGCACGGCCGCCAGGATCAGCTACACCACCCCGCCGGGCGTGCCGCCGCTGCAGCAGCCGCCGCGCGACTGGCACCCCGAGGCCGCGTTCAGCTTCTACCGGGACGGCGACGGCCACCTGCGGGTCGGCTGGTCGGGCAAGCCCGAGTCGCCGACGGCGAGCCCGGTCGCGACCCGGTGCCAGGCGCCGCACACCGGGCCGGACCTCTATCTGGCGCAGGGCGGCTTCCAGCTGACGGGCGCCTGAGCAGCCGAAATGCGATTGGCCGCCACCGGCCCCCTCGCTACCGTTCGGATCATGGACTTCGCGATCACCACCCTCGCCGAGCGCCCCGAACTCGCGCACGCGGACTTCCCGGACACCTGGCCCGCGTTCTCCTTGGCCGACCCCGTGGGCCGGGCGTTCTTCGCCGAACTGGACTCGGCGTTCCCGGAGTTCACCGTGGTGGCGACGGAGGCGGACGGTTCCGTGGTGGCCCGCGGGCACAGCGTGCCGTTCGCGCTGCGGGTCGAGGGACGCGGGGAACTGCCGCCCGGCGGGTGGGACGAGGTGCTGCTGTGGGCGTTCAAGGACCGGCGGACCGGCGCGGTCCCGGACACCGTGAGCGCGATCGACGTCACCGTCCGGGAGGACCGGTTGGGGCACGGGCTGTCGGCGCTGATGCTGGACGCGATGCGCCGCAACGCGCGGGACCGGGGGTTCGCGGAGCTGGTGGCCCCGGTCCGGCCGACCGGCAAGCACCTGGAGCCCGAGACCCCGATGGCGGAGTACGTGCGCCGCACCCGGGAGGACGGTCTGCCGGTGGACGCCTGGCTGCGCACCCACGTGCGGGCCGGCGGCGTGATCGAGGCGGTGGCGCCGTGCTCGATGACGGTGTCCGGGACGCTGGCGCAGTGGCGTGACTGGACCGGGCTGCCGTTCGACACCGCCGGGCCGGTCCTGGTGCCGAAGGCGCTGGTGCCGGTGGAGTGCCTGCCGGAGCGGGACTGCGCGAGCTATGTGGAGCCGAACGTCTGGGTGCGGCACGGCTTGGCCTGACGGTTCACCGGCCTGGCCTGACGGTTCACGGGCCTGGCCTGACGGTTCACCGGCCTGGCCTGACGGTTCACCGGGGCAGCAGCGTGCGCACCGCCTCGACGAGCCCGGCTCGGGCGTCGCGCGGTGCGGCGTCCAGCAGAGCGGGCAGGTCGGAGTTGGCGGCGGCCCGCAGCAGGCCGGCGGCGGCCGTCGACATCAGCGAGTAGGCGTGTGCGACCTGGAAGGGCGCCAGGCCGGCCTTCTCCAGGCCGCTCCACAACTCGCCGAGTGGGGATGCCCGGTGGCGCACCGGGCGGCCGAGCACCTCGGAGACGGCGGCGGCCAGCTCGGCGCCGCCGACGACGGCCGTGCCCTCCAACTCGTAGACCCGGCCCCGGTGCTGGTTGGCGGGGTCGGAGTCGGCGTCCAGCGCGACCCGGACGGCGGCGTCGGCGAGGTCGGCGCGGGAGACGACGGGCACGGTGCCGTGGCCCAGCGGGGTGCGGAGCACGTCGTCGGTCGGCTGGCCGGAGGCGGCCAGGCCGAGGCCGGCGGGCACCTCGGGGTAGAGGCCGTTGCGCAGCACGGTCCAGGCCAGTGGTGACCGGGCGAGCGCCTGCTCGGTCCAGCGGTGCGGGATCGCGATGGTGAGGTGGTCGCCCGAGCCGGCCAGGCTGGTGTAGATCACCTGGCGCACCCCGGCGGCGGCCGCCGCGTCGATGGCGGCGCCGTGGCGGGCCAGCACCACGTCGTCCTCCGCATAGCCCGCCGAGATCAGCACCAGCACGTCCACCCCGGCGAAGGCCTCCGGTAGTGAGGTCGGATCGTCGAAGTCCACCCGGCGCTGACCGGCGGCCGGGGTGCGGGTGCCGGCCAGCACATCCGCGCCGCGCGCGACCAGCTGACGGTGGACGAGGCCGCCGAGGTTTCCGTTGACACCACTGACGAGGATCATCTGATGCTCCGTTGTCGTTCTGATCGTTTGATCGTCGATATTCCGGTGGGGGGATCGGAACCATCCTGATCAGCCGGTCGGCCGGAGGTAAGGAGGCACATTTATGTCAGCGGGGCACACCGAGGTAACCACCCCCGATCCGGAGCTGTTCTTCGATCCGTCCGAGGAGTGCGGAATCCGCGAGGTGCTGGACCGGATCGGCGACAAGTGGTCCGTCCAGGTGATGGTGGAGCTCAGCCGTGGCGTGCGCCGGTTCCGTGAGCTCCAGCGCGCGCTTCCGGGCGGAATCAGTCAGCGGATGCTCACCCTCACCGTGCGCCGGCTGGAGCGCGACGGGCTGGTGGCGCGCACCGTGTACCCGACCGTGCCGCCCCAGGTCGAGTACGAGCTGACCGGCCTGGGCTGGAGCCTGGCCCGGCTGGTCCGTTCCCTGGCGGACTGGTCCCGGGAGCACCGGGCGGAGATGGCGGATTTCCGGCACCAGTGGGACGAGGCGCACCGAGGGGCCGCGGAATAGCGGGTCGGACATAGTGGTTGAACTTTCACGTTCATCACATAAAGCGCCCACTGACAGGAGCCACCCCCGCCATGAAGGTCGAGATCTACTCGGACATCGCCTGCCCCTGGTGCTACATCGGCAAGCGCCGCTTCGACCGGGCGCTGGCCCAGTTCGGCGGAGACGTCGAGGTGGTGTACCGCCCGTACCAGCTGGTGCCGGACGCCCCGGCGACCGCCAGCCCGCACCGCGCCTGGCTGGCCGAGCGCTACGGCCCGCAGTCCCGCGCGATGGACGACCGGGTGACGGCGCTGGGCAAGACCGAGGGCATCGACTACGACTTCGACGCCGCGCTGCACGCCAACACCTTCCTCGGTCACCGGCTGCTGCACCTGGCCGAGACCGAGTACGGCGCAAAGGTGCAGGGCGAGCTGAAGGAGGCGCTGCTCAAGGCGCACTTCTCGGACGGCGTGGACGTCGGCGACCGGGCCGCGCTCACCGAGGTGGCGGTGGCCGCGGGCCTGGACCGGGCGCGGGTGGCCGAGTACCTGGCCGGCGAGGAGGGCGCGGCCGAGGTGCGGGCCCAGCTGGCCGAGGGGCGACAGCTGGGGATCAGCGCCGTGCCGACCTTCGTCTTCGAGGGCCAGTGGGCGGTGCAGGGCGGCCAGGAGACGGAGACCTTCCTCAAGGTGCTCCAGCAGGTCGCCAGCGAGACGGGCACCGCCGAGACGGGCGAGGGCGAGGCCTGCGCCGACGGGGCCTGCGCGATCTGAGCAGGCTCCATCGGGGACGTCAGCATCGGGCGGACGTCAGCAGGTGAACCGCGCGTCCGCCCAGTCCGCCAGGTTGGCCGCAGACCAGATCCCGTTGTCATGCGGGCTCACCACCAACTGGATCCGGTGCAAGCCCGCCAGCGGTACGTGCACCGGCACGGCCTCCTGCCCGGCCCGCAGCGCGGGCGAGGTCCACAGCGGCCTGCCGTCGCCGTCCCGGACGCTGAACCGGAACTTCTGCGGTGACAACGTCAGGTCGTCGAGGCCGACGACCGCGTCATAGGCCGAGCAGGCCCGGTTGAGGTCGATGGTCACGGTGTCCGGGGCGTTCACCGAGAGGCCGCGGTTGTAGGGCGTGTCGCCGATCATCAGGAGGCGGCGCTGCCACAGCCAACCGCTCTCGTCGCGGACGATGCTCGGGCCGGGCGGCGGCTGCCGCTGGTCCTGCGTGGAGAACGGCAGGGTGTCCACCCAGAAGCTGGCCGGCGGGGGTGGGGGCGGCGGCATCACCGGGCTCGGGGTGGGCGTCGGGACCGGCGGCAGCGTCGGCACCGGGGTGGGCGGCACCGGCGGCGTCGGCGGCGTAGGCACGCTGGGCACGGGCGGCGTCGGGACGGTGACCGCCGGGATGCTGGGGGCCGGCGGCGGCAGGGCCCTGGTCGGCGTGGGCGTGGCGGTGGTCGGCGCGGGCGCCGGGGGCTGGGCGTGCGTGGGTGACGGCTGCGCTGACGCGGGCGCCGGTGAGGGCGCGGGTGCCGTCGGCTTGGGGGCCGGCGGCGCGGGAGCGCTCGGCGGCGGGCTCGACGGGGCCGTGGCGGGCGGCGCGGGCGCGGCGGCGGCCGGCTTGGGCGCCGGGGAGCCGGACAGCGCGAAGGCGACGGCAGCGGCGGCGGCCACGACGGCGGCCACGATGCCGGCCTTGCCCGCGGTGCCGAGCCCCTCACCGGCTGCGCCCGCAGCCGTCCCGCCAGCACCTGACGCACCACCGGCCGCGCCTGCACTACCGGCCGCGCCCGCCGCCCCGACACCACCAACCGCACCTGCCCCAGCCGCCCCCGCAGCACCACCGACCGCCCCGGCCCCCGCCGTCGTACCGCCCGTCGCGCCCGCCGCCGCAGCGGCCCCACCGGCGGCCGCGCCGCCCGCCACCGCGCCGGCCCCGAGCGCCGCGGCGACCGCCGAGAACGCGCCCGCCCCGATCCACACCAGCACACCGCCGGGCAGCACCAGCCGCAGCGCGTGGTTGATGTCCACCAGCTCCAGCAGCGCGGCGGTGCACTTCTCGCAGTCGCGCAGGTGGTTGCCGACCTCGGTCGAGGCGCGCTTGCGCAACGCCCCCCGGGCGTACTGGCCGAGCCGGTTGGCGTACTCCTCGCAGCCCTGCTCCTGGCTGCCGGAGACGTGCGCCTGCAGGAAGGCGGCGGCCAGCCGGGAGCGGGCCCGGTGCGCCTGCACCGCCGTGGCGTTGGCCGTCTTGCCGAGCAGCACGGCGACCGTCTTCGGCGACTCCTGCTCGACCTCGGTGTGCCAGAGCAGCAGCCGGTCGTCCTCGGGCAGTTCGACGAAGGCCTGCATCACCATGCGGCGGTCGGCCATCGCCATCGCCCAGGCGTCGGCGCCCGGGTCGGCCAGGTCGAAGTCGATGGCGGCACTGCTGGCGGACTGCTCGAACGCACCGAAGTCGTCGATCAGTTGCTCACGCTGCCCGGTACGGCCCCAGGCGGCGGCCACATTGCGCACCGCCGTGAGCAGATAGGCGCGGACGGCGAACTCCGGACCCTTGCCGGCCTTCAGCGCCTGCAGGGTGCGGGCGAAGACCTCGCCGGCCAAGTCCTCGGCGGTGAAGCTGTCGCGGCAGCAGCTGCGCGCATAGCGGCGCACCGCCTCGACATGCCGGCGGTAGAGCTCCTCGTAGGCGGAGTCGTCACCGGCCCGCACCAGGGCGGTCAACTCGGCGTCGGAGGGCGGCCGGTCGCCGTCCACCGGGTCGGCCGGCGGGGGCACCTTGGCGAGCGGGCCCATGAGTTCGGGCTGCGCGGCGGTCAAGTCGGCCGGGCTGCCGGGCCGGTGCGCCACGAACGCCTCCGGCATCACCCCGCCCTGCCCGGCCACCGCCTGGCCGGGCACCCGGGGTTGGGCCTGAGCCCCGCCCATCGGTGAGCCCGTCGATGAGCCTGTCAATGAGCCAGTCGGTGAGTCGGCCGGCGTCGGGCCGGCGGGTGCCGGTCCCTCGGGCGCCTGGCCGTCGGGGGATTGGGCGAACGACTCCCGGACCGGGGCGCCGCCCTGGCCCGGCACCTGGCCGGCCGGGGCCTGGGCGCCGGGTTCGGCGCTGCGCTCGTTCTGCTCCTCGGCACTCATCAGCTCGCCTCGCCCGATCCGCCCGCGCCGTCTCCGTCCCGTGGCGTGCCGCCCCGCCAGGCGCACGCCGGGGGCGCACTCGGCCGCCGGACGTGCCACCAGACGTGCGCCGCCGCACTGCCGACAACGGCGCGCACCGGGACAATGGCTCCAACCACGGGCAAAGGATGGCATAGGGGCGCTGACGCCGGTAGCCGTCAACGACCCGACCCCCTTTGGAGGGAGCGCCCGGGCAGCGGTCCGCCCGCCCCGGCGCGAGCCGTTCCGCACCGGGGCGGCGCCGAGCACGCCGCGCCGCGCGCACGTCAACACGCGCGCCGCACAGCATGGCACCGACGGCGGAGCCCGACGAGCAGGCGCGCCGATCAGGCCGCCCGCAAGCCGTCCAGCAGGATCCGCAGCAGCCGCTCGCCCGGATCCGCACCCGCACCCGGCGGCTCCACGGTCCGTCCGATCGCCGGCGGCACCGCGGCCGTCAGCACCAGCACGATCTCCGACACCGTGACCCCGGGCCGGAGTTCACCCGCCGCCGCGGCCCTGGCCACCAGCGCGGCCAGCAGCTGCAGCAGCAGCCGCGGGTCCGCGTGCGGCGCGCCGGTGCTCGAACCGGGCTGTTCCTCGGTGCTCGGGTGGCCGTACCCGTAGGCGTCCGGCGAGAGCCGCTGCTCGGGCACCCGGGCCAACTCCTCGGCGTAGCTGAACGCCTCCGGCGGCAGCAGCCGGCCCGCGCCGGTGCCGACCGCGGTGGCCAGGTACCCGGCCAGCGCCTCCCACGGACCGGCCGGCCCGTAAAGGGCCTCCCGGGCCCGGGCGGTGAGCCAGGCCACCTCCTCGGCGGCGATCCGCTGAACCAGCACCTCCTTGCTCGGGAACCGCCGGTAGACCGTGCCGACCCCGACACCGGCCCGCCGGGCGACCTCCTCCATCGGTGCGTCGTACCCGAGTTCGCCGAAGACCTCGCGGGCCGCCCGCAGCACGCTCTCCAGGTTCCGCCGTGCGTCCACCCGCAGCCGGGTGGCCCGCCGATCCTCGGCGCGGGGCGGTACCTCGGTCGACGCCGGGACGGACGCCGGTCCCGGCTCCGGTGCGCGCTGCTCCGGCACGGTGTGCGATCCGGCCTGCGGCATCGCCGACTCGCCCAGCAACTGATCCTGATCCATCATCCCCAACCCTCCCCCGGAGGAGCCTGCTTCGGGCTCCTAGCGCGTAGTCGTCGCAGCCGCCCGTGACCTGCCCACGGGTCCGGCCCCAGCACCCGGCCCCCCGCGCCGGACCCGCACGGCCCGCACCACATCCGAGTAGGGATCATCCGCGGACTACCCTTCCCCGTTTCAGCGTGGGACAGTCGGGCTGGTCGGCCAACGGTAAATCAGGCCGTAATGGATTCACCACCCGGGGTGACGGTTGACAGTGCGCCGACTGGGGCAATCCGGTCCGGAGTGTGGACAAGAGCCCCTTGGTCGGGGCGTCATGGTTGCGTGAACCAGGTCACATCGACAGGGGGTGGCACCATCCGGATCCTGATCGTGGGCGGCGGCTGCGCCGGGCTCACCAGTGCCCAGCGGCTCCAGCGGGAACTCCAGCAGGACCTGCGGTCCGGCCGGGCGGAGATCACCCTGGTCGAGGCCGCACCCTACCTGACGTACCGTCCGCTGCTCGCCGAGGTGGCCGCCGGCGCCATCGATCCCCGGCACGTGGTGGTGCCGCTGCGTCCGGCGCTGCCCGACTGCCGGGTGCTGGCCGCCCGGATCGCCCGGATCGACCACGGCCGCCGACTCGCCTGGCTGGCACCACAGGACGGCATCGAGGTCGAACTCCCGTACGACGAGCTGGTTCTGACGGTCGGTGCGAGCTGCCGCGCCCAGCCGATCCCCGGGCTCGCCGACCACGGCCTCGGCTTCGAGACGGTCGGCGAGGCGCTCGCCCTGCGCACCCGGGTGCTCGACCAGCTGGACCTGGCCTCCACCACCCGGGACGTCGAACTCCGGCACGCCGCCCTGACCTTCGTCTTCGTCGGAGCCGGCTACGGCGGCGTCAGCGCCCTCGCCGAACTGGCCGACCTGGTCGGGCGGGTGCTCCGCGACTATCCCAACATCCAGCCGGAGGACTTGCGTTGGGTGCTGGTCGAGGCCGATGACCGGATCCTCGCGGAGGCCGACCCCGAACTCGCCGAGTACGCCCTCCAGCAACTGCGCGACCGGAACGTCGACGTCCGACTCGGCACCACGCTGGAATCCGCCGACGACGGCCTGCTGGTGCTCTCCGACGGCAGCAAGTTCGCCGCCCGCACCCTGGTCTGGACGGCGGGAGTCCGCCCCGCCCCGCTGCTCGCCGCCACCGACCTGCCACTGGCCGACGACGGCCGGGTGCGCTGCCTGGACACCCTGCAGGTGGTCGGGCCCGACGGCGGGCCACTGCCCGGCGCCTGGGCGGCCGGGGACTGCGCGGCCGTGCCCGCCCCGCCGGACGCCTACTGCCGGCGCGGCGCCCAACACGCCCTGGCACAGGCCGAGCTGCTGGCCGGCAACCTGCTGGCCGCCCGGGCCGGCGCGGCACCGCAGCCCTACCGCCCCGAGCCCGGCGAGGCCTCCGCCTCACTCGGGCTGCGCAACGCCGTCGCGCACGCCGGGGGGCGCCGCCTCACCGGCCGCAGCGCGTGGCTGGTGCACCGCGCCCGCATGCTGCGCCGGGTGCCGAGCACCGAGCGGCGGGTGCGGATCCTCGCCGACTGGCTGCTGGGCGGGCTGTTCGCATCCGGCCCGCACGTACCTTGAACGACGGCCAGTCGACGTGCCGTACAACACGACCAACACACGTACGACTTCCGGAACCCGGTCTTCACCTGACAGGATCTGCGTGAAGCCCCGTCACGGCCAGTATGGACATCAGTACGAACCGTGACGGACCGAGTGGCCCCCGGCGGAATCCGGACCGGCGGGAGCCCCGAGGAAAGCGACGATCGGTTGAACCTCATGCGCTGGAGTGCGCGGCTCACCGGAGCGCCGAGGCGTGTCGCACCGCCCAAGGACGACCAGGTCGCCCTCCCCGGGCCCCGTGACCCGCTCGGCCCCTCCGGCCTGCCCGGACCCGATCAGCTGCTCGACCTGCACGAGCTCTACGACCTGCGCGACGTGCTCGGCCGGCTGCCCGCCCCGTGGTGATCACCTACGGCAGCCGGCACCGCCTCGGCTACGCCAACGACGCCTACCGCGAACTCTTCGGCACCCGCACCAACGGCGCGCCCGCCGAAGAGGCCCTGCCCGAGCTCGCCGAGCTCGGCCTGCTCCCGCTGCTCGACCAGGTGCTGCGCAGCGGGCGCGGCCGCAGCGTCAAGGCGCGCAGCACCGCCGACCGCCGCCACTGCTTCAACGTGTCCTGCGTGCCGCTGCACTCCACCGAACGGGTCTGCACCAAGGAGGGCCACGCCCGGCCCGCCGTCGGTGTGCTGATCTACGCCGCCGAGGTCACCGACCAGGTCGCCATCGCCACCCGGCTGCGGGAGGCCGAGCGCAAGCAGCGCGAGGCGGCCGTCACCCTGCAGCACAGCCTGCTGCCGCAGGAGCTGGAGCAGCCCGCCGACCTGCGGGTCGCCGCCACCTACCGGCCCGGCGGCGCCGAGGCCGCGGTCGGCGGCGACTGGTACGACGTGATCGGCCTGCCCGCCGGGCGCACCGCCCTGGTGATCGGCGACGTGATGGGCCGCGGGCTGCGCGCCGCCGCCGTGATGGGACAGCTGCGCACCGCCGTGCGCGCCTACGCCCGCCTCGACCTGCCGCCGCACCAGGTGATGACCCTGCTCGACGGCATCGCCATGGAGATCGACGCCAACCAGATCGCCACCTGCGTCTACGCCGTCTACGACCCCCGGCCCACACCCTCACCTACGCCTCCGCCGGCCACCTGCCGCTGATGCTGCGCGCTCCCGACGGTGCCGTGCTCCAGGGCGAGCAGCAGAACGGCCCGCCGCTCGGCACCGGCGACGGCAGCCACAGCTCGCACACGCTGCGCCTGCTCCCCGGCACCACCGGAGTCCTCTACACCGACGGCCTGGTCGAGCGCCGGGACCAGGACATCGACCAGGGCCTGGGCCTGCTCTCCCGAACGCTGGCCGGCGCTGTCGGGTCACCCGAGGTGGTCTGCGCCCGGCTGCTGCGAGCCATGGGGGTGACGGCCGACCACGATGACGACGTGGCCGTGCTCGCCTTCCAGCTGCCGACCGACGGCAGCGACGAGGCCGGGCAGCCGTGCCTGACATCGGCGGTTGACTCGGAGCTCGAAGAGGTCTAGTGTTCTTCGAGCTGCCTGTCAGGGAGCACCGGACGCAAGCTCTGAGCGGACGGTCCCGAGAGCAGCCACTCCTTTGAAACACCATCCTCAGTGAGATCGTCGGCTTCGGCGCGCATGTCTTTTCGTGCGTTTCCGGGGCGGGCTTGTTTTGCTGTGCCGGTAATTCTTGAGTGTGCGGCCGGATTCGCTTTTCGGGGCGGAACTGAGCTAAAGTTCAACACGTCGGACGGGCCGTCAGGTCCGGTACGGCGAAGGCCTCCTGAGGCCGAAGCGGTGCGGAAGACCTGGTAAGGTTGGAAACACCGAGAGCGAGTCGGAAAAAGCCGGAAGGCGGATCTGATAGGCTCGAAACACGAAAGAACGAAGCGCCCGGAGAAAACGCGGAAGCGAATTCGAAGGAAGCGTCCGTTCCTTGAGAACTCAACAGCGTGCCAAAAGTCAACGCCAGATATGTTGACATCCCCGGCCTTGATCCTTCCGGATCGGGGTTGGAGATTCCTTTTGAAATAAACACTAGCGAGGACGCAGTGCACGGGGCCGCCCTATTCCGGTGGTTGCTGTGCCGCTCTGCGCGAGTGCTCGCTCGATTACGAGCAGACATTCACGGAGAGTTTGATCCTGGCTCAGGACGAACGCTGGCGGCGTGCTTAACACATGCAAGTCGAACGGTGAAGCCCTTCGGGGTGGATCAGTGGCGAACGGGTGAGTAACACGTGGGCAATCTGCCCTGCACTCTGGGACAAGCCCTGGAAACGGGGTCTAATACCGGATATGACCTGGAGCCGCATGGCTCCGGGTGGAAAGCTCCGGCGGTGCAGGATGAGCCCGCGGCCTATCAGCTTGTTGGTGGGGTAATGGCCTACCAAGGCGACGACGGGTAGCCGGCCTGAGAGGGCGACCGGCCACACTGGGACTGAGACACGGCCCAGACTCCTACGGGAGGCAGCAGTGGGGAATATTGCACAATGGGCGAAAGCCTGATGCAGCGACGCCGCGTGAGGGATGACGGCCTTCGGGTTGTAAACCTCTTTCAGCAGGGAAGAAGCGCAAGTGACGGTACCTGCAGAAGAAGCACCGGCTAACTACGTGCCAGCAGCCGCGGTAATACGTAGGGTGCGAGCGTTGTCCGGAATTATTGGGCGTAAAGAGCTCGTAGGCGGCCTGTCGCGTCGGATGTGAAAGCCCGGGGCTTAACCCCGGGTCTGCATTCGATACGGGCAGGCTAGAGTGTGGTAGGGGAGATCGGAATTCCTGGTGTAGCGGTGAAATGCGCAGATATCAGGAGGAACACCGGTGGCGAAGGCGGATCTCTGGGCCATTACTGACGCTGAGGAGCGAAAGCGTGGGGAGCGAACAGGATTAGATACCCTGGTAGTCCACGCCGTAAACGTTGGGAACTAGGTGTTGGCGACATTCCACGTCGTCGGTGCCGCAGCTAACGCATTAAGTTCCCCGCCTGGGGAGTACGGCCGCAAGGCTAAAACTCAAAGGAATTGACGGGGGCCCGCACAAGCAGCGGAGCATGTGGCTTAATTCGACGCAACGCGAAGAACCTTACCAAGGCTTGACATATACCGGAAACGGCTAGAGATAGTCGCCCCCTTGTGGTCGGTATACAGGTGGTGCATGGTTGTCGTCAGCTCGTGTCGTGAGATGTTGGGTTAAGTCCCGCAACGAGCGCAACCCTTGTTCTGTGTTGCCAGCATGCCTTTCGGGGTGATGGGGACTCACAGGAGACTGCCGGGGTCAACTCGGAGGAAGGTGGGGATGACGTCAAATCATCATGCCCTTATGTCTTGGGCTGCACACGTGCTACAATGGCCGGTACAAAGGGCTGCGATACCGTGAGGTGGAGCGAATCCCAAAAAGCCGGTCTCAGTTCGGATTGGGGTCTGCAACTCGACCCCATGAAGTTGGAGTTGCTAGTAATCGCAGATCAGCATGCTGCGGTGAATACGTTCCCGGGCCTTGTACACACCGCCCGTCACGTCACGAAAGTCGGTAACACCCGAAGCCGGTGGCCTAACCCTTGGGAGGGAGCCGTCGAAGGTGGGACCAGCGATTGGGACGAAGTCGTAACAAGGTAGCCGTACCGGAAGGTGCGGCTGGATCACCTCCTTTCTAAGGAGCACATAGCCGGATGCGAGCGAATGTCTCGCACGGTTGCTCATGGGTGGAACGTTGACTATTCGGCACACAGGGTTGGTTGTCTCCTAGTACTGCTTCGGCGTGGAACGGGTTCAAGTGATCGGGTGTGTCGGGCACGTTGTTGGGTCCTGAGGGAACGGCCGTAAGGCTGGAACCTCGGTGAGCCGGTCTCATGCGAGATGCCCCGTTGCGGGTGTTGAGTGTGGGTGTCTGGTCGTTGTTTGAGAACTGCACAGTGGACGCGAGCATCTGTGGCCAAGTTTTTAAGGGCGCACGGTGGATGCCTTGGCACCAGGAACCGATGAAGGACGTGGGAGGCCGCGATAGGCCCCGGGGAGCTGTCAACCGAGCTTTGATCCGGGGGTGTCCGAATGGGGAAACCCGGCAGTCGTCATGGGCTGTCACCCATACCTGAACACATAGGGTATGTGGAGGGAACGCGGGGAAGTGAAACATCTCAGTACCCGCAGGAAGAGAAAACAACCGTGATTCCGGGAGTAGTGGCGAGCGAAACCGGATGAGGCTAAACCTTGAGCGTGTGAGACCCGGCAGGGGTTGCGCTTGAGGGGTCGTGGGATTTTTCTTGATCGGTCTGCCGGCCGGTCGGCGAGTCAGAAACCGTATGGGTAGTCGAAGGACATGCGAAAGGTCCGGCGTAGAGGGTAAGACCCCGTAGACGAAATCTGTACGGCTCGCTTGAAGAACACCCAAGTAGCACGGGGCCCGAGAAATCCCGTGTGAATCTGGCGGGACCACCCGCTAAGCCTAAATATTCCCTGGTGACCGATAGCGGATAGTACCGTGAGGGAATGGTGAAAAGTACCGCGGGAGCGGAGTGAAATAGTACCTGAAACCGTGTGCCTACAAGCCGTGGGAGCGTCGTTGGTCGGCTTGCCGGCCAGCCGTGACTGCGTGCCTTTTGAAGAATGAGCCTGCGAGTTTGCGGTGTGTAGCGAGGTTAACCCGTGTGGGGTAGCCGTAGCGAAAGCGAGTCCGAATAGGGCGTTTGAGTTGCATGCCCAAGACCCGAAGCGGAGTGATCTAGCCATGGGCAGGTTGAAGCGCGGGTAAGACCGTGTGGAGGACCGAACCCACCAGGGTTGAAAACCTGGGGGATGACCTGTGGTTAGGGGTGAAAGGCCAATCAAACTCCGTGATAGCTGGTTCTCCCCGAAATGCATTTAGGTGCAGCGTCGCGTGTTTCTTGCCGGAGGTAGAGCACTGGATAGGCGATGGGCCTCACCGGGTTACTGACCTTAGCCAAACTCCGAATGCCGGTAAGTGAGAGCGCGGCAGTGAGACTGTGGGGGATAAGCTCCATGGTCGAGAGGGAAACAGCCCAGAACACCGACTAAGGTCCCTAAGCGTGTGCTAAGTGGGAAAGGATGTGGAGTCGCAGAGACAACCAGGAGGTTGGCTTAGAAGCAGCCACCCTTGAAAGAGTGCGTAATAGCTCACTGGTCAAGTGATTCCGCGCCGACAATGTAGCGGGGCTCAAGTACACCACCGAAGTCGTGTCATTCACAGAATACGCCCAACGGCGCTGTGGATGGGTAGGGGAGCGTCGTGTGCCGGGTGAAGCGGCCGAGGAATCGAGTCGTGGACGGTATACGAGTGAGAATGCAGGCATGAGTAGCGATACAAGAGTGGGAAACTCTTGCGCCGATTGACCAAGGGTTCCTGGGTCAAGCTGATCTGCCCAGGGTAAGTCGGGACCTAAGGCGAGGCCGACAGGCGTAGTCGATGGACAACGGGTTGATATTCCCGTACCCGCTTTGAAGCGCCAACGGCGAACCTCTGAATGCTAAGGCCGTGAAGCCGCCCCGGAGTCTTCGGACAAAGGGGAGTGGTGGAGCCGCCGGTCCAACAGGGTAGTAGCTGAGCGATGGGGTGACGCAGGAAGGTAGTCCAGCCCGGGCGGTGGTTGTCCCGGGGTAAGGGTGTAGGACGTGGGGTAGGCAAATCCGCCTCACATATAGTCTGAGACCTGATGCCGAGCCGATTGTGGTGAAGTGGATGATCCTATGCTGTCGAGAAAAGCCTCTAGCGAGTTTCATGGCGGCCCGTACCCCAAACCGACTCAGGTGGTCAGGTAGAGAATACCGAGGCGTTCGGGTGAACTATGGTTAAGGAACTCGGCAAAATGCCCCCGTAACTTCGGGAGAAGGGGGGCCCCTCCTGGTGATGGCACTTGCTGCCTGAGCTGGGGGTGGCCGCAGAGACCAGCGAGAAGCGACTGTTTACTAAAAACACAGGTCCGTGCGAAGCCGTAAGGCGATGTATACGGACTGACGCCTGCCCGGTGCTGGAACGTTAAGGGGACCGGTTAGCTCTGATTCGTCGGGGCGAAGCTGAGAACTTAAGCGCCAGTAAACGGCGGTGGTAACTATAACCATCCTAAGGTAGCGAAATTCCTTGTCGGGTAAGTTCCGACCTGCACGAATGGCGTAACGACTTCTCGACTGTCTCAACCATAGGCCCGGTGAAATTGCATTACGAGTAAAGATGCTCGTTTCGCGCAGCAGGACGGAAAGACCCCGGGACCTTTACTATAGCTTGATATTGGTGTTCGGTTCGGCTTGTGTAGGATAGGTGGGAGACTGTGAAGCAGCAACGCCAGTTGTTGTGGAGTCGCCGTTGAAATACCACTCTGGTCGTGCTGGATGTCTAACCTGGGTCCGTGATCCGGATCAGGGACAGTGTCTGGTGGGTAGTTTAACTGGGGCGGTTGCCTCCTAAAGGGTAACGGAGGCGCCCAAAGGTTCCCTCAGCCTGGTTGGCAATCAGGTGTTGAGTGTAAGTGCACAAGGGAGCTTGACTGTGAGACCGACGGGTCGAGCAGGTGCGAAAGCAGGGACTAGTGATCCGGCGGTGGCTTGTGGAAGCGCCGTCGCTCAACGGATAAAAGGTACCCCGGGGATAACAGGCTGATCTTCCCCAAGAGTCCATATCGACGGGATGGTTTGGCACCTCGATGTCGGCTCGTCGCATCCTGGGGCTGGAGTAGGTCCCAAGGGTTGGGCTGTTCGCCCATTAAAGCGGTACGCGAGCTGGGTTTAGAACGTCGTGAGACAGTTCGGTCCCTATCCGCTGTGCGCGTAGGAGTGTTGAGAAGGGCTGTCCCTAGTACGAGAGGACCGGGACGGACGAACCTCTGGTGTGCCAGTTGTTCTGCCAAGGGCATGGCTGGTTGGCTACGTTCGGGAGGGATAACCGCTGAAAGCATCTAAGCGGGAAGCCTGCTTCGAGATGAGCACTCCCACCTCCTTGAGAGGGTAAGGCTCCCAGTAGACGACTGGGTTGATAGGCCGGATGTGGAAGCCCTGTGAGGGGTGGAGCTGACCGGTACTAATAGGCCGAGGGCTTGTCCTCAGTTGCTCGCGTCCACTGTGTTGTTCTGAAACAACGACCCCACCGCATTTGAGGCGGTGGTGCGGCCGATAGTTTCATAGTGTTTCGGTGGTCATAGCGTGAGGGAAACGCCCGGTTACATTCCGAACCCGGAAGCTAAGCCTTACAGCGCCGATGGTACTGCAGGGGGACCCTGTGGGAGAGTAGGACGCCGCCGAACAATTCTTCAGAAGAAGCCCCGACGGGCAACCGTCGGGGCTTCTTCGCGTTGTGGCTCCTGCTATTCCAAGTGGCCCGAGCCGGCGCGGCGTAGGGTCGCACACATGGTCATCTACACCACCGATTCGCTCACCGCCGAAGACCTGGACGTCGCCCGTACCGTGCTCGCTGCTGCTGCCGCTGCCGACGGGCGGGAAGCCGTGTCCGAAGCGGGCCGACTCCGCCTGCGCGCCGACGCCCCCCGCCCCGGGGTCCTCCACCTGGTGCAGACCCTCGACTCGCGTCCCGCCGGTTATGCCCAGCTCGAGGCCTCCGCCGCGGAGTCGGCCGCCACCGTCGAGCTGGCCGTCCATCCCGAGCTGCGGCGCCGGGGGCTCGGCCGGCACCTGCTCGACGCGGTGCTCGAGGAGGCCGGCCCGCAGCGGACCGTGGACTTCTGGGCGCACGGCGGGCACCCGGGCGCGGTCCGGCTGGCCGCCGAATACGGCGCCGAGCTGATCCGCGAGCTGCGGCAGATGCGCCGGACCGCGCCGGCGCCGGAGCAGGCCCCGCTGCCCGAGGGCGTGACGGTCCGCGCGTTCCGCCCGGGGCAGGACGACGAGGCCTGGCTTCGGCTGAACGCCCTGGCCTTCGCCCACCACCCGGAGCAGGGTTCCTGGACCACGCAGGACCTGGCCGACCGCCTGGCCGAGCCCTGGTTCGACCCGAACGGCTTCTTCCTGGCCTTCCGGAACGACCGGCTGGTCGGCTTCCACTGGACCAAGGTGCACCCGGCCACCGCGACCGAGCCCGAGCTTGGCGAGGTCTATGTGGTGGGTGTCGACCCGGCCGAGCAGGGCAACGGCCTGGGCCGGGCGCTGACCACGGTCGGCTTGCGCCACCTGGCCCTGGACCGCGGCCTGGACACCGTGCTGCTCTACGTCGACGCGGACAACACGGCCGCGGTGCGGGTATATGAACGAGTGGGCTTCGTCGTCCACGAAGTAGACCTGATGTACCAGGTGAAGCGCGGTAGCTGAGCGCGACCGGGGCCCGACCGCCTCAGCTTTCCTCCTGGCCATGCGGTGTTTACCGTGGATTCAATTGACGCCGCGAAGATCACAGGATGACGTCCGTAGTGTCTCGCTCCCGCAGCTTGGGTCACGCGGCTCGGCTCGGTCGGCTAGCGACCGCGCCGGGCGGCTGGCCCTACCCGTCGGGTCCGTCGGGTGCGGAGCAGAACGGCACCTCGGACATCACGGCCCCGGAGGAGCTGGAACCCATGAGCATCACCAACGCGCTCGGTCGCCCGGTGGACAGCACGACCGACGGCGAGCCGACAGCTCTGCCGCAGGGCCGCTTCCTGGACCGTGAACGCAGCTGGCTGGCGTTCAACGAGCGGGTGCTGGAGCTGGCCGAGGACTCCGAGATCCCGCTGCTGGAGCGGGCCAAGTTCCTGGCCATCTTCGCGAGCAACCTGGACGAGTTCTTCATGGTCCGGGTGGCCGGCCTGAAGCGCCGGATCGCCACCGGGGTGGCCCAGCGCAGCGCCTCCGGGCTGCAGCCGCGCGAGGTGCTGGACCAGATCTGGACCAGGTCGCGGGAGCTGATGGCCCGCCACGCGGCCACCTTCCAGCACGATGTGCTGCCCGACCTGGCCGCCGAGGGCATCGAGCTGGTGCGCTGGGGCGAGCTCACCGACCACGAGCAGTCCCGGCTGCACACCCTGTTCCGGCAGCAGATCTTCCCGGTGCTGACCCCGCTGGCGGTCGACCCGGCGCACCCGTTCCCCTACATATCGGGGCTGAGCCTCAACCTGGCCGTGGTGGTCCGCAACCCGGTCTCCGGCCACAAGCACTTCGCCCGGGTGAAGGTGCCGCAGTCCCTCTCCCGGTTCCTGGAGGCCTCCGCGCAGCGGTACGTGCCGCTGGAGGATGTGATGGGGGCGCACCTGGAGGAGCTCTTCCCGGGGATGGAGGTGCTCGCCCACCACGCGTTCCGGGTCACTCGCAACGAGGACCTGGAGGTGGAGGAGGACGACGCCGAGAACATCCTCAAGGCGCTGGAGAAGGAGCTGATGCGGCGCCGGTTCGGCCCGCCGGTGCGGCTGGAGGTGGAGGAGTCGATCGACCCCTACATCCTCGACCTGCTGGTGCGCGAGCTGAACATCACCGAGGCCGAGGTGTTCCCGCTGCCCGGCCCGCTGGACCTGACCGGCCTGTTCGGGATCGCCGACCTGGACCGCCCGGAGCTGAAGTACCGCAAGTTCGTGGCCGGCACGGCCAGGGCGCTGGCCGATGTCGAGTCGGCCTCGCAGCCGGACATCTTCGCCGCCATGCGCGAACGGGACGTGCTGCTGCACCACCCGTACGACAGCTTCTCGACCTCGGTGCAGGCCTTCCTGGAGCAGGCCGCCTCCGACCCGAACGTGCTGGCGATCAAGCAGACGCTGTACCGCACCTCCGGCGACTCGCCGATCGTGGACGCGCTGATCGACGCCGCCGAGTCGGGCAAGCAGGTGCTGGTGCTGGTCGAGATCAAGGCGCGCTTCGACGAGCAGGCCAACATCAAGTGGGCCCGGAAGTTGGAGGAGGCCGGTTGCCATGTGGTCTACGGGCTGGTGGGGCTCAAGACGCACTGCAAGCTGTCGCTGGTGGTCCGCCAGGAGGGTGAGACGCTGCGCCGCTACGCGCACGTCGGTACCGGCAACTACCACCCGAAGACCGCCCGGCTGTACGAGGACCTGGGGCTGCTGACCAGCGACCCGCAGGTCGGCGCCGACCTCTCGGACCTGTTCAACCGGCTCTCCGGCTACTCGCGCCGGGAGTCCTACCGCCGGCTGCTCACCGCACCGCGCGGGCTGCGGGACGGGCTGCTCGCCCGGATCCGCAACGAGGTCGCCAACAAGGAGGCGGGCCTGCCGGCGTACGTCAAGATCAAGGTCAACTCGATCGTCGACGAGGCCGTGATCGACGAGCTCTACCGGGCCTCGCAGGCCGGTGTGCCGGTGGACATCTGGGTGCGCGGGATCTGCGCGCTGCGCCCCGGGGTGGCCGGCCTGAGCGAGCACATCCGGGTCCGCAGCGTGCTCGGACGGTTCCTGGAGCACTCCCGGCTGTTCGTCTTCGGCAATGCCGGAGATCCCGAAGTCTGGTTCGGCAGCGCGGATATGATGCACCGTAACCTTGACCGGCGGATCGAGGCGCTGGTCCGGGTGGCCGATCCGGCGCACCGTGCGGAGCTGTCCGGACTGCTCGATCTCGGTATGGCCGAGGACACCGCCTCCTGGCATCTGGGCCCGGACGGCGCCTGGCTCAGGCGGAGCCATGATGCCGACGGCCGCCGGCTCCGCGACATCCAAGAGCTGCTCATCGACTCGCGCCAGCGCCGCCGGAGTTCCGCCGGCGGTCTCTGACCATCCGTCACTGCCCCGGGGGTTCGGCCTGCCCTGGGGGAACGGGGAGTACCCACCACATGACTGACGCGCCCATGACGGCCCCGGCGGCCACCGCGACCGCCGGGGAGGTCATCTCCCGGTATCTCACCGAGCAGGCGGGCAACTTCCTGCGCGCGCTGCCGCAGGCGGTGGGCGAGGCGGGGGCCAGACCCGGTGCGCTGCCGTCGCTCAACTCCCCGGCGGGCAGCGGGGGGACGCTGGAGCTGCTGCGCGCGGTGCGGCGGGTCGGCGGTGCGCTGCACACATTCGGTGCCGTCTTCGAGCCGGGCTGGGCGCACGAGTCGCGGGCCGAACTGCGCTGGCTGCTCAACCTGTTGGCGCAGGAGCCGGCCTACCAGCGGCGCTCGGCGAGGCTGCTGGCGGCGGTGGACTCGCTGAGCGGGGTCGCGCCGGCCGGTGAGGGCGGTCCGGGCATGCTGGCCGGGCACCAGGGGGCGCCGAAGGCCCGGGCGCTCCTGGACCGCCAGCTGACCCTGGCCCGCACCCGGGCTCACAGCACCGTGCTGCAGGAGCTCCGCTCGGCGCGGCTGCACGCCCTGGCGGACCGGATGACGCTGCTGGTCGGTGAGGCGCCCCTGGTGGAGCCGGCCTGGGGCAAGGCCGGCGAGGTGCTGCCGTCGCAGGCGGCGGCGGCGTTCGCCGCGCTGGGCGCCGCCGTGCAGGCGCTGCCGCTGCGCCGGGCGGCGACCGCCTACCAGGGGGACGCGCTGCACCGGCTGGGCGGCGCGGAGCCGTCCGGGCCGGCGGTGGTGCCGCCGCAGGGGCGGACGGGCGACGCGGACAGTGCGCTGGCGGCGGACGACGCGCCCTGGCACCGGGTGCGGATCCTGCTGAAGCGGACCAGGTACGCCTTGGAGGTGTGCGGCCGGCCGGGGGACCAGCTGGTCGAGCTGGACCGGGTGCTGGACTGCCACCAGGAGGCGGCGGACGCGGCGGTGACGGCGGCGACGGCCGCGCGCACTCCGCGGATCACCCCTGCCACGGCCTATGTGCTGGGGGTGGTGCATGCTGATCAGCGGCTGGAGGTCGAGGCGGCGCGGTTCGCCTTCGGCAGCCGGTGGCCGGAGCTCCCGCTCAGCCTGGACGGCTGGGAGGGGCCCCCAGGACAGCGGATGGGATGAATGGGCGAGCAGCGGTCCGAGCAGTTGGCCCGTCGGCAGCTGCGGGAGGCGAGGCGGCAGGTGCCGTGGCACGGTGAACGGTCGCACGCCGCTCGGCCGACCGGCACCGGGCGCCCGGCGGGAACGCCCCGGACGATCCTGGCGGCGGGCGCGGTGCTGTGGACGCCGGGCGAGCCGCGCGCCGACGGCACGTTGCGCCGGCCCCGGATCGCGTTGATCCACCGCCCCAAGTACGACGACTGGAGCCTGCCGAAGGGCAAGTTGCGGCGCGGTGAGTCACCCTGGGAGGCGGCCGTCCGCGAGGTGGCGGAGGAGACCGGGCTGGTCTGCCGGCTGCTGGCGCCGCTGCCCGCGCAGCACTACCTGGCGAACGGCCGCCCCAAGGAGGTCCGCTACTGGGCGGCGGTGCCGGTCTCCGGGGAGTTCCGGCCGAACCGGGAGGTGGACCGGATGAAGTGGCTGAAGCCGGACAAGGCCAGGGCCAAGCTCACCCATGACCGGGACCGACTGCTGATCGACGCCCTGCTGGAGCAGTTGGCGCGCCGATCTGACTGAATGTCGGCGGATCTGTTTCTGTTGGTCCGTCGGACGGGTGCACGTCATCTGATCTCGTGTCTTGGTTGATTCCTTGCCGTGATGCAACCGTGACTACTGGACCATGTTTCCTGGCATCCGTTCGAGGTTCACCCTCCATTCACTTACGACCGGCTGATGCGTCACCTGCCCGGCCTAGCTTCGGTCCTACCGGAGGGCCGAAGAGGCCCCGGACCACAGCAAGGTCCGCGCCGGGCGCCCGACCAGGGTCGGGCCCGCGGACCGTGCCAAAGAAAGGGACACCCTGTGAAGCTCCAGCGGAACGGCCGCTCCAAGGCCCTCGCGATCGGTGCCGTGGCGCTCGTCAGCTCGCTGTCGCTCGCGGCCTGCGGCTCGGACAACAACAACTCCACCGGCGGCGCGACCGCCAGCGGTGGCGCCAGCTCGGCGGCCGCGATCGCGTGTGCGAGCAAGCAGGCCAACCTGCTGGCCGCCGGGTCGACCGCGCAGGGCAACGCCATCGACGTGTGGAAGAACGCCTACGGCAACGCCTGCTCCGGCACCACGCTGAACTACAACGGTGTCGGCTCCGGCGCGGGTGTCGCGCAGTTCAACCAGGGCAAGGTCGCCTTCGCCGGCACCGACTTCGCGCTCAAGCCGACCGACATCGACGCCTCCAAGGCGGTCTGCCAGGGCGGTCAGGCGATCGACCTGCCGATGGTCGCCGGTCTGGTCTCGATCGTCTTCAACGTGGACGGTGTCAGCCACCTCACGCTGGACGGCTCGACCACCGCGAAGATCTTCAACTCGGAGATCACCAAGTGGAACGACCCGGCGATCGCCGCGCTGAACCCGGGCGTCACCCTGCCGGCGACCGACATCACCACGTTCCACCGCTCGGACGACTCCGGCACCACCTACAACCTGACTTCGTACTTCGGCAAGGCCTCGAACGGCGCCTGGACCGCCGCGCCGAGCAAGACCTGGCAGGGCCACGGCGGCCAGTCGGCCGCGGGTAGCGCGGGTGTCTCCTCGCAGGTCAAGGCCACCAAGGGTTCGATCGGCTACGTCGAGCTCTCCTACGCCCAGATCAACGGCCTGAACAGCGCCTCGATCAACACCGGCGCCAGCAAGCCGGTCGACCCGACCGCCGCCAACGCCGCCATCACGCTGGGCAGCTCCACCGTGGTCGGCACCGGCAACGACCTGGCGCTGCAGTTGGACTACGGCACCAAGGCCGAGAACGCCTACCCGATCGTCCTGGTGACCTACGAGGTCGCCTGCGACAAGGGCAACAAGGCCGACACCCTCGACAGCCTGAAGTCCTTCCTCACCTACGCGGCCAGCGACACCGGCCAGCAGGCGATCTCCAGCAAGGGCTACGTCCCGATGCCGGCGGCCGTCGGCACCAAGGTGAAGGCCGCGATCACCAGCCTCAGCTGACGATCCGAGCAGCCGCGGGCGGCTCCTTCAGGGGAGGAAGAGCCGCCCGCGCCGCCCGGCCCGTCCACCGCACCACTCGTCCGGGGCACCGCCGCCATGGTGCCGCTCCCCAGCCGGAGCAGCGCCGCCAGACCGGAGTAAGAACCTCATGACTTCCGCACCCCCCGATCACCCCGGGGACCGCACCCCAGCGTCCGACACACCACCCGGGCAGCCGACGATCTCCCTGCGGGGCACCGGCCGCCTGGGCGACCGCCTGTTCCGCCTGGCCTCGTCCGGCTCCGGCGTCCTGCTGCTGGTCATCATGGCCGCCATCGCGGGCTTCCTGCTGTACCGCAGCGGGATGGCGCTCAGCAAGGACAAGACGAACTTCCTCACCACCTTCGAGTGGGACCCGGACAACATCCTGAAGCCCAGCTTCGGCATCGCCGTGCTGGCCTTCGGCACGATCGTCAGCGCGGCGATCGCGATGGTGATCGCGGTTCCGGTGGCGATCGGCATCGCGCTGTTCATCTCGCACTACGCGCCGCGCCGGATCGCCCAGCCGTTCGCCTACCTGGTGGACCTGCTGGCCGCCGTGCCCAGCATCATCTACGGCCTGTGGGGCGCGCTCTACCTGGTGCCGCACATGGCCGGCCTGAACAGCTGGCTGAACGACTACCTCGGCTGGACCTACATCTTCAAGGTCAGCCAGCACGGGGCGCCGGCCCGCAACCTGTTCACCGTCGGCATCCTGCTGGCCATCATGGTCCTGCCGATCATCACCGCGGTCAGCCGCGAGGTGTTCCGCCAGGTCCCGCGGATGCACGAGGAGGCGGCACTGGCGCTCGGCGCCACCCGCTGGGAGATGGTCCGCACCGCGGTGCTGCCGTTCGGCCGCCCGGGCATCATCTCGGCCTCCATGCTGGGCCTGGGCCGCGCGCTCGGCGAGACCATCGCGGTGGCCACCGTGCTCTCCGCCAGCGACAAGCTCTCGTTCCACCTGCTGGACGCGGGCGGCGGCACCTTCGCGCAGAACATCGCGCTGAAGTTCGGTGAGGCCGGCACGGTCGGCAAGGACGCGCTGATGGCCTCCGGTCTGGTGCTGTTCGTGATCACCCTGCTGGTGAACGGCGCGGCCCGGCTGATCATCGCCCGCCGCAAGGAGTACTCGGGGGCGAACGCATGAGCACCGCGACCACCGTTTCGGACCGTACCCCGGTCCCGCAGCTCAACGGCCGGCTCACCGCCGCCCGGCTGCCCCGCTGGGCCCCGGCCGGCGTGGCCGTGCTGTCCATCGCACTCGGCTGCGGGATCGGCGCCGGAGCCGGTCTGGCCAGCCACATCCAGTGGGGCCTGATCGCCGCGCTGCTCTTCGTGGCGCTGAGCTTCTCCCTCTCGGCCAAGGTCGAGGGCGTCCGGCAGGCCAAGGACCGGCTGGCCACCTCGCTGATCTGGGTCGCCTTCATCCTGGCCGTGGTGCCGCTGATCTCGCTGCTGGTCTACACCGTGCAGCAGGGCGCCGGCGTGGTGGACGGCAACTTCCTCAGCCACTCGATGCGCGGCGTGCTCCAGTCCGGCCCGGGCGGCGGCATCTACCACGCGCTGCTCGGCACCCTGCAGCAGGTCGGCCTGGCCACCGCGATCGCCGCGCCGATCGGTCTGCTCACCGCCGTCTACCTGGTCGAGTACGGCCGCGGCCGACTGGCCAAGGCGGTCACCTTCTTCGTCGACGTCATGACGGGTGTCCCGTCGATCGTCGCCGGTCTGTTCATCCTCTCCGTCTGGAACCTGGGTCTCGGGTTCGACTACTCCGGCTTCTCGGGCAGCCTGGCGCTGTCCATCCTGATGATGCCGGTGGTGGTCCGCTCCACCGAGGAGATGCTGCGGCTCGTGCCCAACGAGCTGCGCGAGGCCTCCTACGCGCTGGGCGTGCCGAAGTGGAAGACCATCATGCGGGTCGTCATCCCGACCGCGATCGGCGGCATCACCACCGGTGTGATGCTGGCCGTGGCCCGGATCACGGGTGAGACGGCGCCGGTGATGATGCTGGTCTTCGTCTCGGACTCGATCAACCCGGATCCGTTCAACGGTCCGCAGATGAACCTCCCGGTCTACATCTGGCAGCAGTACACCCAGGTCAACAACAGCTTCGGGTACGCCCGGGCCTGGGGTGCGGCACTGGTCCTGATCGCCTTCGTGATGGCGCTCAACCTGGTTGCCCGCGGCATCGCCCGCTGGCGCTCGCCCAAGACCGGCCACTGACCGCCCGACTGACGTACGAAAAGACGAGAGAAGAAAGAATCATGGCGAAGCGCATCGACGTCAGCGGACTGTCGGCCTTCTACGGTGGCACCAAGGCCATCGAGGACATCTCGATGACCATCGAGCCCCGCTCGGTGACCGCCTTCATCGGCCCCTCCGGCTGCGGCAAGTCCACCTTCCTGCGCACCCTGAACCGGATGCACGAGGTGATCCCGGGCGCCCGGGTCGAGGGCAAGGTCCTGCTGGACGACGAGAACCTGTACGGCCCGGGGGTCGACCCGGTGGCGGTGCGCCGCACCGTCGGGATGGTCTTCCAGCGGCCGAACCCGTTCCCGACCATGTCGATCTACGACAACGTGGCGGCCGGCCTGAAGCTCGCCGGGGTCAGGAAGAAGTCGGTGCTGGACGGCATCGTGGAGCAGTCGCTGAAGGGCGCCAACCTCTGGAAGGAGGTCCACAACCGGCTGAACAAGCCGGGTGCCGGCCTCTCCGGCGGTCAGCAGCAGCGTCTGTGCATCGCCCGGGCGATCGCGGTGGAGCCGCAGGTGCTGCTGATGGACGAGCCCTGCTCGGCGCTGGACCCGATCTCCACGCTGGCGATCGAGGACCTGATCGGCGAGCTCAAGTCGCGCTTCACCATCGTGATCGTGACCCACAACATGC
Source organism: Kitasatospora acidiphila (assembly GCF_006636205.1). Lineage (NCBI taxonomy): Bacteria > Bacillati > Actinomycetota > Actinomycetes > Kitasatosporales > Streptomycetaceae > Kitasatospora > Kitasatospora acidiphila. Next base: position 4,093,370 of record NZ_VIGB01000003.1, on the reverse strand, counting down.
AGCAGGCGGCCCGGGTCAGCGACCGCACCGCCTTCTTCAACCTTGCCGGGGTCGGCCAGCCGGGCAAGCTGATCGAGCTGGACGACACCCAGCGGATCTTCTCCAACCCGTCCGTACAGGCGACCGAGGACTACATCTCGGGCCGCTTCGGATAGAGCTGCCCTTCGGTGCTGCATGGCGGTGCCGCCGCGGGGCATGAAAGGGCCCGCCCTCGGGACGCGAGGGCGGGCCCTTATCCGTGTGTGGTGCGGCGCGTTTAACCGACGATCAGATCGGTCAGCCAGAAGACCCCGGCAGCGACCAGCGCGGCGGCCGGCATGGTGATGAACCAGCCGAGCACGATGTTCTTGGCCACCCCCAGCGGACCGCGCGGACCCGCTTGGTGGCCCCCACGCCCATGATCGCCGAGGTGATCACATGGGTGGTGGAGATCGGCGCCTTGTAGACGTACGAGGTGACGTACATGATCGCGGCCGAGGTGGCCTCGGCGGCGAAGCCCTGCGGCGGGTCCAGCTCGATGATCTTGCGGCCCAGGGTCCGCATGATCCGCCAGCCGCCCGCGTAGGTGCCCAGCGACAGAGTCGCGGCGCACGAGACCTTGACCCAGATCGGGATCCCGTTGCCATGCTGGTGGCCGGAGATGGTCAGGGCCATCACCACCACACCCATGGTCTTCTGGGCGTCCTGCAGGCCGTGGGCCAGCGCCATCGCCGCGGCCGAAGCGGTCTGCGCGACCCGGAAGCTGCGCTTGGCGCGGTGCGGATTGGCCCGGCGGAACAGCCACAGGATGGCCAGCATCACCAGGTAGCCGACGATCAGGCCGACGATCGGGGAGACCACCATCGGAATGATGATCTTGTCGACCACGCCGCTCCAGATCACCCCGGTGCCGGCGGCCATCGCGGCACCGACCAGGCCGCCGAAGAGTGCGTGGGAGGAGGAGGACGGCAGGCCGAAGTACCAGGTGACCAGGTTCCAGGCGATCGCGCCGACCAGGGCGCCGAACAGGACGGTCATCCCCTCGGAGCCCTGCGGGGTCTCGATCAGGCCCTTGGAGACGGTCTGCGCCACCCCGCTGCCGAGGAAGGCGCCGGCCAGGTTCATCACCGCGGCCATCGCCAGCGCGGCGCGCGGGGTGAGGGCCCGGGTGGAGACCGAGGTGGCGATGGCGTTCGCCGAGTCGTGGAAGCCGTTGGTGTAGGTGAAGAAGAAGGCAACGCCGATGACGACGATGAGTGCTGCCATGTCCACGCTGGTCAGGACTCCTTGACGGCGATGGTCTCCACCGTGTTGGCCACGTGCTCGAAAGCGTCCGCCGCCTCCTCAAGGACGTCGACCACCTGCTTGAGCTTCAGCACCTCGATCGCCTCGTACTGGCCGCTGAACAGGTGGGCCAGCAGCTTGCGGTGGATCTGGTCGGCCTGGTTCTCCAGCCGGTTGACCTCGATCCAGTACTCGGTCAGGTTGGACATGCTGCGCAGGTTGGGCATGGCCCCGGCGGTCAGCTCGGCAGCCCGGGCCAGCACCTCGATCTGCTGCTCCACACCCTTGGGGAGGGTCTGGATGTCGTAGAGCACGACGAGGTCGACGGCCTCCTCCATGAAGTCCATGATGTCGTCCAGCGAGGAGGCCAGGCTGTAGATGTCCTCGCGGTCGAACGGGGTGATGAAGGAGGAGTTCAGCTGGTGGAAGATCGCGTGGGTGGTGTCGTCGCCCGCGTGTTCGGCGGCGCGCATGCGCTCGACGATCTCCGCGCGGGCAGACACGTCTGAGCCCAGCAGTTCCAGCAGGAGCTTCGAACCGACGACAAGGTTCTCCGCGGCGGCGGCGAACATGTCGTAGAAGCTCGTCTCCTTCGGGGTCAGGCTAAAACGCACGGAAATCTCCGATGTGCGGGGGAGGGACTCAACGATGCTAGGTGTTCGGCGCCGCACATGTGCAAACGGGGTGCACGGCTGGGAAGCGGATCCTCCTCTTCCAGGCGGCCTCGGTCTACGCGCATCAGTCTGGCGGAATCCCGGCCCGATGACCGCCGTCCGGCACCCGCCGATCGCCATCCGCCCCCCGGACGGGGGAACCGCGACCGGGCCGCGCGGTGCGGGAGACTAGTGCCATGACGACCACCGAGGCCCACGGCGGACACGGCCCGTACGGCTACAGCAAGAACAAGGCGGACCACCTCAAGCGACTGCGCCGGATCGAGGGCCAGGCCCGCGGCCTGCAGCGGATGGTGGAGGAGGACGTCTACTGCATCGACATCCTGACCCAGGTCTCCGCGACCACCAAGGCACTGCAGTCCTTCGCCCTGGCGCTGCTGGAGGAGCACCTCGCGCACTGCGTCGCGGCGGCCGTCGAGGAGGGCGGTACGGCGGTGAACGACAAGGTGACCGAGGCGATGGCGGCGATCAGCCGGCTGCTGCGGAGCTGATCGGACCCAGGCCGTCCGGGGGCTCGGGAGACGGCGGAGTCTCCGGGGCCCCGCCCGCCGCCGGACGGTGCAGCAGCACCTCGTCGATCCGGGCGGTGGGCAGCCGCTCGGCGCTGCTGTCGGTGGCCGCGATCATCAGTTCACCGGCCAGCTCGATCTCGTCGAGGGCCGCGCTCTCCTGGCCGAACGCTCGATCCGCCGAGGACGACACCCAGCACCACCCCTTCAGCGCCCGCTCAACGGGGCGGCAGCCACCCTCCCCCGGCCTTCGGCCGGGTGGGGGTCCCTCCCGGCCGCCAGACTGGGGCGCGCCCCCAACCAGCCTAGAGAGTGCCCGGCCGCCGCCCCATGGCACGGACGGGCCATCTCTGGTGCGCAACTGGGTGACCCCGAGGCCGCGCCCCGGTGGTGCGTCACACCGGTTCCCGGTGGTGCGTCAGCTCGGCGGCCGACGGTGCGTCACTTCGGCGAGGCGGAGCCGCCGTCCTTCAGCTCGACCACGTCACCGCCGGCCGGCTCGGAGACGGAGACCGCGGTGCCGTAGTCGCTCAGCGCGACCGTGGAGGTGACCTGCACCTGGTCCTTGGGGTCCTTGGAACCGGCCACCCCGGCGAAGGTGAAGCTCTCGATCATCCGGTGCAGCCGGCCCTGCGCGTCCAGCCAGGCCTCGAACGGCACCTCCTTGACGGTGAAGGTGGCACCCGCCATCCGCAGCCCGTAGCCGGCCTGCCCGCCGGCTGCGTCGGCGGCCTTGGCCAGGTCCAGGGTGCCCTTGTAGTGCTTCAGCGGGATCCCGTCCACGGTCTCGTCGCCGGCCAGGGCGGCCTGCTGGGCGCCGCGCAGCGCGGCCGCGGCGGTGGCCGGGTCGGTGGCGCCGTTGCTGATCAGGTTGCCGTCGGCGAGCTGCCGCACGTCCAGCCGGACCCACTTGCCGGGGGCCACCCCCTTGGCGCCGCTGTTCTGCAGGAAGATCAGGCCCGGCTCGTAGATCTCCACCACCGGGCCGTGGGTGGCCGCGCCGGGCGGCACCTGCACCTCCAGCCGGCCGATCCGCTTGACGTAGTCGTACGGGCCGCCGCCGGTGAACGAGGCCTTCTTGGACCCCGAGACGGTGGTCAGCTGGGTGGCGGCCTGCACGGAGCCGGTGTGGCCGGTGATGTCCGGGGCGTTGCGCACCGCGGTCAGCGGGTCGTCGGCGAGCTTGTCGGCCACCGGGCTGCCGGACGCGCCCGCGTCGCTGGAGCCGGCCGAGCCACCGCTGCAGCCGGTGAGTACGGCGGCGAGCAGGGCGGCTGCGGCGGCCGAGCCGATGGCCCGGGTTTGGCGCGACGTCGTCATGGTGAACTCAACCCCCATGGTGAGCGACCCCCTCGGGCCGGAGAACCGGCGAGCCGCCGCCCCTGGCTGGGCGGGGCCGGTACTGCCGAGAACGAGGCCGGTGCGCCGTGGGTTACGCGCCGCCGGGCGCGCGGCGGGCGGTTCGCGCCCCTCCCGGCCGCCGTGCGAAGCCGTCCGTCAAGAACGGTGCAGTACGGTGGACAACGTGTCGGCGGCAACACCCGAAGTGGATCCCCAGGCGCCCGGCGGGCACCTGGCGGAGGTGACCGAGCGCGGCTCATTCGCCTTCGCGGTCTGCAACTGCGGCTGGTTCGCCCCGGCCCGCCGCTCCCGGGACAAGGCCCGGCGGGACGTCGCGGAGCACCTGGAGAGCCTGCAGCCGGGCTGACGGCCCCAGCGGCACTGACGCGGGCTCAGGCAGCCAGGTCGGACTCGGAGGCGGGTGGCAGTTCGGAGCTTGGCGAGCCGCCGCGGCGCCGCCGTCGGCCGTCACCGGCCCCGGCCCCGGCCCCGGCCCGGCCCCGGCCCCGGCCGGGCCCGCGGTCACCAGCGGCGCGGCCGCGCTCCGGGCGACCGCGTGGCAGAGCGGCACCAGCACCACATTGGCGAGCGGCGCCAGCAGCAGCACGACGGCGACGGCCAGTGCGTAGCCGCCCAGCACGTCGGTCGGATAGTGCACACCCATGTAGAGCCGGCAGAAGCCCTGCAGCAGTGCCAGCACCCCGGCGATCGCCCCGAGCCGCCGGTTGACCAGGAAGAGCGCCACGGCCACGCCCATCGCCATGGTCGAGTGGTCGCTCACGAAGGAGTGGGTGCCGGCCTTGCCGGCGATCAGCACGTCCAGGTCCGGATGGCTGACGAACGGTCTGGGCCGGTCCACGATCGCGGAGATCGGCAGGTTGGCCAGCTCCGCCAGCGCCACCGACAGCGGTACCCAGAGCATTCCGGCCACCGCCACCGGTGCGTCCGGGCGGCGGCGGGCGGTCAGCCAGCCGATCGCGATCAGCGTCAGCAGGCCGAGCAGGATGCCGTACTCGCCGACCCAGGAGACCAGCGAGTCCAGCCAGTGCGGCGCGCTCTTCGCCAAGCCGTTGACGGTGTAGAGCAGTTCGAGATCGGGGTTGCCGTCGCCCGGGTCGGCCAGCAGCGTGGACACCCCGTACCTCCTGTGCTCGCTCGACCGGCGCTGTCGGCTTGCAGCCTACTTGACCTGGCGTGCCTGAACTGGCAGTCCGTCAGGGGGAGGGGCTGGCGGAGGCCGAGGCGAGCGAGGAGCCGCCCTTGCCGTCCAGCGCCGAGCCGCCGGTGATGGTGCCGTCGGCGGCCCTGCTGGGCAGCGCGGCGGCGCCGTCCGGGGTGACCCGGGTCGCACCGATGTACTCGGAGCGGTCGATCGAGTCGTAGCGGATCTCGGCGCCGGTGTGCGGGGCGTCGATCATGTAGCCGCCGCCGACGTAGATGCCGACGTGGTGGATGCTGCGCGGGTCGCTCAGGTCGGTGGCGAAGAACACCAGGTCGCCGGGGCGGAGTTGGTCGCGGCTGGGGTGCTGGCCCGAGTACCACTGGTCGTTGGCCACTCGGGGCAGGGTGATGCCGACCGAGGCGAAGGCGGCCTGGGTGAGCCCGGAGCAGTCGAACCGGCCGTCCTGCGAGGGCAGCCCCTCACCGCCCCACAGGTACGGGGTGCCCAGTTTGGTCTGCGCGAAGTAGATGGCGCCGTTGGCCTGTGCCGAGATCCCCACGGGGGCGCTGGGCGCGCTGAAGCTGCGCGCCAGCGAGAGGATCGAGTGGACGTAGTCCTGGGTCTCCGAGTAGGGCGGGATGCCGCGGTTGCGCAGCACCGCGTCGGTGCCGGCGTTGTAGGCGGCCAGCATGTTGGCCTGCGGGTCGCCGGGGACGGAGGCGACGTCCTTGGCGTAGGCGCAGTCGATCCGGGCGGCCATCGGGATGGCCTGGCTCGGATCCCAGGGGTTGGTCCAACTCGGGTCCGCGTACTGCCTCCAGGTGTCCGGCATGATCTGACTGATGCCCTGCGCACCGACGTTGCTGACCGCGGTGGGGTTGAAGCCGCTCTCCTGGTAGAGCTGGGCGGCCAGCAGCGGAGCGGTCACCTGCGGGCAGGTGCTGCTGCCGGCCTGCTGGATCAGTGCCTGGTAGGCGGCCGGGACCGTGCCGGTGGCCAGCGAGACGTTGGAGCCGTAGCCGGCGTTGCCCTGGGGCAGGCCGCTCGCCGCATAGGTGCCGAGCCCGAGCAGCAGGACGAAGCCGCCGCCAAGAGCTCCCGCAGCGATCGCCGCTCGGCCGCCATTCCGGAGTACCATCAGCACCATCCCGATGCAGTGTCAGAGTGCTTGTGTCCCAGGGTGCTGAGCTATCGGTTCGGCCCTGGACAGGAGCCTCCGGCGCGGTACCGGAACGCATATGCCCCCCGCACGCGCCAAGTCGAACGGCCGACACCTCTGCCAGTCTGCTGCAATGCGTTGCCCAGCGCAATCATCGGAGATACAAAGAGTGAGCGCTATCCTTCGTCCAGTGGACATCCTGGCAAACGTGTTCCGTGCCCCGCGACCAATCCTCAAAAAGTAGCCAAGTCGACATCAGATCCGGCCAAGAATAGGCCCTGGCCCTTCGCGCGTCGGTGGTCGTGGCCGTTGAATTGCCTGATCAGGCGGTGAGACAGGAAATGCACGTGAGTGACACAGTGAGCAGCGTGGGCAACACAGTGAATGGATACGCAAGCGGCCTGCTGGCCGCGGACCCTCCGAAGAAGCCCGGCATCGACACCATCATCGGTGGCATCGCCCCTGATTGGGGCCCCTTCGCCACGCTGGGCTCGGAAGCCCGGATCATGGTCGAGGTGGTGATGGCCGTCGCGATCCTGGCCTGTCTGGCGATCGCGGTCTGGGGGGCGGCCAAGCAGCGGATCGGCGCCACGGCGCTGCGTGACACCTTCAGTGCCGAGCAGGGCAAGGGGCTGATCGTCGCCGGCCTGACCGGCGTGTTCATCATTGGATCACTCGGCACCCTGTTCACCATTGTGTACGGCATGGCCATCTGATGAACGTTCATCTGATGAGTGTGGTCTTCTGATGGCTGCGTTCGTCTGATGACCTGACCGCCGACCGGGCCAGCGGCCGGGTCGGCCCACCGACGCTCCCCCAGCCTCCGGCCGGGGGACCCCATTGCATCCGCGCCGCAAGCCCGGAAGACCACGATGGAGCCCACCCCCGGCTCCCTGTCCCAGGAGGGCCGCCGTGCCGTTGCCCGACGACCAGCCGCACACCCGTACGCGGCTGCCGGTCGGCGAACAGGCCTCCGGCCAGCCGACCTCCCGTCAACCCAGGCCGCTGCGCACCCTGCTGACCGTCCTGGTGGTGGTCACCCTGCTCGTGGTGGCCATCTCCATCGCCAACAACGCCCGCCCCGGCACCCCGACTTCGGGAAGCGCCGGCGCCGGGCACTCCGCCGGCGCGGTACCGCCCACCGGCGCCGCCACCGCGCCCAGCGGCGACCAGCCGGTGACCGCCAGCAGCAACGGCATCGGCACCGGCTACCCGCACACCGACCAGGGCGCCCAGTCGGCCGCCGCCAACTACGCGGTGGCACTGGGCGGCGCGGACATGTTCCAGGCCGCCGGCCGGGGCGGATCCTCGACACCATCGCCGACCCGGCCGCGCTGGGGGCACTGCGGGGGGTGCTGGACCAGGCGATGACCCCTCAGGTGCTGGCGCGGCTGGGGCTGGACGCCCAGGGCAAGGCGCCGGTCGACCTGACCTTCGTCAGTCGTAGCAGTCCGATCGGTACCAAGACGGACGGTTACACGGCCGACAGCGTCAAGGCGGTGGTCTGGTGCGTGAGCCTGGTGGGGCTGGCCGGGCCCAACTCCACACTCCCTGTGCAGGCGAACTGGTACACCCTGACGCTCACCCTGCGCTGGGTCGGCGGTGACTGGAAGCTTGCCTCCTACAGCCGTCAGGACGGGCCTGCGCCCCTTCCGGCCGATCAACAGGCCGCCACCGCCGAAGAGATGACCGGTGCTGTTCAGCAGTTCGGAGGCTTCCGCTATGCCCGCTGAGACACGGCAGCCGACCGGCGCCCGTCGCGCACTGACGCTCGGCGGGGTGATGGCGACGGTTCAGCTGGGCGCGATCCTGGCGGCGCAGCGGGCCTTCGCGGCGCCAAGCCCGTCACCGTCCCCCTCGCCGTCCAGCACCAACGGCAACTGTCCGAACCTGCCGATGGCCTCGGACGGGATCCTCTGCGCCGACAAGCCCGGTTCTGTCCCCGGCTCCGGCACCGTGGGATCCGTGACCGATCCGCTCGGGTCGTTGGCGAAGGCGTGCGCGCAGGCGGCGGCTTGGGTGGTGCGGAACCTGTCGGGGGCGATCGACAGCACGACGCAGGTGGACTTCACCAACACGGACTTCCTGTCGCAGTACGCGGTGGTGTTCGCGGCGTCGACGGTGCTGACGCTGGTGCTCTGGCTGCTGGCGGTGACCAAGCGGGCGGTCCGCGGGGTGCCGCTGACCCAGGCGATCTCGGAGGCCATCGGGTTCCTGTGGCTGACCGTGATCGCCTCGGCGTTCACCCCGCTGATCCTCTACACCTTGGTGGGGGCGACCGACGGGGTGACCGCGGTGATAGCGGCCGGGACCAAGTCGGGCACCGGCAACTACCTCGGCGGGTTCGCCGACACCCTGGAGCACGGGTCGATCGGCGGCGGGCCGCTGATCCTGGTGCTGGTCTCGCTGGTGGCGGTGCTGGCGGCGGTGGTGCTGTGGATCGAGCTGTGGGTGCGCACCGCGATGCTGTACGTGGGAGCGCTGCTCGGCACCGCGGTGTACGCGGGCTGGTCGACAAGCAGCTGTGGAAGCACGTGCGCCGCTGGGCGGGCCTGATGGCGGCGATAGACCTGGTCAAGCCGGTGATCGTGATAATCCTGGGGCTGGCTGCCGCGGTGGCCGGCGGCGCGGGGGCCTCCGACGACTTCTCCAGGGTGCTCGCCGGCCTGGCGATCCTGTTCCTGTCGGTCTTCGCCAGCTCCGCGATCTACCGCTTCGTGCCCGGCTTCGGCGACGAGATGATGCATCTGCGGCAGGCCCGGGCCAGCGCGGTCAGCGCCGGCCAGGCGATGATCAACGGGCCGGCCAACCTGGTCAAGCAGGGCATCTCGACGCACGGTTCGCGCGGCGGCGCGGAGACGGCGACCGCCTCGGCCAGCGGCGGCGCGGGCGGCGGCTCGGTCGCCCCCGGCATCGCCGCGCACGCCACCCGGCAGCCCGCCGCGCCGAAGACCCCGGCGGCGCCGGCCCAGCCGCCGGCCCAGAACCCAGCGAAGGGAGGGTGACGCGCCTTGAGCAGTGAGCCGTTCGGCCAGTTCGGGGGCAGTACGCCCAGTCGTACGTCCACCAGCGCCGCACCTACCTGATCGGCAAGTCCCGCCCGAACGCGCCGATCGGGCGCAACCGGGAGTCCGGGGAGATCATCCTGATCATCTTCGGCGCCTTCCTGGGGATGCTCTGGGGTCTGCTGGTGCCGATCCTGGCGCTGCGGATAGTCGGTCTGGTGGGCTTCCCGCTGCTGGCCATCGCGGCGGTGTACCTGCCGTACCGGCGCCGGACCTTCTACAAGTGGGTGGAGATCAACCGCACCTTCCGGCGCACCGTGCGCAGTGGCCGGGCGGTCTGGCAGTCCACCGCGATGGACGCCGGTACCCGGCTGGACGGCCGGGAGGTCGAGGTCGGCCCGCCGCCGGGGGTGGGGCGGCAGCGCTGGCTGAGCGCGCCGTTCGGACCGGACGAGGTCGCCGTGCTGATGCACCTGGAGCGGCGCACCGTGACCGCCGCGATCGAGATCGAGGGCCCGGGCGTGGGGCTGCGCGACTCCGAGGACCAGGAGGCGCTGGTCGACCGGTTCGGCACCCTGCTCAAGCACGTCGCCAACGGGGACGGCTTCGTGACCCGGCTGCAGATCCTGGCCCGCACCCTGCCCGCCGACCCGGACGCGCACGCCAAGGACGTCGAGCGGCGCGGCGACCAGGACGCGCCGCGCTGGCTGCGGGACTCCTACGACCAGCTGCAGTCGATGGTGTCCACCTCCTCCGAGCAGCACCGGGCCTACCTGGTGGCCTGCATGCACTACACCCGGGACCTGGCCGCCGAGTCGCAGGCGATGGGCCGCAGCGCCTACGACAAGCGCGGCGCGGGCCGCGAGGACGACGGCCTGGCCGCCGTGATGGCCCGTGAACTGACCGACATCTGCGCCCGGTTGGCGGAGGCCGACATCCGGGTGCGGCAGCCGCTGGGCGAGGCCCGGCTGGCCTCGCTGCTGCACTCGATGTACGACCCGGACCATCCGATCGACCACATCCAGGCGATGACCCGGCGCAACGCCTGGCCGGCCGAGCTGGACGCCACCGACCCGCAGTACCTGCAGGCCAAGACCCGCGAGTCGGCCACCCGGGCGCCCTGGTGCCACGCCACCGCCTGGATCAAGGAGTGGCCGCTCACCCCGGTGGGCGTCAACTTCCTCGCCCCGCTGCTGGTGCACACCCCGGACGTGATCCGCACGGTCGCCGTCACCATGGACCTGGAGCCGACCGACGTGGCGATCGAGCGGATGCTCACCGAGAAGACCAACGACGAGGCCGAGGCCAGCCGCGCGGCCAAGATGAACCGCACGGTGGACCCGCGCGACCTGGCCCACACCGGCCGGGTCGACCAGCGCGGTGACGACCTGGCCTCCGGCGCGGCCGGGGTGAACCTGGTCGGCTACATCACGGTCTCCTCCCGCAACCCCGAGGCGCTGGCCCGCGACAAGCGGACCATCCGGGCCTCGGCCGGCAAGAGCTACCTCAAGCTGGAGTGGTGCGACCGCGAGCACCACCGGGCGTTCGTCAACACCCTGCCGTTCGCCACCGGCATCCGCCGCTGACCGTCCGCCACCGGCATCCGCCGCCGACCAACTGGAGCCCCCGTGGCCATGGGCAACCTGACCGACTCGTTCACCAGCCTGATGTTCGGCAAGGTGGAGACCACCCGGCTGCCGGTGCGCACCTCCACCGGTCAAGCCCAGGCGGTCTACCTGCCCACCGCCGCACCGGGGCTGGGCGACTCCGGGGTCATCATCGGCCGTGAGGTGTACAGCGGGAAGGGCTACGTCTACGACCCGTTCCAGCTCTACGGCCAGCAGCTGCCGGCCCCGCACTGGCTGGTGCTCGGCGAGTCGGGCAACGGCAAGTCGGCGCTGGAGAAGACTTATGTGCTGCGGCAGTTGAGGTTCCGCGACCGGCAGGTGGTGGTGCTGGACGCGCAGGGCGAGGACGGCGTCGGCGAGTGGAACCTGATCGCCAACGCGCTGGGCATAAAGTCGGTCCGGCTGGACCCGATGGCGGCCCGGGACGGCGGGGTCAAGCTCAACCCGCTGGACCCGGCGATCACCACCACCGGGCAGCTGTCGCTGCTGCGCACCATCATCGAGGTGGCGATGGGCCGCAGCCTGGAGGAGCGGGCCGGCTTCGCCCTGAAGGCCGCGCACGCCCATGTCCGGGCCACCGTGACGGACCGCCAGCCGATCCTCGGCGACATCATCGAGACGCTGCGCCGCCCCGACCTGTCCTCGGTGGAGTCGCTCGGGGTGGACCCGGAGGAGGTGCAGTCCTGGGGCCTGGACGTGGCCCTGGTGCTGGACCGGCTGGTCGACGGCGACCTGCGCGGCATGTTCGACGGGTCGACCACCGACGGCATCGACCTGGACGCGCCGCTGATCGTCTTCGACCTGTCGCACATCGACCGCAACTCGATCGCGATGCCGATCCTGATGGCGATCGTCGGCGTTTGGCTGGAGCACACCTGGATCCGCCCCGACCGCAGGAAGCGCATCTTCCTGGTCGAGGAGGCCTGGCACATCATCAACAGCCCGTTCGTGGCCCAACTCTTCCAGCGGCTGCTGAAGTTCGGGCGCCGGCTCGGCCTGTCGTTCGTCGCCGTGGTGCACCACCTGTCGGACGTGGTGGACGGCGCCGCCGCCAAGGAGGCCTCGGCGATCCTCAAGATGGCCTCCACCCGCACCATCTACATGCAGAAGGCCGACGAGGCCCGGGCCACCGGACGGGTGCTGGGCCTGCCCCGGTGGGCGGTGGAGATCATCCCCACCCTCTCCCCGGGCATCGCCGTCTGGGACGTCAACGGCAACGTCCAAGTGGTCAAGCACATCATCACCGAGAGCGAGCGCCCGCTGGTCTACACCGACCGCGCGATGACCGAGGACGCGGTGGCCGAGCGGATCCGGGCGGAGCGTCAGCTCGCGGCGGAGCCGGGGGTCTGACGTTCGGCCCGGGGCGCGAGATGGGGGTCCCCCGGCCGAAGGCTGGGGGAGGATCCGGGCGGAGCGTCAGCTCGCGGCGGAGCCGGGAGTGTGACGTTCGGCCCGGGGCGCGAGATGGGGGTCCCCCCGGCCGAAGGCTGGGGGAGGATCCGGGCGGAGCGTCAGCTCGCGGCGGAGCCGGGGGTGTGAGCTGACGGTCCGCCCGGGCGGACCGTCAGCTGGCTGCGGAGCCCGGCGGGTACGGCGGCTGCGGGGGCAGCGGAGGCGCCGCCGGGGGCGGTTCCGGGGCGCCGGGGAGGGTGACCACCGCGAACGCACCCGGGCCGCCGTCCGGCGCCGGACCCAGCGTGACCCGGCCGCCGCTGTCCTCCACGGTCTGCGCCACGATCGACAGGCCCAGTCCCGAACCCGGCAGCTGCCGGGACGACGGGGAACGCCAGAACCGGTCGAAGACGTACTGCAGTTCGTCCTCCGGGATGCCCGGTCCATGGTCGCGGACCGTCAACCGCCCGTGGTGCAGGGTCACTTCGATGGCACCCGCCGGCGGGCTGTACTTCACCGCGTTGTCCAGCAGGTTCATCACGGCCCGCTCCAACGCGGCCGCGTCCGCCCGGGTGTACCAGGGCTCCAGGACCACCTGGTAGTTCAGCCCCGGACCGCGCAACTTGGCCCGGTCCACGGCACGCTGGGCGATCTCGTGCACCGCGACCACCGCCACGTTCTGCCCCGGGCGCGGTGAGTCCGGTCGGGACAGCTGCAGCAAGTCACCGATCAGCACGGTGAGTTCCTGCATCTGCGCCTTCATCGAGCCGAGCAGCTTGGTCTTGGTGGCGGGCGGCAGCGGCCGGCCGGTGTCGTCGCTGCGGATCAGCAGGTCCACATTGGTGCGCAGCGAGGTGAGCGGAGTGCGCAGCTCGTGCCCGGCATCCGCGATCAACCGGGTCTGCCGCTCCCGCGAGTTGGCGAGCGCGGTGGACATCGAGTTGAAGGACGAGGAGAGCCGGGCGATCTCGTCATTGCCGTGCACGGGGATCGTGGTGCCCACCTCCTCGGTGCGGGCGATGTGCTCCACGGCATCGGTGAGGTCGTGAACGGGACGCAGGGCAGCACGAGCCACCAGGCGGCCGGTGACACCGGCGATGCCGATGCCGACGGCGGAGACGACGAGGAGGATGAAGCCGAGGTTCTGGAGGGAGTTGTCGACGCTCTTCAACGATGAAGCCGTGGCGAGCACATAGGACTGACGCGCGTCCTGGTAGTGCGACAGCCGCACCATCGCCGGATCACCGTTGACGAACCGCCCCCTGACGTAGGTCGCTTGCCCGATCGGCAGGTTGATCGCGTTCAGGTAGGACGGCTCGACCTTGACGGCGACCAGGTCCGCTCCGATCGGCAGGCAGACTTCGGAGCCGTCGGAGCTGATCGCCTCAGCCGGCCAGTGGTTGCTGCGATTTCCCGGGGGCGGTGCGCCGGTAAACAGGCCGGCGTTGGCGGTCTCCAACTCGGTGACGGCATCCTGTGGAGTGCTCGCGCAGACGGTGGGTGGGCTGAGGCGCGGGATGACCTGCAGAGCGTAGGGAGCCTTGGCGAGCTCCTGCTGCTGCAGCGCGTACGTCTGGTCCCTCACGATGAACCAGCACGCGACCGAACACAGCGCGATCGCCACCGCCACTGCCACCGACGCCAGCACCGCCAGCCGGCTGCGCAGCGACATGTCGTGGTACCACCGCGACAGCCGCCCCCGTGAAACCGCTTTGGTGCCCATCACCCTCAGGCCGTCGCTCCGCTAGGCGCGCGCAGGGCGTAGCCGACCCCGCGTACGGTCTGGATGAGCCGGGGCATGCCGCCCTGCTCGGTCTTGCGGCGCAGGTACATCACGTAGACGTCCAGTGAGTTGGAGGACGGCTCGAAGTCGAAGCCCCACACCGCCTTGAGGATCTGCTCGCGGGTGAGCACCTGGCGCGGGTGGGAGAGGAACATCTCCAGCAGCATGAACTCGGTGCGGGTCAGCTCGATGGGCTTGCCGGCGCGGGTGACCTCGCGGGTGGCGGTGTTCATCTTCAGGTCGGCGAAGGCGAGCACCTCGGAGTCGTCCTCCACGGCGCCGGCCCGGGCGGCGGCCTCGGTGGCCAGCGCGTTGCGGCGCAGCAGGGCGCGGACCCGGGCCAGCAGCTCGTCCAGTTCGAACGGTTTGGCGAGGTAGTCGTCGGCGCCGACGTCCAGGCCGGTGACCCGGTCGCCCACCGCGTCGCGCGCGGTGAGCATCAGGACCGGGGCGGTGTCGCCGCGGGAGCGCATCCGGCGGACGGCGGTGAGGCCGTCCATCCGGGGCATCATGATGTCCAGCAGCACCAGGTCGGGCTTGTCGCGTTCGACGGCCTCCAGCGCCTCGTAGCCGTCGGTGGCGGTGCTGACCTCGTAGCCCTCGAAGGCGAGGCTGCTCTCCAGCGCGTCACGCAGCGCCGGCTCGTCGTCGACCACGAGCAGCCGCGCGGGCGGCGCGGAGGGCTCGGCGGGGTTGCGGTCGTCGGCGGGGGAGTCATCGGCGGGGTTGCCCTCTCTGGGGATGGAAGGGGTGTTGCCATTGTGCGGTGCGGACCGCCCGGAACGGGACTACCGGGGGTCAGCGGGGGTCACCGGGGGTTCACAGCGTCTGGCCGGCCTGCATCTGGGGCAGCACCTGCTTGACGGTGTCGATCGGGATGGTGAAGCCGAGGCCGACGCTGCCGGCCTGGCCGGAGCCGGAGCCGGAGTTGCCGCTGCCGGAGTACATCGCGGAGTTGACGCCGATCACCTGGCCGGCGGCGTTGATCAGCGGGCCGCCGGAGTTGCCGGGGTTGAGCGCGGCGTCGGTCTGCAGTGCCGAGTAGCTGGCGGTGCTGCCGCTGTTGGAGGGCTGGCTGTTGTAGCCGGGCAGGAACGGGTAGCCGAAGCCGCCGTTGCCGCGCGTGGTGGTCTCGTCGACCTGCACGGTGACCGGCCGGTTCTTGGCGCTGATGATGCCCGAGGTGACGGTGCCGGTCAGGCCGTCGGGGTTGCCGATGGCGACCACCGGGTCGCCGATCGCCAGTGCGCTGGAGTTGCCGAGGGTGGCCGGCTTGAGGCCGCTGACGCCGCTGGCGGTGATCACCGCGAGGTCGCTCGACTTGTCGGTGCCGGTCACCGATCCGGTGGCCTTGGAGCCGTTGTCGAAGGCCACGGTGATCCTGCCGCCGTTGCTGACGGCGCTGGAGATCACGTGGTAGTTGGTGAGGATCTGGCCGTTGGCGGTGAGGACGATCCCGGTGCCGATGTCACTGCCGCCGCTGGTCTGCACGGTGATCTGGACGACGCTCGGCGAGACCGCGGCGGCGATCCCGGCCACGTTGGCGGTGCTGCCGCTCTTGTCGGCGACCGGGCTGACCACGGTCGGGGCGGAGGCGCTGGTGGTGGCGGCGGTGTGCCCGCTCTCGGCGACTGTGCCGCCGATCACGCCGCCGAGCACGGCCGCGACGGCGGCAACGGCGGTGGCGAGGGCGACCCGGCCGCGTTGGGGGTACCTCCCAGCCGCCAGGCTGGGGGCGAAGCCGTTGCGGGCGTGGCGCGCAGGGCCCTCGGGGCCCTCGGGGTCCGGCGCCGGCGCGGCCTCGAAGGCCGCGTAGGTCGCCGAATGGTCGAAGTAGTCGAAGTGAGCGGTGGGTGCTCCGGCCGGCTTCGGCGGGAACGGGTACCCCGACTCATCTGCGGTGCTGCGGTGCTCGCTCATGCAGCACACGCTCCGCCTGGCGGATGAGAGTTCGATGAGAGTGGGGTCAGAACGGCCAGAGAAGCCCGTTGGCTTCTCATAAAGGCGCGTTACTCTGCGCCCGCTCCGCTCGGTGCCCCGTCGAGGGCCGGCTCGCCGGGGCAGCCGCAGGAGCGCCGCACCACGAGACGGGACGGGAACCGCCGCACCCGCTCGGTGGCCGAGCCGGGCACCATCAGCGAGTCGTCCAGCACCAGGTCGACGGCGGCCCGGGCCATCGCCTCGCCCTCGCTGGCCACCGTGGTCAGCGGCGGGTCGGCCAGCGCGGCCTCGGGGATGTCGTCGAAGCCGGCCACCGCGAGGTCCTCCGGAACCCGCAGGTTCAGCTCGCGGGCCGCCCGCAGCACGCCGATCGCCTGGTCGTCGGTGGAGCAGAAGATCGCCGGCGGCCGCTGGGGGGAGCTCAGCAGCTTCAGCGCGACCTGGTAGGCGCCGTAGCGGTGGAAGGGGGCCTCCACCAGGTGGCCGTTGCTGTCCTGGCCGGTCGTGGCCATGGCCCGCTGCCAGCCCGCGATGTGGTCGATGACCGGGTCGCCGGGCACGGGGGTGTCCACCGGGCCGCCGAAGCAGGCCACGTACGGGTGTCCGTGCACCTCCAGCAGGTGGCGGACCACCATCTCGGCGCCGCCGATGTCGTCGGTGACCACCGAGACGTCGTCGGCGGCCTCGGGGCGGCGGTGCAGCAGCACCACCTTGGCGCCCTCCATCGCGGCGAACTCCTTGGCGGCCCGCTGCGGCGCACCCTGGCTGACCAGGATCAGACCGGAGACCCGCATGCCCAGGAAGGCCTGGATGTAGTGCATCTCGCGGTCTTCGACGTAGTCGGAGTTGCCGATCAGCACCAGCTTGCCGCGGTCCGAGGCGGCGCGTTCCACGGCGTGCGCCATCTCGGCGAAGAACGGCTGCCGGGCGTCCGGCACGATCATGCCGATCAGATTGGTGCGCCGGGAGGCCATCGCCTGCGCGACGCTGTTCGGCCGGTAGCCGAGTTGCTCGATCGCGGCGAGCACCCGCTCCTTGGTGGCGGGCGCCACCGGGCGGGGTCCATCGTTGATCACGTAGCTGACGACCGCGGTCGAGGTCCCAGCCAGTCGGGCTACGTCGTCGCGCGTCACCTTGGCCACGCAGGGAGTCTACGCGTGTATGTCCAGCCCGCCAGTGCCCGGGCCCGGTACCATCCCGGGCCCGGAGCGGGGGATCAGCCCTCGACGGTGCTGCGGACCGGCTGTTCGGCCTCGGTGAGGGCTTCGCCGTCGGCGGTCGGCAGGGCCTCGCTGTCGGCGGCCGACCGGTCGTTCTTGTCGCCCTGGTTGGGCACCACGAAGCGGTAGCCGACGTTGCGCACGGTGCCGATCAGCTGCTCGTGCTCGACGCCGAGCTTGGCCCGCAACCGCCGCACGTGCACGTCGACGGTCCGGGTGCCGCCGAAGTAGTCGTAGCCCCAGACCTCCTGCAGCAGCTGGGCGCGGGTGAAGACCCGGCCGGGGTGCTGGGCGAGGTACTTCAGCAGCTCGAACTCCTTGAACGTGAGGTCGAGCACCCGGCCCTTGAGCTTGGCCGAGTAGGTGGCCTCGTCCACCGAGAGGTCGCCGTTGCGGATCTCCATCGGGCTGTCGTCCACCGCGGCCTGCGCCTTGCGGCCGATCGCCAGCCGCAGCCGGGCCTCCACCTCCGCCGGGCCCGCGGTGTCCAGCAGCACGTCGTCGACGCCCCACTCGGCGGTGACGGCGGCCAGGCCGCCCTCGGTGACCACCAGCAGCAGCGGGGCGCTCACCCCGGTGGAGCGGAGCAGCTGGCAGAGCGAGCGGATCTGCGGGAGGTCGCGGCGGCCGTCGACCAGTATGACGTCGGCGCTGGGGGTGTCGACCAGGGCGGAGCCCTCGGCCGGGGCGACCCGGACCTGGTGCAGCAGCAGGCCGAGGGCCGGCAGTACCTCGGCGGAGGGCTGCAGCGCGTTGGTGAGGAGGAGGAGAGAACTCATACCCGGGGTGTCCCCTTTGCTTCTCCGTGGCCTGCCGGGACTGCGCAGGCTGCTCGTGGTGCGGCTGGTGGGGCACACATCGTCGTGCGACAGCCGACACGGGTGGGTTACCACTCGCAAGGACGTCCGGATGGGTGTCCTGAAAGCACAAAAGGACCCGAGGGCGACATTGCCCGGATCCCTTGCGTACCAGAGAGAATAGCCCAACAGGGGCCGCCGACGCAGGGGCGGAGCAGCGTGACGAAGATCGCGTCGTGCCGCGTGCGCCCCCGGTGCGACCGGGCTGGCCTGGGGCGTTCCCGGTGCGGGCGGAGCCGGGCCATCATGGAGCACGGCACGCCGGATCCGTATTCGTCCATCTTGCAGAAGGGGCCGCACGATGTCCGCGACCACCGAACCCTCCGCCGGCCTCCCGGATGCGCCGATGGCGGAGGTGACCGGGACGATCCGCTACTGGGCGGCCGCCAAGGCCGAGGCGGGCATCGCCGAGGAGCCCTACCGGGCGGCCACGCTGGCCGAGGCGCTGGCGCAGGTGCGGCAGCGGCACGCCGACCGGCCGGGCTTCGTCCGGCTGCTGGACATCTGCTCCTACCTGGTGGACAGCGAGCCGGTGGGCGGCCGGGACCGCGCCGAGGTGCGGCTGGCCGAGGGCGGCACCGTGGAGGTGCTGCCGCCGTTCGCCGGCGGGTGACCCCGCCGGGCCCGGCGGTCGGGCCGACCGGAACCATGGTCACCGGTGGATCGTCGTACCGGCGATGGCAGGGCCGCCGGGGGAGCACCGGTGGCCGTCAACGGGGAGAGGGAAGTCGATGCGGACCTGGATCAAGGTGACCGTCCCGGTCGTGGCGCTCGCCGGCCTGCTGGTGGGCGCGGACCGGGTGGCCGTGAACGTGGCGGAGAGCCAGGCGGCCGACAAGCTGGCCGGCCACCAGGGCATCTCGGGGCGTCCCACGGTCTCCATCGACGACATGCCGTTCCTGACCGACCTGATCGACCAGAAGCTCGGCAAGGTCTCGCTGTCGGCCGCCAGCATGACGCTGACCGGCAACGGCGGGCAGAGCGTCCAGCTGCACGACTTCCGGGCCGATCTGAGCGGGGTGAAGGTGAACTCCGGCTACACCTCGGCGACGGTGGACTCGGGGAGCGGCCACGGCCTGATCGGCTACCAGGAGGTGCACGACCTGATGGGCCTGGACTCGCGGATCTCGCTCGGCTACGGCGGCCCCGGGCTGGTCAAGGTGGGCTACGAGATGCTCGGCCAGAAGCTGTCCGCCACGGTGACGCTGCAGAACAACGGCAACACGATCCTGGTCGGCAGCGTCGGCAACCTGCCGCCCGGCCTCGCCGCCATGCCCGGCGTGGGCGGGATGATCCAGCGGGACCTCGGCGCCAAGAGCTTCACCCTGCAGGGGCTGCCGGTGGGGCTGCACCTGGACAGCGTGACGCCGCAGCCGGGCGGCATCGAACTCTCCTTCGCGGGCACCGGCGTCACGCTGACCAGCTGAGTCCGACCGGCCGAGCACGGTCGGGACGGGGTCAAATCCCAGCATCCGACATATTTCATCTCACTATTCGACATGTTGGTGACAGGGACGGGATCGGCTCCCTAGCATCGTGCCCATGAAGCGACAGGCGAATCTCACCAAGCGGCGGGCGGTAGACCTCTGCCGCGTGGCTGCCTGCCTGTGTCGAATGCGCTGATCGGCGGCCTGCCCAGGCAGGCTCCAAGCGCTACCCACCTGCTGCCGCGGCCGGATCGGGCATGTTCAAAGCCCGCGGCCGCACCTCCCGCGTACTGCCCGACGGCACCTCGTACCCCGTTCATCATCCCACTATCCGGACAGAAAATCGGACAAGTGGACTTACAGGGCCAATCGACCGCCGTCCGGGCCATCACCTTCCGCCAACCGCCCCCGGATGGAGACAGAAGACATGAGCCGCAGTGACGTCCTGGTCGACGCCGACTGGGTCCAGGCCCACCTGGACGACCCGAAGGTCGTCATCGTCGAGGTGGACGAGGACACCGCCGCGTACGACAAGAACCACATCAAGAACGCCGTCCGGATCGACTGGAAGAAGGACCTCCAGGACCCGGTCCGCCGCGACTTCATCGACCAGGCCGGCTTCGAGGCGCTGCTGAGCGCCAAGGGCATCGCCAACGACGACACCGTGGTGCTCTACGGCGGCAACAACAACTGGTTCGCCTCCTACGCCTTCTGGTACTTCAAGCTCTACGGCCACCAGGACGTGCGCCTGCTCGACGGCGGCCGCAAGAAGTGGGAGCTGGACTCCCGCGACCTGGTCGACGGCGCCGAGGTCCCCAACCGCCCGGCCACCGACTACCGGGCCCAGGCCCAGAACACCGCCCTGCGCGCCTTCCGCGACGACGTGGTGAACGCCATCGGCACCAAGAACCTGGTCGACGTCCGCTCGCCCGACGAGTTCTCCGGCCGCCTGCTGGCCCCGGCCCACCTGCCGCAGGAGCAGTCGCAGCGCCCGGGCCACGTGCCGAGCGCCCGCAACATCCCGTGGTCGAAGAACGCCAACGACGACGGCACCTTCAAGTCGGACGACGAGCTGCGCGCCCTCTACGCGGCCGAGGGCGTCGACCTGTCCAAGGACACCATCGCCTACTGCCGGATCGGCGAGCGCTCCGCGCTCACCTGGTTCGTGCTGCACCAGCTGCTGGGCCAGGAGAACGTCAAGAACTACGACGGCTCCTGGACCGAGTACGGCAGCCTGGTCGGCGTGCCGATCGAGCTCGGCGCCAACTGAGCACCGCGCGCGGCTTCACGAGCAAGGAGAACAGACATGTGTGGTGCGAAGGCCGGCGGGCCCGACCTGGCAGGAGTTGACGTGGCGAACGAGACGATCATCCAGGGTTCGGTGACCCGCGACGGCGAGCCGGTCAACGGCTATGTCCGGCTGCTCGACGCGAGCGGCGAGTTCACCGCCGAGGTGCCGACCTCGGCGACCGGCCAGTTCCGCTTCTTCGCGGCCGAGGGCCAGTGGACCGTGCGTGCGCTGGTGCCGGGCGCGACCGTGGACCGCAAGGTGGTCGCGTCCAAGGGCGCGCTGACCGAGGTCCCGATCGCGGTCTGAGCGGCGATCCGCCCGAACCGAGCGACGAGCCCCTGCCCAGGCGGGGGCTCGTCGCTTCACCGCGAACGCTCTACCGTGAAGGTGTGCAGCAGCGCAACCGGCACCGCTACTACTTCGTGATGATGGGCGTCTGCCTCGGGCTCTTCGTCCTGGCCTGGGGAGTCGTGCGGTTCTTCTCGGTCGGCGCGGCGATCGGCATGTGCGTGGTGGCCATGGTGATCCCGCCGCTGGCGGCCGTCTTCGCCAACCGGCGCGACCCCGAGGACGACTGGTGGGAGGACCCGCGCTGGGACGACCCGGACTGGGACAAGCCGGGCCACGACCGCGACCGTCCCGACCACGAGCCCCGGGAGCCCCGGGAGCCCCGGGACAGTCAGTAGAACCGTCAGTAGACCAGCGCCTGCACCCCGTCGCCCATGATCTCGCTGACGAAGACCTGGGCGCCCGCGATCCGGACACCGGCCACCACGTCGGCCTGCTCGATGCCCCGGCGGGCCGCGCACTGGGTGCACAGCGTGACCGTGCCGGCCGCCAGGATCCCCTCCAGCAGCTCCGGCAGCGGCGCGGCATGCGGAAGCTCGAACTCGGCGGCCCGGCCGGGCAGCGCGAACCAGGACGACTCCCCGGTGAGCCAGAGCGAGACCTCGACCCCGCTGGCGACCGCGACGGCCGCGACGGTGAACGCCTGGGAGCAGCGCTCGGGCGCATCGGCTCCGGCGGTGACCTTGATGACCAGCTTCTTCGACACGCGCTCAGCCTAGACCGGTTGTGGCGGCCCTCACCGCGTCACCCCGGTGCCCGACCGATAGACTCGCGCCGTCACCGTCCGTCCGTAGTTGAGCCGAACCGGGAGCGCCCCATGAGTGGCCTTGAGATCTTCTTCGATGTTCTGCTGGCCGTCATGTCCATCGTGATCGTCTGGTTCGCCGCCTTCTCGGTGATGAAGCTGTACCAGGGCCAGCGCTGATCCCTCCCGGTACCGTAGGGGTTGTCCGCTCAATCCCCGACCGCCCTCAGGACCATGATCGAGATCCCTTCTGACCTCCACCCGGACGTCGTTTCGCTGGCTTTCCTCCTCGGCACCTGGGAGGGCGCGGGCGTCCACGACTTCCCCGGCTCGGAGAAGTGCAACTTCGGCCAGGAGATCGTGTTCCGGCACGACGGCCGGCCGTTCCTGGAGTTCCGCTCCCGCACCTGGGTGCTGAACGCCGAGGGCGACAAGGTCCGCCCGCTGGAGAACGAGCACGGCTTCTGGCGCGTCACCACCAACCAGCGCGGCACCAGCGGCGAGCGCGAGGTGGAGCTCTCGCTGGTCCGCGACGACGGCACCGTCGAGATCTGGTACGGCAAGCTGGCCGACGGCAAGCCCCAGATCGAGCTGGCCACCGACGCCGTGGCCCGGGTCGAGGGCTCGGCCCCGTACAGCGGCGGCAAGCGGCTCTACGGCTTCGTCGAGGAGCAGCTGCTCTGGGTCGGCGAGAAGCAGGCACCCGAGGTGCCGCTGCGCCCGTACATGTCCGCCCAGCTCAAGAAGGTGCTCAACCCGGCCCAGCTGGTCAAGGACGTCAACGACCTGCCGGACGACGGGATCGCCTTCTTCCGCTGACCGGCCGGGCCTCACCGGTCGCCACCGATCCCCACCGAGCGAGGGACGGCATCAACGCAGTGAACGACGGTACGACCGACTGGAAGGCCGACCTGCGCGAGCGCGGCTACCGCCTCACCCCGCAGCGCCAGCTGGTGCTGGAGGCGGTGGACGTGCTCGACCACGCCACCCCGGAGGAGATCCTCTCCCAGGTCCGGCGGACCGCCAGCGGGGTGAACATCTCCACGGTCTACCGCAACCTGGAGCTGCTGGAGGAGCTGGGCCTGGTCTCGCACGCCCACCTGGGCCACGGCGCGCCGACCTACCACCTGGCCGGCCGCCACCACCATCTGCACCTGGTCTGCCGGGACTGCGGCTCGGTCATCGAGACCGACACCGCGATCGCCACCCCGCTCATCGACGCCCTGCGCGACCAGCACGGCTTCGACACCGACCTCAAGCACTTCGCGATCTTCGGCCGCTGCGCCGACTGCACGGCCAAGCTCCGGCAGGGGCAGTCGTAAGCTGGCGGGCATGAAGAGCCCGCTGCTGTCCCTGCCCGGAGCCGTCCCCGCCGAGGGGCCCGACGAGGGGGTCGCGGCGCACTACGGCGACCTCTTCCGCGAACAGCGCGAACTGGCCGCCGGCCGCGCCTTCGCCGACCTGTCGCACCGCGGCGTGGTCACCGTGACCGGCCCGGACCGGCTCAGCTGGCTGCACCTGCTGGTCACCCAGCACGTCAGCGAACTCCCGCCGCAGCAGGCCGTGGAGGCGCTGATCCTCTCCCCGCACGGGCACGTCGAGCACGCCCTCTACCTGGTCGACGACGGCACCACCACCTGGGCGCACGTCGAGCCCGGCACCCAGGGCGCGCTGATCGAGTACCTGGAGCGGATGAAGTTCATGTACCGGGTCGAGATCGCCGACGCCACCGAGCAGTTCGCGGTGGTCCACCTGCCGGCCGGCAATCCGGCCGCGGCCACGGCGGCGGCCGCCGTGCGGGAACTCCCGTGGGGCCGCGACCTGTTCCTGCCGCGCGCCGAACTCGCCGCGCTCACCGAGGAGTTCGGCAGCCCGGCGGGCGTCTGGGCGTACGAGGCGCTGCGGATCGAGGCGCACCGCCCGCGGCTGGGCTTCGAGACCGACCACCGCACCATCCCGCACGAGGTGGACTGGCTGCGCAC
Source organism: Kitasatospora acidiphila (assembly GCF_006636205.1). NCBI lineage: Bacteria > Bacillati > Actinomycetota > Actinomycetes > Kitasatosporales > Streptomycetaceae > Kitasatospora > Kitasatospora acidiphila. The sequence goes on along the minus strand of NZ_VIGB01000003.1, from coordinate 4,069,643 downwards.
CGCCGTCCACCTCAACAAGGGCTGCTACCGCGGCCAGGAGACCGTGGCCCGGGTGCACAACCTGGGCAGGCCGCCGCGCCGCCTGGTCTTCCTGCACCTGGACGGCACCGAGGAGACCCTGCCCCCGCACGGCACCGAGCTGCGCCCGGCCGGCGACCCTCAGGGCCGCCCGGTGGGCTTCGTGACCTCCTCGGCCCGCCACTACGAGCTGGGCCCGATCGCGCTCGCCCTGGTCAAGCGGAACACCCCGGTGGACGCGGTGCTGCTGGCCGGCACCGTGCCGGGCACCCAGGAGGTCGTGGTGGCGCCCTGACGGCTGCCGGGGATCAGACCTCCAGCAGCACGGTGAACGGCCCGTCGTTCACCAGTGAGACCTTCATGTCCGCGCCGAACCGGCCGGTCTCCACCTTGGCGCCGAGGGTGCGCAGCTGCTCGACCACCTCGGCCACCAGCGGCTCGGCGACCGGGCCGGGCGCGGCGGCGTTCCAGGTGGGGCGGCGGCCCTTGCGGGCGTCGCCGTAGAGGGTGTTTGGGTGATATATCCAGTCAGCGCCTCATAGCACTACAGCTCAGCAGGGTCAAACTGACTGGTCAGAGCGATGAAGGCAGCCGATGATCTTCTCGTTGTTTGTCCTTCATCGCCGCCGTTTGTCGTTGCCGTGCTGACTCCGTGCTGACCCGAGCTGCCCGGATGAGCATCGAGCTGCGGACCCTTGTCGGGTCCGCAGCCAACAGCCGCCATCGAACCCTCGTTCGAGTTTAAGGATCTCTTGAGGCCTACTTAAGGAGTGATGGACTACTCGCATAGCGCAACGCTTGACACGGGATTGTCAGGCAGGCTTTACTGTCTTCAGGTAGCCCTGCCAATAGCCCGGGGACGACTTTGAAGGGTCACAATTCCAATGCCCATGCCTAGCAAATTGCCAGAAGACAGCGTTCTCTTGCGCGAGCATTATATCGAGAACCTGTCTCTGAGTGAGATTGGCAGAAGGTACGGCGTCAATAAGTCGAATGTCAGTCGACGCTTTCAGAATATGCGCCGGCCGCACGGCGGGAATGCGGCGCTAAACTATTCTGAGTATCTTCCATGGCAGATCAGCAGGGATTATCTGGACTCCGCTCCCGCGCTAATGCTCTATGCGCACATCCGGCATCAGGCCGGAATTGAGATCCCCGAGGGTACGATGAAGCGTCTGCGAGGCTTCTGGACCAAACTCAATGACGGATTGATCCTGGCCGCGGCACAAGCGGAGTCGCCGCCGGGGCTCAAGCTGGAATATGTTCCGAGGCGCCTGACGGATGGCCGACTGGTGGTTCGTTGGCCTGACGATGCACAGCCAATAAAGTCTGGTCAGGTCATGGTGCTCGCACTTCCGGAAGAGTGGTAGAGGCAACCTGACGTAGTACGCCTGCGGGCCGGCTGACGCGCAGCAGCCGGCCTCATTTGTTGACATTTAACGCAACGCTTGACATCCGTATGGAAGATCGTATGATCTTCATCACGCCGATCATGCAAGGTGCCTTCCGCTTGCGTGGCATCGGTGTCACACCTTCACAGAGGGGGCATGTGGGCAGTATGACCGAGGATCAGCGCGTGACCATGGGGGAGATAGCTCGTGAACATGCCGGCCCTGAGGCTGGCGCAACCATCGTCTACGACAACTCGCCATGGGGGCGCCTGATCGTCGTCAGGTACATGCACGCTACCTGTTACTGGCTCATGACAAGCGAACACACCGAAGCCGAAGACCTCACTGAGATGCTGGCACTCGTCCCAGATGAAGTCTCGTTCGAGCGCTCTGAGGGCGCCCCGAACGGCTTCGGTCATCAGGCGCGAAAATGCGTGATCCACTATCTGTGGACCTATCAGAAGGGGGTTCCGGTTGCCCGAACAGAGAAAACGAAGGTCGTACTCTCAGCTGAAATCTTGGGCTAGCTGTGGGAAGGCATATGAGCTCGAACGGGTCGTCAAGGCCCCAAGTCGGCCAGCCGCATGGTTTTCGCACGGCACCGCATTTCATGCCGCGGTTGAGGCGTATGAGCGATCCCAACGGCGCCTCTCGCCGGATGAGTGCATAGCCGCTTTCGAGGCGGCATGGGCGGAGTCCATCATGAGGGATTACGAGCGTCAGCCCGATCTGTCAGTATGGATGACAGGTGGCCGGCGCAAGCCGGAAACCGACATTGAGACTCGCTATGCTGAAGGCAAGTCGCAAGTGCTTGCCTATCTTGACTACGTGTCAGAGTCTGGTGAGACTATCTGGACCGCGCCTGATGGGCGCCTAGCCATCGAGCTGGAAATTCAATTCGTCCTGTCGGACATACCTGTTATCGTCTACATTGATCAGGTCATTATCACTTCAAACGGCCGACTGGTCGTCAGAGACTTGAAGACCGGATCAAGCTACAACTCACCGTTGCAGCTTGCGACCTATGATCTGGCTCTCGAAGCCGAGTACGGCCTGAGGGCCGGATGGGGAGACTTCTGGCTCGCCAAGAAGAGCAAGCCAGACAACCCCGTCGATCTTCATCCCTACACCGCGGAGCGAGTAGGCGCGTGGTACGCGCAGATGGATGCCGGGGTCTCGGCTGGCATCTACGTTCCATCTCCGACCGACAGGTGTCGCAACATGTGCGGCGTATCCCAGTGGTGCACCGCAGTCGGCGGTGTCGATTACTACCCCAACTCTCTTTAGGAGGAACTGACTTGACGACTCCCTATGGCGCTCCGGTTCCCTCGCACAGCGAGGCACCGATCTCCGTTAACTTCAAGATCCCTGAGGTTCCTGGTGCCCCCATGCTGACCGTACGGGCCAACAACGGTCAGGAGCTTGCCGGGCTCACCGGTGATGTTGCTCGCGTGGGCGTCGACGTCGGCCGATCTCTGATCGACTTCCGATCCGGCTTTCTTGCTGGCGCTGGTCTTGATACTTCTCAGGCCGCCCCCGCGGCTCCGGCTCCATCGGCTCAGCAGACCTATCAGCCGGCTCAGCCTACGGCTGGCTACGGCACTCCGGCTCCGGATCAGCAGCAGTACAGCATGCCTGCCCAGCAGTACAATGCCCCACCGCAGCAGTACGCGGCTCCGCCTCAGACTGGCGGAACCGGTCCGGCGCCCACCTGTCCTCATGGTCAGCGCGTCTACAAGACGGGTGTCAGCCCGAAGACTGGGCAGCCGTACAAGATGTGGGCATGCCCCGCCCCTCAGGGTGCTGGCCAGTGCAAGCCGGAGTGGGTCAAGTAGTTCTCTTTTTTTAATCTGAAACGCAACGCTTGACAGTCTGCCCCGAAAGGGGCAGGCTCTTCCTGAGGGAGACGCCATAGAAACCCTCGTCCAAGCCAAAAACCAGCGCGGCAACGCTGGTGAGCCGATCCCGACCATCTTCCAGAGCTTCGAAGAAGCCGGCATCCAAATCCGCCAGGGTCAATTCACTTTGATCTCTGCCGCACCGGGAATCGGGAAATCTGTCCTGGCTCAGACGATTGCTACCAGAGCCAGTCTGCCAACCTACTACTTCAGTGCCGATAGCGATCGCTTCGAGATGTATGTCCGGGCAGCAGCGATGCTGACCGGATGGCGGACCGAAGACATCGGAAATGCAATCTTGCATGGCAAGACCGACACGATCGACGCGAAGCTTTCCGAGGCAAGCTACATCCGCTACGACTTCAAGTCGTCGCCGACCCCGGATGATGTCGAGGACGAGCTTCGTGCCTACGCCATGACCTACGGGATGTGGCCAAAGCTCATCGTGATGGACAACATCTCGAATCTTGATTTCGGCGGCAGCGCGACTGATACTGCCGCCCTTGAAGAGGGATGCAACTTCCTCCACGACATCGCTCGTGAATCCGGTGCGGCAGTCATCGCCCTGCACCATGTGCAGGGGCCCTACAACGATGGAAATGTGCCCGTCCCTCTCTCTGGACTTCGAGGCCAGATTGGACGAGTCCCCGAAGTCGTCCTGACTCTGCACAATGCGAGCGATCAGCTCGATATCGATTCGGGACGACAGGTCATTGGGGTTAATGCGGTGAAGAACCGCGGGGGCAAGGCTGATCCCGCGGCAAAGAGCGTCATTCGACTTACGTACATTCCGGAAAGGATGCAGCTCATTGGGTAAGGTCATCGCCGCTTACGCGGCACTCTGGCTCGCTGCTGCCGCAGTGACCATCGGTTTCTGGGTTGGTCTCATCTACTGCATCTGGCACTTCGCACTCGGCAAGTAAGGAGCATCATGGATTACCAGGTTTGGATGACCGACGTAATGTCTAAGCTGATGAAGCCGGCGAAGCCGACATTCACCGAGAATCGCGCCGGCAAGCGCGCGAAGCTCAAGAGCCTCCGTCGGCGCGGAACGGGCTTCACTAAGTGACCCGTGCCGCTACGCGGCCATGTCGAAAGTGCGGCAAGAATCGCGCTGAGCGCTTTTTTACGAGTTCCCGAGGCCATACTTGCTCCACGTGCCGAAAGGCGGCTAGAAGCCGCGGCAGGCACGCCCAGAGGGTAATGGAGACCTACGGCCTGAAGGCCGGAGAGTATGACGCTCTACTCGCCGCTCAGGGCGGCGGGTGCGCTATCTGCCGCGGCGTCCGCCGCTATCGACTCGCTGTTGACCATAACCATAGGACAGGCCTTGTCCGCGGGCTCCTCTGCAACATGTGTAATTCGCGGCTTCTGACGGCCGCGCGAGACAAGCCTGAAGTACTCCGATCTGCTGCTGACTATCTCGATGCGCCTCCGGCGCGAAAGCACATCGGGGATCGCTACTACCAGAAGGAGCAAGCATGACCGGGAAGACGTTGCCCGAGATCTACCGTAAGGCTGCTGAACTCGTCCTGAAAATTGGAAAGAACGAGGGAGAGATGAAGCACACGGCTATCGATGAGTCTGGCGAGGTGGAGTGCTTCGGGTATTGCACTATGGGCGCGGTCTTGGACACCGCAGGTGAGCTAGACAAGTTCGGCAACTATGTCGTCTCCGGCTTCGTTGATTCGCCAGAATTCCTTCGGCTGGCCACGCCGATCGCTGATCAGATTGTCCGGTCTGGGCGCTATCCGGAGCTTTACTATTCCACCGATGTTGATCGTTCCTTCTGGGTAATCGCCAACTGGAACGACGATGGCTATGCCAACGCAAAGCCCACGGCTCAGGATGTTGCCCAGCTTCTGCGAGAGACCGCGGATGCGGTCGAGAAGGAGGATGCCAAGTAATGGCGCTCTACAAGGTAGTCAGGACCGACGAAATCCAGCCCGGTGAACTCATTGATGCCCACGTTATTGCCGGCGGCGCGCGTCTGGCGCGCATGATGGTTGCCCACATGAACGGCGTGAGCAAGGGGGCAACGAACATCAAGGCCGAGAAGATCGATACGGCAAAGATCGACGCGGTAATCAGCGTCTACTTCGATGAGCGCGAGAAGGAGGATCCTTCCAAGTGATCACCATTGCCCTGTTCGGTGACAACCTGACGACTGCTGATCTCGGATGGTTTCGGGAGGCTGTTCACGGGGCCTCCGGCCATTCCGGCAATGACTATCCGATCGAGATCGTTGATGGAGTGATCTCGGTCGAGATCCCGGGCGAGGAAGAGGAACCGACCACCCCCGAACGTCCGTTGAAGGTCGGGGATATGGTTCGAGTTCTTGGGGATCATCCAAGCCGATCGCGATTCGAAAAGGGCGAGATTGTTGAGATCGTCGTCATCGAGTCCGAGAATTGCGTTCAGGCCGAAGGCGTCTCGGGTCGCTGGTGGATGAAGGCAGCCGATTTTGAGCGAGTCACCGACTAAGCCTCCGATTCTAGACGTGATCCGGCACTATCACCCCGATGCGATAGTGCCGGTCCGTGAATGGGGATGGCAGAAGATGAGATGTCCGTTCCATGGGGAACGGAATCCATCGGCCTCCGTCAATCTCGAAGCCAACTACTTTCAATGTTTCGTCTGTGACGCCTCCGGCGACTCATGGGCAATCATCATGAAGGAGGAGGGTTGCGATTTCCGTAGTGCCGTCGAATTCGCTGAAGGAACTTTACGGTTCAGCGGTGGAGAGATACGCGGCGGCTCTTCCGTCCAACGACGCCGCGGTTTCCTATCTGACGAAGCGCGGCCTGTCAGAGGGCAGCGCTCAATCCTTCAAACTCGGGGTCGTCGCCGGCCCCTTTCCGGGACATGAGCAGTATCTAGGCCGCCTGGTCATCCCGTACCAAACTCTCGGCGGCATCTGTGGAGCCGCATTCCGCTGTATCACCCATGAGGACTGCAAGCCGATCCACAATGACAAGTACCTGTGGCCATCGGGCTTCGGCCGGCGCATGTTCAACACTCCAGCGCTCGACATCGACTCGCCATACATCGCCATCTGTGAGGGCGAGATAGACACGATGACCGCGGCACAGGCCGGTATCCCGGCCGTAGGAATCCCTGGAGTGAAGGCATGGCAAGACTTCTGGGCGCGGTGTTTCCGCGGCTACGACACTGTCTTCGTCCTGGCAGACCATGACGATTCCGGAGAAGGCCAAGCCATGGCGCACAGGGTCGGCTCTGCCATCTCATCGGCTCGAACAGTCCTCATGCCCGAAGGGCACGATGTCAATTCTTACGTTCTAGAGCACGGGCAAGAAGCCCTGCGAAGCAGGCTCGGTCTTTAACGCCCTGAAACGCAACGCTTGACAAAGGAGCACATCTTGAAGCCTGATGACACACGACTTATCGACAGCTTGGAAGAGGATATGTACAACGACAAGTTCTTCCTTCAGGCCAACAACACCAGGACACGCGTTCGATATGCCAGTGAGATGGCTGCTGGGATCGAGGTAGACGCGATCGAAGCCGGCCTATCGAAGGATGCCGCAAGGATGCTTTCCATCCGGGCGCTGGAGTACATGACTGGCCTTGTGTTGGTGGCCGAGTGACTCGAACCGAGACGATCCTTATCTGGCCCGATACTCAGATCCCCGAGCAAGACGATCGAGCGGTAAACGCGCTCATTGCATTCATCAAGGACCATCAGCCTGACACGATCGTCGACATCGGCGACTGGATGGATTTTGCTCCCCCAAGCCGATGGAGCAAGGGCACCGCGGCAGAGTTTGATCAGACTCTCGGTCGAGACCTGAAGAAGGCTCACGAGATCCAGGCGAAGGTCCGAAACGTCTGGGATGGCGAATGGAAGCGCCATCTAGGAAACCACGATCTCCGAGTCTCGGATTCCGTCAAGCGATACACGCCATGGCTCCACGGCTATGAGGGCATCTCTTACGAGTCCATGCTGAGACACGAGGAGTTCGAGATCGAGACGCTACCGACTTTCTACGACGTTGCTCCGGGCTGGATTTCGACCCACGGTCACAAGGGCGTGAATGTGAACCCGCGGCCGGCTGGTACGGCCATGAGCCTGGTCAAGAAAACGGGCAAGTCCGTCGTTTGCGGCCACACCCATCGAGCTGGACTAGAGCCATGGGATCAAGGCTACAACGGGCGCACAAAGCGCCTGTGGGCTATGGAAGTCGGCAATCTTATGGACATGAAGAAGGCTGGCTATCTCGGTCTTGGGGCTGCCAACTGGCAGCAGGGATTTGGCTTGCTGCATGTCACCGGACGAAGCGTTCGTCCCGAGGTTATCTACATCGAGAACGGCCGTTTCACGGTCGCAGGAAGGGAGTATCGATGATTCTCTCTTCCGATGCAAATCACAGAATCCGCTTTGCCGGGCGAAACATGGATTGCTCGCCAAACGGCAGTGAATTACAGCCGTGACGTCACTTCGATCGATCTGACTCTTCAACACATCCCGCGAAGGAGCACAAACATGACTGAGGCATGGGCCGGTCGCAAGTACCAATGGAGCACCACTGAAACCGTTGTTCTGGTCGAATCCGAGCCGTTCAAGGCAAGCGACGGATTGACGTATGTTGCATGTTGCCGTCCGGGCGGACACCCGTCACTCACGCTTGCCTCATCGCTCGAAGATGAGAGCCACTACAAGCGCATCCGCGAGCCGAAGCACGCCGTAGGCGACAAGGTCAGCGATGGCTATGAGACCTTCACCATCGATGCCGTATCCCGGTCCGCAGACAAGGATGGGGACTTCGGATATATCGGCCGGGACCCTCACGGCAACTTCGATCTCATCTTCGGCGACAACTTCGAGAAGGTGAGCGAGTGACCGAGATCGACTGGACTGCAATTCACTCCCTCGCTCAGCGAGTCGGGAAGAACGTGGCCCGGAAGTGGCCCGGTATCGAAGCCGAGGATCTGTCTCAGGAGGCCCTGACGGCTCTCGTTGAGCATCCCGAGATGCATCAGAAGCTCTCCGAGAATCCCGGCCTCATGGGCGCCTTCATGACCCGCGTGGCGACGCGGTATGCGTCCCGAGAGCGCTATGACTACACGGTCCGATCGGCTCGATATCTCTACACGCCGGCTGAGGTCCGAGGACTTCTGGAGAACGCCTATTGGGATGAGTCCCTGCGAGAGACTTCGGTCCCTACTGGACCGGACGATCGGACGGCTCTCCTGGTCCATGAGCACGTCTGCATTGCCCTCTGGGATCTCGATGCCGCTATTGAGTCTCTTTCTGGCATGGATCAGATGCGACTGACGCGCCGATTCCGAGATGGCGAGGAATACCCGACTGATGCCGCCCGTAAGGCGGTTGATCGAGCCATCGACACCCTGACTCAGCGAATCAACGAGCGAATCAATCGCACGCCCGTCGACCACGACGGGCCCGGAAGCCGGAAGGCCGGCCGCATGCCGGCCGCAGTCTAAGGAGGGGAATCTTGAAGGTCGTTGCATGGCTTATCGGCTTCATCATCGCTGCTGGCATCGTCTTCGGAGTCGAGGCATTTGTTGCTGAGATGCTCCACCTGATCTTTCCGCACGTCCTGAGCTTCTGGAAGTGGTTCGGAATCGTCTTCCTGGCGAACTACGGTCTTTGGCTCATCGGCAAGCACTCCAAGAGCGATGCCTGACGGCTACCGCCGGCTGATCGAACAATGGACCGCCCGGGGCGTTGCCCCGGGCGTTGTCCGGCAGCTCATGCGAACCGCAAGGAGATGGGAGAACGCGAAGCGATGCTGATCAATGGTGACGATTACGAGATCAGCCCCGGAGTCTGGGAAGCCTTCGAATCCTGGTGGGGCGATAAGGCATATCGACAGGCCGGCATGGTCGAGATGATCGAGAAGAAGGTTCGGGAGGTAATTGACTATGCGACTCACTGACTGGCGAGGGAACGAGTATGGGGTCGGGGACAAGGTTTTCTACCCGACTGGCTATGGCAGCGGCTCTGAAATGGTTCTCGGCGAAGTCCTCGCCATCGAGGAGTGCGAGGAGGAGCGTTGGAGCTACCAGACGCGAGAGCGTGTGAGCCACACGGTAACCAGAGTCAAGGTCCAGGGCATCAAGGGCTCGATGTCCGGCGAGCGTGATGGGCATCCCGCGTGGCCGAATATCAAGAACATCACGGTGATTGACCATGGCTAAGTTCATTGCTGACCAGCCTGCCGAGCCGACCTACACCATGGAGTTCACGCAATCTGAACTCCGGCTCATATCGGATGCCTTCGGGGATATGGCCGACGGCCGATGTCATCTCACGTACCCCGATGAGGGCAACGCGGCGAAGCCAACCGCGGAGAGCCTGGAGAAGGTCAAGTCCATCAACGATGCGATCGACGGAATTCCCAACCTTTTTGACGCGACTTCGGACTACTTCGATCGGTGGGAAAACTTTGCCTGATGCCGTCTACATCTCCGGCCCCATGAGGGGCCTGCCGAACTTCAACTACGACTTGTTCAACTCGGTGGCGGACAGCCTTCGTCAGTCCGGGATGGTCGTCCTCAATCCCGCCGAGAACTTCGACGGAGATCAAAGCCGGGAGATCTCGGAGTACATTCGGGCGGATGTTCAGATGCTGCTGAAGGCATCCATGATCTTCCTCTTGCCCGGATGGCAGGACTCTGAAGGCGCACGCCTTGAGTACCTGGTTGCGAAGGCTCTCGGGCTAGAGATCGTCCATCACGCCGATGCGGACCCCACAGAGCCGGCGGAGATGACCGCGGCAAGGATCGTCCGGAATGGGGAGCGACAGGCTGTCTACGGCCATCCGAGCGATGATTTCAGGCGCACTGCAAAGGAGTGGTCGGCCGTCTTCGGCCGAGAGGTTCAGCCACTCGAAGTCGCCATCGGCATGGTGCAGTTGAAGCTGTCCCGGCTCATCGGGACGCCGGGACATCGAGACTCGATCATTGATGCGATCGGCTACATGATCTGCTACGAGAGGATCATTCAGCACGGATAGCCGATCTCGGGTGTCACATGAACGTGTAAGGGCCGGCCACTTGGCCGCTGCCCCCACAGACGGAACACGGTACTTCGACCTGTTCGGTGTCAGGAATCTGCGTCCCGTCGGGCTGAACCCGTAGGACCACGCGTGTTTGCTGCTGCCGACCGCCGACGCATGAAGTGCACGGCATTGGGGCTTGCGCCATGCTGACGCTCCTCTGTTTTGATAGATGATCTACTGCAACAAATAAAGCCCCCGGCCTGATGGCCGGGGGCTTCTGTGTTCCATCTGCCTATAGGGTCACAGGCATTGGACCGCTAAGGGCTGATAGACGGAACACAGTCAGTGTATCTGGCCTTCGCGAGGGTCGTAGGACAGGTTGACGATCTCCTGCCCCAATCGCCAAGCCTCATCAGGAGCGATGGCAACCGCAGTCTTCTCGGTCGACAGCACCACTTCGCCGGTGGGCGCGTTGCGCACGTGGATGCACTCCCCATGTAGACCTTCGAAGTCTGCCATCAAGCAACCGCGCGAAGCTCGCTGTCGATGACTCGACTAGCGTGCCAACGACGCTCCGTCGTGGGCATCAGGGCGTCTGTCAGCGTCACCACGATTCGGCCGTGCACCTCGCTCATCACGGACAGCGTCTCGTCCAGCTTTTCCTTCGAGGCCCCGATTGCGGCCTGGCGGTCGAGCTTCTGGCCGAGCGCACGCAGATCGAGCAGGGCGGCAGACTGGTCAAACGGGCGCGTCAGCGTGTATCCCGGGAAGCGGTGCGTCAGCGTAGCGTTCATGGAACATCCCTTCTGGGCGTCGCCCGGCAAATCCCGTGCAGCGGCGCCTAGTTGACTGAGCCAGGTGATGGATTAGCGCCCCGCCCGGGATGCACAGGGAAGGGGTTCCCGGGCGGGGCGCTCTCCGCATGGTGAGAGATGAACGATGCGGAGAAAGGGATCTCACCCGTAAAGACCGGTCCGGGTCACGAGTGGGATCCAACCGGCGCCGGAAGGCGCCGGAGCTTCATTCGGTGGGCTGATCAGCCAAAATGGCCCAAACCACTTTGCCGTGGTCGCCGCGGTAGTCAACTCCCCAGTTTCTAGCGAGAGTTGAGACAATCTGTAGGCCGCGGCCGGCCTCATCGTCGAGAGCCGCATCACGCGGTTCCGGGATGGGAGTAGGACCGAAGTCCCTTATCTCGACGTGCAGTTGCTCCCGATTGGGGGCCCGCAGAGTCAGTAGGACGCGTCCAAGGCGCGGCGACCCGTATTGCACCGCGTTGGTCACGAGCTCTGAGACCACGGTAATGGCGTCGCCCTGAAGGGCGTCAAGGCCGTAGGCGCTCAGAAAGTCGGAGGTTCGACGCCGTGCGGTAGCTGGCGCTAACCGATCTGAGTCGAGCCAGTGATCTTCTCTGGGCTCGGTAACGAGAGAAGCAGGCATGAGTGTCCTCCGCCGCATCGGATGGGCACCCATGGCGTAAGCGCCCTGCCACAGACGGTAGGGCAGTCAGGTGCAACCTTGCAACCCACTCCGAGGAACCAGCATCGTTGATCTAGTGTTCGCCCTTGACACCAACTGGCGTACAGGGCGGCTCAACAGGGAGACTGCAACAGTGAGGGGAGGCAGCGTTGGGGCTCAGAACCACCATCACGGAGCGACAGCGGCGTTACGGCGCTGAGCTGCGACAGATGCGCGAGTCAGCAGGGTTCAGCCTGAAGGATGCTGGTGCGGTGATCGGCATGGGGGCACCTCAGCTCTCCCACGTTGAGGCTGGCCGAACCGGCGTTTCACCCGATCGGGTGAAGGCGCTCCTTGCAAGTTACGAGTGCAACGATGAACCGTTCATTCGAGCCCTGATCGATCTGGGTTCACAGGACGGCAGCGGCTGGTGGAGCGAGTACAGCGGTGCCATGCCGGGGCATGCGCTCGATCTTGCCGAGATGGAGAGCACCAGTCGACACATAGCGAGCTACGAGATCTTGCACATTCCGGGCTTGCTTCAAACGCCCGGCTATACAGAGGCGATCTACGAATACCGCTTTGATCAGGGTGGCGAGGATCGGGCGTTGGAGTTCCGCAAGGAACGCCAACGAATCCTCCTTGAATCGGCCGCGCCGCAATGTGATTTCGTCATTCACGAAGCCGCGCTGAGGATGTCTTTTGCTGGGCGCAGGACCATGAGGGAACAGCTCATTCATCTCCTTGACATGTCTGAGAATCCGGCAATCAGCATTCAAGTGATGCCCTTCGCGGTTGATGAGTCCAGCCCTTATCCGTCAAGCTTCTTCATCTGTAGTCCTGGCAACCTGAAGCTTGCTACCGTAGGGGTTGACCATCCCAGCAAGGTAGAGTATCTGACGGCGCCTCAAGAGCTTGAAAGCTACCGGTCGACCTTTGCCCAGCTGGCGCAGGTCTCCTCGCCGCCGGCGCGGCCCGAGTCTCCCCATCGAAACTCATGGGGCTTGATTCAGGCCATTCTGTTGCAATTCTGAAAGGGTAGTTCATGTACAAGTGGCAGAAGTCGTCATTCAGTGCCAGCAACAACGGAAACTGCGTTGAGGTCGCCACGGGCGAGAACGGCGCGATCGTGATGCGCGAGAGCGATGACCCGAACGTCATCGTCACGACCGATCGCGCCAAGTGGGCCGCCTTCATCGCTGGCGTCAAGGCCGGAGAGTTCGATCACTTCGCGTGAGCCTCGAACGCAAAAGAGCCCCCGCCGGAAGGCGGGGGCTTTGTCTTTGGCTCAGTGATGCAGAATCAGGAACTCGACCACGCCCAGGGCCGTGGACACGATGCCTGCCACAGTCGCGGTGCGCATGAGGCTGTGACTGGATCGGTCTTTCATGTCGTCCTCAGTGAGGTAGCTGGACCGATCAGCTTCGAGTCCTCGGATACGAGTCTCGTGATCATCCACCCGGGCAGTCGTGCCGCCCATGGCGGCACTCAGATCCCGGACAGTGTCACGGGTAGAGATCATGACGTCATACATGTCCCTGAGTGTGACGATCGAGGTTTCAGGCTCTCCCATCAGCTAGCCGCCGGAGGGGCTGCCGGCGGGTCAACGGGAGTCGCAGGAAGGGCAGTTGCCGCCGACTCCACCGCGGCCGCCAGCTTGCGAATCTCCTCGGCAGCAGCGTGCCGAGCACGCTCGATCTCGTCCACAGCGGCAGCACGCAGCTGTGCTGCCTCAGCCTCAACAGACTTGGCCAGAGCTGGATCGTGAGTCTCCACCCAGTCGACGACGCCGTGAGCGTCGTGAGCCAGAGTCTTGACGTCGCCCTGGTCGACCGCGGTAGCAACCGCGGTCAGCTTGGAGACCAGGACCTGAAGTCCGTTGTGCGCCAGGACGCTGGCCAGGGCCACAGTCAGAAGGTCAACAAGGTTCACTTCTTTACCGCCTCAATCAGATAGCCAACCGGCTCCGCGCCATCGCCGAAGCCCTGAACTCGACCAACACTCACGTACTGGTCGCCATCAAAAATGGGGACGCTCACACGCTTCCCCGGAGTGAAATCAAAGAAGTTGATCCGAAACTGGCCAGCCGCGTTGCAGATTGCAACGCGAAGACGCACGGTGGCGAAGTCACAGGCGAACGAAAGCCACACGCCGCCCCAACCAGCGGAGCCGCTATTCTTCGGCGGCAAGCTGATAACGCGAGCCTTCGAGTGGTCGATCTCGTTGCCCTTGATATCGGATGCGAAACCCTCCGGAAGTGGACCTTCCGAGAAAACCGCCATCTCATCATCTCCAAGCGAGGTAGTGGGTGCCGGCAGTGGGGCCGGCACAGGAGCGGCCACGAACCGCGGATATTGCCCATAGTCGTCAGTCATCGCGTGGTCGATATCGGCAGACCCCCCCAGGGCCGTACCGCCATCCTGGCGAATATTCGCGTGGCCACTCCACTTACTATCGGACCACGCGTCAGCCTGCCAGAAATAGGTTGCCGTGGCCGGAGCCGCGGCAACATTCTCAACGGCGTAATAGCTGCCATAGAATCCAGAACGACCGAGGCCAATGACTGAATTGACGCCACGCATATAGTCGTTGATCGTTGAGAGCTGTCCGCCCTGGACATCGAAATCACATGCGAAATAGATCGGCATCGAGTCAGGAAGGCCAACGGCCTTCAGCTGATTCTCGGCGGCTTGAGCGTCTGCGGCGCCAGCCGCGTATCCATCGAGCATTCGCTGTTCAGTCGACTCCCAGACGACCACGATCGAAATTCCGTCGGGCGGGTAGCCCTGGACTTCCGCCGCGGTGAGGTTCTTCGTGTCGTCAGGACTGAGGTAACGCGCCACAAAACATGCGCCGGTACTCAGAATGTCCGCGTTGCTCGGTCGAGCCCACGCGATATCAAGACCCATCAGGGCCATGCTGGGTCTCCTTAGGTTGTAGTTTCGAAGACGCCGGAGAACTGAAGAATGTAGCCCGAGGCCCAGGTGAACGGAGTAAGAGAGTCCATAGCTCCGTTGCCCGTGGCGGCTCCATCAACTCGCATCCCATCCACATTGAGGATGAAATTGTTAGTGTTATCTATCCAGCCATGGCAAGGCACGCGCGCGCCATCGCTGCCGCCCCAACAGGACCCGGGGAAAACGGCGCCGCTGCTGAAATTGGGGCCAGGCGCGATTCCTGGTGGCAGACTGAAATGCCAGTTATCTGACGTGGTTGCACCGGATCCGAAATTGGTGGTCGACCCGAACACGATGTAGATGTTGAAGAAGCATGATCGCCAGGCGTGAAGATAGCTAGCGCTAACCGTTGCATTCCCATACGAGGGAAGATGAAGACCGGTCGACGTCGACCAAGTCGGAGTCCATGTCTGCCAGCCAGTATTTGAAACCTGGGTCCAGACGGATCCGTCGTAGGTCATATACGCCTTGAGGTCCGTCCGATAGCACATGTCCCCGGCGGCCGGAGTTCCATTCGCCGCAGTCATTGCGGATGCACTCGCATACTTCGGGATGACGATGCCATCAAGCTGAGTCGCCAGCGTGTTCATGTTCTGAGGAACATTTGGCGGATCAGAGAGCGAAGGGTAGGTCAGACCAGACTTCGGGGTATTCGCAGACACTCATGCTCCTTAGCTGGTCGGGACATAAGCAGGAATCAATGGGACCGCCGGCAGATAGGTTCGCTGGCCGAGATCAACGACCCAAGTGCCACAGGCCAAGAGAAGGACGAAATCACCAGCCTCATAAGAGGCATGAGGAAGGACGTTGTCCAGAAGCCAGCCGTCCCACGTCCGAATCATCCACGTACCGGTATCGGATCCCTGCCCGATGATTCGCCCGATCCTGAAGGTCGGGTAGTTGGGATTGTCTGCCGGAACTCCGGTAACCGCCGGCTCAATGCCATTGAGGACGTAGTCCGGGTAGGTCCAGTTCGGATCGAGATTAGTCGGGATCGGAGGATTGAAGTTGTCGTAGCTGGTAAGGGGAGTCCAACTAGTGGGCGGAACAGGAGTGGTCACGGATATGTCGCCTTACTCGTATCGCCCGCCTGGGCGCCAAGGATGATGAGGCTCCCCCTCAGGGAGCCGACGAGAAGAGTCGTGCCAGGATTCGGCGGAGAAGACCATGCGCCCGATAGGCGCGGAACATAGCGGAAGCTGTTGCCTCCGATGGTGATCCGAGACAAGTTACTGTCAACAGTCTCCGTGCCCTGAAAGGTGGCACTATAGAACCTCATGGAGCCGTCTACGCCGGCTGCTACAGGACTATTTCGAGGACTGCGGGCAATTGCTTTGGCAAGCCTCTGAACGCTCCTGGAGGGTGCCATTACGTCCCTCCGCTCAGTTGATAGGTGAGAGTTCGAGTCGAGCCACTGAACTGGGCCGATGGCCCGAGAGGAATTGTGAACGAGTCCAGCAAGTGAAGCTCCGTCCTCCCATCCGGATAGATCACCTTGATGATGTCTCCGGCCTCAAGAGCCGGATTGGGGCACACCGTGAAGGACAAGGACCGAGCCAGGCCAAGGAAGTTCTGTAGTTGGGTTTGAGCTGCGGCCTGACACTGGGCCGATGTAGTCAGTAGGTTGTTCTGATATCGGTAGAGCTGAGCGCCGAATGCGGAACTGGTCGACGGATTGCCATAGTTCGGCGAAGGTCCGAAGTAAGTGGGGCTTCGAGGATCCGTGTCCGCGGCATAACCGGTAGGCGGTGCAGCGCTTCCTGTCGTCGCGCCGTAGGCGGAAACGGCGTTGTATACGCCGGCGCGGGAAACAGTCCGCTTGGCGCTGACCAGGACGCCGGTGGGACTCGCGCCAGCAGCTATTGCTGCTGGCGTACTTGCATCCATCGTCCATACCGCAGCACTGGCCGGAGTTGACTGAGAGAGACTCGGAACAGGCACCACGGCCAAATTGCCCGAGACGTCAAAATAGGCGTCCGCCAAGAGGTATCCGGCGCATGCCGTGACGGCATCCCAACGGGACCCATCAAAGGTGACTCCACCGGGGACAGTTCCATCGGCCAGACCTGAAGAAATGCTGACTCCGGCATACGGAACGACGTTCTGAATCAGATTCGTGATGAGACTCTTGACGGCCCATCCGCCACGGTCGATTGGATCCAGAAAGGAAGCGACGTCGACGGCCTGAGACCGGTCAAAAAACTGAACGATGGGCAGCCCGCCATTGGACTGCCCGGGGGCAGTCTCCTGGTCTACATCCTCGATGCGGAACCAGCCAAGGCTGACACTCTCGGTCGTTCCGTCCGGATAGGCGATGCCCCATTTGATATTCAACTCCGCGCCATACGGCGCGAGAGGCGAATTGGCGAAGGTTGGAAAGAACTTCGGATCTCCAATTGTCACCGTGCCAGATCTCCGAGTCTTGCTTGTCCTATCCACCGTGATGGATCCATCCACGATGGGAAGGCCCGAGAGAACTAGCGCCTGACTGTAGTAGAGATCTGCCGTCACGATCCTGACATACGGACCTCGAAGGGCCGTGAGGAATCGACTTGAGACCGGCTGCATCAGTTGCCTCCGGGTCCGAGGCCCCACGGCGTATTAAGGACGCCCAGATACGTTGTCCGGTCGTTCAAAAGCGCTTGGTAGGTGCCGAACGAAACGACCGCGGCGTAAGAGTTGCCAGGGATCGAGGTAAGCGAGCCAGAAGGCGAGTCGACCTCAGTAAAGTCGATATTGAAGATCCTCGTGTAGTCCGTCGATTGCGCTGCCGGCCTATGCTCCGTCACGGAGCCGGCCACGAAATACATGTCGCTGAATCCGTCTGCTGGTGTTGCCTGAAGGAATAGCGTCGATCCGGACGCCAGCAGCGTTGAGACAGCTTGATAGTCCGTCGATCCCGTCGTCATCAGGCTGACAGTTCCCGTCCGGCCTCCACGAACATCAGAGACGACTACGGGATTTTTCCGACCGATGACCGGATAGACCTGAATCCGCGGATCCGTCTTGACGTCGGAAAGTGCTTGCAGGCTGATCTGAGTGTTCAGGGCAGCCTGAGACAAGTTCTTCAGCCAGCCAACACCGTTTTGCGTCGGAATAATCAGGCCACCGCTTGAGGCGGTGGCCGTTGTGATCGATCCATCGCCATTGTGAGTCTGTGCGATGACGGTATAGCTCACGACGACCCCTAGGCTGGCTTCGAGGTCGAATCCAGCCCAAGAATCCGCGCCACCAGTACTGATGTAGTTGCAGGATCGGACGATGACCTGAGAGCCATCAGCGTTGGTGCGCTGAACGGCTACAGTGTCATATCCTGTAAGCCCAGTAACGTTCAGAGAGATGTAGGCCAGAGCCTGAACAGGAATGCCAGTAATGACTAGCGTCACGCGATGACACCCCCATTCAGGATCTGAGCCAAACGGTTGTTGTTGTCCTCGATCTGGACCCGAATTCGGCCGTCGAATTTCTCGCCATCAATGAACACGTTGACGATCGGCGGAGCCGAAGCGACAGCGCCGGAAGCCGGCGCCGAGTACTGCGGAGCAGACCACCGCTTAGCCAGATCGAGGCTCCGTGAGGCAGGGATGACAGCCTCTCCACCAGAGAACCGCAGTAGCTCCGGCCCTTGCTCCCCGACCCATGCCCAACCGGGCGGAGCCGAGTTCGTCCCGGTGGCATATCCAACGTAGGGTCCGCCAGCGGCAAGCGACTTGAGGCCCGGCACGTTCCGGATGGAACCGTAGCGGGCCAGGATGTACCTGATGCCAGCCACGATGTTGGCCACCGGATCGAATACGTTGTCCGGCAAGGACGGCAGCCGATAGGCCTCAAAAGTTGCCATGATCGTCTGCATGAGCCCGCGCGCCGGGTCGTGCGATGCGGAGTTAACGTCCTGAATCTGCTGAACGATATTGGGATCTCCGCCAGACTCATAGTGGATTATCGTGCCAAGGCCAGGAGTCCAGTCGGATCCGACATTGGCATACCGTTCTGCCTCATCGATCCAACTCGCAACCTGAGTCGGGATGCCGGCAGAGGCTTGCGCCTGATCAGTCTTATCCTTCTGCCCAAACCATCCGATGAGCTTGTCTATCAAGGCACTTGGAATCCCGGTGACCAAGCTCTTCAGCATGGTCGAGGGACCGGGCATCATGTCGCCCAGCTCGCCCAGAACCGGCTTCAGCATGTCCTTCGCAACGCTCTGCAGAGCGCCTGTGACGATCCGATCTGCAAAGCTCTCAAGTGAGCCGAGCCCTGAACCCGCAGCGCTGACAACCGACTTGATGCCGCCCCAGAGGGTTCCGACGATGCCACCGTCATTGAAGTGACCATCTCCGGAGGACTCCTTGCGACCACCGAGCATCGCTCGGAGTGCACGGAATCCGGATGGACCGCCGAGGGCGTCCATCTCGCCAGTGGTCAGGATGCCTTCGCCGGCCGTGGCATAGATCGGAATCCAGTCGCCGGCGGACTGCGGTCCGTCGACCACGCCGCCAGTCGCAAAGTGAGGAGCGTCCGGCAGTTTGGGGATGCCGACCTTGTCGGCTACGTAATTCCACACCTCTTCAATGCCGTTGGTATAAACAGTATTGACCAGGAATGAGACAGGGCCCTTTAGGTCGTCAACCAGTCCGGACCAGGCTGCGTTAATTCCGGAGACCGCAGTATCGAATCCGGTCTTGACGTCTTTCAGCGTTCCCGATATTACGGAGCCGATCTTGTCGAAGACAGGCTTGATGTCGTCGTCATAGAGTTTCTTGGCCCAGTCTCCGACAGTTTGCAACCCGCGGACGAAGTCGTCGAAGACGGGGTGGAGGGCATTGTCGTAGACCCACTTTGCCGCCGTTCCGATCCCGTCGAAAACAGGCTTCAGGACGTTGATGTAGAGCCACTGAGCGCTATCAGCTATCCCGTGAAAAGCGGGCTCTAGTGCGTTCTTCCAGAGCCATGTAGCCCCGTCAGCAATGTCGCTGAGGGCCGGTCCGATCGCATTTTGCCAGAGCCACGCGAAGACGGCGCCTAGAGCGCCGATCATGACCGCTATACCGACATAGGCCGGGAAAAGCACGTTCTTCCAGAGCCAGACGGCTCCATCTCCGATCCACGACAAGACATCGGAGATGCCGTGACCCACAGGGACAAAAACGTTTTTCCACAGCCAAGTTCCGGCCTCGCCTATACCGCGGAACGCGGGCTCGACATCCGAGCGCCAGAACCTCACAATGGCCGCTGAGAGCTGACCGCTGAATAGCCCGCCAATCCAGTCGAATGCCGGCTTAAGCGCGTTTTTCCAGAGCCAGACGGCAAGCTTTCCGATTTCGCCAAAGGCAAACGAAAAAGAGTGCCACAGCGCCTTCAAGAGGGGTTCTAGCAGGTGGTAAGCAATGAGGAATGGTGTCACGATCAGCGTCGTGACGATCACGAACAAGAGCCGTAGGGTAAACCAGATTCCATCAACGACCGGCGAGAGGATGTTCTTCCAGAGCCAGACAAAAACAGCTCCGACTCCTTGAATCGCTGCAACGATCGCCGAACCTATCGGGGCAAAGACGTTCCCGTAGAGCCACGCGAAGATGGCGCCTACAAGGCCAATCTCGGCAACCACAACCATTCGGAGGAAGCTGAACTGAGCCGAGAGCCAAGAGAAGAAACCGCGGGCTGGACCACTATCGAAGATGCTCTTAAAAATGCGCTCTACGAATCCGAAGGCATCCGCAACGACGCCCTTGACGAAGTCGAACCCGGTAACCAGGGCCGACCAGACAACCCCTGCAACGCCGCCGATATCGGCGAGGATGTCCCGGAAGGTTTTCGAATGCTGATAGAGCGCGGTGAGGCCGATGACAAGCGCGGAGACTCCCAGAACAAGGAGCCCGAGAGGGTTCATCTCCATCAGGGCATCCGTGATTGCCATGACCGCGTTCCAAGCTTCCTGAGCACCCTTCAGAAAGATGAAGCCCTCGATCAAGTCGGCAATAACTTCCGCTGCCGTCTTGTTGGCGCCGATGGCGCCGATGGCTTGAGCGACCGCAAGGAGAACAGGGCCAACGGCCTGAAAGACCTGCTTTAGGATCGAGAATTCGACCAAGTTGTGTACCAGGTCCTTAACGAGCGGTGCCGCTCGCATCAGGTACCCGCCAAGCTTGTCTAGCCAGCCCACAAAGTCTTTGAGGCCGGCAGCGATATCCTTCGATATTGGAGCAACCAAGCTCTGCATCTTTGGGCCAGAGGCAAAATTCGCAAGCTTCGCAGTCAAGCTGTTGACAAGGTCGAAGACGGGCTTCCCGGCGCCGGCTGCGAATTGAGTCAAGCCGTCTTTCAGGTTGCTCATCGAGCCCTTGAAGGTGAGTGACTGCTTCGCCATCTCGCCGCCCATGGCCTGAGTCGACTTCGTGCCCTTCTCAAGGCCGTCAATCAGCCGGGGAAGCGCGTCATCCGCCATGACCTTGCCGGACTTGACCATCTTCTGAAATTCGGTGGTCGAGACGCCGTACTCATTGGCGAGGATCTGGAGAGCCGGGATACCGCGAATCTGAAGTTCTCGGATATTGGCTTCCATGATCTGGCCCTTGGATTGCATCTCGCCGAAAATCTGCACGACTCCGTTGAGCTTTGCGGAGTCGCCGCCGAGAGCAGAAGTTGCGTCACCCAGACCACGCAGATCAGGAATGATGTTGTTGGCGGAGATGCCAAGGGCGAGAAGCTTCTGAGAGGCGTCGATCAGATCGCCAAACTGATATGGCGTCGACAGGGCGAATTGCTTGATCTGGTTCAGCATGGCCGAACCAGCGGAATCAGATCCCAGCAGAGTGCCGAAAGAAATCTGGGCCGACTGAAGCTGAGAGTTGAAATCGAAGATTGCGGACTTGGCCGCGCTCAGTGCGGAGGAGATCCCCGTAGAGATCGAGTTGCCGATCGCGAAGCCGATTCCCCAGGAGCCGACGGAATAGGTGATTCCCTTTCCGAACTCGCTGAAGGCCTCGGACATGGCCTTGCCGCCGGCTTCGCCACCGCTCAGACCAGCGAACTTTAGTGCGCCATCAATCGTGCTGGTCAGCGTCCTAAGAGGCGCGAGCATGGTCGATCGAGCGGACTCTAGGCCGCCAGTAATTGAGGACCCGAGATCTTCGCGGAGCTGAGATATCCCAGTGGCCGCGAAGCGAAGGCCACCGGTCAAGGCGTCAGTGAAGCCACGAACGTCATTGGTAAGACCTTGAAGCTGGAAACTGGAGAAAACACTTCCGAGAGAGGCGTTCGAGGCATCGAAGTCATGAGACATCTGCATGCTCAGCACGCGGGCGAACTCATCCGCCGCGCGTTCGGCGGCTAGCCGCGCCTGTTCTGTCGCCCGTGCAATGTCCTCTTCATCGAAGAAGGTGAGTTGAAAATTTTGGGTGGCTTCCTCAAAATTCAACGCCATCTGTTCCCCGGCCTGTCGGCCGGCATCTCCCAGAGTGCTAACGAGAGATTCACTGGCTGCTGTAGCAGCCTCAGAGACGGCATTGGTGATGCTGTCGCCAATACTGGTCGACGACTCCTGAGCGGCCCCCGTAAGCGCACCAGTGATGCTCTGTGCGGCGTCAGCAGACGCCGTAGCGGCAGCGTCGACCAGGGCCTGAAAGGAGCCGACGTTGCCGGAGACATCAAAGCCACGGCTCAGCTCTTCCTGAGCCGTGGAAGCGGCCTGACGGACAATCCGAGTGATGCCGTCAATCAGTGCCTGAGCATCGCCAACCGCCAGATCGATGTAGGCAACGCCAGCTGATCTGGCAGTCGTACCGCCAGCCATGGAATCACCTCACGATGCAAAAAAGGCCGCCTGATCGGCGGTCGACGAAGCGGCAACTGGTTCGGGTTCAGGCCCGGGACGAGAGATCGGAATAGGCCGCTCAGGCGCGTCTTCGGAATGCGCCGAAGCAAAGAGCCAATTGGAGACGGCAAGATGGTCGGCAACGATCGCCAGAAGGTGATCGGTGCGAGACCAGGAGGCTTCTTCCGGCGTGATGCCGTGGGCCTCTTTGGCAAGCTCAGAATCCGCAGGAAGGCGGCGGATCAGATTGAGCATGCGGCGAGTAGAAATCTCGCCGCGGTGGTAGGCGTAGATATCTACTCCGTAGTGACGGAGTAGATCGACCTCAAGAGCCTCTGCGTGCTGGTCTATCAGCTCGCAGAGGGCGAGCCTTCCCCCACTGAGGCACCAGTCTCAGCGCGCCACGCATCAAGCAGAGCCCGAATGTCCTGCACGCTCAGCTTGTGAGTGAAAAGCCGCTCGACCGCGGCAGCATCGCCCATGACGACGCCCAGAACCCCCTTCAGATCCGACTGGTCGAGAGTCTTCATCGAGCTAAGCGCGCTCACGTCAAGCTCAGTCGGAAGGGCGAAAGTCTCGCCATCAATCGTAAATTCGAAGGAAGCACCGTGCGCCTCAAGTCGCTGAGCACGGGCAGCATTGATGTCAAAAACCATGTTGAGTCCTCTCGTCAGATGTCAAGCGTTGCGTTTGCAGGCATAGATCAGGGGGTCAGGTTCGGGTCATTGCTGTACCAGTAGGCCAGCGGAGTCACGCCATCAATCCCAAGGGCGTCATAGGTAATGCCCAGGCTCGCGGACTTATCGCGGGTCAGAGTGATATCCGTGGTGTCACTGACCTGACCTCGCGGGATGATGATGCGCGTAGTGATAGCGCCGTTGTTATCAGTCCACTCGATCCCAAGAGCCCTCTCGTAGCTAGTCAGGGTCTCGGAAATGGTGTAGAGATAGCCGCTAGCACCATTGGTAGAGACAGTGCCACCGCCGGCCCACAGGGGCAGCGTGACGGCGTTGATCTGCTCAAGCGTGAACTTCGCCGTGAAGGCGCGAGACTTCGGGACCATTCGAGCCGGTACAGTGGTTTGCCACAGATTGATGGAATCCCAAGAATCCTTCTTGCCGACAACCACGCCGCTTTCGTCGGTAAAACCAAGATCCTGCCATCCGGCGCCCCATGCGGTGGTGACGTCAGTCGGGGCAGCAGTGCCGACAGGGGCAATATAAAGGTGGCCCGTGCCGGCCACTCGAATCTGAGATGTAGTCTGGCCGGTGACAGCCATATAGCCTCCTAGGCCGAATGGACCACGGCCGTGATTTGCATCAGATAGCGGCCGGCTGGTGGGTAATCGGGTTCATCGAGATACTGGGGGCCGACGTCCTCTCGAACGTCGGAGATTGAGCACGACCATTGGGAGAGATTTGCTCCCTGAATCAGGTCGACCAGGAGAAGCCGGCGCACCAGCGCCGTAAGGTCAGACGCCGCGGCCTTGCTGGGGCCCCAGCAGTCGACATCGAGCCGCGGCCGGTCGATGCGCATGAGGTAATCAGCGGCTCCGCCGATACGGTCGAGCCGCACAACTCTCTGACTTCCGTCATACGTAATGGGCAGGCTGGTGCACACGATCACGCCAGACAGGGCGCTCTGTGCTGTCAGCCATTGCGTGAATACCTCTTCAACGTCGGGCAAGAGCGCGGGTTCCGTCATCTCACTTCCCCCTACTCTTCAGAGCGGCAGCAACCCAGGCATCAATGCTTTTCTCGACCTTGCGCTGACGTCGCTTTCGGTCAACCGCCGGATGCCTAGTCATGTTTACGTCGGTCCACTTCCCGATTGCCTGGCCGAGAATCCGGTGAGGTTTGTTGCCCTTCGCGGTGCCAAACTCGATCGCAAGGGCGCCAGGATCGGCAGACCAAACGCGGTAGAAGGGGGCACCATTCTTGGCTCGCAGTAGCTCGCCCTGGATTGAATCGCGGAACTCGCCAGTGACAGAAATTCGGTCGGCGAGCCGAACGGCTTCGCCCTTGACGGCTTCACCGGCATCATTGACGAGATCGACTAGCTCGGCCTGTTGGTAAAGCTCCTCAGTCACCCAAGACCGGTCAAGCTGAAATCGGCTCATCCCGCGTACCGCTTGATTCGGCATTCGACGTGATGCAGGCCCCAGCCCGGCCGGTAGACCGGGGCAGGGATCCCGTACACCTGATACGTGATGCCATTGATGACGAGACGATCTGTGCCGCGGACGTCGGTCCCGGCCGGAAGAAAGGCATTCCCGTCGCTCTCTAGCTCGTCGCGATCCCGAATGTCTTCCTTCATCTTGCGCTGATTGGTGTCGAGCCAACCGAGCACGGTGACGCTGGTTGGAGTCGACCAGTCCAGCCCGACATTGCCGTAGCGGTCCGGCGTGGAGCCGGCCCGCTGGATGGTGATGGGGATTGAGAGGATCTGATCTAGGCTCATCGCAGCTCAATCGTCCGATTGCGCCGGCCGCCATAAACGCGCGTCAGGTATTTGGCCTCGTCGGTCGACAGCGTGACAATGGCGGTCGGGTATCCGTCCATCATGCGGTAGGAGTATCCGCCGATGGTCTCGGACTGAACTCCAGGAGAGCCCGGAGCCATGATGACTCGCATGACCATCGAGGCGACGATTCCCACAATGTCATCCGGGATCGTCGCGTAGCCGTGCGTGTACTGGATCTGATAGGTGACGTTTCGCCAAAACCAGTCCATGTCAGTCCAGACCTGAGGCGCATTGATAATTGCACTCGGCGGACCGAGCATGAGCGTATCGCGGCCATCGAAAGTCCACACCGAATACGGCATAAAGCTCTTGCCGTCAGCGTTGACGCGGGCAACCGCGTCCACAGAGATGACCGGGCGCTCAGGCAAAACGATTTGGTTGTCATTCGGCGGGATGATGGCGGTCGTCTGTGTCCGGCTGATCGTCTGGCGGACGTGCGCTCGGACCCGTGCGGACGCGTCGACCAGGAGCACGCCGGCTCGTGTCGTCTCCTCCGTCGTCAGAGCCCGCGGCATGCGGGCCTGCACATCGGCTACCTGGGCAAGGATCGGGAGACTCATGCCGACTCCACCGCGTCGCACCACGCCGCAAGATCCTCGATGCGGTGGGCATCAAGCTCGTTCGACCGGGCCTTCGCCCGACGGGACGCGGCCCGCCAGGATCGGCCATCCTGAAGCCGGCGCACCGCCGACTCCCAACCGTCGAGATCATCGCGCGGGACGAAGACTCCAGCATGCCCAAGTGACTCTGTCAGTCCGGCAGTTGGGGATGCAATGACTGGGATCCCGGACGCCATAGCCTCGACACCGACACGACCCCAAGACTCATAGTCGGACGGCATCAGCAGGACACGCGTCCTGGCGTATACCTCACGCATGGCGTGCGGGTCCTGGTGCTCAACGAGCGTCACGTTAGGAAGGTCCCGACGGACCTGGTCCCCGTGGGCACCGACCACGCCAAGGAACCGTGTCTCTGGCATGCGAGCGGCCAACTCGTAGAAGACGCCTGAACCCTTCTCCGGGCTGAGGTTGACCAGGGTCACCGCTTCGCCCGGAGTCGTCCTGTACTCCTCCGAGAGGATCGGCGGACGCACGATCAGACTCTGAGCAGTCGGGCCTAGCTCGTCCCGGAGCCACTCGGAGTTATAGACCTGCCAGACATCCTGTGCACTCGACCACGACCGGGTGTTCTCGTGATCGTTGTGAAGCACGACGAAGCATGGCTTCTGCATCCATCGGGACAGGATCACGGCCCGTGCCGTGTTCTCCAGATGCGTCACGACAATATCCGATTCCGCCATGAGTTCCGGGAGATCTTCCTTATCCCGGTGAGGATGGACCTGAGTGCCGTCAACGACGTATCCGTCATGCCGGTACCGCTCATTGAGCGGCGGACGAGACTCCAGGACATGAACCTCGTGTCCGCGGTCCACCAGTGCGCGCAACATCGTGTGCAGCATCACCTCAGCCCCGCCATTGTGCAGGGGTACATACCAATGAACTGCCGCGAGTACGCGCACTAGCGAACCTCCTAGAATCAGGTCAGCTGGGGGACCGAAGTCATCACGCTGAAGGGGTAGTAGGTGCCCTTCTTCTGCCCAAGAGCAGTAACCGGGTTAGCAGTCGCGAAACCGAGCCGCATGACGCACCGAAGCGCTACCGAATCCTCCTGCATGAGGTTCAGAACGATGGCCCCAGAAGCATCCTGAATGACACCATCGGTGTGCATGGTGAAGGTGATGTCCTGGCGTAGACCAACAATCGCGTTGCCCCAGTTCCCAGCAATCAGAGATGCCTTAGTCGGATCGAATGCGCCGTTCAGGGCCTCGGCAGTGTCAAATCCGTAAAGGCGGCCGCCAGGAGTGTTGTCCGGGTTCGGCTGATAAATCGGCAGACCCTGAGGAGAGCGGTAGCCGGCGAGAGTCCAACCAAAGCCGGGGGCCGTGACGAAGCCATTGATAGAAAAGCCCTGCTTCACGAGCGAGGCGCCCATCTGGGTAACGGCCACGCCGAGATCTGCCTCATTGGCGCCCGTCATGGTCTGGGGAGTCACGGTGTTACCGGCCGCGGTAGCGGCGGTGTAGATGTCCGTGCTCCAAGTAGTCGGCCTGTTCACGCCGAAAAGACACGCGGCGTCAATGGCAATACCGAAAGCCTCGACAATCCGCGGCCGGACCTCGGCCCAGATGTCGACCTGAGCATCATCGAGGTAGGCCATCGGAATAGGAACGATGACGGCCAGCTCTTCGGCAACAAGGTTAACGTTCTTCCACTGCTGCTGAGTCGTGCTCTTCAGAGCGAAGTCAGCGCCACCGGGAGTACCGCCAGAATTCAGGAAGTACGCCTGAGGCAGAACGCTAAGCACAGGCTGGCGCTGAGTCAGCGCGCTCATTCGAACCGGGCGTGCCCGCTGGAGAATGGCCGAAGCCGTCGGAAGCTCCTGGATAATCTCCGCAGAGACCGGAGTCGGAACGAGAGCCTCGCCACCGGCCGGCGAACCAGCATTACGGTAGACACCGGAGCCATACTGGCCACCGGAGAACGGGTTAGTAGCCAAGGGGTTTCCTCCCATGAAAAAAGCCCGATCTCCGGGCTATGGGAGTCGGGCAAAGCCTTAGCGGCCAGCCATTCGGCGAAGCCACGCATTGGGGTCTGGGGGCGGAGTGCCGCCGCGGTTTCCCTGCCCGAGATCCGGAACAGGAAAATTGGCGGGAGACTGCTGACCGGCGAACGCGAGAAGGGCGTCAGCCTGAGCATTCAGGGTCGCTTCGTCGGTGCCAGTGAGAAGCTCTACAGGCACGCTTTTAGCGGCTGCCACGCGATATCGGGCCAGCTCTGCCCTGGCGCTGTTCGCCTCTGCTACAGCCTTCTCCGCGGCCTTCTGGGCCTTCTGCTCGGCGGACAGCTGAGCTTCCTTGATCTGGGCAAGCTCGTCAGCCGCGCCAGCGTTAGCCTTAGCGCGATCCTCATTCTGCCGAGAAAGGGCCTTCCACTTCTCGGCTTCCTTCTGCCAGTCCACCGGCGCGGCCGGCTCGGCAGGGGCCCCAGAAGGGGCCTGAGGGCCGTTCTGCGGCACGTTCGGGTCAGTCATGTGTTATCTCTCCCGTTTCGGGTTTCAGGCCGCCGTTTCGGCTGCCGGTGGAATATCGGCAGGACCACGAAAGCCCTGCCCGCGGACCGTAAGAACGGGCCCTAGCTCGCCGTGCTCCCGCACTTCGAGAAGATGCGCGCCGTAGTACGGCGAGAACTTCCCTGAGACGTCCGACGCCTTCGCGTCTTCAGCCAGATAGGCCGCATCGATGACCTGTCCCGGATCCTTCGATCCGGTGATAGGCGCGACGGCACACGAGCAATTCGCGTGAATGGGCATCAGGTCAGCGATGTGATAGCGCTGAGTCGCCGCAATCTGGCATAGCTCGCAGGAACGGCCAGATCCGACAACGCGGCGATAGCCGACAACTCCGAGACTCGGACCAGACCGTTGCAGGACGATGCGCGAAGCATGAGTCCGAGCAAGTTGGAGATCAGTCGAGATCATCGTCAGTGCGCGCTGTTGGCCGATAGCCTGTGCGTCGACCGGCGCCCTACCTTCCGAGAGCTGATACCAGACTTCTTTGATTGGTCTGGTGTACTCGACATCCGGTGTCACTCCATTTCGGAGAGCGGATCCCGTCACCATTTCGGCAGGGATCCCAACCGGTGTAACCGGAGAACCGCTCATCTCGGATAGCGCTTGCGAGAGGTAGACGTCAGTCAGAGCGGCTGTCGTCTGCTGGGCAGCAGTCATCAGGGGGACGATCTGACCGAGCCACACGGCCAGGCCGTCATCCGAGTAGTCAGGGAGAGAGGACCACAGCGTCTGTGCGGTCTGCGTGGTCCTGGTTCTCACCGCTCGTGCGGCGACAGCTGCTCGTGCGGCAAGGACTGCGGCACTCACTTCACGGCCGGCGGAGCCGGCGGAGTCTGGGGCGCCGAAGCGCCAGGATCCGTCAGGGGCAAAGTCGTGGCGGCCGGGGCGGCGCCCGGATCAACTCCCATGGGAGAGCTGAGAGATGCCATTAGCGCATCCTTCATGCGCTCAGCTTCCATGCGGTCGATCTCGCTCGGAGTGAAGCCCAGAAGCGCCATCCGTTCCCTGAAGGGAACGCCAGCGGCCTCCCATTTCACGGCAGCGTCTGCAAGCTCAGCAAGTGTGTGCCGCTCAGGATCGGCCCAGACGATGACTGAGTCAGTCCCGATCTCAGAGCCGATGTACTGGCCGGCCAAACGAATGACCCGTTCCCAGCACTCGCCGAATTCGATTGCCCTGTCTTTGACCTTTGACGTTAGGCCGCTTTCAGCGGCTGCCAGGGCGTCTCCAGACACATTTGCAATGTCCGCCAACAGATAGTGGGGAGGGGTGCGACTGATAGCCGCAATGTCTCGGATGTCAGCCGAGCAGGCCGATAGAATCGGCTTTAGGTCGGTCGCCTGGAAGTCGCCGAATGATGCATCGGCGTCCGGCACGATCCACAGGAGATCAGCGCCCGGATCAAATGGGCGCTGAGGATTTCCGTTCTCGTCCTCAACTTCGACGCCCTTAATCCACCGTTGCCGATAGGCCTGCATTGCCTGAGTGACGAGACGATCGAGCACGGTGACATTGATTCGATCTTGGATGTCCGTGACATCCTCGAATTCGCCCATGCCCATCAGATTGCGCTGCCGCCGGTTAACGAAAGGAATGACTGGCACTTCGCCAAGAGGATTTGGAGCCTCAGACTTGTCTGGATCCGGCTCCCATGCGGTAGCCTGCCAAGCCGTGCCCGACTGCCCTTCCTTGACTGCCCGGAAGTAACAGATGCGATCGGGCAGATACACGATGGCAAGCTGTCGGCCAGAGATCGAGTCAAGCCATGTCTTCATGGCAGCTAGGAGAACTCTGCTTCGAATCGGATCAGACTCATGGATCACGCTTAGCGGCGACTCCGGTGTGATGATCGGCGTGGTCGGATCCTGGGGATTCGGACCGACGATCACGTAGGCCCGACCAAGTGCGCCGGCCTGATGATGGACGATGCCGCAATCGGCATCGAGGGAGTTTGCCTGCCAGATGCGCCAGGCTTCCTCGTCAGTGCTCTGGCTGCCAGCGGAACCAGTCCTGAATCCCAGGACGGAAAGACGCTCTCGGACCGCCTCAGCAATGAGCCCTGTGTAGTTGCTCCGGGACATCTTTTGAAGGCGATGATAGGTCTCCCGCATTTTCCGGTTGCCTGTCGGCAACGGATGCTTCCCGGAGTCGTACTGCTGAAGTGTTTCCAACCGATCGGTATCCGCAGCAAGCGTGGTTCCGAGACGCAAGAGCCACCAGCCAGGGGAATTCGGAGTGTTAGCGTCGTTGAGCACTCGACCCCCTTAGAATCGGTAGAGCTTGCGGGATTTCTTCTTGACTTCGGTCACGCCGGACGCAAGAGCGTCCATCCTGGCCTTAAACGCCAGCGTTGCGGCAATGGCGCCGTCAATCTTCCTCGGGGAAGACGGATGGTCCTTGGCGATCGTGATTCCGGATCGACCAACACGCCTACGGGCGTTGAGGACGTGTCGCGTCAAAGCGAATGAGCCATCGTGGGTCATCTCCTGATCGACGATCGCGTTATGCAAGATCTCAAGGGCTCTCACGGTGAGGCTGGCTCGGCCACCAGTCATCCACCATTCGATGGGGTGATTGGCGGATGCTTTCACTGTCAGCCGGGGCCCGTATCGGGCCTCCCAAGTGTTGACGTGGCCTTCCCATTTCGCGGGGTCGGCGAAAAAGCCGACCACAGAATACTGATCGAAGGCATCGTCAACGGCCGCAAGAACCTCGATGATCGGAACTTCCCAGCCTTCCCCGGCGGGGCCTTCGGGCTGTTCCCAAACGGCCAACTGAAAGAGGTGACCATCAGAGACTCGACAGCCAATGAGGGCGGTAGCGTCGGTTACGCCGCGAACACGCTTGCGCGAGCCATCAAACCCGAGGGTTATAACCTCTCCGGGCTCAATCATCTTCTCGTGATCCTGGCAAACCAACCATTCCGGCTGAGATATCCAGCTATCGGTAGCATGCGTAATCATGTTGAAGTAGAAGCGATCGCTGTCCTGAGGATCCGTGGCGGGATCCCAGATCTCATCAATGATGCGATCGAAATTGATCCACGCTCGCGCGTCGCCGTAGACGAAAGAGAGCGCGTCGCGGATGCTCCGCTCATTCGTTTTGTCTACCTCGAATGGGGGTTCTACATGGTCGTAGAGCAGGCCATCACGCCGTAGCCGTCCCTCTCGCGCTTTCTGGGCCGCTTCAGCGGATCTCTCGGCAACGGATTCTTCGCCAGGGACGAAGGCATTTGTCGTCTCGACAGACCGACCGTCCATCTTCGCGAGATTGCGTCGGATGACAGCTGCAAGCCTGTCCCCACCGTTGGAAGGGTTCCACAAATGGGTTTCGTCTAGAACGGCAAAAGTCGTTCGCTGGCCTTCGCGACTCTTCGAGTTGCTGGTGACCTGAACGAGCTTGCCAGTCGCGCTGTAGACGCGCGTGAGGCCGACGTCCAAGCCCGGATGATTCCGTTCAGCAGGACCGGTCAGCATCTCCTTGACGAGATCGTAGGTGTTAGCCGTCTGGTCTTCGGAGACTGCTGCGAGCTGAACCAAGGGAGACGGCTGAGGCCGGCCTATCGGCTCGCCTGAAGCATCTCGCCCGGCGTAAACGACTGGCCCGAGTAGTTCCGCGCAACAGAGCGCGGCCAAGAGAGGAGACTTTCCCCATCCCTTTGGGCGAGAGAGGACGGCCCGTCGGAAGGTGAATCGTCCGGCGTCATCGACGCCATAAAAATGCGTGACAAAAGCCGCTTGCTCATCGGTGAAGGTGAATGGCTCGCCTTGATGCTCGCCATCGGGCTGAATCAGATTCGCACGGCACCAGTCGAGAATCCGATACCCGAGAGTCTGTGTGGGAGGAAGCGGCTTGAGCTTCTCAGTCACTCCGAGCCGGCCGCATAGCGGCGGCGGTAGTCAGTCAGGTCAGGGACGCCAGAAGGAGTCTCGGTCGACGCGGGAGCGTCGTCTTGGTCCTGGTGCTCGATCTCCATCTTCAGACGCGCGCGATCCTCGATCGTCGCCCCGAACTTGGCTACGCGGAGCCTGAGTTCAGAGGCGACGCTGTGATCACCCGTCCAAAATCGGGCGTGGAGAACGGCAGTCTCCAGGAGCACATCCCAGTCTGAGGCAGTGAAGGCCTTCGCCTGAGGTGAGCGACGCCAGTTGAGCCACCATGTCTTCGTGGCCTCAGGCCAAGGCAGATCCAGCGACTCGCCATCGGATCGCATCACCCAACCCGACCGCGGGAGCGGACTCCCGCGAAGCGTTCCGTCAGAGGAGAGGGAGGCAGCGTCGGTCGACGCGTTGCGCCTGTGGCGCTTGTCTGCCGGCTTCGGAGCTGGACCACGACCAGCCATGGCATCTACCTCCCTTGTCTCGTAGGCGTGTTCGGATGACAGCCGCCCCGCGGCTGTGCCATAGTCAGAGACGTCAGCTCCACTTCGGCGGAGGTGACTCATACATCCTGGGACGCTTGATTTTGCCCCCCGCATCTGCGGGGTTGGCCCGTCGATAGCTGTTGGAGCCTCGTCGGGTTCCTCCCCGCAAACGCGGGGTTGTCCCTTGGATGATGCGTGTGCACGATTGCTCCCCGCTACTGCGGGGGTTAGAGAGCCGTCCCATAAGGGGCGGCTTTTCTACTTCTCGATCTCGTTCGGCCCCAGCCGTAGCAACCCTTGGCGCCTCTTACTCGCTGGCTTCGTCCGATCCGGCCGCGCCAGCGGCCATCAGTCGATCGTGATGCTCCGCCAGAAGCCGGCGGAGCCGGCGATGATGCCATGCGAAGAGCAGTGACGAGCTGATCGCTGATGCGATGAGGTTCGGATAGACCTGAGGCCACTCAGTGATGAACCAAGAGATCACTTGGAGCCATCACGGGCAATCGAGGCATTGGCCCAGAACATCGCTTCTTCGATCTTCGTCAGGGCAAGAGCCTTCTCACGTCCCTCCGGACAGACCTCATCGACCAGGGCTGCAAGGAGCTTGCAGCCGGCTCGTACGTCCTGGTGCTGATCGATGGTCAGAGCATCCTTCGGCGGATGATGGTCGAAGCGGCGGTTCAGCTCTTCGTAGGTCACGGCTTCTCCTCGTGGTCTGCTAGCGCCCGTCGGGCGTCGTAGATGAACTCCCATCCGATGCGCCTGGTCGACTGGGACGGCGGAGACCAGGACTCGATGACCTTGCTCAGATCGGCCCTGGATTCGACTCGATCGAGCGCTTCGCAGAGCGCGTCTAGATCATCAATCGCCTGGTCAGACATCGTGTAACCCCCTCGTAGCTCAAAGTCCCCAGACCCGTACACCCTCCGGGCCGCAGGTTCGTCCCGAGGAAAAAGAAGCTGGTCAGGGGGCTACCCCCCCATAGTTCTGAGTGCCAGGACCATCCCAGTTATCACAGTGGGTGAACCGTCCGGCTAAGAGAGCCGTCCGGGCTTGAAGGATGGATGAGCACCAGGGCGAGGACTTCAGATCAGTCCGGGATGCCGCGGCTTTGGCCGCTTCATGCTCAGTCGAAGCCGCGCGGCGTTACCTTCCGCGGATGACTTCCTGGAGTGATGCCATGAGCAGAGGGCTCGTAGATTGGCGGGCTCATGAGAGCCGCCCGGAATGATGTGATCGACATCAGTTGCTTTCTCAGTGCATCGCTGTGAAGTCGACTCAATCCAGGTGCACTGATATCCATCCCTTGCAAGCACGGCTTGCCTACGAGATGACCAGTCACTCGGTAGTTCACTTCTGCGATTACTGCCCTGCCAATGAGAGCCCATATATATGAACCCCTTATATTGTGGGACCAGTGAGATTCGAACTCACATCTTTCGGCTTATGAGGCCGATGCTCTACCAATTGAGCTATGGGCCATTGTGCGGTGATGGCTTTGGCGTCAGCCACCTTTAATTCCCGTTGCCTCCAGGAAGCCGCTATATCGCCCCGCAAGGGCGGGTGATTGAAGGCCAATGTGCCGTAGCACATTGGCCAGTATTCAATGTCTGGCACGGAACAATTTCTCCGCTACCAGCACCATCAGAAACCCCCGGTCTCAAAAACCGGGGGTGGATAGAAATTCCGGTCACCAGGAATCTTCCAGATACCGAGTGGGAGCACTTCACTCGGGAGACTCAAAACCGGTGACCGGAAACCTCGTGCGCGCTCTCGCGCGGATTATTCAATTCATTCATTAGCAACTGCCCTTGAAGGCAGTTGCTTGATATCTAATATCTTTCTCCGACGAGACCTTCAAAGGTCTCGTCTTTCTCTTTATATATTAGATAATTAGTTAACAGGCGCGCGAGAGACGCGCCTGAGTGGTGCTCTCAACCCATGTATGGCTGTCCATCGGTCCCAGAGAGGACATCCGACTAGGTAACGGTTTGGCCTACGCCATCTGACCTGCATCGTTGCGCCTTCAAGCGCAACGCTTGACAAGCTTCGAGCCCTAGTTCATGCTTGAGGTCAAGCGCAACGCTTGAACGACCACACGGCAATCCTCAGCCATGAGCCAGACGCCAAGCAAAGGAGCCCGAAGTGTCCAGCATTAGGAGCATCGTGGATATGGCCGCAGAGCGCGGACTTATTGCGGATTCGCTGGCCCACGCAACTGGATTCTCCGTCAAGATTCGGTCCCGGAATCACACCGGCTACAACGCTCACGGGATCTACTATCAGTCGCGGATTGACCATTACTCGACCGAAAACGGAATTCGGCTTCGAGAGGATCAGGTCCCGGACTACTTGTCTGCCTACGCGCTCGATCCTAGCGCCGGTCCTTGGGTGCTGATGGAACGCTGCAGAATAGACCCCTTTAGCAATTGGAAGACATTCGACGCGAGCTGAAACGCAACGCTTGACAGTCTAGGGCTTCGGCCCTAGACTCTTCCTCAGCTGAAGCGGCCAGAACTTATGCGGGAGTCGAAATGACCGTCATTCGTGCCAGGCTCGACATGCAGACGCCCAACAGTGGGATTCTCCTAGTCGAGGGAGAGCACCAGGCCCGCGTCGGACGAGATGAGGATGGGTACTTCGTAGATAGCGACTACAGCGACAGCGACGTGCCATTCTGCATCACAGGCTTCCGAACGCGTTTGGCCGCGGTCAAGGCTGCCGTGAAGCGCTTTGGTCTGACCGGCAAGGTCAAGCTTGAGATTGACGAAGAATGGCGCTGGGCGCCTCGCGTGATCGACTGAAACGCAACGCTTGACAAGCTCGCTCGGTGGGTCTAGTGTTTACATCAACAGCCCACCGAGAAGGAGCCAGCGAGATGTTCAGCATCAACTACAACCGGACCACCAACCACATTGCCGGTCTGAACATCCGCACCGCTGGCGGTGGCATTGACAAGGGTGACCGTGTCTCTTACTACGCCCAGAATGCCTGTGGCAGCCTTACCCGCGGCAACCTTGCTGAGGGTCCGTCCTTCAAGACCGCTCGTGAGGCTCTGGACTACGCTCGCATCCCGGGCGGCCGGAAGCTCTGCACGCGCTGCGAGAAGGCCGCTCTGGCGATGATTGAGGCCGAGGAGACCATCGAGGCTCCGGAGGTTATCGAGACCGAGCCTAAGGGCGCCGAGAAGGCCACGGAAGAGCCCGTTAAGCCCTCTGCGGAGATTGCCAAGCCGGAGACCCCGCGTACGACTGAGATCCCGTCCAACTGGCTCTACATGGCCGAGAATGCAGCCACCGAGACGGCTCGCGCCTGGTGGCGCAAGAAGTGTGGTCTTGCGGCCTGAAACGCAACGCTTGACAGGCCTAGGGCTTCGGCCCTAGGCTCTTCCCCAGAAGGAAGCCAACCGGCAGAGTCGGTAGGCGCGAGGGACCGATCGCATCGGTCCTGAGAACGACCGGAACTCACTCGGGAGACGCCATGAACAATGACCTTGAGATCGCGAAGAACAAGCTTGCGGAGTTCATGGCCGCGGTTGAGAAGGATCCGGAGAACGAGACCCTTGCGCGAGTTGTCGTGATCCTCTCGAACGAGATCACTCGCCTGATGGCCGAAGAGAAGCGCTAGAGCCGAAACGCCCTTCGGGGCGTCGTCCGGGATTGGTCTACCGGGCCTGATGAGGCAGACCAGACAAAGGGGAGAGTCGAATGTCCGGGAACCGCTCGATCGTCGTCAAGGGTCTGATCCGAATCGCCACGATCCTGGTCGCTGGCATCGTGATTCTCTTTGTCATCGCGGCCATCAAGGCGCCGTACGGCGCTCAACAGCACTCGCAGCCGGCTCCGGCTGCATCGTGCTCGACTGACAGCGGTTCGAGCGATCCCAGTGCCTCTCAGGCCTCTTGGCAACACAAGACTGGCAGCCACAAGACGACTCATCACAAGACGTCGAAGCACCACACCACCACGCACCACAAGAAGACCATCAAGCGCGCCTGATCCTCCGCCAATCGATGTTGAGGGAGACATCATGTCCAAGCGCTACCGTGCCCAGATCATCCGCGGCGCCGTTGCCCGTGGAGTCGTCCACTATGGCTGTGACTGCAACCTGAAGATCAGTGGTGTCGGAGAGCACGAGCGACTGCCAGCGGCACTGTTGGCCGCGGCGATTCCCGGGAAAGTCACCCAGTACTGCCCTCAGGGTGAGACGATCGAGATCCCTGAAAACTGGCTTTACATGGCTAAGCATGCCAGCACCCCGACCGCACGCGCCTGGTGGCGCAAGAAGTGCGGCATCTCTGAGGAGAACTGACGTGAATCTCCTGTCCCTGCGGTCCGAGATCTTCAAGGCTCTGACCAACAGCAACAACGACGAAATCAAGTCCGTCGAACGAGTGGATCCGGCAACAACTACGTCAGGCTTCCGGCTCAAGGTCACGACCGTTGACCCGATGGGCGAGGACCGCGTCTGGTTCATCGACTTCACTGAGGAGAGCTGAGATGCCGAAGAAGACGCGTACTGAGCTGAAGACGATGGCTCAGGACGCCCTAATGCACGGCATCGCGAACGTTCTGGGCTACTGGGAGCCGAAAGACGAAGTCATTGAGCTGACGGACGCTGAGCGAGAAGAGCTGCGCGAGATCATGCAGCGCGAAGCTGACCGAATCGCGAAGATCTTCGGCTACGAGAAGGCTTGGAGCAACTGATATGCCCGAGTATGTCATCCCCGCAGATCTGAACGACGCCCAGAAAGACGGATTCAGCTGCATCGTCTGTGATGGTCGTGACGGACCGATGATTCCGGTTGGACGCGTTGACGGATGTCAGGTCTTCGCGCATGAAGACGAAGCGTTCGCGATCTCGACCGCGGCTAGGCCTCTCGCGTGATCTGCCGTCAATGTCGCGAAGCAGCAGACAGGAAGAAGCCGAAGCGCCATAATCGGTGTGAGTCGCCTGATTCCTGCTGCTGTCAGCACCGGATCACAACCCACGATGTCAAGTGGGTTGCTAAGGGGACTAGCTCCCGCTAGTCCCTGAAGGCGAATGGGTCATCAAGGAGAAGAAGTGATCTGTCGAAATCATAGTTGGTCCGATTGGCGCACCATCGGAAACCGCATCGCTCGGACGTGCCGACTTTGTTCGGCTCGTCAGTTCTGGAAGGGCTGACAGCCGTCGGTCATGAGGTCTAGGCTCCCCTACCGCTTACCAAAGGGGGAGCCATGGGCTTCAGAGACTTCGTCAGTGATCAGGTCTTGCAGGCGGATGCTAAGAAGCTTGGGATCCGTGTCGGTCTTCGGGCTGACAGGGTCTCTGTAGGCCGCGTGAGCGGCCGGCTGACAGGCGCTCAGGCATCCGTCTCGGTCAGTGCCCCGCGGGGCACCTTGGGCCGAGCCCTGGTCCAGCGAGGCTGGCAGAGGGCTGGCCAGATCAGCATCACCATCGTCACGAGCGACGGGATCGAGATGGTCTCGTCCGTCAGGGACGAGAAGCTAGCGCGACGATGGGTTGCGCGATTCAATACCCGATCCGGAACACATCTCCAGGAGTAAGCGTGCAGCGCATTAAGTGGGATGCACAGAAATACGGCGGCTACTGCGGAAGTCTCGGACGATTTGAGTTCTTCGAGATCAACCTGAGCGACAAGTACGATGATTCGCGGCCGTGGCGCTTGTTGCCCAAGTCCAATATGGTCCCTGGTGGCATTCTGGGATTCGAAACCATTGATGCAGCCAAGGAGCATGCCGAGCAGGCTATGACGGCATTCCTGAACGCCATTGGCGCACAGTGGAAGGATGAGCAGTGAAGGAGCGTCCGACTACTCGACAGTTCGTGGAAGCGATTCAGAAGGTTGCGGCAGGATGGGGCGTTGATGACCCGCGCTGGGCCGCTCTTCAGACCATGCAGGACTATGCAGGTCTGATGACGCCGGAGGAATATCAGGATTCCTCTGACTCGGACGACGAATGACCTTCATTCATCTCCACAACCACACAATGTTCTCGATGCTCGATGGGGCGGCCCGGTTGGGGCCGCTCTTTCGTTCCGCAGCCGAGATGGGTATGCCTGCCCTGGCCATGACGGACCATGGAAACTTGCATGGCGCCTACGCCTTCTGGCAGGAAGGGCAAAAGCACGGCGTCAAGCCGATCATTGGCCTTGAAGCCTATGTGGCTCCTGGAAGTCGCCTTGAGCGATCTCCAGTCCGTTGGGGGGACCCGAGCCAGCGGGATGACGATGTTTCAGGCCGCGGTGCATATACCCATATGACGCTGCTGGCAGAGTCAACTGAGGGCATGCACAATCTCTTTCGGCTCTCGTCCCGAAGTTACGCCGAAGGCCTCTACTACAAGCCACGGATTGATCTGGAGATCCTGGCGGAGCACTCTCAGGGCATCATCGGCACGACCGGCTGTCCTGGTGGCGAGGTTCAGACTCGACTTCGTCTCGGCCAGTACGACGAAGCGCGGGCAGCCGCTGGCCGGCTGCAAGACATCCTTGGGCCCGGGAACCTGTTCGTAGAGCTGATGGACCACGGGATAGAGATCGAGGGGCGCGTCAGGGACGATCTCCTCAGGCTGTCGCGGGAACTGAGTCTCCCTCTGCTGGCGACCAATGACAGCCACTACGTCATGGCTGACCAGGCGCCAGCCCACGATCTGCTGCTGTGCATCGGGACTCAGGCCACGATCGACCAGCCGGACCGATTCAAGTTCAGTGGGTCCGGTTATTGGTTGCGGAGTCCACAGGAGATGCGTCGACTCTGGGCTGAGTTGCCGGAAGCATGTGACAACACTCTGAGGATCGCAGAACGATGCAATGTGTCCTTCGAGTCTCAGGATCTCCTACCGCGGTGGCCAGTGGCCGAAGGATGGTCTGAAGAGCTGTGGCTCCGCACGGAGGTCTTCAGGGGCCTTCAGCGACGCTATCCACGCGGTATCCCGCGGGATCGGATCGAGAGGGCAGAGTATGAGCTGTCAGTCATCTCTTCGATGGGCTTCGTCTCATATTTCCTGGTGGTGGCGGACTTTATTGGATGGGCTAAGCGCCATAGCATACGCGTCGGGCCGGGGCGCGGAAGCGCTGCTGGATCTCTTGTTTCCTATGCTCTGAGCATCACGGATCTCGATCCGATCGAGCATGACCTGATGTTTGAGCGCTTTCTCAATCCGGAGCGCGTTAGCATGCCGGATATCGATATTGACTTCGACGACCGACGGAGAGGAGAGGTAATTGAGTACGTGGCGAGAAGATGGGGATCAGAGCGCGTCGCGCAGATTGCGACCTTTGGTGTTATCAAGGCGAAGGCCTCGATCAAGGACAGTGCTCGCGTTCTCGGATACGGGTATGAGACTGGTGACGCTATCAGCAAGGCGTATCCTGCACCCATCATGGGTAAGGATGCATCTCTGGACTGCATCTTCAATCCTGAGCACGAACGATATCGGGATGCCGGCAAAGTCCGCGCCATGTATCAGCGTGACGCGGACGCTCGAACCGTGGTCGACGCTGCCCGGGGCATCGAAGGCCTAGTCCGTCAGGCCGGCGTGCACGCTGCTGGCGTCATCATCTCGGCAGAGCCCTTGATCGATCATGTGCCGCTGTGGACCAACAAGGATGGCGGCACGATCACGCAATTCGACTATCCCACCTGCGAAGCTCTCGGGCTTCTGAAGATGGATTTCTTGGGGCTGAGCAATCTCAGCATCATTGACGATTGCCTGAGGGAGGTGAAGCGAAATCATGGAACGGACGTAGACTTGTTGCGACTACCACTGGATGATGGTCGTACTTTTTCCCTACTCGCCAGTGGGCAGACACTCGGGGTATTCCAGCTTGATTCAGGCCCCATGCGGAAACTTCTCCAACGGATGCGGCCCGATAAGTTCGCCGACATCTCGGCAGTCCTGGCTCTCTATCGTCCGGGACCTATGGGGGTCAAGGCGCATTATTCCTACGCTGATCGCAAGAATCATCGCGAACCGATAGAGCCGATCCATCCTGAGTTGTCCGCGGCGCTCGATCCGATTCTCCGTGATACCTACGGTGTGATCGTCTACCAGGAGCAAGTGACGAAGGCTGCTCAAGTCGTCGCCGGCTACTCTGTTGGCAAGGCGGACCTACTTCGCAAGGCCATGGGCAAGAAGAAGAAGGAAGTCCTTGATGCGGAGTTCGAGCCGTTTTCCGATGGCATGAGACAGAATGGCTACTCGGAGGACGCCATTCGAACCCTCTGGGATGTCCTGGTCCCGTTTGCTGACTACGCGTTCAATAAGGCACATTCAGCAGCCTACGGCCTGATCTCATACTGGACCGCATACCTGAAGGCGCATTATCCGGCCGAGTACATGGCCGCGGTGTTGACCGCGGAAGCCGGTAAGTCTCCGGATCAGGATCAGACTCCGGCCTATCTGGCGGAGTGTCAGAGGATGGGCATCCAAGTGCGATCACCGCACATCAACGTCTCCATGGCTGACTACACGCCGGCTCAGGGAACGATCCTTCATGGCCTAGGCGCCATCAAGGGTGTGGGGATGGCCGCGGGTCAGATCGTGGCCGAGAGGGACGCTCGCGGCCCCTTCTCGTCCCTGGTTGACCTGTTGGCTCGGGTTGGCGCCGGGACTCTGAACAAGCGCGTGATAGACGCGCTCCTGACGGCTGGCGCGCTTGACTCCCTTGGGCGACGTGTCGACCTGAGTCGACAGTACGAGAGCCTGTCAGCCATTGTGTCTGACCTGGTCAAACGAGAGTCCTATGGGCAGTACGGCCTGTTCGGCTCGGGCCTCTCCCTTTTGACCTCAAACGCAACGCTTGACACAGGGGCCTCATGGCCTCACAGTAGAGCCTAGAAGTAGCACATAAGGCGCCCGATTGGGCGCCATTCCTTGAACTTCAAACGCAACGCTTGACGGGAGTTCGGTCATGAGCGAGCAGTCCAAGAAGGTCATCAAGAAGTTCCGGCGCGCGGAGCGCGCCGAGAGCACCGCCGAGAGGCGCTGGACTGACCGAGACAAGACGCTTCAGCGGCGCCAGGCGCGTTACATCAAGTCCGTCTCCCGCAACGTCTGAAGGGCAACACCGTGAACATCTCCCTTTCTGACGTCATCAAGGTCATCCACCGCTTCAAGCGCGAAATGCACTACTCCTGGGCGATATTCATGCTGGAGTCCGAATTCCAGCAGAACCCGCGAAAGGCCACGCATCACGCACGGCAGATTGCCGCGGCTTACCGGAACATCCGTATCTGCCGCCAGATGGAGATGAGTCTGTGACGATCGGGATGATCACACTCTCGGAAGTGCTGGATTTTCGCGCCGGCGATGCCGATGCCTACGACCGATGCTCGGGATGCGGAAAGCTTGCGAGGATCAGGGTAGCAAGCAACTCTGTTTGGTGCTGTGGCTCCCGGGCTTACGCGCGGATTTCTACGGTGC
This sequence comes from Kitasatospora acidiphila, assembly GCF_006636205.1. Taxonomy (NCBI): domain Bacteria; kingdom Bacillati; phylum Actinomycetota; class Actinomycetes; order Kitasatosporales; family Streptomycetaceae; genus Kitasatospora; species Kitasatospora acidiphila. The sequence goes on along the minus strand of NZ_VIGB01000003.1, from coordinate 4,027,679 downwards.
GCGATGTTCTGGAGATCAAGCGAGACGACTCCCACTATGCAGACCTGATGGACTCGATTCGACATCACGGGATCGGCTTGCCAATCCTGATCTACGGCCGAGAAGTTCACAACGGCCATCACCGGATCGCCGCGGCGTTCGATCTCGGCCTTGAAGAGATCCCCTGGACCAACGACAGTTCCATCGGCTGGGAGGAGGATTGGCCGGATGACTCAGTTCTCGATTGCGGCGCCTGAGCTTGCGCGACTGACGCACAATGCGTTGGCATTCATGCCGGCGCGAAGCGCGGTGAAGGTTTGTGAGATCGTCGTTGGCCGCATGGCTGGCATGCCGATTTTGCAGATCACGGCCACGGACCTTCATACCGCTGGCAGGGACTATTCAGGACTCGCCGAACTCCCGTATGGCGCCCTTGCGGCTATCGATCTCTCCCGTGATGATCTGGCGACACTCGACAAGATCGCACGGGCGAAGAAGAAGGATGATATCCGGATTCAGATCCGCAATCGGGATGGCATGTCGGTTGAGGACGACAACGGCGCATGGATGCCGTTCCGCGACGCCTCAGGGGAGCGTCAGCCGGCCGATCTCTGGGATCGAGTGGACGAGATGCTAACGCGCCTAGAGCGTGTCTCTCCGGTCATTCCTGGGGCTCTCCTGATCGATCCCGCGCTCATGGCGCGGTTCGGAAAGGTCAAGTGTCCTGGCGAGACTATCGCCGATCTATACATCGCATCCGCTGATGAACCGATTCTCGTGAAGGTTGGGCCGACCCTTGTCGGCGCCATCATGCCGGTTGATCGGGAGATCGCTGGCCAGTCAGAGCGAATTGGGCCTGAGGGACTGTGGGAGGAATAGAAGTGACCGACATCGGCATGATTGAGGCCATGGAGAAGGCTGCGGACTACATCGTGGAGTCAGGACACTTTGGAAAGGGGCGATTCTTCGTCTCTCCCGGATGTCACTGCACTCTCGGGGCGTACGCTCTTGGTCTTGGGGCTCGATTTGATGAAGACGGGCTTATGAATTTCGGGGATGAGAATGCCGAAGCGTCGCGCCGGCGTGATCTCTGGAATGTCGGGTGGCTTGAGCTGAACAGGTCCGTGAAGTCTTACGGCTTTGGGGCCGTTCAATCCATGAATGACGAGCCGGAGACGACGGCCGAGCAGATGGCCGGCGTACTTCGTGAGACCGCGGCACGTCTTCGAGGCGACGCTGATGACTGAAATTGAGTTTTAGGCGTGGCGACTCCGGTCCTTCTAACGCCCAAAGAGGCTGCAACGCTCCTCTCCGTCTCCCTGTCGACCTTCTACACCAACTATCAGGATTGGGGCATACCCTACTTTAGGGTTGGCAAGCATCTGCGCTTCAAGCTCTCTGAGCTGGAACTTTGGCTAGAAGGGCAACGCGGACTCTAGATCTCTAGTAGCTTCGTGCTGACCCGACAACGTCAGCACGAAGGGATCTCATGGCAAGCGTGATCAAGAAGTGTGAGCACACCGAAGAGCAGTGGGCCAAATGCTCCCACAATTGGGTGGTCAGGTACCGGGAACCGGGCGGCCGAGCTGGGCGACAGCGTGAGAAGAGCTACGCTCACAACCGTACGCGCGCAGCCAAAAGCTTTGCGGCCAAGGTAGAGACCGACAAGCAAGAACAAACGTACGTTGACCCGAACAACGGTCGAAAGCTCGTAACGGAAATCTTCAAGGAGTGGGCGAAGGGCGGCGACCGCGAAAATAACACGCGCGAGTCGTATGACTACGTGTTCCGTAACGCCATTGAGCCTTTCTGGAAGGGGAGAACGATTGGCCCCGTCCTTCCGAAAGATGTCGACGCTTGGTGTGATTGGATGCGCGAAGAGCTGAAGTATGAGACGTCAACGGCCTACAACCGCTACACCGTGCTGTCTGCGGTATTCAACTATGCGATCGTGAATCGCTACATCGTCTTCAATCCCTTCAAGGGGGCGAAGGGTGTTTCTCGGGCCAAAGCCCGGCGTGAAATTCAGTCGAAAATCATGGTTCCCACCATCGAAGAGATTCGACTAGTGGCAGAATACATCAAGCCGGAATATAAGGCCCTGGTGTGGGTCATGGCCGGGTGTGGCCTACGCATTGGGGAGGCTGCTGCCCTAACCAAAGCCAGTATCGATCTCGCTGGCGGAACACTGGATATCAGTAAGCAAGTAGCGCGGGACAGGGACCAGAAGCCAGAAGAGCGGCGTGTAGTGGGCAAGAGCAAACTTCACGTTCGAAACCTGAAGCACAAGGGAGAGGACTTCGCCCGATCGGTTCCCCTGCCCAGTTTTGTGGCTGCGGAGCTTCAGGCGCATATTCAGTCCCATGAGCTATTCAGGGCGGAGGAATATCTATTTCCGAACATCACTCGGACCAACTTCTTGGATCGATCCTCATGGTCCAGGGCAATCCTTGGGCCGGCGGTCGAAGAGGCCCAGCTAGGCCACAGGCTCAAGGGGCACTGGTTCAGGCACTATTTTGCTTCGGTGTGTCTGGCTGCTGGCGTACCGGTCACGGACCTAGCGAGGTGGCTTGGGCACGCGTCTGCTGACGTGGTGTTGGAGACCTATGCGCATCTGATGCCCGACGCCCCCGCACGGACCCGCGCTGCGCTCGATGCCGCACTGACTGCGGGACAGGGTGAACAGCCAACGCTCACGGTCGAACTGGCTGGGGGTGCTGACTTCGTGCTGACACTGCCCAGCCAAAGGGGCGTTAGTGCAGCTCAGATGCCATAATCCGCTAGTAGAGGGTGAACTGGCTGATCACCAGCAGCGGCCCGTCGAAGTCCGAGCAGGACAGCTCGCTCCCTCCCCCAGCCTTCGGCCGGGAGGGGCCCCCATCCTCGAAGAGGCGCAGCGACCAGAGCTTGCGGGCCAGCTGCGCGGCCTGGGCCGGGGTGTCGTCATGGGTGACGCCCACCAGCACGCACAGGCCCGGGCCGCTGATCGCCCCGATCGTCTCCCCGGCCACCGTCACGGCGGCCTCGCTCACCCGCTGCACCACTGCTCGCATGCCGGCCATTGTCCACCAGGCCGGGTCGTCGGCGGTCGCTGCCAGGTCATATCAACGACACCCGTTCGCCAGGCGGCCGTACGGGTGCATCTGCGCCGCGCGGCGGCCCGCGGGATGGCACGATCGAGGGGTGGCCGCGCCCTGGCCGCCCGGACGGCCGTTCGGACCGTTCGGAAGCCCGTGCCGGTGCGGCTAGCCCGGGCGGGTGGCATCGGCGGGGCGGGGAACCCTTGGGAACCGTCGTTCGTGCAACCCGCAGGCGGGCGGTGCACAAGGGTGGGACCGAAGGACGCGACGGCAGGTGGTTGCTTCGATGGACACGACTCAGCTGGCCGCTCTCGGCCTCGCCGAACTGCGCACGCTGCGCACCGACGCGCTGGAGCAGGAGGCCGATCTGTCCTACCTGCGGCGGCTGCTGCAGGGGCGGGTGGACATCCTGCGGGCCGAGCTGGACCGCCGCACCCTGGACCGGCAGCCGGCCCCGGCAGCCGAGACGCTGCTGCACCGGCTGCCGCAGATCCTCGCGGACGCCCCCTCGCACGTGCGCCAGTCGGCCCGGCACGTCACCCTGGGCACCCCGCGCGGTGAGCAGTACCAGGAGCAGGCGGACGCCCTGATGGGGGACGTGCAGCTGGCCGACCTGGCCGCGCACGCCTGCGCCGAGCTGCTGGCCGCGCTGGACCGGCTGACCGCCCGCGAGCGGGAGATCTCCGGGCGCCGCTCCGAGCTGCAGCGCACCGCCGACTGGTGCAGCGCCGAGATCACCCGCCGGTACCGGGAGGGCGAGGCCCGGGTCGAGGACCTGCTGGTCGACTGAGACCCGCCCGGCGGAACGACGGCGGGGCCGGCCGGGCGCTCGGTCAGCACCCCGCCGGCCCCGCCCAGGGATCAGTGGCCCTGCTCGGCCAGGCGCTTGATCGACGCGGTGATCTCGGTCTCCGCCTCCAGGCGGCCGACCCACTCGGCGCCCTCGACCGACTTGCCCGGCTCCAGGTCCTTGTAGACCTCGAAGAAGTGCTGGATCTCCAGGCGGTCGAACTCGGAGACGTGGTGGATGTCCCGCAGGTGCTCCCAGCGCGGGTCGGTGGCCGGGACGCAGAGCAGCTTGTCGTCGCCGCCCGCCTCGTCGGTCATCTTGAACATGCCGATGGCGCGGCACTTGATCAGGCAGCCGGGGAAGGTCGGCTCGTCCAGAATGACCAGGGCGTCCAGCGGGTCGCCGTCCTCGCCGAGAGTGCCCTCGACGAAGCCGTAGTCGGCCGGGTAACGGGTCGAGGTGAAGAGCATCCGGTCCAGGCGAAGACGACCGGTCTCATGGTCGACCTCGTACTTGTTGCGGGAGCCCTTCGGGATCTCAATGGTGACGTCGAACTCCAACGGTGCCTCCAAGGTAGGGACTGACAGAATCCCAGTGTCTCCTACAGCGGGGGGTGCTGTGGAAAGGGGTTGGGCTGTGGCAGGGACATACCGGGGCAGGACGGTGGCGCTGCTCGCGGCGCTGGCCGCCTTGGCGGTGCTGGCCGGCGGCGGACCGGCGCATCCGGCCGTGCCAACCGAGCGCGGCGGCCCGGCCGCCGGCGCACCGTCCGCATCGCCTGCCGCGCCCGTGGTGCTGCAGCCGGCGGTGCAGCAGGGCACGGACGGCGCGCCCACCACCGCGGGGGTGCAGGCCGCGCTCGGCACCCTCACCACCGACAAGGCGCTGGCCGAGCTGAGCTTCGCGATCGTCGACGCCGGCACCGGCAAGCTGCTGCTGGGCGGGAACGAGACCGCCCCGGCCACCCCGGCCTCCACCACCAAGGTGGCCACCTCGGTGGCCGCGCTCAGCCTGCTGCCGCAGCAGACCCGGCTGACCACCAAGGTGGTCAGGGGCACCGCCCCGGACGAGATCGTGCTGGTCGGCGGCGGCGACCCGACGCTGACCGGCCTGAACCGGGACCAGATCAGGATCGGCGGCGCCCCGGTCGACGCCGACTCGGCCCCGGCGTCGATGCCCGAGCTGGCCCGGCAGACCGCCGCCGCGCTCAAGGCGGCCGGCCTGACCACCGTTCACCTCGGCTACGACACCTCGCTCTTCACCGGCTCGCCGTTCCACCCGTTCAACGACGGCACCGACCTCGGCCCGATGACGGCGCTGATGGTCGACGAGGGCCGGATCACCGCCACCGACGACGTCGACGCCCCGGGGCGGGTGGAGGACCCGACCGGGCAGGCGGTCGCCGAGTTCACCGCGCTGCTCGCCACCCAGGGCGTCAAGGTGGCCGACAAGCCCAAGGAGGAGCAGGCCCAGACCGGCGCCACCGTGCTCGGCCAGGTGCAGTCGCCGACCGTCGTTCGGCTGATCGAGCGGGCCCTGACCAACTCCGACAACACGCTGGCCGAGGCGATCGGCCGGCAGGTGGCGCTGGCCTCGCACCAGCCGGCCGGCTACGAGGGGGCCGGCGCCGCGACCCTCGCCGAGCTGACCAAGCTGGGCGTGCCGACCCAGGGCGTGCAGCTGTTCGACGGCAGTGGCATGAACTCCAGGAACACCATCCCGGCGGCGGCGCTGGCCGAGCTGGTGGCGCTGGCCGCCTCGCCGGACCACCCGCGGCTGCGCCCGGCGCTCACCGGCATGCCGATCGCCGGCTTCACCGGCACCCTTCGCTCGCGCTACACCGCCGACCAGGGCACCGCCGACGGCGCCGGCATCGTGCGGGCCAAGACCGGTTCGCTGTCCGGCGTGAGCACCCTGGCCGGCACCGTGGTGGACGCGGACGGACGGGTGCTGGCCTTCGCGCTGATGTCCAAGGGCGCCGACGACGCGGGCGCCGCCCACACCGCGATGGACCGGATCGTCGTCAAGCTCGCCGCCTGCGGCTGCCACTGAATCCGTAGGAATGCTTCCCGGCGCTGCCGCCACGGCGGTGCAGCACGTACCGTGAGGGCATGACGAGCGCGAGCGGCGGTGCGGACATGGTCGACTGGAATCTCGCGGTCGCGACCGCGACCCGGCTGGCCCGCCCGGGCCCGGTGGTCACCCGGGCGGAGGCTGCCGCGGTGGTGGCCGAGCTGCGCGGGCACGCCCGGACCGCCGAGGGCGCGGTGCGGGAGTACACCGGGATGAGCCCCGAGCGGCTCGGGAGCCGGGGCGCGGCCCAGGTGCTGGTGGTGGACCGCCCCGGCTGGGTGCGGGCGAACGTGGCCGGTTTCCGGGCCGTGATCGGCCCGCTGACCCGCAGGCTGGCGGCCCGCCGGGCCGAGACCCCGGGCGGCGCGGTGCTCGGCGCGGTCGGCGAGAAGGTCACCGCCGTGGAGCTGGGCGCGGTGCTGGCGCTGCTCTCCGGCAAGGTGCTGGGCCAGTACGAGACCTTCGCCGACGCGGAGCCCCCGGTGGTCGCCCCGGACAGCCCGGCCGGCCTGTTCGACCGGCCCCGGACCGGCAGCCCGGAGCCGATCGGCGCCGCGCCGGGCCGGCTGCTGCTGGTGGCGCCGAACATCGTCCAGGTGGAGCGGGAGCTGGACGTCGATCCGCACGACTTCCGGCTCTGGGTCTGCCTGCACGAGGAGACCCACCGCACCCAGTTCAGCGCGGTGCCCTGGCTGCGTGACCACGTGCAGTCCGAGGTGCAGTCGTTCCTCGCCGAGACGGATGTCGAGCCGGTCGCACTGCTGGAGCGGCTGCGTGAGGCGCTGGCCCCGGGGGAGCGGCCGACCAGTGGCGCGGGCGGCCTGCTGGAGGTGGTGCAGACGCCCCGGCAGCGGGAGATCCTGGCCCGGCTGACCGCGGTGATGTCGCTGCTGGAGGGGCACGCCGACGTGGTGATGGACGGCGTCGGGCCGTCCGTGGTGCCCAGCGTCGGGGAGATCCGGGAGAAGTTCCAGCGCCGCCGGGACCGCGGCGCCGGACGGCTGGACCTGATGCTGCGCAAGCTGCTCGGGATGGACGCCAAGCTGCGCCAGTACCAGGACGGCGCGGTCTTCGTGCGCGGGGTGCTGGACCGGATCGGGATGGACGGCTTCAACCGGGTGTGGACCTCCCCGAACACCCTGCCGACCAGGGAGGAGATCCAGGACCCGGCGGCCTGGGTGGCCCGGGTCGGACGCCAGTCCCAACCGAAGCCCCCGGACGAGTGAAGCGGCCCGGCGCCGATACGTTTCTTCATTCACCCGTCCGTGGGACCGTGGTCGTACCGGTGGCGCGGGGGCTCGGGCGTGCCTTCCGTTCTGCGACGATCTGTGAGCACTCGGTCACAATCCGACCGGTCCCTCCGTCCGAGGAGCTGCTTCCCATGGCCCCACACCCCGCGGTCGCGGCGATACGCCTGGCCGTCCGCCGCGCCCTGGCGGACCTGGCGGCCGAGGCCGTCGCGTCCGGCGCCCCCGCCCCCGTCCCCGCCGTGAACAGGCAGACCGCCCAGAGCCGGTTGCCCGCCACCGTGCCGCCCACCGCCCCCGCCGCCGGCAGTCCCGCCACCGTGCTGATCGGCAACGCCCGCCGCCACCCCTCCGGGCTGCCGCGCACCCCCGCCGCCCCCGACGCACCGCTGGTGCTGGTCGCCGTCAGCGGCGGAGCCGACTCCATGGCACTCGCCAGCGCCACCGCCTTCGAGGCCCCCAAGCTCGGCCTGCGGGTCGGCGCGGTCACCGTCGACCACGGTCTGCAGGACGGCAGCGCCGACCGCGCCCGGCAGGTCGCCGAGCGGCTGCGCGCCTTCGGCCTCGACCCGGTGGAGGCGGTCACCGTGCAGGTCGGCCGGCACGGCGGGCCGGAGAACGCCGCCCGGGAGGCCCGGTACGCCGCGCTGGACGCCGCCGCCGAGCGCCACCGGGCCCTGGCCGTCTTCCTCGGCCACACCAGGGACGACCAGGCCGAGACCGTGCTGCTGGGCCTGGCCCGCGGTTCCGGCGCCCGCTCGCTGGCCGGCATGCCGGGCCGCAAGGGCCACTACCGCCGCCCGCTGCTGGACGTGGACCGGGCCGCCACCCGGCAGGCCTGCGCCGCCCAGTCCATCCCGGTCTGGGAGGACCCGCACAACCTGGACCCGGCCTACACCCGCTCCCGGGTGCGCCACGAGGTCCTCCCGGTGCTGGAGAAGCACCTCGGCGCCGGGGTGGTGGAGGCGCTGGCCCGCACCGCCCGGCTGTTCCGGGACGACGCCGACGCGCTGGACCAGTGGGCCGAGCGTGCCGAGCAGGACCTCTACCGCCGTGACCCGCACGACGGGCAGAGCTCACTCTCCGTGGCCGAGCTGGGTCTGCTGCCGGCCGCGGTGCGCCGCCGGGTGCTGCGCCGGGTGGCGCTGCGCACCGGCTCCCCGGCCGGCGACCTGTTCGCCCGGCACCTGGAAACCGTGGACTCGCTGGTCACCGGCTGGCGCGGTCAGGGGCCGCTGCAGCTACCCGGGGGCATCGAGGTCACCCGCCGGTGTGGCAACCTGGTGTTTCGGCGGCGGACCGACTGACCGCCGGCACAGGACCACGAACCCTTGAGGACGTACTCCCGGTGGACGCAAAGGACATGGGCGCCGATCTGGCAAAGGTGCTCATCAGCAAGGACGAGATCGATGCGAAGCTGGCCGAGCTGGCCGAGCGGATCGACCGGGATTACGAGGGGAAGGACCTGCTGATCGTCGGTGTCCTGAAGGGCGCCGTCATGGTGATGGCGGACCTGGCCCGGACGCTGCACTCCAAGGTCACCATGGACTGGATGGCGGTCTCCTCGTACGGCATGGGCACCAAGTCCTCCGGCGTGGTGCGGATCCTGAAGGACCTGGACACCGACATCGCCGGCCGCGACGTGCTGATCGTCGAGGACATCATCGACTCCGGTCTGACGCTGTCCTGGCTGCTGGGCAACCTGGGCTCGCGCGGGCCGGCCTCGCTGGAGGTCTGCACCCTGCTGCGCAAGCCGGACGCGGCCAAGGTGGAGATCGACGTCAAGTACGTCGGCTTCGACATCCCCAACGAATTCGTGGTCGGGTACGGGTTGGACTACGCGGAGAAGCTCCGCAACCTCCCGTTCATCGGTACGCTCGCCCCACACGTGTACGGCGGCTGAGCGCCGATCGGCGCGAAAGGGAACACCTCACCGATTCCACCCGTTGGAGTCGGCGAACGGACAACTGCATAGACCGTAACGTTGCGCTCCGCCCGGAGCGGGGTGCGACTGCTGTACGGTCAAATTACCCGCTCTTCGTACTGGACTGGTCCGGCTGGACCGAACCCGGTGCCGCGCGGGGTGCGTACGCACATCATCAGGAGCGCCGACGGCCGAGTGCCGCCAGGTGCCGTTTGAGTGGCAGGAGGGACGGGGCGGCAACGCCCCGCATGGATGGACGTCAAGCGATACTTCCGCGCGCCGATCGCATGGATCCTCCTGGCAGTCGTCGCCGTCATTGTGCTGATGAACGTCGTTTCGGACTCGAACGGCTACAAGACGGTGGACACCGGCCAGGTGGTCCAGGCGATTAACGCTGGCAACGTCAAGCAGGCGCAGATCACCACCGGTGACTCCCAGACGATCAAGATCGAGCTGAAGGACGGCACCGCGCTGCCGGCCGGTGGCAACGGCAAGGTCCCGTCGGGCACCAAGTTCCAGGCCTCGTACATCGGCGACCAGGGCAAGGACATCGCCGAGCAGATGTCCAACAACGCCTCGCTGATGCCCCCGCAGGGCTACACCATCAGCCCCGAGAAGCAGTCCACCTTCGTCAGCCTGCTGGTCTCGATGCTGCCGATCGTGGTCATCGTGCTGATCTTCCTGTTCCTGATGAACCAGATGCAGGGTGGCGGCTCTCGGGTCATGCAGTTCGGCAAGTCCAAGGCCAAGCTGCTCACCAAGGACACCCCGAAGACCACCTTCTCCGACGTGGCCGGTGCCGATGAGGCGGTCGAGGAGCTCCAGGAGATCAAGGAGTTCCTGCAGGAACCGTCGAAGTTCCAGGCGGTCGGCGCCAAGATCCCCAAGGGTGTGCTGCTCTACGGCCCGCCCGGAACCGGCAAGACCCTGCTCGCGCGTGCTGTCGCGGGCGAGGCGGGCGTGCCGTTCTACTCGATCTCCGGCTCGGACTTCGTCGAGATGTTCGTCGGTGTCGGTGCCTCCCGGGTCCGCGACCTGTTCGAGCAGGCCAAGGCGAACGCGCCGGCGATCATCTTCGTCGACGAGATCGACGCGGTCGGCCGGCACCGCGGCGCCGGCCTCGGCGGCGGCCACGACGAGCGCGAGCAGACCCTCAACCAGCTGCTGGTCGAGATGGACGGCTTCGACGTCAAGGGCGGCGTGATCCTGATCGCCGCCACCAACCGCCCGGACATCCTGGACCCGGCGCTGCTGCGCCCGGGCCGCTTCGACCGCCAGATCGCGGTGGAGCGCCCCGACCTGCAGGGCCGCCTGGACATCCTCAAGGTGCACCAGAAGGGCAAGCCGATCGCGCCGGACGTCGACCTGTCGGCCGTCGCCAAGCGGACCCCCGGCTTCACCGGTGCCGACCTGTCCAACGTGCTGAACGAGGCGGCCCTGCTGACCGCCCGCTCGGACCGCAAGCTGATCGACAACCTCATGCTGGACGAGGCGATCGACCGCGTGGTGGCCGGCCCGCAGAAGCGCACCCGGATCATGTCGGAGAAGGAGAAGAAGATCACCGCGTACCACGAGGGCGGTCACGCCCTGGTCGCGGCGGCCTCGCCCAACTCCGACCCGGTGCACAAGGTCACCATCCTGTCCCGCGGCCGCGCCCTGGGTTACACCATGGTGCTGCCGGAGGAGGACAAGTACTCGCAGACCCGCAACGAGATGCTCGACCGCCTCGCCTACATGATGGGCGGCCGGGCGGCCGAGGAGCTGGTCTTCCACGACCCGACCACGGGTGCCGCCGACGACATCGACAAGGCCACCAGCACGGCCCGCGCGATGGTCACCCAGTTCGGCATGACCGAGCGGCTCGGCGCGATCAAGTTCGGCACCGACAACTCCGAGCCGTTCCTCGGCCGCGAGATGGGCCACCAGCGCGACTACTCCGAGGAGGTCGCCGGGCTGGTGGACGAAGAGGTCAAGAAGCTGATCGAGAACGCCCACAACGAGGCCTGGGAGATCCTGGTCGAGAACCGGGACGTGCTCGACAACCTGGTCCTGGAGCTCCTGGAGAAGGAGACCCTGAACAAGGAGCAGCTGGCCGAGATCTTCGCCCCGATCGTCAAGCGCCCGGCCCGTCCGGCCTGGACCGGGTCGGCCCGCCGCACCCCGTCCACCCGCCCGCCGGTGCAGTCGCCCAAGGAGCTGGCGCTCAGCAACGGTGCGGCCGGTGCCGGTCCGGTGGACATCGTCAAGCTGCCTCCGGTGACCGGCGAGACCACCGAGAACTGAGGCCGCCGGCGCCTTGCGCGCGGCAGTTGAACAGCGGAATGGATGCCGCGCCTGAAGGGTTTGTACCCTTGAGGCGCGGCATCTGTGCTGTTCAGACCCTTCACCCAGCTAGTTTGCGAGGCTCGCATGATCGATCCGGTGACGCTCGACGGACAGTCCGGCATCGGTACCTTCGACCAGAAGCGGGCCGAGAACGCCGTTCGAGAGCTTCTGATCGCCGTCGGTGAGGACCCGGACCGCGAGGGTCTGCTGGACACGCCCGCTCGGGTGGCGCGCGCCTACAAGGAGATATTCGCGGGCCTGTGGCAGGAGCCGGAGGACGTGCTGACCACCACCTTCGACCTCGGCCACGACGAGATGGTGCTGGTCAAGGACATCGAGGTGTTCTCCACCTGCGAGCACCACCTGGTGCCGTTCCAGGGCGTCGCGCACGTGGGCTACATCCCGTCCGTCAGCGGCAAGATCACCGGCCTTTCCAAGCTGGCCCGGCTGGTCGACGTCTACGCCCGCCGCCCCCAGGTGCAGGAGCGCCTGACCAGCCAGGTCGCCGACTCGCTGATGCGGATCCTGGAGCCGCGCGGGGCGATCGTGGTGATCGAGTGCGAGCACATGTGCATGTCGATGCGCGGGATCCGCAAGCCCGGCGCCAAGACCATCACCTCGGCCGTCCGCGGCCAGCTGCGCGACCCCGCCACCCGCGCCGAGGCGATGAGCCTCATCATGAGCCGCTGAGCCCGCCTGGGTCCTGGTGAGCCCCGTTGAGCGCCCCTGACCGCGGGTCAGGGGCGCTCAGCTTGCCGGCTCCCGGTCCGGCGGGGGTGCCAGCCGGTCGCTGAGCCACTCCAGCGCCGCCGGCAGCTCGCGCCGCCAGGTGTCGAAGCTGTGCCCGCCGTCGGGCAGGAAGAGCGAGTCCACCCGGAGCTCCGGATGGGCCTTGGTCACCGTCGCGGCGGTGGCCAGGAACTGCTGGGTGGCCGGGTAGTCGTCCTCGGTCCTGGTGCTGACGATCAGCAGCGAGGAGGCGGGCACCGGCAGGTGCTGCAGCCGCCACGCCAGGTCGTAGCCCTGCGCCAGCTGCTGGCTGCCGCCGAACAGGTCCCCGGTCGCCCAGTCGCCGGCCACCTGGTAGTCGGCGTGCAGGGCGGCCGCGCTGCCGTAGGAGCCGGGGTCGCGCAGTGCCAGCCGCAGCGCGCAACTCCCGCCGGTGGAGTACCCCAGCACGCCCCAGGACTGCGGCGACCGGCTCACCCGGTAGGCGGAGCGCAGCGCGGCCGGCAGGTCCTTGGCGAACCAGGTCTCGGTGGCCGGGCCGCCGGGCACGTCCACGCACTCGGTGTTGCGCGGGGCGGCCACCGTGGGCCGGGCCAGCACCACCACCGTGGGCGCCATCCGCCCGGTGCGCTGCAGCTCCGAGACGCGCTGCGGGGTGTGCAGCTCGGTCAGCAGGTGCAGCGCCCCGCCGGGGTAGCCGGCCAGGGCGAGCAGCACCGGGAAACGCTGTCGGGAGTACCGGGGATTGAAGTATTCGGGTGGCAGATAGATGAACATCTGGTCGGAGAGTCCGCTGGTCTTTCCGGTCACCCGGATCGACTCCACCCGGCCGACCTGTTCCGGCGGCCCCTGCGGCAGGTCGGTCACCGTGCCGAGACCGCCCTCGTCGGTGGGCCGCACCAGGGTGTCGCCGGACGGCGGCCCCGACCGTCCGCCGCCCGACTGGGCCAGGGTCAGCGGCCTGGTGTCGGACTGCAGCAGGTCGCCCCAAGAGGTGTAGAAGCCGTAGGAGTTGTTGAGCGTCAGCCCGGCGACCGCCAGTGCCGCCAGCTGAGTGAAGATCAACAGACCGATGCGGCCCAGGAGTTGCCATGGACGGCCCCCGGCCAGCCGGGGCCAGAGCCACACGGTGGCGACGGTCGCGAGCACGGCGACGGCCGTGGCGAGGTACACCAGCGCGGTGCTGGTCAGCTGCATCCCAGACCCCCTGGTGGTCCGTCAGCATGGTGGTGGGCACTGCTGCCCAATCATCCCCGGGTCGCTCGGGGCGGGCCACCCGAGCCGCGGTGCCACAGGGGCAACGTGCGCGGCACCGGTTGCGGCACGGTCGAACCGTTGGTAGGTGCCCGGCTTCACCCACAGGAACCAAAGCTCTAGACTTCGGCGTCGCCACTCGCAGGGGGGCCGGCCGCGTTCCGGAGACGGGACGCCTCGGTGCAGGTGAGCCACCCATTACTCGCTCTTGACGGTCTCTTGGTCTGGATTGGGAAAAAAGGATGAAGGTCCCTCCCGGCTCACCCCTCGGGGTGATCGGCCACCCGCGCACAGCCTCTACTCTGAACTTCCATGAGCGTTCCCGTGTCCGCTGAGTCGTCCCAGGAGCAGCCCCGCCGCAGGGGGCTGCAGACGCTGCGTACCCAAGCCGCCGCCGTACCGCGTGCCTGGCTGCCCGGTGTGGTCGGCTACGCCACCCTGCTGATCGGTCTGGTGGACATCGCCAGCGGCGTCTTCCCGCGGCTGCGCCACACCCGGGTGCACACCTGGGCCGGCGAGCTGCCCGGCACCACCACGACCATCGCCACCGCCGGCACCCTGGTGATCGGCCTGCTGCTGGTGCTGCTGGCGCACGCCCTGCGCCGCCGCAAGCGCCGGGCCTGGCGGATGGTCTGCGTGCTGCTGCCGGTCGGCGCGGCGCTGCACATCGTGCGCTGGCACCAGATCGGCCCGGCCGTGGTCTCGCTGGTGCTCGCCGCGGTGATGCTGGTGCACCGCCGCGAGTTCTACGCCAAGGCGGACCCGCGCACCCGCTGGCGGGCGCTGCTGAACTTCGTGGTGATGGGTGCGATCAGCCTCGGTCTGGGCTTCTTGATCGTCAACTCGCACTCGGCCCGCGAGATGGGGCACCCGAGCCTGATGGCCCGGATCCGGGAGACGGTCTGGGGGCTGTTCGGCCTGGACGGCCCGGTCCGCTACCACCCGGACCGGATCGGCGACGTGGTCGGCTACTCGCTGGCCGGCCTCGGCCTGCTGACCGCCTTCTCCACCGCCTACCTGCTGCTGCGCCCGGGCAAGCCGGAGCCGGAGCTCACCGCCGACGACGAGGCCAAGGTCCGCGCCCTGCTGGACCGGCACGGCAAGCGCGACTCGCTGGGCTACTTCGCGCTGCGCCGGGACAAGAGCGTGCTGTTCTCGCCGACCGGCAAGGCAGCCATCTCCTACCGGGTGGTCTCCGGCGTGATGCTGGCCTCCGGCGACCCGGTGGGCGACGTCGAGGCCTGGCCCGGCGCGATCAAGACCTTCATGGCGCAGGCCCGGGAGCACGCCTGGGTGCCGGCCGTGATGGGCTGCAGCGAGACCGGCGGCGAGGTCTGGACCCGCGAGGCCCACCTGGACGCGCTGGAGCTGGGCGACGAGGCGATCGTGGACACCAGCACCTTCTCGCTGGCCGGCCGGGCGATGCGCAACGTCCGCCAGATGGTCAAGCGGATCGAGCGCAACGGCTACTCCTGCCAGGTGCGCCGGGTCGGCGACCTGAGCCTGGAGGAGAAGCTGCGGATCGCCGATGCCGCCGCCCGCTGGCGGGGCACCGACACCGAGCGCGGCTTCTCGATGGCGCTCGGCCGGTTCGGCGACCCCGGCGACGACGACTGCGTGGTGGTCACCGCCCACAAGGCGCCCGGCGAGGGCGAGGACCCGAACGCGGACGACCTCAAGGCCGTGCTGCACTTCGTGCCCTGGGGCGAGGACGGCATCTCGCTGGAGCTGATGCGCCGCGACCGGGCGGCCGACCCCGGCCTCAACGAGCTGCTGATCGTCGCGGCCCTGGAGGCGGTGCCCGCGATGGGCATCCGCCGGGTCTCGCTGAACTTCGCGATGTTCCGGTCGGCGCTGGCCCGCGGTGAGCGGATCGGGGCCGGGCCGGTGCTGCGGGCCTGGCGCGGGCTGCTGGTCTTCCTCTCCCGCTGGTTCCAGATCGAGTCGCTGTACAAGTTCAACGCCAAGTTCCAGCCGGAGTGGGAGCCGCGGTTCCTGGTCTACCCGAACACCCGGGACCTGCCGCGGATCGGCTTCGCGGCGATGCAGGCGGAGGCGTTCATCACCCTGGGCATGCCGCGGTTCGGCCGCAAGAAGCAGCGCCAGGGGCTGATGCCGGCGTCGGCCGAGCAGTCGGGCTCGATCGCCCCGGCCGCCTGAGCCGCACCGGCAGACTGACAGACCGGGCAGCGGGTTGCGGGCCGATAATGGGCCCATGAACAACCCGTTGCCCGGTTTGCCGGTTTTTGATCGCTGTGCCGTGATGGGGGTCGTCAATGTGACCCCCGACTCCTTCTCGGACGGCGGCCGCTGGCTGGATCCGCACAAGGCGGTGGCGCACGGCCTCGACCTGGTGGCCCGCGGCGCCGACCTGGTGGACGTGGGCGGCGAGTCGACCCGGCCGGGCTCCCAGCGGGTCACCGAGGAGGAGGAGCTGCGCCGGGTGATCCCGGTGGTGCGCGAGCTGGCCGGCGCCGGGGTTCTGGTCTCGGTGGACACCATGCGCGCCGCGGTGGCCGAGCAGTCGCTGGCGGCCGGTGCGGTGCTGGTCAACGACGTCTCCGGCGGGCTGGCCGACCCGGCGATGGCCCAGGTGGTGGCCGACAGCGGGGCTCCGTTCGTGGTGATGCACTGGCGCGGCCAGTCGGCCGACATGGAGCAGCGGGCCGTCTACGGCGACGTGGTGGCCGATGTGGTCGCCGAGCTGACCGCCCGGATGGAGGCGCTGCTCGCGGCCGGGGTCAAGGCGGAGCAGCTGATCCTGGACCCGGGGCTCGGTTTCGCGAAGACTGCCGAGCACAACTGGGCGCTGCTGGGAGGTTTGGACGCGCTGACCGCCTTGGGCCACCCGGTACTGGTGGCCGCATCGCGCAAGCGGTTCCTGGGTACGCTGCTCGCCGACCCGCAAACCGGCGAGCTGCGTCCACCCCGCCGGCGCGACGACGCGACCGCGGCGATCTCGGTGCTGTCGGCCCGAGCGGGGGCCTGGGCGGTGCGGGTGCACGACGTGGCGGGCACCGCGGACGCCGTCCGGGTGGTCGCCGCCTGGCGCGCCGCCGGGCCGAGCTGAGCAGACGGGCGGACGGAAGGTGGGTGGTGGCGTGACCGGTGACTCGCTGGGCAACGGCAACAACGGCAAGACGGCGGCCCTGGAGGCCGACCGCGAGGCGGTGCTGGCCGCGAACCAGCGGCTGTACGAGTCGCTGGAGAACAACGACCTGGAGGCGCTGGAGGACGTCTGGCTCTCCGCCGCCGACGCCGACGACAAGGGCGGCGTGGTCTGCGTGCACCCCGGCTGGCCGGTGCTGCGCGGCCGGGCCCAGGTGACCCGCTCCTACCTCCTGATCATGATGAACACGGAGTACATCCAGTTCTTCCTGACCGATGTCGAGGTCGAGGTGCAGGGCGATGTGGCGCTGGTCACCTGCACCGAGAACATCCTGTCCGGCGGCGAGGCCGAGGAGGAGGGGGAGCTGGGCCCGCTGGTCGGCGGCAAGGTGGTCGCCACCAACCTGTTCCGCCGCACCCCGGACGGCTGGCGGCTCTGGTCGCACCACGGCTCACCGGTGCTGACCAGCGGCGATGACGATGACGACGACGATGACCGGGGCTGACGTCCGGCCCCGGGACCGAACCGTCGGCAGCCGAGGGTAGATTCGATGGTCGGTGGGCGACGGGGCCCGCCGGACCCAGATCAGGAGCAGTGATTTCTGGTGCTTGACCGTGTCACCCTGAAGGGCTTGCGCGCCCGCGGCCACCACGGCGTCTTCGAGCGCGAGCGGATCGAGGGCCAGACCTTCGTGGTCGACGTGGTGCTCCACCTCGACACCCGCCCGGCTGCCTCCGGTGACGACCTCACCCGCACGGCCCACTACGGGATCGTCGCGGAGGAGGTCACCGCGATCATCGCCGGCGAGCCGGTGGACCTGATCGAGACGCTGGCCCAGCGGATCGCCGACCAGTGCCTCAAGCACGACCCGGTCGAGGAGGTCGAGGTCACCGTCCACAAGCCGGACGCGCCGATCACCGTGCCCTTCGACGACGTGACCGTCACCATCCACCGGGGCCGCCCGTGACGGCCCCCGTACGACCGCCCAGCCGCTTCCCTGAGCCTTCGGCCGGGAACGCCCCCCACGCCCAGGAGGACGATCGATGAGCACCAGCGACCCGACCGCCACCCCGACCACCTTCAACCTGCAGCACCGTCTGGACAGCGCCGACACCACGCTGGCCAACCCGCGCACCGCCGTGGTGGCCCTGGGCAGCAACCTGGGCAACCGGCTGGAGACCCTGCAGGGCGCGGTGGACGCACTGGGCGACACCCCCGGCCTGAAGATCACCGGCGTGTCCGGCGTCTTCGAGACCGAGGCGCTGGGCGGCCCCGCCGAGCAGCCCAACTACTACAACGCCGTGGTGCTGCTGCGCACCACGCTGCCGCCGTACTCGCTGCTGGAGCGGGCCAACGCGATCGAGGACGCGTTCGGCCGGGAGCGCACCGTGCGCTGGGGTGCCCGCACCCTGGACGTCGACATCATCAGCTTCCAGGGCGTGCTGAGCGAGGACCCGGTGCTGCTGCTGCCGCACCCGCGGGCGCATGAGCGGGCCTTCGTGCTGGCTCCCTGGTTGGACGCCGACCCGGCCGCCGAGCTGCCCGGGCACGGGCCGGTCGCCGAGCTGCTCGCCGCCATCGGGGACAGCCAGGACGTGCGCCGCCGCACCGACATCGGGCTGCAGCTGCCGCAGTAGGCAGGCCGCCGTCGGGCCGCGGCCGCCGGAGTAGGGTCGAGGCGACGGCCGACCGTCCGTCAGAAGGGAACACCCGGAAGTGAAGCCGCTGCGCCTGCGTCTCCTGCTGGCCATCTTCGTGGTCACCACGGCCCTCGCCTGGGCCGGCGCGAAGTTGTGGAACTCGCTGGACACGCTGCCCGGCACGCCCGCCGCCGCACCGGTGGTGCTGGCGGTGGTCGCCGTGATCCTGCTGGCGGTGGCCGTCTCGCTGCGGTCCCGGCTGAAGGCGATCCGGGACCGGGCGCCGGGCGCCAAGCGGGTCGACCCGCTGCTGGCCGCCCGGGCCGTGGTGCTCGGGCAGGCCAGTGCGCTGGCCTCCGCGGTGGTCAGCGGGATCTACGCGGGCCTGGGCATCGAACTGCTCACCCTGCCGGACTTCGACTCCCACCGCGGCCCGGCGATCACCGCCGGGCTGGCGGTGCTGGCGGGTGCCGCCGTGGTCGCGGTGGCCCTGTGGCTGCAGCACATCTGCAAGCTCCCGGAGGACGGCGGCAACCACGACCGGGGCAAGGGCCCGGCCTCGTCGACGCGCTGACCAGGCATCGGCCGCAGGCCCCCACCCCAAGGAAACACTCAGGTTCGGCGCACGCTAGTTTTTTGACCATGCCTCGCGGACGCCACCGACACTCCTCGCTCCTCAGCCGTGCGATCGGCCCCGCCGCCGCGGCCGTCCTCACGGTGGCCGCGCTCGCCGAGCTGCTGCTCGGCGCGGACCACATGGTGGTCCGCTCGGTCGGGGCGGCCGCGGTGCTGGCCGTGCTCGGCCTGGCGATGGTGCTGCGGCAGCGCGACCGCGCCGCCCGGGCCGCCGCCGATGCCGCCGCGGCCCGCCGGATCCGTGACGAGGAGCGGTTCGAGGAGCAACTCGCCGAGGCCGAGTACGCTGCCGAGGTGGCCGAGGAGCGGGCGGCCCGGCTCGGCCGCCGGCTGACCGCGGAGAAGTCCCGGCTGGCGAAGGCGGAGACCGAGATCGCCCGGCTGCTCAAGGAGCGCGCGGTGCTGGCCGCCGAGCAGGCGCTCAAGGAGGCCGAGGCGACGCAGCGGGCCATCGAGGCGGCCCGCCCCAAGCACCCGGTGACCCCGGTCGCCTATCTGCGGGCGGCGAACGCGCTGCGCGCGATGGCCCGCCGTGCCGAGCTGGCCGAGGCGCAGGCCGAGCACCTGGCGCGCCGCCAGGCCGCCCGGCAGCCCGCCGCACTGCCGTCGGCGCGGCCCACCGAGGCCCCCGCGCTGCCCGAGTCGCTGCCCGCCGCCCTGCCGGACGCGGTGCCCGCCGCGCTGCCCGAGGTGCGCGCCCGGCACACGCCGGCCGTCGTCGAGCCGGCCGCCCGGCCGAAGGCCGCACCCGCGGCTACCGAGGCCGGGCCCGCCGCGCAGACCCCCGGCGAGCGCCCCGCGGTGGCCGCCTCCCCGGTGCGCCCGATGCTCGCCGCGCCCACCGAGCAGGCCGCCGCGGCCGCCGCCATGGTGCCGGTGGCCCGGCAGCGCCCGCGCCCGCCGGTGCCGGGCAGCCGTCCCGCACCGTCGTTCAGCTTCTTCGACCGGGGCGCGGCACCGCGGGTGGCCGCCCCGGCCCCGTCGGTGCGCTCGGTCGGCGAGCTGGTCCAGCAGCGCGCCGAGCGGGCGGTGGCGGAGCCCGAGCAGGCCGGCCCGGCGCAGGACGACCTGGCCGATGTGCTGGGCGACGAGGTGGTCGGCAGCGAGGTGGTCGACCTGACCCCGAAGACGAGACCGAGCTGCTGGACGTCGTCGAGCTGCGCGCCAAGCACAGCTGAAGTCCGCTCGAAGAGTTGAGCGTTACTCAGATTCGCGGATAACGACCGGCCAGCACCCAGATGTTCGGGTTGTCGCCCAGCTCCGGGTGCAGGTCGGTCAGATCGGCCAGCACGTCCTGCAGGAAGTCCCGGGCCTCGCGGCGCAGTTCCTCGTGGCGCACCACCAGCGGCGGTTCGTCCAGCCAGCTCGCGATGATCTCCACATGCCCGAACCGCCGGGCGAACCTGAGCAGTTCGGTGTTCTGGGTGAAGTCCAGGTCGGCGGTGCGCAGCGCGGCGGCCCGGCTGCCGCGCGGGTCCTCGTCCAGCTGCTCCACGATGTCGCACAGCGCCCAGGCGAAGTCCAGCACCGGCACCCAGCCCCAGGCGGTGGACAACTCCAGCTCGTCCTGGGCCACGTACACGTCCCCGCAGAACAGGTCGTGCCGCAGCGCCTTCACGGAGGCGGTGCGGTAGTCGGTCTGCGGGGGGTCGGGGATCCGCAGCGAGAGGGAGTAGCCGAGCTCGATCACCTGCTCATTTAACCGCGTGACGCGGCGGGGGTACGCCCGGGATGATGGGGGCATGCCCGAGCCAGTGCGCGTTCGGGGCTCGGTGGTGGTGCCGGACGCCGAGCTCGTCTGGCGCTTCTCCCGATCCAGCGGCCCCGGTGGCCAGCATGTGAACACCTCCGACACCCAGGTCGAGCTCCGCTACGACCTGGTGGCCTCCGCGGCGCTGCCCGAGGTCTGGAAGCAGCGCGCCCTGGAGCGGCTGGCGAACCGGCTGGTGG
This sequence comes from Kitasatospora acidiphila, assembly GCF_006636205.1. Lineage (NCBI taxonomy): Bacteria > Bacillati > Actinomycetota > Actinomycetes > Kitasatosporales > Streptomycetaceae > Kitasatospora > Kitasatospora acidiphila. The sequence continues at coordinate 4,006,943 of NZ_VIGB01000003.1, read as the reverse complement.
ACGGCCGGGTGCTGGTGGTGCGGGCCAGCGAGCACCGCTCGCAGTGGCGCAACCGCGAGGTGGCGGCCGCCCGGCTGGCCTCGCTGCTCGGTGAGGCGACCGCCCCGCCGCCCAAGGCCCGCCGGGCCACCAAGCCCAGCCGCGGGATGGTCGAGCGGCGGCTGTCGAACAAGAAGCACCGCGCGGAGCTCAAGCGCGGCCGGTCGGCGCCGCGCGCCACCGATTAGGCACCGGGCCCGGCTCAGCCCAGCTGCCGGTAGCCGCCGCGGAAGTAGAGCAGCGGCCGGCCGTCCGGGGCCGGCACCCGGGCCCGCAGCACCCGGCCGAGCACCAGGGTGTGGTCGCCCGCGGCTATCCGCTGCTCGGTGCGGCACTCCACGGTCGCCAGGGCGCCGTCGATCAGCGGTGAGTCGGTGAGCTCGGAGCGCTCGTGCGGGGTGTCGGCGAACAGCAGGCGGTCGCTGAGCCGCCCCTTCATGGCGAACCGGGCGGCCACCGCCTTGTGCTCCTCGCCGAGGAGCGAGACGGCCCACAGGTCGATCCGGGAGAGCAGTTCGTCCATCCGGGAGTCCTCGCGCACCGAGACCAGCACCAGCGGCGGTTCCAGCGAGACCGACAGGAACGAAGTCGCGGTCATGCCCGCGTCGTCGCCCGCGTCGGAGGCGGTCACCAGGGCGACTCCGGAGGCCAGCTGGGTGAGCGCGGCGCGGAACTCGTCCGGGGTGGCGTTGGGGGTGGTGAGGTGCTGCGGCGAGGTGGACACGTACCGCACGGTAGCCCCCGGGCTGTGTCGACGGCATCCGGCGGTGGTCCTAAGTCGGGTCCTAGTCCCCTTCCCGGGTGCCCATACCCGGGCATCCGCAAGGGGCGCGGCGGCACGGACCGGGCACGACCCACCTCGAAGTTGGCCATCGCCGGATCCTGTCCGGGCATGACCGAGATGAACCGGGTTTGCCTCTCTATGCGTTCTGTGATTTGAGTCACAAGTAACGACCTATTGCTGACCGAGCGTGCCGATCGTTGTGCTCGCTGTGATTCAGTTCTTCTGGCAATCGGACGATAACCATCAAGACCCACCCGAAGAACCGGGGGAGCCCCCGCATGGAAGCCGAGTCGGAGCCGTACGTCCGCCTCGCGACCCTTCGCACCTTGCACCGGGTCGTGGCGGACCTCAATGCTGCCCGCAGCCTGGCGGGCACCTTGCAGGCCGTCGTCGAGGGGGCGGTGCACGGTCTGGGCTTCGACGCGGCCGCGGTCAGCCTGGTCCGCCCGGACGGCGATCTGGTGGTGGCGGCGGTCTGGGAGTTCGAGGAGCGCGACTACGGCGGCCCCGCGGTGCTGCTCGGCCAGGTGGGCAGCCGGGCCTCCTGGGACCGGCTGCTGGCCGCCGCCGACCACTGGGGCGCGCTGCGGTTCCTGCCGTACGACCGCGGCTGGGCGGTCGAGCCCGACATCCCGCGCTGGACCGGCGACGGCCCGCTGCCGGTCTACGCCAACGACTGGCACCCCGAGGACGGCCTGCTGGCCCCGATGTACAGCGCCGGCGGCGACCTGCTCGGGGTGCTCAGCGTGGACCGCCCGCGCAGCGGCAAACGCCCGGGCGCGTGGACCCGCGAGGCCCTGGAGATGTTCTCGCTGCAGGCCTCGATCGCGATCGGCAACGCCCGGCTGCGGGCCGAGATGCAGCGGGCGCTGGCCCGGATGGAGAAGGACCAGCAGGCGCTGCGGGCCAGCGAGGAGAGCTTCCGCCAGGCCTTCGAGTACGCCCCCAGCGGGATGGCCATCACGGAGCTGCACGGCCCCGCCCGCGGCCAGCTGACCCGGGTCAACGACGCGCTCTGCCGGCTGCTCGGCCGCTCCCGGGCGAGCCTGCGCCAGCACAGCTTCCTCGACCTGGTGCACCCCGACGACCGGGGCCTGCTGGAGCGCACCAGCACCGAGAGCGGCCGGGCCGAGTTGCGGCTGCTGCGGCGGGACGGCAGCTACCAGTGGGTCTGCCTGCGCAACTCGATCGTCGCGGACGCCGCCGAGGGCCCGACCTTCCTGCTCACCCACGTCGAGGACATCGAGGAGCGCAAGCGGCACGAACTCCAGCTGGCCCACCGGGCCAGCCATGACGCGTTGACCGGCCTGCCCAACGGCGCCGAGCTGCGGGCCCGGCTGGCCCGCCGGCTCTGCGCGCTGCCGCAGGGCCCGGGCAGCGCGGCGGCGCACGACGGGGCTCCGCCGGGGCGGGGGCGGGGGGAGCCCGTCGGCGGTCCCTGCGCCCTGGAGACGGTGCCCGCCGCACCCGGCAGTACGGGCTTCCACGGGCCGCACGGGCCGCGTTCGGCATCCCCGGTGCCGGCCGGGGTCGGCGGCCCGTCGGCGCCCGGCCACGGGGCCCACGGCGACCTCGCGGAGCAGGGCGCCGGGGGCTGCGGCACCCTGACCCACGGGTACGCCGAGCGCGGCATGCCGGGCCTGGCCGCGCACGAGGGGTACGGCGCCCCGCCGCCGGACCACGTGCACGCCGTGGTGCCGGGCGACCCGGACGCCGCCCCGGAGCCCTGGCACGGCCCGCAGGCCGCCGGTCCGGCCCCGCAGAAGGGGCTGGCGGTGCTCTTCTGCGATCTGGACGGCTTCAAGTCGGTGAACGACCGGTTCGGCCACAACGCGGGCGACGCGGTGCTGGTGGAGGTGGCCCGGCGGCTCCAGCAGGCGGTCCGCGAGGGTGACACGGTGGCCCGGCTGGGCGGCGACGAGTTCGTGGTGCTGGCCGACTCGATAGGCAGTTCGGAGGCCACCGACCTGGCGGTGCGGCTGCGCGGCGCGGTGCAGCCGCCGATGCGGATAGCCGGGCGGGTGATGCGGGTCGGGGTCAGCCTGGGGATCGGCTGGGCCGGCTGCGGCATGAGCATCGAGGAGGTGCTGCACCAAGCGGACAAGCGGATGTACGACGAGAAGCGGGCCCGGGGCGGCACGCTGCGCGGCTCCCGGGGGGAACGCTCGCACCGGCGCGCCGTGTAGCCCCTGTAGGGTGCCCTGGGTACAGGTGCACCAGCACAGCGACGGGGAGTTGATCAGCGCGATGACGGCCGGCGGCCAGGGGCCCGAGGACGGCGCGGGCGGCGCCCCGCAGGAAGACGACCCGTTCGGGTACCTGTACCGGCCCGCCGAGGGCGCGCCGGGCGTCGAGCAGCCGCCTGCTGCCCCGCGCACCGCGTACCGTCCGATGGAGGTCGGCCGGGCCCAGTACGGCCAGCAGGCGCAGTACGGCCAGCAGGCCCCCCGTCCGCCGCAGGGCCCGCCGCCGCCCTACCTTCAGCAGCAACAGCAGCAGCCCGGCTACGGCGACCCCGCCGCCCAGTTGCCGCACCAGCAGCCCCGGTACGCCGAGCGGTCCCGGCCGCGGCCCGGCGAGGACGCGCCGCGCGGGCGCGGCAAGGGCGCGGTGATCGGCGTGGTGGCGGTGATCGCGGCGATCGCGATCGGCGCCGGCATCGCGCTCTCCGGCAACGACGGCACCAAGAAGGACAACGCCGCCCCCGGGCCGACCGGCAGCGCCGGCCACTCCAGCGCCGGCAGCCCGGCACCGTCGGCCTCGACCGCCGCGTCGTCCCCGCCGCCCTCGCCGAGCGCTGCCTCGGGCGGCTTCGTGGACGCCTCAAAGGCGCAGCCGGGCGGCGGCGCGACGCTGACCAACTCGATAAAGGGCGCGGTCTCCGCCGACGGCAGCTACCTGCAGATGCAGGCGGGCTCCACGGCGACGTTCACGGTGAACGTGCCGACCGCCGGCCTCGGGAAGATCTGGTTCCACTACGGCAACACCAGCGGCGGCCCGGTGAAGGTCGCGGTCACCGTGAACGGCCAGGACCACCCGGGCGGCACCACCTTCAAGAGCTGGGACACCGGCGGCGACCCCACGAAGGCGTGGTCGTTCACCTGGGTGAGCCCGCAGCTGCAGGCCGGGACCAACACCATCGTGGTGACCACCAGCGGCGGTCCGGTGATGCTGGACCAGATGGCGCTGACCGGGATGAACGTGGACGGCAACTACCCGTCCCAGGGCGCGGCTTCACCGACCGGCTGACAGCCGGTCGGTCCGTCGGGCCGGGGCTTCCCCTCGGGAGGTGCCGGTCACCGGGCTCCTCCCGAGGGATAGCTGAGTGGTGCTCAGCTTCCGCTGGAGAAGCGCTCGGCGCCGGTGATCCACTCGCCGCGGCGGACCACGGCGACCAGGTCGTAGGTCTCGGAGTCGAACACCGCCAGGTCGGCGTTCTTCCCGACGGCCAGCGAGCCGATCGAGTCGGACAGGCCGAGCAGGGCGGCCGGGTTGGTCGAGATGGACCGCACGGTCTGGGTGAGGCTCAGCTTGTTGACGAGGACGGAGCGCTTGAAGGCGACGTCCAGGGTGAGCGTGGAGCCGGCGATCGAGCCGCCCTCCACCAGCCGGGCGACGCCGTCCTCGACCCGGACCTGGAGCGGGCCCAGCGGGTAGAGGCCGTCGCCCATCCCGGCCGCGCCCATCGCGTCCGTGATCAGCGCGACCCGCTCGGCACCGGCTGCGCCGTAGGCCAGGTCCAGCACCGACGGGTGCAGGTGGACGCCGTCGTTGATCAGCTCGACGGTGACCCGCTCGTCCTCCAGCAGGGCGACGATCGGGCCGGGCGCCCGGTGGTTGATGCTCGGCATCGCGTTGAACAGGTGGGTGGCGACGGTGGCGCCGGCGTCCACCGCCTCCAGGGTCTTGGTGTAGTCGCAGTCGGTGTGGCCGACCGCCGCGATCACCCCGAGGTCGGCCAGCATCCGGACCGACTCCAGACCGCCGGGCAGCTCCGGGGCCAGCGTGACCATCCTGGCGGTGCCGCGGGCGGCGTCCACCAGCTTGCGGACCAGCGCCGGGTCCGGCTCGCGCAGCAGGTCCGGGCGGTGCGCACCGCAGCGCCCGGGGGAGATGAACGGGCCCTCGAAGTGCACCCCGGCCAGCACCCCGTCCTCGACCAGCTCGGACAGCACCGCCGCCTGCCGGCAGACCTCGTCGATCTCGCCGGTGACGGTGGAGGCGACCGTGGTGGTGGTGCCGTGCTCCAGGTGGGTGCGGGCGGCGACCAGCGCCTCCTCGGCGCTCCCGGAGGCGTAGGAGGCACCGCCGCCGCCGTGCACGTGCAGGTCGACGAACCCCGGGACCACGGTGAAGCCTGTCAGGTCCAGGGCGGTCAGGTCCAGGTCGCCGGCTGCCCTGGGGCCGCCGATCCCGGTGATGGTGCCACCCGAGAAGGCCAGCCGGCCGTCCTCGACGACGCCGCTGGGCAGCACCAGCCGGGCACCGGCCAGGATTGTTTCCTCCGCGGTCACGCGGTCACCTCCGTTGAGAGCAGATCCCAGGCGAGCAGGCCGGCGCCCAGGGAAGCGGCGGTGTCTTTGAGCATGGCCGGGACCACCTTCGGGGCACCTGGAAGGTCAGCCGCTCGGCGACCGCCGCGCGCAGGGGTGTGAAGAGCGTGTCACCGGCCTCGGCCAGCCCGCCGCCGACGATCACCGTCGACGGGTCGAGCAGGCTCTGCGCCAGCACGATGCCGTCGGCGAGGGCGTCCACCGCGCGCTGCCACAGGGCCGTCGCGGCCGGGTCGCCGGCGGCCACCGCCAGCGCGCAGTCGGCGGCGTCGGCGCCCGGGTCGCCCGACGCCTCGGCCCAGGCCCGGGAGACCGCGCCGGCCGAGGCCAGCGTCTCCAGGCAGCCGCGGGCGCCGCAGCCGCAGGCCGGACCGCCGGGACGGACCACCACGTGGCCGATCTCGCCGCCGTAGCCGTGCGCCCCCGACTCGATCCGGCCGTCGATGCCGATGGCTCCGGCGATGCCGGTGCCCAGCGCGATGAAGAGGAACCGCCCGACCCCGCGGCCGGCACCGATCCGCCCTCGGCCAGCCCGCCGGAGCGGACGTCGTGGCCGAGGGCGACCGGCAGGCCGCCGAGCCGCTCGCGGAGCAGTTCGCGCATCGGCAGCTCCCGCCAGCCGAGGTTGGCGGAGAAGACCGCGATCCCGTTCTTCTCGTCGATCGTCCCCGGCACCGCGACGCCGGCCGCGAGCGGACCCTGGCCGAATCGGCTGCGGCCCTCCTCGGCGAGGTCGGCGGCGAAGTCGAGGATGGCGGCGACCACGGCGTCGGTGCCGTGCTCCCGCCCGGTCGGTCGGCGTGCTTCGAACAGCACGGAGCCGTCCTGGGCGAGCAGCGCGGCCTTCATGCCGGTGCCGCCTACATCGAGTGCGATGACGTGCTTCACGGGGGACAGTTTCCCTTGTCCAAGGAGAAGAGGTCTAGTCCAGTGGTCGGATTGGTCCGGCCCGGTCGAGGTGACTGCCGCCGGTCAGAGCAGCACCGACCGGGTGAGGGCCTGCGGGCGGTCCGGATCCAGCCCGCGGGCCTCGGCCAGCGCCACCGCCAGGCGGTGCACCCGGACCAGGTCGGCCATCGGATCCATACCCGCCGGTGCCGAGTCGGCCACCAGCAGGCCGCCGGTTTCCGCGATCTGGGCGTCCAGGCCGGCCGGCAGCTCGCCGAACATCCAGACCGCGCGACCGGGCCCGGTGATGGCGATCGGGCCGTGCCGGTACTCCATGGCCGGGTAGGTCTCGGTCCAGAAGCGGGCCGCCTCGCGCATCTTCAGGCCGGCCTCCAGGGCCAGCCCGTTGGTCCAGTCGGCGCCCAGGAAACTGATCTGATCAATCGTCAGCAGGCCGTCGGGCAGCGGCTGGGCAAGCGCCTGCTCGGCGTCGTCGGCGGCTCGGGCCACCGGGTGCACGCCGGCCGGGAGTGCGCCGTGCAGCTCCAGGTGGGCCCGCAGCAGGGCCAGTGCGCTGGTGGCGAACCGGGTCTGCACCACCGACCGCTCGTCGGCGAAGTCCAGCACCACCAGCCGGTCGGCGGCCTGCTTGATCGGGGTGGTCGGGTCGGCGGTCAGTGCGACGGTCGGGGTCCGGCCGGACAACCGGTCCAGCAGGGCCAGCACCTCGGTGGTGGTGCCGGAGCGGCAGATCACGAGAACCCGGTCGTACTGCCGGGCATAACGGAACTCGGAGGCCGCGAAGGCGTCGGTCTCGCCCTGGCCGGCGGCCTCGCGCAGCGCGGCATAGGCCTGCGCCATGAACCAGGAGGTGCCGCAGCCGACCACGGCGACCCGCTCGCCGGGCTGCGGCAGCGCGGTGTCCGAGGGCTCGGCGAGCGCGGCGGCCCGGCGCCAGGTGGCCGGCTGGGTGGCCAGCTCCTGGGCGGTCAGTGAGCTCATGGCGTTCCTTCCGTCTGCGTGAATGTGCTTGTTTTATAGCTGTTTCGATCAGGAGTGCGCAATAGGGTCGGCAAGTGCGTAACGGCACTACGGCGGCGGACGGCACTGTGCGACGCTGTCCGGGCAGCGGTGGTCGATCAGCTTTGGAAGGCGCGGCGTGTCCCGATACGAGCGATGGAACGGTCTCCTCGAACTCCTCGCCGAGCACGGCAGGTTGGAGGTCGAGGAGGCGGCCACGGCACTCGGCGTCTCGGCCGCCACCATCCGCCGCGACCTGGACCAGCTGGCCCGCCAGCAGATGGTCACCCGCACCCGCGGCGGCGCGGTGGCCCACAACGTCTCCTACGACCTGCCGCTGCGCTACAAGACCGCCCGGCACGCGGGTGCCAAGCAGCGGATCGGCCAGGCGGTGGCGGCACTGATCGACCCGGGCGAGGTGGTCGGCCTGAACGGCGGCACCACCACCACCGAGGTGGCCCGGGCCCTCGCGGTCCGCCCGGAGCTGGCCGAACGGCCGGAAGCCGGTGGCCAGTCGCTCACCGTGGTGACCAACGCGCTCAACATCGCCAATGAGTTGACGGTCCGGCCGGCCGTGAAGATCGTGGTCACCGGCGGTGTCGCCCGCCCGCAGTCCTATGAGCTGATCGGCCCGCTGGCCGCCAGCGTGCTCGGTGAACTCACCATGGACGTCACGGTGTTGGGCGTGGACGCGCTTGACGTCCGGGCCGGCGCGACCGCGCACCACGAGGGCGAGGCCAGCGTCAACCGGCTGCTCGCCGAGCGGGCCCGCCGGGTGGTGGTGGCCGCCGACTCCTCCAAGCTGGGCCGGCGCGCCTTCGCCCGGATCTGCGGGCTGGAGGCGATCGACACCCTGGTCACCGATTCGGCGGCACCCGAGGAGACGGTGGCGGGCTTCGCCGAGGCCGGGATCCGGGTGCTCACCGTCTGACCCGGCCGGCCCCGGGATGGTGGCCTGTGTTCCCGGGGCGGTGGCCGCGTGCCCCGGGATAATGGCCGCATGACCGAGCTCACCGACCGCGACCGCGCCGTGCTGGCCCTGGAGGCCCGCCCCTGGCGCACCCAGGGCGCCAAGGAGCAGGCCGTCCGCGAGGAGCTGGGCATCTCGGCCACCCGCTACTACCAGCTGCTCAACGGCCTGCTGGACCGGCCGGAGGCGCTCGCCCACGCCCCGGTGCTGGTCAACCGGCTGCGGCGGATCCGGGAAGCCCGGCGTGCGGAGCGTTAAGTGAGCGGCCTTGCGGGTAGGTTGGCCGCCATGGGCACCCTGCTGGAACCGACCACCCCCGCCGGCCGTGCGGGCCTGGCCGCGCTGCTGGCCGAGCCCCGCCGCGCCCTGCTCGCCGTCGACTTCGACGGCACCCTGGCGCCGATCGTCGCCGACCCCGAGCAGGCCGTCGCGCACCCGGGCGCGGCCGCCGCCCTGGCCCGGCTGTCCGGCCTGGTCGGCACCGTGGCGGTGGTCACCGGCCGTCCGGCACTGGCCGCGGTGCGGCTCGGCGGCTTCGCCGATGCCCCGGGCCTGGACCACCTGGTGGTGCTCGGCCACTACGGCGCCGAGCGCTGGGACTCCGCGACCGGGCAGCCGATCGCGCCCGGGATCCACCCCGGCGTGGCCGCGGTCCGGGCCGAACTGCCCGCACTGCTGGCCTCGTTGGGCGTCCCCGAGGGCACTGTGGTGGAGGACAAGGAGCTCTCGCTGGCCGTGCACACCCGGCGCACCGCCGACCCGGACGGCGTGCTGGCCCGGCTGCGCACGCCGCTCGCCGACCTGGCCGCCGCGCACGGCCTGGCGGTGGAGCCGGGGCGGATGGTGATCGAGCTGCGCCCGCCCGGCGTGGACAAGGGCGCCGCGCTCACCAGCCTGGTGCGCGAACGCGCGGCCGGCGCCGTCCTCTACGCCGGTGACGACTTGGGCGACCTGGCCGCCTTCGACGCGGTCGACCGGCTGCGGGCCGACGGACTGCCCGGGCTGCTGGTGGCCAGCGGCCCGGTGACCGGCGAGCCGCCGGTGCGCGAGGTGGCCGAGCGGGCCGACCTGGTGGTGCCGGGGCCCGGCGGGGTGGTGGAGCTGCTGGAGCAGTTGGGCGAGGAGCTCGCGACGGCGCGCTGAGCCGCCGCCGAGCCGCTCAGGAGGCGGTCAGCGCGGCCAGCTGGTCGAGGAACCACTGCTGCGGCGAGAGCGCGGTGGCCGCCGCCGCCAGCCGCTTGGTGCGCTCGGTGCGCTCGGCGGCGGGCATGGTCAGGCCCCGGTGCAGCGCCTCGGCGGTCCCGACCACGTCGTAGGGGTTGATCCCGATCGCGTCCTCGGCCAGCTCCGCCCAGGCGCCCGCCTCCCGGGAGAGCACCAGCGCGCAGCCCGCCTCGGAGACCACCGGCACCTCCTTGGCGACCAGGTTCATGCCGTCCCGGATCGGGTTGACCAGCGCCACGTCGGCCAGCCTGTAGGCGGCCAGCGAGCGGGCGAAGTCGTCCTCGACCTGGAGTATCAGCGGCTGCCAGGTGGCGGTGCCGAACTCGGCGTTGATCTCCTCGCTGATCCGCCGCACCGCTGCCGTGTAGTCGCGGTACTCGGCCAGGTCCTGCCGGGACGGGTAGGCGAAGGCGATGTGCACCAGCCGGTCGTGCCACTCGGGGCGGGTGCGCAGCAGGTGCAGGTAGGCCTGCAGGCCGCGCACGATGTTCTTGCTCAGCTCGGTGCGGTCCACCCGGACGATGGTTCGCCGCTCGCCCACCGCGGCCTTCAGCGCGGCCAGCCGCTCGTCGACGTCGGCCCGGTGCGCCCGCTCGCGCAGGAACTCCGCGTCGGCGCCCAGCGGGTGCACGCCCAGCGCCGTGGTGCGGCCCTGGAAGGTCACGGTCAGCGCCGCCCGGTCCACGGTGGCGCCCAGCACCCGCTCGCAGCAGTCGGCGAACGCCTCGGCCCAGCGCCGGGTGTGGAAGCCGGCCCGGTCCGCGCCCAGCACCCCGGTCAGCACGGCGGCGGCCGGCTCGTCGGGCAGCAGCCGGAAGTAGTCGACCGGCGCCCAGGGGGTGTGCAGGAAGTAGCCGATCCGCAGGTCGGGGCGGCGCTCCCGGAGCAGGGCCGGCACCAGGGTCAGGTGGTAGTCCTGGACCAGCACCGCCGCGCCCGGCGCGGCCTCGGCGGCCAGCGCCGCGGCGAAGGCCTCGTTGTACTCCCGGAACCCGGCCCAGCGCTCGGCCGCGGCCTGGTCGAAGGCCGGCGCGGTGGGGGTGTTGTAGAGCTGGTGGTGCAGGAACCACAGGGTGGAGTTGGCCACCCCGTTGTACGCCTGGTCGAAGACCACCGGATCGATGTCCAGCATCCGGACGGCCTGTCCGCCGACGTCGAACCCGGCCAGGTCCAGGCGGCCCTGCGGGGACTGCCGGGCGGCGGCCCGGTCAGCCTCGCCGAGCGCCGCGCAGACCCAGACCGCGTGCGGGTCGTCGATCGCGGACAGCCCGGACACCAGGCCGCCGCCACCGCGGCGCGGTGTCAGGCTGCCGTCCGGGGCGTGGCGGAAGGCGACCGGGCCGCGGTTGGAAGCGACCAGGACGCGTGCGGTCGTTTGCTCGGCCATACCGGCAACCTTGCCGGGGGCGCCGGGTGGCAAACCAGGGCCTTGGTCACATCCGCTGGTTCCGGTACTCCGGCAGCTCGATCATCGGCGGCCGCTCCAGGGCCGTCACCGGGTGGTCGTGCGCCGTGAAGTCCCGGGTCAGCGGGTCCCGGGAGAACTGGGTGAGCACCGGGCGGGCCAGGTCGTCGGCGGCCTTGAGCCGGTTGGTGCGGTCCAGCCGCTCCAGCGCGGTGCGGTAGATGGTGGCGGCCATCCGGCCCAGTGCCTGGCTGTCCTGGTGGCGGTGGTGGCGCACTCCGACGTCCACCTGGGCCAGCGCGTCCAGCCCGACCAGCTCCAGGGCGTCGACCAGCAGGCCCAGCTCCACCCCGTAGCCGGTCGGGAAGTGCAGCCGGTCCAGCAGCGAGCGGCGGGCCGCGTACTCGCCGCCGAGCGGCTGCACGAAGCCGGCCAGCTGCGGCCAGTGCAGGTTGAGCAGGGGTCTGGCGACCAGCTCGGTCACCCGGCCGCCGCCGGCCGGCACCACCGCGCCCTCGGCCTCCAGCGGGCGGTCGTACATCGCCTTGACCAGCTGGATGTCCGGGTCGGTGAGCAGCGGGCCGACGATCCCGGAGACGAACGCCGGGTCGAACTCGCGCAGGTCGGCATCGATGAAGCAGACGATCGCCCCGCTGGTCACCAGCAGCGAGCGCCACAGCACCTCGCCCTTGCCGGGCACGGCCGGCAGCCGGGGCAGGATCGCGTCCCGGCGCACCACCCGGGCACCGGCGGCCGCGGCCACCTCGGCGGTCCGGTCCACCGAGCCGGAGTCCACCACCACCAGCTCGTCCACCAGCGGGATCCGCTCCATCAGCTCACGGCGGATCACCTCGACGATCTCGCCGACCGTGGACTCCTCGTCGAGCGCCGGCAGCACCACGCTGACCGTGCCGGCCGCCCCGGCCGCCTCCTTCGCGGCCAGTAACCGCGGCACCGGCCGGTCGGCCGCGGTCCAGGACCTGCGGCGCAACCAGCGGGCCGCCTCCGGGAGTAGCGCGGGGCTCTGCTCGGCTGGCAAATCTCGCTCCTTGTACGCGTGGGAATGGTCCGGGGCGTCTCGCGTGGCGGACGGCCCCTTTCCGCTGTGGTGCCTTCGGATACAGTCTTCGTACTGCGGTCAGACCTTCGCACACCGGGGTGGACCGCCGGGAAAACGTCGGCTCTCGCATCCGTGCGCTGCGCCGATGACAACTTCACAGAGCTCATCCAGAGGGACTGAGGGAACGGCCCGTTGACGTCCCGGCAACCTTCTCGACCGGCCTTTAGCAGGCCCCGGCGAGACAGGTGCCAATTCCGGCCCGGGCGCGACCGCGTCCCGGGGAAGATGAGGAGAGAGGCCTCGCCGCCCATGGCTACCGCTACCCCTGCCGCAACGTCCACCGTTGATCTCGGCCCCGCCGCCGCCCTGTCCTGTCGGGAGTGCGGCACCCGGTTCCCGCTCGGTCCCAGCTTCGCCTGCCTGGAGTGTTTCGGCCCGCTGGAGATCGCCTACGACTACAGCGACCACGGCGCCGCCGAGTTGCGGGCCCGGATCGAGGCCGGCCCGGCCTCCATCTGGCGCTACGCCCCGCTGCTGCCGGTCCCGGCCGACGTGGCGACCAAGCCCAACCTGAACCCCGGCTGGACCCCGCTGGTCGAGGCCGACCGGCTCGGCAAGGAGCTCGGCTTCACCGCCCGGCTGCACGTCAAGGACGACTCCGGCAACCCCACCCACTCGTTCAAGGACCGGGTGGTGGCCTGCGCCATCGAGGCGGCCCGGGCCTTCGACTTCACCACCCTTTCCTGCTCCTCCACCGGCAACCTGGCCGGCGCGGTGGGCGCCGCGGCGGCCCGGGCCGGCCTGCGCTCCTGCGTCTTCATCCCGCACGACCTGGAGCACGCCAAGATCGTCATGGCCGCGGTCTACGGCGGCGACCTGGTCGGCATCGAGGGCAACTACGACGACGTGAACCGGTTCTGCTCCGAGCTGATCGGCGATCCGGCCGGTGAGGGCTGGGGCTTCGTCAACGTCAACCTGCGGCCGTACTACGGCGAGGGCTCCAAGACGCTGGCCTTCGAGATCTGCGAGCAGCTCGGCTGGCGGCTGCCGGAGCAGATCGTGATCCCGATCGCCTCCGGCTCCCAACTCACCAAGATCGACAAGGGGTTGCGGGAGCTGATCGAGCTCGGACTGGTCGAGGACCGGCCGTACCGGATCTTCGGTGCCCAGGCGACCGGCTGCTCCCCGGTGGCCGAGGCGTTCAAGGCGGGGCGCGACGTGATCCGCCCGGTCAAGCCGGACACCATCGCCAAGTCGCTGGCGATCGGCAACCCGGCGGACGGCCCGTACGTGCTGGACATCGCCCGGCGCACCGGCGGCGCGGTGGAGGACGTCACCGACGCCGAGGTGGTCGAGGCGATCCGGCTGCTGGCCCGCACCGAGGGCATCTTCGCCGAGACCGCCGGCGGCGTGACCATCGGCGTGCTCAAGAAGTTGGTCGAGAGCGGACAGCTGGACCCGGACAAGGAGACCGTGGCGATCAACACCGGCGACGGCCTCAAGACGCTGGACGCGGCGGCAGGGGCCGGCCTGACCGCGGTGATCCGGCCGAGCCTGGAGTCGTTCCGGGCCGCCGGCCTGGTCTGAGTCCGCCCGCATCCCCCACCCGGAACCGCCCGAACGCCATGAGCGCCTTGAGCAAGGAGTACCTCCGATGAGCGCCACCGTCCGCATTCCCACCATCCTGCGCACCTACACCGACGGCCGGTCCGAAGTGCCCGCCGAGGGCGCCACCCTGGCCGAGGTGATCGCCGACCTGGACCGCAACCACACCGGCATCGGTGCCCGACTCCTGGACGACACCGGCAAGTTGCGCCGGTTCGTCAACGTGTACGTGAACGACGACGACGTGCGGTTCGCCGAGGGCCTGGCGACCGAGATCCCCGGCGGCGCCGGCATCTCGATCATCCCGGCTGTGGCGGGCGGCTGCTGACGGCCCATCAGGGCCCCGTGGGGCGTCGTGCGGTCATGGCGGGCCGCGCGGCGCCCCGTGCCGTGTCCGGGGGTGGTCCGCGGCGCTCCTCGGCAGGGCATAGGCTGTCGGTGCCGGCAGCGGTTCGGACGTCTTGGTCGCCGAGACGCAACTGCCGAGGTACCACTGGAATCGTGCTCGGGACGCGTCAGAAATTCTCGGGCAATTCGTGGTTTAAGTCCGCTATGTCCCAGGCGAATTGCCGACTCTGTCGCATTCCTCCCCAGCTGTCCCCCGGCGGGGCCGTCGAATTGGCGTCCAGTGACCCTGTTGCTCAGGGCGCTGCTCCGGATACATTCAGCCGCGGTCGACGCATTTGCCTGCCTCGGGGCGCCAACTGGCGCCCTGGCGTGGGTTGCTGCGGCATGCAGGGCCACGCCCCGGGGGACACCTTCGGCATGGTCCGCCAGACCCGGGTCCGCGACCGGCGGACCCGTGAAGGGCCAGCACAGCACTAGGGGAGTTCGGAATGGCTCAGGGCACCGTCAAGTGGTTCAACGCGGAGAAGGGCTACGGCTTCATCGCGGTCGACGGTGGTGCGGACGTGTTCGTCCACTACAGCGCGATCCAGATGGACGGCTACCGCACCCTCGAGGAGGGCCAGCGGGTCGAGTTCGAGATCTCCCAGGGGCAGAAGGGCCCGCAGGCGGACATGGTCCGCGCCGCGGTCTGACCTTTCCGATCCTCGGGGGCCTCGGCTCCGACCGAGCTGGTGGACCAAAGCGGCCGAGCCCGCGCCCGACTTCCCATCCGGGAGTCGGGCGCGGGCTCGGCCGCTTGTCGTCGCCGCGCGGTTCATCCCGGCGCGTCGTTCACCTTGAAGGAGCTTGCACTCGCCACACCGGAGTGCTAATCATTGGCGTTAGCACTCACAGCTTGAGAGTGACAAACGGACCGGGTCGGTGAGGCTCGGAGTGCGGCAGGGGACAGGACCCCCGCGCTCCAGGCCGTCCGTCGCGGGCACCTCTGGTCCGAGCAGTCGACCGTGTCCTGGAGGACCACTTCCAATGGCCAAGATCATCGCGTTTGACGAGGAAGCTCGCCGCGGCCTTGAGCGCGGCATGAACCAGCTTGCCGACGCCGTCAAGGTGACGCTGGGCCCCAAGGGCCGCAACGTCGTCCTTGAGAAGAAGTGGGGCGCCCCCACGATCACCAACGACGGTGTCTCCATCGCCAAGGAGATCGAGCTCGAGGACCCCTACGAGAAGATCGGCGCGGAGCTCGTCAAGGAGGTCGCCAAGAAGACCGACGACGTCGCGGGTGACGGCACCACCACCGCCACCGTGCTGGCCCAGGCCCTGGTGCGCGAGGGTCTGCGCAACGTCGCCGCCGGCGCCAACCCGATGGCCCTGAAGCGCGGCATCGAGAAGGCCGTCGCCGCCGTCTCCGACCAGCTGCTGGCCCAGGCCCGCAACGTGGAGACCAAGGAGCAGATCGCCGCGACCGCCTCGATCTCCGCCGCCGACACCCAGATCGGCGAGCTGATCGCCGAGGCCATGGACAAGGTCGGCAAGGAAGGCGTCATCACCGTCGAGGAGAGCAACACCTTCGGTCTGGAGCTGGAGCTCACCGAGGGCATGCGCTTCGACAAGGGCTACATCTCGGCCTACTTCGCCACCGACCTGGAGCGGATGGAGGCGTCGTTCGACGACCCGTACATCCTGATCGCCAACTCCAAGATCGGCTCGGTCAAGGACCTGCTCCCGCTGCTGGAGAAGGTCATGCAGTCCGGCAAGCCGCTGCTGATCATCGCCGAGGACGTCGAGGGCGAGGCCCTGTCGACCCTGGTGGTCAACAAGATCCGCGGCACCTTCAAGTCCGTCGCCGTCAAGGCCCCGGGCTTCGGCGACCGCCGCAAGGCCATGCTGGGCGACATCGCCATCCTCACCGGCGGCACCGTGATCTCCGAGGAGGTCGGCCTCAAGCTGGAGAACGCCGGTCTCGACCTGCTGGGCACCGCCCGCAAGGTGGTCATCACCAAGGACGAGACCACCATCGTCGACGGTGGCGGCGACAGCGACCAGGTCGCCGGCCGGGTCAACCAGATCCGCGCCGAGATCGAGAACAGCGACTCGGACTACGACCGCGAGAAGCTCCAGGAGCGCCTCGCCAAGCTGGCCGGCGGCGTGGCCGTCATCAAGGCCGGCGCGGCCACCGAGGTCGAGCTCAAGGAGCGCAAGCACCGCATCGAGGACGCCGTGCGCAACGCCAAGGCGGCCGTCGAGGAGGGCATCGTCGCCGGCGGTGGCGTGGCCCTGCTGCAGGCCGGTGTCGCGTTCGACAAGCTGGAGCTGGACGGCGACGAGGCCACCGGTGCCAACATCGTGAAGGTCGCGCTGGAGGCCCCGATCAAGCAGATCGCCACCAACGCCGGCCTCGAGGGCGGTGTCGTGGTGGAGAAGGTCCGCAACCTCCCCGCGGGCCACGGCCTGAACGCCGCCACCAACGAGTACGTCGACCTGGTCGCCGAGGGCATCATCGACCCGGCCAAGGTCACCCGCTCGGCGCTGCAGAACGCCGCCTCCATCGCGGCGCTCTTCCTCACCACCGAGGCCGTCATCGCCGACAAGCCGGAGAAGGCCGCTGCCCCGGCCGGCGGCGGCATGCCGGGCGGTGACATGGACTTCTGATCCTCCATCGAGGATCGGTCGTTCTGATCGCTTCGCGAGGGCGGTCTCCCCATCGGGAGGCCGCCCTCGCGGCGTTTCCCGGAGCAGCTCCGAACTTGAAAGAATCGCCGGTATGAGTGATCTCGAAGCCGCCCTGCACACCGCCCGGGCCGCGATCCTGGCCGACCTGTCGGCGCGTGATGCGGCGGACGCCGCCGTGGTGTCGCTGGTGGAGGACGCCGTGACGCACCGGCGCTGGTGGCTGGAGCAGTGGCCGCAGGGGACCGAGTACGTGCTCGGGCTGGTGGCGCAGGACGTGCAGGACGCGCTGCTGGAGCAGTACGGGCGGTGGCCGATCTGCCTGGACTGCCAGGCGGCCGACGGCGATCTGCACGCGCTGAGCGTGGAGCCGGAGTTGGGCCCCGATCCGCACTGGGTGTGCGGCAAGCGGGGCGTGGTGGTGGCCCCGGTCGGATCGCTGGCGGCGTAGCGGCCCGGCCGGCGGCCGGTGTCGCCCGGCTGCTGCAGGGGGCTCGCGGGGTGAGCCGCCGGTGTGGCAGGCTACCGATATGTCTAGACCAATTCTTGAAGTCATCGCGCTGACCGCGTCAGACGCCCAGGCCGCCCAGTCCGGTGGCGCCGACCGCCTCGAACTGGTCACCGACATGGCCGCCGACGGACTCAGCCCGGCGGTGGCCGACTTCGCCGCGATCCGGGCGGCGGTGGACCTCCCGCTGCGGGTGATGCTGCGGATCCGCGACGGCTTCGGCCCCGGCGACCTGGACCAGCTCGGCGAGCGGGCCGCCGCGCTGCGCGCCGAGGGCGCCGAGGAGTTCGTGCTCGGCTTCCTGACCCCCGACGGCGCGGTGGACCTGCCCGCCGTCCGGGCCGTCGCCGCGGCCGTGGCCGGCTGCCGCTGGACCTTCCACCGGGCCATCGACCACAGCGCCGACCGGGCCGCCGTGCGGGCCGCGGTCGCCGAACTGCCCGGCCTGGACACCTTCCTCACCTCGGGCGCCGCCGCCGGGGTGGATGCCGGGCGCCAGGTGCTCTCCGGCGAGCTGGCCAAGGCGGGCGAGCCCGGTTACCGCCAGCGGATCCTGATCGGCGGCGGCCTGCGCGAGGAGCACCTGCCCGGGCTGCTCGCCGAGGGCTTCGACGCCTTCCACGTCGGCGGGGCGGTGCGCACCGACGGCTGGGCCGGCGGCGTCGACCCGGCCAAGGTCGCGCGCTGGCGCGAGCTGATCGACTGAACGCACTCCGCGCGGCTCGACTGAACGCACTCCCGGCGGTGCCGGCTGGTCGACCGAACGCAGTCCTGACGGCGAGTCGACCGACCCGCCGTCAGGACCTGCCGCCGTCTCAGCCCAGCTCGGCCGGCAGCGGCTCGGCGTGCAGCACGGTCAGCCCCGACACCGCACGGGTCAGCGCCACATAGAGCCGGCGCAGCCCGGTGCGCCGGTCCGGCTCGCCGGCCACCACCGCGGCCGGCTCGTCCAGCACCACGTAGTCGTACTCCAGACCCTTCGCCAGCGAGGCCGGCACCAGGGTGAGCCGGGCCTCGGCGGTGGTCTCGGTGCCCGGGGTGAGGAACGGCATCCCGGCCGCGTGCAGCGCCGCCTCCAGGGCCTGCAGCCGGTCGTCCGCCGCGATCAGGCCGGTGGAGCCCTCCCGGCCCAGCGCCTCCCGGCAGGCCGCCAGCACCGCGCCGGTCAGGTCCTCCGCCACCCGGCGGATCGCCAGGGTGTCCTGGCCGGTGCGGATCGAGGTGGCCGGGGCCAGGCCCGGCGCGATCGACGGCAGCAGCCGGGACGCGTAGGAGATCACCTGCTCGGGCACCCGGAAGCCGGTGGTCAGCTCCTCGACATGGGCGCCGTCCTTGCCCAGGTGCCGCAGCGCCTCCGGCCAACTCGCGGTCGCCCACGGGGTGGTGCCCTGCGCCAGGTCGCCGAGCACGGTGGCGGAGCCGGTGGTGCAGCGGCGGCCGACCGCGCGGTACTGCATCGGGGAGAGGTCCTGCGCCTCGTCCAGCACCACATGGCCGAGCGAGGGGGTGCGCTGCACCAGGTCGGTGGCCTCGTCCACCAGCACCGCGTCAGCCGCCGTCCAGGGCGCGGTCTTCACCGACCGGCCCGGCTTGGGCCACAGGATCGCCGCCTGCTCCTCGGGGGTGAGGATCCCCTCGGCGCAGCGCGCCAGGAACTCCGCGTCACCCAGCAGCCGCAGCACCAGCTTGGCCGGGTCCACCGCCGGCCAGCAGGCCTTCACCACCGCCTTGACCTCGCGGGAGCGGGCCACCGCGTCCTGCACCCGGTCGTCGGGGGCCTCGCCGCCCTGCTCCATCTTGAGCAGCACGGCGTGCGCGATCCGCTGCGGCAGCGCCGCCATCGCCGCGCCGTAGCGGATCTCCCGGCCGGCCAACTCCTCGATGATCTCGATCAGTTCATAGACCGGAACCCGCCAGCGCCGGGAGCCGCGGACCACCATGCAGGGCTCGGTGGGCATCGTGATGCCGTCCCGCACGGCGCGGCGCAGCACCTCGGCCAACCGCGCGTCGCCCTTGATCACGGCGGCCTCGGGGGCGTCCTGGGCCCGCACCTCGACGTGCGCCACCAGCTGCTGCACGGTGGCCTGCGCCACGTCCAACTCGCCGAGCGCGGGCAGCACCTGCTCGATGTAGGAGAGGAACGAGCTGTTCGGCCCGATCACCAGGGTGCCGGCCTTGGCCAGCCGCTCCCGGTGCGCGTAGAGCAGGTACGCCACGCGGTGCAGGCCGACGGCGGTCTTCCCGGTGCCCGGGGCGCCCTGCACGCAGACCGTGCCGCTCACGTCGGCGCGGACGATCTCGTCCTGCTCGGGCTGGATGGTGGCCACGATGTCGCGCATCGGGCCGACGCGGGGCTTCTCGATCTCGGCCGCGAGCAGGGCCGAGGCCTGCTCGATCTCGGCCGGGTCGCTCAGGTTCTCGTCCTCATAGGCCGTCAGTTCACCGCCGGTGTAGCCGAATCGGCGCCGCTTGGCGATGTCCATCGGGTCCTTGCGGCTGGCCTGGTAGAAGGTCTGGGAGACCGGGGCCCGCCAGTCGATCACCATCGGATCGCCCTCGGCGTCGTGCACGTGGCGGCGGCCGATGTAGAACCGGGACCCTCCGGCGCCCTCGCTCGCGTCCTCGCCGATCGCGCGCAGGAAGTCCAGGCGGCCGAAGAACAGCGGGGTGTCCGCCAGGTCGGCCAGGGCGGCGATCCGGCGCTGGATCTGGTCGTGCAGCACCTGCTGGGTGACCCAGGTGCCGGCCACGTCCGAGATGTCCAGCTGCTCGGCGTCCTCGCGCATCGCGCGCAGGGCGGCCCTGGAGGACGCCAGGTGGTTCCGCTCCCGCTGCAGCGGGTCGGCGGGGTCGGTGGTGGTGGGGGCGGCGGAATGCACAGCGAACCTTCCCAGCCGTGCCGATCGGGCACGGCGGTCTCGTCGTAGCTCACGGTGAGCCTGGCCGGTTGCCGAGCGGCCAGGGCCTCCCCAGGGCAGCCGGGCACGGCGCCGCTGATCGGGAGGGGGCAGACCGGACAGCTTAGACCCGTGGCGGCACCGCGGGCCAGCCGATTCGTCGGCGGACGTCAGGGTCGCCGTACGCCCGCCGTAGGGGCCTTGTACGCCCGGCGGACGACTTCGGCCCCATCGGTTGCGGCCTTTCGGCTGATGTGCCGACGGTGTCGGAAAACTACCGTGGAAGACATGAGCACCGTTCACTTGACGGCGCACCCGGCAGCGGCCAGCACCCCCCGGGCGCGCACCAGTACCGAGTCCCTGCCCACCACCGACCGGCCCCCCGGCGCCACCCAGCTGGACCGGCCGCACCGCCGCCGACCTCTGCACAGCGCCGTGCGCGTCGTCGGCATCGTGCTGGACACCGCCGCGCGCGTGGTCTTCCTCGGGCGCGACGGCGTCAACCTCTAGCCGTTCCCTGTTCCGCGCTAGATGTCGTCGGCGTCGACGATGCGGTACGCGTAGCCCTGCTCGGCCAGGAACCGCTGCCGGTGCGCGGCGAAGTCCTGGTCCACGGTGTCCCGGGCCACCACCGAGTAGAAGTGCGCGGCATGGCCGTCCGCCTTGGGACGCAGCACCCGGCCGAGCCGCTGCGCCTCCTCCTGGCGGGAACCGAAGGTGCCGGAGACCTGGATCGCCACCGTCGCCTCCGGCAGGT
Organism: Kitasatospora acidiphila; assembly: GCF_006636205.1. Taxonomy (NCBI): domain Bacteria; kingdom Bacillati; phylum Actinomycetota; class Actinomycetes; order Kitasatosporales; family Streptomycetaceae; genus Kitasatospora; species Kitasatospora acidiphila. The sequence continues at coordinate 3,986,218 of NZ_VIGB01000003.1, read as the reverse complement.
CGATCGAGAAGTTCGCCACCTTGGAGACCACCAGCACGCTGATCTCCTTGCTGCGGAACGCCTCGAACAGCTTCTCCCGCTGGGCGTTGCTGGTCTCGCCCTTGATCACCGGCGCCCCCAGCACCTCGCCCAGCTCGTCCAGCTGGTCGATGTACTGGCCGATGATCAGCGTCTGGTCGCCCTGGTGCTTCTTGACCAGCGCCTCCACCACCCGGCGCTTGGTCGCGGTGGTCGAGCAGAACCGGTAGCGCTCCTCCGGCTCGGCGGTGGCGTAGGCCAGCCGCTCGGAGTCGCTCAGGGTGACCCGGACCTCGCAGCAGTCGGCCGGCGCGATGTAGCCCTGCGCCTCGATCTCCTTCCACGGCGCGTCGAACCGCTTGGGACCGATCAGGCTGAACACGTCGCCCTCCCGGCCGTCCTCGCGGACCAGCGTCGCGGTCAGGCCGAGCCGGCGGCGGGCCTGCAGGTCGGCGGTGAACTTGAAGACCGGCGCGGGCAGCAGGTGCACCTCGTCGTAGACCACCAGGCCCCAGTTGCGGGCGTCGAACAGCTCCAGGTGCGAGTAGACGCCCTTCCGCTTGGTCGTCATCACCTGGTAGGTGGCGATGGTGACCGGGCGGATCTCCTTGCGGGTGCCGCTGTACTCGCCGATCTCCTCCTCGGTCAGCGAGGTGCGCTTCACCAGCTCGTGCTTCCACTGGCGGGCCGACACCGTGTTGGTCACCAGGATCAGCGTGGTCGACTTGGCCTCGGCCATCGCGGCGGCGCCGACCAGCGTCTTGCCGGCGCCGCAGGGCAGCACCACCACACCGCTGCCGCCGTGCCAGAAGCCCTCCACGGCATGCTTCTGGTACGGCCGCAGCTGCCAGCCGTCCTCCTCCAACTCGATCGGGTGCGCTTCGCCGTCCACGTAGCCCGCGTGGTCCTCGGCCGGCCAGCCCAGCTTGAGCAGCACCTGCTTGATCTGCCCGCGCTCCGAGGGATGCACCACCACGGTGTCCGGCTCCACCCGGGCCCCGACCAGCGGCGCGATCTTCCTGGACTTGAGCACCTCTTCGAGGACCGGCCGGTCGGTGGTGGTCAGCACCAGCCCGTGGGTGGGGTGCTTGAGCAGCTGCAGCCGCCCGTACCGCGCCATGGTGTCGGCCACGTCCACCAGCAGCGCATGCGGCACCGGGTACCGCGAGTACGTCACCAGCGCGTCCACCACCTGCTCCGCGTCATGCCCCGCAGCCCGCGCGTTCCACAGCCCCAGCGGCGTCACCCGGTACGTGTGCACGTGCTCGGGCGCCCGCTCCAGCTCCGCGAACGGCGCGATCGCCCGCCGGCAGTCGGCGGCCTTGGGGTGGTCGATTTCAAGGAGCAGGGTCTTGTCGCTCTGGACGATCAGTGGCCCGTCGTTCACGTTGAGCAGTCCTCCATACGGTCAGGCGCAGACCCTCCAGTGTGGCGCATCGCGGCGCAAACCCGGAGTGCTCGGTCGAACGGAGAGCCCGGCTACCGGTTGTCGGCGAAGACCACCTCGAACTCCTCCAGGCTCACCAGGCGGAACCCGCCGGCCCGGACGCCCTCGCCGCGGATGGCCGCCTGCGGCCCGCGCGAGCCCACCAGCGCCACCCGGTCCGCCCAGAGGGTGCCCACCATGGCCCGGCCGCGGGCACGGTCGACGAACACCGCCGACCCGATGTTCCCGGGGATCTCCTGGAACTTCGGCAGCGTCTGGTTGAACGTCCGGATCGCGTGGTCGACCTTGGCCGGGTCGAACTCCAGCCGGCCGATCCGGAGTCCGCTGCCGGCCGGCACATGGGCCCGCGCGACCGCCACCACCTCCCACACGTCGGTGGTGACGGTGGCTGCGAGCCCCTCCAGCAACTCCCTGCGGCGCTCCCCGAGTTGCTCGTTGCTGCTCCGCTCGGCCTCCTCGGTCTCCCACCAGCTGCCCATGGTGAGCTTCCCGAGCTCCCGGTCGGCAGACAGCCGGAATCCCCGGTAGCCCGGCTGGTCGGCCAGCAGCTTCGGGCTCTCGGTGGTGATCCTCTGGAGGGCCTGCTCCATCTTCGCGGGATCACCGGTGGCATAGGTCGTGCGTACGTACATGGCACTTCCCGTCGTCGCTTGCGGGTGTTCCTGAGTACGACGCTCCTCCGGGGCCGAGCGGGACACAAGGGCTACCGGGGCGTAGGGGTTCGGATCATTCCTACGATGCGCATCACGCTTGGGGCGGCGGTCCGACGATCACGTGGGGAAGACCCGCAGTGGTTGGGTTCAGGCGGGGTCGATCGCGGCCAGGAAGTCGTCGGCGGTGGCATCCATGAGCAGTTCGTCGCAGGGGCGGCCGCGCCAGTAGCCGGACTGGCGCAGGCGGCCGGCGGGTTCGAAGCCGGCCTTGCGGTAGGCGGTGAGGCCTGCGGCGTTCGGTTCCAGTGCCTTGAGCCAGACCATGCGCAGGGCCGCGTATTCGAATGCCCAGCGCAGGGTGAGGGAGGTGGCCTCGGTGGCCAGGCCCTTGCCCCGATGCTCGGGGCGATGAGGATCACGAACTCGGCGGTCCGCACGGCTGAGTCGATCTGCAAGGTGGTGAGGCCGACCGGGACGTGATCGTCATTGGTCACCACCTCGAACTGGGGGTAGTCGCGGTTGCGGCCCTGGCTCTCCCAGCCGCCGGCCCGCACTTCCCAGGACTGGGCGACCTGGGTGCCGTATCCCAGGATCGTGCCGGGGTCGTTCTCCCACCGGTGGGCATAGGTCGTGCGTACGTACATGGCACTTCCCTGTCGTCGGTTGCGGATGTTCCACCTACGACACTCCTCCGGGGGCGAGCGGCGGTACGAGGACTACCGGAACGTAGGGGCCGGTGCGGCTCAGAATTCCAGCCAGACGTACGCGGCGAAGCGGCCGGTGGGGTTGGCGCGGCGGTGGGAGAAGAGGTCGGGGTCCTCGATGGTGCAGCGGGGGTCGCGGCGGATGTCGGTGAGGCCGGCGCGGGTGAGCTGGGCGGCGATGCCGGCGGGGAGGTCCAGGGCGGGGGTGCCCTGGCGGGTGGTGGCGAAGGTCTCGGGGACGGCGGCGGCGGCCTCGTCGCGCATCGCGGCCGGGACCTCGTAGCAGTGGCCGCAGGCGGCGGGGCCGATCAGGGCGGTCATCCGGGCCGGGTCGGCGCCGGCCTCGGCCATCGCGGTGAGCAGGTTGACGGCGACACCGGCCAGGGTGCCGGCCCGGCCGGAGTGGGCGGCGCCGACCACCCGGGCGACCGGGTCGGCGAGCAGCACGGCGGCGCAGTCGGCGCCGAGCGAGGCCAGCGCCAGGCCCGCCTCGGTGGTCCAGATGCCGTCGACGGGCGGCGCGTCGGTGCCCCACGGGCGGTCCACCCGCTGCACGTCGGGGCTGTGCACCTGGCGCATCCAGACCACCCGGTCGGTGGCCAAGTCCAGCTGATCAGCGGTCAGTTGACGGTTCTTCAGGACATTCTGGTAGTCGTCGGCGGTGGCGCCGCCGAGGTTGCGGCTGCCGAACGGCTGCGGGCTGACCCCGCCGTGGCGGTCGGTGACGGCGTAGCGGATTCCGGGGGCGAGCTCCTGGACGATCATGCGAAGCACCCTAGCCGTCGGCCAGTTCGGCGACGCCGGTGATCCGGTGCAGCGCGAACGTCTGGATCTTCTCGGCGTGGTGGTCGAAGGCCGTGACGAAGCCGCCCTCCACCTTGACCGGGTCGATCACCCGCTGGGTGGCCAGGCCCTCGGCGTTGACGTAGCCGATCCACATCCGCTCGCCGAGCAGCACCGCGGTCTGCAGCGCGGCCAGGGTGTCGGCGGCCGCGGTGCGCGGGAGTTGGCGGGCGGCGGGGCCTGGCACGGTCTCCCGGCGCTGGGCGGTGGCCGCGTGGTCGCCGGCCCGGATCGCCTTGACGGCGGCGCCGAGCAGCACCTCGTCCGGGGCGGTGGGGCCGTCGGCGACCGGCACCGGCGGGGTGCGCGGCGGGGTGCGGTGGGCGTCCGGGCGGGTGATCACCAGGTCGCCCTCGGCGGACTCGGCGGCCGGTGCGTAGCCCATCGCGCGCAGCACCGAGAGCACGGTGTCGGGCGGCGCCTGGGCGGCCAGCACGGTCGGGGCGAGCAGCCGCAGCCGCAGCTCGGCGGCCCGGCGGTCGACCAGCACCTCGCCCAGCAGCGCCGGATCGTCGCAGCGCAGGTAGGCCGAGGCGGCGCCGACCCGGAGCACGCCGTGCCGGCGGGCCACGTCGTCGATCAGATAGGCGAGCGGCTGCGGGACGGCGGTGCGGGAGTGCCGCTCCAGGAAGCCGTGCAGTTCGGCGGCGGTGCGGCCGGCGTCCAGCGCCCGGCGCACCGAGCCGGGGGTGAACCGGTAGACGGTGGCGCCGCCCTTGGACTCGATGTCGGCGCACAGCGCCAGCGCCTGGGCCAGCGGGGTGAGCAGCGGCCCGGGGGCGATCGCGGTCAGGTCGGGCTGCAGGATCACCTGGTCCAGCGGCTCGGGCAGCAGCGGAGTCAGCACCGGCACCGGGTCGTCGCCCGCCAGCAGGGCGCGCCCGGCGGAGCTGAGCGCACCACGGCCGGTGACGCCGAGCAGTTCGGCCTCGGCCAGCGTGAACTCGGTGAGCCGGGTGCGCAGATCGCGCCCGTCCGGGCCGGTGGCGCCGCCGCGCAGCGGGCGGTGCCAGCGCTGGACGGGGAGCAGCGCCTCGGCGCCCGCCGTGCCGCCCGGCGGCAGGGTGGCGAGCAGGCTGAGCACGGCGCGGCGGGTGGTGGGGGCGAGCACCCGGTCCAGCTCGGGGCCGAGCGGCGGGCGGGCCTTGCCCTTGCCGTCGACGCTGCCGACCAGCCCGGCCACCCGGGTGGCGGCCAGCCAGCCGCCGACCAGCGCGGCCCAGCGCTCGGCGGTCGACTGCTGCAGCCACTGGTCGTAGGCCGGGGTGGGGGCCCACACCTCGCCGGCCTCGCCGTCGGGGGCCAACAGCCCGGCGCCGTAGGCGAGTTCCAGCCAGAAGGCGGTCTCCGGCTCGGTCCGGTCCAGGGTGGTGGCGGTGCGCTTGAGGTCGCGCACGCCCAGGCCGCCGGCCCGCAGCACCGGCGGCGGCTGCAGGCCCCACAGCTCCAGCAGCTCCTCGACGGTCTGCACGGCGGTGTGGGCCTGCCCGGCCGCCGCGTTGTCCACAGCCTGTGGATCCCGCTCGGCGGCCGACAGCAGCGGCGGCGGCCCGGGCTCGACCAGCCGGTGGCTGCGCCCGCCGCGCAGGTGCAGCGCCAGCTCGCGGGGGAGCACCACGGTGCCGGGGCCGGAGGGCAGCAGCAGGCCGCGGGCCAGCAGCCATTCGATCGGACTGCGGGCCTGCTCGGCGGTGACCGGCCGGGCCGCGTCCGGCACCGTGCCGGTGGGCGGGCCCCAGACCAGCTTCTCCAGCACCCCGAGGGCGGCCGGCGGCGCCTCGGCGAGCAGCGCGGCGCACCGCTTGCGGTCGGTGAGCAGCTCGGTGAGCGCGGCGACGGCGGTCACCGGGTCGGGGGTGCCCGGCAGCCCGGCGCCCTGCAGCAACTCCTGCAGGCGGGCCGGCGACATCCCCAGGGTGGCCTCGGACAGGGTCGGGCCGAGCCCGGTGCCGCCGGGCGCGGTGGCGGTCGGCGCGAGCGCCTCGCGCACCGCGATCACCAGGCGCAGGGCGTTGTCCGGGCCCCAGACCAGAGCCCGCTCGCGCAGGGCGGCCAGCGCGCCGGGCAGCGCGGCGAGCACCGCCGAGCGGTCCACCGGCTCGGCGCCCGGGTGCGGCTTGACGCCGCGGGCCGGGCCGGCCACCAGATCGCGCAGCACGGTGCCGGGGGTGCCGTCCGGGGCGGCGGCCAGGGCCTCGGCGACCTGCAGGGTGAAGGCGTCCAGGCGCTCCAGCGCGCGCAACGCGGAGGCCCGGCTGGAGAGCCGGGCGACCAGCTGGGTCAGGTCGGTGGGCACCGGGTTGAGCAGATCGGGGCGCAGCCGCAGCAGGGTGGCGAGCTCCTGGTCGGTGCCGGCGCGCAGCTCGTCGGCGAGGGTGCGGGCGCGGGACCGGCCCGGTCGTCCGTTCGGCTCGGTGGTCATCCGATCCAGAGTAGTCGCCGGTGCGGGGTGGCGGGGCGGGAGCACGAAGCAGGGCCGGATCCGACGGTCGGGGTGAGCGGGCGGCAGGAGCGGGTGACAGGAGGGGCGGCGAAACGGCGGGTAGGCCTCGCATGGTCGGCGGTCAGTCGGTAGCGTCAGCGGACGGCGGGGCCTGGAGCGTGGAACAGGGTGGCGGGCGATGGCGGGTGAGCAGTCGGGCGGCGGGCCCGTTGGCGAGGCCTCGGGTGCGGGGTCGTCGGGGTTGACCGGGGGGCTCTCCGGCGGCGAGTGGTGGCAGCCGGACGCCCCGGGGCAGCCGCTCGGCGGCACGGCGGAGGAGCCGGCCGACGACGGCGTCTACGTCGCCCGGCCCGAGGCGCCGGCGCGGCCGAGCGCCCCGCCGCCGTCCGGTGCGGGCCGGGCGTTCACGGCGGCGGACTTTCCGGGGTGGGACGCCGTCACCATCGACTTCCCCTTGGAGGACGAGCCCGAGGACGCCGACGGGACCGCCGAGGGCGCGAAGCAGCTGATCCCGGGTCAGCGGACCGGCGCGGCCGCCGAGCAGGCCGAGGCCGAGGACGGTGCCGACCAGGACCCGGGGCCGCCGTCCCCCGGAGCGCTCCCTCCTGGCCGGCCGCCGCCCGTCGCCGTTGCTGCTGCTGGCCGCCGCGGTGCTGGTCGGCGGGGCGGTGACCGGGCTGTTCCTGGTGCTGCTGATCGGCTGGGGTCTGGTCTACCTGTCCAAGGCGCTGCGGGACTTCACCAAGAAGTTCGCCGTCTTCGGCATCCCGCTGATCACCATGAGCACCTCGACGCTCTGGTACTGGGGCCGCACCCAGGGGAGCTGGGGCACACCGCTGGCCTCGGGCTCGCCGATGACGCACGCGGCCATGCTGGCGGCCCCGCCGTACTGCGGATCGCGGCTGTGGGCACCGCCCTGTTCGTCACGGCGATCACCATGCGGCGGCGCAAGGCATGACGCCCCGGGCGCCCGCCCCGCCGTGGCGCCCGTCCGCGCGGCGGCGCCTATTCGCGCAGCACCGTCGTGTAGCGCACCGCCGTCCGCCGTCGTAGGCCGCCGTCGGGGGCGGCCAGGCGGGACAGCTCGGCCAGTACGGCCTGGCGGGCCTCGTCCAGGCGTGCGGCCGGGATCGCCTCCAGGGCCGCCCGCCAGCCGCCGGCCCGCTGGGCCTGCCACCAGGCGTCGGCGCTCGGGTAGTGGGTCACCGCCTGGTGCTCATGGCTGCGGACGTCCGTGAAGCCGGCCCGGTGCAGCAGGTCGGCGGCCTCCTCGGGGCTGCGGCCCAGCGCGTTGTAGCGGGACGCCCTGCTCTGCCGCAGCCGGGCCATGCGCGGCGGCAGGAACGCGTTGAGCGCCGCGCCGGGCCGCTCCCACCCCGGTTCGTCCGCGCCGAACGCGGTGAAGCCGAACCGCCCGCCCGGCACCAGCACCCGGCGCAGCGAGCTCAGCGCCGCCACCGGGTCCGGCGTGAAGATCACCGCGAACGAGGAGAGCGCCGCCTCGAAGGAGCGGTCCGGGAAGCCCAGCGCCTCCGCGTCGTCCACCCGGACCCGGACGTTGCGCAGCCCCCGCCCGGCGGCCTGCGCGGCGGTCGCCCGCACCATGCCGTCGGCCAGGTCGACGCCGACCACGTAGCCGTCCGGCCCGACCTCGCCGAGCGCGGCGAACAGCACCGCGCCCCGCCCGCAGCCCACGTCCAGCACCCGGTCGCCGGTGCGCAGCCCGGCCAGCCGCGCCAGCCGGGCGCCGATCGGGTTGAAGAAGCCGCCGTTGGCCGCGTCGTACTCCTCGGCGGCGAGCGAGAAGCCGTGGGCCAGGGCCTGCTTGCGGCGGTGCGCCGCGACTGCCGGATCGGCGGGTGACTCGCCTCGGAACTGAGTGTCCGTCATATGGCCAATGGTGGTCCCGCTGTGGTGTTCGTCACAAGGGTCGGGCGTCAGGCGCCCAGCATCGTCTGCAGCTGACCGAGCACCAGGTTCGCGCCGGTGTAGCCGATCCCCTCGAACCAGAGCCGGTCGTCGACCCGGAACACCCGGTGCGCCTTGACCGCGCCGAGCGCCTGCCAGGCGTGGGAGCCGAGCACCGCGGCGGCCTGGGCGGCACCGCGGGCGCCGTGCGTCGCGTAGATCAGGAGGTCGCCGTCGGCCCCGGCGAGCTGGTCCGGGGCGACCTCGACGTCGAACCGGTCGACGTTCTGCGCGTCCGGCCGGCCGAGCGGCAGGTCGGCGAGCAGGGTGCCGAGGAAGTTCTGCCGGCCGTAGAGCCGGATCCGGCCGTCCTCGACGAACCGGACCACGCTGATCCGCCGCCCGCCCGCGCCGGCGGTGCCGATCGCCCGCCCGGTCTGGGCGAGCTGGGTGCGGTTCGCGGCGACCACCGCGTCCGCCGCGCTCTGGCGGCCCAGCGCCCGGGCGTGCAGCAGGAAGTTCTCCCGCCACGGGTAGCCGGTGGTGGCGCTGAGCACGGTGGGGGCGATGGCGCGCAGCGCGTCGTAGCGGGCGCCGTCCCGGGTCTGGTTGCCCAGGATCAGCTGCGGGCGCAGCTCGCGGATCCGGTCCAGGTCCGGGTCGCCCACGACGCCGACGGCGGCCGTCCTCGCCAGCCGGCCCGCGTCCCAGTAGCCGCCCGGGTCGGGGTCGGCCGCGACCCGGCAGGCGCCCGTCGGCGTGATCCCCAGGGTCATCGCGGAGTCCAGCTCGGCGGTGTCCAGCACCACCACCCGCAGCGGCTCGCCGGGAACCGCGACCGGGCCGGTGGCGGCGGTCACCGTGGTGCTGGGCTGCGGCGCCGGGATCTCCGGTAGCGGGGCCCGGCCGCCGGGCGACCGGTCGCAGCCGCCGAGCAGCGGCGCCAGGGCCGCCCCGAGCAGGCCGCGGCGGGAGAGGTGACGGTGCACCACGGCAGTATGTCCGGTTCGTCCACCGAAATCCGGTGGCACGCCCGCTTAGGGTTGGGGCATGTCTGCGTTCACCGTCGGTTTCGACCTCGACATGACCCTGCTGGACACCCGGCCGGGGATCGCCGCCACCCACCGGGTGCTCTCGGCCGAGACCGGCGTCTTCATCGACGCCGATCTGGTGGTCACCCGGCTCGGCCCGCCGCTCGCCGTGGAGCTGGCCCACTGGTTCCCGGCCGAGCAGGTCGAGGCGGCGGTCGACCGCTACCGGGAGCTCTACCGGGAGCACGCCTTCGCGTCCACCGTGCCGCTGCCCGGCGCGCTGGCGGCGGTCGAGGCGGTGCGCGGGGCGGGCGGCCGGGTCGCGGTCATCACCGGCAAGTACGAGCCGAACGCCAAGCTGCACCTGGAGCACGCCGGCATCGAACACGACGCGCTGGTCGGCGACCTGTGGGCGGAGACCAAGGGCGTGGCGCTGCGCGAGCTGGGCGCCCAGGTCTATGTCGGTGATCACCTGGGCGACATCGTCGGCGCCCGCTCCGGCGGCGCGCTGGCGGTCGGGGTGGCCACCGGCCCGTACGGCGTCGAGCAGCTGGCCGAGGCCGGCGCCGACGTGGTGCTGGCCGACCTGACCGAGTTCCCCGCCTGGCTGGCCGGCTACCGCGCGGCCGCGCCCGCGCCGGTGGACTGAGCGGCGGCCTGCTCGGCGGCGTCGGCCCGGCGCCGCTGAGCCCGGGCCGAGCCGAACAGGCCGACCAGTGCCAGCAGGAAGCCCAGCGGCATCAGCATGCTGGCGAAGTAGGCGGGGGTGGGCAGTGGGGTGAGGTGGAAGAACAGCGGAATGAAGGTCACCACCGTGGCCAGTGCCCCCACGATGAAGACCACCGCTCCGACCTTGACCAGGCGCTCGCCGGACTCCCGCACCGCTGACTCCTTCTCGGCCGATGCGCGCACCACCTCCGCCGATGTGCGCGACGCCCCCAGTCTCCCATGCGCGCTGCGGAAATCTCCCTGCCGTCGGGTTTACGAACGACTAAACTGACCGCCCGTCACCTGCGCGGATGCTCACGCCGTCACTGGCTGCGGTTCGCCGGGGACAGGGAGTTTCGAACTCCCTGTGGCGGGGGTATGCAGGTGTCGCACGGGGTCAACCCGATCCCGCATTCCAGTCAGGGGGTGTGCCATGACGACCGCCGAACGGCCGTCGCCCGGCCGTGCCGTGCCCTGGCCGGCCCGCCACGGCAGACTCCAGCGGAAACCCTGGGTCGTGTGCGAGTGAAACCCCTGACTGCCCGTCCGCCCAAGCGCTGACGGCCTGCCGCGCACCGGCCCCGCCGCCCACGCGGCCGACCCGGTCCGCCCCCACTTTCCCCCAAGGCCCCTGACGACGACGCCTAGGCGCCTTCACACACACGAGGACATTCGAGATGCCCACCGGCCAGGTCAAATGGTTCAACGAGACGAAGGGTTTCGGCTTCCTGTCGCGGGACGACGGTGAGGACGTCTTCGTCCACAGCAAGGCGCTGCCCGCCGGAGTGAGCAGCCTCAAGCCGGGGCAGCGGGTGGAGTTCGGCGTGGTCGCGGGGCACCGTGGCGAGCAGGCGATGGGGGTCACCTTGCTCGACGCACTGCCTTCGGTGGCCGCGGCCCAGCGCCGCAGCGCCGACGACATGGCACCGATCGTGCAGGACCTGATCACCATGCTGGACGCCGTCCTGCCGGGCCTGCAGCACGGCCGCTACCCGGCCAAGGCGACCGGCCAGAAGCTGGCCCAGGCGCTGCGCGCGGTCGCCGACCAGTTCGACATCTGACGGCCGGCAGCGCCGCGCCGGGCGCGCCCGCCTCCTACGGGAAGGCCAGCGCGTCCGGCGCCACCGCCGGCACCAGGCCCTGCGCCGCCGCCCGGTCGAGCAGTCCGCGCACCGCCGCGTAGCCGTCCTCGCCCAGCTCGGCGGTGAACTCGTTCACATAGAGCCCGATGTGCTGGTCCGCCACCTCGGGGTCCATCTCCTGGGCGTGCGCCATGACGTACTCCCGGGAGGCCGCCGGATCGTCCCAGGCGGCCCGCACCGAGGCGGAGATCGCGGCGGCCAGCTCGCGCAGCCGGGCCGCGCCCAGCGAGCGCTTGGCGATGATCGCGCCCAGCGGGATCGGCAGCCCCGTCGCCGCCTCCCAGGCCTCGCCCATGTCGGCCAGCTTGACCAGCCCGTAGTTCTGGTAGGTGAACCGCGCCTCGTGGATCACCAGCCCGGCGTCCACCCGGCCGTCCCGCACCGCCGGCATGATCTCGTGGAACGGCAGCACCACGATCTCGCCCAGCCCGCCCGGCACCGCCTCGGCGGCCCACAGCCGGAACAGCAGGTAGGCGGTGGACCGCTCGCTGGGCACCGCCACCGTCTTGCCGGTCAGGTCGCCCGCAGTCTCCGGCCTGGTCAGCACCAGCGGCCCGCAGCCGCGCCCCAGCGCGCCGCCGCAGGGCAGCAGCGCGTACTCGTCGAGCAGCCAGGGCAGCGCCGCGTAGCTGACCTTGAGCAGATCCAGCTCGCCGCGTTCGGCCAGGCCGTTGGTCACGTCGATGTCGGCGAACAGCACCTCGGGTGCCTCGGCGCCGGGCAGCAGGCCGTGCGTCCAGGCGTGGAACACGAAGGTGTCGTTGGGGCAGGGCGAGTACGCGATCCGCAGCGGCTCAGCCATGTCGGGCCTCCTCGAACGTCAGGTGAGCAGGGAGTCGTAGGGCAGGCGCGCGAAGGCCCGTTCCAGGGCGCCCAGCGCCTCGCCGATCCGCCAGGCGGCCCGGTCCCGGGGGCCGACGGCGTTGGAGACGGTGCGCAGTTCCAGGGCCGGCACGCCGTGCCGGGCGGCGGCCTCGGCCACCCCGAAGCCCTCCATCGCCTCGGCCACCGCGCCCGGGTGGCGGCGGGTCAGCTCGGCGGCCCGCTCGGCGCTGCCGGTGACGGTCGACACGGTGAGCACCGGCCCGGCGGTGGCGCCGAGCGCTTGCGCGACCCGCGCGACGGCGGTCGGCGGCGGGGTGTGCGCGACGGTGCCGAAACCGAGGGCGGCCACGTCCTGGAAGCCGTCCGGGGTCTGCGCGCCCAGGTCGGCCGCGACGATCCGGTCCGCGACCACGGTGGCGCCGATCGGCGCGGCGGGCGCGAAACCGCCCGCGATACCGGCGGACACCACCAGCGGGTGCGGCCCGGCGGCCAGCGCGAAGGCGGTGGTCGCGGCGGCGGCGGCCGGGCCGACCCCGGCGGTCACCACCGTCACCCGGCCGGCGGGCGCGCCGCGCAGCACCGCCTCGGCCTCGGCGTCCACCGCGACGACGACGAGCAGCCGACCCCGGCTCGAAGGCCCGGGGTCGGCTGCTCGTCAGCGTGGTGCGGCAGGGTCACTGGCCCTGCGGGGCGTCCTGCGGCTGCGCGGAGCCGACCGGGGCCGCGTTGTTCTTCAGGTTGACGAACCAGACGGCGATGTAGTTCGGCTTGCCCGAGCTCGCGGTCTTGGGGTCGTACTCGACGACGGTCAGGGTGGTGTCCCGCACCTGGGTCAGCACGTTGGTCGCCGGGACCAGCCCCGAGAAGGTGTTGTCCTTCTGGTAGCGCGCGAGCGCGACGTTGCCCTGGCCGCCACCGTTGGTGTAGGCGCTCCAGCCGTTCTTGGCGCTGTCCACGTCGATGCCGACGCCGATCCGGTCGACGCTCGTGATGCTCAGCGACTTGAACTTGGTCGGGTCGTTGGAGAGCGCCGCGCAGGCCGTGTTGGTGGCGTCGTCGAACGGCTTGCCACCGTTGTAGCAGGACGGCTCGAAGCGGGTGGAGTCGCGGCCGATGGTGACGGTCGCCTGGGTGGACAGCGGCTCGGTCTGGCCGGAGGCGTACGCGATGGACCCGCCGAGCGTGCCGGCGCCGATCACGACCACGGCGCCGAGGGCGGCGATGACACGGGTGTCGAGGCTCATGGACGAAGGCTATCCAACTCCGCCGCTCACGCGACGCGGGGGTGCGGTGCGCCGCGGCGTGCCCCCAGCCGGATCAGGCTCACCACCGTCCACACCAGTGCCACCGCGAGCACCCCGGTGGCCACCGCAAGCCCCAGCGTGCCGTGCAGCGGCAGCAGGATCCCGACCGTGCCGCCGACCACCCAGCACAGCTGCATCAGGGTCTCCGAACGGGCGAAGGTCGAGGTGCGGACCGCCTCCGGCACGTCCCGCTGGATCAGCGCGTCCAGCGCCAGCTTGGCCAGCGAGGCCGCGATGCCCGCCACCGCGGCCACCAGCATCACCGTCCCCAGGCCGTACCAGAGCGTGCTGGCCACCGCGGCGGCGGTGGCCAGCGCCAGCATCGTGGTGATGATCGCCTCCGAGCCGCGGGTGCGCAGCCAGGAGCCGAACACCGAGCCGAGCGCGTTGCCGCCGCCGGCCGCCACCGCCAGCAGGCCCAGCGACTGCGTCGGCGTCAGCCCGCCGACGGGGGCGACCCGCAGCAGGAACGCCAGGAAGAGGGTGAGGAAGCCGGTCAGCCAGCGGAGCGCGGCCACTGCGCGCAGCCCGAGGATCACCGCGGGGCCGACCGTGCGCAGGCGGCCCGTGGGCCGGTCGGCCGCCGGCTGCGGCTGCTCCTCGGGGGCCGCCGGGTCGGGCTCGGCGTGCAGCACCGCGCGCTGCTCGCCCTTGGCCGAGTCCACCTGGTGCGGCAGGTGGAAGGCCATCAGGACGCCGATCAGGAAGACCACGAAGGCGCCGCGCAGCGGCCAGCCGGGGCCGATCAGATGCAGCAGCCCGCCCACCCCGGCGGCCAGCCCGGTGGCCAGCAGCCCGGCCAGGGTCACCCGGGAGTTGGCCTTGACCAGCGTGATTCCGGCCGGCTTCAGCCGCGGCACCACCACGCTGCGCACCACGCCGTAGGCCTTGGACGCGACCAGGCAGCCCAGCGCCGCCGGATAGAGCGCCAGGCTGCCGCTCACCACCGCGCCGGCCATGGACCACGCCAGGATCGCCCGGACCAGCATCGACGTCGCCATCGCGGCCCGCCGGCCGTGCGGCACCCGGTCGAGCAGCGGGCCGATCACGGGGGCCAGCACCGCGAACGGCGCCATGGTGACCAGCAGGTAGAGCGCCACCCGGCCGCGGGCCTGGTCGGTGGGCACCGAGAAGAAGATGGTGGAGGCCAGCGCGATGGTGATCAGCATGTCGCCGAAGGAGTTCAGCGCGTGCAGCTCGATCAGGCTCGACAGGCCGGACTCCCCGGCGCCCTGGGCCGAGGTGGCCTTGCGGATCCGGCGCCCGGTGCCCTGCACCGCCCTGCGGGTGCCGATCCCGGCCGCGGTTGCGCCGCGGAGCAGCAGGTTGCGCCGCGGCGTGGTGTCCACGGGAGCCGTCTCGGGCCCCTCGGGCCCCTCGGGCCCCTCGGGTTCTTCGGGCTCCGACGACCCGAAAGGCTCTGACGGGTCCGACGGCCCTGACGGCTCCTCGGAAGGCCCTGCGGCTGCTTCGCGCAGCCCCGCATCGGCCGCCGACCGCGGACCGTCCTCCGCGGCGGGGACCGCCGACTGCCGCCCCGGCACACCGCCCGCCTGAGCCGCCGTCCGGCCGGCCGGCCGCGGATCCTCAGGGTCCGCACCGCTCGACCCGGCCGCGGACCGGGCGCGCTGCGACGGGTTCTCGTCCGTCACACCGCCATCCTGCCTGACAAACCGGACAGGTGCGGGGCATTGGCCCCGCGCGGCGCGGCCCGGTCGGCGCGGCGCTCGCCGGTCCCGGCTCGCCGGGCTGTCGCCGAGACCTTCTTGACGGGTAGCCTGCTGTCCGCGTGCCGCTGCGCCGGAGCGCGCGCGTCCGCCTCGGCCGGAGCCGACGGCGGCGCGGCCGGTCCCCGCAGGGCTCCGGGTCACGCAGAATAGGGCGGTGAGCTGGTTCTGACCGGCCGGTGACCGTGCCCGACCCGGTGGCCCCGGACGGTTCGGAACGGCCCGGGCGAGTGACCGGGCGACTAGGCTGCAGGTAAGAAGACTGGAGAGAACCGACGCCGTGAGTGCTGCGATGCGAAGCCGTACCCCAGACCGGCTCTGTGCCGAGGCCGTCGAGCTCGCCAGGCAGGCAGCGGTCGAGTCGGTCGGCGCCGAGGTCGTCGGCGAGCACCTGGTGGCGCGCGCCGAGGCCGAGCGGGTGGTCACCCACACGTTCGAATGCCTGGACCCGGCCTACCGCGGCTGGCGCTGGGCGGTGACCGTGGCCCGCGCGCCGCGCGCCAAGGTGGTCACCCTCGACGAGGTCGTGCTGCTGCCCGGCCCGGACGCGGTGCTGGCGCCCGAGTGGGTGCCGTGGAGCGAGCGGCTGCGGCCGGGCGACATGGGCCCCGGCGACCTGCTGCCGACCGACGCCGACGACCTGCGCCTGGAGCCCGGCTGGACCGGCGATGACGAGCCGGGCGCCGCCGGCGCCGAGCTCTTCGACCGCGAGGACGACCTCGTGGTGAGCGATCCGCACGTGCAGCCGGCCCCGGCCCGCGCCCAGATCGGCGCGGTCGCCGACGAGCTCGGCATGAGCCGCCCCCGGGTGCTCTCCCGGCTCGGCCTGCACCTGGCCGCGGACCGCTGGGAGAAGACCCACGGCCCGCAGACCCCGATGGCCCAGTCGGCCCCCGCCACCTGCACCAGCTGCGGCTTCCTGATCCCGATCGGCGGCTCGCTGGGCCAGGCGTTCGGCGTCTGCGGCAACGAGTTCGGCCCGGCCGACGGCCAGATCGTCTCGCTCGCCTACGGCTGCGGCGGCCACTCCGAGGCAGCGGTGCTGCCGGCCCCGCCGGTGCCGGCCGAGCTGATCCTGGACGAGACCGTCGTCGAGCCGCTGCACCTGCACCCCGACCGGGCCGGCGGCTCGGTCGAGCCCGACGCTCCGGCCGAGGAGCTCGGCCACTCCTGATCGGCGTCCGATCCGCCCGGGTCCACGCCGATGGGCCCGGGCGCAGTCTGTCGGTGAAACGCGAGACAATGCCCCCCGTAGCAGTGTCCGGTGTGACAGACGGGGAAGGCGGCGGGTCCAGTGGAGCCTCGCATCATCGGTGGCGGCAGTGACGAGCAGATCGGCGACCCGTTCGGTACGGCCGAGTTGCGGCGTCGGGTGCTGGACGCCTGGACGGCCTCCCCGGCCCGGTTCCGGGAGGACGCCAACGCCGAGGAGGAGCTGGCCCTCGGCGGCTACCGGGACCGCCTGATCATCGAGTTGGCGCAGAACGCCGCCGACGCCGCCGCCCGGGCCGGCCGCGGCCCCGGCCGGTTGCGGCTGGCGCTGCGCGACGGGGTGCTGGCCGCCGCCAACACCGGTGCCCCGCTGGACGCCGCCGCCGTCGAGTCGCTGGCCACCCTGCGGGCCTCCTCCAAGCGCTCCGACGCCACCATGACGGTGGGTCGGTTCGGTGTCGGCTTCGCCGCCGTGGTCGCCGTCAGCGACGAACCGGCCATCGTCGGCCAGGCCGGCGGCGTGCGCTGGTCGCTCGCCGAGGCCCGCGAGCTGATTGCCGGTCAGGCCGTCCAACAGTCCGAGCTGGCCGAGGAGTTGCGCCGCCGCGACGGCCATCTCCCGTTGCTGCGGCTGCCGTTCGCGGCCTCCGGTGAGCCGCCGGTCGGCTATGACACGGTGGTGCTGCTGCCGCTGCGCGACGGCGCGGCCGAGGATCTCGCCCGCACCCTGCTGGACGGCATCGACGACGCGCTGCTGCTCACCCTGCCGGGCCTCGGCGAGGTGGTGGTGGAGACCCCGGACGGCACCGTGCGCACCCTCACCCGGGCCGCCGTCGAGCGCTCCGAGAGCGGGCTGGCCGAGGTCGTCATCACCGACCGGACCGGCGAGGCCGGCGGGATCGGGGAGGGGGCGAGGAGTCCCGCTGGCAGACCGTCACCGCCACCGGCGCCCTCGACCCGGAGCTGCTGGCGGACCGTCCGGTGGAGGAGCGGTCCCGGCCGTACTGGACGGTCACCTGGGCCGTCCCGGTCGCCGCCGACGGCGCCCCCGAGTCGGTCCCGGTCACGCCGGTGCTGCACGCGCCCACCCCGAGCGAGGAGCCGCTGGGCATCCCCGCGCTGCTGATCGCCTCCTACCCGCTGGACTCCACCCGCCGGCACGTCGCCCCCGGCCCGCTGACCGACTTCCTCACCGAGCGGGCCGCCGACGCCTACGCCGAGCTGCTCCGGGCCCGCGGCGCCGACCTCGGCTCGCTCTCCCTGGTGCCGGGCCCGCTCGGCCAGGGCGCGCTGGACAACGCGCTGCGCACCGGCGTGCTGGCCCGGCTGCCGCGGACCCCGTTCCTGCCGCACCCGACCGCCGTCGACCCGGACGCCGATGACGAGGGCGCCCCGGCGTTGCGCCCCGTTGACGCCACCCTGCTGGAGGGCGCCGACCGCTCGGTGGTCGAGGCGCTGGCGCCGATCTTCCCCGGCCTGCTGCCGGCCGGCCTGGAGCGCCGCCCGGAGCTGCGCGCGCTCCAGGTGCGCCGGGTGCCGCTGGCCGAGGTCGTCGACCAACTCGGCGGCCTGGAGCGGGAACCGGCCTGGTGGCGCAGCCTGTACGGGGCGCTGGCCGGCGCAGACCCGGAGGCGCTGGGCGCGCTGCCGGTGCCGCTGGCCACCGGGCGGATGCTGACCGGGCCGCGCCGGGTGCTGCTGCCCTCGGACGACGCCGACTGGGCCGGCTTCCCCGACTATCCGCAGTCGCTGGCCGAGGCGCTGGAGCTGTTCGACCTGCGGCTGGCCCACCCGGAGGCGGCGCACCCGCTGCTGGCCAAGCTGGGCGCCACCACCGCCACCCCCGCCGGGATCCTGGCCACCCCCGAGCTGCGGGCCGCCGTGGTCCGTTCGCTGGACGTCGGCGAGGAGGACTTCGACGGCGCCGTGGACCTGGCGGACGCGGTGCTCGGCCTGGTCAAGGCGGCCGGCACCCAGCCCGGCGAGCACCCCTGGCTGGCCCGGCTGGCGCTGCCGGACGACGAGGGCGAGCTCGCCCGGGCCGGTGAACTCCTGCTGCCGGACAGCCCGTTCGCCCAGCTGGCCCGGCCCGACGACGCGCCGTTCGTGGACGAGGACCTGCTGGACCGCTGGGGCTCCGAGGTGCTGGCAGCGGTCGGGGTGCTCGCCGACTTCGTGCTGGTCCGCGCCGAGGACGCGGTGCTCGACCCCGACGACCTGGAGCGGCTCGACCCGACCGCGCCCGCCGACCGCGCCGTGGGCGGCCGGCCGACCGGGCTGCTGGACGAGGCGCCGGACGGGCTCGCCGACTGGTGCGAGGAGGTGGTCGAGGCGCTGCACGAGGACCAGGCCGAGCTGGGGGTGCCGCCGGTGGCCGGGGAGCTGCTGGTGGTGCGGGACCTGGACCTGGTGGACGATCAGGCCTGGCCCGAGGCGCTGGCCCTGCTGGCCCGGCCGCCCTACCGGGACGCGGTGGTGGCGCCGGTGCGGGCGCTGCTGCCGGACGGGCGGTACGCCGACCTGCCGCCGTACACCGCCTGGTGGCTGCGCGACCACCCGGTGCTGGACGGGCGGGAGCCGGCCGGGCTGCGCGCGGCCGGAGCCGACTGGCTGCTCCGCGGCCTCTACGACGAGGCCCGCACCACGCTGGACCCGGAGTTCCTGCACGCCCTCGGGGTGCGCACCACGCTGGCGGCGCTGCTCGCCGAGCCGCACGGAGCGGAGGAGCTGCTCGACCGGCTCACCGACCCGGACAGTGAGGTGACGCATCGCCAACTGCACGGCATCTACTCGTCGTTGGGCCGCGTCGAGGCCTTTGACGCGGAGCCGTTGGAGGTGGTGCGGGCGCTGCCGCCGCTGGATCCGGAGACCGGGCGCCGCCCGGCGCACACCGTGGTGGTGGACGCCACCGAGGCGGTGGTGGCCGACGCCCCCGACCTGGTGGCGCTGCTCCACCCGTACCCGCTGGTGCCGGTGGCGCCCGCGCTGGCGCCGGTGCTGGCCGAGCGGCTGCACGTCTCGCTGGCCAGCGAGATCGCCGGCGGCCGGGTGCTCTCGGAGGGCACCCTGCACCGGGTGTCGCCGTTCGTCCGGGAGCTGCTGCCCGGCTGCCCGGCGGCCTACGAGGAGCACGAGGAGCTGCTGGTGGTCGGCCCTGACGGCTCGGAGGCGGCCGTCGACTGGCGCTGGGACGCGGCGGCGCCCAGCCCGGAGCTGCCGTACGACCCGGAGGACCCGCAAAGCGAGGGGGATGTCGAAGATCCTGAGTTCGAGGTGCCGCCGGTGCCGGGTCTGCTGCACGCCGCCACGCCCGAGGGCCTGGCCGCCGGTCTGGCCTGGTCGGTGGGCAGTGGCACCGCCGCTTCGAGGTGCTGGCCGCGCTCACCGAGCCGGACCGCGCCTATGAGCTCTCGGCGGCCCGCGACTTCGAGGGCTGACGCAGCTCCCCGAGGGGTGAACCAACGTGTCGGAGGTTGACCCGAACGGGAGTGACAGCGTTTCGGGGGCTTGCCTAGGGTGTCGGTCATGATCGACAACCCCGGGCGCAGCTTCCTCTTCCTGCTGGCGAGCAGCCGGCACGACGGCAACACCGAACTCCTTGCCCGGCGGGCGGCCGAACAGCTGCCCGCCGGCACCGAGCAGCGCTGGCTGCGCCTCGGTGAACTGCCGCTGGCGCCGTTCGCCGACCGGCGGCACGACGGCGAGGGGGTCTACCCGCAGCCCGAGGGCCATGAGCGGACCCTGCTGGAGGCCACCCTCGCCGCCACCGACCTGGTGATCGCCTCCCCGCTGTACTGGTACAGCGTCTCCGCCGACGCCAAGCTCTACCTGGACCACTGGGCGGGCTGGATGCGGGTGCCGGGCTACGACTTCCGGGCCCGGATGGCCGGCAAGACGCTCTGGGCGGTCAGCGCCAGCTCCACCGAGGACCCGGCGGCCTCGGACGCGCTGGTGACCACCCTGCGCATGAGCGGCGAGTACCTGAAGATGCACTGGGGCGGCGCGCTGCTCGGCTACGCCAACCAGCCGGGCCGAGTCGTCGAGGACGAGGGCGCGATGGCGCGGGCGAAGAGCTTCTTCAGCGCGGCATAGGCCGGGGCTCGGCCGGCTGCTCCGCCGTCGCGGGGAACCCGCGCCGCACGAACCGCCAGGACACCTCCAGCAGCAGGCCGGCGACCAGCGCGATCGCCACCCCCGTCCAGGGGTCGCGGTAGCCGGCCAGGTTCAGCTGGAAGAAGTCCGACAGCCAGGGGATCAGCAGCACCAGGGCGAAGGCTCCGGCCATGGCCGCGATCAGCAGCAACCGCCACCAGGTGTACGGCCGGGCCACGATCGCCAGCACCCAGAGGGCGACCAGGAAGAGCGTCAGGGTGGCCACACTCGTGTCGGCCTTGAGGTCGGTGGCGTGGTTGGCGCGGGCCAGGGCGTAGGAGGTGAAGGTGGCCGTCCCGGCGATCAGCCCGCAGGGCACCGCCAGCCGCAGCACCCGGCGGACGAACCCCGGCTGGGCCCGCTCCTGGTTGGGCGCCAGCGCCAGGAAGAACGCCGGGATGCCGATGGTCAGGCTGCTGAGCAGGGTGGAGTGCCGGGGCAGGAACGGATACGGCAGCTGGGTGAAGACCACCAGCAGTGCCAGCAGCACCGCATAGACCGTCTTCACCAGGAAGAGCCCGGCCACCCGCTCGATGTTGCCGATCACCCGGCGCCCCTCCGCCACCACCATCGGCAGCGTGGCGAACCGGTCGTCGAGCAGCACGATCTGCGCCACCGCCCGGGTGGCGTCGCTGCCCGAGCCCATCGCCACGCCGATGTCCGCGTCCTTGAGGGCCAGCACGTCGTTGACGCCGTCACCGGTCATCGCCACGGTGTGGCCGCGCGACTGCAGGGCGCCGACCAGCAGGCGCTTCTGCTGCGGAGTCACCCGGCCGAAGACGGTGGTCCGCTCGGCGGTGTCGGCCAGCGCCGGCGGGTCGGCGGGCAGGGTGCGGGCGTCCACCGGGTGCTCGGCCCCCGGCAGCGCCAGGCTCGCCGCCACCGCGCCGACCGAGACGGCGCTGTCCCCGGAGATCACCTTGGCCTCGACCCGCTGCTGCTCGAAGTACCGCAGGGTGTCGGCCGCATCCGCCCGCACCCGCTGCTCCAGCACCACCAGGGCCAGCGGCTGCAGGTCCTTGGCCGGGTCGGGGGCGTCCAGTGGCACGGGGGAGCGGCCCAGCAGCAGCACCCGCAGGCCCTGCGCACCCAGCTCGTCCACCTGCTCCAGCGCCGGATGGCCCTCGGGCAGCAGCACGTCCGGCGCGCCGAGCAGCCAGCTGCCCTCGCCGCCGCCCGGCTCCAGCAGCTGCGCCCCGCTCCACTTGCGGGCCGAGGAGAACGGCATCGCCTCCAGCAGCAGC
Source organism: Kitasatospora acidiphila (assembly GCF_006636205.1). Taxonomy (NCBI): domain Bacteria; kingdom Bacillati; phylum Actinomycetota; class Actinomycetes; order Kitasatosporales; family Streptomycetaceae; genus Kitasatospora; species Kitasatospora acidiphila. The sequence goes on along the minus strand of NZ_VIGB01000003.1, from coordinate 3,964,857 downwards.
CAGCGCTCCCGCTCCGGACCGCCCTCGCCGAAGGCGTCGATCACCGCCTGCATGCTGGCGTTGGGCCGGGCGTCCGCGCTCGCCAGCACGCCCAGCGCCTGACGCAGCGTCGCCTCGTCGGCCGGCTCGGGCGCCAGCGGCCGCAGCTCCCGCACGTCCATGCCGCCCTCGGTGAGGGTGCCGGTCTTGTCCAGGCAGACCGTGTCCACCCGGGCCAGGCCCTCGATCGCCGGCAGCTCCTGCACCAGGCACTGCTTGCGGCCGAGCCGGATCACGCCGATCGCGAAGGCCACCGAGGTGAGCAGCACCAGCCCCTCCGGCACCATCGGCACGATGCCGGCCACGGTCCGCCGGACCGCCTCCCGCCAGTCGTTGCCCCGCACCGCCCACTGGCTGATCACCAGGCCGATCGCGGTGGGGATCAGCAGATAGGTGACGTACCGCAGGATGGTGTCGATGCCGCTGCGCAGCTCTGACTTGACCAGGGTGAACCGGCTGGCCTGCTCGGCCAGTTGGGCGGCGTAGGCCTCGCGGCCGACCTTGGTGGCGGTGAAGGCGCCGGCGCCGGCCACCACGAAACTGCCGGACATCACCTGGTCGCCCGGCTGCTTGAGCACCGGATCGGGCTCGCCGGTGAGCAGCGACTCGTCGACCTCCAGGCCGTCCTCCTCGATGACCTCGCCGTCGACCACCACCTTGTCGCCGATGGCGAGCAGCACGGTCTCGTCCAGCACGATCTGGGAGACCGGGATCTGTATCGCCTGCCCGTCCCGGCGCACCGCCGGGCGGGCCTCGCCGATCAGCGCCAGGCTGTCCAGGGTGCGCTTGGCGCGGATCTCCTGGATGATCCCGATCGCCGTGTTGGCCACGATCACCAGGCCGAACAGCCCGTCCTGGATCGGCCCGACCACCAGGATGATGGCGAACAGCACCCCGATGATCGCGTTGAACCGGGTGAAGACATTGGCCTGGACGATCTCCCGCACGGACCGGCTGGACCGCGCCGGCACATCGTTGACCTGGCCGCGGCCCACCCGCTCGGCGACCTCGGCAGTGCTCAGCCCGCGCTGGCGGGTGGCGGCCGGGCCGCCGGCGTGGGCGCCGGGGTCGCGCTGCTCCGAGGGGTGCGTCATGGCACCGACTCTACGTGCGGCAAATGTCCGGTGCGTCCTCCTATGGGCCGGTGTCGAGCGGCCGAAAGGAGGGGGCGGGTCAGTCGGGTGGATGAGCCGGTCGAGCCGGAAGGGGGTGGGGTGCCGCTACTCGGAGCCGGCCGCCCGGGCGCGCCGGATCGCGTCCCGCCGGGCCCGGCAGTACCAGAGCCCGATCAGGCCGAGCAGCCCGCCGGACAGGCAGATCCACGGCCAGTTGCCGTGCCCCTGCCGGCTCAGCGTGTCCTGGAACGGCAGCAGCACCAGGAAGCCCAGGAACCAGAGCACCGTGCCGCCGCCGACGATCGCGACGTCATTGGCTTCCAGGGGCGGCGGTGCGGGATGGATCGGGCTCTTCGGCATGGGACGTAGCGTACGTGTCCGCGCGCGCCGCCATGCTGGCACGCGCATCTACGCGCGAAGATGGCGCGTGCACGACCGGCCGACCCATACTGAAGACTTCCTCCACCCCCATCTGAGGACGACGCATGCCTTCCGTGGCCCAGCCGACCGTGGAGTCGCCCGAGCCCCCGGCGCCCGCTTCCCCCACCGGCGCCATCGACCGCTACTTCAAGATCTCCGCGCGCGGCTCCAGCCTGCCCGGGAGATCCGCGGTGGCGTCGCGACCTTCTTCACCATGGCCTACATCCTGGTGCTGAACCCGATCATCCTGTCCAACGCCGTGGACATCAACAAGCACACGCTGAGCTTCCCGCAGCTGGTCACCGCGACCGCGCTGACCGCCGGGCTGACCACGCTGCTGATGGGCGTGATCGGCAACGTGCCGATCGGACTGGCCGCCGGTCTGGGCGTCAACACCATCGTGGCGCTCCAGCTGGCGCCCAAGATGACCTGGCCCGACGCCATGGGCATGGTGATGCTGGCCGGCTTCTGCATCATGCTGCTGGTCGCCACCGGCCTGCGGGAACGCGTGATGAACGCCGTGCCGCTCGGCCTGCGCAAGGCCATCGCGATCGGCATCGGCCTGTTCATCGCGCTGGTCGGCTGCGTCGACTCCGGCTTCGTCAGCCGGATCCCGGACGCGGCCCACACCACCGTCCCGCTGGAGCTGGGCATCGGCGGCCACCTGCACGGCTGGCCGGTGCTGGTCTTCGTGCTCGGCCTGCTGCTCACCCTGGTGCTGGTGGTCCGCAAGGTGCCCGGGGCGATCCTGATCTCCATCGCGACGATGACCGTGGTCGCCGTGGTGATCCAGAAGGCGGCCAACCTGCCCGCCGACTCCTGGGGCCTGACGGTGCCCAAGTGGCCCGGCAATCCGGTCGCCACCCCCGACTTCGGCCTGGTCGGCAAGGTCAGCCTGTTCGGCGGCTTCCAGCACGTCGGCGCGCTCACCGGCATCCTGTTCGTCTTCACCGTGCTGATGAGTGCCTTCTTCGACGCGATGGGCACCATCCTGGGCGTCGCCGACGAGGCGCACCTGCTGGACAAGAACGGCGACCTGCCCGGCATCAACCGGGTCCTGATGGTGGACGGCATCGCCACCGCCGCCGGCGGCGCCACCTCCTCCTCCGCCAACACCTGCTTCGTGGAGTCCACCGCGGGCGTCGGCGAGGGGGCGCGCACCGGCTTCGCCAGCCTGGTGACCGGCGCGCTCTTCATGCTCGCGCTCTTCCTCACCCCGCTGGCCACCATGGTCCCGGCCCAGGCCGCTACCCCGGCCCTGGTCACCGTCGGCTTCCTGATCCTGGCCAACTCGATCCGCGACATCGACTGGTCCGATTACACGATCGCCATCCCGGCGTTCCTGACCATGGTGCTGATGCCGTTCACCTACAGCATCACCAACGGCATCGGCATGGGCTTCATCGTCTTCTGCGTGCTGCGCATCGCCACCGGTCGGTGGCGTGAGGTGCCGGTCGCGATGTACGCGGTGGCGGCGGTCTTCGCCTTCTACTACATGATGCCGGCGCTGGGGCTGGCCAAGTAGACCGCCCCCGCCGCCCGGCTGAGCGCCGCCCCGGAGACTGCCTCCGGGGCGGCGCTTCGCGTTTGCGGCCCTTTCGGATGACCGGGTGCAGGTTGTTCGATATCTCTTCCAGGGCCTCGGCGATATCATGAAGCCTGAGTCAATCCGTGGGGAGCGATCATGACGCGCACCGTTATCGACCTCGACGACGACCTCCTCGAAGAGGCGCAGCGCCTCTTCGGCACGACCACCAAGGTCGCGACGGTCAACGCCGCCCTGCTGGAGGCCGTCAAGCTGGCCCGCCGGATAGAGCTGGCGGACGCCATTGCCAGCGGTGAGTTCGACCTGCTCGGTGAATCCGGCAGCGAGGCTGCTGCGTGAGCCGTGAGCGCTTCCTGATCGACAAGTCGGCTCTCGCGCGGTGGGGTAAGCCCTCGGTGCGGCCGGTCCTTGACGATCTTTCACAGCGGGCCCTGCTTGCGGTCAGTGCGGTTGTCGAGATGGAGGTCCTGCACAGCGCCCGGACGGCAGCCGAAGCGGAACGCCTTCAGCACCTACTGCGGGGTTTCGACTATCTGCCGTGCACTGACGAGGTATGGGACCGTGCCAAGTTCATCCAGCGTCAGGCCCTGTTCCGGGGCAGCCACCGTGCGCTGTCGATGGCCGACATGCTCATCGCGGCCACGGCAGAGCGGCATGCGGTCACCGTGCTGCACTACGACGGCGACTACGACATGATCGCGGCGATCACCGGCCAGCCCGTGCGCTGGGTCGTGCCGGCGGGGACGGCTGACTGAGGTAGCCGAGCGGGTGCCGCCCGTCGTCCGCCCTCCTGGGGTCCAAGTAGCGGCTTCTGCAAGGCAGTCGAGCCCGGTCCCGCTGGTGCGGGGCCGGGCTCGACTGGTTACCGGGATCGGGTCAGTGCTGCATCCAGGTGCCGGTGGACCAGAGGGAGCGGCCGTCGGCGTCGTAGAGCACGACGTTCGAGTCGTACTGCACGACGGCGTAGGCGCCGGGGTGGCCCCAGGTGCCGGTGGACCAGAGGGCGTTGTGGTCGGCGCCGGAGAGCACGAAGTTGCCGTCGGGCTGCACGACGGCGTAGGCGCCGGGGTGGCCCCAGGTGCCGGTCGACCACAGGGCCCGGCCGCTGGATCCGTAGAGCACCAGGTTGCCGTCGGCCTGCATGCTCAGCTTGGTGCCCTGGTAGCGGGAGTTGTCGATCACGTAGCCCGAGGGCAGCCGGTCGCCCGGGTTGACCACCGCGCCGCGGTAGAGCGGGCCGGTGACGTCGGTGCCGCTGTGCCAGAGCTGGTTGCCCAGGCTGTCGAAGACGGCGAGGTCGGCGGTGTCCAGCAGGATGGCGCGGCCGCCGGGGTGGCCCCAGGTGCCGGTGGACCAGAGGGAGTTGTGGTCGGCGCCGTAGACGACCAGGTTGCCGTCGGGCTGAAGGGTGGCGGTGGCGCCGGGGTGGCCCCAGGTGCTGGTGGACCAGAGGGAGCGGCCGGTTGCCTGCGAGTAGAGCACCAGGTTGCCGTCGGCCTGCATGCTCAGCCGGGCGCGCTGCCCCTGCAGCGACTGACCGCTCGCCAGGCTGGTCCCGGCGGCGAACGCGGCACCGGACGTGCCCCTGCTCCAGATCGGCGTGTCGGCGGCGTCGTAGATGACGAGGTTGGTGTCGTTCTGCACGGTGAGGTGGTCACCCGGGTGGCCGCCGGTGTGGCTGGACCAGAGCGGGTTGCCGGCGGCGTCCTGGACCACCAGATCGCCGTCGGGCTGCAAGGTGGCGTAGGCGCCCGGGTGGCCGTAGGTGCCGGCGGTCCAGAGCAGCTTGCCGTCGGTGCCGACCAGCTCCAGGTCGCCGGTGGCGGTCACCTGGAGGTGGACACCGGTGGTGCCGGGCAGGGAGCTGCCCGCGTGCAGGGTGGTGCCGGGCGCGATGCCGTAACCGTTCGGGTCGTGGGCGGGCTCGTAGCTGCCGGTGCCCCAGAGCGCCTTGCCGTTCAGGTCCGTGACCACCAGGTCGCAGTCGGACGTGAGGGCCAGGTAGCGGCCGTTCAGGGTGGCCGGTCCGGCGCTCCACAGCGTCTGGCGGGCCTCCTGGACGACGAGTCCCTTGGTGGGGTCCCAGGCCGCTGCGGCGCCCGGGTGGCCGGCGGTGCCGGCCGACCAGAGGACCTTGCCCTGGTAGTCGCTGTAGACCAGGTTGCCGTCCTCCTGCATGGTCAGCTTGGCGCAGGGACCGTAGCTGACGTCGCCGGGGATGCCCTGGAGGGTCAGGAGGTCGCCGGGCGCCGTCATGGCGTACGGAGTGTCGGACCCGAGCGGGATGCGCGCGGGGCTGAGCTGGGCGACTCCGTTGACCGGCGGCAGGCCCGGGTAGCTGTAGACGCGGCCGCTGAAGTCCCAGAGCAGGGCCGGGCTGCCGGTGCCGTCGGCATCGCCGGCGGAGCTGACCGGGCCACCCGAGGTGCCGGTCTGGTAGTAGGAGCCCGGCAGCAGGTCCAGTCGGCCGGGCAGCGGGCCCGGGGTGCTGCCGCCGGCGGCGCCGAAGCGCTGGCCTGGTGAGACGTCGCAGGAGGCCATCGAGGGCATTGAGTCGGTGAAGATGACGGGCGGGAAACCGAAGCACTTTCCGGAGGCCGAGTCGACCAGCGAGTCGTAGTCGCCCGGTTGCCAGTGCTGCTCCGAGTCACGGCCGTCGCAGGTCGACAGGCCGGCCGTGGCGGCGTCGAGGCAGTCGCCCCAGGCATGGACCGTGCCGTCGTTGCCGAACTGGAAGTGCGCCGTCATCGGGGCGGAGCAGGCCGCGAGGGTCAGCGGGAGGTGCCCGGTGGTGGCCCCTGCGGGGAAGACCGACAGGCACAGGTGGGTGCCGTCGGTCTGCACCAGCCCGTTCTGCAGCGGCTGCGGCACGGGGGCGGCGAGGACGGTGGTGGGGGTGCCGTCGGCCTTGAAGGTGAGCGGGAAGCTGTCGATCGCGCCGACCTCGCCCGAGCCGCGCACCCACAGGGTCGGCACGCCGCCGACCTTGCCGGGGGCGATCAGGGAGGTGCCGCTCCAGTCGCCGGTGCCGAGCAGCACCGGATTGCCGAAGGACGGGCCGCTCCCGGCCGCCGGGTAGTACCAGAGCCTGCCGTTCTCCACCGTGATCAGCGCCGGCTGGGTGTTGGCCCCGCTGCCGCCGTCGGTGGCCAGGATCTGGGTGGTGGAGTTCCAGGTCGGGTCGTAGCCGGTGCAGTCGCCCGCGGCGCAGGTGGCCGGCTTGGCGACGGTCAGGACCTTGTCCTTGTGGGTGAAGTGCCCTGGCACACCGCCGGATTCGGCGTCGTTGGGATAGACGTAGACATGGTGCGAGCCGGGGCTGAGGAGCACCAGGTCATCGGTCTTGCCGCCGTTCAGGCTGCCCCGGTGGGTGATCACGTACTGGCCCCAGGTCGTCCCTGACTCCGGAGCGGCCGCCTGGGTCGAGGCGGTGAACGCGGACGCGCCGGCGGGGAACGCGCCGAGGGAGTTGCCGACGCCCTGCACGACGTCCGGAGTGCCGTCCCCGTCGATGTCGCCCGGGACTCCGGTGCCGGCGCTCGCCGCGCGTGCCGAGGGCGAGCCGGCCGCGAGTGCGGGGCTCGCGGCGCTCGCCGCAAGTGCGGTGGCGAGCAGGGATGTGGCGGCCAGGCGGCCGAGTCTCATGCTGTTTCCCCCAAGAGACGTGTCGGACGTGCGAGTTGGGCCCTACTGGCGAAACCGGCTGCCAGGGCGGTGCGGGGCGCGGCTGCGCTCCCTCATCAGGGTTCCTCCCCGGTGGGTGCCGGCGGGACCGGTGGAAGTGTGAGGGGTCTGTAATACGGTGTGAACAACGTATGGGCCGAGCGCAGGGTATCGGTCGTCGGCGACCGGTCTCAATGGGGTTCCACCCGTCCGTCCACGGCATGGTGACGATGGGCCAGATCGTCCGCCCGGCTCATCCTCCGGTCCACCCGTGCTCCTCCTTCCGCATCCTCTGCTCGTCCCCCGGGGGGAGGCGGACTCAGGGGCATTTCGGGGTCGCTCCCGGGTACCGCGCGGCGGTCCTGTCCGGGACGCTGGACTCATGGCGATGGTGAGACAGCAAGCTCGACCGATGGTCCGGGAGTCCGGGCGCGGGGCCGCCGTGCTGGCGGTCCTGGTGGTGCTGGCCGTCCTCGGCGTTCTGCTGGGGCTCGCGGCGGCTCCGGTGGGGCCGGCGGCGGCAGTGCCGGTGCGCTGGCTGCTGCTGGGCGAGTTGGGGGTGCTGGGCGCGGTGATGGCGCTGGTGGCCGCGGTGGTGCCGGCCCGGCGCCGCTGACGGGCCGTCAACGACGCGGCAGCCGCTGCGCGCCGGGCGGCCAGTTGGCGCCAGGTGGCCGGAAAGCGCTCTGTGTAGCCGTGTTGACGGTGGGCATACTGCCTCCTGAGTCGTGAGGGGGCACTCTCTGATGGTGCGATGGGACCCGTCCGGGATCGACGAGGCCGACTTCCTGCCGGAGCCGTTCCAGACGGCCGACCAGGCCTCGATCGCCGCACAGCGCCAGACCCTGCGCTGGAACCGCGGGATGATCGTGATGCTGGTGGTCGCGGCGGCGGTCGGCGCGGCGACGGGCGGTGACTCCGGGGTCGCGCCGCTGATATCCGTGGCCGCCTTCGTGGTGGCCGGCTGGTTCTGGTCCCGCCTGCGGGCGGTCAATCCCCAGGCCCGGTGGTTCGAGGCCCGCGCAGCGGCCGAATCGGTCAAGACGCTGGCCTGGAAGTACACGGTGCGGGCCCGGCCGTTCGGCGGCCCGGCCGATTCCCCCGAGGCGGACGAGGAGTACCGCGCGCAGGTCGCCGAGGTGCTGCGGACCTTCGAGGACTCCGGGGCACTTCCGGCCGGCGCGGCACCGGAGATCACCGACGGCATGCGGGAGTTGCGGGCCGCGGGGCTGGTCGACCGGCGGACCGGGTACCTGCGGGTCCGGGTGGAGGGCCAGCGCACCTGGTACCTGGCGAAGGCGAGCGCCTATGAGTCGCAGGCGGTCTCCTGGGGGCTCGGCACGGTGACGCTGATGATCCTGGGTGGCGCGGCGGCGGTGGCCCAGGCGGCCGGGGTGCTCTCGGTCAGTCTGTTCGGCGTCTGCGCGGCGGCGGCCGCCGCGATCATCGCCTGGAACCAGCTGAAGCAGCTGCGCCCGCTGGTCTCCACCTACCGGCTGGCGGCCAAGGAGCTCGACGTGGTCTGGGGCAAGCTGACCGTGCTCGACCTCAACGACCCGGCGGCCGAGGCCCAGTGGGCCAGCCTTGCGGGCGACGTGGAGGACGCGGTGTCCCGCGAGCACACCAGCTGGCGCAGCCACCGGGCCTTCCCGCACTGACCTGTCTCTTCCCCTCTTCTCTTCTCCTTTCCCTCTTCCGGGTGGCTCGGGCGGTCGGCTCGCGCATGCCGATTTTTATTTAGCTAGAGTAATGACGTAAGCTAAGTATCATGTCCGAGATGTCCGAGGAGGACCTCGTCGCTGTCAATCAGCTGAGGTCCTCTGTGATGCGTCTGTCCCGTCGTCTGAAGCACCAGCACGTCGAGCAGTCGCTCAGCCCGACCGAGATGAGCGTGCTGGGCACGTTGGCGCGGTGCGGCAGTGCCACGCCTGGGGAGTTGGCGCGGCGCGAGCACGTGCAGCCGCCGTCCATGACGCGCATCATCGCGATGCTGGAGGAGAAGGGTCTGGTGCGGCGCGAGTCGCACCCGCAGGACCGGCGCCAGGTGGTGGTCAGCATGACCGAGCAGGCGGCCGAGATCCTCGACGAGTCCCGGCGGCGGCGCAATGCCTGGCTGGCCGAACTCGCCTCCCAGCTGACCGACGAGGAGTGGGCGGCGGTGCGGGAGGCGGCTCCCGCGCTGTACCGGCTGGCGCATCTGTAGCTCTCGGACATGGTTGGCACGGCCGGGTGGCGGTAGCCCGGCGAACCGCGAACGAGAGGAACCGACCATATGAGCAAGGGAAGCCATACCAACGACCCCGAGGAACGCACCGCGGCGGCTGACCCCGCCGCACCAGGCCCAACGGCCACGGCAGGCCCCACCGGGGCCCGCTTCACCCGACCCGGGGGATGTTCTCCTCGCTGCGGGTGCGCAACTACCGGTACTTCTTCGCCGGTCAGATCGTCAGCAACACCGGCAGCTGGATGCAGCGGATCGCCCAGGACTGGCTGGTGCTGAGCCTGACCGGCAGCCCGCTCGCGGTGGGCGTCACCACCGCCATGCAGTTCCTGCCCACCCTGCTGCTCGGCCTCTTCGGCGGGGTGCTGGCCGACCGGATGCCCAAGCGGCGACTGCTGATCGTCACCCAGGGCGCGATGGGCGCGCTGGCGGCGGGACTCGCCGCGCTGACCATCTCCGGCGCAGTGACCGAGTACCACGTCTACGCCTTCGCGCTGCTGCTCGGCCTGGTCACCGTGTTCGACACCCCGACCCGGCAGGCCTTCGTCTCCGAGATGGTCGGTCCGAAGGACCTGGCCAACGCGGTCAGCCTGAACGCCGCGAACTTCCAGACCGCGCGCCTGGTCGGCCCGGCGGTGGCCGGCCTGCTGATCGCCGCGGTCGGCAGCGGCTGGGCGTTCGCGCTCAACGCGCTCTCGTTCGCCGCGGTGATCGCCGGCCTGCTGGCGATGCGCGTCAGCGAGCTGCGCCCGGTCGAGCGGATCCCGCGCGAGAAGGGCCAACTGCGCGAGGGCCTGCGGTATGTGAAGGAGCGTCCGGACCTGATGTGGCCGCTGGTGCTGGCCGGCTTCATCGGCACCTTCGGCTTCAACTTCCCGACGCTGCTCTCCGGTTTCGCCTACCGCACCTTCCACGTCGGCCCCGGCCTCTACGGCCTGCTGAACACCGCGATGGCGCTCGGCTCGCTCACCGGCGCCCTGATCGCCGCCCGCCGAGGCAACCCCCGGCTGCGCCTGCTGACCGGTGCGGCCGTGGCCTTCGGCCTGCTGGAGACGGTCGCGGCGGTGGCGCCCGGCTACTGGAGCTTCGCGCTGCTGCTCACCCTGATCGGCGTCTTCGGGCTGACCTTCAACACCACGGTCAACTCCTACGTCCAGCTGGCCACCGACCCGGAGATGCGCGGCCGGGTGATGGGCCTGCTGGTGCTGGTCTTCACCGGTGGCACGCCCGTCGGCGCCCCGCTGGTCGGCTGGGTCACCGCGAGCTACGGCCCGCGCCTCGGCCTGCTCGCCTGCGGCGCGGTCTCGCTGCTCGCCGCCGTGGCCGTCGGCCTGGTCCTGGCCCGCTGCGCCGACCTGCGCCTGCAAGTCGACCTCCACCGCGGCAACGGCGGCCGCGTGGTGGCCTTCGTCCCGCGCCAGGGGGAGGCGCATCTGGTGGAGCGCAAGCGGGAGTTGGCGGCGGCCTGCTGACGCCTGGCCGGGGCGGGCGGTGCCGCCCGCCCCGGAGCACCCGGCCTGGAGCGCCCGCCCGGGGCCGGGGTGCCTCAGTGCCGGGGAGCCTCGGCGGCGCGCGGATTCAGCGCGGCGGGGCGGGGAGCAGACGGGGTTCCAGGCGCTCCTCGACGGCTGAGGTGCCGTCACGGGTGACCAGGTAGGCGCCCTTGCCCGGGGTTTCGGTCACGGTCTCGACCAGCTTGGTGCCGCGGTAGACCAGGCCCACGCCGTCGTCGGTGCAGTGCGCTTCCGGCAGGGTGCCGTCCGCGACGAGCTGGTGGATCAGTGGGCGGCGTCCCGCGTCGACGTCGTAATGGACGCCATTACCGTAGGGCAGGAAGCCGAGTGCGTTGGTGATCGGGCGCAGTTGAGGGCCGAAGGAGTCGGTGGCGCCGCCCTGGAACCAGCAGATCGATCCGGCGCTGACGCCGCTGAGCACCACGCCGGCCTCCCAGGCGCGCCGCAGGATCGCGTCGAGCCCGTGGACCCGCCACACGGCCAGCAGGTTGGCCACCGAACCGCCCATGACCCAGACGACGTCCTGCTCGAGAACGGCGCTCTCGATGTCCTCGAGGTTGGGCATCGGGAACAGGGTCAGCGGCGTCAGGTCGAACCCGGCGGCCCGGCCGGCCTCCAGCATCCGCGCCGTGAAGTGCTCGGCGTCGCCGATCGCCGTCCCGATGTACATCACCCGGGGCCGGCGGCCGTGCGCACCCGACAGCTCGACCGCGTGGTGCACCAGGGAGTTGAACGCCACCATGGTGCGCCCGCCGGGACGGTGGCCGCCGGAGGTGGCGAGGATGGTCGGCTCGGGCGCGGTCACGACGCACCACCGGCCTGCGGCGAGCCGAGCCGGATCTCCAGGAGCTGGCCCGGCCACGGGGTGCCGTCCGGGCGCGGCACCTCGAAGGGCTCGGTCTCGGTGAAGCCGAGGGCGCGGTAGGCGGCGACCAGTCGGCGGTCGTCGCCGCCGTAGCAGTCGACGCGCAGCAGGGGCAGGCCGCGGCGGGCGGTTTCGGCGCGGGCGTCGGCGATCAGGGCGGCGCCGACACCGGTGTTCTTGCGGGTCCGGTCGGTGGCGAGGAAGCGCAGGTAGAGCTCGGGCAGGTCGGCGGGCGGGATGTACTCCGAGAGCTCCTGGGCGAGCACGCAGACGCCGATCAGCCGGCCGTCGTCGTCCTCCGCGATGCGCATCAGGTAGTCGGTGGCGTACTTGGTCAGCTGAGCCACCCGGGCCTCATTGGTGGACCACGGCTGGTCGCCCCACTGACCGGTGCGCCCCTGGGCGACCAGCCATTCCATGGTGGTGTCGAGCATGGCGAGAATGGCTGGGACGTCGTCGGGGCCACCGGGTCGAATCTTCATACGATCTTGTTTACACCGGGTGGTGGCGGCGTGTCAGGGCTCCGGCTACGGCTTTCCCTTGGACACGAACAGATTGACCACCGTGCCCCCCGGGACGCTCGCACCGGCCGCGGGCTGCGTGGAGATCACCAGCCCCGCCGCCGTGTGCCAGTCCGTGAAGTCGTGCACCGTGCCCACCTGCAGCCCGGCGGCGGCCAGCACCTGCCGAGCCGTGGCCTCGGACTGACCGATGACGGCCGGCACCACGACCGACCCTGCGATCGCGGGTGAGGCGGTGGTCGGCCCGGGGGAGGGGGTGCCGGAGGAGGCGGGGGTCGAGGTCGGCCCGGCGGAAGGGGTGCCGGAGGAGGCGGGTGTGGCGGGTGCGGTGTTCGTGGCGACCGCGCCGACCGCCGCGTTCACCTGCCCCGTCCCCGGTCGCGCGGCCTGAGCCCCGAAGGCCACCCCCGCCCCCAGCACCACCACTGCGGCCGCCGCACCGCCCACCATCAGGCGTCGGCGCCGCCTGGCCCGGCCGACCATCGCGGGCGCGTTGAAGACCGGAGGCTGCGGGTCGTTCGCGAAGTTCTCCATAGCGTGGGTCAGCGCCTTTCCGAACTCGGGATCAGGGGTGTCGGAACCGTGCTGCGGGATCGTCATCAAGCACCTTCGAACTGCGGGAAGTTGATCTCGGACATACGGAGCTTGGCCACGCCCCGGGAGAGTTGGGAGCGCACCGAGCTCGCCGTGATGCCCAGCGTCTCGGCGATCTCATCCGGTCCCTGGTCGTGCAGGTAGTGCAGCACCACCACGGTGCGCATGCCGATCGGCAGCGCGTGCAGTGCCCGGACAAGCCCGTCGCGCAGCTCCACCTGCCGGTACGAGTCGTGCGGGTCGGCCCGCTCGGGCACCTCGAACCGCTCGCCGGCCCGTTTGGCGCGCCGCCAGCGGTCGTTGGCCAGGTTGACCAGGATCCGCCGCACATACGCCTCCGGCGAGTCGGTCGCCGCGATCCGCCGCCAGCGCCGGCACGCCTTCTCCAGCGCCTCCTGCACCAGGTCTTCGGCCACCTGCTGATGGCCGGTCAGCACGTAGGCGGTCCGGAAGAGTGCCGCAGAGCGCTGCTGGACGAACTCGACGAAGTCGAGCCGCTCGGCCCGCTGCCAGCTACCCACAGATTCTCCTTGCTACGGTTCCTGCCCCATGACGGCGGCCGGCCGGCAGCTGCTGCACCCGGCAGTGGTGACCTGCGTCACGTGGGGGAGGGGGCCAGTTGGTCGCCGAGGGTGCTGCGTCGGTAGAGCACCTGCCGCCCGGCGCGGGCCCGGGTGACCAGGCCGGTGTTCACCGTCCTCGAAGGGCGGGCGTTGAGGGCGACCTCAGGCAGTTGGGAGATCTGTGAGTTGATGGACAGCCTCTCGCGCTTTCGCTTCTGCGGTCAGGCGGACATCGGTATCGGCGAGGAGCCGTAGGGTGATTCAAGATTCGCGATCCGGGCCCTCAAGAGCAGGATCGAGACGGGCCGCAAGCACGGCCGGACCGTGCACCTCGTACACCCCGCATACACCACGATGGACTGCGCGCACTGCATGACGAGAGCCAAGCATGCACTGCCGCTGGGTGAGCGTACTTACACCTGCACCCCGTGCGGAACCGCATCCCCCAGAGACAAGAACTCTGCGCACGTGATGCTCATTCGGGCTGGTCTGACCCCGGCTGGCGTTGATCGTAGAAGACCTGACGCGGCGTAGCTGCGGAAGGCATCGTGAGTCAGAAGTCCCACCGCGAGAAGCTGGAATTCCTCGGCTTCCACCGGAGGAGCAGTCAACAAGTCCCTTGCCCTGCAACTCGGAAAGCACGGCGTGACGGTCAACGCCATCGTGCCGGGGTTCGTGGTGAGCGACATGACGAGGCTGTCGGCCCGGCGACTCGGCCGCACCTTCGAGGAGTTCGAGGACCATGCGCGGCAGTCCATCCCGGTCGGCCGGGTGGGCCAGCCGGAGGACATCGCGCACACCGCGTCGTTCCTGGTCAGCTCCGGTGCGGGGTTCGTCTCCGGGCAGGTCGTCTACGTCGCGGGCGGGCCGGTCGACTGACGCGCGAACCAGGTGGAACGCCGTGTCAGCGGCCGTGTCAGGGCGGCGACAGGGTGGTGTCAGGCGAGCTGCCGATAGTTGACGCATGACTTCGAACAACACCACCGCGAACAACACCACTTCGACCCAGCTGACCCCTCCGCTCGGCGGGTTCCAGGAGATCGACGGCCGCCGCATCTTCGTGCACCAGGCGGGCAGCGGCGACGGACCGGCCGTCGTGTTCCTGCCCGGCGCCAGCGCGGTCGGCCTGGACTACCTCGGCATCCAGCAGCAGGTCGCGCAGTTCACCACCGCCGTGACGTACGACCGCGCCGGCACCGGCTACAGCGACCCGGCCGCACTGCCGCGCACCGGCACCGCGGTCGCCACCGAACTGCACGAGCTGCTGCACGCCCAGGGCATCGCCGGCCCCTACGTCCTGGTGGCGCACTCCCTCGGCGGCGCCTACGCGCACCGGTTCGCCCAGCTCTACCCGCAGGAGGTGGCCGGGCTGGTCTGGCTGGACGCCTTCCACCGCGACTGGGACGACTTCGTGCCCGCCGAGCTGAGCCTGGCGGCGACCGAGCAGATCGCACCGACCGAGGAGCAGCTGCGGCAGGCGCTGCCGTTCATGCGCGGGTTCGTCGCCGAGATGCTGGCCGACTACCCGGAGCACGTGCGGGAGTCGCTGGTCGAGTACCACGTGAGCGACCGGTGGATCCACGCCGGCATCGCCGAACGCGCCTCGATGGCTGCCCTCGCCGACGAACTGCGCTCCGGGGCGGACATCCCCGACGTCCCGCTGATCGCGCTCACCCCGCTGGCCGTCGACCCTGCCCAGCAGGCGCTGATGTCGGAGGAGGCGCTGCGCGAGCTGCACGACGGCAAGACCAGGCTGTACGCGTCCATGGCGGGCGCGGTCTCGGACGGCGAACAGCGCATCCTCACCGACACCAACCACAGCCAGCTGTGCTTCGAGCGGGCCGACCTCGTGGTCCAGGCGATCCGCGACGTCGTCGACCGGGCGACTCGCGCCTAGCCCGCACTCCACCCGTCCAACCCACCTGGAACAACCCACCCAGAGGAGCGCACCACCATGAGCATCACCCTCACCCTGAGCGACCAGGACAAGGCCACCCTGCGGACCGCCGCGTACGGCGCCGTCTCGCTGCTGACGGCCGCCGGCGCGGCCGGTGGCAAGCCGCACCGGATCGCCACCGACGGCTCCATCGCCCTGGCCTCCGCGACCGGCGCGGTCGGGCACGTGCTCGCCGAGAAGCCGGGAGCCGTGAAGCTGGCCGACACGTCCGTGGCCGCCATGGCCGACCAGGTGCTGCCGGCCCTGACGGAGGCCATGAGCCTGCTGAAGCGGCAGGACCCGGCCGAGGCCGACAACTTCCGCAGCACCATCACCGTCGCCATCGAAGCGGCGACTCACCGTAGCGATCTCACTCCCACCATGGCGGACCTGGTCCGCAAGATCACCAGCGCCCTCGACGCCGCCTGATGGGGATGGCGAGCTCCGCAGCCGCGTCTGGCCACGGGGACCCCTCCGGACCCCGTGACCGGCCGCCGCGAAGGCGTGGAAGAGGTGGCGCGGGCGGAGAATGGAGTCATGAGGCTCTTCGTCGCGGTGCTGCCCCGTCCGAGGTACTCGCCGAGCTGGACGCCACCGTGGCGCCGCTGCGTGAACTGCCGGGCGCGGAGCGGCTTCGCTGGACGGCACCCCAGGGGCGGCATCTGACGCTGGCGTTCCTGGGCGCGGTGGACGAGGAGCGACTGCCGGCGTTGGAGGACGGGCTCGCGCAGGCGGTACTGGGACACCCGGTGCACCGGCTGCGGCTCGCCGGGGGCGGGCACTTCCACGACCGGGTGCTCTGGGTCGGGCTGGCCGGTGAGACCTGGGCGCTGCGGGGGCTGGCGCGCTCGGTGACCACGGTGACGGGCGAGGTGCTGGGGGAGGAGGCACCGGACCTGGGTGAGGAGGTCGCCTTCCACCCGCATCTGACCCTGGCCCGCGCTGGCCGCAGCGGCCACCCTGACGCCGAGGAGCGGAAGGCGCTCCGGACGGCGGCCCAACGGCTGGAGACGTTCCAGGGCGCGGATTTCACGGTGGCGGCGGTCCATCTGATGCGCAGCGAGTTCCACGGGGGCCCTGCGCAGTACACGCGGGTGCGCAGTTGGGCACTGCACCCCGCATAGCAGCACTCAGTGGCGGAGGGCCTCTGCGATCAGCAGCAGCTCGGTGGGGAGCAGCGGGCGGAGCTGGACGAGCACGGCTCCCATGGGGGTGACGCGGAGGCCGGCGGAAAGGTCGGGGACATCGACCTCCCGGTCCACGAGGGCATCCTCCAACTCGTCGAGGGCGGCGCGTGCTTGGCGGATGGACGGCATCACGGAGCGGACTTCGTCAGCCACTTGACGTCCACCTCCCATTCGGCGCCACCGCGCTCGGGGCGCAGGTAGACGAGCTGGCGGTTGCGGTCCATGAACGCACCGGTGCGCTGGTTGAGCACGTCGTAGATCAACTCCCCGCGTCTGCGCGGCTCGTAGGGGAGTTCGGGCGGCTGCACGCCCTCGGGGCTGGCCGTGGGGTACGCGGGCGCAAGGCGGGCGAGCTGCTCGGGGTGCCCACCGCAGTTGGCGAGACAGCGGCACGGGGGAGGTTGCGGTCCTCGGGGACGGGCATCGCGGATGGCTCTCTGTGAGGAGTGAGGTGGGGCAAAACAGGATCTATTGGTGGAACTTGGTCGATTCACCTGCACAATCAGTTTCGGCGTGTGATGCTGCGGTGACAACCGGTTGTGCAAGACGCAGGAGCAGATTGTTGAGGTGGCGGTCATGACCGTGGACCTGGACGCCGTTGATGAGAAGCGGATGACCTGGGGTGACGTGCTGCGGATGATCCGGGAGGAGCGGGGGCTGACGCAGGCGCAGCTTGCGGACCTGGTCAAGGCGCACCAGACGATGATCAGCCATCTGGAGTTGGGGAAGGTGCAGCCAGATGAGAAGTGGGCGCGCCTTCTCGACGAGATGCTGCAAGCCGGAGGGCGGTTGATCACGGCGTTCAAGTTGGTGGAGCCGTACTTGGCGCTGCCGAGCCCGAACTGGAACGCGTATGAGGAGTATCGGAAGCTGGAGACACAGGCGGTACGGCTGTATGACCTGTCCACGGGACGCTTGTCGGGCCTGCTGCAGACCGAGGAATACACACGCGCCCTCTTCGCTGCTCACTTCGACAGCGCTGAGCAGATTGAAGAGCGAGTGCGCGAGCGGCTTGCTCGGCAGGAGCGACTCTTCTCCGCCGGGCTGCAACTGGTCAGCGTGATTGACGAGGCGGTCCTGTGGCGCGCGGTGGGAAGCCGAGCACTGATGAGGGACCAGCAGGCCCATCTGCTGTCGGTGATGCAGAGGAAGAATGTCGTCATCCAAGTGCTGCCCTTTGGGGAGGGCGAGACAACCCGGATGCCGATGAGCGGCATGATCATTCTTGAGCAGGGTAATGGGCAGAGGCGGGTGTACTCAGAGAGCCTTGACCAGGGGCACTTCATCGACAACGCGCGCCAGGTGAGCCGGTACGTCGATGAGTATGATCGGGTACGCGGGGAGGCTCTGTCCCGGACGGACTCCGCTGAGGTGATCCGAAGTGTCATGGAGGAACAGGCAGATGACCGAAATCACCTGGATCAAGAGCAGCCATTCGGGCGGGACCGGCGGCCAGTGCGTCGAATGCGCCCCGCAGTCCGCTATCCACGGCGTCGTCCCCGTACGTGACTCCAAGGATCCCCACGGCCCCTCCCTGGTCTTCCCGGCCTCCGCCTTCTCTGCTTTCGTGGAGAGTGTCAAGAACAGGTCGCTCGCCAGGAGTTGATCACTGTGTGGGTCAAGAGCAGCTACTCCGGTGGAACCGGCGGCAACTGCATCGAGTGCGCTCCGCAGCTCGCCCCCGACGGCCTCGTCCCCTTGCGTGACTCCAAGGACCCTGCCGGCCCCTCCCTCGCCTTCCCTGCCCGCTCCTTCGCCGCCTTCGTGGCAGGCCTCAAGAGCAAGCACCTGCTTCATTGACGACACGTCAGATCACCTCATACTCTCCGTAGTGATCTGATCACGTGACGCCTTGGAGGAGTCATGACCCACCCCTGGGAGGCGGACCCCGACGCCGTGCTGATCCGGCGGCTGGGGAAGTCACCGGCTGAGTTGGGGACAACCGGAGGGAGGGATGGCTGCCCCGACATCTGGGAGCTCGACAACGGTGACATCGCCGTCGTCGGACGCGACCTGACGGAGGCGTACCAGGCGGGCCTGCCTCAGGACCTCGTTATCGGCGATGGTGAGCGCCTGGTGGTCATCCCCCGGATCACGCTCCTCGCCGTGAAGGCGGACCTGCCGGATGCGTGACCTCCTCGGCTCCTCCTCCGGCGAGCGCCTCGCCCTCGACGCCTACCGGGCGGACTTCCGCAAGCGGGACTTCGCCGTTGACGGCTGGGACTCGTGGAAGCTGGAACGCCGCCAGCACTTTGTGGAGCCAGGGGACGCCAGTTGGCGCGCCTACTCCGAGGGCGACTGGGCGCGGGCGCTGGAGCTGATCGAGGCCCGGCGTGGCGGGCTTTTCCACCTCTCCCAACTGGCCGCCGACCACGACTGCCGCCTGCTGCGCGTGCGGGTCGTCGAGTTTCCCGTCACTTCGTACCTCACCTGGGAACTGCACCTGCTGCGCGTGCGGGCCGAGTGCGGCGAGCTGATCCGGGTCGTCGGCCCCGAGCAGATCTCCCAGTACGAACAGGACGGGCAGCAGCTGCCGGAGCTGATTACCCTGGGCCCCGACACCGTTTACGACATTACCTACGACGCCACTGGCCTCGGCGAGGGCGCGACCCGCTACACGGACGCCGCGACCAGGGAACGGGTCGCACAGTTCATCGCCGGTCTCTACGAGCAGGGCGAGGACATCGAGAGCTTCATGGCTCGCGAGGCGGCCGCGCTGGCGCCGGCCAGGTGAGCGAGGAGGTGCCGGAGCAGGCGGCGGGCTCCTCAAGCAGCGTCAGCTCGTCACTCTCGGGGTCCTCCGCCAGCCAGGTCGTGCAAGCCCGCGACATCCAGGGGCCCGTGCACTTTCACGCGCCCCCGCCGTCCACCCAGCACAGTGAACCGGTGCCGTCGCAACTGCCCACCGACCTGCGCGGGTTCGTCAACCGGGTAGCGGAACGGCAGGCCATGGACCGCCTACTCGCCGAGCGCCCGGCGGCGGCCCAGGTGCTGGTGGTCACTGGGACCGCCGGGGTCGGCAAGACCTCATTGACGCTGCACTGGGCGCATGCCGTGCGCGCGCAGTTCCCGGACGGCCAGTTGTACGCCAACCTGCACGGCTACGACCCGCAGCCGGCGGTGGCCCCCGCGCAGGTGCTCGAACGCTTCCTGCGCGCCCTCGGCGTACCCGCTGCCGCGATCCCCGCCGACCCGGAGGCGATGGCGGCGGCCTACCGGTCCCAGATGGCCGGACGCCGGATACTGATCGTGCTCGACAACGCCTCGCAGGCGGCCCAGGTCCGCCCACTGCTGCCAGGCGCTCCGGGCGCACTGGTCGTGGTGACGAGTCGGCACCGGCTGTCCGGCCTCAGCGTGCGGGAGGGCGCCCGGCATCTCACCCTGGAGGTGCTGGCGGAGCAGGACGCCGTGGACCTCCTGCGAGCGGTGACGGCGGACTACCGCAGCGAGGACGACCCGGCCGAGCTCACTCAGCTGGCCCGCCTCTGCGCCCGGCTGCCGCTGGCGCTGCGGATCGCGGCCGAGCGCGCGGCCGGACGGCCACGGATGCCGCTGGACGACCTGATCCAGGACCTGCGCGACGAATCCAGCCTGTGGGACGCGCTCTCCAGTGAGGACGAGGAGGAGTCGGAGGCGGTCCGCTCGGTCTTCGCCTGGTCCTACCGCGCGCTGCCCGCCGATGCCGCGCGGCTGTTCCGGATGCTGGGCCTGCACCCCACCGGGGAGTTCAGTACCGGGGCCGCCGCCGCGCTCACAGCTGTTGGCACGCGCCGAACGCGCCGTCTGCTGGACGGACTTGTCGCGACCCACATGGTCGACCAGATCGCCCCGGACCGCTACCGGTTCCACGATCTGCTGCGCGCCTACGCCATCGACCAAGCGCGTGGTGAGCAGGAGCCGCAGGAGAGCGAGCAGGCGCTGAGGCGGGTGCTCGCCTGGTACGTGCACACGGCGGACGCGGCCCAGGCCTGCATCGCCCCGCAGGAGCCCAGAGTCCCGCTGGACCCGCTCGACCCCGAGGTGGAACCCGCCAGCCTCGCTGACGAAGCGGCCTCGATGCAGTGGTTCGAGCACGAGCAGGAGAACCTGGCGGCCGTCACCCGAACTGCGGCAGCACTGGGTTTTGACCGATACGCCTGGCAGCTCGCGGTCGTGCTGCGCGCCTTCTACATGATTCGCAATCCGTTCCAGGACTGGCTCGCGGTCTCGCTGGTGGGTCTGGAAGCGGCCAGGTGCGAGGGTGACCGGCATGCGCAGGCGGAGCTGCACGAGAGCCTTGGCATGGGCTACACCCAGTCCCACCAGCTCGACCAGGCGGCCGAGCAGTACCGGGCGGCGCTGGAGATCCGGCGGGAGCTCGGCGACCCGTCCGGCGAGGCGCTGACCCTCAACGGCTTCGGCCTGCTGGAACTGCGTCAACGGCAACTCTTCGGTGCGCGGCAGGCGTTCGAGCGTGCTCGGACGCTCTTCCAGGGGCTCGACGACGCCTACTGGGCGCCGCTGGTGGCGGTCAACCTCGCCGAGGCCGAGCTGGCGCTGGCCCGGTACGAGGAAGCGGAGCCCCTGGTCCGTGCCGGGCTGGAGGCGTTCCGGGCGCGGGCCAACCGCTGGGGCGAGGGCAACGCGCTACGGCTCCTCAGCCTGATCCAGCTCGAAACCGGCCGTGAGGGCGAGGCGCTGGACACCGCCCAGCAGGCCGTCGATCTCGCTCTGGAGCTGAACAGCCCAGTGGCGGAGGGCCATTGGCTGGCCCAACTCGGCACGGCGCAACGCGCGGCGGGGCACCCGGAGGATGCCCTCGGCTCCTACCACCGCGCGGCCGTCATCCAGCGCACGCTCGGGGACCGCAGCCGCGAGGCGCTGGCTTGGGACGGCGCGGGGCAGGCCTGTCTCGACCTCGAGCGCGCCGAAGAGGCATCCGACTTCCACCGCCGCGCTGCGGCCGTGCATAGCGAGCTCGGCGACCGGTGGCAGCGCGCCGTGGCTCTGAGCCATCTCGCGGACGCCCTGGACGCCACCGGCGGCTCTGCGGACGCGTCCCGGCACCGAAGCGAAGCGCTCGCGCTGCTCGGGGAGTTCATCGACCCGAGAGCGGAACGCCTGCGCGAGCGGCTCACGCGAGGCTGACTGTCAGCTCGGGAGTAGCCAAGCCGCGCGCGTCGGCACCGGTACCCATTCCACCAGCCATAGTGGACCGTCGCCGCACTCCACCCGAACTCCGTCACCAGGCGTAGTACGGGACTTCAGCACCGACCACCACTGGCCCTTGACCATGGCGAGCGGACCGGGGAGCGGGAACAGTCCGAAGCGGAAGGCGCGGACGAGATTGTGGATGTCGTGCCGCTTCGCCGACCAGTCGATCACCGAGTGCTGCGGGCCGAACAGGCCTTCGTAACTGGCATGATCGTTGGACTGGGCCGTCCCGGCGAAGCCACCGGCGGCCAGTTCCAGCGCTTCAGCGAGTAGTTCGCGCGACAGCGCCTGGACCTCGTCGAAGACGCAATCGCCGTCCAGGTCGTCCGGCAGTTCTACGCCGCCACGTTGGACGAGGATGCGGCCGGTGTCGAAGGACTCGTCCATCCAGTGGACCGTCACCCCCGTCTCCGGATCTCCGTGGCGTACCGCCCAGTGGATCGGCATCGGCCCACGATGGCGGGGCAGCAACGAGGGGTGGACGTTCAGCACGCCGAGGCGGGGGATCCGCAGCACCTCGGCCGAGAGCTTCCAAGGGAACCCGTTGCACACCACCAGGTCCGGTTGACAGCCGGCGAGTGCACGGGCCAGGCCGGCGGGGCTGCGCGGTAGCAGCAGGTCAGGGCCCGGCGGCAGCTGAGCCAGGATGTTGCCTACGGCGGTCCCCGCCACGGATGCGCTCCGTTGGTCCGGCTGGCGCGGGGCGCGAACACGTAGGCGATCGGCTCGTGCCCCGCCGCGATGCACGGGCCGTGCAGGTCGGCGAACCCCTCAGCGCCGTAAGACAACAGAACGATCCGCAAGCGCTCCGGCACCGCGCCTCCCCGTAGGCTGACTGATGGCTGAGCCTAGCTTGACGGGGCGTCAGCTGCCGTCGGCGACGGCCGTCCTCACCCGGCGCGCCAGGTAGCGGTGGATCTCGGTGGCGTGCCGGTCGTAGATCTCACCGAAGCGCTCGGGCGCGATCGCTGACTCGCCGATAATCTCCGCATCGGTAACCAACTGGCCTGCTGTCGAGGCTATGTCGGCGTCCGTCAACAGACGCTGGGCCGATGGCTCGCTGGCTGGTCCCCGTGCATCATGCATGTCAACTCCGTCTGTCGGCAGGCGTGTCCCGTGCTTGCACTCCTTATTGGCATCCCGCCGAGGTCGGGTTCGGTGGTGATCGGCGGAAATCCGGGCCGGATATGCGAGCGGGCCGGACCCCTTGGAAGGGCCCGGCCCGGCGATCAGTTGATGCTGGCCGACGATCAGACGTGGTACAGCTGGGTCAGCTCGGTGATCTGCTTGTTGGAGTTGACCACCACGTCGTAGAAGTTGCCCATGCACTCCTCGCCCTTGGGGGTCGGGAACTTGTCGGGCTGGCCGCAGGACTGGACGTGGCGCAGGGCGGTGTCCCAGGGGACGAGCTTGAGGCCGCCGTCGTCGTAGATGATCTTCGTCTTGGCGGTCTGCGAGAAGGTGTACTCGACCGCCTGCGTGGTCGGGTCCCACTGCGGGCCGTCCGGGAGGTTGGGGTCGCAGTCGGCCTTGGCGATGTAGGCCTCGACGTGGTTCATGGCGCCGTTGACGTTGTCGACGCGGATCGCGGTGTGCCCGGGTGCGAGGGTCGGGCAGTCGGAGGCTTGGCGCTACCGGACGCAACGGGCTTGGCGGGCTTGCCGGTCGCCGGCGCGGAGGCCGGGATCGACGCGGCGGCGGACGGTGCGGTGGACGACGCCCCGTTGCCACCCGTGTTGGTGTCGTCCGGACCGCAGGCGGTCAGCGTGAGCGCGGTGGCAGCGAGCAGGGCCGCGGCAGCGGCGTGACGGGCTGAAATGGTGTTCCCCATGAACGGAAAAGTGTGTGCGCCGGCCCTGACGGCCGACCAACTACCGTGCGCACGCCTCGTACTGGTGTGCGGTCGGCGTGGCACGAGGGAGAACTGTACCGGCTCGGGCGACGGAGTTGATGTTGGTCGGCTCGGCGTGGCGCGTGTGATCCGGCTGACGTCCGGTCAGCCGGCCGCCTCCGGCCAGGCCCGCATCGCCGCCGCGGCCACCGCCTCCAGCTCCTCGCGCACCGCGCCGTCCCGGGCCTGCTGGGACATGCCCTGCAGCACCGCGCCCGTGAAGCGGGCGAGGGTGGCGGGGTCGGTCTCCGGTGGCTCTTCGCCGCGGGCCACCGCCGCCGCGATCCGCTGCTCGAAGTCGGCGATGTTGGCGTTGCGGATGGCGCGCAGGGCGTCGCGCACCTGGGGGTCGGTGCAGTTGGCCGCGGCGCTGATGATCATGCAGCCGCGCGGGTGCTCGGGCGCGGTGTACTCCCGGGCGGCGTCGAGGAGCAGGCGGGCCACGCCGACGCGCACGGTGGGTTCCTCGTCCATGGCCCGCAGGCCGTAGTGCTCGCCGTAGCGGGCCACCACCTTGTCGAAGAGTCCGCGCTTGTCGCCGAAGGCCGCGTAGAGGCTCGGCGGTCGGATGCCCATGGCCTCGGTGAGGTCGGCGATCGAGGTGGCCTCGTAACCGTGCTCCCAGAACAGCTCGGTGGCGGTGGCCAGGGCGGCCTCGCGGTCGAAGGAGCGGGGGCGCCCGCGGGTTCCGGTCATGGAGCCAATTTTATATCGACCGCTACAGATCCCGTGCTACGGTTCTTTTCATAGTGATCGCTACAGAAAGGCGACGGCCATGGATCGGCTCACTGGCAAGACCGCTCTCGTCACCGGCGGCAGCCGCGGCATCGGCAAGGGGATCGCGCTGCGGCTGGCGCGCGAGGGGGCGCTGACCGCCGTGCACTACGGCAGCAACGAGCAGGCGGCCAAGGAGACGGTGGCCGAGATCGAGGCGGCCGGCGGGCAGGCCTTCGCGGTCGGGGCCGAGCTGGGCGTGCCGGGCGACGCCGCCGCGCTCTGGGCGGCCTTCGACGCGGCCCTGGCCGAGCGGGGCGCCGCGCCCGGCGTGGACATCCTGGTGAACAACGCCGGGATCGGCCTGCTCTCCCAGGTGCACGAGGTGACCGAGGCGGACTACGACCAGGTCTTCGCGATCAACGTCAAGGCGCCGTTCTTCATCGTGCAGCAGGGCCTGGACCGGCTGCGGGACGGCGGCCGGGTGATCAACGTCTCGTCCGGTGTGGCCCGGATCGCCCTGACCACGACGATCGCCTACTCGATGACCAAGGGCGCCCTGAACGTCTTCACCCACACCCTGGCCCAGCAGCTCGGCGGGCGCGGGATCACCGTCAACGCGGTGGCCCCCGGCATCGTGGCGACCGACATGAACCCGCACCTGGACGACCCGGCGCAGCGCGCGGAGTGGGGCAGCATGTCGGTCTTCAACCGGGTCGGCGAGCCCGCCGACATCGCGGACGCGGTGGCGTTCCTGGCCTCCGATGACGGCCGCTGGGTGACCGGCCAGGTGCTGGACGCCACCGGGGGCTCGCATCTGGGTGTCTGAGTCGGCCGGGTACCCTCGGGAAGCGTGGATCCCAAGACTCGTACCCGCATCGTCTCCGGCGCCCTGGGGCTGATCCTGGTGGCCGTGCTGATCGCTGCCGTCCTCGGGAAGTAGCCCCCGGAGACGGCGTCTGCAAGTAGCCCCCGGACACGTCGAAGGGCCGCCCCGGTCACCCGGTGGCGGCCCTTCGGCTAACCGAGGACAGCCTCAGCCGAGGAGAGCCCTCAGAGCTGCTCGACCACGTAGTCGATGCAGGCCGTCAGCGCCTGCACGTCGGCCGGGTCGACGGCCGGGAACATCGCGATCCGCAGCTGGTTGCGGCCGAGCTTGCGGTACGGCTCGGTGTCCACGATGCCGTTGGCCCGCAGCGCCTTGGCGACCGCGGCGGCGTCGACGGCGTCGTCGAAGTCGATGGTGCCGACCACCTGCGAGCGCATCGCCGGGTCGGCGACGAACGGGTTGGCGAACGAGGACTTCTCGGCCCAGCCGTAGAGGTGGCCCGACGATTCAGCCGTACGGGCGACGGCCCACTCCAGCCCGCCGTTGCCGTTCAGCCACTCCAGCTGGTCGGCCAGCAGGAACAGGGTGGCGATCGACGGGGTGTTGTAGGTCTGGTCCTTCGAGGAGTTATCGATCGCGGTCGGCAGGTCGAAGAACGGCGGGACGTAGCGGCCGGAGGCGGCGATCTCGTTGGCCCGCTCCAGCGCGGCCGGCGAGAAGGAGGCCAGCCAGAGCCCGCCCTCGGAGGCGAAGGACTTCTGCGGGGCGAAGTAGTAGACGTCGGTCTCGGTGATGTCCACCGGCAGGCCGCCGGCGCCCGAGGTGGCGTCCACCAGTACCAGCGAGCCGTCGCCGGCGGTGCCCGCGGGGCGGCGCAGCGGCATCGCCACGCCGGTGGAGGTCTCGTTGTGGGTGAGCGCGTAGACGTCCACGCCGTCCTCGGCGACCGGCAGCGGGTGGCTGCCCACCTCGCTCTTGATCACGGTCGGCTCGTCCAGCCACGGCACGGCCTTGACCGAGGAGGCGAACTTGGACGAGAACTCGCCGAAGCTCAGGTGCTGCGACTTCTGGCGCACCAGGCCGAGGGCGGCGATGTCCCAGAAGGCGGTGGAGCCGCCGTTGCCGAGCACCACCTGGTAGCCCTCGGGCAGCGAGAAGAGGCTGGCGACGCCCTCGCGCACGCGCTTCACGATGTTCTTCACCGGAGCCTGGCGGTGCGAGGTGCCGAGCAGTGAGGTACCGGTGGCGGCGAGGGCACTGAGGGCCTCGGGGCGCACCTTGGACGGGCCGCAGCCGAAACGGCCGTCTGCGGGCTTGAGGTCAGCGGGGATCTGAATCTGGGCCACGGGCGCAGCCTACTGCTCCGTATCGCCCTGGTCCGCCCCCTGTCCGGCCGCTGAGATGGGATCTTCAGCGACCGGGCGGGGATGTGGACCTGTCGGATCGTCAGCGAACGATCGGATCACCGGATCGTCGGATCGGACGGGGATCCGATCAGCGCGCGATCGAGTCGTGCATCCGATCAGTGCGCGATCGAGTCGTAGCCCTCGACGTCGCGCGGGCTGCGCGGGCCGGGGCCGATGTAGCGGGCGGACGGGCGGACCAGGCGGCCGGTGCGCTTCTGCTCCAGGATGTGCGCCGACCAGCCGGCCGTGCGGGCGCAGGTGAACATCGAGGTGAACATGTGCGCCGGCACCTCGGCGAAGTCCAGCATGATGGCGGCCCAGAACTCCACATTGGTGGCCAGCACCCGGTCGGGGCGGCGGTTGTGCAGCTCCTCCAGGGCGGCCTTCTCCAGCGCCTCGGCGACCTCGAAGCGCGGCGCGCCGAGCTCCTTGGCGGTGCGGCGCAGCACGCGGGCGCGCGGGTCCTCGGCGCGGTAGACGCGGTGGCCGAAGCCCATCAGGCGCTCGCCCTTGTCCAGGGTCTTCCGGACGTAGGCGGCGGCGTCGCCGGTGCGCTCGATCTCCTCGATCATGTGCAGCACCCGGGACGGGGCACCGCCGTGCAGCGGGCCGGACATCGCGCCGACCGCGCCGGAGAGGGCGGCGGCCACGTCGGCACCGGTGGAGGCGATCACCCGGGCGGTGAAGGTGGAGGCGTTCATGCCGTGCTCGGCGGCGGAGGTCCAGTAGGCGTCGACGGCCTTGACGTGCTTGGGGTCCGGCTCGCCGCGCCAGCGGATCATGAACCGCTCGACGACGGTCTCGGCCTTGTCGATCTCGCGCTGCGGGACCATCGGCAGGCCCTGGCCGCGAGCCGACTGGGCGACGTAGGAGAGCGCCATGACGGCGGCCCGGGCGAGGTCGTCGCGGGCCTGGGCGACGTCGATGTCCAGCAGCGGCTTCAGGCCCCAGACCGGCGCGAGCATGGCGAGTGCGGACTGCACGTCGACCCGGATGTCACCGGAGTGCACCGGGATCGGGAACGGCTCGGCGGCCGGCAGGCCGGGGTTGAACTTGCCGTCGACCAGCAGGCCCCAGACGTTGCCGAAGGAGACGCTGCCGACCAGCTCCTCGATGTCCACACCGCGGTAGCGGAGGGCACCGCCCTCGCGGTCCGGCTCGGCGATCTCGCTCTCGAAGGCGACGACTCCCTCAAGACCAGGTACGAAATCGGACATCACGCGGCTCCTCAGTGACGTGAGGGCCGGTCCGCCGCTGGTGGGGCGACCGGCCGGTGACCGTTGGGTGTTTGGCACTCGGTGCCAGAGTGACAGGCACTGGGTGCATTGCGCCATACACCACGGCGGTGATGTTTCCCGGAGGAAGCTCGACCTTATGCACGCACCCGGTGAAGACCGGGGGATTTTCCGGTGAAAACCGGCCACTGCCGGACAAATAACCGGCCCGCTGCTGGTCAAGCGGTGGCGAGCCACCATATCTCTTGATGTCGAGATTCCATAGGCAGGGCGTCGTGCGCCGCTTGTCGTACGGGATGATGTTGGCGTGCAGACCCCGGACCGCGCCCAGCCCGCGCCGCAGAACTCCGCCCCCGATCTCGCCCGGATGCGCCGTCACTACGCCGAGGAGGGGCTGTCCGAAACGGATCTGTCCCCCGACCCGGTCGCCCAGTTCAGCAGATGGTTCGCCCAGGCCGAGCGGGCCGGTGTGCTGGAGCCCAACGCCATGGTGCTCTCCACCGCCGACGCCGACGGCCGACCCAGCTCACGGACCGTGCTGCTCAAGGGATTCGACGAGCGCGGCTTCGTCTTCTTCACCAACTACGGCTCCCGCAAGGGTGCCGAACTGTCCGTCAACCCGCAGGCGTCGCTGCTGTTCCCGTGGTACCCGCTGGAGCGTCAGGTGATCGTGATCGGCCGGGTGGAGCGGACCGGGCGGGACGAGACCGCCGCCTACTTCCGGACTCGCCCGCACGGCTCCCAACTCGGCGCCTGGGCAAGCGAACAGTCCAGCCCGGTGGCCTCCCGCGAGGTGCTGGAGCAGCGGTTCGCCGAGTTGGAGGCCCGCTATCCGGAGGGCGAGGGGGTGCCGGTGCCGCCGTTCTGGGGCGGCTACCGGGTGATCCCGCAGAGCGTGGAGTTCTGGCAGGGGCGGCCCAACCGGCTGCACGACCGGCTGCGCTACGTCGCCACCGAGTCGGGCTGGACGGTCGAGCGGCTCTGCCCCTGACCGGCGTCGGGTCTGACCGCCGTCGGATCCGGGGCCCCGGGCGGGCCGGGTCCAGGCGCCCGGGCCTTGGGACCGACATGCTCCGATGCCGAGTCAGGTAGACGCGACGCGGCCGACTTACGCGGATCGGAGTAGTCCGGTCGGATGGTATTCAGTGGCCTCTTCGGGCCATCGGCTCGGCGTCGCCGCAGGTAGGCGCAGTTCGGGGGCGCCGGGCCGGACTACGGCACGTGCCGGTGTCCCCGCGGGCGGTGGACGGCGGCATGCTAGGGCGCTCTGAGCGGGCTACCTTTACCCACATCGGGTGCGGTTGAATCGCATCTCTCGCTGAGAAGGATCTGACGCTATGACCACTGTCCTGACTGTCGAGCCCGCCGAGCACACCGGCCCGCAGACCGACACCCGGATCCCGCTCGACCAACTCGCCGCCCTGGGGGTCGCGGAACTCACCGCAGCGCTGTACCGCGCACTGCCCGGCGAGGAGTCCGGCCAGGTGCCGGTGGCGGCGTTCAACTCCTCCATCTGATCCGACCCGAAACGACAACTGACAGCGACGGATAGATAGTTCGGACTCCCGTGCTGGTTCCGTTCTCGCAGGTGGTGCTGAAGGTGCACAGTCGCTGCGACCTGGCCTGCGACCACTGCTACGTCTACGAGCACGCCGACACCAGCTGGCGCGGCCGCCCCAGGGCGATCGGCGAGGCGGTGGTCGACCAGGCGGCGCACCGGATCGCCGAGCACGCCCTGGCCCACCGGCTCCCCGCGGTGCACGTCGTGCTGCACGGCGGGGAGCCGCTGCTGGCCGGCCCGGTGCTGCTGCGCCGGGCGGCCGAGCAACTGCGCGCCCGGCTGCCCGCCGACTGCGCGCTGGACCTGCGGATCCACACCAACGGGGTCCGGCTCAACGAGGAATTCTGCGAGCTCTTCCGCGAGTTGGGGATCAAGGTCGGCATCTCGCTGGACGGCGACCGGGCCGCCAACGACCGGCATCGGCGGTTCGCCGACGGCCGCAGCAGCCACCCCCAGGTGCTGGCCGCCGTCGAGCTGCTCCGCACCCCGCGCTACCGCGACCTCTACGCGGGCCTGCTCTGCACCATCGACATCGAGAACGACCCGGTCGCGGTGCTGGACGCACTGCTGGAGCTGGACCCCCCGAAGATCGACTTCCTGCTCCCGCACGCCACCTGGGACGCCCCGCCGCCCCGGCACGGCCGCCAGGCTCCTTATGCCGAATGGCTGCTGACGATCCACCGGCACTGGCTGCGGCTCGGCCGCCCGGTCCCGGTGCGCACCTTCGACTCGATCGTCCGCACCCTGGGCGGCCGCTCCAGCCTGACCGAGTCGCTCGGCCTCGACCCGGCCGACCTGGTGGTGATCGAGACCGATGGCACCTTCGAGCAGGCGGACAGTCTGAAAACGGCGTATGACGGTGCACCCGCGACCGGATTCGACATCTTCGCGAACAGCCTCGACGAGGTCGCCCGGCACCCTGGCATGATGGCCCGTCAGTCCGGGCTCGCCGGGCTCAGCGCGCAGTGCCGGGCCTGCCCGGTGGTGCGCAGCTGCGGCGGCGGGCTCTACGCGCACCGCTGGCGCACCGGCGCCGGCTTCGACAACCCGTCCGTCTTCTGCGGAGACCTCATGCGGCTGATCACCACCATCCGGGACCGGGTGGCCCCCGTGCAGCCGGCGGCCGCCGGCACGGGCGCCGGACTGACCGAGGACCAACTGGAGCAGCTGGCCGGCGGCTACGGGGACGGGGCGACGGTGCGGGCCCTGGCCGCCGGCCAACTCGACCTGACCAGGCGGCTGCTGGCCGCCGTCGGCCCGGCGGCCGGCCCGGCCTGGGAGCTGCTCACCGAACTGGACACCGAGGCCCCGCTGGCGGTGGACGCGGTGCTCACCCACCCGTATGTGCGGGCCTGGGCGGTGCGCTGCCTGAGCGACGGGACGGGCGGGGCGGACCTCGGTCCGCTGGCCGAGATCGCCGCCGCCGCCGCGCTGCGCGCCGGCCGGAGCACCGAGGTGGCCGTGCCGGTGCGCGGGGGAGCGGTCCAACTGCCGACACTGGGACGGCTGCTGACCGGTGGCAGCGGCACCGCGGTGCTGCGCGGGGGCGCCGCCGCGTTCACCGTGCGGGCGCCCGGCGGCGCCGAGTTCCGGGTGGCGCACGACCAGCCGGCCGGCGAGCGCTGGCTGCCGGTGCGCCGGGTGGAGCTGCCGGCGGGCTGGACGGTGGCGCTGGAGGACCTGGACCCGTACCGGGACAGCCACCAGTGGCCGGCCGAGCAGCGGCTCACCGCGGCGGCGCTCGCCGACTGGACCGGATCGCTGCGCGAGGCCTGGGAGTTGACCCAGCGCGACCTGCCGCAGTACGCGGCCGGGATCGCGGCCGGGCTGAACACCATCACCCCGCTGCGCCCGGGCCCGAGCGGCCGGGACGTCAGCGCGGCCGCCCGGCAGGCCTTCGGGGCGGTCGGCATCGCCCGCCCGGCCACCGCGCCGATCCTGGCGCTGCTGCTCGCCCATGAGTTCCAGCACGTCAAGCTGGGCGCGGTGCTGGACTTCCACGACCTGTTCGACCGCGCCGACCAGCGGCTCTTCGACGCGCCCTGGCGGGCGGACAAGCGGCCGCTGGAGGGGCTCTTCCAGGGCACCTACGCCCATCTGGCGGTCACCGAGTTCTGGGCCACCCGGGTGCGGGCCTACGACGGGCTGCGCGGGGACGCCGCCGACCACGCCCGCGAGCAGCTGGCGCGCTGGCGCGGGCACACCGACCGGGCCATCGACACCCTGCTGGGCTGCGGCGCGCTGACCCCGCTGGGCGAGCGGTTCGGGCGCGGCATGCGGGCCTCGCTGGACCGCTGGGGCTCCGTGCGGGTCGAGGCGGCGCCGCTGCCGGCACCGGCGGCCAAGCCCGCCGAGCTGCCCGCCTGATGTCCCCGGTGATCCGGCTGACCGCCGAGCTGCGCGCGCTCGGCGTCGGCCCCGACACCGGCGTGCTGCTGGTGCACGCCGCGCTGCGCTCGCTGGACGCCCCGGCGCGGGACTCGGCCGCGGTGCTGGCCGCGCTGCGGGCCGCGCTGGGGCCGGCCGGCACCGTGGTCGGCTACACCGCGACCCCGGAGAACTCGCTCACCTCCCGGCTGCACACCCGCGCCACCGCCGCCCTCACCCCCGCCGAGCTGGTCGCCTACCGCGCCGCGATGCCCGCCTTCGACCCGCTGACCACCCCCAGCTCACCGACGGTCGGCCGGCTCTCCGAGGAGCTGCGCCGCACCCCGGGCGCGCTGCGCAGCGGCCACCCGCAGACCTCGTTCGCCGCGCTGGGCCCCCGGGCCGCCGAACTGACGTGCGACCACCAGCTCCCCAGCCACCTGGGCGACCGCTCCCCGGTGGGCGCGCTCTACCGGGCCGAGGCGCGGGTACTGATGCTGGGCGCCCCCCTCACCACCTGCACCGTGCTGCACCTGGCCGAGTACCGGCTGCCGGATCCGCCGCGCAAGCGCTACACCGCCCGGGTGGCCGGGCGCGGCTGGGTGCACTTCGACGGCGTCGACGTCGACGACCTGCACTTCGCCCGGATGCTGCCCGTGATCTGGCCCGCTCTGGGGGCCCGCACCGGCCGGGTCGGCGGCGCCCCCGCGGTGCTGCTACCGGTCCGCCCCGCGGTGGACGCCGCCACCGGGTGGCTGCGCGCCGAGCCGACACGCCGTGCGGTGCCCCTGGCGAGGGGTGAGATCCGGGCAAACTCCTGACAGTTGACCGTGCTCTGACGCATGATCAGTGGCAGCAGGGCAGGCTCGGCGCTATTCCCTCCAGGAAGCCGTCCTTCCTACACTGAAGGTCCCCCTGCGGGGAGGAGCGGTCGGCGCCCGGGGGAGGCTGAGTGAACGACGCTGAAGGCGTGCGGCAGGCCTCGGCGAAGCCGCACTTCTTCCTCTCCTACGCGCACATGCCGACGGTCGGCTCCCGCAATCCCAATCTGCGGGTCAGCCAGTTCTACGAGGACCTCTGTGAGGCGGTGCTGCAGTTGACCCCCCTGCCCACCGCCGACCCGGTCGGGTTCATGGACGAGACCATGCACCAGGGCGACAACTGGGCGGCCAAGATCTCCGAGGCACTGGCCACCTGCCGGGTCTTCGTGCCGCTCTACCACCCGCGGCTGTTCCGCTCCACGCCGTGCGGGCAGGAGTGGTACACCTTCGCCCAGCGGGCCGCCAAATCCCCGGGCGGACCGGCCCACAACACCGCGGTCGTGCCGGTGCTGTGGGTCGGCATGCGCGAGGGCGCGCTGCCCAAGGTGGCGTCCGAGGTGCAGTACAACCACTCCAGCATGCCGCTCGCCTACACCGAGGACGGCCTCTACGCGCTGATGGCCCAGCGCCACCACCAGGGGCTCTACGAGCAGGTGGTCTACAAGATCGCCCGCCGGATCGTCGACGTGGCGCTGGAGACCGTGGTCCCGGTGGTCGAGCCGGTCGACTTCACCACCAACCCCTCGGCCTTCCCCAGCCACTCGCCGGCCGACGAACTCACCATCGCCGTGCTGTCGTTCAAGGACAGCGAGGTGCCCGAGCACCGCGACGCCGGCTGGTACGGCGCGCTGCGCACCGACTGGCAGCCGTACGTCCGCGGCGGTGACACCACGCTCGCCGACAAGGCCGCCCAGCTGGCCCGGCAGTGCGACCTCAACCCGACCGTGCACGAATTCGACGCCCGCGTCGACCACTTGATGGAGCTGGAGCAGCCCACCGGCCCCGGCGTGCTGCTGCTGGACCGCTGGGTGCTGCAGGATCCGGCCCGGGCCGCCCTGGTGGCCGAGTTCGCCCGGCGCAACCCGGCCTGGGTGAGCGTGGTCGAGCCGTGGAACCGGGACGATCCGCAGTGCGCCGCCGAGACCGCCAACCTGGCCGCGCTCAGCGACCGGGTGCTGCGCCGCCGCACCGGCAGCGCCCGCCCGTCGTTCCGCCCGGTGGCCGGCGACCACCTCGACCCGGAGGGGGTGCCCACCGCCCGGGACTTCGGGCTGGCCTTCCAGCACGCGGCGATCAGGGCGCAGAAGGCGTTCAAGGAGCGCGCGCTGCCCCGGCCGCCCGGTGGCGGCGAGCCCCGGCCCCGGCTGCTCGGCGCGTTCGGCGACCTACCGCCCTCGGGCCCGCGGGGCGGCCGGCCCGGCACAGCGCGACCGTTCGACAACGAGGATGACGAGAGCGACCGAGGGGGAGACAACGATGCCTGACACGTCCGACAAGGACCGGACGCGCAACCTGCGACTGGGCAGGCGCGCCTCCGCCCCGGAGCAGGACCAGCCGCCGGAGGAGGAGCGGCAGGGCCGGATCATCACCTTCTACTCCTACAAGGGCGGCACCGGGCGCACCATGGCGCTGGCCAACACCGCCTGGATCCTGGCGGCCAACGGCCACCGGGTGCTCACCGTGGACTGGGACCTGGAGGCGCCGGGCCTGGCCAAGTTCTTCCACCCGTTCCTGGACGCGGCCGAACTCGCCGAGGCGCCGGGCGTGATGACGCTGATCAACGACTACCGCGAGGAGGCGCTGCGGGAGACCGAGCTGCACGCCGACGCGCTCCTGGAACCCGAGCGCTACCAGGAGGAGCTGCGCGGGATCGGCCACCACCAGGGCTGGCACCTGGACTTCGCCAAGGTGGCCGGGCACACCGTGTCGCTCTCCTGGAACGGCTTCCCGCCCGGCGGCGGCATCGACTTCCTGGCCGCGGGCCGGCAGGACCGCGACTACTCCGGCACCCTGGGCAGCCTGGACTGGGACCTGTTCTACGAGCGGTTCGACGGCGGGCAGTTCTTCGACGCGCTCCGCGCCGACATGCGCAAGCGGTACGACTACGTGCTGATCGACAGCCGCACCGGCCTGTCCGACACCGCCGAGATCTGCACCGTGCAGATGCCGGACGACCTGGTGGTCTGCTTCACCCTGAGCGACCAGAGCATCGACGGCGCCTCCCGGATCGCCCAGCACATCGCCGACCGCTACCGCGAGCGGCAGATCCGGATCCTGCCGGTGCCGATGCGGATCGACGACTTCGAGAAGGAGAAGGCCGACGCCGGCCGGGCGCTGGCCCGGATCCGCTTCGACGGGCTGCCGTCCGGCCTGTCCGGCGAGGAACTGGTGCACTACTGGGGCTCGGTGGAGATCCCGTACCGGCCGTTCTACGCCTACGAGGAGATCCTCGCCACCTTCGGCGACCAGCCCGGCACCCCGACCAGCATGCTCTCCGCCTGCGAGCGCCTCGCCGACGCGATCACCGGCGGCGAGGTCAGCTCGCTGCCGCCGATGGACGAGGAACTGCGGCTGCGCTACGTGGAGGCGTTCACCCGCCGCCGCCCCACCGTGCCCGCCGACATCTACCTCAGCTACGTGCCCGAGGACCGGATGTGGGCCGACTGGATCGAGTACGTGCTCGGCCTGGCCGGCTTCCGGGTGCTGCCCCGGGACATCAGCGCCGGCGCCGACCCCCGGGTGGAGACCGAGCGCTCGGTGGACGCCGCCTTCCGCACCGTCGCCGTGCTCTCGCCCGCCTACCTGCGCTCCCCGCAGGCCCGGGCGCTGTGGGAGTCGGTGGCCGGCTCCGACCCGTCCGGCACCCGGCGCCAGCTGATCCCGGTCCGGGTCGGCTCCACCCCGCTGGTCGCGCCGTTCAGCACCCGCAACCCGGTCGACCTGGTCAACCTCAAGGAGCCGCAGGCGCTGGCCGCACTGGTCAAGGCGCTGGGCAAGGAGGAGGTGCCGACGGTCGACGGCGCCACCGGCCCGCGGTTCCCCGGCACCCAGCCGGAGATCTGGAACGTGCCGCCGCGCAACACCTACTTCACCGGCCGCGCCGAGGTGCTGGAGCGGCTGCGCAACCAGCTCGGCGGCGGCACCACCGCGGTGCTGCCGGTGCCGCAGACCCTGTACGGCCTCGGCGGCGTCGGCAAGACCCAGGTGGCGCTGGAGTACGCCCACCGCTTCATGGCCGACTACGACCTGGTGTGGTGGATCTCGGCCGAGCAGGAGGAGGAGATCCAGGGCCAACTGGCCGAGCTGGCCCGCCGGATGGGCCGCTCCACCAACGAGCCGGTGGCGCACGCGGCGGAGATCGCGCTGGAGGCGCTGCGCCGCGGCGAGCGGGCCAAGCGCTGGCTGCTGATCTTCGACAACGCCGACGAGCCGACCGAGGTGCGCCAGTTCTTCCCCGGCGGCCCGGGCCATGTGCTGGTCACCTCGCGCAACCAGGCCTGGTCCACCGCGGCCGAGGCGCTCACCATGGACGTCTTCACCCGCCCGGAGAGCATCGACCACCTGACCAGGCGCACCGGCGGCGCACTCGCCCAGCAGGACGCCAACGCGGTGGCCGAGGCGGTCGGCGACCTGCCGCTGGCCGTCGAGGTCGCCGGGGCCTGGCTGAAGGCGACCGGCACCCCGGTCACCGAGTACATCTCGGCGCTGCGCACCGAGGCCGCCCGGGTGCTGGAGCTGGGCCGCCCGGTCGACTACCCGATGACGGTCGGGGCCACCTGGCGGGTCTCTATCGCCCGGCTGCGCCGGCAGTCCCCGGCCGCCGCCCGGATGCTCCAGCTGTGCGCCTACTTCGCGCCCGAGCCGATCTCGATGAACCTCTTCTACAGCGACCAGATGATCCGGGCGCTGGTGCCGTTCGACCCGGGGCTGAGCGACAAGTTCCTGCTCGGCCGGGTGATCCAGGCGATCGGCCGGTACGCGCTGGCCAAGGTGGACCCCGGGGCCAACAGCATCCAGGTGCACCGGCTGGTCCAGGAGGTGATCCGCTCCGAGATGACGCCGGAGGAGCAGAACGACACCATCCACGAGGTGCACCGGATCCTGATCGGCGCCCGCCCGGTGGTCGGCGACACCGACGACCCGGCCAACTGGCCGTCGTTCGAGGAGATCTGGCCGCACCTGTCGCCGTCCCGGGCGCACGACTGCGACGAGTCCGACACCCGCCAGCTGATGATCGACCGGGTCCGCTACCTGTGGAAGCGCGGCGAGTTCAACCAGGCCCGCCGCACCGGCCACCTGCTGGACGAGGCCTGGACCGCCAAGCTCGGCGAGGACGACCGGCAGACCCTGCTGCTGCGCTTCCAACTCGCCAATGTGATGCGCTCCCAGGGCCAGTACGCCGCCGCCATGGAGCTGGACGAGGACACCCTGGAGCGGCAGCGCCGGGTGCTCGGCGAGCACCACCCGTACACCCTGATGACGGCCGGCTCGCTGAGCGCCGACCGCCGGGCGCTGGGCGAGTTCGCCAAGGCGCTGGAGCTGGACAAGGAGATCCTGGAGCGGTTCCGCGAGCAGTTCGGCGAGGACAACCCGCGCACCCTGTCGATCGCCAACAACCTGGCCATCGACCACCGCCTGGTCGGGGACAGCGCCGCCGCCCTGGAGCTGGACCAGGACACCCTGGACCGGCGCGCCCTGGTGCTCGGCCCCAAGCACCCCTACACCCTCTCCAGCAAGTCCAACCTCGCTCGCGACCTGCGCGAACAGGGCGACTACGAGGCCTCGGTGGCGGTCCACCAGGAGGTCGACGAGGCCTACGCCGAAACCCTCGACATCGACGTGCCGGAGATCCTGCGCAACGCCAAGGCGCTGGCCGTGGCGCTGCGCAAGTCCGGCCGGCAGGCGGAGGCCCGCCGGCTCACCAAGGAGACCTACGAGCGCTACCTGGAGCGGTACGGCGAGAACGCCCCCGACACCCTGGCCTGCGCGCTCAACCTCGCCGCCGACTACAGCGCCGGCGGCGACAAGGACGCGGCCCGCGACCTGGCCCGCCAGGTCTACGTCGGCCACCAGCAACTCTTCGGCCAGGAGCACCCGTTCACCCTGGCCTGCGCCAACAACCTGGTGATCTACCTGCGCGGCAGCGGCGGCCTCGGCGAGGCGGCGGAGCTCGGCGAGGCCACCGTGGCGACGCTGTCCCGGGTGCTCGGCCCCCAGCACCCGTTCACCCTCAACAGCATGATCAACCTGGCCAACGCCTACGGCGACCTCGGCCGGCTCAGTGAGGCCGAGGAGTTGGAGCGGACCGCCTACCGGGGCCTGTGCGACCGCTACAGCGCCACCCACCCGGACGCGGTCTCCTGCCAGGCCAACACGGCGGTCACGCTGCGCTCGCAGGGCCGGATAAACCAGGCGTCCGAGCTGCGCTCCCGCGCGGTCGCCGAGTTCATCCGGCAGCTCGGCGAGGAGCACCCCAACACCGTGTCGGCGCGCGGCTGGAAGCGGATCAACCGCGACCTGGAGCCGCAGCCGGTCTGATCGTCACCGCGGTGCTCCCGCGGCCCACTTCACGGCCGCGGTGAGCACTCGGAAGGACGCGAAGTGCGCCACCCCCGGCTCCAGGAACAGCGTGGCGTCGGGGATGTGGGAGGCCAGCCAGCGGGAGTGGTCGACCGGCGAGAACATGTCCTCGGCGCCGTGCCAGAGCCAGGTCTTGGCGGTGATGTCCTCGACCTGGAAGCCCCAGCCGGTGGTGAAGGCCAGCACGTCGTCGATCCAGCCGTCGGCGTTCTGCCGGAACGCCTCGCGGTAGTTGCGCGCCAGCATCCGGCGGATCCCGGCGTCCGAGACCACCGCCGCGTCATTGCCGGACAGCTCCTGGCGCAGCCCGGCCAGCACGGTCGCCGGGTCGTCCCGGATCCGCCGGGCCCGCTGCGCCATGGTGGCCGCGATCCGCTTGTGGCCGCGCTCGGCGGCCCGGTAGTCGCGGATGTTGGAGGCGGTCATCCCGGAGTACCAGTCCAGCCCCTCGGCGTCCCGGGGCGCCAGCGGGACCAGCGCCGCCACCCGGTGCACCCGGCCCGGCAGCAGGGCCCCGCAGGCCAGCGCGTGCGGGGCGCCGCCGGAGCGGCCGACCACCGCGAACGTCTCCAGGCCCAGCTCGTCGGCGATGGTCTGCACATCGGCGGCGGCCGAGGCGACCCGCCGGCCGCGCTGCCGGTCCGAGCCGCCGTAGCCCGGCCGGTCGAAGGAGATCAGGTGCACGCCCAGGTTGTAGAGCACGGTGGAACGCGGGGTCGGCCCGACCCGGCTGCCCGGGGTGCCGTGCAGCAGGAAGACCGGCCGCCCGGCCGGGTTGCCGAAACTCTGCACGGCCAGGGTCCGGTCGTCGCCGGTCTTGACCAGTCGTGGCTGCACGAAAGCGCCTCCAGAACGTGACTCTGCCAGTTGGAAAAGCGTGGGACACGGGGTCAGTGCCCCGGGCGGACCTCGCGGCGGGCCTGCCAGGTGGTGTGCTCGCGGGAGACGGCGTCCTCGGCGTCCCTGGCGAGCCGGGCCCAGAGCTCCTCGGCGTCGCCGGCCGTGAGGTCGAGCCGGCTCAGCTGGTCGCGCACCTGCTCCAGCTCGTCGGCGGCCAGCCGGTAGGCGGCGGCCAGCGGCCGGTACTGGCGCAGCTGGGCCCAGGCGGCCACCGACAGGGCCACCGCCGACACCGCGCCCAGCAGGTCCAGCGGCAGCACGCCGAGCGCCCCGGGGACGGCCAGCGCCAGCCCGAGCAGCGGCAGCGCGATGCCCAGCAGCTCGGTGAGCCGGCCGGCCCGGTCGCAGTAGGCGCCCTTGGCCCGGTACCAGTCGTGCTGGGCCCGCACCCGCTCCCGCAGGTAGACCTCGCGCCGCACGGCCAGCGGCTCGTCGCGCAGCGCGCGCATCGCCGCGGTGACCGAGGCGCGCTGCTCCGCGTCGGCGGGCAGCGCCGGGCTGTGCCGGAACCCGTGCAGCAGGCCGCGCAGTTGCAGCCGGTAGAGCCCTTCGGCGTCCGGCAGGGTGGCCGGCGGTGGCTGATACGCGTCGGCCCGCACCGCGAACTTCCAGGCCAGCGTCTTCACCGACTCGGCGGCCGCCCGCCCCTCGTACCAGAGGCCCTGGGGCTGCTGCCGGGTCAGCCGCAGGGCCGTCCCGGCCGCGGCCAGGTAGGCGGCCGCGGCCAGCCAGCAGAGCGGGCCGCCGCCCGCGCTGCCGGCCGCGGCCGCCGCGGTGAGCAGCAGCAGCTGCCAGCGGGCCAGCGTGATGGAGCGCCGCTGGCCGAGCAGCGATGCGGAGTCGGCGACCCGGAACAGCTCCGGGAGCAGCTCGTCCTCGCGGACCGGGTCCGTGGGTCGTCCGCCGGCAGCCATCCCGTGTGCCCCCGAGTGCGTGTCGGTGTCCGCTGCTCGAAGTATGGGCGGTCGGCCGGTCCGGGGACAGGGCGCGTACGCGCCTTTTACGGGGAGACGAGATGTCCTCGTTCAGAAGGAGTAGTAGATCCGGTCCGCGTGTTCGGCCATCAGCTTGGCGTTCCAGTCCGTTCCGCCGTCCACGTTGCCCGAGCGGAACAGCGGGGGCGTGCTGCCTCGCTCGGCCAGCTTGCCCACCGCGCTCACCACCACCGCCTGCATCAGTGCGCTGGTGACGATGGTGGACACCGAGCCGAAGCCGGTCTCCACCTCGGGGTGGTCGAGCTCGGCGTCACCGACCGCGATCTTGCTGTCCAGCACCACGTCGCAGTGGTCCTTGAGGTAGGTGCCGGACGGGTGCCGCGAGCCGACCCGCCCCGGGTAGGCGAGCGAGGTGACCGCGACCACGTGCATCCCCCGGGTGCGGGCGTGCGCGGCCAGCTCCACCGGCATCACCTGGCGGCCGGAGAGCGAGATGACGAAGAGCAGGTCACCGGCGGTGGCGGGGGTCAGGTCCAGGGTGGCGGTGGCCAGCCCGGAGACCCGCTCCAGCGCGCTGCCCAGCGGCGCCGGCATCACGTTCACCCCGGTCATCCCGGGCACGTTCAGCAGGTTGACCACCGCCAGGCCGCCGGCCCGGTAGACCACGTCCTGGGCGGCCAGCGAGGAGTGCCCGGCCCCGAAGATGAAGATCCGCCGGCCGTCGGCCACCGCGTCGGCCAGCAGCACCGCGGCCCGGTCGATCGACTCGGCCTCCTCGGTGCGGACCCGCTGCAGGTGAGCCACCGCGGCGTCGAAGTACTGCCCGACCAGATCGCTCATTCGATCGTCTCCTAGGTCGCCCTGAGCCGGTGGAGAAAGGTACGGCGAGCACGCTGCTGCCTGCGCGCCCCCGCTGTCAACAGGGCCCGACCCGGACGGGAAGGCCGAGCGGGCGGGGCCGGTTATCAGTGCGGTAGGTCAGAATTGGCGGTAGACCTCGAGGGAACGGAGCCTGCGGCGATGTCTGGGCTGATCGATACGACTGAGATGTACCTTCGCACCATCCTTGAGTTGGAGGAGGAGGGCATCGTCCCGATGCGCGCCCGGATCGCCGAGCGGCTGGAGCAGAGCGGTCCCACGGTCAGCCAGACTGTCGGCCGGATGGAGCGGGACGGCCTGCTCCAGGTCGCCGGAGACCGCCACCTGGAGCTGACCGATGACGGGCGCCGGCTCGCGGTGCGGGTGATGCGCAAGCACCGGATCGCCGAGTGCCTGCTGGTCGACGTGATCGGCCTGGAGTGGGAGCAGGTGCACGAGGAGGCCTGCCGCTGGGAGCACGTGATGAGCGAGCAGGTCGAGCGCAAGGTGCTGAAGATGCTCGGCCACCCGACCCAGTCGCCGTACGGCAACCCGATCCCGGGCCTGGACGAGCTGGGCGACATGAGAGCCGAGGGGGAGGGGTTCGACGCCGCGCTGGTCACCCTGGACGCGCTGCGGCCCGGTGACGGCGGCGCCCGCGTGGTGGTGCGGCGGATCGGCGAGCCGATCCAGACCGACGAGGAGCTGATGCGCACGCTGCGCCGGGCCGGGATCCGCCCGGGCGCCACGGTGCAGGTCGCGTCCGCGGTGGGCGGTGTGCTGGTGGGCTCGGGTGCGGACGCCGCCGAGCTCGGCAAGGACATCGCGGCGCACGTCTTCGTGGCGCGGGCGTAGTCGGTCCGCCCGAGGGCATGCGTTCGGGCCCGGCACGTCCCCGCGTGCCAGGCCCGAACCCCCCGGTCCCTCCCGATCCCTCCCTGGTCCCCCACCGCCGCCGACCGGCTTCCCCGTCCGGTCGTCCCCTCGGCGCTCCCCCAGTCCTTGGGCTTCCCCGATCTTCGCTGCCTGCCCTAGCTGCCACCTCCGGGTCGATTTGGTGCGAAAGCGTTACGCAACCAATCATCCCCGCCCCAAGGCAGGCCAATCCTGACAACTCGTCACTCGTTCGAGCGGCTTGTCGAACAGCCGGTGCGGGTACACCGGTCCCTTATGGCGTCGATGATCTGATGAAGCGTCAGCAGGTCGGGGCCGGGTCAGTGGCCGGGCCACGGGGCCGCCCGGCGGCAGGCGTAGGCCAGCGAGCCGACCAGCTCCGCCGCGTCCGGCAGCCAGCGGTTGGCGAAGGACGGCGGCCGGGCCCACTGGGCGAAGCCGTACGGGCCGAGCCGGGACGGCGGCGCCACGATCCAGTCGCCCTCACCGCGCCCGGTCAGGTCCAGCCGGTCCGGCGCCCAGCCGAACCGCCGCAGCAGCTCGGGGAGTTTGGCCAGGGTGCCGGGCGGCGCCAGGAAGAGCATCCGGCGGTCGCGCCGCCCCGGCTCGGCCGGCGCCGACAGCACCGGACCGAACTGCGTCTCCATCCGCTCCATCCGGGTCAGCGCCAGGCAGCCGGCGGTCATCGACACGTCCAGCACGTCGAACGAGCGGCCGGCCGGCAGCAGGATCGCGGCCTGCGGATCCTCGGTCCACCACAGGCCCACCCGGGTGGGGCCGGCACTGGCCAGCCGCTGCCAGTCGTGGTGCGCGGGGTGCGCGCCCGGCCGCGAGCAGTGGGCGGCCCGGCAGGAGCAGTACGGCCCGCCCTCGCCGTCGAC
Source organism: Kitasatospora acidiphila (assembly GCF_006636205.1). Classification (NCBI taxonomy): domain Bacteria; kingdom Bacillati; phylum Actinomycetota; class Actinomycetes; order Kitasatosporales; family Streptomycetaceae; genus Kitasatospora; species Kitasatospora acidiphila. Next base: position 3,922,608 of record NZ_VIGB01000003.1, on the reverse strand, counting down.
CAGGTGGGTGCCCGGCACCACCTCCCAGAGCCAGTCCTCCGCATACCTGACCGCCTCGGTCAGCAGCGGGGAGGCCGCCGGCGGGGAGGTCGCCGCGCCGCCGCGGCCGTGCTCCGGGATTCCTGGGTGCTCGTCCACGCGCTACTCAACTGGTGGCGGTGGGGCGGGTTACGGGCCGACTCCTGGCGCGTGCGCCGCGCCCGGGTTTGTCACTCGAAACGGTGATCGCGGCGCCCGGGTAGCGCGCCGGTGCCCGGGTCGGCGCGGTGGCGCGCCCTGGCGCGGAACATGGCGCTCCGGGGGCGTTGGTCCGCTGTTCGTCCGGTGTCGGCCCGCGGTTCGCGGGACGGGCGCAGCGGGGGCGCACAGGAGCATTTTCCCGGGCGCGCATGGGGAACGGGTCGTCCGCATGGGTATCCCGATGGTGTCGTAGATCGCTAACCTGGCCTCAAGTTCCTTCACTGGCCGGGTAGTCGGCACGCCGTTCGGCACTGCGCGATGCGGTACCGCGCGAGCGGTCGGCCGGCACCAGAGCAGCAGAGTCGACGCCCCCCGGTGCAGCCGGGGGCGCTGGGGAGGCGAAGCCCATGGCCGCGAGACCACTCGTCGCACGACAGCCCAACGAGCGTCTGCAGCAGCTGATCCAGGAGGCGAGCTGCTCCAATGCGGGTCTGGCCCGCCGGGTCAACCTCTGCGGCGCCGAACACGGGCTCGACCTGCGGTACGACAAGACCTCGGTCGCCCGCTGGCTGCGCGGTCAGCAACCGCGCGGCCAGGCACCGGCGGTGATCGCCGAGGCGCTGGGGCGCAAGCTCGGCCGCGGCGTCACGGTCGAGGAGATCGGCATGGCCGACGGCAAGAACCTGACCTCGGGCGTCGGACTGCAGTTCGCCGCCACGCTGGCCGGGGCCGTGGAGCAGGTCTGCGAGTTGTGGCGCAGCGACGTCAGCCGGCGGGACTTCCTGGGCGGCGCCTCGGTGGCCGCCTCGGCGCTGGTCGAGCCCAGCCGGGACTGGCTGATCACCCCGCCCGACCCGGTGGTGGCGCGCACCGGCGGGCCGCGGGTCGGGCCGTCGGACGTGTCGGCGATCCGGGCCACCACCGAGATGCTGGTCGACCTGGACCACCGGTTCGGCAGCGGCCACGTCCGCCCGGTGGTGGTGCACTACCTGAACAGCGTGGTCTCCGGGCTGCTCACCGGCGGCTACCGGGAGGAGACCGGTCGTCAGCTGTTCGCCGCGGTGGCCCGGTTGACCGAGCTGGCGGGCTACATGGCGGTGGACACCGGGCAGCCCGGGCTCGCCCAGCGGTACTACATCCAGGCGCTGCGGCTGGCCCAGGCCGCCGACGACCGCGGCTACGGCGGCTATGTGCTCGCCGCCTCGATGAGCCACCTGGCGGCCACCCTGGGCAATCCGCGGGAGATCGCCCAACTGGCCAGGGCCGCCCAGGAAGGCGCCCGTTCGGTGGCCACCCCCACCGCGATGGCGATGTTCTACGCCGCCGAGGCCCGCGGCCACGCACTGATGGGCGACGCCCGCTCCTGCGAGTCGGTCGCCGCCAAGGCCGTGGCGGCCATGGAGAAGCGCGACCCCGAGCAGGACCCGGACTGGATCGTGCACTTCGACGAGGCCTACCTGGCCGACGAGTTGGCGCACTGCTACCGCGATCTGGAGCACGGCAAGCAGGCCGAGAAGCAGGCCCGGATCGCCCTCGACCTGCATCCGGTCAGCCGAGTGCGGCGCCGCGCCGTCGACTTGGTGCTGCTGGCCACCGCGCAGTTGCAGCAGCGCGACATCGAACGCGCCTGTGAGACCGGGGCGCAGGCGGTGCGGCTGCTCGGCGGGCTGCGCTCCAACCGGGGCGTGGAGTACCTGGACGACTTCCGCCGCCGCCTGGAGCCCTACCGGGACCACCGGGTGGTGCGGGACTTCCACCAGCGGATGGAGGTGGAGGCGGCGTGACGGACTGTCGGCGGGCCTGTGCCCGAGGTCCTCGGCACCCCGCCCGCGTGGTCACCCGAAGCGGTGAACCGGTAGCGTGGGCCGGAGGTTTTGAGGAACTCCAGCAGCAGTGGTCCGCCGTCAGTGAAAACGCGCGGAAGAACCGAGGAAGGCCCGGGTGCTCTCACCGGATAGACAGCGCGGGCGGTCCGCACCATCGACCGCCCCTTCGCCGCTGACCGCGCCGGTGTGCCCATGGTCGTGCACAGGTGAGGATTCGCGTTGAGCCAGCGCCGCTCGTACCCCAACTCCGGTGACTTCAATCTGGACGACCTGTTCCGTCCGGAGCCGGCCGCGCCCGCCGCACCGCCGGGGGCGCCGGCCATCCCGGGGCAGGCCGGCCCGGAGCAGGGCGGTCCCGAGTACCTGGCGCCCGGGCAGACGTGGAGCGAGCAGCCGACCCAGCTGGGCGGCCAGCCGGTGGCGGAGACCCAGGCGCTGCCGCCCTACCCGACCGGTGCCCCGGGGGCCGGCTTCGCCGGCGGCCAGCCGATGGGGGTCAGCAGAGCTTCGGTGGTCAGCAGTCCTTCGGGGGTCAGCAGTCGTTCGACGGCAACCAGTCCTTCGGGGGCCAGCAGTCGTTCGGCGGCAACCAGTCGTTCGGTGGTCAGCAGTCCTTCGGGGGCAACCAATCCTTCGGCGGGCAGCAGTCGTTCGGGGGCAACCAGACCTTCGGCGGCAACCAGTCCCCGGGGGGCCAGCAGTCCTTCGCCGGCCAGCCCGGCGGCTACCCGGCGGTGTCGGACCAGACCACCCGGCTGGGCCGGGCCGACGCGCGGTCGGCCGGCGGCGGTGGGATGTCCCGCAAGGCGGTGATCGGCGGTCTGATCGCGGTCTGCGCGGTCGGCGGGATCCTGGTCGCGGTGCTGTCCGGCGGCGGTGGCCACCCCAAGCAGCCGCGCCAGGCGCCGGTGGCCGAGGCCTCGGCGGCCGGGTCCGCTTCGGCGTCAACGGGCAGCAGCGCCGCCGGCAGCACGTCCGCACTCGGCCCCGACGCGCAGGCGCAGGCCCAGGCGCTCGCGAACCTGCTGGGCCAGGCCAGCGCCAGCCGGCAGGCGGTGGTCGGGGCGGTCGCCTCGATCGGCAAGTGCGACAACCCCGCCGCCGCCCAGCAGGCCCTCACCCAGGCCTCCGGGCAGCGCCAGCAGCTGCTGACCTCGCTGGCCGCGCTCAAGGTGGACAAGCTGCCGACCGGCCCGCAGCTGGTCCAGCAGCTCACCCAGGCCTGGCAGGCCTCGGCCAGCGCCGACGACGCCTACGCGGCCTGGGCGGGCGATGCGGCGGGCGGCTGCGACCCCGCCAAGGTGAGCGGCGACGCGCACAAGCAGGCCGGCGACCAGGCCAGCGGCACCGCCAGCGGTGCCAAGAAGCAGGCCGCCGCCACCTGGAACGCGATCGCCGGCCAGGCCGGCCTGTCCACCCTCAACGACTACCAGCTCTGAGCAGGCGCCAGCCCGTTCTGACGGTGCGTCAGAACGGGCTGACGGTCAGCCGGTCGGCGGTCTGCCGCCGGTCAGCACCCAGCGGACGTCGGTGAAGCCGGGCTGCTGCTCGACCAGCCGGCCGCCGCGCACCTGCTGGAAGGTGACCGAGGTGTTCACCAGGCGCGGCGAGTCGGGGCTGGCCAGCATGTTGGTCAGCCCCCAGTTCAGCGGCGGGGTGGCGCCGCCGGTGTCGATCGGAGTGCCGCCGTCCAGCACGTCGCGCAGCGAGTGGCTGGTCACCGGCTGGCCGTGCCCGATCCGCTGCACGGCCTGCAGGAAGACCTGGTAGGCCACCCAGGTGGTCTGCACCCCGGGGTCGGCGGTGTCGATGGTGGCGTCGGCCGCGGCCCGGGTGCGCACGATGGCCCGCAGCGGATCCCAGACCTGGGAGGCCTCGGGCGGGAACCAGCCGACCGCGTAGGCGTTGCCGAGCGGGCCCGCGTCGCCGCCGGTGGAGTCCACCACCGACTGCTGGAAGCTGCCGATCACCGAGAACAGCCGGGTGTTGCGGTGGGGCTGCCGGCGCATCGAATCGAGCAGGTTGAGGGTGGGCAGCGGGCCGAGCGCCGCGGTGACGCAGTTGCCCGGCGCGTCGGAGCCGATCGCGGTCTTCGCGGCCTGGGTGAAGTCCGTGGACTTCTCCTGGGCGCGGATGTCGGTGAGTTTCACTCCGGCCGGGGCGAGCGCGCCGCCCAGCGCGCCCGGCAGGGTGTCGCCGGCCGGGGTGTCCGGGCGGATCACCGAGACGGTCTGGCAGCCGGCCGCGACCAACTGCCGCCCGCTGCCGGCGATCAGCGCCGGGGTGCCGCCGGAGACGGGGTAGGAGAGCGGGCTGCTGAACTCCGGGTTGGACAGGCCGTAGCCGCCGATGAACGGGATCCGGGCGTTCTCCAGCAGTGGCATGAAGGCGTCGCCGTACTGGCTGTAGGAGCCGACCACGGCGATCGCGCCGGCGTCCACGGCCTGCTTGGCGCAGGCGGCGGCGCCGTCCGCGGTGTTGTGCTCGTTGCAGGTGAGCACCCGCAGCCGGTGCCCGGCCACCCCGCCCTGGGCGTCGGCCTCGGCGCCGATCGCGGTGGCCAGCTGGGCCATGCCGGGCCGGTCGGTGGAGCCGGTGCCCCAGGGGGCGAAGGTGAGCACGGTGAGCTCGGTGCGGGGGTCCGCGGCGTCGGCCTTGGCGGCGCAGCCGGAGGTGGCGAGCACGGCCGGCAGTAACGCCGCCGCGGCCGCCAGGGCCAGCGGACGCCCGGTGCGGCGGCCGCGGCGCGGTGCCCTCGGTGCAGCGGTCATCTCGGCTGTTCCCCCAAATGCGGACGTGACAGGGGCCCCTAGCCTTCCGGGGGGTTCACTCCACAAGTGGGCAACATGTTCAACGGGTGGTTAACCGGCGATGAACTCAAGGATTGGACGCGTGTAGATCCCGTTCGCAAGGGAACGTACGATCGTCTGCCATGGCGGTCAGCACAGAAAACACCAACGGCTCTCTGCGAAACCCTTCTCGTCCGGGGCGCCGCTCCACCACCATGGGCGGCATGCCGCTCAACGATCTGCCCTGGTGGCGCTGGCGCGCCCGCCTGCGTTCCGCCCTGCACATGCTCGCCGACCCGGCCTTCCAGCAGGAGTACTGGGCCACCGGACGGGACGGCTACGGGGACGTCACCGATGCCGTCTACCGCCTGGTCGAGGACAGTTGGCTGGACCGCTGGTCGGCCGAGAAGTACATCGGCGCGGTCCTGCGGGACGCCGACGAGGCGGCCCTGGTGGACGCCGCCGTGCTGGGGGTGCTGCGGATATTCCACGAGGTGGGTGCGGACGCCCCGTCCGCCGCCTACCTGGGCCACCCGGACTGGCCGGCCACGGTGGCCGCCGCCCGGGCCGCCCACGAGCTGCTCAGCACCAACGACGGCGAGGACCCGGACACCCCGCCGCGTTCGCTCGAAGTGCTGAGGATCCTGACACGGATCGGCTGACCCGGGCCCGGCTGTGCCAGGCTGGGCCCTCACCACAGACAGCGGACGAACCGGAAACGAGGACCGAGAGCGTGGCGCAGCAGACCGCGGTCGAGCCGACCCAGTACGTACTGACCCTCTCCTGCCCGGACAAGCAGGGGATCGTGCACGCGGTCTCCAGCTACCTCTTCATGACCGGATGCAACATCATCGACAGCCAGCAGTTCGGTGACCGGCACGGGGGCACCTCCCGGCCGGTGGGGGCGCCTCCGGGCCTCCCCCAGCCTTCGGCCGGGGGGACCCCCATGGCTGGGGGCGCCGGGGGACCGCTGTTCTTCATGCGGGTGCACTTCTCCGCCGAGCGCCCGGTCACCGTGGAGAGCCTGCGGGCCAGCTTCGCCGCGATCGGCGCCTCCTTCGGGATGGAGTGGGCGATCCACCCGGCCGAGGCGAAGATGCGGGTGGTCCTGATGGTCAGCAGGTTCGGGCACTGCCTCAACGACCTGCTGTTCCGCACCTCGATCGGCGCGCTGCCGGTGGAGATCGCCGCGGTGGTCTCCAACCACACCGACTTCGAGGAACTGACCGCCTCCTACGGCGTGCCTTTCGTGCACATCCCGGTGACGGCCGAGACCAAGCCGGCGGCGGAGCGCCGGCTGCTGGAGCTGGTCGACGAGCAGGACGTCGACCTGGTGGTGCTGGCCCGCTACATGCAGGTGCTCTCGGACGACCTGTGCAAGGCGCTCTCCGGCCGGATGATCAACATCCACCACTCCTTCCTGCCGAGCTTCAAGGGCGCCAAGCCGTACCACCAGGCGCACGCCCGGGGCGTGAAGCTGATCGGTGCAACCGCCCACTATGTGACGGCCGATCTGGACGAGGGCCCGATCATCGAGCAGGAGGTGGCCCGGGTGCAGCACGACGTGACGCCGGATCAGCTGGTCGCGCTCGGCCGGGACGTCGAGAGCCAGACGCTGGCTCGCGCCGTGAAGTGGCACAGCGAGCACCGGGTGCTGATCAACGGCAGCCGGACCGTGGTCTTCGCCTGACCGCCCGGCTCGCATGGGGCCGCAAGAGCGGCCCTATGGCCTCGACAGCAGCGGCACCGCCGCCAGCACCTCGCGGATCGCCGCCCGGTCGCCGTACTCGCCGACCGGCAGGTGCTCCGGATCCCGGTGCGCGGCGGCAAGCGCGCAGAACTCCACGCCGTCCATCACCAGTTCGGCCACCGGTTCGCTCGGCGGCTGCTCCGGGGCGGACGGCCGGCCGTCCAGCGGGATCAGCCACTGCCCGGCCGCCGGGCCCTCGATCACCAGCCGCACCGTCCGCCCGGAGCCGGCGGCTTCGGGCCCCGGGCCCGCATAGGCGGCCTGCCGGCGGCCGACCAGCGCGCCGGGCAGCCGGCGGGCGGCCAGGTCGACCATCTGCCGCAGGTGACCGGGGGCCGGCTGGGCATACGGGTAGGCGACCGCGCGGGCCACGTCCTCGCCGTGGATCCAGGTCTCCAACGCCCGGTCGATGAAGGCGTCGCGAACCGGCAGGGCAGTGAAGCCGAAGTCCACCGGCAGGTCGCCGACCTCCGGCACCGCCTCGCGCAGCAGCGCCTGCGACTGGGCCCGCCAGAACTGCCGCACCTCCTGCGGGGAGTGCTCGGCGTGCTGGGCGGCCAGCCGCTCGCCGCGCTGCAGCAGCCCGCCCCACGGCACCGGCCCGGTCGCCTGGGCCGGCACCCGGGGTCGTGCCGAGCCCACCGGGTCCGGCAGGCCGAGGGCGGTGCCGACCAACCCGTCCAGGGCCGCCAGATGGCACAGCACCTCGGCCGGCCGCAGCCGCAGCGACCCGCCGCGCCACGGCAGTTCGGCCACCTCCTGCCACTCCGCCCGGCCCAGGTCGCGCAGCAGCGCGTCCAACTTGGCGGTCTCGGCCGCGAACGGCGCCGCCCAGTCGGCCAGCGGGTGGTGGGCCGCCCGCCGGTTCAGGCAGAAGTCCAGCACCTGCTGGCGCAGCCCGTCCGGCTGGTCCAGCGGATCGTCCAGGCTCAGCCGGCCGGCCGCCCGGCGCAGCCGCTCGCCCTCCTCCGCGCACTCGGCGCAGCCGGGCAGGTGGCGCTCCACCTCGGCCGCCTCATCGGGGAGGCAGGCCCGCAGCGCCCAGGCGCCGAGCAGACCGCGCAGCGCCTCGTGCTCCTGCTCAGTCATCCCGTACGTCCCCCGTCACGAGCCGAACTCAAGTTCATTGGCGAGCAGTTGCAGGCCGAGGCGGAGCCGCTGACGGGCCGCCTGCTCGCTGATGCCCAACTGCCGAGCGGTCTCCTGGTAGGTCCGGCCGTCGTACCAGGTGGTCTCCAGGGTCTCGCGCAGCGCCGGCGGCAGCGCGGCCACCACGTACTGCGCCTGGGCGGTGGCGGCCCGCTGGTCGATCTCCTGCGGCTCGTGGTCCTCCCGGCGCAACCGCTCCACCGCCCGACGGTGGGTCAACTCGCCGACCCAGGAGCGCAGCGAGCGCTCACCGGGGTCGAACTCCTCCGGGTGCTCCCAGAGATGGCCGAAGACCTCGCGGGTGAGCTGCGCGGCCGCCTGCTCGTCGCCCAGGATCCGACCGGCCAGGCCGTGCACCAGTGGTGACAGCTGGTCGTAGAGCTCGCCGAGCGCGCTCTCCTCGCCGCGGGCCAACCGCGACCGCATCTGCTGGTCCCAGTCCGGAGCGGTCATGCCGTCCACCGTATAGCGGCCACCGGTGTCGGGGTGGGGGATTGTAGGAAGAACACTTCTCTCAGGGGTCGTCTCGCCGCCGCGTGGCCGCCACCGGTGGGCGGGTGTCGGGCGGTAGTTTTCACCACACCGGTGCGAAGGTCGTTGCGATGCTCGGCCGGGCGAACGGGTCAGTATGCGCCGTGCTGTCCCCCGAACGCTGGAATATGCCCGAAGCGGTTGTCCGGCCCGGATTCCGCGAATCATCCTGGTGCCTGTTCGTGCCGACGACACGGGCAGTCCAACCGGTAGCTCGTCATGCAGGTGGTGGAGCGGTGCAGGTGGTTCAGGAACAGCTCGCGGTGGCCGCCGACCCCGCGGAGGTCGGCCGGGCCCGGCGGTGGGTCCGGGGCAGGCTGCTCGACCTCGGGGCCGATCCGACGGCCGGCTACGCCGAGACGCTGGTGCTGCTGGTCTCCGAGCTGGTGACCAACGCGGTGGTGCACGCGGGCAGTCCAGCGGTGCTGCGGCTGGTCTGGCCCAGGGGCGAAGGGCCGGTGCGGGTGGAGGTGGCGGACGCCTCCGGCACGGCGCCGCGGCCCCGGCACGCCTGCCCGGGGGCGACCAGCGGGCGCGGGCTCGAACTGGTCGACCTGCTCGCGGCCCGCTGGGGCTGGTGCCCGCAGGGCGGCGGGAAGCTGGTCTGGTGCGAGGTGGAGCGGACCGACCCGGCCGACGGTGCGGCAGCGTGGACCGACCTGGCCGACGGCGCGGCGCCGCGCGGAACCGGTGCCTTGACCGCCTGACCGTGCTGCGTTTGACCGTGTACTGACGGCCGATTCTCGATCATTCCACGGCTGAAACAGGTCGCAACCATTCCGAATTTCGGATGAACCATTGACGTGACGTATCGGGCTGATCACTCTTGGGGCAGCTCTCCGTTGCGAGGGGACGTCAAGAGACGGCCGTTCCAGCAGATATGACGGTCAGTCACCACTTGGCGAGTGCGGGGCGCCCGGCAGTGCGGGTCAGGGCCCGTACCGGTGGCAGCTCGGGACGGGAGGCCCGGGCTGCCACTGCGGCTCCTGCCGTCGGCCGGACGGGCCGGTTGGCCCGATCTTTGTGGAAGATGGCAGTCAGGCCGCTCGTGGCGCGGCGGCCGAGCGGCAAGACTCGATCAGGTGACCGACACCAGACCCACATCCGCCACGGCTGAAGAAGCCCCGCCCCGCGACCGCCGCCCGCGCCTGCACTACGCCTGGGTGGTCGCCGCCGTCTCGCTGCTGGTCCTGGTCGGCTCGGCCGGCTTCCGCTCCACCCCCGGCCTGATGATGACCGTCTGGAACAGCGAGTTCGGCTGGTCGCACGGCACCATCGGACTGGCCGTCTCGGTCAACCTGGTGCTCTACGGCCTCACCGCGCCGTTCGCCGCCGCGCTGATGGACCGCTTCGGGGTGCGGCTGGTGACGGTCTGCGCGCTGCTCACCATCGCGGTCGGCTCCGGGCTCACCGTGCTGATGACCCAGGCGTGGCAGCTGATCCTCTGCTGGGGCTTCCTGGTCGGCCTGGGCAGCGGCAGCATGGCGGGGGCGTTCGCCACCACCATCACCGGGCGCTGGTTCCAGGCCCGCCAGGGCTTGGTCACCGGGGTGCTCACGGCGGCCGGCGCAGCGGGCAACCTGGTCTTCCTGCCGGTGCTCTCCTGGCTGGTGCAGGCCGCCGGCTGGCGGGCCGCCGTGATGGTGGTCTCGCTCTGCGCCACCGCGGTGGCGGTCCCCGTGCTGCTGCTGATGAAGGAGCGCCCGGCCGACCTCGGCCTCCTGCCGTACGGCGCCGAGCCCGGCGACCCCCTCCCGCCGGCCAACAGCGGACGGGCGGTGTCCCGCACCCTGCGGGTGCTGCGCGATGCGATGCGCAGCAGGGTCTTCTGGCTGCTGGCCGGCTCCTTCGCGATCTGCGGGGCCACCACCGTCGGCCTGGTCGGCACCCACTTCATCCCCGCCGCCCACGACCACGGCATGCCGGAGACCACGGCCGCCGGACTGCTCGCCATGATCGGCGCCTTCGACGTGGTCGGCACGGTGGCCAGCGGCTGGTTCACCGACCGGGTCGATTCCGGGCGGCTGCTGATGGTCTACTACGCCCTGCGCGGCGTCTCGCTCTTCCTGCTGCCGGAGCTCTTCGCCGGGACGGTCAAGCCGCCGTTCCTGGCCTTCGTGATCTTCTACGGCCTGGACTGGGTCGCCACCGTGCCGCCCACCATCGCGCTCTGCCGCCGCCACTTCGGGGCCGACGCGCCGATCGTCTTCGGCTGGGTGCTGGCCTGCCACCAGATCGGCGCCTCGATCGTCGCCACCGCCGCCGGGGTGATGCGCGACAAGTTCGGCGACTACGACCTGGCCTGGTACGGCGCGGGCGGACTCTGCCTGCTCGCGGTGCTCTGCTGCTTGGCGGTCAACCGGAGCCCGGCGCCCGGGCTGCCGGCGCCGGCGCCGGCAGCGTGACCGGCTGACCGGCTGCTGGTCGCCCGGGAGGACGGGGCGCGGGCGGCTGGTCGCGGTGCTGTTCTTCGAGAGCATGCGGTTCGACCTGATGGACCACTGGCGGCTGCATGGGCCCCTCGCCCCAGCCTGGCGGCTGGGAGGTACCCCCAGCCCGATGGCGGGCAAGGAGGGAGCGTGATGGTCGACCCCGAGCAGCACAGCAGGGCCGCGGCTACGGCCGGGAGCTGCTCGCCGAGGCCGAGGAGATCGCCCGCGACTGGGGCCTTGCCGGGCTGCGGCTCACGGCCCGCGGCGGCCTGGGCCTGGAGCGGTTCTACACCTCCTGCGGCTACACCGAGGTCGGCCGGGTGCCCGGGGCGATCCGGGTGGCCCCGGGCGACGACCGCGACGACATCACCTTCTGGCGCGCGCTCGCCTGACGGCACCCTGGCGACCGGTGGCTCGCCCGTCCGGGAGCCGGGCAGGCCGCTCATGATCGGCCCGGCAGGCATGCTCTACTGGGAGACCTGCCGTACCCGCGAGATCCACGAAGGAAGCCACCCGTGAGCAGCAAGAAGCACGCCACGCTCCGTTACACCTCGCTGCGGGCCAGCATCTTCCTCGCCTGCCTGCTGGTCTTCGCCCTGCTCGGGCACTTCGGCGTGATCCCGGTGGCGGGCGCCACCGGCTCCGTCTTCCTGCTGCTGCTCGCCGTGATCGCGTCGGCGCCGATCAGCTACGTGGTGCTGAGCAAGCAGCGGGACGACATGTCCGAGCAGATCGTCTCCGGCGTCAGCAGCATCAAGCACCGCACCAAGCAGCGGATCGCCGAGCAGAACGCCGAGGAGGACGCGGCCGACGACGCCGCCCGCGCTGCCGCCGCCGGCCAGCAGTAGGCGCCGTGCCCGGCACACCGGCCCGCCGCCCCACCGGCCGCGACGTCGCGCAGCTGGCCGGCGTCTCCCAGGCCACCGTCTCGCTGGTCTTCTCCGGCGGTGCGGCCGGCCACCGGGTCTCCGACGCCACCCGCCAGCGGGTCCTGGACGCCGCCCGCAGCCTGGGCTACCGGCCGCAGGCGGCCGGGCGGCAACTGCGCCTCGGCCGCAGCGGGATGGCACTGCTGGCGGTGCCCAATCTGCAGGGGCCGTTCTTCGGCCGGGTGCTCACCGGGGTGGAGGAGGAGGCGGCCCGGCACGGGCTGGCCGTGGTGGTCAGCTCCGGCTGGAACGCGGCCACCCTGGCCGAGGCCGCGACCACCAGCCGGTTCGACGGTCTGCTGATCTGCTCGCCGGACGACAGCCAGCTCGGCGAGCTGCCGCCGAGCACCCCGGCGGTCCTCCTGGACGCCGACCCGGCGGCGGCCGGCGGCGCCCCGACCGTCGAACTCGACCTGGCCGCCGGCATGGCCGCCGCCGTGGCCCACCTCACCGCGCTGGGCCACCGCCGGATCGGCCGGCTGCGCTCCTCGCTCAGCGCCCACACCTTCCGGGTCCGCCAGGCCGCCTTCGAACGGGCCGCCGCCGGCCTTGAGGTGCTGGAGTACCAGGTCGAGCTCAACCTGGGGGAGTCCGCCGCCCGGATCGTCGCCACCGAGCTGCTGTCGCGGCCCGACCGGCCGCACGCCGTGCTCTGCGACGACGACGTGGTCGCCTCCGGCCTCTACCAGGCCGCCGCCGACCTGGGGCTGCGGATCCCGGCGGACGTCTCGGTGATCGGCATCGACAACGTCTCCATCGCCGCCCTGCTCACCCCGCCCCTCACCACCGTGGACCTCCCCGGCGAGCAGCTCGGCCGCACCGGCATCGCCGCCCTGGCCGCCCTGCTGTCGGGCGAGCAACCGAAGCCCGTCGCCCCGCTGCCCACCACCTTGCTGGTCCGCGCGTCGACGACCGGGGCGTAGGGCCCCACCCGTGCGTGCCCCGGCGTCGCGCGCCGGGTGCGCCGACCCAGCAGCGCAGCGGCCCCGGCGGGTCAGACGGCCACCAGCGGCGCCGCCACCCGCGGCGCCGTCGGCGGGTGCAGCCGGCGCCGGGTGGCGAACAGCAGGCCGCCGCCAAGCGTCACCCCGCCGACCGCGCACCAGGCGACGGCGGTCAGGGAGTCGGCCACCAGCGAGCCGGAGACCGCGTAGCCGAGCGCGTTGCCGGTGGCGAACAGGGTGACCAGCCAGGCGAACGCCTCGGTCACCGTGCCGGTCGGGGCCAGTTCGGCGACCAGTACGAAGGCGGCGGCGAGCAGCGGGGCCAGGCCGATGCCGGAGACGAAGGCCAGCGCGACCATCGGCCAGGGGCCGGGCAGCCAGAGCAGCGGCAGGTAGCAGGCGGCCATCCCCAGGGCGAGCGCCCAGGTGCGGGTGGCGGTGGAGCTGCGCCAGCGCATCGCGCCGTACCCGAGCGCGCCGAGCAGCCCGGCGAAGGCGGCCGCCGCGAGCAGCAGGCCGGCGCCGCCGGGCAGGCTGCCGTGGTGCCGCTCGGCGTAGGCGATGAAGAGCACGTTCTGCGTGCCGACCGTCCAGCCGGCCCCGGCCAGCCCGATCAGCAGCAGCACCAGACCGGGGGAGCGCAGCGGCCCGAGCAGCCCCGCGCCGTGCTCGCGCGGCGGGGCCTGCCAGCGGCGGGCCGGTGCCGCGGTGGCCACCACCAGGGCGCCCAGCAGGCCCAGTACGGCGGCGGTCCACAGGGCGGCGACCGGACCGGCGGTGCCGGCGATCGCGGCCACCGCCAACGGCCCGGCCACGTACAGGATCTGCTGCGAGGCGGAGTCGAAGGCGTAGGCGGTGTCGAGCTGCTCCTCGGCGACGACGTCCGGCCAGAGTGCCCGCAGGCAGGGCTCCAGCGGCGGCATCGCCAGCCCGGCTATCGCCGCGCCGCCGATCGCGGCCGGTGCGCTGCCGGGGGCCAGTGCCAGCAGGGCGTAGCCGCAGCCGGCCACCGCGGCGGAGCAGAGCAGCACCCGGGGCTGGCCGGTGCGGTCGACGATCCGTCCGAGCACCGGGCCGCCGATGGCGGCCGCGAGCGCGTAGGCGGCGGTGGCCAGGCCGATCCTGCTGTACGGGGCGCCGGCCTGACGCAGCGCCAGGGCGATCACCAGGCCGGTCATCCCGGCGGGCAGCCGTCCGAGCAGGGTGCCGGCCAGCAGGCGGGTGACGTGCGGGGCACGGAGCAGGGCGAGGTAGCCCACGGGGGGTCTCCCGGGGTCGTGGCGGTGGGGAAGCCTCAGCAAGTTATACGTATAACCAGCATAGGTCAACCGAGCCCGCCCCGGCCCGCCAGGACCGTTCGTGTCCACTCGTTGTCCACATATCAAACTTCTACTTTGAACAACTCAAACCTTCGCTGCTAACGTGTCGGCCATGACCACCCCCGACGCACTCCGGCAGCAAGGCATGAGCGGTCCGCTCATGCCGGGTGCCGGCCCGCGTCCGGGCGAGGTCGCCGTGTTGGCGTGCCGCGCCGGCTCGTGTCGCGTTCCGAGCTGTAGCTAGGCGGCGTACCGCCCGCTCCCGGCCGCCCCGTTCGGCCGGAGCCTCCTACCTCCGCGTGCGCCGCCCTGCCCCCGACGCCTCCAATCCCCGCCAACCCCCCGGAGTAGCACCCCCATGTCCACACCCGCGCCCACGGCCCTCGGCCGCCTGCGCCGCACCCCGTTCTGGGTGCAGATCGTCGCCGGCCTGCTGCTCGGCGTCGTGCTCGGCTTCATCGCCCGGCAGAACGACGTCTCCTGGCTCACCACCACCCTGGACACCATCGGCAAGACCTTCATCCAGCTGCTCAAGCTGGCCGTGCCGCCCCTGGTCTTCACCGCGATCGTGGTCTCCGTCGCCAACCTGCGGCACGTCACCAACGCCGCCCGGCTGGCCGTGCGCACCCTGCTCTGGTTCGGGATCACCTCGCTGATCGCGGTCAGCATCGGCCTGGCCATCGGGCTGCTCACCGACCCCGGCACCGGCACCCACCTGTCCACCAGCGGCCTGAAGGCCCCTACGGACTCCGGCTCCTGGGTCGACTTCCTGACCGGGATCATCCCGACCAACGTCGCCGACGCGTTCCTCAAGGTGAACGTGCTGCAGATCGTCTTCCTCGGCGTGGTGGCCGGTGCCGCCATCCTCAAGGTCGGCGCCAAGGCCGAGCCGATCCTGAAGCTCAGCGAGTCGCTCCTCGAACTGGTCCAGACCGCGCTCTGGTGGGTGATCCGGCTGGCCCCGCTCGGCACCCTGGGCCTGATCGGCAAGTCGGTCGCCCTGTACGGCTGGAACCTGCTGCGCCCGATGGCCACCTTCACCGCCGACATCTACGTCGGCTGCGCGCTGGTGCTCTTCGTCGTCTACTCGCTGCTGCTGCGCTTCGCCGGCGGCCTCAACCCGGTGCGCTTCTACCAGGGCGCCTGGCTGGCGATCCAGCTGGCCTTCGTCTCCCGCTCCTCGGTCGGCACCCTGCCGGTGACCCGCCGGGTCACCGAGCGCCTGGGTGTGCCCGGTGAGTACGCCAGCTTCGCGGTGCCGTTCGGCGCCACCACCAAGATGGACGGCTGCGCGGCGATCTACCCGGCGATCGCGTCGATCTTCGTCGCCCAGGTCTACGGCATCCACCTGGGCATCGGCGACTACCTGCTGATCGCCTTCGTCTCGGTGATCGGCTCCGCCGCCACGGCCGGCCTCACCGGCGCCATCGTGATGCTGACCCTGACCCTCTCCACCCTGGGCCTCCCGCTGGAGGGCGTCGGCCTGCTGCTGGCCATCGACCCGATCCTGGACATGATGCGCACCGCCACCAACGTGGCCGGTCAAGTTGTAACTACGTTGATCGTGGCTGCTCGCGAGGGCATCCTCGACCGGGCCGCGTACGACCGGGCGGGTGGCGATCCGCTTGAGGAGCCGACGTCGACCCCCGCAGCCCACGTATCGGATGCAGAGGCTGTCCCTGCTGCAGCGTGACCAGTGACGCAAGTTGCCCCCTCTCGGATCCCTTCGGTGAGGGGGCGCTGTCGTCCCCCAGCCTCGGTTGGCCAATGACCGCAGGCTTGGACTGGGTTGGAGCACTGTCCGCCCAGCAGCGTGGCCGGCCAGGTCGTCGTCCCGCTGCTGGTCTCGGCCCGCGAGAAGACGCTCGACCTCGCCGCGTACAACGCCCCCAAGGAGCTCTACGACGAGGCCCGGCCGAGCCGACCCCGGTCGCCGCTGCCGCTTGAGCCTCCGGATCACCCTTTCGAGTCCCCGGGCGTCCTCCGACGTCCGGGGACTCGCTCGTTCGTGTGAACGGGGGCTGGAAGCGCCGGGACGAGGGATACCTTGGCGGAGTGAGCACGGAGACCGAGAGGGCCTACCAGGTCGAGAACCCGGAAGCGGCACTGAAGTTCGCGCTCCGGTCTGTTCGGGCCGATCGCGTGCAGCTGGTCGAGGGAAGCATCGAGGTGATGTCACGGAGTTGGGACGATGCGGCGGTGGTCGAGATCATCCGGGAAGAACTGGAGCCGCGAGTAGCGGAATTGGGCGCACTGGCCGGATCGGGGCTCTGGACCTGCCGGGCAGCTGCAACTGGTTCATCCCGGATCTCGCCGTGGTGCCGGACGAGTTGGCCCGGGACGCCGGGGCTCTGGTGCCGAGCCAGACCCTGCTGGTGGTCGAGGTGGTGTCCGATCCCGGCGGGGACAAGCACCGCCGCTAGGCCGAGTACGGCGCGCCGCTCTACCTTTTGGTGGACCGTCAGGTGCGCCACTGCACGCTCTTCGCCGAGCCGGGGTCGCTGGGCTGCACCCGGGTGTCGGGCCCTCATCCGTTCGGTGCGCCGGTCGAACTGCCTGAGCCCTTCGGCCTCGTGCTCTCGACCGAGAACTTCTGAACAAACGGCAGGGGGCCCGGTACGGGCCCCCTTGGTACTGCTATTCGTGCTCGTGGGACCCTGACGGGCCGCCGGCGGACCCGCGGTTGAGGTCCGGAGCGATCAGGTGATCAGCAAATGATCAGACTGCGGTGACGTTCTCCGCCTGCGGGCCCTTCGGACCCTGGGTCACGTCGAAGGTGACCGCCTGGTTCTCCTCCAGCGAGCGGAAGCCGCTGGCGTTGATCGCGGAGTAGTGGACGAAGACGTCCGGGCCGCCGCCTTCCTGGGCGATGAAGCCGAAGCCCTTCTCAGCGTTGAACCACTTGACGGTTCCCGTGGCCATGCCGTTCTCCTTGCGAGGGACGTGTTGGACACCACACGTGTTGTGACATCCGGTCCGCTGCGCTGATCGCCCCGCCTCCGGACCCGGGTCCGGAGTTTTTTCGCACAGTGTTGCAATGCTGAAAAACTACAAAAAGCCCGCGGTTACATGCTCCGCAGGCTTCAAGTACTGCAAGGGGAATCAAACTGCAACTGAGTGAAACCGTAGCACGCAGGCGCGGTCCCGACCAGGGGTGTCCGAAGGTGCGGAAGGGGCGTGTCGGGGTGTGTCGGAAGGGGGTCGTGACGGGTGGCCAAGGGCCCGGGCATACCCTGCGAAGACGGCACCGACAGGTAAGAGGGAGCACGCAGTGGCCGATCTGGTGGAACGCAGCGACGAAGGCCTCACCCCGGCGCGCGAAGGCGTGAGAACGGCCCGCCCGAGGGTCGGCCACATCGAGTTCTTGAACTGTGTCCCCCTTTACTGGGGACTCGGCCGCACCGGCGCCCTGCTCGACCTCGACCTCACCCGGGACACCCCGGAGAAGCTCAGCGACCAGTTGGTCAACGGCCGGCTCGACCTCGGCCCGATCACCTGCGTCGAGTACCTGCGGCACGCCGACGAGCTGGTGGTGCTGCCGGACATCGCGGTCGGCAGCAACGGGCCCGTGATGTCCTGCGTGATCGTCAGCACCGTGCCGCTGGACCAGTTGGACGGCCGCCCGGTGGCGCTCGGCTCCACCAGCCGCACCTCGGTGCGGCTGGCCCGGCTGCTGCTGGAGGAGCGCGAGGGAGTGCGCCCCGAGTACTTCAGCTGCCCGCCGGACCTGGACGCGATGCTGGCCCGGGCCGACGCCGCCGTGCTGATCGGCGACGAGGGCCTGCGGGCCACCCTGGAGGCGCACCGGCACCCCGAGTACACGGTGTACGACCTGGGGCAGATGTGGCAGGAGTGGACGGGCCTGCCGTTCGTCTTCGCGGTCTGGGCGGCCCGCCGGGAGTTCGTGGAGCGGCAGCCGGCCCTGGTGGCGGCCGTGCACCGGGCGTTCCTGGAGTCGCGGGACATCTCACTGCTGGAGGCCGACCAGGTGGCGGCGCACGCCGCCCGCTGGGAGGGCTTCGACGCCCCGGTGCTGGAGCACTACTTCCGAGAGGCGCTGGACTTCTCGCTCAGCGACCCGCAGCTGGCCGGGATCGCCGAGTTCGCCCGCCGGGTCGGCCATGACAGCGGCTTCGCGCCGGATGTGACGGTCCGCCTGCTGGCGGACAGCCGAGCGGTCTGAGGGACCGGCGCGCGGCCCGGATCCGGAGGCGGAGTGCACCGGGGGCGGCCGAACCCGCTGGCGTAGGCTGGTTCGGTCGTTCCACCCCTGGATGCACCCGGAAGAAAGAAGGCCGCCAGGTGACCGAGCTCGCCGCGCCCCACGCCGCGCCCAGCAGCGACCTGCAGGCCGTTCTCGACCGGGCCGCGGCCGGGGGCAGGATCACGCCGGAGGAGGCGCTGGAGCTCTACCGCTCGGCGCCGCTGCACGCCCTGGGCGCGGCGGCCGACGCGGTGCGCCGCCGCCGGTACGCGGGCGTCGAGCACATCGCCACGTACATCATCGAACGCAACATCAACTACACCAACGTCTGCGTCACCGCCTGCAAGTTCTGCGCCTTCTACGTGCCGCCGAAGAGCGACAAGGGCTGGTCGCGGGAGCTGGACGAGATCCTGCGCCGCTGCGCTGAGACGGTGGAGCTGGGCGGCACCCAGATCATGTTCCAGGGCGGCCACCACCCGGACTACGGCGTGGAGTACTACGAGCGGGCGTTCTCCGCGATCAAGGCCGAGTTCCCGCAGCTGGTGATCCACTCCCTCGGCGCCTCCGAGGTCGAGCACATGTCGCGGATCTCCGGCGTCTCCATCGAGGAGGCGATCACCCGGATCCACAAGGCGGGCCTGGACTCCTTCGCCGGGGCCGGCGCCGAGCTGCTGCCGGAGCGTCCGCGCAAGGCGATCGCCCCGCTCAAGGAGTCGGGCGAGCGCTGGCTGGAGATCATGGAGACCGCGCACGGCCTGGGCGTCGAGTCGACCTCCACCATGCTGATGGGCACCGGCGAGACCAACGCCGAGCGGATCGAGCACCTGCGGATGATCCGGGACGTGCAGGACCGCACCGGCGGCTTCCGGGCGTTCATCCCGTACACCTACCAGCCGCAGAACAACCACCTCAAGGGCTCCACCCAGGCCACCGTCTTCGAGTACCTGCGGATGATCGCGATCGCCCGCCTCTTCCTCGACAACGTGGCGCACATCCAGGGCTCCTGGCTGACCACCGGCAAGGAGGCCGGCCAGCTGTCGCTGCACTACGGCGCGGACGACCTGGGCTCCGTGATGCTGGAGGAGAACGTGGTCTCGGCGGCCGGGGCCAAGCACCGCTCCAACCTGACCGAGCTGATCCACCTGATCCGCACGGCCGGCCGCACCCCCGCCCAGCGCTCCACCACCTACGAGCACCTGCGGGTGCTGGACGACCCGGCCAACGACCCGGTGGACCCGCGGGTCGCCTCGCACATCGCCTCCACGGCGATCGAGGGCGGCACGGCGCACCCCGAGCTGAAGATCCTCGCCAACGACTGACGACTGACGAGTAGCGACTGACGGATGCTCACTCTGCACCGGGGCGCGGTCGACGCCGTGCTGGTCCAGGACGACCGGATCGCCGCGCTCGGCCCCGCCGCCGAGCTGGCCGCCGCGCACCCCGGCGCCCGGGTGCGGGACTGGCCCGGCGGCCGGATCACCGGCGGGCTGGTCGAGCCCGCCGCCGTGGAGCTGCTGGAGCGCCGCTACCACCCGGATCCGCGCGAGGGGATCGGCACCGCGCCGCGCGAGCTGCCGGCCGGCCTCTCCGATCCGGCGCTGGGCGGCAGCGCCCGGCGCGGGCTGCAGGCGCTGCTGGCCCGCGGGGTGACGGCGGTGGTCGGGCCGTTCACCGTGCCCGTGGTGCGGACCGCGGTGGCCCGCTCGGGGCTCGCGGTGGTGGCGGCCGACGCGCCGTTCGACCGTGACTCGACGGTCGGCGGGCGGGCGGATTTCGCCGTCTTCGGACCGATCGGTGCGGCGGACGATCACTGCCTGGCCACCGTACTGGCCGGTAGGATCGTGTTCCGGGGCCGGAGTTGAGCGTTCCGGCCAGCTGCCGGACGGGTGGTCAGCTTGCGAACTCCGCGCCGTGGGAAGTCGTCTGACGTCGGCTCGCAGTGGCCCAACCGGCTGACAGCGGTTACGATCCCGGTCGGCCCGTCAACCGCTCTCCCCGGTCGGTGCGGCCTCCACACGTCCCCGTGGAAAGCCAGGTCAGTTGCGATATCCGTCCGCGTCCGCCGCCCCCAGGATCGGCCGTGGCTGGTACCTCGCCGCGGTGCTCAGCGCGGTGGTGGCCCTCGGCATGTGCCTGCTGGGCTGGCGGCAGAGTGAGCTGGCCGACAAGATCGGCGCGCATCCGGTCCAGGTCCAGGGCACCGTCACCCGCCTCCCGGGCGGTAGCGGCACCTACAGCGGCGTCAGCTACGCCGTGAACGGCCAGCAGCGCACCGCCGAGGACCTCCAGCTCCCGGCCGGCGCCAAGGTCGGCGACCCGGTCTGCCTGGAGCACGCGGCCGGCGACGCGGGTGCGGTGCGGGTCTGCGACCAGACCTATCCGCAGGCGGCCGGGGTGCGGATGGCCCAGATCAGCGTGCCGGTGGCGTTGCTCTTCTGCCTGCTGTGCGTGCTGCGGATCCGCCGCCACCACCGGCACACCGCGCGCTGGGCCGAGCGCCGCAACCAGGTGTTCGCCACCGTCGCGCTGGCCACCGAGGCGCTGGCCGAGGGCATGCCGGCGATCACCGACGGCAAGCGCTCCCGCCGCCGCCACAAGGCGGCCCGCCGCCCGGCGCGCTGAGCCCGCTGCGGCCCCCTCGGCGGGTCCGGCGGTGCCAGGGTGAAGAATGGGGTACGTGACCCGAGCCAACCTGGACAAGCAGCCCCACGAAGTCGCCGCCATGTTCGACGACGTCGCGGCCAAGTACGACCTGACCAACGAGGTGCTCTCGCTGGGCCAGGCCCGGTTCTGGCGGCGCGCCGTGGCGGAGGCGGTCGCGGCCGGGCCGGGGCAGCTGGTGCTCGACCTGGGGGCCGGCACCGGCACCTCCTCGCTGCCCTTCCAGGAGGCGGGCGCCCAGGTGGTGCCGTGCGACTTCTCGATCGGCATGCTGGCCGAGGGCAAGCGCCGCCACCCCGAGCTGGCGCTGACCGCCGGTGACGCCACCCGGCTGCCGTTCGCGGACGACTCCTTCGACGCGGTGACCATCTCCTTCGCGCTGCGCAACGTGCAGGAGACGGAGGCTGCGCTGCGCGAGATGCTCCGGGTCACCAAGCCCGGCGGCAAGGTGGTGATCTGCGAGTTCTCCACCCCGACCTGGTCGCCGTTCCGCACCGTCTACACCGAGTACCTGATGCGCGCGCTGCCCCCGGTGGCCACCCGGGTGAGCAGCAACCCGGACGCCTACGTGTACCTGGCCGAGTCGATCCGCGCCTGGCCCGACCAGGCCGAGCTGGCCGCCAAGCTGCAGCGGGCCGGGTGGCAGAAGGTGGCCTGGCGCAACCTCACCGGCGGCGTGGTGGCGCTGCACCGGGGCTTCAAGGCAGCCTGAGCCCAGCGGCCGTCAGAGCCGCCTGAGCCCAGCGGCTCCAAGGCCGCCCGAGTCCAGCGGCTCCAAGGCCGCCCGCGTTCAACCGGGGAGCGGCAGCCCCAGGATCAACCGGTCGTCGCCGGGCCCGAAGTAGCCGTCGTGCTCGCGGACCAGCGAGAAGCCGAGCGAGCGGTAGATGTGCAGCGCGACGTCGTTGTCCCGGTCGACGCTGAGCCGGACTTCGCGCACCCGGTCCGAGGTCAGCAGGCTGATCCCCTCCTCGATCAGCTGCCGCCCGTAGCCGAGGTTGCGGTGCTTCGCCACCACGCCCAGCCCGAGCACCCAACTCTCCTGGTGGTCCGGGGTGGTGGCGAGCAGCGCGTACCCGGCCAGCTCGCTGCCCTGGTCCAGCACCAGGAACCGGCTGCCGTGCACCTCGAACAGCTGGCGCAGGACGAAGAACGGATACGGCTCCTCGGGGAAGATCTCCCGATCGATCCGGTGGAGCCGATCGAGATCGCGCTCGGTGGCGAGGCGGACCAGACCGGGGTGGCGCTGCCGCAGCGATGGGTGCATGCCCGTGCCCTCTCATCGTCTTATCTGCCAACTGGCCTGATAATGCCCTAAAGTGGCACTCCTTCAGGCCCCCATTATGGGCACGCACCCGAGGATACGGGTCGGCCAAGTGGTGAACACCCGCAACTGCGGGCGGAATCCAGGAGTTGAGTAGTTCATGGAAGCCATACCCTCGCTGGGCACGCGAGCGCTGACGAACCGCCAAGCTCCATGGGACTCGTTCGACGCCGAGGCGTACTTCAAGCACACCTACCGTTCCCTGGTTGCGGATGATCGGCAGGTTCTGGCGGCTGTCCGGGACCACTTCGCAGCTCACTTTGCACGGCATCCGTCGAGCGACGGTCTGCGCGGTCTGGACGTCGGCGCGGGGACCAACCTCTACCCGGCACTGGCCATGCTGCCCTGGTGCGGGTCGATCACGCTCTTCGAGCGGGCGATCAGCAATGTCCGCTGGCTGCGCTCAGCGGTCCAGAACTATGGCGACAGTTGGGACGCTTTCTGGGAAGTGCTGTGCTCCCAGCCGGTCTATCGTGCTGTCACCGACCCGCGGACCCGGCTGGCCGGTGCCGCCAAGGTGGTCCGAGGTGACCTGTTCACCGACCTGCCGCAGGGCGCTGCCGACATCGGCACCATGTTCTTCGTCGCCGAGTCGCTCTCTGCGGCCCGTGTGGAGTACCGCGGCGCGATCGACCACTTCGCCGCGGCACTGCGTCCGGGAGCTCCGTTCGCCCTCGCGTTCATGGAGGGCTCGCGCGGGTATGACGTAGGCGACGTCACCTTCCCGGCCTGCGAGATCGAGCGCTCCGATGTCCTGGAGGCTTTCCGGGACTACGCGGCGGACGGTCTGGAAGTCAGTCATATTGACGTTCCGGGAAGCCAACCACTGCGCGACGGGTATACGGGGGTAATGGTCGCTCTGGGCCGGATTCGATAATGCCGCCGTGCCAGGCCCGCTGTCCCCGGCGGCCCTGGCAGACTGTCACGGCATGCACGATATGACGACTGGTCCGACCCTCGATGCCGTGGTCATCGGCGCCGGCGTGTCCGGACTGACCACCGCGGTATGCCTGGCAGAGGCGGGGCTGCGGGTGCGGGTGGATACCGATCTGCCAGTACGGCGGACGTCGTCGGCAGCGGCCGGAGCGATGTGGGATCCCTACCTGGTGGAGCCGCTGGACCGAGTGCTGGGCTGGAGCGCCGTCTCGCTGGCTGAGTTCCGGCTGCTGGCCCGTGACCCGCAGAGCACGGGGGTACGGATCCGCCTGGGAACGCACGAGTCGCGGCTACCATGCGTGACGCCGTCGTGGATGGCCCTGGTTGATGCCGAGCTGTGCGCCGCCGAGGAGTTGCGGCCCGGTTTCGTCACCGGGTGGCGTTACGGGGCTCCGGTGATCGACATGCCGAGCTATCTCGACTACCTGACGAGGCGGTTTGTGCGCATCGGCGGCCGGATGGTGCGGCGTGCCCACGCCTCACTGGTTGAGGTGTTGGCCGAGGCCCCGGCCCCGATCGTGGTGAACTGCTCGGGTACCGGAGCGCGCGACCTGGTTCCCGACCGGCAGGTGATGCCCTCCAGGGGCCGACTGGTCGTGGTGGAGAACCCCGGCATCACGACCTTCTTCTGCGATGACACACCGGACGCGCCCGAGCTCGTTTACATCTTCCCGCACGCCGACACGGTCGTGCTCGGCGGGACATCCGAGCTCGATACCGGGGAGTTGACCGGCGATCCAGCGACCGCGCGGGGGATCTTGGAGCGCTGCCAGGCCGTCGAGCCGATGCTGCACAGCGCCGTGGTCATTGACGAGCGGGTGGGGTTGCGTCCGCTGCGGCCGTGGGTGCGGCTCGGGGAGGAACGGTCCAGGCCGGGGCTCAGGCTGCTGCACAACTACGGGCACGGCGGTGCAGGCGTCACGTTGTCGTGGGGGTGCGCCAGGGAGATCACACGGCTGGTAATGGACGGGGATTGAGCTGGTGCTACTGCCGAATCTGCCAGGTGCGGCGACGCTCGGCGATCCCGGACTCTGCGGCGCGGCGGTAGAGGTACAGCATGGTTCGTCCGGTAAGAGCTGCCGCTAGGACGGCGGTCCATGGCCAACTCGGCAGCTTGAGAGCCACCATAACGACGCATACGAGCGGCAGCATGCAGGTCAGCCCGGCCAGTGCGGTGGCGGTACGGCTCCACCGGAAGCGGTGGGCGATCGAGAACTCGGACCGCTCGTACACTACGAGGGCGGCGCCGAGGAAGACACCGGTGACGACGGCAGACCATCGCGATCCGGAGACCTGCGCGTAGGTGATGGGAAGGGAGGCGAGGAAGGGGAGGACCCCGCCGTACTCCGACAGCACGTTGCCCCATTTCATGATCCTCCCGAAGGCGTTAGAACGGATCCGGGCGAGCTCCCCAGAGGCACTTGCGTAGATGATCAGGGACATCGTGGTGGCGAAGGTGGCGCCGATCAGCAGCAGCCGTACGTCGTCGGGATACCGCTCCGAGGCGAACGAGAAGCCGAGCAGGAATGTGATCGCGGCGAGGATCGTGCCAGAGAACGCGAGCCCCGCTGCGGCCTCGCCTGATTGCAGCTGAGCGGGATCATCACGTTCGAACCTGGAGATCTCGAAAGCGGGCTCGCCGGATAGCAGCGCGATGGCAGTCACTGCATGGTCGCTGGGAGTGAGCGACTCGGTGACCAGGTCCCAACGGGAGGCGGGTACCAGGTGTCTGGCATCAGGATCGATGTACTCCACTCGGATCTTGTGCTGGTAGTACAGCTGGGGCTGCTGGCCCGCGACGTCGGCGGGGAGCATCCGGGTGGCTATGAAACCGCAGGAGAGCAGAAGGCCGGCGACTGCCAGGTTGGCCAGCCCGGCGACGGCTGAGATCGTCCCTCCGCCGGCTTCGGTCTCTCCAGTCGCCCCGAGCACGTCGTAGAGCAGGCAGGTGGCGACTCTGCGTCGGCGGCAGGCGGGACTCACCCCGATGGAGGAGAGCCGGACATGGCCGGGCAGCGGCTTCTCAACGGCGACGTAGCCTGCGAGTGCGCCGTCCAGAACAGCTACCCGGACGCGCCCTTCCCGCAGGGCCGTTTCCAGAAGTGCGGGCGCGATGTCCGCGCCCAGCGCCAGCAGCGGCCCGAGGTCCTCGGGTCGGCCTGCTCTTGTGCTCGGCGCCATGGGGTTGGTCCTCTCTGCCGGAGCTCGCCGGAGTGCAGCTGGGCCAGCCTCTCGCTCCTGTACGAGGGGCGGCAATAGCGGATCCGGATCGCTCCCAGGCTCTCCAACGCGCCGCGGACGTGAGCGCGTTGCCGAAGCTGGTCAATCTGACGATGTGTTAGCTACTGTTCCATCGGTGGACTCGTCGGGCATTGATGTTCACCGACCTGCAGTCGGCCCAGGTGTGGTGGGGGAGGACATGCGACGGGGAGTTGGGCCAGCTCGCCGCCCACCACGAGTTCGGGCCGCTCCGAGTGCCGGGCAAGGCGTCGCTCGATCAGGTGCCGCAGTGGTAGAGCAGTTCATCACCGGCTACATGCTGTTCGAGCATGTAGCCGGCTTGGACACCGCACAGACTTTCGCTGACCTGGCCGAGGCTCTGACCGAGGACCATTGCTGGGGGCGCCGTTGTTAGCAGCGGCGGGGGAGGGACGATGGACACGACATTCCGGGAGGCCTGCGCCGACCCGCGCACAGTGGCGCTGCCACTGGCCCACCTCTCGCTGGAACTGGGCCACCTCTACATGGACGACTTCAAAGCTGGCCCAGAGCGGCTGCGTGAGCAGTTCAGCCTGGTCGGCGCTTGGGCCCAGGCAGCCCGCCAGGCTTGCGCCGCCCAGCTCGGACGCCATCCGCGGATCAGCACATGCTTCCTGATCGACGACTACTTCACCCGGTTCTCCTCGCCCGCCGAGGTGGTGCCGCAGATCCTCCAGGAGGCCGCCGCCGCCGGGCTGGTGATCGACTACCTGGCCCGCGAGTCCGCCTGTTCCGAGGCTGGCGCCGTGCAGCCGGCCAAACTGGTCGAGGCCCGCTTGGTGCCCTCCCCGCCGCCCGGCAGTAACGGTTCGCGCCCGCCCGTCACCGCAACCGGCTGGCTGAGCAACGGCGAACGCTCTCCGGCTGGTGACAACATGGTGAGTGTGCGTGTCCCCGGCTGGCAGCCGCCGTGGGAGATCGAGGCCCGGCGCCACTCGGTATTCCTGGACGTCGAACTCTGGGACGAGCAGCAGGGCATGCGCACTTGGTCCTGCGCATTCCTGGCCGCCGTGTGGCAGTTGCTGCGACTGGGCCTGCTTCGCAACGAGGAGGGACAGGAGGTGCTGCGCCCGGAGCGGGCCACCGGGGCCCTCCCCGACTCCTGGGAGGCCCTGCCACCCCTGCTCCAACTCACCGACGGTGCCGCTCCGTTCGCCGCATACCGGACGGTTTCGGTGCTGGCCTCCCGCTTCCTGCCCATTGAGCATGCGGTGAAGGTCGTTCTAGGCCAGTGGTTGCCAGAGGAGACGGTCCTGCGCCAGCTCGTCGAGCGAGCCCGGCAGGAGGGAGTCAGCCTGCCGGGGGATGTGCGCGAGCGGGTCGGGTACGTCTTCCACGGTCCGTCATGAGTGGTGGCTGGCGGCAGCCTCCGGACGAGGGCAGGACTGGAAGTGGGAAGTTGCTGTTGGGGGAGGTCCGCACCAGCCTGCTCCAGCACTCCGTCGAACTGTCCCGGCCTGCCGCACGTGACCTACTTCAACTGCGCCACGGCGAACGGGTTGTCAGCTCCACGCGCCCCAATCAGCAGGTCCGCTCGGCCGGCCTGCTGACCGGTGTGGACTGCAAGCTGCCCACCGGCTCCCGCCGCACCGTCCGCGGGGTCGGCACGGTGTTGGCGCAGGCTGTACTCACCGAGGGGCGGCTGCTCCAGTCCTCGGCACGGGTGCGGATCGGCGAGCGGGGAACGGGCCAGCGGCGACCCTGGGGTCACTATCTGGCCCGTCCCGGCACCATCGAGCCCACCGGACCGGTCGCCGACGAGGACCTGATGGACGGATTCCTCGGTGCGCCGTCACCAGGGTGGCTGGATCTGAGCGCCATAGCCGACCGGCTCCTGGCCGACGTTCAGACCCGGGGCCGGTTGGACGGTAGGGCCCCGTTGGAGTCCAGTCGTACCCGGCTGCTGTGGACCGCCGCCCTGGGCCCGCCTGCGGCGCACTTCACCATCGAGAACGACACCCTGCGCACCCTGCGGCTCACCCTGGAACGGGTGGACCCGGTCGCGGTGGCCGCCTTCTGCGAAGATCTGGCCCTGCATGACTGGCTGCTGACCACCCTGCTCCAGCTGATCGAACGCAGCGGCCTCGGCTCGGCCTCGGGCGCCGAGCCGACTCGGGTACTGCGTCCGGCAGTGAACCACTTACTTCACCTGTGGATGCCCGGCGCCCGGCTGACCGGCGTGCTGGCCCAGGCCTGGGAGAGTTTGGAGACCAGTCCTGGTCTGACCCGTCAGTGGGCGGCGGCCGTTCAGCGAGTCCGTGACCACCTGGCCTCGCAGGTCAGCCACGCCACCGAGCTCTTCGACCGGCTGCAGAAGACCCCGCTCGCCAACGGTGTGATGACCCAACTGGTCAACAACATCACCGAGTTGGGCGACCATCAGCCGGCCATCGTCGGCGCCTTCACGCGTCGCGAGCTGCGCCGGCTCTCCGACCTGCTGAAGGAGCTGAAGGCCGGTCAGGCCGCCTACGACGGCGAGGACCAGGACTGGCTGCTCACCCTCACCCACAGCGCCGCCACCGCCATCGACGCCATCAGCACCGCCGTCGACATCGGCTTCTGGAGCACCGAGCTGGGTCGCCGCTACCTGGACGCCCAGCGTGCGGCGGTGCGGCGCGGCGTGCCGGTGCGGCGGATCTTCGTGCTGCAGAGCTCCGACCAGCGTGCGGCCGAGCGGATCCGCCGGGTCGGCTGCACCCATCGGGACCTGGGGCTGAACGTCCGGATGGTCGCCGTGCGGGATCTGCCGGCCTGGGTGCGGCGGCCGATGTCCGACTTCATCGTCTTCGACCACGCCATCAGCTACGAGGTGCAGACCGACCAGAGCGGGTCCGACGATTCCGCCGGGCCCGATCTGATGGTGGCCAGCACCCTGCTGGTGCTCAGCGAGGACAAGGTGGCCCGGCGGCGGCAGCGCTTCGAGGACCTGTGGGTGATAGCCGGTCCGCTGGACGGCGAGCAGCCGGTGAACGGGGACGCCCCGCCCGACGGAGGGGACACCCCGTCCGGCGCGGAGCCCACCCCGTAGACTGCCGAGGACCGTCCAGCGCTGCCGAGTAGCGCTGAAAGCAGCGCTGTAGTGCTCAGGAGTGTGCGCAGGTGACCGAGAACGCCGTCGAGAGCAGTGCTGACGTCATCGTGGTCGGCGCCGGCCCGGCCGGATCCGCCACCGCGTACTACCTGGCCCAGAGCGGGCTGGACGTGCTGCTGCTGGAGAAGACGGAGTTCCCGCGCGAGAAGGTCTGCGGCGACGGCCTGACCCCGCGGGCCACCAAGCAGCTGGTGGACATGGGCATCGACGTCTCCACCGAGAACGGCTGGCTGCACAACCGCGGCCTGCGGATCATCGCCGGCGGCGTCAAGCTGGAGCTGGACTGGCCGGAGCTCTCCTCGTTCCCGGACTACGGCCTGGTGCGCAAGCGCGCCGACTTCGACGAACTGCTGGTCCGTCAGGCCGAGAAGGCCGGCGCCAAGCTGTACGAGCGCTGCAACGTCTCCGGCCCGGTGATCGAGGACCGCACCGGTCGGATCATCGGTGTGACGGCCAAGCTCGGTCCCGAGAAGCGCGAAGTGACCTTCCGGGCGCCGCTGGTGGTCGCCGCCGACGGCAACTCCACCCGGCTCTCCATCGCCATGGGCCTGCACCGGCGCGAGGACCGTCCGATGGGCGTGGCCTACCGCACCTACTTCAAGTCGCCGCGCTCCGAGGACGACTACCTGGAGTCCTGGCTGGAGCTGTGGGACGAGCGCGGCGGCGAGCGCAAGCTGCTGCCCGGCTACGGCTGGATCTTCGGCATGGGCGACGGCACCTCCAACGTCGGCCTCGGCATCCTGGACTCCTCCCCGGCCTTCGGTGAGCTGGACTGGCGCGAGGTGCTGAAGCGCTGGGTCGCCAACATGCCCGAGGAGTGGGGCTACACCCCGAGAACATGACCGACCCGATCCGCGGTGCCGCCCTCCCGATGGCCTTCAACCGCCAGCCGCACTACACCCGCGGCCTGCTGCTGGTCGGCGACGCGGGCGGCATGGTCAACCCCTTCAACGGCGAGGGCATCGCCTACGCCATGGAGTCCGGCCAGATCGCCGCCCGCACCATCATCCAGGCCCAGGCCCGGGTCACCGCGGGCGGCCGGGAGCGGGCGTTGCAGGGCTACCCGGTGGTGCTGAAGGACGTCTACGGCGGTTACTACTCGCTGGGCCGCGCCTTCGTGAAGCTGATCAGCAACCCCAAGGTGATGAAGCTCGCCACCCAGCGCGGCCTCACCCACCCGATGCTGATGCGCTTCACCCTGAAGCTGCTCGCCAACCTCACCGACCCGCAGGGCGGCGACGCGATGGACCGCATCATCAACGGCCTCTCCCGGGTGGCCCCGAACGCCTGACGCCTGCTGGGGCGTCAACACACCCTGGTGAACGGCGCCGTCCCCTCTCCCAAGCCGATCGCGTGCTTGGCCTGGGCGAGGGTGGCGGTCCAGTCGCCCATGAAGCGGATGGCGCGGTCGTCGACGTAACAGGCCGCGCCGAGCTTCTTGTTGGTCACCAGCAGCCGGTCGCGCTCCAGCCAGTAGGCGCGGTCGGGGGAGTCGTCCACGATCGCGTCCAGCCCGGAGTGGCGGGTCAGCCAGGCCGCGACCGCCGGGTGGAAGCGGGGGTGCCGGGCCGTGACGACGAACACCGAGCGGACGGCGGCGAGCGTGTGCAGCGCCTCGATGGCGCCGGGGATCGGGTCGCCGTAGATGCGGCCGTCCTGCCAGCCGTCGTCGTGGGCGACCAGCGTCTGGTCGAAGTCGAGGCCCACCGCGTGCGAAGCGGGGGAAGCGGGGTCGAGCGGGACGACGGTCATGGGCGGATCTCCTTCGGTCGCGGCACCGGGCGGCCGCCGGGTGCGGCCTGCTGGAGATGAGCGGGAGAACGCCGGGCCCTTACCGCGCCGCGTCATCCATCACCCGATCCGGTGACAGAAGCTCCGGCAGAAGTCCCGGCAAAAGCCCAGCAGAGCAACACCGGCGGTGAACAACAAGACCGGTGCCCCCTTCCGCTTTGCCCCCGAAGCGAGCAACCCTGGAGGGGCGGCCGCTCGGCCGACCGATCACACCATTCCTGGGGGCGCCACCATGGACGACGACTGGTACGTGGACGACCGTTGCACCAACTGCGATGTGGCGCGGCAGCTCGCGCCCGGCCTGATCGGGGAGGTCGACGGACGGTCCGAGATGCTGCGCCAGCCGCTCGACGCCGCCGAGGCGGCCCAGGTGAACGCCGCCGCGTTCGCCTGCCACACCCGCTCGATCCGGCACCCGCACCGCCCGCTCGACCAGGCGGCGGACCCGTTCCCGCTGGCGCTCGACGAGAACGTGCTGCTCTGCGGCCACAACTCGCCGCACACCGCCGCCGCCAACTCCTATCTGCTGCGGCGCCCTGGCGGCACCCTGATGATGGTCGACACGCCCCGCTGGTCCGAGCAACTCGCGGCCCGCTACGAGAAGTCGGGGCCGGTGACCGACGTACTGCTGACCCACCGGGACCATGTCGCGCACGGCCGCCGGTACGCCGACCGGTTCGGCGCCCGGCTGTGGATCCACGAGGGCGACCTGGCCGCCGCGCCCGACGCCGACCGGGTGCTGCGCGGCACCGACCCCACCGAGATCGCCGACGGCGTGATCGCCCACCCGCTGCCCGGGCACACCGAGGGCAGCGTCCTGTTCGTCGCCGACCAGCGGTACTGCTTCAGCGGCGACAGCCTCTACTGGTCGCGCACCAAGGGCGCCCTGTCCGTCGCCGAGCACGTCACCTGGTACTCCATCGAGGCCCTGGCCGCCTCGCTGGCCCGCACCGCGCCGCTGCTGCACTTCGAGTGGGTGCTCCCGGGGCACGGCGACCGCCGGCAGCTGCCGCCCGAGGAGATGGCCGAGCAGCTGCGTGCGTTGACCGCCCACGTGGCCCGACTGCGGCCGCAGCCGGTCGACTTCACGGCCCACCAGTGGTGAACGGCCCACCAGTGTGAACGGCCCATCAGTGGTGAACGGACGTCAGAGCGCGAGCTTGAACCCTCCCCCAGCCTTCGGCCGGGGGTGCCCCCATGGCTGCGGGCGAAGCCCAGCCGCTCGTAGAACCGGTGCGCGTCCTCGCGCCGCTTGTCGCTGGTCAGTTGGACCAGCGCGCAGCCGCGGGCGCGGGCCCGGGCCCGGGCGAGGGCCTGCTCCATCAGCGTCCGGCCGAGCCCGCCCCCGCGCCGGTCCGCGCGGATCCGCACCGCCTCGATCAACGCCCGTTCCGCGCCGCCCTTTCCGAGTCCGGGGATGTAGGTGGCCTGCAGGCAGCCCAGCACCGTGCCGCCGTCGGGCCCGTCACTTGCCTTGACCAGCACCAGCAGCTCGTTGCGCGGGTCGGCCTCGATCGCCGCGAAGGCGCGTTCGTACTCCGCCCCGACCCGGATCGTCGCCGGATCCACCACCCGCTCCTCGTCGGCGAGCAGGGCCGGCACGGCCGGCAGGTCGGCGCGGGTGGCGGGGCGGAGCAGCAGCACGGGAACGGTCATGGCACCGAACCTACTGGGTGAGCGCGGCGAGGAACTCGCGCACGGCGGCCGCGAGGGCGTCCGGCGCGGTGGTGGGGATCATGTGGTCGGAGTCCAGCTGGACCGCCGTGGTGCCGGGGCGGCGCCCGACCATCTCGCCGACCAGCCCGGCCGGCAGCGCGCCGACGCCCTCGGTGGCGTGGACCAGCAGCGCCGGGCAGCTGCTCGCCGTCCAGTCCGCCCAGTGGTCGCCGTGCACCAGCTCCTCCGACTGGTACATCTCCTGCGGGTGGAAGGGCAGTCGCCAGCTGCCGTCGGCGTTCTGCCGCAGCCGGTCGGCGAAGTACGGCGCGGCCGGGCCGAGGCCGGCCACCAGCTCGTCGCGGGTCGGCGCGTCGTAGGGCAGGCTGAGCAGGAAGCCATGGGGGCACCCCCGGCCGAAGGCTGGGGGAGGGTTCCTGCCGTCCAGTCCGAGCGCGGCCGGGCCCTCGATGTCGACGATCGCGGCGACCCGCTCGGGGTGGCGGGCGGCGAACTGGTAGGTGTTGATGCCCCGAGGGAGTGGCCGAGCAGCACGACGCGGTCCAGGCCCAGGTGGTCGAGCAGGGCCAGCAGGTCGCCGAGGTAGCCGTCGCGGGAGTAGTCGTCGGCGCGGTCGGATTCGCCCTGGCCGCGCTGGTCGGGGGCGATGACCCGCCACTCGGGGCCGACGGCCTGGGCGAGATGGGTGAAGACCGCGCCCTCCGACAGGTGGCCGTGCAGGGCGACCAGCGGGCGGCCGGTGCCGCCGAAGTCGAGGTAGGACAGCCGGCGGCCGTCGATGGTCAGCTCGGCGCGGATGGCGGTGCCGTTCATGGTGCGCTCCCCCTTGGTGTGGTTGGCGAGTTGAACACTAGCCAGCTCTTATCCATTTGGTCAATCCATTTGGATAAGACGCACTCGATGCAGTCGGCGCGGCCATGTGACGACCCGTCGATCGCCCTGCGTGCGCCCGCCGCGCCGACCGGTCCGCCGGGGCAGCATCCAGGCATGGCTGCGACGAGTCCGTACCTCACCCTCCACAACGGCGTCCGGATGCCCGCCCTGGGCCTGGGCGTCTACCAGAGCTCGCCCGAGGAGACCGTGCGCGCGGTCTCCTCGGCGGTCGCGGCCGGCTACCGGCTGGTCGACACCGCCGCCGCCTACGGCAACGAACGCCAGGTCGGCGAGGGCATCCGCCGCTCCGGCGTCGACCGCGACGAGGTGTTCGTGACCACCAAGCTGTGGATCGGCGACTACGGCCAGGACGCCGCGCTGCGCGCCTTCGACCTCAGCCTGCGCAAGCTCGGCCTGGACCACGTGGACCTCTACCTGCTGCACTGGCCGGTCCCCGGCGACTTCGACGCCACAGTCGCCGCCTGGCGCTCCGTCGGCAAACT
This sequence comes from Kitasatospora acidiphila, assembly GCF_006636205.1. Lineage (NCBI taxonomy): Bacteria > Bacillati > Actinomycetota > Actinomycetes > Kitasatosporales > Streptomycetaceae > Kitasatospora > Kitasatospora acidiphila. The sequence continues at coordinate 3,889,440 of NZ_VIGB01000003.1, read as the reverse complement.
GCTCGCCGAGGGCCGGGCCCGCGCGATCGGGGTGTGCAACCACAACCCGGCCCACCTGCGCGAGCTCATCGACCGCACCGGGCTGGTGCCCGCCGTCAACCAGGTCGAGCTGCACCCGCACTTCAACCAGCGGGAGTTGCGCGCCGCCAACGCCGCCCACGGCATCATCACGCAGTCCTGGTCCCCGCTCGGCGGCGTCAAGGTCTACTGGCCGTCCGACCCCGACCACATCGACAGCCCGCTGCGCACCCCCGCCATCCTCGACCTGGCCGCCCGCCACTCCCGCACCCCGGCCCAGGTGATCCTGCGCTGGCACCTCCAGCACGGCCTCTCCCCGATCCCCAAGTCCGTGCGCGAGAGCCGGATCGCGGAGAACGCCGCCATCTTCGACTTCTCGCTCACGACCGACGAGATGGCCGCCATCGACGCCCTCGACACCGGATCCCGCGCCGGCCTGGACCCGGAACTGGTCGACACGGCGATGTTCCCGCAGCAGGTGGGGGAGTAACGCGCCAGGCGGCAGTACGGTGGGGCCATGTCGCTGGTGCGGGTCCACAACTTCTCCGTCTCACTCGACGGCTTCGCCACCGGCGAGGGCCAGAGCTTGGAGGCGCCGTTCGGGCATGCCGGGACGCGGCTCCATGAGTGGTTCTTCGGGACCAGGACGTTCCACGGGATGCAGGGCAAGTCCGGTGGCAGCACCGGGGTTGACGAGGCGATGGCCGCCGCCTGGGGGCCGGGCATCGGTGCGGAGATCATGGGGCGCAACAAGTTCGGCCCCCAGCGGGGGCCTTGGGAGGATCACGAGTGGCGGGGCTGGTGGGGCGAGGAGCCGCCGTTCCACACCCCGGTGTTCGTCCTCACCCACCACCCGCGCCCGTCGCTCGAGATGGCCGGCGGCACCACCTTCCACTTCATCGACGCCACCCCGCCGGAGGCGCTGCGCCAGGCCCGCGAGGCCGCCGGCGATCTGGACGTGCGGATCGGCGGCGGGCCGAGCACGGTGCGCGACTTCCTGGCCGCCGACCTGGTCGACCACCTGCACGTGGTCGTCGTCCCGATCGTGCTGGGCCGCGGCGAACGCCTCTGGGACGGGCAGGAGGCGCTGGAGGAGCGGTTCACCAGCGAGTCCGTGACCACCCCGAGCGGCGTCACCCACCTGACGTTCACCCGCCGCTAGGCCACGGCTGCCCGGCGGCGGTGGTAGGCGAGGGTGAGCAGGCCGACCAGGGGGCCCCAGAAGGCCAGCGGGAGGTAGACGAAGCCGACCAGGGTGTGGCCGAGCGGGGTCATGTCGTGGTGCGGGACGAGCCACCAGAAGGCGAACGGGGTCCAGACGGCGGTGAGGGCCAGGGCGCCGAGGGCGGCGGTGACGGTGGCGGTGCGCGGGTGGACGGCGCGACCGCCGAACCGCGGGAGCCAGCGGGGCAGCACCTCGCCCCACGGGCGGACCAGGCCGAGGGTGAGCAGGGCGAGCAGCTCGCTGCCCACGCTCAGGACGATCACGTAGCTCGCCGCCCAGCCGTCAGGGATCAGCGCGTGGTACCCGGCGGCGGTGTACCCGGCCGGGTGGCCGATGGCCAGGAGCAGCCGCCACACCCCCGAGGGCACGGTGAGCAGCGCGGTCGCATGGGCGGCCCGCACCGCCCAGCGCGGTGCCGCGGGCGGGACGGTGGCGCGCAGCTGATCAGTCGTCATGTCAGCGATCCTGGTCGCGCGGTGGCCGTTGCACCTCGTCCGCGCGGGTCGTCCGAGTCCCCGCGTGGGGGAGTCAGTGGCGCTTCTGCGCGGCCGTCGGGGTCTGCTCCACCAGCACCGCCATGGCGCGGGACGGCAGCATCCCGCTGCCGGGCCCGCGCGTGCCGGGCTTCGAGGCCTCGGGGTGGATCACGGCCGTCGGGCCGGACGTCGCCGCGGCGCGGGTGGGCGAACCGGTGCTCGCGCTGACCGCGGGCGGCGCCTTCGCCGAGACGGTGGTCGCCCCGGCGGCGCTCACCCTGGCCGTGGGGGAGCTCCCGCTGCGCACCGCGGCGGGCTTCGGTTGGGGCACCCCGACCGCGTACGACCTGGTCAACACCGTGGGCGCGGTTCGCCCGGGGGAGTCGGTGCTGATCCATTCGGGGGCCGGCGCAGTGGGCACGCTGGCCGCGCAGTTCGCCCGGCTGGCCGGCGCGGGGCGGATCGTCGGCGTGGTGGGGAGCGCGGCGAAGGCCGAGTACGCCGCCGCCTTCGGCTGCCACCGGGTGCTGCTGCGCGAGGAACTCCCCGCAACCGACGAGCAGTTCGACGTGATCCTCGACCCGGTCGGCGGCGCCACCCGGCGGGACGGCCTGCGCCGGCTCGCCCCGCACGGGCGCCTGGTGGCCTACGGCGAGCTCGGCGGCGCCCCGGCCGAGCGGGTTGACGCCACCGAGCTGCTGATGTCCGACCACTCCCTCCTCACCTACAACAGCAACCTGCGCAGCCGCACCCACCCGGCCCGGCTGGCCGACTCCGCCCGCCGGGCGCTGGCCCTGCTCGCGGACGGCCGGATCCGCGTGGACATCACCGCGGAGTACGGCCTCGCGGAGCTGGACACCGCCGTCGAGCGGTTGCGCAGCGGCCAGGCGCACGGCAAGAGCGTGCTGCGGGTGCGGAGTTGAGCGCCTGAGCGCCGGCGGCCGCTAGCGGTTGGCGATCTTCACCGCGTGGATGTCTACCGGGAGGGCCGGGAAGCCGTCGCCGGGGCCGTTCTGGTCGTCCTCGCCGGCGGCCGCGATCTTCTGCAGCACGTCGAGGCCGGCGGTGACCTTGCCGAAGGGGGTGTAGGCCGGCGGGAGCTTGGTGTCCTGCCAGACGAAGAAGAACTGGCTGCCGTTGGTGTTGGGGCCCGCGTTGGCCATGGCGACGGTGCCGGCGGGGTAGGTGGCGCCGGCCAGGTTCTCGTCGTTGAAGGAGTAGCCGGGGCCGCCGGAGCCGGTGCCGGTGGGGTCGCCGCACTGCAGCACGTAGATGCCCTTGGTGGTGAGCCGGTGGCAGTGCGAGCCGTTGTAGTACTGGTGCTCGCTGAGGAACCGGAACGAGAAGGTGGTGCACGGCGCGGCGGCGGTCAGGGCCTGGAAGGTCACGTTGCCCTGGCTGGTGTGCACCGTGGCGTGGTACGGCTTGGCGGCCTTGGCCTGGTCGAACACCGGGATGCCCTTGAAGTTGTCCGCCGGCACCGCCTTGGTGAATCCGCAGTCGGCAGCCGCGGCCATCGGCGCGGGGGCCGGCTTGGCGTCCGGGGTGACGGTCGCGGCGGAGGCGGCACTGGTCGCGGCGAGCACCAGGGTGGCGGCAGCCGCCGCGACGGTGAGGCGGGTCCGGGGCATCTGGCAGGCCTTTCGGTGGAGTCGGCTTGGGCGGTGGCATGTGCACAACCTCCCTGCCCAGCAGTCGCGTTGTTCATTCCTGCCGGTTTCGGCAGGGCCACTGATCATCGGGAGCGGTGGCACGTCGCCATGCGAAGGGCTTCACAAGCCGAGGGCTGGGAGACCTGACGGAACGCGCCCGCCGGGCCGCGTTCGCCGGGGCCGCCTCGTGCGCTTGTGAACCGACGGTCAAGCGCGCGCCCGTCGCCGCGCTCACTCGGGAGGGTGGGTCTATTAGCATGCGAAGGTTAACCATCGAAATTTGCCATGATCGCCGCATAGTTGATATAGGAACACGGCTCTGACCAGCCAGTTGGCTAAGAAATGTGACCGTTTGCGATCATCTGCGCTCGTTGCGTTCATATCTCGCGACTTGTCGCCATGGCTACCGGTCTGCGAGGTGGTGCAGATCACAAAGATCGTCGCGAACCGCGTGTCGCAGATCACAAGCGAACGGGCATAGGATGCGCTCGATCCAGGGTTTGTGAACTGCCTCACATGAGGTGGATCTCGGGAACTGGATCACCGGATCACCCAAGCGTGACCCGGCGGTTCCGATCTGCAGTCAAGGACGACTGGACGGAGGGAGCGACGGCAGATGAATGCCTACGCGCCGATCCTCGTACTCGGTGCCATCGCGGCGGCGTTCGCGGTCGGCTCCGTCGTGATGGCCTCGCTCACCGGCCCGAAGCGCTACAACCGGGCCAAGTTGGAGGCCTACGAATGCGGAATCGAGCCGACCCCGCAGCCCGCGGGCGGTGGCCGGTTCCCGATCAAGTACTACCTGACGGCGATGCTCTTCATCGTCTTCGACATCGAGATCGTCTTCCTCTACCCGTGGGCGGTCAGCTTCGACGCCCTGGGGATCTTCGGGTTGGTCGAGATGCTCCTCTTCATCGCCACCGTCTTCGTCGCCTACGCCTACGTCTGGCGGCGCGGCGGCCTGGAGTGGGACTGACGTCCCGCAGCGGGTCCGACCTGCCAAACCACTGAGAGGGATGGGTAGATGGGAATCGAGGAGAAGCTGCCGAGCGGCTTTCTGCTCACCACGGTGGAGAGTGCCGCGGGGTGGGTGAGGAAGGCCTCGCTCTTCCCGGCCACCTTCGGGCTGGCCTGCTGTGCCATCGAGATGATGACCACCGGCGCCGGCCGCTACGACCTGGCCCGGTTCGGCATGGAGGTCTTCCGCGGTTCGCCCCGGCAGGCCGATCTGATGATCGTCGCCGGGCGGGTGAGTCAGAAGATGGCGCCGGTGCTGCGCCAGGTCTACGACCAGATGGCCAATCCCAAGTGGGTCATCTCGATGGGCGTCTGCGCGTCCTCGGGTGGCATGTTCAACAACTACGCGATCGTCCAGGGCGTCGACCACATCGTCCCCGTGGACATCTACCTGCCGGGGTGCCCGCCGCGCCCGGAGATGCTGATGGACGCGATCATCAAGCTGCACGAGAAGATCCAGCACGAGCCGCTGGGCGTGAACAAGCGCAAGGCGCAGGAGCTCGCCGAGGAGCAGGCGCTGCAGGCCGTCCCGACCAGCGAGATGCGGGGGCTGCTGCGATGAGCGACGAGAAGGTCCCCGAAGAGCGCGTCCCGGAAGACCGGGTCCCCGAGACCCGCAAGGAGATCCCCGTCGAGGTGATCGGCCGGCGCAAGGGCATGTTCGGCGCCCGTGACTCCGGCGACACCTCCGGCTTCGGCGGTCTCAGCGCCGCCATCGTGCTGCCCGCGCCGGCCGAGCGGCCGTACGGCGGGTGGTTCGACGAGGTCGCCGACGAGCTCGAAGGCGCCCTGGAGGAACAGGGACTGACGGTCAGTCGGGTGATCGAGAAGACCGTGGTGGACCGCGGCGAGCTCACCTTCCAGATCGCCCGCGAGTACCTGCCGCAGACCATGCGGACGCTGCGCGACGATCCGGCGCTGCGCTTCGAGCTCTGCCTCGGGGTGAGCGGGGTGCACTACCCGTCCGACGACGGCCGCGAGTTGCACGCCGTCTACCAGCTGCGCTCGATCACCCACACCCGCCTGATCCGGATCGAGGTCACCGCACCCGACGCCGACCCGCGGATCCCGTCCGTGGTGAGCGTCTACCCGACCAACGACTGGCACGAGCGCGAGGCCTACGACTTCTTCGGCATCGTCTTCGACGGCCACCCGGCGCTCACCCGGATCATGATGCCGGACGACTGGCTGGGGCACCCGCAGCGCAAGGACTACCCGCTCGGCGGCATCCCCGTCGAGTACAAGGGCGCCCAGATCCCGGCGCCCGACCAGCGGAGGTCGTACTCCTGATGAGCACTGGCTACGAAGCAGGTTCGCGCGAGACCACCGAGGGCGGGTCTTCACCGTCACCGGCGGCGACTGGGGCGAGGTGGTCGACGCCGTCGCCCGGGCGGACGACGAACGCATCATCGTCAACATGGGTCCGCAGCACCCGTCCACCCACGGGGTGCTCCGGCTGATCCTGGAGATTGACGGGGAGACGGTCAAGGAGGCCCGGTGCGGAATCGGCTACCTGCACACCGGGATCGAGAAGAACATGGAGTTCCGCTCCTGGGTGCAGGGCACCACCTTCGTGACCCGGATGGACTACCTGACCCCGATCTTCAACGAGGCCGCCTACTGCCTGGCGGTGGAGAAGCTGCTCGGCATCACCGATGACATCCCCGAACGGGCCACCGTCATCCGGGTGTTGATGATGGAGCTCAACCGGATCTCCTCGCACCTGGTGTGCCTGGCCACCGGCGGCATGGAGATCGGCTCCACCACGCTGATGATCTACGGCTTCCGGGACCGCGAACTCATCCTGGACGTCTTCGAGTTGGTCACCGGCCTGCGGATGAACCACGCCTACGTGCGCCCCGGCGGCCTGGCCCAGGACCTGCCGCCCGGCGCGGTCGACCAGATCCGCGAGGCGGTCAAGACGCTGCGCTCCCGGATGCACGAGTACGACAAACTCGCCACCGGCAACCCGGTGTTCAAGGCCCGCCTGGTCGACGTCGGCTTCCTCGACCTGCCCGGCTGCCTGGCCCTCGGCGCCACCGGCCCGATCCTGCGGGCCACCGGCCTGCCGCACGACCTGCGCAAGTCGGATCCGTACTGCGGCTACCAGGACTACGAGTTCGACGTCGCGGTGGCCGACACCGCCGACTCCTACGGGCGGTTCCTGATCCGCCTGGAGGAGATGCGGCAGTCGCTGCGGATCGTCGAGCAGTGCCTGGACCGGCTGGCGCCCGGCCCGGTGATGGTGGCCGACAAGAAGATCGCCTGGCCGGCCCAACTCGCGGTCGGGCCGGACGGCATGGGCAACTCGCTGGACCACATCCGGAAGATCATGGGCACCTCGATGGAGGCCCTGATCCACCACTTCAAGCTGGTCACCGAGGGGTTCCGGGTCCCGGTGGGCCAGGCCTACGCGGCCGTCGAGTCGCCCAAGGGCGAACTCGGCGTCCATGTGGTGAGCGACGGCGGCACCAGGCCCTACCGGGTGCACTTCCGCGACCCGTCGTTCACCAACCTGCAGTCGATGGCGGCGATGTGCGAGGGCGGCCAGGTCGCCGACGTGATCGTGGCGGTGGCCGGGATCGACCCGGTGATGGGAGGCGTGGACCGGTGAGCAATGTGGAACTCGGCCTGCCGGCGCTGCCGGCCAAGCCGTATCCGCCCGAGGTGCACCAGCGGCTGGCGGCCGACGCCGAGGCGCTGATCGCCCGCTATCCGCAGCCGCGGTCCGCACTGCTGCCGCTGCTGCACCTGGTCCAGGCCGAGGAGGGCTTCGTCAGCGCCACCGGAATCCGGTTCTGCGCCGAGCAGTTGGAGCTCACCACGGCCGAGGTCACCGCGGTCGCCACCTTCTACACGATGTACCGGCGCCGGCCCGCCGGCGAGTACCACGTGGGGGTGTGCACCAACACGCTGTGCGCGGTGCTCGGCGGCGACCAGATCTTCGCGGAGCTCAAGGAGCACCTGGGGATCGGCAACAACGAGACCACCGAGGACGGTGCGATCTCGCTGGAGCACATCGAGTGCAACGCGGCCTGCGACTACGCACCCGTGGTGATGGTCAACTGGGAGTTCTTCGACAACCAGACCCCGGACAGCGCCAAGCAGCTGGTCGACGACCTGCGGGCCGGCGAGGAGGTGCGGCCCACCCGCGGCGCCCGGCTCTGCGGCTTCAAGGAGACCGCCCGGATGCTGGCCGGCTTCCCCGACGAGCGGTCCGGCGCCAACGACGAGTCCGGCGCCGGCGGCGCCCCCAGCCTGGCCGGCCTGCGCCTCGCCAAGGGCGAGCAACTGCCCGGTACCCCCGGCGCCCGAGTGGTCTCGCCGCGCAACGAAGGGACGGAAGCGTGATGACCGCCACCGAGCCGGCCGAGAAGCTGCTCACGCCCGTGCTCTCCGCCTCCTGGGACGACCGCCGGCCGTGGACCCTGGAGACCTACCACCGCCACGAGGGCTACCAGGGCCTGCGCGCCGCCCTGGCGATGGAGCCCGACGCCGTGATCGCCCTGGTCAAGGAGGCCGGGCTGCGCGGCCGCGGCGGCGCCGGCTTCCCCACCGGGATGAAGTGGCAGTTCATCCCGCAGAACGACGGCAAGCCGCACTACCTGGTGGTCAACGCCGACGAGTCCGAGCCCGGGACCTGCAAGGACATCCCGCTGCTCTTCGCCAACCCGCACGCGCTGATCGAGGGCATGGTGATCGCCTCCTACGCGATCCGCTGCGACCACGCCTTCATCTACCTGCGCGGCGAGGTGGTCCCGGTGCTGCGCCGGCTGCACGCCGCCGTCGCCGAGGCCTACCAGGCCGGCTACCTCGGCAAGAACATCCTGGGCAGCGGCATCGACCTGGACATCACCGTGCACGCCGGGGCCGGCGCCTACATCTGCGGCGAGGAGACCGCGCTGCTCGACTCGCTGGAGGGCCGCCGCGGCCAGCCCCGGCTGCGCCCGCCGTTCCCGGCCATCGCGGGCCTCTACGCCTGCCCGACCGTGGTGAACAACGTCGAGTCGATCGCCTCGGTGCCGTCGATCCTGGCGCGCGGCAAGGAGTGGTTCACCTCGCTGGGCACCGAGAAGTCCCCGGGCTTCACGCTCTACTCGCTCTCCGGGCACGTCACCAACTCCGGCCAGTACGAGGCCCCGCTCGGTGTGACGCTGCGCCAGCTGCTCGACATCAGCGGCGGGATCCGGGCCGGGCACCGGCTCAAGTTCTGGACCCGGGCGGCAGTTCGACCCCGATGTTCACCGATCAGCACCTCGACGTGCCGCTCGACTACGAGGGCGTCGGCGCGGCCGGCTCGATGCTCGGAACCAAGGCGCTGCAGATCTTCGACGAGACCACCTGCGTGGTCCGCGCGGTCACCCGGTGGACCGAGTTCTACGCACACGAGTCCTGCGGCAAGTGCACCCCCTGCCGCGAAGGCACCTACTGGCTGGTCCAGTTGCTGGACCGGATCGAGGCCGGCCAGGGCCAGGCCGGCGACCTGGAGAAGCTGCTGGACATCGCCGACAACATCAACGGCAAGTCCTTCTGCGCCCTCGGCGACGGCGCGGCCAGCCCGATCGTCTCCTCGCTGCAGCACTTCCGCGCCGAGTACGAGCAGCACCTCACCGAGCGCCGCTGCCCGTTCGACCCGGCCGCCAGCACGGTCTGGGCCGACGGCCCCCGCGCCACCGCCCCCAAGCCCGCCACCGAGAGGGAGGTGCACGCGTGACCGTCACGCCCGAGAAGACCGCCGTCGAGCTCGTCACGCTCACCATCGACGGCGTCCAGGTCCAGGTCCCCAAGGGCACCTTGGTGATCCGGGCCGCCGAGCAGATCGGCACCCAGGTGCCGCGGTTCTGCGACCACCCGCTGCTCGAACCGGTCGGCGCCTGCCGCCAGTGCATCGTGGAGATCGAGGGCCAGCGCAAGCCGGTCGCCTCCTGCACCATCCCGGTGGCCGAGGGCATGGTGGTCCACACCCAGGTCAGCTCCCCGGTCGCCGAGAAGGCCCAGCGCGGCGTCATGGAGCTGCTGCTGATCAACCACCCGCTGGACTGCCCGGTCTGCGACAAGGGAGGCGAATGCCCGCTGCAGAACCAGGCGATGTCCAACGGCCAGGCCGACTCCCGGTTCGACGGGATGAAGCGCACCTATGAGAAGCCGATCCCGATCAGCAGCCAGGTGCTGCTGGACCGGGAGCGCTGCGTGCTCTGCGCCCGCTGCACCCGGTTCTCCCAGCAGATCGCCGGCGACCCGTTCATCGAACTGCTCGAGCGCGGCGCCCTGGAGCAGGTCGGCATCGGCGAGGGCGACGGCTTCGAGTCGTACTTCTCCGGCAACACCATCCAGATCTGCCCGGTCGGCGCGCTCACCTCGGCCGCCTACCGGTTCCGCTCCCGCCCCTTCGACCTGGTCTCCTCGCCCAGCGTCTGCGAGCACTGCGCCTCCGGCTGCTCGATGCGCACCGACCACCGGCGCGGCAAGGTGCTGCGGCGCCTCGCCGGCGAGGAGCCCGAGGTCAACGAGGAGTGGAACTGCGACAAGGGCCGGTTCGCATTCCGCTACGCCCAGCAGCGCGACCGGCTGACCAGCCCGCTGGTCCGCGACGTGGCCACCGGCGAACTGGTGGCGACCTCCTGGCCGCAGGCGCTGGCCGCCGCCGCCGAGGGGCTGCGCGGCGCCCGGGCCGGTGTCCTCACCGGCGGCCGGGTCACCGTCGAGGACGCCTACGGCTACGCCAAGTTCGCCCGGGTGGTGCTCGGCACCAACGACGTGGACTTCCGGGCCCGCCCGCACAGCGCCGAGGAGGCCGACTTCCTGGCCGCCGCGGTCGCGGGGACCGGCGTGGACCTGGAAGCCGGCACCGGCGTCAGCTACCGGGCGCTGGAGCAGGCCCCGGCGGTGCTGCTGGCGGGCTTCGAGCCCGAGGAGGAGTCGCCGATCGTCTTCCTGCGGCTGCGCAAGGCGGCCCGCGCGGGCCGTCTCAAGGTCTTCGCGATCGCCGACCACCGCTCCCGCGGCCTGGCCAAGCTGGGCGGCGCGCTGCTCGCGGCAGCCCCCGGCACCGAGCCCGAGTGGCTGGGCGCGCTGGCCGAGCAGAGCGGCCTGGAGAACGAGGCCGGGCAGGTCGCCGAACTGCTGCGCCGGCCCGGCGCGGTCATCCTGGTCGGCGAGCGGCTGGCCCAGATCCCCGGCGCCTTCACCGCCGCCCTGCGCCTCGCCCACGCCAGCGGCGCCCGGCTCGCCTGGATCCCGCGCCGGGCCGGGGAGCGCGGTGCGCTGGAGGCCGGCGCACTGCCCGGCCTGCTGCCCGGCGGGCGCCCGGTCACCGTGCCGGCGGCCCGCGCCGAGGTGGCCGCCGTCTGGGGCGTGCCCGAGCTGCCGGCCCGCCTCGGCCGCGACACCGGGCAGATCCTGGCCGCCGCCGTGGCCGGCGACCTGGACGCCCTGGTGGTCGGCGGACTCGACCCCGACGACCTGGCGGACCCGCAGCTGGCCGACGAGGCGCTGGCCCAGGTCGGCTTCGTGGTGTCGCTGGAGCTGCGCCCCTCGGCCGTCACCGAACAGGCGGACGTGGTGCTGCCGGTGGCGGCCGTCGCCGAGAAGGCCGGCACCTTCCTGGACTGGGAGGGCCGGGTGCGGCTCTTCGAGCCGGCGCTCAAGCCCGACCAGTTGATGGTCCGTCAACTGGGCTCGGACGTCCGGGTGCTGAACATGCTGGCGGATGCCATCGGGCACCGGCTCGGGCTCCCGGACATCCGGGCGGCCCGCCGCGAGCTGGACGAGCTCACCCCGTGGACCGGCGACCGTCCGGCGGCCCCGGTCGGCCACCCGATGCCGCTGCCCCGCCCGGCCACCGGGCAGGCGGTGCTGGCGGGTTGGCGGCTGCTGCTGGACAACGGCAGCCTGCAGCAGGGCGACGAGCACCTGGCCGGCACCCGGCACCGCGCGGCCGCCCGGCTGTCGCCCAGCACCGCCGCGGAGATCGGGGCGAGTGGGGGGCGACTGCGGATCACCGGACCGAGCGGCTCGCTGCTGCTGCCGCTGGACATCGATCCCGAGCAGCCGGACCGCACGGTGTGGCTGCCGCTGAACTCCACCGACCCCGGCGCCTACCGCGCGCTCGGCACCACCGTCGGCCACCTGGTGACCATCGCCCCGGCAGGGGAGGGGGAGTAATGCCCACCTGGACAATGACCGCCGCGGGCAGCTACGAGACGCTGAGCTACTTCGGCCGCGACCCGTGGTGGCTGGTCCTGCTGAAGGCGGTGTTCTGCTTCGCCTTCCTGCTGGTCACGGTGCTGATCGCGATCGTCTGGGAGCGCAAGGTCGTCGCCTGGATGCAGCTGCGGATCGGCCCCAACCGGCACGGCCCGTGGGGGCTGCTGCAGTCGCTGGCCGACGGTGTGAAGCTGGCGCTCAAGGAAGACCTGGTGGTCTCCAAGGCCGACAAGGCCGTCTACATCCTGGCGCCGATCGTCTGCGCGATCCCGGCCTTCATGGCCTTCGCGGTGATCCCGTTCGGCCCGGCCGACAACGAGATCTCGATCTTCGGCCACCGGACCCCGATGCAGCTCACCGACCTGCCGGTGGCGCTGCTCTACATCCTGGCCACCGCCTCGATCGGGATCTACGGCATCGTGCTGGCCGGCTGGTCCTCCGGCTCCACCTACCCGCTGCTCGGCGGCCTGCGCTCGTCGGCGCAGATGATCTCCTACGAGATCGCCATGGGCCTCTCGTTCGCCGCGGTGTTCATCTACTCCGGCTCGATGTCCACCTCGCAGATCGTCAGTTCACAGCAGCCGACCTGGTTCGCGGTGCTGCTCCCGGTCTCCTTCATCGTCTACATCATCTCGATGGTCGGGGAGACCAACCGGGCGCCGTTCGACCTTCCGGAGGCCGAGGGCGAGCTGGTCGGCGGCTTCAACACCGAGTACAGCTCACTGAAGTTCGCGATGTTCATGCTCGCCGAGTACGTCAACATGGTCACCGTCTCGGCGGTCGCCTCCACCCTCTTCCTGGGCGGCTGGCGGGCCCCCTGGCCGATCACCGCGTTCTGGACCGGCGCCAACCACGGCTGGTGGCCGATGCTGTGGATCGTGCTGAAGATCCAGTTGCTGCTGTTCTTCTTCATCTGGCTGCGCGGCACGCTTCCCCGGTTCCGCTACGACCAGTTCATGAAGCTCGGCTGGAAGGTGCTGATCCCGGTCTCGCTGGTCTGGCTGGTGATGGTGGCCGCCGTCCGGGCGCTGCGCAACCAGGGCCAGCAGTTCGGCTCGGTGGTGCTCTACGTGGGCGCGCCGGTCTGCGCGGTGCTGCTGCTCTCGCTGGTCTGGGACGTCCTGCGCCGCAAGGAGCAGGTCCAGAAGTTCGAGCCGCCCGCCGAATTCGACCCGATGGCGGGCGGCTACCCGGTGCCGCCGCTGCCGGGCCAGCAGTTGCCGCCCGTGCCGCGCCGGCGCAGCCGGGTGCCGCAGGTGCAGCCGCCGGCCGAACCACTGCAGGACGCGCTCAACGGCGCCAACCAGTCCGAAGGGAGCTGAACCGAGATGCCCGAACCCGACAAGGACAAGCCGTCGCTGCTGGGACCGGCCGCAGGCTTCGGCGTGACCTTCACGGCCATGTTCAAGAAGCGGCTGACCGAGCAGTACCCCGAGCAGAAGAAGCCCACCGCCCCCCGATTCCACGGCCGCCACCAGCTCAACCGGCACCCGGACGGCCTGGAGAAGTGCATCGGCTGCGAGCTGTGCGCCTGGGCCTGCCCCGCCGACGCGATCTACGTGGAGGGCGCCGACAACACCGAGGAGGAGCGGTACTCCCCGGGTGAGCGGTACGGCGCGGTCTACCAGATCAACTACGCCCGCTGCATCCTCTGCGGCCTGTGCATCGAGGCTTGCCCGACCCGGGCGCTCACCATGACCAACGAGTACGAGCTGGCCGACTCCTCGCGCAAGGACCTGATCTTCACCAAGGAGCAGCTGCTGGCCGGCCTCACCGAGGGCATGGTGGCGCCGCCGCACGCCATGTACCCCGGCACCGACGAGGGTGCCTACTACCGGGGCGAGGTCCACGAGGCCGCGCCCGGAACGACCCGTCAGGAGCGGGACCAGCAGACGCACGAGCGCGGGGTGACCTCATGACCTCAACCGGCGAGGCGGTCCAGTTCTGGGTGCTGGCGGTGATCGCCGTCGGCGGCGCGCTGGGCATGGTGACCATGCGCAAGGCCGTGCACAGCGCCCTCTGCCTGGCCGCCACCATGCTGGCGCTGGCCGTCTGCTACCTGGCCCAGGGCGCGGTCTTCCTGGGTGTGGTGCAGATCGTCGTCTACACCGGCGCGATCATGATGCTCTTCCTCTTCGTGGTGATGCTGGTCGGCGTCTCCAGCGCCGACAGCCTGAAGGAGACCCTCAAGGGCCAGCGGATCGCCGCCGTGCTCTGCGGGCTCGGCTTCGGGGTGCTGCTGATCGCCGGCATCGCCAATGCCAGGCTCAGCCACTTCACCGGCCTGGCCGAGGCCAACGCCGAGGGCAATGTGCAGGGCCTGGCCCGGCTGATCTTCACCAAGTACGTCTGGGCCTTCGAGGTCACCGGCGCGCTGCTGATCACCGCGGCGATCGGCGCCATGGTGCTGACCCACCGCGAGCACGTGAAGCCGCCGAAGACCCAGCGCGAGCTGGCCGCCGAGCGGGTCAGGGAGAACAAGCAGGTCACCCCGCTGCCGGCGCCCGGCGTCTACGCCCGGCACAACGCGGTGGACATCGCCGGCCTGCTGCCCGACGGCTCGATCGCCGAGGACTCGGTGATGAGCACCCTGCGCGAGCGCGGCCAGATCCGCGACGTCAGCCAGGACATGCTGCGCCGGATGGCCGAGCTGGAGAACAGCAGCGCCGACTGGCTGGGCCGGCCCTCCTCCGAGCGGCCGAGCCCGAGCGCGCCGCCGTCGCAGCGGGCCGCGCTGGAAACCGTGCCGAACAACGAGCCGACGTCCGAGGAGGCGGAGTGAATCCCGTCAACTACCTGTACCTCGCCGCCCTGTTGTTCACCATCGGGGCCGCGGGGGTGCTGATCCGGCGCAATGCCATCGTGCTGTTCATGTGCGTCGAGCTGATGCTCAACGCGTCCAACCTGGCCCTGGTCACCTTCTCCCGGCTGCACGGCAACCTGGACGGCCAGATCATGGCCTTCTTCACCATGGTGGTGGCCGCGGCCGAGGTCGTCGTGGGCCTGGCCATCATCGTCAGCATCTTCCGTACCAGGCACTCGGCTTCGGTCGACGACAGCAACCTGATGAAGCTGTAGGGGCCCCAGGTGAACTCACTCATCCCGCTGCTGATCGCAGCGCCGCTGGCCGGTGCTGCCCTGCTGCTGCTCGGCGGCCGCCGGCTCGACCGGTCCGGCCACTGGCTCGGCCTGCTGGCCTCCGCCGTCTCCTTCGTCTTCGGGCTGGTCCTCTTCTTCGACATGCTCGGCCGGCCCGTCAGTCAACGGGCCGTCGACGTCAAGGTGTTCAGCTGGATCTCGGTGGGCAGCTTCCAGGCCGACGCCGCCTTCCAACTGGACCAGCTGTCCATCACCTTCGTGCTGCTGATCACCGGGGTCGGCACCCTGATCCACCTCTACTCGGTGGGCTACATGGCCCATGACGAGCGGCGGCGGCGCTTCTTCGGGTACCTCAACCTCTTCCTGGCGGCCATGCTGCTGCTCGTGCTGGCCGACAACTACCTGCTGCTGTACGTCGGTTGGGAGGGCGTCGGGCTCGCCTCGTACCTGCTGATCGGCTTCTGGCAGCACAAGGTGAGCGCGGCCACCGCGGCCAAGAAGGCGTTCATCGTCAACCGGGTCGGCGATGTCGGACTCTCCATCGCGATCATGCTGATGTTCACTCAGTTCGGCAGCTTCTCCTTCAGCCAGGTCTTCGCCGCCGCCCCGCAGGAGAGCCGGGGCGGGCTCACCGCGATCGGCCTGCTGCTCCTGCTGGCGGCCTGCGGCAAGTCGGCCCAGGTGCCACTGCAGAGCTGGCTCGGGGACGCCATGGAGGGCCCGACCCCGGTCTCCGCGCTGATCCACGCGGCCACCATGGTGACCGCCGGCGTCTACCTGATCACCCGCTCCAGCGCCATCTTCAACCGGGCGCCGGACGCCCGCCTCGCGGTGGTCTGCGTCGGCGCGGTCACGCTGCTCTACGGTGCGATCGTCGGGTGCGCCAAGGACGACATCAAGAAGGCGCTGGCCGGCTCGACCATGTCGCAGATCGGCTACATGGTGCTGGCCGCCGGGCTCGGCCCGATCGGCTACGTCTTCGCCATCATGCACCTGGTCACCCACGGCTTCTTCAAGGCCGGGCTGTTCCTCGGCGCCGGTTCGGTGATGCACGGCATGAACGACGAGGTGAACATGCGTCACTACGGCGGGCTGCGCAAGTACCTGCCGATCACCTTCGTCACCTTCGGCCTCGGCTACCTGGCGATCATCGGCTTCCCCGGACTCTCCGGCTTCTTCTCCAAGGACAAGATCATCGAGGCGGCCTTCTCCCAGGGCGGCACCGAGGGCTGGATCCTCGGCACGGTCACCCTGGTCGGCGCCGCGGTCACCGCGTTCTACATGACCCGCGTGATGCTGATGACCTTCTTCGGCAAGCAGCGCTGGCAGCCCGACGAGAACGGCGAGTTGCCGCACCCGCACGAGTCGCCGAAGATCATGACGCTGCCGATGATCGTGCTGGCCGTCGGCTCGGTGCTGGCCGGCGGGCTGTTCAGCATCAACGACGCCTTCGTCAACTGGCTGACCCCGGTCACCGGGCACAGCGAGGGCAACTCCCCGCTGTCGTCGATCACGGTCACCCTGATCACCGCCGCCTGCATGGTGGCCGGCGTCGGCGCCTCCTACCTGGTGTACGGGCGCAGCGCGGTGCCGGTCACCCCGCCGGTCGGCTCGGTGCTCACCCGGGCCGCCCGCCGCGACCTGCTGCAGGACGAGATCAACCACGCCCTGCTGGTCCGGCCCGGCTCGGCGCTCACCGCCGCGCTGGTCTACTTCGACGCCAAGGGCGTGGACGGAGCGGTCAACGGGGTGTCCGCCACCATCGGGGGCCTGTCCAGCCGGGTGCGCCGGGTGCAGAACGGCTACGTCCGCTCCTACGCCCTCTCCATGTTCGGCGGCACGCTGGTGCTGGTCGCCACGACTCTCCTGATGAGGTCGGTATGAAGAAATTGACTGCGCGTCAGGAGGCTCTGGCATGAGCGAGCGTTGGGGGTCCCCCCGGCCGGAGGCTGGGGGAGAGGTCATCATCAAAAGGTGCGTGTTGCGCTCTGCGCCCGCCGAGCGAAGCGAGGTGGCCGCATGAGTGTTCTGCTCACCGCCACCTGCGCCGTCCCGGCCGCCGGGGCGATCGTCACCGCCGCGCTGCCGGCCGGGACCAGCGAGGCCCGGCGGCGGACCAGCAGGATGACGGCACTCGGTTTCTCGGCCGCCACCCTGGTGCTGGCCGCCGTCATCGCCGCCAGGTTCCACCCGGGCGGCCCGCGCTACCAACTCACCGAGTCCTACAGCTGGATCCGGACCTTCGGGATCGACTTCTCGTTCGGCGTGGACGGGATCGGCGCGGCGCTGGTGCTGCTCACCGCGGTGCTGGTGCCGCTGGTGATGCTGGCCTCCTGGCACGACGCGGACCCGGCTCCGTCACCCGACGGAACGTTCGACGGCAACACTTTTGAGGGGCGCAGGCGCACCCAGGGCTTCTTCGCGCTGATCCTGGCCGTCGAGGCGATGGTGCTGGTCTCCTTCCTGGCCACTGACATCTTCCTGTTCTACGTCTTCTTCGAAGCCATGCTGATTCCGATGTACTTCCTGATCGGCGGCTTCGGCGACCGGGCCGGCGGGCCCGAGCAGGCCCGGCAGCGCTCCTACGCAGCCGTCAAGTTCCTGCTCTACAACCTGCTCGGCGGCCTGGTGATGCTGGCCGCGGTGATCGGCCTCTACGTCATCGCCCGCAACCAGAACCAGGGCACCTTCGACCTTCAGGCGCTCACCAAGTCGATCGCCGACGGCAAGCTGGTGATCGACTCCAGCGCGGAGAAGGCGCTCTTCCTCGGCTTCTTCTTCGCGTTCGCGGTGAAGGCCCCGCTCTGGCCGCTGCACACCTGGCTGCCGAACGCGATGGGCGAGTCCACCGCCGGAACCGCCGTGCTGATCACCGCGGTGGTCGACAAGGTCGGCACCTTCGCGATGCTGCGGTTCTGCCTGGGCCTGTTCCCGAACGCCTCGAAGTTCTTCGCCCCCGCGATCCTGGTGCTGGCGGTGATCGGCATCATCTACGGCGCACTGCTCGCGGTGGGCCAGAAGGACATCAAGCGGCTGGTCGCCTACGCCTCGATCTCCCACTTCGGCTTCATCATCATGGGCATCTTCGCGATGACCACTCAGGGCCAGAGCGGCGCCACCCTCTACATGGTCAACCACGGGATCTCCACGGCGCTGCTGATGCTGATCGCGGGCTTCCTGATCTCGCGGCGCGGCTCCCGGCTGATCGCCGACTACGGCGGGGTGCAGAAGGTGGCCCCGGTGCTGGCCGGCACCTTCCTGATCGGCGGCCTGGCCACCCTCTCGCTGCCCGGACTCGCCCCGTTCGTCAGCGAGTTCCTGGTGCTGGTCGGCACCTTCACCCGCTACCCGGCGCTCGGCATCATCGCCACCCTGGGCATCGTGCTCGCCGCGCTCTACGTGCTGGTGCTCTACCAGCGCACCATGACCGGCCCGGTCAAGGCGGGCGTCAGCGGCATGCCGGACCTGAAGGCGCGTGAACTCCTGGTCGCCGCACCGCTGATCGCGCTGACCATCGCGCTCGGGGTCTACCCCAAGCCGCTCACCGACCTGGTGAACCCGGCGGTCGCCGACACCCTCACCCAGGTCCACCGGACCGACCCGGCTCCGGCCCACCCGATGGCCGCCACCCCTGGAGGTGTGACCAAGTGAGCCTCATGACTCTGGCCGCAAGCGGCAACACCCCCAGCATTCCGGCGCCGCAGATCGAGTACGGCCAGCTCTCCCCGATGCTGGTCGTCTTCGGCACCGCCGTGGTGGGCATCCTGCTGGAGGCGTTCCTTCCCCGGCGGCTGCGCTACCAGGCGCAGGTGGGCGTGGCGCTGCTCGGCCTGGCGGGCGCCTTCGTCGCCGTGCTGGTGCTGGCGATCCAGGGCTACGGCACCACCAAGAGCGGGCTGCTGGCGATGGGTTCGGTGGCGCTGGACGGGCCCGCGCTGTTCCTGCAGGGCGTGATCATCCTGGCGGCGGTGCTCGCCGTGCTCACCTACGCCGAGCGCGGCCTCGACCCGAAGATCGAGGGCGTGCCGCAGGACCCGTTCACCGCCCAGGCCGCCGCCACCCCCGGCGGCGAGCAGGAGCAACTGGCCACCAAGGCGGGCTTCGCCGCCACCGAGGTCTACCCGCTCACCCTGTTCGCGGTCGGCGGCATGCTGCTCTTCCCGGCCGCCAACGACCTGCTGACCATGTTCGTGGCGCTGGAGGTCTTCTCCCTCCCGCTCTACCTGCTCTGCGCGCTGGCCCGGCGCCGCCGGCTGCTCTCCCAGGAGGCGGCGGTCAAGTACTTCCTGCTGGGCTCCTTCTCCTCGGCGTTCTTCCTGTTCGGCAGCGCGTTGCTGTACGGCTACTCGGGCAGCTTCCGGCTGCCGGAGATCGCCGACGCGATCTCCGGGACCGCACCGGTCACCCCGGCGCTGGCGATCACCACCCAGAGCGACGCGCTCCTGCTGATCGGGCTGGCGATGCTGGCGGTCGGCCTGCTGTTCAAGGTCGGCGCGGTGCCGTTCCACGCCTGGACGCCGGACGTCTACCAGGGCGCCCCGACCCCGGTCACCGGCTTCATGGCCGCGGCCACCAAGGTCGCCGCGTTCGGCGCGCTGCTGCGGATCTTCTACGTGGCCTTCCCCGGACTGCGGTGGGACTGGCGCCCGGTGATGTGGGGCGTCGCGATCCTGACCATGGTGGCCGGCGCCGTCCTGGCGGTCACCCAGCAGGACGTGAAGCGGCTGCTCGCCTACTCCTCGATCGCCCACGCCGGGTTCCTGCTGACCGGCGTGATCGCCACCAACCGGCAGGGCGTCGGCGCGGTCCTCTTCTACCTGCTGGCCTACTCCCTGGTCACCCTCGGCGCGTTCGCGGCGGTCACCCTGGTGCGCGACTCGCGGGGCGAGGCGACCCACCTGTCCAGCTGGGCCGGGCTGGGGCGGCGCTCGCCGCTGCTGGCCGCGGTCTTCGCGCTCTTCCTGCTCTCCTTCGCCGGGATCCCGCTGACGGCGGGCTTCACCGGGAAGTTCGCGGTGTTCCAGGCCGCGGCGGCGGGCGGGGCCACCCCGCTGGTGATCGTGGGTGTGCTGAGCTCGGCGGTGGCCGCGTTCTTCTACATCCGGGTGATCGTGCTGATGTTCTTCTCCGACCCGCAGCCGAACGGGCCCGCCGTGGTGATCCCGAGCACCGCGACGGCAACGGTGATCTCGGTCGCGGTGGCCGCCACCCTGGTGCTCGGCCTCGCGCCGCAGTACTTCCTGGATCTGGCGTCCAAGGCGTCGACGTTCGTCCGCTGAACGGGCGGCGGCGTCGCGGCGGGCCGACGGACCGTGTGTTCGTCCGCTGAACGAGCCGTGAACAGCCGGGTCCGGGGCATTCGGCCCCGGGCCCGGCGGCGCGTTCCCCTCCTTACCCGCACGCCCGTACAGTGATCCATTCGTGACCCGATACGCTGCTGGTGATGGCAGCGGCCGCAACAGGGACCGGACCGCATGATCGACCGGCGACAGGAGTGGTCTTCGTGACCGTCGTAGGAGGACTCTTCGGGCTCGGCGTGGAGGACCGCGATCTGACCCGTGACGTCCGGGCCGGGATGGAGGCGGTGGAGGCCGCCCTCGCCGAGGCCGTCAAGAGCGACATCTCGTTCATCACCGTCACCGCGAGCCATCTGATCGAGGCCGGCGGCAAGAGGTTCCGCCCGCTGCTGGTCATGCTCGCCGCCCAGTTCGGCAACCCGAGCGCGCCGGGCGTGGTGCCGGCCGCCGTGGTGGTGGAGCTGACCCACCTCGCCACCCTGTACCACGACGACGTGATGGACGAGGCCCCGGTGCGCCGCGGCGCGCCCAGCGCCAACGCCCGCTGGGACAACTCGGTGGCCATCCTCACCGGCGACTTCCTGTTCTCCCGGGCCTCCCAGGTGCTGGCCGACCTCGGCCCCGAGGCCGTCCGGATCCAGGCCGACGCCTTCGAGCGGCTGGTCACCGGTCAGATCCTGGAGACCGCGGGCCCGCAGCCCGGCAGCGACCCGCTGGGGCACTACCTCGACGTGATCGCCGGCAAGACCGGCGCGCTGATGGCCGTCTCCGGCCGGTTCGGCGCGATGATGGCCGGGGCCGAGCCGTGGATGGTGGAGCTGCTCACCGAGTACGGCGAGAAGATGGGCCTGGCCTTCCAGCTCGCCGACGACGTGCTGGACATCGCCAGCGACGGCCACGAGTCCGGCAAGACCCCCGGCACCGACCTGCGCGAGGGCGTGCCGACCCTGCCGGTGCTGCTGCTGGACTCCATGCCGCTGGACCAGAGCGACCCCGAGGACGCCCGGCTGCGCGAGCTGCTCCAGCTCGACCTGACCGACGATCAGCGGCACGCCGAGGCGCTGCGCCTGCTGCGCCGCCACCCGGCGCTGGAGCACGCCCGACGGGAGACCCTGCGGTACGCCGAGGAGGCCCGCGCGCTGCTCGACCCGCTGCCGGACTGCCCCGCCAAGGCGGCGCTGCAGGGGCTCTGCGACGCGGTGGCGATCCGTACGATGTGACCCACTGCCACCCACTCGGGGCAGTGCCACTCGCTTGGGGGAACCAGATGCTGCGCGTCGTCATCGCCGAGGACTCGGTCCTGCTCCGGGAGGGCCTGACCCGGCTGCTCACCGACCGCGGCCTGGAGGTGGTGGCCGGAGTCGGCGACGGTGAGGCGCTGCTGGCGGTGGTGGCCGAGCTGGCCGCCGGCGACGGCCTGCCGGACGTGGTGGTCGCCGACGTCCGGATGCCGCCCACCCACACCGACGAGGGCGTGCGCGCCTGCGTGGAGCTGCGCAAGCGCTTCCCCGCGCTCGGGGTGCTGGTGCTCTCCCAGCACGTCGAGCAGCAGTACGCCGCCGAGTTGCTGGCCTCCTCCACCCGGGGCGTCGGCTATCTGCTGAAGGACCGGGTGGCCGAGGTCCGCGAGTTCGTGGACGCGGTGCGCCGGGTGGCCGAGGGCGGCACCGCGCTGGACCCGGACGTGGTGCAGCAGCTGTTCAGCCGCAGCCGCCGGGGTGACGTGCTGGCCGGGATGACCCCGCGCGAGCGCGAGGTGCTCGCGCTGATGGCCGAGGGCCGCACCAACGCCGCGATCGCCAAGCAGCTGGTGGTCTCCGACGGCGCGGTGGAGAAGCACGTCTCCAACATCTTCGCCAAGCTCGGCCTGAGCCAGAGCCCGGAGGACCACCGCCGGGTGCTCGCGGTGCTCACCTACGTGAACTCCTGATGTGAACTTCTGATCGATCGAGTTCGTACTGTCCACCGGCGAGGAAATAGCCGCACGCATCTGATTGCTCTACTTACCGCCGAGGAAATCTCGACCCGCATAGGATGCGATCAGTGCACCAGGCGGACGGGGCACACGGCTTGCGCCCGCAGCTGGTGCCCCTGAGGGAGGTCCGCGGCAGTGACCAGCGAGGTCGATCAGGTAGAGGCGGCAGGCGGCGACCCTGGTGGCGCCGACCGGGCTGCGGAGCGCTCGGCACCGGACGGGCCGTCCCGGCGGGGCAAGCCGATCCGCCGGGTGGACAGGGTGATCATCCGGTTCGCGGGGGACTCGGGTGACGGGATGCAGCTGACCGGGGACAGGTTCACCTCGGAGACGGCCGCGTTCGGCAACGACCTGTCCACCCTGCCGAACTTCCCGGCCGAGATCCGCGCTCCGCAGGGCACCCTGCCCGGGGTGTCCAGCTTCCAACTGCACTTCGCCGATCATGACATCCTCACCCCGGGTGACGCGCCCAATGTGCTGGTCGCGATGAACCCGGCCGCGCTGAAGGCGAATCTGGCGGATCTGCCGCGCGGCGCCGAGATCATCGTCGACACCGACGAGTTCACCAAGCGCGCGCTGGCCAAGGTCGGTTACGCGGCCGACCCGCTGGGCGACGGCTCGCTCTCCGGCTACCACCTGCACAAGGTCCCGCTGACCACGCTCACGCTGGAGGCGCTGAAGGACAGCGGGCTGCAGCGCAAGGACGCGGGGCGGGCCAAGAACATGTTCGCCCTCGGGCTGCTGTCCTGGATGTACCACCGGCCCACCGAGGGCACCGAGAGGTTCCTGCGCAGCAAGTTCGCCAAGAAGCCGGCCATCGCCGAGGCCAACATCAAGGCGTTCCGGGCGGGTTGGAACTTCGGTGAGACCACCGAGGACTTCGCGGTCTCCTACGAGGTGCCGCCGGCCAAGCTCCCCGCCGGCACCTACCGCAACATCTCCGGCAACTTGGCGCTCTCCTACGGCCTGATCGCGGCCTCGCAGCGCTCCGGGCTGCCGCTGTTCCTCGGCTCGTACCCCATCACCCCGGCCTCCGACATCCTGCACGAGCTCAGCAAGCACAAGAACTTCGGCGTGCGGACCTTCCAGGCGGAGGACGAGATCGCGGGCATCGGCGCCGCGCTGGGCGCCGCGTTCGGGGGCTCGCTGGGGGTCACCACGACGTCCGGGCCGGGTGTGGCGCTGAAGTCGGAGACCATCGGGCTGGCGGTCTCGCTCGAACTCCCGCTGCTGGTCGTCGACATCCAACGCGGTGGTCCGTCCACCGGGCTGCCGACCAAGACCGAGCAGGCCGACCTGCTGCAGGCCATGTTCGGGCGCAACGGCGAGGCGCCGGTGCCGATCGTGGCGCCGGCCACGCCCGCGGAGTGCTTCGGTGCCGCCCTGGAGGCGGCACGGATCGCGGTCACCTACCGCACGCCGGTGATGCTGCTGTCCGACGGCTACCTGGCCAACGGCTCGGAGCCGTGGCGGATCCCGGCGGTCGACGAACTGCCGCTTATCTCACCCGACTTCGCGAGCGAGCCCAATGCGGAGGGCGGGGCGTTCCATCCGTACAAGCGCGACCCCGAGACGCTGGCCCGGCCGTGGGCGGTGCCCGGCACGGCGGGCCTCGAGCACCGGATCGGCGGGATCGAGAAGCAGGACGGCACCGGCAACATCTCCTACGACCCGGCCAACCACGACCTGATGGTCCGCACCCGGCAGGCGAAGATCGACGGAATCGCCGTGCCGCCGGTGGAGGTTGACGACCCCTCCGGGACCGCCCGGGTCCTGGTGATCGGCTGGGGCTCCACCTACGGCCCCATCACCGCGGCGGTGCGCCGGGTCCGCGCCGACGGCGGCGAGATCGCCCAGGTGCACCTGCGCAACCTCAACCCCTTCCCGGCCAACCTGGGTTCGGTGCTCCGCGGGTACGACAAGGTCATCGTCCCCGAGATGAACCTCGGCCAACTCGCCCTGCTGCTGCGCGCCAAGTACCTGGTGGACGCCCAGTCCTACAACCAGGTGCGCGGACTGCCGTTCAAGGCGGCGCAGTTGGCGGACGTGCTGTGGGCGGCGATCGGCACCCTGGACGGAGAGACCCGATGAGCGACTTCCCTGCCCTCCACCTGGTCCCCAAGGCGGACGCACCGCAGACGGCCAAGGACTTCAAGACCGACCAGGAGGTGCGCTGGTGCCCCGGCTGCGGGGACTACGTGATCCTCAACGCGGTCCAGTCCTTCATGCCGGAGCTGGGGATCCGGCGCGAGAACACGGTGTTCATCTCGGGCATCGGGTGCTCCTCCCGGTTCCCGTACTACATGAACACCTACGGGGTGCACTCGATCCACGGGCGCGCCCCGGCGATCGCCACCGGCCTTGCGACGTCGCGCCGGGACCTCTCGGTGTGGGTGGTCACGGGTGACGGGGACGCGCTCTCCATCGGCGGCAACCATCTGATCCACGCGCTGCGCCGCAACGTCAACCTCAAGATCCTGCTCTTCAACAACCGGATCTACGGCCTGACCAAGGGCCAGTACTCGCCCACCTCCGAGCTGGGCAAGATCACCAAGTCCACCCCGATGGGCTCCCTGGACGCGCCGTTCAATCCGGTCTCGCTGGCCCTGGGTGCCGAAGCCACCTTCGTCGCCCGCACCATCGACTCCGACCGCCCGCACCTCACCTCGGTCCTGCGCGCAGCGGCCCAGCACGAGGGCACCGCCATCGTCGAGATCTACCAGAACTGCAACATCTTCAACGACGGCGCCTTCGACGTCCTCAAGGACGCGAGCAGCGCCGAACGCACCCTGATCCGCCTCACCCACGGCGAGCCGGTCGTCTTCGGCACCCAGGGCGTTTTCCGCAACCCCACCACCGGCGAACTCGAAGTCCGCGACCTCACCGACGCCAACCGCGCCGACGTCGTGATCCACGACGCCCACGCCCCCAGCCCGGTCTCCGCCTTCGCCCTCTCCCGCCTCGCCGACAACGACACCCTCCACCAAACCCCCATCGGCATCTTCAGAAATGTGGACCGCCCGGTCTACGACACCCTGATGGCCGACCAGTTGGAGGCAGCCGCCGAGCAGAAGGGCCCGGGCGACCTGGGCGCCCTGCTGACGGGCAGCGACACCTGGACGGTCGCCTGACGGTTCATGAATGGCCCCCGGGCGCTGCCCGGGGGCCATTGCTACGTGCAGCCGCGACTCGCAGGCGCTCAAGAGCCGAAGCCTCCTCAGTCGCCGACCGCTGAGTCCCCGCAGCCTCGCGAATCGCACGTGCCTTGGCCTTGGTGTGCGCCCAACTGGTGAAGCTCTTGCTGACCATCTGCTCAGTCACGCGTCCCTGCAAGTCATCACCTGGTTGCCCCACACGGCCAGAGCACCTGCACGGGCACTCCGACGCGTTCTGCGTAGGCCACGACGTCTGCGGTTCCCCCGTAACCCCGGGGCGGTAGGCCGTCCCACACGGCGAGCAGTCGATCCGAGAGCCCCACCAAGATCTCGCTGCCGGTCATGTGCGCGGCCTCGTCGGACGCCACCATGCCGGTGCGGTGGACCTCGGCCGCGCGCCGCAGCAACTCGTCGTAGGTCGGGTGGTGCCACTCGGGCAACCCCTCGCGGTACTCCTCGGCTGGGATCACCACCTCAAGCCGTCCGCCGCACCGAAGGACAGCCTCGGCGAACCAAGCGTCCGGACCGTCGGCGATGCACGACACGCCGGTCAGCTCGGCCGGATCCTCATTGCGGAGAGCCTCGTGAAGCAACTGCCGGACCTGGCGCTCGACGTACGCTGACAGTCCCCGGTGTCCGGTGATCCCTATGCGCATCTGGTCTCTCCCTAGAGGTAGACCCCGCGCAGGCGCTCGTCAAAGTCCCTGACGACCTTCGGCGGTGAGGAAGTGACGAGTGAGCGCCGCAGCGCGCGGGTCCGTTCGACGATCCGGCCAGAACGGTACTGGAGCCCGGCGTCCATCGCCCGGGACGTGAGGGCGAACGCTGCTTCCAACCTTCCGGCAGCGAGATGGCCGGCGGCGATGTCCAGCATCACAAGAGCGCGCTGCTTGGCGTGGCCCGTGGCCAGCGCCGCGCCGTCGGCGGCGGCAACCCATTCGGGCAACCCCAGCTTCGCCCCGCAGGTGACTCGGAACGCGGTGGACCCGAGGATATTCGTACAGGCCACAACCGCCACGCCGGTGCAGGCAGCGTTCCGGGTCGCCTTCAGTCTTCCCAAGGTGGAGGCGGTGGCTGTCAGTACCGACGACACCGAGCACCTACGGGAGTTGCTCGGTGCCATCGCGCACGAGATCGACACCGACGTGGTGCGGGAATACCGGCAGCTCCTGCGTCAGGCTGCCTGAAGCTCCTTCGCCACCTGCTCCGCCGCGGCGCGAGCACCCTCCCGACGCGGGTCCTCTGGGTGCGAGTACGGTCCGAGGATCTTCGCTGCGACAAACAACGTCATCAACTTGCCGTCCCGGCTCGCGAAGTCGTCGCTCCGCTCGATGCGGACGCGATCGGCCAGAGCCGGCACGGCAAGCGACGCTGCCCACAACGTTGCCGAGTCCAGGCCGCGTGGTGCCATGCCCCAGTCCTCCCAGTCGAAGACGCAGAACTCCGGAGCCGTCAGGTTCGCCCAGTTCAGATCCGCGTGTGCCGGACACCACTCGCTCACTGCGGTGTCCACATCCGGGAACACCTGACGGATCGTCTGAGTCACCAGCGCCTGGGTGATCGTCTCCGTGTCCGGCGTGGCAATCCGATTCGTCTGCTGCCCCGCGAGGGCGTCGAGCGAAGCGTTCAGCTCCGCCCACCATGCGGGCATGAGGTCCGGAGTCTCGGCCAGAACTGCGGATCCGACCGGGGCGGACAGCAGCAGTGCCGTTTCGTCGGCGCGCCACATCACCGGCTCGGTCTCATCCCGCCATGCGATGCCTGCTAGCCACGCGGGTTTCGCGATGCCTTGCAGGGCCTCAGCAGAGGGCGTGCCGTCACCGCCCTGGACCCCGATCCGGTCGAGCCCCCGTCGCTCGATGCGCACCCATGAGCCGCGTTCCGTACGAGCCCCCACCGAGCGGCGCTTGCGCACCAGCGCCTCTCGGTCCAGTCGTGTCCCCAATGCCGTTTCGACGCGCTCCAGAACCTTGTCCACCGAAACCCGGCGCAGATCCGTCATAGGGCAACGGTAGCGATGCTCACGAGCGTCGGGATCGCAATGGCAGGCCACGGGCGCCTGAAACCGTCGGTAGGGATGGGACAGTGGCGGACAATCAGGTCGTGATCACCGACGACCAGCGCCACGACGCCCAGACGCTCTGGGACTACCACCACCTGCACCACCCCCTCCGCCCCTGCGACGCGGCGATCGGGCTCGGCGGCCACGACCTCGGGGTGGCCGCCTGCGCCGCCGAGCTGTACCACCGGGGCTGTTTCCGGTCCTGGTGTTCAGCGGTGGCCGCAGCCGCGTCAACCCCGAGCGCTTGCCCCGCGGCGAGGCGGTGCGCTTTCGCGAGCGTGCCCTGGAGCTCGGGGTGCCGGAGTCCGCGATCCTGGTGGAGCCGGATGCCACCAACACCGGTGAGAACATCGGCCTTTCGCGGGCGGTGCTGGCCTCGGCCGGCATCGTGGTGCGGTCGGTGCTGCTGATCACCGCGCCGCCCGTGGAGCGGCGCGCCTTTGCCACCTGCCGCAGGCAGTGGCCCGGCGTCGAGGTGGTGTGTGCTTCGGCGCCAGGGGAGTTGGGCGAGTACGTGCGGGCGATCGGCGACGAGAAGGACGTCCTCGACATGCTGGTGGGCGAGCTGCAGCGCGTGGTCGAGTACCCGAAGCGCGGGTTCGCCATCGCGCAGCCCGTTCCCGACGACGTCCGTGCCGCCTACGAGCGTCTCCGCAGCGCCGGGTTCGACTCACGGCTCGTCAAGGACTGAGCCCGCTCCCCGGATTGCCCGGCCCCGTGAGCACTGGCAGCCTGAAGCGGTGATCGATGCCGAGCTCGACGACCCGTTCCTCCAGCACCGCCGACTGCTGTTCGGCACCGCCTACCGGATGCTCGGCAGCGTGGCCGATGCCGAGGACATCCTGCAGGACGCCTGGCTCAAGTGGGCCGATGTCGACCAGGCCGCCGTGCAGAACCCGCGGGCGTACCTGGTGCGTGCGGTCACCAATCTCGCCCTGAACAAGCTCACTTCGGCGCGGGCGCGGCGCGAGGCGTACGTCGGCCCCTGGCTGCCCGAGCCGTTGCTGACGACTCCGGATGTGGCCGAGCACGCCGAGTTGGCCGAGTCGGTCTCGCTCGCGATGCTGGTGGTGCTGGAGACGCTCAGTCCGCTGGAACGCGCGGTGTTCGTGCTGCGGGAGGTGTTCGGCTACTCCAACAGCGAGATCGCCGAGGCGCTGGGCAAGAGCGAGGCGGCGATCCGGCAGACGGCGCACCGGGCGAAGGCGCATGTGGAGGCGCGGCGGCCGCGGTTCGAGACGGACACCGCGCAGCGCCGGGAGGTGACCGAGCGGTTCCTGGCGGCGTGCCTGACGGGGGAGGCGTCCCGGGTGATGGAGCTGCTGGCGCCCGAGGTGACGTCGTGGTCGGACGGCGGCGGGGTGGTCCGGGCGGCGCGGCGGCCGCTGTACGGGCCGGATCATGTGGCGCGCTGGCTGCTCGGGGTGCTGCGCAAGCCCGAGATGGAGGGCGTGCTCTGGACCTTCGAGTGGATCAACGGCGAGGAGGGGCTGCTCCTGCGGGACGCGGACGGGGTGGCGCGGGGCTCGGTCAACCTCGACATCCGCGACGGCGTGGTCTGCGGGCTGCGGGCGCAGCTGAACCCGGAGAAGCTGGCCGGACTGGACCGGTCGGAACCGTTCGACCCGTCGGCGGGCGCGATGGACTGAGCCGGGCGTCTCACTTGGTGAGAGTCAGGAGCTAAATAGAGTTACGGAGATGACATCGGCCTGCTCGGCCAGCTACGGTCGGCTCGATCGTGTGCCAGCTGGAGGAGGTTCCGAGGTATGCCGCAGAACAGCCGGAGCGAGGCCGGCAGAGGACTCTGGTACGGCTTCGCCGCCTACGGCATGTGGGGACTCTTCCCGCTCTACTGGCCGCTGCTGGAACCCAGTTCGGCCACCGAGATCCTGGCTGACCGGATGGTCTGGTCGCTGGTCGCGGCGGTGGCGATCCTGGCGGTGCGCCGGCACCGGGGGTGGCTGCGCCCGCTGCTCAGGCAGCCCCGGCGGCTGGCGCTGAGCGCGCTGGCGGCCGTGGTGATCGCGGTCAACTGGGGCGTCTACATCTGGGCGGTCAACGCCGGGCACGTGGTGGAGACCAGCCTCGGCTACTTCATCAACCCCCTTGTGACGATAGCCGCCGGCGTCCTGCTCCTCGGCGAGAGGCTGCGCCGGACGCAGTGGATCGCGGTGGGGGTCGGCGTGCTGGCGGTGGTGGTGCTCACCCTGGGGTACGGACGGCTGCCGTGGATCGCGCTCGTCCTGGCACTGAGCTTCGGCAGCTACGGGCTGCTGAAGAAGAAGGTGGCGCTCGGCGCCTTGGAGAGCTTCGCGCTGGAGGCGGGCTTCCTCTTCCCGTTCGCGCTCGGCTATCTGGTCTACCTGGTGCTGACCGGCCACTCGACGCTCGGCCACGGCCCCGGCCACAGCGCGCTGCTGATGCTCACCGGGCCGATCACTGCCGTGCCGCTGCTCTGCTTCGGGGCCGCGGCGATCCGGCTGCCGCTCTCCACCATCGGGCTGATGCAGTACCTGGCGCCCGTCTTCCAGTTCGTGATCGGGATCGCCTACGACCACGAGACCATGCAGCCCGCTCAGTGGACGGGCTTCGCGCTGGTCTGGGTGGCCCTGATGCTGCTCTCCGGGGACGCTCTGCGCCGGACACGTCCGACAGTGGCCGCGCAGCGGGCGGGGGCGGGTGAACGGTCGGTCGGGGAGGGCGTACCCTCCGGACGGTAGCGTTCCGAATGGGGGAGCCATGATGGCGTTCGTCGCTTTGCTGGTGGGGCTGGTCGGACTGGTCACGGCAGTGCTGGCGCGCCGTCAGGTGCGGCGACTGGAGGCAGCGGTCGCCGAGCTGCGCGGGCATCCGGCGCCGGCCGCCCCGGGGCGCAGGACGCCCGCGGTCACCATGACCAAGACGGCGCCGCTGCCGAAGGCCACCGAGGCCGCCCCGATCAGCCGCGACACCATGCTCGCCGTGGTGCACCAGCAGCTGGCCGGCCTGGAGCACCAGCGCCGCGCCGCCCAGTCCGTCCTGGTGCCGGAGGACGCCCTCCCGCACACCCCGCAGTCCCCGCAGCCCCCGACGGACGACGACGGCCTGCCCCGCCTCGCCCCACCCCCGCCGGGCCGGTGGACGCCGCCCCCGGGGTGCCGCAGGCCCGCCGCGGCGAGCGGTTCCACTACTCGGGTGTGACCGAGGGCAAGACGGTCGACGAGTTCCCGATCGAGTGGCCGGAGCCGGGTGCGGTGGCGATGGCGATAGCCACCGCCCGCAGTTCCGACGAGCGGCTGTCGATCACTCCGATGACCCGGACCCGCAGCCGGATCCGCACCCACGACAGCATCCTCGACACCTGGGGCTTCGAGGGCGGTCCGGCCCGCCGGCGCACCGTGCTCACCGCTGACGTCACCCACCTCAAGGTCGAGGGGCTGGGCGGACGGGCCGAGTGGTCGGTCCAACTGGTCGGACCGGCCGACCTGGAGGAGCTGGTGGACGAGCGGGAGGGAACGGGCGACGTGGTCCTCGCCGTCCGCCCCGAGACCCCGGTCGAGGTGGTCGTGCACGCCAACTCCGGCGGCTGGGGCCTGCGGTTCGTCTGCGGCTGCTGGGCGGGCGACGAGTGCGCCTGCGAGCAGCCCAAGGGACTGGAGTGGTTCCCCGGCTCGATCTACGAGACCGGCGAGGCGATGGCCACCCTCGTCGTCCCCCGCCCCGGCCTGCTGGTCTGCGACCTGCGGGAGCCGACCGCCCCGTGGCGGCTGCGGCTGCGCCCCATCGGCAGCGAGGACTGAGGAACCCGCCTCAGGCCGTGATGTCCCGCGAGCCGAACCGCGCCCAGGCTGCCGCTCCGAAGACGGCCACGTAGAGCGCCTGCAGCCCGAGGTTGTGCAACACCCCGTCCCAGTAGATCGGTTGCCGCAGCAGGTCGGCGAAGCTCAGCCAGTAGTGCGTGAACAACCACGGCTGGATCGCGGCCAACTGCTGGAAGGTGTCCAGTACTTGGACGATCACGACCAGCCCCACCGTGCTGGCCATCGCGGCGATCCCGCTGCCGGTCAGGGTGGAGATGAACAGCCCGATCGCCACCAGCCCGGAGAGCGAGACGGCCACCACGGCGGCGATCAGCACCAGCCGCAGCAGCGACTCGCCGAGCGAGATGGTGTCCCCGGAGAGCAGCGCCACCTTGCCGACCGGGAACAGGATCGAGCCGGTGATCAGCCCGGTCAGCGCCACCGCCAGGGTGGCCGCCACGCAGAAGGCCAGCGCGGCGGTGAACTTGGCGGCCAGCAGCCTGGTCCGCCCGGCCGGTGCCACCAGTAGGTAGCGCAGTGTGCCGGAGGTGGCCTCGCCGGCCACCGCGTCACCGGCCACCACGCCCACCGTCATCGGTAGGAAGATCGGCAGCGCGACGGCCAGCGAGGTGAAGGTCAGGAAGACCCCGTTCTGGGTGACCTGGGCGAGGAAGGGCGGGCCGCCGTCGCGGCCGTGCATGCCGCCGGTCTCGATCTTGACGACGACGCCGATCAGCACCGGCACCGCGGCCAGCGCCCCGAGCAGCGCCATGGTGCGCACCCGGCGGAAGGTCAGGTGCAGTTCGCTGCGGAACAGGGCCAGGAACCCGGACACCGTCGCCCGGGCCGCAGCGGCGGCCACCCGGGGAGCTGCCTCGGCAGCTCCAGCCTCAACCAGCGACATCGAATCCCTCTCCGGTCAGCGCCACGAAGGCGTCCTCCAGGGTGCCCCGCTCCAGCCCGAAGCCGCGCACCCGCACCCCGGCCGCGATCAGCGCCGCGCAAAGCTCGGGGAGCGACTCATCCAGAGCGCCGACCGAGGCGACGCCGCTCGGGTCGCCCTCGACCTGCCCGTCCAGCACCTGAACGGCCGTCACCCCGTGCTCCTTCAGCACCTCGGCCGCCTGCTCGGTGTCGGCGGTCCGCACCACCAGCCGTCCCTGCGCCCGGGCGGCCAGCTCGGCCACCGTGCCCTGCACCACCAGCCGGCCCTTGGACATCACGGCGGCATGGGTGCAGACCTGCTCGATCTCGTCCAGCAGATGGGAGGAGAGGAAGACGGTGGTGCCCTCGGCGGCGACCTCGCGGATCAGCGCCCGGATCTCCCGCATGCCTTGCGGGTCAAGGCCGTTGGTCGGCTCGTCCAGCACCAGAAGCTCGCGCGGCCGCAGCAGCGCCGAGGCCAGGCCGAGCCGCTGCTTCATGCCCAGCGAGTACGCCCGGGCCTTCTTGCCGGCGGCGGCCGACAGGCCCACCCGCTCCAGCGCCTCGGCGGCCCGGGCGGACCGGGTGCGCGGATCGGAGGTGGGGTCGGCGGCGTCGAACCGGACCAGGTTGTCCCGCCCGGTGAGGAACCCGTAGAGCGCCGGGCCCTCGATCAGCGCGCCGACCCGGGGCAGCACCCGGCCCGCCGACTGCGGCATCGACTCGCCGAGCACCGTGGCGACCCCCGCGCTCGGCGCGATCAGGCCCATCAGCATCCGGATGGTGGTGGTCTTGCCGGAGCCGTTGGGCCCGAGGAACCCGAAGACGCTGCCGCGCGGCACGGTGAGGTCCAGCCCGTCCACGGCGAGCTGCTGGCCGAACCGCTTGGTCAGCCCCTGGGTGCGGATCACCGGTGCACCGCCGACCGGGGCCGGAGCGTGCTCGCCCCGGCCCCGCACCGCGGTCTCCAGATTCGGAGACTGTGCCACTACTTCACCCCGGCCGCAGCCTGCAGAACCGGCAGCGTGACGGCACCGGCGTAGACCCGGTTGTCATCGGTGACCAGCACGTTCAGCACCTTGGTGCTGATCAGCGTGCCGCCGGCCACCGGCTTGCCCAGCGACTTGACCAGCTCGGCCGGGTCGCCGAAGCCCTTGTGGCTCTTGCCCTTGCCCTGGCCCTGGTCCGTGCCGCCGGCCGCCTGCGCCGTACCGGTCGGCAGCTGGAACGAGACCACGGTGGTCCAGTCCTGGCCGATCACCTTGGTGTCGCCCTTGCCGTTCGAGGCCGGCTTGTTCCGCTCGTCCCGCTGCTTCGCACCGGCCGGCTGCTCGGTCACCTTGGCGCCCTTCGGCGGGGTGAACTGCCAGGTGGAGGCGGCCGGGTGGGCGAACGAGACGTCCGAGAACCGGCTGTCGAAGACGGTGCCGCCCGCGGCGGCGGTGGCGGTCACGGCCAGCGGGGTGCCGGTGGCCGAGTCGATCGCGATCCTCACCTCGCCGATCGTCGAGCCGGACTGCTTGGGCTTGACGCTCAGCTGGTAGGCGCTGCGCCCGGCCACGCCGGCGGTGCCGGCCACCGTGATGTCGGAGTTGGCCGCGTTGTCGGCGAGGAACCGCTGGGCGGCCTGCTGCGGGGTGCTGGGAACGTCACCCGGCAGCTGCCCCGGAGCGTCCGGCCGGCCCTGGCGCAGCCCGGTGTAGTGCAGGGCCTGCTGGCTGCCGCTGTCCCAGGCCCAGGCCTGGTCGCCGTTGTGGATCAGGTCGTACTCGGCCAGGTCCTCCACCAGGGCGACCCGCTGCTTGTCCGGGCCGTCGGCCGCGACCCGCAGCGTGTGGCTGCCGCCGAGCAGCGCGGACAGCTGGCTGGTCGGGTCGGCGCCGCCCTGCGTCTTGGCCTGCCCGCTGCCGCCGGCCGCACCGGCCGTGCCGGCCACCCCCGCCGCGCCGCCGCCGTGCTGCGCGACCGCCAGCAGCTCGGCGGGGACGCCCAGGTCGGTGTTGACCTGGACGGTGCCGCTGAGCGCCTGGGTCTGTCCCCCAGCCTCCGGCCGGGAGGTGCCCCCATCGAGCACCTTGGTGACCAGCTGCTCGGCCGTCACCTGCGGCAGCGCCGGGGCGCTGTCGCTGGCCAGCGCCGGCACCACGGCGATGCCGGTGGCGGCGACGGCCGCGACGGCCACCGGCACCATGATCCGCAGCGCGGTGCGCCGGCGGGCCCGGTACGGGACGCCGACCGGCTCGTCCGCGCCGGGCGGTCCCTCGAATCCTGCGTGCTGCGTCATCGGTTCAGCCCCTCCATAGGTATCCGCCAGTGCCACGTGGCTTGATGTCATCCATTAGAGACCGCCGCAGCGTTCGGGGCATCGCCCAGCAGGGCCAAAGAAAAGTACACCCCAGGATTTAGTCAACCCTGAGAATCCCTCAGGGTTGTCGACCTCGGGGTAGTCCTTCTGACGTATGGTCGGCCCATGGATGCGGGAGACCACAAGCAACCGACCGAGACCGCGATGCGCCGGGCGCTGCGTCGGGCCAGAGACGGGGTGGCGCTGGACGTCGCCGAGGCGGCCGTGCTGCTCCAGGCCCGGGACGCCGACCTGGCGGCGCTGTGCGCGGTCGCGGGCCGGATCCGGGATGCCGGGCTGGCCGAGGCCGACCGCCCTGGCGTGATCACCTACTCCAAGAACGTCTTCATCCCGCTCACCCGGCTCTGCCGGGACCGCTGCCACTACTGCACCTTCGCCACCGTCCCGGGCAAGCTGCGGCGGGTCGGCCACGGCCTCTACCTCTCCCCGGACGAGGTGCTGGAGATCGCCCGCCAGGGTGCCGCGCTGGGCTGCAAGGAGGCCCTCTTCACGCTCGGCGACCGCCCCGAGGACCGCTGGCCCGAGGCCCGCGAGTGGCTGGACGCGCACGGCTACGACGACACCATCGCCTACGTCCGGGCGATGGCGATACGAGTGCTGGAGGAGACCGGCCTGCTGCCGCACCTCAACCCGGGCGTGCTGAGCTGGACCGACTTCCAGCGGCTGAAGCCGGTCGCCCCGTCGATGGGGATGATGCTGGAGACCACCTCCGAGCGCCTCTGGTCCGAGCCGGGCAACCCCCACTACGGCTCGCCGGACAAGGAGCCCGCGGTCCGCCTGCGCGCCCTGGAGGACGCCGGGCGCAGCGCCGTCCCGTTCACCACCGGGCTGCTGATCGGCATCGGCGAGACCTTCGAGGAGCGGGCCGAGTCGATCCTGGCGATCCGCTCGGTGGCCCGGCAGTACCACGGGATCCAGGAGGTGATCATCCAGAACTTCCGCGCCAAGCCGGACACCGTGATGCAGGCCCGGCCCGACGCCGAGCTGACCGAGCTGGCCGCCGCGATCGCGGTGACCCGGGTGGTCATGGGCCCGTCCGCCCGGATCCAGGCGCCGCCGAACCTGGTGGCCGGGCAGTACCAGCAGATGATCGACGCCGGCATCGACGACTGGGGCGGGGTCTCGCCGGTGACGCCGGACCACGTCAGCCCGGAGGCGCCGTGGCCCGCGATCGAGGAGCTGGCCGCCCGCACCTCGGCCGCCGGTTTCGCGATGCAGGAGCGGCTCACCGTCTACCCGGAGTACGTGCTGCGCGGCGAGCCCTGGCTGGACCCGCGGCTGCGGCCGCACGTCGACGCGCTGGCCGATCCGGCCACCGGCCTGGCCCGCCCCGACGCGCCGGTGGTCGGCCGCCCCTGGCAGGAGCCGGAGGACCTGCCGACCGCCTCCGGCCGCACCGACCTGCACCGCACCATCGACACCGAGGGCCGCAGCCACGACCGCCGGGCCGACTTCGAGGAGGTCTACGGCGACTGGGAGGCGCTGCGCGAGCAGGTCGCGAAGATCCCGGTCGCCAGGCTGGACGGGGACGTCCGGGCCGCCCTCGCGGTGGCCGCCGACGACCCCACGATGCTGACGGACGATCAGGCGCTGGCCCTGTTCCAGGCCGACGGCCCGGCGCTGGACGCGCTCTGCGCCATCGCCGACGCGGTGCGGCGCGACGCGGTCGGCGACGAGGTGACGTACTGCGTCACCCGGAACATCAACTTCACCAACGTCTGCTACACCGGTTGCCGGTTCTGCGCCTTCGCCCAGCGCCGCACCGACGCCGACGCCTACACCCTGTCGCTGGAGCAGGTGGCCGAACGGGCCGCGCAGGCCTGGGAGGTGGGCGCCACCGAGGTCTGCATGCAGGGCGGCATCCACCCCGACCTGCCGGGCACCGCCTACTTCGACATCGCCCGCGCGGTGAAGGAGCGGGTGCCGGGCATCCATGTGCACGCCTTCTCGCCGATGGAGGTGGTCAACGGCTCGGCGCGGACCGGGCTTTCGATCCGCGACTGGCTGAGCCGGGCCAAGGAGCACGGGCTGGACAGCATCCCGGGCACGGCGGCGGAGATCCTGGACGACGAGGTGCGCTGGGTACTGACCAAGGGCAAGCTGCCCGCCGCCACGTGGGTGGAAGTCGTCACCACCGCGCACGAGTTGGGCCTGCGCTCGTCGTCCACCATGATGTACGGGCATGTGGACACGCCCGCGCACTGGCTGGGCCACCTGCGGCTGCTGGCCCGGATCCAGCAGCAGACCGGCGGGTTCACCGAGTTCGTCACGCTGCCGTTCATCCACACCAACGCGCCGGTCTACCTGGCCGGGATCGCCCGCCCCGGGCCGACCCACCGGGACAACCGGGCGGTGGTCGCGATGGCCCGGCTGCTGCTGCACCCGCACATCCGCAACGTCCAGACCAGCTGGGTGAAGCTGGGCGCGGAGGGTGCCGCCGAGATGCTCCGCAGCGGCGCCAACGACCTGGGCGGCACCCTGATGGAGGAGACCATCTCCCGGATGGCCGGCTCCGCCTACGGCAGCTACAAGTCGATCCGCGAGCTGGAGGCGATCGCCGCCGCCGCCGGCCGTCCGGCCCGCCAGCGCACCACCGACTACGGCGAGGTGCCGGCCGAGCGCCGGGCCGCCGCGCTCGCCTCGGACGGCCATCTGCCGCAGCTGCTGCCGGTGCTGGACTGAGAGCGGCGAGACGCTGGCGTTGACGTCGGCGTCAAGGTCTACCGTCGAGGAGGAAGAGCGGGGAGGCGGGCGCGATGCGGATCGGTGAGCTGGCGGCACGGGCGGGAACGACCACCCGGACGCTGCGGTACTACGAGTCGCGCGGCCTGCTCACCGCGCGCCGCAGCGGCAACGGCTACCGCAGCTACGGCGAGGCGGAGTTGCAGCTGGTCCGGCAGATCCGGCTGCTGCAGGACTTCGGCTTCGAGCTGGAGGACACCCGCCCGTTCGTGGAGTGCCTGCAGGCCGGGCACCCGGAGGGCGACTCCTGCCCGGCCTCGCTGGAGGTGTACCGGCGCAAGCTGGCCGAGCTGGACGCCTGCCTAACCCGGCTCGGCGAGGTGCGCGAGCAGGTCGCCGGCCAGCTGGCCCGTGCCGAGCTGGCGGCGACCGCCGCCGAGCCGCGCTGCGAACTGACCGACGAGTGGAGGAGCAGGGACGATGGCTGACGGACTGACCCAGGTGACCGACGCGACCTTCGCCGACGAGGTGCTGGCCAACGACCTCCCGGTGCTGGTGGACTTCACCGCCGACTGGTGCCCGCCGTGCCGGCAGATCGCCCCGGTGCTGGCCGCGGTGGCATCCGAGGAGGCGCACCGGCTCAAGGTGGTGGCACTGGACGTGGACCACAACCCGCAGACCCAGGCGGCCTACGGGGTGCTGTCGATGCCGACCCTGATGGTGTTCCGGGGCGGGCAGCCGGTGAAGTCGATGGTGGGCGCCCGCGCCAAGGCCCGCCTGCTGCGTGAGCTGTCCGAGGTGCTCTGACGGCGCGCCGCGCGAATCTCGTTGCCGCAGCCGGGGGCCGGTCCCTATGCTCGGTGCCCCGACGCGGCGACGGAGACGAGTAGTCGCGGGACCATGCGAGCCGAGAGAGCCGCCGGCAGCTGTGAAGGCGGCCTCGCATCCCGTGGCGAAGACACTCCCGAGGGTCGGCAGGCAGGACCGAATGAGGCCGTCGCCCCCCGGGCGGCGGCGAAAGCGCGGTGGCACCGCGAGTCACCCTTCTCGCCCGCGCTTCCAAGGGATCAGCCGAGGTCCGTGGAGGACTACGATGATCCACCCCACCGAGAGCACCACCCGCACCCTGGTCTCCCAACTGCGTTCGCGGATCGGGCAGACCGTCACCGTGTGCGGCTGGGTGCAGACCTCACGCCTGCAGAGCGTGATGCAGTTCGTCCTGGTCCGCGACCACACCGGCACCGTGCAGCTGACCCACCGGCGGGACGGCGGCGCGTTGGAGGCCGTGCTGGACGGCGCGGCCACCGAGTCGGCGGTCCGGGTGACCGGCCGGGTGGTCGACAACCCGGTGGTCAAGCTGGGCGGCCTGGAGATCGTCCCGGAGGCGGTCGAGGTGCCGGCGCCGGCCACCGCCCCGCTGCCGATCGACGAGCAGTCCGGTCCCGAACACCGGCTGGACTGGCGGTTCCTGGACATCCGACGGCGGCCCGCCGCCCGACTGGGTTTCACCGTGGCCGCCACCCTGGAGCAGGGCCTGCGCGAGTACGCCCAGGCGCACGGCTGCACCGAGCTGCACACCCCGAAGCTGATGGGCACCGCCTCCGAGTCCGGCGCCGAGGTCTTCCGGGTCGACTACTTCGGCCGCAGCGCCTACCTCGCCCAATCCCCGCAGTTCTACAAGCAGATGGCGATCGCCTCCGGCATCGACCGGGTCTTCGAGGTCGGCCCGGTGTTCCGCGCCGAGCCCTCGTACACCTCCCGGCACGCCACCGAGTTCACCGGGGTGGACGTGGAACTCGGCTGGACCCGCGACGCGGAGGAGGTGCAGGCCTTCGAGGAGGGCATGATCGCGCACGCCCTCGCCCTGGTGGCCGAGCGCCACGGCGCGGAGATCCAGGCCGAGTTCGGGGTCGAGGTGACCGTGCCGAAGACCCCGTTCCCGCGGCTGGCCATGGCCGAGGCACAGGAGTTGCTGCGCGGCGCGGGCTGGGACCCGGAGGGCGGCAAGACCGACCTCGACGCGGAGGGCGAGCGCCTGCTCGGCTCGCTGATGCGGGAGCGGACCGGGCACCAGTTCGTCTTCGTCACCCACTATCCGGCGAGCATCCGGCCGTTCTACCACGCCCGCCCGGCCGGCCGGCCGGACCTGACGCTCAGCTTCGACCTGCTCTGGCAGGGCCTGGAGGTCACCACCGGGGCGCAGCGCGAGCACCGCTACGACGTGCTCGCCGCCCAGGCCGCCGAGAAGGGCATGTCGCTGGAGCCGCTCACCGACTACCTCAACTGCTTCCGCTACGGCTGCCCGCCGCACGGCGGGTTCGGGATGGGCCTGAGCCGGATGCTGATGGTGCTGCTCGGGCTGGGGTCGATCCGGGACGCGGTCTTCCTGTTCCGCGGGCCGAACCGGCTGACGCCCTGACGCCCTGACACCGTGACGGACTGTCGGCTGCTGTGGCGGGCGAGCTTGTAGTAGCGGCAGGCTTGTTGTGGCGGACGAGCTTGTTGTAGCGGACACGTCGCGATCGGTCGCCTCGACGAACTACAGTGCGAGGCGCCCGGTCGGCCCCGGGCGCCGTCCCGTCGCCCAGTGAAAGGCCGTCATCCGTGATACCTCTGTGGTCGCGCGCCCAGCAGCAGGACTACCGCAGCCGGGTGCGCGGAGTGCTGCTCGGCGGGGCGCTCGGCGACGCGCTCGGCGCCGGCATCGAGTTCGACTCGATCGAGGCGATCCGCGCAGCCCACGGCCCGGACGGTGTCACCGGGTTCGCGCCCGCCTACGGGCGGCGCGGGGCGGTCACCGACGACACCCAGATGGCGCTGTTCACCGTCGACGGCCTCATCCGGGCCCACGTCCGGCAGGCCGTCGGCGGCTGGCATCCGCCCACCGACGTGCAGCACGCCTATCTGCGCTGGGCCGCCACCCAGGCCGACTGGGGGCCGGACGAGCGCCGCGCCGACCTCGGCTGGTTGGGCCGCGAGGAGTGGCTCTACGCCCGGCGGGCGCCCGGCCAGGCCTGCCTGTCCGCGCTCACCGGCCCGGACGCCGAGCGGCTCGGCACCCTGGACCAGCCGAAGAACCCCGAATCCAAGGGCTGCGGCACGGTGATGCGGGCCGCGCCGTTCGGGCTGCTGATCGGCTGGGACCCGGCGCTGGTGTGCCAACTCGCCATCGAGTGCTCGGTGCTGACCCACGGCCACCCCACCGGCTACCTGTCGGCGGGCGCCCTGGCGGTGATCGTGCACACCGTGCTGCGCGGCGGCACCGTGGAGGAGGGCGTGGAGCTGGCGCTCGCGCTGCTGGCCGAGCGGCCGGGCCACGAGGAGACGGCGGGGGCGCTGCGCGGGCGCTGGCGGCGGTGCGGGCCGGTGAGCCGTCGCCGGCCCGGGTGGCCGAGCTGGGGGAGGGCTGGGTGGCTGAGGAGGCGCTGGCGATCGGCGTGTACTGCGCGCTGGTGGCCGAGGACGTCCGCTCGGGGCTGCTGCTGTCGGTCAACCACTCGGGGGACAGCGACTCGACCGGGACGGTCTGCGGGAGCCTGCTGGGCGCGCTGCACGGGGAGACCGCGCTGCCGGGGGAGTGGCTGGCCGAACTGGAGGGCCGGGGCACCATCCTGCAACTGGCCGACGATCTGGTGCTGGAGCTCAGCCAGGGGGCCGAGTTGCACGGGCCCGGCGCAGGGCCGGCCTGGCGGGAGCGCTACCCCGTGGGGTGAGCGGCAGCGCAACCGCCAGGCCGGATCCGGGACTTGCCCGAGGTCTTGCTCAACGTGCCGATGTCCGGCTCAAGGTGCCGAGGTCTTGCTCAACGTGCCGACGCCGCAGGGTCAGCAGCCGTCGAACCGCCCGCCGGCCGCCGCGCCGGCGAAGGCCCGCCAGGCGGACCGGGAGAAGTGCAACCGGGGGCCCGCCTCGTCCTTGGAGTCCCGGACCGCCACCACGGCCGGTGCCGGTTCGGCGACCTCCACGCAGTTCCCGTTCGGACCGCTGTGGCTGCTCTTGCGCCAACTCGGTTCAGCGCTCTGGGCCTTGAATCGCATTCTCGTATGCCTCCGCATAGGTATTGATCAACGACCGGGATTCCGCGACGCCGAACGCGGCCGCGCGCAGGTGGTCGTAGAGACCGGTATAGCGGCGGACATCCTGGTCCTTCTCCAGGTAGAGGTCGCTCGTCACACCTTCGAAGTAGACGACCGTCGAATCGGCTGACTCGG
This sequence comes from Kitasatospora acidiphila, assembly GCF_006636205.1. Taxonomy (NCBI): domain Bacteria; kingdom Bacillati; phylum Actinomycetota; class Actinomycetes; order Kitasatosporales; family Streptomycetaceae; genus Kitasatospora; species Kitasatospora acidiphila. Next base: position 3,848,297 of record NZ_VIGB01000003.1, on the reverse strand, counting down.
GGAACTCCAGGAGGGAGAATGTCCCGGTCATTCCGGGGTGGGCGCCGTACTGGAAGGGCACCACCTGGATGTTGACGTTGGCGCGCTCGCTGACATCCAGCAGCTTGCGCATCTGACCGGCCATCACCGCCGGCCCGCCGACCTCCCGGGCCAGCACCGCCTCGTCTATGACCGACCAGAAGCTGGACAGCTGGTCCTCGCCGGACAGCCGGTCCTGCCGCTTGAGCCGGACCTCCACCCGCTGCCGCATCGCCTCCATGGTGGTGTCCGGCTGGGTGCCGAGCACCGAGGCCTCCGCGTACTCGCGGGTCTGCAGCAGCCCGGGCACGAAGGACGACTCGTAGGAGCGGATCGAGTACGCCTCCATCTCCAGGCCGATGTAGACGCTGTACGGGATGTCGCCGAAGTCGTTCCACCAGCCGCGCTGCTCGGACTCCTTGGCCATCTCCATCAGGCTGTTGCGCAGCTTGGCGTCGGTGACCTCGTAGACGTCGCACAGGTCGCGGACGTCGCGCGGGCTGATGCTGCGACGGCCGTTCTCCAGGCGGCTGATCTTCGACTGCGAGACGATCAGGCGCTCGGCGACCTGCTCGGCCGTCATGCCCTTCTGCTCGCGCAGTCGGCGCAGCTCAGCGCCCAGCCTCCGTCGGCGGACTGTGGGATTGACGCTGGCGGACACATCGACCTCCGGCAGTACCTCTGGGGTGGATGGCGGTGCGGGGTGGTGCACGGCCGGTGCGGCGGAGCCGGCCGGTGTGTCGCCCGCCCCGCCCTCGGCTTTCAGCAGCATGGCATCCCCGATGGCAATGCCGCCGGGATATGCGCCCAGCAGCCCCGGACTCTGCCAAAATCCGGCGGAGTCGGGCGTCGAAGTGGTAATGGGATGGAACGACGGCGGGGCGGCCGCCCCGCCGCAGTTGCGTGGGCGACCGCCCCGGAGGCCGGTGTCATGCGGTAGGTGTCAGGCCGTGCGGGCGCCGACCCTGCCCGCCGCCGCCACCGATCCGCCACGGGACCCGACGGACCCGTTGCGGGCCGCCGGTGCCCTGCCCGTGGTGCTGGGGCGGGACTGCTGGGCCGGCAGGCCGTTCTGCACGTCCATCACGGCGTGCGCGACCATGCCGCCGAGGGGGTCGTAGCGGATCAGGTCGCGCAGCCGTGACCGCGACGACCTGCCCTCGTTGCCCGGGTAGAGGTGCTTGCCCAGGCCCACCGCGTGTGCCAGTGCGGCCAGCGCTGCCGTCCGGGGGTCCGGTGGCACGCCGGTGCGGATCGCGGTGTCGAGGCGCTGCTTGATGGCGGCGTTGGTGCAGTCGTCCGACGCCTGGTAGCGCGTCGTCGGCAGCACGCCGCACACCTGCCCCGGCACGGCGGCCACCATGCCGCACCGCTCCAGGTGCGCCAGGTAGGTCTGCCGCAGCCCCAGTCGGGGCCCGCCGATCCAGTGCGCGGCACGCACCGGACTGCCGCGGCGGCGCAGCAGCTCCAGCGCGTGGTCCAGGGTCGGATCGCCGGTCGGGCGGGCCAGGATCACGGCGATCCGGTCTCCGTCCGGGACGATCCGTCCGGCCAGGGACAGCTCGACGAGCTGCGCCCCGGCGAGTCCGAGGTCGAGGGTCTGCGGCTGTGCCGTGGTACCCGTGGTCGGGTCCAGAGCGAGCAGCAGGAGTTCCTCGGGAATTGTTCTACGACTCTTGCCCATCCAAGCCTCCCCGCGTGGATGAATGACAGCGTGACGCCTCTCACACGGACTTGTCGAGTACGCCTCCGAATCGTGACCTTGCCCGGGGAACTGGCCATCGATACCTGAATGGCCCTGCCAGGACTGCCCGATGAGGCGGAACCGGCGCCCGGCGCGCGGATGTCCTTGCCGATGCCGAGTCAGAAGGGCGCAATAACCGCCGGTGGAACGGGGTGTGGCGGGCAGCGGACGGCTCACGGCTGGCGGAGACTGTAGCGGTGCACCGGACGGCCGAGTCCGTGGCACCGCGCGGCGGCATGTGGACACGGCATGCGAAGCATGTGACCAACGAGGAGGTCGGGAAACGTGGGCGAGGCCCCGGAGAAGGTGAAGGACGGGGAGCGGGAGCAGCCCGCAGGCGGCGCCGAGGCGGTGCCGCCGGAGACGGCCGCGGCGGCCGACGGCGGCGCGACCGTTCATCTGCGCGTCCGTGATGTGGACAGCGCGACCACCTTCCTGCGGGTGCCCGAACCGGAGCCGGAGCCCGAACCGGAGGAGCCGGCCGAGTCGAAGGCGCAGGCGGTTGATCCGCGTCTCGCGATCCGGGACGGCGAGTCGGCCGCGGACGAGACGGACGACGAGGCTGACGCGGCGGACGACGAGGCGAAGGCGGAGGCCGAGGCGGAGACCGAGTCCGACGCGGCGGACGAGTCTGCCGAGGAGTCGGAAGAGACCGAGGAGCCGGTCGCTCCGGCGGCTGAGGAGGAGTCCGAGAAGGAGCCCGTGGACGCGTCGAAGGACGAGTCCACGGAGGAGGAAACGGACGAGGGGACGAATCGGAGGACGAGCCCGAGGGCAAGTCCGAGGGCGAATCCGAGGGCGAATCCGCGCAGGAGTCTGACGAGGAGTCCGAGGACGAGGCCGACGACGAGTCGCCGAAGATTGCCGCGCCGTCGGGTGATACAACGTCAACTCAGGCCCCGCTGGCCACCCCCGCCACCGCGGGCGCCCCCAAGGGAGTGTTCGGTCCGGCTCCCGATCTTGACGAGGAGCCGCCGGCCGCCAAGCCGGACGCCGAGCGCACCATGATGCTGGCCGCGCCCGTCACCAAGCCCGCCAAGCCTGCTGCCGAGCCCGACACCAAGCGCAAGCCCGAGCCCGAGCCCGAGCCCGAGCCCGAGCCCGAGGCCAAGCCCGAGGCCAAGCCCGAGGCCAAGCCCGACGCCGAGCGCACCATGATGCTGGCCGCGCCCGCCGCACCGGACACCAAGCGCACGGTCCTGTCCTCCCCGGCCCCAGCCCCGTCTCCGGCCGCCAAGGCCGCCAAGCCCGCCCCCAAGCCGGCCCCGGCGCCCTCCGCTGCCGCGACCCCCGCCGCCCAGCCCCAGCCCGCCCCGCAGCCCGTCCCCAGCCCGCCCCGGCGGCCCAGCCCCAGCCCCAGCCCGCCCCCGCCGCCGCCCCGCGCATCCCCCCGGTCCGCCGGGCCCTGCGCAGCGCCGTGCTCTGGGGCCTGGTCGCCGTGCTGGTGATCGGCGCCCTGGTGGCCGCCCAGCTGCTGCGCCCGCTGCCCGCCCCCAAGCTCCAGCTGAGCGCCCCGACTTCCTACACCTTCACCGGCGCCCCGGTCGCGCTGCCCTGGCCCACCAAGGGCCAGGCGGCCGCCGAGGTGATCGGCCTGGGTCCGCTCGGCAGCTCGGGTCCTGACCACCACCCGGTGCCGATCGCCAGCGTGACCAAGGTGATGACCGCCTACCTGGTGCTGCAGAAGCACCCGCTGAAGCGCGGCGAGTCCGGTCCGACGATCACCGTGGACAAGGCCGCCGCCCAGGAGGCCAACGACCCCGACCAGTCCAGCGCCAAGGTCGTCGAGGGCCAGCAGCTCAGCGAGTACGAGGCGTTGGAGCTGCTGATGCTGCCCAGCGCCAACAACATCGCCCGGCTGCTCGCCCGTTGGGACGCCGCCGGCTCCGAGCAGGACTTCGTCAAGCAGATGAACCAGCAGGCCGCCGCCTTCGGCATGGCCGACACCACCTACGCGGACCCCGCCGGCTACAACTTCACCGGCACCAAGAGCACCGCCAAGGACCAGCTGAAGCTCGGCGAGCAGGTGATGGCGAACGAGGTCTTCCGGGAGATCGTCTCCGAGAAGTCGACCATCATCGCGAACAACGTCATAAAGAACACCAATGAGCTGATCGACCCGAAGACCGGGGTGATCGGCGTGAAGACCGGCTCCTCCAACCCGTCCCTCAGCTGCCTGATGTGGGCGGCGACCAAGGAGGTCGGCGGCACCCAGCAGCTGCTCCTCGGGGTGACCCTGGGCCAGCCGACGACCGCCACCGACGACATCATCAAGGCCGCCCAGACCGTCAGTTCGAAGATCATCACCGCGGGCCAGTCCGCCGTCACCGGCAAGACCCTGGTCAAGCAGGGCGAGCAGGTCGGCTCCGTCTCGGACGGCCTGGGCGGCCAGGTGCCGCTGGTGGCGGCCAAGGACCTGGTGGTGCCGGGCTTCACCGGCATCGCCACCACGGTGGCCTACCAGCCCTCCGGCAGCCTCGGCCACACCGCCGCCGCGGGCACCCAGGTCGGCGTCCTGACCGCCGGCAGCGGCCCGGGCCAGGTGCAGGTCCCGGTCGTCCTGCAGCGCGACCTCGCCCCGCCGTCGATCATGTCCCGCCTCACCCGGCTCGGCTAGCGCCCCCGGAACGCAGCGCGGCCCGCACACCTCGGGGTGTGCGGGCCGCGCTGCTGTCGCGCCGGGTCAGCGGCGCTTCTTCTTGCCGGTCAGCTTGGCGAACCGGGACTGCATGCCCCAGACGGTGACCCGCCAGAGCGCCTCGAACACGATGTTCTTGCTCATCTTGGAGGCGCCGTGCTCGCGCTCGACGAAGGTGATCGGCACCTCGGCGACCTTGAAGCCGCTGCTCACCGAGCGGAACGCCAGGTCGACCTGGAAGCAGTAGCCGGCCGAGGCGACCTGGTCCATGCCCAGGCCGAGCAGGGTCTCCTTGCGGAACGCCCGGTAGCCGCCGGTGACGTCCCGGATCGGCACGCCCAGCATCAGGCGGGAGTAGGTCGAGCCGCCGCGGGAGAGCAGCAGGCGCGACTTCGGCCAGTTGACCACCCGGCCGCCGGGCACCCAGCGCGAGCCCAGCACCAGGTCGGCGCCGCGCAGGCCGCCGAGCAGGCGGTAGAGCTCCTCCGGCTGGTGCGAGCCGTCGGCGTCCATCTCGACCAGCACGTCGTAGCCGTTGTCGATGCCCCAGCGGAAGCCCGCCAGGTAGGCGGCGCCGAGGCCTTCCTTGCCCTTGCGGTGCATCACGTGGACGTTGCCGTCGACCGCCGCCATCTTGTCGGCGACCTCACCGGTGCCGTCCGGGCTGTTGTCGTCGGCGACCAGCACGTGCACCTCGGGAACGGCCGCGCGGACCCGGGAGACGATTCGCTCGACGTTCTCGATCTCGTTGTAGGTGGGGATGATGACCAGCACCTTGCCGAGATCGGCGAAGGAGGTCTCCAGGGGCGCAGTCACGCTAGAGCCTTTCAAGGTTGCTCCCGCGTCCAGCCGAGGAGCACGGGGTGTCTTGCCAAGAGCCGATGGTAGCGACCCGAAACGGGCGCTGGTTAGCCAGCCCGAAACCGGCCCCTGGCTGGGCTGCTTACCAGCGGTGACGCGGGTGTGACGCGGGCAACACTCCGTCAAAGTGACGGGGGCAACACCTGACTGTTTGCTGGTTGTGACCCGCGTTACCCGGACAAGATCCTGACGGTCCATCGGCTGTGACGAGTCGGCCGGCAGGGCCCCACCGAAGGAGCGCGGATGTCAGCTGGGACCGGAGCGCGGACGCCGGAGGGCGGCACGGTCGAGGGCGGAGTGGACCGGCTCAAGGCCAACTCGGTGGGCCTGGTCGGCGTGGTCTTCATGTCCGTCGCCACCGCCGCGCCGATCACCTCGATGACCGGCAACCTGCCGATCATCGTCGGTTCCGGCAGCGGCGTCGGCGCCCCCGCCGCCTACATCTTCGCCACCGTGGTGCTCACCGTGTTCTCGGTCGGCTACGTGGCGATGGCCCGGCACATCACCGCCGCCGGCGCCTTCTACGGCTTCATCTCGCACGGCCTGGGCCGGGTGGTCGGGATGGCCTCCGGGCTGCTCGCGGTGCTCGCCTACATCGTCTTCGAGGCCTCGATCATCGGCTTCTTCTCCTACTCGCTGCAGGGCCTGGTCGCCTCCCAGCTCGGTCTCCACCTGGCCTGGGGCTGGTACGCGATCCTCGGGCTGCTGGCGATCGGGGGAATGGCCTTCTTCGACATCCACCTGACCGCGAAGGTGCTTGGCGTCGCCCTGGTGCTGGAGATCGCGGTGCTGGCCGCGGTCTCGGCGGCCGTGGCGGTCAGCGGCGGCGGCCCGGACGGCATCCCGCTGGCCGCCGTCAACCCGGTCAACGCCTTCCACGGGGTGAACGGGGGCGGCACCGCGGCGGCCGGGCTCGGCCTGTTCTTCGCCTTCTGGTCCTGGGTCGGCTTCGAATCCACCGCGATGTACGGCGAGGAGTCCCGCGACCCCAAGCGGGTGGTGCCCCGGGCCACCCTGATCGCGGTGATCGGCGTCGGCGTCTTCTACGTCTTCGTCTCCTGGATGATCATCTCCGCCAACGGGGTCGACAACGCGATCCACATCGCGGCCGGCCTGGTGCCCGGCAAGGACGGCAACAACCTGTTCTTCGATCCACTGGGTTCACACTTCGGCGCCTGGGCGGTGAACGTCTTCCAGTGGCTGGTGGTCACCAGCTCCTTCGCCTGCGCGATGGCGTTCCACCAGTGCGCCGCCCGCTACCTCTACGCGATCGGCCGCGAGGGCTTCATCCACCGCGCGCTGGGCCGCACCCACCCCCGGCACGGCTCGCCGTTCGTCGCCTCGGCCGTCCAGTCGGTGATCGCGCTCGCCCTGGTCACCGCGTTCCTGGTGACGGGCAAGGACCCGTACGTCCACCTCTACAGCCTGCTGGCGCTGCTCGGCACCATGGCGATCCTGATCGTGCAGACGCTCTGCTCGTTCGCGGTGGTCGGCTACTTCCACGTGCAGGGCAGGCACCCCGAGACCCGGCACTGGCTGCGCACCCTGGTCGCGCCGCTGGTCGGCGGGGTGGCGATGGCCGGCGTGGTGACGCTGCTGGTGCTGAACCTGGGCACCGCGGCCGGCCCGGCCGCGTCCACGCTGCTCTTCAAGCTGATCCCGTACCTGGTGATCGGCACCTTCCTCGGCGGCATCGGGCTGGCGGTCTACATGAAGCGCCGCAGCCCCGAGCGCTACGCCCGGATGGGCCGGATCATCCTCGAGGACTCCGCCGAGCGCGCCACCGACCAGCCGGTGCCCACCGGCTCCTGACCCCTCAGACGACCCCCGCTCCCCGCCGAGAGGACCCTTCATGCCCCGCACCAACCCCCTGCACGCGCTGCGCAAGCTGGCCGGCGAGCACGCCGCCGCCGACCGGCTGCGGCTCCCGGTCGGCGAACTGCGCGAGCTGCGCTCGGACGCCGCCGCCGAGCCGAGCGGCCCGGGCCGCCGGGACCTGCTGCGCGCCGCCGCCCTGGCCGGGGTGGCGGTGGCCGCGGCGGGCAGCGGGCTGGCGGCCGCTCCCCGGGCCCGGGCGGCCGACCTGCCGGCGGTCCGCAAGGACGCCCGGATCGCCGTGGTCGGCGCCGGCATAGCCGGCCTCAACGCCGCCCTCACACTCCACGACGCCGGTGTGAAGTGCACCGTCTACGAGGCCAACCCGGACCGGATCGGCGGCCGGATGTACTCGCAGACGCGCTACTGGAGGAACGGGCAGACCAGCGAGATCGGCGGCGAGCTGATCGACACCGACCACGTCACGCTGCTCGCCCTCTGCAAGCGCTTCGGCCTGCCACTGGTCGACTTCCTGCACTCCGGCCCGGCCGGCGCCCGTGAGGTGCTCTGGTTCGACGGCCGCTACTACCCGCGCGCCCAGGCAGACCTGGACTTCGCCCCGGTCTGGCGCCGGCTGCAGGCCGACAACTCGGCCGCCGGGAGCGTCTCCTGGGACTCCTCCAGCGCGGCCGGCCGGGCCTTCGACGCGATGACCATCCGCGACTGGATCGGATCCCGGGTGCCCGGCGGGCTCCACTCCCAGCTGGGCCGCTGGTTGGACGTCGGCTACAACGTCGAGTACGGCGCCGACACCGACATCCAGTCCTCGCTGTCGATCATCCAGCAGCTGGGCGGCCAGGACGATCCGGCGCACTTCAACCTGTGGGGCGCCAGCGACGAGCGCTACCACGTGGTCGGCGGCAACGACCAGGTGCCGCACGCCATCGCCGACGCGCTCCCGGCCGGCACCATGCGCCCGGGCCACGAACTGCTCGCGATCCGCGCCAACGACGACGGCACCCAGACCCTGACCTTCTCGGTCGGCGGCACCCTGAAGACGGTCACCGCCGACCACACCGTGCTGGCCGTCCCGCTCGGCGTGCTGCAGCGCCTGGACTACTCCCGGGCCCGCTTCGACGACCGGATGACCCGCCTGCTGAAGGCGGCCCGGATGGGCTCCTGCACCAAGCTCAACATGCAGTTCCACCAGCGCACCTGGCTCGGCACCGGCCCCTGGCCGGGCGTCGCGGCCGGCGACCTCTTCAGCGACCTGGACTTCCAGCAGACCTGGGACACCACCAAGCCGCAGCCCGGCACCAGCGGCATCCTGCTGCAGTACGGCGGCGGCTCGCTGGCCCACTCGCTCAGCCCGTCCGGCCCGTTCGACACCGCCCAGCAGGACCCGTACGTGGCCGCCACCGCCCGCCGCATGCTGGGCCTGGTGGACCGCGCCTACCCCGGCACCAGCGCCCAGTGGAACGGCCTGGCCCAGCTCTCCGCCTGGCACCGCAACCCCTACTCCTGGGGCGCCTACTCCTACTACCCGACCGACTACATCCACCGCTTCGCCGGCTACGAGGCGGCCCGCCAGGGCAACGTCCACTTCGCCGGCGAGCACACCTCGGTGGACTTCCAGGGCTTCATGAACGGCGGCGCCGAGACCGGCGAGCGAGTCGCCGAGGAGCTGCTGGCCGCGCTCGCCTGACGCCGGCTCAGCTCTCCTCGTCCTCCTGCCGGTCCCGGGCCAGCGACTCCTTCAGCCCGTCCAGCAGGAGGACGAAGTTGTCCAGATCCCCGTTCTGCAGCACTTCGGTCCCCGTGGTCACGCTCGTGTCACTCATACCGACGACGCTAGCCGCCACCAATCAACAACGGATAAGCGCAACGCCGGACGGCCCGACTACCCTTCGTAACCAACCTTTTCTCCCGGCCGCGATCCGCTAGGCTGTCGGCAGCGCAAGCCCCAGTAGCTCAGGGGATAGAGCACAGCTCTCCTAAAGCTGGTGTCGCAGGTTCGAATCCTGCCTGGGGCACACCATGCGCAGGCCCCCTCGGGTGATCATCTGAGGGGGCCTCAGCCGTTCTGCCGCCTGTTGCCGTTGCGCCAGTTGCTGATGACTGTGAACGCTTTGCGGCGGCGGCCTTCGCCCGGTAGCGGGCCAGTCGGCGCGCTAGGCTGCGGAGCGCGACGTGGGGGACACGGTTCGCGAGGGGGAGACGGGGGAGACCGAGCGATGGACATCGCGACCCTGAAGAACGCCGACCTGGTGGCCCTGCAGGGGGCTCAGAGCGCCTATGCGCAACTGGTCACCGCGTTCGGCCACCACGTTGACGACTGGCGCAGCCAGGTGACGGGCGGGCTGGACAAGGAGCCGTGGACCGGCAGCACGGCCGTGCAGGTGCGGGGCGATCTCGCCACCTTCGACAGCAAGTTGCAGGCCGCGCATGACGAACTGAACCTGGTCAGCGCGACCTTGGCCGATGCGGAGCAGTCGTTCGCGATCGCCCAGGCGCAGTTGATCCAGGCGCTGGACGATGCCCAGGCCGCGCACCTCACCGTCAACCCCGACGGCAGCATGACCTGGGACAACGACAAGTCGTCGCCGACCTACGCGGGAGACGACGCGCAGGCGAGGGCCACCGACATCGGCAGCCGGATCACCCAGGCGCTCGACGAGGCCGCCCAGGCCGACCAGCTGATCTCCTCGCGGCTGAAGCACTTCAACGACAACGCCACCAGCGGCACCGGCCTGGACAGTGCCACCGCCGGGGCCGACCAGCAGACCGAGAACAACCGGGAGAACATCCCCCAGCAGGGCACCGACCCGAACAAGGTCAAGGCCTGGTGGAACGGCCTGACGCCCGCCGAGCAGCAGGACCTGGTCAACAACCACCCGCAGGACATCGGAAACCTCGACGGCATCCCCTCCGCAGACCGCGACCAGGCCAACCGCATCGGCCTGACCCGGATCCAGAGCGATCTGCAAGCCAAGATCGCCGCGCTCGGCCCGGAACCGCCGATGTTCGACGGGACGGTCTCCGGCGGCTTCCCGATCCAGACCGGGGCGTACACGGAGTGGAAGCAGAAGCACGACGCGCTGCAGGGCCAGTTGGACCAGTACAACCACATCCAGGACCGCCTGAGCGCGGATGACCAGGCCTATGCGAAGGACCCGTCCAGCCACCCCAGGGACTACCTGCTCGGCATCAGCACCCAGGGCCAGGGCCGCGCGATCCTCTCCTTCGGCAACCCGGACACGGCGAAGAACGTCAGCGCGTACGTTCCCGGAGTGACGACCACGCTCGACTCGCTGCGCCCCATGGATCCGAGTCAGACACCCGGTGAGAACGAGGCGGACAACGCCCTGAGCGTCTGGACGGCGGCGGACAGGAGGCCGGGCGGCCAGCCGACCGCGTCGATCGTCTGGCTCAACTACGATCCGCCGTCTTCTCTCACGGGCGGCATGGACACCGGAGCGGCTGACGCCGGCGCACCCACCTACGCCAAGTTCCTCACCGGAATCCGGGACACCCACCAGGGCGCGCCGCCGCACGTGACCTCGATCGGTGACAGCTACGGCTCGTACCTCGCCACCGAGTCGGCGAAGCTGGCGGCCGACCAGCCCGGCACCTACAGCCCGCCCGACGACCTGGTCCTCACCGGAAGCCCGGGCGTGCCGGTGGCGAAGGCGTCGGATCTTCACATGAACGGTCATGTGTGGGTGGGTACATCGCCCTTGGATCCGGTCCATCTCATCACCTCGGGCACGCCTGCCGGATTGGGCCCCGCCGACCCCGCCGACCCTTCATGGGGAGGGAACAACTTCACCGTTGCCAACGGCACCATCGGGGGCCTGGGTGGAAACAACCACACCGCGTATCTGACGCAGCGGGGCGGCCCCTCGCTGCCGAACATCGCCAATATCGTCACCGGGAACTACGGTGACGTGAACCTGGAGCCGCCCCGTGAGTGACGGCCCCGAGAAGAAGCGCCGCAAGTGGAGCTGGGCTCTGGTGGCCGTGCTCATGCCTGTGGCACTGGTCGGCGGCGGTTGCTGGCTGCTCAACGACCACCCGGTGGTCTCCCGGGCCACCGCGATGGCAGAGCTCGACTCGGCAGTGGACGGCTCTCTCGGTGCGATCAATCCGCCGCTGTCCTCGGCCAGCCTGGGTTCTTACGATGTGGCCCCGGATGTCCAGTTCACAATCGACCTCACATTGAAGAAGACCGGCACCGCGAGTTTCAGCCGCCAGCAGGTCGTGCTCACCGACATCGTGCCGGCCAAGTTCGCGACGTTCAGGGAGCAGGAAGAGAAGTACTGGAGAAGCCACGGATACACCGACATCCACGAGAAAACGGAGACGACGATGGGCGGCCATCAGCATTACCTGCTGTCCGCCACGTCGCCCGCAGGCGTACGGATCGCGGTGACCCTGGGGCATCCGGACCGCGCCAGTGCTGATGTCATGGCCATCGTGGACTGGGTGGAGTTCAGCAAAGGGGGCACTGGCAGAGCCCGCAGCCGCCCGGGCCCAAGGTCGGCGTCGTGACTGACTGGCCCGTGGTCGACGACCCGTTCTGGTCACACTGAATGCCCGTCACCTGAGGGGGTCTCGCTGCAGACCGTGATCAACCGTCACCAGCCGCCGTGGCCAGGGGATCGAACGGTCAGTGCGATATCATCCGGCATGGCGTGATGGAAGTTCAGCGCCTGTGCAGCACCGTCCAGGTCGGGTCCGCAGTGCTTTCGCAGTCGATTCCGCCGCGCGTGCGAGCACTGCCACGCCGGGTGTGCCCGCTCTCGAAATCCAGAGGGCGTGTTCTTCCCACCGCGCGCTACCGGCCGGCGACGATCCGCACCGCCCGCCCGAGCCGCGCCAATTCACCGGTACTGGTTTGCCGGCTCCTTTCTGGAGACGACGTGAAAATCCTCCCCGAGATCTCTCGTACGCTCAGTGAGTACCTCCTCATCCCGGGCCTGACCACAGAAGACTGCACTCCGGACAATGTGGATCTCGGGGCGCCACTGGTGCGTCACCAGGTCGGCGAGGAGCCGAGGATCCGGGTCGCCACGCCCATGGTGAGCGCCATCATGCAGGCGGTCTCGTCGCCGGCGCTGGCGGTGGCGCTGGCGCAGGTCGGCGGGCTGTCGTTCATCCACCAGAACCAGCAGATCGAGGACCAGGCCGCGGACGTGCTGGCGGTGAAGCGGCACAAGGCCGGCTTCCGCACCAGCGAGGTCACCGTGGCGCCGCAGACGCCGCTCGGCGAGCTCGCCCGGCAGCTGTCCGAGGCCGAGCAGGGGGTGGCGGTGGTCACCCGCAGCGGGGATGCGGACGGCGAGTTCCTTGGGATCATCAGCCTCGACGACTTCCACCTGGAGCGCCACGGGGCCACCGAGACCGCCGGCAACCGGATGCGGGGCCGGGACGGCCTGGTCACCGCGCCGGCTTCGGTCACCCTGTCCGAGGCGAACGAGCTGATCTGGCGGCACCACCTGGACGTGCTGCCGGTGCTCGAGGACGGCCGGGTCGCCTCCCTGGTCCTCAAGCGGGACTACCAGGCCCACAAGACGTACCACCGGGCGACGGTGGACAGCGAAAAGCGCCTGCGGGTGGGCGCCGGCATCAATTCCCGTGACTACAAGGACCGCATTCCCGCCCTGGTGGAGGCCGGTGCGGACGTGCTGTGCCTGGATTCCTCCGACGGCTATTCCGTCTACCAGGCGAAGACCCTCGAATTCGCCCGGGAGACGTACGGGGACGATGCTTTCGTCGGTGCGGGGAACGTCGTCGACGGGCGGGCCTTCCGCTATCTGGCCGACGCGGGAGCTGCGTTCGTGAAGGTCGGGATCGGCGGCGGCGCCATCTGCACCACCCGGGCGCAGAAGGGCATCGGCCGCGGGCAGGCCTCCGCGCTGCTCGCCGTGGTCGAGGCGCGCGACGCCTACGCCCAGGAGACCGGCGTGTACGTGCCGCTGTGCTGCGACGGTGGCCTGCTCAACGACTCGCACATGGCGATGGCGCTGGCGATGGGGGCGGACTTCATCATGCTCGGCCGCTACTTCGCCCGCCTCGACGAGAGCCCGTCGCGCAAGCTCCAGATCGGCGGCCAGTGGTACAAGGAGTACTGGGGTGAGGGCTCGCAGCGCGCGCAGAACGCGGCCCGCTACGGTCAGCGCGGTCAGATGGTCTTCGAGGAGGGCGTCGACGGCTACGTGCCCTACGCCGGCAGCCTGTACGACAACGTGGAGCGGACCCGGGCGAAGCTGATCTCCACGATGATCAGCTGCGGGTCGACGAACCTGCGGGACTTCCACCGGGACGCGGTGCTGGTTCCGGTGTCGGCGGAGTCGTTCAAGCAGACCGGGGCGGAGATCGAGGTCCGCCGGCCCGCCATCGACGCCGGGCAGTGAGCTGACCGGCCGGGCTGCCGCCCGGCCCGGAGCGGCTCCGCGCCACCGGCGTGACTGCCGGTCGGCGCGGGGCCGTTCGCCTGAGCACCACCTGAGGGCGGCCGACGGCGCGCGTAGGGTGGGAGGTACTGGCCGGTTGTTCCCGGGCGCCGTGTGGTGCCGTGGAGAGGAGGCCTGCGATGGCTCGCGCGGTCGGTATCGATCTCGGAACCACGAACTCGGTGGTGTCCGTCCTGGAGGGCGGCGAGCCCGCCGTCGTCGCGAACGCGGAGGGCACCCGCACCACACCGTCGGTGGTGGCGTTCGCCAAGGGCGGTGAGGTGCTGGTCGGTGAGATCGCCAAGCGGCAGGCGGTGACGAACGTGGACCGCACCGCCCGCTCGGTCAAGCGGCACATGGGCGAGGCCGACTGGCGGTTCCCGGAGCACGGGGACGTGGACGGCAAGCGGTACACCGCGCAGGAGATCTCCGCACGGGTGCTGCAGAAGCTCAAGCGGGACGCGGAGGCGTACCTCGGCGAGCAGGTCACCGACGCGGTGATCACCGTGCCGGCGTACTTCAACGACTCCCAGCGCACCGCCACCAAGGAGGCCGGCGAGATCGCCGGGCTGAAGGTGCTGCGGATCATCAACGAGCCGACCGCCGCCGCACTCGCCTACGGCCTGGACAAGGAGAAGGAGCAGACGGTGCTGGTCTTCGACCTCGGTGGCGGCACCTTCGACGTGTCGCTGCTGGAGATCGGCGAGGGCCTGGTGGAGGTCAAGGCCACCAACGGCGACACCCACCTCGGCGGCGACGACTGGGACCAGCGGATCGTCGACCATCTGGTCACCCGGTTCAAGAACGCCTACGGGGTGGACCTCTCCAAGGACAAGATGGCGGTGCAGCGGCTGCGGGAGGCCGCGGAGCGGGCCAAGATCGAGCTGTCCGCGGCGACCGAGACGCAGCTCAACCTGCCCTACATCACGGCCTCCGCCGAGGGCCCGCTGCACCTGGACGAGAAGCTCACCCGGACCCAGTTCCAGCAGCTGACCGCCGACCTGCTGGAGCGCTGCAAGAACCCGTTCCACCAGGCCGTGAAGGACGCCAGGATCGACGTGTCGGACATCGACCACGTGGTCCTGGTCGGCGGCTCGACCCGGATGCCCGCGGTGACCGAGCTGGTCAAGGAGCTGACCGGCGGCAAGGAGCCCAACAAGGGCGTCAATCCGGACGAGGTCGTGGCGATCGGTGCCGCGCTGCAGGCCGGTGTGCTGAAGGGCGAGGTCAAGGACGTCCTGCTGCTGGACGTCACCCCGCTGTCCCTGGGCATCGAGACCAAGGGCGGCATCATGACCAAGCTGATCGAGCGCAACACCACGATCCCGACCAAGCGTTCGGAGATCTTCACCACCGCCGAGGACAACCAGCCCTCGGTGCAGGTGCAGGTGTTCCAGGGCGAGCGCGAGATCGCGGCGTACAACAAGAAGCTCGGCATGTTCGAGCTGACCGGTCTGCCGCCGGCGCCGCGCGGCCTGCCGCAGATCGAGGTCACCTTCGACATCGACGCCAACGGCATCATGCACGTCGGTGCCAAGGACCTCGGCACCGGCAAGGAGCAGAAGATGACCGTCACCGGCGGCTCGGCGCTCCCGAAGCAGGACATCGACCGGATGGTCCGCGATGCCGAGGAGTACGCCGCCGAGGACCGCGCCCGCCGCGAGGCCGCCGAGACCCGCAACCAGGCCGAGCAACTCGTCTACACCACTGAGCACTTCATCCGGGACAACCAGGACAAGCTCCCCGCCGAGGTGCGCACCGAGGTCGAAGCGGCGGTCGCCGAGCTGAAGGAGCGGCTCAAGGGCGAGGACGGCCCCGCGATCCGGGCCGCGAGCGAGAAGCTCGCCGAGGTCTCCCAGAAGCTCGGCCAGGCCATGTACGGGCAGGCGCAGCCGGGCGGCGGGCCCGCAGACGCCGCCGGCGAACCGGCGGAGGACGAAGTCGTCGATGCCGAGATCATCGACGACGACAAGCGCAAGGAGTGACCCGAGGCGGGTGAACTCCTCGTGTTGGGCGCCTAGTTGGTGTACTGCGCGGGCGGCGGCGGGATTTCGGCCTGGCCGGGTACGTAGGGCTTGATCCACTTGTTGTAACTCGTCTGCCAGGAACCGTTGGTGCGGTAGGTCTCCAGGGCCTGGTTGATCCAGGAGGCGAGGTCGCCTTCGCCGAGGGCGGTGGCGATGCCGTACGGCTCGTCGGTGAGCTGGTCGCCGACCACGGCGGTCTGCGGGTCCTGGGCGGCGAGGCCGTAGGCGATGGCGTCGTCGGTCAGGATCGCGTCCGCCTGGCCGAGTTGGAGCTTCACCAGGCAGTCCAGTTCGGAATCGGCCGTCACCAGCGGCAGGGCCGCCCGGTACTTCTGGCTGCCCTGCGGAAGCTTCGAGTCTGCGGTCAGGAGGTCGGAGGCGGTGGAATTGGTGGCCGTGCACACCCGCTTGCCCTTCATCGCGTCCGGCCCGCTTTCGCCGGTGTGCGCCTGGGAGCTCGGTATCAGCACCCGCTGCCCGGCCTCGAAGTAGACGGTGGACATGGCCACTTTGGTGCGGCGGTCGCAGTTGATCGTCATGGTGTGCACCACGAAGTCCACGTGCTGGTCTCCGGTGGCATTGAGGTGCGGTATCCGCTGGTCGTCGTCGAGCCCGACCCAGTTGATCCTCGGGTTGCCGGGCAGCGACTGGGCGATCGCGCGGGCGATGTCGACGTCGAACCCCGCAGGCTGCCCGTCCGGGCCCAGGAAGCCCCAGTGGTAGTCGTTCAGGTCCACCCCGACGGTGACCGACCCCTTGGCCTGGATCGCCTTGATGGTCTGCCCGTTGAGGTCCTCGTGCGGCTGGAACGGGCTCGCCTTGCAGTGGGGGTCGCTGGGGTTCGCCGCCGCCTGCGCGCCTGCCGCGAGCGCCTGCCCGGGTGCCGCCGCCGAGCCGGCGGTGGCGACGGTCCGCGGGCTCGCCGGTCCGGCGGTCATGAGTGCCACCAGGACCGTTCCAGTGAGTGCCAGTAATCCGGTGGCTGTGTGCAGCCGCATCGGTTCCCCTCCCGCATGCCGTCCCGACCCCTGCCGCCAAGTATGGTGCAGGAGTGTAGAAATGACGCAGCGTCGGAACAACTCGCAAAGCACTCGTGGGTGCTCGGTGAGCGCCGGCAGTCACAGGACGCGGCGTGCGGGCCGAACGGTTCCGGTCGGTCAGTGCACGAGGCATCAGGCGGGGATCGCCGGCCGGAACACGGCGCTCAGGATGGCGGCGGCGCGGTGCGGCCCTTGCGGTGGTCGCCGCGCGGCACCAGGGCCGGCGCGGTGTCGCCGTACGCGCCGCAGGCGGTCGCCGCCCAGGGGGAGAGGTGCTGCGGCACCACCAGTGCCGGAACACCCCAGCCCCTCGTCGGCCGGTCAGCCCATGGTGACCCGGTTGCGCGGCCGGGCGGCGATGGCGGCGTCGCGGTCGGCGATGTCGGCCAGCATCCTCAGGTCGGCCCGGACCTCGCGCAGCACCGCCGGGTCGAGGTCCGCCACTGCCAGCCCGGCCGTGGTCTCGCCCGCGTCGGCCAGCAGGTGCCCGTCCGGCCCCCAGATGGAGCTGCCGCCGCAGGTGTCGAAGTCGCCGGTGGCGCCGATGTGGTTGGCCAGCAGCACGTAGCAGGTGTTGTCCAGCGCCCGGGCCGGGAACCAGACGGCCCGCTGGGTGCGCCCGCCGCCGGTGCCGAACAGGGCGCCGACCAGGTAGGCGTGGCAGCCGTCCAGCGCGGCGGCGCGGGCGTGCTCCGGGAATCCGGAGTCGTAGCAGATGCCCAGCCCGAGCCGCCAGCCGTCCAGCTCCAGGGTGCAGCCGGCCTCGCCCGCGGCGAAGATCTTGGGCTCCACACCGAACTGGTGCTGCTTGTCGTAGCGGGTGAGCAGCGAGCCGTCCGGGCCGAAGACCAGCGCCGAGATCCGCAGCACGCCGGCCGCGTCCCGGGTGGCGGCGCCCAGCACGGCGGCGGTGCCGGTGCTGCGGCAGGCCTCGGCGATCGGAGCCAGCCGGGGATCGTCCTCGGTCACCGCGTGGCGCACCGGGTCGGCGGCGATCAGCTCCGGCTCGTAGCCGGTGAGGAACTTCTCGGCGAACACCACCAGGCGGGCGCCGTCTGCGGCGGCCTGCTCGATCAGCGCGGCGGCCTGGGCCACATTGGCCTCGACGTCGCCGGCGACGACCGGGGACTGGGCGGCGGCGATCCGCAGCGGGGAGGTGGGGAGGGCGGCGGACATAACCTGAGCAGCTGTCATGTGTGGTCAGCCTATCGCCAGGCACTGCCGCAGCGACAGCTCCCCGGGGCCGCCCCCACCGACAGCTCCCCGGGCCTCAGCGCCGGCGCCGCCGCCCCGCGCCCGCAACGGCCGGCTCGGGCTCCGCCGGGAACGGCAGCCGCAGCTTGCGGGCCAGCGGCGCCACCGTGCCGGCGACCCCGAACGGGCGGGCCAGCAGGAAGAGCGAGGCCAGCACCGCCACCGAGCCGACGCCCAGCCCGATCCCGTTGCCCAGCGTCGAGATCACCACGCTGCCGCTGCCCAGCGCCCCGGTGACCGCATCGGCCAGGAAGTGGCCCACCAGCGCACCCGGCACGCACGCCAGCACCAGGCCCAGGTGCAGCCCGAAGACCCGCCGCCCGTCCAGGCCGCTGTGCATCTGCCCGCGCACCGCCGCCCGCAGCACCTCGGCGCGGTGCTGCGGGTCCTCGGGGGCGGTGGGCAGCCTGCGCAGCTTCTTGGCCAGGGCGAAGCCGGTGACCGTCATGTTGACGATGCAGGCGATGCTCTGGGCGGCGGCCATGCCCACGATGATCCAGCGCGGGCTGAACATCTCGTACGCCAGGAACGAGAAGAGCACATTGGTGCCCGAGCCGACCGCAGTCAGCCAGAACGGGGTCCGCGCGTCACCCATCGAGTAGAAGCCACGGGCCAGCGCGTACTGCGCGCAGAAGAACGGGATGCCGATGGCGAAGGCGAGCAGCGCCTCCGAGATCACCGCCATCAGCATGGCGTCCTTGTGCCCGTAGCCGTAGGCGAGGTGGGTGATCTGGCCGGAGAAGGCGATGAAGAGCACCGTGGCCGCGATGATCATGGCGGCTGAGTTGCGCAGCACGCGCGCCAGGTCGGTGCCGATCTTCTGCAGGTTGCCCTCGGTGGCGGCCCGGGACATCTGCGGCAGGATCGCCGTCACCATCGAGATGGTGATCACGCCCTGCGGCACCACGAAAAGCTGGTAGGCGTACGTGTAGGCGGCGTTGCCGATGCTCTTGAGTCCGAGCTTGGTGCCCATGTGGTCGACGCTGGTGGTCAGCGCGGTGATCTCGGTGAACGCCACCTGGGTGACCACCACCAGCAGCAGGGCCCAGGTCGCCGACTTGATCGGTGCGCCCAGCCCGGATCCCCGCCAGTCGAAGCGCGGTGTCCACTTGAACTTGGCGGCCTTCAGCGAGGGCAGCAGACCCAGCGCCTGGACCACCACGCCCAGCGCGGTACCGATGCCCAGCAGCATGGCCTGTCCGCTGGTGACCTTGCCGGTGCCGTCGTTCTGACCGCCGACCGCCATGTAGAGGCCGAAGACCGCGATCGCCACCACGTTGTTGAGGATCGGCGTCCACATCATGGCCGCGAACTTGTTGCGAGCGGTGAGTACCTGGCCCAGCAGGGTGAAGAGCCCGTAGAAGAAGATCTCGGTCAGGCAGTAGCGGGCCAGGGTGATGGTCAGGGACCGATCGCTGCCGGTCCAGTCGGGGGCGTAGATGCTGACCAGCCAAGGCGCGATGAGCACTGCGACCACGGTGAGCAAGCCCAGCGCGAGCGTGCACAGGGTGAGCAGGCGGTCGGTGTAGGCGACACCGCCGTCCTTGTCCTGCTTGGCGGCCCGGACCAGCTCAGGGACGAAGATCGACTGGAGCGCGCCACCGATCAGCATGGTGAACACGATGTTGGGCAGCGTGTTGGCCACATTGAAGGCACTGCCGAGGTTCGCGCCGCCGAGTGCGGCGACCAGCACGGCGCTGCGCACGAAGCCGAGGCCGCGCGACGCCAGCGTGCCGACCGCCATGACCAGGCTGTTGCGGTTGTTGGTCGCCTCCTCGGACCGCGCCGGCTCGGCGTCGGGCTCGGCGGCACCCTCCCGCTGGTGGGGCAGCCCGGGGGCGGCCGGCGGTGCCGGGTACGGGTCCTGGGCCGTGATGGTGCGCAGCGTCATGGTCGGCGGGTCGTTGAAGGTGTGCGGCAGTCCGTAGTCAGGGGGCAGCTGGTAGGGCTCGGAGACGTGGAACTCCTGCGCGTGCTGCGGCCCCGGGTACGGCTGGTACTGCGGGAACTGCTGCGGCTGCTGGGGCTCCTGCTGTGCCTGCGGCTGCTGCGGCCACTGCTGCTGGTAGCCGGCGTTCGGGTCCTGGTACGGGTCGCCGTACTGCTCCGGGGCCGCCTGGTACTGCGGGTAGGCCTCCTGCGGCGGCGGGTACCCGTAGCCGGGCTGCTCATAGCCGGGGAGCTGCTGCGGCGGCTGGTCATAGCTCGCCTGCTGCTCGTAACCCGGCTGCTGCTCATAGCCCTGCTGGGCGTAGCCCTGGGGCTGCTGCTCGTAGCCGTACTGGACGAACTGGTCGTGCTGCTCCGGCTGGCCCTGCGCCGGCATCGCCGGATGCGGCTGCGGAGCCGCCCCGAACGACTCGGGCTGACCGTACGAACCGTACGGCTCGCCTGCCGTGTGCGTGGTCATCGGACTCCGTAGCTCGGTTGCCTGGGCAGGTGCTGCTGCGGGGCGCCGCAGTGCAGGTGCTCGGTTCCCCGAGCCGGGCGTACGTACACCCAGCCGAAGCAGTCTGCCCTACCCGGGCACTTCATGGGGAACCGAGTGCCGTGTGGCACGGGTCTCGGGGGCGCGATCCGGACGTTTCCGCAGCTGGGAAGCGGCTGGGCACTTCCGACGAATTGGGCGGATTTACTTGGGCTTTGGGATGCTTTGTCCCGATTTCCACCACCCGAGAATTGATCATGAGCGCCAATTCGAGTGACTGTACCCCGACTGTCGGTGTGCGCAGAGCATCCGTGTGAGCTATCTCACTGATCGTCAGCAGCCCGGCCGGGCCTGGTGATCATCAGCCGTCCGGCGAGGACGGCTGATCGACGACCGTCCGATCTCAACCGTCCGATCTCAGCCGTCCGATGAGTCCAGGTACTCCGGCTCCGGGAGCTCGGGGAACGGCACGGCGGACGCCAGCACGCTCTGCACCCGCGGCCTGGTGCGCCAGTTCACCCGCCGCACGTCCCGCGAGAGCGCCCCCGGTCGCCACAGCTCCACCACCACCGTGGTGCCGCCCAGCACCGCGGCGGCCAGCAGCCAGCCGCCCAGCACATCGCTCGGCCAGTGCACGCCGAGCGCGATCCTGGTGAACCCGACCAGCATGCTGGCCAGCACCGCCACCGTCGAGCAGGCGATCCGGGCCGGCCGGTCGACCCGGGGCCAGACCAGCGCGACCAGGGTGGCGCCGGTGATCGCGGCGGCCATCGCGTGGCCGGACGGGAACGCCGGGTCCGGAGCGAACGCCACCGGATCCGGCCAACTGGGCCGCGGCCGGTCCACGGCCAGCTTCATCGCCCATTGCACGCCCCAACCCACCAGGGCCTGGGCGGCGGTCCAGCCGGCCAGGGTGCGGGCGCCGATCGCCCACAGCCAGGCGGCGGCCAGGCCGAGCAGGCCGCGCATGATCACCGGACCGCCGAGCGTGGTGACCGTCTGCATGGAGGCGGTGAACGCCGTGTGGCTGCGGGCGTACCGGTGCAGTCCGTCCGTCCACGCGTGGTCCAGGTGTGCCAGCGGGGCCCAGCCGGCCTCGACCAGGACGAGCAGCAGGCCGAACAGCGCCAGCGCGCCGAACGCGACCACCGCGTAACGCGGCAGACGGGCGCGCAGCGTCGGCTGCGCCTCCTGGGAGCGGCGGTCCCCGCCAGTGGTCAGGTGCATGCCTGTCACCTTCCCAGGCGGGCGAGACGATCCGATGGGCGATGCATCGCGATTCGGCATCTTTTGCGCGGCTACGGCGTTGGAGCCATGGCGGGGACCGGAACGTCCCATGAAAACGGGCTCAATGCAGCGCCCGCGCCCACGCTTTGTGTCCAACCCGTCGCAGAGCGTCCAACTCCGTCGTGAAAGCGCGCAGGATACTGCATCGCCGGAAGAACCCGGGGCGACTTGGGAATTCTGTCCGGATTCTGTTCGTTGGATCGTTACGTGCGAGGCCCCCGGGGTCCCGCATCGCAGTCAGGCGTGTCGTCGTCTCACACACCGCCGCGAGACCAGACCCGGGCATCAACAGCAAGGGAGCAAGCATGGCCACCCGTGCCGTCGTTCGCGACAGGGCCGACCGGACTCGTACGGCCCGCCCGACCAACCTCGAGGCCGACCGCGACCTGGTCGGCATGTACCTCGACGAGATCGCCAGGACGCCCCTCCTCGATGCCGCCGAGGAGGTTGAGCTGTCGCTGCGCATCGAAGCCGGCGTGTACGCCCAGCACCTGCTGGAGCGGGCCGACGACGGCGAGGCCCCGCTGCCTGAGGGCGTCACCCGCGAGGAGTTGGAGGCGATAGCCGCCGATGCCGAGCGGGCCAAGGACGTCTTCATCCGTTCCAATCTGCGCCTGGTGGTCGCGGTCGCCCGGCGCTACCCGCGCAGTGGCCTGCCGTTGCTCGATCTGATCCAGGAGGGCAACGCCGGCCTGGTCCGCGCGGTGGAGAAGTTCGACTACGCCAAGGGCTTCAAGTTCTCCACCTACGCGACCTGGTGGATCCGCCAGGCGATCACCCGCTCGATCGCCGACCAGTCGCGCACCATCCGGCTGCCCGTCCACCTGGTGGAGGAGCTCGGCCGGATCCGCCGGGTGCAGCGCGAGAAGTCCAAGGAGCTGGGCCGCGAGGCCGAGCCCGCCGAGATCGCGGCCGAGCTCGACACCACCGAGGAGCGCATCAAGGACGTGCTCGACTGGGCGCGTGACCCGGTCAGCCTCAACATGGCCGTCGACGACGAGGGCGAGACCCAGTTCGGCGACCTCGTCGAGGACACCGGAGCCGTCTCCCCGGAGGACGCGGTGATGGTGATGCTGCGCCGCGAGGAGCTGGACGACCTGATCGGCCGGCTCGACGATCGCACCGCCTCCATCATCCGCTCCCGCTACGGCATGGAGGACGGCCGCGAGCGCACCCTCACCGAGGTCGGCAAGCAGCACGGTCTGACGCGTGAGCGGATCCGCCAGATCGAGAAGCACGCGCTCGCCGAACTGAAGAAGATCGCCGGGCACGCGGGCTTCGAGGCCGCCTGACGGGTGTCAGAACGTGCCGGTGCCCCGACCCCCCTCCAAGTGGGAGCCGGGACACGTCATGTGGGTTCAGCTGTCAGATGGAGCCAGCTGTCAGCCGGGGTCAGTTGCCGATCGCGCCGCCCCAGACGGCGTTGCCGACCGGGCACTTGAGCCCGAAGTTCCACTCGCCGCCGTAGTACACGCTGGAGATGTAGCGAACGCCGTTCGAGCAGTCGACGTAGGGGCGGTAGCTGTTGCCGTTGCACGTCTCGTAGAACCAGGCCCCGCTGGTGCGGCCGTTCCAACAGCTGAGGGTCTGCGGCGCGTGGGCCTCACCGGAGACCGCCGGCTCCGCCTCCGCCGCGGTGGCCGACGGGTCGCTCGGCGTGGCCGTCGCGGTCGAGGGCGTGGCCGTCGAAGCGTACGAGCTCGCGCCGACGGGCTGCGCCTGGATGGTCGCCAGCGGCTCGTCCGCCGCGTTCGCGACCGGGCTGAACGCGCCGACGGCCGCGAAGGCGAGGATCGTCGTGGTGCCGATCGCGCCCAGCGTCTTCCTGAATGCCATGTCGTTGCACTTTCCTTTGGGACTTCACTGGTGTTGATGCATCGACAGGGGCGCCCGCCTGCGGATCCGCCCTGGATCGCCAGGGCGGAAGCCACGTTAGGTCGGCCGTTCCGGGCGGGTGGGCGGACACGCCGGGGAAATGCTACGCATACGCTCGGTTGGCTCTGGTCAGCGCAGGGTGCGGTGCTTGACGGCCTGGACGAAGGCGGCGAACTCCTCGGGGGTGAAGGCGAGGGCGGGGCCGTCGGGGCTCTTGGAGTCGCGGACGCGGACGACGCGAGTGCGACGTACGCCCGGGCCCACTCGATGCACTCGCCGCCGCTCGGGCTGTGGGTGGACTTGCCCTCGCGCCCAGCTCCTGAGCCCCGCGGAGCCAACCCCGCCAACTCACCCATGAGTTGGCGGTGCCAGGCAATGCCCCTGCTGCTAGACCGAGGCTTCCAGCCGCTCGGCGTAAGCGCACAGGCTTTCCAGCCACTCGTCATCGAAGACCAGGTCGTTGAGGTCTCCCCAGTCGCCGTGGTTGTACCAGCTGTCGTCGAAGAAGTCGTCGAGGTGGCGGCGGATGTCCTCGTAGTCGAACTCCTCACGCAGCCAGACGCTCCGGTGGCGGGCGAGAGAGGCGGTGAACGCATCGGGTATGCCGAGGACTTGGCGGCAGATCGCGGCATCCTGCGGTGACAGCGGCGGGCCCAGCCGGTCCAGGAGCTCAGGGCTGTGGACCTGCAGGTGGGCCTCGATGCGCTGCCAGGCATCGTTCACTCGTGCCACCACGCCGGCGTCGAGGCCGGGCTCGCCAGGATCCTGGACCCCGGCCTCGGTCAACTGTGCTGCGGCGGACCGGCCGGCGCCCGGGTCGATCCGCTCAAGCGCGGCGGCCGCGCGCCACCGCAGCAGCGCTGCGATCTCCGGGGACGCCGCAAGTTCTTCGAGGGCGGTACCCAGCTGTTCCACCACGTCCGCTCCGCAGGCGGCGAGTTCGTCGACCACGCGGTCGGTCCGCAGCAGCAGCCAATCGCCCGAGCGATGGGGGAGGAACCGTCCGGGATCGGCCCGCAAGGAGCGCAGCGCCTCCGCGACCACAGCGGCTCGGAAAGCAGGATCGATCGCCTTCACCGGCCGGCGGAACGCGCCCAGGATGTGCCGCTCCGAAGCCGACCGCAGCAGCTGGCGCGCCCGTGGGAACTGGGTGGGGCCAAGGTCCGCCAGGGCGTTGATGCGTGCGGTGACGCTCCGCGGCAACCCGAGGTTGTCGTTGGCCTGCTGCACCAGACAAGCCGCGACCCGCTCCCGCTGCGGTTCCCCCAGCCCCGCGTACTCCCTGTTCAGCTCGAACCTGATCCAGTAGTCCGCCTCCTCGAACAACTCCCCGGCCCGCTCCACCGCGGCCTGATCACCGCCCCGCGCCCGGTCGATCGCCTCCTCGAGCGCAGCTCGCAGTGCATTCCTGCCCACCGCCGTCATACTCAAATGACCTTCCTGGCCTGCCTGTTCATCGGACCGCACGGACAGTAGCCGACCAAGCGAATGGCTGACCCGCATCGCCTGCGAGCGCGCAACCGGCCGAGGCCTCCGCTCAGCCCCCTTGCCGTCCGAAGACGCGCCGGAAGTCCGCCAGGACGCCCAGTGAGAACGCGTCCTGCGCCGGGTCGCCCGGCAGCACGAGCGACGCGACGAAGAACTCGGGCAGCATCAACTCACTTCCTTCGAGCCGCGCCGCGAACTCCCCGCCCTCGGCCCCGCCCTCGACCTCGACGTCTCGCAGCCGAGCAGTGATCCCCGACGGGTGAAAGCTGTAGAAGACCGCGAACGGCCCCTCCCCGTTGGAGTCCAGGGCGTATCCGTTCTCCTCCCAGAAGTTCTCCATCTCGGGCCCGCTCGAAAACGTCAGGTGGTCCGCATACTCCGCCCCGGGGTTGACCTCCAAGCACCACTCGGGGCCGAACGACTCGGCGACTGGCGCACAGTTGAAGTAGAGCGACGGCCACCTCTCGCACTGGGCCTCAATGAACCGAACGATTTGCTCCCCGAACGAGGAATCAAACAGGAAGCAGTTGGTGTCGAACCCGGTGATCTCCATCGAACTCCCCCTCGGCGTCAGATGATTCCCGCCTTGATTCCCGCTTCGTCCCCGTCGATCAGGAGGACTTGCCCGTCACGCAGGGTGCGGTGCGGGGTGCCGTTCGCCCGGTAGTGCTCGGCGACTCGCCCACAGAGCTCCGTCTCGTGGTGCCCGGGGGAATCGACGTGCGGGACGAAAGCGTGGTCGAGGATGCCCAGCCCGTCCCAGACCGGCTCACCGCCCCAGGTCTCGGTGACGTGCCGCGGGACGTCGCAGAGCTCCAGGCCGCCCAGGCTCGGCGCCAGCACACAGGCACCGGCACTGTATCCCGCGTAGACGATCGAGTCCTCGCGAAGCCGCGCGATCAGTGCGGCGTCAGCCCCGCTGCGGGCCATCGCGTACCGCAGCACGAACGCATTGCCGCCACGGACCCAGACAGCCGGGAACGCGGCGAGCACGGAGTCGACCTCGCCCCCGGGTCGGTCGAAGAACTCCCGGAGATCAAGCTCCCGGGGCCGGAAGCCGAGCCCGGCCAAGGCGCTCATCTCAAGCTCGACACCGGCTCGGCGAACCTCGGCCGGCGCGGAGTCCATGGCATTCGCGATCACGGCGATCTCCCCGGGCCCCGCCCCGAGCAGCCCGAGCAGCCTGTCCGGGTGGTCGCCGATGCGGAAAGACGAGAGGTAGAGGCGCATTGACGGACCCTAGCGCGGCCCCTGGAGTCCTGGCCTCGGATTGTCGGGCATCACCACGGGGTCTTACGTTGACGACGATGAGTCCCGGTAACGAGGCAGTGGTCGGCGAACGGCTGCACCAACGCGGCTGGCGCAAGGCGTTCACCGTCGCGGAGATGGTGGACAAGTGGGCCTGGCTGGTCGGCGAGGTCGAGCGCGGCTACGACGACTCGATCGAGGAGTACACAAACGACCTCTACTGCCGAAACTGGCTGCACGAGGCATGGCTGCTGCTGGACGACCACACCGTCCTGATCTGGACCTCGAGAATCAAGCAACTGGACAGCCGGTTCCTTGCTGCCACGGTCCATGACGACGGCCTGGCCCTCGACCGGTTCCACGGAATCCCACACCCCGACCTGTGGTGGTGGCGACGACACCCGCGCACCCTCACCGGAGACCTCGGCCGCTCGCTCCGCTCCGCCGGCGCCACCGGTGCCTGACCTTGCCCGACGATCAAGGGGTTACGGGAGCAGGGGGAGCAGGTCCGCCCACTCCTTCAGGTGTTCGTCGAACTCGTAGCCGCAGGCGCTCCGCATGGCCAGGAGCGCTGGGAACGCCAGGCTCTTCGCGTACCGCAGGCGGCGGATGAGGGAGACGTCGAGGCTGCGCCCTTGAGGGGCGAGCTCCCGTGCTTCGCCGGCCGCCATGGGCACCTCGTCGAGAAACAGGCGGGCGATCCTCGCCAGATCGAGGAGACCGACGTTCGAATCGGCTGGAGACCGGGCCTGTCGTCTGCCGCGTCCACCGCGCTCGTCACCTCGTCCCCCTACTACTCATCCTCCTCATCCGGGCACCGCGCGCCCCGCACGGTAGCTCAGGGCGTGGGTGAGGGGGACCGAGTTCCAGGGCACCGCCAGGCGCTCAGGCCCGCCACCGTGCCGCGGTGACGCCGGACGTCTCCACGGTGCTGCTCAGCGACTGCCGCACCTCCGGTTCAGCGGGGTTTGCTTTTACCCGGGGAAGAGGCGTAGTGTCCTCTGGTCGCTCGACTGGGAGCACCGGACACGCATCTGCGCGGACGGTCCCGGGGCGGCCAATCCCTTGGAACACCACTTCTGATCTGCAGCGGATCGCGTTCTGTCGCGTGTCCGCGCGAATCGTCGTGCATGTTTTCTGGATTGCGGCTGGATTCGCTTTTCGGGGCGGAGCTGAGCTAATGTTCAACACGTCGGACGGGCCGTCAGGTCCGATACGGCGAAGGCCTCCTGAGGCCGAAGCGGTGCGGAAGACCTGGTAAGGTTGGAAACACCGAGAGCGAGTCGGAAAAAGCCGGAAGGCGGATCTGATAAGCTCGAAACACGAAAGAACGAAGCGCCCGGAGAAAACGCGGAAGCGAATTCGAAGGAAGCGTCCGTTCCTTGAGAACTCAACAGCGTGCCAAAAGTCAACGCCAGATATGTTGACATCCCCGGCCTTGATCCTTCCGGATCGGGGTTGGAGATTCCTTTTGAAATAAACACTAGCGAGGACGCAGTGCACGGGGCCGCCCTATTCCGGTGGTTGCTGTGCCGCTCTGCGCGAGTGTTCGCTCGATTACGAGCAGACATTCACGGAGAGTTTGATCCTGGCTCAGGACGAACGCTGGCGGCGTGCTTAACACATGCAAGTCGAACGGTGAAGCCCTTCGGGGTGGATCAGTGGCGAACGGGTGAGTAACACGTGGGCAATCTGCCCTGCACTCTGGGACAAGCCCTGGAAACGGGGTCTAATACCGGATATGACCTGGAGCCGCATGGCTCCGGGTGGAAAGCTCCGGCGGTGCAGGATGAGCCCGCGGCCTATCAGCTTGTTGGTGGGGTAATGGCCTACCAAGGCGACGACGGGTAGCCGGCCTGAGAGGGCGACCGGCCACACTGGGACTGAGACACGGCCCAGACTCCTACGGGAGGCAGCAGTGGGGAATATTGCACAATGGGCGAAAGCCTGATGCAGCGACGCCGCGTGAGGGATGACGGCCTTCGGGTTGTAAACCTCTTTCAGCAGGGAAGAAGCGCAAGTGACGGTACCTGCAGAAGAAGCACCGGCTAACTACGTGCCAGCAGCCGCGGTAATACGTAGGGTGCGAGCGTTGTCCGGAATTATTGGGCGTAAAGAGCTCGTAGGCGGCCTGTCGCGTCGGATGTGAAAGCCCGGGGCTTAACCCCGGGTCTGCATTCGATACGGGCAGGCTAGAGTGTGGTAGGGGAGATCGGAATTCCTGGTGTAGCGGTGAAATGCGCAGATATCAGGAGGAACACCGGTGGCGAAGGCGGATCTCTGGGCCATTACTGACGCTGAGGAGCGAAAGCGTGGGGAGCGAACAGGATTAGATACCCTGGTAGTCCACGCCGTAAACGTTGGGAACTAGGTGTTGGCGACATTCCACGTCGTCGGTGCCGCAGCTAACGCATTAAGTTCCCCGCCTGGGGAGTACGGCCGCAAGGCTAAAACTCAAAGGAATTGACGGGGGCCCGCACAAGCAGCGGAGCATGTGGCTTAATTCGACGCAACGCGAAGAACCTTACCAAGGCTTGACATATACCGGAAACGGCTAGAGATAGTCGCCCCCTTGTGGTCGGTATACAGGTGGTGCATGGTTGTCGTCAGCTCGTGTCGTGAGATGTTGGGTTAAGTCCCGCAACGAGCGCAACCCTTGTTCTGTGTTGCCAGCATGCCTTTCGGGGTGATGGGGACTCACAGGAGACTGCCGGGGTCAACTCGGAGGAAGGTGGGGATGACGTCAAATCATCATGCCCCTTATGTCTTGGGCTGCACACGTGCTACAATGGCCGGTACAAAGGGCTGCGATACCGTGAGGTGGAGCGAATCCCAAAAAGCCGGTCTCAGTTCGGATTGGGGTCTGCAACTCGACCCCATGAAGTTGGAGTTGCTAGTAATCGCAGATCAGCATGCTGCGGTGAATACGTTCCCGGGCCTTGTACACACCGCCCGTCACGTCACGAAAGTCGGTAACACCCGAAGCCGGTGGCCTAACCCTTGGGAGGGAGCCGTCGAAGGTGGGACCAGCGATTGGGACGAAGTCGTAACAAGGTAGCCGTACCGGAAGGTGCGGCTGGATCACCTCCTTTCTAAGGAGCACATAGCCGGATGCGAGCGAATGTCTCGCACGGTTGCTCATGGGTGGAACGTTGACTATTCGGCACACAGGGTTGGTTGTCTCCTAGTACTGCTTCGGCGTGGAACGGGTTCAAGTGATCGGGTGTGTCGGGCACGTTGTTGGGTCCTGAGGGAACGGCCGTAAGGCTGGAACCTCGGTGAGCCGGTCTCATGCGAGATGCCCCGTTGCGGGTGTTGAGTGTGGGTGTCTGGTCGTTGTTTGAGAACTGCACAGTGGACGCGAGCATCTGTGGCCAAGTTTTTAAGGGCGCACGGTGGATGCCTTGGCACCAGGAACCGATGAAGGACGTGGGAGGCCGCGATAGGCCCCGGGGAGCTGTCAACCGAGCTTTGATCCGGGGGTGTCCGAATGGGGAAACCCGGCAGCCGTCATGGGCTGTCACCCATACCTGAACACATAGGGTATGTGGAGGGAACGCGGGGAAGTGAAACATCTCAGTACCCGCAGGAAGAGAAAACAACCGTGATTCCGGGAGTAGTGGCGAGCGAAACCGGATGAGGCTAAACCTTGAGCGTGTGAGACCCGGCAGGGGTTGCGCTTGAGGGGTCGTGGGATTTTTCTTGATCGGTCTGCCGGCCGGTCGGCGAGTCAGAAACCGTATGGGTAGTCGAAGGACATGCGAAAGGTCCGGCGTAGAGGGTAAGACCCCCGTAGACGAAATCTGTACGGCTCGCTTGAAGAACACCCAAGTAGCACGGGGCCCGAGAAATCCCGTGTGAATCTGGCGGGACCACCCGCTAAGCCTAAATATTCCCTGGTGACCGATAGCGGATAGTACCGTGAGGGAATGGTGAAAAGTACCGCGGGAGCGGAGTGAAATAGTACCTGAAACCGTGTGCCTACAAGCCGTGGGAGCGTCGTTGGTCGGCTTGCCGGCCAGCCGTGACTGCGTGCCTTTTGAAGAATGAGCCTGCGAGTTTGCGGTGTGTAGCGAGGTTAACCCGTGTGGGGTAGCCGTAGCGAAAGCGAGTCCGAATAGGGCGTTTGAGTTGCATGCCCAAGACCCGAAGCGGAGTGATCTAGCCATGGGCAGGTTGAAGCGCGGGTAAGACCGTGTGGAGGACCGAACCCACCAGGGTTGAAAACCTGGGGGATGACCTGTGGTTAGGGGTGAAAGGCCAATCAAACTCCGTGATAGCTGGTTCTCCCCGAAATGCATTTAGGTGCAGCGTCGCGTGTTTCTTGCCGGAGGTAGAGCACTGGATAGGCGATGGGCCTCACCGGGTTACTGACCTTAGCCAAACTCCGAATGCCGGTAAGTGAGAGCGCGGCAGTGAGACTGTGGGGGATAAGCTCCATGGTCGAGAGGGAAACAGCCCAGAACACCGACTAAGGTCCCTAAGCGTGTGCTAAGTGGGAAAGGATGTGGAGTCGCAGAGACAACCAGGAGGTTGGCTTAGAAGCAGCCACCCTTGAAAGAGTGCGTAATAGCTCACTGGTCAAGTGATTCCGCGCCGACAATGTAGCGGGGCTCAAGTACACCACCGAAGTCGTGTCATTCACAGAATACGCCCAACGGCGCTGTGGATGGGTAGGGGAGCGTCGTGTGCCGGGTGAAGCGGCCGAGGAATCGAGTCGTGGACGGTATACGAGTGAGAATGCAGGCATGAGTAGCGATACAAGAGTGGGAAACTCTTGCGCCGATTGACCAAGGGTTCCTGGGTCAAGCTGATCTGCCCAGGGTAAGTCGGGACCTAAGGCGAGGCCGACAGGCGTAGTCGATGGACAACGGGTTGATATTCCCGTACCCGCTTTGAAGCGCCAACGGCGAACCTCTGAATGCTAAGGCCGTGAAGCCGCCCCGGAGTCTTCGGACAAAGGGGAGTGGTGGAGCCGCCGGTCCAACAGGGTAGTAGCTGAGCGATGGGGTGACGCAGGAAGGTAGTCCAGCCCGGGCGGTGGTTGTCCCGGGGTAAGGGTGTAGGACGTGGGGTAGGCAAATCCGCCTCACATATAGTCTGAGACCTGATGCCGAGCCGATTGTGGTGAAGTGGATGATCCTATGCTGTCGAGAAAAGCCTCTAGCGAGTTTCATGGCGGCCCGTACCCCAAACCGACTCAGGTGGTCAGGTAGAGAATACCGAGGCGTTCGGGTGAACTATGGTTAAGGAACTCGGCAAAATGCCCCCGTAACTTCGGGAGAAGGGGGGCCCCTCCTGGTGATGGCACTTGCTGCCTGAGCTGGGGGTGGCCGCAGAGACCAGCGAGAAGCGACTGTTTACTAAAAACACAGGTCCGTGCGAAGCCGTAAGGCGATGTATACGGACTGACGCCTGCCCGGTGCTGGAACGTTAAGGGGACCGGTTAGCTCTGATTCGTCGGGGCGAAGCTGAGAACTTAAGCGCCAGTAAACGGCGGTGGTAACTATAACCATCCTAAGGTAGCGAAATTCCTTGTCGGGTAAGTTCCGACCTGCACGAATGGCGTAACGACTTCTCGACTGTCTCAACCATAGGCCCGGTGAAATTGCATTACGAGTAAAGATGCTCGTTTCGCGCAGCAGGACGGAAAGACCCCGGGACCTTTACTATAGCTTGATATTGGTGTTCGGTTCGGCTTGTGTAGGATAGGTGGGAGACTGTGAAGCAGCAACGCCAGTTGTTGTGGAGTCGCCGTTGAAATACCACTCTGGTCGTGCTGGATGTCTAACCTGGGTCCGTGATCCGGATCAGGGACAGTGTCTGGTGGGTAGTTTAACTGGGGCGGTTGCCTCCTAAAGGGTAACGGAGGCGCCCAAAGGTTCCCTCAGCCTGGTTGGCAATCAGGTGTTGAGTGTAAGTGCACAAGGGAGCTTGACTGTGAGACCGACGGGTCGAGCAGGTGCGAAAGCAGGGACTAGTGATCCGGCGGTGGCTTGTGGAAGCGCCGTCGCTCAACGGATAAAAGGTACCCCGGGATAACAGGCTGATCTTCCCCAAGAGTCCATATCGACGGGATGGTTTGGCACCTCGATGTCGGCTCGTCGCATCCTGGGGCTGGAGTAGGTCCCAAGGGTTGGGCTGTTCGCCCATTAAAGCGGTACGCGAGCTGGGTTTAGAACGTCGTGAGACAGTTCGGTCCCTATCCGCTGTGCGCGTAGGAGTGTTGAGAAGGGCTGTCCCTAGTACGAGAGGACCGGGACGGACGAACCTCTGGTGTGCCAGTTGTTCTGCCAAGGGCATGGCTGGTTGGCTACGTTCGGGAGGGATAACCGCTGAAAGCATCTAAGCGGGAAGCCTGCTTCGAGATGAGCACTCCCACCTCCTTGAGAGGGTAAGGCTCCCAGTAGACGACTGGGTTGATAGGCCGGATGTGGAAGCCCCGTGAGGGGTGGAGCTGACCGGTACTAATAGGCCGAGGGCTTGTCCTCAGTTGCTCGCGTCCACTGTGTTGTTCTGAAACAACGACCCCACCGCATTTGAGGCGGTGGTGCGGCCGATAGTTTCATAGTGTTTCGGTGGTCATAGCGTGAGGGAAACGCCCGGTTACATTCCGAACCCGGAAGCTAAGCCTTACAGCGCCGATGGTACTGCAGGGGGACCCTGTGGGAGAGTAGGACGCCGCCGAACAATTCTTCAGAAGAAGCCCCCACCGGGTGACCGGTGGGGGCTTCTTCGCGTTTTGGCCTCGCACGCTTCCGGTATCGCTTGAATGGTGTCAGGGCAGCGGCTCGAACTGCGGCTCGTCGCTGGGAAGGTCGTCGGGCAGGATGCGGGAGCGGATCGAGCCGGTGAGCAGGCCGAGCAGGATGCTGGTCGAGTCGCCCGGCAGCAGCTCCTGGTCGAGCTGGCCGGCCGCGACCAGCACGGTCGGCCACTGGTCCGGGGTGCCCGTGGGGATCCAGAAGAAGCGGTCCGCGTTGTGGGTGTGCGCCCAGTGGATCAGCTCCTCGGGTCGGCTGCCGTAGGCGGTCAACAGTTCTCGCAGCCCGGGGAGTTCGCTACCGGCCAGGCCAGCCGCCGACTCTGCGGCGCGGTGGCCGAGGTCCAGGTACTCGGGGGACCAGTTCGGGGCGTAGAGGACGATGAACTCGTCGAAGACGCCGGCGCCGTAACGGGCGGTCAGCGCCTGGTGGTTGGGCGGCATCGCTCGCGCGGGGTGCGCGGGGCGCCCGGTGGCAGGCACCCCGGCAGGCGGAGGCGGGCACCGGGCGATGAGTTGTTCGAGCGGGGTCATGGTCCTTCCGGTATTCCTCGACGCCGTCGTGGTGTTCTACGGAGGCTGGCTGACGACGACCGAAGTCCCGCTCAGCAGGCCGGAACCCACCCTGTCCCGCACCTCCGGCATCACCGCACGAGTGCTGTTCCTGGTCGGCGAGGACGACCACCTCATCCCGCCGGAGGTGCGACAGGAGATCCGCGACGCCCTGCACGAGGCGGGCGTGCCACACGAGTTGGTCGCCTACGCGGGCGTCGGGCACCGCTACCTGAGCCACCTTGAACAGCGCACCGCCGGATGGCCGGGGCCTCAGCGGTCCCCGGCCACCCGGCCGCGATCACGGTCAGGCCCGGGCCACCGGTGCCTGGAGTTCCGTCACCCAGTCGTCGCGGTTCTCCGGGCACTCCAGGTAGATCTCCCGGGGGTATCCGGCCGACTGGTAGCCGTTGCCGTCGATCCAGTGGGCCAGGGTCTGGGCCGTGGGCAGCACGGTGTCCATCGGGCCGCGATGCACGATGGTCGCCGCTTGGTCGACGGACGGCAGGTCGAGCACCTGGAAGGCGCCGTCCTGGAGGGCGGCGGAGACCTGGACGGCGGCGTGGACGCTGATCCGCCCGTCACCCTCCGGGGCGTCCTCGTAGTAGGCGATGCCGGGGCCCGTGGGAGTGATCCCGGCTGCCGCCAGTAGCTGGAACAGCTCCTCGTAGAGAGGCCCGATGACGGGGCTGATGTCGCCGGGCTCGAAGCTCGCGGCCGTCGCGGTGAGCTCCGCCAGCCGCACGGCCGGGAGGCTCTTGATGATGACGTCATTCGTGGGCATGCGCCCCTCGCTCTCGATCGCTCGGAGCCTCGCCTCGACCTGCACCAGCCGCATGGCCGCCGCGGCCATGGCGGTCTCCAACTCGGCCCGCCGCAGCCGCAGCATGCCACGCATCTCGTCCGTGGCGACCTTGTCCTCGACGATGTCCTGCACCTGCTGGAGCGTGAAGCCGAGGTCCTTGAGCGCGATGACGCGGTTGAGCCGGGCGAGTTGGGCGGCGGTGTAGTGGCGATAGCCGGTGGCAGGGTCGACATGGGCAGGGCGCAGCAGGCCGATCGCGTCATAGTGACGCAGCATCCGGACCGAGACGCGGCCGTGCCGGGCGAAGTCTCCGATGGTGAACATGGTGGCTCCGAGTTCAGCGCCTGACACAGTGTGAGGGTCAAGAAGCTACTCGAAGGTGACCTGCTCCACGAGCGCGTTCGGCAGCTCCAGCGCGGTAGGAGAGGGACCAACGAGGCTCCCGGGCTGGTTGGTTGAGACATGAGACATCTCGTTCGACCGCCCGGGAGCCTCGCACGTAGTGATCGCGCTAGGGACGAACGATCCGGGGGAGGGATCTTCGGGCGGACGTGATGGCCTTGTGGCGCGGGCGGCCGGCGCCGCGTTCTGCGCATGCCTCCTGCTGGAGGATGACGGCGATCTCGTCAACGTCGTCGTTGACGTCGAAGAACCCCTGGATGTTCGGTGCCGCCGCGCCGTTGACGCCGACGAAGAAGGTGTAGAGGTGGCCGTCGTCCGCCTCGAGGTAGCCCGCGTACGTCTGCGCGTTGATGGCGAACTGCTGGTTGAGCTGGTCGAAGCCGATGATGGTGCCGGGCTTGGCGAAGACCTTGCCCTTGGCCGGGCAGTTGGTGGTGCAGAAGAGGGCTCCCGTGCCGGACACACCGAGGATCGGCAGTGAGGTGCGGAACGCGTCCGCGTCGGGAGTGCGCAGCCAGTACGCGAGCAGCTGGTTGAGCCCGGTGGGTGTGACACGGTCGACCGGAACATCGCCGCGTCCGTCCGCCATCTGGAACTGGGTCGGGTCGACGTTTGCCGTCTGGGTGAGGAAGTCGTGGATGACCGGGAATCCGTCGAAGCAGTTCTTGCTGCCGCGGCTCACGGCCATGTTGCACAGGGCCAGGTTGGCGCCGAGGTTGTGGCTGACGTTCAGGATCAACTTGGCGTACTCGTGGTACGGCGGCGAGACGAAGGCGGCCGCCTGGGGAGTGCCGGTGTACGAGGCGGGCAGCGTGCCGTCCGGGTTGGGCCCGGTCGGCGGGGCGGTGACGGTGACGCCGGCGCGGCCCAGGGCCTCGATCAGGGCTGTGCGCCCGAATGCGTTGGGGTCCTGGATCTGGGAGATCTTCAGGGTGGGCTTGGCGTCGGCGGCGATCGTGCCGGAGAGCGTGATCCGCGTGCCGTCGGGGGACGCGGTGACCTGGATGTCGGTGGTGCCACCGGCCTCCACCGTCCGGACGTTGGAGGTGACCTGGTACGGCGCGACCTGCGGGCGCCAGCTCAGCTGGGCGGGCTGCCCGGGGGAGGCCGGCGTGGTGAGCAGGTCGATGACGTTGTCGTTGATGATGAGGGGTGTCGGCTGGGGGTTGAGCGCCGGGGGCGTGAACAGCCGCGGGTCGATGACGACATCGCCGTCGACCGTGGTGATGCCCGAGTCGCGGACCTGGTGGGCGATCTCGTCCAGGCCGGCGAGCGGGTCCTCCGGCGTGAGGGTGGCGCCCGGGATGTCGTTGGCGTAGGTGTGGTCGATGGGGGTGAAGTCGACGGAGCCGTCCGGCTTGGTCCGGCCGCCCATGGTGAGGTCGCCCTGGGCGACGAGCGCCAGGTTCCCGGTGAGGGTCGATCCATTGCGGTGTCCGAGCTCGTTGACCGGCGTGGTGAAGCGGTGGTCCGGGCCGAGGGCGTGCCAGGCACTGGAGATGGTGATCAGCTTGATGGTCGAACCCGGCATGAAGAACTGGTCGGGGTACCTGGAGTGGATGACCCGCCCGCTCTCGGGGTCGATCTCCAGCAGACCCCACTGCGCGTGCTCGTACGCGGGCTTGTTCATGATCGCCGTGATGTCGGGCCCGAGGTCGCGCTGAGAGTCCATCTCAGGTGCGGCGGCAGCTGTACCGGCCACGACCGCGAGCGTGACGCCGACGGTGGCCCAGGCCTTAAGCCGACCACGGATCTTTGATCTCATTCGCCCAGCCGTTTCTGGAGTCGGAAGCCCTGTTTGGCAGGGTGCTCACGGCGCATCACGGTAGGTGCGCGGATTCCGGAGGCGGGGCTGCGGCGCGGTGCGCTGACGGCGTGTGGTGTGGAAATCATTCGATCGGTCGAAGGTGGGCGCCTATCTGGGGTTCGGGGCATCATGGCCGCCGCCCTACCCTGGAGGGGTGACCGAGCAGCCCACCAGCCCCGACCAGTCGGCCGACGACAACCAGCAGGCCGCGGCCGAGAAGCCCAAGCCCGCTGCGGCGAAGATCGTCTTTGCGGACCCGTTCGACCGGCAGACCAGTGATGACACCGACGCGGCCTGGGGCGAGTCCTCCGGCGCGCGGGGCCTGGACTGGTACCAGAGCCAGCGCCCGCCGCACCACGGCGGCTGAGGGCGCCGCACGGCGCAGGGTCACGGGGGCCGCGCGGGGCAGTCGGTGCGGACCGAGAAGTACTGCAGCTGGCGGGGTGCCAGCGCGCTCAGGGGCAGGGAGCCGGTGGCCAGGGCGGCCGTCGTGCAGACGACCAGGCCGGTGAGCATCGCGCCGGGGCGGTAGCAGGCCGCCTGGCGGAGGCGGTGGCGCCCGCCGCCGCCTCGGCGGATCGGGCGGAAGTCGGGCACCGGGCGGCGAGGCGGCAGCGGGGCGGGCTCGGGCGCGGGCGGCCGGTGGGTGCGGCGGTGGCGGGGGGTGGTCGATCCAGTCATGGGACCAGAGTCGCCGTGCCCGGAGTCAGCCGGTAGCGCCACCCGGAAACCTGTGGATAACCCCGGCTCTGTGGACGACCACGACACCACCAGGGCTCACCCAGAGCACAACCCAGGCCCACCCAGAGCATGACGAAGGCCTCCCGGGCAGTCCCGGGAGGCCTTCGGAAGCAGCGGCGTCAGCTCGCGGCGGAGGAGGTCGAAGAGGTCGACGTCGACGACGAGCTGCTGGAGCTCGACGAGGACGCGGACGAGGACGAGCTCGACGAGCCCGAGGAGCCGTTCGACGCCGACGAGCCGTTCGCGGACGAGCCCGACGACACCGAGCTGCTCGACGAGGACCGGCTGTCCGTCCGGTAGAAGCCCGAGCCCTTGAAGACCACGCCCACCGCCGAGAAGACCTTGCGCAGGCGGCCCTGGCAGTTCGGGCAGACGGTCAGAGCCTCGTCGGTGAACTTCTGCACCACCTCAAGGCCGTTGCCGCACTCGGTGCACTGGTACTGGTACGTGGGCACTGTGTCTTCCTCCTGGCACTCTCGCCTGATGAGTGCTAACGACGGTCCATGATGCGGCATTCCGCAGGATCAGTCCAGTGTGGCCGGCCCGGCGCGGCCTGCCACGTGCGTTCGAGCGCGGTCACCCGGCCGCCGGCTCCGCCACCGCGGGAGCCGCGTCCCCACCCCTGGCAACGGTACGGCTCGCCGCGCCCGGACCCGCCAGGAGTCGCCGCAACGTGACCAGCGCCACCAGCCCGGCGCCGGCCCCGGCCACCGGGACCAGGAAGCCCAGCG
This sequence comes from Kitasatospora acidiphila, assembly GCF_006636205.1. Taxonomy (NCBI): domain Bacteria; kingdom Bacillati; phylum Actinomycetota; class Actinomycetes; order Kitasatosporales; family Streptomycetaceae; genus Kitasatospora; species Kitasatospora acidiphila. Next base: position 3,810,318 of record NZ_VIGB01000003.1, on the reverse strand, counting down.
ACGGCCCGCTCATGTCGATCAGCTGGCCGGCCACCGTGGAGCCGACCGCCAGGCCCAGGCCGATCGCCCCGGTCAGCCAGGTGAACGCCTCCGTCTTGGCGCCGTCGGCGACCAGCGCCTCCACCAGGGTGTAGCCGGTGATCAGGGTCGGCGCGATCGCCAGGCCGCAGACCAGCCCGGCGATCGCCAGCGCGGTCAGGTCGGGCATCGCCCAGAGCGTTGAGCAGCCCAGCACCAGCAGGCCGTAGCTGGCCAGCATCCGCTGCTGCGGGGAGCGCCGCCAGGCGATCAGGCCGTAGAGCACCCCGGCCAGCATCGAGCCGCCGGCGAAGACGCCGTAGACGACGCCGCTGAGGTCGCCCTGCCCGGCGTGCTCGGCGAACGCGGTGACCGAGACCTGCATCGCGCCGAAGACCGAGCCGACGCCCAGGAAGGCGCCGACCAGCAGCCGTACGCCCGGCGAGGCCAGCGCGGAGGCCCGCTTCGCCCCGGGCTCGGGCAGGTGCCGGGCCGGCGCGGTGGCCCGCTGGCCGGCGAACAGCAGCCCGCCGAGCACGGTCAGCGCGGCCTCCGTGACCAGCGCGGCGGCCGGGGCGACGGTGGTGGCGATGGCGCCGGCCAGCACCGGGCCGACCACGAAGGTGAACTCGTCGGTCACCGACTCGAAGGCGAAGGCGGTGGTCAGGTGGGCCGGACGGTCGGCCAGTTTGGTCACCCAGCGGGCCCGGACCATCGCGCCGATCTGCGGCACCGAGGCGCCGGCCGGCGCGGCGGCCAGGAAGAGCGTCCAGACCGGCGCGTGCCCCAGCGCCAGGGCGATCAGCGCACCGACCGAGACGGCGTGCACCAGCACCACCGGCACCAGCACGGCGGCCTGGCCGAGGCGGTCGGCGAGCCGGCCGGTCTGCGGGCCGACCAGTGCCTGCGCGGTGGCGGCGGTGGCCGCGACGGCGCCGGCGATGCCGTAGGAGCCGTTGGTGTCGAGCACCAGCAGCACGATGCCCAGGCTGAGCATCGCGTAGGGGAGCCGCGCGACGAACGCGGGGAGCAGGAACGTCAAGGCACCAGGGGTGCGCAGCAGTGCGGTGTAGCCCACGCGGGTGGGGGCTTCGGTGGGGTTGTCGACCGTTGGGCGGGCCGCCACGGTCGGTCCTTCCTGCTGCCTGGTAGCGACCGCCGGGGCAACGGAAAACCCCGACGGCGCCGAGAGTCGTCCTCTCGTGCGTCGACCGGGGTTGATACCGGGTCCGAGTGGCCGCCCCTGTCAACAGGGGGGCGCTGCCCCTGAGAAAGGGGGCCGCCGGACCGCGGCCGCCGAGCGGTCGCGCCAACTCTGCATCAGGCAGAAAGTTGCGGGTTGGATCTGGTACTACGTCTGGGCAATGGTACGGGAACGCGAAGAACTCCAGGCGTCAGGAGATCCAACAGTTCACTTCCCGTGCAGCCACCCCGCCAGTCACTTCCCGTGCAGCCACCCCGCCAGTCACCTCCCGTACAGCCACCCCGCCAGCTTGCCGCCCCGGTCCACGGCCCGCAGCCGCCGCTCGGTGGCCTCGCCCACCGCGTCGGTGGTGACCACCAGCAGCTCGTCACCCGAGCGCAGCACCGTGGTCCGGTCGGGCACGAAGCTCTTGTCGTCGCGGACCACCAGGGTGACCGCGGCGCCTGGCGGCAGCCGCAGTTCGCCGACTTCGACGCCGGATATTCGGGAGTCCGGCGCCAGCGCGACCGAGAGCAGCTGTCCGCGCAGCCGCTCCAGCGGTGCCGACTCGATCTCCAGGTCGTGGCCGAGCGCGCCGGCGGAGATCCGCAGCCGGCGGGCCAGCCAGGGCAGCGTGGGGCCCTGCACCAGGGTGAAGACCACCACCAGGACGAAGACGATGTTGAAGGCCTCCCGGGCGTGCGGCACCCCGCCCACCAGCGGGATGGTGGCCAGCACGATCGGCACCGCCCCGCGCAGCCCGGCCCAGCTGAGCAGCGCCTGCTCGCGCCAGGGCAGCCGGAACGGGGTGAGGGTGAGCAGCACCGAGAGCGGCCGGGCGAGCAGCACCAGCACCGCGCCGATGACCAGTGCGGGCAGCACCGCCGAGCCCATGGTGGCGGGCGTGCAGAGCAGGCCGAGCAGCACGAACATGCCGATCTGCCCGATCCAGGCCAGGCCGTCGGCGAAGCCGCGCACCGCCGGGCCGTGCGGCAGCTTGGCATTGCCGAGCAGCACCGCGCTGACGTAGACGGCGAGGAAGCCGGAGCCGTGCAGCAGCGCGCCGGCCGCGTAGGCGAGCGAGGTGAGGGCGAGCACGGCGATGGGGTAGAGGCCGGAGGCGGGCAGGGCGATCTGCCGCAGCGCGTGGGCGCCGAGCTTGCCGACGGCCAGGCCGACGACGGCGCCGATCGCCAGCTCCATGAGGATGGTGCCGAGCAGCACGTACCAGGAGTCGAGCGGGCCGGTGGTGGCGAAGGCGACGACCAGGATGACCACGGGGGCGTCGTTGAAGCCGGACTCGGCCTCCAGCAGGCCGCTGAGCCGGGCCGGCAGCGGCACGGTGCGCAGCACCGAGAAGACGGCGGCGGCGTCGGTGGAGGAGACCACCGCGCCGAGCAGCAGCGACAGCCGCCAGTCGAGGCCGACCAGCAGGTGGGCGCCGGCGGCGGTGACGAAGACGCTGATCCCGACGCCGACGGTGGCCAGTGCGGTGGCCGCCGGCAGTACCGGTCTGATCTCGCGCCAGCTGGTCTTCAGGCCGCCTTCGGCCAGGATGACCACCAGGGCGGCGTAGCCCAGCACCTGGGTGAGTTCGGCGTTGTCGAAGGTGACGCCCAGTCCGTTCTGGCCGATCGCCATGCCGATGCCCAGGTAGAGCAGCAGGCTGGGTAGTCCGGATCTGCTGGCCAGGCGCACGGCGACGACGGCGATCAGCAGGATCGCGGAGCCTTCGAGCAGCAGCTTGTTCAGATGGTCAACGGTCACGCAGGGGCACCTCGACGTCTCGGGCGTCCGTCAGGGGAGCTGCGGGCGGCAGCCGTGACGGGCGGGGGCGGGGAGGGTCACTGTGGTGGGCGACGGGGTGAACGAGCCCGGTGGGGCTGTGGAGGGGCAGGGTGACACACGGTCAGCCGTGGGATCGTTACTCTGGCTAACATTTTACCCGATCTTTGCACTGTCTCTGACGGGGGTCGGCGCGCGGCGGCGCACGGGCCAGCCCGGGCGGAGCGGCTCACCCGCGCCGGGTAGGGTCCCTGTGGTTACGTTGCCCCGCTCCCTGCACCTAGGACCGAGATGCCCCGCTCGCGACGCTCCAAGAAGTTTCGGCGCGCCCGACTGCTAGTGCTATTGCTCGTCGTGCTGCTGGTGGCCGGTGTGTCGGCCGGCGGATGGTACGCGGTGGATACCGTGCGGGCCTCGTTCCCGCAGGTCAGCGGCACGGTCCAGGTGCCCGGTCTGAGCAGCTCGGTCCAGGTCAAGCGGGACGCCCAGGGGATCCCGCAGATCTACGCCGACACGTCCGAGGACCTGTTCAAGGCCCAGGGCTACGTCCAGGCCCAGGACCGGTTCTGGGAGATGGACGTGCGCCGGCACATCACGGCCGGCCGGCTCTCCGAGATGTTCGGCTCCAGCCAGGTCGACACCGATGCGTTCGTCCGCACCATGGGCTGGCGCGAGGTGGCGCAGAAGGAGTACGACACCGTCCTCACCCCGGAGACCAAGAAGTACCTGCAGGCCTACTCGGACGGCGTGAACGACTGGCTGTCCAAGCACCCCGGCGGGGCCAGCGCCTCGCTGGAGTACGCGCTGCTCGGCACCGTCAACAGCGGCTACAAGCCGGAGCAGTGGACCCCGGTGGACTCGGTCTCCTGGCTGAAGGCGATGGCCTGGAACCTCTCGGGCAACGTGCAGGACGAGATCGACCGCTCGCTGCTGAGCCAGACCTTCACCCCGGACCAGATCAACCAGCTCTACCCGGACTACCCGTACGACCGGAACCCCACCATCACGCAGGGCGGCACGGTCAGCGCGGACGGCACCTACAAGCCGGCGACGGCCGCCGGCACCACCGGCGCGGTCCAGCAGAGCTCGGCGGTCACCAAGGGCCTGCAGGACGTCTCCGGCAAGATGGGCAAGCTGCCGCAGCTGCTCGGCCCGCAGGGGCAGGGCATCGGCTCCAACTCCTGGGTGGTCTCCGGCAGCCACACCGTCAGCGGCAAGCCGCTGCTGGCCAACGACCCGCACCTGGGCCCCGGCCTGCCGAACGTCTGGTACCAGATGGGCCTGCACTGCCGGACCGTCAGCCCGAGCTGCCAGTACGACACGACGGGCTTCACCTTCGCCGGCATGCCGGGCGTGATCATCGGACACAACCAGTCGATCAGCTGGGGCTTCACCAACATGGGCGCCGATGTGGCCGACCTCTACCTGGAGAAGATCACCGGTCCCGACACCTACCTGAAGGACAACCAGGACCAGAAGTTCGCCACCCGCCAGGAGACCATCAAGGTCGCCGGCGGGGCGGACCGCACCATCACCGTGCGCTCCACCAGCAACGGACTCGGCCAGTGCCCGCTGATCTCCGACCAGAGCACGGAGGAGCAGAACGTCGGCACCTACGCGCCGGTCGGCAACTCGGCGCCGGACCGCGGCACCACGGGCTACGGCGTGTCGCTGTGCTGGACGGCGCTGACGCCGGGCAAGACCATGGACGCGGTCTTCGAGTTCGACAAGGCCACCGACTTCACCTCGTTCCGCGCCGCGGCCAAGGACTTCGCCGTCCCCGCGCAGAACCTGATCTACGCCGACACCCAGAACCACATCGGCTACCAGGCGCCGGGCGTGATCCCGGTCCGCGGCAAGGGCGACGGCCGCTACCCGGCCCCGGGCTGGGACTCCAGCTACGACTGGAAGGCCTACCTGGACTTCAAGAGCCTGCCCTGGGTGGAGGACCCGCCGTCCGGCTACATCGTCACCGCCAACCAGCCGGTGGCCGACCAGAGCTACAAGCCGCTGATCACCAACGACTGGGAGTACGGCACCCGGGCCAAGGAGATCACCGACCAGATCCAGGCCCGGCTGGCCAACGGCGGCAAGATCTCGCCGGACGACATGCAGTCGATGCAGCTGGACAACGCCAGCGTGATGGCCAAGACCCTGGTCCCGATGCTGCTCAAGGAGCAGATCACCGACCCGTACGTGCGCCAGGCCCAGGACCTGCTGAAGGACTGGAACTACAACCAGGACGCCGACTCGGCCGCCGCCGCCTACTACAACGGCGTCTGGCGCCAGCTGCTCACCCTGTCGTTCGGGCAGAAGTTCCCGGCCTCGGTGCGCGCCCAGGGTGACTGCCTGCTGGTCGCACAGAAGGTGGACGCCAACCAGCCGGCCGGCTCGCTCGGCGGTGAGACGAAGATCGTCACCCAGTGCGGCACCCGCAAGCCCAGCCAGGCCCAGCCCGACGGCGGCGACCGCTGGATGGAGGTCGTCCGGCAGCAGCTGGCCAACCCGAACAGCCCGTGGTGGGACTACGTCGACTCCAACCACGTGCAGCAGCACGGCCTGGACAACCTGCTGAAGGAGGCGATGAAGGACGCCCGCCAGGACCTCACCGCCCACCTCGGCAAGGACATCTCCACCTGGAGCTGGGGCCGGCTGCACCAGCTGACCCTCAACGAGCAGACCCTGGGCACCGACAACTCCTCGATCGCCTCGGGGCTGGTGCACCGGCTGCTCAACCGCGGGCCGTACCAGATGTCCGGCGGCTCGGCGGCGGTCGACGCCACCGGCTGGACCGCCGCGGCCGGCTACGACGTGGACTGGATCCCGTCGATGCGGATGGTGGTCGACCTGAACGACTTCAACGCCTCCCGCTGGATCAACGTGGGCGGCGAGTCGGGGCACGCCTTCAACGACAACTACGACGACCAGACCGGCCTGTGGGCCCAGGGCAAGATGCTGACCTGGGCGTACTCCGGCCAAGCGGTGGACCAGGCGACCAAGAACACCCTGACCCTGCAACCCTGACCGCCGGACCCCGGGCCCGCCCTGACGCACCGTCAGGGCGGGCCCTTCGGCTTTGGTGCCCTCGCTTTCAGAACCGGTGCACGCCCTCCGGGGTCACCACGGCGTGCACCGGCCGGTCGTGCGGCTCGGCGGGCACCCGGTCCAGCAGCTCGTCCGGATAGAGCAGGGTGGCCAGCAGCGGGGTGGCGCCGGCGGCGGCCAGCCGGGCCAGCACCCGGTCGTAGGAGCCGCCGCCACGGCCCAGTCGCAGCCCGCGCCGGTCCACCGCCAGGCCGGGCAGCAGCACCACGCCGGCCCCGGTGACCGCGTCCGGGCCCAGCCGCTCGCCGGTCGGCTCCAGCAGGCCGCGCGCCGCCGGGGCGAGCCGGTCCGGGCCCTGGTAGGCGGCCCAGTCCAGGTCGTTGTCCGGCAGCAGCACCGGCAGCAGCACCCGGGTGCCGTGCTCGTGCAGCAGGTCGAGCAGCGGGCGGGTGCCGGGCTCCGCGCCCACCGAGACGTAGGCCGCCACCACGGCGCCCGCCGGCAGCAGGGTCAGCGCCCGCTCGGCGAGTGCCGCGGCCGCCGTCGACCGCCGTTCGGGGGACAGCGCGCGCCGGGCGGCGAGCAGCCGTGACCGCAGCGCGGCCTTCTCGTTGTACAAGAGATCGTCGGACACGGCTCCGATCCTCCCCCAGCCCGCCCCCATGGAGTCCCATGTCCCCCATGTCCCTCCTGATGCCTGCGCTCGTCCTGCTCAGCGTGGTGTCCGCCGGGATCGGCGGGGTGCTGTGGGCCCGGCTGCGGCGGCTGCGGCAGGCCGCCGCGGGCGAGGCCTCGGGGCTGCGCCGGCGGTTGGCCGAACTCCAGGAGCGGTGCGACGAGCTGGCCCGGCTGGCGGCCCGCGACCCGGTCACCGGGGTGTGGAACCACCGCCATCTGCAGCAGACCCTGGAGCGCGAGGTGGAGCGCCGGGCCCGCCGCCAGAAGCCGGGGGAGCGGGGGCCGGAGCTGGCCGTGGTGCTGCTGGAGGTCGACGGGTTCGAGGCGGTCACCGCCGAGCACGGCCGGGACCGGGCCCGGGCGGTGCTGCGCGACCTGGCCCAGCGGCTCACCGTCGAGGTGCGGCGCACCGATGTGCTCGGGCTGGTCGGCGGCACCGAGTTCCTGGTGGTGCTGCCGGACACCGGTGCGGCGGGGGCGGCCAAGGTGGCCGAGCGGCTCTGCTGGGCGGTGCGCCGGCACCGGCTGCTGGACTTCGCGGTCGACCCGGTGGATCCCCAGGAGCGGCCCCGGCCCACCGCCAACGGGCTGCTGGCCACGGCCGGCATCGCGGTGCTGCCGGACGACGGCGGCCATCCGGTGCCGCTGCTGCGAGCCGCCGACCGGGCGCTGGCGGCGGCCAAGCAGCAGGGGCCGTGCAGAGGCGCGGAACGGGTTCAGGACGGCACGGTAGTGTGTCGCCCTGTGCCGCTCCGGGCCCCAGCGCCCAGTCCGGCCCTGCCCGCAGTGTCGCGGCCGTGGTCGTCCCCGGCGAGGTTCGTCGTTCGTAGCGGACCGATCTCGCCGGCGGTCAGTACGGTCCTCCGCCTCAGTAAGGTCAACGCATGACGACGAACTCCCGTATGCCCGTCACCAAGGCGGTTGTGCCCGCAGCCGGCCTCGGAACCCGGTTCCTGCCGGCGACCAAGGCCACGCCGAAGGAGATGCTGCCGGTCGTCGACAAGCCCGCGATCCAGTACGTGGTCGAGGAGGCCGCCGCGGCCGGCCTCTCGGACATACTCATGGTCACCGGCCGCAACAAGCGCGCCCTGGAGGACCACTTCGACCGGGCCTACGAGCTGGAGGAGCTGCTCGCCCGCAAGGGCGACGAGGACAAGCTGCGCCGGGTCCAGGAGTCGGTCTCGCTGGCCAACATGCACTACGTCCGGCAGGGCGACCCCAAGGGCCTGGGCCACGCGGTGCTGGTGGCCGAGCAGCACGTGGCCGGCCAGCCGTTCGCGGTGCTGCTCGGTGACGACCTGATCGACCCGCGCGACCCGCTGCTCGCCCGCATGATCGAGGTCCAGCAGCAGCTGGGCGGCTCGGTGGTGGCGCTGATGGAGGTCGACCCGAAGCAGATCCACCTCTACGGCTGCGCGGCGGTCGAGACCAACGGCCTCGGCGACGACGTCTTCCACGTCACCGACCTGATCGAGAAGCCGGAGCCGGCCGACGCACCGTCGAACTACGCCGTGATCGGCCGCTACGTGCTCGACCCCGCCGTCTTCGAGGTGCTGAAGAAGACCGAGCCGGGCCGCGGCGGCGAGATCCAGCTCACCGACGCGCTGCGCACGCTGGCTACGCTGAGCGCCGAGGAGGGCGGCCAGGTGCACGGCGTGCTCTTCTCCGGCCGCCGCTACGACACCGGTGACCGGGCCGACTACCTGCGCGCGATCGTCCGGCTGGCCTGCGAGCGCGAGGACCTCGGGCCGGAGTTCCGCGGCTGGTTGAAGCAGTTCGTGGGGAGCGAGATGCAGGCCTGAGCGCCTGCCTCCAGCAACGTGCGGGCCTGAGCGCCCGCCGGAAGGCGGTAGCGGGATGACGACCGATCGGCACGGCCACCACCACGACCACCAGGCGGACGCCTGCGCCACCGAGGCCCCTGGCCGGCGGTACTGGACGGTCGACGAGCACCTGGCGGACGTGCTGGCCGCCGTCACCCCGCTGCCCCCGATCGAGCTGCAGCTGCTGGACGCCCAGGGCTGCCGGCTGGCCGAGGACGTGCCGGCCGGCAGCGACCTGCCGCCGTTCGACAACAGCTCGATGGACGGCTACGCGGTGCGCACCGCCGACACCGTCAACGCCACCGAGCGGTACCCCTCGGTGCTGGCCGTGGTCGGCGAGGTGGCCGCCGGCGCCGGCGTGCTGCCCGCGGTCGGCCCCGGCCAGGCCGTGCGGATCATGACCGGCGCCCCGGTGCCGCCCGGCGCCGAGGCAGTGGTCCCGGTGGAGTGGACCGACGGCGGCGCCGGCACCGGCGAGGCCGCCCGGGCCATGGCCCCGGCCCGGCCCGGCGAGGAGGTCCGGGTGCGCCAGGAGGCCCGCGAGGGCGCGCACATCCGCCGCCGGGGCAGCGACATCGCCGCCGGCAGCACGGTGCTCCTGGCCGACACCCTGCTCGGCCCCACCCAGCTGGGCCTGCTGGCGGCGATCGGCCGCGCCAGCGTGACGGTGCGGCCGCGACCCCGGGTGGTGGTGCTCTCCACCGGCAGCGAGCTGGTGCCGCCCGGCGAGCCGGTCGGCCCCGGGCAGATCTGGGACTCCAACAGCTTCACCCTGACCGCCGCCGCCCAGCAGGCCGGCGCGATCGCCTACCGGGTCGGCGGGGTGCCGGACGACGCCGAGCGGCTGCGCGCGGTGCTGGACGACCAACTGGGCCGGGCCGATCTGATCGTCACCTCGGGCGGGGTCAGCGTCGGCGCCTACGACGTGGTCAAGGACGTCTTCGAGGACTACGCCGGGATGGACTTCCGCACCCTGCGGATGCAGCCCGGCAAGCCGCAGGGCTTCGGCCGGCTCGGCGGCCCGGACGGCGTGCCGCTGCTGGCCCTGCCCGGCAACCCGGTGAGCGCCTACATCTCGTTCGAGCTGTTCGTCCGGCCGGTGATCCGCACCATGCTTGGCGCCGCGGACGTGCACCGGCCCCGGGTGCTGGCGGTCTGTACGGCCGCGCTGCGCTCCCCGGCCGGGCGGCGGCAGTTCCTGCGCGGCCGCTACCTGGCCGACCAGGGCGCGGTGGAGCCGGTCGGCGGTGCCTCCTCGCACCTGGTCGGGGCGCTGGCCCGGGCCGACTGCCTGATCGTGGTGCCGGAGCGGACCGAGGCGGTGGCGGCCGGCACGGTGGTCGACGTGGTGCTGCTGCGCGACTGACGGCGCCCCCAGCGACCGGCGGCGCCCCGAGCGACCGGCGGCGCCCGCCGCGGCTGACGGCGCCTCAGCCCATCGGGTGGCGCCGAGCGCGGCGCGGTGGGCGGGGAGCGATACGGTAGCGCCCGGAATTCGCCCCGTCCTGCTGGAGAACTGACGTGACCACACCCCCCGGCGATCACCTGACGCACGTGGACGAGACCGGCGCCGCCCGGATGGTCGACGTCTCCGAGAAGGAGACCACCGTGCGCACCGCGGTGGCGGCCGGCCGGGTGACCGTCTCGCCCCGGGTGGTCGAGCTGCTGCGCGGCGAGGGCCTGCCCAAGGGCGACGCACTGGCCACCGCCCGGATCGCGGGGATCATGGGCGCCAAGAAGACCCCCGAGCTGATCCCGCTCTGCCACCCGATCGCCATCTCCGGCGTCAAGGTCGACCTGGCGGTGACCGACGAGGCGGTGGAGATCACCGCGACGGTGCGCACCGCCGACCGGACCGGCGTGGAGATGGAGGCGCTGACCGCGGTGGCGGTGGCCGGGCTGACCCTGATCGACATGGTCAAGGCGGTGGACAAGGCCGCCGCCGTCCAGGACGTCCGGGTGCTCAGCAAGTCCGGTGGCAAGAGCGGCGAGTGGGTCCGCGGCGGTGCCGCATGAGAGCGCTGGCGATCACCGTCTCCAACCGCGCCGCGGCCGGGGTGTACCAGGACAAGGGCGGGCCGCTGCTGGTCGAGGGCCTGCGCGCGATGGGCTTCGAGGCGGACGGTCCGCAGCTGGTGCCGGACGGCGAGCCGGTGCTGGCGGCGCTGCTGGCGGCCGTCGCGGCCGGCTACGAGGTGGTGCTGACCACCGGCGGCACCGGGATCTCCCCGATGGACCTGACCCCGGAGATGACCGCCCAGGTGATCGACCGTCAGATCCCGGGCATCGCGGAGGCGATCCGGGCGTACGGCCGGGAGAAGGTGCCCACCTCGGCGCTCTCCCGGGGCCTGGCCGGCCTGGCGGGCCGGACCGTGATCGTCAACCTGCCCGGCTCCACCGGCGGGGTCAAGGACGGCCTGGCGGTGCTGGCGCCGCTGCTGCCGCACGCCGTGGACCAACTGGCCGGCGGGGACCATCCGCGCCCGGCGGCCGGTGCCGAGGGGAGCACCAGCTGAGCGGCGGCTGGCCGGTGGAGCTGCGCGAGGGCGATGTGGTGCTGCGGCCGATCCGGCTGCGGGACCAGCGGGCCTGGCAGGAGGCGAGCCGGCGGAACCGGGACTGGCTGCGGCGCTGGGAGGCCACCGTGCCGCCCGCGCCGACCGGGCGCACCGCCGGGCCGCGGCCGACCTACCGTCAGATGGTGCGCTACCTGCGCAGCGAGGCGGCGGCGGGGCGGATGCTGCCCTTCGTGCTGACCTACCAGGGGCGCCTGGTGGGCCAGTTGACGGTGGGCGGGATCACCTGGGGCTCGATGTGCTCGGCCAACATCGGCTACTGGATCGACGAGGCGGTGGCCGGGCGGGGGATCATGCCGACCGCCGTGGCGATGGCCGTCGACCACTGCTTCCAGGCGCTGGGACTGCACCGGATCGAGGTGTGCATCCGGCCGGAGAACCGGCCCAGCCGCCGGGTGGTGGAGAAACTCGACTTCCGCTCCGAGGGAATGCGGCCGCGCTATCTGCACATCGACGGGGACTGGCGCGACCATCTGGTGTACGCGCTGACGGCGGAGGAGATCCCCGAAGGGCTGCTCCGGCGTTGGCGTTTGAGGTAATTGAATAAGTGTTCGAAATTGATATCGATATGGCATCGGCACGCGGTCAAGCGGTCACAAATACCGGCAAAATAGTCAGAGAATCAGTTTGGCAGGGCGACACGCCGCGCCAAATTGCTGACCGCCCTTACCCAACGCCCGTACGGTGTGAAACGTGAGCAGTAGCGGCCTCATCTACGCGGTCATCGTAGGGGCCTGGGCTGCCTATCTGGTGCCCATGTGGCTCCGCAGGCAGGACGAGCTCAACGAATCGCGCCCGACAGAACGTTTCAGCACCGCCATCCGCCTGCTGGCCGGGCGATCGGCACTGGAGCGGCGGGCGTCCCGGATCCTGGGCGACGACGACCCCATCGACTCCGCCGCCGACGGCGCGTCCGACGGCGGCGCCACCGGCGTGCCCGCCGAGCCCTCGTCGACGGTGCCCGGGGCCGAGCCGGTCCGGACCGGACAGCCCGACCGCCGGGCCCGGCTGCTGGCCCGGCGGCGCCGGATGGTCACCCTGCTCTTCGGCGCCTTCGCGCTCGGCGCGGTGATCGCGGCGGTGGCCGGGGTCGCCTTCCTCTGGGTGCCGGCACTGCCCGCGGTGCTGCTCACCCTCTACATCGGCCACCTGCGCCGACTTGAGCGCCAGCGCTGCGAGGTCAAGCTCGACCGGGCCCGCGCCGCGGCCGCCGCCGTGGGAGTGCGCGAGCGCGAGCGCGCCAGGGCCGCCCGGCTCGCCGAGACGGCCCCGCTCGCGGTGCCCGAGGAGGCCACCGAGCCGATCGAGCCGGCGCAGGCGATCGCCACCGCCGCGGCCGTCGCCGAGCCGGAGCGGCCCGAGCCGGCCGGCCGGCAGGACTTGGTGGAGGCGACCGACCACGAGGAGTGGGTCGACGGGCTGCGCGAGCGGGCCGCCGCCGACCCTGACTCCTGGGAGCCGGTCCCGGTGCCGCTGCCCACCTATGTGACCGCCCCCGTGGCCCCTCGGGTCAACCGCGCCCTGGACCTCGCGGCCCCCGGCGCCTGGGCGGCACAGGCGGGCGGCCCGCGCACCGCGGAGGGCCCCCGTACCCCGCTGTTCGACCAGTACCAGGACCCGGCCGCGCACACCCGCCCCCGCGCCGCCAACGAGTAGCGCGGCGGCGGCACCCGCCCCCAGCCTTCGGCCGGGGGACCCCCACCCACCAGGGAGGGTGGTCACGAGCCCCCTCGAAAAGGTGCTAGAGTTTCTTCTCGTTGGGGCTGTGGCGCAGTCCGGTAGCGCACCTCGTTCGCATCGAGGGGGTCAGGGGTTCGAATCCCCTCAGCTCCACCCAACGACTGCTGAAAGGCAGTTGAGGAGCCCCGCCTGATCCTGGATCAGGCGGGGCTCCTGCATTTGCTGGAGTCCTTGCCGGTGGTGCCCTGAAGGGGATCAGGGCACCGTGGTGTGGATCACATGATGTGGGACTGGTAGGCGGTGGCGCCCTGCACGCTGGCGGCGATGGCCGTGTAGGCCTGGATGTTCGCCGCCCGCTCCAGTTCCGCGGCCCCCGGGACCAGCGACTGGTAGCGGCGGGCCTGGGCGTGGCCGGCCGCCAGGGCGGGCAGTGCGGCGGCGGCCCCGGAGTGCGGGACGCCGAGGGCGTCGGCGATCGCGTCGCCGTGGAAGTGGCGGGCCACGGCGTGCAGCAGGTCCCGCGCCGACTCCTTGGTGAAGGTCGACCGGGGGGCGTCGGCGAGGAAGTCGGCCGTGGCGTCGTAGAGGGCCCTGTTGAGCACCCGGCTGTTGTCGTCGGGCGCGTCGATCGTGGAGTCCAGCAGGTCTGCCAGTGCGGACGCCTCGGCGTGGCTGCGCATGCCGAGGAAGAAACCCTCGTCCAGGCCCAGGAGATGGGCGACGTGCCACCAGTACTCGTAGAGGCTGCGCTGCTCCTCGTCGGTCAGCACGAAGCCCACGGCCGCCAGGAAGGAGTACGGCACCACGGTGAAGTCGAGCCAAGTGCGGGCGACGTCCACCTGGTTGATCGGCAGGCCCCAACTCTCGGTCTCCCAGCCGTGCTTGAGCGCCGTCGCCCGGACTCGGGCGTGCAGCAGCCGCACTTGGGCGGTCTGGAGGTAGCCGGCCGCACCGCGGTGGAGTCCGCCGGGGAGGATGGCCGTGATCCTCCACAGGCTGGTCTCGGCCAGCCGCCGGGCCGCCATCGTGTCCAACTTCCCGGTCTGGACGAGGAGTCGGGCGATGCTCGGCGAGCTGTAGGTGTGGGACAGCGAACCGGCCGAGAAGGCGAGCGTGTTCCACAGCGGCGGCACCAGGTGCGCGACCCGGTCACCGGCCGCCAGGGCGTCCCGGTCGGCCCAGTCGGGCAGCGTTTCGAGCTGGCGCAGCAGTGCCGCGATCGCCGGGGGCGGATCGCCCAGGCTGTCCAGGCCGTCGGCGAGCCCCTGGTTGAGGAGCCGGCGGCCGTCCTTGCCCAGGCTGTCCAGCTCGGCTATCACGGCGTCGGCGAGCGGGTCGCCGATGGCGAGCTTGCGGGCCATGTGCTCGGCCCGCTCACCGTGCTCGGCCTTCGCCGCCTCGTAGTTGACCAGCCGGCCGGGGAACGGGGCTGAACTGGGGGTCGTCGTCATCGTTTTGTTGTCCGGTTCGGTGAGTGTGTGTCAGGTTGGCCTGTCTGAGAGGCTACGGGCATGCGCTTCGATGCCGTTCCGATGCCACCCGCCGTCGCCGCCCGGCCGCGGGACGGGCGTGGCTATCCGGTGCCCGCCATCACGCCCTGGGCTGACGGGGAGCCGCAGTTCGCGCTCAGCGACTACGAGCGCACCGCCCGGTGCGCGCGGCAGCGGGAGTGCTCGGTCTGCGGGGTGCTGATGGAGCGCGGGCCGGTGTGGCGGGTGGTCGGCACCGCCGAGGCCGGGGCGATCGGGCAGGCGCTGGCCGCCGGTGCGCCCTACCGGAACCTGGCCCCGACCCTGGAGGCGCCGGGGCACCGCGCCTGCATGCTGTACGCGGCGATGGTCTGCCCGTACCTGGCCCGCCCCAACGCCCGGCGCTCACGGGACGTCGAGGGGGCGGACGAGGTGGTCGGGCAGCTGGAGCGCGGGACGGCCCGGGGCGCCACGGGGGCGGTGGTGGGCTTCGCGGACTACGAGTTCGCGATCACCGCGACCCAGGTGCTGTTCCGGTTCCTGGACGTGGTGGAGTTCCTGCCGCACCGGGAGGCGGCCGGCCAGCTGGCGGAGCTTCAGGCCGAACTTCAGGGGCGGTAGGCGGGCAGGCCGGGCACGGTGTAGGCGCCCGGGTGCGGGGTCAGCGAACCGTCGGCGGGCAGGGTGGCCGTGCCGTTCGGGGTGCGGGCGGTGATCTCCTTGCCGTCCGGCGAGAAGGCGGGCTCGGTGTAGTCGGTGGTCGCCTTGGGGGTGAGGTCCTGGGGGGTGATCGTGTTCTGGCCCAGCTGCACCTCGAAGAGGTGGTCGTGGCCGCCGACCGAGCGGACGAAGACCACCTCGTTGCCGTCCGGCGAGAGCGCCGGCTCGGAGCCCGCGGTGAGCTTGTAGCCCTGCTGGCGCGTGTAGTCGTCGCGGATGTAGACCGAGCCGTCGGCGGTGTTCTCGTAGGCGATGCTGCCGTGGGTGCCGCCCGCGTCCGCCCAGGTGTTGGCGGTCTGCGGCAGGGTGACGGGTCCGTTGTCGCCGGGGGCGCCGGCGCTGAGCGGCAGCGCGGCGGGGGTGCCGTTGGTGGTGTCGCCCCGCACCTGCATCAGCCTGGTGGTGCCGCCCTGGTCGGCGGTGAAGATGATGGTGTTCCGGTGCGGGAGGCCGACCTGGGGATCGGGCATGGTCATCACCCAGGTGGGGTGCGACCAGGTCTGGCCGCCCGGGTTCTTGGCGACCACGATCCGGCCGGTGCCGTCCGGCTTGGCGGTCACCAGGTCGCCGTTGCCGCTGATGAACACCGCCGCGCTGCCGTCCGGGGCCCAGGCGAGGTCGCGCACCTGGGTGTGGAAGTCGACGACGGCGTCGGGCATCTGCACCAGGTCGGTGCCGTTGCTGATGGTCAGGTGCGGGACGCCGGTGCCGCGGGTCGGGGCGGCGGGTCCGCTCGGGGTGGCGCTGCCGCCGGCGGCCGGGGTGCCCGAGCGGGCGGCGGACGGGCTGGGTGCGGTGCCCTTGCCGGTGGGCGCCGAGGAGGCGGTGAGCGTCGCGGCGGGCGAGGAGGCGGCCGACGACGCGGTGTCGTCCGGCCCGCAGGCCGTCAGCAGCAGGGCGGAGCCGACGCTCAGGGCGGCGGTGAGGGCCAGGGCGGCGGTGGAACCGCGGCGACGGCGGACGGCCATGGGTGCTTCCCCCCGGAAGGTGCGTTGTCCAGCTGGTGAGGACACCAGCGTGGCGGCCGTAGGTACGGATCCGGTCGGACGCGTGTCACGGCCCTGCTACAGCAGCTGCGAACCCGGCAGCTACAGACCCAGCGAACGGGCCCGCAGCGCCGCCTGCTCCAGCAGCCGGTGGATGTCGGCCTGCCGGGTGGTGGGCCGATCGTTGTACTCGTCCGGGGAGGTGACGGGGCGTCCGGTGGCGTGCAGCACCTCCATCACCTGCACCCGGGCGGTCTGCACGGTGGCGGGGCGGCCGTAGCCGTGGGCCAGCACGGCCGCCTGGGCGCCGAGCAGGCAGACCCGCCCGGTGGCGTCCCACAGGGCGCCCTGCAGCCAGCCGGCGGCGGTGAGGTAGCGGGAGGTCAGCTCCAGGTGCTGGGCCGCGCTGACCGGCACCGGCCGGGCCGGGCGGCGGGCCAGCCGGTCCAGCGGGGTGCGGTGGGGGAGCGGGTGGCCGGCGTACCAGGGCTGCACGGTGCGGCCCAGCGGGCAGACGTACGGCAGCGGGTGCCGGGTCGGGGTCGGCAGCGAGGCGAGATAGGCCTCGATCTCGGCGATCAGGCCGGAGGCGTCGACGGCGAGTTCGACGACGGGCGGGGCGGGCGGCAGCAGGGTCGGACGCACGGCAGGTCTCCTCTTGTCCGGATTTGTGCCGTTTCATCCTGCGGGCCCGGGGCCGTGCACGCACGCAAGCCCCGAGCCCGTGTCGCCCCCGAATGACCTCAGACGGCGGCGAAGGCCGCCAGCGCGGCGCGCAGCTCCGCAGCCGGGTCGCCCGCGTGGTAGCGGTACTCGCTCGGCTCGATGGCGTCCAGGAACTCCTGGTAGCGCACCGCGTAGCCGAGGTGGCTGAACGGCGCGGCCAGCCGCAGCGCCCGTTCCGGGTCGCTGCCCGGCACCACGGTCCGCCAGGCCTCGCACCAGGTGGCCGCCGCCTGGGCCCAGCGCTCCCCGGAGCAGAAGTCCTTCGGCCGCAGCCCGTCGAGCGCCGGGTGGCCGAAGCAGGCGTCGGCGAAGTCCACCAGGACCGCGGGTCCTCCGTTCGAGCGCCAGTTGCCGGGGTGGAAGTCGCCGTGCAGCACCACATCGGGCAGTCCGCAGGAGGCCAACTGCTCCACCAGCTCCGGAAGCCGGTCGACCATGGCGCGGGCGCCGGCCAGCTCGTCGGCGGTCAGCTCGGCGGCGGCCGGGCCGTCGAGGAGCGCCTTGACGGCCGGGACCAGGGCGGCCGGGGCGCGGTCCCGCAGCCCGGCCGGGGCGCCGCCCGGGTAGCTGGCGGCCAGCGCGGCCTGGGCCCGGACCAGGCGCGGCACCGCGTCGGCGACCACCTCGGCGGACGGGCCCCAGCAGTCCTCGCCGGGCACGTGGTCGAGCAGCAGCAGCCGGTGGTCGGGATCGGCGGCCAGCACGGTCGGGGCCGACTCCGGGGCGACCGCGCGGAACAGGGCGATCACCGCGGCCTCGTCCACCGCGAAGTGCCGCCCGGTCTTCAACCAGACCGGCCCGGCGGCGGTGGGCAGCCGGAACAGGCCGGCCAGGTTCCAGGTCTTCACCTGCTCGACCGGACCGGTGACCGGGCGGCCGGCCGCCAGCAGCGCCTGCTCGGCCCAGTCCAGCGCGGCCCGCACCCCGTCGGCGGTGGCGTACTCGGCGCGGTGCGGCTGCGGGCGCAGCGCGTCCGACTCGGCCGGCGTGGCGGGCCGCAGCGCCAGGCCGGCGGGCGGCTCGGCCAGCAGCTCCGCGTGGTAGCTCACCAGGCCGCCGAGCCCGCCGCCACCGCCCTGCACGTCCAGCAGCCGCAGCACCACGGCGGGCACGCCCAGCAGTTCGCGGAGGTGCTCGGTCACCGGCGCCACGTCATGCCACCGCGCCCGGTCCACCGGGAAGGGTCCGACCACCCCCAACTGTCGTTCGCGATAAGTCAGCAGGACGTTCACCGTACGATCGGTAGCACTGTTCACCGGGGCAGTCTGCTGGCTGATCCGCCGGCTGGCGACCGATTTTCGAACGGGGGGTGCGGCGAGTGTCCGAGGTGCGGATCACGGGTGTGGGCAAGCGCTACCGGCGCGGCGGGCCATGGGTGCTGCGCGAACTGGAGCTGGTGCTGCCGGCCGGTGCGCTGGTGCGGATCGACGGCACCAACGGCAGCGGCAAGTCCACCCTGCTCAAGCTGGTCGGCGGGATCGAGCCGCCGAGCCGGGGCCGGATCGAGCTGTCCGGGCGGCGGGCCTACGTGCCCGAACGGTTCCCGCCCGCGCTGCCGTTCGATGCCGCCGGCTACCTCTGCCGGCTGGGGCGGATCCACGGGCTGAGCGCCCGGGCGGCGGCCGAGCGGGCCGCCTACTGGCTGGAGCGGTTCGGGATCGCCGACCGGGCCGGCACCCCGCTCAACCGGCTCTCCAAGGGCAGCTGCCAGAAGGTGGCCGTCGCCCAGGCACTGCTCGCCGAGGCCGACGTGCTGCTGCTGGACGAGGCCTGGACCGGGCTCGACCAGGGCGCCCGGACGGTGCTGGACGAGGCGGCGGCCGAACGCGCGGGGCAGGGCGGCACGGTGCTCTTCGTGGACCACGATCCGAATCGCCTCGCCGGGCTGACCACCGCCGCCTACCTGGTCCACGACGGGCGGGTGACGGCGCGTCAGGCCCCCGGCATGGGAGTTCCTCCGCCCGAAGGCAGCGAGAGGATGCAACTGCTGGTCGCCGCCGCCGAACTGCCCGAACTGCTGCCCGGCGCCCCGGAGTGCAAGCCGCAGGCAGACGGCACGGTACGGCTACTGGTGGCCGCCGAGCACTCGGACGCGCTGCTGCGCCGGCTGCTCGGCGGCTCCGCACCGGCGCACATCCTGGAGGTCAAGCAGGTGGCGGCGCAGGCGAGTTCGACGATCCAGCAGCTGAAGGGGCGGGCATGACGGCGCTGACCCGCTATCAACTGGAGCTGCTGCTGCGCTCGCAGCGCTGGCTGCCGCCGTTCCTCGGCTATGCGCTGCTGCTGGCCATCGGAGTGCAGACGGGCAGCCCGCTGCTGGACAGCCTGGGCGTGAACGCCGCCCTGCTGGTGCCCGTGACCGCCTGGTACGCCCGCAGCGCGCTCACCGCCGATCCCCCGCAGGCCCGGGCGGTGCTGGTGGCCGCGCGGGGCGCGGCCCGCGTCCAACTGGCCGCGCTGCTCGCCGCGCTGCTGACCGGCCTGCTGCTCGCGGTGCTCGGGACGGCGGCGGTCTGGGCACTCAGCGGGCCCACCACCAACGTGCCGGGCCACGAAGTGCCCGTGCCGGCGGCGCTGCTGGCGGGCCTGCTCGCCGCGGTCACCTGCGTGCTCACCGGGCTGGTGGTCGGGGCGCTGTGCCACCGGCCGGTGCTGCTGCGCACCGGCTACGGGATGCTGGGCGCGCTCGGGCTCTCGGTGCTGCTGCTGGTGCTGCCGGGCTCGCCGGCCAACCGGGCGATGCGGGCGCTGGTCACCGGCTCCCGGCTGGCCCGGGTGGAGCTGCCGCTGCTCGGGCTGGTCGCCGCCGCGGTGCTGGCCGCCCTGGTGGGGGCCGGCTCGGCGTGGCTGGCCGGGCGGCGGAGCGAGTGATGTTTATCGTGACGTCATCCTGACCCGCCCCAGTCGACCCACCGCCGGAGGCCCGCATGGCCCTCCCCGCCGCCGTCGCGGCCGACCGGCCCGAACCGGCCCCACCGCGCCCGCACAGCGGCCGGAACGTCGAACTGGTCCTGGTGCTGGGCGCGGTGGCGATCGCGGTGTTCGGATACGTCGAGGTCGGTTCCAACCTGGACGGCCGCCCGCCCGCCGACGCGCTCCGCTACGGCGCGGCCCTGGGCGGCCTGGCGCTGCTGGCCCACCTGCTGGTGCGCTGGCGGGCGCGGTACGCCGACCCGCTGCTGCTGCCGATCGGGGTGCTGCTCAACGGGATCGGACTGGTCGTCATCTACCGGCTGGACCGCGCCACCCCGCACAGCTCGGCGGCGCCCACCCAACTGCTCTGGTCCACCCTCGGGGTGGGGCTCTTCGGGCTGGTGGTGGTGCTGCTGCGGGACCACCGGTGGCTGCGCCGCTACGCCTACAGCGGTGCGCTGGTCGCCCTGGTGCTGCTGATCCTGCCGATCTTCTTTCCCGCGGTCTACGGCTCGCGGATCTGGATCACCATCGGCTGGTTCTCCATCCAGCCGGGGGAGTTCGCCAAGATCCTGCTGGTGATCTTCTTCGCCGCCTACCTGGCGGTGCACCAGGACACCCTGGCGCTGACCGGCCGCCAGGTCTGGCGGCTGCGGCTGCCGCCCGGGCGGGTGCTCGGACCGGTGCTGCTGGTCTGGGCGGTGTTCATCGGGGTGCTGGTGCTGGAGACCGACCTCGGAATGTCGCTGCTCTACTTCGGCATCTTCGTGGTGATGCTCTACGTCGCCACCGCCCGGATCGGCTGGATCGTCATCGGCCTGCTGCTGGCCGCCGCCGGAGTGACGGTGGTCGGCTGGCTCTCCCCGCACGTGCACGCCCGGGTCGAGCAGTGGCTGCACCCGCTGGCCTCGATCCAGGCCGGGCAGGGCGCCAACCAGATCGCCCAGTCGCTGTTCGCCTTCGCCTGGGGCGGGCTGCTCGGCACCGGCCTCGGCCAGGGGCACTCGATCCTGATCGGCTTCGCGGCCAAGTCCGACTTCATCCTGGCCACCATCGGCGAGGAACTCGGGCTGACCGGCCTGCTGGCGCTCTTCCTGCTCTATGCGCTGCTGGTCTCCCGGGGCTTCAGGACCGGGATCGCGCTGACCGATCCGTTCGGCCGGCTGCTGGCGATCGGGCTGGCCACCATCATCGGACTGCAGCTCTTCGTGGTGGCCGGCGGGGTGCTGGCGCTCATCCCGCTGACCGGGGCAACCCTGCCGTTCATCGCGCAGGGCGGGTCGTCGGTGGTGACCAACTGGATCATCGTGGCCCTGCTGGTGCGCCTCAGCGACCAGGCCCGCCGCACCCTGATCGAGGACGCATGACCATCGGCCCCACCGGACAGCGCCCCGGCATCCGGATCACCGCCCGCCGGGCCGGCACCTTCTGCCTGCTGCTGGTGCTGCTGCTCGCGGCCCAGGCCACCCGGGTGCAGTTCTTCCAGGCCAAGGGCTACAACGACAACGCGGCCAACCAGCGCAAGGCGATCCTGCGCTACGGCCAGCCGCGCGGCGCCATCCTGGTGGGCGGGCAGCCGATCACCGGCTCGGCGGCCACCGGCGGCCGCTACACCTACAAGCGCACCTACACCGACGGCCCCACCTATGCCGCCGTCACCGGTTTCTCCTCGCAGATCTACGGCAACACCCAGCTGGAGGGCACCGAGGACGCGCTGCTCAGCGGCACCGACGACCGGCTGGACGGCTGGGCGGTCTGGGACGCCATCTCCCGCCGGCAGAACCCCGGCGGCTCCGTCTACACCACCATCGACGCGGCCGCCCAGCAGGCCGCGATGAGCGGGCTGGACGGCCAGAAGGGCGCGGTGGCCGCGATCGAGCCGGCCACCGGCCGGATCCTGGCGCTGGCCAGCACGCCCTCCTACGACCCGGGCAGCTTCGCCGGCTCGTCCAGCGCCGACCAGCAGGTCTGGACCAGGCTGCAGAGCGACGGCGACCAGCCGATGCTCAACCGGGCGCTGCGCGAGACCTACCCGCCCGGCTCGACCTTCAAGGTGGTCACCGCGGCCGCCGCCCTGACGGCCGGCGTGGTCACCGACATCAACGCCCCCACCGCCGCGCCCTACCCGTACATCCTGCCGGGCACCACCACGCCGCTGGTCAACGACACCACCTCCTGCAACACGGCCGGCCTCGACCTGGACACCGCGATGACGCTGTCCTGCAACAGCGTGCTCGGCTACCTCGGGGTGCAGACCGGCCTGGACAAGATGGTCGCGATGGCGGAGAACTTCGGCTTCAACAACTCGAAGCTGGACATCCCGGTGCGGGCGGCCCGCAGCAACTTCGACACCACGATGGACCAGTCGCAGCTCGCGCTCTCCTCGATCGGCCAGTTCGACACCGCGGCCACCCCGCTGGTGATGGCGATGGTCGCGGCCGGGGTCGCCGACAACGGCACCGTGATGTATCCCCAGCTTGTGGACAAGCTCACCAAGTCCGACGGCAGCACCGTGCAGCTGATGCGGCCGCGCTCCTACCGGCAGGCGATGAGCCCGGCGGTGGCCGGGCAGGTCCAGCAGCTGATGACCGACGTGGTGGCCAACGGCACCGGCGGCCGGGCCGCGATCCCCGGCGCCACGGTCGGCGGCAAGACCGGCACCGCGCAGCACGGCGTGCAGAACAGTGCCGTGCCGTACGCCTGGTTCATCTCCTGGGCCAAGCCGGCCGGTTCCTCGGACGTCCCGCCGGTGGCCGTGGCCGTGGTGATCGCGGACAGCAGCGCCACCGATGTCACGGGCGGCTCGCTCGCCGCTCCGATCGCCAAGTCGGTGATGCAGGCGGTGCTGGCCCCGTAGGGCCCCGACCTCGGAGGACTTCGGGGGACTTATGCAGGCATGGGGTATATTTATACGGAAGTCGTCATAGTTAAGATCCAGAAAGCGCAGCAACCGTGCCCAGTACCTCCCCCAGCCTCGGCCACAGCCTGCTGCGCCGTAAGCCCGTCGCCACCCTGATCGCCGAGAGCGCGGGCAAGGGCGGTGACGGACAGCTGCGCCGGTCGATCGGCCTCTGGCAGCTCTCCGCGATCGGCATCGGCGCCACCGTCGGCACCGGCATCTTCTTCGTGCTGAGCTCCGCCGTCCCCGAGGCCGGCCCGGCCGTGGTGCTCTCCTTCGTCCTCGCGGCGATCACCGCCGGCCTGACCGCGCTCTGCTACGCCGAGCTGGCCTCGGCGATCCCGGTCTCCGGCTCCTCCTACTCGTACGCCTACGCCACCCTCGGCGAGGCCACCGCCTACGGAGTCGGGATCTGCTTGCTGCTGGAGTACGGGGTGTCCGCCTCGGCGATCGCGGTCAGCTGGGGGCAGTACCTGAACAAGTTCTCCGAGCTGGCCTTCGGCTTCCGGATCCCGGACTGGCTGGCCGCCCCGCCCGGCGACGGCGGCTACTTCAACCTGCCCGCCGTGGTGCTGGTCGCGATGGTCACCTTCCTGCTGGTGCGCGGGGTGAGCGAGTCCGCCCGGGTCAACGCGATCATGGTCGGCATCAAGATCGTGGTGCTGCTGGCCTTCGTCGCCATCGGCCTGACCGGCTACCACTCCGGCAACATGCACGACTTCATGCCGTTCGGCTGGTCCGGGGTCGGAGTCGCCGCCTCCAGCATCTTCTTCTCCTTCATCGGCCTGGACGCGGTCTCCACCGCCGGCGAGGAGGTGCGCAACCCGCGCCGCAACCTGCCGCTGGCCATCGTGATCTCGCTGGTCGTGGTCACCCTGCTGTACGTCGCGGTGGCGCTCACCGCGATCGGCGCCCAGCCCTGGAGGAAGTTCGACGGGCAGGAGGTCGGCCTGGCGCAGATCCTGCAGGACATCACCGGGCAGAGCTGGCCGGCCCTGATGTTCGCGCTCGGCGCGATCGTCTCGATCTTCAGCGTCACCCTGGTGGTGATCTACGGCCAGACCCGGATCCTCTACTCCATGGGCCGCGACGGGCTGCTGCCGGCCAAGTTCGCCAAGGTCTCGCCGCGCACCGGCACCCCGGTCTGGAACACCCTCGTGGTCGGCACCGGCGTGGCCCTGCTGGCCGCCTTCGTGCCGCTGGACATCCTCACCGACCTGACCTCGATGGGCACCCTGGTCGCCTTCGCGGTGGTCAGCATCGGCGTCATCATCCTGCGGCGCACCAACCCCGGCCTCGAGCGCGGCTTCAAGGTGCCGGGCTACCCGGTGGTCCCGGTGCTCAGCGTCGGCTTCTGCGCCTACCTGGTCAAGGGGCTGCACCCGATCACCTTCGTGTTCTTCGGGGGTGCGCTGCTGGTCGCCGCCGCCGGCTACTTCGGCTACGGCATCCGGCACTCCCGGCTGGGCGCGGCCGCCGCCGAGTCCGAGCCGGAGCCGGTGGCGGTCGGCGCGGCCGACTAGCGATCCCGGGGTGACGCAGCGTCCGGATGACGCCGCGTCACCCGAGTGGCCGACGACGCCCGGCAGTGCGCCGCCCTACCCTGCCAACCATGGTGAGCGCCCGTTCCGCCGGAGCACCCGTCCTGCCGCACCAGAACCAGGACCGGTGGAACCCCCGCCCGGCCCCCTGGCGGGGCCGGGCGGCCGCCACAGCCATCCGACTGGGCCGCCGCCGCTGGGTGCGACTGCTGCTCTGCCTGGCCGCGGCCGGCTGGGCGGCGGCCTTCCCGCTGGTCTCCCGGCTGGCCAACCAGCGGCTCTGGGGCACCCTCGCCGCGCCCGCCTACCTGCTGGCCGGGGCAGCCGTGCTGCTGCTGCCGCGCCGGATCGCCGCCCGGGCGGCCGCCGCCGCGGCGCTGCTCGGCGCGGTGCTGCTGCCGCTGGCGGTGCTGGCGGTGGGCAGCCGGGCGCAGTCGGAGGTCGGGGTGGTCGAGCGCTCCGCCCGACTGCTGCTGCACACCGGCACCCCCTATCTGCCGCATCCGGCGGCCGTCACCGAGTTCGACCCCTACCTACCCGGGATGGCGCTGTTCGGGCTGCCCCGGGCGCTGCTCGGGCGCGGCGGCCCGGCGGCCCTGCTGATCGGCGACGCCCGGGTCTGGTTCGCGCTCGCCTTCCTCGGCGGCCTGGCCGGCAGTTGGCGGCTGCTCGGGCGCGGCCCGTGGCGCTCCGCCCTGCTGCCGCTGCTGCTGCTCACCGGCTCTCCGGTGATCGCGCTCAGCCTGGCGGTGGGCGGGGTGGACCTGCCGCTGATCGGCGTCTGCTGCCTCGGCCTGGCGCTGGCCGCCCGGGGCCGGGCCACCGCGGCCGGTGTGGTGCTGGCGCTGGCCTGCGTCCTCAAGTGGACGGTCTGGCCTGCGCTACCCGTCGCCGTGCTGCTGCTGCGGCAGCGCGGTGGGTGGCGGCCGGCCGTGCGGGCGGCGGTGATCGCGGTGGCGGCCGTGCTGGCGGTGCTGCTGCCGTTCGCGCTGACCAGGCCGCAGGACCTGTGGCTGCAGGTGGTCCGCTACCCGCTGGGGCTGACGGCCGTGCACACCCCGGCCGGCAGTCCGCTGCCCGGCAAGCTGCTCGCCGAGCTGGGGCCGGCCGGGCGGATCGCCGCACTGGCGCTGCTGCTGGCGGGCGGCCTGGCGGTGGCGGGCTGGGTGCTGCTGCGGCCGCCGACCGGCGCGGTGGCCGCGGCCGACCGGCTGGCGGCGGGGCTGACGGTGGCCTTCCTGATGGCGCCGGCCGCCCGGTTCGGCTATCTGGCGCTGCCGGCGGTGCTGGTCGGCTGGCCCCGGCTGGCCGGCCTCGGCCGGAACGGGCGGGGTGCGCGGCGGGCCCTTACGGTGGACCGGGAGAGCGGCACCGTCGGCGGCTGAACCGGGCTGACGGTCCGTGAGCGCGCACGGGGAACGGCGTTCGGCGGCCAGGCGTTCCCGGTGGTGTCGACCCGGCGTCAGCCCGCCCCAGCCCGAGGAGGACCCGCATGCCCGAGCAGCGTCCGGACGAGCAGCAGCCCGCCGGGGAGCGGCCGGCGCGGGAGCGCCCGCGGCCCGGGCGGCGGCGGTTCCTGGGGCTGGCCGGGGCCGCGGCGGCGGGGGCCGGGCTGGCGGCCTGCGGGTCGGGCGGGGCGGCCGGCTCCAAGGCCGGCAATGCGGCCCGGCCGGCCGCCGGTGCACCGTCCGCCACCGCCGCCGTGCCGCGCGGCGCCGCCACCCCGCCCCAGCGGGAGAACGACCGGCCCGGCAACCCCGATTGGCGGATCGGCAACGCCGGTCCCGACCGGGCGATCGAGGGCTGGGCGGACCGGGTGAGCGTGCTGCCTGGAGAAACGTTTGGCCTGCACGTCTCGACCACCGCGCCCGGCTACCGGGTGACGGCCTATCGGATGGGCTACTACGGCGGTGCCCGCGGCCGCCAGGTCTGGCAGTCCGACCGGCTGCCCGGCAGCCGCCAGTCCGCCGCCTCGGCGGACCAGGCGACCCGGATGGTCGCCACCGACTGGGCGCGCAGCACCCAGGTCGACACCACCGGCTGGCCGGAGGGCAGCTACCTGCTGCGGCTGGACGCGGACGGCGGCGCCGGCCAGCGCTATGTGCCGATCACCGTCCGCTCGGCGAGCACCGCGGGCAAGCTGGTGGTGGTGAACGCGGTGGCCACCTGGCAGGCCTACAACGAGTGGGGCGGCTACAACCTCTACAACGGTTCGAACGGCGCCTACGCGACCCGCTCCCTGGTGGTCTCCTTCGACCGCCCGTACCAGTACGACAACGGGGCCGGGCTCTTCCTGGTGTACGAGGCGCCGCTGATCGCGCTGGCCGAGAAGCTCGGACTGCCGCTCGCCTACACCACCTCCACCGACCTGGCCGCCACCCCCGACCTGCTCAAGGGCGCCCTGGCGGTGCTCTCGCTCGGACACGACGAGTACTGGTCGCCGGAGCAGCGGGCCCATGTCACCGCGGCCCGCGACGCCGGGACCAACGTGGCCGTCCTGGGTGCCAACTGCTGCTTCCGACGGGTCCGTTACGAGCCCTCGCCGACCGGCCCGGACCGGCAGGTGGTCTGCTACAAGACCGGGTACCAGGAGGACCCCGGCTTCACGGCAGGGAAGCCGCCGACCAACGACTACCGGGCGGAGCCCGGGGCCGACCCGGAGAGCTCGCTGCTCGGGGTGATCTACGACGGCTACCCGGTGGACGCGCCCTACGTGGTGACCAACCCCGGGCACTGGCTGCTGGAGGGCACCGGCACCAAGGACGGGGACAGCTTCGCCCACCTGGTCGGCGTGGAGTACGACCGGGTCAACCCGACCTTCACCACGCCCCGGCCGATCGAGATCCTGGCGCACTCACCGGTCGTCTGCGAGGGCCGCCACAGCTACAGCGACACCGCGTTCTACGCCGCGCCGGGCGGCGCCGGGGTCTTCGCCAGCGGGACCATGCGCTGGGTGGAGGCGCTGGACGCCACCGGTGACGGCAGTTCGGGGGCCGACCACTCGATGGACGCCAGGGCGGGGGCCTTCACCCAGCAGGTGACCACCAACCTGCTGAAGGCGTTCGCGGCCGGCCCGGCGGGCCAGGCCCATCCTCCGCAGGACAACGTGGCGGCGGTCTACGGCCCCAAGCACTGAGAAGCACTGACGGCCGGTCAGTCGACCGGCCGTCAGTGCTTCTCGGTTCGCCTTCGGTCAGCCGTTGTTGCCGACCTTCAGCACCTCGGCCACCGCCGGGGCCGCCGCGTCGGCGCCGAAGTTGCCCTGCAGCACCTCGGCGCTGACCGCCAGGTTGTCCCGGTAGCCGGTGAACCAGCTGTTCGGGGTGACGTTCGGCTGGGTCTCGGCGGTGCCGGTCTTGCCGCCGATCAGGTTGCCGGTGATGCCCTGGAACGCCTGGTAGCCGGTGCCCGACGGGTCGGTGACCACGCTCTTCATCAGCGCCCGCAGCTTGTTCAGCACGTCCGGCGGGAGCTGCTTGGCGGCCGGCTGCTGCTGCATGCCGTCCACCAGGATCGGCTGCTTGAACGTTCCGCTCTCCACGGTGGCGGCGATCGAGGCCATCGCCAGCGGGTTCATGGTGATCTTGCCCTGGCCCATGAACTCGCCGGCCGTCTCGTCCTTGCTCTGGCCCGGGCCCGGGATCTTGCCGTCGGCGTCGGTGATGCCGGTCTTCCAGTCCTGGCCGATGCCGTAGTAGTCCAGCGCCGTCTGGGCCAGGTCACCGGACTTCAGGGTGGCCAGGCCCTGCTTGATGAAGGCGGTGTTGCAGGAGACCGTGAAGTCCTGGGTGAAGGTGTACTCGTTGTGCGCGTCGGAGAAGTCGTTCTTGTACGTCTGGCCGGTGGTGATGCTCGACGGGCAGGGCATGTTGGCGTTCGGGTCGATTCCGGCCTGCAGCAGCGCGGTGGCCGTGACGATCTTCATGGTGGAGCCCGGCGCCGTGACGCCCACGAAGGCCAGGTTCAGGCCGGCGGCCGGGGCGTTGGCGATCGCCAGCACATGGCCGGTGCTCGGCTCGATGGCCACTATGCCGGCGTTCGGGATCTTGCCCCCGCCCTTGGCGAACTGCTCGTCCACCGCCTTCTGGGCGGCCGTCTCCAGGCCGGCGTCGATGGTCAGCTTGATCGGCTTGCCGGGCTTGGGGTCGATGATGGTGAAGAGCGGCTCCGGCTTGTTCTTGCCGGCGTCGTCGGTGATCACCACACCGGTGCCGGCGTCGGCCGGGTCGCCCGCGGTGGTGCCGGACTGGAACTTCAGCACGACCTGGTTCAGCGACGGGAACTGGGCCAGCGACTGGCCGTTGCGGTCGGTCACCTTGGTCGGCGGGTTGAAGACCTGCTGGGTGGTGATCGTTTCACCCGTGCCCAGGTGCGGGTGGATGACGGTGGGCGCCCAGTGCACGGCGGCCTTGCCGTCGCTCATCTTCACCATGCCGACGTAGCCGGTGTAGTCCCAGACGTTGGTGGTGTTGGCGAACTCCACCTTGGACTTGAAGTTCATCAGCACCTGGCTGGCGGGCGCGCCCGACGGAGAGGCCGAGGCGCCCGGCGAGCCGGCGGCGGACGGCTTCGCGGACGGCGTGGCGTTGACCGAACCGGGCGGCGGCGCGGTCGCGGAGGCGAAGGCCGACGGCGTGGTCTGGGCGCCCGGCGTCAGGGTCAGCGCACTCGGCTTCAGGTTGTTCTGGAACGCCGTCATCGCGGTCAGCGCGGTGGCCGGATCGTCGGTCAGCTTGCTGGCCGCGTCCAGGTTGCCGGAGGCCCAGGCGGTCAGGAAGTCCTTCTCGCCGCTCGCGGCCAGCTCGGCCGACGGCGGCTCGGCGACCACGTGGCGGGGCGGCGCTGCCCCGCTGCCCTTACTGCTGCCGGACCCGACCAGCGAGTACGCTCCATAGCCGCCGGCGGCCACGATGACGACCGCGACGGCACTGATGACGGCGGCCTTGGCGCCCTGACGCATGGTGCTGCTCCCGGAGGACGAGTGATGGGACAGCACAGCCTAAGCACAGGATTTCGGTGCTTCCGCCGGAGGTGGTGGCTCGTGACACAGCTGGTACACACCTCTGACACTCCGTCGGTTTGAGAACGCGGACCGTTGCTAGATCCAGCTGGTGAACCACATCCGGGCCCGCCAGTCGTCCAGCGGGATCACCTGTCCGGTGTACAGCGGATAGAAGTAGAGGAAGTTCCAGACGATCAGCAGCACCAGCACACCCGCCGCCGCGCCGCCCACCAGCCGCCGTTCGGGTGTTGCGCCGGCCGGTCCGATCAGCGCGCCGACCAGCATGGTCACGGCCAGCACGAGGAACGGCACGAAGGCCACCGCGTAGAACAGGAAGATGGTCCGGCTCTGGTACTCGAACCACGGCAGGTAGCCGGCGCCGAGCCCGCAGAGCACCGCCCCGGCCCGCCAGTCCCGGCGCAGCGCCCACCGGTACAGGCAGTAGGCCAGCGCCGCCACCCCCGCCCACCAGAGCAGCGGGGTGCCGATCGCCAGCACCTCGGAGGCGCACTTGCTCGCCGAGCAGCCGCTCTGCCCGGACGCGGGCGACTCGTAGTAGAAGGAGACCGGGCGGCCGAGCACCAGCCAGCTCCACGGGTTGGACTGGTACAGGTGCGGGCTGTGCAGGTTGACGTTGAAGTCGTACATCTGCGAGTGGTAGTGCCACAGCGACCGCAGGCTCTCCGGCACCCATGTCATGTCCACCCGGAACGGCATCTTCACCTTGCCGGCCAGCGGCAGCGTGATGTACTCGGTGGACAGGCCGTGCCGGCCCACCGCCCAGTCCCGCCCGTAGCCGCCCCTGCCCGGAACCGGGCTGCTGGCCAGCCAGCCCGACCAGGAGGCCAGGTAGACGCCGGCCGAGACCACCACGATCGAGACGAAGGCGGGCAGGCCGTCCCGGATCAGAGTGGTCCAGTACGGCCGCCGGGCACCGGCCAGCCTGCGCGCGCCCAGGTCCCAGAAGACGGTCAGCAGCCCGAAGAAGGCCGCCACGTACATCCCGCTCCACTTGGTCGAGCAGGCCAGCCCGACGCACACCCCGGCCGCCAGCCGGTACGGGCGCAGCCCCAGGCGCATCCGGTGGGCCGGCGCGGCATCCGGGCCGTCGCCCAGGCGGCGGGCGATCCGGGCCCGGGTGCGGTCCCGGTCCAGCAGCAGGAACCCGAAGCCCGCCAGGATCCAGAACATGACGACCAGGTCGAGCAGCGCGGTGCGGCTCATCACGAAGTGCAGGCCGTCCACCGCGAGCAGCAGTCCGGCCACGCAGCCCAGCAGGGTGGAGCGGAACAGCCGGCGGGCGATCCGGGCGATCATCAGGATCGACGCGGTGCCCAGCAGCGCCACCATGAACCGCCAGCCGAACGGATGCATCCCGAAGAAGTGCTCGCCCAGGCCGATGATCCACTTGCCGACCGGCGGATGGACGATGAACGCCGGGTCGGACTTGAACGGGATCACCTGCGGGTGGCTGACGATCTGGGCGTTGGCGTTGTCGGGCCAGTTGGTCTCGAAGCCGCCGTGCCAGAGCGCGTAGGCGTCCTTGGCGTAGTAGGTCTCGTCGAAGACGACCCCGCCGGGGCTGCCCAGGTGCCAGAACCGCAGCAGGCCGCCGAACAGCGCCACCAGCAGCGGGCCCAGCCAGCCCGACCAGCGGCAGAGCCAGGACCACAGGCCGTCCGGCAGTCGGATCCCGGCCCGCAGCAGCAGCGGCGAGGGCGCCACCACCGCCGGGGTCACCCCGGGCCCGTCAGGCATCGGCGGCACCAGGCGCTCGGCCTGCGGGGCCGGCGCGGGCGCCCGGTAGCCGAAGGCGGCCAGTCGGCGCACCCAGGGGGCGCGTGGCCCGGGTATTGCCGCGTCGCCGCAGTCCTGCTCGTCCACCGGGCCGGTCCCCGCGGTGGTCTCGACCACCGTCGCCTCGGCCCCCGTCTCGCCAGTCACCCGCCACATCGTAGGGGCGGGAGCTGAAAGCCGAGGCCCCTTGCCGTGCGGCTGCCCGGAACGTCCCGATACGCGTTGGGCCGGCCGCGCCGGGCCTGACAGGATGGCCCTGTGACAGGAGTACTCGTTCTCGCAGGCACACCCATCGGCGACGTCTCGGACGCCCCGCCCCGGCTGCTCACCGAGCTGGCCGAGGCCGACGTGATCGCCGCCGAGGACACCCGCCGCCTGCGCCGGCTCACCCAGGCGCTCGGGGTCGCCCCGGCCGGGCGGGTGCTCTCCTACTTCGAGGGCAACGAGGTCGGCCGCACCCCCGAGCTGGTCGAGGCGCTCACCGGCGGGGCCCGGGTGCTGCTGGTCACCGACGCCGGCATGCCCTCGGTCTCCGACCCCGGCTACCGACTGGTCGCCGCGGCGGTCGAGGCGGGCATCCGGGTGACCGCGGTGCCCGGGCCGTCCGCGGTGCTCACCGCCCTGGCGCTGTCCGCGCTGCCGGTGGACCGCTTCACCTTCGAGGGCTTCCTGCCGCGCAAGACCGGCGACCGGGCCCGGGCGCTGGCCGAGGTCGCGGCCGAACCGCGCACCATGGTCTTCTTCGAGGCCCCGCACCGGATCGCCGAGACCCTGGACGCGATGGCCGAGGCGTTCGGCGCCGACCGCCCGGCCGCCGTCTGCCGGGAGCTGACCAAGACCTATGAGGAGGTCAAGCGCGGCCCGATCGGCGAGCTGGCCGCCTGGGCCGCCGACGGGGTGCGCGGCGAGATCACCGTGGTGGTCGGGGGCGCCCCGCCGGCCGCCCCGGCGCAGCTCACCGCCGCCGAGCTGGCCGACCGGGTGGCCCGCCGGGAGGCGGCGGGGGAGCGCCGCAAGGAGGCCATCGCGGCGGTCGCCGCCGAGCTGGGGCTGCCCAAGCGGGAGGTCTTCGACGCCGTGGTGGCGGCCAAGCACAGCGGCTGAACACCGCCGGAACCGCTCGGCGATCGCCCTCGCCCCACCCGGAACAGGCGCGTACGGTGGAGTGATGGATGTCCAAGGCACCGGCACAACACCCGGCGCCAGGTAAAGCGGAGGCCTGAGAAACCCCAGCTGAGCTGCGGTTTCGACGGCCATTCGTACAGGGATCCCCAACTCCCCGCCAATTCTCGGCAAGTCGGGCATCGGGTCGGGCCGGTGGGGCATTCCATCGGTTGGAAAGACCCGTCCGGGCGACCGTCCGGCGGGCGCAGGGAGACCGCGATGAGCGACAGAATCGGTAGCCCGTCGGGCGGGGGCACCCCGGCAACCGGCCCCACCACACTGCAGGCCGACGCGGCCCGGGGGCCCGTCCCCACCGTCCATGAGGCGTACGCCTTCGTCTGCCTGAGCTGCGGATACGGCTGGGAGCAGGCGTACCAGATCGA
The DNA here is from genome assembly GCF_006636205.1 of Kitasatospora acidiphila. NCBI lineage: Bacteria > Bacillati > Actinomycetota > Actinomycetes > Kitasatosporales > Streptomycetaceae > Kitasatospora > Kitasatospora acidiphila. The sequence continues at coordinate 3,777,930 of NZ_VIGB01000003.1, read as the reverse complement.
GCACCACCAGGACCGCGACGGCCACCAGAAGGTCCTGTACCGCGCCAACGGGGTCCGGGTTCCCTCGCCGCTGCTCCAGCCGGTCTGCCCGGGCTGCGGCGGCCACACCGTGCGGATCATGCGGGAGGGGCGGGTGGCCACCACCCGCCGCTCCTCGAGGTACGCGGCGCCGGGGTACGCGTTCTACGCCGAGCCGCCGGACGCGCTCGTGTCCAACCCGTACGGGCAGTACGCCGGGCTGGCCGGACCCGCCGAGCCCGCCGAGCCCGCCGTGCCCGAGCCCCGCCGGCTGCGGCAGCACTGGTACCAGTTCTGGCTGCCGCGCTCGTAGCGCCGCCCGTCGCCGTCCCCCAGCCCAGGGGGCTGGGAGGCGCCCCCAAGGGCCCCGCCGCCGCGCGGGGCCCGACTAGGCTCTTGGACCATGGCTGCCAAGGACGACCGCTCCACCCCGCCCCCGCTGCCCGCCCCGCTCGCGGTGCCGGTGGCCGACTCCCACACCCACCTGGACATGCAGTCCGGGACCCCGGCCGAGGGGCTGGCGAAGGCGGCCTCGGTGGGCGTCACCACGGTGGTGCAGGTCGGCTGCGACCTGCCCGGCTCGCGCTGGGCCGCCGAGCTGGCCGGCGAGTTCGAGCAGGTGCACGCGGCCGTCGCACTGCACCCCAACGAGGCACCGCGGATCGTGCTCGGGGACCCGGACACCTGGTCCGGGCAGAAGCGAGAGCCGGGAGGCTCGGCGGCACTGGACGAGGCGCTGGCCGAGATCGACCGGCTCGCCGCCCTGCCGCAGGTGCGGGCCGTCGGCGAGACCGGCCTCGACTACTTCCGCACCGGCCCCGAGGGCGTGGAGATCCAGAAGGAGTCCTTCCGCCGCCACATCGAAATCGCCAAGCGGCACGACAAGGCCCTGGTGATCCACGACCGGGACGCCCACGAGGACGTCATCGAGGTGCTGCTCGCCGAGGGCGCCCCCGAGCGGACCGTCTTCCACTGCTACTCCGGCGACGCTGCGATGGCCGAGCTCTGCGCCGAGCACGGCTGGTACCTGTCGTTCGCCGGCCCGGTCACCTTCAAGGCCAATCAGCCGCTGCGCGACGCCCTGGCCGCCACGCCGCTGGACCGGATCCTGGTCGAGACCGACGCCCCGTTCCTCACCCCGCACCCCTACCGCGGCCGGCCCAACGCGCCGTACCTGATCCCGGTCACGGTCCGCTCGATGGCCGAGACGCTGGGGCTCGGCGAGGACGAGCTGTGCACCGCCATCGCCGCCAACACCGCCCGCGCCTTCGGCTGCTGAGCCCTTGCCGCTGCACGGCCGGTAGCCTTACCCGGTGAGCACCACTGATCCCTCCTCCTCCGACAGTCACCTGCTGGGCGCCGCCGACATCCGCGAACTGGCCGCCGCGTTCGGGGTCCGCCCCACCAAGCAGCGCGGCCAGAACTTCGTGATCGACGCCAACACCGTGCGCCGGATCGTCCGCGCTGCCGAGGTGACCCCCGAGGACGCCGTGGTCGAGGTCGGCCCCGGCCTCGGCTCGCTCACCCTGGCGCTGCTCGAGGTCGCCGCCCACGTCACCGCGGTCGAGATCGACCCGCTGCTGGCCCAGCACCTGCCGACCACCGTCGGCACCCGGATGCCGGCCAAGGCCGACCACTTCGACCTGGTGCTCAGTGACGCCATGGAGGTCACCGAGCTGCCCGGGCCGCCCCCCACCGCGCTGGTCGCCAACCTGCCGTACAACGTCGCCGTCCCGGTGCTGCTGCACATGCTGGCCACCTTCCCCAGCATCGAGCGCACCCTGGTGATGGTGCAGTCCGAGGTGGCCGACCGGCTCGCCGCCAAGCCCGGCAACAAGGTCTACGGGGTGCCGTCGGTCAAGGCCAACTGGTACGCCGAGGTCAAGCGGGCCGGCGCGATCGGCCGCAACGTCTTCTGGCCGGCCCCCAACGTGGACTCCGGCCTGGTCTCGCTGGTCCGCCGGCAGCCGCCCGCCACCACCGCCAGCCGGACCGAGGTCTTCGCGGTGGTCGACGCCGCCTTCGCGCAGCGCCGCAAGACGCTGCGCGCCGCCCTGGCCGGCTGGGCCGGCTCGCCCGCCGCCGCCGAGCAGGCCATCGCCGCCGCCGGGATCGACCACACCCTGCGCGGTGAGATGCTGACCGTCGAGCAGTTCGCCGCCATCGCCGAGCACAAGCCTGAGGGATCGTCCAAGTGATCGCTGTCCGGGTGCCCGCCAAGGTCAACGTCCAGCTGGGAGTCGGCGGCCTGCGCGCCGACGGCTTCCACGACCTGGCCAACGTCTTCTTCGCGGTCGCACTCGGTGACGAGGTCACCGCTGTTTTCGGACAGGGCGTGACGATCAGCTGCAGCGGACCGGACGCCGACCAGGTGCCGCTCGACGACACCAACCTGGCCGCCCGCGCCGCCCGCCTGCTCGCCGCCCGCCACGGCATCGAGCCCGACGTGCACCTGCACATCGCCAAGGCCATCCCGGTGGCCGGCGGGATGGCCGGCGGCAGCGCCGACGGAGCCGCCGCCCTGGTCGCCTGCGACGCGCTCTGGCAGCTGGACACCCCGCTGCCGGTGCTGCTGGAGCTCGCCGCCGAACTCGGCTCCGACGTGCCGTTCGCGCTGCTCGGCGGCGTGGCCCTGGGCCGCGGCCGGGGCGAACTGCTGGAGGAGCTGCCGGTCGCCGGCACCTTCCACTGGGTCTTCGCGGTCGCCGACGGCGGCCTGTCCACCCCCGCGGTGTTCCGCGAGTGCGACCGGCTGCGCGAAGCGGCCGGCACCGGCTCCAGCGCCGCCGAGGTGCCCACCCCCGACCCGTCCGCCGAACTGCTCGCCGCCCTGGCCGCCGGCGACCCGGCCGCCCTGGCCGCCGCGCTCGGCAACGACCTGCAGGCCGCCGCCCTGTCGCTGCGCCCCGACCTCGCCGACTGCCTGAGGGCCGGCCTGGACGCCGGCGCGCTCGCCGCCCTGGTCTCCGGCTCCGGCCCCACCTGCGCCTTCCTGGCCAAGGACGCAGCCGACGCGCAGGCCGTCGCCGACGCCCTGACCGCCTCCGGCACCTGCCGCGCCGCCCACGCCACCCACGGTCCGGTGCCGGGCGCCCGGGTGATCGCCGGGTAGTCAGGCCGGGCCGACTAGGCTGGGTAGCTCCATTGGTTTAACCCCAGGAGCGCACACACGTGGCCGTCAACCTCGCCACCATCGAGTCCGTCACGAAGGTCTACGGCACCCGAGCCCTTCTGGACGGGGTCACCCTCGGCGTCAGCGAGGGCGACCGGATCGGCGTGGTCGGCCGCAACGGCGACGGCAAGACCACCCTGATCCGGATGCTCGCCAAGCTGGAGGAGCCGGACAGCGGCCGGATCACCTGGAACGGCGGCCTGCGGCTTGCCGTCCTCACCCAGCACGACTCACTCGACCCAGAGGCCACCATCCGGCACGAGGTGATCGCCGACCGCGCCGACCACGAGTGGCTCGGCGACGCCCGGATCCGCGACATCATCGAGGGCCTCTTCGGCGGCCTCGACCTGCCCGGCTTCAGCAACGGCCTGGACACCGTGATCGGCCCGCTCTCCGGTGGCGAGCGCCGCCGGATCGCGCTGGCCAAGCTGCTGCTCGGCGAGCCCGACCTGATCGTGCTCGACGAGCCCACCAACCACCTGGACGTCGAAGGCATCGCCTGGCTCGCCCGGCACCTGCAGAACCGCCGCTCCGCGCTGGTCTGCGTCACCCACGACCGCTGGTTCCTGGACCAGGTCTGCACCCGGATGTGGGACGTGCAGCGCGGCGAGGTCCGCGAGTACGAGGGCGGCTACTCCGACTACGTCTTCGCCCGCGCCGAGCGCACCCGGATCGAGGCCACCGAGGAGCAGAAGCGCCAGAACCTGGCCCGCAAGGAGCTCGCCTGGCTGCGCCGTGGCGCCCCCGCCCGCACCTCCAAGCCGCGCTACCGGATCGAGGCCGCCAACGCGCTGATCGCCGACGTCCCCGAGCCGCGCGACAAGAGCGAGCTGATGAAGTTCGCCAACGCCCGACTCGGCCGCACCGTCTTCGAGCTGGAGGACGTCACGGTGCGGGCAGGGGACAAGCTGCTGCTGGAGCGGCTCACCTGGAACCTCGGCCCCGGCGACCGGATCGGCCTGCTCGGCGTCAACGGCGCCGGCAAGACCTCGCTGCTGCGCGCCCTGCAGACCGCCTACGCCTCGCAGGGCGACACGCAGCCCGCGTCCGGCGTCATCAAGGTCGGCAAGACCGTCCGACTCGCCTACCTCTCCCAGGAGATCGCCGAACTCGACCCGGCCACCCGGGTGCTGCAGGCCGTCGAGCAGATCCGCGGCCGGGTCGACCTCGGCAAGGGCCGCGAGATGACGGCCGGTCAGCTCTGCGAGCAGTTCGGCTTCAGCAAGGACAAGCAGTGGACCCCGGTCGGCGACCTGTCCGGCGGTGAGCGCCGCCGCCTCCAGCTGCTCCGACTGCTGATGGACGAGCCCAATGTGCTCTTCCTCGACGAGCCCACCAACGACCTCGACATCGAGACCCTCAACCAGCTGGAGGACCTGCTCGACGGCTGGCCCGGCTCGATGATCGTGATCAGCCACGACCGGTTCTTCATCGAGCGCACCACGGACGTGACCTACGCGCTGCTGGGCGACCGGCGGATGCGGATGCTGCCCGGCGGCGTCGACGAGTACCTGGAGCGGCGGGCCGCCGTCGCCGCCGCGGCGCCCGCCGCGGTTGCCGCCCCGGCGCCGACCGACGCCGCGCCCGCCAAGTCGGGCGCGGAGAGCCGGGCCGCCAAGAAGGAACTGCAGCGCATCGAGCGCCAGTTGGCCAAGCTGGAGCAGCAGGAGAGCAAGCTGCACGACCAACTGGCCCAGCACGCCGCCGACTTCTCCAAGGTCGCGGAGCTGGACGCGCAACTGCGCAAGGTGCGGGAGGAGAAGGAGGAGCTGGAGCTCAACTGGCTGGAGCTGGCGGACTCCTGACGCCTAGTCGTGCAGGAGCTGCGCTGCGCTGCGGATTGTGCGGGCCCGGTCAGCCGTGCAGGAGTTGCTCCAGTTCGGCGGCTGCTTGGGTGAGGGCGCTGCGCTGCGGATTGTGCGGGCCCGGCGGGCGGGTGGCCACCCCCGCCGGCGGGCGGTGCCGGCGGGCCGCCGCCGCCAGCTGGTCCAGCGCGGCGAGCACCCGCGCCACCTCCGCCGGTTCGCTGAGCCGACCGCCGTAGCGCAGCTGCGCCGCGTAGGCGGCCACCGCGCCGCTCAGCCGCTCCAGGGCCGCCGTGGCCGGCAGCCAGGCCTCGGCCCGCTGCCCGGCCGGCGGCGGCTCGGTCAGCCCGTGCTGCACCTCCTGCCGAGCGTCCGCCAGCGCCCGGTAGGCGGTGCGGCGCAGCCAGACCTGGGCGCGGGCGTCCTCGGCGGGCGGCTCGGTGACCGAGGTGAGATAGGCGCGCAGCGTCTCGGTCGCCGTCACCAGGCGCGGCTCGATCCGGTGCGGAGCCCGCTCCGGCCACAGCAGATAGCCGAAGACCAGCACGATCACGCTGGCCAGCACGGTGTCCAGCACCCGCGGCCCGACCTCCGCCGACCCGCTGCCCCCGCCCAACTGCACCAGCACCAGGGCCAGCGGCGTCATCACCATCGTGTTCAGCCCGTAGTGGGCAGCCGCCGACCACGGCAGCAGCGCGACGCAGAGCGCCACCACGCCGACCAGCACCCAGCGTTCGGTGGTCAGCGAGAGCAGCGCCGCCGTCAGCACCACCCCCAGCACCGTGCCCACCGCGCGACTGACCGCCCGCAGGAAGACCGAGCCCAGATCCGGCTTGAGCACGAAGGCCACCGTCATCGGCACCCAGTAGCTGCGGTTCAGCGGCAGCGCGGCGGTCAGCACCTCGGCCACCCCGATGCACAGTGCCACCCGGGCGCCGTACCGCGCGGCACCCCGCGACAGCAGCCGCCCCCGCAGCCGCCACGGGTCGGGCGGCGGCACCGGGGCCGTCCGGACCACGGTCGCCGGGTCCGCCGGGCGGCCGGCCACGGCGTCGGCCGCCGTGCGCAGGGCGTCCGCGAGGGCCCGGCGGGCGGGGGTGTCGGGGTGCCAGGCGGGGAGCGGGGGCGCAGGTGCGTCCGCCGCCAGGGTCCGGGCCAGCTGCTCCGGCAGTGCGGCCACCTCCGGGGGCACCGGCCGGCGGGCCCAGAGCAGCCCGCTGGCCGCCTCGGTCGCGGCCAGCGCCCCCTCGTAGGCCCGGCGCAGGGCGGACAGCCGGGCGCTCTCGCGAGCACCGGGGCGCGGCGGCGGCAACTGGTCCTGCAACTGGTTCAGACGGCCCGTCAGCACCCGGCGGGCCGCTGGCCCCTGACTCGTACCCAGCTCCTCCAGCAGCGTGCCGAGCGCCCGGTAGACCTCGGCCAGCTGCAACCGGGGCGGATCGCTGCGTGCGTGCGGCCGGTAGGGCAGCCCCAGCAGCACCACCAGGCCCGCCCCCGCCAGCATCATCGGCCCCGCCACCCACCACGGATGCGGCGGCGCCATCCCGTCGCCCAGCGCCGTCGACACCAGCAGCAGCAACCCCGCCGCCGAGCCGCGCGGTCCCGTCGCACTCAGCGCACCCGAGACGAAGGCCACCGCGGTCAGCACCAGCACTGCGACCGCGGTGGGCAGTCGCCAGTGCAGCACCGCCCCGCCGATCAGCATCCCGGTCGCCGACGCCGCCAGGGCGCCGCCGATCCGCAGCAGGCGAAGCCCGGCCGGCTCCACCCGGTCGTTCAGCGTCGCGTGCATCGCCCCGAGCCCCGCGAACACCCCGAGATCCAGCCGCCCCGCCGCCAACCCCGCGCACAACGGCACCGCCATCCCAGCCGCCGCTCGGGGCGCCAGCACCCACGCCACCACCGGCCGCGCCGGCCGCACGGCCCGGGCCCACCAGGAGCGGGGGCGGGCGGGGGTGGTGGGGGTGGGGGTGGGGTTGCTGCTGGTCACGTTGATCAACGCTGCCACACGGTCGTGTCGATTGTGCTTCGGGTACCTTGACGTGCGGTGACGTGCCGCGAGGGTGCCCTCCTGGCTGCGATTCCAGGGCAGTCCTGCCGGGGCCGGGTCTCCAGGCCTTCGGCGGTACGTGACAACTCCGTACCGATAAGGCCCGTGCGCCACAAGGGGCCTGCCGGACTGACAGACGCGCTCGCTAAGATGTGAAGCAGCCGCTACAGCCTGTTCGTAAACGGGTGGGATCGGCGATACGGGACTTCGAAGCTTGACGACGTGGTGCGGCACGGCGGCCGTGGGCCGGTCCGTGCACGGGGGAGGTGCAGTTCAGTGAACGCAGTGCCCGGTGACTGGGCGGCTCTGGGGGCGAAGAACGCTTACCTGGACACAGCGCGCCAGCTGGAGGCGAGCGGTGTCTCGGCTGCGGACCTCAAGGTCGAGGTGGAGACGCTCAGCGAGTTCAAGAAGAAGGTCGACGCGATGCTCCAGTCGCTCGACGACTCGGACGCTTCAACGCCGAAGATCAGTCAGCAGAGCCTCGATCAAGACCACGTGGGCGCATTTCCGGATGCGACCAACCTGTTGGGTGCGTACGACGTGGTTCATCAGAACCTGCAGACGCTCTCGACGACGCTGTCTGATCAGATTCAGGCGATGAGCATTGCGCTCAACATCAACATGAACGGCTACCAGAACGTCGAAGACTCGCAGAGGCAAGCACTCTGGAAGATCTACAACCAGACGGACGAGCAGTACAACTCCGGTGTCAGCCCGACGGGGATCGTGAAGCCGCTGAACCCGGACGCGCCGTCGACTGCGACCAGCACGGATTCGAGCCCTGCGACGCCAGCGTCGTCCAGCAACTCGACGCAGCCTACGACGGCGCTCTCATGATGCTGATGGCTGGTCGTGAGCCTGGTACCGGGCGGCAGAGTGACACGGGGAGTATGTGATGCCAAACCCGCAAACGGATGATCTCTACAGCTACTTCGACAGCATGTCGCACGACCAACTGGTGGCCATGGTGCACAGCGCCGACCCGAGCCTCCTTTCGACGCGCAGTGGCAAGCTCTCGAGTGCGGCCGGAACGCTCAGCGACATTGCTGGGCAACTCTCGTACAACTCCCAGCACTTGGAGTGGAGCGGCGCTGCAGCCGACAGTTTCCGGGCCTGGGTCACGCAGGTCTCGACCGCTACCGAGCAGCTGAGCACCTATGCGAGCACCACCTCTGACCAGCTATCGGCGTCTGGTACTGCGCTCGGCACCGCAAAGGCCATGCCGCCCGTGCCGGTGAACGAGACCAACATCATGAACCGGTACAAGGCGCAGAACTCCCAGTACATCAGCGACCAGGCGGACCAGGCGAAAGCCGCGACTGACCCCAACTGGGTCACTCGGGTCCAGGCCAACCAGGCCCAGGCCACCCTTACGAAGGCGCACGACGATGCCGTGAGCCACATGGTGAGCCTGTCTCAGGCGTACCAGGCGTCGACGTCGGCCATCCAGCAGCAGAAGCCGCCGCTGTTTCCGCCGAGCCCGAAGTCGGTGATGGGGCCACCGCCGAAGGCGGAATACACATCTAACGGCCTCAACTTCGGTGGCTCCGGTAGCTCCACTGGCACTGGAGGTGGCGGCGGCGGTCGCCGCACCACCACCACCACTCCACCGCCCACCCGCACGACTCCGGTGCCCCCGACGCCGCCTCCGCCCAGGCTGCAGCCGGGTCCCCCAGGCCCGCCGCCCCCGCACCCGGGACCGGGACCGGGACCGTGGCCAACGCCCACCCCGGTCCCGCCGCCGAGTACCCCGACTCCGCCTACGCCCCCGACCCCTACTCCGCCGCCCGGCACAGGCCTTGACAGTGCCCCGCCGCCCGCGCCACCGCTGCCTGTCACCACTGGGCCGACCACCACGCTGCCGGGTGGCGGCCCGGGTAGCGGTCCGGGCGGTCTGCCCGGCGGCCTCCCGGGCGGTCTTCCAGGTGGCTACCCCGGAGGGTTCCCCGGGCCGATGGGTGGCAGCAGCCTCGGGAACCCGTCTGGTGGGAGTTCTTATGGGAATCCCTACGGCAAGTTGCCTGGCGGCGGTCGCCTCGGCGGCAGCCCGCCTCCCTTCGAGGAGGGCATCAGCGGCGGCACCAGCCGTCCTGGCGCGGCGTCAGGCCGTCGCCAGATCGGTACCAATGCGATCGGTGCCCAGGAAGGGGAAGCCGGAGCAGCTGGTGGCCGGGCCGGCGGTGGCGGCTACATGCCGGGCGGCGGCGGTGGCGGTATCGGCGCCGGTGGCCGTGGCATCGGTGGTGGCGCCAGCCGTGGCCGGGGTCTCGTGTCGACGCCCGGCGGCGAGGTCGGCGGCCGCCGTGGTCCCACTGCCGAGGGTGAGTTCACGCCCGGCGGCTCCGGGATCGGCAAGGCCAGCAGCGAAGCCCGTGGTGGGGCTGCCGAGGGCGAGGGTGGCTTCATGCCTGGTGGTGGCGCCGCCGGTGCGAGGAAGAGCAAGAAGGACCGCGGCCACCGCGCGGACTACCTCGTCGAGGACGAGGAGAGCTGGACCGGCGGAACCCCGGAGAGCAATCCGGACGTGATTGAGTAGGACCGGATCTCCTGCCCGGTCACTGGGTCAGCCCCAGTGACCGGGCAGCTCTTTGTTCGGTCCGGCCGGTGACCCGGCAGAGATGGTGATGAGGAGAGCGTGATGCGGCGAACCGGCGCGAGGATGCGAGGGCTGAGCACAGCAGCCCTGTTGGCACTGAGCCTGTCCGTGACCGGTGCGTTCGCCCCGGCAGCCCAGGCCCTGGACAACCCTCGCCAGGGCGAGTGGTACCTGGATGTATTGCACCTGTCTGACGTCTGGCAGACCGCCAATGGCAGCGGGGTTACGGTGGCGGTGATCGACAGCGGCGTGAAGTCGGATCATCCAGACCTAGTTGGTCAGGTACTTCCGGGGAAGGACTTCAGCGGGCTGCCTGGTGGTCCGAACGTCGACCCACTTGGCCACGGAACGGGGATTGCCAGCGTCATCGCTGGCTCCGGTAAGGGATTCAATGGCAAGGGCGTGATGGGGCTCGCGCCGGGGGTCAAGATTCTTCCGATCAAGGTCAACGACACGGAGGACCCCAGCACAAACATCTCTTCTCCGCAGTTCCTGAAGCAGGTGGATCAGGCCATCACCTATGCCGTGGACCAAGGCGCCAAGGTGATCAATCTGTCTGTCGGTGTTCGCAGCGATGACATCTCTCCTGCGGATGCTGCTGATCTGCAGACTGCAGTCGACTATGCGATAAGCCATGGTCGGCTAGTTATCGCGAGTGCGGGCAACAGCGGGCAAGAGGGAAATCCCGTCATGTACCCCGGTAACTCGGCAGGCGTCGCGGCCGTTGCCGCAGTGGACCACAACGGGGCGAGCACCAGTGAGTCTGAGCACGGCAAGTACGTTGCGCTGTCTGCTCCGGGCGTTGATACGGTCAACGCGTGCCTCGAGTCGTCTGGTTACTGCCAGAGCCACGGTACGTCCGACTCCGCTGCCATGGTTTCCGCAGACGCTGCCATCCTCTTCTCACAGCACCCCGACTGGACCGGCAACCAGGTCCTCCGAGTCCTGATCAACACAGCCAACAAGCCCAGCGACGGATCGACGCACAGCGACAACGTCGGCTTCGGTAGCGCCAGTATCAGCAAGGCCATCAAGTACACGGGCGACCCGGGCCCGGCCGGCATTAACCCTCTAGTCCAGGCTGGCGTCAGCGTCACCCCGCCGCCCACCGCTTGGCTGCCCGGCACCGCCCCACCGGGTCGCCCTCGGCCTCCGCGTCCGCTCAGCCCAGTGCTCCGGCCAGCGGCGTCGCGCCGGCCGGCAACTCCCCGACCCCAGCCGGCTCCTCGACCAAGTCCGCTGCCACCTCGTCCTCCTCGGGTTCCTCCAACCTCCCGCTGATCATTGGTGGCGCAGTAGTCGCCGTCCTGGTTGTCGGCGGAGTCATCTTCTTCGTGGCCCGCCGCAAGCGCTCCGCCGCCCCGCCGGACTCCTCTGCACCCCCGGCGTACCCGATGCCCACGCAGCCGTCGCCGTATGGCCAGGGCGCCCCGCCTCCGCCGCCCGGTTACAACCCCGGCACCCCGCCGCCCCCGGCGCAGAGCCCGTCGCCGTACCAGACCCCGCCCCCGCCGGCCGCCAATCCGTATCGCGATCCGCAGAGCTGAGCCCAGCAAGAACGCCCTGCCAGGCAGCAAAGCCTGGCAGGGCGTTCTTGCATCACAACGTGCCAGTTGACCGTCCACGGTGCCTGGCTGGAAGGCTGAGTTACGGGTGATGACTTGAGTAGGTTGAACTGATTTCCCGCATGCCCAACGGGTTTGGTAGTTCGATAGGCAGCCGCCTGTATCGGCTGGCTTCGCCCCCGCGATGGCAACTGCACAGCTACTGCGCCGTGAAGTTGTTCCCGGGGCTCCCCGTGCCCACTCCGCACTCTCTGGATTTGGACTCTGTGCGTCCTTCGTCATGGATGCTCACCGTTCAACTCCGGCGAGCATCTTGACGTGATTGGGTAGTGCCCGAATCCCCTGCCCGGTTACTCCTTCAACCCCAGTTTCACGGGGATGGTGCCGGGCGGCTCTAAACCCAGCACCATCAAGTAGTGGGCTGGATGCCAAGTGACTCGGCGGGCGGCTGCTTGACAACGAAGGATCCCTTGCCGCGCACGGTGACGATCAGCCCGCGTTCACGAAGTTCCTGCGCGGCGCGCCGAGCGGTGAGTCGAGCCACGCCGTACTCGTCGGCGAGGTGGTTCTCCGAGGGGATCGGCCTGTCTGGCGCCAGCTCGCCGGACTTGATCTTCCTGGCGACCATGTCGGCCAACTGGACGTAGAGCGGTGTGGCGCTCATGGGATCCAGTGTCGCCTTCGGGTCTGTATCGCTCATACGTCCAACGTAGAGGGGCCTCGATCTACACGGACGAGTGGCTCCCTCTGTACTTGTATACAGAGGGCTGGTCTCGGATGTAATGTGAATCACAAGTACCCCGGCGAGGTGGCTCAGACCTCCCGGGGCATGGCCAACGCTGACAAGGAGCGTCGACATGGACGACCTTATCCGTCCCCTCCACAGCACTGCCGGATGGCGTCGCCTGACCTACGAGCGCCTGCGGCAGGTGCGGCGGCAGCTCGCCTTGGTGCTCGCGGCGGACTTCGGGATCGATCGCGACCGACAGCTGATCGATGCGGGGAAGGTGGCTGTCTGATGTGCCGTGCAGCCGACCTCGTTTCCGTCGAGCCTCGCCTGCTGCCGTGGCCGACCCCGGAGGGCAATCCCTGCTACCTCGTGTCGGGCGCCGGGGGTGGCATGATCTCGCGCCTGGCCGACGACGTGGAGGCCGAGCAGTTGGAAACGGCCACCGAGGTGCTCGGCCATGCTCACAGCGTGCTGGAGGACGTCGCCTCGCCGCCCAGCGAGGTGCGGTTCGCTGCCGTCCGGCTCGCTGAATGCCTGAGTAACGTGCTGCGGATCGCGGAGTCCCGCGGTATGCGCATGCCCGCACCGGTGGCCGACGACATCGAGCCCCCATCGGCGGCCACCGACTGACGGGCACCCGCCCCTGAAACCGCGCCGAGAGGGCACCGAGCCCTACCTGGCCCCACCCCCGCCGTGCGCCAACCCGTACCGCGACCCGTAGAGCTGAGCTCGGCGCCAGTGCCCTGTCGAGCAACCCGGCTGACAGGGCACTGTGCCATCGGCGCAGGTCGTCGCAGCTGGCGCTCGCCTCTGCGTCCAGCAGGGGCAGCCGACAGGTGCCGCGTCACCGAAGCGGATCAGCCCGATGAGTCAAGAACCAATTGGAGGCGGAAGCACCGGGGCCTGGTCCGCAAGTTGGACGTTATTGGTGCACGGCAACCGGCGCACTATGGCCTTGGCGAGCTTGAGCGCGATATTTGCGTAGGTTTGCCGTACTTGTGAGCGTGGCGCCACTGGGACGTCTGACGCGCCGGTCACGCTGATTTCCACGTAGGGCGAGCTTGAGCTCCCACTCGCGCCCGCCTGTTGGTGATCGCACCGCAGAACCAGATCGACCGCTGACTGCCGGCCATCGCCGAACAGGCCAGCGGTATCCGGGCCGAAGCTGATTGATCGGGCCTCGCCGCCGCTGAGAATTGATATAGTCGATCTTCCGCTATTGATTGCTGTACTTGTGATCAGCACAGTGAGGATGGGATCACGCCGTTTGGCGCTCCAACCCAGATAGCATTGCGAACTGCCCGGCTGAAGCGGGCCGTCGATCGAGCCGATAGAGTCCTCCGTAGCTTTACCATCATCCCCGGCCAGCGTTTGGTAGTCGGGCTTGGACAGTACGCTCCAACAGGCGCTCTGTGGCAACTCGACCGCCCGCCAGGGCCTCCACCACGCGCCGACGACGACCGTTGCAGCGATGACACCAGCGAGGCTCGTCCAGATCGCCCAGTGGTGCCGAATATGATTGACACCACGATTTGGTCCACTTGGTTGGATACGTGGCATCACGTCAGCCTTTGACTCCTGTGCTCGCGCCGGCATTGACGCCTCCGTCGAAGATCAGAGATCCGCGACTGAATCCGTCTTGCGCGCCGGCCACAGCAGAGTTGGACAAGTCGGCGAGGTCCGTTGGGCTCAAATTCATGCCGGTGGCCGCCGCATACACGGCCTGGGAGGCGGAGGAACCGGTTGACCCGCCCAGCATCGATGCGATCGCCTGGTCAGTCGACTGGCCTGAGGTGTCGATTTTGTAACTGTTGGCAACGTTCTGGATGATTTTTCCTACCTGATCGTTGGCGTAGCCGCCGGCGACAGGAATCTTGTCGACCGCCTTGCCGCCGGTTAATCCCCAGATCTTGGTTGCCCATTGGGCATGTTGATCAACCTTGGCATTGAAGGCAGCATCGTGCACCTGTTGGTTGGTCATGATCTCATTTGCCCGAGCGCTGTTGATGATGCCTTCCACGGCTCCTCCAGGGCGGGCTGCGTTGCTTATCGCGGCTGCAAGCTCGTGATGGTCAGATCGGTGTTGGAGGACATCCTGGATCTGTGCCGTCGTGTACGCTTGCTGAGCCTGGACGATGCTCGCATAGGCATCAGGGTCTCGTCCCAGAGTTGCCAGCAGCTTATAGGTGTTCCCATCGTTGAGATTTGCGGGCACGCCGAAGGTCGCCATGGGCGCCATTCCGCCACCATTCACGGCTGTCTGAATATCTCCTATGTAGGCGGCCATCATGTTTCCCAGACTGCCATTGATGTTCGCGAATGGGGCGCCCGCTCCGTGCAGCAATTTAGGCCCGTCTCCGGCCCCGAAAGTGTTCACCACTGCGCTCATCACTGCGCTCGTCTGCGGAGTGTGCTGCGGCAGATCCGTGGCACTCGAATCCCAGGGCACGCCGGTGGTGGCGGCTTCAAGTGCGTGCCCGAGCGCGGTGGCCTCATCTGGGGCGACGCCGTTGTGTGCGTCGTTCTTACTCAGCAAGGTGTCCTGGAGGATCGGGTTGCCCTTGGCATTCGTGAGGAGCGCGAGGTAGTTGTTGTCTGCCCCGGTGCTCTTGACCGTGCCGTCGGGGTTGTAAAGCGTGGCCTTGTTACTGAAGAAGGCTGTTGCAGCGTCTGGGCTGTGGCCGAGTGCCTCCAGTACGCCGGACATCGGGTTGTAGCCGCCGTCGCCGAAGCCGATTCCGTCCTGGTGCGTGAGCCCGCTCAGGTAAAGGGCATGGTCCCAACGCCCCGGATCCGCCTGAGTGAGCTGGGTGACGTGCTCTGCTATCGGATCGAGGAAGTGCGCATCGTAGTTTCCAGTTCGCAGGACGTTCGAGAGGATCTGGTAGCCGTACGGGCGCCCTCCGGAGGGTGGAGCCGTGGTGACGTCGTATTGCTTGGCCCCGGCGGCGCGGAGGCCGGCCTCCCAGTCGTCCGAGAGATGCGGCTGGCTCTTCGTGCTGGTCGCAGTTGCCAGGGTCAGTCCGAGGTCGGATTGGAGGCTTGTCAACATGTCAGTGCGTTTCGCGTTGACCGGACCCTGGTCAACTGCGCCGAGCGACTTCAGGAACCCTTCTGGCCCGAGTGACGTGTAAAACGCTGTGGCGAAGCGCTGGTCGCCGGAGTGGGCCTTCAACAGGCGGTCCAACTGGGTGAGTTGGGCATCTGTGATGTTGCCTCCTTGACGCAGCAGGTCGGCCGCCTGCTGGGCTTCCTCCTCGGGGATGCCTCCGATGGGGGTGCTGTTGAAGCTGGTCGTGTTCGTACCGGTGTCGCCGGCGAGGGCTGCGGCTGCGGCATTGTCCGCTTCGGTCGCGCGGGCGACGGCAGCGTCGATGGACTGCTTGATTCCGTCAGCCGCCTGCTGCAACGACTTGAGCTGTGAGGTCGCCTGAGGATCGTCCGGGTTGGTCTTCGACTGCCAGTGGACGTTGCCGTCGTCATCCACCGTCATCGAGTGGTCCGTGGCGCTATGAAGGGCGTTCGTCAGATCCTGCTGAGCCGCAGCGAACTCGGTGTGGGCGTCGCGGAGGGCGCGCGCCATGGCGCTGGCCTCGTCGAAGGCGGCGTCGAGTTGGGTGCGTATGTTCTTGATGTGGTCGGCGGCGGCGTTGGCCGCGTCGCCGGTCCATCCGGACCCCTGGAGCGGGCCGAGGACGCTGTTGTCCAGCGAGGTGGACAGATCCCAGGACCGAACCATTTGCTCGAAGTCCGTGGCGAGGGAGTCCAGGGAACTCAGGTCGGCGTTATGGAGATCGTGGAAAGTCACCATGATGCGCTGCCTCCTCAGTAAGCCCCGAATCGGCGCCGGGTGTGGTCCTCGTCGTTTGTGTAGTTGGTGCCGTTGGTCTGCAGGTTCGTGGTCAGCTGGTCGATCAGGTCACAGAGGGCTTGGGTCTGCTGATCCCATGTGTTCCAAGCCGTGTTGATGGCGCCGCTCGAGGACCAGCCGTTGAGGGCGGACACGGCAGTCGGGACATGCTGGCCCGGTTTGGTGCACTCGGTGCCGACGCTCGTGGCGAGTGCGGCGGCGTTCTGACCTGCCTGCTGCAGAGCGGCCGGGGTGACCGAGACGGAGGTGCCACCCGTAGTCGGCGCCCAACTGGGCGCGGCTGTCTGTGTCGCAGCTGCGGCCAGGTCGGGAAACTGCTTCTTCGCCTGGTCGGTGAGGTTGCCCGAGCTGTCGAAGAGCCACGGGTTCATGCGTCGTTCAAAATCCAACGGGTCGCTCACGAGGCCCCCCACAGGCTGGTGATCTAGCACTGGCGTTTGAGTAACGAGGGCCCAACATACCGTCACCAGGTGATGCTGTCAGTGAGTATCCGTACTCAGAGGGCATCCGCCTTGATCGACTGAGGAGATGGGCGTTGGATCGACTGGATCGATCCAACAGCGTGTCGTTGGTGTTCGATCCGTCGTTAAGCCATCAGGGCGGGCTGTCGCTGGTGGAGTCCGGCGCCCGCTGCTAAGGGCTGAGGGCGGTGTTGATGGCCAGGCAGGCGCAGTGCGAGAGGTGTGGGGGCGAGGCGGCGGGCCGCTGGTGTGCGGGCTGCGCCGAGCTGACGGGGTGCCGGTGGTGCGGGCGGGGCGGGGGCAGTTGGCATCGGGGGGCTCGGGCGGTGCTGTGTGGGTACTGCGTGCTGCTCGCGCCGGCGGCGGAGTGCGGTGGCCGGGAGCCGGTGCTGATCGGCGAGGTGATCCGGGCCGTGGGCAGCTATCTGACCGAGCGCGGGCAGGCCATGGCCGAGGCCGCAGCCGCGGACCACAAGCCTACGGGCCGCTGCCGCTACTGCCAGCGTGAGGCGGCCTGGCATCCGACGGTTCGCGGGCGTTGGATCCTGCTCGACCTGGATGATCATCCCGCGCACTGCGTCCCCAACGGCCGTCGCTGGCAGGTGGATCCGCGTGGCACCGTCGCGACCGTGACCCCGTCCGCCGTCATCCGGATGTGCCGGATCGCCCACTGGGACGTCTGCCCGGGCCTGCCCGCGCCGAGGGACGTGTACCTGGAGTCGGTGCGGCACCGGCTGATCACCGGTCAGAGCCGGAACAGGCCGCCGATGGACGGAAGAATCTTCCGGACGTCCGCGTCGCCGTGTTCGGACTCGAAGTAGGAGACCGCAGAGAGCACCAGCAGCCGGTTGATCCGCGGATCGTGTACTCGCACGTCGTAGCGTGAGTTGACGCCGGGGCGGCGGGTCAGCTCGAACCCCTCCGAGATGATGCTTCGGTAGCGGAGACTGTGCGCCAGGACCACATCCGTCAGGACGTTGTCCATGAGGTTTCCCACCACGAAGGCATGCCGCGCCCGGCTCCCCAATCCCATGGGTTGGCCGTGCAGTTCCCCCAGCCCGTCCTGGGCGAAGGTCCACTCCTCGTCCGTGGACAGTCCGTCGCGCAGGCCCCACTGCTTGCTGCGCAGACGGACCCGGCCGAGCCGGCGGCCGTCCGGGGCGAGGGCGATGCTGTTGGCCACATGGCCGAGGAGCTCGTCGAGTTGCGGCCCTCCGTACACCTGGTACGGCTTCAGTGAGTCGGGTGCTTCCGGCTTGCGGAGCCGGGCCACCGGAGCGTCACTGCCGTTCCGGTGGATGAGCCAGGTGGTTTCCCGGTGGCGGTAGGTGAAGTTGACGCTGAACTCGTTGAGCGCGTGGATCACTGGTGCGGATGGCCCCTCTGGCTGGTCGTGCTCGGGTGGCCATCATCGCGCAGGGGCAGTGGAGTTGCCGAGGGGGAGGCGGGCGGAGTCGGCGGGGATCAGTGCGACCAGAAGGGGTCGTCGACGGTGGGGAGGATGTCTGGGTTGCCGTTCGGGAGGGTGGGCTGCGGTGGTTCGGGACCGAATGGGCTCGTGGTCGCTCGGACGGGATTCACCACTGCTCCGATGGTGATGTTCCCTGGATAGCCGACTCGCAGGTTGAGTGCGGAACCATCGCTTGCCCTGGCGAAGACGGCGGGCATGACGGGGTCGGCATTGACGCTTTCGATGACGTAGCCGAGGGATTTCCATCGGCGCTCGACAAGGCCCAGCAAGGCTCCGTATTTCGTTGCGGACACCTTGGTCATGACATAGCGCTCGAGAGCGACGTTGGCCGTGTCGGCGGGTTGGTCGTTCTCGGTGACCCTGGGCCAGCCCTCCCGGTAGGTCACCGCCGGCTTGATCACCTCGAAGGTGCCGTCGAGGAGGGCGTGCAGTCTGTCTCTGGCCTGGTCGGGGCTCATCATCGCAGATGCCTTGGAAGTATGGGGAGTTGGTGGAGCAGTCGATTGGCAGGCGGCCAGGAAGCCCAGCGCGGCCAGCGCGGCCAGGGCGGTCAGGGCGGTGGAGACGCGCTGCCAGTGGGTCACCGCAGCGCCTGAGCCTTGGTGTTCTCGGGGTGCCCGGCGACGATCTGTCCGATGTTGTAGAGCGAATTTCCGCCGCTCGGATCCAGGTAATTCGAATGGGAAGCAAAGCTGTCGGCAGGGCCGTCCGCCACATCGAATCGCTGTGCGCCGAAATCCGCGCTGGCGGGGTCGGTACCGAACCAGCGCTCATTGAAATGGCCCTGCAGATCTTCAACCGGACTGGGTGCGTAGGACACGGGATCGTTGTCCGCGGCTCCCACCCAGACGTGACCCGAGGCAACTCCCAGCTGCGACGCGTGCTTTGCGCCGGTTCCCGGACTGCCGACCAGGATCATTTCGTCAGCCCCCGTGCCCTGGGGATTCTGCCCGGCCAGCCCGACGGTGAGTGAGCCGTAGCTGTGGCCGAGGGCGGTCAGATGGGCGGGCTGTCCTTGGTGGCTGGCACGCAGGCCGGAGAGGAACCGGTCGTAGCTGTCGGCACCCGCCTGGGCGCGATCCTTCTCCATGACGCTCAGGGTCTCCGGGTCGAGCTTGTCGACGCCGGGCGGCGGGTCGTAGCCCAGCCACACGATGGAGGCGGTGCTTCGAGCCGGATCGGCAGTGTGAGCGGCGCTCCAGACGTTGTACGCCCGGTCCCCGTCCTTCCCGCCCACGTGCCTCAGTTCCGTCCCCAGCCCCGGCACGTACGCGGAGACGTTGGCCGCGGTGTCGGGATCGCCGAAGGACAGGATGCCGCGGCCCTGGCCCTGGTCCGAGACGCCGAGCAGGAACAGCGGCGGCTGGGTGTTGCGGTCGCGGTCCAGGCGGTCCTGGATGGCGCGGAAGCCGGCGAGCTTGGTCTGGTCTTCGGCGCCGAGGTGGGTGCGGTTGCCGTAGTCGGCGAGGTAGTTGCGCAGGAGGAGGCGGTTGGCCTGGTCGCGGGCGGCGGCGGGGAGGCCGTCGCGGTTGCCGATGAGGTCGGGGCGGGTGGCGATCAGGTGCTGTTGGGTGGCGGCGGGGAGGGTGCGCCACCAGGCGGCGACCTCGGCGGGGGTGGCGGTGGCGGGCGGGAAGGCGGCGGCGAGCAGGTCGGGCGCGGTGATGACGGGGGAGAGCGGATCGGGGTCGTAGCCGCGGCTGGTGAGGGCGGAGCCGTCCTGGGCGGAGCGGGTGAAGCCCTGCAATTGGTCGGCGAGCGCGCGGTCGGCGGCGTCCGCGTCGTGCAGGGCGGAGCTGATCCGCTGGGTGAGGTCGGAGCTCCGCTTCTGGGGGATGAGGGAGTCGGGGTCGTGGCGGTCGGCGGGGTTCGCGGCGGGGGTGCTGACGCGGCCGTCGGGGGTGATGGTGAGGCCGGCGGCGCGGGCCTCGTCGAGGGCTTCCAGCAGGCGGGCCTGGGCGAGCTGGAGCGCGTCGGCGCCGGAGTGCAGGACGGCGCCGATGCGCTCCAACTCGGCGTGGGCGGCGGCGAGGTGGTCCTCGGTCTGCTGGAGGCTGGCGCGGCAGCCGTCGGCGGCGCCGCCCTGCCAGCCGGAGTTCCGGGTGCGGTCGAGGACGGTGGAGCGCCACTCCTCGGCGCTGGTGCGCAGGGCGGCGCCGAGTTGGGTGTAGGCCTCGGTGCCGTCGGGGAGGGCGCGGGGGGTGGCGTCACGGAGGGCGGCGAGGTCCATCAGGGGCCGACCGGGGTTGTGTACGGGGGCGCCTCCCGGCCGAGGGCCGGGGGAGGGGCGAGGGCGTGCGGGTGGGCCGCGGGGGCGAGGAAGGCATCGGCGGCGGAGAGCTCGCCGGCCCGGTAGCGCTGCGCGGTGCTGTCGAGTTTGCGGCCCTGGTCGGCCAGTTCGGCGTTCAGTCGGCCGAGCAGGGCGTGCCAGGCGTCGCCGCAGGAACGCAGGGCGGCGGCGGTGCGCCAGCCACTGAGGCCGTCGGCGCTGCGGTCGGTGGCGGCGGCGAGCAGGCGGCCCTGGTCCGGCAGCCGGGCGGCGATGCCGTCGGCCGCGGTGGCTGCGGCCGAGAGCTCGTCGGGGTGCACTTGAAAGCCACTGGCCGGCAGGACCATTGGACCCTCCTTCCTGGTAACTGATCAGGCACGCACGGTAGTCAAGGATAGGCACAGCGGACCGCGCGTATGCAAATGAAGCGCTCCTGGCACCGCGCACCACCCCGGGGCGTGCACGAACCGTTCGCGCCCCCGTCACCCGCTTGGCGGCTGCGGGTGGCCGGTCCGTCCCGGCATCGTCGAAGCATGGCGATTGACACGGCGTCAGGAGTGCGCGGCCCGGGCCTCGGTGGGACCGAGGGGTTGGGGCGGGTGGCCGCTGCCGCCTTCGTGGGGACGGCGATCGAGTACTACGACTTCTTCCTGTACGGGATGGCCGCGGCCCTGGTCTTCGGGCGGGAGTACTTCCCGGCGCTCGGACCGGTCAATGCGCTGCTCGCCGCCTTCTCGGTCTACGCGGTGGCGTTCGTGGCCCGGCCGGTCGGCGCCGTGGTGTTCGGGCACTTCGGGGATCGGCTGGGGCGCAAGGCCGTTCTGGTGGTGTCGCTGCTGCTGATGGGGTTGTCGACGACGGCGGTCGGCCTGCTGCCGGGGTACGGGCGGTGGGGAGTCTGGGCGCCGCTGGTGCTGGTGGTGCTGAGGTTCTGTCAGGGGCTGGGGCTCGGCGGCGAGTGGGGCGGGGCGGCCCTGCTGGTCGCGGAGTACGCCCCGCCGGGCCGGCGCGGGCGGTATTCGGGCTATCTGCAGCTCGGCCCCTGCGCCGGCTCGACTTTGGCCACCGCGGTCTTCCTGGTCGTGTCGCTCAGCCTGCCGGCCAGGGAGTTCGCGAGTTGGGGGTGGCGGCTGCCGTTCCTCGGGTCGCTGCTGCTGGTGGGGGTGGGGCTGTTCGTCCGGCTGCGGATCGCCGAGACTCCGGTCTTCGCCGCGGCCGAGCGGGCCGCCACGGCCGTCGGAGAGTTCGGGGCCGGCGGAGAGTCCGGGGCGTCGGGTGGTCGCGGGCGGGCGCTGCCGATCCGGGCGGTGCTCCGTGAGCACTGGCGCACCGTGCTGCTGGGCAGCGGCGCGCTCTGCTTCGGCTATGCGCTCTACTACCTGGGCAGCACCTATGCCTTGGCCTATGTCACCGGCCAACTGGGCGTGCCGCAGACGGTGATGCTGGCCCTGCAGCTGCTGGCCGCACCGGCGGGCGCGTTGGCGGTCTGGTACAGCGCAGGGGCCTCGGATCGCTGGGGGCGCCGACGAACCGTGCTCCTCGGGACGGTGCTGGCCTCCTGCTGGTCGCTGCTGCTCTTTCCGGCACTGGAGACGCTGCGGCCCGAGCTGATGCTGCTGGCGCTGGCCGGCGCGGGCCTGTTGCAGGGGGTGCTGCTGGGGCCGGTGGCGGCGTATCTGCCCGAGCTCTTTCCGACCAGGGTCCGCTACACGGGGGCGGCGCTCACCTACAACCTCGGTGGCGTGGTCGGCGGTGGGACGGCGCCGCTGCTGGCCACCAGGATGACGGCGGCCTATGGGACGGCGGCGCCGGTGGGCTGGTATCTGGCAGGGCTCGGCGTGGTGGCGGTGCTCTGCCTGCTCGCCTTGCCGGACCGGAGCGGGTGCGACCTGACGGTGGAGCACGGGTTGGGTGATGGCGGTCCGGCCGGTCGGGCCGCTGTGGCGAGCGGGGGTGCGGCGGTGTGACGGCACTGCGGGCCGGAGTCCGAGGCGGGCGCGGCGATGTGACGACGGCCCGGACCGGGACGAGGCGCGTGCCATCCCCAGTGCGGTGACGGCAGCGTGGGGCTCGACATGCGAGACGGCTGCCCCCAGCGCACCACCGTCGCCCGCCCCCGCGCATCGCCGCTGCTCCGCGCCCTGCGTCCTCCGCCGGCGCGCCCCAGTGCGCCGGGCGCCCGGCTGGGGCAAGGGCGTGTGCCCGGCGGAGGGCGCCGATTTCCCAATCCCCCCGATGACCATGTAATGTCTTCCTCGTTCGACCGGTTCGCCCCTATAGCTCAGTCGGTAGAGCGTCTCCATGGTAAGGAGAAGGTCTGCGGTTCGATTCCGCATGGGGGCTCCATCGGGAAAGGTCCCCGCCAATCTGGCGGGGACCTTTTCGTTATTCTCCTGGCACGGTTCGAACTCGCCGATCTCTAGCGGCACGAGTCCGTTTGCGCTGTGATGGTGCGTCAGCAGTGCTGTGGCGTACGGCCGGTACGCGTGATGCGGGGAACTCTCCGCGGAGGGTACGGGGGAGGGCCCCTTGGGCGTACGGCTCGTCGTGGTCGACGATCACCGACTGCTGGCCGAGGCACTGGCGGCAGCGCTGCAGGTGCGCGGGCACCGGGTGCTGGCGGTCGGCAGTCCGGCGTCGGCCGGACCGGAGCTGGTGGCACAGCGCCGCCCGGAGGTCTGCCTGCTCGGGGTCGCGCGACCCGGCGACCCCGGGGCGTTCGGCTCGGTGCGGCGAATGCGGCAGGAGCGGCCGGAGGTGGCCGTGGTGGTGCTCGGCCCGGTGGACGACCTGCGGGGAGTGGCCAACGCGTTCGCGGCCGGCGCCGCCGGTTACGTCCGCAGCGATGAGCGGATCGAGGTGGTGGACCGTTCGATCACCCGCGCGCGGGCCGGTGAGGCGGCCGTGGCCGTAGAGGTGCTGCAGGCGGCGTTCGAGCGGCTGCTGCATCCGGTGCGGGAGCCGGACGACGAGGCGCTGCGGCTGCTCGGTTCGCTGACCCGCCGTGAGATCCAGGTGCTGGCCAGGATCGCCGAGGGGCAGGACACCCAGGAGATCGCGCTCGGGATGGGCATCGCGCCCAGCACCGCGCGCACCCACGTGCAGCGGGTGCTGATGAAGCTGGGCGCGCGCACCCGCCTTGAGGCGGCCGCGGTGGCCGATCGGACCGGCCTGCTCGCCCGGCTCGCTCGCGAGTAGCCACGCACCACGACCAAGGCAGCCCCGCCACCCGAGCCCCGGCTCGGGTGCGGCTTCGCCATGCCCCACCGGCTCTGCTGAGCCCCGCCGGCCCCGCCATGCCCCGCCGAGCCCGTGCTCCCCCCGCGCCACGCAGCCGTCCCGCGCCAGGGCCCGCCCCACGCCGCAGTCTTCTGTTGACTACTGATAACTATTGTTTGATTATGTGTGGCGATGTAGGTCGACGACTGGCAAGACCGAGGGCGGCAGACTGTGCGGAAGACCACGACCAAGCTTGCGGACGGCCGTGAGCTGATCTACTTCGACCGGGACGAAACCGCGTTCCGGGACGAGCCGGACCGGCGCCCGCTGGAGCCGGTCGCCAACCTCTCCGAGGTGCGCCGCGACCCGGTGACCGGCGACTGGGTCACGGTGGCCGCGCACCGCCAGGGCCGGATCTACCACCCGCCGACCGACCAGTGTCCGCTCTGCCCCAGCACCGCCGACCACCTCAGCGAGATCCCGGCCGCCGACTACGACGTGGTGGTCTTCGAGAACCGCTTCCCGTCCCTGGCCGCCGACGTGGCCCCCGCCATCGACATCGCCCCCGATGCGGCCCTCGACGCCGTCCCCGCCGCAGCGGACCCCGCCGCAACGCCCCCGCCGCCCCCCTGCGCCAGGCCCGCCCGGGCGTCGGCCGCTGCGAGGTGGTCTGCTTCACCGCCGACCACGACGCCTCCTTCGCCGACCTCGACGAGTCCAAGGCCCGCCTGGTGCTGGACGTCTGGACCGACCGCACCGCCGCACTGAGCCGGCTGCCCGGCGTCGACCAGGTCTTCTGCTTCGAGAACCGCGGCGCCGAGATCGGCGTGACCCTGGCCCACCCGCACGGCCAGATCTACGCCTTCCCCTTCACCACCCCGCGCACCGCCAAGATGATCGCCGCCGCCGCCGACCACCGCGCCGGCACCGGTCGCAACCTCTTCGAGGACCTGCTGGCCGCCGAGCGCGCCGATCCCGTGCGGGTGGTCCTGAGCGGCGAGTACTGGACGGCCTTCGTGCCGTTCGCCGCCCGCTGGCCGTACGAGGTGCACCTCTACCCGCACCGCCGGGTGGCCGACCTGACCGAGCTGTCCGAGCCGGAGCGGGCCGAGTTCCCCGGGCTCTACCTCCAGCTGCTGCGCCGCTTCGACCGGCTGTTCGGCGAGGGGCTGCCGCCCACCCCGTACATCGCGGCCTGGCACCAGGCACCCCGCCGGGACGGCGCCGAGCTGGCACTGCATCTGGAGCTGTTCACGATCCGTCGTACGGTAGGCAAGCTGAAGTACCTGGCCGGAGTCGAATCCGGCATGGACGCGTTTGTCAACGATGTGTCGCCGGAGGCGGCGGCACAGCGCCTGCGGGAGGTCGCACAATGAGCAAGTACCTGGTCACCGGCGGTGCCGGCTACGTCGGCAGCGTGGTCGCGGCCCACCTGCTGGAGGCGGGGCACCAGGTGGTTGTGCTGGACGACCTCTCCACCGGGTTCCTGGAGGGCGTGCCGGCCGGCGCCGAGTTCGTCCGCGGCCGGATCCAGGAGGCCGACCAGGTGCTGGACGGCTCCTTCGACGCCGTGCTGCACTTCGCCGCCTCCTCGCAGGTCGGCGAGTCGGTCGCGGACCCGGAGAAGTACTGGCGCAACAACGTGGCCGGCTCGCTGGAGCTGATCAGCGCGATGCGCAAGGCCGGTGTGCGCAAGCTGGTCTTCTCGTCCACCGCCGCCACCTACGGCGAGCCGGAGTCCAGCCCGATCGCCGAGACCGCCCGCACCTCGCCGACCAACGCCTACGGCGCCACCAAGCTGGCGGTGGACCACCTGATCACCAGCGAGGCGATCGCGCACGGCCTGGCCGCGGTCAGCCTGCGCTACTTCAACGTGGCCGGTGCCTACGGCGCCCACGGCGAGCGGCACGACCCCGAGTCGCACCTGATCCCGCTGGTGTTCCAGGCCGCACTGGGCCAGCGCCCGCACATCTCGGTGTTCGGCGACGACTACCCGACCCCGGACGGCACCTGCATCCGCGACTACATCCACGTCGCCGACCTGGCCGAGGCCCACCTGCTGGCGCTGGACGCGGCCGAGCCGGGCGAGCACCTGATCTGCAACCTGGGCAACGGCAGCGGCTTCTCGGTCCGCGAGGTGATCGAGTCGGTCAAGCGGGTCACCGGCCGGGAGATCCCGGTGGTCACCGCCGAGCGCCGCCCGGGCGACCCGGCGGTGCTGGTGGCCTCCGCCGAGCGGGCCCGGCAGGCGCTGGGCTGGGTTCCCAAGCGCCCCGAGCTGGACGCCATCGTGGCCGACGCCTGGGCCTTCACCCTCGACAAGTTCGACAAGAGCACCGGCAAGAGCACCACGAGCACCGACAGCAGCACCAAGAGCACCAGTAACTGACGCGACGGCGGGAGAGCGTGACGTGAGGGACGAGTTCGAGCGGATCTTCGGTGCCGCACCCGCCGGGGTGTGGGCGGCACCGGGCCGGGTCAATCTGATCGGCGAGCACACCGACTACAACGACGGGTTCGTGTTGCCGATCGCCCTCCCGCACGCGGTCCGGCTGAGCGCCGCGCCCCGCACCGACGGCCGGCTGCGGCTGTACAGCGCGCAGGGCGACGGCCGGGTCACCGACCTGGCCGTCGCCGAGCTGGCGCCCGGTGCGGTGACCAGCTGGGCGTCGTACCCGGCGGGCGTGGTGTGGGCGCTGCGCGAGGCCGGGCACCAGGTGGGCGGCGCCGACCTGTACCTCGACAGCGACGTGCCGACCGGCGCCGGCCTGTCCTCCTCGGCCGCCCTGGAGTGCGCGGTGGCCGTGGCCTACCGCGACCTCCACGACCTGCCGCTGACCGGTGCCGAGCTGGCCCGGCTGGCCCAGCGGGCCGAGAACGCGTTCGTCGGCGTGCCCTGCGGCGTGATGGACCAGATGGCCAGCGCCTGCTGCACCGAGGGCGCCGCGCTCTTCCTGGACACCAGGGACCTGAGCCTGCGCCAGGTGCCGTTCCGGCCCGCCGAGCAGGGCCTGGAGCTGCTGGTGATCGACACCCGGGTGAAGCACGACATCGGCGACGGCTCCTACGCCGCGGTCCGGGCCGGCTGCGAGCGGGCCGCCGAACTGCTCGGTCTGCCCGCGCTGCGCGACCTGCCGGCGGCGGAGCTGGCGGCGGCGCAGCCTCGGCTGCCGGCCGAGCTGGTGCCGCTGGTGCGGCATGTGGTGACCGAGAACGACCGGGTCCTGACGGCCGTGGAGCTGCTCGACAAGGGCGACTTCGCCGCGCTCGGGCCGATCCTGACGGCCGGCCACGCCTCGCTGCGCGACGACTTCCGGGTCTCCTGCGCCGAGACCGATCTGGCGGTGGCGTCGGCGGTGGAGGCCGGGGCGCTCGGGGCCCGGATGACCGGTGGCGGCTTCGGCGGCTCGGTGATCGCACTGGTCCCGCGGGAGTCCACCGAGCAGGTGGGCAAGGCCGTCACCGCCGCGTTCCGCACGGCCGGGTACGCCGATCCGGTGCTGTTCACCGTCACCGCCGCCGAGGGCGCCCGCCGGCTGGCCTGAACCGCGAAGTGCCCCAATCCGACGGAACTTCACCATTGCGCCACCTGACGGCCGCTCAACCCGTACGCTGAGTGGGGACATCGGTGCGCGCCGTGGCTGGAGCAGGGGGGACACCGAGATGGGGCGGATCCGCGTCCTGGTGGTCGACGACCACCGGATCTTCGCCGAGGCGCTGGCCACCGCGCTGTCCGCCGAGCCTGAGATCGAGGTCGGCGCGGTCGGCAGTGCCGCGGCGGCCGAGCACGCCCTGGAGCGGGCGGCCGCTGAGGGGCGCCCGTTCGACATCCTGCTGGTCGACGCCGATCTGGGCAGCAGCCCGGCGGCGCTCGGCCCGCCCCCAGGCACCGGCCTGGGGGCCGCGTCCGGCCGTCCCGGGGCAGCGGGGAGCCCCGGCGCGCCGCAGCGGCGCCCGGTGAGCGGTGTGGTGCCCGCACCGCGCCGGGCCGGCAGCACCCTCGCCCCGCAGCGGCTCGCCGCACCCCCGGCGGCGCCCGGCAACCCGCCCGTGCGGCGGCCGGTGCCGCAGTCGGCCCCGCCGGTCCCGTCCGCCCGCCGCCCGGCCGACGGCATCACCCTGCTGGCACGCTGCTGCCACGGCTACCCGGGGCTGCACGCCGTGGTGCTGGCCGCCGAGGAGGATCCGCACCGGGCCGTCCGGGCGCTCTACGCGGGCGCGGCCGGCTGGGTGGCCAAGGAGAGCTCGCTGACCCGGCTGCTGACCGTGCTGCGCGGGGTGCTGCGCGGTGAGACCCACCTGCCGCCGGCGCTGCTGACCGGCGTGGTCCGGGAGCTGACCACGGCCCGCCGGGACCGCACCGAGAGCGAGCGGCTGGTCGAGTCGCTGACTCCCCGGGAGAAGCAGGTGCTGCGCTGCATGGTGGCGGGCCTGGGGCGGCAGGCGGTGGCCGAGCGGCTCTATCTCTCCCCGCACACCGTGCGCACCCACATGCAGAACGTGCTGGGCAAGCTGGGCGTGCACTCGACGCTGGCGGCGGTGGCGCTGGCCCGGCGGGCCGGGGTGGGCCCGGCGGAGGCGGCGGGCTAGGCCGACCCCCTGACGCCCTGTCGGAACGCCCTGACGGCCGGTGGGAGCGCGCTGAGGCCCGGTCAGCCCGGGATGTTGTCGAACGGCGCGACCAGCTGCCGCAGCAGCCCCGCCAGCTCGGACTGCTGACCGCCGGTGAGCTCGGCCAGCAGCTCGCGCTCGTGCGCCAGCAGCCCGGCCAGTGCCTCGTCGGCCTTCAGCTGCCCGGACGCGGTCAGTCGGACCAGCACTCCGCGCCGGTCGTCCGGGTCGGGCAGGCGCTGCACCAGGCCCTTGCCGGCCAGCCGGTCGATCCGGTTGGTCATGGTGCCCGAGGTGACCAGCGTCTGGGTGAGCAGCTGGCCGGGGGAGAGCTGGTACGGGTGGCCGGCCCGGCGCAGCGCCGTCAGCACGTCGAACTCCCAGGGCTCGAGGCCGTGCTCGGCGAAGGCGGCCCGGCGGGCCCGGTCCAGGTGTCTGGCGAGCCGGCTGACCCGGCTGAGCACCTGCAGTGGTTGCACGTCGAGGTCGGGGCGCTCGCGGCGCCATGCTGCGACCAGGCGATCGACCTCGTCCTCCATGTGGATCAGTGTATCGGGGGTTCTGTCGATATGAAGCCTCTTGACATCAAGAGAGCCAAATCGTGAACTTCCGACGACCCGGGACGGCTCAGCCCTGCCGCTCGCCCACCAGCTTGGGGTGCCGCTCCATGCCCTCCAGGCCGTGCCAGGCGAGGTTGACCAGGTGCGCCGCCACCTCGGACTTCTGCGGCTTGCGCACTTCCAGCCACCACTGCCCGGTCAGCGCCACCATGCCGACCAGCATCTGCGAGTACATCGGGGCCAGCTTGGGGTCGAAGCCGCGGGCCTTGAACTCCAGCCCGAGGATGTCCTCGACCTGGGTGGCGATGTCGCTGATCAGCGAGGCGAAGCTGCCGGTGGACTGGGCGACCGGGGAGTCCCGGACCAGGATCTTGAAGCCGTCGGTGGAGGTGTCGATGTAGTCCATCAGGGCGAACGCGGCCTGCTCCAGCAGCTCCCGGGAGTGCCCGCCGGTGAGCGCCCCGGTCACCATGTCGAGCAGCAGCTGCATCTCGCGGTCCACCACCACCGCGTAGAGGCCCTCCTTGCCGCCGAAGTGCTCGTAGACCACCGGCTTGGAGACGCCGGCCCGTTCGGCGATCTCCTCCACCGAGGTGCCGTCGTAGCCGCGCTCGGCGAAGACGGAGCGCCCGATCTCCAGCAGCTGTTCCCGGCGCTGCTTGCCGGTCATCCGGACCCGGCCGCCGCGGGCCCGGTGGCCGGGGGCGGCCGGCCGATGGCCGTCGGCGCTGCCTGCTGGACTGGTCTCTGGGTTGCTCCCGTTCACCCCTCCATCATGCTGTAGCCGAGAGGTCATGCGGTGCGCCGGGCGGCGATGCGCGCCGCATCGGGCCAGCGCACCTCGCGCGCCCAGCCGGCCAGCTCGAACCAGCGGATGATGCGGGCGGAGGAGTCCACCTGGCCGCGAAGCACGCCGTGCCGGGCCGCGGTCGGGTCGGCGTGGTGCAGGTTGTGCCAGGACTCGCCGCAGGAGAGCACCGCCAGCCACCAGACGTTGCCGGACTTGTCGCGGCTGCGGAACGGCCGCGAGCCGACCGCGTGGCAGATCGAGTTGATCGACCAGGTGACGTGGTGCAGCAGCGCCACCCGGACCAGCGAGCCCCAGAAGAAGGCGGTCACCGCACCCTGCCAGGACCAGCTGAGCAGCCCGCCGGCCAGCGCGGGCAGCAGCAGCGACAGCGTGGTCCAGAGCCAGAACAGCCGGGAGATGGCCCGGATGTCGCTGTCCTTCACCAGGTCGGGGGCGTAGATGTGCTGGGGCGTCTGCTCCGAGTCGAACATCCAGCCCATGTGCGCCCACCAGAGGCCCTTGAGCAGCGCCGGCACGCTCTCGCCGTAACGCCAGGGGGAGTGCGGGTCGCCGTCCCGGTCGGAGAACTTGTGGTGCTTGCGGTGGTCGGCCACCCAGCGGACCACCGGGCCCTCGACGGCCAGGCTGCCGACCACCGCCATGACGATCTTGAGCACCCGTCCGGTCTTGAAGGCACGGTGGGTGAAGTGCCGGTGGTAGCCGACCGTGATGCCGTGGCAGGTGAGGAAGTACATCGCCGTGCCGATCGCCAGGTCGCGCCAGCCGAGCCCCCAGCCCCAGGCGACCGGCGCGGCGGCGAGCAGGGCGAGGAACGGGATCGCGATGAACGCCGCGAGCGCGATCCGCTCGGGCAGGCCCTGCTTCTCGCCACCGAGGGTCGCGGAGATCTGGGAGTTGGGCTTGCCGTCCGGGCGGGAGCCCGGCAGTACCTCGTCGGCCTGGAGCGTCATCTCGGTCGTCCCCTCAAGGGAAGGCGGAGGGAGTGCCCGGTCGGTCGACCGGACCCTGCGTCAGCGGGCGCGGTCGGGGGACCGGACCCAACGCGTGCGGGCCCGATCGGGGGACCAGACCCTACGCTTGCGTAACTTACGGCATCGTAAGTTGTGCGGCGAGTGAAGGGAAGCAGGGCACACCGGAGGTTCCGGATAGGTGGTGGAGGTCGGGCGCGGTAACCCTTAGGCTGTGCTTGGCTCCAGGGGGTGCGGTGGCACCGCTGCCGACTGCCGGAGCGCGTTTGACGATCGATCCGCCGTGGTGTAATGGCAGCACGGGGCCCTTTGAAGGCCTTTGTCTAGGTTCGAGTCCTAGCGGCGGAGCTCGTCGGTCACGGTTGGTAGGTATCCTCGGTCCAGCTCGGCACTCCGTGCGGATGGGCCCTCGGCCCGGGAGTTCGCCGGCCCCCTCCCCCCTGTGCTTCCCCTTATGAACCGATGGATCGAGGAGCCTCCCGCGTGAGCGCTGCGACTGACAGCCCCCTTGCCGCCGTCCTGGTACTCGCCGCGGGGGAAGGCACCCGGATGCGGTCCAAGGCCCTGCCCAAGGTGCTGCACCCGATCTGCGGTCGCAGCCTGCTGGGCCATGTGGTCGCCGCGGTGGAGGAGTTGGCCCCCCGTGAGCTGGCCGTGGTGGTCGGCCACCGCCGGGAGCTGGTGGCCCAGCACCTGGGCGAGGCCCACCCGAGCGCCCGGGTGGTGGTCCAGGAGGCCCAGCTCGGCACCGGCAACGCGGCCAGGGTGGCGGTCGAGGCGCTGGC
The DNA here is from genome assembly GCF_006636205.1 of Kitasatospora acidiphila. Classification (NCBI taxonomy): domain Bacteria; kingdom Bacillati; phylum Actinomycetota; class Actinomycetes; order Kitasatosporales; family Streptomycetaceae; genus Kitasatospora; species Kitasatospora acidiphila. Next base: position 3,746,965 of record NZ_VIGB01000003.1, on the reverse strand, counting down.
CGCCGACGGCATCGCGCTGGACGGCACCGTGATCGTCACCTACGGCGACACCCCGCTGCTCACCGCCGAGACCCTGCGGCTGCTCGCCGAGCAGCACGCCGAGCAGGGCAACGGCGTCACCGTGCTGACCGCCAACGTGCCCGACCCGACCGGCTACGGCCGGATCCTGCGGGCCGTGGACGGCTCGGTCACCGGGATCGTGGAGCACCGCGACGCCACCGAGGAGCAGCGCGCCATCCAGGAGATCAACTCCGGCGTCTACGCCTTCGAGGGCAAGCTGCTGGCCGACGCGCTGGCCCGGATCACCACCGACAACGCCCAGGGCGAGGAGTACCTGACCGACACCCTGGAGATCCTGCGCACCGCCGACCACCGGGTCGGCGCCGTGGTCGCCGCCGACCACCGCGACATCCTGGGCATCAACGACCGGGTGCAGCTGGCCGAGGCCCGCCGGCTGCTCAACGACCGGCTGCTGGAGCGCGCCATGCGGGCCGGCGTCACCGTGGTCGACCCGGCCACCACCTGGCTGGACGTCCAGGTGGGCTACGAGCCGGACGCCGTGGTGCACCCCGGCACCCGGCTGCGCGGCACCACCCACCTGGCCGAGGGCTGCGAGGTGGGCCCGGACTGCACACTGACCGACACCGCGGTCGGCGCGGGTGCCGTGGTCACCGCCACCACCGCCGAGCGGGCCGAGATCGGGGAGGGCTGCCAGGTCGGCCCGTACGCCTACCTGCGCCGGGGACCAGGCTGGCCCGCAAGGCCAAGGTCGGCACCTATGTGGAGATCAAGAACTCCGAGCTCGGCGAGGGCGCCAAGGTGCCGCACCTCTCCTACATCGGCGACGCCACCATCGGCGAGGGCACCAACGTCGGCGCGGCCTCGGTGACGGTGAACTACGACGGCGTGAACAAGCACCGCACGGTGATCGGGGCGCACTGCCGGACCGGCTCGGACAACATGTTCATCGCCCCGGTGACGGTCGGTGACGGCGCTTACACCGCGGCCGGTTCGGTCATCGACAAGGACGTGCCGCCCGGTGCGCTGGGCGTGGCCCGCGCGCGGCAGCGCAATGTGGAGGGCTGGGTGGCGCGCAAGCGCTCCGGCACCACGGCCGCCGAGGCCGCGGCGGCCGCGCAGGCCGAGGCCGAGGAGGCGTAGGCCACTTCGTGTGGCGACCGTCATGCCTCCCGGGGCGGGCGCTTCGCGACCGGGCGCGTAACCTGGTGTACATACGTGCGCCGTGGGGCTGTTGGCCCGGAGCGAGACGTACCCCCAATTCCCTGTCGCTCATAGGCCCGGACGGTTGCTGCCGCCCGGGTCCGGTGCGGGCGGGACCATGCGGCAGTAACGCGAGGAGACGGTGCAGTGAGCAGCGGGATCACGACGTCGGGCGAGAAGAAGCTGAAGCTCTTCTCCGGGCGTGCCCACCCCGAGCTGGCGAAGGAGGTCGCCGCAGCCCTGGGCACCGAGCTGGTTCCGACCAAGGCCCTGGACTTCGCCAACGGCGAGATCTACGTGCGCTTCCTGGAGTCCGCGCGCGGCGCGGACTGCTTCGTGATGCAGAGCCACACCGCTCCCATCAACCAGTGGATCATGGAACAGCTGATCATGATCGACGCGTTGAAGCGGGCCTCGGCGCGCAGCATCACCGCGATCCTGCCGTTCTACGGCTACGCCCGGCAGGACAAGAAGCACCTCGGCCGCGAGCCGATCTCGGCCCGGCTGATCGCCGACCTGCTGGCCCAGGCCGGCGCCGACCGGCTGATGGCGGTGGACCTGCACACCGCCCAGATCCAGGGCTTCTTCAACGGCCCGGTGGACCACCTCTTCGCGCTGCCGATGCTCTGCGACTACATCGGCGAGAAGGTCGACCGCTCCAAGCTGACCGTGGTCTCGCCGGACGCCGGCCGGGTCAAGGTCGCCGACCAGTGGTGCGACCGGCTGGACGCCCCGCTGGCGATCATCCACAAGCGCCGCGACATGAGCCAGGCCAACACCATCCTCTCCGCCGAGGTGGTCGGTGACGTCAAGGGCCGGGTCTGCGTGCTGGTCGACGACATGATCGACACCGCCGGCACCATCTGCGCCGCCGCCGACGCGCTGTTCGAGAACGGCGCCGCCGACGTGATCGTGGCCGCCACCCACGGTGTGCTGTCCGGCCCGGCCGCCGACCGGCTGAAGAACTCCCGGGTCAGCGAGTTCGTCTTCACCAACACCCTGCCGACCCCGGCCGCGCTGCAGATGGACAAGGTCACCACCCTCTCCATCGCCCCGTCGATCGCCGCCGCGATCCGCGAGGTCTTCGAGGAGGGCTCGGTCACCTCGCTCTTCCAGGGCGTGCACTGACACCTCCTCAGCATGAACCTCCTCAGCACGAATCCGGCTTGACCGGCTGATCGGCCCCCGCTGCGAAGCGGGGGCCGATTTCATGCTTGACCACCGGTGCGGTTAGACTCGTGAGACTGCTCGGCGAGGGATGCCTATTGCGCTCCGTGATCGACGCGCTGGATTGAGTCCGCCGAGCCGACCCGTATCTGTGAGGGTGTGGTCCCGGCGGCTTTTCGCTGTCTGCACCCCGTTTCGTCCCAGGAGTGCAGCATGTCCGAGATCCGCCTTGCCGCCGAGCCCCGCACCGAGTTCGGCAAGGGTGCCGCCCGTCGCGCCCGCCGCGCCGGCTTCGTCCCCGGTGTCGTCTACGGCCACGGCCACACCCCGGTTCACCTGAACCTGCCGAGCCACGACCTGATGATGGCCCTCAAGACCCCGAACGCCCTGCTGGTCGTGCCGATCGACGGCAAGGACGAGTTCGTGCTGCCGAAGGCCGTGCAGCGCGAGGCCATCAAGCGCAGCATCGAGCACGTCGACCTGCTGCTGGTGAAGCGCGGCGAGAAGGTCGCCGTCGAGATCCCGGTCCACGTCGAGGGCGAGCTGGCCCCCGGTGGCAACCTGGTCGAGCACGTGCTGAACGCGCTGCCGATCGAGGCCGAGGCCCTCCACCTGCCCGAGTCGGTCACCGTCTCGGTCGAGGGCCTGGAGGCCGGTGCCGCCATCACCGCCGGTGACATCAAGCTGCCCGCCAACGTGTCGCTGGCCGTCGAGGCCGACGCCGTGGTGCTGCAGATCATCGCCGCCCAGGCCGCCCCGGTCGAGGAGGAGGCCGAGGAGGCCGCCGAGGAGACCACCGAGGCCTGAGCCTGACGCGCTCGCCACTGCCCCGGCCCCTGGTGGGAGCCGGGGCAGTGGCATGTCCGGGATGATGGCTACTGAGGAGGAAGAGGCGAGATGAGCGACGCGGAGTACACCGGCCCCCGTCTGGTGGTGGGGCTGGGCAACCCGGGTGAGGGCTACGCCCGCAACCGGCACAACATCGGTTTCATGGTGGTCGACCTGCTGGCCCAGCGGATCGGGGCGAAGTTCAAGGCGCACAAGAGCCGCGCCCAGGTGGCCGAGGGCCGCCTGTCCGGGCAGCGGGTGGTGCTGGCCAAGCCGATGACCTTCATGAACCTGTCCGGCGGCCCGACCACCGCGCTGCGCGACTTCTACAAGGCGCCCACCTCCGCGATCATCGCGGTCCACGACGAACTGGACGTCGACTACGCGGCGCTGCGGCTCAAGCTCGGCGGCGGCGACAACGGCCACAACGGCCTGAAGTCGATCACCAAGTCGCTCGGCCCCGAGTACTACCGGGTGCGCTGCGGGATCGGCCGGCCGCCGGGCCGGATGGAGGTCGCCGACTTCGTGCTCAAGGACTTCTCGTCCACCGAGCGCAAGGAGCTGGACTGGTTCGTCGACCGGGCCGCCGACGCGGTGGAGGCCCTGCTGTCGGAGGGCCTGGAGCGGGCCCAGAACACCTACCACATCTGATGGACCGTCGGGCGGACCGCCCGGCCACCACCCGCCCCCGTGACCGCCAGGGCAACAGTCGTACAACTCTTGTCCGCAGCACCCGATCTGGTGATCGAGCACCCCGGAACATCCGATACGGTCGACCCGGACTCGGGAAGGTGGGGCGCTGGTGGGCGCGGGGTTGGGGCCGGCACGACTGGTCGGCACATGGGTACTGGCGATGACGGCACTGGTGGGTTCGGCCACCGCGGCGGCGGCCGAACCGGGCGGCTCGCCGTCGCCCTCGACGGTCGGGGCCGCGTCGCCGACCGCCGGCGCGCCGGGGGCACCGGCTCCCTCGGCGACGGCCTCGGGCACCGCGGATCCCGGCGCGAGCGGTGCGCCCGGCAGCGGTCAGGCGACCGCCACCGCCACCGCGAGCCCCACGGCCCAGCCCAGCTGCCCGGCCGGGGACACCGGCACGCCGAGTGCCACGCCGACCGCCGGCCCGAGCACCTCGGCCGCGCCGAGCACCAGCCCCTCGCCGACCCCGGCGGCCCCCTCGGCCACCGCCCGCTCGGCCAACTGCCGCACCGCGGCGCCGACTCCGCCCGCCGCGCCGGTGGCGAGCCGGGGTGCGGCGGTCCCGGCCGGCAGCGCGCGCGGCCACGGGCGGCTGCGGCAGTCGGCGCCGGGCGGTGACGAGCCGACCGCGGTGGACGTCCAACTGGTCGACGGCGTCACGCCGCAGACCCCCGAGGCGAGCGCCGCGCCCACGCCGGTGAACGGCCAGCTCGCCAGCACCTTCGTGACCTCGATCGGCGGCAACGCCGGGCTCACCGCGGTCGGCTTCGGCCTGCTGGTGGCGGCCGGCGGCGGCGCGCTCTGGCTCAAGCGCCGGATCGCCACCAAGCGGGACCCCGAGACTCCGTCCGCGAACTGACCGTACGTCGACAGCCGGACAGCCGGACAGTCGGACAGCCCGAAGGCCGGGGCCCGCTCCAGCGAGCGGACCCCGGCCTTCGTCATGTCCGGTCGGCTCAGCCGGTGTTGCGCAGGCCGGCGGCGATCCCGTTGACGGTCAGCAGCAGCGCCCGGGCGCGCAGCGGGTCCTCCTCGCGGCCGGACTCGGCCTGCTCGCGCTGCCGGCGCAGCAGCGCCACCTGGAGGTAGGAGATCGGGTCCAGGTAGGCGTCGCGGACCGCGAAGGTCTGCTTGAGCACCGGGTTGTGCTCCAGCAGCTCGTCCTCCCCGGTGAGGCGCAGCACCTCGCGCATGGTCAGGTCGTGCTCGGCGCGGATCTCGTCGAAGACGTGCCGCAACTCGCCCGGGACCAGCTGCTCCACGTAGTGCTTGGCGATCCGCAGATCGGTCTTGGCCAGCGTCATCGCCACGTTGGAGAGGAAGTTGCGGAAGAAGTGCCACTTCTCGTACATCTCGGGCAGCACATCGCCCAGGCCGGCCGCGCGGGCCGCAGCGAGGCCGGAGCCGACGCCGTACCAGCCGGGCACGATCTGCCGGGACTGGGTCCAGCCGAACACCCACGGGATGGCCCGCAGCCCGTCCAGGCCGGCTCCCGAATCCGGTCGGCGGGACGGCCGGGAGCCCAGGTGCAGCGAGGCCAGCTGGTCCACCGGGGTCGAGGCGAAGAAGTACTTGGGCAGGTCGTCCTGCTCCACCAGGGCCCGGTAGGAGCGGTGCGCGGCCTCCGAGACCACGTCCATCGCGGCGTCCCAGCGGGCCAGTTCCTCGGGGGCCTGGCGGGGGCTGGTGTGCAGCGCGGAGGCGGCCAGCGTGGCGGAGAGGGTGAGCTCCAGGTTCTCCCGGGCCAGCGAGGGCAGCAGGTACTTGTCGGAGATCACCTCGCCCTGCTCGGTCACCTTGATCTCGCCCTCCAGGGTGCCCCACGGCTGGGCCAGGATCGCCTCGTGCGAGGGGCCGCCGCCGCGGCCGACGGTGCCGCCGCGGCCGTGGAACAGGCGCAGCCGGATGCCGTAGCGGTGGGCGACGTCGCGCAGCCGGCGCTGGGCCCGGTGGATCTCCCACTGCGAGGTGGTGATGCCGCCGAACTTGGAGGAGTCCGAGTAGCCGAGCATGACCTCCTGGACGTCCCCGCGCAGCGAGACCAGCAGGCGGTAGGAGGGGTCGGAGAGCATCTCCTCCAGGATCCGGTCGGCCTGCTGCAGCTCCTCGGTGGTCTCCAGCAGCGGCACGATGCCGATCCGGGCGATCCCGCCGTGCAGGTCGATCAGGCCGGCCTCGCGGGCCAGCACGGCGGCGGCGAAGACGTCGTCGGCGCCCTGGCACATCGAGATGATGTAGCTCTCGACGATCTCGTCGCCGAACCGCTCGAAGCCCTCCCGGATGGTGGTGAAGACGCCCAGCGTCTTGGTGCCGGCGGCGTCCAGCGGGGCCGGGGTGGGGGCCAGCGGGCGGCGCGAGCGCAGCTCCTTGGCGAGCAGCCGCTGCCGGTACTCGCGCGGCATGTCGGCGTAGCGCCAGGCCTCCTCGCCGAGCCGGTCGAAGAGCTGGCCGAGTGCGTGGTGGTGGGCCTCGGCGTGCTCGCGCACGTCCATGGTGGCCAGCTGCAGGCCGAACGCCTCGATGGTGTTGATCGCCCGGGCCAGCCGCCCGTCGGCGATCAGCTCGCCGCGGTGGCTCCGCAGCGACTCCTGGATCAGCCGCAGGTCGGCGACCAGCTCGCGGGTGCCCAGGTAGTCGCGGCCGGGCAGGTGCGGGGTGCCGGCGGCCAGCCGGTCGCGGGTGTTCTCCAGCTTGAGCCGCACGCAGGTGGCCTTGAGGCGGTACGGCTCCTCGGCGTTCATCCGCTTGTAGCGGGGGCTCAGCTCGGGCAGCAGCTTGAGGTCGGCGTCCAGCGAGGCCAGCAGCTCGGCGGAGGCGCCGGCCAGCCGCTCCGAGGTGGAGAGCGTGGCGCGCAGGTCGTCGATGGTGGCCAGGGCGTCCGTGATGCCGTACTCGTGCTGGAGGTTGAGCACCTCCCAGGTCACCTCGGGGGTGACGTTGGGGTTGCCGTCCCGGTCGCCGCCGATCCAGGTGCCGAAGGTGAGCGGGCGCACCCCGTCGGGCAGGGCCAGGCCGACCCGGGCGAGCTCCTCGTGCAGCTCCTCCAGGACCACGGGGACGGCCTCGCGGTAGAGCTCGTCCAGGTAGTAGACGGCGTTGCGGGCCTCGTCGGTGGGTTCGGGGCGGGCGATCCGCAGCTCGTCGGTCTGCCAGAGCAGGTCGATCACCTCGGCGAGGCGGCGGTCGGCGCTGCGCTTCGCCGAGGTCTGCCGGGCCGCGTCGGTGACGTCCAGGCCGGCCGCCGCGTGCTCCCGGTGGATGCGCTCGAGCAGCTCGCCGATCCGCCGCAGCTTGTTCAGCACGCTGCGGCGGGCCGCCTCGGTCGGGTGGGCGGTGAAGACCGGGCGGACCGCCAGATGCGCCAGGGTGTCGGCCAGGTGCTTGGGGTCGGCCTCGGCGAGCTGGTCGGCGGTCTGCGCCAGCAGCGAGCCCTCGCGGGCCCGTCGGGCGGCGAACTCCCGGCCGCGGTGCACCTGTTCGGTGACGTTGGCGAGGTGGAAGTAGGTGGAGAAGGCGCGCACCAGCTTGGCGGCGGTCTCCAGGTCGATGTTGGCCAGCAGCTCGGCGGTGGCCTCGCCGTCGGTGCGGCTCAGCAGGCGGACCTGCTCGACCAGGCCCAGCACCTCCGCGCCTTCCTGCCGCACCAGCGTCTCACCGAGCAGATCGCCGAGGCGGCGGATATCGGCCCGCAGGGCTGCGTTGTCTGCCTGATCTGCCTGGCCGGCGGCCGGCGCGCTGCCGGGCTGGGCGGCCGAGTTGGGGACCGAAGCGGTCACGGCTGGCTCCCTCGGGTGGTGGGTTCGGCAAGGGCGGACCGCGCTGTCCGACGGGCACCAGCATAGGTGGCACGGGGTGCCGGGCAGCGGGTGTGGCCGCATCGCGGACACAGGTTCCCAAGTCGTGTTCAACGCGCGTCCACGGCCGGAACTCCGAGGCGTGCGCACGGCCGGAACTGGGTAGGGCGGCGCGGTGGGCCTCACATAGGCTGACATCCATGAGCATGTCCACTGGGGAGGGCGCGCGCGACCGCGGGTTGTGGTGGTGGCCACACCGGCGCAGCGCGGCGCTGGACGTGGGTTTGGCCGCGCTGGCCGCGGTGGAGGGCGCGGTCGGCGGTTGGACGCTGGCGGTCGGCCGGTTCCACCTGCACACGGGGCTGGCGCTGCTGTCGGCGCTGATCGGCGGGGCCGCCGGGGCCACCCTGCTGGTGCGGCGGCGCTGGCCGGCGCTGCCGGTGGTGGTCTCGATCGTGCTGGTGCCCGGGCTGTTCGGGATCGTGCTGCTGGAGGTCGCCCTCTACACCCTCGCCGTCACCTGGAGCTGGCCGTCCCGGCGGCGCACCGTCGTGACCCTGTCGTCGGTGGTCTTCCTGGAGACCACCGCGATGATGCTCCTGCTGCGCATCTTCTCCGCCAACGGCACGCCGCCGAACGAGCCGCCCGTGCCCAGCTGGGTCCCAGTGCTGCTGGCGCTGCTGGTCTCGGTCGGGCTCACCGTCGCCCCGGTGGCCACCGGCCTCTACATCGGGGCCCGGCGGCGGCTGGTCGAGTCGCTGCAGGACCGCGCCCAGGGCCTGGAGGCCGAGCTCGACCTGCTGGCCGAGCGGGCCACCGAGCGGGCCCGCCGGGCCCGGCTGGAGGAGCGCACCCGGATCGCCCGGGAGATGCACGACGTGGTGGCGCACCGGGTCAGCCTCATGGTGGTGCACGCCGGGGCGCTGGAGCGGATCGCGGCCCGCGACCCGGAGAAGGCCGCCCAGAGCGCCAAGCTGATGGCCGACACCGGCCGGCAGGCGCTGAACGAGCTGCGCGAGATCCTCGGCGTGTTGCGGATGAACGAGGAGTCGGCCGAGCAGAGCAAGGGGCTGGCCGAACTGCCCCGGCTGGTGGACCAGTCGAAGGCGGCCGGGATGCTGGTCACGCTCACCGTCAGCGGCGACCGCCAGGCGTACTCGGGCGACGCCGAGCGGACCGCCTACCGGGTGGTCCAGGAGGGGCTGACCAACGCGCACAAGCACGCCGGCGGCGCCCGGGTCTCGGTGCTGCTCGCCTACGTGCCCAACGGCGTCCGGGTCGCCGTGGTCAACGACAGCCCGGACGGCGGCGAGCAGGTGCGGCTGCCCAGCGGCGGCAACGGCCTGGTCGGCATGGAGGAGCGGGTCCGGGCGCTGGGCGGCAGCTTCACGGCGGGCCCGGAGTACGGCGGCGGCTTCCGAGTGGAGGCCACCTTGCCGTCCCGGCTGGCGATCCGGGCCGATCCGCTGCGCTGAGGCCGCGTCCGGCCCCGGTCAGTCGGCCGCGTCGGCGACGGTGCGCAGCCGGTGCGGGCGGGTGCCCAGGACCAGCGTGGAGACCGCCTGGTCAAGGTCCTGTCCGAGGAACCACTCTCCGGTGTGGTCCAGGCTGTAGACGCGGCCGGCCTCGTCGATCGCCAGCAGCGCCTGTCCGAACCGCTCCTCGCCCAGCGGGGCCACCCGGCTGTCCAGGGCCCGGCCCAGGTCGGCCAGGGTGCGCGGCTGGTGCAGGCCGCACTGCGGGTCCAGCAGGAACGGGGTGCGGGCCACCTCCCGGCCGGCCCCGGACAGGTCGAAGGAGAGGCCGCCGAACTCGGCCCAGGCCTCGATGGCGGCCGGGAAGACCGCGTGCGGCGCGTTCGGCGGGGTGGGATGGCCGAGCAGCTGGTCGGCCCACTCCTCGGCACGGCGGATCTCCCAGCGCCCCGGGTGCCAGCCGGCCTGCTTGAGCGCGGCGGCCACGTCGGCGGAGAACCGGGGCTGGGAGCGGACGGCGGTGGAGCCGGGGGCGGCGGGCGGGTTCAGGGGGCACTCCGGGGTCGGTGGACAGGGAACGGCGCAGGCAGTGGCGGCTGGCTGGGCCGGCGCGGTCGGGCCGTCAGGTCCGGGGGCCGACCGCGACGCTGAGCACGGTGAAATGCTCCAGCATCGGCGCGCAGGAGCGGCACGGCGGGGCGTGGGTGCCGTGCGCCGGGTCGTCCTGCTCGCGGATCCGTACCGTCGTCAGTTTGGCCCCCTTGAGCGCCTTGCGGGCCTCGTGCAGGCTCAGCGGCTTGCGGGCGGCGCGCTTGGAGCGGCCGGTGTCGACCGTGGTCAGGTACTGGGAGAGCAGCAGCGCCTCGGGGCAGCGGCCGGTGAACCGCTCCCGGTGCTCGATCGGCAGCGTGCCGAGGAAGTCGGCGACCAGCGGGTGCAGCTCGGGCTCGGTGTCGGCCTTGCGCCCGGCGAGGGTGTGCACCTGGCCGCCGCGCAGCGAGAGTGCGGCCGCGACCGCCGGCAGCAGGCTGTCCCGGTGGTGGCGCAGCAGTGGCGCGCTGGGCGGAGGCGGTAGGTCCACGGCTGCTCCCTTGCTGGTCGTCGTTTCGTTGTCCGGGGGTCAGCCTGCCAAACGACTCGGACAGTCGACCACCCGGGGGTCGACGGGTGTGCTGACGATTCGTCAGCAACCTTTTCCGGCGCTGGGAAACCGGTACGGCCCCGGCGGTGCCCGGGCCCAGTGCCGGACCAGGGGGACCGCAGAAAGGCCTGAGCACATACCCTGGTGCCCGGCAACAACGGCTTCAGCCAGTGGGGGAACCCAGATGACGACAGGTCGGCCCGGCACCGTCGCCGCGCCCAACGCGGCCTACGCGGGTCAGGTGGTCCACTTTCCCGACCCGGTGCGGGCGGCCAAGTACCCCGAGGGGGTGCCGGTGGACGCCCAGGGCTACCCCGACTTCAGCCGCTACGCCGCCGCGGTCGCCGAGGTCGCCGACCCGCCCGCGGGCTTCGGCGTGGACGAACTGCGGCTCACCGACTACGTGTCGGCCAACGCCGCGCAGTTCAGCCACGGCCATGAGCTCTGGGCCGACCACGAGTCGCCGGTGGCCACCCCGACCGGCTGGACCTGGCACCACGCGGTCGGCCCGGCCGCGACCGGCTGGCGCCGGATGGAGCTGGTCCCGGTCGAGGTCAAGGCGCTGCTGCGGCACCACGGCGGGCTGGCCCGGTCGTCCGCCGACCACGGCAAGCGCGGAACCCGGCCGCTGCAGGAGCACCGCCCGGCGCACTTCTCGCTCTCCAAGGAGGGCGCCGACCCGCTGTCGGTCCGCGAGGACCTGGTGCAGACGGCGGAGGAGCGGCTCGGCTACCGGCTGCCCGGCCCCTACCGGGAGTTCCTCAAGCTGGCCGGCGGGCGCGGCCCGGTCGGCGTGGCACTGGACAGCGAGCTCGGCATGCTGCTCGACCAGCCGTTCCTCACCCTCACCGAGGAGTACGGCACCGCCGACCTCGTCTATGCCAACAAGTGCATGCGCGACCACCTGACCAAGGACTACCTGGGCATCGCCTATGCGCAGGGCGGGATCCTGGCGATCAAGGTGCGCGGCGAGCGGGCCGGCTCGGTCTGGTTCTGCCTCTATGACGACGCCCGCGACACCGGGGCCCCGAGGACCCGGCCGCCCGGGTGGCGCGCCTGCTGCTGCCGTGCGGGGAGACGTTCGACGACTTCCTGCTCCGGCTGGCCGGCAGCCCGGCGGAGCTGGAGACGGTGGCGGGTCTGATGGTTGAGGGCGGATTCGCCCGCGCGGTGCCGATCGCGGCCGCGGGCTGAAGCGGGGGAACTGACGTGTCGACGGTGCAGGAGGTCCTGGGATGGTGACGTACGCGCAGGCGCAGGACCTGGCAGCGGAGTGGATCAACGGCGGGGTGCCGCCGTTCCAGCAGCGCGAGGTCCGGGTCCGGGAGTTCGACCTCGGCTTCGTCTGCTGGGCCGAGGACCGGGCCAACGGCCCCTCCTCGGACGGCGGAGCGGCCAAGCTGGTGATCGCCCGGGAGAGCGGGGCCAGCACGCTCTGGCCGCCGCTGCCGGTCAGCGAGGTGGTGCGGCGCTACGAGGAGGCGTACGGCCGGCCGGTCGGTTCGGCGCCCGCCGGGGTGGCCAAGCCGCTGCCCGGGCCGGTGGAGGCCACCTCCTTCCTGCTCAGCCCGCCGCAGTGGATGGAGGAGGCGGCGGCTGCGGCGATCGCCCGGGAGAACGAGAAGCTCGGTACGGCGCCCGCTGCCGCGCCGGCCGCCGGCGCCGTGCCGGGTGCCGACCCGCGGCCACCCGCGCCTGCACCCGCGCCGGCACCCGCGCCTGCTGCTGCGAATGCTGCGCCCGCGCCCGCGCCTGCGCCCGCCGCGCCGCCCGTTGCCGCGCAGCTGCCGGGCACCCCGTCGGCCGACGTGCCGGCGGCCCGGCTGACCACGCCGCCGATCTCCGACCGCCCGGCCGGGGACGCGCCGACCCTGCTCGCCCCGCCGCCCAGCTGGGACGGGGACGAGCACGGCGAAGAGATGAAGCTGCCGACCACCCCGCCGGACGCCCGCACCGTGCGGATGCCCCCGCCGGTCGCCGTGCCCGCGCAGGCCGCTCCGGCCGCGCAGCAGGAGCAGCCGACCGCCCAGCCCACTCCGCCGGCACCGCCCGCACCCGTCGGCGGCTACGCCCCGACCGTGCTGGCCACTGACGGTCCGCCCGGGCTGATGGGTCTGCCGGGTGCGCCCGGTCCCGCCGCCCCCGCACCGGCGGCCCAGCCGTCGGCGGGTGGTCCGGCGATCGAGTACGCGCCGACCATGATGGCCACTGACGGCCCGCCCGGGCTGATGGGTCTGCCCGGTGCGCCCGGTCCCGCCGCCCCTGCGCCGGCCGCGCAGCCGTCGGCGGGTGGTCCGGCGATCGAGTACGCGCCGACCATGATGGCCACTGACGGTCCGCCCGGGCTGATGGGCCTGCCCGGTGCGCCCGGCCCCGCCGCGCCGGCCGCCGGTCGCGGCCGCGGTGACAACAGCGCCCCGCCGCCCCCGCCGCCGGCCGCCCTGCGCGGTGGCGCCGGCAGCGGCCCGTCCTCGTCGGCCGGTCGCGGCCGCGGTGACAACAGCGCCCCGCCGCCGCCCCCGCCGTCCGACCTGCGCGGCGGCAAGCCGGCCGCGCCCGTCGCGGCAGCGGCCGGTGCCGGCGACCTGGCAGACGCCTCGACCAGCAAGGCCGCGATGCCGCCGCGGGCCGGCGTCCCCGGTGCGGCCGCGCCGGTGCCGGGCCTGCCGCCGCAGGGCGCCCCGGTCCCGCCGGGCGTGCCCACGGTCGGCCCCGGATACCTCGCGGTGCTCAGCTACCGGGCGCCCGACGGCTCCGAGCAGAAGGTGATGTTCCGCAGCGAGCCCGGCACCCCGCACCCGGAGTGGCGGCTGCTGCAGGAGGTGCGGCGCCTGGGCGTGCCCGCCGAGCAGGTGCTGGAGCTGCACACCGAACTGGAGGCCTGCGACCTGCCCGGCGGCTACTGCCGCCGGCTGATCGCGGCCTCCTGGCCGAACGTGCGGATCAGCCACACCGCCGCCTACGGCCGCGACCTGCCCTCCCGGCAGGCCGGCATGGCGCACCTGCTCAACCACCTGGACGAGCTGCACCAGCTGGCCGGCGGCCCGCAGCGGCCGCGCCCGGTCCGGGCGCCGCTGCCCGCGCCGGGCACCGTGCAGCAGCTCCCGCCGGTGCCGCCGCAGCAGCTGGCGGCCGAGCTGGGGCAGTACTTCGGCCCGGCGGTGTTCCGCTACGAGCAGCGCGCGGTGTCCCGCGCCGGGGTGCCCGAGATCGTGGCGCAGACCCTGGTCTGGGCCGGCATGCCGACCAACTTCGGCCCCTTCTTCTGGGCGCACGCCCCCGAGAACCGGCCGATCCCGACGCTGGCCGAGCTGGCGGCCGAGCGCGGCCGCGCGGCCGCCCCGGACGCCGGCGGCTACCTGGTGCTCGGCAATGACTACGGGCGCCAGCTCTGTGTGCAGTACGGCACAGCCGCCGTGGTCGCGGTGGATCTGGAGGGAACCAACGAGCCGCCGCGCTTCGTCAACACAGGTGTGCCGGAGTTCATCCGGTCGCTCGCCCTGCTCGGTCGGATGTGGCCGCTGCGCTACGGCCTGACTCCGGATCAGGCCGGGCGCTGGACCGCCGACTTCCAGGCGGAGCTGGCCGCGGTCGACCCGGCGGCCCTCCAGGCGCCGGACACCTGGTGGGCGGTCCTCCTGGAGCAGTTCTGGGACGGTCTGCTGTAGCCGCCCCCGCGGTGGTGGGGCCGGAGCGTCACCGTGGGTACGCTCCGGCCAGCGGTGCCGCTTCCTTGGGCTTTCCGGATGATCTGCGCAAAATAGGTCAAGAGGACAGGCATCGAGACCAGCCCGACCAGCCCGCCACTGAGGGGACCAGGACATGAGCGACGCCATCCCGTCGTACGGCTTCACCGCGGCCCGGCGCGGCTATGCGCCCGAGCAGGTCGATCGCGCGCTGGCCGCGCTGACCGCCCAGCGGGACGCGGCGTGGCAGCGGCTCAGCCAACTCGGCGCCCGGATCCGCGACCTGGAGACCGCGCTGGAGGCCGCACGGCAGGAGGCCGCCGAGGCCCCCGCGCCCGACTACACCGCGCTCAGCGAACAGGCCGCCGACCTGATGGCGATCGCCGAGAACGAGGCCCGCAACATCCGCGACAAGTCCGAGCGGTTCGCCGAGGACACCCGCGACGACACCTACCAGGCCGGCCAGGCGGCGCAGAAGTCCGCCGAGGAGTTCGCCACCACCACCCGCGCCGAGGCCGACCAGGCCGCCCGCCGGACCGACGAGCGCAGCCGCGCCGAGGCCGAGCGGCTGCGCGGCGAGGCCGACCGGGACGCCCGCGCCATCCGCGACACCGCCACCGCCGAGGCCGCCAAGCTGCGGGTCGCCGCCGCCGAGGCCGGCGAGCGGGCCGAGACCAAGCTGGCCGAGCTGCGCCGCGAGGCCGACGAGCGGTTCGCCGCCGAGGAGGCCGCCGCCCAGGCCGCGGACGGCAAGAGCTCGGCGCTGGCCGAGCAGCGCCTGAAGGAGTCCGAGCAGCACCGCGAGGCCACCATCGGCATGGTCAAGCAGATCGACACCGAGGCGCAGGCCCGCGCCGACCAGCTGGTCGAGCAGGCCCGCCGGGAGGCCGAGCGGATCAACACGGCCTCGGCCGAGGAGCAGGCCGCCTTCGAGGAGAGGCTGGCCACCGTGCAGACCCACCTGGACACCATCAAGGGGACGCTGGCCTCGCTCACCGGCCGCGCGGTCGGCATGATCGAGCCGGGCGAACCGCGCGCGGCCGCGCCGGTCGCCGTGCCCGCCCCGGCACCGGCCTCCGCACCGGTCCCGGTGCCCGCCTCCGCGCCGGTCGCCGCACCGGCTGCCGCGCCGGCCGCCGTGCCCGCCTCCGAGGCGGACACCAGCGAGGTGCCGCAGCCGGTCGTGCAGGCCGACGCCCCGACCACCGTGCTGCGCCTGCCCGCCGAGCTGCGCCAGGCCGCCGCCGACCCGCGCAGCACCGCTCCCCAGGACGCCCGGCCGGCCCCCGTCGCTGCCCCGGCTCCGGCCCCGGCCGCTGCCCCGGCTCCGGCCCCGGCCGCTGCCCCGGCTCCGGCCCCTGCCGCCGCCCCGGCGGTGCCGGTGCCCCCGCGCCCGCTGGCCCGCCGCCGGCACCGGCCGCACCGCCCGCACCGCCCGCACCGCCGGCGGCCGCCGCCGCGGAGGACGAGACGGCGATCATCCCCAAGATCGTCATCATCGACGACGGCGTCACCCTGGACACCCTGCCGGGCACGGTCGGCCGCCGCCGGCTCTGAGCGGGCGGCGGACCGCGGCGGACCGCTTCGCCCGCGCGGCGGCGGCCGGGGTCAGCCGACGCCGAGCGGGATGCCGAGCAGGTACCAGGCGTTGACAGAGCGTCACCAGCGCGGTGATACCGGCGTCGATCCCGACGGCCTTGTTGATCGGCACGGGCATGGTCGGGCGGTCGTCGCACAGGAGGGAGACGAACCACCGTCCGGCCGCGTCCTGTGACACGGTCACCGTGGACGGCTGAGCACCCTCGGGTAGCGGCCGGGACCAGACGATGGCCAACGGCTCCGCCATCTTCGCCAAGATCAGCCGCCCGCCCCGGAACCGGAACGCGGACGACGTGTACTCCGCACTCCTGCGGGACTTCTTCCGGGACTTGAATGTCGGGTACTTCGCCCGCTTCGTCCAGAAGTTGGCGAACGCCCCCTGCAAGTGCCGAAGCGTCTGCTGCAACGGAACCGACGACACCTCGTTGAGGTAGGCCAGTTCCTCGGTCTGCTTCCACGCCGTCAGCATCGCGCTCGTGGCGTTGTAGTTGACCCGCTCCTGGCGCAGCGTCCATGTTTCGGTGCGGGCCTGCAACGCCATGTTGTAGACCTTCCGCACGCACCCGAACGTGCGCGACAGCTCAGCCGCCTGTGCATCGGTCGGATAGAAGCGGTACTTGAACGCCCGCTTCACGTGGGTGGCCACCATAGATCACACACCAGCAGCACAGTTTGTGACCACATGGCGGGTAATCACCTACCAGGACAGCACAGCGCCTTGACGGCGGTCTGCCCATCCCCGCCCCTCCCTCAGCCTTCGGTCGGGGGGACCCCCTCGCGGAAGATCTGAACAGGCGGTCCCGCGTGATCAGAGCACCTCCACCGCGGCCCCCGTGAGTCGGCGGCGGCAGTCCAGGAGGTAGCGGGCGTGCTCGGTGATCTGCGGGTAGTCGAAGTCGTCGTGGTCGGCGAGCAGCACCACGGCGTCGGCGGCGGCCAGTTCCTCGGGGGTCGGGGCGACGCGCTGGACGCCGGTGAACGGGCCGCGCTGGCCGGGGAGGTGGATGCCGGAGAGCACATGCGGGTCGGCGGCCCGCACCTCGGCGCCCATCCTGGTCAGGAGTTCGGCGACCCGGGCGGCGGGGGTCTCCCGGGCGTCCCCGGTGTTCTTCTTGTAGGCGAGGCCGAGCAGCAGGATCCGGGAGCCGTTGACCGGCCGGTGGCGCTGGTTGAGGCCTTCGGTGAGGCGCCGCACCACGTAGTCGGGCATGTGGCTATTGACGTCGTTGGCGAGTTCGACGAACCGGAACGACCGCCCCAGCGCCCGTTCCACCCGCCAGGAGAGGAACGACGGGTCGATCGGCAGGCAGTGCCCGCCCACGCCGGGCCCGGGGTCGAACCGCAGGAAGCCGAACGGCTTGGTGGCCGCCGCGTCGATCGCCTCCCAGATGTCGATGCCCAAGTCGTGCGCGAACATCGCGAGTTCGTTGACCAGTGCGATGTTGACGTGCCGGAAGGTGTTCTCCAGCAGCTTGGTGAGCTCGGCCTCCTTGCAGGAGGAGACCGGCACGGTGCGCTCCACCAGCCGGCCGTAGAAGTCGTCGATCACGCGCAGTGATTCCGCGGTGATGCCGGAGACGACCTTGGGGGTGTTCTCCAGCCGCCAGCGCGGGTTGCCCGGATCGATCCGCTCGGGGCTGTAGCCGAGGTGGAAGTCGAGTCCGGCCGCCAGGCCCGAACCCTTCTCCAGCAGCGGCGCCAGCAGCTCCTCGGTGGTGCCCGGGTAGGTGGTGGACTCCAGCACCACGGTGGCGCCGGGGGAGAGCCGGGCCGCCAGCACCTCGCCGGCCGCCTCGATGTAGGAGAGGTCGGGAACCCCGTCGCGCAGCGGGGTGGGCACGGTGATCACGGCGAGGTCGAAGCCGGCCAGTTCGGCGGGGTCGGCGGTGGGCTGGTAGCGGCCGGCCGCCAGCAGCTGGCGGAGCCGGTCGGCCGGGATGTCCTCCACGTAGGAGTCGCCACGGGCCAGCCGCTCGACCCGGAGCTGGTCGATCTCGTACCCGATGACCTGATGACCGACTTCGGCCGCGCGGACCGCGAGCGGGAGCCCGACGTAGCCCTGGCCGGCGATGACCACACGCATGACGGTCAGCCTAGGGAGCGCATTCGGTGGGAAACCGGGAAAATGCGACCCCCGGCGCGAATATCACTGGAACGAGGGGTGCGCCAGCACGTACGTCCAGCACGTACGTCCAGGACCCGGGGCGCCCTCCAGGACAGGGCGCCCCGACTCCCGACGGTCGGGCGGGCGCCCCCACCCAGGGTCGCCCGGCCTCGCACCCCGACCCCCATCGGAGCGCGTTGCGCCCGCGGCGCCATCCCCACGGTTGGAGCGGCGAGCACGTGCCCCATCCTGCGCGGTGTCCATGGACGCGCAGTGACCGGAGTGTGTCCTTCTCCTGACAATCGGCCACTGGGCCCGATCTTCGCACCGGGTGGTCGCCCGGCGGCCCGTGAGGTGTCCGGCCGGCCCGGGGCGGGGCCGTGCTGGCCGCGTCAGGGCGGGCCGTGCGGCGTACCCTGGAGGCGCGACCCGGCCCCAGCAATCCTTGCGCCGGGCGCCTCAAGCTGCCCGGCTGCAGCTGCTCCAGCTGCCGGGCGTTCCGCCGCGACCCCACGGGACGAATGAACGCATGAGCCTGACCGGTTTGCTCGATGTCGTGGTCCGTGACCCCGCCCTCGCCGAGGCGATCGAGGCGGCGGCTGTCGGCCACCGACCGCACCTGGATCTGGTCGGCCCGCCCGCCGCCCGGCCGTTCGTGGTCGCCGCGCTGGCCCGCTCGCTGGCGGCCGGCGCCGGGGAGCGCGGCCGCCCGGTGCTGGCGGTGACCGCCACCGGCCGGGAGGCCGAGGACCTGGCCGCCAGCCTGCGCTCGCTGCTGCCGCCGGACGCGGTGGCCGAGTTCCCCGCCTGGGAGACGCTGCCGCACGAGCGGCTGTCGCCCCGCTCGGACACCGTGGGCCGGCGGCTCGCGGTGCTGCGGCGGATCGTCCATCCGGCGGCCGACGACACGACGGCCGGCCCGGTGCAGGTGGTCGTGGCTCCGGTCCGCTCGGTGCTGCAGCCGCAGGTCAAGGGCCTGGCCGAGCTGGAGCCGGTGGCGCTGCAGCGCGGTGAGACGCACGATCTGCAGGAGGTGGCCCGCAAGCTTTCGGCCGCCGCCTACGCCCGGGTCGAACTGGTCGAGAAGCGCGGCGAGTTCGCGGTCCGCGGCGGCATCATGGACGTCTTCCCGCCGACCGAGGAGCACCCGCTGCGGGTGGAGTTCTGGGGCGACGACGTCGAGGAGATCCGCTACTTCAAGGTCGCCGACCAGCGCTCCCTGGAGATCGCCCAGCACGGCCTGTGGGCGCCGCCGTGCCGCGAGCTGCTGCTGACCGACGAGGTGCGGGCCCGGGCCGCCGCGCTGGCCCAGCGGCACCCGGAGCTGGCCGAGATCCTGGACAAGATCGCCGAGGGGATCGCGGTCGAGGGCATGGAGTCGCTGGCCCCGGTGCTGGTGGACGACATGGAGCTGCTGCTCGACGTGCTGCCGGCCGGCTCGGTGGCGGTGGTCTGCGATCCGGAGCGGGTGCGCACCCGGGCCGCCGATCTGGTGGCGACCAGTCAGGAGTTCCTGCACGCCTCCTGGGTGGCGGCCGCGGCGGGCGGCGACCGGCCGATCGACGTGGAGCAGATCGACGTCTCGGCGGCCTCGCTGCGCTCGCTGGCCGAGGTGCGCGAGCACGCCCAGGAGATCGGGCTGTCCTGGTGGTCCGTCAGCCCGTTCGCGACCTCGGACTCCGAGGTGAGCGCGTTCCTGGAGGTCGACACCAACACCCTCACCCTGGGCATGCACGCGGTGGAGGCCTACCGCGGCGACACCGCCCGGGCGATCGCGGACGCCAAGGAGCGGCTGGCCGCCGACTGGCGGGTCGTCATGGTGACGGAGGGCCAGGGTCCGGCCGCCCGGTTGGCCGAGGTGCTGGGCAACGAGGGCATCCCGGCCCGGCTGGTGCCCGACCTGGCCGAGGCGCCCACCAGGGACGTGGTCTACGTCTGCTGCGGCTCGATCGAGCACGGCTTCGTGGACGAGTCGCTCAAGCTGACCGTGGTCACCGAGACCGACCTGTCGGGCCAGCGCTCCTCCACCAAGGACATGCGCCGGATGCCGTCCCGGCGGCGCAACGCGATCGACCCGCTGGCCCTGGCGGCCGGCGACTACGTGGTGCACGAGGCGCACGGGGTCGGCCGCTACGTCGAGATGGTGCAGCGCACCGTGCAGGGCGCGACCCGCGAGTACCTGGTGCTGGAGTACGCGCCGGCCAAGCGCGGGCACCCCGGCGACCGGCTCTTCGTGCCGACCGACCAGCTCGACCAGGTGACCAAGTACGTCGGCGGCGAGGCCCCGACGCTGCACCGGCTCGGCGGCGCGGACTGGGCGAAGACCAAGCAGCGCGCCAAGAAGGCGGTCAAGGAGATCGCCGCCGACCTGATCAAGCTCTACAGCGCCCGGATGGCCGCGCCCGGCCACACCTTCGGCCCGGACACCCCCTGGCAGCGCGAACTGGAGGACGCCTTCCCGTACGCGGAGACGCCCGACCAGCTGACCACCATCGCCGAGGTGAAGTCGGACATGGAGAAGTCGGTCCCGATGGACCGGCTGATCTGCGGTGACGTGGGCTACGGCAAGACCGAGATCGCGGTGCGCGCCGCCTTCAAGGCGGTGCAGGACGGCAAGCAGGTGGCGGTCCTGGTGCCCACCACGCTGCTGGTGCAGCAGCACTTCTCCACCTTCGCCGAGCGGTACGCCAACTTCCCGGTCGCGGTGAAGGCGCTCTCCCGGTTCCAGACCGACACCGAGGCCAAGGCGGTGCTGGAGGGCCTGCGGGACGGCTCGGTGGACGTGGTGATCGGCACCCACCGGCTGTTCTCCTCGGAGACCAAGTTCAAGGACCTGGGCCTGGTCATCGTCGACGAGGAGCAGCGGTTCGGCGTCGAGCACAAGGAGCAGCTGAAGAAGCTGCGGGCCAACGTCGACGTGCTGACCATGTCCGCCACCCCGATCCCGCGCACTCTGGAGATGGCGGTCACCGGGATCCGCGAGATGTCCACCATCACCACCCCGCCGGAGGAGCGCCACCCGGTGCTGACCTTCGTCGGCCCGTACGACGAGAAGCAGATCTCGGCGGCGATCCGGCGTGAACTGCTGCGCGAGGGACAGGTCTTCTACATCCACAACCGGGTGGAGTCGATCGACAAGGCGGCCGCCCGGCTGAAGGACCTGGTGCCGGAGGCCCGGGTCGCCACCGCG
Source organism: Kitasatospora acidiphila (assembly GCF_006636205.1). NCBI lineage: Bacteria > Bacillati > Actinomycetota > Actinomycetes > Kitasatosporales > Streptomycetaceae > Kitasatospora > Kitasatospora acidiphila. Next base: position 3,726,064 of record NZ_VIGB01000003.1, on the reverse strand, counting down.
CACGGTCAGATGGGCGAGACCCAACTGGAGAAGGTGGTGGTCGACTTCTGGGAGAAGGAGTTCGACGTGCTGGTCTCCACCACGATCGTGGAGTCGGGCATCGACATCTCCAACGCCAACACCCTGATCGTGGAGCGCGGCGACACCTTCGGCCTCTCCCAGCTGCACCAGCTGCGCGGCCGGGTCGGCCGCGGTCGCGAGCGCGGCTACGCCTACATGCTCTACCCGCCGGAGAAGCCGCTCACCGAGACCGCCCACGAGCGCCTCGCCACCATCGCCCAGCACACCGAGATGGGCGCGGGCATGTACGTGGCGATGAAGGACCTGGAGATCCGCGGCGCCGGCAACCTGCTCGGCGGCGAGCAGTCCGGCCACATCGCGGGCGTCGGCTTCGACCTCTACATGCGGATGGTCGGCGAGGCCGTGGCCGAGTTCCGGGAGTCGCTGGAGGCGGGCGGTGAGCCGGAGGAGGAGCCGCTGGAGGTGAAGATCGAGCTGCCGGTGGACGCCCACGTGCCGCACGACTACGCACCGGGCGAGCGGCTGCGGTTGCAGGCCTACCGCTCGATCGCGGCGGTCAACTCGGAGGCGGACATCGAGCAGGTCCGGGCCGAACTGACGGACCGCTACGGCAAGTTGCCGGACCCGGTGGAGAACCTGCTGATGGTGGCCGCGCTGCGGCTGTACGCGCGGCGCTGCGGGGTCGCCGACATCACGCTGCAGGGCAACTTCGTCCGGTTCGGGCCGGTCGAGCTGCGCGAGTCGCAGACGCTGCGGCTGAACCGGATCTACCCGCGCAGCCAGGTCAAGGCGGCCACCTCGCAGCTGCTGGTGCCGCGGCCGGCCACCGCGCGGATCGGCGGGAAGCCGGTGGTGGGGCGGGAGCTGCTCGCCTGGTGCGGCACCTTCCTGAGCACCATGTTCGAGGAGCTGGCGGGCGCCAAGTAGGCCCGCTCGGGCGGTCGAGGCCCAGGCCCTGGGCCTCGACCGCTCAGCCCAGCTGCCACTGGCCGGTCTGGTCGGCGAAGCCGCTGTCCAGGGTGAACTGCGCCTTGGCCAGCTTGGTGGCGGTGGGGACCTCGAAGGTGATGAAGCCGAGCGCGCTGTCACCGGCGGCGATGTTGAGCGGCGTCGGGAAGCTCTGCCCGGCGGTGGTGTCGGCGACCACCGAGTTGTAGGACTGGCCCTGGTCGTCCAGCACGGTGGCGCCGTTGGACGGCGCGTCGCTGTAGGCGGCGGTGCCGGTGTTCTTGATCCGGAACTGGACGGCGACCCAGCGCTTGCCGTCGGCCGGGTTGATGCCGTCCGTGGCGCTCTGCGCGTTGTCGACCACCTTGACGACGGTGATGTCGGCGGACGCGCCCGCGTTCATGCCCTTGAGCCCGATGGTGTCGCCGACCTTGGCGACCGACGGGCCCTTGCTCGCCGGGGTCTTGCTGCCCTGGCTGCCGCCGGCGGATGCGGCGGCGGTCTGCTTGGGCTGGGTGGAGACCGTGTTGCTGCCGGTCGGCCCGCAGGCGGTGACGGCCAGGGCGAGCAGGGCGGTGCCGGTCAGCAGGGCGGCGGTGCGGCGCATGGCGGGTCCTCTGTTCACACGATGTGGCTGGGTTTGTTGGATGCAGCCGGTCGGCGGGTTCGCCGTCCGGTGCGTTGCCATCACTACATCAGAGGCTGTGAACGAGGTCAACAGGAAAACAGCGAACTTCCTCGTTCACGTGTGAACAGGGAAGTTCGCGGATCGCTGGCTATGCTGGGCGGTCACAGCCCCCGCACACAGAGGAGCCGCGCCGTGTCGGAGCGCCCCGAGGTGACCCCCGTCGAGATCGCCCGGCTGGCCGGGGTCGGCCGGGCCGCCGTGAGCAACTGGCGCCGCCGGCACCCCGACTTCCCGCAGCCGGCCGGCGGCACCGACAGCAGCCCGACCTTCGCGCTCGACCAGGTCGAGGAGTGGCTGCGCCGCCAGGGCAAGATCGCCGAACTGCCGCTGCTGGAGCGCTGCCACCAGCAGCTGGAGGCGCTGCGCGAGCCGGCCGGCGCCGAGCCCGCCGCCGGGTGGGGGAAGGCCGGGGGAAGGCCGCTGGTGCTGGCCGGCGCCGTGCTGCTCCTGCTGCACCGCCGCCCGGAGCGCTGGGCGGCGCTGGCCGAACAGTCCGACACCGCCCTGGCCCTGGCCCTGCCGCGCGAGCTGGCCGAACTGGCCGACGAACTCCTCGGCCCGCACAGCAGCGCCCTGCTCGACCTGCCCCGGCTGCTCGGCAGCACCCAACTCGGCCTGGTCCGACTGCTGGTGGCGCTGGCCCGGGACGGCGGCCCGGCCGCCGGCTACGAGCAACTGCTGAGCCGCGCCAGCGAGGGCGGTGCCCGCCAGCCGCTGCTGCCGCCGCAGCCGGCCGCCCTGCTCGCCGCGCTGGCCGCCGCCGACCGGCCCGCCGCCGTGCTCGACCCGGCCTGCGGGCTCGGCGCCACCCTGCTCGCCGTCGGCCCCGAGGCCGTCCGGTACGGCCAGGAGCGCGACCGCGGCGCCGCCGGTGCCGCCATGCTGCGGCTCGCCCTGCACGCCCCACCGACCGCCCCCGGGCCGCTGCCCCTGTACCTCGGGGCCGGTGACGCACTGCGGGCCGACGCCCACCCCGGCCTGCTCGCCGACGCGGTGCTCTGCCGCCCGCCCTACAACGAACGCGACTGGGGCCACGACGAGTTGCGGTACGACCCGCGCTGGCTGTTCGACCAGGCCCCGCCCCGAACCGAGCCCGAACTCGCCTGGCTGCTGCACTGCCTGGCCCACACCCGCCCCGGCGGCCTGACCGCCGTGCTGCTGCCGCCCACCGTCGCCTCCCGCCGCTCCGGGCGCCGGCTGCGGGCCGAACTGCTGCGCGGCGGCGCCCTGCGCGCGGTGGTCGCGCTGCCCGCCGGCGCCGCCCCGCCGTTCGGCGTGCCGCTGCACCTGTGGCTGCTGCGCCGCCCCGAACTTTCCCCAGCCTTCGGCCTGGGGGTACCTCCCGGCCTCCTCCAGCCTCCGGCCGGGGGACCCCCATGGCTGGGGGCGAGATGCCCCTAAGGTCGCCCGCCGCCAACCGTCGCTTGCTGCTGCTCGACGCGGCCGCCACCCAGCCGGCCGGTGCCGCCGGCGGCCGCGACCGGATCGACTGGCCCGAACTGCACCGCACCGTGCTGGACACCTGGACCGGCTTCGACCGGGCGGTCCGCCAGGGCGAGCCGCTGCCCGCCGAACGGCCGGGCGTGCACCGGGTGTTGGACGCCATCGACCTGCTCGACGACGAGACCGACCTGGCCCCGGCCCGCCACCTGCCGCCGCCCACCGCCCCCGGCGGCGCCCGGGAGCTCGACCGGCTGCGCGACCGGCTCGCCGAGGAACTGACCGCCCTGGCCGCCCTGGACCGGCAGCTGCCCGCCGTCACCGAGCCCGCCGAGCCGGCCGGCACCCCGCTCACCACACTGGGCGAGCTGGCCAGGACCGGCGTGCTGGAGGTGTACTCCTCGGGCCAGGGACCGGCCACCCTCCCCCCGCCTTCGGCCGGTGGGGGTACCTCCCGGCCGCCAGGCTGGGGGCGGACCCCCGTGGCGGTAGACGGCGCCGCCGGCATCCCGGTGCTGACCGACCAGGACCTGACCGACGACCAGCCGCCCGCCGCCGTGCTCGACGGCGACGGCGGCGCGGTGCTGCGCGCCCGGCCCGGCGACGTCCTGGTGCCGGTGCTCGGCGGCGGCACCGCCCTGGTGGTCCGGCCCGGTGAGCCGGCCGACGGCGCGGCGCTCGGCGCCAGGCTGCACCTGCTGCGCCCCGACCCCGAACTGCTCGACCCCGAGTACCTGGCCGGCCGGCTGCGCTCCACCGCCGGCAGCCGCTGGGCCAGCAGCCACGCCTCCACCACCACCCGGCTCGACGTCCGCCGGGTCCAGCTGCCCCGGCTGCCGATCGAGCGCCAGCGCGAGCTCGGCGAGGCGTTCCGCCGCGCCGCAGCCTTCGAGACCAGGCTGCGCCGCGCCGCCCGGCTCGGCAGCCTGCTGGCCCAGGGGCTCACCGACGGCCTGGCGGACGGCGAGCTGACGGTACGTTGAACGGACCAGCCCTTCGCGAAAGGTGATCCCGCATGACCACCGATCAGCTGCCGACCAGGGACCAGTCCGGTGAACCCGTGGTGCTCGACCGGCGCGACGGCCCGTTCGGCGAGGTGGTGCTGCGCCGGCGCGGGGCCGACCACGAGATCATCGCCAACGGCTGCTTCCTGATGGACACCGCCGACGGCCGCTCGGAACGGCTGCTGGTCGACGCCGCGCTGCAGCGGCTCACCGCCGAGCGGCCGTCGGTGCTGATCGGCGGCCTGGGGGTCGGGTTCTCGCTGGCCCGTGCCGCCGCCGAGCCGCGCTGGGGCGCGATCACGGTCGCCGAGCGGGAGCCGGCGATCATCGACTGGCACCGCACCGGCCCGCTCGGGGAGATCTCCGGCGCGGCGCTGGCCGACCCCCGGGTGACGATCCGCCAGGTCGACCTGGTCGACTACCTGGCCGGCACCGAGGACCGCTACGACGCGCTCTGCCTGGACATCGACAACGGCCCGGACTGGACGGTCACCGACTCCAACGACGGCCTCTACGGCCCGGCCGGCCTGGCCGCCGCCCGGGCCCGGCTGCACCCGGGCGGCATCCTGGCGGTGTGGAGCGCCCGACCCTCCACCGCCTTCGAGGACGCCCTGCGCGCGGCGGAGTTCGCGGACGTGCAGACCGTGGAGATCCCGGTGAGCCGCGGTGTGCCCGATGTGGTGCACCTGGGCAGGCGCCCCTGACCACCCGGGCCTGCCGGGCGGTACGGTTTTCCTCGCTGACGGCCGTGTCACCTGGGGGAGCTCGCTGATGACGTATCAACCACCGTTGCAGCCCACGGCGAAGGGGCCGCTCGTGGTGTGGGCGAAGGTGGCGATCTGCCTGGTGCCGCTGGTGACGCTGACGTTCTTCAGCTTCGTGCCGGCCGTCGTGCTGGCGGCCCGGCGCAAACGGACGGTGGACGTGGTCGGCGCGGTGGTGGTCGCGGTGACGGAGATGGTCATGATGGTCTGCGCCGTGGTGTCCGGAAAGGCCACGAGCGGCCCGGCCAACACGGCCGGCGTCTGCCTGGTGCTGCTGCTGATCTTCGGCACGCCGATCCACTTCCTGCTGATGGACCGCCGTGCGGTCTGGGAGCGCGGCCGGCCGGAGCCCGCGCCGGGGTACCCGTATCCGCAGCCGTACGGGGCGTACCCGCAGCCCGTCGCCGGATACGCCCCGGCCCCGCCCGTTCAGCACCGGCCGGTCGTCCAGGACCGGCCTCCCGTCCAGGACCGGCTGCCCGTTCAGGACCGGCCTCCCGTCCAGGAGCAGTCTCCCGTCGCCCCGTCGGCCCCCACCGACGACCTCCGGGAGCTCGGCGAGCTGCTGCGCCGTCAGGCCGGGGGCGACCGGCGGTGACCCGGGAGCGGCTGATCGGCGGGCGCTACCGGCTCGCCGAGAAGATCGGACACGGCGGCATGGGCCAGGTCTGGGCCGGCTACGACGAGCGCCTGGACCGGCGGGTGGCGGTCAAGCTGCTCCGCGCCGACGCCCCCAGCCATGGGGGTCCCCCCGGCCGGAGGCTGGGGGAGGCTGGGAGGGGCCCCCAGCTGCCCGGCCCGGCCGACACCGCGGAGCTCCGCGACGACCTGCGCAGGCGCTTCCTGCGCGAGTGCCGGATCACCGCCGGCCTCGACCACCCGGGCCTGGTCACCGTCTTCGACGCCGGCGAGGACGCGGGCGAGCTCTACCTGGTGATGCAGCGCCTGCCCGGCATCGGCCTGGCCGACCTGATCGCCGAGGAGGGCCCGCTGCCGGTGTCCTGGGCGGCCGCGGTGGCGGCCCAGATCTGCGCCGCGCTCTCGGTGGTGCACGCCGTCCCGGTGGTCCACCGGGACCTGAAGCCGAGCAACGTGATGGTCCGCCCGGACGGCCGGGTGGTGCTGCTCGACCTCGGCATCGCCACCGCGCTGGACGGCGACCACACCCGGCTCACCCTCACCGGCGTGCCGATCGGCAGCCCCTCCTACATGGCCCCCGAGCAGGCCCTCTCCGGCAGCGTGGACGCCCGCAGCGACCTCTACGCGCTCGGCTGCCTGCTGCACGAGATGCTCACCGGCGAGGAGCCGTTCCGGGCCCCCACCGCGCTCGGGGTGCTGCGCCGCCAGGTGGACGATCCGCCGGTGCCGCTGCGGCAGTTGCGCGCCGAGGTGCCGGCCGAGCTGGAGGCGTTGGTGCTCGACCTGCTGGCCAAGGCCCCGGCGGACCGGCCCGCGGACGCACAGCAGGTGTTCGGACGGCTGCGGCCGCTGCTGCCCGCGACCGAACCGGCGCTGCCGCAGCCGTACGGGACGGTGCCGGACCCGACCGTCCCGTTCCGCCACCCGCAGCATCCGGTGCCCGAGCCGACCAGGAGCCAGCACGTTCCTCCGCCGGCCTTCGGCCGGGAGGTGCCCCCATCGCTCGCCGAACCGTCCGCCGCCGCACCCGTCACCGACCTGGCCGCCGCCTGCGGACAGGTCTCCGACCTGCTGGCCGCCCAGCGCTACGCCGAGGTGATCGACCTGGCCGGCCGGCTGCTGCCGCAGGCCCGGGCCCGGCACGGCGAGCACGCCCCGCTGGTCATCACGCTGCGCACCATCTACGCCCGCACCCTGCTGCAGGAGGGCCAGTACCGGGCCGCGCTGCCGGAGTACCAGCTGCTGGCGGCCGCCGCGGTGGCCGAGCACGGCCCGCGCGCCCTGCCCGCGCTGGAGCACCGGCGCCGGACCGCCACCTGCCTGGAGCAGCTCGGCCGGGTGACCGAGGCGCTGGCCGAGTACCGGGCACTGCTGGCCGACTGCACGGCCCGGCTGGCCGAGGGGGCGGACACCGACCCGGCCCGCTGCTTCGAGCTGCGCGAGCGGATCGGCCTGCTGCTGGCCGGCTCCGGCGACCCGGACGGCGCCTGGGAGTGGCTGCTGGCGCTGCTCTTCGACCGCGAGCCGCGGCTCGGCCCGCACCACCCGGACGTGCTGCGGCTGCGCCGCCACCTGGACCAGCTGCAGCAGCACCGCACCGGCCGGCTGCCGCCGCTCGACCCGCGCACCGCCAGCTGGTGGCGCCCCGCCGGCTGAGCCCCAACGCGCCGGGCGCTCTGCTCGGTCGGCCCCCAGTCGGGCGGGCGTCTTCCCCGGTCGAGCCCCAACCGGGCCGGGCTTACCGTCAGTTGAGTCCATCAGCTGACGGTCCGCCAAATCGTCCGTCCCGGTGACCTGTTCGGTTCAACGTCTGGGCAACGGCAGGCGCGCTCCCTATCCTCATGACTCGTCAGGAGTACGTCTCGGCCACTTCGCCACCGCAGCCCTGCCCGGGAGGCCCCGCGTGATCCGCAGCAGCTCCGTCCGCCGCACCCTGCCCGCGCTCGGCGTCCTGCTGGGCGCGCTGGCGTTGAGCGCCTGCGGCGGCCAGCCGCCCCGCCCCGGGGCCGCCGCCCTGATCGGCTCGGACCGGATCACGGTGGCGCAGGTGGAGGCCCGGGTGGCGGAGTTCCGGGACCAGGCGGCCAAGCTGCCCAGCGGGCAGTACCAGGAGCAGGCGGGCCTGGTCGGTGCGACCGTCTACGGGATGGTCTTCGACCAGGTGGTGGCCCGCGCGCTGGCCGACCGCCAGCTGTCGGTCTCCGACACCGAGGTGGCCCAGCTGCGCCAGCAGGAGGTCGCGGCGCTGGCCGGGGAGGCGGCCCTGGAGCAGAACCTGCTGCTGCGCAACGGTGTCCCGGCCCAGGAGATCGACGGCTATCTGCGCGAGCAGATCGGCCTGCAGAAGCTGGCCAAGGTGAGCGGGCAGCAGCTGGGCACCACCGACGGCAACCAGGCGGTGCACCAGCTGCTGACCATCGCCTCGGAGGAGCTGCGGGTGACGGTCAACCCGCGCTACGGCAGCTGGGATCCGGCGCAGGCGGTGCTGGACAACCCGAGCGAGCCGTGGCTGCCGCAGTCCGGCGCCGCCGCCTGAGTTCACAGCGGGGCGGTAGGTTCGAGGTGTGGAGACCTCGAAGCTGACCCTGCTGACCACCACCCACCGGATCGCCCCCGGGCTGCTCAGCTGGCCCGCCTGGCAGGCGCTGCACGGCGCGCCGCTGGTGCTGGCCGCCGACCGGGAGCACCCCCAGCTGCCCGCGCTGGCGCAGGCCGGCATCAAGGTCGAGCAGATCGAGCGGACCAGTGCGCCCGCGCTGGCCCGGGAGCTCACCGAGCGGGCCCCGCTGGTGTTCCTGGGCGGCCAGGACGGCGACCCGGGGCTGACCGACGCGCTGGCCAGGATCGCGGTGGAGCACGCCGGCGAGGCGCCCGAGATCGAGCTGCTGCCCGGCTCCTACGACCTGCCCGGCGCCCGGCTGCTCGACCTGGTCGCGGTGATGGACCGGCTGCGGTCGCCCGGCGGCTGCCCGTGGGACGCCGAGCAGACCCATGACTCGCTGGTGAAGTACCTGGTCGAGGAGGCCTACGAGCTGGTCGAGGCGATCGAGGAGGGCGACCGGGCGACGCTGCGCGAGGAGCTCGGCGATGTGCTGCTGCAGGTCTTCTTCCACTCCCGGATCGGCGAGGAGCACGCCGAGGACCCGTTCTCCATCGACGACGTGGCCGGGGACATCGTGGACAAGCTGGTCTACCGTCACCCGCACGTCTTCGCCGACTCGGACGCCGAGACCACGGACCAGGTGGAGGCCAACTGGGAGGCGCTCAAGGCGGCCGAGAAGCAGGACCGGGAGTCGGTGCTGGACGGCGTGCCCAGCGGGCTGCCGGCGCTGGCGTACGCGGCCAAGCTGGTCTCCCGGGTGCGGCGCGCGGACTTCACCGGGGTGCCGGACGCGCCCTACGAGCTGCCGGCCGAGCTGACCGAGGAGAGCGCGGGCGCCCTGCTGCTGGCCGTGGTGCAGCGGGCGCACGACGCCAGGGTGGATCCGGACGCGGCGCTGCGGCGCGCCGCGCGCGGCTACCGGGCGGCCGTGCGGGCCGCGGAGGGCCTGGCCGACTGAGCGGGACGGGTCAGGCCGCGGTGCGCCTGACCGGCTCCCGCTGCGGCGGCAGCAGTTCGCCGATCGCCTCGCTCAGCGGGTAGAGCAGCTCGGCCAGCCGGTCCAGGTCGCCGGGGAGGTCGGCCAGGGTGACGATCCGCTCGCCGTCCGGGCCGGCCACGCAGAACAGGTCGATCCGGCCCAGGTGCTTCTCGCAGGTGTCGACCAGGGCGGCGATGTCGCTGGGCTGGTGGATGTCCGAGGAGACACCGACCACCGGGCAGCCGGTGCGGTCCAGGGCGGCGGCCAGGTCCTCGGCGACGCCGACCCGGGGGTGCGCCAGCAGCAGACCGGTGGCTCCCGCTGCGGCGAACCGGCGGGCCGGCGCGTCGCCGTCGCCGCCGTCGAGCACCGCGATGACCACCACTTGCCCGGCTACTCGCATGGCCTGACTCCTCTCCGTGGGCACCACCGCACTGTGGCCCACCCATTAATCGGGGATCGTAGGCTTCGCCTGACCCTCCGCAACAGGGATTACCCGGCAGGTGACCAGACTCACTCCCACTTGGGAACGGATACGGTCAAGACATGCCCAACCAGCCGCCCGCCCCGATGCCGCCCCTGTTCACCTGGGAGTTCGCCGCCGATCCCTACCCGGCGTACGCCTGGCTGCGGGAGCACGCCCCGGTGCACCGCACCACGCTGCCCAGCGGGGTGGACGCCTGGCTGGTGACGCGGTATGCGGACGCCCGGCAGGCGCTGGCCGACAGCCGGCTCTCCAAGAACCCGGCGCACCACAGTGAGCAGGCGCACCGCACCGGTCGGGTCGGCATCCCGGGGGAGCGGCAGGCCGATCTGATGACCCACCTGCTGAACATCGACCCGCCGGACCACACCCGGCTGCGGCGGCTGGTCTCCAAGGCGTTCACCCCGCGCCGGGTGGCCGAGTTCGAGCCCCGGGTGCAGCGCCTGACCGACCGGCTGATCGACACCTTCGCGGCGCGCGGCTCGGCCGATCTGATCCACGAGTTCGCGTTCCCGCTGCCGATCTACGCGATCTGCGACCTGCTGGGGGTGCCGGCCGAGGACCAGGACGACTTCCGTGACTGGGCCGGGATGATGATCCGCCACGGCGGTGGTCCGCGCGGCGGCGTGGCCCGGGCGGTCAAGAAGATGCGCGCCTATCTGCTGGAGCTGATCCACCGCAAGCGCGGGGGGGAGTTGGGCGAGGACCTGATCTCCGGTCTGATCCGGGCGAGCGACCACGGCGAGCACCTGACCGAGAACGAGGCCGCCGCCATGGCCTTCATCCTGCTGTTCGCCGGCTTCGAGACGACCGTCAACCTGATCGGCAACGGCGTCTTCGCGCTGCTGAACCACCCGGAGCAGCGGGCCCGCCTGCAGGCCTCGGTGGCGGCCGGGGAGACCGGGCTGCTGACCACCGCGGTCGAGGAACTGCTGCGCTACGACGGCCCGGTGGAGCTGGCCACCTGGCGGTTCGCCACCTCGCCGCTGAGCATCGGCGGGGTGGACATCCCGGTCGGCGATCCGGTGCTGGTGGTGCTGGCCGCGGCCGATCGCGACCCGGCCAGGTTCGACCAGCCGGACACCATGGACCTGGCCCGCCGGGACAATCCGCACCTGGGGTTCGGGCACGGCATCCACTACTGCATCGGCGCGCCGCTGGCCCGGCTGGAGGGCCAGCGGGCGCTGGCCACGCTGCTGACCCGGCTTCCGGACCTGCGACTCGCCGCCGAGCCGGGGGAGTTGCGCTGGCGCGGCGGTCTGATCATGCGCGGACTGCGCGAACTGCCGGTTTCGTTCACGCCCGAAAAGCCCGCGGACGCAGTCGAAAACTGAGTGTGCGCCAACTCCCGCCGTTGTGACGGCGCGTCGGAAGCATCGGTGCAGTCATGGTCTGAATGCGGATCAAATCGGTCAAACCTGACCGGTTGGTAGGCGATGCATGACGCACCGTAATTTCCGCGTGATGTGGGCGATATGAGCTTGTGATTGGTCAGTAGATCTGCTTACTCTCCCAGGAGTTCGCGTAGGCGAACCCCGCACGCGAGTACGCCGAATCCTGCCCATCGCGTCGCCGGGACACCTGACCACCAGGGGGCAGGGGCGGGGGACCCAGGTTTTTCTGCCGTCTCCCACGGCTAGGGGTGAAGCCGACCGCCGGAGCGATCCGAGCGGGCGGCCGGGCCAACCTCACCGGTCCGAACCCGACAGCTCACCTCGCAGGCGTGCGGAGAGGGACGTCTCAATGCTGTTTGGCACCGGCCGCCATCGTCGCCGTACCACCGCAGAGAAGGCCATCGCCGTAGCCGGCTTGGCAGGCGCGGGAGTTGCGATGCCGCTGCTCACCGCGACCGGCGCGCACGCCGCCCCGGTCTCCGTGTGGGACGGCGTGGCGAACTGCGAGAGCACCAGCAACTGGTCGATCAACACCGGCAACGGCTTCTACGGCGGGCTGCAGTTCACCAACTCGACCTGGGCCGCGTACGGCGGCACCCAGTACGCCCCGCGGGCCGACCTGGCCAGCAAGGACCAGCAGATCGCGGTCGCCGAGCGGGTGCTGGCCTCGCAGGGGCCGGGCGCCTGGCCGGTCTGCTCGGTCAAGGCCGGGCTGACCCAGGGCGGCGCCCCGGCCTCCGCGAACCCCGGCGGCGGCGCGGCCGCCTCCCGGTCCGCCGAGCGGTCGGCCCAGCCCCAGCAGGCCAAGCCGCAGCAGGCCCAGCCCAGGTCGGCCGCCCCGCAGCACCGGTCGACCCCGAAGCCGGCCCAGCCGAAGCCGGCCCCGCAGCCCGCCGAGCCGTCCACGGCCGGTGCCCACGAGTACACCGTCCGGCCCGGCGACACGCTCTCCACCATCGCCCAGGGCCAGCAGGTGATCGGCGGCTGGCAGGCGCTCTACCAGGCCAATCACGCGACGGTCGGCCAGGACCCAAACCTGATCTTCCCCGGCCAGACGCTCCACCTCGGCTGACCCGCCGACGCCCGGCCCCCGGGGCCGCCGCACCGGCGGCGGCCCCGGACCGGGGCGGACGGGCATTCAGGTGAACTACCGACAGGTAGCAGAACCACACCGTGAGACGGGAGCCAGGTCCCGGTCTCCGGTCGGGCCGGTGCGGTTAGGCTCTGGTCGTAAGGCCCCCGTCCTCCCGCTGTCCCCAGGACCGCTTCCGCAAGGAGATGCATAGTGCCGTCCATCGATGTCGTCGTCGCACGCGAGATCCTCGACTCCCGCGGCAACCCCACGGTCGAGGTCGAGGTCGGCCTCGACGACGGCAGCACCGGCCGTGCCGCCGTCCCGTCCGGCGCCTCCACCGGAGCCTTCGAGGCGCTGGAGCTGCGTGACGGTGACAAGAACCGCTACGGCGGCAAGGGCGTGGAGAAGGCCGTCCTCGCCGTCATCGAGCAGATCGGCCCGGAGCTGGTCGGCTACGACGCCACCGAGCAGCGGCTGATCGACCAGGCGATGCTCGACCTGGACGCCACCCCGGACAAGTCCTCGCTCGGCGCCAACGCCATCCTCGGCGTCTCGCTGGCCGTGGCGCACGCCGCCTCCGAGGCCTCGGACCTGCCGCTCTTCCGCTACCTGGGCGGCCCGAACGCGCACGTCCTGCCGGTCCCGATGATGAACATCCTCAACGGCGGCGCGCACGCCGACTCCAACGTGGACATCCAGGAGTTCATGATCGCGCCGATCGGCGCCGAGTCGTTCTCCGAGGCGCTGCGCTGGGGTGCCGAGGTCTACCACACCCTCAAGGCGGTGCTGAAGGAGCGCGGCCTGTCCACCGGCCTGGGCGACGAGGGCGGCTTCGCCCCGAACCTGGAGACCAACCGCGCCGCGCTGGACCTCATCACCGAGGCCATCAAGCAGGCCGGCTACGTGCCGGGCAAGGACATCGCGCTGGCCCTGGACGTCGCCGCCACCGAGTTCTACAAGGACGGCGCCTACCAGTTCGAGGGCAAGTCGCTGTCGGCCGCCGAGCTGATCGACTACTACGCCGACCTGGTCGACTCCTACCCGCTGGTCTCCATCGAGGACCCGCTGAACGAGGAGGACTGGGAGGGCTGGAAGGCCATCACCGACAAGCTCGGCAGCAAGGTCCAGCTGGTCGGTGACGACCTGTTCGTCACCAACCCGGAGCGCCTGGCCCGGGGCATCGAGACCGGCACCGCCAACGCGCTGCTGGTGAAGGTGAACCAGATCGGTTCGCTGACCGAGACCCTGGACGCCGTCGAGCTGGCCCAGCGCAACGGCTACCGCTGCATGATGTCGCACCGCTCGGGCGAGACCGAGGACGTCACCATCGCCGACCTGGCCGTCGCCACCAACTGCGGCCAGATCAAGACCGGTGCCCCGGCCCGCTCGGACCGCGTCGCCAAGTACAACCAGCTGCTGCGCATCGAGGAGATCCTCGACGACGCCGCCGAGTACGCGGGCCGCGCCGCGTTCCCGCGCTTCCGCTCTGCGGAGTAAAAGGCACAGTCGCTCCGCCGAGCAGTAGGCCGAGCAAGTTCGAGGGCTGACGAACTCGGCAAATGACCGGTGCCCCGGCCGCCACCGCTTAGGGTGGGGCCGGGGCACCGGCGCGACGGAGGGGCGAGGAGTTCATGGCAGCGTGGAAGTTCCCGGGGCGGCCGCGGTTCACCAGCCGGGCCACCGTGCTGGTGCTGGTGCTCTGCTCGCTGGTGGCGATCCTGGCCTATCCGGCACGTCAGTTCATCAACCAGCGGGACGAGATCGCCGCCCAGCGGGTCAAGGCCGAGCAGGCCAAGAACGCGGTGCAGCAGCTGACCGCCGAGAAGGCCCGCTGGCAGGACCCGGAGTTCGTCAAGGCCCAGGCCCGGCAGCGGCTGCACTACGCGATGCCCGGCGAGACCCCGTTCACCGCCGTCGACCCCACCCCGGGGCCCGGCGCCACCCAGCCGTCCGGCACCGGCTCCGGGCCGGCCGCCAAGGCCCTCCCCTGGTACACCACCGTCTGGAACTCGGTGGACGCCGCCGCCTCACCCTCCCCTGCCCCCGCTCCGTGAAGACCTGATGAGCCATGAGTACTGAGAACCAGCCCGTCGCGGACCGCGACCTCGCCGCCGTGGCGGCCCAGCTCGGCCGGGTGCCGCGCGGCACCCGTGCCGTCGCGCACCGCTGCCCGTGCGGCAACCCCGATGTGGTGGAGACCGCGCCCCGGCTGCCGGACGGCACGCCGTTCCCCACCCTCTACTACCTGACCTGCCCCAAGGCCGCCTCGCTGATCGGCACCCTGGAGGCGGACGGCGTGATGAAGGAGCAGACCGCCCGGCTGGCCGAGGACCCGGAGCTGGCGGCCGCCTACCAGAAGGCGCACGAGGACTACATCGCCCGCCGGGACGCCATCGAGGTGCTGGAGGGCTTCCCGTCGGCCGGTGGCATGCCGGACCGGGTGAAGTGCCTGCACGTGCTGGTCGGCCACTCGCTGGCGGCCGGCGAGGGCGTCAACCCGCTGGGTGACGAGGCGCTGGCGATGCTGCCCGAGTGGTGGCGCAAGGGCTCCTGCGTCACCGAGGAGCAGATCCAGACCGGCGTCGAGGCGCTGCGGCACCAGCGCGAGGAGGCCGAGGACCACGCCGAGGTGATCGCCGCCAAGGAGCGCAAGACGGCCGAGCGGGCCGCCAAGCGGGCCGCCGCCGAGTCGGAGCAGGACGGGCCGGAGCAGGACGGTTCGGAGCAGCCCGAGGAGGGCCGGTGAGCAGCATCCGGGTGGCCGCGGTCGACTGCGGCACCAACTCGATCCGCCTGCTGATCGCCGACATCGACCCGCAGGCCGGGCGGGCCGTCGACCTGGACCGCCGGATGCTCATCGTGCGGCTCGGCCAGGACGTGGACCGCACCGGGCGGTTGGCGCCCGAGGCGCTGGAGCGCACCTTCGCGGCCTGCCGCGAGTACGCCGCGGTGATCGCCGAGTACGGCGTGGCCCCGGAGCGGACCAGGTTCGTGGCCACCAGCGCCTCCCGGGATGCCGAGAACAGCGCCGAGTTCGCCAAGGGCGTGCGGGAGATCCTCGGGGTCGACCCGGAGGTGGTCTCGGGTGACGAGGAGGCACAGCTCTCCTTCGCCGGTGCCACCAAGGGCCTGGCCGGCACCTCGGTCGCGGCCCCGTACCTGGTCTTCGACCTGGGCGGCGGCTCCACCGAGTTCGTGCTGGGCGGCGAGACGGTACGGGCCGCGCGCTCGGTGGACATCGGCTCGGTGCGGCTGACGGAGCGCCACTTCGCCGGATCCGACGTGCCGACCTCGGTCCAGATCGCGGCGGCCGAGGCGGACATCGCCCAGGGGCTGAACCTCGCCGCCGAGGCGGTGCCGCTGACCGAGGCGGCCACCCTGGTCGGCCTGGCCGGCACGGTCACCTCGGTGGCCGCGATCGCGCTCGGCCTGCCGGAGTACCAGTCGGCCCGGATCCACCACTCCAGGCTCTCGCTGACCCGGGTCCGCGAGGTGACCGAGCAGCTGCTCGGCGCCACCCACGCCGAGCGGGCGGCCATTCCGTCGCTGCACCCCGGGCGGGTGGACGTGATCGGGGCCGGCGCGCTGGTACTGCGTTCGATCATGGAGCGCACCGGCGCCGCCGAGCTGGTGGTGAGCGAGCACGACATCCTGGACGGCATCGCCTGGAGCCTGGTCTCCTGACCCCCTTCTGACGGACCGCCACCCCCCGCCCGGGACCCTCGGGCCGGGGTGGCGCGCCCGGCGCCGCGAGAAGCTTCGTGAATTTCTTCACATGGAGTTCCCCCGTTCTCCGCAGTCCGACGACCGGTTCGTCCGGTATGCGGGATTGAAGGTGCCGGGGTGGCCGCGGCCGATGGATCCCAGGTGGGGTTCCGGATCGGCTGATGGAATCCAAACAGGTGTCAGATAAGGTGCCAGTGACGGCGGATCACTGCTGCTCAACCGGGTGAGCGGAATTCAAACGTCCGCCCGAGGCCGCCCCCGGCAGTCGTGCGGAGGAGTGGGGCCCGAGTTGTGGGCGGGCAGTGTAGCAGGCCCTGTCCATCACCTTGTGACGGGCCTCACGAAGGGTGCTCCGAGCGGTGCTGGATACTTTCCGATATGAGCACCACGGAGCGTCCTCGCATCCTCATTGTCGGCGGTGGTTACGTCGGCCTGTATGCCGCGATGCGCATCCTCAAGAAGATGCGCTTCGGGGAGGCGACCGTCACGGTCGTCGACCCGCGGTCGTACATGACGTACCTGCCCTTCCTTCCCGAGGCGGCCGGCGGCAACGTCGCGCCTCGCAACCTCGTCGCGCCGCTGCGCAGCGCCCTCAAGAAGGCGGAGGTCCTCACCGGTCAGGTGACCGAGGTGGACCACGCCCGCAAGGTCGCCACCATCGCGCCGCTCGCCGGCGACACCTACGAGCTGCCCTTCGACTACCTGGTCGTGGCCACCGGCTCGGTCTCCCGCACCTTCCCGATCCCCGGCCTGGCCGAGCACGGCATCGGCATGAAGACGGTCGAGGAGGCGATCAGCCTCCGCAACCACGTCCTGGCCCAGCTGGACAAGGCCGAGTCCACCACGGACGAGGCGATCCGCCGCAAGGCCCTCACCTTCGTGGTCATCGGCGGCGGCTTCGCCGGCGTCGAGACCATCGCCGAGGTCGAGGACATGGCCCGCGACGCGGCCAAGCTCTACAAGACCGTCAGCCGTGACGACATGCGCTTCGTCATGGTCGAGGCCGCCAACCGGATCCTGCCCGAGGTGGGCCCCGACCTGGGCCTGTGGACCAAGGGCAAGCTCGAGGAGCGCAACATCGAGGTCTTCATCGAGACCTCGATGGACTCCTGCGTCGACCAGCACGTGGTGCTGAAGAACGGCGAGGAGATGGACGCGGCCACCATCGTGTGGACCGCGGGCGTCAAGCCGAACCCGGTGGTCGCCAACTTCGGCCTGCCGCTGGGCCCGCGCGGTCACGTCGACACCGCTCCGACCCTGCAGGTGCAGGGCTTCGACTACGTCTGGGCGGCCGGCGACAACGCCCAGGTGCCGGACCTCGCCTCCGGCGAGGGCGCCTGGTGCCCGCCGAACGCGCAGCACGCGGTGCGCCAGGCGGCCGTCCTCGGTGACAACGTCGTCTCCGGCATGCGGGGCTTCCCGCAGAAGGAGTACAAGCACAAGAACCTCGGTGCGGTCGCCGGTCTGGGCCTGCACAAGGGCGTCGCGATCCTCTTCGGCAAGGTCAAGCTGAAGGGCCGCCCGGCCTGGTGGTTCCACCGCCTGTACCACGGCGCGATGGTGCCGACCATGAACCGGAAGATCCGGGTCTTCACCGACTGGACGCTGGCGATGTTCCTCAAGCGGGAGACCGTCGGCCTCGCCCAGATGGAGAAGCCGTTCGACGCCTTCCAGGAGGCCGCCGGACCGGCCCGGCCGAAGCCGGCCACCGCGCCTGCCGAGTCGGACAAGGCGCTCGCCGGGAAGTAATCAGCAGCGACTGATCCCGGGCGGCGAGTCCGGGGTATGAGTCGGAGGCCCTCCGCCCGGCAGCGCCGCCGGACCACGACCTCCGTGGTGCTCAGCCGGTTGTGCGACCGGGCGGAGTACGAATCAGCAGGATCGGCAAAGGGCCTCGGCCCGGTGGAGAGGACCACCGGGCCGAGGCCCTTTCGCATGCCCGGTTCCGTCAGGCGGCCTTGATGCTGTCCAGGATGTCCAGCTTGGCGGCCCGCCGGGACGGCCAGAACGCGGCCACCAGGCCGACCACCGCGGACAGTCCCAGGAAGACCAGCAGCTGGCCCCAGGGCAGCACCGTGGTCAGGTTGGCGACCGAGTCCTTCAGCGAGCCGTTGACCGCCCAGGCCAGGAAGCAGCCGAGGACCAGGCCGAGCACCGCGCCGAACAGCGAGATCACCACCGACTCCAGCCGGACCATCCGCTTGACGGCCCGTCGGTCCAGGCCGATCGCCCGCAGCATGCCGATCTCCCGCTTCCGCTCGAAGACCGACATCGCCATGGTGTTGATCACGCCGAGCACGGCCACCACGATCGACATCGCCAGCAGGCCGTAGAGCATGTTCAGCGCGAACGCGATCACCGAGCTGACCTTGTTCTTCAGGTCCTGCTTGGTCTGCACGTCGATCAGCGGGTTGTCGCCGCCGGCGGCCACCAGGGCCTGGCGCAGCGACTGGCTCTCACCGCCGGTGCCCTTCACCAGCACCACGTTGGTGTTGCTCTGCACGTGGTGCGCGGTCAGCACCGCGTTGTCCACCACCACCGACTTGAGCAGCGCGTTGTCGGTGAAGATCCCGCCGACGGTCAGTGAGGCGGGGCCGTCCGGGAAGACGGCCGGCACGGTGCTGCCGACGCCGACGTTCATCGACTTGGCGACGTCGGCCGTGATCAGCAGCTTGCCCTGGCCGAGCGCGTCGACCGAGCCGCTGGTGACACCGAGGTTCATCACCTGGGCGGCGTGCGCCGCGTCGAGGCCGGAGACGCCGCGGTGGCTGTCGCCGATCTTGAGGTGGCTCTCGGTCAGCGGGGAGGCCGCGGTCACGCCGGGCGCCTGGGCGACCCGGGTGGCGATGTCGGGGGAGACGCTCAGCCCGTTGGAGAGGCCCACCGCGTAGTCGGCCTTCATGCCGTTGGTGACCTCGCGGTCCAGCATGCCGTTGAACGAGGCGCCCAGCACGGTCAGCGCGGAGACCAGGGTCAGACCGATGGTCAGCGCCGAGGCGGTGGCGGCGGTGCGGCGCGGGTTGCGCACCGCGTTCTGCCGGGCCAGCTTGCCGGAGACCCCGAACAGAGCGGCCAGCAGCGGGCCGACCAGCGCGATCAGCGGCCGGGAGAGCAGCGGGGTCAGGATGAAGATCCCGATCAGCGAGCCGGCGGCACCGCCGGCCAGCGCCGAGTTGCCGCCGGTGCCCTGGGAGGCCCCGATGATCAGCGCCAGACCACCGGCGGTGATCACCGCGCCGATGGTGTTGCGGACCACCAGGCTCTTCTGGCTGGCGGGCTGGTCGGCGCTGCTCATCGCGGCCACCGGGGCGATCCGGGCGGCGCGGCGGGCCGGCAGCAGGGCGGACAGCACGGTCACCACGATGCCGGTGGCCAGCGCGGCCACCACGGTGGTCGGGCTGATGATCAGCGGCCCGGTGGGGGTGCTGCCGTTGCCCAGCGAGCCGATCAGCGACTGCAGGCCGGCGCCGATCCCGATGCCGGCCAGCAGACCGGCCACCGCGGCGACCGTGCCGATCAGCAGCGCCTCGACCAGCACCGAGCGGGTGACCTGCTTGCGGCTGGCCCCGATGGCGCGCAGCAGGGCGAGCTCACGGGTGCGCTGGGCGACCAGCATGGTGAAGGTGTTGGCGATGATGAAGATGCCGACGAAGAGCGAGATCCCGGCGAAGGCCAGCAGCATGGTGCGCATGCTCTTGGTGCCTTCCTGGATCATCTGCTGCTGGTCGGCCACCAGTTGATCGGCACTCTTGAGCGTGATGTTGTGGGCGTTCGGCAGTACCTGCTGGGCCTCGCCGACCAGGGTGGCCTGGCTGGTGCCGCCCGCGGCGACCAGCTCGATGGCGTCGAACTGGCCGGGCTGCAGCAGCAGTCGCTGCGCGCTGGCGGTGTCGAACAGCGTCAGCGGGTTGCCGGAGCTCACCCCCGGGTCGTCGGTGGTGAAGATGCCGGTCAGCTTGGCGTCCATGGCCGGGCCGGTGACCGCCACCCGGACGGTGTCGCCGACGTGGTAGCCGGCCTTGTCGGCGCTGGCCTTGTCGAGCGCTATCTCGCCGCTGTGCTGCGGACCCTGGCCCTGGACCATCTGGTAGCGGGCGTCCTGGCCGTCGGCGCCGGGGGCGAAGTTGCCGCCCATCGAGTCCTGGCCGATGCTCTTGCCGCTCCTGTCGGCCACCGCGGTGAAGCCGTTCACCACGCCGCGGGCCTGGGCCACCCCGGGCAGGGCGGCGAGCTTGCTGACGGTGGCCGCGGTCAGGTGCGGGTCGTCGGCGCCGGTGTTCTCGTCGGCTATGCCGGCCGGGGCGGCGTTGTTGTCGTCGATCCGCACCGAGAGGTGGTCGTAGCTCTTGCTGTAGCTGTTCTTCAGGGCGGAGCCGAAGGTGTCGGAGAAGACCAGGGTGCCGGCCACGAAGGCGGTGCCGAGCAGCACGGCCAGCATGGTCATCAGCAGTCGGCCCTTGTGGGCCAGCACATTGCGCAGTGCGGTGCGGTACATCAGCTGGTCCGCCCCTTCGCGTCGAAGCTGCGCATCCGGTCCAGCACCGCGTCGGCGGTGGGGGCGGTCAGCTCGTCGACGATCCGGCCGTCGGCCAGGAAGACCACCCGGTCCGCGTAGCTCGCGGCCACCGGGTCGTGGGTCACCATGACCACGGTCTGGCCGAGGTCGCGCACCGAGTTGCGCAGGAAGGCGAGGATCTCGCCGCCGGAGCGGGAGTCCAGGTTGCCGGTCGGCTCGTCGGCGAAGATGATCTCGGGGCGGCCGGCCAGGGCCCGGGCGCAGGCCACCCGCTGCTGCTGGCCGCCGGAGAGCTGGCTCGGGCGGTGGCTGAGGCGGCCGGACAGGCCCACGGTGTCCACCACCGCGTCCAGCCAGGCCTTGTCGACCTTGCGGCCGGCGATGTCCATCGGCAGCGTGATGTTCTCCAGCGCGGTCAGGGTCGGCAGCAGGTTGAAGGCCTGGAAGATGAAGCCGATCTTGTCCCGGCGCAGCTGGGTCAGCTGCTTGTCCTTCAGCCCGACCAGTTCGGTGTCGCCGATTGTGGCGGAGCCCGAGGAGACCGCGTCCAGCCCGGCCATGCAGTGCATCAGGGTCGACTTGCCGGAACCCGACGGTCCCATGATCGCGGTGAACTCGCCCTGCCGGAACTCGACGCTGACGTCGTCCAGGGCCACCACCCTGGTCTCGCCGGCGCCGTAGACCTTGTTGAGTCCGACTGCCTTGGCGGCCGCGCGGCCGGTTCGAACGGCCGCGGTCGTCGTGGTCATGAGACTGCTCCTGGATCGGGTGGGCAGGCACCGGCCTTGCGGCGCACTGCGGGGACTACTCCATGCTCACCCGTGACCAGGGTGCACAACGTCGCCCGGGGGACGGTTGAGCCCCCAACCGACGGTCTGATCCGAGCCGCCCGGTCTCCTCCTGCGGTATGACGCCGACCCTGATGGCCGGATCCCGATGCTTCCTGGCCGAATGGCGGACAGTTCGTCAGATGGCAAGGAAACATGACAACTTCCTCGGTAAGGAACATGCGCAAGGGCGATCAGGACGGCTAGGCTCGGGGGTGCCCGGAGAAACGGGCGATGCGGGTCCGGCCCGGATGGTGGAACGCAGACACGGGCAGCTTAAAACTGCTTGGCCGCGAGGCCGTGCCGGTTCGAGTCCGGCTCCGGGCACCTGTGCACAGCGCCGCTTACCGGTGGGGGGTAGGGCCGGCTCGGGAATCCCTGAGCCGGCGCCACCAGCGGCTAGGCTCAGGACCATGCCCGATGCCACCGAACTGCTCGACGCCGTCGACCACCTCGCCGACCGGTTTCGAGCCATGCCGCAGAGCCGGCTGCTCGGCGCGGTGCCCGGCCACCCGTCGCGGGCCGCGGCGGGGCTGGCACTGGCCGGGGAGTTGGCGGCCCGCACCCAGCGGCTGGCCGAGGGCCCGCAGGCGGCGGTGCGCGAGCTGCCGGACGCCGGCGCCTTCGCCGTCGGCGACCAGATCGCGGTGACCGGGCACGACCTGGTGGCCGCCCTCGCGGACGACACCCCCGGGAACGACGAAGCCGCGGCCGCGCTCCTGGCGGAGGCGGTCGCGGCGGTCGACGCGGTGGCGAGGCTCTGCGGCTGAGCCGCTGCCGGTGACGGTCCCTCAGATGCTGGCCACCACCCGGTCGGCCAGCACGTAGACGGCCTCCTCGTCGGTGGAGAAGGTCAGCGAGTAGGAGCCGGAGAACCGGGAGCCGCCGAGCAGCCGGACGTCCTCGCCGCCCCGCACCGCGTCGATCAGCCGGTAGGCCGCCTCGCGGTCGCCGGGCGCCACGCAGAGCGTGGTGCCGTCGGCGAAGGCGTAGACGTCCAGGGTGCCCAGCGGGCCGGGGCGCACGTCGGTCAGGGCCACCCGCTCCTCGGCCAGCGCGGTCAGCCGGGTGTCGGTCCACTCGCGGGACGGGGTGGGGCTGGGCACGAAGTCCGGGTGCGAGGGGTGGCGGCGCGGGTCGGGGGCCGGCTCGGCCTGGGCCGGCTCGGGGTCGAGCAGCCCGGCTTCCAGGCCGGTGGCCAGCAGGTCGGCCTCCCGGCGGGCGCGCTGGTCGTGGTCGTTCTGGGTGGGGGCGCCGGGCATGCTCGGGTGGTTGACCGGGCCGGGCAGCGCCCCGCTGTCGCTGATCATGCCCTCCAGCGCGGAGCGCAGCGCCTCGCCGAACGCCGGGTCGATGGTGTCGGCGCTGTCCGCCGCCTCCTGCGGGCCGGTCGGGCGGGGGAAGAAGACCGGCCAGTTCTCCGCGCCGAGGCCCGCCAGTCCGTTCAGCGGGCCGTCCAACTCGCCGGTCGGGAACGGGGCGTCCAGCAGCGGGTCGTCCTCGGCCGCGCGGGCCTCCTGCTCGGCCCAGAACGCCCGGGCCTCGCTGATCTCCCGCTCCCGGTCGGCGGCCAGCGCCTCGGCGACGGCCCGGCGTATCGACGCCACGTCCAGTGCGCCGTCCCGCTCCGCCCCGGCCTGCGCGGCCAGTTGGCGGGAGAGGCGGCGTACCCGAACGAGGACGGCTGACGACACGGCGATCAGGATCAGCAGCAGCGAGATGTACACGGCGCTCACGGAACGTACTCCTTGGGCGGAGTGGAACTTGGGAACGTCTCCACCCTGCCCCATGGACGGCTGGTGCTGCAGGGGAAGATGTCCGAAATGTCCGTGACGTTGGTCATTGTCCCGAAAGTCTCACGTATCACGGTGTACGCTGTGCGGTCGGCCGACTTCGTACTGTTGAATTCGTGGCCCCCGGAGACGAGTTGAGGGCCGGATCGGGTGTCCCGATGTGATCCGGCCCTCAATCACGATGCGTTATGCCATTGGGGTGTCGGGCTGGTCCCAACTCACCCTGTGTGAACTAGCTGAGACGCTCGATCACCATCGCCATGCCCTGGCCGCCGCCCACGCACATGGTCTCCAGGCCGAACTGCTTGTCGTGCCACTGCAGGGAGTTGATCAGGGTGGTGGTGATCCGGGCGCCGGTCATGCCGAACGGGTGGCCGACCGCGATCGCGCCGCCGTTGACGTTCAGCTTGTCGATGTCGATGCCCAGGTCCCGGTAGGACGGGATGACCTGCGCGGCGAACGCTTCGTTGATCTCCACCAGGTCGATGTCGCCGATGGTCAGCCCGGCCCGCTTCAGCGCCTGCCGGGAGGCCTCCACCGGGCCGTAGCCCATGATCTCCGGGGAGAGCGCCGAGACGCCGGTGGAGACCACCCGGGCCAGCGGCGTGATGCCCAGCTCGCGGGCCTTGGTGTCGGACATGATGACCAGCGCGGCCGCCCCGTCGTTCAGCGGGCAGCAGTTGCCGGCGGTGACCGTGCCGTCCGGGCGGAAGACCGGCTTGAGGCCCTGCACGCCCTCCAGGCTGACGCCGGCGCGCGGGCCGTCGTCCTTGCTGACCACGGTGCCGTCCGGCAGCGTCACCGGGACGATCTCGCGCTCCCAGAAGCCGGCCTTGACCGCGGCCTCGGCGAGGTTCTGCGAGCGGACGCCGAACTCGTCCTGGTCGGCCCGGGTGATGCCCTTGAGCGCGGCCAGGTTCTCGGCGGTCTGGCCCATCGCGATGTAGGCGTCCGGCAGCAGCCCGTCCTCGCGCGGGTCGTGCCACTTGCCGCCGCCCTCCTCGGCGCGCTTGGCGGTGCGGGCCACCGCCTCGGCGAAGAGCGGGTTCTGGGTGTCCGGCATCCCGTCCGAGGTGCCCTTGATGCTGCGCGAGACGGTCTCCACGCCGGCCGAGATGAAGACGTCGCCCTCGCCCGCCTTGATCGCGTGCAGCGCCATCCGGGTGGTCTGCAGCGAGGAGGAGCAGTAGCGGGTGATGGTGGTGCCGGGCAGGTAGTCCATGCCCATCTGCACCGCGACGATCCGGGCCAGGTTGTGGCCCTGCTCGCCGCCCGGCAGGCCGCAGCCCAGCATCAGGTCGTCGATCTCGCGCGGGTCCAGCTGCGGCACCTTGGCGAGGGCGGCCTGGATCATGGCGGCGGTCAGGTCGTCCGGGCGCATGTCCTTGAGCGAGCCCTTGAAGGCACGGCCGATCGGCGACCGGGCTGCGCTGACGATGACGGCTTCGGGCATGACGGCTCCTCATGGCGTGTCCGGCGGCTGACGGACGTGTCCGGATGCTACGGAGAGGAAAGTTACTCCCAAGTAGTCCGTGCGTCATCCGGCTCCGGGTGTGAGCTGGCCGACGTATCCGGGCCGATACCGGCAGGCAGTGCGAACCGCAGCCGCTGCTTGACCAATGCCCAGCGCCGCCCGCCCGCACCCTCGATGGCCGAGGCCACCTCGGTGCCGGACCGCCCGGCCGCGGTCGCCGCCGCCACCGCCATCGGCAGCACCGCCTCCCGGTTGCCCGGCTCGGGCGGCGCCATCTCCTGCGGCCACAGGTCGAGCGCCGCGCAGACCGACGGCAGCACCGCCATCGCGGCCGTGGCATAGCCCTGGGCGGAGGGGTGGAACCGGTCCGAGGCGAACAGCTCGGGGCGGGCCGCGAACTCCGGCCCGAGCAGCGAGCCCAGCGACACCGTCCGCCCGCCGGCCTCCACCACCGCTATGGTCTGCGCGGCGGCCAGCTGCCGGCTGACCCGCCGGGCCAGCCAGCGCAGCGGCGGCCGCACCGGCTTGATGGTGCCCAGATCCGGGCAGGTGCCCACCACCACCTCGCAGCCGAAGGTGCGCAGGTCGCGCACCGCCTCGCCGAGCAGCCGCACCGCCTGGGTCGGCGGGGTGCGCCGTCGCACGTCATTGGCACCGATCATGATCACGGCGACGTCCGGGCGGGCCGTGAGCGCGTGCCGCACCTGGCGCGCCAGGTCGTCGGAACGGGCGCCGGAGACCGCCACGTTGACCAGCTCGACCCGGTGCTCGGCGACCGAGGCGAGCCCGGCCGCGAGCAGCGAGCCCGGGGTCTCCCGGCTGCGCCGCACCCCCAGGCCGACCGCGGTGGAGTCGCCCAGGAACGCCAGCACCAGCGGCTTGCGCCCGGCGTCGGCCGGGTCGACGAAGCCGTCCCCGTAGAGCCCGTCGGCCTTCGGCGGATCGCCCTCCAGCACCCCGACGGCCCTTATCGCCAGCCGGCCCTCGGTGATCAGCACCCCGGCCAGGCCCATCCCGAGCAGCCCCAGGCCGCCACCGCCGTACGCCGCCGCGGTGGCGATCCGGCGCGCCACCCTGGCCCGTGAGTGGTGCGACCCTGGCATCCGCGACCCCCTTCGCATCGACCGGTCCGGCGGGGCGCCGGACGGTTTCCTTGCAGCGTGCATACCCCCGGACGGCTTGGCGCTATCGGATCGGCTGAGCCATCCGGAGCCATAGGCTTGTGATACCGAAGGAAAACGTCAGGGCATGAGACCGGGAGGACCCCCGTGCAGTACCACAATTCGATCATCGAGCTGGTCGGCGACACCCCGTTGGTGAAGCTCAACAAGGTGGCCGAGGGCATCTCCGCCACCGTGCTCGCGAAGGTCGAGTACTTCAACCCGGGTGGCTCGGTCAAGGACCGCATCGCGCTGCGGATGATCGAGGCGGCCGAGGCGTCCGGTGCCCTGAGGCCCGGCGGCACCATCGTGGAGCCGACCAGTGGCAACACCGGTGTCGGCCTGGCGATCGTGGCCCAGCAGAAGGGCTACAAGTGCATCTTCGTCTGCCCGGACAAGGTCTCCACTGACAAGATCAACACGCTGCGGGCGTACGGCGCCGAGGTCGTGGTCTGCCCGACCGCGGTGGCCCCCGAGCACCCGGACTCCTACTACAACGTCTCCGACCGCCTGGTCCGGGAGACCCCCAACGCCTGGAAGCCGGACCAGTACTCCAACCCGGACAACCCGGCCTCGCACTACCACTCCACCGGCCCGGAGCTGTGGGAGCAGACCGAGGGCAAGATCACGCACTTCGTCGCCGGCGTCGGCACCGGCGGCACCATCTCCGGCACCGGCCGCTACCTGAAGGACGCCTCCGGCGGCAAGGTGCAGGTCGTCGGCGCCGACCCGGAGGGCTCGGTCTACTCCGGCGGCACCGGCCGCCCGTACCTGGTCGAGGGCGTCGGTGAGGACTTCTGGCCGACCGCCTACGACCGCACGGTGGCCGACGAGATCGTGGCCGTGTCGGACAAGGACTCGTTCCAGATGACCCGCCGCCTCGCCAAGGAGGAGGGCCTGCTGGTCGGCGGCTCCTGCGGGATGGCCGTGGTGGCCGCGCTGGAGGTCGCCAAGCGGCTCGGCCCGGACGACGTGGTCGTGGTGCTGCTGCCGGACGGCGGCCGCGGCTACCTGTCGAAGATCTTCAACGACGACTGGATGGCCGACTACGGCTTCCTGCCCACCGCCGAGGACGAGGCCACCATCGGCGAGGTGCTGGCCCGCAAGGACGCCATCGAGCACGAGGGCATCCCGCAGTTCGTCCACATGCACCCGAGCGAGACGGTCGGCGAGGCGGTCCAGGTGCTGCGCGACTTCGGCGTCTCCCAGATGCCGGTGGTCTCGCCGGGCGCCGGGCACCCGGACATCATGGCCGGCGAGGTGATCGGCTCGGTGGCCGAGCGCGACCTGCTGGAGGCGCTGTTCAGCGGCGGCGCGCAGCTGGGCGACCCGCTGGAGAAGCACATGTCGCGGCCGCTGCCGGTGGTCGGCTCGGGCGAGTCGGTGACCGGTCTGATGAGCGTGCTGGAGCAGAACGACGCCGCGGTGGTGCTGATCGACGGCAAGCCGCAGGGCATCGTGACCCGGCAGGACCTGCTGGCCTTCATGGCCGGTCGCGCCGGTCACTGACACGCGGTACCCGCCTGTCACGCGACCGCAGCACAGGGTTAACAACGGTCGGGCACAGTAGGGGTGTGGCTGGCGGTGGCCGCCGGGAGCGGCTCTCCGGGCGGGGCGACCGCCAGGACGCACTGACCGGTCCTGGCCCGGCTCTGTGTCGCCCTCCGGTTGGGATCGGAGGGGCCTCGCGTGGAGGTTCGCCGTCGTCCCGTCCCTGGTCCGGTCCTCGGTCGACCACCAGGGTGCGGCGGCCTCCGCGGCACCTCGCGCCGCTCAGGCGCGGCTCCGCGGCTCCCGGGTGGGGGAGTGGATCGGAGCACCGGCAGGGCCGGCCCCGTTGCGACGGGGCCGGCCCTCGCCGTTTCGTCGTACGGCGCCCCTCTCGCCTAGGCTCGGCCCCATGACCAGCACCGACACCAGCGCCCAGGAACCCGGCGCCCCCCGCTACGTCCGGCTCAGCATCGAGCTGATCGCCGAGATCACCGACGAGGACGCCCTGAAGGCCGCCGCCCTGGCCCAGGTCCAGGCCGACGAGTACCTGGACGACGACGAGCGCGCCCAGTCCGTGGAGGCGATCGAGCTCGACCCGACCGGCTCGCTCGCGCACTTCATCGACCCGGTGGCGCTGCTCGGCGAGGTGCCGGGCGTCGAACTCACCCAGGCCACCTGGGAGTCCGCGCAGACCGCGTTCGACCCCGAGGACGACGCCTACGAGTTCGAGACCGAGTAGCAGCCGGGCACGAAGGCTTCCCCCTGCCGCCCGCACGGTTCGCCGTGCGGGCGGCTGTTCTCCATCCCGGGTGACCGGCACCTCTCCCGGGCCGACTGGAAGGCCGGCAGCGCGATCTGACGGACCGCCAGTCCCAGCTCAGCGTGACGGCCGAAACCCGCCAGCCTCACGGCCGGCCGCCCGGCAGGCTGGCAGCATGACCACAGTGACGACCACCATCACCGCCTACACCGTGCTCCCCATCGCCCCGGTCGTGCTGGCCGAACTGCGGCGCCTCGACGACGCCGGCAACGTGCCGGTGCGGGTGCACGACACCGAGGGCGGCAGCCCGCTGCGCTGCTGCCTGCGCCGCGCCGAACCGGGGGCCCACCTGCTGCTGCTCTCCTACGCCCCGCTGCGCCGCTGGGCCGACGAGACCGGCGCCCACCCCGGCCCCTACGACGAGGTCGGCCCGGTCTTCGTGCACGCCTGCCCCGCGGACTGCCCCGGTCCCACGAGCAGCGGCTACCCGGCCGCCATGCACCGCGGCGACCGGGTCCTGCGCGCCTACGACCGCAACGGCCACATCCTGCGCGGCGTCCACGTCGAGCCCGGCCCCGAACTGGCCGACGAAGTCCTCGCCGCGATGTTCAGCGACCCCGAGGTCGCCGTGGTCCACGTCCGCGCCCTCGGCCACGGCTGCTTCCAGCACGAGGTCCGCCGGGCCTGAACCCTCACTGTCCGCTCCCACCTCGGCCGCAGGCCCGTCTCGGCCCGTTCGATCGGGCGGGAGCGGGGGATTCCACTACGCTCGGCCTATGACCGATCACCAGCATCCTCAGGGCTTCGAGACCATCGCCATCCACGCGGGTCAGGAAGCCGACCCCGTTACCGGCGCGGTCGTCCCTCCGATCTACCAGGTGTCCACCTACAAGCAGGACGGTGTCGGCGGCCTGCGCGGCGGCTACGAGTACAGCCGGTCGGCGAACCCGACCCGCACCGCGCTGGAGGAGTGCCTGGCCGCGCTGGAGGGCGGGCAGCGCGGGCTGGCCTTCGCCTCCGGTCTGGCCGCGGAGGACACCCTGCTGCGCACCATCCTCAAGCCGGGCGACCACATCGTGATCCCCAACGACGCCTACGGCGGCACCTTCCGGCTGTTCAACAAGGTGCTCACCCGCTGGGGCATCAGCTTCGACGTGGCCGACACCCAGCACCCGGAGCAGGTGCGCGCGGCGATCAAGCCGAACACCAAGGCGGTCTGGGTGGAGACCCCGTCCAACCCGCTGCTGGGCATCACCGACATCGCCGCGGTGGCGCAGGTGGCGCACGCCGCCGGCGCGCTGCTGGTGGTGGACAACACCTTCGCGAGCCCCTACCTGCAGCAGCCGCTGGCGCTTGGCGCCGACGTGGTGGTGCACTCGACCACCAAGTACATGGGCGGCCACTCGGACGTGGTCGGCGGTGCCCTGGTCGCGGCGGACGCCGGGCTGGGCGAGGAACTCGCCTACCACCAGAACGCGATGGGCGCGGTCGCCGGCCCGTTCGACTCCTGGCTGGTGCTGCGCGGCATCAAGACGCTGGGGGTCCGGATGGACCGCCACAGCGCCAACGCCGAGCAGATCGTGGCGCTGCTGCGCCGCCACCCCAAGGTCACGAAGATCTACTACCCGGGCCTGGTCGAGCACGCCAACCACGAGGTGGCCGCCAAGCAGATGAAGGCCTTCGGCGGCATGGTCTCGTTCTGCGTCGAGGGCGGCGAGCAGGCCGCGGTCGAGGTCTGCAACCGGGCCAAGCTGTTCACCCTGGGCGAGTCGCTGGGCGGCGTGGAGTCGCTGATCGAGCACCCGGGCCGGATGACCCACGCCTCGGTGGCCGGCTCGCTCCTGGAGGTGCCGGCCGACCTGGTGCGCGTCTCGGTGGGCATCGAGTCCGCCGACGACCTGGTCGCCGACCTGGCGCAGGCGCTGGACTGACGGTCCGCCAGGGCGCCCCGGTCCGCCCGGGGCGCCCGGTGGTCGGCGAGTTGCGCACTGCGGGGGCCGCCGCGCCGCGCTAGGTTCGGTCGGAAGGCGACCACTGGCGAGAGATGAGGCGGGGCCCATGGTGTCGGCCATCCACGCCGAGGATCTGGTGAAGACCTTCGGTGACGTGCGCGCGCTGGACGGGGTGAGCCTGGACGTCCCGGAGGGGACGGTGCTGGGCCTGCTGGGCCCGAACGGGGCCGGCAAGACCACCGCCGTCCGCGTGCTCACCACACTGCTGCGGCCCGACTCGGGCCGGGCCACGGTGGCCGGGGTGGACGTGCTCAAGCACCCCGGCCTGGTCCGCAGCCGGATCGGGCTGTCCGGCCAGTACGCCGCCGTGGACGAGTACCTGACGGGCCGCGAGAACCTGCGGATGGTCGGTGAGCTCTACCAGATGACCGCCGGGGACGCCCGGGCCAGGGCCGACGAACTGCTGGAGTGGTTCAGCCTCGCGGACGCCGGCGACCGCACCGCCAAGACCTACTCCGGAGGCATGCGGCGCCGCCTCGACCTGGCCGCCGCGCTGGTGGTCCGCCCGCCGGTGATGTTCCTGGACGAGCCCACCACCGGCCTGGACCCGCGCAACCGGATGGCGCTCTGGGAGGTCATCGAGACCCTGGTCGCCGAGGGCACCACCCTGCTGCTCACCACCCAGTACCTGGAGGAGGCCGACCGGCTGGCCCACGACATCGCGGTGGTGGACCGCGGCCGGGTGATCGCGCGCGGCACCGCCGACCAGCTGAAGGCGCAGATCGGCGGCGAGCGGGTCGAGGTGGTGGTGCACGAGCGGGAGCGGATCGGCGCCGCCGTCGAGGCGCTGGCGCGCTACGCGGTGGGCGAGGCCAGCGTGGAGCGGAACACCCGCAGGATCACCATCCCGATCACCGGCGGCGCCAAGGTGCTCGCCGATGTGATCCGCGACCTGGACGCCCGGGACGTGGAGATCGACGACATCGGCCTGCGCCGCCCCACCCTGGACGACGTCTTCCTGTCCCTGACCGGGCACGCCACCGAGACCGCCGGCACCGGCGAGCAGCCGCAGGAGGCCGTGAGATGACCGCGACCGGGCACGCCATCGGCGCCGCCGTCCCGCGCCAGCGGCGGGGGCTGGCCGCGATGGCCCACGACTCCCGGGTGGTGGCCAAGCGCAATCTGCGCCGGATGGTGCGGATCCCCGAGATCGTGGTGTTCGGGCTGCTCCAGCCGGTGATGTTCGTGCTGCTCTTCTCGTACGTGATGGGCGGCGCCATCCAGATCCCGAACGCCGGGGCCAGCTCCAAGACCTACACCCAGTACCTGATGGCCGGGATCTTCGCGCAGACCGTCACCTTCGCGGTGGCCGGTGCCTCGGCCGGCATCGCGGAGGACATGACCAAGGGCCTGGTGGACCGGTTCCGCTCACTGCCGATGACCAGGTCGGCGGTGCTGGTCGGGCGCACCCTGGCCGACCTGTGCCAGACCGCGTTCACCCTGCTGGTGCTGGCCCTGGTGGCGCTGGCGGTCGGCTGGCGGATCCACCACGGCGTCCCGCAGGCGCTGGGCGGCTTCGCGCTGCTCCTGCTGCTGGGCTACGCGTTCTCCTGGATCGGGGCGCTGATCGGGCTCTCGGTGCGCAGTCCGGAGGCGGCCACCTCGGCGGGGCTGATCTGGCTCTTCCCGCTGACCTTCATCTCCAACGCGTTCGTGCCGGTCAGCAGCATGCCGAGCTGGCTGCAGCCGATCGCCTACTGGAACCCGTTCAGCGCCACCGTGCAAGCCTGCCGCAACCTGTTCGGCAACCAGGTCGGGCCGGTGGACAAGTCCTGGCCGATGCAGCACGCGATCGGGGTGTCGATCGTGTCGTCGCTGGCGGTGATGGCGCTCTTCTCGTGGCTCTCGGTGCGCAAGTACCGCTCGGCGGCCGGTCGGGCGTAGCGCGGGCGGGAACGCGAGGGGCCCCGCGGCACGGTTGCCGCGGGGCCCCTCGTCAGCTGGTCCGGCCTCAGCCGGTGTACGGCTTGGCGGAGACGATCTTCACGGTCGCCTTCTTGCCGTTGGGCAGCTCGTAGGTGGCGTTCTCGTCGATCTTCTTGCCGTTGATGGCCTGGCCGAGCGGCGACTGCGGGGAGTAGACGTCCACGGTGTCGGCGGCCTCCTCGCGGGAGCCGAGCAGGAAGGACATGGTGTCGTCCATGTCGCCGTCGAAGGCGACGGTCACCAGCATGCCGGGGGCCACCACGCCGGAGTCGGCGGGCGCCTCGCCGACCTTGGCGCGCTCCAGGAGCTGGGTGAGCTGGCGGATCCGCAGCTCCATCTTGCCCTGCTCCTCGCGGGCGGCGTGGTAGCCGGCGTTCTCCTTGAGGTCACCCTCTTCGCGGGCCTGCTCGATCTTCTGGGAGATCTCGGAGCGGGCGGGACCGGTGAGGTGATCCAGCTCGTCCTTGAGCTTGTCGTAGCCGGCTTGAGTGAGCCAGGTCACGTTATCGCTGGTCTGGGTCACGGGTGCTCCTCGTCGGTACTGGGCGATGCTGCTTGGGGTACTGCTTCTGGGTTACTGCGACGATTCCTACAAAGGAACGCCCGCTTCCGAGGCCTCGGGCCCGGAAGGGGCGAAACCACGAGCCTAACAATCTCCGGCTCTGGACGGGAGTGGTGTTGTCGGCGCGTTAGCGCTCCGTTCAGCATCATCTGCCCGCTGAACCGGGTGGTCATGCCACCAGCGCGCTACTTCGACGGAGTGCATCCCAGCAGCTCGGCGGTGGTGCCGCGGGCGGTGGTGCGGATGGTGACCACCTGGATGAAGCTGCTGCCGGACGTCGGGACCGGGACGTCGAGCTGGCCGACCACCGAGTGGTCTGCGGCCTCCGAGCGGATGGTGCAGGTGCCGCCGGTGCCCGAGCTCTTGGTGACCGAGAGCTGGGCCTGCACCTCGCTGTCGGAGACCACCTGGAACTCCGCCACGGCGCCGCTCAGCTTGCTCTCGCGCATCAGGTAGGAACCGCCCAGCCAGGCGATCAGGGCCAGCACCAGGACGCCGAGGACCGCGCCGATCACCTTCAGGCGGCGGTCCGCCTCCTGGTCGCTCCGACCGCCGTAGCGGCCCTCGGGCAGCCCGCCCGGCTGGGATGCGCTGGTCGCGGTCATGGTTGATCGATCCTCGGGGGAATGCGGGAGTCTTCCAGTCCGTCACTATAGGGGGACGGGGTTGTGGACCAGGTAGCCGCGTCCCCCCAAAGTTGCCGATGCCGGACATTCCCGGAAGGAACCAGGCGTTGACTGAGCAGTTGCGGCTCATGGCGGTGCACGCGCACCCGGACGACGAGTCCAGTAAGGGTGCGGCCACCATGGCCATGTACGTCGCCCAAGGCGTTGAGGTGCTGGTGGCCACCTGCACCGGTGGGGAGCGCGGCTCTGTGCTCAACCCGAAGCTCCAGGGCAAGCCGGAGATCGAGGACAACATCCACGAGGTCCGGCGCAAGGAGATGGACCGGGCTCGCGAGATCCTCGGTGTGAAGCAGGCCTGGCTGGGCTTCGTGGACTCCGGGCTGCCCGAGGGCGACCCGCTGCCGCCGCTGCCGGAGGGCTGCTTCGGCCTGCAGGACGTGGATGCGGCGGCCGAGCCGCTGGTGCGCCTGATCCGCGAGTTCAAGCCGCAGGTGATCACCACCTATGACGAGAACGGCGGCTACCCGCACCCGGACCACATCATGACCCACAAGATCACCATGCGGGCCTTCGACGCGGCGGGTGACCCGGACGCCTACCCGGAGTCCGGCGAGCCCTGGCAGCCGCTGAAGCTCTACTACAACCACGGCTTCCCGATGGGCCGGATCCGGGCGCTGCACGCCTACCTCACCGAGCACGACCTCGACTCGCCCTACGGCGAGTGGATCGAGGGCTGGGAGAAGAGCGGCCGCAAGGAGCGCGAGATCACCACCCGGGTGCAGTGCTCCGACTGGTTCGAGACCCGGGACGCCGCGCTGATCGCGCACGCCACCCAGATCGACCCGGACGGTCCGTGGTTCCGGGTCCCGCTGGACGTGCAGCGCGAGGTCTGGCCGACCGAGGACTACGAGCTGGCCCGCTCGCTGGTCGACACCGACCTGCCGGAGAACGACCTGTTCGCCGGCCTGCGCGTGGCCAGCCTGGCCGGCGAGGTCAAGTAGCAGGTCAAGGGCCGGCTCGAGCAGCCGGTCAGTGAGTCGTACGCCCAGGGAGGGCCGACACGCCCCACCCCGGTGACCCGGCCGCAGGACGGTCGGGTCACCATGGGGGAATGAGCAACGCAGTGAACCTCAGCCACGCCGTCGTGACCCTGGCCGTGGACGACAACAAGGTGACCCCGGGGCTGCTGGGCTTCGTCGTCTTCGCCGTGCTGGGTGTGGCCACCTGGTTTCTGCTGAAGTCGATGAACTCGCGGTTCAAGAAGATCGACTTCGTGGAGGAGGGCGACTCCGCCAAGGAGTAGCCCGGGCCCATCCGGCCGCGGCGCACCGGCGCCCGCGGCCGGACTTCGCGCTGCCCCGGCCCGCTTCGGAAGGACACTGTCGTTCGACGGTGGCCCGTGCCATGCTGACGCCATGTCAGATCACGGCCATCCGGCGGACGCGGGCCTGCGCGGGCGAGTGCGGCGCAGCTACGACACCGTCGCCGAGGAGTACCAGCGGCGGATCGGCGGCGAACTGGCCGACAAGCCGCTGGACCGGGCGCTGCTGGCGGCCCTGCTGGAGCAGGCCGAGCCCGGCGCGCCGCTCGCCGACCTGGGCTGCGGGCCCGGTCACGTCACCGGCTGGCTGGCCGATCGCGGCGCCGAGGCCGTCGGGGTGGACCTCTCCCCGGGGATGGTCGCCCTGGCCCGCGGCACCCACCCGCAGGCCGAGTTCCGGGTCGGCGACCTGTGTCGACTGCCCGCCGCCGACGGCGAGTTCGGCGCGGCGGTGATGTTCTACTCGGTGATCCACCTGACCGCCGCCGAACTGCCCACCGCCTTCGCCGAGTTGCACCGGGTGCTGCGCCCCGGCGGCCGCGCGCTGCTGGCCTTCCACCTGGGCAACGAGACCCGGCGGCTGACCGACTGGTGGGGGCACCGGGTGGACGTGGACTTCACCTTCTTCGAGGCGGCCCCCGTCACCGACGAACTGCACCGGGCCGGCTTCACGGTGGAGGCGCGGGTGGAGCGCGATCCCTATCCGGCGGAGGCCGAGACCCGGCGGGCCTACCTGCTGGCCCGCCGCGACTAGCCGACCGGTTCCACCTGTTCGCCCTCCACCTGCTCGCCCTGCCCGACGCGCGCGGGCGCGACCGGTTCCACCTGCTCGCCCGGCGTGCCGCGCGCGGGCGCGGCCGGCTCGAAGCCCACCCGCCGCACCCCGGGCACCACTGCCGTGGCCAGGCAGGCGCCCGCCACCAGCACGGCCGCGATCACCAGCGGTGCGGCCGGCCCCCAGGCACCGGCGGCCACCGGGGTGAGCGCGTAGCCGACCGGCATCGCGGCCAGTGAGAGCAGCCAGTCGTAGGAGACCACCCGGGCCAGCACCTGCTCCGGGATCCGCTGCTGCACCACGGTCTCCCAGACCGGGTTGAGGAATCCCAGGCCCGCCATGGCCAGCGCGTACCCGGCCACCACCACCGGCACCGGCGCGGCCGCCGCGAGCAGCAGCAGCGGGGCGGCGTAGGCTGCCAGGGCCAGGTTGCCGACCAGCACCGGGCGGCGCGGCCGGGCCCGGCCGGCCAGCAGTGAACCGGCGGTCAGCCCGAGCGCGCCGGCCTCCAGGATGGCGACCCAGGATCCGTCACCGCCCAGGCGGCGGGTGGCGATCAGCGGCCCGATGGTGGCGAGCACGGCGGCCGCGCCGTTCCAGATCGAGTGCGCCACCAGGCTGCTCCAGTACCAGCTGCGTGACCGCACCTCGGACCAGCCCTCCGCCAGGTCGGCCAGCAGTGAGCGGGGCGGGATCGGGGTGCGGCGGACCTTGACCATGGTCAGCATCGCGGCGCTGACCAGGAACGAGGCGGCGTCCAGCAGGAAGGCCGAGCCGGCGCCCAGGGTGTAGATCAGGGCGCCGGCCAGCGCCGGTCCGACCAGCCGGGCCAGGCTGACGGCCGAAGCCAGCAGGGCATTGGCCCGCTGCCGCGCCGGTCCGTCGACGGTGCCGGCCACCAGCGGCGAGCGGGTCGGCATGGCGAACGCGGCGGCCGCGCCATCGATCGCCGAGGCGGCCGCGATGGCGGCCAACTGCGGCCTGCCGTGCAGCAGTTCGAAGCCGATCAGAATCTGGCAGAGGCACTGCACCAGATCGGTCAGCCGGGCGACCCGGCGGGCGTCGAAGCGGTCGGCGATCACTCCGCCGATCGGCAGCAGCGCCACCTTGGGGATCATCGCGCAGGCCAGCACGGTGGCGAGGGCGCCGGCCGAGCCGGTGGCCCGGGTCACCGCGATGGCCAGGGCGGCGGGTACCACCGCGTCGCCGACGGTGGACAGGGTGCGGCCGATGAAGATCAGCCGGAACGAGCGGATGCGTAGCGGGGTCACGCGGAGGAGAGTATTTCGGTGCCGAAACTTTCGTCAACGAAAAATCAGGAGAGTGGGCAGCACTTAGACTGACTGGCCATGCAGCAAGACCGTCCCGAACCGGCCCGTGACCGGGTCGACGCCCATGTGGACCGCTGGCTCCCGGTGCTGCCCGACCTGGACCGGGACATCGAAGGCGCCGTCACCCGGATGCAGTACCTCGCCAAGCACCTGCGCCGGTTCCGGGAGCACTGGCTGGTCGGCTTCGACCTGCAGAAGCACGAGTACGACACGCTGCACGCGCTGGCCGGCCGCCGCGGCGCGGCCCGCCCCAGCGAGCTCGCGGACGACCTGGCGATCGCCCCCGCCTCCGTCACCGGGCGGCTGGAGACCCTGGAACGGCGGGGGCTGATCGTCCGCACCCAGTCCACCGCGGACCGCCGCCGGGTCGACGTCGAGCTCACCGAGGCCGGCTGGCAGGCCTGGCGGGAGGCGATCGGC
This sequence comes from Kitasatospora acidiphila, assembly GCF_006636205.1. Taxonomy (NCBI): domain Bacteria; kingdom Bacillati; phylum Actinomycetota; class Actinomycetes; order Kitasatosporales; family Streptomycetaceae; genus Kitasatospora; species Kitasatospora acidiphila. Next base: position 3,689,306 of record NZ_VIGB01000003.1, on the reverse strand, counting down.
GGGGTCGGGCGGGAGGAGCACCGGCTGCTGGGGGCGCTGACCCCGCAGGAGCGCCGGCAGCTCTCCGACCTGCTGCGCCGGGTCATGCTGGTGGCGGAGGAGCCCGACCGCCCGCTGAAGTGAGGTCGGATCAGGTCGTCGAGAAGCCCCCGTCCACGAAGATGGTCTGGCCGGTCACATAGGCGGACGCGTCGCTGGCGAGGAAGACCGCGACCCCCGCGAAGTCGGCGGGCTCGCCGTTGCGGCCGGCCATGGTGCGGCCGGCCAGCGCCGCGACGCGCACCGGGTCGCGGAAGACCGCCTCGGTCAGCGGGGTGGCGACGAAGCCCGGCGCCAGCGCGTTGACGCAGACCCCGTGCGCCGACCAGGCCTCGGCCTGCGACCGGGTGAGTCCGGCCAGTGCCGCCTTGGACACCCCGTAGGCCCCGCTGTTGCCGAAGGCCCGGATGGTCTGCTGGGAGGCGAGATTGATGATCCGTCCCCAGCCGGCCTCGGCCATCGCCGGGCCGAGGCGCTGGCCGAGCACATACGGCGCGTCGAGGTTGACCGCCATGGTGGTGTCCCACTCCCGCTCGGTCAGCTCCGGCAGCGGCGGCCGCAGATTGATGCCCGCCGCATTGACCAGGACGTCGACCCGGTCGACTTTCCCAACCAGCTCGTCCGCCAGCGCATGCGCGCCGGCCCGGCTGCCGAGGTCGGCACTGATCCAGTCGGCCGTACCGCCCAGCGCGCGCAGCTCCCGCACGGTCTGCTCCAGCGGCTCGGCGCGCCGGGCGGCCACCACCACATGCGCCCCGGCCCGGCACAGCGCCTCGGCCATCCCCGGCCGATCCCCGAGCTGCCGCCGGTGACCAGGGCGGTGCGGCCCTTCAGGGAGAACAGGTCGACGAGGGACTGGTCCATCTGGGGCTCCTTTGTTCCATGGATGCCTCTGGGCAGGCACTTGGTGCTCGGATACTGCCCTCAAGGTGAGCCGCCTGGCCAACGGATTGGGGGTCCCGGGGCTCAGGTGGTGTTCAACGCCGTTTGCGGCGCTCGCGCACCAGGCGGGCGATGTAGAAGGGGGCGCCGATGATGGCGCCGATGACGACGGCCCACAGCGCGAAGAAGGTGAAACCGGGGTGGAAGCCGGTGGTGGTGGAGGCGGCCAGGACGGAGTTGAGCGTCTGGTCGGTCATCTGCTGGTCCTTGGGGTGTTGGCGGGCTGGGGGTCAGACGGCGCGCAGGTGCTGCGCCGGGTCCGGGGCGGTGTCGTGCATCAGGGCGATGTATCCGTCCTCGACGGTGGCGCTGACGGGCTCCGCGTCCGGGGCGGGGGTGCCGGAGCTGATGACGCGGTAGGTGGTGCCGGTCATGCTGGGGGTGACGTTGACGGTGGGCAGGTCGGGCGGCGGGGCGGTGACCGGCTGGGTCACATGCCACACCATCCCCTCGGCGCGGGACGCGAGGTCGCCGATGGCGCCCTGGAAGGCGACGTGCCCGCGCTCGATCACCACGACGTTCGGGCAGGTCTGCACGATGTCGTCGACGATGTGGGTGGAGAGCAGCACCGTCCGGTCGCCGGCCAGCCTGGCGAGCAGGCTGCGGAACCGCAGCCGCTCCTCGGGGTCCAGTCCCACGGTGGGTTCGTCGACGATCAGCAGCCGGGGGTCGTTCAGGATGGCCTGGGCGATGCCCACGCGGCGCTTCATGCCGCCCGAGTAGCCCTTCACCTTCCGGTTGGCGACATCGCTGAGCGAGACCAGTTCGAGGACCTCCTTGACGCGGGCGCGGCGGGCGCGCCGGTCGGTGATGCCCTTGAGCAGCGCCATGTAGTCGAGGAACTGGCTGGCCGTCAGGTCCGGGTACAGGCCGAGCTCCTGGGGGAGGTAGCCGGTGGTGGCCTTGACCTCCCGGCGCTGGCTGCGCGACACCAGGTCGGTGCCGTCCACCGCGACGGTGCCCGAGGTCGGCAGCAGCACCCCGGTCAGGACCCGCATGAAGGTGGTCTTGCCGGCTCCGTTGGGGCCGAGCAGACCGACCATGCCCGTGGGCAGGCGCAGGCTGATGCCGTCGAGGGCGCGAACCTGTCCGCGCCGGAAGGTGACGGTCAGATCGGTGATGGTCACGTTGGGCGCGGTCATGACGGGCTCCTCCTGGTGAGCACGAACTGGGTAGTCACGAGGGCGGCGATCGCCACGAGCAGCAGGAAGGCGATGCTGAGGACGGCCTCGCCATCGGTCGGGACGATTCCCCGCTGCCTGGCGTCGAACAGGGCACCGTGGAACCAGGCACCGGTCGGGTACTCGCCGTTGGCTTCGAAGGGCGTGCCGGCGGGGGTGGGGATCCCGAAGCGCGGACCGAGCATGTTTCCCCAGAACCAGTAGCCGAACAGACCGATCCGGTACAGCACGGGCCCGGTCAGGCACGGGACGGTGACCGAGCAGGCCGCGATGAAGACCAGCCCGGGCAGGAGGACGGCGGCGAACACCTCGATGCCGACCGGGATCACCCCGGCCCCGCGCTGGTTGGTCAGGTAGCCGAGCAGGCCCGCCCAGGCGACGGCGACCGGTGTGATGGTCGCAGCTCCCGCGCCGATGGCCTTGCCCCACAGGCGCGGGCCGATGCCGGTGGGCGTCGAGGCCAGGAGGTCGTCCAGGTGCAGCCGGGACTCCCGCCCCACGCGGTCGGCGAGGACGGCGCCGACGCCGATCGGGCAGAGCATGATGAAGTTGCCCGCCCAGTCCGCGACCAGCTTGGAGAGCTCCGTGGTGCTGTCGTCGAAATTTGGGAAGGGCGATGTGCAGCGCAGCCCGATCAGCGCGAGCACGACCACCCAGACCGCCGGGCGGCGCACCTGCATCAGGTACTCGTAGCGGGCGGCCGCGACGGTCTTCGCCCACCAGCCGCGGGCTGCCGTCGGCGGGGCGGTTCGCTGAAGGACGGTGGTCATGCGGTGTCGCTCCCCACGAATCGTTCGGGACGCCCCAGCAGCAGGCCGGCCGCGATCACGGCGACGATGCCGACGGCGGGCAGGGCGATTCGGTTGACGGTCCATTCGTGCGCCGGGACCTTGGTGTCGACGCCCATGAACATGTACTGCGCCCGCAGCACCGTGTTGTCCAGGATGTCCCTCCGCATCAGGTACTCGGCCAGCCAGATGCCCCCGATCAGGCCGCTTGCGGCGCCCGGGCTGCGCAGGCCGATCGCGATGAGCATCGCCAGTGCGACCAGCCAGAGCATCGGCGGGGCCCACACCAGGACGTAACCGTCCGTGCCCTGCCCCGCGGGCCAAGCGTTCAAGGCGCGGAACACGACGGCGTCCAGCAGCGTGACCAGGGCCGCCGGGACCACCACCAGGCCGACACGCAGGGACAGCACCCGGCGGTAGACCGTGCTGGTCATGACCAGCTCGGCGCCGGAATCACGCCCCACGATCGAGGAGGCCGCGACGGCGGTGCCGAACGGGGCGAAGCCCGCCAGGACCGCGCCGGCGGCGAGGTCGAGGTGCTCCGCGTCGGCCCCGGTGGCATGCATGACGATCACCAGGATCGCGCCGCCCAGCGTTGCCGCCAGTGCCGTCACCGGCGGGGCGATGCCGATGACCCGCAGCTCCAGACGGAGGCGGGCCCAGGTGGACCGGTTCACGTCCACCTGCCGGCTCGTGCGGGACCCGCGTCGCCGCAGGGTGTGTCGAGGTCTCGTTGCATGCCGTCAAGCCTGCTCACGCCGACCGTGGCTGGTACCGGCCAAAAGTACTGATCGGGCGGATCGGAGCGGTCCCTTTGGCCGGTACAGCGGCTGCGACCGGTTCCGTAGCCTGAGCACTGTGAGCGTGATGGAACGGCTGGCCGCACTGGCCGTCAGACGAACCAACGTCCTGCTCGGGCTCGCCTTCGCGGCGGTGCTGGCAGCGACGGCCTACTGGCATGCCGCCCACGCGGGCGGCCGGGGCTGGTTGCTCGACTGCGGTGTCGGTGCGGTGGTGTGCGTCGCGGCGCTGCTCCGGGAGCGCGACCGGCTGGTCGCCGTGGCCGTCGGCCTGTCCGTCGCGGCTGCCACCGTCCTCGCCGCCGGCATGGGGTATCTGACCGGCCAACCCGGCGTGGCCACCTCCTTGGCGCTGGCCGTCCTCGCCGGCTCCGCGGTCCGGGTGCTGCCGCCCTGGCGAGCCGCCGTGGTCGCGGCGGTCGGGCTCGCAGTCACGGCACTCGGCCGGCTCGTCACCACCTCAGCTGCCGTCGGCTCGTTCCACGAGGGCGTCCAGTGCTGGCTGCTCGGCCTCGGAACGGGGCTCGTGCTGCGCTTCCTGGAGCATCGCCGCCAGGCCGCCGCCGAGGCGGTGCGGCGAGACGAACGCCTGGCCCTGGCGCGGGAGTTGCACGATGTCGTCGCCCACCAAGTCTCCGGCATCGTGATGCACACCCATGCCGCCCAGATCATGCTCCGCAAGCAGCCCGCCCAACTCGGCGCCGCCCTGGCGGACATCGAACGCTCGGGCACCGACGCCATGGACGCCATGCGACGGGTGGTCTCCCTGCTCCGCGACGCGGAGGACGGCGCTGCCGTCACCGCAGGACCGGAGCAACTCATCGACCTGGTCCGCCGCTTCGAGGAGCACGGACCGGCCGTGGACCTCCGGCTGCCCACCGGGGCGCCGACCTGGCCGCCCGTGGTCACCACCACCGTGTACCGGGTCGTCCAGGAATCCCTGACCAACATCGCCCGCCATGCCCGCGGCGCCCGCGCGGCCACCGTCACCGTCTCCCAGGACAGCACGGACATCACCGTCGAGATCGGCAACGACGCTCCGCCGCACCCTCCGATCCGCGCCTCCTCGCGCGGCGGCTACGGCCTGGTCGGCATGCGCGAGCGCATCGAGGCACTGGGCGGTACCCTCGACGCCGGTCCGCAGCCCGGCACCGGCTGGTCGGTACGGGCCACCCTGCCCCTGCATGCCGGAGACCGCCGATGAGCATCAGCGTGCTGGTCGCCGACGACCAGGCCATGATCCGCACCAGCCTGCGCCTCATCCTGGAGGACGAGCCCGACATCACCGTCGTCGCGGAAGCCCGCGACGGTGCCGAGGCCGTCGCCCTCGCCCGCCAACTGCGGCCCGACGTCTGCCTCATCGACATCCGCATGCCCCGCCTCGACGGCATCGACGTCACCCGCGCACTCGCCGGCCCGGGCATCGCCGACCCGCTCCGGGTCGTCATCGTCACCACCTTCGGACTCGACGAGTACGTCTACGGCGCCCTCCAGGCCGGAGCCCTCGGATTCGTCCTCAAGGACGGCGACCCCACCCTGTTCACCGCCGCCGTGCGGGCCGCCAGCGTCGGGGACGCCCTGATCTCCCCGTCGATCACGCTGCGGCTGATCCGCAACCTCGCCCCCGTCAAACCCTCCCCGGCCCGCCGGCCCGACCCCCCGCTCACCGACCGGGAGACCGACGTCATCCGCGCCGTCGCCCGGGGGCGCACCAACCAGGAGATCGCCGCCGCCCTCTTCATCTCCGTCAGCACCGTGAAGGGCCACCTCACCGCGATCCAGAACAAACTCGGAGCCCGCAACCGCAGCGAGATCACCGCCTGGGCCTGGGAGTCCCACCTCATGCCGGGCAGCGCGGATCAATGGAGCAGCAGCCGATAGCACCAGCACCCAGGGCCCGGTTCAAGGGCGCGCCGGCAGGCCCGGTCGGGGCCCCATGTGGCTGAACGCCAACCCCACTGAGCGCGTGCGGGAGTTCGTCCGTGCTGCCCAGGACGCCACCTGCGGCGCCGACCATCGCGCTGCCGCAGGCCACTCCTGACGGGCCGTACTCAGCGGGCAGCGAGGAAGTCGAGCAGCAGGCGCGCCAGCTCCTCCGGCTGCTCCAGGTGCACGTCGTGGCCCGTGCCGCGCATGCTGGAGGCCATCGTGTCCGGGCGGAGGCGGAGCATCTCGCCCAGCTCGGCCGGCGGGACGGTGCCGTGCTGCCCGAGCACGACGAGGGTCGGGCAGGCGACGCGGGCCCACTCCGCCCAGAAGGCACGCCGGGCGTTCTCGGCGAGCGAGTCGACCATGAGGTCCCGGTCGAACCGCGGCCACCAGCCGTCGGTGCGCTGCTCCAACCCCGCCGCCCAGCCCGCTCCCACCGGACCGCCGCCGAGGAAAACGGCGGCCGCCTCGCGGGAGGGGAACGGGCAGGGCCAGGAGTCGAGCCAACCGCTCACCTCTGCCTGGACGTTGGGGCTCGCCGCGGCTGCGCCGGCCTCGATCAGGACGAGCGCGTCGACTCGCTCGGGGTGGGTGGCGGCGGTGAGCATGGCGGTGTGGCCGCCGAGTGACTGGCCGACCAGTACGGCCCCGCGCAGGTCGAGGGTCTCCAGGACAGTCGCCGTGTCGGCGACGTACGCGGCGCGCGAGACGTCGCCGGGCCGGCGTTCGCTGGCGCCGTGGCCGCGCTGGTCAACCGCGACCACGCGGTGACGGGGGCTCAGCCGTGCCGTGAGGGCGTCCCACTCGCCGGCGTGCCCGGCCAGACCGTGCAGCAGAACGACGGGCCGGCCCGTGCCGTCCGTGTCGCGACAGGAGAGGCGGACGCCGTCGCGGATCACGGTGTGTTCGGCCCAGGTCATGTGTGCGGCTCCGTACGGGGTGGTGGGTGTCGGACGGTCAATCGGGGAAGGCTATAGCCAGCCCAGCCATGCGGGGCCGGTAGCTCGCAGGGGCCGCCGCAGCCGCGCGCTGGTCACGATGACCGGTAGTACGCACCTGGTTTCCGGTGGGCTCACTCACGCCACTTCTCCTACTCGCCGGCATGGGGTCATCATCGGCCACGGTCGGGGAGGCGGGGGCATGCTGCTGCACAGAACTGCAGGTCGTTCCGCCCGAACGCGCCACGCGGTGGAGCAGAGCACTGATTGGCGGACTGCCGTTCAAATGGCGAGGCCGGTTCCTCGGCGTGTTGGTGAGGCCGTCCGCACAGCGGGCCGGCCAGCTGAGATACTGCGGCCATGGTGAACCGCCTGGCCGACGCCACGTCCCCCTACCTCCAGCAGCACGCCGACAACCCCGTGGACTGGCGGGAGTGGGGGCCCGAGGCGTTCGAGGAGGCGGCGCGGCGGGGGGTGCCGGTGCTGCTCTCCGTCGGTTATGCGGCGTGCCACTGGTGCCATGTGATGGCGCATGAGAGTTTCGAGGACGCCCGGCTCGCCGACTACCTGAACGAGCGCTTCGTCGCCGTCAAGGTGGATCGGGAGGAGCGGCCGGATGTGGATGCCGTGTACATGGAGGCGGTGCAGGCGGCGACCGGGCAGGGCGGGTGGCCGATGACGGTGTTCCTGACGCCCGACAAGGAGCCGTTCTACTTCGGGACGTACTTCCCGCCGCAGCCCCGGCACGGGATGCCGAGCTTCCGGCAGGTGCTGGAGGGGGTGGACGCCGCCTGGCGGGAGCGGCGGGACGAGGTGGCCGAGGTGGCCGGGCGGATCCGGGCCGAACTGGCGGAGCGGGCCGGGGTGTTCGGGGCCGGGAGCGGGCTGCCGGCCCCCGGGGCCGAGGAGCTGGAGCAGGCGGTGGCGGGGCTGCGGCGCGGCTTCGACCCGGCGCGCGGCGGTTTCGGCGGGGCGCCGAAGTTCCCGCCGTCCATGGTGCTGGAGTTCCTGCTGCGCCACCACGCCAGGACCGGGTCGCCCGAGGCGCTGGAGCTGGTGGCGCGGACGGCCGAGGCGATGGCCCGCGGCGGCATCTACGACCAACTGGCCGGCGGCTTCGCCCGGTACTCGGTGGACGCCGACTGGGTGGTGCCGCACTTCGAGAAGATGCTCTACGACAACGCCCTGCTCTGCCGGGTCTACCTGCACCTGTGGCGGGCCACCGGCGACCCGCTGGCCCGCCGGGTCGCCCTGGAGAGCGCGGACTTCATGGTGCGCGAACTCGGCACCCCTGAGGGTGGGTTCGCCTCCGCGCTGGACGCGGACAGCATCGACCCGCAGACCGGGCAGACCGCCGAGGGGGCCTACTACGTCTGGGAGCCGGGGCAGTTGGTGGACGCGCTCGGCCCGGCGGACGCCGCGAGCGCGGCCCGGCTGTTCTCCGTGACCGCCGAGGGAACCTTCGAGCAGGGCGCCTCCGTGCTCCAACTGCCGGATGACCCCGAGGACTTGGCGGAGTACCAGGAGATCAGGACGCGGCTGCTGCGGGCCCGTGCCGAGCGCCCCGCGCCGGCCCGGGACGACAAGGTGGTGGCCGCCTGGAACGGGCTGGCGATCGCCGCGCTGGCCGAGTGCGGCGCGCTGCTGGACCGCCCCGACCTGGTGGAGGCCGCAACGAGGGCCGCCGACCTGCTGCTCTCGGTCCATCTGGACGCCGCCGGGCGCCTGCTGCGCACCTCCCGGGACGGCAAGCCGGGCGGCAACGCCGGGGTGCTGGAGGACTACGCGGACACCGCCGAGGGCTTCCTCGCGCTGTACGCGGTGACCGGCGAGGCCTCCTGGCTGCAGCTGGCCGGCGGGCTGCTGGACACCGTCCTGCTGCACTTCACCGACGAGGCCTCGGGCAGCCTGTACGACACCGCGAACGACGCCGAGGAGCTGATCCGGCGCCCGCAGGACCCGACCGACAACGCCACCCCCTCCGGCTGGACGGCCGCCGCCCAAGCCCTGCTGTCCTACGCCGCGTACACCGGCTCGGAGCGCCACCGCACCGCCGCCGAGCGGGCGTTGGGCGTGGTCGGCGCGCTGGGCGCCCGGGCGCCGCGGTTCGTCGGCTGGGGCCTGGCCACCGCCGAGGCGCTGCTGGACGGCCCGCGCGAGGTGGCCGTGGTCGGCCCGGCGGACGACCCGCGCACCGCCGAGCTGCACCGCACCGCGCTGCTCGGCACCGCACCGGGCGCCGTGGTGGCCCGCGGGGTGCCCGGCGGCGAGGCGGAGGTGGCGCTGCTGGCCGACCGTCCGCTGCTGGACGGTGCGCCGGCCGCCTACGTCTGCCGGCACTTCGCCTGCGAGGCGCCGACCTCCAGCGCGGCGGAGCTGGCCGTCAAGGTGGCCGCCCGCCGGTAGCCAAAACCGGGTGCGCGACCGGTCGCCGATGGCCCAGGATCGGTGGATGACGTGGACCTTCACCGACTCGCTGCCCGAGTACCGCACCCAGGCCGGCGACTTCCTGACCGCCTACCCGGCCGAGAACACCGTGCTGCTGACCCTGCTGCACCGCCTGGAGCAGGGCCGGCTGACCGGCGGTGACCCCGGGCAGGCGCCGCGCCACGGCTGGTGGCGGCCGAGCGCGGACGCGCCGGTGGCCGGCGCCTGGCTGCAGACGCCGCCGCAGGGGATCCGGCTGAGCACCATGCCGGTGCGGGCCGCCGTCGAGCTGGCCGACCTGCTGGCCGACGCGCCGGATGTGACCGGGGTTGGCGGCGGCACGGCCGAGGCCCGGGCCTTCGCCGACGCCTGGGCCGCGCACACCGGTGCCACCGCGACCGTCCACGAGGAGCAGCGGCTCTACCGGCTCGGCGAGTTGGCAGTGCCGGCGGTGCCGGGACGGCTTCGCCCAGCCACCCCGGACGACCACGAGCTGCTGGTGCCCTGGCTGGCGGCCTTCTTCGAGTTCGTCGGTTTCCCCGGCTTCGACGCCGTGGGCATAGCCACCCAGCGCACCCTGGCCGGTGAGTTCTTCATCTGGGAGGACGAGGCCGGCCGCCCGGTCTCGCTCGCGGGGCTGTCCCAGGTGATCGTCGGGATGACCCGGATCGGCCCGGTCTACACCCCGCCCGAGGCGCGCGGCCACGGCTACGCCAGCGCGGTGACGGCCGGCATCTGCGAGGTGGCCCGGGAGCGCGGTGCCACCGAGGTGCTGCTCTACACCGATCTGGCCAATCCGACCAGCAACTCCATCTACCAGAAGATCGGGTTCCGGCCGGTTGCGGACAGTGTGATCATCAACTTCCGTAAGTAGAACGGTTGGTGGCCACGCGAACCGTGCGGGCACCGGGAGTTGATGAAACATTGATGCAGTGTTCGCCCGGCAACGGCTACTCCCTGTCACTGTCAGTGGATACGATGTGCCACTGGGTCAGGATGGGGAGAGGTGGCGATGGCCGTGAAGGATGCTCAGGATCTGCAGTTCTGGGGCACGGTCGTGGTGGTCGGCGCGGCGCTCGCGGTGGTGGCCGCCTATCTGGGCGGGGGCGCGCCCCTGGTCTGGGCGGTCGCCGGGGTCGAGGCGCTGCTGGTGATGATCCATGTCGGCCGCCGGTTCCGGCATCTGGCCCATGACCCGCACCACCGGGCGGACCACCGCCCGGACGCCGCGCACTGCGACCGGTGCGCCCGGGCCCGGGAGCTGCGCACCGCGGCGCACAACTCCCGGGCGGTCCGGCACGGGATGTCAGGCGGCGGTGTAGGCCACCAGGGAGACGCCCACGTACTGCACGATGAAGGCCCCGAGGGTGAAGGCGTGGAAGACTTCGTGGAACCCGAACCAACGCGGTGACGGATCGGGCCGCTTGAGCCCGTAGATCACGCCGCCCACGCTGTAGAGCACCCCGCCGACGATCATCAGGGTGATCACCGCGACGCCGCCGGTGTGCAGGAAGTCCGGCATGAAGAAGATCGCGGCCCAGCCCAGCGCGAGGTAGCAGGGTGTGTAGAGCCAGCGCGGTGCGCCGACCCAGAACACCCGGAACGCTATGCCGGCCAGCGCGCCGCCCCAGACCAGCCAGAGCAGCAGCTCCTGCCGTCCGCCGTGCAGCAGCAGGATGGTGAACGGCGTGTAGGTGCCCGCGATGATCAGGAAGATGTTCGCGTGGTCCAGCCGCCGCAGGATCGCCTCACCGCGCGGCCCCCAGGTGAACCGGTGGTAGACGGCGCTGACGCCGAACAGCAGCCAGGCGGTCACCGAGTAGAGCGCGCAGGCGATCCGGCCCTGGGTGGAGTCCGCCAGGCAGATCAGCACGATGCCGGCGGCCAGCGCGGCCGGGAACATCCCCGCGTGCAGCCACCCCCGCCAAGCCGGTTTCGCCGGTAGGGCCGGTTCCGTTTCGGCTGCCCCCACAACCCCCAGCGAGCCGCCGGCAAGTCCGAGCGTGGCTCCCGCGCGCGCGTTCTGATCCGCAGTCATGCGCGACATGCTACCTACGGTTCCGTAGGTTACCTACAGGTAGGAAGTGGCCTCTGACACTTTTGGACAATCTGGAGTGGTCGGATGTGATCGAGGCAACGTTGAGGTCTGCCGATCCTCAAGCAGGAACTGCCAGTTTTTGTCCATGATGTAGCAAAGTTTGCGGCAAGAGTGCCGTGAAGCTCAATTACCCCTTGAAGGCCGGAGCTACGGTGTAAGCACCCTCAACCCCCGGACGCCCTGATCGCGGTCGATCAGGCGTGAAACGGAGCGATCGTGTCGAACGAGATCTCTGCCGTCAGCACGGCTGCCCCCACCCGCCACGCCCAGCTGCTGGCCTGGGTCAACGAGATCGCGGAGCTCACCCAGCCGGACCGCGTCGTGTGGTGCGACGGCTCGGAGGAGGAGTACCAGCGGCTCGCCGACCTGCTGGTCGAGCAGGGCACCTTCACCAAGCTGAACGAGGACAAGCGCCCCAACTCGTACTACGCGGCGTCCGACCCGCGTGACGTCGCCCGCGTCGAGGACCGCACCTTCATCTGCTCAGAGAAGGAAGAGGACGCCGGCCCGACCAACCACTGGAAGGCCCCCGCCGAGATGCGGGAGATCTTCAGCGGCGAGGAGGGCCTCTTCCGGGGCGCCATGAAGGGCCGCACGATGTACGTCGTGCCGTTCTCGATGGGTCCGGTCGGCTCCCCGCTGGCCGCCTACGGCGTCGAGATCACCGACTCCGCCTACGTCGCCGTCTCCATGCGCGTGATGACCCGGATGGGCCAGGCCGTGCTGGACCAGCTCGGCGAGGACGGCGACTTCGTCAAGGCCGTGCACACCGTCGGTGCCCCGCTGTCCGAGGGCGAGCAGGACGTCCCGTGGCCGTGCAACACCACCAAGTACATCTCGCACTTCCCGGAGACCAAGGAGATCTGGTCCTTCGGCTCCGGCTACGGCGGCAACGCCCTGCTCGGCAAGAAGTGCTACGCGCTGCGGATCGCCTCGACCATGGCCCGCGACGAGGGCTGGCTGGCCGAGCACATGCTGATCCTCAAGCTCACCCCGCCGAGCGGCGAGGCGAAGTACGTGGCCGCCGCCTTCCCGTCGGCCTGCGGCAAGACCAACCTCGCCATGCTCCAGCCCACCATCCCGGGCTGGAAGGTGGAGACCATCGGTGACGACATCGCCTGGATGCGGTTCGGCGCCGACGGCCGCCTCTACGCCATCAACCCGGAGGCCGGCTTCTTCGGTGTGGCCCCCGGCACCGGCGAGGACACCAACGCCAACGCGATCAAGACCCTCTGGGGCAACACCGTCTTCACCAACGTCGCGCTGACCGACGACGGCGACGTGTGGTGGGAGGGCCTCACCGAGGAGCCCCCGGCGCACCTGACCGACTGGCGCGGCAACGACTGGACCCCGGCCTCGGACACCCCGGCCGCCCACCCCAACGCGCGGTTCGCCGTCCCGGCCGCGCAGTGCCCGACCATCGCCCCCGAGTGGGAGGACCAGGCGGGCGTGCCGATCTCGGCGATCCTGTTCGGCGGCCGCCGGGCCACCGCCGTCCCGCTGGTGACCGAGTCCTTCGACTGGCAGCACGGCGTCTTCCTGGGCGCCAACATCGCCTCCGAGAAGACCGCCGCCGCCGAGGGCACGGTCGGCGAGCTGCGCCGCGACCCGTTCGCGATGCTGCCGTTCTGCGGCTACAACATGGGCGACTACTTCGCGCACTGGCTGAAGATCGGCGCCGAGGCCGACGCCGGCAAGCTGCCGAAGATCTACTACGTCAACTGGTTCCGCAAGAACAACGACGGCAAGTTCGTCTGGCCGGGCTACGGCGAGAACAGCCGGGTGCTCAAGTGGGTCGTCGACCGCCTGGAGGGCACCGCCGAGGGCGTCGAGACCCCGATCGGCGTGCTGCCCACGGTCGAGAGCTTCGACCTGGACGGCCTGGAGCTCGCCGACGCCGACCGCGAGCTGCTCTTCTCGGTGGACGCCGACATCTGGCGCCAGGAGGCCGCGCTGATCCCGGCCCACCTGGAGATGTTCGGTGAGCACACCCCCGAGGCGCTCTGGGACGAGTACAACGCGCTGGTGAAGCGCCTGGGCTGATGCCCACAGTGCTTGATCCCTGAAGGCCGTGCGGCCCTGATGACTCGGTCATCAGGGCCGCACGGCGTTTGCGCGCTGACGGATCAGGGCTGGACGTATCCCGCGAGGAACTCGCCGATCCGGGTGACCGCGTCCTCGATGTCCTCCGGGCGCGGCAGCGTGACCAGCCGGAAGTGGTCCGGCTCGGGCCAGTTGAAGCCGGTGCCCTGCACGATCAGGATCCGCTGGGAGCGCAGCAGGTCCAGCACCATCTGTGCGTCGTCCTTGATCTTGTAGACCGACGGGTCGAGGCGCGGGAAGGCGTAGAGCGCGCCGCGCGGCTTGACGCAGCTCACCCCGGGGATCTCGTTGAGCAGCCGGTAGGCGGCGTCCCGGGATTCCAGCAGCCGCCCGCCCGGCAGCACCAGGTCCTTGATCGACTGCCGGCCGCCGAGCGCCGCCGCCACCGCGTGCTGGGCCGGCATGTTGGCGCACAGCCGCATGCTGGCCAGCACGTTCAGGCCCTCGATGTAGTTGGCGGCCCGCTGCCGGTCACCGGAGAGCACCATCCAGCCGGAGCGGAAGCCCGCCACCCGGTAGGACTTGGACATGCCGTTGAAGGTGACGCAGAACAGGTCGGGCGCCAGGGTGGCCAGCGGCACGTGCTCCACGCCGTCGTAGAGGATCTTGTCGTAGATCTCGTCCGCGTAGATCACCAGCCGGTGCCGGCGGGCCAGTTCGACGATCCCCTCCAGCACCTCGCGCGGATAGACCGCGCCGGTCGGGTTGTTGGGGTTGATCACCACGATCGCCTTGGTGCGGGAGGTGATCTTGGCCGCCATGTCGTCCAGGTCCGGGTACCACTCGGCCTGCTCGTCGCAGCGGTAGTGCACCGCGGTGCCGCCGGCCAGGGAGACCGAGGCGGTCCACAGCGGGTAGTCGGGCGCGGGCACCAGCACCTCGTCGCCGTGGTCCAGCAGTGCCGTCATGGCGAGCTGGATCAGTTCGGAGACGCCGTTGCCCAGGAAGACGTCCTCGACGGTCAGCCCGTGCAGGCCGCGCTCCTCGTAGTGCATCACCACCGCGCGGCGGGCCGACAGCAGGCCCTTGGAGTCGCCGTAGCCGTGCGCCGAGGAGAGGTTCTGCAGGATGTCGTGCAGGATCTCGGGCGGGGCCTCGAAGCCGAAGGCGGCCGGGTTGCCGGTGTTGAGCTTGAGGATGCGATGCCCCTGGCCTTCCAGCCGCATCGCCTCGTCGAGCACCGGACCGCGGATGTCGTAGCAGACATTGGCGAGCTTGCTGGACTGGGTGACCTGCATGCGCAAAACGATACGGGCCCACCGCCCGCCGTCGCGTCGAATGCGGCGCAGGAGCGACGCGGATCACGGTGTGCCGCGGCGGGCGTGGCCGCCGCCCGGAGGGGTAGAGGGGTCTGCGTGATCGGACTGGTCGGCGGAATGCTCGCGGGCGCGGTCGCCGCGCCCTGGCTGCGGGGAGCGGCGGCGCGGTACGCCGTCGGGTACGGGGAGCCGGCGGCCCGCTGCCCCGGGTGCGGGCGGGGACTGCTGGCGCTGCCGCCCACCGGGCGCTGCCGCGGCTGCCGGACGGCGGTCGGGGCCCGGGCGGGGACGGTGGAGCTGGCCGCGGTGGCGGCGGGTGCGGCGATCGGCTCGGTGGCGGGCTGGCCGGTCGTGCCGGTGCTCTGCTGGGTCGCGCTGTTCGGGGTGGTGCTGGCCTTCGTGGACCTCGCGGTGCACCGGCTGCCCGATGCGCTGACCCTGCCGCTGGCCGGCGGCACGGCGGTCCTGCTGGTGACCGCCGGTCTGCTGACGCAGCGGACCGGCGCCCTCACCCGCTGCCTGCTCGGCGCACTGCTCTTCCTCGCGGTCTACGGCGCGATGGCGCTGGCCGGCCCGATGGGCCTGGGCGATGCCAAGCTGGCCCCCACCCTCGGCGCGCTGCTCGGCTGGTACGGCTGGCGCACCCTGTTCCAGGGCTGGCTGGCCGGCTTCCTGCTGGCGGCCGTCTGGGGCGTGGTGCTGCTGGCGACCGGTCGCGCCAAAGCCAAGGACCCCCTGCCGTTCGGCCCGTGCATGCTGCTGGGCGCGTTGCTGGGGGTCCTGGCTTCAGCCGGTTGAGGGCTTGGTCAGCCCTTGCCCCAAGTCCCGGTGGACCAGAGGGCGTTGGCGGCGTCCGAGGTGCCCGGACGGTAGAGCACCACGTTGGCGTCGTCCTGCACCTTGAGGTACGAGCCCGGGGTGGACGGCTGGGTCATCGGGTTCGACCACACGCGCGAGCCGTTCTGGACGACCTCCACGGTGCCGCTGCTGCTGATGTCGGTGCGCGCACCCGGGTGACCCCAGGTGTTGGCGGTCCACAGCGCGGTGCCGTCGCTCTTGCGGTAGAGCACCAGGTTGCCGTCGTTCTGCTGCACCAGCCACACCGAGCTGGACTCCGCCCAGCTGCCGTTGCCCATCGGGTAGCCGGGCAGCAGCCGGTCACCGACCTGCTGCAGCGGGTTGTTGCTGGTGTCGCGGGCGGGCGAGTAGCCGCTGACGTTCTGCCACGGCACGCTGGTGCCGTTGTGCACCCGCAGGGCGCCGCCGTCGAACGAGGCGGTCGCGCCGGCCTGGCCCCAGGTGCCGGAGCTCCACAGGGCGCCGCCGGTGGACGGGCCGCCGTTCGCGCGGTAGATCACGAAGTTGCCGTCCGACTGCATGACCGCGTAGGCGCCGGCGTTGCCGTAGGTGTTGCTCGACCACAGCACCGGGCCGTTCTGGCAGTCCGGGCGCACCAGGTACTGCACCAGGTTGCCGTCGGGCTGCATGGCCAGTGCGGTGTCGCCGGAGGTGAGCCGCTGGCCGGAGCCGAACGCCGCGCCGGTCGCGATCCGGACCGGCGCCGGCTGCTTGGTCGGGCAGGTCGACGGCCCGGTACCGGCCGACGCGCCCGGCGCGGCGACCGTTCCGAGTGCGGCGGCAGCGCCCAGCAGCCCGATGCCGAGCCGCTTGAGCATGGTGTGACGCATGGTTGCGTGCCCCCCACATGATGAAGAATTAGTGTGACAGTCATACACCTAGCGGGTGGCGGCGCCGCAAGAGGGGGTACCACAAGCAGCAAGTGGCCTGCCGCACCTGGATGGTGCGGCAGGCCCGGTGGAGGTGGCTGCGGGGTTACTGCATCCCGTGCACGTGGTTGCCCACGTTGGTGGAGAAGTCGTTGCCGTTCTTGGCATCCCAGTTGGTCGACCAGGCCATCGCACCGCGGATGGTGGGCCACTTCGCCGGCGGGACGAAACTGCCGCAGTTGCTGCCGGTGGCCAGGCAGTCCAGGGCGTTGTCCACCACGGTGGAGTTGACGTAACCGCCGCCCGCCGCCTGGCCGGATGCCGGGACGCCGATGCCGACCTGGGCCGGTGCCAGACCGCCCTGGACGTAGGTGCAGACCTGGCTGGTGATGAAGTCCTCGGTGCCCTGGTTGTAGTTCCTGCCGTCACAGCCGGGCATGCTGCCCGAGTTGTAGAACTGGGTGTTGACCACGGTCAGGATGTCCTTGGTGGCCAGCGCCAGTTGGAAGTACGGGCTGCTGGTGGTGTACATGTCCATGGTCTGCGGGGCCATGGTCAGCACGAAGTCGGGGCCGACCTGGGCGGCCAGGGTGTGCAGCGCCTGCGACATGTAGGTCGGGTTGATGGTGTTCTCGAGGTCGATGTCGATGCCGTCGAAGCCGTAGCTCCGGATCAGCGCGGCAGCGCTGCTCACGAAGTCGGCGGCCGAGGTGGCATCGGCCACCGTGATGGTGCCGTTCTGACCGCCGACCGAGAGCACCACCTTCTTGCCGGCCGCGTGCTTGGCCGCGATGTCCGCCTTGAACTGGGCGTCGGTGTAGCCGCCGAGGTTGGTGGCCAGGGTCGGGTCGAGGGAGAAGGTGATCCCGCCGGGCTTGGCCGGGTCGGCGTTGGCGAAGGAGACCGCGATGGCGTCGTAGTTGCTCTGGACGGCCGAGAGCTTCTGGTCGGTGGCGCCGTTGTCGAAGTCCTGCCAGTAGCCGGTGATGACGTGCTTCGGCAGGCTGCCGCCCGACGGGGGAGTGGGGGTCGGTGTCGGGGTCGGCGTGGGCGTCGGAGTCGGCGTGGGGGTCGGCGTGGGCGTCGGAGTCGGCGTCGGAGTAGGTGTCGGGGTCGGAGTAGGCGTGGGCGAAGGCGACCCGCCCGGCCCGGTCAGCGTGATGTCGTCCGCCGAGTACGCCCCCTGCCCGTACCAGCCGTGCAGATAGACGGTGACGCTGGTGGTGTTGGCGCCGGTGGTGAAGGTGGTGCTCAGCTGGTTCCACGAGCTCTGGTTGGACCAAGTGCTCGGATCCGTCCCGCCGGTGCCGCTCACCCCCAGGTAGACATACGGACCCTGCACCCAACCGGCCAGCGTGTAGCTGGAGTCGGGCTGCACCGGGATGGTCTGGCCGCACTGCGCGGTGTCCGAGGCGCCCGGCGTGCCCTGGAGCGCGCCGGTGCCGCTGTGCACCGGCGAGGAGACCGCCGCGGCGCTGCCGGTGCAGCTCCAGCCGGTCAGGCCGCTCTCGAAGCCGCCGTTGCTGACGAGGTTTCCGACCGCGGCACTGGCGCCGCCGGCGAAGAGCGCCAGGCCGGTGCCGGCCAGCGCGAGGGCGGTGGTGCCGGCGGCCAGCGCGGGCAGCACCCGGCGGGGGCGGCGATGGGTGTGCGGGACCGAACGGGCCATCTGGAGATCTCCTGGGGGAGGAGGAGGAGCCGCCGCGGTGGGGGTCGCGGCGGCCCCGCGTGGGGGAAGGAGCTGTTGAACTCCGAACAAGCTGGACTAGACCAATGGCAGGCGTCAACCATCCGTTCGCCGCCTTACGGGTCGCTTAAGAATCCGGTGACCTCGCCGTGTCCCCGTCGATGCCGATCCGCGAGACTCCGGCGGGCGCGCAGGTGGGCGCGGGCGCGGACCTGAGGGTTCCTCGGCCGCACGTTCGACTGGCGACTTTCCCGCAGGTGGGCGGTCCGGAGTACGCTGCCCCGGGACCTATGGCAGCCAGGGCCGAGGTCCAGGGGGTAGTGCTCGGAGGAGCTGGAAACACATGGGTCTGCGCGATGTCGTCGAGCGCACTCCAGGGCTGCGCACCATGCTCGGCGGCCTTTACCGGCTGTACGGCCAGCGGGTCGAGGTCAACCTCGGCAAGACGCCGCACCACGTCGGCGTGATCATGGACGGAAATCGCCGTTGGGCCAAGGAGGCCGGCGGCACCACCGTCTTCGGCCACCAGCGCGGCGCCGACAAGATCGTCGAGTTCCTGGGGTGGTGCGACGAGACCAACATCGAGGTCGTCACCCTCTGGATGCTCTCCACCGACAACCTCTCCCGTCCGGCGGACGAACTGGTGCCGCTGCTCGGCATCATCGAGGACGCGGTGACCGGGCTGGCCGAACTGAAGTGCTACAAGGTCAACCCGATCGGCACCCTGGACCTGCTGCCCGCGAAGACCGCGAAGATCCTCAAGGAGGCCGCGGCCGCGACCGAGCACCTGGAGGGCATCACGGTCAATGTGGCGGTGGGTTACGGCGGTCGGCACGAGATCGCCGACGCCGTCCGCTCGCTGCTCCAGGAGCACGCCGACCGCGGCACCTCGATCGAGGAGCTAGTGGAGATCCTGGACGTGGAGCACATCGCCGAGCGGCTCTACACCAAGGGCCAGCCCGACCCCGACCTGGTCATCCGCACCTCCGGCGAGCAGCGGCTCAGCGGCTTCCTGCTCTGGCAGAGCGCGCACAGCGAGTTCTACTTCTGCGAGGCATACTGGCCGGCCTTCCGCAAGGTCGACTTCCTGCGCGCGCTGCGCGCCTACGAGCAGCGGCACCGCCGCTACGGCGGCTGACCTCGGCTCCAGGGCCGCTGACCTCGGGGCATCCGGCACACCGTGTCACCAAGAATTCACGTGCACTGATCAACGTCCTGGCTTCTCACGGGCATGTCCGACAGGCCGTCAGGGCATACACATGGCAGACCGGCACTCTGACCAACAGGGGCACGGGGGCCGGTGAGCCGCGGGTGACGCAGGGTCACCCGCCCTGGAGGCCTAGTGGTCAGTACCAAGAGCCGCCGGACACCAGACCGGCGCACGTACGTCCTCGACACCAGTGTGCTTCTGGCCGACCCGCTGGCCATGACCCGGTTCGCGGAGCACGAGGTGGTGCTCCCGGTGGTCGTGGTCACCGAGCTGGAGGCCAAGCGGCACCATCCAGAACTGGGCTACTTCGCCCGCCAGGCCCTGCGCCTGCTAGACGACTACCGGATCCGCCACGGACGGCTCGACGAGCCGATCCCGGTCGGCGACTTCGGCGGCTCGATCCGAGTCGAGCTCAACCACTCGGACCCCTCGGTGCTTCCGGCCGGCTACCGGATCGGTGGCGGCGAGGCGGACACCCGGATCCTCGCGGTCGCCCGCAACCTGCAGGCCGAGGGGTACGACGTCACGGTCGTCTCCAAGGATCTGCCGATGCGGATCAAGGCGAGCGCGGTCGGGCTGCTCGCCGAGGAGTACCGGGCGGAGCTGGCGATCACCTCCGGTTGGACCGGGATGTCTGAACTGTCCGTTTCGGCCGACCAGGTTGACGAACTGTTCGGAGCGCCGCACGACACCCCCGTCCCGGTCGACGGCGCCCAGGAGCTGCCGGTCCACACCGGCCTGGTGCTCAGTTCGGAGCGCGGCCGGGCGCTGGGCCGGGTCACCGTGGACGGCCGGGTCAAGCTGGTGCGCGGCGACCGGGAGGCGTTCGGGCTGCGCGGGCGCAGCGCCGAGCAGCGGGTGGCGCTCGATGTGCTGCTCGACCCCGAGGTGGGGATCGTCTCGCTCGGCGGCCGGGCCGGCACCGGCAAGTCCGCCCTGGCGCTCTGCGCCGGGCTGGAGGCCGTGCTGGAGCGCCGCCAGCACCGCAAGGTGATGGTGTTCCGGCCGCTGTACGCGGTCGGCGGCCAGGAGTTGGGCTATCTGCCGGGCAGCGAGTCGGAGAAGATGAACCCCTGGTCCCAGGCGGTCTTCGACACCCTCGGGGCGGTCACCACGCCCGCGGTCATAGAAGAGGTGATCGGCCGCGGGATGCTGGAGGTGCTGCCGCTCACCCACATCCGCGGCCGGTCGCTGCACGATGCCTTCGTGATCGTTGACGAGGCCCAGTCGCTGGAACGGAACGTACTGCTCACGGTGCTCTCCCGGATCGGCCAGGGTTCGCGGGTGGTGCTCACTCACGACGTGGCGCAGCGGGACAACCTCAGAGTGGGGCGCTATGACGGAGTGGTGGCGGTGGTGGAGAAGCTGAAGGGGCATCCACTCTTTGCACACATCACCCTCACGCGCTCCGAGCGCTCCCCGATCGCCGCACTGGTGACCGAGATGCTGGAGGACATCCAGCCCTGACGGCGCCGCAGTTGATCGTCGGGTAGTCGAACAATCCGTCCGGTGCAAGGGTTTTGGCCCGCGCCGGGCGGATTGTCAGCACATCGGGGCGCGTACTGTCCGGCGAACTGTCAATTCACCTGTCGGGATGGCATGTGAGCTTCGCCACGCAACCGGGAATTGCGCAGCCGCGTCCCCTTGGGGCATCGTGTGGGTTCTGTCAGGCCCCGCGTACGGCCCCTGTATTGGGCGTCAACTGAATATGGACGGACCGTACGCCGCCCGATCTTCATGTCAGCTCCGGCTCTGCCGGGGCGGACACCGGGCCAGAGTCTCCCGTGACCAGCAGCAGTGGAGGCCAGTGACCAGGGGCATGTTTCGTCCTCACGGTCACGCGAGGGCGACGCTGGAAGGAAACCATGTGACTCGGATCTCGGTCCGGGGAGTTGCCGTGGCCTCCGCCACCGCGGTCACCGCTGTCGGTGCCGTGGTCGGTATGGCCTCGGGCAGCGAGGCCAAGCCGGTTCAGGCTGCGGACATCGCGGGCGCCACCCTGCTCGCCGACGTCCCGTCGGGCACCGACGCGCAGGCCATCAGCGACAACATCGGCCAGCAGGCGACGGCTCAGCAGCAGCAGGCCGACGCCGCGGCCAAGCAGGCCGCCGCTGAGGCCGCCCGGGTGAAGGCCGCCGCTGACGCGCAGGCCAAGGCCGACGCCGACAAGGCCGCCGCCGATGCCGCCGCCAAGGCCCAGGCTGCCGCCCAGGCGCAGCAGGAGGCCGCCAACCGCGCCAAGGCAC
Source organism: Kitasatospora acidiphila (assembly GCF_006636205.1). Lineage (NCBI taxonomy): Bacteria > Bacillati > Actinomycetota > Actinomycetes > Kitasatosporales > Streptomycetaceae > Kitasatospora > Kitasatospora acidiphila. The sequence continues at coordinate 3,667,932 of NZ_VIGB01000003.1, read as the reverse complement.
GCTCCGAGCTGGCAGCCACCAACACGTCGGACTCGTCCTCGACGGACTCGGCGCCCGCCACCTCGTACAGCCCGGGGTCGGTGCAGGCGCTCGCCGCGAGCATCGTGGGCGACTCGACCCAGTTCCAGTGCTTCAGCAACATCGTGACGCGCGAGAGCGGCTGGAACTACACGGCCGTCAACCCGTCGTCCGGCTCCTACGGCCTGGTGCAGGCGCTGCCCGGCTCCAAGATGGCCTCGGCCGGTGCCGACTGGCGCACCAACCCGGCCACCCAGATCAAGTGGGGCCTCGGCTACATGAACGACCGCTACGGCAGCCCGTGTGGCGCCTGGTCGTTCTGGCAGGCGCACAGCTGGTACTAAAGCCTTCCTGTCATCTGGGGACCGGATCCCCGAAAGCCCTCGGCCTTCTGAGCCGGGGGCTTCGGCCGTTTTGCGGGCCGGTGCGCCGAACGAGTGACCGTTATGGGTACCGTGAGCCTCACAGGGTCGTGCCGAACGCGCGGCCGACCAGAGGACGGAGCGCAGATGGCACGGGGCGAGCGGCGCGACCGGGTACTCTCCGCGGTTGCGAAGTGGAGTACGGCGCTGGCGCGGCGGGCCGCCGCGGCCCGCGATGAGGGCGGGCCGGTGATCGTCGAGCCGGAGCCGCAGCCGAGGGTCACCCAGCGCACCGCCGTGGCCGACCCGCCGCCGCCCACCCATGTGGATCCGCCCCCGCCGCCGCGCGAGCGGTACCGGGGTCCGCGGCCGGCCACCCCCGCCGAGGCGGTGCCCTGGGGGCTGCGGGTGGCGGCCGAGTCGATCTGGCGGCTGCTCCTGGTCGGCGCCGCGCTCTACGTGATCTTCGATGTGGTGGACCAGCTGCGGCTGGTGGCCTACGCACTGCTGGCCGGGGTGCTGATCTCGGCGCTGCTCGAACCCACCGTCTCCTGGCTGCGCCGGCACGGCGTGCCGCGGGCGCTGGCCGCACTGGTCACCTTCCTGGCCGGCCTCGGCGGTATCGCGCTGGTCGGCTGGTTCGTGGTCTGGCAGGTGAGCGCCAACATCTCGGACGTCTCCAGCAAGGCCCAGACGGGCGTCGGGAACATCCACAACTGGCTGCTCAAGGGGCCGATGCACCTGACACACCAGCAGTTGAGCGACTTCACCAAGCAGCTGCAGACCGCCATCGGCAACAACACCAGCCAGATCACCTCGCTCGGGTTCACCACCGTGAGCTTCGTGATCGAGGTGGTGACCGGGGTGCTGCTGGCCGCGTTCACCACCTACTTCCTGCTCTACGACGGCGCCCGGATCTGGAACTGGGTGCTGCGCGGGCTGCCCCAGCAGTCCCGCTACGCGATAGCGGGGGCCGGCCCCAAGGCTTGGACCACCCTGACCGCCTATGTCCGCGGCACGGTCGCGGTCGCCTTCATCGACGCGCTCTGCATCGGCATCGGGATCTACCTGCTCGGGGTGCCGCTGGCCGTGCCGCTGGCGGTGCTCATCTTCCTGGGTGCCTTCATCCCGCTGGTCGGCGCATTGGTCACCGGGACCCTGGCGGTGCTGATCGCGCTGGTCACCAAGGACATCTACACAGCCGGCATGGTGCTGGTGGTCCTGGTGGCCGTGATGCAGATCGAGGGGCACCTGCTGCAGCCGCTGATCCTGGGGCGGGCGGTACGGGTGCACCCGCTGGCCGTGGTGCTCGGGGTGGCCACCGGATCGATCGTCGGCGGGATCGGCGGCGCGGTCGTCGCGGTGCCGCTGATCGCGGTCACCAACACCGTGGTCGGCCACCTGCGGCAGCGGCACGCCGCGGCCGACGAAGTGTTCGCGGCCGTGGAGGCCGCCCAGGAGGCGGCCGAGGCAGCCGAGACGGCAGCGGCCAAGGAGGCCAAGGAAGCGAAGGAGACGGCACTGGACTGCGCCGACTTCTCCCCGGAGCGGGCCGTCACCTCCTAAACTGCCGTCATGTATGTGACCGGGCTTGGCATTTCGGGGATCCGGGGGTTCGGCCCGGCCCGGGAGGCGCGGCGCCTCGAGCTGCCGCAGGCGGGCTGGACGGTGCTGGCCGGGCGCAACGGCTCCGGCAAGACCACCCTGCTGCGTGCGCTGGCGCTGGCGCTCGGCGGGCCCTCGGTGGCGCGCGGCCTGGTCAGCGACTTCTCCGGCTGGCTGACGGCGGGGGAGGGCACCGGCTGGGTGCGGGCCTGGGTGCGCCCCGACTCCTCCGTCGACCAGTCGGCCGAGCCCGAGCCCGAGCTGGAGCTGGGCCTGCGGTGGACCAGGCCGAGTGACGGCCCGCGTCCCGAGCTGGAGGCCTTCGGCTCGCCCGGCCCCGAGCTCGGCCCCTGGGCGGAGAATCCGCAGGGCTGGTTCTTCGCCGGCTACGGCCCGTTCCGCCGGCTGCTCGGCGGCGCGGGGGAGAGCCGGCGGCTGATGCTGGCGGCCGGCCCGGTCGGCCGGCTCGCGACCCTGTTCCACGAGGAGGCCTCGCTGGCCGAGGGCGTCAGCTGGCTGATCGACCAGCACGTGCGCCGCCTCGAAGGCCGCCCGGGCGCGCAGGAGACCCTGGACGTGGTCACCGCGCTGCTCTCCGACGGGTTGCTGCCGGACGGCTACCGGGTCGGCCGGGTCGACGCCGACGGCCTCTGGGTGCGCCGCGGCGACGGCCCCGACTTCCCGCTGCGGGAGCTGAGCGACGGCTACCGCACGGTCGCCGCCCTGGTGCTCGACCTGGTGCGGCAGTTCCAGACCTGCTACGGCCGGCTGCCGGCAGGCCCCTCGGGCGCGATCCAGCTGCCCGGGGTAGTGCTGATCGACGAGGTCGACGCCCATCTGCACGTCAGCTGGCAGCAGCGGATCGGCCCCTGGCTCAAGGCGCACTTCCCGCTGGTGCAGTTCATCGTCTCCACCCACAGCCCGTACATCTGCCAGGCGGCCGACCCGGGCGGGCTGATCCGGATACCGGGGCCGGACGAGACGGCGGGGCCGGAGCCGGTGAGCCAGGACCTGTACCACCGGGTGGTCTACGGCAGCGGCGACGACGCCGTGCTCTCCGCCCTCTTCGGCCTGGAGTCCCCCTACTCGGAGCGGGCCGAGTCGGCCCGGCGCCGGATCGGCGACCTTGAGGGCCGGGTGCTGTCCGGCGCCGCCGACGACGCCGAGCTGGCCGAGTACCAGGAGCTGACCGAGCGGCTGATGAGCTCGCTGAGCGCCCGGGTGGACGAGGTGTCGGCCCGACTCGGCCGGAGACCGTAGATGATCCCGCTGCAACGCGGGCCGTTACCAGCGGAGTTGGCCGCCCGGATGGCGGCCCGCACCGAGCGGATCGGTGAACACCGCGGCGGCGCCCGGGAGTCCTGGCGGGACGCCCGAACCATCCGGCGGGATTTGAGCGTTCATCTGATCGCGATGTCGGCCGGCCTGTCCCGTTGCATGTACTGCGGGGACAGCGAGGGCACCAGCATCGACCACTTCCAGCCGATCGCGATGGCCCCGCAGCGCGCCTTCGACTGGCTCAACCACCTCTGGGCCTGCGCCTTCTGCAATAGCAACCAGAAGCGCGACCTCTACCCGACCGACCGCCAGGGCCGGGCGCTGCTGATCGACCCGACCAGTGACGAGCCGGCCGACCACCTGGACCTGGTGCTGGCCACCGGCGCCTATCGGGCCCGCAGCGCCAAGGGCCGGGAGACCATCCGGATCTTCGGCCTGGACCGCCCGGTGCTGGAGCGCGGCCGGGCCCACGCCTATGTGCGCTGCCGCTCGATGCTGCGCGATCTGGCCCGGCTGACCGAGCACGGCGAGGCGGTCGAGGCCCGCGAGGTGGCCCAGGCGCTGGCGGTGCAGCCGTTCGCCGACGTGCTCTACGAGATGCTGCGGCTGCGCACCGCGCCGCGGGCCGCGCTGGTCTTCGGGGTCGAGGCGGTGGCGGGCCTGAACGCACTGACGGGGCCCCACTTGTCGAAGTGGAGCCCCGTCGGGAGGTAGCGGTGCCTCAGGCGAGCGCGGCCTCGGCGTCCAGCACCGACGCCACCGCCTGCACCACCGCGGCGATCTTCGCCGCGGCCTGGATGACCTCGCGCTCGACGCCGGCCTTGCGCAGCACCTGCTCGTGCGAGTCGAGGCACTGGCCGCAGCCGTTGATCGCGGAGACCGCGAAGCTCCACAGCTCGAAGTCGACCTTCTCGACGCCCGGGTTGCCGATGATGTTCATCCGCAGACCGGTGCGCAGCGTGCCGTACTCCTTGTCGGAGAGCAGGTGCAGCGTGCGGTAGTAGACGTTGTTCATCGCCATCACCGCGGCGGCGGCCTTGGCGGCGGTGTACGCCTCGGCCGACAGCAGCTCCTTGGCCTGCGGCTCCAGCTCGCTCAGCACCGACTTGCTGCCGGTGGCCATCGCGCAGGACAGCACGGTGCCCCAGAGCTGCTGCTGCGGCAGGTCGGAGTTGCCGATCACCGAGCCCAGGTTGAGCTTCAGGTCCTTGGCGTAGTCCGGCAGCGCGGCCTTCAGTTCGTCGAGCGCCATGGTGATCAGCCCGCCAGCAGCGAGGCGGCGTCGAGGGTGTCGTCGCCCTTGTTCCAGTTGCACGGGCACAGCTCGTCGGTCTGCAGGGCGTCCAGCACCCGCAGGACCTCCTTGGGGTTACGGCCGACCGAGCCGGCGGTCACCATGACGAACTGGATCTCGTTGTTCGGGTCGACGATGAAGACGGCGCGCTGGGCGGTGCCGTCCTCGGCCTGCACGCCGCAGGCCTGCATCAGCTCGTGCTTGATGTCGGCCAGCATCGGGAACGGCAGGTCGCGCAGGTCGTCGTGGTTCTTGCGCCAGGCGTGGTGCACGAACTCGGAGTCACCGGACACGCCCAGGACCTGCGCGTCACGGTCGGCGAACTCGTCGTTCAGCTTGCCGAACGCGGCGATCTCGGTCGGACAGACGAAGGTGAAGTCCTTGGGCCAGAAGAAGACGATCTTCCACTTGCCCTCGTAGGTCTTGTGGTCGATCTCGGCGAAGGCCTTGGCAGCGTCCAGGTCGACGCAGGCGGTGAGGCTGAACTCGGGGAACTTGTCACCGATCGTGAGCATGTTCGTGACTCCTGGGTCGGGATTCGGAGGGCTAAAGACTGGATTGCCTTTGGTTCGACGAATCCAGACGTGATCAAACATGCCATAGCCCGGACTGATCAGGGAAATAGCTAGACTCGATACATCTGATCGGAGAGAGCTATCAATACCCAGTCGCACGCACCCCTGCAGAAGAAGAGGGGCCGCACCCCGAGCGTCGCCCAGCTGCGCGCCTTCGTCGCCGTGGCCGAACACCTGCACTTCAGGGCGGCCGCCAACGCCATCGGCACCAGCCAGCCGGCCCTCTCCGGGGCGCTGGCCGCGCTGGAGGAGGCGCTCGGCGCCCAGTTGGTGGAGCGTACGACACGGAAGGTCATCATCACCCCCCTGGGGGAGCGGGTGGCCGCCCACGCGCGCCGCGCCCTGGCCGCGCTGAACAACCTCACCGAGGAGGTCGAGGCCGCCCGGCGGCCGTTCACCGGCCCGCTGCACCTCGGGGTGATCCCCACCGTCGCGCCCTACCTGCTGCCCACCGTGCTGCGGCTGGTCCGGGAGAGCTACCCGGACCTGGACCTGCACGTGCACGAGGAGCGCACCCCCTCGCTGCTGGACGGCCTGGCGGCCGGCCGGCTCGACGTGCTGTTGCTCGCCCTGCCGGCCGGCGGCAGCTCGCCGACCCGGGACATCCCGCTGTTCGACGAGGACTTCGTGCTGGTCACCCCGCCCGACCATGAGCTGGCCGGGCGCACCGACGTGCCCCGGGACGCGCTGCTCGACCTGGACGTGCTGCTGCTGGAGGAGGGGCACTGCCTGCGCGACCAGGCGCTGGACCTGTGCCGAGAGGTCGGGGCGGACGTCTCCGGAGGCTCCACCCGGGCCGCCGGGCTCTCCACCCTGGTGCAGCTGGTGGCCGGCGGCCTCGGGGTGACCCTGCTGCCCGCGACCGCCCTGGACGTGGAGGCCGGGCGGGCCGACCGGCTGGCCGCCGTGCGGTTCGCCGACCCCGCGCCCGGCCGGCGGATCGGCCTGGCCACCCGCCCGGGCTCGGCCCGGGCCGCGGAGTACGACCGGTTCGCCGATTCGCTGCGCGAGGTGCTGCGCGACCTTCCGGTGCGGATCGTCAGCCAGTAGCAGGCCGCTGTTCGGGTGACATCCCGACCTCTGTCGTCCTCATAAATCCCCTTGTCGGACAAGGGGATTGACGTGCTGCCCGACTTCTCGCCCGGCTCGCCGACCGCCCACCCCCGGGGTGAGCTGGATCAGCTCAGAGATCCGGCAGCGGTGAGGAGAACGGCGTGGGTCCGCAGACCGAGACCGAACTCGAACCCGAAGAACAGCAGCCGCCCGGGGCGCCGCCACGCCGCCCCGGGCGGCTGCGCCGACTGCTGCGCCGCCGCTCGGTGCGGGCCGTCCTGGCGCTCATCGCGGTCTTCCTCGGCTGGCTCGGCTGGTCCCTCGGCTCGGCCCTGCTCGCCCCGGGCAACGACAGCACCACCGCCCGGATCGCCGAGTGGGCCCGGGACCACCACCTCGGCCCGGTGGTCACCGGGCTGGAGACCGCGCAGTACAAGATGCACCCGCCCAAGGTCGGCGGCCGCCCCACCTTCGCCCTCGGCCCGACCGGCCCCAGCCAGGGCGCCGTCCACACCCAGGAGAACAAGCACGGGCTGGCCACCCTCATCACTCCCATCACCCCGGCCCCACTGGTCTCCCCGGCCGGCGACCCGCTCCCCGGTGAGGGCAGCTGGAAGGTGATCGGCACCGCCCAGGGGGTGCCGGCCGTGCAGAGCGCGATGCTCAGAGCCGACAGCGAGCACACCTCCTACGTCGCCGCCGTGGTCTCCATGGACCAGCGCCTGGTCCGCTTCCAGCTGCACCCCGGCACCGACGACCCCGGTCCGGACAACTGGGGCGTGCCGCCGAACATCCCGTCCGATGCCAGGGCCGGCCTGCTGGCCAGTTTCAACGGCGGCTTCAAGGTCGGCGAGGCCCGCGGCGGCTTCTACCTCAACGGCGTCACCCGCGGCACCCTGACCCAGGGCGCCGCCTCGCTGGTCTTCTACAAGGACGGCCACGCCACCGTCGGCGGCTGGGGCGGCGACGTCTCGATGACCCCCGACGTGGTCGGCGTCCGGCAGAACCTGCGTCCGATCATCAGCAACGGCCAGGTGGCCGACGACGTCGACCAGGCGATCGAGACCGGCTGGGGCCTGACCATGGGCGGCAAGTTCTTCGTCTGGCGATCCGGCGCCGGCATCACCCAGGACGGCCGGCTGATCTTCGCCTACGGCCCCGCGCTCTCCGTGCGCACCCTGGCCGAGCTGCTGCACCAGGCCGGCTGCGTGCAGGCCATGCAGCTGGACATCAACCCGGCCTGGATGTCCTTCAACTACTACCAGCCGACCGGCGACCCGGCCGCGCCCACGCCCACCAAGCTGCTGCCCGACCAGGAGCGGCCCGCCGACCGGTACTTCGAACCGACCAGCCGCGACTTCACCGCGGTCTACGCCCGATGACCGCGGAGCCGCCGGTGCTACCGGCACCCGAGCTCGACCCGGCGCCCGCCGGGCCGACCGGGAGCACAGGCTGGCCACGAGCCGTGCTGCGCACCTCGCGCCCGCGGCAGTGGCCCAAGAACCTGCTGGTCTTCGCGGCCCCGGTGGCCGCGGCCGACCGCAGCCGGCTGACCGGCCTGGACCTCGCCCTGGTCGCCTTCGGCGTCTTCACCCTGGCCTCCTGCGCGGTCTACTTCGTCAACGATGTGGTGGACGCCGAACGGGACCGCCGCCACCCCGCCAAGTGCACCCGCCCGGTGGCCAGCGGCGACCTGGCCGAGCGGCACGCCCTGCTGTTCGCCGGCGGCTGCGTGGTGCTGGCCGCGGCCGGCTCGGCGGTGATCGGCAGCACAGGGCTGGCCTGGTGCGTGGCCGGTTACCTGGGCCTGTCGTTCCTCTACTCCGCCACCCTCAAGCACCTCCCGGTGCTCGAACTGACCATGGTGGCCTCCGGGTTCGTGCTCCGCGCGATCGGCGGCGCGGCCGCCGCCAGGGTCGCGCCGTCCGGCTGGTTCGTGCTGGTCTGCAGCCTGGGCGCGCTGCTGGTGGCGATCGCCAAGCGCTACACCGAGCTCGCCGGCCTCGGCACCGCCGCCACCGGCCACCGGCCCAGCCTGCGCCACTACAGCCCGGCCGGGCTGCGGCTGGCCCAGCGGGCGATCAGCGTGGCGATGGTCGGCGCCTTCCTGAGCTGGGGGGTGCTCAACGGCTCGGCCTGGGGCGTCGGCTGCCACCTGCTGACGGCGGTACCGCTGGCCGCCGGGCTGCTCCGCTTCGACCACATGATAGGCCGGGCCACCCTGAACCGGGTCGAGGACCTGATCACCCGCGACCGCACCATGCTGCTCTGCGAGTTCGCCTGGCTGCTGCTCTTCATCGCGGGGACCGCATCGTGAACTGCCGTGAGGAGGAGGCCCGATGACGCTGCTCGACGGCTGGGGCCGGTGCACCAGGGGCTGGGCCGAGGTGCGCGGGCCACTGGACCGGCAGGCGCTGCGCGCGCTGCTCGCCACCCGCCCGCCGCACGGCCTGCTGGCCAGGGGAGCAGGCTGCAGCTACGGCGACGCCGCGCAGAACACCGGCGGCCTGGTGCTGGCACCGGCCACCGAACCCGCGATCACCGTGGACGCCGGCGGCGGCACCGTGCGGGCGGCCGGCTCGGCGACCTTCGCCCAGATCCTGGCCCGCACCGTGCCGCGCGGACTGCTGCTTCCCGTGCTGCCCGGCACCGCCCGGCTCACCCTGGGCGGCGCCGTCGCCGCCGATGTGCACGGCAAGAACCAGCGCACCGACGGCTCGCTGGCCGCCTGGCTGGACAGCGTCGAACTGCTGGACGGCAACGGCCGGTTGCACCTGCTGACGCCCGACCGGGAGGAGTTCCGGGCCACCGTCGGCGGCATGGGGCTGACCGGCCTGGTGCTGGCGGCCACCGTGCGGCTGATCCCGATCACCGGCACCCGGCTGCGCGTCACCACCCGCCGCGCGGCCGACCTGGACGCGCTGCTCGCCGAACTCGACGCCGCCCGCAGCCGCTACGCCGTGGCCTGGATCGACACCACCGCCACCGGTGCCGCGCTCGGCCGGGGCGTCGTCGACCTCGGCGACCACCTGGACGAGCCGGACGAGGCGGACGACCTGGACGACCTGGCCGGCCTGGACTACCGGGGCGGCCTGGGCGGCTTGGAGTACGCCCCCGCGCGGGCCCGCCGGGCGCCGCGGTTGCCGTTCTGCCCGTTCATCCCGCCGACCGCCCGGGCCTTCAACTCCCTCTGGTACCACCGGGCCCGCGCGAGCGGACCGCGGTGCAGCAACTGCCCGCGTTCTTCCACCGGTTGGACGCGGTGCGGGACTGGAACCGGGCCCTCGGCCCGCGCGGCTTCCTGCAGTACCAGTTCGCCGTGCCGGACGGCGGCCACGGCCTGATCGCCGAGGTGCTGACCGCGCTCGGGGCGGCGGGCGCCGCGCCGTTCCTCGGCACCGTCAAGCGGTTCGGCCCCGCCAGCGGCTGCCCGCTCTCCTTCCCGCTGCCCGGCTGGTCGCTGGCCGTCGACCTGCCGAGCTGCGGGCGCCGGCTGCACGCCGTGCTGGACCGGCTCGACCGGCGGGTGGCCGACGCCGGCGGCCGGGTCTACCTGGCCAAGGACGCCCGGCTCGGCCGACTCGCCTTCGACGCGATGTACGGGCCGCTCACCGACTGGCGTGCCACCCGCGCCAGGCTCGACCCGGCTGGCACCATGCGATCGGACCTCGGACGGAGACTGGGACTGTGCCGTTGAACTCGTTGAACTCCTTGAAATCGCTGAACTCGTTGAAGTCGTTTACGTCGAAGTCGTCGAACCAGAAGACCGCTGCCGCGGTGACGCCGGTCCGACCCCGCACCCCCGGGCGGATCCTGCTGCTCGGCGGCGGCAGCGAGATCGGCCAGGAGATCCTGCGCGCCCTGGACGCCCCGGCCGGCTCCGAGGTGATCCTGGCCGGCCGGGACGAGCAGCGGATGGCCGAACTCGGTAGCGAACTGCCGTACACCGTACGAACCGTGCCCTATGACGCGACCGCCCTGGACACCCACCAGCGGCTGATCGACGAGCTGTTCGCCGCCGGGCCGATCGACCTGGTGATCTCCGCCGCCGGCGTGCTCACCCCGCAGGCCGAGCTGGACACCGACCCGCGCGCCGCCGGCACCCTGATCGACACCAACCTCACCGGCCACGTCACCGCCCTGCTGGCCGCCGTCCCGCACCTGCGGGCCCAGCGGCGCGGCCTGATCGTGGTGCTCTCCTCGGTCGCCGCCGTGCGGCCGCGCCGGGCCAACTTCGTCTACGGCGCCGCCAAGGCCGGGCTCGACGCGTTCGCCCGCGGCCTGGCCGACGCGCTGCACGGCAGCGGGGTGCGGGTGCTGCTGGTCCGCCCCGGCTTCGTGATCGGCCGGATGACCGCCGGCATGCCGCCCGCGCCCGCCGCCACCACCCCGGCCGCGGTCGGCGCGGCCGTCGCGGACGCGGTGCGCAGCGGCGCCCCGGTGGTGTGGGTGCCGCGCAAGCTCGGGCTGCTGTGGCTGGGCCTGCGGTTGGTGCCGCGCCCGCTGTGGCGGAAGCTGCGCCGCTGATTTTTTCGCCGGTCTGGTGCTCCCTGACGGGCCGTCTTGTCGGCGGCCCGTCAGCCGCGCTTGAGTCGGAACGGCAACCGCTGCTCGAACCAGACCACCTTGCCGCCGCCCAGCCGGGTCGCTCCCCAGCCGTCCGCGCACTTGGCCACCAGCTCCAGGCCCCGGCCGCGCTCGTCGTGCAGACCGGCCCGCCGCCGGCGCGGCAGCGCCGGGCTGTCGTCCCCGACCTCGCAGCGCAGCACCGAGGTGCGGACCAGCCGCAGCGTCACCGGCTTCTTGGCATGCTGCACCGCGTTGGTCACCAGCTCGCTGACCATCAGCTCGGTGCTCTCCGCCAGCTCCTCCAGACCCCAGCGGCGCAGCGCGTGCCCGGCCAGCCGGCGAGCCCGCCCCGGCGTCTCGTTGCGCGGCTGGAGGTACCAGTAGGCCACGTCCTCCGCCGGGATCCCGTCGAAGGCCGCCGCCAACAACGCGATGTCATCGGCCCGTTCGGCCTGCGGCAGGATCCGCAGCGCCTCCTGGCAGATCTGTTCGGGGGAGTGGTGATGGGTGGCGGAGAGCCTGCGGCGCAGCCGCTCCAGACCCGTGCTGATCGGCCGCCGCGGGTTCTCCACCAGCCCGTCGGTGAACAGCAGCAGCGCCGAACCGGGCGGCGCGTCCAGCTCCTCGGAGGTGAAGTCCACCCCGCCCACCCCGATCGGCGCGCCCGCCGGCAGGTTCTCCAGCAGCTCGGCCCGGCCGTCCGGATGGATCAGCGCCGGCGGCATGTGCCCGGCGTTGGCCACCACGATCCGGTTGGCGATCGGGTCGTAGACCGCGAAGACGCAGGTGGCCAGATGCTCCTCGCGGCCCAGCCGCTGCGCCTGCTCGTCCAGGTGGTAGAGCACCTCGTGCGGCGGCAGGTCCAGCGCCGCCAGGGTCTGCGCACTGGTCCGCAACTGGCCCATGATCGCCGCCGAGGTCAGCGAATGGCCCATCACATCGCCGACGATCAGCGCCACCCGGTTGCCGGGCAGCGGGATCGCGTCGTACCAGTCGCCGCCCACCTGCGCCTCGCTCTCGCCCGGCAGGTAGCGGTGCGCCAGCCGGACCCCGTGCGGCTGCGGCAGATGGGTCGGCAGCATGCTGCGCTGCAGGCCGTCGGCGATCTCTGACTCGCGGGTGTAGCGGTGCGCGGTGTCCACCGCCAGCCCCGCCACGGTGGCCAGGTGGGCGGCCGTCTGGGTGTCCGTCGGATCGAACCGGGCCGGCTCCTTGCCGGACGCCAGCGGCCGGCGGACCAGCACCAGTACGCCGAGCAGCGACTCCGGATCGGGGGCACTCGCCTTCCTGGTGCGCTGCGGGGTCGCCTTGCCGGCCGCCCGGCCCTGCAGCGGCAGCGCGAGCAGAGCGGTGCCGCGCGGCAGGGCGGCCAGCGACCGGGCGCCGTACAGCTCGGTCAGCACCGGGCGCAGCTCCTCGCCCTCGGCGCTGCCCAGCACCACAGGACCCGGCACCGTCTCGCCGCGCATCAGCCGCTCCAGCGCACCGCCAGGACGCACCGTCACCGGGGGCTTGCCGACACCCAACCGGGTGCCCTCGGCCCGGTGCAGCGACAGCTCCGGCGGCTGCTGCCGGTCCCGGTCCCGCACCGGGTCCGGGTTCCAGCTGCACAGGTGCACCAGCGCGGCATCGGCCAGCAACGGGACCAGCGCCCCGGTCAGGCTGCGCACCGTGGCAGCCGGATCCAGGCTGGTGGTGATCTGCCGGGTGGCGTTGTTCAGGAAGGCCAGCCGCTCGGTGAGCGCCTGGCGGACCCGCAGGTGCTGGGCGGCGTCGGGCGCGGTGCTTTCGGGCACGGCGCTGTCAGGTACAGCGCTGTCGGGCACGGCGCTGTCGGGCACGGCGCTGTCGGGCACGGCGGGAGCGGGCACGGTGCTGTCGGGCACGGCGGGAGCGGCCGGGGTGGCGGGCAGCGCTGCACCGGGCGGCGGGTGGCGCTGGGTCGGGACGGCGGGGGAGCGGCCGGCCTGGGGAGAGGGAAGGTCGAGCACGGCTGCCTGTTCTTACTGGTCGTGGGTCGGTCGGGAGTCGGGTTGCGGGTGCCGTCTCAGGTGGTCGGCCTGCTGACAGGTTCTCGGCCTGGCTACGGGTTCTCGGCCTGGTTCCGGGTCGTCTTCCGGCAGTGCAGGAACAGCTGTTCCTCCGGTGGCAGCGCGGTACAGGCCGGCGCGTACGGCCGACCGTTCAGCTCCTCCACCGTGAAGCCCACCCGGTGCAGCGCCGTGGCCAGCTCCTCGCGCAGGAACCCGCTGATCCGCAGCTGCTGGTCCAGGAAGACCATCGGACAGTCGTCCAGATCCGCCTCCACCAGCCCCAGCACCAGCAGGCCACCCGGCCGCAGCAGCTTGCGGATCCGGTTGAGCGCCACCCTTATCTCCTGCTGCGGCAGCATGATCAGCGAGAAGAACGCGGTGGCCGCCGCGAAGCTGCGAGCCCCGGCAGGCCCGAGCTCGGGCACGCCCCAGGCACTCTCGGCCCGGTCGGTGGACAGGTCGTACAGGTCCATCCGGTGGTAGGCGGCGGCATCGGGCAGCGTCCGCCGGGCCAACGAGAGCATGCCGTCGCTCAGGTCGATCGCGGTCACCGCCATGCCGGCCTCGGCGAGCTGACGAACGGTCGGGTCGCCGGTGCCGCAGCCGATGTCCAGCACCCGGTCACCGGGCGCCAGCTCGTCGAGCAGCCGTCGACCCGCCGCGAGCTGGCCGTTCTTGGCCGGGAACGCCTCGCCGTACCGGGCACCGATCGCGTCGAAGGCCACCGCCTGCAGTGCCCGCGCAGCACTGCGGCGCGTGGGGCCAGGCCGCGCCTCACCCCGGGCCGGATCCGATATCTGCCCCATCGTCACGATTTGAGAGGAACCTTTCCGCCGCCGCACCCGCTTCTCCGACCCTCGCCCGCTCCGTCCCTGCTCAGCTGACCCTGCCTGAAGGACCTCACCTGCTCGGGGGCACGGGTCACCCACGCGTGCCACCTGTGTATTGACGCCCGCGCGTGCCACCTGGCCTTTGAGAATATGCGTGATCACCCGGTGATGGAGGCCGTTTCCGGCCAACTCGTGGCCGATCCCCCCTTTCGGGTTGCATTACCGCCACTCGGACGGCCCATATGGCCCGTTGGCGGTAGCACAGCGGGGCACCAGGGGTGGTGAGCCCCCGTCCACGCGCCCCGCACGCCTGACCGAACGGGTTGCCGCCCGCGTTTATTGAACGTCAATGTCCGAGTGCCAGAGTTTTCTCAGCGCCGGGGAAGCGCGGAGAGGTGCTCCCGCAGCCGGGGGGCTGCGGGGGCTCCACTCATCGGGGGAACCGGGGGACACCGCTTCCCGAGGGGGGATCGGGGGAGCACCAGGGGATCGGGGGAGGACGGAGCGCGGGGGCTCCGTCGGGGGACACCCTGGTGGCTACGGCGCTGCGGAGGAAGAAGGAGGCTCGGTGTGCTGCTCGTCAATGAGGACCCGGACTGCTTGGCCCTCGGGCACACCGAGCCGCGTGAACACCTCGTACGCCTCGCTGAGGCACGCCAGGCCACGGGAGGGGTGGCCGAGGCGCAGGAGGGCTTCGCCCAGGGCGGCGTTGGCTAGGCCCTGGCAGTAGGCGAAGTCCATCTCCAGGCTGATGGCCAGCGCTTCGGCGGCAGCCGTCGACGCATCATCCGGCTGGCCGTCGGCCAGCATGCAATCGGCGAGGCGAGCGAGTGAGAGACCTTCCCAAAGGCGCTGCTGCTGGTCCTGGAAGAGGTGGTGGGCCTCGCGGAGCTGGCTCGCCGCTTCGGCTGGGAAGCCGGTGGCGCGGAGGACGATGCCGAGTTGATAGTGAGCGTCGGCGAGGCTGCGAACGTTGCGGGAGGAGCGTGCAGTGGTCAGGGCAGACTGGGCGGACTCGACCGCGTCATCCCACTGTTCGAGCTTCAGGTAGACGCGTGCGATGTTTCCCTGGATTCGAGCCGCGTTTCCCATACGGGCAAGGCTGGTCGCTAGGTCCCGGGCTTCACATAGAAATGGGAGGGCGTCGGCAGGTTGCCGTGCCGTCAGGACGCTTCCTAGCGCACTGCTAGCCGCGACGCGCAGCCCTGGGGCCTGGGCGCCGATGAGGTTGAGGCACTCCCGGAAGAACCGTTCGGCCGTCGGGTACTCACCTGTCAGGTAGGCGAAGAAGGCCAGCGCGAAGCGCACCCGGGCGAGGGCCTCGACGTCCTCGCCCTCGGTCGCGGCGGCATCTGCGACCATCAGGGTGCTACGAATGCGGGTGGCGTGCGTCGGCTCCTCGACCAACGAGTTCAACGACACCAAGAGGTCGATGGCCAGCCTGAGCAGTTCCGGCGTGCTGTTGATCGACTGCTCGATGGTGCTGAGGATGAGGGCGAGCTCACTCCGGAGCCAGGTGCGCGCAGCATCTTCACCGCTCAGGTGATTGCCAGGGTGGGTGAGTACCTGCAGAGGCTCAATCAACTGGTCATCGGGCTCCAGGATCTGGGCAGCACTGCGCACCGTCGACACCAGCAGCGCGAGTAGCCGCAGCAGCGCCGCCTGAGTGTCCGCCAGGTCCGCGATCTTCTCCCGCTGCTTCTGCGCGAACAACCGCAGCAGGTCGTGGTACCGGTAGCGCCCAGGGGTGAAGCACTCCAGCATGTTCGCTTCAACCAGCGCCTCGGCGATGTCCTCGGCCTCGTCCTCGGAGGTGCCGAGCAGCGCGGCGACGGCGGAGAGTGGCAGATCGGGGCAGTCCACCAGGGCGAGCAGGCGGAAGGCCCGCGCCTCGGCAGGGCTGAGCTGCCCGTAGCCGAGACCCAAGGTGGTCTCGACCGCGAGGTTGCCCAACTGCAACTCATCCAGGCGGCGCCGCTGGTCAGCTAACCGCCGAGCGAGGTCGGCGACGGTCCAGCGGGGACGGCTGGCCAACCGGGCGGCCGCGATGCGGACCGCGAGCGGCAGGAAGCCGCAGGAGGTGACCACGGCCATGGCCGCGTCGGGCTCGGCCTCCAGCCGGTGCTGCCCGGCGATCGCACCGAAGAGCTGAAGTGCCTCCTCGGGGGTCAGCTCCTCGACGTCGAAGAGGTGCGCACCCGGGATGCCGGCCAGTCGGGAGCGGCTGGTGACCAGCACCGCGCACCCGGCTACGCCGGGGATCAGCGGGGTGACCTGCTGTACGTCGTGGGCATTGTCGAGCATGATCAACATGCGCCGGTCGGCCAGCATTGAGCGGTAGAGCGCCACTCGCTGCTCGAAGGATTCGGGAGAGTCCGTGACCCCCAACGCGAACAGGAAGTCACCAAGCACGACGGCGGGATCCGCAGGTGTCGCACTGACACCACGCAGGTCCACGTAGAGCTGCCCATCAGGAAACTCGGAGCGCACGCCGTGCGCGACGTGTACGGCCAGGGTCGTCTTGCCGACGCCGCCGATCCCCGCGAGCGAGGTCACCACGACCGCCTGGCCGGAAGCCCCTCGCAGCAGCGCGCGTAGATCTGAGACAAGGGCCGTTCGACCGCTGAAGTCGGAGACATCGGCAGGAAGTTGAGCTGGCGGGGTGGGGGCGATTTGGCTGCCGGAATCACTGACCGGAATTCGTGATTCCCCTAGGGAATCCATCAGCGTCGGGTCGGCGGAAAGGATCCGCGAGTGCATCGCAGCGAGGCCGGCGCCGGGCTCCACACCGAGCTCGTCGATCAGCAGCTTCCGAGTCGCCGAATAGATGTTGAGCGCCTCGGCCTGTCGGCCGCTGCGGTACAGCGCCAGCATCAGCAGTTCCCGCAGGCGCTCACGCAGCGGATGCTCCGAGGTGAGGTGGTTCAATTCCGAGACGATTTCGGCGTGGAGCCCGATCTCCAGGGCCACAGCACAGCGCTCTTCCCGCGCTGCGATCTGAAGCTCCACCAGGCTCTGGCGCTGGGCGTCCGCGTACGGGCCGGGGAGCCCGGCCAGCGGTTGGCCGCTCCACAGCGCAAGCGCAGAGCCGAGCAGTTGGTGAGCCTTTTCCAGGCTTCCCTCCTGGCGGCCCAGGGAGGCCTCGCTCAGTAGCGAATCGAAAACGGCAAGGTCGAGCGATTCGTCCGGAATGCGCAATGCATATCCGTCTCGTACCGAAACCAGCAGTCGGGCCGGCGTCCGTGCCTCACGCCCGGGCTCGATGACGGTTCGTAGTCGCGAGATGTACGTACGCAGAGCAGCCACTGCCTGCGGCGGCGGGCGGTCGCCCCAGAGCCCATCGACCAGTTCCTGGGTGGTGACGGGTCGGCCGCGGTGCAGTAGCAGGGCGCTGAGCACGGCCTGCTGCTGGGGCGAACCGAGTGCGAGTGACTGCTCGTCACGCCATGCCTGGACGGGTCCGAGCACCTGGAAGCGCAGCACGGCATTGTGCGGCGTTACCTGAAGCTCCATAGGGGTCCCCCGAAGGCCGGATACTTCGAACCTCGAAGTGCTGTCCTCCATGCTCGGGCTGTAATGCCAGGTCAGGAAGGGCAAAAGGGGCAGATTGTGCACCAGGAGGGCCGTTTATAAGACATTTAACGATGCCTACGATACTGTCCCCACGCCGCGGACAGACCGACCGGGGCGGTTCAGTACAGTCACCCCCCCGAGAGGTGGTTCGGCGATGGCCGACAACAAGGCTTCGATCGCTCTTCCGGAGCAGACCGATGAGGCGGAGGCCGCCCTGGCTGGTGCCGTGAACGCAGCCGGGCAGGCTGCCGACCAGCATGTTGAGCCCGGTGAGACTGCTGCCTCGGCGGCCGATGCAGGTGCGACTCCGGCTGAATCTGCCGCTCCGGTTGGTCGCCCTGGCACCCCTGGTCCTCTTGGAGACGTCATCAGCACCCACTGATGCCTCGCTGTGGCGCCCAGGACTTTGGCCTGAACTGATTGCCTAGCTGTCCGACGGCGTTACGCGAACAGAGCCCCCAGGAGTCCCTGGGGGCTTTCCGCGCTTCTAGGGCTTGCAGTCGTTGGCTTGAAGTACAAATATCGGGGCATATGTGACGATCTGATTGCATGCTAGCCACATTCAAGATCGAGTGCCTGAAGCACTCGGGGCTGCAATCAGGCCCCCGGGGTGCCCTGCGCTGGGTGGTCATCACACAGGCGCCGCGCCAGCCCGCCTGCTCCTCTGGGGGCTCGGGCGAATGGCGCCCCAACGTCAACCCTGCAGCTTCTGATGGCGCCTCGACAACATGAGGGACTTCCCGACTGGTCGGTGACGAGACAACCGCCGCCGCTTCAGGTGCGAAGCGCCCGGTGGCCCACTCCCTCGAATCTCACTGCCGCGGCTTATGACTTGGTGCCGAGGTCCTTGTGCACCCTCGGGCGCTTGATTGACTGACTCAGTCAGTCTATCTTCAACCCCATGCGCGGACGGATGCCCATGCGGCCGTTGGAGGAGATCGCCGATGCGGCGGTGGGGGTGTTCCTGGCGCGGGGGTTTAGGCCGGCGGGGATCTCGGATGTCGCGGCGGCGCTGGGGCTCAGCCATGGTGCGGTGTACACGTATGCGAAGAGCAAGCAGGCGCTGCTGCACCTGGCGCTGATGCGGGTGCTGCGGCCGGATGCGGTGGCCGGGTTGGCCGTGCCGGTGCAGACGCCGACTGCCGAAGAGGTCATCGCGGTGGTCGAGTCCTGGGCGGGCGACCAGACGGCGTTGCCGCTGCTGGCCAGGGCTTCGGCCGGGCCGGCCGGGGCGTCCGGGCTGTCGCCCGAGGCGGAGTTGGGCGGTGTGGTCGACGAGCTGTACGCGTTCGTCGAGCAGAACCGGACGGCGCTGCAACTGGTCGAGCGCTGTGCCGAGCAGTTGCCCGAGCTGGCCCAGTGGTACTTCGTGCAACGGCGCCGGGCGATGGTCGAACAGGTCGGCACGTACCTGGCCGCCCGGATCGCGGCCGGCCTGCTGCGCCCGGTGCCCGATGTGCCGGTTGCCGCCCGGTTCATCGTCGAGACCGTCGCCTGGTTCGCCATGCACCGCCACGGCGACCCGGACTCGCGGATGCTGGCCGACGACGACTGCCGCCGCACCGTGCACCACCTGCTGGTCGCCGCTTTCCCGAGCACAGAGGACAGCCATGACTGACACCGCTGAACCTGTCGTCTTGACCACCGCCCCCTCAGCCCCGGGCCGCGAGCGGATGGCGTGGCGCCCGGTGTGGCTGGTCGCCGCGGTGGTGGCGGCCGTGCACCTGGCGGTCGCCACCCGCTATGGCTGGCACCGCGACGAGTTCTACTACGTGATCTGCGGCCGCCACCCGGCTTGGGGCTACGCCGACCAGCCGCCGCTGGCCCCGCTGCTCGCCCGGCTCGCCGCGGCGCTGCCCGGCGGCGTGCTGCCGCTACGGGTGCTGGCGGTGGCCGCGCAGGTCGGATGCGTGCTGCTCGCGCCCATGCTGGCGGCCGAGTTCGGCGGCGGGCGCCGCGCGCAGACCATCACCGCGGCCGCGATCGCGGCCTGCCCGCTGTTCGTGGCCTCGTCGCTGCTGTTCGGCACGACGGTGCTGGACCAGGTGGTGTGGGTGGCCGTGCTGGTCCTGGTCGCCCGTGCCCTGCGGCTGCGCACCACGGGGTCCTGGCTGGCCGCCGGAGCGATCGCGGGGATCGGCCTGGAGAACAAGGACACGCTGGCCGTACTGCTGCTCGGCATCCTGGTCGGCCTGGTGCTGCTGCGGCGCGAGGCGCTGCGCACCGCCGGACCGTGGCTCGCCGGGGTCGTGACGCTCGCGCTGGCCGCGCCGAACGTGATCTGGGACGCCGCGCACGGCTGGCCGAACCTGCGGATGGCCCGGGTGCTCGCTGCCGAGCAAGGGGGCCAACTCGGCTCCCTGGCGCAGCTGCCGCTGCTCGTGCTGCTGGCCGGTCCACCGATGATCATGCTGTGGGTGTTCGGTGTCCGCTGGCTGGCGTCCCCGGCCGGCCGCGCGCACCGGTGGGTGCTGGTGGTCGCGGTGGTGGCGGTGGTGGTGTTCACCGCCAGTGGGGGGAAGGCGTACTACCCGGCACCCGTCGTGGCCGGGCTGTTCGCGGCGGGGGCGGTGCGGGTGGAGTCGACGTGGGGCCGGGACGGGGGCTGGGGCAGCGTGGCGAGGCCGATCGGGGTGTCCGCGTTGGCCGCGCTGCTGACCGGGCTACCGGTGCTGCCGGTGGGCGCGGCCAACTCCGTGCGGGTGCTGAACCCGACGGTGGTCGAGACCTACGGATGGCCGGGGTTCGTCGAGCAGGTGCGGCAGGCCGCCGCCGCGCTGCCGCCCGGAACCCCGGTCTTCACCAGCAACTACGGCGAGGCGGGCGCGCTGACGATCCTCGGCTCGGCGCAGGGCCTGCGGCAGCCGGTGCTCACCGCGCAGAACACCTACGCGCTCTGGGGTCCGCCACCCGGGCGCCCGGATGTCGCGCTGTGCGTGGGCGAGTTCGGCCCGGACCAGCTGCACCTGGCGTGGGCCGAGGTCACCGAAGTCGCCCCGATCCGGATGAACGGGGTGCACAACGAGGAGACGAACCACCACGCCGCGATCTACGTCTGCCGCGAGCCGCGCGGCACCTGGGCCCAAGTCTGGCCCGCCCTCGTCCACTTCGACTGAGCTTGCGCCAGCCGGATCGCCAGCTGAGTCGCCCGCCGAGTCGCCAGACGAGTGCTAACCCTTCAGCTTCCTCAACACCCTGTGGATGAAGTCGCGTGACACCTCGGCCGACATCACGCGCTGCTCCATCGCCGCCATCACCCCGCGGTACGCCCGCAGTTCGCAACCGTGGTGGAGGAACTCCGGGCCGTGCGTCAAGTCGACCTGGACGGTGTCGAGTTCGGGGATCGGGCCGGCGGCCGGGGTGTGGTTCTCGCCGGCGCCGGGGACGGTGGCGACGTCGAACGGCACGGCCCGGATGCGGCCGTTCGGCCGCTCAGACTGGTCGAGCAGGCCGGCCGGTTGCCGGCGGAGCACGGCGGGGCCGCCGAACTGCACGCGGAGCGCCGCCTCGTGGATGAACGCGGTGTACTCCTCGCCGTCGAGGACCCGGCGTCGGCGCTTGAGCCGGAAGGCCGCCCGGGCGGCCGGCTCGTGGCGCGGCGACGCGGGGCCGACCCCGGCGAGCAGGCTGCCCGCCCAGGCGTCACCCGCACGCTGCGATCATGCTGTGATGCGCGAGATCGACGAACTGGCGAACGTGGACGACCCGGTGTGGCCCGAGCTCCAGCAGGCGCTGGCCGCGAGCGCCGTGCCCGTGCGGGTGCTGCCCGCAGACCCGGCCGAGAGTCGCCGAACCCTGCTGCAGCTGCAGGTCACCGCACGCTCGGTGCTCGGCAGTCTGACGGTGAACACCGGCGGGCTGGTGCTGGACGACGGGTGGGTGCGGGTGTTCGGTGGCGGCTCGTCGGCGAACGGCGGCGTGCCGAGCCTGGCGCAGGTGAACCGGTTCCCGGATGCGTTCGACCCGGCCTGGCATCCCGCGACCGGCCTGGTCGTCGGTCAGGACGTGCTGGGCGGGGTGTTCGCGCTGAACGGCCACGACCCCGCCGCGGCCGGTCGCCCCGGCGCGCCCGGACAGCTGACCTACTTCGCCCCGGACACGCTGGCCTGGGAGGGGCTGACCATCGGCCACTCCGCGTGGGTCTCCTGGTTGCTGTCCGGCGGGCTGGAGCAGTTCTACGAGGGACCGCGCTGGCCGGGCTGGCGTGCGGAGGCCGCGGCTCTCGCCAACTCCCAGGGCATCGCGGTGTATCCGTTCCCGTGGTCAAAGGAGGCGCACGCCGACCTCGCGGGCACGACCCGGCGGCCGGTGCCGATGCGCGAGGTACTCGGGGTCGCCGCCGATTTCGCCCGGCAGCTGGGTCCGGCCGATCCGGGGTTCCTCGGCGAGCTGTGAGGCCGACTGCGCGACACGCCACGATCGGAGCAGTGTCGTCGACTGCCCCACCCGGCGGGGTCAGGCTTCGAG
Source organism: Kitasatospora acidiphila (assembly GCF_006636205.1). NCBI lineage: Bacteria > Bacillati > Actinomycetota > Actinomycetes > Kitasatosporales > Streptomycetaceae > Kitasatospora > Kitasatospora acidiphila. The sequence continues at coordinate 3,646,275 of NZ_VIGB01000003.1, read as the reverse complement.
CCGAACCACGCCACACCCCGCACGCCACACCCCACACGCCGCACGGCTCGCGAAAGGAACGCCCATGTCCACCCAAGTCCAACTCGACACCACCCACGGCGCCATCGTCCTTGAGCTGGACGAAGCGAAGGCCCCCGAGACCGTCAAGAACTTCCTCGCCTACGTCCGCGACGGGCACTACGACGGCACCATCTTCCACCGGGTCATCCCCGGCTTCATGGCCCAGGGCGGCGGCTTCACCCCCGGCATGAAGCAGAAGCCGACCAAGCCCCCGGTCAAGAACGAGGCCGGCAACGGCCTGAAGAACCTCGCCTACACCGTGGCGATGGCCCGGACGCCCGACCCGCACTCCGCGACCGCCCAGTTCTTCATCAACTTCAGCGACAACGACTTCCTCGACTACACCGCGCCGAACCCGCAGGGCTTCGGCTACTGCGTGTTCGGCAAGGTGGTCGAGGGACAGGACGTGGTCGACCAGTTGGGGTCCGTCCGGACCGGCAACAAGGCTGGCCACGCGGACGTCCCGGTCGAGGACATCGTGATCACCAAGGCGGCGGTCCGCTAGCCGCAGCCGGGAGGGACGCACGTCACACTCGCCCCTGTCACAGCCGGCCGAAGCGCGGTGTCCTATGCGCGCAGAGCCAATCGGCAACGACACAGGAGCACACGATGAGCGCCCGTTTGAACGTCATGGACATCCTCGGCGGCCCGGTCGCCGGCAAGGCCCTGAAGCACCTCATCGCGGCGGGCAAGGAGCTGGCGGGTTCGACGCTGCCGGCCGCCACCCAGGAGCTGGTGAAGATCCGGGCCAGCCAGATCAACGGCTGCGCCGGCTGCCTCGACATGCACACCAAGGAGGCCGCGGCCGCCGGCGAGACCGCGGTGCGCCTCAACCTGGTCGCGGCCTGGCGGGAGGCGACGGTGTTCACCGACGCCGAGCGCGCGGCGCTGGAGCTGGCGGAGCAGGGCACCCGGCTCGCCGACGCGGCCGGCGGGGTCCCGGACGAGGTCTGGGCGAACGCGGCCAAGCACTACGACGAGGAGCAACTCGCCGCCCTGGTGGCCCTGATCGCCGTCATCAACGCCTTCAACCGGCTGAACGTCATCATCCAGCAGCCCGCCGGCGACTACCGGGTCGGCCAGCTCGGCTAGACCGGCGGTGCGGCACCCAAGGTTCGGATGTGACCTGGAACACTCTCACCAGTGATACTCTCATTGGTGAGAGTATCTTTCCTGGAACTATCTGGACCGCACAGTGGACGACTTCATCGGCCGTGATCGGGAGCTTCGGCAGCTTTCCCGTCTGCTCCAACGCGTTCGGGAGGGAGGCCGGGCCGGGCGACCGGGACGGGCCGTGTTGATGCGGGGGCGGCGCCGGGTCGGCAAATCGCGACTGGCGGAGGAGTTCATCGAGCGCACCAAGGTGCCCTCCCTGTACTTCACCGCCTCGGCACGTCCCACCATGGCCGATGACCTGCGGCTGTTCACCGAAGCGGCGGCGGCCTCGTCGCTCCCCGGAGCGGGGATCTTCCAGGGGCAGGCACCGCGGGACTGGGATGCCGCACTCACCCTGCTGGCCAGTGCGCTTCCGCCGGACGGCCCGAGCATCGTGGTTCTCGACGAACTGCCGTACCTGATCGCCAACGACCCTGGTTTCGAGGGCACGTTGCAGAAGTTGTTCGATCGCGAGTTCTCCAAGCGCCAGGTGCTGCTGATCGGCATCGGCTCGGACCTTGCCATGATGGAGGCGCTCAACGAGTACGGGCGCCCGTTCCACCAGCGGGCCGGCGAGATGGTGGTCGCGCCGCTGGACCCGGCTGCCGTCGGGCGGATACTGCGACTGCCCGCCCAGGACGCCTTCGACGCCTACCTGGTCAGCGGTGGTCTGCCGCTGGTGCTTGAGGAGTGGCCGACGGGGGCCACCGTCTTCGACTACCTCGAGCACGCCTTGCGGGACCCGGTCTCCGCCCTGCTGGTCAGCGCCGAGCGCTCACTGGCCGCCGAGTTCCCGGTGGAGGCGCAGGCGCGGCAGGTGCTGTCCGCCATCGGCTCGGGCGAGCGGACCTTCACGTTGATCGGGCGGGCCGCCGGCGGCCTGCCACAGGGTTCGCTGTCACGTGCCCTCCAACTGCTCACCGCCAAGCGGATCGTGGCAGCCACCTCCCCGCTCTCCACTCAGCCCTCCAAGGAGACCCGCTACCTGGTCGCCGATCCCCACCTGCGGTTCTGGCTGCGTTTCCTGGGTCCGTACCTTCCCGAGATCGAGCGCGGACGCGGTGACTTGGTGCTCGCACGGATCAAGAAGGACTGGACGGCGTGGCGGGGGCGCGCGGTCGAGCCGGTGATCCGGGAGGCGCTGCACCGGATGGGGCCGGACGTGCTGCCGGAGGGCACCGGTGCCGTGGGCGGCTACTGGACGCGTAGCAATGACGTCGAGATCGACCTGGTCGGGGCCGATCGCGCCCCGATCGCCGGTCGGATCACCGCGGTCGGGTCGATCAAGTGGCAGGAGCGCCGTCCCTTCGACGCGCATGACCTGGCCGAGCTGACGGTTCACCGCTCCCGGCTGCCCGGGGCCGATGCGGACGTTCCGCTGCTCGCGGTGGCGCGGAGCGGGTGCACCGCGTCCGGGGTGCGGCACGTTGGGCCGGAGGAGTTGTTGACGGCCTGGGGTGAGCGATAGCGATCGGTGATCCGCAGTGGGAATGGCGTGACGCTGTGTCATGGTGGCGGAAAGGGGGCCATTTCATGAGGAGGCGTCAGATGACCATCTCACCAACCAAGCTGTCCGATCCGACGGTCCGAGCTGTGGTGACCGCGATCAACGCCAATGACAAGAAGGCGTTCCTGGCGCTGCTGACGCCGGGGGCGACGATGTCGGACGACGGCTCGGAGCGGAATCTGGAGGACTGGATCGACCGGGAGATCTTCGACTCGCACGGGCACATGGAGGTGCAGTCGGAGTCGGACGGCGGTCGGGCGCTGGTGGCGAACTTCCGCAACGAGACCTGGGGTGAGATGCGGACCGCCTGGCGGTTCGCGGTCGACGGCGGCAGGGTGACCCGCTTCGAGACCGGTCAGGCGTGATCGGAACGGAAAGGCGCGGGGCCGCCCGGTGGCGAACCACCGGGCGGCCCCGCGAAACTGATGGCAAGTCAGCGGCTGTGCGTCACTGCGCCGAGCGGACCCGGATGCTGGTGATCAGCGGGCCGTCGGTGACCTCGGCGAAGAAGTCGTTGCCCTTGTCGTCCACCACGATGAACGCCGGGAAATCCTCGACCTCGATCCGCCAGACCGCCTCCATGCCCAGCTCGGCGTACTCCAGCACCTCGACCTTCTTGATGCAGTCCTGGGCCAGCCGGGCGGCGGGGCCGCCGATCGAGCCGAGGTAGAAGCCGCCGTGCGTGGCGCAGGCCTGGGTGACCTGCTTGGAGCGGTTGCCCTTGGCGAGCATCACCATGGAGCCGCCGGCCGCCTGGAACTGGTCGACGTAGGAGTCCATCCGGCCCGCGGTGGTGGGGCCGAAGGAGCCGGAGGCGAAGCCCTCGGGGGTCTTGGCGGGGCCGGCGTAGTAGACCGGGTGGTCCTTGAGGTACTGCGGCATGCCCTCGCCCGCGTCCAGTCGTTCCTTGATCTTGGCGTGCGCGATGTCGCGGGCCACCACCAGGGTGCCGGTGAGGGAGAGGCGGGTCTTCACCGGGTGCTTGGACAGCTCGTCGCGGATCTCGGACATCGGCCGGTTCAGGTCGATGCGCACGACCGCGTCGTCGAGGTGCTCATCCGTCGTCTCCGGCAGGTACTTCGCCGGGTCGGTCTCCAGCTGCTCCAGGAAGACGCCCTCGGCGGTGATCTTGCCCAGCGCCTGGCGGTCGGCCGAGCAGGAGACGGCCATCGCGACCGGCAGCGAGGCGCCGTGCCGCGGCAGGCGGATCACCCGGACGTCGTGGCAGAAGTACTTGCCGCCGAACTGGGCGCCGATGCCGATCTTCTGGGTCAGCTCGAGAACCTTCTGCTCCAGCTCCAGGTCGCGGAAGCCGTGGCCGGTGGCCGCGTCGCCGGAGGTGGGCATGGCGTCGAGGTAGTGCGCCGAGGCGTACTTGGCGGTCTTCAGCGCGAACTCGGCGCTGGTGCCGCCGACCACGATCGCCAGGTGGTACGGCGGGCAGGCCGCGGTGCCCAGCGAGCGGATCTTCTGCTCCAGGAAGGCCAGCATGCTCTTCTCGTTGAGAATCGCCTTGGTCTCCTGGTACAGGTACGACTTGTTGGCGCTGCCGCCGCCCTTGGCCATGAACAGGAACTTGTAGGCGTCCCCGTCGGTCGCGTAGAGCTCGATCTGCGCGGGCAGGTTGGAACCGGTGTTCTTCTCGTCCCACATGGTCACCGGGGCCATCTGGGAGTAGCGCAGGTTGAGCTTGGTGTAGGCGTCGTAGACGCCGCGGGCGATCGCGGCGTCGTCGTTGCCCGAAGTCAGGACGTTCTGACCGCGCTTGCCCATCACGATCGCGGTGCCGGTGTCCTGGCACATCGGCAGGATGCCGCCGGCCGAGATGTTGACGTTCTTCAGCAGGTCCAGCGCCACGAAGCGGTCGTTCGGGCTGGCCTCCGGGTCGTCCAGGATGCGGCGCAGCTGGGCCAGGTGGGCCGGGCGCAGGTAGTGCGAGATGTCGTGCATCGCCTCGGCGGTGAGCAGCCGCAGCGCCTCCGGCTCGACCTGCAGGAAGGTCCGGCCGCCCGCCTCGAAGGTGCTGACGCCCTCGGAGGTCAGCTTGCGGTACGGGGTGGGGTCGTCCCCGAGCGGGAGGAGGTCGGAGTAGGAGAAGTCCGGCGTGGGTGCCATGCGAGGTCCTTCAACGAGGTGGTGGTGCTGCGTCGGCGAAGCGTCCTCCAGCGTAGAACTTGGCTCCCGGTCGCGTGGGCACACCCCCTAGGCTGTGATCGTGGACACCTCGCCGTCGGATCAGCCCGAACCTCGTCCGGACCAGCCGATGCCACCGAGCGACCAGCCGGTGCCGCTGGCCAAGGGCTCGCAGCCGCCCGCGAACCGGGTGGCCGAGGCCGAGCTGCGCGCCTCGGACGCGGACCGGGAGCGGATCGCCGAGCTGCTGCGTGACGCCTACGCCGAGGGCCGGCTGACCGCCGACGAGCACGCCGAGCGGCTCGACGCCGCCTACCACGCCCGCACGCTGGGCGAGTTGGTGCCGCTCACCCGGGACCTGCCCAACCACCAGCCGCTCACCGCCGAGCGCTCGGCCGTGGGTCCGGCGGCGGCCGGAGCGCCGGCGCCGCGGCCGCCGGCGCGGCAGGAGCCGATCAGCCTGTGGACGGCGTTCGGCGGGGTCTCCCGCAAGGGGCGCTGGCAGGTGGGCTCGGAGATCCGGGCGACCGCGGTCTTCGGCGGGATCGACCTGGACCTCAGCGACGCGGTGTTCGAGTCGCCCGAGGTGCTGATCGTGGCGAACACGTTCTGCGGCGGGATCGACATCAAGGTGCCGGAGAACGTGACGCTGATCGGCGAGGGCTTCGGCATCTTCGGCGGCTTCGACGTGCGGGAGCAGACCGCGGCCGATCCGCATGCCCCGGTGGTGCGGGTCAAGGGCTCGGCGGTGCTGGGCGGGGTGGAGGCCAAGCCCAAGCGCGGGGCGAAGCTCAAGGAGTGGGTGCGGCGGCAGCTGGGAAGCTGAGGGGGTCGCCCGAGGGGGCTCGGGGCGGGGCTCGACAGCGGTGGGGCGTGCGCGGGCGCGTGGCCCCGGAGTGGCTGTGACCTGCGCACTCGCGGATTCCCGAGTTCCGTCAACTGCCGGTCAGGCACTCGGTGTTGATGCGAGTGCAGGCTGTCGCCGGGTGACCACGGTGTGCATGAACCCCAAGCGCGCGGGGTAATTCCTGTGGCACATCGTTACTTGAACGGCTGCGGTCAGGCGGCGTACTGACGCCTCGGGGGCGGCGGCCGGGCGGTGACGCGAGCCCTTCCCCCGAGTGCCCAGGAGTCGCCGTGCTGTACCCGATCGAGCCCAGCACCACAGCTGCCGTCCGCGCCGACGGGTCGCGCGGTCTTCGGGCCGCGCCACAGGGCGCGCCCGCTGCGGTGCGGCTCGACCCGCTGGACGACAACCCCTGGCACACCGCGGCCGCCTGCCGGCGGGACGAGGCGGCGCTGTTCTTCGCGCCGTCCAAGGAGCCGACGGCCGCGCGGCTGGCCCGCGAGGAGCACGCCAAGCAGGTGTGCGCCGGCTGCCCGGTGCTGCTCTCCTGCCGGGAGCACGCGCTGGCCCAGCCGGAGCCCTACGGGGTCTGGGGCGGGCTGACGGCGGCCGAGCGACGGGTGGTGCTGGCCCGTCGGCGCCGCCGCACCGCGGAGCTGCGCGCGGAGGCGCAGCTGGTGCCGGCGCAGCGCGGGCGGCGGATAGCCGGGTGAGCGGGGGCGGGAGCGCCGTGCGCCCCCGCCCCCGCGGAGCTCAGTTGGCCCGGTCGAAGTCGATCGCGCTGTACGCCCGCAGCTTGGCGAGCCTGTGGACGGAGTCGATCTGGCGGATCGTGCCGCTCTTGGAGCGCATCACCAGCGAGCTGGTGGTGGCGGTCTCCTGGCGGTAGTGCACCCCGCGCAGCAGCTCGCCGTCGGTGATGCCGGTGGCCACGAAGAACACGTTCTCGCCGCTGACCAGGTCGTTGGTGGTGAGCACCCGGTCCAGGTCGTGCCCGGCGTCCAGCGCCTTCTGGCGCTCGGCCTCGTCCTTGGGCCACAGCCGGCCCTGGATCACGCCGCCCATGCACTTCATGGCGCAGGCCGCGATGATCCCCTCCGGGGTGCCGCCGACGCCCATCAGCAGGTCGATGCCGGTGCCCTCGCGGGCCGCCATGATCGCACCGGCCACGTCGCCGTCGGAGATGAACTTGATCCGGGCGCCGGCCTCGCGGATCTGCTTGACCAGGCCGTCGTGGCGGGGGCGGTCCAGCACCACGACCGTGACGTCCTCGACCGCGCTGCCCTTGGCCTTGGCCACCCGGCGGATGTTCACGGCCGGCGGAGCGGTGATGTCCACGAAGTCGGCGGCCTCGGGGCCGGCGACCAGCTTGTCCATGTAGAAGACCGCGCTCGGGTCGAACATGGTGCCGCGGTCGGCGACGGCCAGCACGGCGACGGCGTTGTTCATGCCCTTGGCGGTCAGCGTGGTGCCGTCCACCGGGTCCACGGCCACGTCGCACTCGGCGCCGGTGCCGTCACCGACCCGCTCGCCGTTGAACAGCATCGGGGCCTCGTCCTTCTCCCCCTCGCCGATGACGACGACGCCGTTCATCGACACGGTGGAGACCAGGGTGCGCATCGCCTTGACGGCCGCGCCGTCGGCGCCGTTCTTGTCGCCCCGGCCGACCCAGCGGCCGGCGGCCATGGCCGCCGCCTCGGTCACCCGGACGAGCTCCAGAGCCAGGTTGCGGTCCGGCGCCTCCGGGGCGACCTCCAGGGAAAGCGGGAGGTGGGAGGGGTGCTGCGCGGTCATCGTCGTGACCTCTCTGTACGCGACGGCCAGTGAGCAGTCGACTACATGCTGGTGGAGTGCTGCTCATGAGGGTCCCTCGATCGTATCTGTGCCTCGGATGACTGTCTGTGGCGCATGTCCTGCTCACCTGCGGGTCTGCGCCGGTATGGACGGTTTTCGGCCCTGGGGGCCACCCCGGTGGTCGGTGGGTTGCGTGCAATGGGCCACCATGTGGGGGTGGCAGGCAACAGTGGTTCGAGAGGGCGGCAGACCGTACGGGACATGGTCCTGTCGATGCTCGCCGTGATGGGCGTGGCCCTGGTCGCGTACGTGACGATCCCGCACAGCAGCAATGGCGACCCGGTGCACGTGGTGGACTACAGCGCCGCCTTCGCCTCGGCGAAGCGCGCCGCTCCCTATCCGGTGCTGGCGCCGCAGGGGCTGTCCGACAAGTGGCGGGCCACCTCGGTCAGCTACCAGGCGGACGCCGGCGGGCACGCCGGCTGGCACCTGGGCTTCGTCACCCCGGACGGCAAGTACGCCTCCGTCGAGCAGAGCGACGAGCCGAAGAACGACCTGCTCAAGACCGTGGTGTCCGGCTACGTCCCCGACGGCGCCTCGACCATCGACGGCCAGTCGTGGGCCCGCTTCCAGGGCGACCACTACCGCTCGGTCACCGAGACCGCCAACGGCGCCACCACGGTGGTGGCCGGCAGCGCCTCGTACGACGAGCTGGACCAGCTGGCCGGGGCGCTCAAGCCCTAGCGGTGCCGATGCGCGGAAGCGCGGATGCGCGGATACGCCGAGGGCCTGCCACTCCGGGCAATGGAGTGGCAGGCCCTCGGCGTATCCGGCCGGCGGGGTGCGTCAGACGGTGGTGACGACCTCGTCGTAGGCCAGGCGCGGGCTGCGCGGGAACCAGGCGTCATCGCCCGGCTTGCCGATGTTGACCACGGCCAGCACCGAGTGCTCGCCGTCGCCGAAGAACTCCTTGTTGATGCCGGCGGCGTCGAAGCCGGTCATCGGGCCGGCGGCCAGGCCGGCGGCGCGGACGCCGAGGATGAAGTAGCCGACCTGCAGGGCGCCGTTGAACAGTGCCGAGCCCTCACGCACCTCGCGCTCGCTGAAGAACATGTCCTTGGCCTGCGGGAAGTGCGGGAGCTGGGTCGGCAGCTCCTCGTGGAACTCGTTGTCGGCGGCCAGGATGGCGACCAGCGGGGCGGTGCCGGTCTTGGCCTTGTTGCCGTCGGCCATCTGCTCGACCAGGCGGGCCCGGCTCTCGGCGCTGCGCACCAGGACCACCCGCAGCGGCTGCTGGTTGAACGCGGTCGGCGCGTACTTGACCAGGTCGTAGATCGCCTGGATCTGCTCGTCGGTGACCGGCTCGTCGGTGAAGGTGTTGGCGGTGCGGGCCTCGCGGAACAGCAGGTCCTGCGCGGCGGTGTCGAGAACCAGGGTCTCGTTGGTGGTCATGTGGCTGCACCTCATGCTGATCGGTGTTAGGGGTCCTGCCCGGCTGCTTGCCGTCGGCCAGTGCAACGTGAATGAATTTTCAACCATTCCGAAGGGTGATGTGACCTGCATCACTCGTGGTGTCGTTGCTGGTCCGGCGGTTACGCCGACGGCCGGAGGGCCGTCAGCCCCTATCGTTCACCGCTGAGCCGTCCGACCGCTCGGCTGCCTCCTCGGCGGCCAGGGCTGCGTCAAGTCGGGCCCGGGCACCGTCCAGCCAGCGCTGGCAGACCTTCGCCAGCTGCTCACCGCGCTCCCACAGCGCCAGCGACTCCTCCAGCCCGGTGCCGCCGGCCTCCAGCCGCCGGACCACCTCCAGCAGGGCGTCCCGCGCCTCCTCGTAGCCCAGCTCGTCGTAGCCACGCTCGGTGGTCGCGGCCCCGGTGTCCTGCGCGTCCTCGTCTGCCATGGGCTCAGGGTAGGGGCTGGGCGCGACAATCCCGCGCCACTAGGGTCGGGTCCCATGATCAACGCGAGTGCCATCGAGGTGCGGCAGGGCGCGGCCGAGGACGCCGCCGAGCTGGTCCGGCTGCGGCTGCTGATGTTCGAGGCGATGCAGGGCGAGGCCCGCCCCGGCCCGTGGCAGGCCACCGCCGAGGCGATGCTGCGGGACCGGCTGCGCGACCCGGCGACCACCACCATGGGCGTCTTCGTGGTCGACGACCCGGCGCAGCCCGGCCGACTGGCCGCCTGCGCGGTCGGCACCCTGGAGGAGCGGCTGCCCGCGCCGGGCCACCCGGACGGCCGGTTCGGCTTCGTCTTCAACATCTGCACCGACCCGGCGATGCGCCGCCGCGGCTACGCCCGGGCCTGCACCGAGGCGCTGCTGGCCTGGTTCGACGCGCACCGGGTGACCCGGATCGACCTGCACGCCACCGAGGGCGGCGAGGGCCTCTACCGCAGCCTCGGCTTCACCGAGCACTCGGTGCCGCTCTCCCGCACCCGGCGGCCCCAGGACTGACGCCTACTCGGCCGTCACCTCGAAGCCGCCGCCGGCCACCCGGGCGTGCAGCCGCTCGCCCGGGGAGAGCACCGCCGGATCGGTCAGCACCTGCCCGTCCGCCCGCTGCAGCACCGCGTAGCCGCGCTCCAGCGTCGCGGCGGGGGAGAGCGCGAGCACCCGCTCGGCGAGGTGCCCGAGGTCCGACTCGGCGCCGTCCAGCCGGTGCCCGAGGGTGCGCCGGGCCCGGTCCACCAGCGCCGTCAGCTCGGCACCCCGCTCGTCCAGCAGCCGGTGCGGCGCCGCCAGCGCGGGGCGGCTGCGCACCCCGGCCAGGCCCGCCTGCTCCCGCCGCACCAGGTCGCTGACCATCCGGCGGGCCCGGTCGCGCAGCTGGCGCACCCGGGCCTGCTCCTCGCCCACGTCCGGTACCACCCGCTTGGCGGCGTCGGTGGGCGTGGCGGCCCGCAGGTCGGCCACGAAGTCCAGCAGCGGCTGGTCCGGCTCGTGCCCGATCGCGCTCACCACCGGGGTGCCGGCGGCGGCCACGGTGCGGCACAGCTCCTCGTCGGAGAACGGGAGCAGATCCTCCACGCTGCCGCCGCCGCGGGCCACGATGATCACGTCCACCCCGGGGTGCCCGTCCAGTTCGCGCACCGCCCGGGCCACCTGCCCGGCCGCCTGCGAGCCCTGCACCAGCACGTTGCGCACCTCGAACCGGACCGCCGGCCAGCGCCGCCGGGCCACCTCCAGCACGTCCCGCTCGGCCGCCGAGGCCCGCCCGGTGACCAGCCCGACGCACTGCGGCAGGAACGGCAGCGGGCGCTTGCGCTCGGCGGCGAACAGCCCCTCGCCGGCCAGCCGCCGCTTCAACTGCTCCAGCCGGGCCAGCAGTTCGCCCAGCCCGACGAGCCGGATCTCGGTGGCGCGCAGCGACAGGGTGCCGCGGCCCGTGTACCACTCGGGCTTGGCGTGCACGATCACCCGGGAGCCCTCGTGCAGCGTGTCGGCGAGCGGTTCGAGCACCGCGCGGAAGCAGGTGACGCTCAACGAGACGTCGTGCTCCGGGTCGCGCAGCGTCAGGAACTGCATGCCGGGCCGCCGGCTCAGCTGGGTGACCTGCCCCTCTACCCAGACCGCGCCGAGCCGGTCGACCCAGCCGCCGATCAGCTGGGAGACCTTGCCGACCGGCAGCGGGGCTTCGGGGGAGCTGGGATTGGCCATGCGTATGAGGCTAGCCGCGCGAGCCGACAAGGCCTACCGCCCCGAGCGGGCCCAGGCGCCCTGCACCCGCGCTACCGCCGCGGCCCCACCGGCCCCGCCCCCTGCACCGCGACCACCACCAGCCCGGCCAGCAGCCACAGCGCCCCCACCAGCTGCGCCGTGTGGCCGGCCCGCCAGACCACCGCCGCGATCACCGCGATCCCCAGCACCGGCAGCAGCAGGTGCCGCACCCGGTCCCGGGAGTGCTGCTTGACGGTGTACCACCCGATCACCGAGGCGTGCAGCAGCGCGAACGCGGTGAGCGCGCCGATGTTCACCACCGAGGTCAGCTGGTCGAGCCCGTCGCTGCGCCCGGCCGCCCAGCCGGCCGCCGTCAGGGTCACCAGCGCGGCCAGCAGCAGCGCCCGGCGCGGCACGCCCGACGCCGGGTCCACCGCGGCGAGCCCGCGCGGCAGTCGCCCCTGGCGGCCCATCGCGAACAGCAGCCGCCCGGCCGCCGCCTGCCCGGCCAGCGCCGCGAAGGCCGCCCCGATCGCCTTGCTCACCGCGACCAGGGTGTGCAGCCAGTGCCCGATCGCGCTCTCCACGGTGTCGTAGAAGGCCGTGCCCTGATCGGCCGGGTGCACGGCCAGCTGCTGCGGGCTGACCGGTTCGAGCAGTGCGGCCAGATAGGTCTGGACGGTGAACAGCGCCCCGGCCAGGAACAGGCAGAGCAGCACCGCCCGGGCCACCGCCGCCGACGCGCCGACCGCCTCCTCCACGAAGGAGGCGATCGCGTCGAAGCCCAGGTACGACAGCACCGCCACGCTCACCGCGCTCAGCACCGCCCCGAACGAGAAGCCGCCCACCGCGGTCAGCGGCGACAGCGCGGGGCGGGTCGCCCCGTGCCGGGCCAGCGCCACGAGCGCCGCCGCCACGAAGACCGCCAGCACCGCCACCTCCAGCGCCAGCACCGCGAAGCCCACCGCGGCGGCGGTCCGCACCCCGGTCAGGTTGAGCGCGGTGGTCACCAGCACCGCGAGCACCGTCCAGAGCCACCGCGACACGCCGGGGACCAGGGCGTGCAGCGCGATCCCGGAGAACAGGTAGGCGACCGCCGGGATCAGCAGGTAGTCGAGCATCGCCATCCAGCCGGCCGTGAAGCCGGCGGCTTCGCCCAGCCCGGCCCGGGCGTAGGCGAACACCGAGCCGGCCTGCGGCACGGCACGCACCATCTGGGCGTACGAGAGGGCGGTGAACCCCATCGCGACCGTGGCGACCAGGTAGACCGCCGCGACCGCGCCCCGGCTCTTGGCGTCCAGCACCCCGTACACCCCGACCGGTGCCATGGGGGCGATGAAGAGCAGCCCGTAGACCACCAGGTCACGCAGGCCCAGGCTGCGGTGCAGGCCGCCGGATCCGGCGGGGCGTTCGACCACGGGTCCGATTGCACCACCTGACGTCCCGTCGGCCGCGCAGGCCGCGGAGTTCCGGCGCGGCACCCGGGCCCTGGGCGCCGCGCTTACCATAGGAGCCATGTCGACCACCGCTCAGCGCCGCGTCCTGCTCGCCGCCCCCCGGGGCTACTGCGCGGGCGTCGACCGCGCCGTCATCGCCGTGGAGAAGGCCCTGGAGCAGTACGGGGCACCGATCTACGTCCGCAAGCAGATCGTCCACAACAAGTACGTCGTGCAGACCCTGGAGAAGCAGGGCGCGATCTTCGTCGATGAGACGGAGGAGGTGCCGGAGGGCTCGATCGTGGTCTTCTCGGCGCACGGCGTGGCCCCCTCGGTGCACGACGAGGCCAAGGCCGGCAAGCTCGCCACCATCGACGCCACCTGCCCGCTGGTCACCAAGGTGCACAAGGAGGCCGTCCGGTTCGCCGACGAGGGCTTCGACATCCTGCTGGTTGGCCACGAGGGCCACGAGGAGGTGGTCGGCACCATGGGCGAGGCCCCGGACCGGATCCACCTGGTCGACGGCGCCGAGGACGTGGCCAACGTCCAGGTGCGCGACGAGTCCAGGGTCGTCTGGCTCTCCCAGACCACCCTTTCGGTGGACGAGACCATGGCCACCGTCGGCGAGCTGAAGAAGCGCTTCCCCGCGCTGGTCTCGCCGCCGAGCGACGACATCTGCTACGCCACCCAGAACCGCCAGGTGGTGGTCAAGCAGATCGCCCCCGAGACCGACCTGCTGATCGTGGTCGGCTCCAAGAACTCCTCCAACTCGGTCCGGCTGGTCGAGGTCGGCCTGGAGTACGGCGCCAAGGCCGCGCACCTGGTGGACTTCGCCGAGGAGCTGGACGAGGCCTGGCTGGACGGCGTCACCACGGTCAGCGTGACCAGCGGCGCCTCGGTGCCGGAGATCCTGGTCCAGGGCGTGCTGGCCTGGCTGGCCGAGCGCGGCTTCGGCGACGTCCAGGTGGTGCGCACCGCCGAGGAGACGCTCACCTTCTCGCTGCCCAAGGAGCTCCGCCGCGACCTGCGGGCCGAGGCCGCCGGCAAGGTCGCCGAATAACCTCGGAATCCTGCACGCCCGGTCGGCCCCGCCAGGCCGACCGGGCGTTGTGGCAGGTTCGGGCTGCTTTCCCCTCCCGCCTCACCTACCGTGAGGATCCGGGACTCGGAACAGGAGCAGTGACGTGACCACACCCCCTGTCTTCGGCGTGGACATCGGCGGCTCGGGCATCAAGGGCGCCCCGGTCGATGTGGAGCTCGGCGCCCTCACGCAGCCCCGCCACAAGGTGCTCACCCCGCATCCGGCCAGGCCCGAGGCAGTGGCCGTGGCGGTGCGCGAGGTGGTGGAGCACTTCGCGCACGAGGGCCCGGTCGGCCTGACCTTCCCGGGCGTGGTGGTCGACGGGCACACCCGCACCGCCGCCAACGTCGACCAGAGCTGGCTCGGGCTGGACGCCGAGAAGCTGTTCCGGGAGGTGCTGGACGGCCCCGCGGTGGTGCTCAACGACGCGGACGCGGCCGGCCTGGCCGAGATGGCGCACGGGGCCGGCCGGGGCGAGGGCGGCACGGTGCTGGTGCTCACCTTCGGCACCGGCATCGGCAGCGCCCTCTTCGTGGACGGCGCCCTGGTGCCCAACACCGAGCTGGGCCACCTGGAGCTGCGCGGCAAGGACGCGGAGCGGCGGGCCTCGTCCGCGGCCAAGGACCGCCATGAGCTCAGCTGGGCCGAGTGGGCGGTCCGGGTGGACGAGTACCTGGACCTGGTGGAGCGGCTCTTCTCACCGCGGCTGATCGTCATCGGCGGCGGGGTGAGCCGCAAGCACGAGAAGTTCCTGCCGCTGCTCAGCGAGCGGGCGGCCCGGGTGGTGCCGGCCGAGCTGCGCAACGACGCCGGGATTGTGGGCGCGGCGATGGCGGCGGCCACGTACGGGCGCTGAACCCGCCAGGCCGCGGCCCTCTTGGCCGCAGCCGCAGCCGCAGCCGCAGCCCGCTCAGCCGCAGCCGCAGCCCGCTCAGCCGCGGCCGCGGCGGATGCGGCGCTGGGCGACGAACCGGGCGAACACGATCAGCACGGCCAGCCCGGTGCCGCCGAACAGCCACCCGGCCCGCAGCGCCAACCCGCTGCACAGCGCCAGCACCTGGCCGACCACGCCGGGCACCGGGGTGGGCGTCAGCAGGGCCAGCGCCGCCGCGAAGGCGATCGGCCCGCTGACCGGCGCGGCCGGCAGGTCCGCCAGCCGGACCCGCACCGCGGCCTGGAAGCAGACGAAGAGGAAGCCCAGCTCGAACAGGAGACCGAGGTCACCGAAGAGCAGCCGGTCGACGCCGCCGATGGCCAGGGTGCCGACCACGGTCAGCAGCCCGGTGCCGATCCCGGTCAGCCGGGTCGGCGGGCCCGGCCGGCGGCTCCCCGACTGGAGCCGGCGCCGCAGCAGGGCCAGCACGGTCGGCCCGCCGCTGCTCGCGGGACGCGGTCGGGCGGGCCGCACGCCGACGGTGTCGCGGGGCGCGGCCGGCCCGGGTACGGCGGCCCCGGGGCGCCTACCGCTCGCGGCGGGCCGGGGCCGGGGGCCGGGGGGCTGGGTACGGATGCTCTGCTCCACTCGTCCAACGTACGGTCCGATTAACATCACCATGGGTAATGACCCGTCAGTAGTCTTCCGTGTCCCACGTTTCGAGACCGCAAGATCGGACATCGGGGGCGGTTCGGGCGGCCGCCAGCAGTGAAGGGTTCGCACCGGACGCCTCGGGGCCGCCCGTGGGGGACAGCGCGGATCACGGCCGAGGCCGGTCGTCTTGCCGCAGCCCGTAGACTTGGCGGTCGGCCCGTACGGTGCCGCTCCACGCCCTCCAAGCCCACGGGATCTCGCTTCATGTCGCTCACGATCGGAATCGTCGGTCTGCCCAACGTCGGGAAGTCGACCCTGTTCAATGCCCTGACCAAGAACGACGTCCTGGCGGCCAACTACCCGTTCGCCACCATCGAGCCGAACGTCGGCGTGGTCGGCGTGCCGGACGCGCGACTGGCCAAGCTCGCCGAGATCTTCGGCTCGCAGCGGATCCTGCCCGCCACCGTCGACTTCGTGGACATCGCCGGCATCGTGCGCGGCGCCTCCGAGGGCGAGGGCCTGGGCAACAAGTTCCTCGCGAACATCCGCGAGGCCAACGCGATCTGCCAGGTGGTCCGGGCCTTCACCGACCCCGACGTGGTCCACGTGGACGGCAAGGTCTCGCCCAAGGACGACATCGAGACCATCCACACCGAGCTGATCCTGGCCGACCTGCAGACCATCGAGAAGGTCCTGCCGCGTCTGCAGAAGGAGGCCCGGCTCAAGAAGGAGACGGCGGCCGTGCTGGCCGCCGCCGAGGCCGCCCAGGCGGTCCTGGAGACCGGCAAGACCCTGT
The DNA here is from genome assembly GCF_006636205.1 of Kitasatospora acidiphila. Lineage (NCBI taxonomy): Bacteria > Bacillati > Actinomycetota > Actinomycetes > Kitasatosporales > Streptomycetaceae > Kitasatospora > Kitasatospora acidiphila. Next base: position 3,630,283 of record NZ_VIGB01000003.1, on the reverse strand, counting down.
TCGAGGCCGGCTTCGACACCACCCCGATCCGCGACCTGCACCTGCTGACGGCCAAGCCCTTCCTCTACGTCTTCAACGTGGACGAGGCCGAGCTGGCCGACGAGGACTTCAAGAACGCCCAGCGCGAGCTGGTCGCCCCGGCCGAGGCGATCTTCCTCAACGCCAAGATCGAGTCCGAGCTGATCGAGCTGGACGACGACGAGGCCCTGGAGCTCCTGCAGTCCATGGGCCAGGACGAGCCCGGCCTGGCCACCCTGGCCCGGGTCGGCTTCAACACCCTCGGCCTGCAGACCTACCTCACCGCCGGCCCCAAGGAAACCCGCGCCTGGACCATCAAGAAGGGCGCCACCGCCCCCGAGGCCGCCGGTGTGATCCACACCGACTTCCAGAAGGGCTTCATCAAGGCCGAGGTCATCTCCTTCGACGACCTCGTCGAGACCGGCTCCATCGCCGAGGCCCGCTCCAAGGGCAAGGCCCGCATCGAGGGCAAGGACTACGTCATGCAGGACGGCGACGTGGTGGAGTTCCGCTTCAACGTGTAGCCATTCGCACACTGCACGTTGCCTGTGAGTCACATGTGCAGGGCGGAAGGGGCCGGACTCCGTCGAGTCCGGCCCCTTCGTCGTCACCGTGCCGGATGTTCTGACGCGGGGTCAGTGGTGATCAGGTCTCGTAGCCGGTGGACCGGTACCCCACATGAGCGACCCGGACCACAAGCTCTCCGTCGTCGATCGCGTAGACGACGCGGTAGTCGCCGACGCGCAGGCGGCGACGTTCGGGCTGGGACGCGAGTGCGGTGGTGTTGAAGCCGAGAGGGTCGGTCTCCAGCTCGGTCGGCTTGGCCAGGGTGCGCGCGGCTCGCGCATGTCACAGCGGGTGCCCGTCGCGTGTCAGGGTGGGTGACAGCTGTCCCGAGCAGAGACGGAGTGCCAGATGTCCTACCCCGACCCCAGGTACCTCGGCGAGAACGGTGAGGTCAACGCGGTGTTCCGGCCCGCCGACCGGGGCCCGACGTGGTCTCCCCGAGCGGCGACCGGACGCACTACCTGGCCACCCGGGCTTCCACCGGTGGGGAGTTCGGCCTCTACAAGGTGGATCTCGCACCTCACTCCAGGGGTGCCGCCACCCACTTCCACCGGGCGATCTCCGAGTCCTTCTTCATCCTCTCCGGCCAGGTCCGCCTCTTCGACGGCGACCGGTGGACCACCGGGCGCTCCGGCGACTTCCTGCACGTCCCGGTCGGCGGTCTGCACGCGTTCCGCAACGAGTCCGACGACCCGGCGCAGATGCTGCTGCTTTTCACCCCCGGCGCGCCCCGTGAGGAGTACTTCGAGCGCGTCGCCGAAATGGCTCAGCGCGGCGGCCCGGAGTTCCAGGAGTTCCTGGTGCGGCACGACAGCTTCTTCGTCGACCGGGGGTGAGCAGCGCGGGTCACCCCTGCGCCAGCACCTCCGCCAGCACTGCCGTGTGGCGGGCCTGCGGGTCCTTGTTGGCGGTCAGCAGGGTGAGGGCGGGGTGGCCGCGGAGGGCGGCGAGGTGGGTGCGGGCCTCGGGGGTGTCGAGCTCGGTGCGGTAGCGGTCGGCGAACTCGGTCGCGCGGGCCTCGGGCGCCTCGTGCAGCCATTGGCGCAGCTCGTTGGAGGGGGCGAGGTCCTTGGCCCACTCGTCCAGTGCGGCCCGCTCCTTGGCCATGCCGCGCGGCCAGAGGCGGTCGACCAGGACCCGGTAGCCGTCGTCGGGCGCGGGCGGGTCGTAGATGCGGCGGGCGCGGATCTCGGAGCGGGCCATGGACCCAGTCTGGCCTGACGGCGGCTCAGACGGTGATCAGCAGCGCACCGTCGGGGCGCGCGGTGACCCGGACGGCGGTCAGGTCGGGCACCTGGACGGTGGGGTGGTGGGCGGCGGCGCGCGGGCCGACGCCGACCACCCGCATCCCGGCGGCCAGGCCGGCCGCGATGCCGGCCCCGGAGTCCTCGAAGACCAGGCAGTCGGCGGGGTCGACGCCCAGTTCGGCGGCGGCCTTGAGGAAGCCCTCGGGGTCGGGCTTGCTGGCGCCGACGTGCTCGGCGGTTATGGCCAGTTCGGGGTAGGGCAGGCCGGCGGCGGCCATCCGGACCTGGGACAGCCGGCTGTCGGCCGAGGTGACCAGGGCGTGCGGCAGGCCGGCCAGCGAGGCCAGGAAGGCCGGGGCGCCGGGCACCGGCACGATGCCCTCGGTGTCGGCGGTCTCCGTGGCGAGCATCTCCCGGTTCTCCGCGAGGTTCTGCTCCATCGGGCGGTCGGGCAGCAGGATCGCCATCGACAGGTGGCCCTGGCGCCCGTGCACCACGCTCATCACCCGGTCGCCGTCGAGTCCTTGAGCCGCTGCCCAGCGGCGCCAGCAGCGCTCCACCACCGCGTCGGAGTTGACCAGGGTGCCGTCCATGTCCAGCAGCAGGGCACGGGCGGTGAGCTCGGTGGCGGTCATGCGGCGACTCCTTCGGGATAATGTTCCCCAAGGATACAAAAGGCGGGTGAACGCCCTCAGTCCAGCAGGTGTCGGTTCACCGCCCGCGCCTGCTCGGCCAGCTCCGGCAGTTCGACCACCTCGACCCCGGCGGCCCGCAGCCGGTCGACGCCCTCGCAGCCGGTGACGAACAGGTCGGGCTCGCGCCAGGCGATCACCACCCGGGGGACACCGGCCGCCAGGATCAGCTCGGCGCACGGGTGCGGCCGGGAGGCCCGGCGGCTGCACGGTTCCAGCGAGCTGTAGACGGTGGCGCCGCGCAGCCGCGGGTCGCCGGCCGGCAGCTTGGCCAGCGCGGCCTCCTCGGCGTGCACCAGCGGGTCGCCCTCCCGGCTGTACCCCTCGCTCAGCACCGTGCCGTCCGCGCCGACCACCACCGCGCCGACCGAGAAGGCGTGTTCGGCGGGCGGGCAGCGCCGGGAGAGCTCGATGGCGCGCAGCAGGAACGAGCGGTCGCTGGACGAGTGGTCGGCGGACGAGCGGTCGCTGGACGGACGGTCGGCGGCGGTCACGCGGACTCCTTGGGGGCGTACCGGAGCAGGACGACATCCCCGACGGTACGGGCCTCCAGCAGCCGCAGCCGCCGGGTGCTGCCGCCGGGGAAGTCGGCCGGGTTGACGAACCGCGGCGCCGCGGCGTGCCCGACCAGCAGCGGGGCCACCGCCAGCTGCAGTTCGTCGGCCAGCCCCTCGCTGAGGAACTGGGTGTGCACCGAGCCGCCGCCCTCCACCATCAGCCGCCGCACCCCGCGCCGCCCGAGGTCGTCCAGCACGGCGCCCAGGTGCACCCGCCGGCCCAGTGCGACCACCTCGGCCAGTCCGTCCAGCGCCGCACGCAGCCGGGTGGCCCCTGGTCGGTGCTGTAGACCAGCTTGGCCCCGCCGGTGTGCCAGAACCGCAGCTCGGGGGCGAGGTCGCCGCCCGCGCTCAGGGTGACCTTCAGGGGGTGGGCGGGTCGGCCGGCGGCTTCCCGGGCGGCCCGCCGGTCCGGCTCGTTGACCAGCAGCCGGGGGTTGTCGCGGCGCAGCGTGGTGGAGCCGACCATGATCGCGTCGGACTCGGCGCGCAGCTGGTCCACCCGGTCGAAGTCGGCCGGGTTGGAGAGCAGCAGGCGCTCGGGCGAGGCGTCGTCCAGGAAGCCGTCGAGCGACATCGCGGCGCTGAGGGTCACATACGGGCGCTGGGTCACAGCGCAAAGGCTACGGCCGCGGCGGGAGCGGCAGCGGCAGCCCGGGCAGGCCGTCGACGCTGACCCCGACGTACTCCTTGCCGGCGCAGTAGTCGGCGAACTCCGGTTCGCTCTTGCGGCCGAAGTAGTCGGCGTGCAGCGCCCGGTCCTCGCGGTAGTCCATGAACGGCACGGCGAACCCGCAGGAGTCGCTGACCCGGTCGGCGTGGACCAGCACCACGGCCCGCAGGCCGCTGCCGTCCGCGTCCGCCGGGAAGCGGGCGACCAGCTCGGCGAACCGCGGATCGTCGCGGAAGACCGGTTCGCCGCGCCCGTGCACCCGCACCACGGTGGGCGGGCCGGTGAAGGCGCACCACATCAGCGTGATCCGCCCGTTCTCCCGCAGGTGGGCGATGGTCTCCGCGTGGCTGCCGCCGAAGTCCAGGTAGGCCAGGGTGAGTTCGTCCAGCACGGCGAGGGTGCCGGCGCGCCCCTTGGGCGACAGGTTGACGTGGCCGTCGGCGGCCAGCGGTGCGGTGGCGGTGAAGAAGACCGGCTGGGCCTCGATGAACGAGCGCAGCCGGCCGTCGATTCGCTCATAGGTCTTCCCCATGGCCGCCATCGTAATCACGTCTCAGTCCACAAGACATACCTTCTTGCAGTATGAGACCGACTGCTAGGTTCGCGGCATGACCGACCATCAGAACCCCGCCGTCGTCTACACCCACGGTCACAGCGCGGCGGTGCTGCGCTCGCACCGCAGCCGCACCGCCGCCAACTCGGCCGGCTACCTGCTGCCCGAGCTGGCGGCCGGGCGGCGGGTGCTGGACGTCGGCTGCGGGCCCGGCACCATCACCGCCGACCTCGCCGAACTGGTCGGCCCCGAGGGGCGGGTGGTGGCGATCGACACCTCCGCCGAGGTGCTGGCGCAGGCCGCCGAGTACGTCGCGGGCCGGGGGCTGGCCAACGTCGAGTTCGCGGTCGCCGACGTGCACGATCTGCCGTACCCGGCGGCGGAGTTCGACGTGGTCCATGCCCACCAGGTGCTCCAGCACCTGGCCGACCCGGTGGACGCGCTGCGCCAGATGCGCCGGGTGCTGGCCCCGGGCGGGGTGGCGGCGGTCCGGGACGCGGACTACGAGGCGATGACCTGGTATCCCGAAGTCCCCGAGCTGGAGGCCTGGTTGTCGCTCTACCGGCAGTGCGCCCGGGTCAACGGCGGCGAGCCGGACGCGGGCCGCCGGCTGCTCGCCTGGGCCCGGGAGGCCGGCTTCACCGAGCTGACCGCGAGCAGCGCCACCTGGACCTACGCGTCGCCCGGTGAGCGGCTCTGGTGGGGTGAGTCCTGGGCCGACCGCACCACCGGCTCCGGCCTGGCCGCCACCGCGCTGGCCCAAGGCTTCGCCGACCGGGCCGAGTTGGCCGCCATCGCGGACGCCTGGCGGCGCTGGACGGTGGAGCCGGACGGCTGGTTCGCGGTCCTGCACGGCGAGCTGCTGGCTCGCGGATAACCGTAGCGTTACGAGTAGTTGACGAACCGTCAGTCTCCGAATCGAAACTTCGCACAGTAGTGCCCACGAAGCGGCGCCGCCGCCCCCCGTTCGCAGTCGGCCCGGCCGGGACCTTGCGCGGCGGCGGCCATGGGGTCACCCTGGCGGTAGTCGTACGTGAGGCTCTCGCCCCGGTCACACCGGGCGAGCCGGGGTGCCCTGGTCCCACCGGACCCGCCCAGCCCGGCGGCCCCCCACGCACGACGGAACGGGGGACGGGGGCACGGGCGCCAAGCGGCGGACGGTGCCCGGCACGGGACACGTGTCGGCACGGCCCGCCGGACGGACGGACCATCAACCGGGTCGGCGGCACGGACCGCCGACTCCCCTGACGCGGCGTCGGGCGGGTCGGTTTCGAAGACCTGTGATGTCGCCGAAACCTCGTTCCAACGTCCCGTTAGCGGGCCGTCCCTACGCTGGGAGGACGGCCGGCACCGTGCGGGCCCGACTCGACCCCCACCGAGCCGGGCCCGCACGGCGCAGTCGTGGGAGGGCTCCCGCCGCCGCGCGTGGATCGGCCGCCGACCCCGTCCGGGGCCCTAGGCTGCCGTGGCATGGAGAATCGGATCGTGGTCGGCGGCGCCCTCATCCACCAGGGGCGGGTGCTGGCCGCCAGGCGCAGCGCCCCCGCCGAGGTGGCGGGGCGCTGGGAGTTCCCGGGCGGCAAGGCCGAGCCCGGGGAGACGCAGCAGCAGGCGCTGGAGCGCGAGCTCTTCGAGGAGCTGGGGGTGCGGGCCCGGGCGCTGAACCGGCTGCCGGGGGAGTGGCCGATCCGGGCCGGGCTGGTGCTGCGGATCTGGGCGGCCGAGCTGCTGGAGGGTGAGCCGCAGCCGCTGGAGGACCACTCGGAGCTGCGCTGGCTGGGCCCTGACGAACTGTCGGCGGTGGACTGGCTGGAGCACGACCGGGAGGTGCTGCCCGAGGTGGCGCGCCTGCTCACCGCGGCCTGCTGACGCATCGCCCGGTCATCCGGGTTGTACGGTTTTCGTCTGGATATGTCACAGTTCGATATGAACCTTGACGTACGGTGAGGCGAGGCAGCGCAGCTTGGAGGCCCGGTCGGTGACCAGTACGGGGAGCGGGGGCCGGGCGCGGACCCGGCGCACCCGCGCGGGTGCCGCCGCCGCCCGGGCGCGGCTGCGGATGCGCGGCCCGGGACCGGCGGCCGAGCGGCCGGCGCCACCGGCCCGACCCCCGGCCGGGCCGTCCGCCCCCGTCTCGATGCGCGGCGGGCCCGCCGCGCCGTTCCCGCGCGGTGCGGCGGCCGAGGCGGAGCCGGTCGGCGAGCACACCCGGGGCAGCCTGTTCGACATGGTCAAGGTGGCCATCGCGATGCTGGACGCGGCCGGTCGGGTGGTGCTGTGGAGCCCGGCGGCCGAGGACCTGCTCGGCTGGCCCAGTGAGCTGCTGGTGGGCCGCGGGATCGACGAACTGCTGGCGGACGACCAGCGGCTGGTCGCCCGCGCCCGGGAGGCCATCGCGGCCGCGCTGCGCACCGGCAGCTGGCTGGGCCTGACCGGCCTGCGGCACCGCCGTGGCCCGCGGGTGCGGGTTCAGGTCCGGATCTCGGTGCTGGTGGACGGCCACGGCACCCCGTTCCTGCTGGTGGCGCTCGCCGAGGCGGGCACGGTGCGCGCGGTGGAGCGTGACCTGGCGGTGCGGGACGCGCTCTTCGAGCAGTCCGCGCTCGGCATCGCGGTGCTGGACACCGAGCTGCGCTACACCGCCGTCAACCAGACCCTGGCCGAGATGAACGGCGTGCCGGCCGCGGCCCACGTCGGCCGCACCACCGGCGAGACCCTGCCGGACCGGGCCGCCGACGAGATCTCCGTGATCCAGCGTCAGGTGCTGGCCACCGGCGAGCCGGTGATCGACGTGACACTGACCGCGCCGGTGACCGCGCGCCCCGGCGGCTACCGCTCGATCTCCTACGGCCGGCTGACCGACCGGGCCGGCCGGGTGCTCGGCATCTCCGGCACCGTGATGGACGTGACGGAGCGGTACCGGGCGGTGGCCAAGGTCGAGCACGCCCGCCGCCGGCTGGCGCTGCTGAACGAGTTCGGCTCCCGGATCGGCGACCTGCTGGACGCCGGCCGGATCGCCCAGGAGCTGGCCGGGGCCGCGGTGCCGCGGCTGGCCGACTTCGCCGCCGTGATCCTGCTGCAGGCGGTGGCGCACGGCGACGACCTGCTGGGGCACGGCCACGACCGGCACACCGCACTGCTGCAACTCGGCGTGGCGGCCGCCCGGGACGGCGCGGACGTCGAGGTGATGCTCCGCCGGGGCGCTCGGGTGAGCTTCGCCGAGGAGTCCTGCTACGGCCGGGTGCTGCGCACCGGCGTGCCCGAACTGCTGTCCGGCGCCGAGGAGTTGGCTCAGGCGGCGGACCCGGGCGACCCGCGCACCAGGGCCGCGCTGGCGCTCGGCGTGCACTCGGTGCTGGTGGTGCCGCTGCGGGCCCGGGGAATCGTGATCGGGCTGCTGGTGCTCAGCCGGGCCGGGCGCCGCGAGGCGTTCGACCGGGACGACCTGGCGTTCTCGGTGGAACTCGCGGACCGGGCCGGCAGCTCGCTGGACAACGCCCGGCTCTACGTGCGCGAGCGCACCGCCGCGCTCACCCTGCAGCGCACCCTGCTGCCGCAGCAGGTGCCGCAGCCCACCGGGGTGGAGGTGGCCTACCGCTACGTGCCGGGCAGCAGCGGCACCGAGGTGGGCGGCGACTGGTTCGACGTGATCCCGCTGCCCGGCGACCGCACCGCCCTGGTGGTCGGCGACGTGATGGGCCACGGCCTGCGGGCGGCGGCCACCATGGGCCGGCTGCGCACCGCGGTGCGGGTGCTGGCCGGCCTCGACCTGCCGCCGGCCGTGCTGCTGCGGCACGTCCACGAGCTGGCCGACGACCTGGCCCAGGGGCCGGACGAGGCACTGCTGGCGACCTGCGTCTACGCCGTCTACGACCCGGCCGCCGGGCTGCTGACGGTGGCCAAGGCGGGGCACATCCCGCCGGTGCTGGTGAGCCCGTCGCGCCCGGGCCCGGCGCGCACCGGCGGTCCGCTGCCGGGCGGCCAGGGGCAGGTGCTGGAGCTGCCGTCCGGGGCGCCGCTAGGCGTGGGCGGGGTGCCGTTCGAGGCGGTGGAGCTCCAGGTCCCGGAGGGCAGCGTGCTGGCGCTGTGCACGGACGGCCTGGTGGAGTCCCGCGACAAGGACCTGGACGTCGGCCTCGGCCGGCTGCAGGCGGTGCTGGAGAAGCCGCACCCGTCGCTGCAGCACGCCTGCGAGGCGGTGCTCGACACCATGGAGCAGGGGCGCGAGCCGGACGACGTGGCGCTGCTGCTGGCCCGGCTGGGTCGCGGCGCGGAGGGTGCCCAGGTGGTCGGCTGGACGCTGCCGGCCGAGCCCGCCGCGGTCTCCCGGGCCCGCCGGCTGGTCCGCGGGGCGCTGCGGGAGTGGGGGGTGGCGGAGCTGGGCGACACCGCCGAGCTGCTGGTGAGCGAGCTGGTGACCAATGCGGTGCGCTATGCCAGCGCCCCGATCGGGGTGCGGCTGACGCTGGGCGGGGTGCTGCTGGTGGAGGTCTCCGATCCACTGCCGGATCCGCCCCGGGAGCGGCACGCGGCCGATGGCGACGAGGGCGGCCGGGGTCTGGAGCTGGTGCACCGGCTGGCGCTGCGCTGGGGCAGCAGGGCCGAGGGAATGGGCAAGGTGGTCTGGTTCGAGCAGGAATTGCCGGGGAAGGAAGCGGACCGGGAATGAACCGAGCAGATTCATCGATCAGATATTCGAATATTCTCTACTTGTCCATGACAATTCCATGCTGGGCGCATGGGAGTGGGTCGGGAGCGCGAGGGGTGCGCGGAGGTCGCGCGGGACGGGTGACAAAAACCCTCGCTCGATTTGATGTTGTGATCTCAGAGGCGTGTGCGCCCGCCCCTGGATGATGAATACTCGGTCTTCTCGACATCCGGATGGTCGCGGGTTGGAGGGGTCGGTCCTTGAACAGCATGCCGGCGCGGGAAGCGCTGACTGGCAGCAGCGGCCATGCCGCGGTGCCCGGGCAGCCGGGCAACCCGGTGGTGCCGCCTGCTCCAGGCCCGGTGCCGCAAGCCCGTTGGGGCGACCTGGACCCGGGATCGATCTACGAGTACATCCGGGTCGCGACCTTCGCGATCGGCGCCGACGGGCGGATCGGGCAGTGGAGCGACCGGGCCGCCGACTTCTTCGCGCTGCCGGCCGCCGAGGCGCTCGGTGCCGACCCGGTCACCACCCTGGTGCCGCGCGAGTACTGGCGGCGCGGCCGGGAGCGGCTGGAGCGCACCCTGGCGGGCGAGGAGTGGATCGGCACCGCCCCCTACCGTGATCGCGACGGCGGCGAGAGCCTGGCCGAGATCTATCTGATGCCCGCCGCCGGCTCGGAGCAGACGGCCGGCCCCGCCGGGGCCCTCTGCCTCGCCGTCGACCTCGGCAAGCTGCGCCGGATCGAGACCGACCTGGCCGCATCTGCGGCTGTTTTCGGCCAAACTCCGAGCGGCTTCTTCCTGTTCGACCCCGAGCTGCGGCTGCAGCGGGTCAACCCGGCCTTCGCCGACGCCGTCGGCCGCGATGCCGAACTGCTGGCCGGCCGCACCGCGCACGAACTGTTCGCGCCGGGCGAGGCCGACCGGATGCAGGCGGCGCTGCGCAAGGTCCTGGAGACCGGCGAGCCGATGGTCGACCTGCGGTTCAGCGGCGTGCTGCCGCACGGCGGCGAGCGCCGCTGGGCGGTCTCGCTGTACCGGCTGACCGGGCCGGGCGACCGGCCGATCGGTGTCGCCGGGCAGGTCAACGACGTCACCAGCCGGATGGTGGCCGAGCGCGAGGCCGCCGGGGTGCGGCGCAACCTGGCCCTGGTCAACGAGGCCAGCGCGCACATCGGCTCCACCCTCGACCTGGAGACCACCGCCAAGGAACTGCTCGACGTGGTGGTGCCGCAGTTCTGCGACATGGCCACCGTCGACCTCTACTCGGCGCTGCTCTCCGGCGAAAGCGGTCCGGCGCTGGCCCGCAGCGGCGGCGGCTACGACGGCAGCGGCGAGCTGCGCCGGGTCGCGGTCTCCAGCGTGGTGGGCGACGCGGCCGCGGTGCTCGGCGGCGACCCGACGGTCTACGACGACCTCGGCTTCAGCTCCCAGCTGGCCGCCGCCGAGGCCGGCGGCACCCTCTGCTACCCGCCGCGCTCCCCGCACGCCCGAGCACTGCGGACCGGCCGCAGCGCGATCCCCGACCCCGGCCCGAACCCGCTGCTGCGCTCCACCCTGGTGGTGCCGCTGGTGGCCCGGAACGTGGTGCTCGGCCTGGTGCAGCTCTCCCGGGCGATCGGCAGCGAGCCGTTCGACGCCCGCGACGTGGCGATCGCCGAGGAGATCGCGGCCCGGGCGGCGGTCTGCGTCGACAACGCCCGGCTCTACCGGCGCGAGCACGAGCGCGCCCTGATCCTGCAGCGCAGCCTGCTGCCCCCCGGCAACCCGGAGGCCAGCGGGCTGGAGATCGCCTGCCGCTACCGGCCCAGCAGCAACAACACCGAGGTCGGCGGCGACTGGTTCGACGTCATCCCGCTGCCCGGCAACCGGACGGCGCTGGTGATCGGCGACGTCATGGGCCGCGGCCTGCGTGCCGCCGTGGCGATGGGTCAACTCCGCACCGCGGTACGGACCTTGGCGATGCTCGACCTGGAGCCGGCCGAGGTGCTCGGAGCCCTGGACGACATCGCCAGAGGCCTCGGCGACCCCGGCCCCGGCCCGCTGCCCGGCTACGGCGCGACGGCCCGGCCGGTGGACGACGAGGCGGCCGAGGTCTACCTGGCGACCTGCGTCTACGCGGTCTACGACGCCGTCACCCGGCGCTGCACCTTCGCCAACGCCGGGCACCTGCCGCCGGTGCTGCTCAGCCCCGGCGAGCCGGCCCGGATGCTGGACGTGCCACCCGGCCTGCCGCTCGGCGTGGGCGGCGAGCCGTTCGAGGAGGTCACCCTGGTGCTGCCGGACGGCGCGCTGCTCGGCCTCTACACCGACGGCCTGGTGGAGTCCCGCAAGCACCAGCTGGACGAGGGCCTGCTGGCCTTCCGGACCGCCCTGCAGAACGGCGGCCCGGTCCTGGAGACCCTCTGCGACCAGGTGCTCAACGAGCTCGACCCGCACCACGGCGAGGACGACATCGCACTGCTGATGGCCCGGGTCCGGGCCTTCGACGAGGACGCGGTCGGCGACTGGCGGCTGCCGCCGGAGCCCACCTCGGTGGCCAAGGCCCGCGAACTGGCCTGCGGCTGGCTGCGGGTGCGCGGCCTGGACGAGCTGGTGGACACCACCGAGCTGCTGGTCAGCGAGCTGGTCACCAACGCGCTGCGGCACGGCCGGGGCGAGATCCGGCTGCGGCTGCTCAAGGACACCTCGGTGGTCTGCGAGGTGTGGGACGACGGCTACGCCCAGCCCCGGCAGCGCCGCGCCCAGGAGACCGACGAGGGCGGCCGCGGCCTCCAGCTGGTCAGCCTGCTGGCCGAGCGCTGGGGCAGCCGCCGCACCCCGCACGGGAAGATCGTCTGGTTCGAGCTCTCGCTCTGACCGGCCGTCAGTCCCTCGGTCGCCGGCCGATCTTCGACCCGAGCCAGACCAGCGGGTCGTACTTGCGGTCGGCCACCCGCTCCTTGAGCGGGATCAGCGCGTTGTCGGTGATCCGGATGTGCTCCGGGCAGACCTCGGTGCAGCACTTGGTGATGTTGCAGTAGCCCAGGCCGTGCACCTCCTGCGCGGCCCGCTTGCGGTCCGGCGCGGCGTCCAGCGGGTGCATGTCCAGCTCCGCCACCCGCATCAGGAACCGCGGCCCGGCGAACGCGCCCTTGTTCTCCTCGTGGTCGCGCACCGCGTGGCAGGTGTCCTGGCAGAGGAAGCACTCGATGCACTTGCGGAACTCCTGCGAGCGCGCCACGTCCTGCTGCGCCATCCGGTACTCGCCGGGCGCCAGCCCCGGTGGCGGCACGAAGGACGGCACCTCGCGCGCCTTGGCGTAGTTGAAGCCGACGTCGGTCACCAGGTCGCGGATCGACGGGAAGGCCCGCAGCGGGGTCAGCACCACCGGCCGGTCGGCCGGCAGCGCGGACATCCGGGTCATGCAGAGCAGCCGCGGCCGCCCGTTCACCTCGGCGCTGCACGAACCGCACTTGCCCGCCTTGCAGTTCCACCGCACCGCCAGGTCCGGCGCCTGGGTGGCCTGCAGCCGGTGCACCAGGTCAAGCACCACCTCGCCCTCGTTGACCTCCACCTGGTAGGAGACGAAGTCGCCCTCGCCCGCCTCGCCGCGCCAGATCCGGAACTCAAGACTGCTCATCGGCCAGCTCCTCCGGGGTGAAGTACTTCGCCAGCTCGGTGCGGTCGAACAGGGCCAGCAGGTCGGCCCGCAGGCGCGGCAGCGGCTGCCGCACCACCTCGATGCTCCCGTCGACCAGGGCGCAGACCAGGTTGCTGCGCCGCCAGTCGCGGTCCATGGCCGGCCAGTCCTCCCGGGTGTGCCCGCCGCGGCTCTCCCGGCGCAGCAGCGCCGCCTTGGCCACGCACTCCGAGACCAGCAGCATGTTGCGCAGGTCCAGGGCCAGGTGCCAGCCGGGGTTGAACTGCCGGTGCCCCTCGATGCCGACCTGCTCGGCCCGCCGCCGCAGCACCGCCAGCCGGTCCTGCGCCTGCTTCATCTCGCCGGCCCGGCGGATGATCCCCACCAGGTCGTTCATGGTCTGCTGCAGCTCCTGGTGGAGCGCGTAGGGGTGCTCGGTGCCGTCGCCGAACGGGGCCACCGCCTCGGCGCGGGCCGCGTCCAGCTGCTCGGCGGCGGGCTGCGGGGGCTCGGTCTGCGCGGCGGCGTAGCGGGCCGCGTGCAGCCCGGCCCGGCGGCCGAAGACCAGCAGGTCGGAGAGCGAGTTGCCGCCCAGCCGGTTGGCGCCGTGCATCCCGCCGGCCACCTCGCCGGCCGCGTAGAGCCCGGGCACGGCCGGGCTGGCGGCGGTGTCCGGATCCACCTCGACGCCGCCCATCACGTAGTGGCAGGTGGGTCCGACCTCCATCGGCTCCCGGGTGATGTCCACATCGGCCAGTTCCCGGAACTGATGGTGCATCGAGGGCAGCCGGCGGATGATCTCCTCGGCCGGCAGCCGGGACGAGACGTCCAGGTGGACGCCGCCGTGCTCGGTGCCCCGGCCGGCCTTGACCTCGGCGTTGATGGCCCGGGCCACCTCGTCGCGGGGGAGCAGCTCGGGCGGGCGGCGGTTGTGGTCGGGGTCGGCGTACCAGCGGTCGGCCTCCGCCTCGCTCTCGGCGTACTGCGCCCGGAAGACGTCCGGCACATGGTCGAACATGAACCGCCGGCCCTCGCTGTTGCGCAGCACCCCGCCGTCGCCCCGGACCGACTCGGTGACCAGGATCCCCTTCACCGAGGGCGGCCAGACCATGCCGGTCGGGTGGAACTGGATGAACTCCATGTTGAGCAGCCGGGCGCCGGCCAGCAGCGCCAGCGCGTGCCCGTCGCCGGTGTACTCCCAGGAGTTGGAGGTCACCTTGAACGACTTGCCGATGCCGCCGGTGGCCAGCACCACGGCGGGCGCGGCGAGCGCGAAGAACTCCCCGCTCTCCCGGGCGTAGCCGAACACCCCGGCGACCTTCCCGCCGTCCTTCACGATTCGGGTGACCGTGTACTCCTGGAAGATCTTCAGGCCGGACTCGTAGTCGCCGCTCTCCCGGTGGTCGGCCTGCTGCAGCGCCACCACCTTCTGCTGCAGGGTGCGGATCAGCTCCAGGCCGGTGCGGTCGCCGACGTGGGCGAGCCGCGGGTACTCGTGCCCGCCGAAGTTGCGCTGCGAGATCCGGCCGTCGGCGGTGCGGTCGAAGAGCGCGCCCCAGGTCTCCAGCTCCCAGACCCGCTCCGGTGCCTCCTTGGCGTGCAGCTCGGCCATCCGCGGGTGGTTGAGGAACTTGCCGCCGCGCATGGTGTCGCGGAAGTGCACCTGCCAGCTGTCACCGCTGTTGACGTTGCCCATCGAGGCGGCGATGCCGCCCTCGGCCATCACGGTGTGCGCCTTGCCGAACAGCGACTTGCAGATCACCGCGACCCGGGCGCCCTGCTCCCGGGCCTCGATCGCGGCCCGCAGCCCGGCCCCGCCGGCGCCGACCACCACGACGTCGTACTGCTCCATCCAACGCTCCCTCAGAAGAACCGCGGGTCGGCGAAGGCTCCCGACGCGACCAGGTAGACGTAGAGGTCGGCGAGCCCGACCGAGAACAACGAGCACCAGGCGAGCTGCATGTGGCGGGCGTTCAGCCGGCCGACCAGCTGCCAGGCCCGGTGGCGCACCGGGTGCCGGGAGAAGTGCTTGAGCCGCCCGCCCACGATGTGCCGGCAGGAGTGGCAGGAGAGGGTGTAGGCCCAGATCAGCAGCACGTTCACCAGCAGCACCAGGGTGCCGAGGCCGGCGTGGCCCCAGCGCCCGGCGCCGTCCCGGAACCCCAGCACCGCGTCGTAGCTGAGGATCCCGGCGACCGGCACGGCCAGGTAGAAGAAGTAGCGGTGCAGGTTCTGCAGCACCAGCGGGAACCGGGACTCGCCGGTGTAGCGGGCGTGCGGCTCGGCCACCGCGCAGGCCGGCGGCGAGGACCAGAACGCCCGGTAGTAGGCCTTGCGGTAGTAGTAGCAGGTCAGCCGGAAGCCGAGCGGGAAGATCAGCACCAGCAGCGCGGGGGAGAGCCGCCACCAGTCGCCGAACACCGCCCAGTCGGCCCCGCCGCGCATCGGCACGCAGTGCGCCGCCAGGCACGGGGAGTAGAACGGCGAGACGTACGGCGGCGCGTAGTAGTCGGTCCCGGCGAACGCCCGCCAGGTCGAGTAGCCGACGAAGAGCAGCAGCCCCAGCGCGGTGGCCAGCTGGGGCAGCCACCAGGCATCGGTGCGCAGGGTGCGGTCCGCGATGACCGCACGTTTGGTCATTGTGGCCATTCTGGAAGTGTGACCTTGATCACAATCTCTCGGAAGGGTTCTGACCGGAGTTCATTGCGCCGATGGGGTGTCGGCTTGTCGTGCCGTCAGCTTTTCGACGGGTCGCTGGAGTTGAGTGGCCGCATGAGACGTCTGCTCGCCGCCCTGCTGGCGCTCGGTGCCCTGACGGGCTGCTCCGGATCGCCGGCCCCCGCCGCGTCGGCGCCGGCCGCCGACCTGACCCGGGCCGACCGCGGCGCCGTCCGCCAGGGCGGCACGCTGCGCTGGGCGGTCGACCAGGTGCCTGCCGACCTGGACGTCTACACCGCCGACGCCCCGCCGGACACCGCCCTGATCGCCCACGCGGTGCTGCCGAGCCTCTACCGGCTGGACGAGCACGCCCGCCCGGTACCCGACCCGGACTACCTGGCCGGCGCCGAGGTGGCCGGCCGAACCGTCACCTACCGGCTCAACCCCAAGGCGGTGTGGAGCGACGGCACCCCGCTGAGCGCGGCGGACTTCAACGCCCAGTGGACCGCACTGCGCGACAGCCACCCGGGCTACGGCGCCATCGAGTCGGTCGCGCCGGGCGCCGGCCCGCACCAGGTCAGGGTGGTCTTCCGGCAGCCGTACGCCCAGTGGCAGGCGCTGTTCAGCCCACTCGACCCGGCGGCCGGCCGGCTGACCGCCGGCCCGTTCACCGTCGGCACCCTGGACGCCAAGAACGGCAGGGCGACCCTGGTGCGCAACCCGCGCTGGTGGGGCGATCCGCCCAAAGTCGACGAGATCGACTTCCTGGCCACCCCCGACCGGCTGGCCGCCCTGCAGAGCCAGCAGGTCGACGTGGCCGCCCTGGAGGGCACCGTCGACCACCCGCCGGCCGCCAAGTCCGCCGACGCCCTCGACTCGGCGGCGCAGACCCTGCGCCGGGCCGAGGCGCTGCCCGGCATCACCCTGCACCGGGCGGCCGCCCCTCCTTCACCCAGCTCACCCTGAACGGCGCCCGCGGCCCGCTGGCCGACACCGCGGCGCGCCGCGCGCTGGCCGCCCTGGTGGACCGCGGCAAGCTGGCCCAGGCGGCGCTGGGCCCGCTCGGGGTGGCCGCGGCGCCGCTCGGCAACCACCTGCTGATGGCCGACCAGGCCGGCTACCGCGACGACGGCACGGTGCTCGGCAGCAGCGCCAAGCCGCTGCACCTGACCCTGGACCTGATCTACCCGGACGACTCGGCCACCGCCCGCCGCACCGCCGACGCGCTGACCGCCCAGCTCGCCCCGCACGGCGTCACGCTGCACGCCAGGGCGCTGCCGGTGGCCGGGTTCGTCCACGACCACCTGGCGGCCGGCGACTGGGACCTGGCGCTGTTCTCCTGGCCGGCCACCGCTTTCCCGGCCGTGGACGAGCGCGCGCTCTACGCCAAGCCGCGCCCGGGCCCGGACGGTCGTCCGGTGGCCGGCCTCAACTACGCGGGCGTCGGGACCGACGAGATCGACGGGCTCTTCGACCAGGCCGCCGCCGAGCCCGACCAGGCCCGGCAGACCGCCCTGCTCCAGCGGGCTGACCAGCGGATCTGGGAGATCGGCCACTCGGTCCCGCTGTACCAGCGCCCCGAGCTGGTCGCCGTGCGCACCGGGGTGGCCGGCGCCGGCGCCTACGGCTTCGGCTGGCCGCGCTACCAGGATCTCGGGTTCCTGCGCTGAGTGATGATCATCGCCTGCTGAGCGGTTACGCACCCCGGCCACGTACCATAGGACAAGCCGTGGCATGTGCCGCCCGGCAGGTGGACCGGTCAGGGAATGCACCGGGGCGCCACAACCCACGACTCCGGGAGAGTTCGCTCCGCATGCCCACGCGCAATGACATCCGCAACGTCGCCATCGTCGCCCACGTCGACCACGGGAAGACGACCCTGGTCGACGCGATGCTCAAGCAGGCCGGCGCCTTCGCGGCTCACCAGCACCTCGACGACCGCATGATGGACTCCAACGACCTCGAGCGCGAGAAGGGCATCACCATTCTCGCCAAGAACACCGCGGTCAAGTACCACCCCAAGGGTGGTGGCGAGCCGATCACCATCAACATCATCGACACCCCCGGCCACGCCGACTTCGGTGGTGAGGTCGAGCGCGGCCTGTCCATGGTGGACGCGGTGGTGCTGCTGGTGGACGCCTCCGAGGGCCCGCTGCCGCAGACCCGCTTCGTGCTGCGCAAGGCCCTGCAGGCCAAGCTGCCGGTGATCCTCTGCATCAACAAGACCGACCGTCCGGACTCCCGGATCGACGAGGTCGTCAACGAGACCTACGACCTGTTCCTGGACCTGGACGCGGACGAGGACCAGATCGAGTTCCCGATCGTCTACGCCTGCGCCCGTGACGGCATCGCCTCGCTGACCAAGCCGGAGAACGGCACCGTCCCGGCCGACAGCGACAGCCTGGAGCCGTTCTTCTCCACCATCCTGGACTCCGTCCCGGCCCCGGTCTACGACGAGGACGCCCCGCTGCAGGCCCACGTCACCAACCTGGACGCGGACAACTTCCTCGGCCGGATCGCGCTGCTCCGGGTCGAGCAGGGCTACCTCAAGAAGGGCCAGACGGTCGCGTGGATCAAGCGCGACGGCTCGATCCAGAACGTGCGCATCTCCGAGCTGCTGATGACCGAGGCGCTCACCCGCAAGCCCGCCGAGCAGGCCGGCCCGGGCGACATCTGTGCCGTCGCCGGCATCTCGGAGATCATGATCGGTGAGACCCTGGCCGACCCCGAGAACCCGATCGCGCTCCCGCTGATCACGGTTGACGAGCCGGCGATCTCGATGACCATCGGCACCAACACCTCGCCGCTGGTCGGCCGCGGCGGCTCCGGCAAGGGCGCGGACGCCAAGTCCGCGGTCAAGGACCGCAAGGTCACCGCCCGCCAGGTGAAGGACCGCCTGGACCGCGAGCTGATCGGTAACGTCTCGCTGCGGGTGCTGGACACCGAGCGCCCGGACGCCTGGGAGGTGCAGGGCCGCGGTGAGCTGGCGCTGGCCATCCTGATCGAGACCATGCGCCGCGAGGGCTTCGAGCTGACCGTCGGCAAGCCGCAGGTGGTCACCAAGGAGGTCAACGGCAAGACCCACGAGCCGGTCGAGCGCCTCACCGTTGACGTGCCCGAGGAGCACATGGGCGCCGTCACCCAGCTGATGGGCGTCCGCAAGGGCCGGATGGACAACATGTCCAACCACGGCTCGGGCTGGGTCCGGATGGAGTTCGTCGTCCCGTCCCGCGGTCTGATCGGCTTCCGGACCGAGTTCCTGACCAGCACCCGCGGCACCGGCATCGCGCACTCGATCCACGAGGGCCACGAGCCGTGGTTCGGCACCCTGACCACCCGCAACAACGGCTCGCTGGTCGCCGACCGGGCCGGTGTGGTCACCGCCTTCGCGATGACCAACCTGCAGGAGCGCGGCGTGCTCTTCTGCGACCCGGGCACCGAGGTGTACGAGGGCATGATCGTCGGCGAGAACTCCCGCGCCGACGACATGGACGTCAACATCACCAAGGAGAAGAAGCTCACCAACATGCGTTCCTCGAACGCCGATGTGGCTGAGTCGATCGTCCCGCCGCGCAAGCTCTCGCTGGAGCAGTCGCTGGAGTTCTGCCGCGAGGACGAGTGCATCGAGGTCACCCCGGAGACGGTGCGCATCCGCAAGGTGGTGCTGGACCAGAAGGACCGCGGCCGGACCGCCTCGCGGGCCAAGAAGGGCTGACGCCCAGCAGCTGATCGACCGTCAGCCGGTTCCCCGTCGGGGAGCCGGCTGACGGCTTTTCAGCACCCGTTCGGCGGTACCACGCGCTCTTTAGGCCCTGCTGCGGGTGCGCCGCCGCAGCGGCGACCTTCGAATGGGGTGTGATGCACCACACACCCCGGTAGGAGGGACATCCATGCGCGCAGCCAAGCGGATCCGCTGGGCGGTGATCGCTGTGACCTCGGTGGCCCTGGCGGCCACCGGCTGCAGCAGCAGCAACAGCAGCGGCGGCTCGTCGTCCGGAGGTATCGTCCGAGCCTGGTGGGGCGACCCGCAGAACCCGTTGGAGCCGGCCAACACCAACGAGGTGAACGGCGGCGCGGTGCTGAACATGATCTTCGCCGGCCTGATCCAGTACGACCCGAAGACCAGCGCCCCCAGCAACGCCAACGCGGACTCGATCACCTCGTCCGACCAGCAGAACTGGACGGTGACGCTGAAGCCGGGGTGGAAGTTCAGCGACGGCACCACGGTCACCGCCTCGTCCTACGTGAACGCCTGGAACTACGGGGCGCTCGCCACCAACAAGCAGATCAACAGCAGCTTCTTCTCCTACATCCAGGGCTACGACCAGGTGTCGCCGGCCAGCGGCGCGCCGACCGCGCAGACCATGTCCGGCCTGAAGGTGGTCAACGACAACACCTTCACGGTGGCGCTCACCCAGAAGTTCTCCACCTGGCCGGCAACGCTGGGCTACAGCGCCTACTACCCGCTGCCCGCGAGCTTCTTCAGCAACCACGCCGCCTATCTGAACAAGCCGGTCGGCAACGGGTCGTACATGATCCAGTCGTACACCCGCAGCCAGCAGATGCAGCTGGTGCCGAACCCGAACTACAGCGGCACCAACAAGCCGAAGAACGGCGGCATCACGCTCACCGTCTACACCGACCCCAACGCGGCCTACTCGGACCTGCAGTCCGGCGCGCTGGACGTGGACAACACGCTCTCCACCACGGCGCTGAAGACCCTGGCGAACGGACCCAGCGGCGGCCGGTTCCTGAACACCCCGCCGGGATCATCCAGACCCTCTCGTTCCCGCTCTACCAGCCCCAGTGGAGCACCCCCGGCGCCCAGCTGGTACGCCAGGGCATCTCGATGGCGATCGACCGGCCCACCATCGTGAAGAACATCTTCACCAACACCCGGACCCCGGCCAGCGACTGGACCTCCCCGGTGCTGGGCACGGCCGGCGGCTTCAAGGACGGCCTCTGCGGCCAGCTGTGCACCTACAACCCGACCATGGCGAAGCAGCTGATCCAGCAGGGCGGCGGCATCCCCGGCGGCCAGCTGACCATCAGCTACAACGCCGACGGCGGCCACAAGGACTGGGTCGACGCCACCTGCAACAGCATCAACCAGGCGCTGGGCAACAACACGGCCTGCGTCGGCAACCCGATCGGCACCTTCGCGGACTTCCGCAACCAGATCACCAGCAAGAAGATGACCGGACCGTTCCGGACCGGCTGGCAGATGGACTACCCGCTGATCCAGGACTTCCTGCAGCCGGTGTACACCACCACCGGGTCCTCCAACGACTCGCACTACAACAACCAGGCCTTCGACTCCCAGGTGAACACGGCCAACGCCGAGCCCAACCAGGCCACCGCGGTCTCCGACTTCCAGACCGCCGAGAAGATGCTGATCACCGACGTGCCGGCGATCCCGCTCTGGTACCAGAACGGTACGGTCGCCTGGTCCAACCACGTGAACAACGTGACGCTCGACCCGTTCAGCATCCCGGTCTACTGGCAGATCACCGTCAGTTAGTCGGGTGGCGGCGGTCGGCTCCCGAGCGGAGCCCGACCGCCGCCGCTCGCCGACTCAGTGGGAGGAACGCATGGGACGCTACGTCCTGAGACGCCTGCTCCAGATGATCCCGGTGTTCATCGGGTCCACCTTCCTGATCTTCGTCATGGTGCACGCGCTGGGCGACCCGGTGAACGCGCTCTTCGGGGACCGGGCGCCGGACCCGGCGGTCGCCGCCCGGATCCGGGCCCAGTACAACCTGAACGACCCGCTCTGGCAGCAGTACCTGCTGTACATGGGCCGGCTCTTCCGATGGGACTTCGGCACCACCTTCACCGGCCAGACGGTCACCTCGCAGCTGGCCGCCGCCTATCCGACCACGCTCAAGCTCACGGCCGTCGCCTTCACCATCGAGGTGGTCTTCGGCATCGGCCTCGGGCTGCTCAGCGGCCTGCGCCGGGGGCACGTCGCGGACAGCTCGGTGCTGATCCTCACCCTGGTGGTGATCTCGATCCCGACCTTCGTCACCGGCTATGTGCTGCAGTACCTGGTCGGCGTGAAGTGGGGGATCCTGCCGGCCACGGTCGGCTTCGACGTCACCTTCAAGTCGCTGATCCTGCCCGGCATCGTGCTGGCCTCGGTCTCGCTGGCCTACGTCGCCCGGCTGACCCGGACCACGGTCGCCGAGAACTCCCGGGCCGACTTCGTGCGCACCGCGGTGGCCAAGGGCCTGCCGAGGCGCCGGGTGGTGGTCAACCACCTGCTGCGCAACTCGCTGATCCCCGTGGTCACCTTCCTCGGCACCGACCTCGGCGCCCTGATGGGCGGCGCGCTTGTCACCGAGCGGATCTTCAACATCCACGGTGTCGGTTACACCCTCTACCAGGGGATCGTGCGGCAGAGCACCAACACCGTGGTCGGCTTCGTGACCGTCCTGGTGATCATCTTCCTGGCGGCCAACCTGCTCGTCGACCTGCTCTACGCGGTCCTGGACCCGAGGATCCGGTATGCCTGATCAGGAGAAGTACAACGAAGCGGATCCGCTGGCCGGGGCCGGCGCCGAAGAGGAGGACATGCAGAGTGCGGTCGAGAGCCGCCAGTTCGACCTCGGCACCATGGAGGCGGAGACTTTAATCAAGAACGAGCGGCTGCCGGACGAGCCGGAGGTCGCCGCCGCCGACGACCGGGTGGCGCCGCGCAGCCTCTGGCAGGACGCCTGGCGGGACCTGCGGACCAACCCGATCTTCATCATCTCCGGTCTGCTGATCATCTTCCTGGTGCTGGTGGCGATCTTCCCGGGCATGATGACCTCGACCAGCCCGCTCAGCTGCGACCTGACCAAGTCCCAGCTGGGGCCCACCGGCGGGCACCCGTTCGGCTACGACACCCAGGGCTGCGACGTCTACGCCCGCACCGTCTACGGCGCCCGGGCCTCCATCACGGTCGGCGTCTGCGCCACCGTCGGCGCGGCGCTCGTCGGCACCGTGCTGGGTGGCCTGGCCGGCTTCTTCGGCCGCTGGGCCGACTCGCTGATCTCCCGGGTCGCCGACATCTTCTTCGGCATCCCGATCCTGCTCGGCGGCCTGGTCTTCCTCTCCGTGATCAAGGTCAAGTCGATCTGGATCGTGGTGGCCTTCATCGTGGTGCTGGGCTGGCCGCAGCTCGCCCGCATCGGGCGCGGCGCGGTGATCACGGCCAAGGAGCAGGACTACGTGACGGCGGCCAGGGCCCTCGGCGCGAGCAACAGCCGGCTGATGCTCCGCCACATCCTGCCCAACGCGGTCGCGCCCATCATCGTGGTCGCCACCATCGCGCTCGGCACCTACATCGCCCTGGAAGCCACCCTGAGCTACCTGGGCGTCGGCCTCAAACCGCCGACCGTCTCCTGGGGCATCGACATCTCGGCGGCCTCGGACACCTTCAGCGTGGCACCGCACATGCTGCTCTTCCCAGCCGGCGCGCTCTGCATCACGGTGCTCGCCTTCATCATGCTCGGCGACGCGGTGCGCGACGCCCTCGACCCCAAGCTGCGCTGAGAGAGGCCACCAGCGATGAGTAGCAGCACCACCAGTGCGCAGCCACGGGCGGCCACGACGGACACCGAAGCCGGTCCGCTGCTCGAAGTCCGCGACCTGAAGGTGGAGTTCCGCACCAGGGACGGGGTGGCCAAGGCGGTCAACGGGGTGAACTACTCGGTCCGGGCCGGTGAGACGCTGGCCGTCCTGGGCGAGTCGGGCTCCGGCAAGTCGGTCTCCGCGCAGGCCGTGATGGGCATCCTGGACAGCCCGCCGGGCTTCGTGACGGGCGGTCAGCTCCTCTTCAAGGGGCGCGACCTGCTGACCATGGGCAAGGAGGAGCGGCGCAAGATCCGCGGCTCCCAGATCGCGATGATCTTCCAGGACGCGCTCTCCGCGCTCAACCCGGTGCACACCGTCGGCGCCCAGTTGGGCGAGCTGTTCCGGGTGCACCGCGGGGCCTCCCGCAAGGAGGCCAAGGAGAAGGCGGTCGAGCTGATGGAGCGGGTGCGCATCCCGGCCGCCAAGGAGCGGGTCGGCGACTATCCGCACCAGTTCTCCGGCGGCATGCGCCAGCGCATCATGATCGCCATGGCGCTGGCCCTGGAGCCGGACCTGATCATCGCCGACGAGCCGACCACCGCACTGGACGTCACGGTCCAGGCCCAGGTGATGGACCTGCTGGCGGATCTCCAGGACGAGTACCACATGGGCCTGATCCTGATCACCCACGACCTCGGGGTGGTCGCCGACGTGGCGGACAAGATCGCGGTGATGTACGCCGGACGGATCGTGGAGACCTCCCCGGTCCGCGAGCTGTACGCCAGCCCCGCGCACCCGTACACCCAGGGCCTGCTGGAGTCGATCCCGCGGCTGGACCAGAAGGGCCAGGAGCTCTACGCGATCAAGGGCCTGCCGCCCAACCTGCTGCGGATCCCGCCGGGTTGCCCGTTCAACCCGCGCTGCCCCCGGGCCCAGGCCATCTGCCGGGAGGTGCACCCGCCCTCCTCGAGGTGACGGACGAGGCGGACACCCCCGTGCCCGGCCGGGCCAGCGCCTGCCACTTCTGGAAGGAGACGCTCCATGGTGAATGACGGGGCCACCGCGCTCGGCGCGGCCCAACCGGAGGAGGCGGCGTTCGCCCAGTCGGTCACCGAGGGCGAGCCGATCCTGGAGGTGCGCAACCTGGTCAAGCACTTCCCGCTGACCCAGGGCGTGATCTTCAAGAAGCACGTCGGTGCGGTGAAGGCGGTGGACGGCGTCTCCTTCGACCTGATCAAGGGCGAGACGCTGGGCATCGTAGGCGAGTCCGGCTGCGGCAAGTCGACGCTGGCCAAGGTGCTGATGAACCTGGAGCCGGCCACCGCTGGATCGGTCCGCTACAAGGGCGAGGAGATCTCCCGGCTGACCGGCTCGGCACTGAAGGCGGTCCGGCGCAACATCCAGATGGTCTTCCAGGACCCGTACACCTCGCTCAATCCGCGGATGACGGTCGGCGACATCATCGGCGAGCCGTTCGAGATCCATCCCGAGGTTGCCCCCAAGGGCGACCGTCGCAAAGCCGTGCAGGACCTGCTGGACGTGGTCGGCCTCAACCCGGAGTACATCAACCGGTATCCGCACCAGTTCTCCGGCGGCCAGCGCCAGCGGATCGGCATCGCCCGCGGCCTGGCGCTCAAGCCCGAGGTGATCATCTGCGACGAGCCGGTCTCCGCGCTGGACGTCTCGGTGCAGGCCCAGGTGATCAACCTGCTGGAGCAGTTGCAGGGCGAGTTCAACCTCTCGTACATGTTCATCGCCCACGACCTGTCCATCGTGCGGCACATCTCCGACCGGGTCGGCGTGATGTACCTGGGCAAGCTGGTGGAGATCGGCTCCGACCTGGAGATCTACGACCACGCCACCCACCCGTACACCCAGGCGCTGCTCTCCGCCGTTCCGGTCCCCGACCCGAGAGCGCGGGAGTCCCGGGACCGGATCGTGCTCAGCGGTGACGTCCCGTCACCCGCCAACCCGCCGTCCGGCTGCCGGTTCCGCACCCGCTGCTGGAAGGCCCAGGAGAAGTGCGCCATCGAGGAGCCGCTGCTGGCCCGCCCGCCCTGGCTGACCGGGCTGGCCGCGCACGACTCGGCGTGTCACTTCGCCGCGGAGCGCGTGATCGAGCAGGGCGCGGCGGAGCGCGAGGACGGGGCTTCTCCCGCGGACGAGCAGGAGAACGGGCAGAGCTGAGAAAACGCCGGGGCCCCTCCCAAGCGGAAGGGGCCCCGGCGTTCTGCTGACCTGATCAGTCCTCGGACTTCGCGTCCTTGGCCTTGTCCTCGGTCTTCGCCTCGGCCTTCTCGGCCTTCTCGGCCTTCTCAGCCTTCTCGGTCTTCGCCTCGGCCTTGTCCTCGACCTTGGCGGCCTTCTCGACCTTGACGTCGACCTTCGGCTTGTCCTCGGTCTTCGCGGCCTTCGGCTTGAGCTCGGCCGCGTCACGGGCCTTGGGCACCGTGGTGGTGCCGGCCGGCGTGCCGGTGCCGTCCTCCGGGAAGTGGCAGGCCGTCAGGTGGCCGTCGGCGTTGCCGGCCAGCTGGACCAGCGGCGGCTCCTCCGTGGCGCACTTCTCCTGCGCCTTCCAGCAGCGGGTGCGGAACCGGCAGCCGGACGGCGGGTTGAGCGGCGACGGGACGTCACCGGTGAGCCGGATCCGCTCGGAGGCGGCGCTGTCCGGGTCGGCGTCGGGGGCCGCCGAGAGCAGCGCGACGGTGTACGGGTGGCGCGGGCTGGTGTAGAGCGAGTCGCGGTCGGCGATCTCGACCACCTTGCCCAGGTACATCACCGCGACGCGCTGCGAGAAGTGCCGCACGATCGACAGGTCGTGGGCGATGAAGACGAACGCGATGCCCAGCTCGCGCTGCAGCTTCTGGAGCAGGTTGACGACCTGCGCCTGGATCGACACGTCGAGCGCGGAGACCGGCTCGTCGGCGACGATCAGCTTCGGGTTGAGCGCGAGCGCCCGGGCGACACCGATGCGCTGGCGCTGACCGCCGGAGAACTCGTGCGGGAACCGGTTGAAGTGCTCCGGGTTGAGACCGACGATCTCCAGGAGCTCCTTGGCCCGGGCGTCCCGGCCGCCGGGCGGGTTGATCCCGTTGATCTCCATCGGGTTGGTGATGATCTTGCCGACGGTGTGCCGCGGGTTCAGCGAGGAGTACGGGTCCTGGAAGATCATCTGGATCTCGGACCGGATCGGCGCCAGCTCCTTGCGGGTGGCGTGCGTGATGTCCTGGCCGAGGTACTTGATGCTTCCGGCGGTGGGCTCGTAGAGCCGGGTGACCAGGCGACCGGTGGTCGACTTGCCACAGCCGGACTCACCGACCAGGCCCAGGCTCTCGCCCTCGCCCACGGTGAAGCTCACGTTGTCGACCGCCTGCACCGCGCCGACCTGGCGCTTGAACGGGAAGCCGCCCATCACGGGGAAGTGCTTGGTGAGGCCGGTGACCTCCAGCAGGGGAGAGCCGGAGGCTGCCGGTGTCTCCTTGGCCTTGGTCAGCGAGGTCTGCTCTGCGCTCATGGGATTTCCTTGACTCCGTTACCGAGGATCAGCTGCTCAGCCGGGGCAGGATCTGCTCGGTGAGGATGGACTGCTTCTGCTCATCCGTGAGGTGGCAGGCCGACAGGTGGCCGTTGGCCAGTGCGAGCGGCGGGCGCTCGGTCTCGCACTTGTCACCCGGCACCAGCTCACGGTACGCGCAGCGCGGGTTGAAGGCGCAGCCGGAGGGCGGGTTCAACAGGGACGGCGGGGTGCCCGGGATCGGCATCAGCGGGATGTCGACCGAGGCGTTGATCCGCGGGATGGAGCTGAGCAGGCCCCAGCCGTACGGGTGCTGGGAGGCCTTCAGGACCTCGCGCATGGTGCCGCGCTCGACGGCCCGACCGGCGTACATCACCAGCACGTCGTCGGCGATCTCGCGGATCACGCCGAGGTCGTGGGTGATGAAGATGATCGAGGTGCCGCTCTCCTGCTGGAGGTCCTTCAGCAGGTCGACGATCTGGGCCTGGACGGTCACGTCCAGCGCGGTGGTGGGCTCGTCGGCGATCAGCAGCTCGGGGTCGCAGACCAGCGCCATGGCGATCATCGCGCGCTGGCGCATACCGCCGGAGAACTGGTGCGGGAAGTCGTCGACCCGGGTCTGCGGCTGCGGGATGCCCACGCGGCGGAGCATCTCGATGGCGCGGTCCCGGCCCTCCTTCTTGCTGGCGCCGGTGTGCTTCATGAACGGCTCGGCGATCTGCCGGCCGATCGTGTAGTACGGCGACAGCGCGGCGAGCGCGTCCTGGAAGATCATCGCCATCTTGTTGCCGCGGAGCTTCTCGAGGTCCTTCTGGGAGGCCTTGAGCAGGTCCTGGCCGTCGAGGGTGATCGAGCCCTCGATGGTGGTGTTGCGCGGGTTGTGCAGGCCCATCACGGCGAGGTTGGACACCGACTTGCCGGAGCCCGACTCACCGACGATCCCGAGGGTCTTGCCCTTCTCCAGGTCGAAGGTGAGGTTGTTGACGGCCTTGACGATGCCGTCTTCGGTGCGGAAGCGAACCTGCAGGTCATGCACCGAGAGGAAGGC
The DNA here is from genome assembly GCF_006636205.1 of Kitasatospora acidiphila. Taxonomy (NCBI): domain Bacteria; kingdom Bacillati; phylum Actinomycetota; class Actinomycetes; order Kitasatosporales; family Streptomycetaceae; genus Kitasatospora; species Kitasatospora acidiphila. Next base: position 3,602,927 of record NZ_VIGB01000003.1, on the reverse strand, counting down.
GGAGCCGGCCTGGGGTGCGGTGCCGGACTCGGACTTGGTGAGGGTGCTCACGGTCGGATCTCCTCGGGGGCGGGGTAGTGCGGGGCGGGCGTGGATACGGACGGGGTCATGCCAGCCGCACCCGGGGGTCGAGGAGAGCGTAAGCAGCGTCGACGATGATGTTGAAGAGCAGGATCGCGACCGAGCTGAAGATCAGCACGCCCAGCTCCAGGTACAGGTCGGCGTTGTTGACCGACTTGACGGCGAGGAAGCCCAGGCCCTGGATGCTGAAGGTGTACTCGGTGATGATCGCGCCGGAGAAGACCGCGCCGAGGTCGATACCGAAGATGGTGATGATCGGGGCCATCGCACCGCGCAGCGCGTACCGGAACCAGACGTAGCGGCTGGACATGCCCTTGGCGCGGGCGGCCCGGATGTGGTCCTCGGAGAGCTGCTCGAGCATCAGCGAGCGGACCTGGCGGGTGTAGTTGGCCCAGAAGATGATCGACATGACCAGCCACGGCAGCAGCATGCCCATGAAGCAGCCGACCGGGTCCTGGGTGAACGGCACGTACTTCGGGACGTCCAGCCACTGCAGGTTGTAGACGAAGAGCGCCATGGCCAGCGGGCCGACGAAGTAGATCTGGGTGGACTGGCCGATCAGCGAGATGGAGCTGGCGACCCGGTCCAGGATCGAGCCCTGCTTCCAGGCGGAGAGCATGCCCAGGCCGACACCGATGGCCAGGAAGACGATCGCACCGCCGATGGCCAGCACGAAGGTGGCCGGGTAGTTGGCCGAGATCTCGTCCCAGACGAAGCGCTGCGCGTTGTAGGAGTAACCGAAGCACGGGGCGGCGCAGTGGCCGACCGTGCCGAGGTCCTGGCCGACGAACAGGCCGCTCAGGTAGTTCCAGAACTGCTGGTAGACCGGCAGGTTGAGATGCATGTTGGAGCGGATCTGCGCCAACAGCTCAGGGGTGCAGGACTTCGGCGGGCAGGCCAGCTGGGCCGGGTCCACTGCGAGGGAGAAGAACGCGAAGTACGTCAGGCAGATCAGCAGCAGAATGATGACGATCGCGCCGAGCGCCCGGCGGATGAGAAATCGGAGCATGGAATGTAGCTCTTCCGAAGTGAGGGCGCCTGCGGCGGCCACGTCGTGGAGTGTGCGACTCCCGGGTCACGTGGAGTCGACACGCGGCCCGGGCAGGGCCACCTGGTGGGGTGGCCCCGCCCGGGGGGAGTCGGCCCGGAGGCCGACTCCGGAGTTCGTCAGCCCTTCAGGTAGACGCTGGAGGGGTCGATGCAGCCCAGAACCGGGTTGTAGGCCACGCCGCCCAGGCCCGCACCGTAGACCTGGAAGAACTTGTCGTACTCCAGCGGGATCTTCGGCACGTCGGTGGTGAGGATCTTGTCAGCGAGGTCCATCCACTGGCCCGCGGCCTCGGTGACGTTGGTGTTCTTGGCGATGGTGTCCATCTGGGAGTTCATCGTCGGGTTGTTGTAGTGCGCGTAGTTGGTCGCACCGTCGGCGATCGTACGACCGTCCAGGGTCGGCGGGATGACGGTGTCACCCTGCGGCCAGTCCGCGCCCCAGCCGGTGCGGTACATGTCGAACTGGTTGTCCTTCTTACCGATCACCGAGTAGTAGCTGGTGGCGTCGATTTCCTTCTTCTCGGCCTGGAAGCCGGCCTGGTTCAGGGCGTCGACGAGGGTGCTGGCGACCTGCGCCCACTTCGGGGTGTTGGCGTAGCCGATCTCGATGTGGGTGTTGAGCTTGTTGGCGTCCGTCAGGATCTTCTTGGCCGCGGCCGGGTCGCCCTGCTTGTGGGCCTTGATGCCCAGCGGGTCGCTGTCCTTCCAGCCGGCGATGGTCGGGCTGATCAGGTTGCCGGCGATGTCACCGGTGGCCGAGCCACCGAGCTGACGCTGGATCTGGGCGGCCGGGAACGCGGCGACCAGGGCCTTGCGGACGTTGACGTCGGTGATCCGGGTGTCGTTGATGTCGAAGGTGTCGACGAACGGGGTGTACTGGCTGATCGTCCGCGAAGCCATGGACGAGTCGTTCTGGATCTGGCTGATCAGGCTGGGGTCGGCGTTCTGCGCCAGGGTCAGCGCGTTCTTGTCGTCGCCGTTGCCGGTCATCAGGCGCTGGGTCAGCTGCTGCACCGAGACGTTCAGCTGGAACTGCCACTTGTCCACGTACTGGTGGCGCAGCGGGTCGGTGTTCGGGTCCCACTGGTCGTTCTTGACCAGGGTCAGCGACTTGTCCGGCTGGTAGTCGGCGACCTTGTAGGGGCCGATCGAGACCGGGTGGGTGTTGTACTGCGCGCCGGTGTCCTTCGAGCGCTCGATCGCCGTGATGTCGGGCTCGGCGGCGGCGAAGTTGGCGTCGGTGTGGGCCTGCTGGAAGTGGAAGACGATGGTCTTCGCGTCCGGCGTGCCGATCACGCTGTCCGGCAGCTCCTGGCCGGTCTGCGGGCCCTTGTAGACGTCGCGGTAGTTGGTACCGGACAGCCACAGCGGGAAGTAGGTCGCACCGTTGGTCTGGTAGTCCTGGTACAGGCGCTCGACCGCGTACTTGACGTCCTTCGAGGTGATCGGCGTGCCGTCCTCGAACTTCAGGCCGTCCTTGAGGGTCCAGGTCCAGGTCTTGCCGCCGTCGGCGAAGGTGCCGGTGTCGGTGGCCATGTCGCCGACCAGGGTGACCTTGCCGGTGGTCGGGTCGGTCTTGTAGTTGGTCAGCTGACGGCTGTACAGCATGCCGATGGCCTGCAGGACGTTGACGTACTGCTGGCTCGGGTCCAGGTAGTCGAAGCCGGCCGCCTCGATGTCGGTGGCAGTGCCACCCTTCTTCGCGCCCGGGATGTCCTTGGCCGGACCGGTCGAGTCGGCCTTGGTGCCGATCGAGAAGGTCTGCGCGCCACCCGCGGACGCACCCTTGCTGGAGTCCGAGGAGGCCTTGCCACCGCCCCCACCACAAGCCGTCAGCGTGAGGGCGCTGACCGCCACGAGCGCCGGCACAAGTGCTGCCTTGCGAAGTCTCATTGGTTCCTACCTGTCACTGGTCATGTGTTGTCTGGCCAGCGCGGACCGGCGGGGCGGCTGCCCCGGGGTGGCCGGTGCTGGGGGAGCGGGGGTACAGCGGTGGAGCGGGTGGAGCGGCTAGCGGATGGTCTTCGGGTCGAGCGCGTCGCGGACGGAGTCACCGAACAGGTTGAACGCCACGGCGAAGATCATCAGCGAGATACCGGGGACCATCAGGTACGTCAGGTCGTCCTGGTAGTGCCGGGTCGCGTCCTGGAACATCAGGCCCCAGTCCGGCGTCGGGTCGACCATGCCGACACCGAGGAAGGAGAGACCGGCCTCGGCGGTCACCATGGTCGGGAGCAGCAGGGTCACCTGGACCAGGATGGTGGTGGCCAGGTTGGGCATCAGCTCCTTGAAGATGATGCGCCAGGAGGAGGCCCCGGAGATCTTGGCCGCCTCGACGTACTCGCGCTCCCGCAGGCTCAGCGACATGCCGCGGAGCAGACGGGCGGTGGCCATCCAGCCGAGGAACGACTGGACCAGTACGACCGAGAGGACGCGCATGTAGACCGGCATCGCGCGGTCCGTGGGCACGAACCAGTTCTCCACGATCGGGGTGAAGGCGATGAAGAAGAGCTGGGTCGGCAGGCCCAGCAGCAGGTCGGTGAAGCGCCCGACGAAGTAGTCGAACCGCCCGCCCATGTAACCCTGCGCGACACCGACCACGATGCCCACGACGGCCGAGGCGATCGTGATCAGCAGGCCGATGCCGAGCGAGGTGCGGATGCCGTAGACGAGCTTGGCAAAGATGTCGTACCCAGCGTCCGGGGTGATGCCCAGCCAGTGGGCGCCGCTCATGCCGCCGTTGGCACCGACCGGCAGGCCGCTGTCGTCGAGCAGTGACATGTCACGCGTGCCGTAGGGGATGTACGGCGACTGTCCGTAGAGCCCGGTGATCACCGGCGCGAGGATCGCGACCAGGATGTACAGGATCACGATGCCGGCGCAGATCACACCGATGCGGTTGCGCTTGAAGCGGCTCCAGGCAATCTGGCCCGGGGTGCGCCCTTGGAGTGCGTTCGGCTTGTTGCCGGCGTCTCCTGTCGCGGACGCGACGAGGACCGGTTCGGTCTCAGTCGTGTCCTCAGTTGGCGTCGTCATGGTGCGAAAGCTCCCGCCGGTGGTCTGTGCAGCAGCAACGAGGAAGAAGTTGGTCGAACGGACTCTCGCAACTCGTTTATCGAACGTCAAGAGTTTCTCTGTGGCTGGACAGCCAGTTTTGGCTTCGTTCTGGAATGTCCATCAGGTTGTAGCTTTCAACCACTTGACACCCTCTCAGCAAGACGGCATAAAACGGACATAAAGCCATATAGCGCGTTCATAAGTTCGTAACGAGGGCTTAGTAACACCGGTATCTGAACGTCTCCATCCGCTCCGTGGGGAGTTGACGCGCATAGATACAGGTGTCCGTTTTGGTGAGTTATGGGGGATCTGCCCGGCGGTTAATAGTGTCCGCATACCGGACGGATATGGCGGGATGCCGCCGCTGGCGACTTTTCGTCAGCCTTTAAGCAGGTGCTCGGTAATCCGTCGGGAGAGTTGCTGCCCAACGCCGGTGACAGTTACACGCCACTGGCGGGATGTCGCCGAGAAAACAGTGGGGCCTTGGAACGGAGTGCGTTCCGAGGCCCCACTGCGGAATTTTGACATGTTCACATGTGGAAGCGATAAGTGCGCTCTGCCGCAGTGTTCTTGTCATAGACCGAGACGATCGCGTCGGCCACGTCCTGGGTGGTGATCGGCGCCAGGGTGCCGTCGCTCTTGCGGTACTGCGTCTTGTCGAAGGTGTTGCCGATCAGGGTGCCCAGCTGGTCGAGGTCCCACTTCGGCACGATGTTGCCCGAGGCGTCCGGGACCAGGGTGAGGGCCTTGGCCGCCACCGTCTTGCCGAACCGGAACTGCTTGGCGCCGGCGAAGATGGTCACGTTGCTGCTGGTGATCGTCTTGCCCAGGCCGTCCGCGGTCTGCTGCAGCGTCTGGGTGGCGACCTTGGGCTGAGCCGCCGTCACCGACAGGTTCACCGGGGCATCGGTCTTCCCGTCGGCCCGGTCCTGGTAGCTCTGCGCCACCTGGGTGACGGCGGTGCTGTCGTCCACGGCCTGCCCGGGCTGGCCGGGCACCACCACCGGGTCGCCGGTGTCGGAGAACTGGATGTAGCCCTCCTTCAGGCCCTGCGCCGAACCGGCCGACAGGCCGTCCAGCGCCGCCTTCAGCTTGGCCTGGTCGATGTGGACCACCGGCGGCACGTTCTTGCTGCCGCCGGTCAGTGACTGCAGCACGTCCGACGGGTTGTAGCTGTGCTTGGTCAGGCCGTCCACGGTGGCGGTGGTGTCGAAGCTGAGGCCGGCGGCGGTCGGATCCAGGGTGAGCGTCTGGTTGCCCAGCTTCAGCTGGATCGGCTGCTGCCCGATCTTGCCGACGGTGGCGTTCAGGGTGTGGATCGCCTGGTCGCGGCTGTTGCCGCCGATGTCGGTGCCGAGCACCTTGGTGCCGCGCGGCACGTCGGTCTGGTTGAGCATCAGGCCGGTGCCGTAGGCGGCCGCACCCAGGAAGAGCACCCCGCCGGCACCGGTGACCAGCAGCTTCTGGACCTTGGAGCGGCCCTTGGGCTTGGCCGCGGCCGGCTTCGGAGCAGCCGGCTTCGGCGCGGTCGGCGGCTCGGCGTCGGCGCCGGTCGGGCCGCCCGGCTCGCCCGGCAGCGAACTGCCCTGCGGGGCAGGGGAGTTCGGGAAGCCGGCGGCGGTGCCGTGGGGGTCGGGGTGGGGCCGGGGCGACCGGGGGCGGTCGGCTGCGCACCGTACAGGCCGGTCGGCGGCGGCCCGCCGGGTATCCGCCCGGGGGTCGGCCGGTCCTCGCCCGTGATCGGGTCGAAACCGCCGATCTGGGTGTCCTCCGGCTCGTCGGACGGTCGGCCCGGCTCGCCCGGGAACGGGGTGAGCGGCTGCTGCGGCCGGGCGAACCGGCCGGGGGCGCCCGGGGTGCCGGTGGGACGCGGCGTCGCGGTGGGCGCCGCGGCGGTGTTGAAAGGGTCGGCGGCGGGATGGGCGGGGCCGCCGTCACCCAGCGGGCCGCCCTGCGGGGCCGGCTCGCCGGAGAACGGCGCGGCGTTGCCCTGGGCCGGGCCGGGGAAGCCGCCCGCGCTGCCCGGCGCGCCCGCACCGAACGGCGGCATGCCCTGGGCGGGCGCGCCCGGTGCGGGCGCCCCTTGCGCCGGGGCCGCCGGGCCGGTGCCGAACGGGTCGCGGGGGCCGGTGGCGAACGGGTCGCGCGCACCGGTGTCGAACGGGTCGCGGGGGCCGGCGGCGAACGGGTCGTGGGCGCCGGCCGACGGGGGCACCTCGCCCCCAGCCTGGCGGCCGGGAGGTGCCCCCAGGCCGAAGGCCGGGGCAGGGTCGCCCGCCGGGCGCTGCTGCTGGTTCGGCGCCGCCGGGGGCTGCGCGGCGAACCGCGGGGTGCCGGCGGCCGGTGTGGCCGTGGTCGGCGCCGCCACCGGCTCCGGGCGCGACTTCTGCCGCGGCCGGAACCACTCGCCGGTCGACTCCGACTCCGAGGCCTCGGACTTCTTGCCCTGCGGGGCGCGCCACTGCGGCGGCAGGTCCGGCGGAGTGCTGGTGCGGCCACTGGAGTCCATCACGCCGAGCACCGGCGCGGCCGGCGGCGCCGAGCGGTGCCGGGGGCCTCCCCCAGCCTCCGGCCGGGAGGTGCCCCCATTACGCGCGGCCGGGGGCTCGGCGGCCGGGGGCTCGCCCGCGCCGCCGTCCTCCGGCTTGACGGCGCTGCGCACCACCACCGGCGGGATCGGCCGGGAGCCGGGGATGTTGATGGAGATCTTGGTGGTCAGCGTGGTTTCGGTCTTCGGGGTCTCCGGCTCCGGCTCCTGCGGGCCGCCCGGGGGGACGTCGAAGCCCGGGTTCCGGCCGAACGGGTCGAAGCCGCCGCCCAACCCCGGGATGCCATAAGGCGGTGTGCCCGACGGATAGGCGTCGCCTCCGCCCGCCCCGCGACGGGACGACGGGTGGGCGCTGTCAGATTCGCGGCTGCTCAATGCTGCTCTGCTCCGGGTTCGCGGCCGGACGGCTCGTCCGACGATGCTGCGGCACCACCATACTGGGAACGCCAGAGTGGCGAACTGCTTCCCTTAGAACCCGATACGTCCGGTTCCGTACCCCGAGCCTACGGGTAGTCAGTCCCGTTGGCGCGGGATGCCGAAGGCGTACGGCGCCCGGGTGGGCAGCAGTCCGACGCCGAGTCCGATGGCCAGTCCGCCCAGCAGGTAGGCGTACGAGGTGACTGCGGCGGACAGCACGAAATCGCCCTCCGGACGCGGCGCCAGCAGCACGAACATCACCAGCAGCCAGCCGACCAGACCCAGTGCCAGGCCGAGCTTGGTGCCGGTCAGCCGCATGCCCCCGTAGAAGACGGCCACGTTGCCCGCCAGCGCCAGCAGCAGGCCCCACGGGCTCCACAGAGCCTGCACGAAACAACCGCAGAGCGCGTCCAGCACGCCCAGCACGAAGACCAGCACGTACCAGGTGATGCGCAGCCGGCGCGGCGGCAGCGGCTCGGCCAGCCGCTGCGCCTGGGTGCCGAGCAGGGTGTGCAGCGGGTTCACCGGACCTCGACTCCTGCGAACAGGTCGCGCTCGGGGCGCGCCGACCCGGCCGGGCCGTGCACCAGTTGGTAGTACTCGTCGGCCAGCAGCGGCTGCCAGCGGTCGTTGCTGAGCGCGAAGAAGCCGCCGTCCACGGTGATCTGGGTGGCGTGCGCGCGCATCGCGGCGGCCTTGTGCCCGGCGTACCGCGCGCCGTCCAGTGCGGCGTCCACCAGCTCGTCCGGCACCACGCCCGGCACGTCCTGCTCGGCGGCGACCAGCGGGAACCGGGCGGCGGCCTGCTCCAGGCCGGCCAGCAGCACCGAGCGCGGCACCCTGGTCCAGTACACCTTGGTGATCCGCCAGGCCGGGCCCAGCTCCGGGCGCCAGTCGGGGTCGGCGGCCAGCTGGTGCGCGCGCATCGCCACCCGGTGCGCCTGGATGTGGTCGGGGTGGCCGTAGCCGCCGTGCTCGTCATAGGTGACCAGCACCTGCGGGCGGACCTCGCGGATCACCTCGACCAGGTGCCCGGCCGCCTCCGCCACGTCGGCCTGCCAGAAGCAGTCCGGGCGGTCGTTGTCGGGCACGCCCATCATCCCGGAGTCCCGGTACCGCCCGGGTCCGCCGAGGAACCGGAGGTCGGCCACCCCGAGCTCGCGCATCGCGGCGGTCAGCTCGCCGATCCGGTACTCGCCCAGGGAGTCGGTCCGGTCCGCCGCCAGCTCGGCCAGCTCGGGCGGGATCACCTCGCCGCCCTCGCCGAGGGTGCAGGTCACCAGGGTGACCTGGGCGCCCTCGGCGGCATAGCGGGCCATGGTGGCGCCGTTGCCGATCGACTCGTCGTCGGGGTGGGCGTGCACGAGCAGCAGGCGGCGGTCGGCAGCGGTCATGGAGGAGAGCCTAGACCGCGACCGCGGACGCTAGAGCTTCAGGCCATTGAGCATGCCCGCGAGGTTGCTGGTGACCTGCTGGATCGACGGGGCGATCGAGCTGGAGGCCAGGTAGAAGCCGAGCAGTGAGCAGATGATCGCGTGGGACATCTTGAGGCCGGAGCGGCGGATCATCACTACGACGATGACCAGCATCAGCACGGCTGCGGAGATGTTCAGAGCCATGGCGGCTCACACCCCTTTCCGGGTGCCGCCGCCCGGAGGACGGCGAAACGGTCGCTGCACCCAGGAATACCCGATGAGTGAGGTGCGCGTTACTTTCCGTGAGGCGTGACGGTTCGTGTCACAGGGTGCTGGAGGCCGTACCTGGGCCGGTGGGACGGGGTGTCGGGGCCCGCGCGAAACAGTTGCGCGCGCTGCGCCGAACGAGTGATCAGCAACACCGGGACCCCATAGGGTGCGGTCCATGACCACCAATGAGACCGCAGCCGACACCTTCCCCCGGCAGTACGCGCGGACCCTGCGCTACACCGTGGGGATGCCCCGCTCCTTCGCCGTGGCGCCGGACGGCTCCCGGGTCGTCTTCCTGCGCTCGCGGGGCGGCGGCGACCGGGCCAACCTGCTCTGGACCCTCGACCCGGCCGACGGCTCCGAGAAGGTCGCCGCCGACCCGGTGGCGCTGCTGGGCGGCGGCGAGGAGGACCTCTCGCCGGCCGAGCGGGCCCGCCGGGAGCGCAGCCGGGAGGGCGCGGCGGGCATCGTCGGCTATGCGCTGGACCAGGCCGGAGAGCTGGCCGCCTTCCCGCTCTCCGGCCGGCTCTTCGCGGCCGACCTGGTCGCCGGCGGGGTGCGCGAGCTGCCGGCCGCCGGTCCGGTGCTCGACCCGCGCCCCTCGCCGGACGGCCGCTGGGTGGCCTACCCGACCACCGCCGGCGTGCTGCGGCTGACCGCCGCCGACGGCAGCGGCGACCGCTCGCTGGTCGAGCCCGAGCAGCCCGGGATCACCTGGGGCCAGGCCGAGTTCATCGCCCAGGAGGAGATGCACCGGGACCGCGGGTACTGGTGGTCCCCGGCCGGAGACCGGCTGCTGGTCACCCGGGTGGACGAGGCGCCGGTGCGGCGCTGGTGGATCGCCGACCCGGCCAACCCGGGCAGCGTTCCCACCGAGGTCGCCTACCCGGCCGCCGGCACCCCCAACGCCGACGTCACCCTCTGGCTGGTCGACCTGGACGGCACCCGCACCGAAGTGGTCTGGGACCGGACCGCCTACCCCTACCTCGCCCGGGTGCACTGGTCGGCCGGCGGCCCGCCGCTGCTCCTGGTGCAGGCCCGCAGCCAGCGCGAGCAGCTGGTGCTGACGGTCGACCCGGCCACCGGCGCCACCGAGACCCTGGCCGTCGAGCGGGACGAGGCCTGGCTGGAGCTCTTCCACGGCGTGCCGGCCTGGACGGCGGACGGCCGGCTGCTGCGGATCAGCGACGCCCCGGGCCACCGGGCGCTGCTGGCCGGCGACACCGTGCTCACCGACGACACCCTGCACCTGCGCACGGTGCTCTCGGTCGGCGCCACCGAGGTGCTGGTCCAGGCGAGCGAGGGCGAGAGCGCCGAGACGGTCCCCGGCCTGACCGGCGTCTACGCGGTGCCGCTCGGGGAGGGCAAGCCGCGGCTGCTGCGCGAGGGCGGCGCGGTGGACGCGGTGCGCGGCGGTGCCGTGACGGTGCTCTCCTGGTCCTCGCTGGAGCGGGCCGGCCGTCGCACCGAGGTGCTGGTCGACGGCGCCCCGGCCGGTCACATCGTCACCTCGTACGCCGAGCGGCCGGTGCTGACGGCCCGTCCGGAGCTGCGCTGGGCCGGCGAGCGGCGGATCCCGGCGGCGGTGCTGCTGCCCACCGGCTACGACCGCGAGCGGGACGGCCTGCTGCCGGTGCTGATGGACCCGTACGGCGGGCCGCACGGCCAGATGGTGGTGCAGTCGCACGAGCGCTTCCTCAGCTCGCAGTGGTTCGCCGACCAGGGCTTCGCGGTGGTCGTGGCGGACGGGCGCGGCACCCCGGGCCGCAGCCCGGCCTGGGAGAAGTCGGTCGCCGGCGACCTGGCCAAGCCACCCGTCGAGGACCAGGTGGCGGCGCTGCACGCGCTCGCCGAGGAGTTCCCGCTGGACCTCGACCGGGTGGCGATCCGCGGCTGGTCGTTCGGCGGCTACCTGGCCGGCATGGCCGTGCTGCACCGCCCGGACGTGTTCCACGCGGCCGTGGCCGGCGCCCCGGTGACCGATGTGGCGCTGTACGACACCCACTACCAGGAGCGCTACCTCGGCCTGCCCCAGGAGCACCCCGAGCGCTACCGGGAGCACTCGCTGATCGAGTACGCGGCCAAGCTGGAGCGCCCGCTGATGCTCGTGCACGGCCTGGCCGACGACAACGTGGTGGTCGCGCACACCCTGCGGCTCTCCTCGGCGCTGCTGGCCGCCGGCCGCCCGCACACCGTGCTGCCGCTCTCCGGGGTCACCCACATGACCCCGCAGGAGCAGGTCGCGGAGAACCTGCTGCTGCTCCAGGTGGCATTCCTCAAGGACGCCCTCGGCATGCCTGCCTGACGTCCCTGACCTGCGTGATCGTCACGTCCTCGGCATGACATCCGTCATGCCGGGGACACGACCGCCCACACTGCCGGGCACCCCCGCCCGTGCGGGACTCTTGTTCCCGTCGCCAGGGACGAGCGAGAGGACGGGGACGAGATGAGCGGGGAAGTGGCCGCCTTCCGGCAGGTCAGCAAGAGCTACGGCAAGGTCAAGGCGGTGAACGGCCTGGACCTGACGCTGTACCCGGGCCAGACGGTGGCCCTGCTCGGCCCGAACGGCGCCGGCAAGTCCAGCAGCCTTGACCTGCTGCTCGGACTGCGCGAGCCCGACCAGGGCACCGTCACCCTGTTCGGCGGCAGCCCGCGGGCCGCGATCGAGGCCGGCCGGGTCGGCGCGATGCTGCAGAGCGGCGGCCTGATGTCCGACGTCAAGGTCCGCGAGCTGGTCCAGCTCGCCTGCGACGTGCACCCGCGCGGCCACAAGCCGGCCGAGGTGCTGCGCGAGGCCGGCATCGAGGAGATCGCCGACCGCCGGGTGGACAAGCTCTCCGGCGGCCAGGAGCAGCGGGTCCGGTTCGCGCTGGCGATCGCCGGGGCCAACGACCTGATCGTGCTGGACGAGCCGACCACCGGCATGGACGTCTCGGTCCGCCAGCAGTTCTGGGCCGCCATGCGCGCCCAGGCCGACCAGGGCCGCACCGTGCTGTTCGCCACCCACTACCTGGAGGAGGCCGACTCGATCGCCGACCGGGTGCTGGTGCTGCACCGCGGCCGGCTGCTCGCCGACGGCTCCTCGGCCGACATCAAGGCCCGGGCCGGCGCCCGCCGGGTCAGCTTCGAACTGCACGCCGCGGACGGCTTCGTGGACGAGACCGAGCTGCGCGCCCTGCCGGGCCTGACCTCACTCGACGTCAGCGGCTCGGCCGACGGGGTGCGCACCGTGCGGATCCGTGCCATGGACGCGGACGCGCTGGTCGCCGGCCTCTACCGCTCGGGCTGGTACCCGCGCGGCATCGAGGTCACCAGCCTGGGCCTGGAGCAGGCCTTCCTGACCATCACCGAGGCCGCCGAGGCGACCGAGTCCGCGCTGGAGAACGTGCGATGAAGACCCTGATCAAGCTGGAGATCCTGCGCACCCTGCGCAACAAGCGCTATGTGTTCTTCACCGTGCTCTACCCGTCGCTGATGTACTTCTTCTTCATCAACGCCAACCACTCGATGCCGGGCGGGGTCAGCGCCAAGAGCTACTTCATGGTCTCGATGGCCACCTTCGGCGCGGTCGGCGCGGTGCTCACCGGCAGCGCGCAGCGGATCTCGCTGGAGCGGAAGTCCGGCTGGACCCGGCAGCTGCGGCTGACCGCGCTGCCCGGGCGGGCCTATGCCACCGCCAAGATCTGCGCCAGCGCGGTCACCACGCTGCCGTCCATCCTGGTGCTGTTCGCGCTCGGCGCGGCCGAGGGCGTCAAGCTCGGCGCCGGCCAGTGGCTGGGCCTGGTCGGGGTGCTCTGGGCGGGCAGCTTCGTGTTCGCGGCGCTCGGGGTGGCGCTCGGCTACGCGGCCGAGCCCAACGCGGTGCAGCCGATCGTGATGATCACCTACATGGTGCTGTCGGTGCTCGGCGGTACCTGGTACCCGATCAGCGGCAGCCTGAAGAACGTCGCCAAGTTCGACCCGGTCTACCTGTACAACCAGCTCGCCGCCTTCATCCGGCCGGGCAACGGCTTCGACACCGGCTCCGCGCTGGGCCTGGCCGGCTTCCTGGTGGTCTTCGTGGTCGCCGCCTCCTACCTGTACCGCCGGGACACCCGGCAGGCATGATGAGCACCATGACGCGCACCTCCCTGGACCAGTCGGCACCGGCCCGGGAGAGCCGTCCGACCGACCGGCCGACCGCGCTGCTCGCGCGGCCGGCCGTCAGCGATCGGCAGCACGTGCCCGGCGCCCCGGCGGAGACCCGCCGGCAGCTGCTGGTGAAGGTCTGCTGGATGCTGCTGTGGATGTTCTACCTGGTCTATCCGATCAAGGATCTGGCCAGTGGCAGGCACGGCACGGTCGGCACGGTGCTCGGCGCGCTGGCGCTGGCGGGGTTCCTCGGCGGCTACCTCAGCCTGGTGATCTTCCGTTCGATGAACGGGGACTGGTGGCGCGGCACCTATCCGATGGTGGCCGTGATGCTGGGGCTGGCCCTGGCCACCTCGTTCGGCCTGGGCGGCGAGTGGCTGGGGCTGTTCACCTACCTGTCGGTCGCGGTCGGCGCGGTGCTGCCGCCGCGGTATGCGATGGCCGGCGTGCTCGCGGCCACCGGTCTGCTGCTGGTGGTCGCGCTGCTCCTGCACACCACGTCCGACGAGCTCGGCGCGCTGGTGCTGCCGACCTTCCTGAGCGGCGCCGCGATGACCGGCCTGCAGCGGCTGGTCCACACCATGCGGGAGCTGCGCGAGGCCCGCGAGGTGGCGGCCCATCTGGCGGCGGCCGAGGAGCGCCTGCGGCTGGCCCGGGACATGCACGACCTGCTCGGGCACTCGCTGTCGCTGATCACCCTGAAGAGCGAGCTGGCCGGCCGGTTCATGGACGCCGGCAAGGACGAGCAGGCCCGGTCCCAGGTGGCCGACATCGAGCAGGTGGCCCGCCAGTCGCTGACCGACGTGCGCTCCGCGATCACCGGCTACCGCAAGCCCAGCCTCTCGGTGGAGCTGGCCGCCGCCCGCACCGCGCTGGCCACCACCGGCGTCACCCTGGAGGCCCCCTCCACGCTCACCGAGGAGCACCCGGGGCTGGGCGGTGCGGAGGCCGAGACCCTCGCCTGGGCGCTGCGCGAGGCGGTCACCAACGTGGTCCGGCACGCCGAGGGCGCCACCCTGTGCACCGTGGCGCTGGACGAGACCTGGGACGGCGACGGCGCCCGGTTCGCCGTGCTGGAGGTCGCCGACAACGGGCGCGGTCCCGGCAAGTCCGGCCCGGGCAACGGGCTGACCGGCTTGGACGAGCGCCTGGCCCTGGTCGGCGGCCGGCTGGAGACGGCGCCGGGCCGGCACGGCAAGGGCTTCGCGGTCCGGGCCATGGTCCCGCTGGGGTTGGCGGCCACGCACAGGCCCTAAGCTGCGGCGACATGAGTGATGATCAGGTGCGGGTGCTGCTCGCCGAGGACCAGTCGATGGTGCGTGAGGCACTGGCCGCGCTGCTCTCGCTGGAGGGCGACATCGAAGTGGTCGCACAGGTCTCCCGGGGCGACGAGGTGCTGCCGGCGGTGCTGGAGCACCGGGTGCAGGTCGCGGTGCTGGACATCGAGATGCCCGGGATGACCGGGATCGAGGCAGCCGCCCTGGTGAAGCGGCAGAGCCCGGCGACCAAGGTGGTGATCGCCACCACCTTCGGCCGGCCGGGCTATCTGCGCCGGGCGATGGAGTCCGGGGCCGACGCCTTCCTGGTCAAGGACGCGCCGGCGGCCCAGCTGGCGGAGGCGGTGCGCCGGGTACTGCGCGGTGAGCGGGTGATCGATCCGACGCTGGCCGCCGCCGCGCTGGCCGAGGGCGCCAATCCGCTGACCGGGCGCGAGCAGGACGTGCTGGCGGCTGCTTCCGACGGTGCGGTGAACGCCGAGATCGCCCGCCGGCTGCACCTGTCCGAGGGCACCGTGCGCAACTACCTCTCGATGGCGATCCAGAAGACCGGGGCCCGCAACCGGGCCGAGGCGGTGCGCGTCGCCAAGGACAAGGGCTGGCTCTGAACGGCCCATGTGCGCGGGTCAGTTGAGGCGGTGCCGGGCGGCCCGGGCGTCCTGCCGCACCCGGGCGGCCGAGTCCGGGTCGAAGGCGTCCAGGATCTGGGCGTAAGCGTCCATCTCGGCCGCCCCGCCCAGGAAGTCGCCGGTTCGCACCAGCAACTCGGCTCGTTCCAGGCGTAGTTGGGCCGGATGGCGGGGGAGCAGCAGGGAGAGCTCGGTGGCCCACAGCTGGGTCCTGGCGTGCTCCGGGCGCTCGGCGGCCCAGGCGCGGATGTTGCCGAGCACCCGCAGCGTGATGTCCAGCGGCAGGGCCGGGGTGAGCAGCTCCGGCGTGAACTTGTGCCCGGCCGCCACCACGATCGCCGCCGCGTCCTGCGAGGAGAGCAGCCGGCCGCCGTGGAACGGGTCGGCCAGCACGTACTCGTCGCCGGGCTCGGGCGCCCCGACCGCGACGATGAAGTGCCCCGGCAGCGCGATCCCGTGCACCGTCAGCCCGGCCCGGGCCGCCACCGCCGACCAGACCAGCGAGAGCATGATCGGCAGCCCGCGGCGGCGCCGCAGCACCTCGGGCAGCAGCGAGGACTCCAGCCGCTTGTAGTCGGACTGTCGGCCGTGGAACCGCTCGCGCCCGCCCAGCACCGCGGCCAGCAGCGCCGCGGTCTCCTCCGGGGAGGTCGGCCGGCGCTCGGCCACGGCACGCCGCACCGCGGCCGCGTGCCGGTCCAGGGCCGCCCGGCAGGCGGCCTCCAGCTCCGCCAGGGTCGGCGCCGGTTCGTCCTCCGGCAGGCCGGGGCCGGCCAGGGTGTGCTCGGCGGCGGCCAGCACGCAGAGCAGCACCGGGTCGGGCTGCTCGGACCTGGCCTCGGTGCGGAAGCGGGCTCTGCTCTGCTCGGTCACGGTGGCTGCGCTGGCTTTCGTGTGCGGCACGGGGTGCGTCAGGCGGTGCTGCTTCGGTGATGCTACGGCGGGAACCTACGACGACTGCTACGCCTGGGGAAGACGCAGGTAGTGGTAAGTGTGACTGGTGCTGAAGCCCAGGCCGTCGTAGAGCGCGTTCGCGGCGTCGTTGTCGGCCTCCACCTGCAGGTAGGCGCCCCGGGCGCGCTCCTCGGCGGCCCGTGCGGCGAGCACCGCCATGACCGCGCGGGCCAGCCCCCGGCGGCGGGCCCGCGGCTGCACCTCGACCGCCCCGAAGTGCGCCCACGCACCGTCGATGACGCACCGTCCGATGGCCAGCGGCTGCGCGCCGTCCGGGTCGGGCACGGTGGCGAACCAGACCGAGGGACCGCCGTGCAGCACCTGCTGGGCGGCGTCCGCGGCCGTCTCGCCGTCCTCGAACCGGTGGTACACCGCCAGCCAGTCGGCGTCCGCGGTGCGGGACAGCCGCACCAGTTCCTGCCCCGGCACCGGGCGGGCCAGCGGGGCCAGCGGCGCGGTCCGCACCAGCGTGGGGGTGACGTTCCCCCAGCCTTCGGCCGGGAGGTGCCCCCATTCGCTCCGCTCGCCCAGCTCGTCCAGTTCCGCGATCAGCGCCGGGTCGGTGCCGGGCACCGTGACCTCGACCCAGGCGGGCAGCGCGCGGGCCGCGTACCAGGCGCGCACCCGGTCCAGCGCGGCCGGCCGCGGCAGGCCCGGATCGCCCAGCAGCTGGGCCGAGTTGGCCCGCTTGGTGAAGCCCCCGGCGGCGCGCAGCGTCCAGTCGCCCAGCTGTTCCCGCTCGGCGGCCGGCCAGCTGTCGGCGGCCAGCCGCTGCAGCTCGACCGGCCCGGCCTGCGGCTGCTCGCCGCGCCGGGCCGGGAACAACGGCACCACTTTGCCGGCCACCAGCCGGTCCAGCGGGATCCGGGTCTCGGAGCAGTCCCGGCCGATCACCGTCAGCTCATGATCGTTCCATGATGTGAGCACGCCGATCACATCGCGGAACACCGGGCGGCCGGTGGCGGGGTCAGCCGGGGTTTCCAGTCGCCGCACCGAGACCCGTCGTCCCACGTCAGAGCGGTCTATGCGGATCTCGGCCAGTCCGCCGTCCGGAAACTGGCTGGTGCTCAAAGGGACCTCCGGTGCATTTGTAGGCTCTGACCCGCGATACTAGGGGCGGGCATCGACGACGCCGCGCGTACCCGCGCACGCAAGCAGATAGTTTGGGCACCGGCCCATCCGAGGAGGAACGACAGCGTGACCTACGTCATCGCGCAGCCTTGTGTCGACGTCAAGGACAAGGCGTGCATCGAAGAGTGCCCGGTTGACTGCATCTACGAGGGCAGCCGCTCTCTGTACATCCACCCGGATGAGTGCGTCGACTGCGGCGCCTGTGAGCCGGTCTGCCCGGTCGAGGCGATCTTCTACGAGGACGACACTCCGGAGGAGTGGAAGGACTACTACAAGGCGAACGTCGAGTTCTTCGACGAGCTCGGTTCGCCCGGTGGCGCCTCGAAGCTGGGCCTGATCGAGCGGGACCACCCGTTCATCGCGGCCCTGCCGCCGCAGAACGCCGAGCACTGACGATCGGTGGCAGCTGACCAGTGAGCACCACTGACGCACCGCGCGCGCCGTTCCCGGGCCACCCGGGGGCGGCGCGCCGCGTATCCGACCGGCTCCCGGCCTTCCCCTGGGACAAGCTGGAGCCGTACAAGGCCACCGCGCTGGCCCACCCGGGCGGGCTCTGCGACTTCTCCGTCGGCACCCCGGTCGACCCGGTGCCGGAGCTGATCCAGAAGGCCCTGGCCGGCGCCAGCGACGCGCCCGGCTACCCCACCGTCTGGGGTCCGCTGGAGCTGCGCGAGGCGATCGCCGGGTGGCTGAACCGGCGCTGCGGGGCCGAGATCGGCCCGGCCGCGGTGCTGCCGACCATCGGCTCCAAGGAACTGGTGGCCTGGCTGCCCGGCCAGCTCGGCCTCGGCCCCGGCGACCAGGTCGCCTACCCGCGGCTGGCCTACCCCACCTACGAGGTGGGCGCCCGGCTCTGCGGCGCCGAGCCGGTGGCGTACGAGAACGTGGACGAGCTGGACCCGGCCCGGGTCCGGCTGCTCTGGCTCAACTCGCCCGGCAACCCGACCGGCCGGGTGCTGACGGCCGACCAGCTGCGCGAGGCGGTCGCCTGGGCGCGCCGCCACGGCGCGCTGCTGGTCAGCGACGAGTGCTACCTGGAGCTGGGCTGGGAGGCCGAGCCGGTCTCGGTGCTGCGCGCCGACGTCTGCGGCGGCTCGCACGAGGGCCTGCTGGCGGTGCACTCGCTCTCCAAGCGGTCCAACCTGGCCGGCTACCGGGCCTCCTTCGTGGCGGGCGACCCGGTCGTGGTGCGCGAGCTGCTGGAGATCCGCAAGCACGGCGGCATGATCGTGCCGGCCCCGGTGCAGGCCGCGACCATCGCTGCGCTCGGCGACGACAGCCACGTCACCGAGCAGCGCGCCCGGTACGCGGCCCGGCGGGCGGCGCTGCGCGAGGCGCTGCTGGCGGCCGGCTTCCGGATCGAGCACTCCGAGGCCAGCCTCTACCTCTGGGCGACCAGGGACGAGCCCTGCTGGGACACCGTGGCGCACCTGGCGGAGCGCGGCATCCTGGTGGCGCCCGGGGACTTCTACGGCCCGGCGGGCGACAGCTTCGTCCGGGTGGCGTTCACCGCGACCGACGAGCGGGTGGCGGCGGCGGTGGCACGGCTCAAGGGCTGACGTCCCGGCAAGACGTTCCGGCAAGACGTTCCGACAAGCAGACGGCCCCGGGCCGGAGGGAGCTCCCTCCGACCCGGGGCCGCTGTCATGGCCGCGCGGGCTCAGCCCACCGACGGCAGGTGGTGCAGGGCGTTGGTCACCCCGCCGCCCAGCGAGGTGGCCAGGCCGCTCACGCCGCTCAGGTCGGGCAGGCTGCTCAGCCGGTGGGTGGCGCCGGTGGCCTGGGCCGCCAGGGCGGTCAGATGGGCGGCGTCCACGGCCTCGGCGGGGTGCGTCAGGTCGGTGGCGGGCACCGCGTGGGCCAGCTGGTCGGCGGCGGTCAGGTGGCCGGCCAGCCCGTGGGTGGCGGGCGCCACGTCGGCCAGCTTGGCGGCGCTGGGCACCGCCTGGGTGAGCTGCTGGGTGCTGGGCGTCGAGGACAGGTCGCTGGTGGGCAGCGCGCCGGTCAGGTGGTCGGGGTTCGGCAGCGCGCTGACCAGGCGGTCCTGGGTGGGCAGCTGGGTGGTCAGGCCGCTGGCGGCCGGGACCTGCTGGGTCAGGTGGTGGGCGGCGCCGAGCGGGTTGGTCAGGGCGTCGCCGCTCACCAGCTTGTCGACGCCCGTGACGCTGGGCATCGCGGGGGCGTGCGGCGCCGCCGGCTGGCCGACGCCGAACGGCATCGAGCGCGGCGCGGCGCCGGGCAGCAGGTGGCCCAGCGGGGTCAGCCGGGACACCTTGCCCAGGGTGTTGGCCAGCGGGCCGCTGCCGTTGGTGGTGGCGCTGGTGAGGGCCGCGCCGGGGTCGGCCACGGTCCGGGCGGCGTCCTCGGTGCTGGGCAGGGTCTGGGCGGCCGCCATGCCGGCGAGGTCGGCCGTCGCCGGGAGGGCGGTGGCGGCCAGCACCGAGCCGGTCTTGCCGAGCGCCTGGCCGACCTGGTGGGCCTCCCCCTTGACGGTCGAGGACGAGGTGACGCCGTCCAGCTTGCTGATGCCGGCGCCGAGGTCGGTGCCCTTGGGCATCAGGTCGGCTGCGGACGCCGCCCCGGCGGCGGCCAGCGGGGTCGCCCCGGCGGCGACCAGCAGCGCGGCCCGCGCGATCCGGCGGGAGAGGGGGAGGGACATGGTGCTCCTAAACGAGTGACGGGACGACAGTCCGCCGGGGCGGACGCCGTGGATACCGCGTCAGGAGCGAGAAGGTTTCGCGGGGCATGCCAGGGTTCACCCGCCGGAGGGGCATCCGGGTGAACCCTTGTCGTTTCCGGTTGACGGCCCGTCAATGGACGGGCCGCAGACGGGTCACTTCTTGGCGTTGGGCATGCCCATGGTGATCAGCACCTTGTCGGTGCCGGACCCGTTCGCCTGGGTCTGCCAGCCGGAGGCGGAGGAGTCCACCCGCCAGATCTTGCCGTCGTAGCGGACCGTGCCGATGCCCACCTCCTCGGCGTTCGCCACCGCCCACTGGGCCACCGCCCAGCCGCTCTGCCGCTGGGCATCGGCGCCGGTGTCGGTGTTGGCCGCCGGGTCCGGGGTGAGCGCCAGCGCGGTGCCGGCCACCTTGGGGTCGGCCGCGCCGGCCGGCGCCGGGCCGAGGGTGACGGTGCGTCCGAACTCGGCCCGCAGCCGGTCGGTCAGCTGCTGCTGGCCGGTCAGCGAGCTCTGGGAGACCGGGGTCGCCGCGTCGGTGGCGGCGCTGCTCGGGCTGGTCAGCAGGGCCGGGTCGATCTGCAGGAACTGGTGCACCGTGCAGCTGAACGCGCCCGGCGCGCGGCCGGTCAGCGCCTCGGCCAGCGCGGTGGCGTGCGACTCGTGCTTGGCGTAGGCACCGGGGTAGGCGCTGTGCTGCACCGCCTGGGCCGCGTCGGTGAGCGACATCCGGGCGTAGCCCTGCACCTTGACCAGGGCGTCCAGGAACTTGTTGGTCGCGTAGACCGGGTCCTGGATCTGCTGGGCGGTGCCCCAGCCCTGCGAGGGCCGCTGCTGGAAGAGGCCGACCGAGTCGCGGTCGCCGCCGTCCAGGTTGCGCAGCTTGGACTCCTGCAGCGCGGTGGCCAGCGCGATGGTCAGGGCGCGCTCCGGCAGGCCGCGGGAGATGCTGACGGCCGCGATGGTGGCCGCGTTCTCCCCCTGGTCGAGGTCCATGGTGATCGGCTTGCCGCCGGCCGGGGTGACCTCGCAGCCCTCGGCACTGGCCGCGTTGTGGCTGCGGCTCCACAGCACCAGGCCCGCGACCACTGCTCCGATCACCAGCAGCGAGACCAGCACCCAGCGCAGCGGCCGTCGCCGGCGGCCACCGGCCGCCTCCTCCTCCATGGCCACTGCGGCCCCTCTCACCTCGGGATGTCTGAAGGTCACCGTATCCATCCGACGCCCGGTCGGACGACAGTGCGGTCCCCGCTGGTTGCGTCCGCGTCCTGAGCCGGTGGTCACATAGGCTTGCGGCCATGACGAGCCAGCCCGGTACCAGCGCCCTCGCCCGCCTCGATCTGACCCTGGACGGCGGGGCCCTGACCGCCCGGCTGGTCGACCAGCCCTCGGTCAGCGGCGACGAGCAGGAGCTGACCGACCTGGTGGAGCAGGCGCTGCGGGAGCTGCCGCACCTGACCGTCGAGCGCTTCGGCAACAACGTGGTGGCCCGCACCGAGCTGGGCCGGGCCGAGCGGGTGGTGCTGGCCGGCCACCTGGACACCGTGCCGATCGCCGACAACCTGCCGTCCCGGGCCGAGGGCGATCTGCTGTGGGGCTGCGGCACCAGCGACATGAAGTCCGGGGTGGCGGTGCAGTTGCGCCTCGCCGCCACGCTGCCGGCGCCCAACCGCGACCTGACCTTCGTCTTCTACGACTGCGAGGAGGTCGAGGCCTCCCGCAACGGCCTGGGCCGGCTGGCGGCCGCCCACCCGGAGTGGCTCAAGGCCGACTTCGCGGTGCTGATGGAGCCCAGCGGCGCGATGGTGGAGGGCGGCTGCCAGGGCACCCTGCGGGTGAAGGTCCGGCTGACCGGGGTGCGCGCCCACGCGGCCCGCAGCTGGCTCGGCGACAACGCCATCCACCGCGCCGCCGAGGTGCTCGGCCGGCTCGCCGCCTACCAGCCGCGCACCGTGCTGATCGACGGGCTGGAGTACCGGGAGGGACTCAACGCAGTGGACATCCGCGGCGGGGTGGCCGGCAACGTGATCCCCGACGAGTGCGTGGTGACCGTCAACTTCCGCTACGCGCCGGACCGCAGCCCCGAGCAGGCCGAGGCCCATGTGCGCGAGGTGTTCGCCGGCTTCCCGGTCGAGGTGACCGACTCCGCCCCGGGCGCGCTGCCCGGCCTGGACCGCCCGGCCGCCCGGGCCTTCCTGGCCGCCACCGGTGGCCAGGCGCGGGCCAAGTTCGGCTGGACCGACGTGGCCCGGTTCAGTGCGCTGGGCGTGCCCGCCGTCAACTACGGCCCCGGCGATCCGAACCTGGCGCACAAGCGGGACGAGCACTGCTCGCTGAGCGCGATCGCCGAGTGCGAGCAGCGGCTGCGGGACTGGTTGACGGGCCCCGTCGAGTCCAACGAGTAAGGATCGTTTCGCCGGTCGGTCATCCGAATGTTCCCCGTGCGCCACGGGTGGCGGGCGTACAGTTTCGTCATGACAGGGACATCAGCGCAGAACGGCGCAGACGGACGGCGCTTCGGCCACGGGCCGGAGCTGGTGGACGAGCCCGCGGCGGCGGCCGAGCCGGGCAAGAAGGCCTGGCCGGAGAAGCGGAAGGGCCCGGTGCTGCTGCGCCGGGACCAGGTCGAGCCGAGCACCACCGACCAGCGGCTGCTGGACACCACCGGGCCCACCGACTGGCTGCACACCGACCCCTGGCGGGTCTGGCGGATCACCTCGGAGTTCGTCGAGGGCTTCGGCGCGCTCGCCGAACTCCCGCCCGCGGTCAGCGTGTTCGGCTCGGCCCGGACCGGGGTCGACTCCGCGGACTACAAGGCCGGGGTGGCGATCGGCCGGGCCCTGGCCGAGGCCGGCTACGCGGTGATCACCGGTGGCGGGCCCGGCGCGATGGAGGCGGCCAACCGCGGCGCCTCGGAGGCGGGCGGGCTGAGCGTCGGTCTGGGCATCGAGCTGCCGTTCGAACAGGGGCTCAACGAGTTCGTCGACCTCGGGCTGAACTTCCGTTACTTCTTCGTCCGAAAGACCATGTTCGTCAAGTACGCGCAGGGCTTCGTGGTGCTGCCCGGCGGGCTCGGCACGCTGGACGAGCTGTTCGAGGCGCTGACCCTGGTGCAGACCAAGAAGGTCACCCGGTTCCCGGTGATCCTCTTCGGCAGCGCCTACTGGAGCGGCCTGGTGGACTGGCTCCGCGACACCCTGGTGGCCCAGGGCAAGGCCTCGCCGGCCGACCTGGAGCTGTTCCAGGTGACCGACGAGGTCGACGAGGTGCTGCGGATCCTGGCGGACAGCCGCAGGCCCAACGGCACCGAGATCTGACCGGGGTCGAAGCTCCGGTCAGGCCAGTCCGCGGCGGGCGACGGCGGGCTGCCGGGTGCCCTGGATCGAGGCGACCATGTCCAGCACCTGGCGGGTCTCGGCGACCTGGTGCACCCGGTAGATCCGGGCGCCCAGCCACGCCGAGACCGCCGTGGTGGCCAGGGTGCCGAGCAGGCGCTCGTTCACCGGCTTGTCCAGGGTCTCGCCGACGAAGTCCTTGTTGGAGAGCGAGACCAGCACCGGGAACCCGGTGGCGGTCATCTCCGGCAGCCGCCGGGTGGCCTCCAGCGAGTGCCGGGTGTTCTTGCCGAAGTCGTGCCCCGGGTCGATGATCAGGGCGTCCCGCCGCACCCCGAGCGCGGCGGCCCGCTCGGCCAGCCCCACCGTGACGTCGAGGATGTCCGCCATCACGTCCGCGTAGCCGGTCCGGTGCGGCCGGGTGCGCGGCTCGGCACCGCCGGCGTGCGTGCAGACCAGGCCCACACCGCGCTTGGCGGCGACCTCGGCGAGGTGCGGATCGGCCCCGCCCCAGGCGTCGTTGAGCAGGTCGGCGCCCACCTCGCAGACCGCGTCACCCACCTCGTGGCGCCAGGTGTCCACGCTGATCACCACGTCCGGGTGACGCTCGCGCAGCGCCGCGACGAACGGGACGGTGCGGCGCAGCTCCTCCTCGACCGTCACCTCCTCGCCCGGCCCGGCCTTCACCCCGCCGATGTCCAGGATCCTGGCGCCCTCGGCCACCGCCCGGTCGGCGGCGGCGAACGCGGCCTCGTCGGCGAACGTCGCGCCGCGGTCGAAGAAGGAGTCCGGGGTACGGTTGACGATGGCCATGATGACCAGTTCATCCGCACCGAACTCACACGGTCCCAGGCGCAGTGCCACCCCTTGCTCCTCACGCTCTCGCCGACCGGTGCAGCCGGTGTCTCAGTCAGGTCTCGCAGGTATCGATCCGGGGGTGCCCTGGTGCGATGATGGGGCCCCGGCCGTCCCCGGGATCCATGATCCCTCACATGGCCGCATACTCACGTCTCGGGAGGACAGCTCGTGTTCTGGGTGATCGTGGTGGCGATGGCCGTGGTGGTCGGCGGCGCCGCGCTGGTGGCGCTGGGCGGCGGTGGCTCGCTGCCGGAGGCCGTGCACGACCGGATCGCGGCCCGGCTGCCGCAGGAGCGCCCGCTCACCCGGACCGATGTGGACGAGATCCGGCTGCCGATGGCGGTGCGCGGCTACCGGATGGACGAGGTGGACGACGTGCTGGACCGCCTCGGCGCCGAACTCGCCTACCGGGACACCCGGATCGCCGAGCTGGAGGCGGCGGTCGCGGCCGCCGCGCCGGGCACCGGGACGGTCGACGACGCGCCCGGCCCCGTGGACCAGAAGTGAGCGCCCTGGTGACCGGCCCCGACGGTCTGCTGCGCTGCCCGTGGGGCGGTGGGGCCGACGACTACCGGGAGTACCACGACACCGAGTGGGGCCGTCCGGTGCACGGCGAGGATCCGCTGTTCGAGCGGATCTGCCTGGAGGCCTTCCAGTCCGGGCTCTCCTGGATAACCATCCTGCGCCGCCGCGAGGGGTTCCGTGCCGCCTTCGCCGGCTTCCGGATCGCCGAGGTGGCCCGGTTCACCGAGCAGGACGCGGCCCGGCTGCTGGCCGACCCGGGCATCATCCGCAACCGGGCCAAGATCGAGGCCTCGATCGCCAACGCCCGGGCCGCCGAAGCCCTGGCCGGCGGCCTGGACGCGCTGGTCTGGCAGTTCGCCGGCGACCCGGACCGCCCGGCCCCGCGCACCCCGGCCGAGGTGCCGGCCGTGACGCCGGAGTCCACCGCGCTGGCCAAGGAGCTGAAGCGCAACGGCTTCCGGTTCGTCGGCCCGACCACCGTCTACGCGCTGATGCAGGCCTGCGGCCTGGTCAACGACCATCTGGCGGGCTGCCACGTGCGCCAGATGATCGGTTGACGGACCGTCAGCGGCCGACGTACTTCGGCTGCTCCTTGGCGATGAAGGCGCGCACCGCGATCCGGTGGTCCTCGCTGGCCCCGGCCAGGGTCTGCAGCTCGTCCTCCTTGTCCAGGGTCTCGCTCAGCGTGTGGCTGGCGCCGAAGTCCAGCGCGGTCTTGATGGCGCCGTAGGCGACGGTCGGACCGTTCGCCAGCTGCTGGGCGAACTCCCGCGCGGTGGCCGCCAGTTCGGCGGTGGGCACGACCCGGGTGGCGAGCCCGAGGGTGAGCGCCTCGGCCGCCTTGACGGTGCGCGGGAACATCAGCAGCTCGGTCGCCCGGGCGTGCCCGACCAGCCGCGGCAGCGTCCAGGAGGCGCCCGAGTCGGCGGTCAGCGCGACCCCGGCGAACGAGGTGTTGAAGCCCGCGGTGTCGGCCACGATCCGGAAGTCGCAGGCGAAGGCGAGCGAGGCGCCGGCGCCGGCGGCCACCGCGTTGACCGCGGCCACCGTGGGCTTGCGCATCCCGGCGAGCGCCCGCACCAGCGGGTTGTAGTGCTCGGCCACCGTCTTCAGCGGCGCCTCGCCGGTCTCCTCGGCCCGCTTCAGTAGCCCCAGGTGTTCCTTGAGGTCCTGGCCGACGCAGAACGCCTTGTCGCCCGCGCCGGCGAGCAGCACCGCGCGGACCTCGGGGTCGTTCGCGGCCTCGGTCACGATGTCCCGCAGCGCCACCTTGGTCGGCACGTCGAGCGCGTTCATCGCGTCCGGCCGGTTGATGGTGATCACGGCGAGCGCGCCGTCGCGCTCGTAGAGGACGGAATCAGACATGGGTGAGAGCTCCCAACCGGTCGGTACACCACGGACCCGAGTCAGCATGCCGGAGCGCGGCGAGCTGCGGGAGTGTGAGGTAGCGCACCTTTGCCGGGACTTGCGCGGACCGGGCCCGGCACCTTCGCGCCGGCCTCGGGAGGGCGGGCTCGGGTAGGCGGGGAAGGGCAACTGAGGGCTCTTCGCCCGGTCGGGTGATGGGGCGTCTGGGACTGGTTCGGACGGCCCGTGCCGGTGCGACTGCGGGTGCGGATTGCGTGACGTTGGTCATCGGGGCGCCGTATGCGGGATAATGGCTTCCGATCAAAGCGTTCGATACCAGTGGTGGACGGACCGCTGGTACCTAGCTGAGCGGCTGCAGGAAGGGGAACGAGCATGGCGGCCATGAAGCCGCGGACGGGTGACGGCCCGCTGGAGGTCACCAAGGAGGGGCGGGGCATCATCATGCGAGTTCCGCTCGAAGGCGGCGGTCGCCTGGTGGTGGAGCTCACTCCGGACGAGGCGAGCGCCCTTGGCGAAGCTCTGAAGCAGGCCTGCGGCTGACTCCCGGCGCGATCTGCCCCGAGGCCCGGCACCGACCCCTGCGGTCGGTCCGGGCCTCGTGCGTTCCGCCTCGCGCGGTGCGGCTCAGCGCTTGACCGCGCAGAGCAGGCCGTCGCTGATCGGCAGCAGGGCCGGCAGCAGCAGGTCGCTCTCGCGGACCGCCTGGACCAGTTCGCGCATCGCGCCGGTCTCCGGATCGTCCAGCGCCGGATCGGTCAGCCGGCCCTGCTGGAACACCCCCTCGAAGCAGACCACCCCACCGGGGCGCAGCAGCCGCAACGATTCTGCGAGATACGAGTACGACTCCGCGGCGTCCCCGTCGCAGAACACCAGGTCGTACTGGCCGTCGGCGAGGCGCGGCAGCACCTCCAGGGCCCGGCCGGGTATGAACCGCGCCCGGTTGGCGGCGAAGCCCGCCGCCAAGTACGCCTCCCGGGCCAGCTCCTGGCGGATCGGCTCCGGGTCGACGGTGGTCAGGATGCCGTCCGCGCGCATGCCGCGCAGCAGGTACAGCCCGGACACCCCGGTGCCGGTGCCGATCTCGGCCACCGCCTTGGCGCCCAGCGTGGCGGCCAGCAGCCGCAGGCAGGCGCCGCCGCTGGGGCTGACCGAGGTGATGCCGGTGCGGGCCGCCTGCGACCGGGCGTAGGTCAGCACGGCGTCCTCGCCGACGTAGGTGTCGGCGAGGGTCGCAGCCGTGGGCCCGAAGTCGATGATCTGTGTCCTGGTGGGTAGGGGCGCTACCGGATGTCGATATTTCCTGGCACAGATTACTGGCCGGGTGGGAACCGCGCCCGACGGCGGGCCGTTGGACTGCGTGAACGGTTCTCGGTGGAAGAACACACTTTTATCCGGAACTGACGGGTGAGGTGGATATGGTGGTGGCCTTGCTGGGCAGAAGAGCCAACCGAGGAGGTGTGGCCGAGGGCGACGTCCCTGTGCGGCGGCAACACCGCACCTTCGCGTCGGCCCGTACGCCGAAGCCCGTGATGAACCAGTCTGCGCACGCTCCCCTGGACCCCTCGTTCGACGCCGCCGAGTCCGCCGAGCCCTCGGCCCCCGCCGTGCTCGCGACCTTCAATGAGGGACCGGGCGCGCAGGGCTGGACGCCGCCCAGCTGGGAGGAGATCGTCGAGGCGCACAGCGCCCGGGTCTACCGCCTGGCCTACCGGTTGACGGGCAATCAGCACGACGCCGAGGACCTCACCCAGGAGGTCTTCGTCCGGGTCTTCCGGTCGCTCTCCACCTACACCCCCGGCACCTTCGAGGGCTGGCTGCACCGGATCACCACCAACCTCTTCCTGGACATGGTCCGCCGCCGGCAGCGGATCCGGTTCGACGCGCTCGCCGAGGACGCCGCCGAGCGGCTGGCCAGCCGTGAGCCCAGCCCGGCCCAGGCGTTCAGCGACACCCACTTCGACGCCGACATCCAGCAGGCGCTGGACACCCTGGCCCCCGAGTTCCGCGCCGCCGTGGTGCTGTGCGACATCGAGGGGCTGTCCTACGAGGAGATCGCCGCCACCCTGGGCGTCAAGCTCGGCACCGTGCGCAGCCGGATCCACCGGGGCCGCTCGCACCTGCGGGCCGCCCTCAAGCACCGGGCCCCGGGCGCCGCGCCCGGCCGGATCCGGCGTGGTGGCTCCAGTGCGGAGCTGGAGCCCGTGCCGGTGGGGGCGGTGGCCGCCGAAGCGGCCGTCGGACTGCCGGGCGGGAGCGGACGGAGGCGATCGTGAGCGGGGCAGGCCGGTCCGAGGCCAGGCGCGCGGCGTCCAGCCGGGCGGACGACGGGATCGCACAGCTGCCGGAGCTCCGTCCGATAGCGGTCCGACAGCCGGAGTCGGCCGGGGAGCACCACCTCGGCGACCGGCTCACCGCCTATCTGGACGGTGAGCTGGGCCATGACGCCCGCGAGCGGGTGCAGGCCCACCTGGCCACCTGCCCGCAGTGCCTGGCCGAGGCCGACGCGGCGCGCGGGGTCAAGCAGCTGCTCACCCGCACCGCGGCACCCGGCCCGTCCGGGGCGCTGATGGCCCGGCTGCTGGCGGTCGCCGCCCTGCCGGACGACGACGTTCCCCCGGCCTCCCAGGGCCCCGAGGGCGGCGCGCCCGCCGCCGAGGAGCCGTTCACCGAGCCGACCGGGCCGACGCTCGGCGGCAGTCGGCTGACCGGCGGCTCGTTCGGTCGCGGTGCCTCCTTCGGCGGCAACGCACTCGGCGCCGGCGCGCCGCTGCCGCCGGCCGACCCCCGGGCCCACCAGGGCGGGAGGTTCGGCGACGTGCGGCTGTGGAGCGGGCGGCGCGGCACCGGCGAGGGCCCGGCGGTCGCCGAGCGCCGGCGTCCGGCCGCGGCGCTGCCGTTCACCCGCCCGGCGGTGCCGCGCGGGCGGCGGCTGGTGGTCGCGGCCGCCGGCGCCTTCTCGGTCGCGGCGGTGACCCTGGGCGGCTTCGGCAGCCTCGGCCTGGCCGCGGTGGCGGGGGACAGCCCGGTGGACGACCAGCACGGGACGGCCGTCAATCCGCAGGTGCCGGGGGGCAACACCCCGGTGCTGCCGGTGAACGAGCCGATGTCGGTCGACTTCCCGTCCCACTCGCACATCGGCCATCCGTATGACCTGGTGAGCTCCATCCCCACCGGCGGGGCGGCCAATCCGGTGGTGAACGGCCACCAGCTGCCGTAGGCGGCGGGGCCCGGGATTTCGGGGTGTCCGGCGGACGGTTCCCGCCGGACACCCCGATCGCCGCCCCGAGGATTCATCGCCCCGTGGCCTGACAACGGCCGGCGGCCATTACCCTGTAGAGACCGGCGTCGCGGGCCGAGCCGGGTCAGACTGCCGGCACCTGGGAGCTCACGTGTTCTTCGACATAGGCCCACTTGAGATGATCACGCTGGTCGTGATGGCGGTCATCATCTTCGGGCCGGACAAGCTGCCCAAGCTGATCCAGGACAGCGTGGGGTTCATCCGCAAGATCCGCTCGTTCGCGGACGGCGCCAAGGCGGACATCCGCAAGGAGCTCGGCCCCGAGTTCAAGGACTTCGAGTTCGAGGACCTCAACCCGAAGACCTTCGTGCGCAAAAACCTGATCGGCGACGGCGCCGACCCGCTGGGCTTCAAGGAGATCAACGACAGCCTGGGGATCGACACCCTCCGCCAGGAGCTGGACGTGCGGTCGCTGCTCGACGACAAGCCGGGCACCTCGCTCGGGGCCAAGCCGGTGGCCGCCGCGGGCGGCCACCGGCCCGCTGCGGACACCGGGACGCCGCTGGCCGCCGGCGAGCGCGCGCCGTTCGACCCCGACGCCACCTGACCCTCTCGGACCCACGACACCCCGCCCGGCCACCGGCCCGGCGGGGTGTCGCCGTGTCACGCCGCTATTGTGCTGATGGTTCGACAATTCGCTGAGGAGGTCCCGGATGGACACGTCCAGTGCTCAGACGGCCGGTCCGGCCGCCACGGCTACCGCCCAGGCGGCCGAGGTGCCCGGTCGGCGCACCGCCGAGCCCGCCGACCCGCTGGCGCCGTACCAGGCCGCCGACTTCCCCTGGTACGGCCTGGACGAGGGCTGGACCGGCCGCCGCTGGCTGCTCCAGGCGGGCGCCGGCGGGATCCGCCCCGGGCAGCCGCGCACCATCGACTACGGCTCGCTGGGCCACGGCGAGGAGCCGCCGCGCCAGCAGGAGACGCACGGCAACCGCCGGTTCGCGGTGGTGGTGACGGTCGCCCACCGCCCCGGCCGGCGCAGCGCGGACGGCACCGGGCTGCTGGAGGCGACCTCCGCCTCCTCGGCCGCCTGGCTGGCCGGCTCCGGCCTGCTCGGCTCGACCTGGCCCGGGCAGCTGGACCGGGCCCGCCGCCAGGAGTGGCTGGACCAGCAGACCGCCCTGGCCTGGGACCTGGCCGACGACCTCGGCGGCGCCGGCTGGTCCCCGCTGACCCTGCCGGTCAACGGCCTGCCCCAGCCGTTCCGCTACCGCGAGTCGGCGTACGGCTGGGTGCTGGCCGGCGAGGCCCCCGGCGTGCTGCTCGGCGCCTACGGCCGCGGCGTCAGCGCCTACGGCATGGGCTTCAGCGTGGTTCAGGACCTGGCGGCCTACCTCAAGGCTTGAGGGGCGCCAGGTCCTGAGGGGGCGTCAGGTTCAGAACTTGTTCTTCGGCGTCAGTCCGAGGGACAGGCCGGCCAGGCCGCGCTGGCGGCCGCCCAGCTTGCCGGCCACGGCGCGCAGGGCGGCGCCGGCCGGGGAGTCGGGGGCGGCCAGCACGACGGGCTTGCCGTCGTCGCCGCCCTCGCGCAGCCGGACGTCGATCGGGATGTTGCCGAGCACCGGGACGGTGGCGCCGGTGGCCCGGGTGAGCGCGTCGGCCACGGTCTGACCGCCGCCGGTGCCGAAGACGTCCACCATCTCGCCGCAGTGCGGGCAGGGCATGCCGGACATGTTCTCGATCACGCCGACGATCTTCTGGTGGGTCTGCAGCGCGATGGTGCCGGCCCGCTCGGCCACCTCGGCGGCGGCCTGCTGCGGGGTGGTGACGATCAGGATCTCGGCGTTCGGCACCAGCTGGGCCACCGAGATCGCGATGTCGCCGGTGCCGGGCGGCAGGTCGAGCAGCAGCACGTCCAGGTCGCCCCAGTAGACGTCGGCCAGGAACTGCTGCAGCGCGCGGTGCAGCATCGGGCCGCGCCACACCACCGGGGCGTTGCCCGGGGTGAACATGCCGATCGAGATCACCTTCACGCCGTTCGCCGACGGCGGCATGATCATGTCCTCGACCTGGGTCGGACGGCCCTCGACGCCCAGCATCCGCGGCACGCTGTGGCCGTAGATGTCGGCGTCCACCACGGCGACCTTCAGGCCGTCGGCGGCCATCGCGGCGGCCAGGTTGACGGTCACCGAGGACTTGCCCACCCCGCCCTTGCCGGACGCCACCGCGTAGACCCGGGTCAGCGTGTTCGGCTTGGCGAACGGGATCTCCCGCTCGGGCGCACCGCCGCGCAGCAGCTGGGAGAGCTCCTTGCGCTGCTGCTCGCTCATCACGTCGAGCTCGACCTCGACGGTGGTCACGCCCGGGATCCGGCCGACCGCGGTCTTCACCCGGTCGACGATGGTCTCGCGCATCGGGCAGCCGGAGACGGTCAGGTAGACGGCGACCTTGACCGCACCCTGATCGCCGAGCTCCACGGATTTCACCATGCCGAGATCGGTGATCGGGCGGTTGATCTCCGGGTCCTGCACGGTCGACAGCGCCTTGCGGACGGACTCCTCCGTCACGCCGGTCGCGACCTCAGTCTCATTGGCCATGCCTTGATGGTACGGCGCGTCGCCGGGCCGACCGACTGGCCGGTAGCGTGCCGCGGATCACAGCAGGTCGGCCGCCTCCCGGCGCTCGTCCAGCTCCTTGAGCAGGCCCTGCAGCTCCGAGCGGACGAAGTCCCGGGTGGCCACCTCGCCCAGGCCCTGGCGCAGCGCGGCCACCTCCCGGGTGAGGTACTCGGTGTCGGCGATGCTGCGCTCGGCGCGGGCCCGGTCCTGCTCCATGTTGACCCGGTCCCGGTCGTCCTGGCGGTTCTGCGCCAGCAGGATCAGCGGGGCCGCGTAGGAGGCCTGCAGCGAGAGCACCAGGGTGAGGAAGATGAACGGATAGTCGTCGAAGTGCACGCTCGACGGCAGCATCGTGTTCCAGATGACCCAGACGATGATCACCACCGTCATCCAGACGATGAACCGCCCGGTGCCGAGGAAGCGGGCGATCCGTTCGGAGAGCCGGCCGAAGGCCTCCGGGTCGTAGTTGGGCAGTGCCAGCAGCGGGGCCTTGCCGGTGCGCGGCTGGTCCAGCCGGGCCCGCACCGCGGTGCCGTGCGCGGTCTCGGCGCGCTGCTTGCCGCTGCCCTCCCGGCCGCGCGGCTCGCGCAGCTGCCGCAGCTCGCCCTGGAGGCGCTGGCGCAGCCCGTCGTCGTTGCCGTCCCGGCCGGACCGGCCGCGTCTGTTGCGGTCAGCGTCCACGGTGCGCCTCGCTCTCGTGCTCGACAGTGCTGTCCTCCGTGGGGCCGTTCTCGCCGCCGTGCAGGGCGGCCTCGCGCCAGTCCTCGGGCAGCAGGTGGTCCAGGACGTCGTCCACGGTGACCGCGCCCAGCAGATGGTCGGCCTCGTCCACCACCGGTGCTGCGACCAGGTTGTAGGTCGCCAGGTAGCTGGTGATCAGCGGCAGCGGGGTGTCCGGCGGCAGCGGATCGAGGTCGTCGTCCAGCAGCGAGCCGAGCAGCGTGAACGGCGGCTCGCGCAGCAGCCGCTGGAAGTGCACGGTGCCCAGGTACTTGCCGGTGGGCGTCTCGTTCGGCGGTCGGCAGACGTAGACCTGGGCGGCCAGCGCCGGCTTGTGGTCGCGGACCCGGACCCGGGCCAGCGCCTCGGCGACCGTGGCGTCCGGCTCCAGGATGATCGGCTCGGTGGTCATCAGGCCGCCGGCGGTGTTCTCCTCGTAGGAGAGCAGCCGGCGCACCGGCTCCGCCTCGTCCGGCTCCATCAGCTGGAGCAGCCGCTCGGCCTCGTCGCCGGGCAGTTCGGAGAGCAGGTCGGCGGCGTCGTCCGGGTCCATCGCCTCCAGCACGTCGGCGGCCCGCTCGTCCTGCAGCTTGCCGAGGATCTCCACCTGGTCGTCCTCGGGCAGCTCCTCCAGCACGTCGGCCAGCCGCTCGTCGTCCAGCGCGGCCGCCACCTCGGCCCGCCGCTTGGCCGACAGGTGGTGCATCATGCTCGCCAGGTCGGCCGGGCGCAGCTGCTCGAAGGTGGCCAGCAGGTTGGCCGCGCCCTGCCCCTCCTCCGCCAGCGTGAAGCCGGTGACCGCGGACCAGTCCAGGGTGACGGTCTCGCCGCGGGACTTGCGCAGCCGGCTGGGCTTGCCGCGCTGCACGAAGACCTTGCTGACCTCCCACTCGCGCAGCCGGGTCGACACCATGCCCACGTCCAGCACGGTGACCTCGGCGCCGGTGGCGGTCTCGGTGACCCGGCGGTCTAGCAGCTCGGCCAGCACCAGGGTCTCGGTCGGCCGCTGCTCGAAGCGGCGCATGTTGATCACGCCGGTGGTCAGCACCTGGCCGGACTCCAGGCTGGTGACCCGGGTCATCGGCAGGAAGATCCGCCGCCGGCCCACCACCTCGACCACCAGGCCGAGCACCCGCGGCGGGCGGGCACCGATCCGCAGCGCCACCACCACATCGCGCACCCGGCCGACCTGGTCGCCGTTGGGGTCGAAGACGGAGACGCCCGCCAGATGGGAGATGAAGACCCGGCTGCCTGGACCTGCCATGGACTTCCTTCCGCTCGTGATTCCGGGCCAGGCTATCGAACGGATGACGGCCGGGCTTGCCGCCGCCCTCCGGGTGCCCCGTACGCTGTGCCGCATGGACGGGACCACCGCGACTGCTGACCACTTCCTCGACCGGGCACTGCTGGAGGAGGCGGTGAAGAAGTCGGGGCTGCTCTGGGTGCGGCCGGAGGGTGTCACCGAGAGCCGTCCGGTCTGGCACGCCTGGTACGACGGCGCGGTGGTGCTGGTCGGCGGAGGCGCCGAGCAGCCGCTGCACGGGCTGCGGGGCGGCGCCGGGGCCGCGGTCACCGCGCGCAGCAAGGACAAGTGGGGGCGGCTGGTCGGGTTCCAGGCCCGGGTGACCGTCCTCGAGCCGCGCGGCGAGGCCTGGCAGGGCGCGGTGGAGGAGCTCAAGGGCAAGCGGTTGAACGCGCCGGACACCGACACCATCACGGACCGCTGGGCGGCCGAGTGCCAGGTGCTGCGGCTGGAGCCGGTGGGCGGGCTCAGCGAGCGCCCCGGCGCGATGCCGGACGGTTCGCACAGCGCCGAGCCGATGCCCAGCCCGGCCACCACCCGGCGGCCGATCCCGGCCGGGCTGCCGAAGCTGGTGCTGGGCCGACGGCGCCGACGTGGCTGACGGTTCGTCCTCCCTCACCCGGCCCGAGCCCGCCGTCCGGGAGGCCGCCGCGCCGGCCCGCGCCGCCCTGCCCGCCGTCGACCTGCTGCTGCTCGCCGTCTCGATCGTCGGCATCTCCTTCTCCGCACCGCTGATCAGCGCCACCGCCGCACCGGCCCTGGCCATCGCCTGCTGGCGCAACGTCATGTCGGTCGGGGTGCTGGGTCCCTACGCGCTGCTGCGGCACCGCGCCGAACTGCGCCGCATCGGCCGGCGGGAGCTGCTGCTGGCGGTGGCCGCCGGGGTGCTGCTGGCGGCGCACTTCGCGCTCTGGATGCCCAGCCTGCGGATGACCTCGGTGGCCTCGGCCACCGCGCTGGTCACCACCACCCCGCTCTGGGCCATCCTGATCATGCGGTTCACCGGGCACCGGGCGCCACGGCTGGTGTGGCTGGGCACGGCCACCGCCTTCGCCGGGGTGCTGGTGCTCACCGGTGTCGACCTGGGCCTGTCCACCCGGGCGCTGCTCGGCGACGGACTGGCGCTGGCCGCCGGGCTGGCCGCGGCCGGCTACATGCTGCTGGGCGCGGAAGTCCGACGGACCGTCAGCACCACCGCCTACACCCTGGTCTGCTACACCACCACCGCCCTGGTGCTGCTGGCGCTCTGCCTGGCCACCGGCACCCGGCTCAACGGCTGGTCGGCCACCGGCTGGTGGCAGATCGGGCTGCTCATGGTGGTCGCCCAACTGCTCGGGCACTCGCTGAGCAACCGGGTGGTGCGCACCCTGGGGGCCTCGGTGACCTCCACCGCGATCCTGCTGGAGACCCCGGGGGCGACCCTGATCGCCGCGCTCTGGCTGCGCCAGCTGCCACCGGCCGCCTCCTGGCCGGCGCTGATGCTGATCCTGGCCGGGCTGGGACTGGTGGTACGGGGGGAGCGGCGCTGACCGGCCTTAGCCGGGGCCCAGCGGCTACCGGCGGGTAGGCTCGCGGGTATGGCTGCCTCCGACTTCCCGCTGTTCGGCGACCCTTCCTCGGCGCCGCACGACTCGCACGGACCGACCCGGGCCGAGGTGCTGACCGCCGTCGAGGCCCGGCTGCTGACCACCTTCGGCGAACCGAGCGGCCGGGCCGCGATCACCTTCCTGGGCGCCGAGAAGATCGAGGTGCTGCGGTTCGGTCCGGACGGCGACGGCCTGGTCCGCTACGCGACCCTCGGCATGGCCGCCGCGCCGATGGCCGACCCGACCGCAGTGCTGGCCGACCCGGTGCGCGGCCCCCGCGTCGAGCTGCTGCTCACCCTGCGCGACGGGCGCGACGAGGTGCTCCGGGCGCTCGCGGTCTTCGCGGCCACCCCGCAGGTGGAGGGCCTGGTGGTGGCGCCCGGCAGTTCGCTGGACCTGGGGGAGCCGCTCTGGCCGGGCGCGCCGTTCACCTCGGTGCTGGCGGGCGAGGGCAGCGGCCTGGTGGCGGACCTGGAACTGCCCGAGCCCGCCGAGGCGGTGCGCTTCCTGCCGCTGCTGCCGATGACGCCCAACGAGGCCGCGCACAAGCGGGTGCGCGGGGCCGCCGAGCTGCAGGAGCGCTGGCTGGCCCACGGCACCGACCTGCGCGATCCGCAGCGCCGCGGGGTCTCGCTGGACTGAGCCGGGCCCAGGGCCCAGGGAGCGTCAGCCGGTGATCGGCTTGGCGCCGGTGGCCTGGTCGAGCAGCGCCTGGAAGGCCTCCGGCTCGGTGGTGAAGGCGCCCAGGCCCACCGTCTTGCGGGAGCCGTGGTAGTCGCTGGAGCCGGTGCGGAACAGGCCGAGGCCGGCGGCCAGTTCGCGCAGCCGGGCGCGGGTCGCCTCGTCGTGGTCCACGTGGTCCACCTCGAGCCCGCCCAGCCCGGCGGCCGCGAGCTCGGCGATCACCTGCTCGGAGACGGTCCGGCCGCGCTTGACCGCGCCCGGGTGGGCGAAGACCGGCACCCCGCCGGCGGCCCGGACCAGCCGGACCGCCTCGAACGGGTCGGTCTCGTGCTTGGGCACGTCGGCCCGGCCGCCGTTGGCCAGCCACTCGGCGGTGAAGGCATCCGAGACGGTGGCCACCACGCCCGCCTCCACCAGCGCGCTGGCGATGTGCGGACGGCCCACCGAGCCCGACCCGGCGATCCGCTGCACCTGCTCCCAGGTGATCGGCGCGCCGAGCGCCCGGCACTTGTCGACCACCGCGCGCCCGCGCCGGAACCGGTCGGTGCGCACCAGTTCGCGCTCGGCGGCGAAGGCCGGCTCGGTCGGGTCGAAGAGGTAGGCCAGCAGGTGCATGCTGACCCCCTCGACCCGGCAGGACAGCTCCGCGCCAGGCACCAGGGTCAGCCGGGTGCCGGCCGGCAGCGCCCGCACCGCCGCGGCCGCCTCCTCGTACCCGGCCACGGTGTCGTGGTCGGTCAGCGCCACCACGTCCAGGCCGGCCGCGACCGCGGCGGCGACCAGCTCGGCCGGGGTGTCCGTTCCGTCGGAGGCGTTGCTGTGGGCGTGCAGGTCGATGCGCACGGGCTGGCTCCTGACGGACGAGGCCTTGGGCTGGAGCGGCCCAGGATAGTGGCGGGTGGGCCCCGACCGGCAGGCCGGCGGCCGGCTCGACGGCCGGCCTGCCGGCCGGTTCGACGGTCGGGGAGGGGCGTCAGCCGAGCAGGCGGGGGGAGAGCGCCCCGCAGGGCAGCAGCTCCAGCTCGGCCCCGGCGTCCCGCAGATCGGTGAGGACCAGCTCGTCGTACATCAGCAGCGCCGACTGCTCGGGCCAGGCGATCGCCCAGATCCAGAGGCCGCGGGCCTCGCCGACATAGACCGCGCGGTCGTCCGGGGCGCCCTGCACGTGCCACATCGGGGTCGGGCGCCCGGCGGCCAGCAGCTTGGTGTCGGCCGGCCGGTCCAGTGCGATGGCCTCGCCCGGATCCGGGCCCTTGAGCCCCGCATAGCGTGCGCCGAGGCCGACGCCCAGCTCCTCGGCCACCAGCACCAGTTCGCCGAAGCCGCCCAGCGGGGCCGGACCCGAGCAGGCCACCGCCGTGGCCCGGGCACCGGAGAGATCGTCACCAGCGTGCGCGATGCCGGTGTAGAGCCAGCTCACCGGGAGCGGCCAGGGCAGCCAGACCGGGACCTCGGACCGGGCCACCGCCACCCCCAGGGCCTCCACACTCGGGGGCAGTACCGGCTGCATCGGGTGGACGGCGCCATGCGTGTCGCACTGCCAGGTGTCGGAGAAGAGACCGGGGGCGCGCACCCGACCGGCGCACCTCGGGCAACTTGGCTCGCCCCTCATAACTGCCAACGCTCCTCCCTCCGGACCGCCGCGTCAAGGACGATCACCCGTACGGAGTGCGTTGTCCGGGCCGCCGGCTGTCCGGCGCTTGGGGTCCCTCCCGGCCGCAGCCGGCGGAGGGTGAGACGGCGGGCCCCGCTAGGGCATGTCCCGCTCAGCTCGACGGCAAACGTCGGCCGCGCGTCCAGGGGGCGCGCGGCCGATGCCGACACCCCGCCGACCACAGGGGGTTGACGGGGCGTCAGCGAAACGTCGATGCCTGAACGGACCGGACGCAGCGTCAGACGGTCGGGCACGGACGGATGTAGAGGCGCTCGCCGGTCCGGGCGGCGTCTTCCACCAGTCGGCGCACGGTCTCGGCGTCGGCGATCTGCCGATCGATGGCCGAGCCCTGCTGGTCGTCCAGGTGGAGGATCTCGAAACGCATGGGCCTCTCCTCTTCTAGGCCTCGGGCAGCCCGAGGCGCTGGGGATGGTGCTCCCTCGTTCATCAGTGGGTGACAGTGGGTCCAACCGCGGCGGTGCGGCCATTCATTCCCGGTCTGAATCAAATATTACCGGAACTAATGAATTTTTCATCGGAAGCGGCTCAACTGTTGGCCAGTGTTCATGAGGCGGCGCCGTGGCTGACGGCAGGTCAGGTCGGCTTTGCGGCAGGTCGAACCGGCTCACGTCAGGTCGAACCGGCTCACGTCAGGTCGAACCGGCTCACGTCAGACCGAACCGGCTCACGTGAGACTGAGCCGGCTTGCGCGGGGCCGAGCCGGCTCGCATCAGCTCAGTGAGCTCCAGAACTCCGCCAGCAGCGCCGCCGTCTCGGTCGGCTGCTCGGCGTTGGGGGAGTGGTCGGCGCCCTCGACCATCCGGTACACCGCGCCCAGCCGCTCGGCGGTGGCGGCCTGCTCGGCCACCGGCCACGCGTAGTCGGTGGCCCCGGAGATCGCCAGCTTGGGCAGCGCCGTCGCGGCCAGCTCCGCCGTCCGGTCCGGCTCGCCGAGCAACCGCTCGCCCATCGCCTGCAGCGCCTGCGGCACATTGGCCAGCCAGCGGCGGTGCAGGAAGTCGGCGACCTCCGGCTCGTGCTGCGGTGCGGCCGGGCCGTCCAGCTGCCGCATCAGCTGCCAGATGGTCTCCAGGTCCAGGCCGTCCAGCGCGTCCAGCAGCATCTTGGTGCGGGCCGCCTCGGCCGGGTCGATCGGGCCGGGGCCGGTCGAGAGCAGGGTGAGCGAGGCCCAAGGCAGCGGGCCGGTGGGGGCCGACAGCATGGCCTCGCGGGCCACGAAACCGCCGAACGAGTGGGCCAGCAGGTGCAGCGGGCCGGCGGGCGCCAGCGCCTCGGTGACGGCGGCCAGGTCGCGACCCAGCTCCGGCAGGGCGTAGGCATCGCGATCAGCCGGGCCACCGGTCTCGTACTGCCCGCGCTGGTCCAGCGCCACGGTGCGGAACCCGGCGGCGGCCAGCGGCTCCAGAAGGGCGATGAAGTCCTCCTTGCTCCCGGTGAACCCCGGCACCAGCAGCGCCGTGCCGCGCACCGCCCCGCTCGGCTCACCGCGCAGCACCGCGAACTCCCCGCGCGCCGTCGCCAGCCGACCGGCACTCGCGCAGGCCGGCAGGGTGAGGAAGGGCGGGGTGCTCATCGGTACGGCTCCTACTCACGTGCGCGGGTCGACTCGGTGCTGAGCCTAGGCGGTGCGGTCCCACGGCTGCCAGGCAGGTGGGCGGCAACGCCGCGGGGCGGGTGGACCGGTTGGTCCGCCCGCCCCGCAACAACTCAGCCGACGCCGTGTCAGGCGGTCGTCTCGGCCTCCGCCGCCTTCTTGGCAGCGGTCTTGCGCGTCCGGGTGGCCGCCTTCTTGGTGGGAGCCTCCTCGGCGGCGACGGCCTTCTTGGTAGTGCGCTTGGCGGCCGCCTTCTTGGTGGGAGCCTCCTCGGCGGCAACCGCCTTCTTGACGGTGCGCTTGGCGGCGGTCTTCTTGGCCGGGGCTTCCTCGGCGGCCGGTGCCTCGGCGGCGACGGCCTTCTTGGTGGTGCGCTTGGCGGCGGTCTTCTTGACCGGCGCCTCCTCGGTGACCGGTGCCTCGGCGGCAACCGCCTTCTTGACGGTGCGCTTGGCGGCGGTCTTCTTGGCGGGCGCCTCCTCGGCGGCCGGCTCCACCGCTGCGGTC
Source organism: Kitasatospora acidiphila (assembly GCF_006636205.1). Classification (NCBI taxonomy): domain Bacteria; kingdom Bacillati; phylum Actinomycetota; class Actinomycetes; order Kitasatosporales; family Streptomycetaceae; genus Kitasatospora; species Kitasatospora acidiphila. The sequence continues at coordinate 3,563,276 of NZ_VIGB01000003.1, read as the reverse complement.
TTGCGCGTCCGGGTGGCCGTCTTCTTGACCGGCGCCTCCTCGGTGACCGGTGCCTCGGCGGCGACGGCCTTCTTGGTGGTGCGTTTGGCGGCGGTCTTCTTGACCGGCGCCTCCTCGATGACGGGTGCCTCGGCGGCAACCGCCTTCTTGACGGTGCGCTTGGCAGCGGTCTTCTTGACCGGGGCCTCCTCGACGGTCGGTGCCTCGGCGGCGACGGCCTTCTTGGTGGTGCGCTTGGCAGCGGTCTTCTTGACCGGCGCCTCCTCGATGACGGGTGCCTCGGCGGCAACCGCCTTCTTGACGGTGCGCTTGGCAGCGGTCTTCTTGGCGGGCGCCTCCTCGGCGGCCGGCTCCACCGCCGCGGCCTTGCGCGTCCGGGTGGCCCTCTTCGGCGCGGTGCTCTCCTGAGCCGGCGCGCTCGCCTGCTCGGGCAGCGTCACCACCGGCGCGGGCTCGACCACGGCCACCGGCTCGGCCTTCACGGCCACCGGCTCGGCCTTCGCGGCCACCGGCTCGGCCGCAGCCGCCACCGGCTCCGTCGCGGCCACCTGCGCGGTGCGCACGGCACCGGCGGCCTCCGCCGCCGCGCCGCCGCGCGAGCGGCGACGCCGGCGGCGCGACGCACCGCCGCTCTCGCCGTCCCGGTTCGCCGGCGCGGGCACTGCGGCCGCCGGAGCCTGGGCCTCGCCCTGCGGCGCAGCCACCACGCCCTCCGCGACCTCGGAGCCGCGACGGGTGCGCCGCCGCTTGCGCGGGGCGCGGGGCGCCCGCTCCTCGGTGGCCTGCTCGGTGCCGGTCGCCGGCCGGTCGCCGCGCTCGCCACGGCCGCGACCGCGCTCGCCGCGCTCGCCGCGACCCGGGCGGCTGCCGCGGCCGCCGGTCTCGCCGAGATCCTCGATCTCCTCGGCGGCCAGCCCGGCACGGGTGCGCTCGGAGCGCGGCAGCACGCCCTTGGTGCCCGGCGCGATCTTCAGCAGCTCGTACAGGTGCGGGGAGGTGGAGTAGGTCTCCTCCGGGTCGTTGAACGGCAGCTCGAGCGCCTTGTTGATCAGCTGCCAGCGCGGGATGTCGTCCCAGTCGACCAGCGTGACCGCGGTGCCGGAGGCGCCGGCCCGGCCGGTGCGGCCGATCCGGTGCAGGTAGGTCTTCTCGTCGTCGGTGCACTGGTAGTTGATGACGTGGGTGACGCCCTCGACGTCGATACCGCGGGCCGCGACGTCGGTGCAGACCAGCACGTCGACCTTGCCGTTGCGGAACGCGCGCAGCGCCTGCTCGCGGGCGCCCTGGCCGAGGTCGCCGTGGACCGCGCCGGCCGCGAAGCCGCGCTGGGTCAGCTGGTCGGCCACGTCGGCGGCGGTCCGCTTGGTGCGGCAGAAGATCATCGCCAGCCCGCGGCCTTCGGCCTGCAGGATCCGCGCCACCATCTCGACCTTGTCCAGCGAGTGCGCCCGGAAGATGTGCTGGTCGATGTTGGCGACGGTGTGGCCGCTGTCGTCGGGCGCGGCGGCCCGGATGTGGGTCGGCTGGCTCATGTAGCGACGGGCCAGGCTGATCACCTGTCCCGGCATGGTGGCCGAGAAGAGCAGGGTCTGCCGCTTCGCCGGCAGCATGGTGAGGATCTTCTCGACGTCGGGCAGGAAGCCCAGGTCGAGCATCTCGTCGGCCTCGTCCAGGACCAGCGCGCGGACCTGGGAGAGGTTGAGCTTGCGCTGACCGGCCAGGTCGAGCAGGCGGCCCGGGGTGCCGACCACGATGTCGACGCCCTTCTGCAGCGCCTCCACCTGCGGCTCGTAGGCCCGGCCGCCGTAGACCGCGAGGACCCGCACATTGCGGACCTTGCCGGCGGTCTGCAGGTCGTTGGTGACCTGGGTGCAGAGCTCGCGGGTGGGGACCACGATCAGCGCCTGCGGGCTGTCGGAGAGCTGCTCCTCGGTGGCTCGGCCGGCGTCCACGTCGGCGCGGACCACCACCCGCTCGATCAGCGGCAGGCCGAAGCCGAGGGTCTTGCCGGTGCCGGTCTTGGCCTGGCCGATGACGTCGTGGCCGGTCAGTGCGACCGGCAGGGTCATCTCCTGGATCGGGAACGGGTGGATGATGCCGACCGCTTCCAGGGCCTCGGCGGTCTCCGGGAGGATGCCGAGGTCGCGGAAAGTGGTCTTCGTCGGTTCAGTCGTGGTGGACAGGGTGCTGCCTCTTCCGTGTGGCGGGCCGAGAGCGAGTGGGGGCGGTGCAGTCACGCCGCTGCTGTCAGGGCCCGGTCAGGGCCCCGCTCGCAAGCCGCGAGATCGTGCACAACCGCGCCGGTCCCTGCTGCGCGCGGGCGCCGGCCCTGGCTGGGCCGCGGCGTCCCGTGGCATGGGGGAGATGTCCCTTGAGGAATCCGGCGCGGGATCGGCGCTCTGCAGCGCGGTCCGCGGCGGCCCTCGCTCGGCCACTGATGCGGTGCCTGGCTTGAGGTCCAAGCCAAGGTCGGAGCCGATCGGGTCTCCGACCGGGCATCCGCGTACGTGTGGGGACAGGGCGCCGCGCCGGAAGGGGTCCGGATGCAGCGAACCCGCGCGATCCTTGACCGTGCGGGTATGCGAGTCCCTGTACCACTGTACCGAACGTGGCCGACTCGAACACGTGATGTCCCTGACATGCCTGCTGAGCACGCCCGGAACCCCGTGCCGGGCGGTCTAGAGTGACGGTCCATGGAGACTCAAGGCGGGGCCGGCCAGGACGGCTCGATCGGAGACTGGGCCACCTGCGCGGCCGACCCCGGCTACCGGGCGGCGGTGCTCGACCTGTTGGGCGCGCTGGCCTACGGCGAACTGAGCGCATTCGAGCGGCTGGCCGACGACGCCAAGCTGGCCCCGGGCCTGGCCGACAAGGCGGCGCTGGCCCGGATGGCGTCCGCCGAGTTCCAGCACTACCAGCTGCTGCACGACCGGCTGGCCGAGATCGGCGCCGACCCGACCGAGGCGATGACCCCGTTCGTCGAGCCGCTGGAGTCCTTCCATCGGGTGACCCGTCCGTCGGACTGGCTGGAGGGCCTGGTCAAGGCCTATGTGGGTGACTCCATCGCGACCGACTTCTACCGCGAGGTGGCGGTCCGGCTGGACGACGACACCCGGGAGCTGGTGCTGCGGGTGATGGACGACACCGGGCACGCCCAGTTCGCCGTCGACAAGGTGCGCCAGGCGATCGAGCAGGATCCTCGGGTCGGCGGCCGGCTGGCGCTCTGGGGCCGGCGGCTGATGGGCGAGGCGCTCAGCCAGGCCCAGCACGTGGTGGCGGAGCGGGACGCGCTCTCCAACCTGCTGGTCGGCGGTGCCGAGGTGCGCGGCTTCGACCTGGTCGAGGTCGGCAAGATGTTCAACCGCATCACCGAGGCGCACACCAAGCGGATGAGCGCGCTGGGGCTATCCTCCTGACCTGATCCGACCCGACCGGCCTGGGATGAGCCGCCGTCAGGCCGCGTGCCGCCGGCGGCGGTGGCGGTGGCTGCCGCGCCGGGCGGCCAGGTCGGGACGGGCCGGCACCGAGGTGAGCAGCCCGGTGGCGATGACGGTCAGCAGCAGCGTCACGGGCGGGTTGCCGCCGGCCAGCGCGTAGCGGATCACCAGGCCGCTGAGCAGCGCCGAGACCAGTCCGGTGACGAGCACCAGGCCGCGGGTCCGGGGGAAGTACTCCGGCCGCAGCAGCAGCGCGGCGATCCCGGCCAGCAGGCCGATCACGGCGAACAGTACGGCTTCGAGCGGCAGCGGCACGGCGGCCTCCCGGGTGCTGGGGTACCCCGGCCGGGGCCGGGGGAGGGTCGACCGCGGCGGGGGGACGCGGTGCGCGACCCCTACCCGGCCCACCCGGGTTCTACGCCTGCCGAACACAGTGCGGCCCGCCACCTGGTGAGGTGGCGGGCCGCACTGTGCGAGCGTCTCAGATGGTGCCGAAGCCGACCTTGCGGATGGCCTGCTCGCCGATCTCGACATAGGCCAGGCGGTCGGCCGGAACCAGAATGCGGCGGCCGTGCTCGTCGGTCAGCGAGAAGAGCTTCGAGGTGCCGTCCAGTGCCTTGGCCACGGCGTTCTCGACCTCGTCAGCGGTCTGCGTGCTCTCGATGACGATCTCTCGGGGCGCGTTCTGCACGCCGATCTTGACCTCCACGGCTTTCGTCCCTCCGGGGTTACAGCCACTATGCGCGGCCGTCCGCACCCGATCGGGGTGGCGGTCGGCCGTGCCGTACGGCTTCACCTTAGAGCAACCGGGTGGCGACGGGGTGGATCACTCCGAGCCGGGGGCCGCCTGCTGCAACTCGCCGGGGTGCATCGGGAAGCCCTTGAGGCCGCGCCAGGCCAGCGAGGCGACCAGTCGAACGGCCTCCTCGCGCGGGATCTCGGCGCCCTGGGAGAGCCAGTAGCGCGCGGTGATCTGGGCAAGTCCGCAGACCCCGGCGGCCAGCAGCTTGGCCTCCGCCTCGGGCAGGTCGGTGTCCTCCGCGATCACCTTGCTGACCAGGGTGGCGCTCAGGTCGGCGACCCGTTCCACCCGCTCGCGGACCGCGGGCTCGTTGGTCAGGTCGGACTCGAAGACCAGCCGGAACGAGCCGGACTCGGAGGCCACGTAGTCGAAGTAGGCCTGCATGGTCGCGGCCACTCGCTGCTTGTTGTCCGTGGTGGCGTCCAGCGCCTGCCGGGTGGCCTCGACCAGGGCGTCGCAGTGCTTGTCCAGCAACGCGAGGTAGAGCTCCAACTTGCCGGGGAAGTGCTGGTACAGCACGGGCTTGCTGACGCCGGCGCGCTCGGCGATGTCGTCCATCGCCGCGGCGTGGTAGCCCTGGGCGACGAACACCTCCTGCGCGGCTCCGAGCAACTGCTCCCGTCGGGCGCTACGCGGCAGCCGGGCGCCGCGCGGGCGGTCCTGAGCCTCCTGGATGGCCGTCACGGCGCTCCTCACTTCACGGTCGTTCGTTTGCTGGGCGGCTGAATTCTACTTTTCGGTAACCCCTCACGCGCTTCGGCGAACCTGGAAAAGCGCAGCTCTGAGGTTGTCGGGTGCCCACAATACGGCGCGGGCCCCCCTGGGGCGCCAGAGTCTCACTACCATCTTCTCCCATGAACACCCAGCAGCTTCTCCGATGAGCACCGAGCCGTGGGATCGGGCCCAGGACGGGCCTGACCAGGGGGCCGGCCTGAGGCCGCCCGGGCTCTGGGGCACCCGGGAGGTCCGGGTGCCCGGTGCGGCGCTCTCGGTGATCGGACCGACGGCCGAGGCCTCGGCGAGCCTGCCGGAGGTGCTCTTCGTGCACGGCCTGGGCGGTTGCGCGGACAACTGGACCGAGCTGATGGCGGAGCTCGACGGGACGGTCCGGGGCGAGGCACTGGATCTGCCCGGCTTCGGCTGGTCGGCCCCGCCGGCGGACGGCGACCTGTCGGTGAACGGCCATGTCCGGGCGGTGATCGGCTACCTGGAGGAGACCGGGCGGGGTCCGGTCCACCTGGTCGGCAACTCGCTGGGCGGCTCGGTGGCGGTCCGGCTCGCGGCGCTGCGGCCCGACCTGGTGCGCAGCCTGGTGCTGATCTCGCCGGCGCTGCCCGAGCTGCCGCCGCAGCGCACCGCGCTGCCCACCGGGATGCTCGCGCTGCCCGGGATGCTGCGGCTGCTGCGGCGCCTGCCGGGTGACAGCCGCGGCGTGGAGCAGGCCACCGACGGGTTGCTCGACCTGGTCTACGGCAACGCCAGGGCGATCCCGCCGGAGAAGCGCGCCTCGGCGATGGCCGAGTACCGCCGCCGGCTGGGGCTGCCCTACGCGATGCAGGTGCTGGTCGACTCGGCGCGCGGCATCGTCTCGGCCTACACCGAGCGCGGCGAGCAGGCGCTGTGGCGGCAGGCCGAGCGCGTCGCGGTGCCGGTGCTGCTGGTCTACGGGCTGCGCGACAAGCTGGTCTCGTACCGTTCGGCGGCCCGGGCCTGCGCGGTGTTCCGGGACGCCCGGCTGCTGGTGCTGCCGACCTCCGGGCACGTGGCGATGATGGAGCACCCGGTGCAGGTGGGGCGCGCGGTGCGGGAGTTCCTCGACGAGGTGGCGGGGCGCGCCGACCGGAACTGACAGGGTGTCAGTTCAGTGTCAACGCCATGGGCCGTCTGGCGTTACGTGAGTTCACTCGTTCAGGTGGCAGCCTGCTACTCCTGGGCCGTTCGGCCGTGATCCGTTCTACCGTCGTGGATGTCGGACCGAACAGATGTGGGGGCGTGGCCGTCGGCGGCGCCCGACAGGGGTGTGAGCGCGAGGGCGAACCACTGCGGCGTGGGGCGCCCGGTGGGGTGTGAGCGGTCCGTGACGGTGACCGGGGCTGTCGAGTCCCCGGCGCCACCGAGTCCGTGGGGCGATCGGTTCAGGGTCGTCGGTGTGAATCCTCCCGTGCGTGTGGTGCCCGCTGTGCCGTTCCGGTGCGCCGGCTCGGCGTTCTGTTCCCGTCCTGCTTCCTGTCCTGGAGGTCGTCGTGCGCATTGCCCTGCTGACCGAACGTGCCCATGCGGTGCCCCACCGTGCGGGAGGCTGGTGCGATCGGCTGGTCGCCGGGCTCGCGGAGCACGAGTTCGAGCGGTACGTCCTGGTGGCCGGCCCGTCGGGCGCCGAGTCCGCCGTGCCGCCCGACCCCGGGGTGCGGGCGCTCGCGCTGCGCGGGCCCAGGCCGCCCGGGCGGGCGCCGGGGCCGGTGCGCCGCCGGCAGTACGCCGCGGCCTATGAGCAGTTGATCCGAGCCCTGGTGCTGCCCGGGGAGCGCGCGGGGTTCGCCGCCGGGCTGCACCGGCTCGCCGAACTGGCCCGGCAGGACGGCGCGTTGCCCGCCTTCCTGGCCTCCGGGCGGGCCCACCAGCTGCTGGAGCAGATCTGGCGCTCGCCCGGCGCCGACACCGCCGCCGGGCAGCCGCTGGTCCATGACGTGCTGGTCGCGGGCGACTTGCTGGAGCAGTGCCTGCGCCCGCTCGCCGCCGACTGGTGCGGCGACGACGCCGGCGGGCTGGGTGTCGCCGACCTGTGCCATGTGGTCGGCGGCGGACCGGCGGTGCTGCCCGCGCTGGTGGCCAAGGAGCTCTACGGGGTGCCCTTCGTGCTCACCGAGCACGGCCTGCATCTGCGCGAGCAGTACCTGGGTTACCGGCAGGCGCCCTACCGCTGGCCGGTCCGGGCCCTGCTGCTCGGCTTCTTCCGCCAGCTCACCGCCGAGAGCTACCGGCAGGCCGCGCTGCTCACCCCGGGCAGCGGCTACGACCGCGAGTGGCAGCTGCGCTGCGGTGCCGATCCGGCGCGGATCCGGGTGGTCCACCGGGACGTGCCGGAGGCCGCGCGCCCGGCCGCCGGCGCCGAGCCCGAGAGACCGACCCTGGTCTGGGCGGGTCGGCTGGCCCCCGCCGCGGATCCGGAGCTGATGCTGCACGCCTTCGCCCGGCTCCGGCGTGAGATCTCCGGCGCGCGGCTGCTGCTGCACGGGCCGGAGGGGCTGCCCGGCTACCGGGCGCACTGCGCGGCACTGGCCGACCGGTTGGGGCTGGCGGTGGGCCCCGAGCGGGACGTCTGCTTCGACGAGGCGGGTCCGTCGGCCGTGCCGTGGGAGCGCGGTACGGTCGCGGTCTTCTCGCACCGCACGCTGCCCGTGCCGCGCCCGTTGGCGGCGGCGATGCTCAGCGGGCGCGCGGTGGTCGCGACCGATGTGGGCGTGGCCCGTGAGGTGCTCGGTCCGGCCGGCCTGCTGGTGCCGCCGGGGGAGCCGGCCGCGCTGGCGGCCGCCTGCCAGGCGCTGCTCGCGGACCGGGCGCGCCGGGAGCGGCTCGGCCGGGCCGGGCGGCAGCGGGCGGCGGAGCGGTTCGCGGTGGAGCCCGCGGCGGCTGCGTTCCGCGAGGTCTATCTCGAACTGGTCTCCCGTTGGCCCGCGTTCGCGGCCACCGAGCGGGTGCCGGGCGCGCCGGCCAGGCCGTTCGCCCGTCCCGCCGAGTACTGGGTGACGGGTGCGGACGGCGCCTGGGCGAAGGCGAGTTGACGGTGAGTCGGGTGAATGGCGTTCAGATGGCCGCATGTCGGGGTGATTCCGGAGGGCAGGTTTCCGCAGACCCGGTGCGGGAGTTGATGGCAGTGCACCAGGGGCTGTGCGAGCGCGCGGTGGACTCATTGGAGATCGCGGCCGGGCTGGAGGAGGCCGGGATCGGGGCGGCGCTGGTCGGCCGCTACCGACATGCGGACGTCTTCGCGCTCGCCGAGGAGCTGTTCGCCCGGGTGCCGCGCCGCCCGGTCGAGCCGGCGCCCGTCGCGCCCGAGCCCCGGCCGCCCGGCTGGCGGCACCGATTCGGCGTGCTGGTCGGGCTGTTGGGCGCGCTGCTGCTGCCGCTGGCCACCGCGCCGCCCGGGGCGCTGGGCACGGCGCTGGCCCTGGCGGTGGCCGGCTGGCCGGCGTTCGCGGCCGCCGACCGGGCCGCCCGCTGGGTGCGGCGCACCGGGCGGGGCCAAGTGCGCAGTGCGGCAACGGCGGTGGAGTTCCGGGCCCGGATGCGCCCGGTGCTGCCGGTCGCGCTGGGCCTCCAACTGGCCGTGCTCGCGCTGACCAGCTTCGCCGCGCTGGCCGTGCTCACCGCGCTGGTGCCGCACCCCGGCTCGCTGGGCCGCGCCGGGCTGCTGCCGGCCGTGGTCCGGCGGGCCGGGGCGGTCCAGTGGTACGGCCAGGCGGTGCTCGGTCTGCTGGTCGGCACGGCCGCCGTGCTGCGCCGGCTGGGCCACGGGGGCCTGGCGCTGGCCGGGCTGCTGGCCGCCGACGGTGCGGGGCTGCTGCTGACGGCGCTTCGCACCGGTGGCCTGCTGGGCGGCTGGGCCGATGCCCCCGGCGCGCTGACCGCGCTGGCGGCCGGCGCCACCGCGGCGGTCCTGCTGCCAGCGGCCTGGGCCGCCACCGGGCGACCCGGGGCATTCGGCTGACGGTGCGTCAGTCCTGCCCGTCCATACTGTTGTCGACATCACGTGGGAGGACACCCCATGCGGGTGCTGTTGTTGGGGGCCGGCGGCTTCATCGGCCGCCGGGTCGCCGACCGGTTGTTCTTGGACGCCGATCTGCAGGTCACCGTGCTGGGTCGGCGGGATGCCGCCGACATCAGGTTCGATCTGGCATCCGGGAGCCCGGGGGCGCTGGCCCGGTTCCTGGACGCGGTGGCACCCCAGGTGGTGATCAACTGCGCCGGGGCGAGCCAGGGCGCACCGCGCACCCTGGTACGGGCCAACTCGCTTGCGGTGGCGACCGTCTGCGAGGCGATCCGGCGCAGCCGGGAGCCGGCCAGGCTGGTGCACCTGGGGTCGGCCGCCGAGTACGGGCCGGTGCCGGTGGGCTCGATCACCTCGGAGTCCGCGGAGCCGCGGCCGGTCGGCCCGTACGGGGTGTCCAAGCTGGCCGGCACCGAGCTGGTGCTCGCCTCCGGGCTGGACGCCCTGGTGCTGCGGGCCTTCGACGTGGTGGGCCCGGGCGCGCCCGCCGCCTCGCTGTTCGGCCGGCTGGCCGAGGGCTGCGCCGGGCGCTGGAGCTGGGCGAGCCCCGGGTGCGGGTGCCGGACCTGTCCGCATTCCGAGATTTCGTGGACGTCCGGGATGTCGCGGAGGCGGTCCGGGCCGCGATGGACTCGGCGGCGACCGGGGTGGTCAACATCGGCGGGGGGCGCGCCGTGCGGGTCCGGGAGGCGGCCGACCTGCTGGTGCGGGCCTCGGGGTTCGACGGGCTGCTGAGCGAGGAGGCCAGGTCGGCGCCGCTGCCCGCCCAGCCGGCCGGGTTCGTGCCGGCGGGGGCGAGGCGTCGGCGCCGCATCCGGCTCCGGCCGAGCCCCGGCCCGGGTGGGAGCCGGTGCTCTGGCGGCAGGCCGATGTGCGGACCGCCCGGGAGCGGCTCGGCTGGCGGGCGCAGACCCCACTGGAGGAGTCGCTGGGCGATGTCTGGCTGGAGACCGCCTGCCGGGTGTGAGGCGGTGGCGGCGCCGCGGCCGCGAGTGAGGCCAGGGACGCCCTGGTCCCATCATCCGGCGAAGCTGTCTCGCCAGCTGGACGAGCTGTCTCGGAATACCGGTCCGGCGTGAGACTGTTTCACAGGAACCACTGATCTGACGACCATCGGAGTCCCCGTGTCGCTGCCACCCCTGGTCGAGCCGGCCGCCGAGCTCACCGTAGACGAGGTCCGCCGGTACTCCCGCCACCTGATCATCCCGGACGTCGGGATGGACGGACAGAAGCGGTTGAAGAACGCCAAGGTGCTCTGCGTGGGCGCCGGAGGCCTCGGTTCCCCGGCCCTGATGTACCTGGCCGCCGCCGGCGTCGGCACCCTCGGCATCGTCGAGTTCGACACGGTGGACGAGTCCAACCTGCAGCGCCAGATCATCCACGGGCAGTCCGACATCGGGCGCTCGAAGGGCGAGTCCGCGCGGGACTCGGTCAAGGAGATCAACCCGTACGTCAACGTGATCCTCCATGACGAGCGGCTCGACAACGACAACGTCATGGAGATCTTCTCCGGCTACGACCTGATCGTGGACGGCACCGACAACTTCGCCACCCGCTACCTGGTGAACGACGCGGCAGTGCTGCTCGGCAAGCCCTACGTCTGGGGCTCGATCTACCGGTTCGACGGCCAGGCCAGCGTCTTCTGGGCCGAGCACGGCCCGTGCTACCGCTGCCTCTACCCGGAGGCCCCGCCGCCGGGCATGGTGCCGTCCTGCGCCGAGGGCGGCGTGCTCGGGGTGCTCTGCGCCTCGATCGGCTCGATCCAGGTGACCGAGGCGATCAAGCTGCTGGCCGGCATCGGTGAGCCGCTGGTCGGCCGCCTGATGATCTACGACGCCCTGGAGATGAACTACCGCCAGGTCAAGGTCCGCAAGGACCCGGACTGCGCGGTCTGCGGCGAGAACCCGACCGTCACCGAGCTGATCGACTACGAGTCGTTCTGCGGCGTGATCTCGGAGGAGGCCCAGGAGGCGGCGCTGGGGTCGACCATCACCCCCAAGCAGCTCAAGGAGATGCAGGACAACGGCGAGGACATCCTGCTGATCGACGTCCGCGAGCAGAACGAGTACGAGATCGTCAACATCCCGGGCGCGGTGCTCATCCCCAAGAACGAGTTCCTGATGGGGAGCGCGCTGGAGAAGATGCCGCAGGACCGGAAGATCATCGTGCACTGCAAGACCGGTGTCCGCTCGGCCGAGGTGCTGGCCGTGCTGAAGGCCGCCGGGTTCGCCAACTCGGTCCACCTGGGCGGCGGCGTGATCAGCTGGGTCAACCAGATCGAGCCGGAGAAGCCGGTCTACTGATCCGACCGCGCCATCTGGTCGGCCCCCGCACCGAGCCGGTGCGGGGGCCGACCCGTCCTCAGAGCGCGCCCTTGCGCTGCAGATAGGTGTAGGCGATCCAGCCGGGCAGCACCGGCAGCCAGAAGGTGAGCGCCCGGTAGAGGAAGACCGCGGAGGTCGCCGTGGCGGCCGGCATGCCCAGGCTCAGCGCGACGATCAGCGCACCCTCGATGGCGCCGATCCCGCCCGGCGTCGGCACCGCCGACCCGGCGGCGTTGGCGGTGAGGAAGACCACCGCAACCGTGGCGTAGTCCATCGAGCCGCCGAACGCCTTCACCGAGGCGTCCAGGCAGGCGGTGAAGGTCAGGGTCAGCAGCAGGATGCCGCCGAAGCCGGTGACCAGCTTGCTGGGCGTCTGCATCAGGTCGAGCATCCGCGGCACCACGCCGAAGAACAGCGAGCGCAGCCGGGTCAGCACGAACCGCCGCAGCGGAGCGACCGCGGCCACCACCAGCGCCAGCACCGCCGCGGTCAGCACCCCGATGATCACCGCGCGCTCGCTGCCCGCGTCGCCGTTGCTGGCGCTGCCGGTGATCAGACCGAAGCAGAAGAGCAGCAGCAGATGGCCTCCCAGCCCGGCCAGCTGGGAGGCGCCCACACTGGCCACCGCCTGCCCGGGCCGCACGCCGGCCTTCTGCAGGTAGCGGGTGTTCAGCGCGATCCCGCCGATCGCGGCCGGCGCCACCAGCTTCACGAACGAACTGGCCAGCTGGGCGGCCACGGTCCGGCCGAACGGCAGCTTCTCCGGGACGAACCCGGTCAGGCTCATCGCCGCCGCGATGTACGTGGCCCCGGCGCACGCCAGCGCCACCAGCGCCCACGGCACGTCCAGCTGGGAGAGTTTCAGCTGACCCGGCTGGATGGTGGTGACCGCCAGATAGGCGGCGAACGCCATGCCCACCACGGTGATCAGGGTCTTCGGCCGCAGCCGCTCCAGCTTGGCGGGCGCCTCCGGGGCCTCCGGAGCGATCTCCAGGATCTGCTCCCGGATCCGGCTGAGCAGGTCCTCGGAGGCGACCGCGATGTCCTCCTCGGCCTGCTCCCGGGTCCGCTCGCCGGCCGCCACCTGCTCCAGCGCCAGCGCCTGGGCGGCGGCCCGGCGCTCCTTGGCCTGCTTCGCCAGGTCGGCCCGGGTCTGCCGGCTCAGCCCGACCGGCTGCAGCAGCGGCAGCGAGGCGGCCATCCGGTCCCGGCCGAGCTCCGCCCTGGCGACCGCGACCGCCCGCTCCGGGCCGATCCGCAGCGCGAAGGTGGTGAGCAGCTGGGCGACGTCGATCCGCAGCGTCAGGTCGCCGGCCGCGATGTCGCCGCCCGACAGGTTGACCAGCACCCCGCGCTGGTCGTCCACCGCCAGCAGCGACTCGCCGGTCAGCCGGCGGTGCGCGATCCGGCGGCCGTGCAGGGCGCCGACCGACTTCCAGAACGAGGCCATCAGATCGTCGCTGATCTCGCCGTCGTCGAGCTCGTCGAGGGTGCGGCCCGACACCTGCTCGTAGACCAGGACCGCCGCGTCCGGTCCCAGCTCGGAGGTGGCCACCAGCTGCGGGGCGTCCGCGCCGGCCGCGGCCGCGGCGTAGGCGATCAGCGCCTCCTGCTCCAGCGCCTGCCGCAGCGACTGCGGGCTGCGCCGCACCGCGACGGTGCGCAGCCGCAGCCGCCGCCAGGCCCGGTAGAAGAACCCGGAGGCCTGCTGTTCGCGGTCGATGATGTGGACGTCCAGGGCCGGGCCGTCCTGCTGGTTGACCACGTAGCGGCGGGTGCCGCCGGGCGCGTCCGGGGCGCGGTGGGCGTAGCGGGGGTGAAGCCGACCCGCCGCAGACCGAGCATCAGGTGCTGCCCGGTCGGCCGGATGTTGGGGGAGCCGATCGTGTAGAGCGTGCCGTAGGCGACCGACCAGCCGAGCAGCACGGTAAGCAACAGCGAGAGCGGGGTGGTGGAGCCGCTGATCAGCTCGGTGATGCCGCTGATCAGCACCACCGTCCACAGCGCCACTCGCCAGCGCGGCCGGCTGGCCAGCCCGACCGCGGTCATGAAGGCGATCACCGGTGCCAGATAGCCGTGCACCGGCTCGGTGAGCGGCCCACCGCCCTCGGGCATCAGGGTGAACGCCTTGCGGATCGCCGACGAGGCACCCGCGGCCACCCACCAGTCGACCGCCAGTGAGATGCCGTAGGCGAGCACCGCGGAGAGCACGCCGTCGGCGACTCTCAGGCCGTCGCGTTTGATCAGCCGTTCGACGGCGAAGGCCACCGGCACGGCGAGCACCGCCACGCCGGAGAGCAGGTTGCCGAAGGTGGTCAGCCAGGGCGCGACGTGCTTGATGTTGGTGTGGATGTCGGTGGAGATGCCGCTGGTGGTCTGGATCGCGATGTTGGCGATCACGAACAGCGCGATGATGCCGAGCACGCCGACCACGAAACGGATCAGGTCGGAGGGGCGGTGGGCGCGGGCCGCCAGCAGCGGCTCGTCCACTGCCAGGTGGTCGCCGTCCTGGTCGCCGGACCCGGCGGCCGGCACCGGAGCGCCGCCGGTGCCCCCGGGACCGCCCGGAGGCGGCTTGGACTCCTCGCCCGCGCCCTCGCGGCGCGGCGGCCGGCCCGCCCCCGGTGAGGTTCGCTTGACCAGCGAGACCTTCGGCTGCCCGGTCGGCGCACCAGCGGAGGTGGGCTCGGCAGAGCCCTGATCCACATCCACGTCAGCCGTCCCGGTCATCTGGTCTTGTCCTCGTATCACCACTCACCGCCTGGAGGAAGATGGTGGCATGCCGAGCTCCCCGCCGCCGGACAGGGGCGGCCCGGGCGGAGTGAATACCCCGCGGGAGGCCGCTCGCTGCGCCGCATGGGCAACAATGCCCGAATGACGGACAACAGCGGGGACCACCGCCCCGGCGCCGACCTGCCCCCGTTCGCCGAGTCGGTGCTCGATGTGATCGACCGTATCCCCCCGGGGCGCGTGATGACGTATGGCGACGTGGCCGAATATCTCGGCGAGGGCGGTCCGCGCCAGGTGGGCCGGGTGCTGGCGCTCTACGGGGGCGCGGTGCCCTGGTGGCGGGTGGTGCGGGCGGACGGGACGCTGCTGCCGGGCCACGAGCACCGGGCGCTGGCCGCCTACCGCAGCGAGGGCACCCCGCTGCGCGAGGGCGCCGAGCAGTACCGGGTGGACATCCGCCGGGCGCGGTGGGACGGCCGCTAGAGCGTAGGCTCTACTCTTCCGTTCCCTATCCCTGGACGACCGTGCCCTCCCCCTACCGACTGGTGCGCAGCCCGCTCGCGACGCCCGCCCCGCCGGAGCTGGACCCGTTCCAGCAGGCGGTGGCCGAGCACGCGGGCGGCCCGCTGCTGGTGCTCGCGGGCCCGGGGACCGGCAAGACCACCACGCTGGTGGAGGCGGTGGCCCGCCGGGTCGAGCGGGGCACCGATCCGGAGCGGATCCTGGTGCTGACCTTCAGCCGCAAGGCCGCCACGGAGCTGCGCGACCGGATGGCGGTGCGACTCGCCGCCGCGCCGCAGGCCACCACCTTCCACTCGTTCTGCTACGCCCTGCTGCGCTCCCACCAGGAGCCCGAGCGGTTCGCCGAGCCGCTGCGGCTGCTCTCCGGCCCCGAGCAGGACGTGATGGTCCGCGAGCTGCTGGCCGGCGGCGCCCAGGACGCGGCGGCGGGCACCGGGACCATCCGCTGGCCGCTGGACCTGCGGGCCTGTCTGACCACCCGGGGCTTCGCCGACGAGGTGCGTGCGGTGCTGGCCCGCAGCCGCGAGCTGGGGCTCGGCGAGGCGGAGTTGGCCCGGTTCGCGGCCGGGGTGGAGCGCCCGGACTGGGCAGCGGCCGCGCACTTCCTGGCCGACTACCTGGACGTGCTGGACCTGCGCGGGGTGCTGGACTACGCCGAGCTGGTGCACCGCGCGGTGCTGCTGGCCGAGCGGCCCGAGGTGGACCTGGCCGCGCGCTACGACGCGGTCTTCGTGGACGAGTACCAGGACACCGACCCGGCCCAGGTGCGGCTGCTGCAGCGACTGGCCGGCGGCGGCCGGGACCTGGTCGCGGTGGGTGACCCGGACCAGTCGATCTATGCGTTCCGGGGCGCCGACATCAACGGCATCCTGGACTTCCCGCAGCAGTTCCGCCGGCGCGACGGCCGCCCGGCCGAGGTGAAGGTGCTGCGGGTGTCGCGGCGGGCGGCGCCGGTGCTGCTGGCCGCCTCCCGGCAGCTGGCCGCCCGGATGCCGATGGGCCGGCTGCCGGCCGACAAGCTGGCCGAGCACCGGGCGCTGCTGCCCGGGCCGCACCGCACGGCCGGCAGCGTCGAGGTCTACACCTACCCGAGCCCGGGGGCGGAGCTGGAGAGCGTCGCCGACCTGCTGCGCCGCGCGCACCTGGAGGACGGGGTGCCGTGGGGCGAGATGGCGGTGCTGGTGCGGGCCGGAGCCCGGGCGATACCGGGGGTGCGGCGGGCGCTGAGCGCGGCCGGGGTGCCGCTGGAGATCGACGGTGACGACCTGCCGCTGCGCGAGGAGCCGGCGGTGGTGCCGATCCTGCTGGCGCTGCGGGTCTGCGCTCAGGGCGCGGCCGCCGAGCGCCGGGCCGAGCGGATCCCGGCACAGCGGAAGTCGGCCGAGTCGACTTCTGACGCCCAAGGGGCCGCGAGTGAAGCCCCGGAGGCCCTGACCGAAGCCTCAGCGGCCCCGACCGCCGCCGAGCCGACCATCGCCGAGCCGCTGACCGCCGAGATCGCGCACACCCTGCTCACCGGCCCGCTGGGCGCGCTGGACGGCGCCGACCTGCGCCGGCTGGGCCGCGAGCTGCGCGAGGAGGAGCGCGCGGCGCTGCGGGAGGCGGGCGAGACGGACGAGGGGCGCCCGCAGCCGATCGTGCGCTCCGCCGAAGAGCTGATTCGAGAGGCGCTGGCCGAGCCCGAGCGTCTGGTGATCTTCGACTCGGCCCCGGCCCGCCGGGCCCGCGAGCTCGGCACCCTGCTGCGCAAGGTCCGCGACCTGCTGCGCGGCGGCGGCACCGCCGAGGAGGCGCTCTGGCAGCTCTGGGACGGCAGCCCGCGCTGGCGCGAACGGCTGGAGCGGGGCGCGCTGCGCGGTGGCGCCGCCGGCCGCAACGCCGACCGCGACCTGGACGCGCTCTGCGCCCTGTTCGAGACCGCCGCCCGCGCCGAGGAGCGGGTCACCGGCCACCGCGGCGCCCTCGACCTGCTGGAGGAGCTGGCCGCCCAGGACATCGCCGCCGACACCCTCACCGTCCGCACCGCCCGCCCCGAGGCGGTCCGCCTGATGACCGCCCACCGCGCCAAGGGCCTGGAGTGGCGGCTGGTCGTGGTGGCCGGCGTGCAGGAGGGCCTCTGGCCGGACCTGCGCCGTCGCGGCTCGCTGCTGGAGGCCGACCGGATCGGCCGGGACGGCCTGGCCGAGCCGCTCTCCCCGGGCGCCCTGCTGGCCGAGGAGCGCCGCCTCTTCTACGTGGCCGCCACCCGGGCCAAGGAGCGCCTGATCGTCACCGCCGTCAAGGCGCCCGCCGAGGACGGTGACGAGCCCTCCCGGCTGCTCCGTGAGCTCTACCGCGAGGAGCTCGACCTGCGGACCGGCAACGTGCTGCGCCGCACCCCCGCGGTGACCGTCGAGGACGTCACCCACCGCCCGCGCCGCCCGCTCTCGGTCGCCGCCCTGGTGGCCGAGCTGCGCGCGGTCACCGTCGACCCGGACCGCTCGCCCGAGCTGCGCCGGGCCGCCGCCGAGCGCCTGGCCCAGCTGGCCACCGCCACCGACGACACCGGCGCCCCGCTGGTCCCGGCCGCCCACCCGGACCGCTGGTGGGGCCTGGCCGACCCGACCAGCAACCCGGTCCCGCTGCGCGAGCCGGACCGCCCGGTGCAGCTCTCCGGCAGCGGCCTGGAGCAGCTGGACAGCTGCTCGCTGCAGTGGTTCCTGAGCAAGGAGGTCCGGGCCCAGACCGGCAGCTCCGGCGCCCAGGGCTTCGGCAACGTGCTGCACGCACTGGCCGACGAGGTGGGCTCGGGGCGCACCCCGGCCGACCTGGCGGTGCTGCTGGAGCGGCTGGACACGGTCTGGGACGCGCTGGCCTTCGACGCGCCGTGGAAGTCGGTGCAGGAGAAGGCCAACGCCCGGGCCGCGCTGGAGCGGTTCCTGCACTGGCACGTGCTGGAGCGCGGGCGGGCCGTGCTGGCCACCGAGCACGGCTTCGACCTGACCCTGCCGGTCGGCGAGGTCGCGGTGCGGATCCGCGGCGTGCTGGACCGGGTCGAGCGGGACACCGTCGGCCGGGCCTACGTGGTGGACTTCAAGACCGGCAAGCAGGCCCCCAGTGACAAGTCGCTGCCCGAGCACAAGCAGCTGGCGGTGTACCAGCTGGCCGTCCGCGAGGGCGCGCTGGACCCGCTGCTGAACGAGCGGCCGCCACTCGGCGGCGCCGAGCTGGTGCAGCTGCGGCTGGAGGACAAGAAGGCCCCCGAGGCGCCCAAGGTGCAGCACCAGCCGCCGCCGGACGGCGAGCCGTGGATCGAGAACCTGCTCGCCGACGCGGCCGGCCGGGTGCTGGCCGAGCGGTTCGTGCCGACCGCCGGCGACGCCTGCGGCCACTGCACGTTCAAGCGCAGCTGCTCGGCCCAGCGGGACGGCCGGCAGCTGATCGACTAGGGCGGCTGCGGTGGATCAGGCGCCCGGCATGATCCACCACAGCCCCGGACCCGCTGTCGGGGCCTCCGGTTACCGTTGACCCCATGCTCACCCACCCCGACCAGCTCAAGGAGCTGCTCGGCATCCCGTTCAACCGGGAGCAGCTGGCGGCGATCGGGGCACCGCTGGCGCCGTCGGTGATCGTGGCGGGGGCCGGGTCGGGCAAGACCACGGTGATGGCGGCCCGGGTGGTCTGGCTGGTCGGATCCGGCGCGGTCCGGGCCGACCAGGTGCTGGGCCTGACCTTCACCAACAAGGCGGCCGCCGAGCTCGCCGAGCGGGTGCGCACCGCGCTGGCCCGGGCCGGGCTGAGGGACGGCGCCGAGGCCGAGGGCGACCCGGAGATCTCCACCTACCACGCGTTCGCCGGCCGCCTGCTCAAGGAGCACGGCCTGCGGATCGGCATCGAGCCGGACGTCCGCCTGCTGGCCGACGCCACCCGGTTCCAGCTCGCCGCCCGGGTGCTGCGGTCCGCGCCCGGCCCGTTCCCGCACCTCAAGGACCGCTTCGCGACCCTGGTCGCCGAGCTGACCGCCCTCGACGCCGAGCTGGCCGAGCACCTGGTGGCGCCGGCCGCGCTGCGCGATTTCGACACCGCGCTGCTGGACGTGCTGGCCGCCGTCAAGCTGACCAACCAGGACCTGCGGGACGTGCCGCAGGCGGCCCGCGGCCGGCTGGAGCTGCTCACCCTGGTCGAGGAGTACCGGCGCCGCAAGCAGGCCGCGGGCCTGATGGACTTCGGCGACCAGATCGCCGCCTCCGCCCGGCTGGCCATCGAGCGTCCCGAGGTCGGCAAGCTGCTGCGCGAGCAGTACCGGGTGGTGCTGCTGGACGAGTACCAGGACACCTCGGTGGCCCAGCGGCTGCTGCTGGCCGGCCTGTTCGGCGGCGCGGCGAGCGGCGGCCACCCGGTGACCGCGGTCGGCGACCCCTGCCAGGCGATCTACGGCTGGCGCGGCGCCTCGGTGGCCAACCTGGACGACTTCCCGGCCCACTTCCCGGCCGCCGACGGCACCCCGGCGGCCCGCTACGCGCTGAGCGAGAACCGGCGCAGCGGCGGCCGGCTGCTGGCCTTCGCCAACGAGCTGGCGGCCGACCTGCGGGAGCTGCACCAGGGCGTGGCGGCGCTGCGCCCGGCGCCCGGCGCGGAGCAGGACGGCCTCGCCCGGGTCGCGCTGCTGCCCACCCACGCCGAGGAGATCGACTGGCTGGCCGACTCGATCGCGCACCTGGTGCGCACCGGCACGCCGCCCGGCTCGGTGGCGGTGCTCTGCCGGTCCGCCGCGACCTTCCCCGACATCCACGCGGCCCTGGTGGCCCGCCGGGTGCCGGTCGAGGTGGTGGGCCTGGGCGGGCTGCTGCAGCTGCCCGAGGTGGCCGACCTGGTCGCGGTCTGCGAGGTGCTGCAGGACCCGACGGCCAACGCCGCGCTGGTCCGGCTCTTGATCGGCCCGCGCTGGCGGATCGGCCCGCGCGACCTGGCGCTGCTCGGCCGCCGGGCCGCCGATCTGGTCCGCACCGCCGACCCGGCCGGTGGTGATGCCCTGGCCAAGGCGGTGGCCGAGACCGACCCGACCGAGGTGGTCTCGCTGGCCGACGCGCTGGAGACCTTCCTGGAGCCGGACCAGCATGGGGGCACCTCCCAGCCGAAGGCTGGGGGAGAGCTGCCGTTCTCGCCCGAGGCCCGGGCCCGGTTCGCCTACCTGGCCCGGGAGGTCCGGGAGCTGCGCCGGGTGCTCGCCGAGCCGCTGATGGACGTGCTGCACCGGGTGCTGGCGGTCACCGGCCTGGAGGTCGAGCTGGCCGCCTCCCCGCAGGCGCTGGCGGCCCGCCGCCGGGAGACCCTGCACGCCTTCCTGGACGTCGCGGCCGGCTTCGCCGATCTGGACGGCGACCCGGGGCTGCCCGCCTTCCTCGCCTTCCTGCGGGCCGCCGAGGAGTACGACCGGGGGCTGGACGCCGGCCTGCCGGGCGGCGAGGACACCGTGAAGGTGCTCACCGTGCACAAGTCCAAGGGCCTGGAGTGGGACGTGGTGGCGCTGCCCGGGCTGGTGAAGGGCGCCTTCCCGAGCAACCGCAGCCGGGAGAAGTGGACCAGCCGCCGCCAGGTGCTGCCGTATCCGCTGCGCGGCGATGCGGCCACCCTGCCCGCGGTGCCGGACTGGCACGCCAAGGGCATGACGGCGTTCAAGAACGGCCTGAAGGAGCAGACCGGTCTGGAGGAGCTGCGGCTCGGCTATGTCGCGGTCACCCGGCCGCGCTCGCTGCTGCTGGCCTCCGGGCACTGGTGGGGGCCGACCCAGCGGACCGTGCGCGGCCCCTCCGAGTACCTGGAGCGGCTGCGCGAGCACGCCGAGCGGCCGGGCGCGGGCGAGGTGGAGCACTGGGCCGAGCCTCCGGTGGACGGCGCGGAGAACCCGGCGCTGCGTCAGCTCGGCGACACCCCGTGGCCGCTGCCGCTGGATCCGGGTGCCCAGCTGGCCCGCCGCCGGGTGGCCGAGGTGGTGGCCCGCCGGGCGGCCGGCCACCCGGCCCCGGAGCCGGAGCCGCTGGCCCCGGAGGAGCAGCGCCTGGTGGACTCCTGGGACCGCGATCTGACGGCGCTGCTCGGCGAGTTGCGGCGGTCCCGGCAGGCGGTGCGTCAGGTGCCGCTGCCACCCGCGCTGTCCGCCTCCCAGCTGATGCGGCTGGCGGCCGACCCGGACGGCTTCGCCCATGAGCTGGCCCGCCCGCTGCCCCGCCCGCCGCAGACCGGGGCGCGCCGGGGCACCCGGTTCCACGCCTGGCTCCAGGCCAGGTTCGCCCCGCTGCCGCTGCTCGACCCGGACGCGCTGCCCGGCCTGGACGATGACGGCATCGCCGACGAGCACGATCTGGAGCAGCTCAAGGAGGCGTTCCTGCGCGGGCCGTACGCCGACCGGCGCCCGCACCGGGTGGAGGCGCCGGTGCAGCTGGTGCTGGGCGGCCGGGTGGTGCGCGGCCGGATCGACGCGGTGTACCAGGAGCGTGACGCTGACGGTGCGTCACGGTTCGAGATCGTCGACTGGAAGACCGGCCATGACGAGAACGCCGACCCGCTGCAGCTGGCGATCTACCGGCTGGCCTGGGCGGAGCAGCACGGGCTGGAGCCGGAGCAGGTCACCGCGGCGTTCTGCTACATCCGCAGCGGCCGGGTCGAAAGACCGTCAGGACTTCCTGGGCGGAAGGCGTTGGAAACGCTTCTGATCGGGAACAGTGACTATTAGGTCACAGAGAGCATTCAACTCGTCACACAGTCGCGCGAAACCGCTGCGCGATGCACGTTTCGCGCCTATTGTGGGGTCGGTAACCGGTCACCCGCGCTTGCTCGGCCGCCGGCCAGGCCCCCATTCCTCACCCTCAGTCATCGCCGCAGGTGCCGACGCACCGGGCGCCTCTTGCTGGAGACACCGAAGTTGAGCGCGACCGGATGGTTCAGAGATTTGCTGGCCGGTCCGACCCGGGGCCCGGCCACCGTCCGTGCGACGGGCACCTGGCCTCGGACGGCCCTCGCCCTGCCGTTCATCGGGATGGCCCTGGTGGTGGGCCTCGACTACCTCAGCACCCTTCAAGTCACCGTCGAGCCGGCCCTGACCGCGGTGCCGGCGCTCGCCGCGATCGTCAGCCGGCGGGTCTGGTACCCGATCCTGATGGGCCTGCTGTCCGAGGGCGTCGCCTTCGCCATGGCGGGCTACGACAACGTGCTCGGCGAGTCGGTGCACAGCGCCACGGTCTTCGCCATCGCCCTGGTCACCGCGATCAGCTGGGTCAGTGCCACCCTGAGAGTGCGTCAGGAGCAGGCGCTGGCCGACGCCCAGCTGGTGGCCGAGATCGCCCGCCGGGTGCTGCTGCGCGCGGTGCCCGACCGGGTGGGCAGCGTGCGGGCGGCCGTGCACTACGCGGCGGCCGCCGCGCACGCCCGGATCGGCGGCGACCTCTACGAGGTGGTCGACACCCGGCACGGGGTGCGCGCGGTCGTCGGCGACGTGCGCGGCAAGGGCCTCGGCGCGGTGGAGACCGCCGCCGCGGTGCTCGGCGCCTTCCGGGAGGCGGCGCACCAGGAGCCGGCCCTGGAGAAGGTGGCCGGCTGGCTGGCCGTCAGCCTGGACCGGGCGCTGCACGAGCACGACCACCCCGGGGTGGAGGAGGAGTTCGTCACCCTGGTGCTGATCGGGGTCGGCCCGGACGGCACCGCGGAGATCGTCAACTGCGGACACCCGGCGCCGCTGCTGCTGACCGGCGACGGCACGGTGCGAGCCCTGGAGCTGCCCGAGACCGTGCCGCCGCTGGGCGTGCTCGACCCGGCAGACGTGTCGCCCCCGGTGCAGCGGGTGCCGTTCGCCCCCGGCGACCGGGTGCTGCTCTTCACCGACGGGGTGATCGAGGCCCGCGACCGGGCCGGCCGCTTCTACCCGCTGGCCGACCGGTTCCCGCACTGTGCGCAGGGCGGCCCGGTCGACGTGCTGGACCGGCTGCACGCCGATGTGGTCCGGCACGTCGGCCGGCCGCTCTGCGATGACGCGGCGATGCTGCTGCTGCAGTACGAGCCCGTCGCGCACGGCAGACAGCAACTGCCGCACCAGAACGGTCGGCTGGCCCGACAGTAGCTAGGCCGGCGCGTGGCCGCCCTGGCTGGGCCCGCCCGGGTCGGCGGGCTGCCCGTGCTGGCCCGGGTCGGCCGGATCGCCGGTGACACTGGCCCCGACCGACTGGGCGTTCATGTCGAGGGCCTTCGAGGTGCTCTGGTCGACGGCCGTCGCCCGGGCCAGCACATCGGCGAGTTCGGCGGCCAGCATCGCCTGGGCCGACGCCTGGGCCACCGCGCCGCCCGGCCCCTGCGCTGCCTGCGGGTTCGGGGTGACGCTGCCGTCGTCGTGGATCACCAGGCCGTTCTGCTGGGACCAGGCGATCAGCTGCTGCAACTGCTGCTGGAGCTGGAGGAACTGGTCGCCCGCGGCGGACAGTTGCTCGGCGTTCTGCTTGAGCAGGGACGACGCGTCGGTCAGCCGGTTGCTCGTGGTCTTCAGCGGGGCCTCGGCCGCGTCGGCGGCCTGTCCGGTCCAGGCCTGCTGGGAGGCCGTGTAGACCTGCTTGTCCCAGTTGTCGGCGGTCTGGGCGAAGTTCATCGCCGTCGCCATGTACTCCTCCGAGGCCCTGATCAGGGTGCCCGGGTGCATGTCGCGCAGGGTGGCGTAGTCCATCGGTCAGTCCTCCCTCAGCCGGCCTGGATCGCGTTCAGGCTGCCGGCGACGTCGCTCTCGGTGCCGGACTGCCGGGCGGCGCAGGACTTCAGGTTGATGCCCTGCTGGTCCATGTCGGTGGAGAGTTTGGTGATCGCCTGGTCCCAGGCCCCACCGCTGGTCTGGATCGAGCCCGCGGTGGCGGTCCTGGGCACGCCGCCGGCCGCCTCGCCGGCGGCCTGAGCCAGCTGCGGTTTGAATCCCGAGACCTGGGTGGAGAGTTGTTCCGCCGCCGCGCCCGCGGCCTGCACCGCCGCCGGGTCCATGGTGGTGTCTGCCACTGGTTCCCTTCCCCCGTGTGAATCTGTTGTTCCGTCACATGCGTTCGGCTGAGAGTCGATCAGCTGTGACAACGTAGCAGCCAGTTCGCCTGCGCCCCAGTTCGGCCGCCGGTGCCCGGCTGCAGTCGGCGACCAGCTCGGTCACAGCCCTTTACGCAGCACGGTCACAGCTCCACCTCCACCAGCAGCGGCCGGTGGTCGGAGACCGCGACCCGGGGAGCCGTGACGGTGCCGACGGCCGTGTGCGGCAGGCCGACCGCCAGCACGTGGTCGAACTGCACGGTCGGCCGGTGCGAGGGGTAGGTGGGGGTGCGGGCCAGGTCGTGCCAGCCCGGCAGCCGGGTGCCCGGCTCGCGGCCGCGCCGGCGCCGGGGCAGCGGGGTGCCGGCCGTGCGGCGGGCGGCGCGCAGTTCGCGCAGGCGCTGCCGGGAGGCCGGCGCCCGGTCCAGCGCGGTGGCCCCGCCGAGCACGGTGCGCGGCACCGGGCCGACCAGGTTGAAGTCGCCGAGCACCAGGTAGGGCCGCGGCAGGTCGGCGATCCAGCGCCGGATCCCGGTCAGCTGCGCCATGTTCCAGCCGGGCACGAAGGACAGGTGGGTCGCCACCACGGTGAACGGCCCGCGCTCGCCCTCCAGTACTGCGGCCAGCGCGGCCCGCGGCTCGTCCGGCACCGGGGTCAGCCCGCGCCGCCCGGCCACCCGCAGCGGCAGCCCGAACGGGGCGGGCGCGAACCGCCGGGCCCGCCAGTGGCGCACCGGCAGCCGGGTGAGCAGCGCGGTGCCGTAGGACGGGCGGTCGGTGGCGTGCTCCTGGTCGTCGGGGCCGTAGACGGTGAGGCCGCGCGGTTCGGGCTCGCGCAGCCAGCCGGCCACCGGCGCCGGGGTGCCGTGCAGGGCGGCGGCGAACCGCCAGTCGGCGGCGCCCATCGCCTTGGCGGCCACCGCGGTCTGGTCGGCCAGTCCGGAGCGCTGCTGGTAGCGGTCCACCTCCTGGACCGCCAGCACGTCGGCGTCCAGTGCGGCGATCGCCTCGTGCAGCGGTGCGGCGGCCTCGGAGGGGTAGGGGAGCGGGCTGCCGTCGGCGGCCAGCGGCTGGCCGTGCAGCAGGTTGAAGGTCGCGATTCGCAGAGGGCTCACTCGGTGACGGTACGCCCTCCAGGGGGTGGCGGTCGGTGTGCCGGGGCGCACTCCTGGGGTGCATACCGGGTATACAAGAGCCGGAATCCCGGGTATACATACTGAGTATGTCCATCAGACACGGTCTGCTCGCCCTGCTCGACCAGGGCCCCAGCTACGGCTACCAACTGCGCACTGAGTTCGAGGCCAGGACCGGTGCCACCTGGCCGCTCAACGTCGGGCAGGTGTACACCACCCTGAACCGCCTGGAGCGCGACGGCCTGGTGACCCCGGACGGCGAGGACGAGGAGGGTCACCAGTTCTACGCCGTCACCGACGAGGGGCGGGCGGAACTGCGCTCCTGGTTCGACAGCCCGGTCGCCCGCACCAATCCGCCGCGCGACGAACTGGCGATCAAGCTGGCGATGGCCGTGACCGTCCCCGGGGTGGACGTGCGGGCCGTGGTCCAGGCCCAGCGCCTGCACAGCGTCAAGGCGCTGCAGGACTACACCCGGCTCAAGGCCCGCGCGCTCACCGCGGCCAGCGACGAGAGCGCCGCCGACACCGACCTCGCCTGGCTGCTGGTGCTGGACCAGCTGATCTTCCAGACCGAGGCCGAGGTCCGCTGGCTGGACCACTGCGAGACCCGGCTGGCCAACCGCAAGCCGTCGGCCCGGCCGGCCGCCGCACCGGCCCGGCGGGTCGCGAAGACCCAGGGGGAGGAACGATGACCGACCGTCAGCCGGTGCTCCAGCTGGAGCGGGTGAGCCGGGTCCACGGCCACGGCGCCGCCGAGGTGCACGCGCTGCGCACCGTCGACCTGGCCGTGGAACCGGGGGAGTTCGTGGCCGTGATGGGCCCGTCCGGCTCCGGCAAGTCCACCCTGCTCACGCTGGCCGGCGGGCTGGACTCGCCGACCGAGGGCCGGGTGCTGGTCGAGGGCCGGCCGCTCGCCGGGCTCTCCCGCAAGAAGCTGGCCGAGGTGCGCCGCCGCTCCATCGGTTACGTCTTCCAGGACTACAACCTGATACCGGCGCTCACCGCCGCCGAGAACATCGCCCTGCCCAGGGAACTCGACGGGGTGTCGGCCCGCGCCGCCCGCCGTGAGGCGCTGGCCGCCCTCGAGGAGCTGGGCATCGCCGAGCTGGCCGACCGGTTCCCCGACGACATGTCGGGCGGCCAGCAGCAGCGGGTGGCGATCGCCCGCTCGCTGATCGGCGAACGCCGCCTGGTGCTGGCCGACGAGCCCACCGGGGCGCTGGACTCCACCACCGGCGAGGCGGTGCTCGCGGTGCTGCGGGCCCGCTGCGACGCCGGGGCGGCGGCCATGATGGTCACTCATGAGGCCCGGCACGCGGCCTGGGCCGACCGGGTGGTCTTCCTACGGGACGGCCTGCTGGTGGACGAGACCGGGCGGCATCAGGCGGAGGGCCTGCTGGCGGCCGGGTCCGGCGAGGCGGGTGCCTGGTGAGGCTCGGCTCCTGGAGGGTGGCGCTGCGGATCGCCCGGCGGGACGCGCTGCGGGCCAAGGGCCGCAGCGCCCTGGTGCTCGCCATGATCGCGCTGCCGGTGCTCGGCGTCGCCGGCGCCGACGTGGTCTACCGCAGTTCCGAACTGACGCCCGCTCAGCGGATCGCCCGCGAACTGGGCACCGCCGACGTGCTGCTGGAGTTCGACCAGCCCGGCGCCCAGGTGCGGCAGGCCCCGCTGGCCTCCGACGGGCACGATGTGCTGACACCGCCGGCCGCCCGGGCCGGCACCGCGCAGCAGCAGCGCGCCCAGCAGACCGATCCGGCCGTACTGGCCGCCCAGCTGCTGCCGCCCGGGGCGGTGCTGGTGCCGGTCCCGGCCGGTCACCCGGAACTGGCCACCAGCGTGACCGGCCGGCTGCGGACCGCGGTGGTCGCTGCCGATCTGGCCGACCCGGTCTGGCACGGCCGGATCGACCTGGCCTCGGGCCGGGCGCCGGCCGGAGACCAGGAGATCGCCGCCACCCGCACCTTCCTGGACCGCTCCGGCCTCAAGGTCGGCAGCACCACCAGCCTGGGCGACCGGTCGTTCACCATCACCGGCGTCGCGGAGTACCCGGACGACCTCAACGCCACGGCGCTGGTCGGCCGGCCCAGCGCGGTCGCCAAGGCCGGCGGCACCTCCCAGCAGGCGGCGGACACCGTGCACAGCTGGCTGGTGAAGCTGCCGTCCGGCACGGCGGTCGACTGGCCGAAGGTGCTGGAACTCAACCGGAACGGGTTCATCGCCACGTCGCGCAGTGTGGTGCTGCACCCGCCGGCCCGCTCCCAGGTGCCGTTCTACGTCGAGCAGGACCGCTACGGCAGCTCGACCAGCGCCCTCGACCAGGCCGACCGGGTGACCCTGGCCACCGTGGTCGGGATGGCGCTGCTGGAGATCGTGCTGCTCGCCGGGCCGGCCTTCGCGGTCGGCGCCCGGCGCTCCCGGCGGCAGCTGGGCCTGCTGGCCGCGGCCGGCGGCGACCGGGCGCAGGTGCGCGCGGTGGTGCTCGGCGGCGGGGTGGTGCTCGGCCTGGCGGGCGCCACGGTCGGGGTCGCGCTCGCGGCGCTGCTGGTGACACTGGGCCAGGACCGGCTGGAGCTGATGGCCGGCAAGCGGTTCGGCTCGCTGGCGCTGGTGCCGGCGGACCTGCTCGGGGTGATGGCGGTCGGCCTGGTCACCGGGCTGCTGGCGGCCGTGGTGCCGGCCGTCCAGGCGGCCCGGCAGGACGTGGTGGCGGCACTCACCGGGCGCGGCACCGTCAAGCCGCCGGCCAGGCGCCTGCTGCTGCTCGGGGTGCTGATGGTGGGCGGCGGAGCGGTGCTGGCGCTGCTCGGCTCGGTCGCGCTGACCCGCGGCCGGAGCGCCGCGGTGCTCGGCGGCTCGATGATCGCCGAGCTCGGCATGGTCGCCTGCATCCCCACCGTGGTGGGCCTGTTCGGCCGGCTCGGCCGGTTCCTGCCGCTGGCACCACGGATGGCGCTGCGCGACTCGGTCCGGCACCGCGGACGCACCGCCCCGGCGGTGGCCGCCGTGATGGCCGCGGTGGCCGGCTCGGTCGCGGTCGGCGTCTACGTGGCGAGCGGCAACGCCGAACAGCGCGCGGCTTATGAGTCGTCGGTGCCGGACAAGGCCGTGACGCTCTACCTCGACGCGACCGACCACGACCCGGCGACGGCCGCCGCCCAGCGCGCGGCCGTCGAGCAGGCGATGCCGGACCTCGGCCCGAGCGCCACGGTGCTCTCGGTGCGGTACGGCGACTGCACCACCCCGGCCGGCTGCGGCTCGGTGACGGCCGAACCGTCGCCGGCCACCCGCTGCCCCGCCGACGACCTGATCGCCCGGAACCAGCCGGTGCCGTACCAGGTCCAGGCGGACCCGCGCTGCCAGCGGAACGACCAGGGGCGGTTCGGCACCCTCGTCAGCGGCGACCCGGGCGTGCTGCACAACCTTTTCGGGCTGCGTGACCCCGCCGCCGAGCAGGCCGCGGCGGCCGGCAAGGCGGTGGTCTTCAACGCCTCGATGATCCAGGACGGCAAGGCGGTCGTCCGGCTCCAGGAGCCGTTCGGCCCGGCCGGCAGCCCGCCGCCGTCCTACCGCGACGTGCAGGTGGACGCGGTGCTGGCACCGCTGGCGCGCTCGGCGGCCCGGATGTACCTGGCCCCGGACGCCGTCGCCCGGCTGGGCCTGACCACCGTGAACAGCGGCCTGGTCTGGCTGCCCGCTGCGATGCCCTCGGACGCGGCCGCCCAGCGGGCCGTCGGAGCGCTCAGTGCCACGGCCGTGAGCAGCAACAACTTCACGGTGGAGCGGGGCTTCCAGCCGCACAACACCACGATGGCGCTCGGCCTGACCGCGTTCGCCGGTCTGGTGGCGCTCGGCGCGGCGGGCATCGCCACCGGGCTGGCGGCCGCCGACTCCCAGCGGGACCTGGCCACCCTGGCCGCGGTGGGCGCCGCACCGGGGATCCGGCGGCGGCTCTCCGGCTTCCAGTGCGGGGTGATCGCGGCGATGGGCACGATCCTCGGCACCGTCTGCGGGATCGTTCCGGCGATGGCGCTGCGCCGGGTCCAGGACACGGCGTCAGGCAGCCTGGTCCCCGGTGTGCACACGGTGATCGCGGTGCCCTGGCCGACGTTGGGGCTCACGCTGGTGGTGCTGCCGCTGCTCGCCACGGGAGCGGCCGCGCTGCTCACCCGGTCCCGGATCACCCTGGTGCGCCGAGCCGCCTGAGCCGCCCAGGGGTGACGGATCGCACAGTGCCGCCGCGGCCCGCCTGCCGGACCGCGGCGGCACTTGCGCGGCCGCGCCAACTAAAGTCGTCCGTATGACGAAAACCCCGGACAGCGTCGTCCGCTCCTTCATCGACCAGCACGAGGCCGCCTTCCTGGCGGACCTCGGCGCCTGGCTGCGCATCCCGTCCGTGTCGGCCGATCCGGAGCGGGCCGGCGACGTCCGCCGCTCCGCCGAGTGGCTGGCGGCGAAGCTGCGCGAGACCGGGTTCCCGGTCGTCGAGGTCTGGGAGACGGACGGGCTGCCGGCGGTCTTCGCCGAGTGGCCGTCCGAGTCGGCCGACGCCCCGACCGCGCTGGTCTACGGGCACCACGACGTGCAGCCGGCGGCCAAGGCGGACGGCTGGGAGACCGAGCCGTTCGAGCCGACCCGGGTCGGCAACCGGCTGTACGCGCGCGGCGCGGCCGACGACAAGGGGCAGGTGTTCTTCCACACCCTGGGCCTGCGCGCGCACCTGGCGGCCACCGGCCGGACCGCGCCGGCGGTCAACCTCAAGCTGCTGATCGAGGGCGAGGAGGAGTCCGGCTCGCCCAACTTCGGCGCGCTGATCCGCCGGGAGCGCGAGCGGCTGGCCGCCGACCTGGTGCTGGTCTCCGACACCGGCATGTGGGACCCGGCCACCCCGACCGTCTGCACCGGCATGCGCGGCAAGCTGGACTGCCAGATCGACCTGTTCGGGCCGGACAGCGACATCCACTCCGGCTCCTTCGGCGGCGCGGTGCCCAACCCGGCGACCAGCGCGGCCGAACTGGCCGCCGCGCTGCACGACGCGGACCGCAAGATCGCGGTGCCCGGCTTCTACGACGGCGTGATCGAGCTGACCGAGCGGGAGCGCGAGCTCTTCGCCAAGCTGCCGTTCGACGAGCAGCGCTGGCTGGCCACCGCCAAGTCGCACGGCGCCCAGGGCGAGGCCGGCTATACCACCCTGGAGCGGATCTGGGCCCGTCCGACCGCCGAGGTCAACGGCGTCTGGGGCGGCTACACCGGTCCGGGCAGCAAGACCATCGTGCCGGCCGAGGCCCACCTCAAGCTCTCCTTCCGACTGGTCGCCGGGCAGGACCCGGAGCGGATCGAGCGGGCCATCGAGGCCTGGGTGGCGGACCTGCTGCCGGCCGGCATCCGGCACACCGTCAGGTTCGGCAGCGTCACCCGCCCGTGCCTGACCCCGCTGGACCACCCGGCGCTGCAGTCCGTGGTCCGGGCCATGGGCCGGGCCTTCGAGCAGGAGATCCTCTTCACCCGCGAGGGCGGCTCGGGCCGGCCGCCGACCTCCAGGACGTGCTGGGCGCCCCGGTGCTGTTCCTGGGCATCTCGGTGCCGTCCGACGGCTGGCACTCGATCAACGAGAAGGTCGAGCTGGACCTGCTGCGCAAGGGCGTGGAGACCTCCGCCCACCTGTGGACCGACCTCGCCGAGACGTACCGGCCGAACGCGCACTGACGCCGACTGCCGCTGATGATGACGCTGATGACACTGTGGACGGGGACGGAACATCATGAGCACCATGCCTGAGATCCAACGGTTCGGCGATCTGCCGCTGGCCCGTGCCGGGGTGGACCGGGCCGCTCACCACCGGCTCGACGAGCCCTGGCTGGCCGCCGCCTGGAGCCACCCGACCACCAGGGTGCTGCCGATCTCCGGTGGTGAGGCCTTCGTGGTGGACACCCCGACCGGCACCGAGCTGGTCCTGCTGCCGTCGTTCGAGGTGCCGGAGGGTGGCGACCGCTACTTCCTTGGCACCGACGACGACGGCGTCTCCTACTTCGCGCTGGCCGGCGAGACGCTGCCGGGCCGGCTGGACGGCGACGCCCGCCCGGCCGGGCTGCGCGAGGTCGGCGGCACCCTGTCGGACCGGGACGCCGGGCTGCTGGTGCACGCGGTGGCGCTGGAGCACTGGCACCGGCTGCACAGCTTCTGCTCGCGCTGCGGGCACCCGACCGAGAAGGCCGGGGCCGGGCACCTGCGGCGCTGCACCTCCTGCGCGGCCGAGCACTACCCGCGCACCGACCCGGCGGTGATCATGCTGATCACCGATGAGCAGGACCGCTGCCTGCTGGCCCGGAACGCGCTCTGGCCGGAGGGCCGCTGGTCCACGCTGGCCGGCTTCGTCGAGCCCGGCGAGTCGATCGAGCAGGCGGTGGCCCGCGAGGTCTTCGAGGAGGCCGGGGTGCGGGTCGGCGAGGTCAGCTACCGGGCCAGCCAGCCCTGGCCGTTCCCGGCCAGCCTGATGCTGGGCTTCGTGGGGCGGGTCGCGCCGGGCGGCGCCGAGATCACCGTGGACGGGGAGGAGCTGGCCGAGGCGCGCTGGTTCTCCCGCGAGGACCTGCGGGCCGGCTGGGAGTCCGGCGAGATCGTGCCGCCCAGCGGGATCTCGATCGCCCGTCATCTGATCGAGCAGTGGTACGGCGCACCCCTGCCGAGCAGCGTGCGCTGGTAGAGGAAATAAGCCGTAGGGGGCGTGTGCCATTCGGGCACGCCCCCTATTTGCCTTTTCCGCCTTCGCCGCCTTCGGGGCGGGCGGAACGCCGGGACGGCGTCTGACGCGCCGGTATCCGCGCGGGCCGGCCCGGTAGCGCTGAGTGGCCGCCGGGCCGGTCGGCCCGGAACCATGGCCAATTATGGTCGGTTTAGCTGAAAGCGGGTCAGATCGCTCGCTACATTTCCAGCGTGACCATCTCCAGTGGCAGCATGCCGTCCCCCAAGTACCAGCGGCTGGCGGCCGATCTGCGTCGCCGGATCTCGGCGGGCGAGTGGCCCGGCGGCACCGCGCTGCCGGTGGAGGCCGAGCTGGAGCAGCAGTACAGCGTGGCCCGCAACACCGTGCGCCTCGCGGTCGACGTGCTGGTCAACGAGGGCCTGCTGGTCCGCCTGCAGGGCAAGGGCACCTTCCTGCGCGAGCACCCGGTGCTCGACCACCGGGCCTTCGGGCCGCTGCTGCCCAGCCAGCGGGACGGGCTCGCCGGGCCCAGCGAGGTGTACACGGCCGAGGCGGAGCAGGCCGGGCGGCAGCTGAGCGCCGAGTTCGAGATGCTGATCGTGCGGGCCCGGGTGGACGTCGCCGAACGGCTGGGGGTGCAGCCCGGCGAGGCGGTGGTGGTCCGGCGGCAGCTGCGACTGCTGGACCGGGAGCCCTACAGCATCGAGGAGAGCCACTACCGGGCCGGGGTGGCGGCCGGCACCGCGCTGATGGAGCCCGACCCGGTGCCCGGTGGCGACGAGGCGGTGCTGGCCGCGCTGGGCCGGGTGGAGGTCGGGGCGGTGGACCAGCTGGTCGCCCGGATGCCGGGGCCGGAGGAGGCGCAGTGGTTCCAGGGCGGGCCGGGCGTGCCGCTGCTGGTGCAGACCCGGGTCACCTATGACCGCCGGGGCCCGGTCCGGGTGATCGAGACCAGGTACTCCGCGGACCGCTGCCGCTTGACCTACGGCCTCGGCCAGCTGGGCGCCCGGCCCGGGCGCTGATCTTGACGGCTGGTCAGGGCGGCGAACTAGGGTTGCCCTCCGTTCCAGGAGGGGAGCCCCGCATGCACAGCGCCATGTTCTTCAACCACCGGCTCGGCGGGGACGCCGTGCTGGTCCCGCGCACCGCGGCGATCGCCGACGCCTACCACGCGGCCCTGGCCGCCAACAACGCGCGGTTCGCCCGCTTCGAGTCGTGGGCGGCGACCGCGCCGGAGCCGGAGGGCACCCGGGCGTTCCTGGAGCAGGCCGGGCAGGACTGGCTGGCCGGCACCCAGCTGCCGGTGGCGATCGTGGTCACCGGGCACGGGGGAGGGGTGCCGCAAGTGGCCGGCTCGCTCGGCCTGCGGATCGACCGCGCGGAGGCCACCGCCGAGCTGGGCTACTGGGTGGACGCCGATTACGAGGGGCGCGGGCTGGTCCGCCGGGCCGCCGAGCTGCTGATCGAGCACGGCTTCGGACCGCTCGGGCTGCGCCGGATCGGGCTGCGCACGGTGGTCGACAACGTGCGCAGCCGGGCGCTGGCCGAGCGGCTCGGCTTCACCCAGGAGTCGGTGCTCCCGCAGGGCGCGGTGCTCGCCGACGGGCCGCGCGACCTGGCGGTCTACGGCCTGTCGCGTGATGCCTGGGCGGCGCGCGGCGCCTGACCCCGGTGCTGCGGGGCCGGGCGCGGCGCGACGGGGCGTCAGGCCGCGAGGGCCTTCTTCACCTGGGCGAGCGACGGGTTGGTCATGACCGACTTCTCACCGGTCGCGCCGACGACCACGACGGTCGGGACGACCTGGTTGCCGTCGTTGACCGACTCGACGTACTGGGCGGAGGCCGGGTCCTGCTCGATGTTGATCTCGTCGTAGCCGATGCCCTCGCGGGTCAGCTGGCCCTTGAGACGGGTGCAGTAGCCGCACCAGGTGGTGCTGTACATCGTGACGCTGCCGGACATCGAGAGGGCTCCTTCGTGAGCGGGACGGGGCGTTGCCGTCTGGTCAACGCGCGTGACTGCCGGTCGATTCCCCGGGGCCCGTGCCGGTAGCCGGTGTGGTTGTGGGATCGGCTGATGATCGGCTCGGACCTGTGGACAACCTGGCGCACGGTGTCGGTCCGATTTGCCAGGATGGGCAGAGCCGGGACACGGCGTCCGGCCCGGTCGAGCCGGCGGGCTGAGAGGATGGAGCCCATGCAGGAAGAGCTGATGATCGACGGCGGCTTCGGCGGGTACGGCGCTCGCCCGGGTGATCCGGACGCCGTGCTGGCCGGGCTCGACCCCGAGCAGCGGGCGGTCGCCACCGCGCTGCACGGGCCGGTCTGCGTGCTGGCCGGCGCGGGCACCGGCAAGACCCGGGCGATCACCCACCGGATCGCCTACGGGGTGCGCACCGGTGCCTTCCAACCCCAGCAGGTGCTGGCCGTCACCTTCACCGCGCGGGCCGCCGGCGAGATGCGCGGCCGGTTGCGCCAGCTCGGCGCCGACGGCGTGCAGGCCCGCACCTTCCACGCCGCCGCGCTGCGCCAGCTGCAGTACTTCTGGCCCCGCGCGGTCGGCGGCGAGGTGCCCCGGCTGCTGGAGCGCAAGGTGCAGCTGGTCGCGGAGGCGGCCGGCCGCAGCGGGCTGCGCGTGCAGCGCACCGAGCTGCGCGACCTGACCAGCGAGATCGAGTGGGCCAAGGTCACCCAGATCGTGCCGGACGACTATCCGGTCGCGGTGCTCAAGGCCGGCCGCGATGCCCCGCGCGACCCGGCCGAGATCGCCCGGGTCTACGCGACCTACGAGCAGACCAAGCGCGACCGCAACGTCATCGACTTCGAGGACGTGCTGCTGCTCACCGCCGCCATCCTGGAGGACCGCCCGGAGATCGCCGAGCAGGTCAGGGCCCAGTACCGGCACTTCACGGTGGACGAGTACCAGGACGTCTCGCCGCTGCAGCAGCGGCTGCTGGACCAGTGGACCGGGGCCGCCGTCGGCGCCGGGGCCGGGCTGTGCGTGGTCGGCGACGCCAGCCAGACCATCTACTCCTTCACCGGCGCCACCCCCGACTACCTGTTGAACTTCCGCACCAGGCATCCGGACGCGACGGTGGTCAAGCTGGTCCGCGACTACCGCTCCACCCCGCAGGTGGTGCACCTGGCCAACGGACTGCTGGCCCAGGCCCGGGGGGCGGCGGCCCGGCACCGGCTGGAGCTGGTCTCGCAGCGCCCGGCCGGCCCCGAGCCGGTCTACACCGAGTACCCGGACGAGCCCGCCGAGGCCGAGGGCACCGCCCGCCGGATCGGCGAGCTGCTGGCCGAAGGGGTGCGGGCCAGTGAGATCGCGGTGCTGTTCCGTACCAACGGCCAGTCCGAGGTCTATGAGCAGGCGCTGGCCGACCTCGGCATCTCCTACCAGCTCAAGGGCGCCGAGCGGTTCTTCGAGCGGCCGGAGGTCCGCGAGGCCGGGCTGCTGCTGCGCGGCGCCGCGCGGGCCGTCGGCGATCCGCTGACCGCCGACGCGCCGGACCTGGCCGCCCAGGTCCGCGCGGTGCTGGCCACCCGGGGCTTCACCCCGGTGCCGCCGGCCGGCTCCGGAGCGGTGCGCGAGCGCTGGGAGTCGCTGGCCGCGCTGGTCCGGCTGGCCGAGGACTTCGAGGCCGGGCGCAGCGCCGCCGGCGAGCCGGCCGACCTCGCCGCCTACGTCGCGGAGCTGGACGCCCGGGCCGCCGCCCAGCACGCGCCCGCGGTCGAGGGGGTGACATTGGCCTCACTGCACGCGGCCAAGGGCCTGGAGTGGGACGCGGTCTTCCTGGTCGGCCTGACCGAGGGCACCCTGCCGATCATCTACGCCAAGACCGACGAGCAGTTGGAGGAGGAGCGCCGACTGCTCTACGTCGGGGTCACCCGGGCGCGGGCGCACCTCGGGCTCTCCTGGGCGCTGGCCCGCTCGCCGGGCGGCCGGGCGAGCCGCAAGCCCAGCCGGTTCCTGGACGGGCTGCGCCCGGGATCCGCCGCCGGTGCCGGGCGCGCCGGCGGGCGTGGCGGCGCGGAGGGCGGGGCGGAGCGCTCCGCGGGCCGGCGCGCGCCTCGCGGGCCGGTCAAGTGCCGGGTCTGCGGGCGCACGCTGACCGAGGCGGTGGAGCGCAAGCTGCGCCGCTGTGAGGACTGCCCGTCGGCCATGGACGAGGGCCTCTACGAACGGCTGCGCGAGTGGCGGTCCCGCCGGGCCAAGGAGCAGGCGGTGCCGGCCTATGTGATCTTCACTGACGCCACCCTGATGGCGATCGCCGAGGACACGCCCTCGAATGTCGCGGAACTGTCCCGGATCTCCGGGGTCGGCGCCCTCAAGCTGGACAAGTACGGGGCGGACGTGCTGTCGTTGTGTGCGGGGGAGGACCCCGAGGTGGAGCGGGCCGCTGAGTCGGACGACCCCTCGGCGGAGGTCGATGCAGACCTCACTGAGGATGAGTCCGGAAACTCGCCGGAAAAATAGTTTGCGCGCTGTGCGTGAAGCGCAATAGCCTGCCGGAGCGGTCAAGGGGACGCGACCGCGAAGCCACTCGGGACCTGTCCTGACCAGGCTTTCCCCTGCTGCACCATGCCACGAACTGCACCACCCTGCACCATCCCCGCCACGGCGGGGCAGCTGGACCGACAGACATCCGAACACCGGAGCCCGGGGGACTGGGCACCGCGAGACGCCGAGAGGAGGCGAGCACAGTGGGAACGAACCAGATGATCACCAAACTGACTGGCCAGACCGTTGTTGCCGCTTCCCTGCGTCCCTCCACCACCGCTGTCGCGGGTGGAGTCTCGCTGGTTGCCGGTTCCCTCGGTCTGAGTGTCGGTACCGGTCTGTCCCTCGGCTGGGCCGCGGGTTCCGTCGACTGCTCGCGCGGCATGCGTGGCGGACGACCGACCGAGGCACCGAAGGCGGTGGATGCGGCGGCCAAGCATGGCGCCTATCTGCAGGTCATCGGTGCCGTAGCCGAGCAGCAGGATGAGCAGCTGATCAACCAGGCCAAGGCCGCCTTTATCGGCGCCGAAGCCGCCCGGATCCGGGCCTTCCGCGGGCCTGAACCCTGGAGAGAGCGAACCTGAGCACCCTCAGGTCGGCACTTTTCCAGGGCCGCGGAACCCGTCAACCGGGATCCGCGGCCCTTCTGTTTGTCCGGTACGACCGACCAACCCAGGCCCCTCGGGGCCTCCGGCCCAGCCCGACCAGTCAGCTGGACCGGAACCGAATCAAGACGAGGAAGACGCCACCAGTGTCCACGGTCATCACACCGCCCTCCCGTCCGTACCGCCGACAACGCCGACCACGGCTCCGCTCGTACCTCCCCCTCCTCTGGAAGGCTCTCTCATGCAGCTCACCTCGATCGACGAAGCCGACGCCCTCGGCGCCACCATCCCCTGCCGCGCGTTCGACCCCGAGGTCTTCTTCGCCGAGACCCCGGCCGACGTGGAGTACGCCAAGTCCCTCTGTGGCACCTGCCCGGTCAAGGAGGCCTGTCTGGCCGGCGCCCTCGACCGGCGTGAGCCGTGGGGCGTCTGGGGTGGCGAGCTCTTCGTCCAGGGCGTCGTGGTAGCCCGCAAGCGGCCCCGCGGCCGTCCGCGCAAGAACGAGGTCATGGCATGAACCCCGGGCTCGGAGCAGCGGTAGTCCACCGGGAATGCCCCCCGGCGGACGGCGCACTGCGCCACTCCGTGCGCACGGCCCTTGCCCAGGCCGATGCCGCGACCCAGACCACCTACCCGACGACGCACCACGAGCAGGACCACGACATGGCGATCACCGCAGGGCCGAGTGCCCGCGCCGAGCAGACCAACGAACTCTCGTTCCAGAACAGGACCCTTGAGATGCATCTACTGCAGGAAAACCTGGCCCGTGCCCATATGCAAGAACGCCTCCACGAGGCCGAGGACCAACGCCTGGCGCTGACGGCGCAGCGGGTGGCACGGCTGCGCCGCAAGGCGGAGCGCGCCTCGCTGCGGGCCCGCAAGGCGCTGGCCAGCGCGGTGCTCTGAGCACCCGTCAGCCGTTCGTAGCCTCGGACGCGCCGATGCCCCGACCACCCCGCCGGAGGGGGTGGCCGGGGCATCGGCGCGTCCGGACCGCAATCGGGCCGCATGCGGCTGGGCGCGGCCGGTCAGGAACCACCGGGCGGGCGCGGTCCTGGAGCGCCCGACCGCCTGGTGGTTGCCGTGCTCAGTCCAGCTCGGCGAAGCCGGGCAGCCAGTCCAGCATCTCGGCCCGGAACGGTGCCTGGGCGCCGAGCTGGCAGAGCACCCCGATGGTGCTCAGCGTGACCCGGTGGATCAGCAGGTAGTCCGGCGGCAGGTTGAGCTGCTTGCCGAGGTTGGAGGCGGGCGAGCGGGGGTCGGCGATCCGGGCGGCCTGGGCGCGCATCCAGGCCCGGGTGAAGTGGAAGTGCTCCACCGCGGCCGGCTCGATGATCGGGCGCAGGTAGTCGAGCACCGCGTCCGGGTCCAGCTCGATGGTGGGCTTGACGAAGCCCTCGGCGCGCAGCATCTCCAGCACCCCCACCGCGTCGCCGGCCAGCGCCATCCGCAGCGAGTCGCCGATCGGCCGGGGCAGTCCGCCGGGCAGCCGGTCCACCGTGCCGAAGTCCAGCACCCCGAGGCGCCAGTTCTCGGCGGGCCCGTCGTTCTTCAGCAGCCGGAAGTTGCCGGGGTGCGGATCGGCGTGCAGCAGCCCGGTGCGGGCCGGACCGGCGAACAGGAAGCGGGCCAGCAGCTGCCCGGCCCGGTCGCGCTCGATCTGGCTGCCTCCCGAAATCACCTCGGCCAGCGGGGTGCCGTCCAGCCACTCGGTGACCAGCACCTGGTCGGCCTGGGCCACCACGGCGGGCACCACGATGTCCGGGTCGGTGGCGAACTCGTCGGCGTGCACCTGCTGGGCCTCGGCCTCCAGGGCGTAGTCCAGTTCCTCGGTGACCCGCTCCCGCAGCTCGCTGATCAGCGGCTTGATGTCCAGCCCCGGGATCAGCGGCCCGACCAGCCAGGCCACTCGGCTGAGTTGGCCCAGATCGGAGAGCAACGCCTCGCCCGCCCCCGGATACTGCACCTTGACCGCAACCGTGCGGCCGTCCTGCCAGACCGCCTTGTGCACCTGGCCGATCGAGGCCGCAGCGGCCGGCCGGTCGTCGAAGCTGCGGAAGTTGGCCCGCCAGTCCTTGCCCATGCGCTCGGCCAGCGCGGCGTGCACCCGGGCGGCGGGCATCGGCGGCGCGGCGTCCTGAAGCTTCGTCAGGGCGGCCCGGTAGGGGCCCGCGACCTCCTCCGGCAGGGCGGCCTCGAAGACCGACAGCACCTGCCCGAACTTCATCGCCCCGCCCTTGAGCTCCCCGAGGACCTTGAAGAGCTGGTCGGCGGTGGCCTGCTGGAGC
The DNA here is from genome assembly GCF_006636205.1 of Kitasatospora acidiphila. NCBI lineage: Bacteria > Bacillati > Actinomycetota > Actinomycetes > Kitasatosporales > Streptomycetaceae > Kitasatospora > Kitasatospora acidiphila. Next base: position 3,524,440 of record NZ_VIGB01000003.1, on the reverse strand, counting down.
TCGGCGGTGACGGCCTCCGCGGAGCGTCCGCCGATCCGCTTGCCCAGGCCCAGGGTGGCCCGCCCCGCGATCCCCAAGGGCAGGGCGGCGAGCCGTGCGGTGCGGGTCATAGCCTTGCGCGGAAGATCGCTCACCCGGGCCTCCCAATCCTGCCACCCTGTGCGGGCCTGCCGTTGGCGGCTCCTCGCGGGGCCGCCGATGACCGGGGACGGCGGTCACTAGGCCATTGTGCCCGTTCCCTCCGGCGGCTCGGCCAGGGCCCGGCCCGCGCCGACCGCACCCGCCGGCGCCGCCTCCGCAGGGCTCGGCCGGTCAGGGTCGGACGATCGGGCGCGAGCTGGTCCCGCCGGCTCGGCGGCAGCCCGGCCGGCACCTGATCGACCGCGCCCGCCCCCGTCGGCAGGGCCCGGCCCGTCAGGGCCAGAAGCAGCCGCACTCCAGATGCGGGGAGAGCCGCAGCCGGCGGGCCATGCCGTCCGCCGCCGAGATCTCGCACCAGCCGTCGATACTGGGCGGCCGCTCCCCGTCGAACAGCAGCAGCGCGTGCAGGGCGGCGAGCCCGGCCACCGCAGTGGCCAACGCGCCGTCACAGGCGGGCTCCCTGGCCCGCCCCGGCCCCTCGGCGGCGAGCTGGGACAGCAGCCGGGGCCAGCCGGAATCCTGATCGGTGCGACTGAGCACCAGGCAGCCGCCGCAGGCGGAGGCACCGGGCAGCACCAGGGGGCCGACCACCCCCAGATGCTCCACCACCCCGACGTACAGGTGCGGGATGCCGGCCCGCATCAGCTCCCGGGCGGCGGCCGCGCTGCCGGCGAACGCCCCGCTGCCGTCCCGCGGCGCGAACACCACCAGATCGGGGACCGGCCGACCGGCACCCGCGAGCCCGGCCGGGCCCTCGGGCGCCGGCAGCCGACCGGCGGCGCGCTGAACCGCCTCGCGCGCCGCGGTGGCCCGCGGTCGACCGATCTCACGGACCGTCAACCCGCCGGGCGCGCAGTCCCCGGCGGCCACCCGGCCCTCGTCCAGCACCTCGACCGAGCCGACCCCGGCCGCCGCCAGGGTGGTCGCCAGCGCGGCCCCGACCCGCCCGGCGCCGCGCACCTCGACCCGCCGCCCGGACCGCCGCCCCAGCACCCCCGCGCCCTGCCCCGGCCCGGGGTGGAGCAGCGAGAGCGAGGCCAGATCGGGCCCGAGCTGGTCCCGTCGGCTCGGCGGCAGCCCGGCCAGCGCCCGATCGACCGCGCCCGCGTCGTCGAGCAGGCCGGTCTCGGCCAGCGAGTGCAGGGTCTGTTCGACTGCGGAGGGCTCCAGCCCGAGATCGCGCGCGGCGGCGGTGACGGCGGCGGCATCACGCTCCCCGTCGAGCAGCGCCAGGAAGGCGCAGAATCGCTCATCGGCCCGGGAGACCAGCTGGGCCCGGTCGGGAAGCGTGCCGAACTGCAAGGTCTCCTGGTCACGCCAGGTGCGGGAGAGCGCGGACTTGAGCACGGGACGCATCGGACACTCCGCTCCGGAATCGGTCGACTTCACTCGGTGAGATCATCCTGCTCCGATTCCGTCCGTCCACCAAGCGCGTTATCCACAGGCTGGGGATGATGATCCGACCGGAGGCGCGGGCCAAGGCGGTACTTTCCGGTCGATTGGGTCGAAGAATTCGGCCGAGGCACCGGACTTCTGTCACAGACAGCCGGTAACGTCGTGTGCCATGGCAGCCGAACGGGACTCCAAGCCCTCGGCGTCGCCTCGGCGTGCCCGGGCAGCTGCCGGGTCACGGGTCGCGACGCCCGGTTCGCGCGGGCGGCCGGCGCCCCCGGCGACGGGAGAGGAGCCGCCCCCGCACAGGCCCCGCCGCCGCAGCCCCCCGGCCAGCACGGCCAGGTCGAGGTCCGCCGCAGCGCCCGCCGCAGCCGCACCGTCTCCGCCTACCGCGAGGGCGACCGCACGATCGTGCTGATCCCGGCAAGGATGTCGGTGGCCGAGGAGCAGCGCTGGGTGGCCCAGATGCTCGACCGGCTGGCCGCCCAGGAGAGCCGCCGAGCCCTCGGTGACGACGCCCTGGCCGAGCGCGCCGAGCGGCTGTCGGTCGACTACCTCGACGGCCGGGCCCGCCCCGACCAGGTCCGCTGGGTCACCAACCAGAACTCCCGCTGGGGCTCCTGCACCCCCAGCGAACGCTCCATCAGGCTCTCCCACCGGCTCCAGGGCATGCCGGGATACGTGCTCGACTACGTGCTGCTGCACGAGCTGGCCCATCTGCTGGTGCCGGACCACGGCCCGAACTTCTGGGCCCTGCTGGAGGCCTATCCGCGCACCGAGCGGGCCCGAGGCTATCTGGAGGGGGTGGCCTCCGCCGCGCGGCTGCCGCACATCCCGGGGGCCCGTGGCACGGGCGAGCCCGAGGTGTGCGGCTGAGCAACCGCACAGGCGCCACCAGTCCTACAGGCGTGACCTGCCGCGCAAGCCCGAGCAGCCGCACACCACCGTCCCAGGCGCCGTCAGCCGATCAGCTCACGGGCCAGCCCGACCAGCCGCCGCACCGAGTCGTCGGTCAGCTCGGGCAGCTCGTCCCAGCCGAACCAGCGCAGGTCCAGCGACTCCTCGCTGATCAGCTCCCGAGCCCCGGCCGGGGCCAGCGCCAGGTACTGCACGTCCAGATGGGTGTTGGCCGGGCGGTCCTTGCCGGTGCAGTGCACCTCGTGCCGGTCCAGCTGGACCGGCACCGGCCGCCCGCCGGGCGTGCCGTCGGCGGAGAGCAGCGCCAGCCCCGCGATCCCGGACTCCTCGGTGGCCTCGCGCAGTGCGGCGGCCCCCAGGGTGGCGTCCGCCGGCTCGCAGTGGCCGCCCATCTGCAGCCAGAGTCCGACCTTCGGATGGAGGGTCAGCAGCACCCGGCCGGCCGCCGGGTCCACCACCAGCGCGCTGGCGGTGATGTGTGCGGGCAGGCAGGACTTGTACAGCCCGTCCTGATGGGCCGCCAGGTGCGCCAGGTAGTCCCGGCGGAGCCCCTCCTGCGCGGCATCGGCGGGCGCCCAGGCGTCGAGCACCCGGACGGCGTCGGCGTGCGTCATGCCTCGGGGCCGTCCTTCTTCTCGTCCTGGTCCTGCTCGCCCTGATCCGTCTGATCCGTCTGCGGCTGATCCGTCAGGCCCGTCTTGCCCGGCTCCGCGCCGCCGCCGGCCGCCTCGCCGAGCAGCCGCTCGATCGCGTCGAAGTCCAGGCCGTCCGCGCCGGGCTCGGCGTCGCCCCGGTGCACGAAGCCGTCCGGGTCGTCCAGGTCGGCGGCGGTGGGCAGCATGTCGGGGTGCTGCCAGAGGGCGTCCCGGCCCTCGATGCCGCGGGCGTCGGCCAGCGAGGCCCACAGCCGGGAGGCGTCGCGCAGTCGGCGCGGGCGCAGCTCCAGGCCGACCAGGGTGGCGAAGGTCTGCTCGGCCGGGCCGCCGGTGGCCCGGCGGCGGCGCAGCGTCTCGCGCAGTGCCGAGGACTGCGGCAGGTGGGGCTCGGCGGCGGCGTGCACCACCGCGTCCACCCAGCCCTCGACCAGTGCCAGCGCCGTCTCCAGGCGGGCCAGCGCCGCCTTCTGCTCGGGGGTGTCCTCGGGCTGGAGCATGCCGCCGGAGAGCGCCTCCTGGAGGGCCTCGGGGTTCTCCAGGTCGAGGCGGCCCATCATCTCCTCCATCCGGGAGGTGTCCACCTTGATGCCCCGGGCGTAGGCGTGGACGGCGCCGAACAGGTGGGCCCGCAGCCACGGCACATGGGTGAACAGCCGCTGGTGGGCGGCCTCGCGCAGGGCCAGGTACAGCCGCACCTCGTCGGCGGGGACGCTCAGCCCCTCGCCGAACTCGGCGATGTTCTGCGGCAGCAGCGCCGCCTTGCCGGCCGGGGCCAGCGGCAGGCCGATGTCGGTGGAGCCGAGCACCTCGGCGGCCAGCGCGCCGAGCGCCTGGCCGATCTGGGTGCCGAACATGGCGCCGCCCATCGAGCGCATCACGCCCATCAGCGGGCCGGCCATGGCCTGCATCTCCTCGGGCAGCACGCCGCCCATGGCGTTGCCGACCCGCTCGGCGACCGGGTCGACCAGCTCCTGCCAGACCGGCAGGGTGGCCTCGATCCACTCGGCCCGGCTCCATGCCACCGCGCCGGCCGAGGAGGTCGGGAACTCGGTGGCGGAGTCCAGCCAGAGCTCGGCCAGCCGGACCGCCTCCTCGACCGCGGCGCGCTCGGCGGCGCCGACCGAGCGGTCCTTGCTGCGGCCCTCGGGCTGCTCGGCCACCACGGACTGCCGGGCGATGTCCTTGGCCAGCTGCCAGTTCACCGGGCCGCCGTCGAACGACAGCATCTGGCCGAGCTGCTGGAAGGCGGCGCCCAGGTCGCCCGGGTTGAGGCCGCCCATCATGGCCGCGAACGGGTTGTCACCGGAACCGCCCTGGCCGCCGGCGCCGCCGGCACCGAACAACCCGCCGAACGGGTTGGCGCCGCCGAAGCCGAACGGCGGCTGCGGCTGCTGCGGCTGGTTCGCGCCGGACTGGCCGCCGGACTTGTCGTTCTTGTCGCCGCCCTTGTCCTTGCCCTCCTCGGGCTCCTCGGGCGGGACACCGAATCCGAAGGGGAGGTCGCTCACTGGGTCCTCGATCTGGTCGGCCGTCACGCGCGGGTGCTGTGGCGGGAAAGCAGCTAGCAGGTCGGAGCGGGCACGCCCGCGCCGGGTGCGTCGCCGGGCCCGCTCCTCGGGCAGGATGGACGGTACGTGACACTCGTACGTACGCACATAAGCTAACCGTGGAGGATGGCCGGTGAGTTCCCCGTCTTCGGACGTTCGCTCTGGGCTGACCGGAGACGAGGAAGCCCAGGTAGTGCCCGGGTCCGCGCCCCCAGCCTACGGCGGCAGACCGCTCACCGTCGCCGTCACCGGCGCCGCGGGAGTGCTGGGCGGCCGGGTGGCTGCCCGGCTGGTGGCCTCGCCCGGGGTACGCAAGGTCCTGGCGATCGACGACCGCCGGGGCGAGACCGCCGGCGTGCAGTGGCGGGTGCTGGACGTCCGCGATCCGGCGGTGGCCGAGCGGCTGCGCGGGGTGGACGTGGTGGTCCACCTGGCGATGGACCTCGGCATGGAATCGGACCCGCGGGTCCGCAGCGCCTACAACGTGCGCGGCGCCCAGACCGTGGTGACGGCCGCGGCGGCCGCCGGCGTGCAGCGGGTGGTGCTCTGCACCTCCGCGATGGTCTACGGCGCGCTGCCGGACAACGAGGTGCCGCTCGCCGAGGACTCCGAGCTGCGGGCCACCGAGGAGGCCAGCCTGGTCGGCGACCTGCTGGAGATCGAGCGGCTGGCCCGGCGGGCACCGCGGGCCCACCCGGGCCTGCAGGTGACGGTGCTGCGGCCGGCCGTGGTGGTCGGGCCGGGCATCGACACCGTGCTGACCCGGCACTTCGAGGCGCCCCGGCTGCTGGTGGTGGCCGGCTCCCGGCCGTGCTGGCAGTTCTGCCACGTGGACGATCTGGCGGCCGCGCTGGAGTACGCGGCGCTCGGCCTGGTCGAGGGCGAGGTGACGGTCGGCTGCGACGGCTGGCTGGAGCAGGAGGAGGTGGAGGCGCTGTCCGGGATCCGCCGGATGGAGCTGCCCGCCTCGCTGGCCCTGGGCACCGCGGCCCGGCTGCACCGCCTGGGCCTGACCCCGGCGCCGGCCGGCGACCTGGCGTACACCATGTACCCGTGGGTGGTCTCCGGCAGCCGGCTGCACGAGGCCGGCTGGCGGCCGCAGTACGGCAACGAGGAGGTACTGGCCGAGCTGCTGGCCCAGGTCGCGGGCCGGCACGCGGTGGCCGGGCGGCGGCTCGGCGGCAAGGAGGCGGCCACCAGCCTGGGTGCGGCCGGTGCCACGGTGGCCCTGGTCGGCACGGCCGCGCTGGTGCGCCGGGCCCGCAAGCGGCGCCGCTACTGAGCCCGGTCGGTTGTGCGGTCCGACAGTTGCCGGGTCGGGCCGCCGGTGGACCATGATGCCTAGGAGAAAATCAGGAGGAGTATGTCCGAGAACCACGACCCCATCCGCCTGCTGGCGATCCGTGAGACGCCGCTCTCCCTCGACGAGGTCTACGCGGCGGTCGGCGACGACGCGGCCGGCGGCACCACGGTCTTCGTCGGGACGGTCCGCGACCACGACGGCGGCAAGTCGGTGACCGCGCTGGAGTACAGCTGCCACCCGACCGCCGAGCGCGAGATGCGCCGGATCGCCGAGAAGGTGGTAGCCGACTTCCCGGTGCGGGCGCTGGCGGCGGTGCACCGGGTCGGGCGGCTGGAGATCAACGACGCCGCGGTGATCGTCGCGGTCTCCTGTCCGCACCGGGGCGAGGCCTTCGCCGCGGCCCGCAGGCTGATCGACGACCTCAAGCACGAGGTGCCGATCTGGAAGCACCAGATCTTCGCGGACGGCCAGGAGGAGTGGGTCGGCGCGGGCTCCTGCTGAGGGGCTAGGGCGGCCACCGGGGCGCCCGTCCCGCGCCGGGCGGGCGCCTGGCCCGGCCGGGCTACCCTGTTCGGCGGCAGCCGGGTAGATGAATCAGTCCACCGGGTGGCAGCGACAGGACCGCCGTAACCCGGATGGCGTCAGCGCCGTTCTCCGTCCGGCCGGTTAATGTGCTGATAGGCACGACGGAGCTGGGAGGACGGACATGGGAGCGCTGGCCTGGTTGGGGATCCCCGTCGGTGCGGGGGTACTGGCGCTGCTCTGGGCGGCCTGGGCCGCGCGGCCGCCGCGGGCCACCGGTGACGGCGCCTCGCTCGCCGAGCACCAGCGGTTCCTGGCCGCGATGGAGCGCAGCACCGGCAGCCACCAGGTTGCGGACCGCCAGGGCAGCTGACCCGGGAGCCCGCTGACCCGGCGGGCGCACGGCGGGCCCGGTCCCGTACTGTCGTGGCATGCCACGCCGCTCTGCGACGATGCTCGCCGCCACCCTGATGCTCATAGTGCTGCTCTGCGTCTCGGTCGTGTTCCACGTCCCGTACACCCAGCTGAGCCCGGGGCCGACCTACAACACGCTCGGTGCGCAGGACAAGTCCGGCACCCCGGTGATCTCCATCTCGGGCCACCAGACCTACCCGACCTCCGGTCATCTGAACATGACGACGGTGCAGGTCACCGGGGCCGACTACCAGCCCAGCCTGGTCTCGGTGGTGGTCGGCTGGCTGAGCAGCGACCAGCTGGTGGTGCCGCACAGCACCGTCTACCCGGCGGGGCAGACCGAGCAGCAGTCGCAGCAGCAGAACGCCGAGGACTTCGTCAACTCGCAGGACAGCGCCAAGACCGCCGCGTTGACCCAGCTCGGCATCCCGGTCGGCAAGGAGGTGATGGTCTCCTCGGTGGTGGCCGGCGGCCCCAGCGACGGCAAGCTGCACGCCGGCGACCGGATCGTCGCGGTGGACGGCACCCAGGTCACCGACGCCGCCCAGGTGGGCAAGCTGGTCTCGCCGCACAAGCCGGGCGACACCGTGGTCTTCACCGTCGTCCCGCACGACAAGGACAGCGTGAACCCGAGCCCGGCCGACCAGACCCAGGTCGCGATCACCACCACCAAGGCCCCCGACGCCGACCGGGCGATGGTCGGGATCGTGCCGGCCAACGGGCACAGCTACCCGTTCAAGGTCGACATCGGGCTGCAGGACGTCGGCGGGCCGAGCGCCGGGCTGATGTTCGCGCTCGGCATCGTGGACAAGCTCACCCCACCGACCTGACCGGCGGCCGGTTCGTGGCCGGCACCGGGACGATCGACGACAGCGGCAAGGTGGGCCCGATCGGCGGCATCTCGATGAAGGTGATCGCCGCCCGCAACGCCGGGGCCCGCTACTTCTTCACCCCCGGCGACAACTGCGCCGAGGCGAGCCGGAACACCCCCGCCGGGCTGCGGCTGATCAAGGTGAACACCCTGGGCGACGCGCTGAAGGCACTGGACCAGCTGCGGGCCGGCCAGGACGCGGCGCTGCCGTCCTGCCCGGCCCACTGACCGCGGGGCGCTAGGGCCTGGGGGAGCGGCCCCGGGTCAGGCGAAGGTCGCCAGTAGCGCCTGGGTCAGCCCCGGCACCAGGTCGGGGCCGGTCAGCACCTCGCGGGGCAGGTCCTTCTCGCGCAGCCGCAGCGCGGTCTCCTTGCTGCCGTCGCGCAGCACCGCGGCGGTGATCCGCACCTCCTGGCGGTCCGGGTGGTGCGCCACCCAGTCGTTGAGCTTGGCCCCGCTGGTGCCGGCCGGCTTGGTCCGCTCGGCGTTCGGCGGCAGCATCAGCCGCTCCACCACCAGTGCGCAACCGGCCACGCCGGGCGGCCAGGCGATGGTGCCGAGGAACTCGTCCAGCGCCATCCCGGCGGGCAGCTCGTCCTGCTCGACCGGGGTGAGCGAGCCGTCGTGCGACGCGTCCAGCCCCAGCTGCCGGGCCACCGCCGGGTTGCTGCGGCGCAGCTCGGCGCTGTCGACCAGGGCGAACAGGCGGGCGGGCCGGTCCCACCCGAGCGAGCCGACGTACTCGTCGATCTCCAGGGCGGCACGGGTGAGCGGGGTGGCGGCCGGCAGCAGGCCGGAACCGTCGGGGATGAAACTGGCATCGGACATGGCTCAATCCTCACATGCCGTCCGCGCTGCCGGGACGCACCGGGGGCCCATCGGGGCGCGGCCCGGGAACTCGGGAAAACCCTGATTAAGTTGCGTAACGGTGGGGCGCCGGGTTCGGTGGGCCCGCCGGACGAACCGCTCACAACAGCAGAGGTGCCACCTTGGTCTTCCAGATGCCCGACCGCGGCGGACCGGCGTTCCGGCCGCGGGTCGGCCCGCCGTCCCGGCGCGCCAAGGCCCTGCTGCTGACGGTGGCCGCGCTGCTCGCGGTCTTCCTGGCGTTCGTGGTGTTCGCCGGCGTCTGGACGGACTGGCTCTGGTTCCGGTCCGTGCACTACTCCTCGGTCTACCGCACCCGGCTGGCCGTCGAGCTGGGGCTGTTCGGCGCGTTCGGGCTGGTGATGGCCGCGACCTGCGCGCTCAGCATGTGGCTGGCGTACCGGCTGCGGCCGCCGCTGTCGGCGATGTCGCCGGAGCAGCAGAACCTGGACCGCTACCGGATGGGCATCGTGCCCCACCGCCGCCGGCTGCTGCTGGGCGTCTCGCTGCTGATCGGCCTGGTCGCGGGCGGGGCGGCCGCCGGGCGGTGGCGGCTGTGGCTGCTGTGGACCAACGGCACGCCGTTCGGGGTGCGGGACAGCCAGTTCCGCCTGGACGTGGCGTTCTACGCCTTCGACCTGCCGTGGTACCAGTTCCTGCTCGCCTTCGCGTTCAGCGTGGTGGTGGTCTCGGTGCTGGGCGCGCTGCTGGTGCACTACCTGTACGGGGGCCTGCGGCTGCAGGGGCCCGGGCGGCGGGCCAGCGCCGGGGCGCAGGGGCAGCTGGCGGTGCTGCTGGGGATCTTCGTGCTGCTGAAGGCGGTCGGCTACTGGCTGGACCGGTACGCGCTGGCGGTGAAGACCGGCGCCTACAAGGGCGTCGCCGGCTACACCGGGCTGCGGTACGTGGACGCCAACGCCTATCTGCCGGCCAAGACCATCCTGTGCTGCGTGGCGCTGATCTGCGCCGTGCTGTTCTTCCTCACGCCGGTGCGGCGCACCTGGGCGCCGGCGCTGCTGGGCTTCGGCCTGATGGTGCTCTCCGCCGTGCTGATCGGCGGGCTCTACCCGGCGATCGTGCAGCAGTTCCAGGTCAAGCCCAACGAGCAGGCCAAGGAGACGCCGTACCTGCGGCAGAACATCGACGCCACCCGGCAGGCGTACGGCATCTCCGGCGTGCAGACCAGCCAGTCCGCCCCGGCCAAGTCCGCGGACGCCACCGCGCTGGCCCCGGACGCGGGGACCATCGCGGACATCCGGCTGCTCGATCCCAACATCGTCTCGCCGACCTTCCAGCAGGTGGAGCAGCAGCGCTCCTACTACGGCTTCCCGGGCACCCTGGACGTCGACCGCTACCCGACGGCCCAGGGCGGCGTGCAGGACACCGTGATCGGGGTGCGCGAGCTGGACCTGAGCGGGGTGCAGCAGCGCAACTGGATCAACGACCACTTCAAGTACACCCACGGCTACGGCGTGGTGGCCGCCAAGGGCAACCAGGTGGACGCCGGCGGCCAGCCGGTCTTCACCGAGTCCGGCCTGCCGGCCACCGGTGCGCTGGGCGCCTACCAGCAGCGGATCTACTACGGCGAGAAGACCACCGACTACGCCATCGTCGGCGGCACCAACAACGAGATCGACTACACCTCGGACAACGGCCAGCAGACCTACCGCTACCAGGGCGACAGCGGGGTCTCGCTGGACGACCCGATCACCCGGGCCGCCTACGCGGTGGAGTTCGGCGAGCCGCAGCTCCTCTACTCGGGGGCGATCAGCGGCGGCGCCCGGGTGCTCTACGACCGCACCCCGGAGCAGCGGGTGGCCAAGGTCGCGCCCTGGCTGACCGTCGACGGCGACCCGTACCCCGTGGTGCAGAACGGCCGGCTGCTCTGGGTGCTTGACGGCTACACCACCTCGGACGGCTACCCGTTCTCCTCCAAGACCACGCTGGGCTCGGCCACCAGGGACTCGCTGAGCGGCAGCCGGGGCAGCGCGATCGGCGCCGACCAGGTCAACTACATCCGCAACTCGGTGAAGGCCACGGTGGACGCCTACACCGGCGAGGTGACGCTCTACCAGTGGGACGACCAGGACCCGGTGCTGAAGACCTGGATGAAGGCCTTCCCCGGCACGGTCGAGCCGCGCCCCGCGATCCCGGCCGGGCTGCTGCCGCATCTGCGGTACCCGCAGGACCTGTTCAAGGTGCAGCGCGACCTGCTGGGCACGTACCACATGACCGACCCGAACTCCTTCTTCAACGGGACGGACATCTGGCAGGTGCCGGCGGACCCGACCAACGACCGCGGCCAGGCGCAGCCGCCGTACTACCTGACCGTGCGGATGCCCGGCACCCAGAGCGCCGCCTTCTCGCTGACCAGCACCTTCGTGCCCAGCAAGCGGGAGAACCTGGCGGCCTTCATGGCGGTGGACTCCGATCCGGGGCCGGACTACGGGACGATCCGGATCCTCAAGGTACCGAGCGACTCCGGCACCCCGGGCCCAACCAGGTGCAGGCGAAGTTCAACTCCAATGGCAGCGCCGCCGTTTGGCTCAGCCAGGTGAAGAACGGCGGCGACTCCGAGGTGGAGTACGGCAATCTGCTGACCCTGCCGGCGGGCGGCGGATTCCTCAACGTGGAGCCGGTGTACGTCAAGGCGCGCGGGGCCAAGTACCCGGTGCTGCAGAAGGTGTTGGCCGTCTACGGGACGGACACGGTGGCGTTCGAGGGCAGCCTGCGCGATGCGCTGGCCGGGCTGTTCAACGGGAGCAGCGGCGGGGTCACCGGGGTGGCGCCGCCCGGCGGGGCCGGGGCCTCGGCGGGCTCCGGCGGCGGGTCGACCGCGCCGCCGACGGCAGCAGGTGGCGTCGACCCGGCGCTGCAGAAGGCGCTGGACGACATCCACAAGGCCTTCACGGACGGGCAGAACGCCTTCAAGGCGGGCGACTGGGCGGCGTACGGCGCGGCCCAGAAGGCGATGCAGCAGGCGCTGGACGAGGCGAGCGCCGCCGAGCGCAAGACGCCGCCCACGGCCTCGCCCTCGCCCTCGCCATCGCCCGCCGTCTCCGCGGCGCCGGCCGGCTCGGGGACGGCCAGCCCGGGGTCGGCCGGCTCGGGGCCGGCGGCCGCACTGCCGCCGTCGGGCAGCCCCGGCCCGTCGGCCAGCCCCTCGCCGTAGCCGCTGAGCTGGGCCCTCGCGCTCCCGCCCCGACGGGTGGTGTGCGCGGGGGCCGCCGTGATCGTGCTATGGTTAACCCACAACGACGCGGGGTGGAGCAGCTCGGTAGCTCGCTGGGCTCATAACCCAGAGGTCGCAGGTTCAAATCCTGTCCCCGCTACTCAGGCCGAAGGCCCGGAGGTTCGCCTCCGGGCCTTCGGTGTTTTCCGTTGCCGTCGCCAAGGCGCTGGGCCTGTCTTGGCGTTGGGTCCGTCCTGACAGTGGGTCTCTCCTAGTGCCGGGCCTGTCCCGGTGCTGGGTCCGTCCCGGCATTGGATCTGTTCGAGCGCTGGTTTTGTCGCGATCCGGACAAGGATGCCCTGGGTGTGTTGACGCCGCCTTTGGTCTAGTCCAACGTGTGCTCCGACCCGGCACTGGCCGCCCCGGGTCGGAGGGGAGGGTGGCATGGAGTCGGCGCGAGCGGCCGGGCCGCTCCGCTACGAGCTGCTGGGGCCGCTGACGGTCCGGCGGGCCGGGCGCGCGGTGGATCCGGGGCCGCCGATGCAGCGCGCGGTGCTGGCGGTGCTGCTGCTCGGGGCGGGCGAGCCGGTGGCCCGGGAGCGGATCGTGCAGGCGGTCTGGGGTGCGCGGGCCGGGACCACCGCGCCGGGCCTGGTGGCCACTTACGTCTCCCGGCTGCGCCAGGTGCTGGAGCCGGACCGGCCCCGCCGCACCCTGGACGGGCTGCTGGCCACCCGGGGGACCAGCTACCGGCTCGCGGTCGGCCCGGGCGAGCTCGATCTGCACGACTTCGAGGCGGCCCGGCAGCGGGCCCGGGAGTGCCGGGCGGCCGGCGCGCCCGACCAGGCGCTGGCGGTGCTCGACCAGGCGCTGGCGCTCTGGCGCGGCGGCGGACTGGACGGGCTGCCCGGGCCGTTCGCCGCGCTGCACCGGGGGCGGCTGGCCGAACTGCGGCTGGCCGCCGTGGAGGAGCGGTTCGAGCTGGCCCTGCTGCTCGGTCGCCACCATGAGGTGGTGGCCGAGCTGGGCCTGCTGGCCGCCGCCCATCCGGCCCGCCAGCGGCTGCGGGCGCTGCTGATGCTGGCGCTGCACCGGGCCGGCCGGCAGGGCGAGGCGCTGGCGGTCTACGGGCAGACCCGGCAGCTCCTGATCGAGAGCCAAGGACTGGAGCCAGGGCGGGAGTTGACCCGGCTGCAGCAGCGGATCCTGCGCTCCGACCCGTCGCTCGAGCAGCCCGCCGGGCCGCCGCCCGGGCCGCCGCAGCTCTGCCTGCCCGCGCAACTTCCCTCCGACATAGCGGACTTCACTGGACGGGCCGGTGAGCTGCGGGCCGTCACCCGGAGCCTGGGGGGCACTCGGCGCTCGGGGGCGGTGCCGCTGGTGGTGGTCAGCGGGCCGCCCGGGGTGGGCAAGACCGCGCTTGCCGTGCATGCCGCGCACCGGCTGCGTGAGCGGTTCCCGGACGGGCAGTTGTACGCCGCGCTGCATGAGCCGGACGGGACGCCGGGCGAGACCGGGGCGCTGCTCGGTCGGCTGCTGGCGGACCTCGGGGTCGACCGGCGGGCCCAGCCCGCCGAGCCGGAGCGGCGGGCCGCGCTGCTGCGTTCGCTCTGTTCCGGGCGCCGGCTGCTGCTGGTGCTGGACGACGTGGCGGACGCCGGGCAGCTGGCCGCGCTGCTGCCGGGGTCGCCGAGCTGTGCGGTGCTGGCCACCAGTCGCGGGCGGCTGGCCGGACTGCCGGGAGCTCGCGGCGTGCCGCTGGACGTGCTGTCCGCCGCGGAGGCCGTCCGGCTCTGGCGCCGGCTGCTGGGTGCGGCGGAACGCCCGGGCGAGGAGCGGGTGTTGGCCGCCTGCGCCGGGCTGCCGCTGGCAGTGCGGGCTGCCGCCGCGCGGGCCGCCGCCCGCCCCGGGCGCGGGCTGGGACCGTTGGCCGCCCGGCTGGCGGACGAGAGCCGCCGCCTGGCCGAACTCGGGCTGGGCGGGCAGGGAGTGGTGCAGGCGCTCGGCTCGGCCGAGCAGCGCCTGGGCCGAGTGCCGGGCGGGGTGGCCGCCTTGGCGTCCTTCAGGCGGCTGTGCCGGTCGGCGCCGGGGGAGTTGGCGGTGGCGCTGGCCGCGCTGCCCGAGGAGGACGCGGATCTGCTGGTCGAGTACGGACTGCTGCTGGCCGGCTCGGACGGGCGGCCGCTACTGCACCCGCTGACCGCTCTGCACGGGCGGACGCCGGATGGACGGCGAATGGAATCCGGATGCCATCGGGCCCGGCAGTCCCCTTGACCGCCCATTTGGTCTAGTCCACTCTGAGTCCGGCCCCCGCCCTGCAGGCCCCCACACACCAGCAGGCCGGAGGTGCGTGCCCCATGCTCCCTGCCCCCACATCCGCATCCGCCGATCAAGGAGCTGACCCGTGCACCGAGCGACCAGACAGATCCACGGCCACGAGCCGCCCGGCAGACCCGTGCTCAGAGCCGCGTTGGCAGGCCTGGCGGCCTTCGCCGTCGCGGTGAGCGGCGCGGTGCTGCTCACCACCGGCAGCGCCGCCGGTGCCGACGCCGCCAACCTGCTGCAGAACGCCGGCTTCGAATCCGGCACCCTGGCCGGCTGGAGCTGTACCGCCGGCTCCGGCACCGCGGTCGCCAGCCCGGTGCACAGCGGGAGTTACGCCCTGCGGGCGACCCCGGTCGGCAGTGACGACGCGCAGTGCACCCAGCAGGTGTCGGTGCTGCCCGACTCGACGTACACGCTGAGCGGTTGGGTCCAGGGCGACTACGTCTACCTGGGCGACAGCGGGACCGGCGCCACCGACACCTCCACCTGGAGCAGCAACTCCGCCTGGAACCAGCTGAAGACCAGCTTCACCACCGGCGCCGGCACCACCAGCGTCACGGTCTACCTGCACGGCTGGTACGGCACCGGCGCCTACGGCGCGGACGACCTGGTGCTCTCCGGCCCGGGCGGCACCGGCTCGCCGACCCCCACCACGGCACCGCCCACCACCCAGCCGCCGACCACGCCCCCGCCGACCACCCAGCCGCCCACCTCGCCGCCGCCCACCTCGCCGCCGCCCACCACCCCCGCCCCGGGCGGCAACAAGCACCTGCTGACCGGCTACTGGCAGGACTTCGACAACGGCGCCACCGACCAGCGGATCAGCGACGTCAACCCGGCCTACGACATCATCGCGGTGGCCTTCGCCAACGCCACCACCACACCGGGCCAGATCGCCTTCAGCCTGGACCCGACGCTGTCGAGCAAGCTGGGCGGCTACACCGACGCCCAGTTCAAGGCGGACATCGCCGCCAAGCACGCGGCCGGCAAGAAAGTGGTGCTCTCGGTCGGCGGCCAGAACGGCACCGTCTCGGTGAGCGACTCGGCCTCCGCAGCCGCCTTCGCGAGCAGCGCCTACGCGCTGATCCAGCAGTACGGCTTCGACGGCGTCGACATCGACCTGGAGAACGGCGTCAACTCCAGCTACCTGAGCCAGGCGCTGCACTCGCTGGCGAGCCGGGTGGGCAGCGGCTTCGTGCTCACCATGGCGCCGCAGACCATCGACATGCAGTCCACCGGGATGGAGTACTTCAAGCTGGCGCTGGCCACCAAGGACATCCTGACCATCGTCAACACCCAGTACTACAACTCGGGTTCGATGAACGGCTGCGACGGCAACGTCTACGCCGAGGGCAACGAGAACTTCCTCACCGCACTGGCCTGCATCCAGCTCCAGGGCGGCCTGGCGCCCAGTCAGGTGGGGATCGGCGTGCCGGCCTCCACCAGTGCGGCGGGCAGCGGCTACGTCTCGCCGAGCGTGGTGGACAACGCGCTGGACTGCCTGGCGAGCGGCTCCAACTGCGGCTCCTTCAAGCCGCCCACCACCTGGCCGGGCATCGGCGGCGCGATGACCTGGTCGACCAACTGGGATGCCGGCAACGGCAATTCCATCGCGACCTCGGTCGGCGGCCACCTGCACGGCATGCCCTGACCGACGCACGGGGCCCCTCACCCGTATCTCTCACCCCCACGAAGAGAGAAGGAAGAGAACCGAATGCGCAGAAGCAGTCGCACGGCCTGGGCGGTGACCTCCGCGGCCGGACTCCTGCTGGGCGGCGCCCTCTCGGTGCTGGGCATGGCGCATGCCCAGGCCACCTCGAGCGCCCCGGCGGCCGTGCCCGGCAACACCACGGGCGCGCCGGCCACCTCGGGCGGCATGAAGGTCGCCTACTACGACCAGTGGTCGGTCTACCAGAACGCGTTCTACCCGAAGAACGTGGACACCACCGGTGAGGCCGGCAAACTCACCTACCTGATCTACGACTTCGAGAACATCGACCCCGTCAACCTGACCTGCTTCGAGGCCGACTCGGCCGCCTCGCAGGACGAGAACAACCCCAACGCGGGTGACGGCGCCGGGGATTCGTACGCCGACTACGGCAAGACCTTCGCCAACGGCAACTCGGTGGACAACTCCACCGACACCTGGAACCAGCCGCTGGCCGGCAACTTCCACCAGCTGCAGGAGCTGAAGGCCAAGAACCCCAACCTCAAGGTGCTGCTGAGCATCGGCGGTTGGACCTACTCCAAGTACTTCTCGGACGCGGCGGCCACCGACGCCTCGCGCAAGAAGCTGGTCTCCTCCTGCATCGACATGTTCATCAAGGGCAACCTGCCGGTGCGCAACGGCTACGGCGGCACCGGCACCGCGGCCGGCATCTTCGACGGCTTCGACCTGGACTGGGAGTACCCGGGCGGCGGCGGCCACCTCGGCAACCACTCCTCGCCGAGCGACAAGCAGAACCTCACCGCGCTGCTCGCCGAGTTCCGCAGCGAGCTGAACGCCCAGGGCGCCACGGGCGGCAGGACCTATGCGCTCTCCGCGGCGCTGCCCGCCGGCCAGGACAAGATCTCCAACGTCGAGACCGGCAAGATCGGCCAGTACCTGACGTTCGGCGACCCGATGACCTATGACATGCACGGCGGCTGGGAGCCCACCGGGCCGACCAACCACCAGACCCCGCTCTACGACAACCCCTCCGACCCGTCCAACCCGATCGCCCCCGGCAGCTCCAAGTACTCGATCGACGAGGCGGTCAAGGCGTACACGGTCGGCGACCCGCAGTACGGCATCCCGGGCGGGTTCCCCGCCGGCAAGCTCAACATGGGCGTGCCGTTCTACTACCGCGGCTGGACCGGGGTGCCGGCCGGCGGCAACCACGGGCTGTTCCAGACGGCCACCGGACCCGCGCCCGGCGCGGCGGACTCCGGCAACGTGGCCGGGGTCCGGATGTACAAGGAGCTGTCCGGCGTGGTGGACAACGCCGCCGACACCTTCTGGGATCCGGCCGCGCAGGCCGCGTACTTCTACGACGGCACGAACTTCTGGTCCGGCGAGGACCCGCAGTCGCTCCAGGCCAAGGCCGACTACCTGCACTGCAACGGCATGGGCGGCTCGTTCATGTTCTCGCTCTACGACCTGGACCCGAAGGCCACGCTCTTCAACGACGCGGTGAACGACACCAGCGGCTCGGCGGCCAACTGTCCGGCCCCGCCCACCAGCGCCCCGCCGACCACGGCACCGCCCACCACCGCGCCCCGACCACCGCCCCGCCCACCACGGCACCTCCGACCACGGCGCCCCCGACCACCCAGCCGCCCACCACCACCCCGCCCCCGCCGCCCGGCGGACCGGTGGTCAACGGCGACTTCGAGACCGGCACGCTGGTTCCCTGGACCTGCACCGGCAACCTGGGGGCGGTGGTGAGCACTGAGGTGCACTCCGGCTCGTACGCCCTGGCGGGCGCCGCCAGTGCGACGGATGACGCCCAGTGCTCGCAGACCATCACGGTCAAGCCCAACACCACCTACACGCTCTCCGGTTGGGTGCGGGGCAACTACACCTACCTCGGGGTGACCGGCTCCGGCGCGGACACCTCGACTTGGACGAGTAGCCCCAACTGGAGCCGGCTGTCGACCAAGTTCACCACCGGCGCCTCGGTCACCTCGGTGACGATCTGGTTGCACGGCTGGTACGGACAGGGCACTTACTACGCGGATGATGTCACTGTGGGCTGATGATCCGTGAGCTGATTGTCCACCAGGAGCTGTGCCATCGATAAGCGGTGGCACAGCTTCCGGTACTATGGGTACACGCTCGCACTATCACGCTTGCACAACGGGGGTTTGTGGGGCGCAAGTGTCGGGAAGTCGACAAAGCGCTGAAGCAATTCCCGCCGGCTTCGGTCCGGCCCGGCAAAAACGCGCGGGCAGGTGTACGCGGGTGTTCAGGTGATGCGACGATGGACCACATGGGGGACGGGGCACGGCTGTTGACTGGCCGTGAGTCGACGTGCGCCCCCGGCCGATGCCCAGGCATTCGGGGGGAGTGGGAGTCGGCATGAAGCTGATCGGCAGGAACCAGCCGGGCTCCGACGCCACCCGCTCGTCCGCCCTCGACGGCGCCACCGAGCCGTTCACCACGGACACCGAGACCGCCCCGGTGCCGGCCCAGCGCGGCCTGGCCCGCACCGGCTTCGGCCCGGAGAGCCTGGAGCCGGTCCCGCTGCCCCGGGTCGGCGGGCGCTACCCGGCCCCGGCCGACCTCACCATGCCGGACCCGGCCGAACCGGGCGCCCCGGCCGTGCTGGACCCCACTGACCCGCAGAGCTTCGAGAACGAGCTCGCCGCCCGCGAGTCGGCCGCCCTGGAGCAGCGCCACCGGGCCGCCGCCGAGGCCGGCGACCCCAACGCGGCCAGCCAGCTGGGCGTGCTGCTGCTGCGCCGCGGCGACCTGGACGACGCCGAACCGCACCTGCGCAGCGCCGCCGCCGCCGGCCTGCGGGCCGCCGCCAACAACCTCGGGGTACTGCTGCACCAGCGCGGCCACCGGGCCGAGGCCGGCCAGTGGTGGCGCCAGGCCGCGGTGGCCGGCAGCGCCCCGGCGGCCCACGCCCTCGGCCTCTTCCTGCGCGACCAGGGCGACGAGGAGGCCGCCGAGTACTGGCTGCACGTCGCCGCCGACCAGGGGCACTCGCTCGGCGCCTACGCACTGGGCGACCTGATGGAGCACCGGCGCGACGTGCGGGCCGAGCGCTGGTTCAAGCTGGCCGCCGACGCCGGCCACCGGGAGGCCGCCTACCGGCTGGCCCGGATGCGCGAGGCAGCCGGCGACAAGGAGAGCGCCGAGACCTGGTACCGCACGGCCGCGGTGCGCAGCCACGCCCGGGCGGCGCTGCGGCTCGGCGTGCTGGTCGAGCAGCGCGCCGACGGCGACCAGGCGCTGCGCGAGGAGGCGGCCCGCTGGTACCGGCAGTCGGCGCAGAACGGCGAGCCGCGCGCCGCCTGCGCGCTGGGCTTCCTGCTGCGGGACGCCGGCGACCTGCCGTCGGCCGCCGAGTGGTGGCAGGAGGCGGCCGAGGCCGGGGACGGCAACGCGGCCAACGCCCTGGGCGCGCTGCACGCCGGGCGCGGCGAGGACGGCGCCGCGGAGCGCTGGTACCGGGCCGCGCTGGAGGCCGGCGACCACAACGGCGCCTTCAACCTGGGCCTGCTCTGCGCCGGTGCCGGGCGGGACGCGCAGGCCGAGCAGTGGTACCGCCGGGCCGCCTACGCCGGGCACCGGGAGGCCTGCAACGCGCTGGCCGTGGTGCTGCTGCAACGCGGCGACGAGGCGGGAGCCGTGCCCTGGTTCTCCAAGGCGGCCGAGGCCGGCAGCGTGGACGGCGCCTTCAACCTCGGTGTGCTGCACGCCGGGCGCGGCGAGCAGCAGCAGGCCCACGAGTGGTACGCCCGGGCGGCGGCCGGCGGGCACGGCGAGGCGGCCCTGCAGCTGGCGGTGGCCAAGGAGCAGCGCGGCGACCTGCCCGCCGCGATGGAGCGCTACCGGCAGGCGGCCGAGGGCGGCTCCGCCGAGGGCGCGTTCCGGCTGGCCTCGCTGCTGGACCGGCGCGGCGACGCCGGCGAGCAGGCCGAGCACTGGTACGCGGTGGCGGCCGACGCCGGGCACAGCCGGGCCCAGGTGCGGATGGGTGTGCGGGCGGCCGAGCGCGGCGCGCTGGAGATCGCCGAGAGCTGGTACCGGCGCGCCGCCGAATCCGGCAGCCGCAGTGCCGCGTTCAACCTGGGGCTGCTGCTGGCCCGTCAGGAGCGGGAGCCGGAGGCGATGCTCTGGTACACCCGGGCCGCCGACGCCGGGCACGGCCGGGCCGCGCTGCGGCTCGCCCTGCTGGCGCTGCGGCGGGGCGAGCCGGTGCAGGCGGAGAGCTGGTGCCGGCGGGCGGCCGACTACGGCCCCGCCGAGGTGGCCGAGCGGGCCGCCCGCCTACTGGACGCGCTGCACCCGGAAATGACGGCCTGACAGCTGTTACGGGCCTTACACGCTCAGGCGGCGCAGGGCCTCCTGGTGCAGCAGGCCGTTGGAGGCCACCGCGTCGGCGCCGTTCGGTCCGTCGATGCCGTCCAGCCCGGTGAAGCGGCCGCCCGCCTCCTGCACCACGATGCACGGGGCGGCCATGTCCCACAGGCTCAGCTCCGGCTCGGCGGCGATGTCCACCGCGCCCTCGGCCAGCATCATGTACGACCAGAAGTCGCCGTACGCCCGGGTCCGCCAGCAGGCCCGGGTGAGGTCCAGGAACGGGTCCAGCCGGCCGCGCTCCTCCCAGCCGCTGAGCGAGGAGTAGGAGAGCGAGGCGTCCTCGATCCGGGACACCCCGGAGACGTGGATCCGCCCGGCCTTGGCCAGGCTGCGCCCGGCGTACGCGCCCAGCCCCTTGGCGGCCCACCAGCGCCGCTGCAGCGCGGGCGCCGAGACGATCCCGACCACGGGGTGCTGCTCGCCGTCCGGTCCGTCCTCGAGCAGCGCGATCAGGGTGGCCCAGACCGGCACGCCGCGGATGTAGTTCTTGGTCCCGTCGATCGGGTCGATCACCCAGCGCCGCGGCCCGGAGCCGACCAGTCCGAACTCCTCGCCGAGCACCGCGTCCCGCGGCCGGGCCCGCTGCAGCACCGAGCGGACCAGCTCCTCGGCGGCCTTGTCGGCGTCGCTCACCGGCGTCAGGTCGGGCTTGGTCTCGACCTTCAGGTCCAGCGCCCGGAAGCGCTCCAGGGTGACCGAGTCGGCCGAGTCGGCGAGCACGTGGGCGAGGCGGAGATCATCGTGGTAGTCGGCCATGGGTCGAACAGTACCGTCTCGCGTCCGGCGTCAGCGGGACCCGTTCAGCGTCCGGTCCCGCTCAACTGGAGGCCGACGACGCCGGCGATGACCAGGGTGATGGAGACCAGCTTGAGGGTGGAGGTGGACTCGTCCAGCCAGATCATGCCGTAGACCGCGGTGCCGGCCGCGCCGATCCCGGTCCAGACGGCGTAGGCGCTGCCCACCGGGAGCTGCTTCAGCGAGAAGGTGAGCAGGCCGAAGCTGGCGAGCGCGAACAGCGCGAAGGCGATGGTCGGGGCGAGCCGGGTGAAGCCGTGGCTGAGCTTGAGGTTGACCGCGAACCCGGTCTCCAGCAAGCCGGCGAGGACCACCATGAGCCAGGCCATAGGGGGCGCCTCCTCGGATGATCAGCAGTTGGTCCTACTGTCACCCGAAGGGCTCGGTGGCGCTGCCCGCCACGCCGTCAGTCCTCCTCCCGGGCCTCCCGGGAGGCGAGCAGCCGACGCAGCGAGTAGAGCCGGGCGGGATCGGCGTGGCCGTCGGCCACCCAGGCGTCCAGGGCGCAGTCCGGTTCGTCATGGCTGCAGGCGCGCGGGCAGTCGACGGTGCCCGGCTCCAGGTCGGGGAAGGCCAGGATCACCCGGGACGGGTCGATGTGCGAGAGGCCGAAGGACCGGAACCCGGGCGTGTCGATCACCCAGCCCGAGTTCAGCGCCTGCTTGGAGCCCTCGCGCACCCCCGGCGGCGGGGGCAGCCGCAGCGCCAGCGCCGACACGGTGGTGTGCCGGCCCCGGCCGGTGACCGCGTTGACGTCACCGGTGATCCGCTGGCGGTCCGGCACCAGGGCGTTCACCAGGGTGGTCTTGCCCACCCCGGAGTGCCCGATGAAGACGGTGGCGAGCCCGCGCAGATGCTCGCGGACCGCCTCGGCGCCGGCGGACTCCAACTCGTCCCGGCGGGTCACCACATGGGCGATGCCCAGCGGGGCGTAGGCCTCGAGCAGCGGCTCGGCGGGCGCCAGGTCGGACTTGGTGAGCACCAGCAGCGGCTCCATCCCGGCGTCGTAGGCCGCCACCAGGCAGCGGTCGATCAGCCGCGGCCGCGGCTCCGGGTTGGCCAGCGCGGTGACGATGGCCAGCTGGCCGGCGTTGGCCACCACGATCCGCTCGTAGGGGTCGTCGTCGTCCGCGGTGCGGCGCAGCACGGAGCTGCGCTCCTCGACCCGGACGATCCGGGCCAGCGTGTCGGGCTCGCCCGACAGGTCGCCGACCAGGCTGACGTTGTCGCCCACCACGACGCCCTTGCGGCCCAGCTCACGGGCCTTCATGGCGGTGATCACCCGCTCCCGCTTGGTGCCGGGCTCGATCAGGCAGGTCAGGCGGCCGCGGTCGACGGTGAGCACCATCGCCTCGGCGGCGTCCTCGTGCTTGGGCCGGATCCGGGTCCGCGGCCGGGAGCCCCGGCGGGCCGGGCGGTTGCGGATGTCGTCTTCGTCGGCGTCTTTGCCGTAGCGGCGCATGGTGCCAATCCCCCGCTCAGCCGGCCGCCTGGCCGAGCAACTCGGCCCACATCGCCGGGAAGTCCGGCAGGGTCTTGGCGGTGGTGGCCACGTTCTCCACCAGCACCCCGGGCACGGCCAGGCCGAGCACGGCGGCGGCGGTGGCCAGCCGGTGGTCCTCGTAGGTGTGGAACACCCCGCCGTGCAGTCGGCGCGGGCGGATCCGCAGGCCGTCCGCGGTCTCGGTGACGTCGCCGCTCAGCTCGTTGATCTCCTTGGCCAGCGCGGCCAGCCGGTCGGTCTCGTGCAGCCGCAGGTGGGCGATGCCGGAGAGCACCGACTCGGAGTCGGCGAGCGCGGCCACGGCGGCGATCACCGGGGTCAGCTCGCCCACGTCGTGCAGGTCGGCCTCGATGCCGTGGATCTTGCCCGAGCCGGTGAACTCCAGGCCCTCGTCGACGAACTGGCAGCTGCCGCCCATCCGGGTGAAGAGGTCGCGCAGCTGGTCGCCGGGCTGGGTGGTGTGCCGGGGCCAGTCCCGCACGGTGACCCGGCCGCCGGTGACCAGCGCGGCGGCGAAGAACGGCGCGGCGTTGGACAGGTCGGGCTCGACCACCAGGTCGCGGCCGAGCAGCGCCCCCGGGGTGACCCGCCAGACGTCCGGCTCGCCGCCGTCCTCCGGAGCGTCCACCTGGACGCCGGCCAGGCGCAGCATGTCCACGGTCATCCGGATGTGCGGCAGCGAGGGGACCGGGCCGCCGGTGTTGCGGACCTCGACGCCCTGGTTGTAGCGCGCGCCGGAGAGCAGCAGGGCGCTGACGAACTGGGAGGAGGCCGAGGCGTCCAGCTCGACCACGCCGCCGTCCAGCGCGCCGGTGCCGTGCACGGTCAGCGGGAAGCCGCCGCGGCCGCCGTCCTCGATCCGGGCGCCCAGCGCGCGCAGCGAGTCGATCACGCCGTGCTGCGGGCGCTCGTAGGAGCGCGGGTCGCCGTCGAAGTGCACCGGGCCGTCGGCCAGCACGGCCAGCGGCGGGAGGAAGCGCATCACGGTGCCGGCGTTGCCCACGTCGATCCGGGCCGGGCCGGCGAACGTGCCGGTCGGGATGATCCGCCAGGCCTCGCCGCCGCCGACACCGCCGCAGTCGTTGTTCACCTGCTCCTCGATGCCGACCCCGAGGGCCCGCAGGCCGTCCGCCATCAGCTGCGAGTCGCGGCTGCGCAGCGGCCGCCGCACCCAGCCGGGCTCGGCGGCCAGCGCCGCCAGCACCAGCGCCCGGTTGGTGACGGACTTCGAACCGGGGATGGTGACGGTCGCGTCGACGGCGGTGGTCGCGATGGGGCGGGCCACAGGGTGTCGGTCATGCGGTTCAGTCTAGGTGGGTGAGCTCGGCGAACGGCTCACCCGACCGCAGCGTGGACTCCGGCGAACCGTTTCGGCAGCGGCTCGGGCCGCCACCCGGACCGGTGTCGGGCTGCCTCGCGGACCGGTGTCGGGCTGCCTCGCGGACCGGTGTCGGGCTGCCACCCGGGCCGGTGTCGGGCTGCCTCGCGGACCGGTTCAGCGGCCGAGCAGCTGGCTGCCGCCGGCCAGCAGGCAGCTGAGCGCTATCACCAGGAACAGCGCCACCCAGAGCAGCCCGCCCACGCCGGTGAGCCGGGCCAGCTGGTCGGCGTCCGAGTCGCGGGCTCCGCCGCGCCGGCGCTTGGCCTGCAGCTCCAGCACCGGGCGCACCCCGGCCACCAGCAGGAACCACACCCCGAGGTAGGCGAAGCCCGCCTGCAACTGCTCGGTGCCCCACCAGGAGACCGCGAAGAAGGCGCCGCCGGTGACCAGCACGGTGAGCAGCCCGAAGGCGTTGCGCAGCCGGGGCAGCATCACCGCCAGCAGCGCGGTGCAGAGCCAGAGCAGCGCCGTGATGTGCCCGAACGCGAGCAGGGTGGCCCCGCCCAGGCCGAGCAGCGGGGGCGCGGTGTAGCCGGCCGCGGCGGTCAGCACCATGCCGGGGCCGGTCGGCCGCCCGGAGGAGACGGTCAGCCCCGAGGTGTCCGAGTGCAGCCGGATGCCGTGCAGCCGGCGCCCGGTGAGCAGCGCGGCCAGCCCGTGCCCGCCCTCGTGCGCGATGGTCACCACGTTGCGGCTGACCCGCCACACCGGGTGCGGCAGCATCGCCAGCAGCGCGCCGCCGGCGCAGACCAGCACCAGCCAGTGCGGCGGGGCCTGCTGGGTGCCCAGCACCCGCTGCCAGACGTCGCTGATGCCGTGGTTCATGATCGATCCCTGGGGTCGCGGCTGCCGGAGGAGAGAACGCAGCCTCGCACGCCAAGACGGCACCGCGGTACCCACTGGTTGCATGGATAGGCTGACGGTATGTGCGGTCGATTCGCTGCCAGTACCCGGCCCGAGGACATCGTCGAGCTGTTCGACGTGCGCCAGTGGGACCCGGCCGAGACCATCGAGCCCAGCTGGAACGTGGCCCCGACCGACCCGGTGCTGGCCGTCCTGGAGCGGGTGCCCAAGGGCGGGCCGGAGCCGCTGCGCCAGCTGCGGCGGCTGCGCTGGGGGCTGGTCCCGGCCTGGTCGAGGACGCCGGAGACGGCAGTGAAGATGATCAACGCCCGGGCCGACACCGTGCACGAGAAGCCCGCCTACCGCCAGGCCTTCGCCTCCCGCCGCTGCCTGCTCCCGGTGGACGGCTACTACGAATGGCAGACCATCCGGGCCGAGTCGGGCAAGGGCAAGCCGCGCAAGGTGCCGTACTTCGTGCACCGGGCGGACGGCGCGCCGCTGGCGCTGGCCGGGCTCTACGAGTTCTGGCGGGACCGCTCCCGGCCGTCCGACGACGCGGGCGGCTGGCTGGTCACCTGCACCATCGTGACCACCGAGGCCGAGCCGCTGCTGGCCCCGATCCACGAGCGGATGCCGCTCTTCCTGCAGCCGGAGAGCTTCGACGCCTGGCTGGACCCGGCACTGGACGACTCGGACGAGGCCCGCTCACTGCTGGTCGCGCCGGAGCCCGGGCTGCTGCTGGCCCGGGAGATCGGCTCGGCGGTGGGCAGCATCCGCAACAACCATCCGGGGCTGGTCGAGCCGGTCACCGCCGAGGCCGAAGGGGCGCTGTTCTGATGGCCGACCGTGAGACGGTGGCGACCGACACGGGCGACGCCGCGGTCACCTGGCACCGCGCGGCGGGCCGGGCCCGGCTGGTGCTGGGCCTGGGGCACGGCGCCGGCGGCGGCATCGAGGCACCCGACCTGGTGGCGCTGGCCGCCGCGCTGCCAGCCCGGGGGGTGACGGTGGCGCTGGTCGAGCAGCCCTGGCGGGTGGCCGGCCGCAAGGTCGCCCCGGCCCCGAAGACGCTGGACACCGGCTGGCTCCCGGTGGCGCGGCGGCTGGCCGCCGAGGGGCTGCCGCTGGTGGTCGGCGGGCGCAGCGCCGGCGCCCGGGTGGCCTGCCGCACCGGCGCGGCCGGCGGGGCGGCGGCGGTGCTGGCGCTGGCCTTTCCGCTGCATCCACCGGGCAAGCCGGAGAAGTCCCGGGCCGAGGAGCTGCTCGGAACCGGTCTGCCCACGCTGGTGGTCCAGGGGGAGAAGGACACCTTCGGCACCCCGGCGGAGTTCCCCGGGCTGCCGGCCGGGCACCGGCTGGCCGGGGTGCCGTTCGCCGGGCACGGCTTCGCGGTGCCCAAGAGGGCGTCGCTGAGCCAGCCGGAGGCGCTGGCCCTGGTGGTGCGCTCGGTGGCCGACTGGCTGGACGACCTGGCGCTCTGAGGGTGCGCCGAGGGCGGCCGACCTGCCATTGTGACGCCGCGCTGGAGTCGGCGGGGAGCCGGTGGGCCGTTCGGGTGGTGCGCCGGACGGATCCGTGGGCCGCCGGGAATGCACGGGCGGTGCGCGGGGTTAATCCCATCGTCAGCAGGTGGTCAGGCGGAAAGGCAGCGCACATGGGTTCGATCGCGTGCCCCGAGCGGCCCGAGGAGCGGAACGCGGACAGTGCGTTCCTGCCTTGGTCCGAGTGGGTTGTCGCGGGCGAGAAGTCCGTGAGCCCGATATCCTCGCTTCCGGGCGGGCCCGCGGTGGGTCGTGCCCGCAGTACCGAGGAGGTGGGTCCGGTCGTCGCGACCGAGGACGAGCCGCACGTGGGGCCCGGTGGGGCCGACTTCCCGGCCGGGTCGGAGCCGTCGGGCGGGGAGCCCCTGACTGGAGACGAGCTGGCCGAGGCGATCGGCGAGGACACCTTCCGGGTGTCCTCCGACGAGACCGAGGAGGCCCGGCGCGCCCGCTTCGAGCGTGACGCGCTCGGCTACCTGGACCAGATGTACTCGGCCGCGCTGCGGATGACCCGCAACCCGGCCGACGCCGAGGACCTGCTCCAGGAGGCCTTCGCCAAGGCCTATGCCTCCTTCCACCAGTTCCGTGAGGGCACCAACCTCAAGGCCTGGCTGTATCGCATCCTGACCAACACCTTCATCAACTCGTACCGCAAGAAGCAGCGGGAGCCCCAGCGCACCGCGGCCGAGGAGATCGAGGACTGGCAGCTGGCCCGCGCCGAGTCGCACATGTCGACCGGTCTGCGCTCGGCCGAGACCCAGGCCCTCGACCACCTGCCGGACAGTGATGTGAAGGACGCCCTGCAGGCGATCCCGGAGGAGTTCCGCATCGCGGTCTACCTCGCGGACGTCGAGGGCTTCGCATACAAGGAGATCGCCGACATCATGGGCACCCCCATCGGTACGGTGATGTCCCGACTGCATCGTGGCCGCCGCCAGCTGCGCGGCATGTTGGAGGACTACGCCCGCGAGCGCGGGCTGGTCCCGGCCGGCAGCGGGGCTGGGCGCGAGGCGAAAGGCGCGGGCTCATGAGCTGCGGGAACCCGCATGAGACGGACTGCGGCGAGGTGCTCGACCACCTCTACGAGTTCCTCGACAACGAGATGGCCGAGGGCGACTGCGCCAAGCTGCGCGAGCACTTCGACGAGTGCTCGCCCTGCCTGGAGAAGTACGGGCTGGAGCAGGCCATCAAGGCCCTGATCAAGCGGTCCTGCGGGTGTGACGCCACCCCGGCGGATCTGCGGGCCAAGGTGCTGGCGCGGATCGACACCATCCGGGCCAGCCAGCGCGGCGGCGAGCCGGTGGCCGAGGTCGATCCGAAGGCGCCGGCCCATGGCGAGTCGGGTCTGCTGACGGCCGGCCAGGCGGCGACGCCGACCGAGTGAGCTGACGCCCACCGAGTGAGAGGCGCCTCGAACGGGGGCCCGGGAGCACATGCTCCCGGGCCTCCGTTCGTACGTCTGCGCGCTCGTGCCGATGGTCCGATGGTCCGTCAGTTCGCTTGTGTCACCTGATCGGGTGAGTGTGGGTGGCGGCATGCCGGGTATCGCGCCATGCCGGGCATCGGCACCCCGGCCGCGCCCTATCCTCCGAGGATGAGTCCGGACCCTCCGAGGACGAGTCCGGTGAGGTGGGGAGGCTGAGATCGCTGACGATCGCGGGGGCCGCGCGCTCCCAGAGCGAAAAGCGGCGCCGCTGACCGCGCCCGCCCGCGGATACGTGCTGTTGGTACTGGCGGGGGCGGGGGCCGTGCTGCTGCCGCTCCCGGTCAGCTGGACCGGGCCGGTCGACTGGCCCAGGGTCGCCCTGCTGGCCGGCCTGCACGCCTGCTGGGAGTCGTTCGCCCAGGGCGTGCCCTCCCCGTTCCGGCGCGGCCTCCAGCGGCTCCGAGCCCTGCTGCGCCGCAGCACGCCGCTCAGCGGACCGGAGCCCGCCCCGGGCCCGGGCAGCTTCCTGCCGGTGCTCTTCGCCGGGGTGCTGATGCTGCCGCCGGGCGCCGCGGCGCTGGTCGCACTGCCCGCCATGGCCACCGGGGCCGAACCGGAGCGGCTGCGCCGGGCGTTCAACGCCGCCCAACTGGCCGTCGCCGCCTGGACCGCCGCCGTGCTGTTCCGCCGGCTCGAAGGCCCCCGGCTGCTGCTCGGCGCCCGCTACCCGGCCGCGCTGCTCCCGGCGCTGGTCGCCGTGCTGGCGTTCTGCCTGGTCAACGGCGCCCTGGTGACCGGGGTCCGGCTGCTCGCCGAGCGCCGGGCCGACCGGCGCGGACGCGCCGCGATCGCGCTGCCCGGCCCGGCGGCGCTGCTGCACGCCCTCGGCGGCCTGCTGATGGCGGTGCTCTGGCAGGGCCCGTACGGCGGCTTCGCCGCGGTGCTGGCGCTGCTGCCGCTCTCGGTCTCGGCCTGGGTGCTGGCCCAGGGGCAGCGGGAGTGGTCGGCGCACCGGGCCACCGTGGAGGCGCTGGTGCAGGCCGTGGAGATCAAGGACGCCTACACCCGCGGCCACAGCGAACGGGTCGGCCGGGCCTCGGTGCTGATCGCCGGTCAGCTCGGCATGGCCGGCGAGCGGCTGCGCACCCTGCACTTCGCCGGCACCCTGCACGACGTCGGCAAGCTCGGGGTGGCCACCGAACTGCTGCGCAGGAACGGCCCGTTGACCGAGGCGGAGCGCCGGGCCGTCGAGGTGCACCCGGAGTACGGGCACGAGCTGGTGCGCGGCATCGACTTCCTCGGCGAGGCGCACGCCGCGATCCTGCACCACCACGAGCGGATGGACGGCCGCGGCTATCCGCACGGCCTGGCCGGCGACCGGATCCCCGAGTTCGCCCGGATCATCGCGGTCGCCGACGCCTTCGACTCGATGACCTCCACCCGCTCCTACCGGCGCGGCCGCCCGGTCGCCGAGGCGGTGGCCGAGCTGCGCCGGTGCGCCGGCAGCCAGTTCGACCCGGTGATGGTGGACGCCCTGGTCGCCGCGGTGGACCGGCACGGCTGGCAGCCGGTGCTGCCGGCCGCCGATCCGGCGGACGCCGATGTGCCGGACATCCCGCTCGGGGTGCCGGAACCGGCGCCCCGGGTGAGCGCCGGCGGCGGGCGGTGAGCCGGCCGCCGACCGGGCCGTCCCGCTCGCTGGGGGGTCGGTCGCTGACCGGGGCGTCTCGCTCAGCGGGAAGCGGGGCATCCCGCTCGCCCGGGAGCCGGTTGCTGACCGGCTCGCCCCGACCGGTGGTGACGGGGGCGTCGCTGGTCCGCGCGGCCGCGCTGCTGCTGCTCGCGGCGGCCGTCGCCAAGCTGGTCGCCCGAGGGCTGGCCGAGCCCGAGGTGGCGTGCAGCTTCGCCGCGCTGGTGACCGTCGGCGAGGCGGTGCGGGCCGGCGCGCCCGGCGAGCACGGGCAGGCGCCGCTGGGCGCGGCGGCCGGTCTGGCCTACGCGCTGCTCGGCCCGCTGCACGGGCTGCCCACCGGCCACGGCGTGCTGCAGGTGGTGGCGGTGACCGGGGTCGGCGCGCTGGCCGGCGCGCTGCTGCGGTCGGCCGGCCGGGCGGCTCGGCACCGCGGGCGCGGCGAGCGGCGGGCCACCGTGCCCAGGCCCCGCACCCCCGCCCGCCCGCACACCACGAGCCGCCCGCAGGCCCGCTCCCGGGACCGGCGCGCGGCCGTCTGCGGTGCGCTGCGCTGCCGGGTCCCGGCGGCGGTCGCCTGGGCCGACGGCGCGGCCCGCCGACTGCTCACCGTCGGGTTCGCCGCCACCCTGTTCCAGCCGCTCTACCTCAGCGGCGCGCTGGACCGGATGCCGCTGGCCGGCCCGGCCTACGGCGCGTTCCTGGTGCTGGTGGCCGCGCTGGTCGGCTTGGCCGACGCGGTGCTGGCGACCCTGCAGCAGCCGGGCGGCCGGTTCGGCGCCGTGCTGGAGGACCAGGTGCGCGCGCTGGGCGGGATCGGCTCGGCGATCGCCGCGACCGGCATGCTGGTCAGCCTGGCGGCCGGCGAGGTGGGCCTGTGGGCGCTGCCGGTGTTCTGCCTGCCGCTGCTGCTCGCCCAGGCCTCGTTCCGGCGGGCCGCGGCGGTGCGCGCCACCTACGGCCAGACCATCGCCACCCTGGCCCGGGCCACCGAGGTGGCCGGCTACACCGCCCCGGGCCACGCCCGCCGGGTGGCCGACACCGCCTGCGCGCTCGGCCGTGAGCTGGGCCTGGGCACCCAGCAGCTCGCCCTGCTGGAGTACGCCGCGCTGATGCACGACATCGGCCAGCTCTCGCTGGTCGAGCCGGTGCGCGGCGGGGCCACCGCGGGCCTGCCGGAGCCCGACCAGCAGCGGATCGCCCGGCTGGGCAGCGAGGTGATCCGCTGCACCGGGGTGCCGATCCCGGTGGCCGAGCAGGTGGCGCGCTCGGCCGATCCGCTGACCGGCCCGGACGGCCGGGCCGACCGCACGCTGCCGCTGGCCGCCCGGATCATCCGGGTGGCCAACGCCCACGAGGACCTGGTCGGCCCGGCGGCGGACGACGCGGCGGCGCTGTCCGCCCTGCGCGACGGCGCGGGCCTGACCTACGACCCGGTGGTGGTGGCCGCCCTGGAAAGGCTGCGCGCGGCGGGCGTGGGCCGGTGCACGGTGGCGCGCACCGAAAGCGGGTGAACCCCGGTACGCTCGCCCGCGCCGAGCGGGAACCTCGTGCAGTGAGCGCACCCCACGGCTGCCGTGGTTGGATGCGGTCATAGCGTGGAACTACCGGACCGGGGGCCCGCCGGCTCTCGGCTCCGGCCGACAGCGCAGCTCACCGGACATACCAGGAATCAGTAGGACTCAGCGGGACCGAGCGGACGGGCGGCAGGGCAACGTGAAGATCTTCCACCGGGCACGGCATCGGCCGTCCGCCACCTGGCGGCAGACGACCGACCGGGCCTTCACGCTGATCGGCGACGGGCGGTACGAGGATGCCGGTGCCCTCCTGGTGATGGCGGCCGACCTGGAGCCCTGGCTCTCCGACTCCTGGTTCAACCTGGCCCTGCTGCACAAGTTCCGCCGGGACTGGGAGCAGGCCCGGGTCGCGGGGCTGCGGGCGGTCGCGCTGCTCGACCGTGACCAGGGCGCCCCCGACTGGTGGAACCTGGGCATCACCGCCACCGCCCTGCAGGACTGGCCGCTGGCCCGCCGGGCCTGGCAGGCCTACGGGCTGAAGCTGCCGGGCGGCCCGGCCGCCGAGGGGCCGGTCCGCCTGGACCTGGGCACCACCCCGGTGCGGCTCTCCCCGGAGGGCGAGTCCGAGGTGGTCTGGGGCCGCAGACTGGATCCGGCCAGGGTCGAGGTGCTGTCCATCCCGCTGCCGTCCTCCGGACGCCGCTGGGGCGAGGTGGTGCTGCACGACGGCGCCCCGCACGGCGAGCGGGTGGCGGGCGGGGCCGCGTTCCCGGTCTTCGACGAGATCGAGCTGTGGGCGCCGTCCCCGGTGCCGACCTATGTGGTGCTGCTGCAGGCCGCCACCGAGACGGACCGGGACGCCCTGGAGCGGCTGGTCGCCGAGGCGGGCTACGCGGCCGAGGACTGGACCTCCTCGGTGCGGCTGCTCTGCCGGGCCTGCTCGGAGAGCCGGATGGCCACCGACGACGGCTACACGGTGCACCACGACCCGCATGACGACGGCGACGCCGCGCACCCCGGCCACCTCAGCCACCTGAGCCAGGGCAGCGGGGCCGACGGCTGGCTGACCGAGCGGGAGTGCGGCATCGCCGCGCCCGCCGGGCTGGTCCGGCTGCTGCTGGACCGCTGGGTGGCGGCCTCCCCGACCACCCGGGCCTACCGGGACGTGGAAGAGGTCTGCTGACCGGGCCCCGTAGTCTTTAGGGGTTAGCGAGCACGCGTTACAGGAGCGGACCGATGGCCGAGCAGCACGACGAGCACACCCATGAGCACCACGAGCCGGCCGTCCCGGCCAAGGTGATCGGCGAGGAGCCCGACCTGACCAAGGGCACTGCCCGCCCGATCACCGTGGTCGGCAATCCGGTGCTGCACCGCGAGTGCAAGGTCGTCACCGAGTTCGACGCCGACCTGGCCGCGCTGATCGACGACATGTTCGTCTCGATGTACGCGGCCGAGGGTGTCGGCCTGGCGGCCAATCAGATCGGCGTGGACGCCAAGGTGTTCGTCTACGACTGCCCGGACGACCAGAACGTGCGGCACATCGGGCACATCATCAACCCGGTGCTGGAGGAGCTCCCGGCCGGCCGCCGCCGCACCCTGGACGACGGCAACGAGGGCTGCCTGTCGGTGCCCACCGCCTACGCCGAGCTGCCCCGGCCCGACTTCGCCGTGGTGACCGGCCAGGACAAGGACGGCAACTCCATCCGGGTGGAGGGCACCGGCTTCTTCGCCCGCTGCCTGCAGCACGAGACCGACCACCTGAACGGCTACCTCTACATCGACCGGCTCTCCAAGCGGGCCCGCAAGGACGCGCTGCGGCAGATGGCCGAGGGCACCCCGCGGTACGCGACCGTGCCCAACGAGGCCTGACGAACCGCCAGGAAGGCTGCGGGACGCTGCGGTTGACCAGGTCGCCGCAAGTCGCGACCAGCGGACGGGCCGGCCACCCACCAGGGCGGCCGGCCCGTTCCGCATTACGCCGTCGAGGTGATGAGGGACCGTCACAGCCCATCCGTGCAGCCGGACGTGCCGTGTCAGGGCGGCCGATTGCCAACCGTGCTGACTATGGTTCGGGGCAGTCGAATAGGCAACCATGCCTTACCCGAAACCAAAGGGGTGGGATTTCCCTCATGCCCAGTCGTCTGGTGGGCGGCACCGCTGCCGCAGTCCTGTTGGCCGCTGCGAGCCTGACGGCGGTGTCCGCGCCCGCGGCTCAGGCCGGGACCGGCGGGAGCCGGACCGTCGACTACTACGGCTACCGGCTGCAGGTGCCGGCCGGGTGGCAGGTGGTCGACCTGGCGCAGGACCCGCGCGCCTGCGTCCGCTTCGACAAGAACACGGTCTACCTCGGCACCCCCGGTGCCGACGAGGACTGCCCGGCCCACCTGGTCGGACGCACCGACGCCGTGCTGATCCAGCCGGTGCCGCACCCGAACGCGTTCAGCCCGGCCGCGCCGGTGGTCGACCCGGGCACGGCGGTGCCGGCCGGGATCGTGGCCGCGGGCGCGCACACGCATGAGATCCGGGTCCAACTGCGCGGCACCGGCCTGCAGTTGACCGCGACGTATGGCAAGGCCCCGGCGCAGGTGAATGGCATCCTGGCAGGCGCCACCGTGGTCGCCGGCGCAGCCCCCGCCCCGGCCGCGGCTCCGAGCCCGACGGCCAAGAGCGGCACCGCGACCGTGGCGCCCGACACCGACATCACCGGCAGCGCCTTCGACACCTGCTCCGCGCCGTCCGTCTCGCAGCTGAACTCCTGGATGTCGGACCCCGACAACCCCTACCGGGGCGTCGGGTTCTACCTCGGCGGCAGCACCGCCTGCGCGGGCGGCAACGTCAGCCCGAGCTGGGTCTCCTCCCTGGCGGCCTCGGGCTGGTCCTTCCTGCCGCTCTACGTCGCTCCCTCCGCCTCCGCCCTCCCGGGCGACCCGTCCGCCGCCCGCAGCCAGGGCGCGGCGGACGCGGCGGACGCCATCGGCAAGGCACAGGCGCTGGGCTTCGGAGCGGGCTCCGTGGTCTACAACGACCTGGAGGGCTACGACTCCAGCCTCTACCGGACCCAGGTGCTGAACTACCTGAGCGGCTGGAGCGACGAGGTGCGCGGCCAGTCCTTCCGGGCGGGCGCCTACGTCGGTGGTGACAGCGGCGTCCAAGACCTCGCCGCCAACTACGACAACACCGCGTACTCGGAGCCCGACGTGCTCTGGTCGGCGGCCTGGAGCACCCAGGCGGACACCTCCGACGCCGGCATGATGCTGAGCGCGTACGGCTCGAACTACTGGCCGGGCGGTCGCCGCGTCCACCAGTACTCCGGCAACGTCACGGAGACCTACGGCGGCGTCTCGGTGCAGATCGACGGCGACGCCGCCACCGTGAACTCCTAGGCCTCCAGCAGCACCGTGCGGGCCGGCCGGCGCACACCTACGGCGTTGCCGACTGAAGCTGTGACCGGCTGACCCGGTGATGACGCTGCCCCCTGCCGGCCTCGGGCCGGCAGGGGGCAGCGGTGCTTCGGGCTGGGCAGCGGCGCCTCGGCCTAGAAGTCGTCGTCGAAGGCGACCGAGCCCTCGACGGCGACCTGGTAGGCGGAGACCCGGCGCTCGAAGAAGTTGGTCAGCTCCTGGACGTTCTGCAGCTCCATGAAGCCGAACGGGTTGGTCGAGCCGTAGCGGATCGGCATGCCCAGGCGGGCCAGGCGCTGGTCGGCGACCGCCTCCAGGTACTGCCGCATCGACTCGGTGTTCATCCCCGGCAGGCCGTCACCGCAGAGGTCCTGGGCGAACTGCAGCTCGGCCTCGACCGCCTGCTCCAGCATCTCGGTGACCTGCTGGGCCATCTTGTCGTCGAAGAGGTCGGGCTCCTCCTCGCGGACCGTGTCCACCACCGACATGGCGAAGTCCATGTGCATGGACTCGTCGCGGAACACCCAGTTGGTGCCGGTCGCCAGGCCGTGCAGCAGACCGCGCGACCGGAACCAGTAGACGTAGGCGAAGGCGCCGTAGAAGAACAGGCCCTCCACGCAGGCCGCGAAGCAGATCAGGTTGAGCAGGAAGGCCCGGCGGTCCTCCTTGCTCTGCAGCGACTCCAGGTGGTCGACCGCGTTCATGTACGTGAAGCAGAACTGCGCCTTCTGGTGGATGGAGGGGATGTTCTCCACCGCCGCGAAGGCCGCCGCGCGGTCGTCCGGGTCGGGCAGGTAGGTGTCCAGCAGGGTCAGGTAGAACTGGACGTGCACCGCCTCCTCGAACAGCTGCCGGGAGAGGTAGAGCCGGGCCTCGGGGGAGTTGATGTGCTTGTAGAGGCTCAGCACCACGTTGTTGGCGACGATCGAGTCACCGGTGGCGAAGAAGGCGACCAGCCGGCCGATCAGGTGCCGCTCGCCCTCGCTCAGCTTGGCGAGGTCGGCGACGTCGGAGTGCAGGTCCACCTCCTCCACGGTCCAGGTGTTCTTGATCGCGTCCCGGTACCGGTCGTAGAACGACGGGTAGCGCATCGGACGCAGCGTCAGCTCGAAGCCGGGGTCGAGCAGCATCTTGCGATCGTGGCTCACAGCCAGCGCGGAGCGCTGTCCGTCAGGGGTGGTGGTCGGGTGACGGGAGGGCATTACTGGCAGGCCTCGCAGGACTCGGGGTTCTCCAGGGAGCAGGCGATGGCGTCCTGCTCGGCCTGGGTCATGGTGGGGGTGCCCGCGGCGGAGCCGCCGAGCGACGGGGTCGGCGCGGCGGTGCGGGTGGCACCGGAGGCGGCCTGGGCGATCCGGGTGGCCGGGCGCGACCGCAGGTAGTAGGTGGTCTTCAGACCGACCTTCCAGGCGTACGCGTACATCGAGCTCAGCTTGCCGATGGTCGGCGCCGCCATGAACAGGTTCAGCGACTGGCTCTGGTCGATGTACGGCTGCCGGGCGGCGGCCAGGTCGATCAGGGCGCGCTGCGGCAGCTCCCAGGCGGTGCGGTACAGCGAACGAACCTCCTCGGGCAGCCAACTCAGCTCCTGCACCGAGCCGTTGGCGTCGCGCAGGGCGTCCCGGGTCTGCTGGTCCCAGACGCCCAGCTCCTTGAGGTCCTTCACCAGGTACGGGTTGACCTGCAGGAATTCGCCGGACAGGGTCTCGCGCTTGAACAGGTTGGAGACCTGCGGCTCGATGCACTCGTAGACGCCGGCGATCGAGGCGATGGTCGCGGTCGGGGCGATGGCCAGCAGCAGCGAGTTGCGCAGGCCGGTCTCGGCGATCCGGGCCCGCAGCTCGGCCCAGCGGTCGGCCCACTGCTGGGTGGCGCTGCCGAAGTGGTCGATGTGCAGCTGGCCGCGGGCCGCGCGGGTCTCGCCGTACGCCTCGTGGCGGCCGAACTCCTCGGCCAGCTCGCTGGAACGCTGGTAGGCGGTGAGCATGATCCGCTCGGCGATCAGCGTGGACATCTGCTTGGCCTCGGCGGAGTCGAAGTCCAGGCGCAGCTTGAAGAAGACGTCCTGAAGGCCCATCACGCCCAGACCCACCGGCCGCCAGCGGGAGTTGGAGGCGCCGGCCTCCTTGGTCGGGTAGAAGTTGATGTCGATGACCCGGTCCAGGAAGGTCACGGCGGTGCGCACGGTGGCGTCCAGCCGCTCCCAGTCCATCGCGTTCAGCAGGTCGTCGGCCGACGCACCGTCAGCGAGGTGGGCGCCCAGGTTGATCGAGCCCAGGTTGCAGACCGCGGTCTCGGAGTCGTCGGTGACCTCCAGGATCTCGGTGCACAGGTTGGAGGAGTGCACCGTGCGGCCCGGCAGCGCGGTCTGGTTGGCGGCCCGGTTGGAGGCGTCCTTGAAGGTCATCCAGCCGTTGCCGGTCTGCGCCAGGGTGCGCATCATCCGGGCGTACAGGGTCTGCGCGGGGATGGTGCGGACGGCCTTGCCGGACTGCTCGGCCTTCAGGTAGGCCGCGTCGAACTCCTCGCCCCACAGGTCGACCAGCTCCGGCACGTCGGCCGGGGAGAACAGCGACCAGTCCTGGTCGGCGTTCACCCGGCGCATGAACTCGTCCGGGATCCAGTGCGCCAGGTTGAGGTTGTGGGTCCGGCGGGCCTCCTCGCCGGTGTTGTCGCGCAGTTCGAGGAACTCCTCGATGTCCGCGTGCCAGGTCTCCAGGTAGACGCAGGCCGCGCCCTTGCGCCGGCCGCCCTGGTTGACCGCCGCCACCGAGGAGTCCAGGGTGCGCAGGAACGGCACGATGCCGTTGGACTTGCCGTTGGTGCCGCGGATCAGGCTGCCGCGCGAGCGGATCCGGCTGTAGGACAGGCCGATGCCGCCGGCGTGCTTGGAGAGCCGGGCGATCTGGGCGTAGCGCTCGTAGATCGAGTCCAGGTTGTCCAGCGGCGAGTCCAGCAGGTAGCAGCTGGACATCTGCGGGTGCCGGGTGCCGGAGTTGAACAGCGTGGGGGAGCTGGTCAGGTATTCCAGACGGCTCATCAGGCGGTAGAGCTCGGCGACCTCGGCCACCGACTGCTCGCTGTCGCCCACCGCGAGGCCGGCGGCCACCCGGAGCAGGAAGTACTGCGGGGTCTCGACCACCTTGCGGGTGATCGGGTGGCGCAGCAGGTAGCGGGACTGCACGGTGCGCAGCCCGAAGTACTCGAAGCGGTCGTCGCCCTTCGGGTCGACCAGCGCGTCGAAGGCGGCCGCGTGCTTGGCCACCAGGTCGGCGGTGGTGTCGCCGATCAGCCCCTCGGCGTGGCCGACGGCGATCGAGGCGGCGAACGAGACGGCGCCCTGGGAGACGGCCTCGTCGGTGATCTCCTGGGCCAGCAGTCGGGCGGCCAGCTTCGAGTACTGGGGGTCCTCGGCGATCATCGAAGCGGCGGCGTCCACGGCCAGCCCGCGCAGCTCGGCGAAGTCCGAGCCGGCGTGGCGGCCGCGCAGCGCGGCGGCGGCGACGTGGCCGGGGTCCACCTGGGGGAGGTCGGCGCTCCGGTCGGTGAGGAGCCGCAGGAGCTCCGCACCGGGGTCGGACTGGGCGGCGTCGGCGAGGCCCTGTGAGGGCAGGGCAACTGAGGCGGCGACGGTCAAGGCGCACTCTCTCCTGTGACGGCGGACTGGGGGTGTCCGAGCTCACGGAGGCAGGGCAGGCCGACGCGCCGGATCGTCAGGCGCGCATCGCCCCCCTGGCCCACCCGCGAGGCCCGGACGGTGGAACAGTGCTTGCAAGGCCTTGGCGGGAAGGCCGGGTGGCACACCGTCGGCAGGCCCTCGGACTCGCGGGCAGGCGCCCGCACACCGCTGCGGGGCAGTCCCGGATTCGCACCGGGTTCCCCTGCGTCGACAGCGGAAGTGAGCATACATCTAGTGGCGGGTGAGGTTTGCAGGCCCAGATGTAGTGCCGTGGCCCGTGTCGGCCCGCTTGCCGACTGCGAGCGGACTGTGCTTGGCGCGCCCTCGGTACGGACGGTGTCGGCACGTACTAGAGTCTTCCCTCGCCAAGGAGTCGAACTGGCTTTCGCGGGGGGTTGGACATGAGGCGTGGCCGTTTTCCATCGGCCTGGCAGGGCCGGTCGGTCTGGCGACTGGCCCGATCGGCGGTGGCCGCGCTGGCGCTGCTCGGCGGTGTGCAGAGCGGGCTGGCCGGCACCGCGCAGGCGGCGACGGCGGCATCGCTGTGCACCTCGGCCAACGGCCCGTTCGCCACGGCCACCGTGGGCGGCGGGCTCTACCAGATCATGCCCGACGAGTGGAACTCGTCGGCCGAGGTCTGCATGAGCAGTGACGGCGGTGCCGACTTCACCGTCACCAGCAGCGCTCTCAGCAGCGCCACCAATGCCCAGACCGGGGCACCGGGGGCCTATGCGCGGATCTCCTACCTGCCGCGCGCCAACCGACTCCCCACCCCCGTGGCCACCATGGGCGACACCCTGACCAGCTGGCAGACCACTACCGGCGCCCCCGGGCAGTACGACGTGTCCTATGACATCTGGTACGCGGACAGCGCCACCGGCTGCGGTCCGACCACGTCGCACGAGCTGATGATCTGGCTCAACCGGCAGCAGGGACCGGTCCCGCTGGGCAGCGCCGGGCCGCAGGTCACCCTCGGCGGGCGGGCCTACCAGGTCTACGAGTACCAGTCGGCGAGCACCGGCAAGCAGGTGATCAGCTACCTGATGACCAACCCGACCAACTCGGTCTACGACCTCAACCTGCGCACCGTCACCGCCGACGCCGTGGTGCGCGGCTATGTGCCGGCCAACGGTGAACTCTGCTCGGTGCAGGCGGGCTTCGAGATCTGGAACGGTGGCGCGGGACTGGCCACCAACTCCTTCTCCTACCAGCCGGCCGTCGGCCTGCCGACCGGCAATGTGACGTCCGGGGTCCCGGGCAAGTGCCTCGACGGCGGGAACAACGCGCCCGACCCCACCGCCACCGCCCTGCCCGCCGACCTGTGGAGCTGCGCCGGCACGGCCGGCCAGAGCTGGACGGTCGGCAACGACGGCACCGTCCAGGCGCTCGGCAAGTGCCTGGACGTCACCGGCGGCGCCACCACGCCCGGCACGCCGGTGGAGCTCTGGCCCTGCAACGGCCGCGGCTCGCAGGTGTGGGAGCAGAACGGCAGGACGCTGGTGAACCCGGAGTCCGGCCTCTGCCTCACCGACCCCTCGGCCTCGGCCGCGGACGGCACCCGGCTGGTCCTGTCGACCTGCGGCGGCGCCGGGCAGGACTGGCGCTACCCGTACGACGGGCAGCCGATCTGGAGCTCGTTCACCAACAAGACCACCAACCTGTGCCTGAGCGGCGGGACCGACAACCCCGCCTCGGTCTCCCTGCACGGCTGCACCTCCTCGCCCAGCCCGGCGCAGAACTGGCAGCTCGTCAACGACGGCACCCTGCGGGTCTCCACCGGTTCCTGCCTGGACGCCGGCAGCGCCGGGACCGACGGAAGCACCGTCCAGCTGGCCCCGTGCTCCGGCGCGGCCACCCAGCAGTGGCTGCTGTCGCCGGACGGCTACCTGCAAAACCCCGGCTCCGGCAAGTGCCTGGACGACCCGCGCTCCACCGCCGTCCCGGGCACCCCGCTGGACCTGTGGACCTGCAACGGCACCGGCGCCCAGGTCTGGTACTCGGCGGCCTGACCGAGCGCTGGGCCGCCGACCGCACTCAGGCTCGCAGCGGCGGCGGCCGATGGCCTACGATTTCGGCTCATGAGCGAGGGGAACCAGACGCCGGCCGGCTGGCCGCAGCAGCCCGCCCAGCCAGGGCCAGCGGGGCCGGGGCCGTCGGCACCGGGCGGTGGATTCGGTCCGCCGCCCGCGTCCTACGGTCCGCCGCAGCCGTCATCGGGCCGGCCGCCGGTCCCCGGGCAGCAGCAGGCCGGCCCGCCCTGGAACGCCGCCGCCCAGCAGCCGGCGCCGCCGTCCTTCGCCGCGCCGGGCGCCGAGTTGGAGCGCCCGGACTGGGAGGCGATGGCCGACGCGCAGGAGGTCCAGGCGCGCAAGCGGACCCGGGTGAGGGTGGCGGTCTGGTCGCTGGTCGGCCTGGTGCTGGTCGGTGGCGTGGTCGCCACCGCGGTGGTGCTGACCAAGGAGAAGAAGCCGAGCCACCCGGTCACCCAGCCGACCTCCCCGGCATCGCCGGTGACCTCGGCCGGCCCGAAGCCGACCGCCTCGACCGGTGGCGGCGGGGACGATCCGAGCAAGCCGCTCTGGGACGCCGCCACCGACAGCGCCCCGATCACCCCCGACAGCCTCTTCCCGGAGCAGACCGTCACGGTGAACGGCGCGACCTGGACCAAGACCGCCGGCACCGTGACCCAGCCCTGCTGGGACGCCACGACCGGTGGACTGGGCGCGGTGCTCGGCGACCAGGCGTGCCGTCAGGTCGTCCGGGTCACCTATGTGTCGGGCAACAGCGCCGTGACCCTGGGCATCGCCGTTTTCGACCACAAAATACAGGCGGACAACTCCCTGAAGAACTACAAGGGCAACATCATGGGCCTGTCGGCCCAGGGCTCGCCCCAGTTCTGCATCACGGTCGGCTGCACCAACACCCATGGCACGCTGGGGCGGTACGGATACATGACCGTGGAGGGCTCGGCGAAGCCGGGCGGGACCGCTCCGGACGGCAACGCGACGGCGGCGGCCTCCGGCTTCGACGACTACATGAAGAAGCGGCTGATGACGCGGGTCAAGTCGTCCTGACGCACCATCGGGCGATGCCGGGCCAGGGGGGGAGTGCCGGGCGCCCGGCACTCGCCTGAGAAGCTTCCCCGGAGCTTGTCGATCCGGAGGAGTGAAGGTGGGACTGCCGCGGCTGTCGCGAACGTGGACCGGTGCGTTGAGCTGCACCGTGCTGGTGCTGACGGTGGCCGCGGCCTGCGCGCTGGAGGGCGCCAGCCCCGGTGACCGGCCGGCGGCCAGCGGGGGGCAGCTCGGCACGGTCCGGGCGCTGCCGCCCGGGGCCGGCGCCGACCTCCTCAAGCGCGACCCCAAGGCCAGCCCGCAGGCCCGCGCGGTCTACCAGTTCCTCGCCGACCTCGAGCAGGGTGCCCGGGCCGGAAAGACCCCGGGCACGGTGATCGGGCAGCACATAGAGGCGCAGAACGAGCTCTACAACGTCGACTACGGGGACTACGAGGGCATCAAGGGCGTCGGCTACTACTACAAGAAGGCCGCCGACATCACCGGCAAGCTGCCGGGCTTCGTGGAGACCGACCTCGGTCCTGGCTACGGCCAGAGCAGTTGGGGCGTGGGCGACCCGCGCACCTATTCCGCCGGCAAGTGGCCCACCTGCTCCTCCAAGTGGCAGTACACCGACGACGAGGTGGACCTGCTGGCCGCCGTCTGGCTGGGCCATCCCAGGGCCCAGGACGGCACCTACGGCACCAGCGGCACCCAGCAGAACTGCGACGGCAGCACCACCACCATCCCCGACAACGGCGGCGCGCCGGCCGGGATCGTCGGCATGTCCTTCCACGAGCCGTACCCGGGCTCGCCGGTCAAGTCGTTCGACCGGGTGCTCTGCCGCAACTCACCGGCCGCCACCGACCCCAACTGGTTCTCCAGGGTGGTGGACGCCACGCACAGGACCCCGGAGTACCAGGCCCTGGTCCAGGACCTGTCGTACGTGGCCGACCACCTGCAGTACCTGGCCGAGCACGACATCCCGGTGATCTTCCGCCCGTACCACGAGATGAACTCCACCGGCTGCGGCGACGGCTTCTGGTGGTCCGGGCAGAAGCCCGCGGACTACCAGGCGCTGTGGCG
Source organism: Kitasatospora acidiphila (assembly GCF_006636205.1). Taxonomy (NCBI): domain Bacteria; kingdom Bacillati; phylum Actinomycetota; class Actinomycetes; order Kitasatosporales; family Streptomycetaceae; genus Kitasatospora; species Kitasatospora acidiphila. The sequence goes on along the minus strand of NZ_VIGB01000003.1, from coordinate 3,482,317 downwards.
GATCACCTACGACTACCTGGTGAAGACCAGGGGACTGCACAACCTCGTCTTCGCCTGGACGCCGGTCTCCTGGGACGGCGCGCCCGGCGTCGACCCGTGGAACTACTACCCGGGCGACCAGTACGTCGACCTGGTCGGGGTGGACGACTACAGCGGCAGCCCCGCACACCCGATCGGCACCGGCGAGGTGTGGACCAAGCGCTACTACGACGGCCTGGCGGCCTACAAGAAGCCGCGGATCATGGCCGAGTCCTTCGCCGTGCCGGTCAACTCCCGCCAGCCCGACACCCTGCAGCGCACGCCCTGGACCCTGTGGACGGTCTGGGGGCAGTCCCTGACGTCGGGAAACCTGCACCCCGACGCCATCAGCAACTCCAACGCCGATGTGAAGGCGAGCTATGACGCTCCGACGGCGATCACCGGTGGAGCGGCGGCCTACTCCTCGTCCACCGACTGGAGTTCACTGCACGTGAGGTGAGCCCCATAACAATTGGCCTGTGATCACGGACTCGGGGCCTTCACAACCGGGCCGCTGTGGCACTCTGTGCCTGATATCTGTTCGGGTCCGGGGAGGCAGGCGTGCGTTCGGGGGAACTGGCACCGTCGGGAGCGGTGCGATCGGCGGGCTGGGTGGCGGCCGGCTGGGCCGTGGTGCTGCTCGGCTGGTCGGCCTACAACTGCTTCGTCCAGGTCGGGTTCCCCACCTTCGTCGAGGGCGTCTTCTACTACGGCGGCGACGCCATGAAGGCGGAGACCGGCGACCTCAACTACGCGGTGGCCTACCTGGTCGGCGCTGCCATGATCCTGCGCGGCCGGGACTGGGCGCGCGGGATCCTGGTCGGTGTGGCCCTGGTCGAGGGCTACAACCGGGTGCGGAGCCTGACCGGGGCGCTCTTCGACAAGCCGCAGCGGGTGTGGTTCACCGGCACCACCGAGGGGATGCTCAAGCTGGTGACCTTCGGGCTGGGCGTGCTGGTGGCCGGCTTCCTGATCGTGGTGCTGCTCCGCTCGCTGATGGGTGATCGGGCGGTGGCCGGCTGGGCGCCCGCGCCCTCGCAGTGGGCGGCGCCCGCGCAGCCGCCGTTCGCCGCGCAGCCGCCCGCTCCTGCTCCCGCGCCCGCTCCCTGGCCGAGCCAGCCGCAGCAGCTCCAGCCCCAGCCGCCGGCACCCTGGCAGCAGCAGCCGCCTCAGCAGGCGTCGCAGCCGATGCCGCCTCAGCCGCCCCAGCAGGCGCAGCCGCAGTGGGGTGGCCCGGTGCCGCCCTCCCCGCCGTACCCGGCGCCGCCCGCGCCACCGGCCCGGCCGACGGGTGAGCCGACGTCGTTCCTGATCAGGCCCCCCGAGGCCGAGCCGCCGCGCCAGCAAGGGTAGGCTGGCGCACTCTCGATGCGCTGCGACCCCGCCGGATCCTCCGGACCGCGGAGCCGGTTGCCCGACCGCCTTCACGAGGACCACCGACTGCCATGACCATCGCTCCCGCACGCCCCACGCTGACCACCTCCCGCGAGGCGGCGCGTCTTGCCGAACGGCAGCGCGCGTGGAAGCCACGGGTGATGCCGTTCTACCTGTCGTTCCTGGTGATCTTCGGCTTCTCGATCTGGTCGTTCGAGCCCAACCCGACACCGCTCGGCTGGGCCCTGACGATCATCTGGTCGATGCCGGTGATCGGAGTGCTGATCGGCTTCCAGGGCGTGCTGATGGTGCGTCGACGGCTGCGCCAGGTGGACCGGATGACCCCGGCGGTGCCGGCCGAGGACGACTTCCTGATCGTTCTGGTGCCGACCATCGGCCGCCATGACACCTACCCGGCGCTGGAGCGCTCGGTGCTCTCCTACGTGGAGCACCTGCCGCCGTACTTCCCGTGGATGCGGGTCGACATCCTCACCGAGGAGGGCTGCGCGGCCGCCGAGCAGATCGACGAGCTGGCCGAGCGCAGCCCGCTGATCCGGGTCGTCACCGTGCCGAAGGCCTACCAGACCCCGAACGGCACCAAGTTCAAGGCCCGTGCCAACCACTACTCGCACGAGCTGCGGATCGCCGAGGGCGAGGCCGAGGACGACGTCTGGGTGCTGCACATGGACGACGACACCGGCGTCGGCCCGGACACCGCGGCGGCCACCGCCCAGTTCGTCAACCGCCAGCGCCGGGCCGGCCAGGACGGCAAGCACATGGCCCAGGGGATCCTGACCTACCCCCGGGAGAACGCGGTCAGCACCTTCACCTGGCTCGCCGACGCGATCCGCCCCGCCGACGACATCGCCCGGTTCCGCGCCATGACCGGCACCGGCACCCCGGTGGCCGGCGTGCACGGCGAGCTGCTGCTGATGCGGTCCTCGATCGAGGCCACCATCGGCTGGGACTTCGGCCCGGACACGATCGTCGAGGACGCCCAGCTGGCGCTCAACTTCTGCCTGCGCTACCCGGGCCGCAGCGACTGGTTCAACGGCCGCTGCTACGGCGCCTCGCCGGCCGGGATCAGGGACTTCGTGAAGCAGCGGGAGCGCTGGGCCTGGGGCCTGGTCGCGCTCTGCTTCAACCCGACGATCGCGCTGCGGTTCCGGCTCTTCATCGGCATGGGGATGGTCAGCTGGGTGCTCGGCCCGCTCCAGCACGTCGGGCTGGTGCTGCTGGTCGCCTGGTTCACCGGCAACATGAACACCTCCCCGGTGACCCAGTCGGTGACCCTCGTCTGGGCGCTCAACTTCGCCTACGTGATCTGGACCTACTGGGAGGGGCTGCGGTTGAACGTCGTCGGCTCGGCCCAGCACCGCCGCAAGTGGTGGGAGCCGATGGTCGTGGTGGCGGCCATTCCGCTGTTCTCCTTCATCGAGGGACTGGGCGGGCTGCGCGGCCTGATCAAGTTCCTGCGGCGCGAGGAGAACAAGTTCGTCGTCATCGCAAAGCCGGCCTGACCCATTCGATCGGGACCAACTCTCGTGAAGCGCTACATCGTCTACATCCTGCCGGTCGCCGTGGTGGCCGTGACCGCCGCCGTGCCGGTGCTCTACGGCGACCATCCGATCAACTTCGACCGCGCCAAGAGCGCGTCGACCGTGCTGAAGCCCGGTGCGGGCACCGCGAGTGCCGCCCCGACGGCCCAGCCGGGCGCCACCGCCTCGGCGCAGCCGTCGGCCGACACCGGGCCGAAGGTGGCCAAGCAGTGGCAGACCGGCATGCCCGAATGGGGCATCCAGGTCTACTGGTTGGACGATCCGGCGGACGCCGACGCCTACGTCCAGGGCAAGGCCGACCGCATCGTGAAGTACGTCGTGGGGCTGAACGCCAACGCCATCGCGGTCTCGTTCCCCTTCTACACCACCGGCCTGCGCGCGAACGAGGTGTCGGCGCACCCGACCACGCCGAGCCCGGACCGGCTAGGCATCCTGATCGACACGGCCCGGCGGGCCGGGCTGAAGGTGACGGTCCGTCCGATCATGGACGAGGCGGTGCTGGACGACCCGGCCGGCGACTGGCGCGGCACCATCGCGCCGACCGACCGGGACGCCTGGTTCGGCAGCTACGAGTCGTTGCTGCAGCCGTACCTGAAGAGCGCACAGAAGCACGGCGCGGCCTCCTTCACGATCGGCACCGAGTTCAACTCGCTGGAGAGCGACTCGCATTGGCAGACCCTGATATCGGACGCCAAGCAGGTCTTCCACGGTGACGTCGGCTATGACGCCAACTGGGACAACTTCACCAGGGGCGACATCCCCGTCCCGGCCGAATCGCAGGGCGTGGACGCCTACTTCCCGGCCAAGTCGGCGACCGACCAGTCGCCGGTGTCCACGCTGGTGAACAGCTGGAACACCTGGCTGGACAAGAAGGGCAAGGGGCCGCTGCCGGGCGTCACGCTCTCCGAGGTGGGCATCCCGGCCCAGCAGGGCGCCTACGCCAAGCCGGGCGACTTCACCACCAAGCGGACGGTCAACGAGGCGGTCCAGGCGAAGTGGTTCACCGCCGTCTGCCAGGTGGCCGCGCAGCGCCAGCTCGCCGGGATGTACCTCTGGTCGCTCTACTTCGGGACCGACCCGACGCTGCCGGTGAACGACGACACGCCCCGGATGGACTTCGCCGGGCGGGCGCAGTCGGAGGCGGCGATCCGGCAGTGCTTCTCCGGCAGCTACGAGGTCCCCGAACAGCCCGCCGGCTGAGCCGCCTGAGTCAGGACGAGGCGGCCAGCGCGGCGCTGATCTGGTTCTCCAGCCACGGGGTGACCAGTCGGCGCCCGGCCGGGGTCAGGTGCACGCCGTCGCCCGGCGGGTAGATCGCCGCGCCCTTGTCGTCCTCCCAGCGGCAGGCGCCCTGCGGGCACAGGAACCCGTTCAGGTCGACGAGCCGGACCGAGCCGTTCGAGGCCTTGATGAAGTCGCCGATCTGCTGGTCGAAGCAGGTGCCCCACTTGCGGTTGATGGCGCCGTTCTCCAGCCGCTCGTTCATCAGCAGCACCTTGGCGCCGGGCGCCTGCTGCCTGATCCGGTTGACCGCGTCGGTGAGCTGGGTGCGGTAGCGGGACTGGTAGGCGGCATCGCACGGGGAGAGCCAGGCGCCGTTCAGGGACTGCTGGGCGGCGTCCCAGCCCAGGTGGAGCAGGACCGCCTTCGGGTTGCCGGTCCTGAGGTCCTTGTTCCACAGGGCCGACCGCTGCCGGCAGTCGGGGGTGGTGTCGAACTCGACCTGGGAGGTGCCGCGCACCTTGTCCGGGTCGAAGATCCCGCAGCCGCTGACGCTGCCGTCCACCACTGCGTACCGGCCGCCGTTCAGGTAGAGCCCGGTGGCCAGGTCGCCCGAGAAGGAGTCGCCGAGCGACACCACCAGCGGCCGGCCGGCGGGTCGCATCTGCTGGGCGACGAACGACGGCAGGTACCAGGAGGCGGCGCCGATCGCCAGCGCGGCCGCGGTCATCAGCGGCACGGCCCGGCTGGGCCGCCAGTCGCGGCGGCGCAGCGCCTCGGTGCCGAAGTGCAGGAAGAGCGCCAGGCCCCAGGTGATCGACCCGCCCACGCCGAACAGCATCGCCGGTGAGACGTCGTCGAGGTGCTGCTGCATCATCCAGTAGACCGGCAGGTGCAGCAGGTAGAGGCTGTAGGACATCCGCCCGGTCAGCACCAGCGGCGGCAGCGAGAGCAGCTTGACCAGCGGCCCGCGCGGGTGGCAGAGGGAGGCGGCCAGCACCGCCACCAGGGCGGCGACGACGGCCAGGCCGCCCTTGTAGAGGAACGGGTTGTGGTAGTTCGGCACCTTGAGGCTCAGCCAGACCACCGCGCCGAGCGCGGCCGCGCCCAGCAGGTTCAGCAGGATGGTGGTGGCCAGGCTGCCGGAGCCGGCCTTGCCCGCCTTGCGGGAGCGGCCCCGGCCCCGGGCGCTGCCGGCCGAGCGGCGGTTCAGCAGGTGCACCGCGAAGGCCGCGGCGGCACCGGCGGCGAAGGCGACCGCGCGGGTCTCGGTGCCGAGGTAGAGGCGGTCGCTGTTGCTGCCGTTCCACATCAGCGGGGCCACCGCGGCCGAGGCGCCGAACAGCACGAAGACGGCGACGGCCGTGGCCCCGATCGAGCGGCGGAAGAGCACGAAGAGCAGGCCGAGCAGCAGCGGCCAGACCACGTAGAACTGCTCGGTGATGCTCAGTGACCACATCGCGGCGAACGGGGTGATGCCGGCGAAGTGCTCCCAGTACGCACTGCCGTTGGCGATCTGGGACCAGTTGGCGTACTGCAGCAGCGCGGACAGGGCCTGGGGCTTGAGGGTCTGGGCGTCCCGCAGCGGGCTGAACAGCGCGGCCAGGACCAGCACCGCGGCCAGGGTGAACAGCAGGCCGGGCAGCAGCCGCTTGGCACGCCGGCGGTAGAAGCGGCCCAGCGCGATGCGGCCGCGCCGCTCCAGCTCGCGGATCAGGATCAGGGTGACCAGGAAGCCGGAGAGCACGAAGAACGCGTCCACACCGAACAGGCCGTCCTGGAACCAGTTGGTGTGGTAGAGCAGCACGGAGATGATGGCCACGCCCCGCAGGCCGTCAACGGCCGTGTAGCGCAGCGACGGTGCCGATGCCGCCGCCTCGGCGCGCCGCGGCGGCGGCACGACCGCTGCCTCGGCCTTGAAGTCGACCGGCGGACTCGCCGGTCGCAGGCCGGCCGCGACGGCGGCCTCCCGAGCGGCCCGCATCTGCTGCAGGGTCGGTCCGGACCCGGAGGGCTCCCGGCGCGCGGTGGGCGCTTGATGCATGAGGAGATACTCCTGTGACGGACGGCCAGACGGCGGTTTCTGAACGCTCGATCATAGGGGCATATCAAAGGATCTTCGCCGCCCGGGGTGGGCGAGCGGGACCCGGGGGCGGGCTCAGAACCGCATGGTGTACACCCACAGCTCGACCTCCGGCACCGGCCGCCAGTCGCGCTCGGGGGCGCGGCGGAAGCCGACCCGCTCGTAGACGCGGTGGGCGGCGGTCATCCGGGGCTGGGTGGAGAAGGCCATGCCGGCCAGGCCGAGCTCCCTGCTGCGGGCCATGGCGGCGCGCACCAGGGCCTCGCCGACCCCGCGGCCCCGGGCGGCGGCCGCGGTGGCGAGCATCCGGATCTCGCCCTCCCCGGGGTGGCGATGTCGGCCCACTCCGTGCCGCCGACCGCGAAGGTCACGCAGCCGAGCACCTGGTCGACGGCGTCGACGGCGACCAGCAGTTCGGCCTCGGCGGCGCGGCGGGCGGCGTCACGCAGCAGGTTCGCATAGGGGCCGGCGGGGTCGACGTGCCCGTCTTGGACGAACGCCTCGACGGTCACCTCGCCCGCGGGACGCAGATCGGCTTCGGTTGCGGGGCGGATGCGGAAGTCCATCGGACAAGTGTGCCAAAGCGCAGGTCAGAGGCGGCGGGGAGGGTTCCGCGCAGCCGGTCCTGGTTGGGCAGCGCGGCGGTGGGAGCGGCAGTGGCAGTGGCGGGCGTCGGGGCGGCGTGCAGGCGGTCGGGTCGGGCCGGGTCGACCGGATAGCCGCCCGGGCGCTGCCAGTTGTCGCGGCCGAGCCGGGCGCTGCGGTCCACATCGCGGCCGACCAGGTAGCCGAGCAGCCCGATCCCGGTGACCAGGCCGAGTACGGCGAGTGCGCTCGCCAGGGTGGAAGAGGTCATGCCCCCACTCTTCCGGCCGCCCCGGAGCCCCACGAGTGGCAGGAACGACATACTCCGTCGAATTGCTGCCAGCCGCGCGCTAGGCTGCCGGGCATGTTGCGAGACGTGGTCGCGGTCGTGCTGGAGGAGGTCCACCCCTTCGAACTCGGGGTGGCCTGCGAGGTGTTCGGGCTGGACCGGAGTGAACAGGGCCTACCGGTCTACGACTTCGCGATCGCCGCCGACCGGCCCGGCGCGCTGCGCACCCACGCCGGCTTCAGCGTCGACGTGCCGCACGGCGTGGAGCGGCTGGCCACCGCCGACCTGGTGGTGGTGACGGCCGTCGGGATCAAGTCCGACTACCCGCCCGAGCTGTGCATGGCCCTGCGGGACGTGGTGGAGCGCGGCGCCCGGGTGCTCTCCATCTGCAGCGGCGCCTTCCTGCTCGGCGCCGCCGGGCTGCTGGACGGGCGGCGCAGCACCACCCACTGGCGCTACACCGACCACCTGGCCGAGCGCTTCCCGCTGACCACCATCGAGCCGGACGTGCTCTACGTCGACGAGGACCCGGTGATCACCTCGGCGGGTACGGCGGCCGGCATCGACGCCTGCCTGCACCTGGTCCGCAAGCTCCAGGGCGCCGAGGTGGCCCGGGGCATCGCCCGCCGCATGGTGGTGGCCGCGCACCGGGACGGCGGCCAGGCCCAGTACGTCGACCGCCCGCTCCCGGACCGGCCGTCCACCACCTCCTTCGGCACGGTCCTCGACTGGATGCGCGAGGAGCTCGACCGCGACTGGACCGTGGACCAGCTAGCCGCCCGCGCCCACATGGCTCCCCGCACCTTCGCCCGCCGCTTCCAGCAGGAGACCGGCACCACCCCGCTGCGCTGGCTGATAGGCCAGCGGGTCCTCTACGCCCAGCGCCTCCTGGAGGAGACCGACCACCCCGTGGAGACCGTCGCCACCCGCGTCGGCTTCGGCAACGCGGCCACCCTGCGCCACCACTTCGGCCGCTGGGTGGGGACGACGCCGCTGGCCTACCGCCGGGCGTTCGGCTGCGACCTGGCGCGGGGCGCCCGCTGATCCCCGAGCGCGGGCCGGCCGCGGGTGGTGGGGCACCCGCGGCCGGCGTTCGGGGCGTGCTGCGTCAGGCCGGTAGCGACCAGGCCTGGTTGGCCTGGTGGCTGCCGCAGGTCCAGGTGTCCAGGCGGGTGGCGTCGGCGGTGCCGCCGCCGTAGACGTCGAGGCAGAGGCCGGAGGCGGCGTTGACCAGGGTGCCGTCGGGCTGGGCGGTCCAGGACTGGCCGCCGGTGCTGCCGCAGCTGTTCAGGGTGGCCCAGGAGCCGGCCGAAGTGCCGGTTGCGGTGAGGCACTTGCCGAGGGTGCGGATGGTGCCGTCGGACGGGAGGGTCCACTGCTGGTTGGGGTTGCCGGTGCAGCTGTAGAGGATCACCGGGTTGCCGTCGGTCGTGGAACTGCCGGAGTCGTCAACGCACTTGGCGCCGTTTCCGGTCAACTGGCCGGTGGGCACGGGGGTGGTGCAGCCGTGCGGGGTGAGCCGCCAGACGGCGGTGCCGTGGGCCGGCACGGTGCCGGTCAGCGAGCCGGAGACCGTCGAACTCGCCCCGGTCCAGAGGTCCTTGGCGCTCACCGTGCAGCCCGGCAGGCCCACCGAGGCCAGCGCGACCGACACCGGCAGCGCACCCGACGTCCGGTTGAGCACCGAGACCGCCCGGTCCCCGTTGGCAAGTGGCTTGGTCAGTACGTCGGTTGAGCCGTTGGTGGCGACCACTGCGGCCTGCTTGCCCAGCGAGTCCTGGTCGAGCGCGATCAGGCTGGTGTTGCCGAGGGCGGCGAGCCCGGCGGGGGAGAGGTTGGCGACGTCGGAGGAGAGGATCATCGGCGCGGCCATCATCGACCAGAGCGCGACCTGGCTGCGGGCCTCGTCGTTGCTCAACCCCGGGTCCCCGGCGATCAGGAAGTCGGGGTCGTTCCAGTTGCCGGGCTTGGCGTAGCGGCCGATCCAGTGGTTGTAGCCGTAGTTGCTCAGTACCGAGCTCCACCGCGAGGTGTTCGGCCTGCTGGCGTCATAGGTGGCGATGTCCCAGCCCTCGCGCCAGAGTTGGCCGTCGCCGCCGACCCAGCCCAGTACCGAGAACCAGCTCGGGTTGCCCCACTCGCCGCTCTGGAAGTAGGCGGGCGCCGACTCCGAGAAGGTGATCGCCCGTCCGCTGCCGGCCAGGGCGGCGGCCTCGGCGTCGTAGGCCTGGCGGTAGGCCTGCTCCTGGGTCTGGCCGGTGGCGGTGTAGACGTTGCAGCCGTCCAGCTTGAGGTAGTCCACGCCCCAGGCGGCGAAGTCGGCCGCGTCCTCGGCGAAGTGGTCGGCGCCGCCGCCGGAGGGCTGGCCGCTGCCGGGGTAGCCGCCGCAGGTGCTGGAGCCGGCGTCCTCGTAGATGCCGAACTTCAGGCCCCTGCTGTGCAGGTAGCTGCCCAGCCAGGCCATGCCGTGCGGGAACTCGACCGGGTCGGCGACCAGGTGGCCGCCTGCGTCGCGGCTGCTCGCCATCCAGCAGTCGTCCACGGTGACGGTGGTGTAGCCCTTGGCGGCCAGGCCGTTGCTGACCAGGGCGTCGGCGTTGCCGGTGATGGTCTGCTCGGTGATGCCGCACTGGTAGTGCGCCCAGTCGTTCCAGCCCATCGGCGGGGTGGCGGCCAGTGCGGGGGTGTGAGTGGTGTGAGTGGTGCGAGTGGTCTGAGTGGCGGCCGCCGCCGAGGACGGGCTGCTCACCAGCAGCGGTGCGGCGACCAGGCAGGCGGACGTCAGCAGAACGTGGAGGGTGCGGCGTACTGAGGGCACGACGAGCTCCTTCCGTTGGGGGACGGGGTTCTGTGCGCGACTAGTGCACCGTCGTTGCGCGTTAGCGTCAATAGGGCGGTGAAAACGAGCAGGAATGAGCAAAGATCACCTGGGCTTGCCAAAAGTACTTTTGCACCGCGAAAGTAGATGCCGTGCTGACAAGGAGTCAGCGCGGCAGTGTCGATTCCAGGGGGAACCATGTCCGTCTCCGACGACCCGTCAGCCGCGGCCGCCGCGCTCGGCGTCTACCGCCAGGCCCGCGCCGCCGCCGTCGCGCCCCGCCCGACCCCGGCCTGGTACCCGCCGGCCCGCGGCATCCTGGGCGGCATCGCCTACATCGCGGCGCCCTTCGTGTTCGCCACCGACCATCCGGCGATCTGGCTGCGGGCCCTGGTCATCGTCGCCGGGGTGGCGTTCATCGCCGTGCACACGGCGGCGGTCCGGCCCGGCGGGGTGCTGGTGATGCCCAAGGACCATCCGTACCGGAAGGAGCGGCTGCGCGGCCACCTGGTCAGCATGCTGCTCTGGGGCGCGAGTTGGCTGACCGCCGTCCCGTTCGGCTGGCAGACCGGCGCCGTCGTCTCGGGGTTGGTGCTCGGCGGCTACCTGTGGTTCGACAGCGCCCGTGAGCGCGCGCGGGCGATCCGCGCATGAGCGGCCCCAGAGTCGACGAGGTCATCCACCACCCCACCCGGCTCGCCCTGGTCGGCTTCCTCTCCGGCTGCCACGAGGCCGAGTTCGGCGCGGTCCGCGACTACTGCGGGATCTCCGACGCCAGCGTCAGCCGGATCGTCTCGGCGCTGGAGGAGGCCGGCTACGTCAAGGTGCGCAAGGGGTACGTCGGCAAGCGCCCGCGCACCTGGCTCGCGCTCACTGCGGCGGGCCGCACCGCGCTGGCGGACCACCTGGCGGCGCTCCAGGCCATCGTGGACAGCGCGGCCCGCGCGGCGGGGCAGCCGCCGCAGGCCTGAATGCAGCTGTGGGCGACGGCAGTACCCCTCCAACTGCCGTCGCCCACCAAGGGTGTTCAGTCGTTCCGCGCGGCCTCGGGGCCGGTGATCCGCTTCAGCAGCGGCAGGGTGGACCCGATCACCCCGAGCGAGGCCACCAGCCCGGCGACCACCAGTACGTAGTACGACGCGCTGGGCGCCTCCACCGAGTACCCGACCTGCGCCTCCAGGAATAGATCAGCCGCCAGGAACCCCATCCCGATCGCCACCGCCGACACCACCAGCAGCGGCAGCGCGCTCTCCAGCAGCACGGTCCGCCGCAGCATCCTCAGCTGCACGCCGGTCAGCCGCAGCAGGCTGAACGGCCGCTTGCGCTCGCTGAGTCCACCGGCCACGCCGACCGCCAGGCTGCACCCGGCGACCATCAGGCTCACCAGCATGACCGCGTTGGCGAGCCGCTGGTAGGCACTCACCCGGCTCTGCTGCTGGTCCCGGAACTCGGCCAACGTCCATGGCGCGTAGAGACGTCCGGGATAGGTGTTCTCCAGCAGCGTCCGGACCTGCTCGACGGCGGCGCGGGAGCCGTTGGTGCCCACCAGCACCCCCAGTACCGGCAGCTTGTCCACCTGCGCCGCCGGGACGGTGGAAGTCGGCCACTGCTGAGGCCAGTTGACCTCGCCGTCCACCGCGTCGCCGAAGCTCGCCGCCACCGTGGCGGTCTGGGCACCGGGCTCGCAACCGTGGAACGCCGGGGTGCTGGCCAGCTGCTCGCAGGTGACCAGGCCGCCCTGGTACGGCGGGTGGCCCGGGGGCACTCGCTGGGTGGGGTCGGGGTGCCGAGCGGATTGGTGTGGATCACGGTCAGCCCCGTCACTCCGGGAACCGCCCGCAGCTGCGCTGTCACGGCAGCGGGCAGCGGCTTCTCGGCGCTGGTGGGCGAGCCGTTCTTGTCCCAGGAGGTCAGGAAGTCGTCGAGCACGGTGTGCTCGATCGCCGCCCTGCTGCTGGCGTCGCCGATCCTGGGCACCCCCTGCTTGTCGGCCACCACGGTGATGATGGCGATCGCTCCGGTGGTGACGCAGAGCGCCAGCACCAGCCCGGCGACCGAGCGGAACCCGGCCTTGGGTCATCGGCCAGCCGGCGTGCGGCGATCAGCACGGCCGGGGTGTTGCTGCGCCGGGCCATCACGCGCGCGCCCACCATGGTCAGCCACGGCCCGGCGGTGATCAGCCCGGTCAGGATCAGGAACAGGCCGGGCAGGTAGGCCATCGACTGCCCGGCCGAAGTGGCGGGCTTCCGGCCGACGAAGAACGCCAGCTCCACGACGCCCAGCAGCAGCGGCAGCACCCGCCGGGCCCGGGGCGGTGGGGGAGTGACCCGCCGGGCCACCCCGAGCGGGGAGATCCGCACCCGGGCCAGCGAGATCAGGGCCGCGACGGAGGCCGCGATCGGCACCCCGAAGGCGACCAGCAGCACGTCCCACGGATTGAGCGACAGATCACCGTCGAAGAACGGCGTTCCGGTGACATTGACCTGCGTCAACACCAGCCGGATCGGCACGTAGAGCGCGAAGCCGCCCGCCATGCCGACCGTGGCGGCGAGCGCGGCCTCCATGGTGGCGAGCACCGAGATCTGCCGCGGAGTGGCGCCGACCAGCCGCATCGCCGCGAACCGCTGCTCCCGGCGGGCGGCGGACAGCCTGGTGGCCAAGCCGACCAGGATCACGACCGGGAAGACCAGCGCCCCGGCCGTCACCGAGAGCATCAGGATCAGGTCGCTGCCCTTGGGGCCGATCGGGCAGTCGTCGCAGTTGGTCGGCGCGGTGGTCATGATCGAGGTGATCTCGCGGGCGCCATCGGTGCCGGCGAGTTCGGCCGGGGCGTGGCCGACCACGATGACCAGCGAGTCGGGGCCCGGCAGGGCCGCCGGGCCGACGGTGCCGACCTGGTGGCCAGGGTAGCGGGCGGCCAGCTGGTCGGCGGGCAGACTCTGCAGCAGCGTGGTGAGCGCGGGCGAGGCGTAGTACTCGCCGGGTCCGGGCAGCTTCGCGATGCCGGGTGGCACGGGCGAGTTGGCGCCGGTGGCGGCGACGTCGACCCGCCCGACCAGCTTGTCCTGGTAGCTGTCGCCGGCGAGCCGCCACCAGAGCGGGTCGACGCCGGCGCGCGGAGCGTCGGTGGAATGCGCGCTGTTGAGCCAGGCGTAGCGCGCGGGCTGGCTCTGCACGCCGTTGATCGCGGCCAGCATGCCGAGCAGCAGGCCGACCCCGGCCGCCACGGCGCACGCGATCACGATCAGCCTGGCCAGCGCCTCCCGACCGCCGGCCATGGCGAGCCGGACGCCGAGGCTGATCACGACGCCATCCGTTCTGCGGCGAGGCCGGTCACTTTGCCGTCCCGGACGATGACTTCGCGGTCCGCGCAGGCGGCCACCCGGGCTTCGTGGGTGACCACAACGACCGTGGTGCCGTGCTCGCGGGCGGTGGTGACCAGCAGGTCCATCACCTGCTCGCCGGTGAGCGAGTCCAGCGCGCCGGTCGGCTCGTCGGCGAAGATGACGTCCGGCCGGGTGACCATGGCCCTGGCCAGCGCCACGCGTTGGGCCTGACCGCCGGACAACTCCCCGGAGCGGCGGGCCTCCAGGCCGTCCAGTCCGAGCCGCCCGAACCAGCTGCGGGCCTCGGCGAGCGCGGCCGCCCGCTTGCGGCCGCCCAGCAGCAGCGGCAGCGCCACGTTCTCCTCGGCGGTCAGCTCGGGCACCAACTGGCCGAACTGGAAGACGAATCCGAACCGGTCCCGGCGCAGCTCGCTGCGCTCCGCCTCGCGCATGGTGTCGAGGCGGCGCCCGGCGAAGTGGATCTCCCCGGCGCCGGGGGTGAGGATGCCGGCCAGGCAGTGCAGCAGGGTCGACTTGCCGGAGCCGCTGGGGCCCATGATCGCCAGGATCTCGCCGGTCATGACGGTGAGGTCGGCGCCGCGCAGGGCGGGCGTCTGCCCGAAGGACAGCTCCAGCCCGCGGGCTTCCAGGACGACGGCGGTCATCCGCGCACCTCCTCGGCGAGCTGGCCGAGCCGGGCCGCGGTCTGGTCGATCCAGCGCAGGTCGGCTTCCAGGTGGAAGAGGCCGTGGTCGGCCAGCAGCCGGTCCACCAGCGGCCCGCTGCGCCGCACCTCGGTGAGCTCGCGCATCCGCCGCAGGTGCGACAGGCGCTGGGCGTCGAGGTAGCCGGCGGCGTCGCGGTCGAGCAGCAGCGCCAGCACCACCTTGGTGAACAGCACGGTCTGCAGGTGCGGTTCGGGGTCGGCGGGCTCGGCGAGCCAGGCGTGCAGCTCGACCGCGCCGGTGTCGGTGATCACGTACTTCTTGCGGTCGGGGCCGGTGCCGGGACCGACCTCGTCCATCACCACCTTGCCGTCCCGGGCCAGCCGCCCGAGGGTCGAGTAGACCTGGCCGGGCGGCAGCGGCTTGTCGCGGCCGAAGAGGCTGTCGTAGTCGCGCTTGAGGTCGTAGCCGTGGCTCGGAGCCCGTTCCAGCAGCCCGAGTAACGCGAGGGGAACTGTCATGACTGAGTATCTACACTCAGTATCTACTCGACGTCAATGCTCCTGGGTGCAGGCGGAGGTGACGATGCCTCAGCAGGCCGAGGGGTTTATCCGGCGAACTTCGGGTTTTCCCGGGGGTGCCCCGGCCCGGGCCGCTACGTTGACTGGTGTGGCGTCAGGAGCAGGAGGGGCAGAGCCCGCGGTAGGTGACCTCGGCCTCGGAGACGGTGAACCCGAACCGCTGGTCCGCCGGGAGGTCCGCCAGCGGGTTGCCGAGCGGGTGCACGTCGCGGATGGCACCGCAGCCGTAGCAGACCAGGTGCTGGTGCGGCTGGTGCGCGTTGGGGTCGTAGCGCTTGGCGCGGCCGTCGGTGGAGACCTCGATGACCTCGCCGAGCGAGACCAGCTCGCCGAGCGTGTTGTAGACGGTCGCGCGGGAGATCTCCGGCAGCCGCTGGGCCGCGCGGGCGTGCACCTCGTCGGCGGTGAGGTGCACGTGGTCGCCGTCGAGGACCTCCGCAACGACCCGCCGCTGGGAGGTCAGCCGCCAGCCACGCCCACGCAGTCGCTCCAGCAGGTCGCTCATATGGGTTCACCTATTCAGGTTCGGGGGATGCCCGAGTTTACCAATGGGCGTCCGGGGTCCGATCGGGTCCGAGGGTGTGTTGCGTCTTGACTTAGACTCTGTCCATCGTAGGATCGGTTCTGAAGATAGCCAAGAGATGCATCAGTAAGAGACCCACCACTTTCGAGACATTCCCGCATCCACCTGGTCCGGAAGGATTCCCATGTCTGAGAACCACGACGCCGTAGCGGAGACCGAGGGCGCGGGTGGCTGCCCGGTCATGCACGGGCGCGCCCCGCACCCCACGCAGGGCGGCGGCAACCGCCAGTGGTGGCCCAACCAGCTCAACCTGAAGATCCTCGCCAAGAACCCCGCCGAGGCGAACCCGCTCGGTGCGGAGTTCGACTACGCCGAGGCGTTCAAGGCCCTCGACCTGCCCGCGGTGAAGCGGGACATCACCGAGGTCCTCACCACCTCCCAGGACTTCTGGCCGGCCGACTACGGCAACTACGGCCCGCTGATCATCCGGATGGCCTGGCACAGTGCGGGCACCTACCGGATCAGCGACGGCCGCGGCGGCGCCGGCGCCGGCCAGCAGCGGTTCGCCCCGCTCAACAGCTGGCCGGACAACGCCAGCCTCGACAAGGCCCGCCGGGTGCTCTGGCCGATCAAGAAGAAGTACGGCCGCAGCCTCTCCTGGGCCGACCTGATGATCCTCGCCGGCAACGTCGCCCTGGAGGAGATGGGCTTCACGACCTTCGGCTACGGCGGCGGCCGCGAGGACGTCTGGGAGCCGGAGGAGGACGTCTACTGGGGCCCCGAGACCACCTGGCTCGGCGATGAGCGCTACACCGGCGAGCGCGAGCTGGAGAACCCGCTCGGCGCCGTCCAGATGGGCCTGATCTACGTCAACCCGGAGGGCCCCAACGGCAACCCGGACCCGATCGCCGCGGCCCGCGACATCCGCGAGACCTTCCGCCGGATGGCCATGAACGACGAGGAGACCGTCGCGCTGATCGCCGGCGGCCACACCTTCGGCAAGACCCACGGCGCCGGCCCCGCCGACCTGGTCGGCCCGGCTCCCGAGGGCGCCCCGCTGGAGCAGCAGGGCCTCGGCTGGAAGAGCAGCTTCGGCACCGGCAAGGGCGGCGACGCCATCACCAGCGGCCTCGAGGGCGCCTGGACCGCGACCCCGACGACCTGGAACAACAGCTTCTTCGAGACCCTGTTCGGCTACGAGTGGGAGCTCACCAAGAGCCCCGCCGGCGCCTTCCAGTGGAAGCCGAAGAACGGCGCCGGCGCGGGCACCGTCCCCGACGCCCACGACCCGGCGAAGAGCCACGCGCCGACCATGCTCACCACCGACCTGTCGCTGCGCATGGACCCGGTCTACGAGCCGATCTCGCGGCGCTTCCTGGAGAACCCCGACCAGCTCGCGGACGCCTTCGCCCGCGCCTGGTTCAAGCTCACCCACCGCGACATGGGCCCGATCGCCCGCTACCTCGGCCCCGAGGTCCCCAGCGAGGCGCTGCTCTGGCAGGACCCGGTCCCGGCCGTCGACCACGAGCTCGTCGGCGCCGCGGACGTCGCCGCCCTCAAGGAGCGGATCCTCGCCTCCGGCCTGACCGTCTCCCAGCTGGTCACCACCGCCTGGGCCGCCGCCTCCTCGTTCCGCGGCAGCGACAAGCGCGGCGGTGTCAACGGCGCCCGGATCCGCCTGGAGCCGCAGCGCGGCTGGGAGGTCAACGAGCCCGACCAACTCGCCGGTGTGCTGCGCACCCTGGAGGGCGTCCAGGCCGCGTTCAACGCGGAGCAGAGCGGGGAGAAGAAGATCTCGCTGGCCGACCTGATCGTGCTCGCCGGCGCGGCCGGTGTCGAGAAGGCGGCCAAGGACGGCGGCTTCGACGTCCAGGTGCCGTTCCACCCGGGCCGCACCGACGCCAGCCAGGAGATGACCGAGGTCGAGTCGTTCGCGGCCATGGAGCCCACCTCCGACGGCTTCCGCAACTGGGTCGGCAAGGGCAACCGCCTCCCCGCCGAGTTCCTGCTGCTCGACAAGGCCAACCTGCTGACCCTGACCGCCCCGAGATGACCGTCCTGGTCGGCGGCCTGCGCGTGCTCGGCGCCAACCACCAGCAGTCCGCCCACGGCGTCCTCACCGCGAACCCGGGGACCCTGAGCAACGACTTCTTCGTCAACCTGCTCGACCTGGGCACGGAGTGGACGGCGACCTCCGAGGACGCCGCCACCTTCGAGGCCCGGGACGCGGCAACCGGCAAGGTCAAGTGGACTGGCACCCGCGCCGACCTGGTCTTCGGCTCCAACTCCGAGCTCCGCGCCCTCGCCGAGGTCTACGCGAGCGACGACGCCAAGGCCAAGTTCGTCAACGACTTCGTCGCCGCCTGGGCCAAGGTGATGGACCTGGACCGCTACGACCTGGTCTGAGCCCGCTCGCCCGGGGCGCCCCTGCCGGCCGGCAACAGCCGACGGGGGCGCCCCCGGCGCATTCTGTGGGCATTCCTCTAGGTTTTACAACACATGAGTTGTACTACGCCTGTGTTGTACTGGTGGACTAGGGCGGGGCGCTGGTGGGCTGGGACATCATCGTTGTGGACGAGCTGCGGGACTGGTTGCACACCCTGCGCAAGGAAGATCGGCAGACGCTCAGGCTGGTCTCGGCCGCCATCGACCTGCTTGCGGAGCGTGGACCCGGGCTTGGGCGTCCGCTCGTGGATACGGTCAGTGGATCGAGGCTGTCGCACCTCAAGGAGCTGCGGCCGGGCTCTGCCGGGTCCGCGGCCGGGCTCTGCCGGGTCCAGCGAGGTACGTCTGCTGTTCGCCTTTGATCCGCCGAGAAGGGCAGTCCTGCTGGTCGCGGGTGACAAGTCCGGCAACTGGAAAGGCTGGTACCGGGAAGCGATCCCCGTGGCGGAGGCACGCTACAAGGAACATCTGGAAGAGAGTTGAAGTGGCAGGCTCCAAAGAGTGCATAAGGGAGGCTCGATGAGTGTCAACTGGAAGGATCTCAGGGCTGAGCTGATCGGCCCGGAGGACGAGGACGCCGTAGACACCCACCGTGGCCGGATGCTCGCCGAGGTCCGCGCGCATCGCTTGGCTGAGGCGCGGAAGAAGCGGGAGATGACTCAGAAGTCGGTGGCCGACGCCATGGGCATCACCCAGGCACGAGTCAGCGCGATTGAGCGCGGAGCCTTGAGACGGGCCGAGCTGAGCACGCTTGAGGCCTATGTCTCGGCCCTGGGTGGAAAGCTCGAAATCGTGGCCGATTTCGGGGATGAGCGCATCATCCTCGGTTGATGGCACGCTGAGGGCGGTTCTGCCTGTCGCTTGGCCATGGCCACCCCATCCATCCCCCCGGCCGACCCGGTCACCACGACATGGCCCGGGTGCCCCCTCAGATCGTCGCCGACTCCCCGCTCGCCAGGCGGGCGTATTTGATCAAGCGCATGCGGAGAGGCTATGACGGATGGTCAGTCAGGACGACCCGTTTGAGTTGCTTCCCGCCAGGTGCCCCACCTCGTTCCACAGCTCCCCGCGCATCCGCCCCTGCTCGGCCCGCCACAGGCTGGCGGAGCAGTTCCGCACCGGCTCCAGCGCCAGCAGCTGCGCTTCGGTCAGCTGCTCCAGCACGTAGCGCAGCATCAGCACCACGTTGTCGTGCGCGACCAGCAGCACCGGGCGGCCGCACTCCGCCGCGCAGACGTCCCGCAGGCAGTCGCGGACCCGCAGCGCGACGTCCGACCAGCTCTCGCCGCCGGGCGGGCGGTAGTAGAGCTCGCCCATCTTGCGGCGGCGGGCGGCCTCCTCGGGGTGGTGCTTGGAGATGGCGGCCTGGGTGAGCATCTCCAGGACGCCGAGCTCGCGGTCGCGCAGCCGCTCGTCGTACCGGACGGGGAGGCCGACCGGCACCGAGCCGAGGCCGGCGGCCTGCGCGATGGCGATCCGGGCGGTTTCGGCGGCCCGCACGTAGGGCGAGCACCAGACGTCGCGCGGGCGGTCGGCGGGCGGCAGTTCGGCCCACCAGCGGCCGAGCGCCTGGGCCTGGGACTGGCCGAGCATGGAGAGCGGGATGTCGGCGTCCCGGCAGCTGATCGGCACGCTGAGGGCGCCGGTGGTGTCGGCGAGCTGGAACTCCACGTTGGCCGTGGACTGTCCGTGCCGGGTGGCGATCAGGACGGACGGCAGCGGGGTGGCCGCCCGGTCCTGGCGCGGGTGGCCGTTGAGGATGGTGCTCAGCTCGGGCATGGGCGGTGCTCCCCGTCGGGTTCGGCGACGTCGCCTCGACGGACGCCGACGACGTCATGTTCAGAATGCGCAGAAAACCGGACGACGTACAGACGGCTGTCGGGCTCGGACTGGTCACAAAGCCGGACGGCGTACATATGATCGCGCCGCCACCCCCTCAGTGTTGAGGGCGGTGGCGGCGCGGTCACAGGGCGCGCGTCGGGGCGCTTAGTGCGCCACGGCCGGTTGGGGCGCGTCCACGAGCTCGGGGTCGCCCGCCTCCGCGCTGTAGTCCGCCGGGGACGTCTCGTCCTTGCCGTCCGGGGTGCCGAGCGCCTTGAAGACCAGCGTGAGCACCACGGCGACCACCAGGTTGAGCACGAACGCGGTCAGGCCGATGTAGCCGATCTCGCCGATCACCGGGATCTTCGCCGTGCTGCCGCCGAAGTGGTGGGTGGCGGCGGAGGAGATGCCGTAGGCCTTCCAGGTGCCGTAGACCATGCCGACCGCCCAGCCGGCCAGCAGCCCCCAGCGGTGGAACCAGCGGGTGAACAGGCCGGCGACGATCGAGACGCAGGTCTGCAGGATCCAGATGCCGCCGAGCAGCTGCATGTTGATCGCCAGCTGCTTGTCCATGCCCAGCACGAAGACCAGCGCGCCCACCTTGACCAGCAGCGAGACGAACTTGGCGACCCGGGTCTCCTGCTCGGGGGTGGCGGCCGGGCGGATGAACTCCTTGTAGATGTTGCGGGTGAACAGGTTGGCCGCGGCGATCGACATGATCGCGGCCGGCACCAGCGCGCCGATCCCGATCGCGGCGAACGCGACGCCGGTGAACCAGCTCGGGAACAGCTTGGCGAACAGCTCCGGCACGGCCAGCTGCGGGTTGGACTTGCCCACGCCGGCCGCGATGGCCAGGAAGCCGAGCAGTGCCAGCAGGCCCAGCATCAGCGAATAGGCGGGCAGGATCGCCATGTTGCGGCGCACCGTGTTGCGCGACTTGGCGGCCAGCACGCCGGTGACGGTGTGCGGGTACATGAAGAGCGCCAGTGAGGAGCCGAGCGCCAGGGTGGCGTACGACCACTGCGCCTTGGGCCCGATCACCATGGCGCCGATCGGCTGCCCGTTCTTCCCCTTGGTGTGGAACTTCTGCGCGGCCGCGTCGAAGATGTGCCCGTAACCGCCCAGCCGCATCGGCAGGTAGATCACCGCGACGATGATCACGATGTAGACCAGGGTGTCCTTGACGAACGCGATCAGCGCCGGCGCCCGCAGGCCCGAGGAGTAGGTGTAGGCGGCCAGCACGGCGAAGGCGATGAAGAGCGGCAGGTCCTTGACGAACCAGTTGGAGTGCGCGCCGCCGCCCACGCCCAGGGTGTCTAGCACCGCCTGGATGCCGACCAGTTGGAGGGCGATGTACGGCATGGTGGCGAGGATGCCGGTGAACGCCACGGCGAGCGCCAGCCCGCGCGAACCGTACCGCCCGCGCACGAAGTCGGCGGGGGTGACATAGCCGCGCGCCCGCGCCACCGACCAGAGCCGGGGCAGGAAGAGGAACACCAGCGGGTAGGCGATGATCGTGTACGGCACGGCGAAGAAGCCGCTCGCGCCGCTGCCGTAGACCGAGGCGGGCACCGCGATGAAGGTGTACGCGGTGTAGAGGTCGCCGCCGAGCAGGAACCAGGTGATCCAGGTGCCGAAACTGCGCCCGCCCAGGCCCCATTCGTGCAGTTGGAGGGCGTTGTCGGCGCGCCGCCAGCGGGCGGACAGGAAGCCCACCACGGTGACCAGCAGGAAGAAGAGCACGAACACCACCAGGGCGACCGTGTTCACGCCGTGCGTCATCGCGGCTCACCGCCCATGCGGATGGCGGTGGCGGCCTTGCGCTGCTTGGCGTCGTGGTTGAGCAGCAGGTAGGCGGAGCCGGTGAAGAGCGCGGAGACCGGGATCCAGAGGATCTGGTACCAGTAGAAGAACGGCACTCCGCCGAGCGCGGGCGTCATGCGGCTGTACGAGGAGACCCAGAGCAGGGCGACGACCGGCACGGCCAGGGCGATCCCGGCGAGCACGCGGGCCGGCGTGACCACGGGCAGTGCGCCCGGGGGTGCTGATGGAACGTCAGGATCGGTGGACATTCGCGACTCCGGCGGGTGGCAGGGGATCCCAGCAGCGCCGCAGCGCTCAACGCGCCCGCCGAGCAGCGCTCTTGGTGATCGACTGTGGACTGCACGGGAATGTATGGCACTCCATGCCCCGGTGTCACGGGAGAAAACAAGGAATCTCGCGGAACGAGCCGCTACCCGGCGGTCTCCCGGCTGCTGCGTCGGATCTGATGATCAGTTCGACGGGCAGAAACCGTTGACGAATGGTCAAGAAGTGTTGACCATTGTGTCCCGTGACAGACGAGCCTGCCGACGACCTCTTCGCCGTCCCCACCGAGGACACCGTCCACCTCTCCACCGACGAGCAGCTGCGCGCCATCAACAACGTGGTGCGCCACCGGATCCTGGGAGTGCTGCGGGACGCGCCCGCCACCATCACCCAGGTGGCCGACAAGCTGGGCCTGGCCAAGGGCAGCTCCAGCTACCACATCCGGCTGCTGGAGCGGGCCGGGCTGATCGAGGTGGTCAGCACCCGCAAGGTGCGCGGCGTCACCGAGCGGTACTACGGCCGGACCTCGCGCGGCATCGTGCTGCCCGACCCCGCACCGGGCGAGCCGGACATCCTGATGCGGCACGCCATCGCCGACCTGGAGGCCGCCCCGGCCGGGCCGCGCACCGTGCGGATGCAGCACGTGCGGATCAGCCAGGCGGTCTACGAGGAGTTCACCCGCCGCCTCAACGCGCTCAGCGAGGAGCTGCGGGCCGCCGCCGACCCCGACGAGGCAGAAGCTTCGCTGGTCATCGCCTTCTTCCGCCCCCAGGACATCAGATGACGAACACTCAACTCGCCCCCGACGTCGCCACCCCCGGGGCTCCCTCCGTCCGGCCCGCGTTGCCCGCCGCCTTCCGCCGCCTCTGGGCGGCCAGCGCGGTCTCCTCCCTCGGTGACGGCGTCTACTTCGCCGCCCTGCCGCTGCTCGCCGCCACCCTGACCCAGAACCCGGTGGCGCTGGGCATGGTCGCCTCGGCCGCGCTGCTGCCCTGGCTCTTCTTCGGCCTGCTCGGCGGTGCGCTGGTGGACCGCTGGGACCGGCGCCGCACCATGTGGATCACCGATCTGCTGCGGGCCGTCCTGCTCGCGATACCCGCGCTGGCCGCCGTGCTGCACCTGCTGAGCATCCCGCTGCTGGTGGCGGTCGCCTTCCTGCTCGGGACCGGGCAGATCTTCTTCGACTCGGCCGGCTCCGCCTACCTGCCGCAACTGCTCGGCCGCGACCTGGAGTTGCTGCAGCAGGCGAACAGCCGGCAGATGGGCGCCCGCACGGTGGCCGCCGACTTCGCCGGACCGCCCGCCGGCAGCGCACTCTTCGCCCTGACCCGCTCGCTGCCGTTCGGGCTGGATGCGCTCTCCTTCCTGGCCAGTTCGCTGCTGATCCGCACCCTGCCCGCCCAGCCGCCGGTGCGGCGGCAACCGCAGGGCCCGTCGCTCTGGGCGGAGGCCAAGACGGGTGCGGCCTTCCTGTTCAAGGACAAGGTGCTGCTCGGCCTGGCGCTGCGGCCGGCCATCGGCAACATGGCCTTCGCCGGCATGGAGGCCGTCCTGGTGCTCTTCGCCCACCACCAGCTGCACCTCGGCAACGTGGGCTACGGTGTGCTGCTGACCGCCCAGGCCGTCGGCGGCCTGCTGGGCGCCGCGCTGGCCGGGCGGCTCGGCAAGCTGCTCGGCACCGGCCGCGCGCTGACCACCACCGCCCTGCTCGAGGCCGCCGCCCTCATCGGGCTCGGCCTCTCCGCCGGCCCCCTGCCGTTCATCCCGGCCGGCCTCGCCCTGGCCCTGCTGGGCGCCGCGATGGCGGCCACCATGGTGCTGGCCCCCTCCGTCTCGCAGGCCCTGATCCCGGGTGAGCTGGCCGGCCGGGTGGGTGCCGCCCGCCGCCTGATGGCCCTCGGCGCGGCCCCCGTCGGCGCTCTGCTCGGCGGCTGGCTGGCCCAGAGCGCCGGCCTGCGGGCGCCGTTCCTGGTGGGGGCGCTGCTGCTGGCCTCCACGGCGGTGCTGTCGGTGACGCTGGCCAGCAACAAGCGCATCGAGGCGGCGCTGGCTGCGGCGGCGGGGGCCGCGGGGGAGTAGCGGTCCGGGCCGGGGCCCGGCGGGTCACTGCTTGACCGCGACCCGCCAGTTGATGGTGGCGTTGTTGCCCTTGCCGTCGCCCGTCCGGGAGATGCTGAAGGCGCCGTCGGTGCCGTCCTCGTCGTAGCCGTTGCTGCCCACGAACGGGTTGTCCCAATGGACCTGCACCTGCTTGTAGTTGAGTGAGGGATTGCCGCAGCCGTAGGCGGTGAAGGTGGCGCGCCCCTCGGTGCCGGTCGCGAGTCCGTTGCTCTCCGAGGCCCACGAACCGGTCTGACCGTCCTTCACGTCCTGCGGCACCTCGGTGCTCCAGATCCCGTGGTCCAGCGAAGCGCCGGTCTTCACCAGGTCGCAGCCGGTCGCATTCTCGAAGTAGACATTGGTGCTGCGCGCCGCATTGGGCACCGGCGCGGCACTGGCCGGCACCGCCAAACCTGCAACCGCCGTACCGGCCGCGAACACCGCTGCTGCCACGCGCGAGTGAATACGCATGATTCCCCTCAACTCCCGAGCTGGGAGGGCTGGATCACTTGCTACCTGCTGCCCTCGTGGAGCATGAAAGCAGCAGCAGGGCTGCTTTCGGGTTCGTATGCGTGGCATTTCACCCGGTTGGAGGCGTCCCCGTTGCGCGCGGCTGACGATTTGGGGTGGGGGAGCCGGTGTCACAAGGGCCGGCCGTGCGCGCGGCGGGGCTGCGGCGCTGAGCAGCCCGGCTCCCGTGGGTCAGTCCTGGAGGTCCTGGAGGATGCTCGCGATCCGGTCCGTGACCCGCTGCGCCTCGATGTCCCGGCCGCGGGGTTGGGGTGGGCGTACCAGGGCAGCACGGCATCGCCGAGCTTGACCTCGGAGGGCTCCAACAGGCCGCCGATGCCCCGGTCCTGGCCGTTGCAGGCGGTGCTGCCACCGGTCACGGCGTACAGGTCGACGAAGCGGGCGCCGTGCTCCCTGGCGCTGTCGGCCATGACCTTGTTCAACCGGGTTTCGACCTGATCGAGGAAGTCCAGCGTGTTCGGCTCGATGTCGGCGAACGGCAGCTCCCGCGACCCGGGAACGGGAGTGCTGCACAGGCGCTCGTTCTCGGGTACCAGCCTCGGGTAGCCCACCAGGACCGCCTTGGCCCGCTCACCGGAGAAGAACCGGATGCGGTCGAACATCCCCTCCAGATCCGAGCCGACCGTCTCAAGCTGGGAGTTCAGCCACTTCGCTCCGTCTCCCGTCTCGAAGTACCGGCGACACTCGCCGGCCGGGGAGTTCCCGTCCACCGGTTCGCCGGGGAGCAGCACCCCTTCCGCGCCCCGCAGCCGCTGCGAGCACTGCTTGAGGATGCGGGCGAAGCCGAGCGTGTTCCCGCCCATGCTGCCCACCACCAGCCGGGTGTCCTCCGTCACGGCCTCCTGCTGCGGCGGCACCGATAGGGGCAGCGGCGGCAACAGCGCCTGCTCCTCCCAGAAGTTGCTGATCGTGGCGGCACCGCAGGAGCGGTCGTCCTGCACTCGCAGCGCGATGCCCCGGTCGGCGAGCCGGCGCGTTGCCACCGCCGGGTAGTTGTCCTTCGCCCGGAAGCAGAAGTACCGGGGATGGGCCGGGTCGGTCTCGGCCAGCGGCGCGATGCCGTAGTTGGAGGTGTAGGAGTCACCGAAGAACACCGTCGGCACCGGCGCCGCCGCCTGGGCGATGCCACCACCCACCGGCACGGAAGCCGCAGTGCACCCCGCCAGCGCCACCGCCGACAGCCGACGCTTCCACCCTGTTGATCGACGCACGAACCGCACCTCTCGCCGCTATGTGTGACCAGTTGGACACCTTGCGCGATCAATCGTGTCGGCTGCGTGTGGGTGAGGGCAGGAGGGATCGCCGGGATGGGCCCGAAAGGAGGAGGTGAGTAGGAGGCCCTGTCGGCTCGCGCTCCGGCCTGAGGCCCGGGAGGTACAAGGCCCCGGTGAAGCCGTCTGCGTAGACGGTCGGCGGCTCGCTTTCGCTCCCGTCTCCGTTCAGTGGAAAACGCAGAATGCCGAAAGCTCCCGTCAACACACCGAGGTGAAGGCCCGCACTGAACGGGACCACCTTGATCGTACGTTGGGCAGCTTGCTGGCCTCCAGGAGTCGTTCGAGCTGGCTGACCATGCCAGCGTCCCCTCCGATCGGACGGCGCAGCACGGCCTCGTTGAGGACGACATCGAACGTCGTCGGGTCGCTGGCCCTTGTGAGAATCACTTGCCGAGCAGTTCGCAGCTGCACGCGGCGTTCGATCTCGTCTGTGTCCTCGTCGGGACGATCGGCCTGAATGAGGCTCCGCGCACACTCCTCGGTCTGGAGTAGACCGGGAATCACTTCGCTTTCGTACCAGTCGATCCGGGAGGCAGCTCCTCAAGCCCGATGAAGAGGTCGAACCCCTCGGGAATCGCAGCGCCGTACGAGTGCCAGGCGCGCGACGGCATCGGCAAGCGGGTCTGGTTCTGCTGCGCACCGGCGTAGCGTTCCGTGCGCACCGAGGATGCCCGGCAATGAGCGCTGACGGTCAGTAGGTTGGGAAATCGGCGGTGGCGACTTCGTACTCACCGACCCGGATGGTCTCCCGAAGGTGAACTCCCGCCGGGTGCTGTAGCGGCGGCCTTCCGGCGTCTGGTGCGGAGCGGAGAGGACGAGGCCGGTGCCCGTGCGGGGGTCGATGATCAGATAGAAGGGGACGCCCATTATCGGGTAGTCGCGCATCTTGCCCTCGTAGTCGTTTTCAGGATTCGACTTGGAGACGACCTCGACCACTGCCGTCACCTCACGCGGGTGCACTGCCTCGCCCGACTCCAGCGCGCTCTCGGGAAAGATCATTACGTCGGGGCGGCGCTTGATCCCGGATTCCGGGTCCTCGATGTCCGCTCCGCCGTGGGCGATGAGGCCGGTGCCCGAGCGTTCCAACTGGCGGTCCACGTGCTTGGCGAGGCGGTAGACGATGAGCTCGTGCAGGTTGGCGGGGCTCATCATCATGATGATCTCGTCGCCGCTGATCTCGGTGGCCCAGACATCCTCCGGAGCATGAGCCATGAGCTCTTCTGCGATGGCTCGCATGCGGGCGTAGTCCACTTCCGACCTCCTGGCGGGCATCGCGCCCTCGACTCCGGATTCAGGCTACCGGCCAGCCTCAGCCGAGAGGACCTCCCAGGTAGATCATCGGGAGCCCTTCTGCACCTGGTGCAAGTTCTCGGTGTGTCCAGTGGCCTGCCAGCGTCGCGCCCGTTCAAGGTGTCGATGGATACGCGTCGTTCGTCCCTGTAGCTCGGCGTGGCAGCGCAGCGCGAGGTTGATGGCTATGTGCATCCCTTGCATTTCACCAACGCGTAGGCCTGATGCGCTACCGAGCGTGCGCAGATCATCCGCTCCTGTGACGTTGGAGATCCGACACCACGTCAATCAGGAGGACCCATGAACCACCGACTGCCCCGCGGGCCGCGCCTCGCGCCGCTACCCGTCAGGGCGGCCGCCAGGGGCGCTGCCGTGCTGGCCCTGTCGTTAGCGCTGACCACGGGCGCCGGCGGGCTGCAGCAGAGCGTCGCCGCCACCCGGTCGGGGCTGACCGCCAGCGCGCTGCAGTTCCATGACCAGATGCGCAAGTTGTGGGAGGACCACATCACCTGGACCCGGCTGACCATCGTGAGCTTCGCCGCGAGCCTCCCCGACCTCGATCCGACCGAACAGCGCCTGCTGCAGAACCAGGTGGACCTCGGCAACGCCATCAAGCCCTACTACGGCGACCAGGCGGGCGACCAGCTCACTTCGCTGCTCCGGCAGCACATCCTTGGTTCGGTCGACATCCTGGTCGCGGCGAAGGCCGGCGACACGGCCAAGGAGCAGGCGGCGATCAAGGCCTGGTACGCCAACGCCGACCAGATCGCCGACTTCCTGACTGCGGCCAACCCGCGTTTCTGGCCCTCTAGCGAGACGCACGCCATGATGCACGAGCACCTGGACCTCACCCTGAAGGAGGCGTCGGACCGCCTGAAGGGTGACTTCGCGGCGGACATCGCCGACTACGACCGGGTGCACGACCAGATCCTCGGCATGGCGGACTTCTTGTCCTGCGGGATCATCGACCAGTTCCCCGAGCGGTTCGGCAGCTGAACAGTACCTGCCCGGCGGGGTCAGGGCGGCTGCCACAGAGAGTGCTGCCGCCCCGCTCGGGGAAGGGTTGCCACCTCTGGCCCACCGGCGGAGCCTGGAACTAGGCCGCGATCTCCCCCAGGAGGAGGCCGCCATGTACAGCAAGGTCACTCTGGCAGGCCATCCCATCCACCCCATGCTCGTCGCCTACCCGGTGGCCGCTTACACCGGCACCCTGGTGGGCTTCGCCGTTTACGCCTCCAACGGACAGCAGTTCTGGCTCAATTTCGCGATCGCCATGAACATCGCCGGAGTGGGCGGCGCGCTGCTGGCCGCGCTGCCGGGCTTCGCCGACCTGTGGCTGGGCGTGCCGCGCAAGTCGAGCGCCATGGCCATCGGGCGCGTCCACGGGGGCCTCAACGTCCTCGCGCTGGCGCTGTTCGGCATTAGCCTGGGCCTCTACGCCAACCACTGGAACGGCCCGCCGCGGAGCGCCACGCCGGGCCTCGCGCTCGCCTCCGCCGGGGTGTTCTGCACGATCGGCGCCGGCTACCTGGGCTGGACCCTGGTGCAGGACTTCCACATCGGCGTTCAGCTCACCCGTGACCAGGCGCGCGACGAGGCCACGGTCCAACACCTGCGGCCGCTGCGCATCCACCATGACAAGGCCGCCTGAGGCGGTGCCTCAGCGGGCGCTGCCCATGTTCCGGTCGCTGTCGGCGCCTTCGAGTAGGAGGGTGGTCTCCTCGATCCGGCGGAACCGGCCGTCGGGGGCGAGCTCGGCGAAGAGGTAGACCTCCATGCGGACGGTCGAGCCGTCGGTCTTGGTGACGGTGACGGTGTGCCGGTCGGCGTAGCGGTCGCCGTTCACGAGTTCGTCGTGCACCTCGATCGAGCCGTCGGCCACGATCTCGCGCAGGTGGGCGATGTGGGTGAGGAACTCCCCGCGGTCGTCCCAGCGGCCGTCGGTGCGCTGGCGGTAGTCGGGGGCGAAGTGGCGGTCGACGGCCTCGTCCAGGTCGAGTCCCGGGGTGAGGAGCAGGTCGGTGAGGGCGGTGCGGATGTCGGTGCGGCTCACAAGGGGTCCTTTCACGGCAGGGAATGGAGATGCGTGCTTCAAGCACGTATCTCACAGTACTAAAAAAGCGTGCCTTGCGCACGCTAATCTGGAGGGGTGACGAACCCGACAGGACACGAGATCGCTGAAGCCCTGGGCCTGCTGCTGCGGCGCAGCACCCGTGCCGGCCTTTACGCCTACCTGACCGACGGCCTCGGCGAGGCGGTCGACGACCTCACCTACCCGGTGCTCAGCGGTCTGGCGCGGACCGGCCCGTGCAGTGCCGCCGACCTCGGCCGGGAGGTAGGACTCGACCGCACCACCGTCACCCGCCGCGCCGACCGGCTGGAGCAGGCCGGCCTGCTGCGGCGCGAATCCGACCCCGGCGACCGGCGTGCGACCCTGCTCGCGCTCACCGGCGCCGGAGACGGCATCGTGCAGGCCGCTCGGCAGCGCCTGGCAGCCCGCATCGAGGACTCCCTTGCCGACTGGCCGCCGGCGGACGCCCGGGCCTTCGCCCACTGGCTGCGGCGGTTCGTCGAGGAGGGGCCCTTCACGGGCACGGGGGACGCAGCGGTGTGACGGTGGCCCAGGCCTCGCGATCGGGCAGCACACGAGGCCTGAGTCAGCGTCACACCGTCGCGCGGCGGGCTCGCCGAGGGCTAGACGGCTGGCTCCGGAGCCGGTGCACCGCCATCGGCGGCCTCCCGCAGCGCCGGGAAACGGATCCGGAGGGCGCAGAGCGAGACGATGCCCGCCGAGCCGGCCACCGCGGCCAGCGCCCAGGTCAGGCCGGCGCCGCTCGCGATGAAGCCGATCGCCGCCGGGCCGCCCAGCAGGCCGGTGGTGCCCATGGCGGCGACCAGGGCGAGCGCGTCGGCGCCGTGGCGGGCGGCCGCCGCGTAGACGCAGGGCGTGACGGCGGCCATGCCCAGGCCCATGCAGGCGAACCCGAGCAGCGCCGGCAGGGTGCCACCGGCCAGCAGGGCCAGGGCCAGGCCGACGCCGCCGAGCGCGCTGCCGAGGCGGACCAGTGCCGCATCGCCCCAGCGGCCCCGCCAGCCGTCCGCGAGCAGCCGGGCCAGCAGCATCATCCCCGCGACCACGGCGATCCCCAGCGGCGCCGACTCCGCGCCCGCGTGGGTCACATCGCGCAGGTAGAGCGCCGACCAGTCGTTCATCGCACCTTCGGTGACCGTGCCGAAGGCCATCGCCAGGCCCATCCACAGGGTGATCCCGGTCGGCTGCGGGATGCGCCGCCGCCGAGGTTCGGGCGCCGCCGGTTCGACGGGCTGTGCCGCCGGTTCGGCGGGCTGCGGGCCGTCGGGTAGCAGCGCCGGCCGGGAGGCGGCCAGCAGTGCCAGCAGCAGCACCGCCGCCACCGCGAAGTGCACCGGCACCGACCCGGTGGCCAGGTTCACCATGGAGGCGAGCAGCGCTCCGGCGAGCGAGCCGCCGCTGAAGACGGCGTGCAGCCTGGCCATCGCGGCGCGCTGGTGGGCCACCTCCAGCGCCGCGCCCTGCGCGTTCATCGCCACGTTGAGGCAGCCGACGGCCACCCCGTCCACGACGGCCGTCAGCAGCGCCAGAGGGTAGCTCGGCACCACGGCCAGGGCGAGCAGCACGGCGGTCAGCACCAGACCGGAGAGCAGCGCCAGCCGGCGCGAGCCCAGCCGCCGCATCAGGTGCGCCACCAGCGGGAACGAGACCGCCGCGCCCGCGCCGCAGACCATCAGCAGCAGCCCCAGCTCCGCTGACCCCAGGCCCAGCCGGGTCTTGATCGCGGGCAGCCGGGCGGCCCAACTGGCGTACTGGAAGCCGAGGAAGCAGAACAGCGCGGCGATCGACACCAGGGAGCGCTGATAGGAGGTGACGCGCATCAGCGGGCTCCTTCCGTTGCCAGTGGCCGCGTGATGTAGACCGCGCCCGGGCCGTAGTGGTCGGGGATCGGGACGTCGGGGCAGGTCTGGAAGCCGCTGCGGGTCCAGCGGGTGTGCGCGCCGTTGACGGCGACGCCGGAGAGTCGGGTGAAGCCCTGCGCCCGGGCGACGGCGGTGACCCGGTCGAGCAGGCGTTCGGCCAGGCTTCGGGAGCGGAACCCGCTTGCCACCACCAGGTCGTGGACGTGCAGGTTGGTGGCCTGCCGCACGGGCGGCTCGGGCCGGGTCAGGTCCGGGTAGCGGCCCGGTGGGTAGGGCAGTGCCAGCAGGTAGCCGATCACCGCGTCGTCGGCCACCATCACCAGGTTGGCCTCCGGGGCTCCGGCCGCCCGGGAGCGCAGCGCGTCCGGGTCCTCGGAGAGGCCGAGTGGGCCGTACGCCTCGGTCTCCAACTTCACGATGGACGGCCAGTCCTCGTCCTGGATCGGTCGGATCAGCACGCCGGCTCCTCCTCGGGCAGCGGTATGCACCGGTACGGCAGCGGGCGGAAGCCGTTGAAGCCCTGGGTCTGGTAGCTGGTGGCGTAGGCACCGCAGGCCAGCAGCCAGACCGGGTCGCCGGAGGCCGCTGCGGCGGGCACCGCCACCCGGGCACCCCGGTGGTCGTAGGCGTCGTCGCTGTCGCAGGTCGGGCCGGCGATCACCGCCGGACCAGGTCGCCCTGGTCCGAGGAGCCCGAGGAGCCCAAGGAGCCCAGGGAGCCCGAGGAGCCCGAGGAGTCCGGGAAGACCAGCGGGTAGCGCAACTCGTCCATCTCGTAGAGCCCGTTGAACTTGCTGCAGCTGAGGTAGAGCCAGTGATCCCGCTCACCGCCGGGCTGCTGGCGCTCGGTCAGTCGGATCACCCGGGCGCGGATGGCGCCGTGGTCGGCGACCAGGTGGCGGCCCGGTTCGATCACGAAGGCGAGCTCCCCGCCCGCCAGTTCGCGCAGTCGCTGGGCGCCCTCCCGGATCACCGCGAAGATCTTGTCCAGCGGCGGCTCCAGCGGCCGGCCGTACCTGTCCAGGCAGCCGAGCGCCGGCAGCCCGCCGCCCAGGTTGACGTGGTCCAGCGTGATGCCGTCGCCGGCCAGCGCCGCCATCGCCTCGGCCAGGGTGTCGAACGCCTCCCGCCAGGCTTCGGCGGTCAGTTGCTGCGAGCCGACGTGCACCGACAGCCCGGCCGGGGTGAGGCCGGCGGCCCGGGCGGCGGCCAGGATCCGCCGGGCCTCGGCGACCGAGCAGCCGAACTTGCGGCTCAGGCCCCACAGGGCGCCCTCGCCGCCGGTGGCCAACCGGCAGAACACCCGGGCGCCGGGCGCCTGTTCGGCGATGGCCGCGACATCCGCCAGGCTGTCGGTGGCGAAGTCCCGCACGCCCAGCGCATGGGCCGCGGCGATCTGCCGGTCGGACTTGATGGTGTTGCCGTAGTGGATCCGGTCCAGTGGCACGCCGGTTCGAGCGGCCTGGGCGATCTCGTCCGGACTGGCCGCGTCGAAGCCGGCGCCCGCCGCCGCCAGGGTGGCGAGCACCTCGTCCACCGGACAGGCCTTCATCGCGAACCGCACCGCGACGCCGGGCAGTTCACGCACCAGGGCGGCATGGCGGGCGGCGATGCCGGGCAGGTCGTAGACGATCACGTCATCGGTGGCGGCTGCCAGTGCCGCCCGCAGTCGCGGCTCAAGCCTCATGGCGGGCAACCCGATCGAGGCCGACGGCACGTGCGGCGGCCACCAGTTGCCCCCAGAGCTCGGTCAGCAGGGCGAACTCCTCGATGTCGGCCTGTGCTTCGTCCAGCAGCCGCTCCCCGCTGCTCGCCAGCAGCTCGGCGAACTCGGCGTACCGGCCGCCCAGTCGGCGGTACGAGGCCCCGAGCACCGCCAGCCGGTGGCGGTTCTCGGCGCGGTCCAGCCCGGCGCTCTCCCGGGCGAGCCCGGCCACCAGGGCGGGCCGCACCAGCAGGCGTTCGTCCAGCAGCTGCCCGCCGAGTCCGCCGCCGAGCTCGCCGCCAACTCCGCTACCGAGCTCGCCCATCCGGCGGTAGATGTGGTGGAGGTAGAGCATCGACAGCTGGAACTTGGCGAATCGCAGCTGGTATGCCTGGAAGCCGGCATCGGTGCGCCGCTCGGAGGTGTAGAAGTTGACGATGTGTCTGTTGTGCACCACTCCGGGCAGCTTCGCGTCGTACACCAGGTGGATCAGGAAGTAGTCGCTGCCGATGGTGTCCCGGGCGGGCAGCAGCGGCACCCGCTCGTACACCTGGCGGTGCAGGCTGATGTTGCACATGTCCAAGCGCCACATGTCGATCACGTCCAGCACGCTGTGGTCCGCGCGGAACGGCTCGGTGCCGGCGCCCCGGAAGGACTCCTCGACCAGCTGCTGCTTCTCCTCCTCGGTCCAGTGGTCTGCGGCCCAGAGTCGCACCACGTCCTGGTAGACCTGCGGGTCCAGTTGCTTGATCTCTCCGATGTCCACCGAGAGTTCGCCGATGAAGGAGGCGCCGGCCAGCACCACCGGGCGGTCGGCCCGGGCCTCGTCGAGTGCGTTCACGGTCACCGCGTGGGCCGCCTCGGCGGCCCGCCGGCCGAGGACGGCCAGCTCCTGGCCGATCGGGAGGACCGGGGCGCCGTCCAGCAGTTGGTAGTGCAGGTCGGAGTCGCGCCGGTGCACCGACTCGCAGCCGAGCGCGGCGGCGATCAGGAACGCGCGGTTGGTGCAGGCGCCGTAGGAGACGGCGTCCGGCAGCATCAGGTCCAGCACCAGCTCCGGCTTGGCCACCCCGGAGCGCTCGATCACCGCCTGGAGGAAAGCGCGTTGGGCGTCCTCGTCCAGGTGGTGCACCACCACTCCGGGCACCGCGGGCAGTTCGCGCAGCGCGGCGGCGTGCGCGGCCCGGGCGGCCGGGGCGGCGGAGTCCAGCACCAGCAGGTGCACCTTGACTCCGAACTGCTGGGCGGCGTACCGGGCTTCGGCGGCGATCTGGGCGAGGGTGGGCACGCAGGCGCGGTTGGTGGGCAGCGCCAGACAGATCCGACTCACGCCGGTGGGCCTGGTGTTGCCAGAGGTCGCGGCAATGCTGGTGGTCATGGCAGCGCCGGTGGTCGCGGCAGCGCCGGTAGTAGCCGTCATGCCGGCTCCCCGTGCCAGGACGCCCGGGCCTCGTCGTGCCAGGACTTGAGGCCGAGCAGCTTCTCGCCGAGGCCGGTGAGCTCGGCGGGGCCGTAGCGCAGCGATTCGTGCTTGGTGAGGTCACCGACCAGGGTCCCGTTCCAGTCCGGCGTGGTGAGGTTGCGCCAGGAGTCGATCCGCGACTCGCGCAGCCGCCGGTGCTCCTCCAGCGCGGGCATCATCGACAGGTACTGCACCGCCCGGACCCCGTCCGCAGAGGTGTTGGGGGCCACCCCGTGCGCCAGCAGGCCGTTGAAGATCAGCAGGTCGCCGGCCTTCAACTCGGGCCGCACCACCGGGAACTCGGCACGGTCGACGGCCGGCCGGATCGGATCCCGGTCGGCGGGCTGGTCGAGCTTCCAGCGGTCGAAGCGGTGGAACAGCTCGGGGTCGCACTGGAAGCCGCCGAGCTCCGGGGCGCTGTCGGCCAGGGCGATGATGCCCTGCACCCGCTGTGGCGGCACACCGAGGGTGGTGTCCACGTCCCAGTGGAGTTCGATGTCGAACCCGGTGTCGGTGGGCTCGATCAGCGTGCGGTCGCGGTTCCCGACGTTCGGCGGGTTGAGGTTGAGCCGGTCCAGGGTGACCCAGAGCTCCTCGCAGTCCCAGACGTCCACGAAGGCGTCGTAGACCCGCTGGGTCTGGCGGCTGTCCCAGATCAGCTGGTGGTGGTAGGCCTCGACGAAGCCGTAGACGTGCAAGTGGCGGTCGAGCTCGTCGCGGAACGGCCGGTCCTGGTACCAGGTGTCCGGGCGCGCCGGGTCCAGACCCTGGAACTCCCAGGCGAAGTCCAGCAGTTGCCGGGCCGCGTCGGTGGGGATCGCCTCCCGGACCACCACGTAGCCGTAGTCCTGCCAGAAGGCGAAGTCCTGCGCGGAGAGCACCCGCAGTGGCAGGTCCTTTCGGATGTCCCGCAGCGGGGTCTGGGCCAGGTATGCCTCGCCGTCCGCGCTGAAGTACGGACGGTCGGTGGCCGCTCGATGGAGATACCGGTCTGGCGTCGGCATGCGATGCTCCAGGGTCGGAAGGCGTGCTGGTCTGAACCAATCGCCGTGCGCGGGACGTTGAGCCGGGCAGGGCCGGCTCAAGCGCGCGTGGCGGGGGAGATGGCAGCGCCCCGCTCGGCGTCGCACTGACGTTCGATCAGATTGGACTAGACCACTTCCGAGTGTCAACCCCCGTCCGAACCACGGGAAACCCGAACCACGGGAACCCCGAGTCACGGGACCTGGGAGCAATGCCCCCCAAACGCCGCTCGCCGCCACCCCGAGGGGTGACGGCGAGCAGGTCGGTGACGGCGGCTCAGCTGGGCCGCTGCAGCCGGGTGATGAACTTGTACCGATCACCGCGGTAGATCGAGCGCACCCACTCCACCGGCGAGCCCTCGGCGTCGAAGGAGTGCCGGGAGAGCTGCAGCATCGGCAGCCCGACGTCCGAGCCGAGCAGCCCGGCCTCGCGCGGGTTGGCCAGCGTGGTCTCGATGGTCTCCTCGGCCTCGGCCACCACCACGCCGTAGACCTCGCGCAGCGCGGCGTAGAGCGAGTTGTGCTTGACCAGGTTGCGCCGCAGCGCCGGGAACCGCTTGGCCGACAGGTGCGCGACCTCGATCGCCATCGGGTCGCCGTTGGCCAGTCGCAGACGCTCGATCCGCAGCACCCGGCCGCCGGGCCGGATGTCCAGCAGTGGCGCCAGCCGGTCGTCCGCCGTGATGTAGCCGACCTCGATCAGCCGGGAGGTCGGCTCCAGGCCCTGGGCCCGCATGTCCTCGGTGTAGGAGGTCAGCTGGAGCGCCTGGGCGACCTTGGGCTTGGCCACGAAGGTGCCCTTGCCCTGGATCCGCTCCAGCCGGCCCTCGACCACCAGTTCCTGCAACGCCTGCCGCACGGTGGTGCGGGAGGTGTCGAACTGCGCGGCGAGCGCCCGCTCCGGCGGCACCGGGGTGCCGGCCGGCTGGGTCTCGGTGAGCTGCAGCAGGTGCCGCTTCAGCCCGTAGTACTTGGGCACGCGCGCCGCCGCGGGCTCGCCCCCGTTGCCGGCCTGCGCGGGCAAGGCCCCCGCCTCGGGGAGCTGGGCCGTGGTGCCCCCGTCGCTGCTCATGAGCCGCTTCTCCGCTTCTCGCGAGGTCCGTTCCGACCCCACTACCTCGTTAACGGCACACATCGTTGCACGTATGCCTGGTTGACGGGGACCTCATCACGTGATGAACGAAGAGCGGTGTCGGCTTGGTAACGGCTCGTCCGGAATGCTCATGCAGCCGTTGACACGTCTATTGGTCTAGGCCAAGCTCCAGGCATCTGGTCTACACCACTGCAGGCCAGCTCATGAATCCAACCCATCACACGGGTTCGCGACGCCGCTTTCGACCAGTTCGGGGGTTATGTCGCCGGCCGCCGATGGGGGCAACCGGGCATCCCTCAGGAGGATGGCGTGAAGCGTCAGCTCATCGCGGCGGTCGGCGTCGCGGCAATGGTCGTCGGTGTGGCGGCTTGCGGTTCTTCGGCCAAGAAGGACGACAGCGCGGGTGGCTCGGGCAACTACAACGGCAAGACCCTGACGGTCTGGCTGATGGACGGTTCGGCGCCGCAGACCTGGCAGGACGGCATCAAGGCCGACTTCGAGTCGCAGTACCCGGGTGCCAAGCTGAACATCCAGATCCAGAAGTGGGACGGCATCGGCCAGAAGCTGACCACCGCGCTCTCCGAGGGCTCGGTGGACGTCATGGAGGTCGGCAACACCCAGACCGCGGGCTACGCGGCCTCCGGCGGCCTGATGGACCTGACCTCCGCCAAGGCCGACCTCGGCGGCAACGACTGGGCCGCCAACCTGAACGCCTCCTCGGTGCTGGACGGCAAGCAGTACGCCGCCCCGTGGTACTTCACCAACCGCGTGGTCATCTACAACAAGGGGCTCTGGAGCAAGGCCGGCATCACCGGCACGCCGAAGACCCTGGACGAGTACTACGCCGACCTGGACAAGCTGAAGGCCGCCGGCGTGCAGGATCCGATCTACCTGCCCGGCGAGGAGTGGTACACCTACTTCGGCCTGCTCTCCGGTGAGGGCGGCCAGATCGCCAAGCAGGTCGGCGGCAAGTGGGTCGGCAACCTGGAGTCGCCGGAGGCCAAGGCCGCCTTCGCCACCTTCCAGAAGCTGCAGGGCTACTCCACCGCCCCCAAGGACAAGGACGAGGCGACCCCGCAGCAGGACACGCTCTTCCCCAAGGGCACCATCGCCTCGATGATCGGCCTCGGCTGGGAGGCCCCGGCCCCCAAGGACATGCCGGCCGACAACGTGGGCTACTTCCCGGTCCCGGGCAAGACCGCGGACAAGCCGTCCGGCGTCTTCCTCGGCGGTTCCAACCTGGCGATCGCCCAGGCGAGCAAGAACCAGGGCCTGGCCAAGGACTTCCTGAAGCTCGCGCTCTCCGACAAGTTCGAGGGCCAGATGGCCTCCGCCGGCCTGATCCCGAACAAGACCTCGCTGGACTCGCTGGCCACCACCGACTTCGACAAGGCCGCCCTGCCGGCCTCCGCCAACGGCGCCACCACGCCGAACCTGGCGAACTGGTCGAACGTCGAGAACGACCCGAACCCGATCAAGGACTTCCTGGCCGCCGTGCTCCAGGGCGCGGACTACGACAGCACCGCCAAGAAGTACGACGACGAGATCACCAAGCGTCTCGGCCAGAGCCAGTAAGACCCGGGCGACGTCGCCCACCGGCACCCCGCACGGGCCGGTGGGCGGCGCCGCCGCCCTGTTCGCGGCCACCCCAGTCGGCCAGGTGCGAGGAAGAGAGACCAACCGATGGCTGTTCAGTCGGAACCGGTACGGGCCAAGTCGCCCGGCGCGGGCGTCGGAGCTGACGCTCCGAAGGGAGTGAGGCCGTCCGCCGGTCCCGGTCTGCTGAGCCGCAGCACTCCCTACCTGCTGCTGCTCCCGGCCGTCGTGGCCACCCTGGCGCTGCTCTGCTGGCCGCTGGTCGAGACGGTCATCCTTTCCTTCCAGAACCTGAACAAGCGCCAGCTGATCCTCCATCAGACCGAGTGGAACGGGTTCAAGAACTACACCGACCAGCTGACCAGCAGCGAGTTCTGGCACACCACCGGCCGCTCGGTCGCCTTCACCGCGCTCAACGTGGCACTGATCATGGTGTTCGGCACCCTGGTCGGCCTGCTGCTGGACCGGCTCGGCAAGAGGATGCGGCTGGCGCTGCAGATCGCCCTGATGCTCGCCTGGGCGATGCCGTTCGTGGCCCAGACCACCGTCTTCACCTGGCTCTTCGACTCCCGCTACGGCGTGGTGAACTGGTTCCTGGACAAGCTGGGCTGGCACAGCATGGCCGCCTACAACTGGTACAGCTCCCAGCTCTCCACGTTCTTCGTGATCATGCTGCTGCTGGTCTGGGGCTCGATCCCGTTCGTGGCCTTCAACATGTACGCGGCGCTCACCACGATCCCCAAGGAGCTCTACGAGGCCGCCCGGCTGGACGGCGCCGGCTCGTACAAGGTCTTCACCTCGGTGATCTTCCCGACCCTGAAGCCGTTCTTCCTCGGGACCACGTTCCTCGAGGTCATCTGGATCTTCAAGTGCTTCACCCAGGTCTACGCCATCAATGCCGGCGGACCCCAGCGGCTCACCGAGACCCTCCCCGTCTACGCCTTCATCGAGGGCATGGGCAACCAGCACTACGGGGTCGGCGCCGCCATCGCCGTGCTCACCATCCTGATGCTCTCGGTGCTGATGTCCTACTACTTCCGGATCATCATCAAGCAGGAGGACGAGCTGTGAGGCGCTCCGCGCTGGGACGCAGCTGGCCGAACGCCATCGCCGTCGTCCTCGTCATCTTCTTCGCGTTCCCGGTCTACTGGATGGTCAGCACGGCCTTCAAGAAGACCACCGACATCATCAGCAAGACCCCCGTCTTCATCCCGCTCAACGGCACCCTGGAGCACTTCACCACGGCCACCGGCGCGGACCAGTTCTGGTCGTTCGTCGCCAACAGCTTCATCGTCACGGTGGTCGCGGTGGCCGCCTCGCTGGTGATCGCCACCGCCGCCGCCTTCGCCGTCACCCGGATGCGGTTCCGGGGCCGCAAGGCCTTCGTGCTGGTGGTGATGGTCGCCCAGATGGCGCCCTGGGAGGTCATGTCGATCTCGATCTACATGATCGTCCGGGACAACGACATGCTGAACAGCCTGGTGCCGCTGACCCTCTTCTACATGATGATGGTGCTGCCCTTCACGATCTGGACGCTGCGCGGCTTCATGGCCGCCGTGCCCAAGGAGCTGGAGGAGTCCGCCATGGTGGACGGCTGCAGCCGGTTCCAGGCCTTCATGCGGGTGATCTTCCCGCTGCTGGTGCCCGGCCTGATGTCCACCTCGCTGTTCGGCTTCATCACCGCCTGGAACGAACTGCCGCTGGTCCTGGTCCTGAACAAGGCGACCGGCCCCGGCACCGCGCAGACCCTGCCCCTCTGGCTGACCTCGTTCCAGACCACCTTCGGGGACGACTGGGGTGCCACCATGGCGGCCTCCACCCTGTTCGCCCTCCCGGTGCTTGTCGTCTTCTTCCTTTTCCAGCGCAAGGCCGTCGGCGGTCTGACCGACGGCGCAGTGAAGGGCTGACCGTTGAGCATCCTCACCCCGAGCATCCCGGACAGCGACCAGCTGCACCGCGACGCGCTCACCGTCCTGCAGCCCGGCTTCGAGGGCAGCACCCCGCCCGCGTGGGTGCACCGGCACATCGCCGCCGGCCTCGGCTCGGTCGCACTGTTCGGGCGCAACGTCACCGACCAGGCCCAGCTGGCGGCGCTCACCGCCGAGTTGCGGCGGGAGAATCCGGACCTGCTGATCGCGATCGACGAGGAGGGCGGCGACGTCACCCGCCTCGAGG
This sequence comes from Kitasatospora acidiphila, assembly GCF_006636205.1. Classification (NCBI taxonomy): domain Bacteria; kingdom Bacillati; phylum Actinomycetota; class Actinomycetes; order Kitasatosporales; family Streptomycetaceae; genus Kitasatospora; species Kitasatospora acidiphila. The sequence goes on along the minus strand of NZ_VIGB01000003.1, from coordinate 3,442,720 downwards.
TCGGCTCCGGCTCCTCCTGGCCGGGCAACCTGGCCCTCGGCGCGGTCGACGACCCGGCGCTGACCCGGGACGTGGCGCGCGAGCTGGGCCGGGCGCTGGCCGAGTGCGGCATCAACTTCAACTGGGCGCCGGCCGCCGACGTCAACTCCAACCCGGGCAACCCGGTCATCGGGGTGCGCTCGTTCGGCGCCGACCCGCAGCTGTGCGCCCGGCACACCGCCGCCTGGGTGGCGGGCCTGCAGTCGGCGGGGGTCGCCGCCTGCGCCAAGCACTTCCCCGGGCACGGCGACACCAATGTGGACTCGCACCACGGGCTGCCGCTGATCGACGTGGCCGAGGAACTGGTCCGGGCCCGCGACCTGCCGCCGTTCAAGGCCGCGGTGGAGGCCGGCGCCAAGGCGCTGATGACCGCGCACATCATGATCCCGGCGCTCGACCCGGACTACCCGGCCACCCTGAGCAAGGCGGTGCTGGGCGGGCTGCTGCGGGCCCCGGAGAGCGAGGGCGGCCTCGGCTACCAGGGCCTGATCGTCACCGACGCGATCGAGATGGGCGCCATCGCCGACCGCTACGGCATCGCGGAGGGGACGGTGCTGGCGCTGGCGGCGGGCGCCGACGCGATCTGCGTCGGTGGCGGGCTGTGCGACGAGGAGACCGTGCTGCGGCTGCGGGACGCCATCGTGGCGGCGGTGCGGGAGGGCCGGCTGTCCCAGGAGCGGCTGGCCGACGCCGCCGACCGGGTGCGGGCGCTGGGCAGCTGGGCGCGGCAGAGCCGATCGAAGGCGGCCGCCGAGGCCGCCCCGATCGAGCCGGACCTGTCGATCGGCCTGCGGGCCGCCCGCTGGGCCCTCAGGGTGACCGCCGATCCCGCTCAGCACTTCGAGCCGGTGACCGACCGTCCGTTCGTGGCCTCCTTCTCGCCGGAGTCCAACATCGCGGTCGGCGACGACACCCCGTGGGGCGTGGCCGGGATGCTGGCCGAGCGGTTCCCCGGCACCCGGACCCGCGGCATCGGGCCGGACCAGGCGGGTGCCGAGCAACTGGACGCCCTGGTGGCCGAACTGCTGGCCGAGGCGGCGGGCCGGCGGCTGGTGCTCGTGGTGCGCGACGTGCACCGCCACGACTGGATGTCAGCGGCACTGCGCCTGCTGCTGAACGCCCGGCCCGACGCGCTGGTGGTGGAGATGGGGGTGCCGCAGGCCGAGCCGGTCGGCGCGCTGCACATCGCCACCCACGGCGCGGCCCGCGCCTGCGGCCTGGCCGCGGTGGAGGTGCTCACCGGCCAGCCGTCGGTCGGTCGCTGAAAAACATCAGGCTTTCCGACCGCCGCTCAGCACCGGGGCCCCGGTGGGGGAGGGATTCCCTGCCGGGGCCCCGGTGTTTCATTTTTCGGATGGCCACGGAATTCCGTTCGCCAAGGAATTGTCATGACTCAATCGGGAATTGACGCGACTTCAGGTGATTGACCAATCGCGGTGCGCTGATATTGCACAACAGGTAGGCAACGGCGGGGGATTGGGTGAACCATTCGCGTTGACATCGGGATGGCTCTGGGACAGGCTCCAGAAAACTGGTCTGGACCACGCTCGGCCCCGTTCGGTCCTGAAGCACCGGAATCAGCGTCACAATCCCCTTGAACCGCTCCTCCCGGAGGAAAGCGTGAAGCGTCGTCAGCTCCTGGCCGCATCCGTCGTCACCGCGCTCGCGGTGGCCCTGACCGGGTGCGGAGGATCCGCCTTGGGCTCCGCGGCCAACCGGTCGGCTGCTCCCGGGGCGGTCGGCGGCACGCTCACCGTCTGGCTGATGGACGACGCCGAGAACAACTGGCCGGACCTGGTGCAGCAGGTGAACCAGCAGTTCAGCGCGGAATACCCGAACGTCACCCTCAAGCTGAGCTACCAGACCTGGGCCGACAAGGTGCGGAACCTGGACGCCGCGCTCGGTCAGGGCAAGGCGCCGGACGTGGTGGAGCTGGGCAACACCGAGACCATGAAATACATCCTGAACGGCTCGCTGGCCCAGTTGGACAAGAGCGACTACGAGAACTCCGACAGCTGGATCCGCGGCCTGGAAAGCACCTGCACCTACAACGGCAGACTGTTCTGCGTGCCGTACTACGCCGGCGCCCGGGTGGGCATCTACAACGCGGCGATGCTCCAGCAGGCCACCGGCAGCGCGGACTTCCCCGCCACCGAGGACGACCTCAGGGCCGCGATGGACAAGCTGCAGGCTGCCCACCGGGACGACAAGTCCTTCTCCGCGCTCTACCTGCCCGGCCCCTACTGGTACGCGGCGATGTCCTACGTGGCGGCGTACGGCGGCACCATCGCCAAGTTCGACAGCGCCGGCAACTGGCACGGCACCCTGGAGGACCCGAAAGCCCAGCAGGGCATCCAGCACTTCGTCGACCTGGTGAAGCGCTACAACCACGGCGACCCCACGGTCAACGAGCAGCACCAGTCGGACGTGCTCGGCAAGCAGCAGGCCGGCGTGATCTACGGCACCGCCTGGGAGGCCACCAGCGCCGCCACCGCGCCCGGCGGCGACCCGTCGCTCGCGGGCGCCCTGAAGCCGGCGGCCTTCCCCGGCCCGAACAACCGGCCGCTGCCCAGCTTCATCGGTGGCTCGGACCTGGCGATCACCGCCAAGTCGCAGGCCGGTGAGCCGGCCAAGGCCTGGGTCAAGCTCTTCACCAGTGCCAAGTCGGAGGCGCTGCTGGCGGGAAAGAACATCCTGCCGAACAACCTCACCCAGCTGGATCCGCTGAAGTCCAAGCCGGAGACGGCGGCCGCGGCCAATTCGGTGCCCGATGCCTGGTTCGTCCCACTGGCCCCGGGCTGGGCCCAGGTGGAGAAGCAGAACGTGCTGGAGACCATGCTCACCTCGATCCTGGCCGGCACTGCGGTGAGCCAGGCCACCAAGGCCGCGGACGCCCAGATCAATCAGATGATCAACAACCAGGGCTGAGCGGGCCCGGACAGCACTACGGGCCACGGCGCCGACGAGGGACCCTCAACCCTCGCGGCACCGCAGCCCGGAGCTTCGCCGACCGCCGGAGCCGGCGCCGGGATTGTGCGGGATCCCGGTGTCGCGGCGGTCGACCGAGGAGGGCTCCGCGCGTGGTCAGGGCAGTTGCGCGGGGGCCTCTCCTTGGTGCCCTTCCATTGTGGACTAGACCAATCTGGGTTGTCCAGGAATCCGCCGGAATTGGTCTGGACAACTGCGGTGACCTCGGGTCGGGCCCCGGCGCGATCTCGGGCCGGGCCCCGGTTTGGCTACCCTCGGCGGTGTGCCCTCGCTGAACGAACTCGTCCGCCGCCACACCACCCTCACCGGTGCCGATGTGGAATGGCTCCACCTGCTGGTCTCGGAGTGGCAGCTGCTCTCCGACCTCTCCTTCGCCGACCTGGTGCTCTGGATCCCCACCTGGGACGGCATCCGCTACGTCTCGGTGGCCCAGATGCGGCCCAACACGGGCCCACCTCCTACCAGGACGACATGGTCGGCCACCTGGTCCCGCGCGGTCGGCGCCCGCTGCTGGACGCCGCGTTCGACGAGGGCGGATCGTCCGGGAGGGCGACCCGGAGTGGCGCGAGGAGGTGCCGGTGCGGGTGGAGTCGATCCCGGTCCGCCGGGAGGGCAAGGTGCTCGGGGTGATCGCCCGCAACACCAACCTGCTCACCGTGCGCACCCCCAGCCGGCTGGAGCTCACCTATCTGCAGAGCGCCTCCGACCTGGCGCAGATGATCGCCGCCGGCAGCTTCCCCTACCCCGGCGAGCAGGTGGACATGGACGCCGCCCCCGGGTCGGCGACGGCCTGATCCGGCTGGACGCGGACGGCATCGTCACCTACGCCAGCCCCAACGCGCTCTCCGCCTACCACCGCCTGGGCCTGACCACCGATCTGGTGGGCGGTCATCTGGGCCGCACCACCGCCGAGTTGGTGCCGCCCTCGCGGGGTGCGGTGCACGAGGCGCTGGTCAAGCTGGCCAGCGGCTGGGCGCCCCGGCAGGCCGAGGTGGAGGCCCAGGACGGCGTGGTGACGCTGCGGGCGATCCCGCTGAAGCCCAAGGGCGTGCCCACCGGCTCGCTGGTGCTCTGCCGCGACGTCACCGAACTGCGGCGCCGCGACCGGGAGCTGATGACCAAGGACGCCACCATCCGGGAGATCCACCACCGGGTGAAGAACAACCTGCAGACGGTCGCCGCGCTGCTGCGCCTGCAGTCCCGGCGGCTCGGCGACGACTCGGCCCGGGCCGCGCTGGACGAGGCGGTGCGCCGGGTCGGCTCGATCGCCATCGTGCACGAGACGCTCTCGCAGAACCTGGACGAGCAGGTCGCCTTCGACGAGATCGCCGACCGGGTGCTGGCCATGGTGATGGAGCTGTCCCAGGACGGCCAGGTCGCCGCCAAGCGCAGCGGCAGCTTCGGCATCCTCTCCGCCGAGGTGGCCACGCCGCTGGCGATGGTGCTGACCGAGCTGCTGCAGAACGCCCTGGAGCACGCGTTCGGCGGCCGCCCCGGCGGCACGGTCTCGGTGAGCGCGCTGCGCGGGCGGGCGCCGGTCGCCGGCTCGGGCCGGTCGGACAGCTGGACCCAGGGGGCCAAACCGGACGAGTACCTGATGATCACCGTGCAGGACGACGGCCGCGGCATGCCGGAGGGCTTCGACCCGCAGCAGGCCGGCAACCTCGGCCTGCAGATCGTGCGGACCCTGGCCACCGGGGAGCTCGGCGGCACCTTCGACATGCTGGCCGCGCCGGGCGGCGGCACCCGGGTGGTCCTGGAGATCCCGGTCCGCTGACCGGGCGTGCCGGGGCAAGAAACGAGGCCCCGCCGACCGGGGGGGAGGGTCGGCGAGGCCTCTCAACCCGTTCCGGCTGTCGGGGGAGTCAGCCGGTACGGGGGCTCTTGGGTGTGACGCTCGGCGCTATTGCATACGGTGAGCGTCGCAGGTCCACACTATTGCTCTGCGTGAGCAGTGGCAAGTAGCCGGACCGGGGTGAGTCGCAGTCGGAGCGGTCTGCGCCGGCGGTGCTGCCAGGGCGCGTCTGCTCCTGCGGAAGGCTTCGACGAAGTCGCGGCCGAAGCCTGTGATCATGTGTTGATCGGTACTGCTGAACTGCTGATCCTCACCGAGCGATCGGTGGTACTGCGATCGCTCAGGCGGTGCGGGCGCGGTTGCGGGCGGCGCGGCGCTTCATCGCACGACGCTCGTCCTCGCTCATCCCGCCCCAGACGCCGGCGTCCTGGCCGGTCTCCAGCGCCCACTGCAGGCACTGCTCCATCACGGGGCAGCGGCGGCAGACGGCCTTGGCTTCCTCGATCTGCAGCAGAGCAGGACCGGTGTTCCCGATCGGGAAGAACAGCTCCGGGTCCTCTTCGCGGCAGACAGCGCGGTGGCGCCAGTCCATGGTCGTCCAACTCCTCCTGCCGGTGGACGGGGGCCCACCAGCACTATCGAAACGTCTTGTGAATGTGAACGCTTTCACGAATCCCGCAACGGCAATAGGGGCCAACGGCCTCTACGGGCCGGGCGTCTGTGCTGAGGGGGGTTCGGGCGAATCCCGCGATCCCGAGCCGGAGGCCCAGTGGGATGCAACGGGGGGTCGCTTCGCAGTCCCGCTGCGTCGCGTCCCGATCGCCATGTAGAGGTTCGCAAACCTCAGGCTCGGATACAACCCCCTTCGAGGAGGAATTTTTGATTCTTCGGTGTCGCCTACCTCACAGGCCGTACTTCTATGGGGTGAAGGGGGCTCGCACGTTCGAGAACAAGGGCGGGGCCCCTTCTGGTCACACAATCACACGCAGTGCCCGTCGTACGCCTGTGAAACTGACGCGGCTCCTGTCTCCAAGGTGGTCCCCGTCGACCTGAAATGGGACCGGTTCCTGTGAAACCAAGGTGAAGTGCCTGACGTCGTGATAGGAGACGACGTGCTTCCCGGTCGGCCCGGGCTGCTTGCCGGGCTGCTCCGAAGGTGTGTGCGGGCGCAGAATCTGACGGATCGTCCGCGCGGTTCCGAACGCTGTCATTCGAGTGATGCCGAAGACGTCAAGGTCGGTTTCGAAGGATGCGGACGGCGAGGGAAGCACCGGGCGATTGCCGAGGAATGTCCACGGCGAGGTGTTCGAGACTATTGACATCACCAGTCCCGACTGCGGTGCCCGGCCCGGGATTTCCAGCGTGACCGGGCCGTTCTTCCGGTGCTCGCGCTCGGTGACGTAGTGCCGGAGCGCTTCGCGCACGTAGAGCGCGTGCGTGGACCGGCGCCCCGACCGGCGCTGCTCCTCCACCCGGCCGACCACGCCCGCGTCGAACCCCAGGCCGGCGGTGAAGGTGAACCAGCGGTCCGGCAGCCCGTCGGTCATCGCCTTGCCCAGGGAGATCTCCCGCTGCCGGCCGCTGTCCAGCGCGTCCAGCAGCACGCCGGTGGCGTCCACCGGATCGTTGGGCAGCCCGAGCGCCCGGGCGAAGACATTGGTGCTGCCGCCCGGCACCACCGCCAGGCGCGGCAGCTTCTCGCTCGGGCCGTGCGCCAGCAGGCCGTTGACCACCTCGTTGACCGTGCCGTCGCCGCCGAGCGCCACCACCAGGTCCATCGAGCCGTCCGCGGCAGCGGCCCGGGCCAGGTCCCCGGCGTGGCCGCGGTACCCGGTGACCGCGACCTCCAGCTTGAGCTCGCTGCGCAGCGCATGGGTGAGGACATCCCTGGTTCGGCCACTGGTGGTGGTGGCCTTCGGGTTCACGACCAGGAGCGCACGCATGAGGATCAGCCTAAGGCTCGGTCGGAGCGGCCCGGCGGTTACCCTGCTTCAGTGACCGCAGAAACCACCGTCCCCGCCACGCCCGCCGCGCGCCCCACCCCGCTGCTGGCCGGGGTGGCCCTGACCCTCGCCGAGGGCGCCGCGCTGGTGGTCTGGGGCGTCTACATCATCGTCGCGGCGCTGGTCGAGAGCACTCGGAACCAGGGGCTCGCCGAGTACGGCGGGGTGGTGATCCTGCTGCTCGGCCTGCTGCCGCTGCTGGCGGGCCGGGCGCTGCTGCGACTGCGCCGCTGGGGCCGCTCTCCGGCGGTGCTGATCCACACCCTCTGCCTGCCGGTGGCCTGGTTCATGTGGGGGGCCGGCGGTGTGATGGCGGCGATCGGGGTGCTGGTCGGCCTGGCCGGGCTGGCCGGTCTGGTGCTGCTGCTCAACCCGAAGGTCACCGCGGTGCTGTACCAGGGCGCCGACACCGAGAGCTGAGTACCCGTCAGCGGTTGAAGCACAACCGGGGCGCGCGCCTTGCGGCGCGCGCCCCGGCGCATGTCCGGCAGGTCACTCCTCGACCAGCAGCTTGTCCCGCAGCTGGGCGAGGGTGCGGGCCAGCAGACGCGACACGTGCATCTGGGAAATGCCCACCTCGGCGGCGATCTGAGACTGCGTCATGTTCCGGAAGAACCGGAGCACCAGGATCTTCTGCTCGCGCTGCGGCAGCTGGGCCAGCAGCGGCTTGAGCGACTCGCGGTACTCGACGCCCTCCAGGGCCTCGTCGGTGGCGCCCAGGGTGTCCGCCACGGCCGGCGACTCGTCGTCGCTGTCCGGCACGTCCAGGGACAGCGTGGAGTAGGCGTTGGCCGACTCCAGGCCCTCCAGCACGTCCTCCTCGGAGATGCCCAGGTGCTCGGCCAGCTCGTGCACCGTGGGGGAGCGGCCGTGCCGCTGGGAGAGCTCGCTGGTCGCGGTGGTCAGCGACAGCCGCAGCTCCTGCAGCCGGCGCGGCACTCGCACCGCCCAGCCCTTGTCGCGGAAGTGCCGCTTGATCTCGCCCACGATGGTCGGGGTGGCATAGGTGGAGAACTCCACCCCGCGCTCGTGGTCGAACCGGTCCACCGACTTGATCAGGCCGATGGTGGCCACCTGGGTCAGGTCGTCCAGCGGCTCACCGCGGTTGCGGAACCGCCGGGCCAGGTGCTCGACCAGCGGGATGTGCATCCGGACCAGCTGGTTGCGCAGTTCCACCCGCTCCGGGGAGCCCTCGGGCAGCCCGGCCAGCTGGACGAACAGGGCCCGGGCCGCCTCCCGGTCCGGGGCGGCGGTCTTGTGCCGGTCCGCGCCCTGGGCCGGCAGTGCGGCCCGCACCGCCTCGGCCAGCTCCTCGTCCCCGTCCCGCACCGCCCCTGGCGCCTGCGGGTGGGCCTCGTCGGACGCCGGGTCCGGCGTCGGGTCGGTGGGCTGGCTCATCCGCTGGGCGTCCTTCGGGTCAGCGTCTTGGGAGGCGGCGGGCCCTGGCTCGGACCCGCCGGACTGCGCCGGCACGGTAGGGCGCCGGGCGGCCGCTGGGCGCGCGGCCGGGCCGCCGCCGGACGGGGCGTCCGTCGGCAGGCCGTCCACGGGCCGGGGCCCGACGGCGGAGTTGCGATCCAGATCACTCACGGTGATCCCCCGTTCCGTTCCGGGAGCGCCCGGACCGCCGACGCGGCCGGGCCATCACATCGATTGTTCCGCGACCGGGCCCATTGGCGGGAGTGCCCCGGGTCGTGGAACGTCCGGCCGCGGGCCGGACGCGCCGGTCGGTCCAGCCTCCGGCCGGGCGTTCTCGATCGGTCCGGCCTTCGGCCGGGCACCTTCGCTTGGTCCGGCCGCCGGCCGAATCCTGGTTCACGGCTATAGCGGGTTCCCGCCGCGCTTCTTGTGCAGACTGATGCTGACCGTCCGGTCGTCGGCCACCGAGGACTCCACCTCGCCGGCCAGCGCCGAGAGCACCGTCCAGGCGAAGGTGTCCCGCTCCGGGGCCCGGCCGTCGGTGGTCGGGGCCGAGACGGTGACCCGCAGGGCGTCCCCGACCAGCCGGAACTCGCAGGACAGCACCGATCCGGGCACCGCTTGCTGGAGCAGGATGGCGCAGGCCTCGTCCACCGCGATCCGCAGATCCTCGATCTCGTCGAGAGTGAAGTCCAGCCGCGCCGCGAGACCGGCCGTGGCCGTCCGCAGCACCGAGAGGTACGCCCCCTGGGCCGGCAGCCGGACCTCCACGAAGTCGTTCGCCGCCGGCTCCTCGGGAGCGCCGTCGATCTGGGACACCCTCACCTCCTGGGTGACGCGCTGTGCTTGGGCCGGGGCCTGGGCACGTTCTGTTGCATGGCTCAACTGCTTCGCCCCAACTGTCTTGAGGGGTGGTGCGGTACGTCCCGTGTCCTACCCAGCCTGGTGGCGCTGGACGCGGGCCGTCCGCCGAGACGTTACCGCGATCGGACGAGAGATGTCGCGACTCGCGACCCAATTCCCCCGCCCGGGGTCCATCGAGGGCGCGGGTCAGCTGCCGCCCAGCTCGCGCAGCGCGTCCCCGGTCAGCCGGTAGACCGTCCAGTCGTCCATCGGCTGGGCGCCCAGCGACTTGTAGAAGCCGATCGACGGCTCGTTCCAGTCCAGCACGCTCCACTCGAACCGGCTGTAGCCGCGCGCCACGGCGATCCTGGCCAGCTCGGTGAGCAGCGCCTTGCCGTGGCCGCCGCCGCGGTGCTGCGGGCGCACGTAGAGGTCCTCCAGGTAGATCCCGTGGGTGCCCGTCCAGGTCGAGAAGTTGCGGAACCAGAGCGCGAAGCCGGCGGTCTCACCGGTCGCGTCGTCCTCGGCGATCAGTGCGTACACCGCGGGCTGCGCACCGAACAGCGCCTGGCGCAACTGCTCCTCGGTGGCCTTCGCCTCGGGCAGTGCCCGCTCGTAGTCCGCCAGTTCGCGGATCAGCTCGATGATGGTGGGGACGTCGTCGACGACTGCGCTCCTGATCATGCCGCCGAGCGTACTGGGCCGATCGGGTGAGCGGCGGAACGCACGACGGCGCCGCGCACCCGGTGGGTGTGCGGCGCCGTCGAGGACGCGAGCGACGAGCTCAGGCCTTCTTGGTCTCCCAGAAGATCTTGTCGATCTCGGCGATCAGGTCGAGCAGAGCCTGGCCGGTGGCCGGGTCGTTCGACGCCTTGGTGGCCGAGGCGGCCTTCAGGGCGCGGTTGAACAGGTCGTGCAGCTCCGGGTACTTCTCGAAGTGCGGGGCCTTGAAGTAGTCGCTCCACAGCACCGACAGGTGGTGCTTGACGGCCTCGGCGCGCTGCTCCTTGATGATGATGGCGCGCGTGCGGAAGCCGGCGTCCTCGTTGGCCTGGTACTTCTCCTGAGTGGCCTTCACGGACTCGGCCTCGATGCGGGCCTGGGCCGGGTCGTACACACCGCAGGGCAGGTCGCAGTGGGCGTGAGCGGTGACCCGCGGCGCAAACAGACGAGAGAACATGGGAGTCCTTCCTTAGATCGTCTTCCCGCGCCGAGATTACCCCGCCGGATGCGGGATCTCATGGCCGGGACGGGGACCTAAGGCAAAAGGCCGAGTCGGAACCGGTCGATAACGGGCACACGTTGTCGATGCGGGATGCTGGTCCCTGGAACGGGTGACGGTGCTCGGCACGTTCCTGACATTGCCCGACGGGACTTGGCACGACGAGGAGGTGGGCAGCATGGCGGCACTGCGGCGGCGCGACACTGACGCAGGCCCAGAACCCGTGGTCCGCACGGGTGGCGGACTCTTGCCGTTCGGAGTGGTCGATGTGGACGGGCCCTCGATGGTCCCGACCCTGTACGACGGCGACAAGGTGGTGGTCAAGTACGGAGCCCGGATCCGAGCCGGAGCGGTCGTCCTGGTCCGCCACCCGATGCGCCAGGACCTGCTGGTGGTCAAGCGGGCCGCCGAGCGGCGCAGCAAGGGCTGGTGGCTGCTGTCGGACAATCAGTTCCTGGGCAACGACAGCCGGGACTTCGGCCCGGTGCCCCAGGAGCTGGTGCTCGGCCGGGTGCTGCTGCGGGTCAGCCCCAGCGTGGGGTGGCTGGCCCCGGCCCACTGGCTGGAGCGGCTGCTGTGCCGCTGGCCGCTGGGCCGGGTGCCGGGGCTGGCGGCCCGGTTCGGGGTGGCCCGCGGCCGGCTCAGTCCGTCGCGCTAGCGGTGGCCGGCCGGGCCTGCTCCGGCGGCGCCTGGTCCGACTGTGCGTGCGCCGACTGCGCGTGCGCCGCCTCGGCCCGCTTGCGCGCCCGGTAGGCCGCGACATTGGCCCGGGTCGCGCAGCGGTCCGAGCAGTACCGCCGGGAGCGGTTGGTCGAGGTGTCCAGGTAGGCGTTGCGGCACGGTGCGGCCTGGCAGATGCCCAGCCGGTCCGCGCCCAGCTCGGTCAGGTGGATGGCCAGGCCCATGCAGGCCACCGCGGCGAAGTTGGCGGTGGCGGTGGGCGCGTTGTCGGCCAGGTGCAGGTGCCAGCGGGGGCGGCCGCTCTCGTCGAGGTAGTCGTGCCCGGACACCTGCGGGCTGACCGGGTACTCGGCCAGCAGCCCGTTCAGCAGGTCGACCGCGCTCCCTTCGCGGCCGGCTGCGGCCTCCTCGAAGACGGCCCGCAGCCGGCTCCGCAGCGCGCGCATCAGCGGCACGTCGTCCGGGCCGGTGAGCAGGGCGGCGCCGGACTCCGGGTAGCTGAAGAGGTTGCGCGCGGCGTCCACGCTGACCAGCGCGTCGGTGCCGCGCTCCGGCTCCTCGCTGTTGACCAGCCGGACGGCGTAATCGGCGTACAGGGCGAGCTCCACGGGGTCCTCCGAGGGAGCGGTAACGGGTGAGTCGCCTCAAGCCTATTACGCCGTCCGGCTTCCGGACACTGTCAGAGGACCTTGGAGAGGAATGCCTTGGTCCGGTCGTGCTGCGGATCGGTGAGCACGTCGCGCGGGTGGCCGGATTCCACCACCACACCGTCGTCCATGAAGACCAGCGCGTCGCCGACCTCGCGGGCGAAACCCATCTCATGGGTGACCACGACCATGGTCATGCCCTCCTCGGCGAGCCCGCGCATCACGTCCAGCACATCGCCGACCAGCTCCGGGTCGAGCGCCGAGGTGGGCTCGTCGAAGAGCATCAGCTTGGGGTCCATGGCGAGCGCCCGGGCGATCGCCACCCGCTGCTGCTGGCCGCCGGAGAGCTGGGACGGGTAGTTGGCGGCCTTGTCGGCCAGGCCCACCCGCGCCAGCAGCTCCCGGGCCCGCTCCCGGGCGGCGGCCTTGGACACGCCCTTGACCTGCACCGGGGCCTCGACGATGTTCTCCAGGGCGGTCATGTGCGGGAACAGGTTGAAGCGCTGGAAGACCATGCCGATGTCGCGCCGCTTGCGCGCCACCTCGCGCTCCTTCAGCTCGTACAGCCGGTCGCCCCGCTGCTGGTAGCCGACCAGCTCCCCGGCCACCGAGAGCCGGCCGCTGCTGACCTTCTCCAGGTGGTTGATGCAGCGCAGGAAGGTGGACTTGCCCGATCCTGACGGTCCGATCAGGCAGAACACCTCGCCCTGCTTGACCTCCAGGTCGATGCCCTTGAGCACCTCCACCAGGCCGAAGGACTTGCGCACCCCTCGGCCTTGACCATCACCGAGCCGGGCACCTGGTCGTGCACCGGGTCAGACACCGGGACCACCGCCTTCCCTGGAAATTGCCGCCGGCCCGGTCGGGAGCTTCACCCGGAGCGCCCGCAGCTTCTGCAGCGGGGTCGGTGGCAGCGCCCGGTTGGCGCCGCGGGCGTAGTACCGCTCCACGTAGTACTGGCCGATGGTGAGGATCGAGGTCAGGAACAGGTACCAGATCGAGACCACGACCAGCAGCGGGATGTTCTTGAAGTTGTGCGAGTAGATGTTCTGGCCGGCCCGGAACAGCTCCTCCAGCGAGATCACGGTGACCAGCGAGGTGGTCTTCAGCATCGAGATGGTCTCGTTGCCGGTCGGCGGGATGATCACCCGCATCGCCTGCGGCAGCACGATCCGGCGCATCGTCTGGCCGCGGCTCATGCCGAGGGCGTGGGCCGCCTCGCTCTGGCCCTCGTCCACCGACTGGATGCCGGCCCGGACGATCTCGGCCATGTAGGCGGCCTCGTTCAGGCCGAGGCCCAGCAGGGCGGCCGTGAAGGTGGGCACCAGGGTGTTGGTGTCCTGGGACCAGAACGCCGGACCGAACGGCACGCCGATCGAGATCCGCTGCCAGAGCAGCCCGAGGAAGCCCCAGAACACCAGCTGCACCAGGACCGGGGTGCCGCGGAAGACCCAGATGTAGAGGTACGAGCTGCCGGAGAGCAGCGGATTGCGGGAGAGCCGCATGATCGCCAGCAGGATGCCGCCGATCACGCCGATCAGCATCGAGTAGACGGTCAGCTGCAGGGTCACGCCGACGCCGTGGACGATGCTCGGGTGGAAGAGGTAGTGGCCGACGGTCGGCCAGTCGAATACCGGGTTGGATATCAGGGCGTTCAGCAGCATCGCCAGCAGCACGAGGATGACGACGGCGCCGGCCCAGCGTCCGGGGTGGCGCACCGGCACTGCCTTGATGGTGTCAGGCAGTGCCGGGCGAGCCGCCCCCTGTTTCGTCTGGTTCACGGGAGTGACCTAGGGGGTGAGAGGGGCGGGCGGATTCAGCTGACTGCGCCGTTGACCACGGACTTGGTGATCGCCCCGGCCTGGACGCCCCACTTCTGGAGGATCTTCGCGTAGGTGCCGTCGTCGATCAGCGACTGGATGGCGCCGTGGATCGCCGGGGTCAGCGGGGAGCCCTTGGCGACCACCGCGCCGTACGGGGCGGTGTCGGTGGTGTCGCCGATCTTCGCCAGCTGGCCGCTGATCTTGATCGCGTAGTCGACCACCGGGGAGTCGGCGAGCATCGCGTCGTCGCGGCCGGCGACCAGCGCGTTGGTGACGTCGGTCTGCAGGTCGAACTTGTCGCCGTCGTTCGGGATGGTCGGCTTGCCGGCCTTCTGGCAGGCCGGGTTGAGGGTGTTCTTGATCTCGTCGGCCTGGGTGGTACCGGTCTGCACGGCGACCTTCTTGCCGCACAGGTCGGTGGCCGAGATCTTGTTCGGGTTGCCCTTCTTCACCGCCATCGAGGTGCCCGCGGTGAAGTAGGTGACCATGTCGACGGTCGCCTCGCGGTCCTTGCTGTCGGTGAAGGAGCTCATGCCGAGCTGGAACTTGTTCGACTGGATGCCCGGGATGATCGCGGTGAACTGGGAGTCCCGGACGTCGGCCTTCAGGCCCAGCTTGGCCGCGATGGCGCCGGCCAGGTCGACGTCCATGCCCTGGATGTGGCCGCTGTCGTCCTTGAACTCATTGGGCGCGTAGGAGGCGTCGACGCCCACCACCAGCTTGCCGCTGGACTTGACCGCGGCCGGGAGCTGGGCGGCCAGCGAGGGAACGGCGGTCGGGGACGTGATCGAGCCCGACGACGAGCCGGACGACGATGAGGTGCTGCTGCTCGTACTGCTGCTGCTGCTGCAACCGGTGACCGCCAGGCTGCCGGCTATCAGCACGGAGCCTAAGGCGGCAAGGCGGGTGCGGTGAGTGCGGACGACGCTCATTGCGGGGGCCTCCTGTGAGAGGGTCAGGCGGATCTGCCGCGGTGACGGGGTGTGAGCGGGCGGGCCACCCTCCGCCGAGGTGGTGCAGGAGATCCTGCCACCACCGAACTGTTGAGCGGAGCACCAGTGAGATCAAAAATGCGTAACGGGACCTGCCGATCCCGGTGCGTTTCGCCTGAGCAGGCTCTGATCGGCGGTCCGCCGCCGCCTGCGGGGCGACGTGGCCTTCGTCTCTCCAGGCCGGTCTGCCGGGCTTCGGGGCACTGTGTCAGAATCACCTATCGGGTGACCCCCGATACCAGCCAGTAACCAACGGCTCGCCACAGAGCCGGGGTGTCGAGGACCGGAAGTCGATGACGCCGACTCCGTATCCGCGGCACCGAAGCGTCGTGCGGACCGTAGCGCGCAGCTACATCCCCAAAAAATCCCTCATAGAGGGCGACCCGCTGGCGGCCGCCTGACCACCCGGCTCCGGGCCCGCTCGCGCGGGTCCCCGGTGTTTCAGCGTCCCCCGGAACGGTCATCGGCCATCGGCTGTCGTCCTCGCTGATCTAATGACGAAGAGGTCATCGTGGCAGCGGAGATCATTCACCCTCGTTCCTCGGATCCCGAGGATCCGGTCGACGCCGTGTTCGCGCTCCATCGGGGCGGCAAGATGGCGGTCGCCGCGACCGTGCCGTTGCGCGACGCGGACGACCTGTCCCTCGCCTACACCCCCGGCGTGGCCCGGGTCTGCACCGCCATCGCCGAGCAGCCGGAGCTCGTCCACGACTACACCTGGGTGGCCAACACGGTCGCGGTGGTCACCGACGGCACCGCCGTGCTGGGCCTGGGCGACATCGGCCCGGCCGCCTCGCTCCCGGTGATGGAGGGCAAGGCGATCCTGTTCAAGCAGTTCGGCGGCGTGGACGCGGTGCCGATCGCGCTGAACTGCACCGGCGTCGACGAGATCGTCGAGACCGTGATCCGGTTGGCCCCGTCGTTCGGTGGCGTCAACCTGGAGGACATCTCGGCGCCGCGCTGCTTCGAGATCGAGCGCCGGCTCCAGGAGGCGCTGGACATCCCGATCTTCCACGACGACCAGCACGGCACCGCGATCGTCACCACAGCCGCGCTGTGGAACGCGGCCCGGGTGACCGACCGGAAGATCGGCGACCTGCGCGCGGTCATCTCCGGCGCCGGCGCGGCCGGCATCGCGATCGCCAAGATGCTGGTGGCCGCCGGGATCGGCGACGTGGCGCTGTGCGACCGCCGCGGCGTGGTCCACCAGGGCCGCGAGGACCTCACCGACGTCAAGGCGGAGATCGCCGCGCTCACCAACAAGAGCGGGCGGACCGGCTCGCTGGCCGACGCGCTGGCCGGCGCGGACGTCTTCATCGGCGTCTCCGGTGGCACCGTGCCGGAAGAGGTCGTCGCCACCATGGCGCCGGGCTGCTTCATCTTCGCGATGGCCAACCCCAACCCGGAGATCCACCCCGAGGTCGCGCACAAGTACGCCTCGGTGGTCGCCACCGGCCGCTCCGACTTCCCCAACCAGATCAACAACGTGCTGGCCTTCCCCGGCATCTTCGCCGGCGCGCTCTCGGTGCGGGCCTCGCGCATCACCGAGGGCATGAAGCTGGCCGCCGCCGAGGCACTGGCCGGCGTGGTGGCCGAGGAGCTGACGCCGCAGAAGGTGATTCCCTCGCCGTTCGACGCGCGAGTGGCCCCCGCGGTCAGCAAGGCGGTCGCCGAGGCGGCCCGCCAGGAGGGCGTCGCCCGGATCTGACGATCCGACCGGCTGACGCCCCGTCGGCAGCGGGCCCGGGACACGCGGTGGAGGTCACACTCCGGCGTGGTTCCGGGCCCCGCCCGTCGGCGGCTAGTGTCCGGACCATGTTCGCCGCCTACGCCGCCCGCATCGACCCCGACGATCCCCTGGCCGGACTCGAACTCGGGGAGCTCCCCGAGCCCGAGGCGCGCCCGGGCTGGAGCGTGGTGACCGTCAAGGCCGCCTCGCTCAACCACCACGACCTCTGGTCGCTGCGCGGCGTGGGCCTGCCCGCCGAACGGCTGCCGATGATCCTGGGCTGCGACGCGGCCGGGATCGACGAGCACGGCAACGAGGTGGTCATCCACTCGGTGATCGGCCAGAGCGGCCACGGGGTCGGCCCCGACGAGCCGCGCTCCATCCTGACCGAGCGCTACCAGGGCACCTTCGCGCAGCGGGTCGCGGTGCCCACCTGGAACCTGCTGCCCAAGCCGGCCGAACTCTCCTTCGAGGAGGCCGCCTGCCTGCCCACCGCCTGGCTCACGGCCTACCGGATGCTCTTCACCAACGCCGGGGTGACCCCGGGCCAGACCGTGCTGGTGCAGGGCGCCGGCGGCGGGGTGGCCACCGCGCTGATCGTGCTCGGCAAGGCCGCCGGGCTGCGGGTCTGGGTCACCGGGCGGGACGCGGCCAAGCGGGACCGGGCGCTCGCGCTGGGCGCCGACGCGGTCTTCGAGAGCGGCGCCCGGCTGCCCGAGCGGGTGCACGCGGTGATGGAGACGGTCGGCGCGGCCACCTGGTCGCACTCCGTCAAGGCGCTCCGCCCCGGCGGCACCATCGTGATCTCCGGTGCCACCTCCGGGCCGAACCCCAAGGCCGCCGAGCTGAACCGGATCTTCTTCCTGGAGCTCAAGGTGGTGGGCTCCACCATGGGCACCAAGGAGGAGCTGGCCGACCTGCTCTCGCTCTGCGCCACCACTGGCATCCGCCCGGTGATCGACGCAGTCCACCCGCTCACCGAGGCCCGCGACGCCTTCGCCCGCCTCGCCGAGGGCGACGTCTTCGGCAAGCTGGTGCTGCAGCCCTGAAAGCCGAAGGGCCCGCCTGCCGGCGGGCCCTGACTGCGGCGCGGGTCAGCGCAGCAGGCGGCGCAACTGCTCGGCCGCGCCGGTCAACACGGCGCGGGCCTCCCAGAGTTGCTCCTCGGTGACCCCGTCCCCGTCCCGAGCGGTGTCCCGCACCTGGTCGCGGAACCGGTCGAGGAGCCGGTCGAGTTCGCGGGCCGGGTCGCCGCCCGGCTCGGTGCGGGCCCAGTCGGGGAGGTCCTGCGGGGCTTCCTTGCCGAGGTCCACCTTGGGGGCCTCGGCGGAGCCGGCGCCCCAGCGCGACGGGTCGGCCAACCCGGCCAGCCCGCGGGTGAGTTCGGACAGGCCCTCGGACAGACCGGTCGGCCAGTCGCCGTTGCCGACGTGCTCGCGGAACTGCTGCTCCACCCGCTTCTTGATCCGCAGCGCCTCCTGCTGGGCCGCCTGGCGGACCGCCTGCGACTGCTCGCGGGCCTTGCGGGCCTCCTCCTTGGCCAGCTTGGCCTGCTCCTTGGCGGCCTTCTCCTGCTCCTTGGCCCGCTTGGCCTGGGCCTTGAACTCGGCGAACTCCTCCTTGGTGCGCTGCCAGCCGGCCGCGTCGGCCCAGCCGGGGCTCTCGGGACGGCGGGCGATGCGGGCCGCGTTGCGCAGTTCCTCGCGCAGGTCCTTGGCCGAGTCCCGGACGTCCGCCCGGATCGCGTCGGCGAGTTGGGTCACCGAGGCGTCGATCTCCGACTCCAGCTCGGCCAAGTCGGCCTGGCGGCTGAGCAGTTCGGCCCGGCCGGCGTCGGTGATCCGGTAGACCTTGCGGCCGCCCTCGGTGGAGTGCTCCACCAGGCCTTCCCCCTCCAGCTTGGCCAGCCGGGGGTAGACCGTGCCGGCGGAGGGCGCGTAGCGGCCCTGGAAGCGCTCCTCCAGCAGGCGGATCACCTCGTAGCCGTGCCGGGGCGAGTCGGCCAGCAGCTTCAACAGGTAGAGCCGCAGCCGGCCGTGCCCGAAGACGTTGCTCATGCGGTGTCCTCCGTCCCGTCCGAACCGTCCGTCAGCTCCTTGACCAGGCTGGGGGTGTCGTCCTCCGGGCGGGCCAGCACCGAGACGGAGCCGGAGACGGTGGTCACCTCCAGCGAGCCGCTGCCGGCGCCGAGGACGCCGGTGAGCCGCTGGCCGCCCCAGGTGCCGCCGAGCTTCAACTCCTCGAAGGCGGTGGAGAACTTGCCGGTGGTGCTGCCCGCCTCGACCTTGGTGTCGGCGGGCCGGGGGAGCCGGATCGCGACGTCGCCGCTGACCGTGTTGGCCCGCACGTCCGCCGGAGCGGCCCCGGTGAGGTCCAGGGTGACCACGCCGCTGACCGTGTTGGCGCGGACCGTGGTGGCAGTGCCGGCCACCACCGTCAGGTCGCCGTTGACCGTCTTGAGCTTCAGCTCGCCGCCGACCGACTGGGCGTCCACATCGCCGGAGACCGAGTTGGCCTCGGTCTTGCCGCCCAGCCCGACCAGGGTGGTGGCGCCGGTGATCGCGTACACCGCGGTGTCGGTCTGCAGGCCGGAGACGGTGGTGTCGGCGGAGACCGAGCCCAGCTTCACCACGGCATCGGCCGGCAGGGTCAGCGTGACCACGGCGCGGGACTTGCGCTTGCGCTTGAGGGAGGAGACCAGGTCCTTGAACCCGTCCTTGATCGCGTCCATCGTCTTCAGCTGGCCGCCGAAGCCGAAGTCGTTCCAGGAGAGGTGCTGGTAGGTCACCGTCAGCACCCCGTCGACCAGGCTGACCTGCAGCGGCTCACCCTTGAGCTCGGTGACCTCGATCCGGGCCGGGCCCTCGGCGGCCACCACGTTGAGCGCGCCGGCGATCATCCGCACCTGCGCCGACTGCACCGGCTCGTCCAGGACGATGCTGTCGGGCTCGCTGACCGTCCACTGGTTCATTGAAAGTCCTCCCGTTGGCTGGGCGCCGTCGTACGCTGGAGTGGCGACGATCCGGCAAGTCGCGATGTATCGCGTCTTCCGAGAAACACGATATATCGCGTGGCGGTGGAGTCAAGTGCTTCGCCGCGCCGAATTGCGAAGGGCCCGGGAGGCAGTTGCCTCCCGGGCCCTCGTGCGTCGTGCCGCGCGGGTCAGTCGTCGTCCTCGTCGTCCAGCCGGGCCAGCCAGGTGGCCAGCCGCTCGACGGGAACCTCGAAGTCGGGGTTGAGGTCGACGAACGTGCGCAGCTGCTCGGCCAGCCACCCGAGGGTGACCTCCTCCTCGCCGCGCCGGCTCTCCAGCTCCTCGATGCCGCGGTCGGTGAAGTACACGGTTCTGCTCCGGAAATCTGGGGGTCGGACTACCTGGTCAGGATAGACGCGCTCAGCTGCCGCCCTGCCAGGTGCTCACCGAGAGCTTGACCTCGCCGGTCTGCTCGTCGGCCACCTCGATCGCGGCGATCGCGATGTCGTGCGTCGAGCGGTCCCGGACGCAGAGCAGCCGGCCGGCACCGGCGTGGCCGAAGGTCAGGTCGGAGTCGGGGTGGGTGTCGAGCGCGGTGTTGCACTGACCGGGCGTCACCGAGGAGTCGGTGATCACCGCGAAGTCCGAGTCGTCGTCACCGTCGCTCACGAAGGTGTTGGCCCGACTGCCGCCGGCGCCGCCGGTGTTGTGCAGCCCCAGCACCCACTTGCCGTTGGTGCCGGGGGCGATCAGCTTGCCCGCGGTCAGGTCCACCCGGTAGGCCTCGCTGGAGTACTCGGCGGCCGGGATGTCCAGCTCCACCTTGCTCACCAGCGGCGTCCAGCCGGTCGGGCCGCCGGTGGCCGACACCCCGCCGCCGGGCGTGTCGGTGCTGTCGGGCCCGGTCGGGGCGGTCACCGGGGAGTCGTCGGCGCCCGGCGTCGTCGGGGCGTCCACCGCCTGCTGCTGCCCGCTGCCGGAGTTGCCGGACGAGCTGCCCGTCTTCGGGCCGGCGTCGCCCCGGGAGAGCAGCACGCCCACCAGCGCACCGCCGAGCGCCATCACCAGGGCGACCGTCAGCAGGGTCCGCCAGGACACCCCGCGGCGCTTCCCGGCCGGCGCCGGCGCCGGCGCCAGTGCCACTGCCGGTGCGGGCAGCTGCACGGTCGGCTGCGGCGGCGGGAGCGGGGCGGTGAACGCCTCGGCGCCCTGGGGTGGCAGCACAGCACCTGACGGAGGCTCAACCACCGTTACGGGCACGGTCGGTGGCGCCATGGCGGGTACGGGCGGGGCGCTCGGCACCGGCGGGGCGCTCGGCACCGCCGGTGCCGGCCGCGGCGGCGTGCGCGGCAGGTCCGAGCGCCGGGTGATCTCGGTGCTCACCGGCAGCGGCAGCCAGTTGTCGGCGAACCGCAGCTGCCCGCCCACCGCCGGGTGCTCCCGGGCCACCTCGATGATCTCGGCCGGCTTCGGCCGCTCCTCGGGCGACTTGGCCAGGCAGCGCAGCAGCAGCTCGCGCAGCTCGGCCGGCACGCCAGCCAGGTCCGGCTGCTCGTGCACCACCCGGTAGAGCACCGCGGTCTCCGGCCCCTCGCCGAACGGCGGCACCCCGCTCGCCACGTAGGCGGCCAGCGCGCCGAGCGCGAAGACGTCGGTGGCCGGGGTGATCGCGCCGCCCTGGGCCTGCTCGGGCGCCATGAAGGCGGGCGAGCCGATCCGGTAGCCGGTGCCGGTCAGCGCGGTGGCGTCGGCGGCCCGCGCGATGCCGAAGTCGATCACCCGCGGTCCGTCCGCGGCCACCAGCACATTGGCCGGCTTGAGGTCGCGGTGCACCACGCTGACGCTGTGGATCGCCTGCAGCGCCTCGGCTATGCCGCCCAGCAGCAACAGCACCGTGCGCACCGGCAGCGGGCCGTGCTCGCGCACCACCTGCTGCAGCGAGGGGCCCGGCACGTACGCGGTGACCAGCCAGGGCGCGTCGGCGGCCGTGCCGGAGTCGATCACCTGGGCGGTGTAGAGGCCGTGGATCCGCTGGGCGTTGGCCACCTCCTGGCTGAACCGGCGGCGGAACTCCGAATCCTCGGCGAACTCGGGCCGGACCACCTTGAGCGCCACCGGCCGGCCGCCCGGCGTGTACGAGAGGTAGACCCGGCCCATGCCGCCGGCGCCCAGTCGGGCGAACAGCCGGTACCCGGCCACCTCGTCCGGATCGTCCGGCAGCAGCGGCTGGAAGACCGGGGCGGGGGCACGGCGGAACGCGACTGATCGGCAGGCATGGCGCAGACATTAGCGAAGGGCCCGCTCCATGATCGGAGCGGGCCCTTCACCGTTGCTGACGTGGTGTCAGCGGCTGTCACCTCAGATCGCGAAGACCTCGTCGAGCACGGCCTGCTGCTCGACCGCGTGGCGCTTGGCCGAGCCGACCGCCGGGGCCGAGGCCGCCGGACGGGCCACCCGGCGCAGGCGGGCGGCGCCGGCCTTGCGGCCGATCACCACGTCCAGGTGGTCGACCAGGTTCATCGCGATGAACGGCCAGGCACCCTGGTTGGCCGGCTCCTCCTGGGCCCAGACGAACTGGACGTCCTCGCCGTAGCGGGCCAGCTCCTCCTGGAGCTCCGCGATCGGCAGCGGGTAGAGCCGCTCGACCCGGACGATCGCCGTGTCGGTGACGCCGCGCTCGGCGCGGGCCGCCTCCAGGTCGTAGTAGAACTTGCCGGCGGTGATGACCACCTTGCGCACGTTCTTCGGGTCCACCGTGGTGTCGCCGACCACCGGGCGGAACGAGCCGGAGGTGAACTCCTCGGCCGAGCTGGCCGCCGCCTTCAGACGCAGCATCGACTTCGGGGTGAAGACGACCAGCGGCTTGTGGTGCGGGTTGTGCACCTGCCAGCGCAGCAGGTGGAAGTAGTTCGACGGCAGCGTCGGCATCGCGACCGTCATGTTGTTGTCGGCGCACAGCTGCAGGAAGCGCTCCGGGCGGGCGGACGAGTGGTCCGGGCCCTGGCCCTCCATGCCGTGCGGCAGCAGCAGGGTGACACCGGAGTGCTGGCCCCACTTCTGCTCGGCCGAGGCGATGTACTCGTCGACGACGGTCTGCGCGCCGTTGACGAAGTCACCGAACTGGGCCTCCCACATGACCAGCGCGTTCGGGCGGGTCAGCGAGTAGCCGTACTCGAAGCCCATCGCCGCGTACTCGGACAGCAGGCTGTCGTAGACGGTGAACCGGGCCTGGTCCTCGGTCAGGTACAGCAGCGGGGTGTAGTCCTCGCCGGTGACCCGGTCGATCAGCACCGCGTGGCGCTGGCCGAAGGTGCCGCGGCGGCTGTCCTGGCCGGCCAGGCGGACCGGGTGGCCCTCCATCAGCAGCGAGCCGATGGCGAGCATCTCGCCGGTGGCCCAGTCGATGGTGTTGTCCTCGATCGAGGCGGCGCGGCGCTGCAGCTGCGGCAGCAGGCGCGGGTGCACGGTCAGCCACTCGGGCAGGTTGGTCTGCGAGGCGGCGATCCGCTTGACCATCTCCTGCGAGATGCCGGTCTGGATGCTGACCGGGAAGTCCGCCACCGGACGGCCGGCCGGGGCCGCGGCCTGGGCGCCGGCCGCGTCGCGGACCTCGGCGAAGACCTTCTCCAGCTGGCCCTGGAAGTCCTGGAGCGCCTGCTCCGCCTCTTCCATGGTGATGTCGCCGCGACCGATCAGGCCCTCGGTGTAGAGCTTGCGCACCGAGCGCTTCTTGTCGATCAGGTCGTACATCAGCGGCTGGGTGAACGACGGGTTGTCGGCCTCGTTGTGACCGCGGCGGCGGTAGCAGATGAGGTCGATCACGACGTCCTTGTGGAACGCCTGGCGGAACTCGAAGGCGAGCCGCGCGACGCGGACCACGGCCTCCGGGTCGTCGCCGTTGACGTGGAAGATCGGGGCCTCGATCATCCGCGCCACGTCGGTGCAGTACGTGGAGGAACGGCTGGAGGCCGGGGCGGCGGTGAAGCCGACCTGGTTGTTCACCACGATGTGCACGGTGCCGCCGGTGCGGTAGCCGCGCAGCTGCGACATGTTCAGGGTCTCCGCGACCACGCCCTGGCCGGCGAAGGCCGCGTCGCCGTGGATCTGGATCGGCAGCACCGGGAAGGTGGTGCCGCCCTGGTCCAGGATGTCCTGCTTGGCCCGGGCGATGCCCTCGACCACCGGGTCCACCGTCTCCAGGTGGGACGGGTTGGCGGCCAGCGACACCTTGATGGTCTCGCCGTCCAGGCCGGTGAAGGTGCCCTCGGAGCCCAGGTGGTACTTGACGTCACCGGAGCCGTGCATCGACTTCGGGTCCAGGTTGCCCTCGAACTCGCCGAAGATCTTGCCGTACGGCTTGCCGACGATGTTGGCCAGTACGTTGAGGCGGCCGCGGTGCGCCATGCCGATCACGGCCTCGTCGAGGCGGTGCTCGGCGGCGGAGTCGATGGTGGCGTCGAGCAGCGGGATCAGGGACTCGCCGCCCTCCAGCGAGAACCGCTTCTGGCCGACGTACTTGGTCTGCAGGAAGGTCTCGAAGGCCTCCGCGGAGTTCAGCCGGCGCAGGATGCGCAGCTGCTCCTCGCGCTCCGGCTTGGTGTACGGCTTCTCCAGGCGCTCCTGCAGCCACTTGCGCTGCTTCGGGTCCTGGATGTGCATGTACTCGATGCCGACGGTGCGGCAGTAGGTGTTGCGCAGCAGGCCGAGGATGTCGCGCAGCTTCATCATCTTCTGGCCGCCGAAGCCGCCGACCGCGAACTCGCGCTCCAGGTCCCACAGGGTGAGGCCGTGCGTGGTCACGTCCAGGTCGGGGTGCTTGCGCTGCTTGTACTCCAGCGGGTCGGTGTCGGCCATCAGGTGGCCGCGGACCCGGTAGGAGTGGATCAGTTCCATCACCCGGGCGGTCTTGTTGACCTCGTCCTCGTGGGTGGCGGCGACGTCGGTGGCCCAGCGGACCGGCTCGTACGGGATCCGCAGCGACTCGAAGACCTCGTCGTAGAAGCCGTGCTCGCCCAGCAGCAGCTGGTGGATCGCGCGCAGGAACTCGCCGGAGGCGGCACCCTGGATGACCCGGTGGTCGTAGGTCGAGGTCAGCGTCATGATCTTGGAGACGCCGAGGCGGGACAGGGTCTCCTGGGAGCTGCCCTGGAACTCCGCCGGGTACTCCATGGCGCCGACGCCCAGGATGGTGCCCTGGCCCTGCATCAGGCGCGGGACCGAGTGCACGGTGCCGATGCCGCCCGGGTTGGTCAGCGAGACCGTGACCCCGGTGAAGTCCTCCATGGTCAGCTTGTTGGCGCGGGCCCGGCGGACGATGTCCTCGTAGGCCTGCCAGAAGCCGAAGAAGTCGAGGGTCTCGGCCTTCTTGATGGCCGCGACCACCAGCTGGCGGTCACCGTTGGGCTTCACCAGGTCGATGGCCAGACCGAGGTTGACGTGGTCCGGCTTCACCAGGAAGGACTTGCCGTCCTTGACCTGGTAGCTGTGGTTCATCCCGGGGTTGGCCTTGATCGCCTGCACCATGGCGTAGCCGATCAGGTGCGTGAACGAGACCTTGCCGCCGCGGGCGCGCTGCAGGTGGTTGTTGATGACGATGCGGTTGTCGATCAGCAACTTGGCCGGCACGGCGCGCACCGAGGTCGCGGTCGGAACCTCGAGGGAGGCGTCCATGTTGGTGGCGACGGCCTTGGCCGGGCCACGCAGCGGGACCAGCTCGGGGCCCGTGCTCTGCGCCGCGGGGGCGGCCGGCGCGGCGGCGGCCTTGGGCGCGGGCGGCGCGGCCGGCGGGGCTGCCAGCGGAGCGGCCGCGGCAGGTGCGGCGGCCGCCGGAGCGGGCGCAGCTGCCGGGGCGGCGGCGGGGGCAGCCGGCGCCGGGGCGGCAGCGGGAGCAGGGGCAGGGGCGGCGACG
Source organism: Kitasatospora acidiphila (assembly GCF_006636205.1). Taxonomy (NCBI): domain Bacteria; kingdom Bacillati; phylum Actinomycetota; class Actinomycetes; order Kitasatosporales; family Streptomycetaceae; genus Kitasatospora; species Kitasatospora acidiphila. Next base: position 3,417,657 of record NZ_VIGB01000003.1, on the reverse strand, counting down.
GGGGTCGGCACGGAGCCGACCGGGGTCACGGCCTGGGTCACTGAGGTCACCTCGGTACCGGGCTTGTAGTCGGCGAAAAAGTCCCACCAGGCTCGGTCGACCGAGTTCGGGTCCTGGAGGTACTGCTGGTAGATCTCGTCGACGAGCCACTCATTGGGGCCGAAGCCAGTGGAGCTTGCCGAGCTGTTGGGGGTTTCAGGGGACTGTGGCGACACGGCGGCAACCGCCCTCTTCCGCTTCCTTTTGGGATGTTTGGACAGCGGGGATTAAGGCTACGCCCCTGACGAGTGATCGCGCAGTCCCCGGGGGTCGGCGTCGCCCAGATCACAGTCCTTTGAGCGGATTTGGCCGGAAGAACGCGTTAGAAGAGCGCTTCCGCAGGGAAGAGGATGACGCCTTCTGGCTGGGTAAAACGGTATGAAACCGGACAAAAGTCCCGCTGATCGACCGTTTGTGGCCGATCAACTGCTGTCGACCGCCGAGATGTCCCAATTGTGTGACAAAGCTGGCCGGGGTGGACAGATCGTGTCGTCGGCGTGTCCACCGCGGCCGGATTCGTGACGGTCGTGGCGGCGGTCACAATCGCGGGCGCGGCACCGCGGTCGCGTCGCCCGGCAGCACCACCTGGATCAGGCAGCCGCTGCCGCCGTCGCCCACCGCGATCCGGCCGCCGTGCAGATCCACCGCCCAGCGGGCGATCGCCAGGCCGAGCCCGGTGCCGCCGTCGCTGCCCGGGCCCTGCGCGGTCGCGGTGCCTGACCTGCTGAAACGGTCGAACACCCGGGTGCGGTCCTGCACCGGGATGCCGGGCCCCTGGTCCTCCACCTCCAGCAGCAGCGCATGCGCCCCGTCGCCGGCCCGGGCCCGCACCGTGACCAGGCCGTCCGCCGGGGAGTGCTTGCAGGCGTTGTCCACCAGATTGGCCACCACCTGGTGCAGCCGCTCCGGGTCGGCCACCGCGGTCAGGCCCTCGGGCTGCACGTCCAGGCGCAGCCGCACGTCGTCCCGGCGGCTCCAGGCGCCGCCGGAGGTCGCGCCGTCCACGGTCAACCCGCGCAGCACCCCGGCCAGGAACGGGGCCACCTCGAACTCCCGGGCGTCCAGCGGCACCACGCCGTCGTCCAGCTTGGAGAGGTCGAGCAGATGGGTGACCAGCCGGCCGAGCCGCTCGGTCTGCTCCAGGGCCGCGCCCAGGGTGGCGGCGTCCGGCGGCACCACGCCGTCCACCATGTTCTCCAGCACCGCCTGCAGTGCCGCGATCGGCGTGCGCAGCTCGTGCGACACATTGGCCACCAGCTCCCGGCGGTGCCGGTCGGCGGCCTCGAGATCGGCGGCCATCCGGTTGAAGGTGGCCGCCAGCTCCCCGATCTCGTCCCGGGAGGCGGCCTTGACCCGGCGGCTGTAGTCGCCGCCGGCCATCGCCCGGGCCGCCGCGGTCATCTCACGCAGCGGAGCGGTCAGGGTGTGCGCCATGACCTGCATGAAGAGCAGGGAGGCGATCACCGAGAAGACCAGGATCACCCGCACCTGGGTCTCGGAGTGGATCGCGATCACCATCAGACCGGTGGCGATGGCCACCGCGATGATGACCAGCAGGCCCAGCTTGCCCTTGATGGAGCGGGCCGGGTCGAGTGGTCGGACCGCACGCCACACGCGCGCGGCGAACCGGGCCGGTCGGCCCCGCCGCGTGGCCGGGTCGTCGGGCTCGGTGCTACTGCTCGTCATCGGTACTTGGTTTCCGTGTCCTGTGCGCCCCCGTGGCCCCCCCAGGTCCGGCATCGCACTCCGGGTGACGTCCAGCGGCCCGGGTGCGGGGCCGTCAGCCCACGGGCGCTTCGAGCGCGTAGCCCACGCCGTGCACGGTGCGGATCCAGGTCGCGCCGATCTTCCGGCGCAGCGCCTTCACATGGCTGTCGACCGTCCGGGTGCCGGACGCGTCGGTCCAGTCCCAGACCTCGGCGAGCAGCTGCTCGCGGGTGAGCACCGCGCGCGGCTGGGCGGCCAGGCAGGCCAGCAGGTCGAACTCGGTGGGCGTCAGGTGCACATCGCCCGAGCCCAGCCGGACCCGGCGCTGCACGTGGTCGATCTCCAGCTCGCCGAACCGCAGGCTGCCCAGCGCCGGGGTCCGGGCCGCCTGCTGGGCCCGCTCGACCCGGCGCAGCAGCACGTTCACCCGGGCCGCGAGCTCACGCATCGAGAACGGCTTCGTCATGTAGTCGTCGGCGCCCACGCCGAGGCCGACCAGCAGGTCCGTCTCGTCGTCGCGGGCGGTCAGCATCAGCACCGGGACCGGGCGCTGCGCCTGGATCCGGCGGCAGACCTCCAGCCCGTCGAAGCCGGGCAGCATGATGTCGAGCACCACGAGGTCGGGCTGCCAGGTGTGGAATCCGTCCACCGCGCCGGGGCCGTCGTGCGCGACGGCCACCTTGAAGCCCTCCGCGCCCAGCCGGGCCGCGATCGACTCGGCGATGGTGGGTTCGTCCTCCACCACCAGGACGCGTCGTTGTGCGATCACACCGCTCGTACCGGTGTCCTGTTGAATTTCTGTCACGGTCACGCCACCGCCCCCAGGGCCTGCGGGCCGCCACCTGTGGGAGTAGCGCGCCCGCTCGTAGTCTTGGTTCCGTCGTTAGTGTGTTCGTCCGTGCCGAGGCGTCCCGGGTTCCGCCGTCCCGGCCGGGTGGCGGCAGGGCCGCCGGTCCGACAAGAGGACACCTCGCAGCGTACGGACCGGGGCCGAACCCCGACAGGCTGACCGCGGATTTCCGCGGGCACCGGTCGGCGCGCACGCCCCGGATTGGGTACGGGGCGCTACCTTACCCGTCCATGTCGTCTGACGGTAACGGTGTGTATGCACGAACCCGGCAGTCGCCCGTAAGCTCGCAATCGCGGGTGCATTGGTCCGGACCAACTTCTGAACTGCCGTTACAGGCAGGGCGACTGCGTTCTCACCGGACTCTCAGGGCAGCACCGTACCGTGGACGGATCCGGCCGTTGATGGCACGGTGTGCACGCGCAGCGAGCGCGGCCGCCCCGGCCCTGCTGCGGGGACCGGAGCGAACGGCCCGGAACGGAGGCGACATGGCTGGGGAGCGGTGGTCCGGGCGTACGCCGGTGGCACCCCACGCCGGCCTGCGGCTCGGCCTGCGGTCCGGCCCGCTGCGGTGGGCGCTGGACCGGCTGCCCACGCCCCGGCGCAACCCCTTCACGCTGCTCTACCTGGCCGTGCTGGCCGGCACCACCCTCCTCGCCCGGGACACCGACCCGGCGCTGGTGCACCGGCTGCAGGAACTGTCCAGCACCGACGGCCACCACCTGCTGCGGGCCCCCGTCCGCTCGCTGCTGCTCAGCGGCCTGTGGGTGGCCGGGCCCGACTGGCTGCCCTACCTGTGGGGCTTCGCCTTCATCCTGGCGCCGCTGGAGCGGCTGGTCGGCTGGCGGCGGGCGATCGGGGTGTTCGCCACCGGGCACGTGGTCGCGACGCTGCTCTCCCAGGGGGTGGTGGCCGTCCTGGTGGCGACCGGGCACGCGGACCGGGGGCTGCTGGACGAGCTGGACATCGGGGTCAGCTACGGCCTGCTGGCGAGCCTCGGGGCGCTCGCCGGGCAGTTCCGCCGGCCCGGGCGGCTGCTCACGCTGGCCGGCGGGGTGCTGCTGGTCGCCCACCAGATGCAGAGCGACCCCGACCTGGTCACCGCCATCGGGCACCCCACCGCGCTGCTGGTCGGCATCGCGCTCTGGCGGCCGCTGCGCCGTCCGGTGCGCCGCCGGCGGTGGCCGTGGCGCCGGGGTGCGGCCGGGGTCGAGGGCGGCGCGGCCGGGCAGCCGAAGCCGGCCGCCAAGCCGGTGCTCGACCGGGCCTGACCCTCCCCCTTCCCTGATCGCTCAGAGCGAACAAATGCCGGGGAACAATCGGAGCTCGCCAAGCCTTAGTCATCTCGACTCAAGTTCACTGACTGGGGAGAGATCATGGCATCGATGTCCGCTTCGCTCACTCTGCCCGTGCTGCCGCTCGACGACGAGGTGGTTCTGCCGGGCATGGTGGTGCCGCTGGACCTCAAGGACACCGAGGTGCGGGCCGCCGTCGAGGCAGCCCGTGCGGCCGCCCGCTCGGTGAACGGCGGCAAGCCGCAGGTGCTGCTGGTGCCGCGGCTGGACGGCTCGTACGCGGCGGTCGGCACGCTGGCCACCGTCGAGCAGGTCGGCCGGCTGGCCGACGGCGAGCCCGCCGCGCTGGTCCGGGCGGTCCGCCGGGTGCGGATCGGCGCCGGCACCACCGGTCCGGGCGCCGCGCTCTGGGTGGAGACCACGGAGTTCAAGGAGTCCGCGGTGGGCCTGCCGGTGGCCGGCCGGGCCGCCGAGCTGATGAAGGAGTACAAGGCGGTCTCCACCGAGTGGCTGCGCAAGCGCGGCGCCTGGCAGATCGTCGATCGGGTGGCCGCCATCGAGGGCGTCGGCGAGCTGGCCGACAACATCGGCTACGCGCCGTTCGCCAGCGCCGAGCAGAAGCTCACGGTGCTGCTGGAGGCCGACCAGGTGGCCCGCCTGGAGTACGCGTTGCAGCTGATGAAGGACCACCTCGCCGAGGAGGAGGTCAACGACACCATCCGCAAGGACGTCGAGGAGGGCGTCGCCAAGCAGCAGAAGGAGTTCCTGCTCCGCCGCCAGCTGGAGGCGGTGCGCAAGGAGCTCGCCGAGCTGAACGGCGACTCGGTCGACGAGGAGGGCGACTACCGCGCCCGGGTCGAGGCCGCCGACCTGCCCGCGAAGGTCCGCGAGGCGGCCCTCAAGGAGGTCGACAAGCTGGAGCGGTCCAGTGACCAGTCGCCCGAGGGCTCCTGGATCCGCACTTGGCTGGACACCGTGCTGGAGCTGCCCTGGAACGAGCGCAGCGAGGACAACTACGACATCGCCGGAGCCCGCGCCGTGCTGGACGCCGACCACTCCGGTCTGGCCGATGTGAAGGACCGGATCGTCGAGTACCTGGCGGTCCGCAAGCGCCGGGCCGACCAGGGGCTCACCCTGGTCGGCGGGCGGCGCGGCGGCGCGGTGCTGGCCCTGGTCGGCCCCCGGGGGTCGGCAAGACCTCGCTCGGCGAGTCGGTGGCGCGTGCCATGGGCCGCCAGTTCGTCCGGGTGGCGCTCGGCGGCGTCCGCGACGAGGCCGAGATCCGCGGCCACCGGCGCACCTACGTCGGCGCGCTGCCCGGCCGGATCGTGCGGGCCATCAAGGAGGCCGGCTCGATGAACCCGGTGGTGCTGCTGGACGAGATCGACAAGGTCGGCTCGGACTACCGCGGCGACCCGGCGGCGGCCCTGCTCGAGGTGCTGGACCCGGCGCAGAACCACACCTTCCGGGACCACTACCTGGAGGTCGAGCTCGACCTGTCCGACGTGGTCTTCCTGGCCACCGCCAATGTGCTGGAGGCCATCCCGGAGCCGCTGCTGGACCGGATGGAGCTGGTCCGGCTGGACGGCTACACCGAGGACGAGAAGGTCGTGATCGCCCGCGACCACCTGCTGCCCCGGCAGCTGGAGCGGGCCGGGCTGTCCGCCGAGACCGTCACGGTGAGCGAGGCGGCGCTGCGCAAGCTGGCCGGCGAGTACACCCGCGAGGCCGGCGTGCGCACCCTGGAGCGCTCGGTCGCCCGGATCCTGCGCAAGGTGGCCGCGCAGAGCGAGCTGGGCCAGCGCGAGCTGCCCACCGCGATCGACGTGGACGACCTGCGCGCCCTGATCGGCCGGCCGCACCACACCCCGGAGGCGGCCCAGGAGCCGGCCGAGCGCCGCACCGCGGTGCCCGGCGTGGCCACCGGACTGGCGGTCACCGGCGCGGGCGGCGACGTCCTCTACATCGAGGCCTCGCTGGCCGACGGTGAGACCGGCTCCACCGGCCTCACCCTGACCGGCCAGCTGGGCGACGTGATGAAGGAGTCCGCGCACATCGCGCTCTCCTACCTGCGCTCGCGCGGCGCGGAGCTGGAGCTGCCGGTGACCGGCCTGCGGGAGCGCGGCATCCACCTGCACGTGCCCGCCGGCGCGGTGCCGAAGGACGGGCCGAGCGCCGGGATCACCATGACCACCGCGCTCGCCTCGCTGCTCTCCGGCCGCAAGGTGCGCACCGATGTGGCGATGACCGGCGAGGTCTCGCTCACCGGTCGGGTCCTGCCGATCGGCGGGGTCAAGCAGAAGCTGCTCGCCGCCGACCGGGCCGGCATCACCACGGTGATCATCCCCAAGCGCAACGAGCCCGACCTGGACGACGTCCCGGCCGAGGTGCTGGAGCGCCTGACCGTGCACCCGGTCTCCGACGTCCGCGAGGTGCTGGCGCTGGCCCTGGAGCCGGCGGCGGTGCTGCTGGGGGCGGCGGCGTGAGGCCGCGCGGTACCGCCGGCTGACCCCTACTACCACGTGCCTCCCGCGATCCGCGGGAGGCACGCGCGTGGGGCGGTCCGGGGAGTCGGGTGACGCCGACTCAGGATCCTGTGCGACACTGCGCCAATGCCGTCGCCTACACAGAGAGCCCTGGCCAAGGTGCCGGGGCCGCTGCGTCCCTTCCTGGTGCAGCACCGCAGCCTGGTCAAGTTCCTGCTGGTCGGTGGCACCTGCTTCCTGCTGACCCTGGCGATCAACTACGGGTTGAAGTACACGGTCTGCCAGAACAAGCCGGTGGTGGCGCTGACCGTCGGGACGGCGCTCGCGACGGTGGTCTCCTACCTGCTCAACCGGCAGTGGTCGTTCCGCTCGGAGGGCAGCCACAAGGAAGCGATCCCGTTCATCGTGGTCAGCGCGCTGGCGGTCGGCGTGAACGACCTGCCGCTGCTGGTCAGCCGCTATGTCTTCCACCTGCGCGAGCCCAGCGTCAGCCACTTCACGCAGGAGGTCGCCGACTTCGTCAGCGGCATGATCGTGGGCACCCTGGTGGCGATGGCGTTCCGCTACTGGGCGATGAAGAAGTGGGTCTTCACCAACACCAAGTACCACGAGGCCCAGGACAACGCGGCCGAGCCGCCGGCCCGGGTCGGCTGACCCGCTCGGGTCGCCCCGGGCCCTCCGCTGTCGTCGTCAGGCGGTGTCGTCGGATGGGACGGCGCCGCCCGCCGGGCGCAGGGCGACCGCGGCCAGCGTCACCGCCAGGCCCGCCACCGCCCAGGCCGCCAGGACCAGCAGCGGCACGGTGAGGTTGGTGGCGCCGAAGTAGGCGACCGAGCGGGTGGCGTCGGTGCCCGCCCCGTTCGGCAGCCAGGCGCCGATGGCCCGCCAGAACGGCGGCAGCAGCGGCGGCGGGTAGACGCCGCCGGCGCTCGGGTTGCCGAGCACCACGAAGATCAGCACGGCCAGCCCGATGCCGACGATGCCGAACAGGCACTGCAGGGCCATGGTGAACGCGCCGACCGCGAACACCACCAGGCTGCCCACGCCCCACAGGCCCGCGACGCTGCCGGGCAGCGCGTCCAGGACCGGGCCGGTGATCACCGCGCCGCCGAGCCCGGCCGCGATCGAGTAGAGCGCCAGCACGCAGGTGCGGATCAGGGCGCGCCGGCGGTTGGCGGGGCGGGCGCCGGCGCTGATCCCCAGGATCGAGGCCACCAGGTAGCCGCCGACGCACCAGCCGACCACCAGGTAGAACGAGGAGAGCCCCTTGCCGTCCCCGGGGGCGAGCGGCACCACGTCCTCGACCCGCACGGTGCGGCCCTGGCCCTGGTCGAGCGCGGTGACGATCTGCTGGGCGGCGGTGGCCGCGGCCGGGCCGCGCGCGTTGGCCACCAGCAGGGTGTCCTGGGTGCCGGTGGGGTCGACCACCAGCGCGGCGTAGATCTTCTGGTCCTTGATCCGGCCGACGGCGGTGGCCTGGTCGGCGACGGCCACGGGCTTCACCGCGTCGTTCGGCACCTGGCCCAGGGCGCCGATCACCCGGGGCTGCAGCTGCGGTGGCGCCACCACGCCGATCGAGAGCCGGTGGGGCGTCGGATGGTGCAGCGCCCCGACGTACGAGGCGATGAAGCCGAGCTGGAGCAGCAGGGTGCCGATCACCAGGGCGGCGGTGCGGCCGGTGACCGCGTCCTTGAGCTCGCTGATGAATCCCGGCATTGGGCGCCCCCTGGTTCAGATGGGATGAAAAGTATGCCAAGCGGACACTTCATAGCGGGGTTGCCGCGCCGAGTGGCTCTCCCGCGCCGCGGCGGCGGCCCGGGGCGGCTGGTGGATACTGATCGCGCGCCGGGGGCCGGCGTCATGGCGGTCGACGGGTGGTGGGTGTGAACGAGGATCAGGTGGCGGGCCAGGAACGCGTCTTCCGGGCGGTGGAGCGCGAGGTGGCGGTGATGTTCCGGCGCGGCCGGGCCCGCTCGGCCGAGATGTCCCGACTGGTCCATCCGCAGCTGGAGGGGGCATGGCCTACTCGCTGCTGGCGCACCTGTACGACGCCGGCCAGGTCCGGGTCACCGAGGTCGGCTGCCACTTCGGGGTCGGCAAGGCGACCATCAGCCGCCAGATCAAGACGCTGGAGGAGCTCGGGCTGGTGACCCGGGTGCCGGATCCGCAGGACGGCCGGGCCTCGCTGGTCTCGCTCACCGAGGAGGGCGCCGCCCGCTACGGCCGGGCCCACGGGGCCCGGCTGGCCTCGTTCCGGGAGATGCTGGCGGGCTGGGAGCCGGCGGAGCTGGGCAGGTTCGCCGAGCTGCTGGCCCGCTTCAACGAGTCGGTGGCCGCCGCGCCGCGACTGGCGGACCCGTTCGACTGATGCGGCTGTGAGGGCGGGCCCCCAGAGAAAAGGTTGCCTAGGTCAACTAACAAGAATATTGTAGTTGCCTAAGGCAACCATATGACTCCTGCCCAAGGACCGCCCCCCATGACCTCCTCAGCAGCGGCGCGCCGCCATCCGCACGCCAGCGCCCAGGACGACCGCCAAATGACCCACCGGGAGGTGCTGGAGGCGCTCTCCGGCCTGCTCATCGGCCTCTTCGTGGCGGTCCTCTCCTCGACCATCGTCTCCAACGCGCTGCCGACCATCCTCAACGAGCTGCACGGCGGCGAGTCCGCCTACACCTGGGTGATCACGGCAGCGCTGCTGTCGCTCACCGCCTCCACCCCGATCTGGGGAAAGCTCTCCGACCTGGTGAGCAAGAAGCTGCTGGTGCAGATCGCGCTGGTGATGTACATCGTCTCGTCGGCGCTGGCCGGGCTCTCGCAGAACACCGGGGAGCTGATCGGCTGCCGGGCGCTCCAGGGCATCGGCGCCGGCGGCGTGGTGGCGCTCGGGCAGATCTGCCTGGCGGCGATGGTCCCGCCGCGCGAGCGCGGCCGCTACAGCGGCTACTTCGGCGCCGTCTTCGCCCTGGCCACCATCGGCGGCCCGCTGATCGGCGGCGTCATCGTGGACACCTCCTGGCTCGGCTGGCGCTGGTGCTTCTACGTCGGCATCCCGTTCTCGGTGATCGCCATCGTGGTGCTGCAGCGCACCCTGCACCTGCCGGTGGTCAAGCGGGCCGCGAAGATCGACAAAGCCAAGATCGACGTTGGGGGCGCGCTGCTGGTCGCCGGCGCGGTGAGCCTGCTGATGGTGTGGATCACCCTGGCCGGCAAGGACTACGCCTGGGGCTCCTGGCAGACCGCGGCCATGGTCGGCGGCGGGCTGCTGCTGGTTCTGCTCTTCGTGCTGACCGAGCGCCGGGCCGCCGAGCCGGTGATGCCGCTCGGCCTGTTCCGGTTCCGCACCGTCAGCCTGGCCGCGGTGGCCAGCGCGTTCGTCGGCATCGCGATGTACGGCACCACGACGTTCCTCAGCCAGTACTTCCAGCTGGCCCGCGACAAGACGCCGACCGTGGCCGGCCTGATGACCCTGCCGATGATCCTGGGCCTGGCCGTCTCCTCGGCGGTGGCGGGGCGGCTGATCACCCGCTCCGGCAGGTGGAAGCGCTACCTGGTGGCCGGGACCTTCCTGCTCGCGGTCGGCCTGGCGCTGCTCGGTACCGCCCGGGCCGGCACCGGCTACGGCCTGCTCTCGGTCTACATGGCGTGCACCGGCATCGGGCTCGGCCTGACCTCGCAGAACCTGGTGCTGGCCGTCCAGAACACGGTGCCGGCCAAGGAACTGGGCACCGCCAGCTCGACGGTCACCTTCTTCCGCACCATGGGCGGTGCGATGGGCGTCTCCGCGCTGGGCGCGCTGCTCGGCAACCGGGTGACCCACTACCTGGCGCAGAACCTGGCCGCCGCGCACCTGCCGGTGCCGGCCGGGTCGGCGGGCGGTGGCGAGCTGCCCGACCTGCACACCCTGCCGGTGCCGGTGGTGCCGCTGGTCGAGGACGCCTTCGGGCACGGCGTCGGCACCGTCTTCCTGTTCGCCGCGCCGGCCGCGCTGCTGGCCTTCCTGGCGGTGCTGTTCATCCGCGAGGTGCCGCTGCGGGCCCGGGCCGCCGCCGAGCAGCCGGCCGCCGCGCCGGTCGCCGAGCGGGCCTGACAGGACACCAGGGGGCGGAACACGTCGAAGGGCCCGCAGGTGGAGACCTGCGGGCCCTTCGACGTGTTCCGCGGCGGGCTCAGCCCGCGATCAGGCTGAGCCCGTACCCGACGGCCGCCGCACAGGCGGCGAAGCAGACACCCGCGCCGGCCAGCGCCAGCGTGCCGCGGCTTGAGCCGGAGCCCGAGGCGGAGCCGTTGCCGGCGATGGCGGCCTCCCGCTTGGCCAGCGCCACGGTGCCCAGTGCGAAGGCGGCGACCACGGCCACGGTGACCAGGAAGCTGATGCCCGCGGTCTGCCCCAGGGCAGTCCAGTTGATCTTCATGGCTGGCCTCCTCAGGCGGCGACGGTGGTGGTGGCGGGGGAGGGGGTGGCGGCGGCGGTCTGGGCCGGGGTGACGTCCACCGGGGTGACCTCGTTGACGTTGGCCGCGGTCACCGGAGTCCGGCGGGACAGCAGCCACATGGCGCCGGCGCCGAGCACCAGCGCGGTGCCCACCACCAGCACGCCCCAGGTGCCCTGGTCGGCCACGAAGGCGGCCGCACCGGAGACCACGGCGGCGGCCGGCAGCGTCAGGCCCCAGGAGTAGACCATCCGGCGGGCCATGCCCCACCGCACCTTGCCGCCCGAGCGGCCGAGGCCGGCGCCCATCACGCCGCCGCCGACCACCTGGGTGGTGGAGAGGCCGTAGCCCATGTGCGAGGAGGTCAGGATGACGGCGGCGGTGGCCGTCTCCGACGCCAGGCCCTGCGGCGGACGGACCTCGGTCAGGCCCTTGCCCAGGCTGCGGATGATCCGCCAGCCGCCCATGTAGGTGCCCAGCGCCATGGCCGCGCCGGCGGCCACGATCACCCAGGTGGGGGGCAGCGAGTGCTTGGGCAGTGCGCCGGCCGAGATCAGCGCCAGGGTGATGATGCCCATGGTCTTCTGCCCGTCGCTGGTGCCGTGGGCGATGGAGACCAGCGAGGAGGAGGCGATCTGGCCCTTGCGGAAGGTCTTCTCGGCCGCTGCCTCGCCCGCCTTGCGGGTGATCAGGTAGGCGGCCTTGGTGGCGCCCCAGGCGGCCAGGCCGGCCACGATGGGGGAGGCGACCGCCGGGATGAGGATCTTGGTGACCACGACGCTGAAGTTCACCGCGTGCAGTCCGGCACCGACCAGGGTCGCGCCGATCAGGCCGCCGTAGAGCGCGTGCGAGGAGCTGGACGGCAGGCCGCGCAGCCAGGTCAGCAGGTTCCACAGGATGGCGCCGGCCAGCGCGGCGAAGATCACCGAGGGGTGCAGGCCGGCCTTTTCGTTGACGATGCCGCCGGAAATGGTGCCGGCGACCTTCACCGACAGGAACGCACCGGCGAAGTTGAGGATCGCGGAGATGGTGACGGCGACCTTGGGCCGCAGGGCGCCGGTCGCGATGGAGGTGGCCATCGCGTTGGCGGTGTCGTGGAAGCCGTTGGTGAAGTCGAAGGCGAGCGCCGTGACGATCACCACCGCCACCAGGAACGTGATGTGTTCCATAACCAAACAATCGTCGTAGGTGTCGGACTGACGTGTTCTTCAGCTGTCGTCAGCGGCGACGGTAGGGAGACCGAGTGAACAGAAGGTTAACGGGTCGCGGATTCAGAGGGCTGTTCGTGGCCGATATCTTGAGTCCACACGTCTGGAAGATGACATCGACCGGTGTGACCTGGCCCGATGTGGAGAAAGTCCGCATTGCTGCTGGTTTGGTGAGATCTGTGTCACTAATCGGCGTCAGCTGAGAATTCATCAGTTCATCTGATGCGCCCTGCCGCTTTCGGGGTCGGCATGGCAGGATCGTCCACGGCTCGCAGCTTGCGGGTCGACCAGGGGCGAGGGGGGCCGATGCGGGCCGTGACGGGTGACCACCAGTCGACCACGGGCAAGCCTTGGGTGCGGGCCGCGCTGCGCTGCTCGGCGGTGCTGGCGATGGCGGCCCTGGCCCTGCCGGCCGCGGCCTCGGCGGCGTTCGCCGCGCCCGCCCCCGACCCCGTCACCACTGCCACCGCCCCGCCGGGCACCGACCCGCTGGCCGCCGCCAAGGCCACCCTGGGCCCGCTGCTGGACCAGATCCACCAGCTCTACCAGAACGCCGAGGCCGCCACCGAGCAGTACAACGCCACCACGCAGCAGCTCGCCGCCAAGCAGAACGACGTCAACGCCGTCAACGCCAAGCTGGCCCAGCAGCAGCAACTGGTGGACGCGGGCCTGGACGTGGCCGCCGAGCTGGCCGCCGACCAGTACCAGAACGGCAACCTGTCCGCCTACGGCCAGCTGCTGCTCACCAGCGACCCGTACCAGGCCGTCCACATGGGCGAGCTGCTCGCCGCCGCCGGCCGGTCCCAGGCCGCCTTCATCGCAGATCTCAAGTCCGAGCAGGGCAACCTGCAGCAGCTCAAGACCCAGGCCGGCGCCGCGCTGGCCGACACCCAGAAGCTGCTCGGCCAGCAGGACCAGAACAAGACCCAGATCGCCCGCCAACTGGCCACCGTCGAGCAGATCGTCTCCAGCCTCACCGGCGTCCAGCAGGCCCAGCTGCAGGCGCTGGAGCAGCAGCAGGAGGACCAGGCCCAGCTGGCGTTCCTGGCCTCCGGCGCGCTCGGCCAGGGCGAGCGCGCCCCGTCCGCGGCCGGCCGGCAGGCGGTGGCCTTCGCGCTGGCCCAGCTGAACAAGCCCTACCTGTGGGGCGGCATCGGCCCCGACGCCTACGACTGCTCCGGGCTCACCTCGCAGGCCTGGCTGCACTCGGGCGTGCAGATCCCGCGCACCAGCGAGGACCAGTGGGCCGGCCTGCAGCACGTCCCGCTGAACCAGCTGCGCCCGGGCGACCTGGTGGTCTACTACGCCAGCGCCGAGCACATCGCGATGTACATCGGCGGCGGTTTCGTGGTGCAGGCGCCGCACACCGGTGCGGTGGTGCGGATCTCGCCGATCGGCATGGCCCCGATCCTCGGCGCGGTCCGGCCCGACCCGCAGAGCCCCTCGGACGGCGGCGGCTGGCAGGTGCCGGACGCGGTCAAGAACGCCGGCACGGTCACCCCGCTCGCACCGGGCACGACCGCCCCAGGCCTGCCGGCCGTGCCGCCGCTGCCGAGCGGCCCGGTGGTCCCGGTGACGCCCCCGGCGCCGAGCACCGCCCCGTCGGCCCCGTCCGGTACGCCGTCCGGCAACGGGCCGTCGCCGCACCCGTCCACCGTGCCGACGCCCGGCACCTCGTCGACGCCGGGCGGCTTCGGCAGCCCGACGCCCTCCGGCTCACCGCGTCCCTCCGGCTCGCCCTCCGGCAGCACCTCGCCGAGCGGCAGCCCCGCACCGTCGACCTCGGGCAGCGCGCCCGCGCCCAGCGTCCCGGGGACCACGCCGACGCCCTGACGCCCCGGGCCGGACATGACTGCGGCGGCCGACCCCGAACCCGGGGTCGGCCGCCGCAGTCGTCTCAACGGGCTTCGAGCAGCCCGGAGTCGGCCTCGAACCGGATCACCACGGCCTTGGAGGTCGGGGTGTTGCTGATCTCGGCGGTCGAGTCCAGCGGGACCAGCACATTGGTCTCCGGGTAGTAGGCCGCCGCCCCGCCGCGTGCCACCGGGTAGTGCACCACCTTGAAGTGCGGGGCGCGGCGCTCCACGCCGTCCCGCCACTCGCTCACCAGGTCGACGTAGCCGCCCTCGGCCAGGCCCAGCTCGGCCGCGTCGGCCGGGTTGACCAGCACCACCCGGCGGCCGCCGGTGATGCCGCGGTAGCGGTCGTCCAGGCCGTAGATCGTGGTGTTGTACTGGTCGTGCGAGCGCAGCGTCTGCAGCAGCAGCCGCCCGGCCGGTACCTCGGGCGCGGTCAGCGGGTTGACCGTGAAGTTGGCCTTGCCGGTGGCGGTCGGGAAGGTCCGGCTGTCCCGGGGACCGTGCGGCAGCGCGAAGCCGCCGGGGCGGCGCACCTTGGTGTTGAAGTCCTCGAAGCCCGGCACCACCCGGGCGATCCGGTCCCGGACCAGGTCGTAGTCGGCGGCGAACTCCTCCCAGGGCAGCGGGTCGGCGGCCCCCAGCACGGCGCGGGCCAGCCGGCAGACGATCGCGGTCTCGGAGAGCAGCCCGTCGGCGGGCGGCCGCAGCCGGCCCTGCGAGGAGTGCACGATGCCCATCGAGTCCTCGACGGTGACGAACTGGTCGCCCTTGGCGGTGCGGTCCCGGTCGGTGCGGCCCAGGGTCGGCAGGATCAGCGCCCGGGCGCCGGTGACCAGGTGCGAGCGGTTGAGCTTGGTGGAGACGTGCACGGTGAGCCGGCAGCGGCGCATCGCGGCCTCGGTCACCAGGGTGTCGGGGGTGGCCGCGACGAAGTTGCCGCCCATCGCGAAGAAGACCTTGACCCGCCCGTCCCGCATCGCCCGGATCGTCTCCACCGAGTCGAACCCGTGGTGCCGCGGCGGTTCGAAGCCGAACTCCCGCCCCAGCGCGTCCAGGAAGCCGGCCAACGGCCGCTCGAAGATGCCCATGGTGCGGTCGCCCTGCACATTGCTGTGGCCGCGCACCGGGCAGACCCCGGCGCCCGGACGGCCCACATTGCCGCGCAGCAGCAGGAAGTTGACGACCTCGCGGATGGTCGGCACGGCGTGCTTGTGCTGGGTCAGGCCCATCGCCCAGCAGACGATCACCTTGCGGGACTTCAGCACCAGCTCGGCCAACTGCTCGATCTGCGCCCAGGGCAGGCCGGTGGCCGCCAGCACCGCCTCGCGGTCGGTGGACTTCGCCTCGGCGGCGAACTCCTCGAAGCCGTGGCAGTGTTCGTCGATGAACGCCCGGTCGATGCCGTCCGCGGCGTTCAGCAGCAGCTGGTTGACGGCCCGGAACAGCGCCAGGTCGCCGCCGAGCCGGATCTGCAGGAACAGGTCGGTCAGCTTGGTGCCGGGCCCGGCCAGGCCGCGGGCGTGCTGCGGGTTCTTGAACCGCTCCAGGCCGGCCTCCGGCAGCGGGTTGACGCTGACGATGGTGGCGCCGGCCCGCTTGGCCCGCTCCAGCGCGGCGAGCATCCGGGGGTGGTTGGTGCCCGGGTTCTGACCGGCCACGATGATCAGGTCGGCCTGGTAGAGGTCCTTGAGGCTGACGCTGCCCTTGCCCACCCCGAGGGTCTCCACCAGCGCCGAACCGGACGACTCGTGGCACATGTTGGAGCAGTCCGGCAGGTTGTTGGTGCCGAGCCTGCGGGCGAACAGCTGGTACGCGAAGGCGGCCTCGTTGCTGGTCCGGCCCGAGGTGTAGAAGGCGGCGGCGTCCGGGCCGTCCAGGGCCCGCAGCTCCTCGGCGACGATCTCGAAGGCGCGCTCCCAGGAGACCGGCGCGTAGTGGTCGGCGCCCTCCTCCAGCAGCATCGGCTCGGTGAGCCGGCCCTGCTGGCCCAGCCAGTAGCCGGACCGCTCGGCCAGCTCGGCGACCGGGTGGGCGGCGAAGAAGTCGGCGGTGATCCGGCGCTCGGTGGCCTCCTCGGCCACCGCCTTGGCGCCGTTCTCGCAGAACTCGGCGGTGTGCGGCTTGTCCGGCTCGGGCCAGGCGCAGCCCGGGCAGTCGAAGCCGCCGTGCTGGTTGACCTTGCGCAGGGTGGCCAGCGAGCGCCGGGCGCCCATCTGCTCGTTGGCCATCATCAGGCTGTTGACGACGGCGGGCAGGCCCACGGCCGAGCGCTTCGGGGCGCCGATCGCCGGGGCGTCCTGCGCGGGATCGCTCTGCGGCGCCTGCTTGGCCATGACTGCGCTCCTTCGTCGGTCGCTCTGGGACCGGTCGGTCTGTCCGGGCCGCCGTCGACAGCCCCTGCTGCATCCTTTCACCCGGCGGGACCGGCCACAGGGCCCGAGACCGGCCGAAACCCTGCTGTCCAACCGGCCCGTCGCACCTTGCCAAGGGGCCTGAGATGGCTGACGATATCGCTGGCGCGGCAGGCCGGTTGGCCGTCTCAAGGCGCCGGCCGGGCACGTTCTGGGGGAGTCATGAGAGCCGGCGACGTACTGGGGGAGCGCTACCGTCTGATCGGGGAGCTGGGCCGGGGCGGCTTCGGGGTGGTCTGGGAGGCCTACGACCAGCGGCTCGGCCGCCAGGTGGCGGTCAAGACGCTGCGCCACCACGGGACCAAGGCGGCGGCCACCGACCTGGCCAGGCTGCGCCGCGAGACCGAGGTGCTGGCCAAGCTGGTGCACCCGAACATCGTGCTGGTGCTGGACATGGGCGAGGACTCCTCGGACGGGGAGCGCTTCAGCTACCTGGTGATGGAGCTGCTCAACGGCCTCACCCTGAAGCAGGCGCTGGCCGACGGGCGCCCGGAGCTGCCGCGCGCCCTGGAGTGGGCCCGGCAGCTGTGTGCGGCGCTGGCCGCCGCCCACGCCGCCCAGGTGATCCACCGCGACGTCAAGCCGGAGAACATCATGTTCACCGCGCCGGACCGGAGCGTGCTCAAGGTGCTGGACTTCGGCATCGCGCAGATCGGCGACAACCGGGACGCGCTCACCACCGAGGGCTCGGTGATCGGCTCCACCCCGTACCTGGCGCCCGAGCGGTGGCGCGGCGAGCCCGGCTCGGTCCGCTCCGACCTCTACGCGGTCGGCTGCGTGCTCTACGAACTGCTCACCGGGCAGCGGCCGTTCAATGCCGGCAACACCTATGCGCTGATGGTGCAGCACCTGGAGGAGGAGCCGCCGCGCCCGCCCGCGCTGCCCACCGGGCTGGTCGAACTGATCACCGAGCTGCTCGCCAAGGACCCGGCCGGGCGCCCCGGCAGCGCCGCCGCGGTGGCCGAGCGGCTGGACCGCGCACTCGAGGCGATCCGCGACCTGCGGCGCCGCGCGGACGCCGCCTTCCAGGCCGCCGGGGACGGCCGGGCCGCCGAGGCGATCGACCAACTGCGGCCGCTGATCGAGCAGTTCGCGCTCGCCTTCGGCTCGGACGACGCCCGCACGCTGCGCACCTGCCACGACCTCGCGGTGGCACTGGCCCGGCTCGGCCGCCCCGACGAGGCCTACTGCCTGCTCGCCGAGCTGGCCCCGCTGGCCACCGCCGCGCTCGGCGACGGCCACCCCGAGGTGGAGGCGATCCAGCGCCGGCTGGCCCGCACCCCGGTGCCCGAACGGCCGTGTCCGCCCGGGCTGCTGGCCGCGCTGCTCGGCGCCGTCAACCGTACGGGCAGCTGAGCCGGGCCCGGTCGGGGCGGCGCCGGTTGGGAGGAACCGTTCGCTGGCCGCTGGGCCTCGCGGGTTGGTATACCTCGAAGCACCCAAGTCCCCAGCTGCGAAGAGGTGACCGGCTGATGAAGCTGCTCCGCGTTGGCCCCCCGGGTGCCGAGCGACCGGCCGTGCTCGGCCCGGACGGCACCGCCCACGACCTCTCCGGGCGCACCCGGGAGCTGGACGGCGCGTTCCTGTCCCGGCTGGACGCGGCCGAGCTGTCCGCCGCGCTGGCCGCCGGTGAGTTCCCGGTGCTGGAGCTCGCCGGGCAGCGCCTGGGCGCGCCGGTGGCCCGGCCCGGCAAGGTGGTCTGCGTCGGCCTCAACTACCGCGACCACGCCGCCGAGGCCGGGGCCGCGATCCCCAGCGAGCCGGTGCTGTTCCTCAAGGCCCCCGACACCGTGGTCGGCCCCGACGACGAGGTGCTGGTGCCGCGCGGCAGCACCAAGACCGACTACGAGATCGAGCTGGCCGTGGTGATCGGCCGCACCGCCCGCTACCTGGAGAGCGAGGCGGCGGCGGCGCGGTGCATCGCCGGCTACACCGTCTCCAACGACGTCAGCGAGCGCGCCTTCCAGCTGGAGCGCGGCGGGCAGTGGGACAAGGGCAAGAGCTGCGAGACCTTCAACCCGCTCGGCCCGTACCTGGTGACGCCCGACGAGCTGGGCGACCCGCAGGCGCTCCGGCTGCGGCTCTGGGTCAACGGCGAGCTGCGGCAGGACGGCAGCACCGGGCAGATGATCTTCCCGGTGCTCTCGGTGGTCCACTACATCAGCCAGTTCATGGTGCTGCACCCCGGCGACGTGATCTCCACCGGCACCCCGGCCGGGTCGCCATGGGGCGGCCCGACCGCCCGTACCTGCGGCCCGGCGACGTGATGGAGCTCGAGATCGACGGGCTCGGCCGGCAGCGCCAGCTGCTGGGCAAGGCCTGACGGCCGCTCAGCCGAGGGCGTGCGGGGCGGCGAGCCGGCCCAGCAGGCGGGCCGCCCGCCCATCCGGCCCGTCCAGCGCGAGCAGGCCGGCCAGCACCTCGGCGGTCTGCTCGTCATGGAAGGCGGTGGCCGCGGTCATCACCACGAACTCGTCCACCAGCCAGTCGCACAGCTCGGCGGGCGGCAGCTGGCGGCCCTCGTCCAGCCAGCTGAGCGAGCAGGCCTCGACCACCGAGATCCAGGACCGGACCAGCAGGGTCAGCCGGGGCCCGGGCTCGCGCACGCCCATGTAGCGCACGGTGCGGCGCAGCGCGGTGCGCCGCACCTCGTCGACTATCGCGCTGGTTCGCGCGGTCTCCACCACCGAGCCGCCGCGCAGCAGGGCCGCGTAGCCGGCGTCGTGCTCGGCGACGAACGAGAGGTAGCCGGACAGCACGGTGCCCAGCTGCTCGGTCGGGGTGCCCCGGGCCGGTACGACGAAGCGGCTGATCAGCTCCTCGGCGGCGCTGCGCAGCGCCGCCTCGTAGAGCTGCTGCTTGCCGCCGGCGAAGTAGCGGTAGACCAGCGGGCGGGAGGCGCCGGAGGCCTCGGCCACGTCGTCCAGGCTGACCTCGTCCGGCGGCCGGGCGGAGAACAGCGCCAGCGCCACGGCGATCAGCTGCTCGCGGCGCTGCTGCACCGGGAGCCGTCGGTAGCCGGCCCGCTTGCGGCCGGCGGGGGCAGCGGCTGGTACCGGCTCCGTGTCGCTCATGGCGGTCAGCGTAGTGGCCGGTCCCGGCGCACCACAGCCTCGCGGGCGCGCCGACCAGCGGGCGCACGCGCCGGTAAATCGCAACCACACGTTCCGGAAAGGGGCTTGCAAAGCGTCCGGGCTGCGAAAAGATGTCCGAATGGCTTCCGAAACCATTTCCTCCGCCGGCACCCCGCGCACCATCGCGGACGGCTATGTGCAGGCCCTTGCCGACCTCGACCCGCTGACCGCGGTCTACCTCGGACTCAACCCGGAGGACGACCGCCTCCCCGACCTCTCCCCGGCAGGCCAGGACGCCGTTGCCGAGCTGGCCCGCCGCACGCTGGCCGAGCTGGACGCCGCGGAGGCCGCCGGTGCCATCGACGCCGCCGCGGACCCGCAGGCCGAGCGGCGCTGCGCCCGGCTGCTGCGCGAGCGGCTCACCGCCGAGCTCGCCGTTCACGACGCGAGCGAGCACCTGCGCGCGGTCCGCAACCTCGGCTCGCCGCTGCACAACACCCGCGAGCTGTTCACCCTGCTGCCGACCGACACCGAGGACGACTGGCGGCAGCTCGGCCGCCGGCTGGCCCGGATCCCGCTGACCCTGCGCGGGTACCGCGAGCTGCTGGAGGCGGGCATCGCCGCGGGGCGGCTGTCCGGCCCGCGCCAGGTGGTCACCGTGATCGGGCAGCTCGACGAGTGGCTGGCGCCCGACGACTCGGCCGTCGAGGAGGCCCGCTCGGCCGGCTGGTTCGGCGTGCTGGTCAGCCCGGCCCCCGAGGCGGTGCGGGCCGAGCTGGTCGGCCACGCCCGGGCCGCCGCCGAGGAGCTCGCCGCGCTGCGCGGCTGGCTGTCCGAGGTCTACGGTCCGGCCGCCGCCGACACCCCCGACGCGGTCGGCCGCGAGCGCTACGGCCGCTGGGTGCGCTACTGGACGGGCGCCGACCTGGACCTGGACGAGGCCTACCAGTGGGCCTGGACCGAGTTCCACGACCTGGACCGGCAGATGCGCGTCGAGGCCGAGAAGGTCCGACCGGGCAGCACCCCGATGCAGGCGATGCACTGGCTGGAGACCGACGGCGAGGCGATCGAGGGCGCCGGGACGGCCCGCGAGTACCTGCAGGGCCTGATGGACCAGGCGATCGACGACCTGCAGGGCGTGCACTTCGACCTGGCCGAGCCGGTCACCCGGGTGGAGTCGCGGATCGCCCCCGCGGGCAGCGCGGCGGCCCCCTACTACACCGCCCCTTCGTTGGACTTCACCCGTCCCGGCCGCACCTGGCTGCCGGTGCTCGGGCGCGAGCGGTTCCCGGTCTGGGACCTGGTCAGCACCTGGTACCACGAGGGCGTCCCGGGTCACCACCTGCAGCTGGCGCAGTGGAACCACGTGGCCGGCAGCCTGTCCACCTACCAGGTCAGCATGGGCGGCGTCAGCGCCAACCTGGAGGGCTGGGCGCTCTACGCCGAGCGCCTGATGGACGAGCTGGGCTACCTCACCGACCCGGGGCACCGCCTCGGCTACCTCAACGCCCAGATGATGCGGGCGCTGCGGGTGATCGTGGACATCGGCATGCACGTCGGTCTGGACTTCCCGGCCCACTCGCCGTTCCACCCGGGCGAGCCGATGACCCCCGAGCTGGCCAGGGAGTTCTTCGGCGAGTACTGCGGGCTGTCGGCGGCGTTCCTGGACAGCGAGCTGGTCCGCTACCTGGGCATGCCCGGGCAGGCGATCGGCTACAAGCTGGGCGAGCGCGCCTGGCTGCGCGGCCGGGCGGCGGCGCGGGCGGCGCACGAGGCGCGCGGCGAGGAGTTCGACCTGAAGGCCTGGCACATGGCGGCGCTCTCCCAGGGCTCGCTGGGCCTGGACGACCTGGTGGCGGAGCTCTCGGCGCTCTGACGGGCGGCCACCGCCAACGGGCGGCTCCGGCCGGGACCCGGGACCACGTCGCGGCGGCGTGGTCCCGGGGCGTCGCCACCCGGCCACTCCTGGTCAGCACCTGGTGAAATCGGGGACTTATTCCCCGTTTTCGCCGTTTTTCGCTTGCCTTGTCCGATTCTGCGAGCTTCGCTGGAGAAAGTGCCGTCCGCGCACGCCGGCGGCACCCTCGTCCGGAAGGCTCTCCCGTGTCCGCCCAACACGCGATGAGCGACCCGGTGCCGGACCCCCGCCGCTGGCGGGCACTGGCCGTGATCGCCATCGCCCAGCTGATGATCGTGCTCGACATCACGATCGTGAACATCGCCCTACCCTCCGCCCAGAAGGACCTTGGGATCTCCACCGGCGACCGGCAGTGGGTGGTCACCGCGTACACCCTCGCCTTCGGCGGGCTGCTGCTGCTCGGCGGCCGCCTCGGCGACCTGTTCGGCCGCAAGCGCACCTTCATGATCGGCCTGCTCGGCTTCGCCGCCGCCTCCGCGCTCGGCGGTGCCGCGGTCTCTCCGGGGATGCTCTTCATCGCCCGTGCCATGCAGGGCGCCTTCGGCGCGCTCCTGGCCCCCTCGGCGCTGGGCCTGCTCTCCACCACCTTCACCATCCCGCGTGAACGCGCCACCGCCTTCGGCATCTTCGGCGCCATCGCGGCCGGCGGCAGCGCCGTCGGCTTCATCGCAGGCGGACTGCTCACCGAATTCCTCAACTGGCGCTGGTGCCTGTTCGTCAACGCGCCGATCGCGCTGGTCACGGCGCTCGCCGCCTACACGCTGCTCAAGCGCGACCACATCGAGAAGGGCCGGCGGATCCCGCTCGACCTACCCGGCGTGGCACTCGGCTGCGGCGGCCTGCTGGCCATCGTCTACGGCACCTCGGAGGCCGAGTCGCGCGGCTGGGGCGACTGGCTGGTGCTCACCTGCCTCTGCCTGGGCGCCGCGCTGGAGGTCTGCTTCGTGCTGGCCGAGAAGCGCTCCACGCACCCGCTGCTGCCGCTGCACATCGTGCGCGACCGCAACCGCGGCGGTGCCGCCCTGTCGGTGGGCCTGGCCGTGATCGGGCTGTTCGGGATGTTCCTGTTCCTGACCTACTACCTGCAGACGGTCAAGGGGTTCTCGCCGCTGAAGACCGGGGTCGCGTTCCTGCCGATGACGGCGGCGATCATCCTCGCCTCCACCGGCATCGCGGCCCGGCTGATGACCAGGGTGCCGTCCCGCAACCTGATCGTGCCCGGGTTGCTGCTCGGCGCCTCCGGGATGGCGTGGCTTTCCCAGATGAAGGTGGACAGCCCGTACGCGGCCATGGTGCTGCCCAGCGAGCTGCTGCTCGGCCTCGGCATGGGCATGGTGTTCATGCCGTCGATGAACCTGGCCACCCTCGGTGTCGCACCACGCGAGACCGGTGCGGCGGCGGCCACCATCAACACCGCCCAGCAGGTCGGCGGCTCGTTCGGCACCGCGCTGCTCAACACCATCGCGGCCAGCGCCACCACCGCCTACCTGGTCGGCAAGGACCTGTCCAGCAAGGCGGTCCGGGACGCGGGGGCGGTGCACGGCTACAGCATCGCCGCCTGGGTCGCGCTCGGAGTCTTCCTACTCGCGGCGCTGGTCGCGGCCATCATGGTCGACCACCGGCCGAGCCCCGAGGAGCAGGGCGCCGAGCAGGAGAGCGAGGCCCGGCTGCCGGCCACCGGACGACCGGCGACCGCGGAGGCCGCGGAGCCCGAGGCCACCTGACCTGACGCGGCGACTGCGGGGGCGGCGGGGCCCGAGGCCACCTGACGGGCCGTCCCGTCGCTCCCGCAGCCCCTCTTCCTTCCGGCGCGAAGCGTCAGACATGATGTTTCCGCAGTCCACCAGCCGGACATGTTCTCGTCTCCTGCCTTACCCCGGCCGGTGGATTCTCAGGCGGATCTCAGCCGAGGATCACCTGGCGACCAGCGAGCCGGGTAATAGTCGGTAGGGTCCGCGGCGCCGCACCCAGGCGCCGAGCAGTCGACCGACCGGGCCATCGAGCACGAGCACGAGCGATCGTGGGCAGGAGTCACGTCCTGATGACCAGTGAGCACCAGCGCGGTACCGCCCGCGTCCGCAGGTTCCGTCCGGTGGTCCTGGTGGCCGTGCTCGCCCTGGTGCTGCTCGGGGCCATAACGGGGGTCAGCATGCTCACCCCCAGCGCCGCCGCGTTCACCGGGCTGACCGGTGGCTCGGGTGCGCACCGGTCGGGCGCGCCGGCCAAGACCGTGAAGAGCGGCCAGCCGTCCGCCACTTCCGCCACCTCGGCCGCCCCCAGCACCCCCGCCGCCGACCCGGCCGGCGGAGCCGCCGTCGCCGAGCCGTCCACCAGCTCCCCGGTCGCCCAGCTGCCGCCGCTGAACTCCCCGTCGCCGTCGGCCACCCCGACCCCGCCCCGACCCCGAGCGACACGCCGCCGGCCCCCTCGCCGTCCGACCCGCCGAGCTCGGCCGACCCCTCCTCGCCGGCCCCCGTCGCCTCCGACACCCGCACGGCGCCCACCACCTCGCCCGCCCCGCCCGGCGCGGAGTCCAACCGGGTCGGCGCCCTGTTCAGCGCACCGGTCGGCCCCGGCAACCACTTCTGCACGGCCAGTGTGGTGCACAGCGCCGCCCACGACCTGATCCTCACCGCCGCGCACTGCGTCTCCAGCGGCGCCAGCGGCGTCACCTTCGCCCCCGGCTACCGCGACGGCAAGGCCCCGTTCGGCACCTGGCAGGTCACCAAGGTCTTCACCACCAACGGCTGGTCCCAGACCGGCGACCCCGACCAGGACTTCGCGTTCCTCCAGCTCGCGCCCAACAGCAGCGGCCAGCAGGTCGAGGACGTGGTCGGCAGCGAGAACCTGGGCCTCAACGAGCCCTTCACCGCCACCGTCCGCCTCTACGGCTACCCGAACGCCAGCGACGAGCCGATCGTCTGCAGCAACGCCACCACCCAGCAGTCCGCCTACCAGCGCCGCATCGACTGCCCCGCCTACCCCAACGGCACCAGCGGCGGCCCTGGATCTCCACCGCCACCGGCAACGTCATCGGCGTCATCGGCGGCTACCAGCAGGGCGGCTACACCGACGACACCTCGTACAGCGCCTACTTCGACTCGACGATCGGGAACCTGTACAGCACGGCGACAGGGTCGTGACCGGCCGGTAGGGTGCGGACGGTCCCCGCTCCGACGTCGAGGAACCGTCCGCATGCCCACACCGACCGGTGCCATCCCGCCCCGCTTCAAGCGCGTCCACCTCCAGGGCCTGCCGTCGGGGGTGGCGGTGCTGTCGATCGCCTGACCCCGGGCATGTCCCTGGCCGCCGCCGTCGAGTCGCTGCGCCCCGTCCCCCGGGACGAGCGCATCGCCCGCGCCGACCCGGACGCCCAACTCCGCAGCTGATCAGGCCTCTCAGACCTCGAACTCGTACCCCAGCACATAGGCGCCCGCGTCCAGCACCACCAGAACCCGAGCAGCTGGTGCGGGTGCTGCGCGGGAGCGCGGTTGTGGATCTTGTACCGCTAGCATCGCTCCCGCTCGGTGCGTAGAGGGGGAGACATGAACACTGCCGGTGCGATCGTCCTGTTCGGCGCGGTGCTGGTTTGCGCGATCTCGTTGGGCGCCTACGGCGTCCTGCGGCAGCGCTCGACGCCGGGTGCCAGGTTGGCCGGGTGGGTGTGTCTGGCGCTGGGCGTGCCGGCCGGGCTGGTGCCGGTGCTCGCGCTGCTGTCCGCGCTGTTCGTGCCCGTGTACAGATGAGGCGCCGCGGGCCCGGTGGGCGGCGTGGCTCTCCGGCTCCCCGCGGGCATGACGAAAGGCCCAGATCCACTGGACCTGGGCCTCACTCAGCACTTCTCGCGAAGTGCCCCCGGTAGGATTCGAACCTACGCACCCGCCTCCGGAGGGCGGTGCTCTATCCCCTGAGCTACGGGGGCTTGCCTTTGTCGCTTTCCCTCGCGTTCCGGCGACGTGGAGAACATTACCAGCTCCGCGGAGCACTCCGTGCACGGGTTTTCGCAGGACCACGGCAGGACCGCGGCGGGCGGCAGGACCGGTTCGGACCGGGTGCGGGAAAGCCCGGACGGGAGCGGGTGGGCGGGCCTAGGCTCGGTGGGGTGTCGGGTGTGTCCGGGCGGGTCCTCGTGGTGGACGACAGCGAGGTGATCCGTCAGCTGATCAGGGTCAACCTGGAGCTGGAGGGCTTCGAGGTGGTGACCGCGGCCGACGGTGCCGAGTGCCTGGAGGTGGTCCGCCGGGTGCGTCCGGACGTGGTGACGCTGGACGTGATGATGCCGCGCCTCGACGGGCTGCGGACGGCGGCCCGGCTGCGTTCCGAGCCCGGCACGGCCGGGTTGCCGATCGCGATCGTGAGCGCCTGCACACCGGCGGATCTGGAGAAGGGCGAGTCGGTCGGGGTGGACGGCTACCTGGCCAAGCCGTTCGACCCGGCGGATCTGGTGGCCCTGGTGCACCGCCTGCTGGCGCTGCGCGGGCAGCCGCGGGCGGGGTTCACCTTCGGTGCGGGGGAGGCGAGCACCCTGTTCGCCCAGAGTGAACAGGATCTCGAAGGGCGGCCACCGCGCGGTCACTACCCGCCTCTCGCCTAGGCTTGGGCGCGTGACACCCGCAGAGCTCTCCCAGGCAGTCCAGGTCGCCGTGCGCGCCGCCGTCGAGGCGGGCGAGCTGTCCGTCGACGTTCCCGAGCAGGTGACGGTCGAGCGACCGAAGAACCGCGACCACGGCGACTACGCCACCAATGTGGCGCTCCAGCTGGCCAAGCCCGCCGGCATGCCGCCGCGCGCGGTGGCCGAGCTGGTCGCCGCCCGACTGCGCGAGCTGCCCGGCGTGGCCAAGGTCGACATCGCAGGCCCGGGCTTCCTCAACATCACGCTGGACGCCGCCACCCAGGGCGAGCTGGCCCGCGTCATCGTCGAGACGGGCACGGCGTACGGCCGCAACGAGGCGCTCAAGGGTCTGAAGATCAACCTGGAGTTCGTCTCGGCCAACCCGACCGGCCCGATCCACATCGGCGGCGTCCGCTGGGCGGCCGTCGGCGACTCGCTGGCCCGCATCCTGCGCGCGACCGGCGCCGAGGTGTCCACCGAGTACTACCTCAACGACGCGGGCGTGCAGATCTCCAAGTTCGCCGCCTCGCTCAAGGCCGCAGCCAACGGACAGCCGGTCCCGGCGGACGGCTACGTCGGCGAGTACATCAACGACATCGCCAAGGCGATCACCGACGGCGTGCCGGGCATCCTCGACCTGCCCGAGGACGAGCAGCTGCAGGCTTTCCGCACCCACGGGCTGCAGCTCATGGTGGCCGAGATCCAGCGCTCCATGGACGAGTTCGGCACCCACTTCGACACCTGGTTCTCGGAGAAGTCGCTGCACGACTCCGGCGCCGTCACCAAGGCCATGGAGCGGCTGCGCGAGCAGGGCCACGTCTTCGATCAGGACGGCGCGATCTGGCTGCGCACCACCGACTTCGGTGACGACAAGGACCGGGTGCTGATCAAGGCCGACGGCGAGACCACCTACTTCGCCGCCGACGCCGCCTACTACCTCTCCAAGCGGGACCGCGGCGCCGAGGTCAGCGTCTACATGCTGGGCGCCGACCACCACGGCTACGTCGGCCGCCTCAAGGCCATCGCGGCCTGCGCGGGCGACGACATGAACCGCAACATCGAGGTCAAGATCGGCCAGTTCGTCAAGATGCTGCGTGATGGCGAGGAGGTCCGCATGTCCAAGCGGGCCGGCAACATCATCACCATCGACGACGTGGTCGACTGGATCGGCGTGGACGCCGCGCGCTACACCCTGAGCCGCTCCTCCACCGACTCCACGATCACCCTCGACATCAACATCCTGACCAGCCAGACCAACGAGAACCCGGTCTACTACGTGCAGTACGCGCACACCCGGATGTGCGGGGTGGCCCGCAAGGCCGCCGAGCTGGGCGTGGACAAGGGCACGGCCGCCGAGTTCAAGCCGGAGCTGCTGGCCACCGAGTGGGAGAGCGACATGCTCGGTGCGCTCGGCGAGTTCCCGCGGATCGTGGCCCGGGCCGGCGAGCTGCGCGAGCCGCACCACGTCGCGCGCTACCTGGAGGACCTGGCCGGCAAGTACCACCGGCTCTACGAGAACTGCCAGTTCCTGCCGAAGGGCGACGAGGAGCTGAACGACACGCACCGGGCCCGCCTCTGGCTGGTCGAGGCGACGCGCACGGTGCTGGCCAACGGCCTGACGCTCCTGGGGGTTTCGGCCCCCGAGCGGATGTAGCCGCCAACCGCCTTGCCTGGCAGGGGCGGTGACGGTTCATCGGGAACCGTTGCCGCCCCTGTCCGCTAGTAGAGCTAGCAGAGCACAAGGAGAAGCACCATGAGCCGCTCCGCGCACCCCGCCGGTCCGCGCTACGCAGACGTGCTGTCGGAGGGCCACCACCCGGCCCCGCCCGGCGACTTGAACACGCTGGACCCGAAGATCTGGTCCCGCACCGTCAGCCGCGACGCCGCGGGCGCCGCCACCGTGGGCGGGATCCCGGTGACCGAGCTGGCCGAGGAGTTCGGCACCCCGGCGTACCTGCTGGACGAGGCCGACTTCCGGGCCAGGGCCCGGGCCTGGCGGGACGCCTTCGGCCCCGGTGCGGACGTCTACTACGCGGGCAAGGCCTTCCTCTGCAAGGCGGTGGTCCGCTGGCTGCACGAGGAGGGGCTCAACCTCGACGTGTGCAGCGCCGGGGAGCTGGCGGTGGCGCTGGCCGCCGGGATGCCCGCGGGACGCCTGGCGCTGCACGGCAACAACAAGTCGCCCGAGGAACTGGAGCTGGCGGTGAAGGCCGGGGTGGGCCACATCGTGCTGGACTCGTTCCAGGAGATCGACCGGCTGGCCGCCGTCGCCCGGGCCACGGGGTGCGCCAGCCGGTGCTGATCCGGATCACGGTCGGCGTCGAGGCGCACACCCACGAGTTCATCGCGACGGCCCACGAGGACCAGAAGTTCGGTGTTTCGCTGGCCGACGGCGCGGCCGCCGAGGCGGTCCGGCGCACCCTGGCCGAGCACGACGCCCTGGAACTGCGCGGCCTGCACTCGCACATCGGCTCGCAGATCTTCGACACCGCCGGCTTCGAGGTGGCGGCCCGCCGGGTGGTCGGCCTGCTCGCCGGGATCCGCGACGAGCACGGCGTGGAGCTGCCGGAGATCGACCTGGGCGGCGGCCTGGGCATCGCCTACACCGACGAGGACGACCCGAGGGAGCCCGCCGAGATCGCCGCCTCGCTCACCGAGATCGTCCGCCGCGAGTGCGCCGCGGCCGATCTGGCGGTTCCCCGGCTCAGCGTGGAGCCGGGCCGGGCCATCGCCGGCCCGACCACCTGCACGCTCTACCGGGTGGGCACGGTCAAGCCGCTGGCGGGGCT
Source organism: Kitasatospora acidiphila (assembly GCF_006636205.1). Classification (NCBI taxonomy): domain Bacteria; kingdom Bacillati; phylum Actinomycetota; class Actinomycetes; order Kitasatosporales; family Streptomycetaceae; genus Kitasatospora; species Kitasatospora acidiphila. Next base: position 3,388,982 of record NZ_VIGB01000003.1, on the reverse strand, counting down.
GCGCAGTTACGTCAGCGTGGACGGCGGGATGTCCGACAACATCCGCACCGCGCTCTACGACGCCGCCTATTCGGTGGCCCTGGTCTCCCGGACCAGCACGGCCGGGCCGATGCTGGTGCGGGTGGTCGGCAAGCACTGCGAGTCCGGCGACATCGTGGTGAAGGACGCCTATCTGCCGGCCGACCTGGCCCTGGGCGACCTGATCGCGGTGCCGGCCACCGGCGCCTACTGCCGCTCGATGGCGAGCAACTACAACCACGCGCTCCGCCCCCCGTGGTGGCCGTTTCCGACGGCACGGCCCGGGTGATCGTGCGGCGCGAGACGGAAGAGGATCTGTTGCGACTGGATATCGGATAACGAAAATCCTGTCTCAGATTCTGAAACGGCGATAGATCTTTACCGATCGTCCCGGAGACTTGACCCCATGGCCGGATCCGAAGGCCGGATCCCAGGCCCGGAATACCCGAACGGAATGAGCGGAGTCGGATGATGCGTACGCGGCCGCTGAAGGTGGCGTTGCTGGGCTGTGGTGTGGTGGGCTCCGAGGTGGCGCGCATCATGACGACAGACGCCGCCGACCTCGCCGCGCGCATCGGCGCGCCGGTCGAGCTCGCCGGCATCGCGGTCCGCCGGGCCGGCCGGCCCCGCCCGGGAGTGCCCGAGCACCTGGTCACCACCGACGCCGAGGCGCTGGTCAACCGCGGCGACATCGACGTGGTGATCGAGGTGGTCGGCGGCATCGAGCCGTCCAAGGGCCTGATCCTCGCCGCCTTCAAACAGGGCGCCTCGGTGGTCAGCGCCAACAAGGCGCTGCTCGCCAAGGACGGCGCCGAGCTGCACCAGGCGGCCGCCGAGGCCGGCGTGGACCTGTACTACGAGGCCGCGGTGGCCGGCGCCATCCCGCTGATCCGCCCGCTGCGCGAGTCGCTGGCCGGCGACCGGGTGAACCGGGTGCTGGGCATCGTCAACGGCACCACCAACTTCATCCTGGACAAGATGGACTCCACCGGCGCCGGCTACTCGGAGGCGCTGGAGGAGGCCACCGCACTGGGCTACGCCGAGGCCGACCCGACCGCCGACGTGGAGGGCTTCGACGCCGCCGCCAAGGCCGCGATCCTGGCCGGCATCGCCTTCCACACCAAGGTCACCGCCGCCGACGTCTACCGCGAGGGCCTGACCGAGGTGACCGCCGCGGACATCGCCAGCGCCAAGCAGATGGGCTGCGTGGTCAAGCTGCTGGCGATCTGCGAGCGGGCCGCGGACGGCGAGTCGGTCACCGCCCGGGTGCACCCGGCGATGATCCCGCTCAGCCACCCGCTGGCCAGCGTCCGGGAGGCCTACAACGCGGTCTTCGTGGAGGCCGAGGCGGCCGGCCGGCTGATGTTCTACGGGCCGGGCGCGGGCGGCGCGCCGACCGCCTCGGCGGTGCTCGGCGACCTGGTGGCGGTCTGCCGCAACAAGCTGAACGGCAGCACCGGGCCGGGCGACTCGGTCTACACCCAGCTGCCGGCCAAGCCGATGGACGAGGTCGTCACCCGCTACCACGTCAGCCTGGACGTGGACGACCGGGCCGGCGTGCTTGCGCAGGTGGCCTCGGTCTTCGCCGAGCACGGGGTCTCCATCGACACCGTGCGCCAGCAGGGCCGCGACGGCGACGCCTCGCTCGTCGTGGTCACCCACCGGGCCACCGACGCGGCGCTGTCGGCGACCGTGGACAAGATCCGCGCGCTGGACAGCGTGCGGGATGTGGCCAGCATCATGCGGGTTGAAGGGGAATGAGCATGAACGCCGTGATCGACCGCGTCGGCGGGCACACCCACCAGTGGCGGGGCCTGATCGAGGAGTACCGCGACCGCCTGCCGGTCTCCGAGGCCACTCCGGTGGTCACCCTGCTGGAGGGCGGCACGCCGCTGGTCCCCGCCCAGGTGCTCTCCGAGCGCACCGGCTGTGACGTCTATCTCAAGGTCGAGGGCGCCAACCCGACCGGCTCCTTCAAGGACCGGGGCATGACGATGGCGATCTCCAAGGCCAAGGAGGCCGGCGCCCGGGCGGTGATCTGCGCCTCCACCGGCAACACCTCGGCCTCGGCCGCCGCCTACGCGGTGCGGGCCGGCCTGGTCTGCGCGGTGCTGGTGCCGCAGGGCAAGATCGCGCTCGGCAAGATGGGCCAGGCGCTGGTGCACGGCTCGCGGATCCTCCAGGTGGACGGGAACTTCGACGACTGCCTCACCCTGGCGCGCGAGCTGTCCGAGAACTACCCGGTGGCGCTGGTGAACTCGGTCAACCCGGTGCGGATCGAGGGTCAGAAGACCGCCGCCTTCGAGATCGTGGACATGCTCGGCGACGCCCCCGACATCCATGTGCTGCCGGTCGGCAACGCGGGCAACATCACCGCCTACTGGAAGGGCTACCGCGAGTACGCCCACCCGTCGCCCGCCGCCACCCTTGACGGAGACTCCCCCAGACTCCGTCCGGGGGACCCCACCGCGTCGCACCCTCCCTGGGCTCGCCACCCGCACCCCGCGGATGTGGGGCTTCCAGGCCGCCGGCTCGGCCCCGATCGTGGACGGCGCCCCGGTGCTCAAGCCGCAGACCATCGCCACCGCGATCCGGATCGGCAACCCGGCCTCCTGGGCCTTCGCGGAGGCCGCCCGGGACGAGTCCGGCGGCCTGATCGACAAGGTGACGGACCGTCAGATCCTGGCCGCCTACCGGATGTTGGCCGCCCGGGAGGGCGTCTTCGTGGAGCCCGCCTCGGCCGCCGGCGTGGCCGGACTGCTGGCCAAGGCGGAGGCCGGCCTGGTCGACCCGGGCCAGCGGATCGTCTGCACCGTCACCGGCAACGGTCTGAAGGACCCGGACTGGGCCGTGGCCGGCGCCCCGCAGCCGCAGGTCGTCCCGGTCTCCGCCGCTGCCGCCGCGCAGCACCTGGGCCTGCTGGACTGAACCCAGCGCCCGGTGGAAGCGAACGGAGCCTGAGGGATCGTCACACCGAGGTGTTACCCCGCTGATCCGGGGTAACGCCTCGGTGTCGCTTTCGTTGTTCCTGGCATGTTCGCTGTGCTGTTCCAACCGGTGCTGAATCGGCATGAATTCCGGCCATAACCTGCAACACGGCAGATCGAAGGGGAACGGGGTGTACCGCTGTGGAACCTCTCTTCGATACGCTGAGCCCTGGCGGTGTGGCACATGCCGAGAGCTGTTCAGTGACTGACCCGCTCGCAGTGCCCTGACACCCCCCATCGCCCCCAGTTTCGAATCACAGCACCGCCGGCCCCCGATGACGGGCCTGCCCCAGTTCTCCAGGAGAGTCCACCGCATGGCCGGTCCCGCGTTCCGTGCCGCCGCCGTCCGGGTGCGGGTCCCCGCTACCAGCGCCAACCTGGGCCCCGGGTTCGACGCCTTCGGACTCGCGCTGGGCCTCTACGACGACGTCGTGGTCCGGGTCGCCGACTCGGGCCTGTCGGTGGACATCGCCGGTGAGGGCGCCGATACGCTGCCCAGGAACGAGGACCACCTGCTGGTCCGCTCGATGCGGGCCGCCTTCGACCGGCTCGGCGGGCAGCCCCGCGGCCTCGAAGTGGTCTGCGCCAACCGGATACCCCATGGCCGTGGTCTGGGCTCCTCGTCGGCCGCGATCTGCGCCGGCGTCATCGCCGCCCGTGCGGTCACCATCGGCGGCCCGGCGGCCCTCGACGACACCGCGGTGCTGGCTCTGGCCTCCGAGCTGGAGGGCCACCCGGACAATGTCGCGGCCTGCCTGACCGGCGGTTTCACCATCGCCTGGACCGATGAGGACTCGGCCAAGGCGGTCCGGCTGGACCCGCACGAGGGTGTGGTCCCGGTGGTCTTCATCCCGGCCACCGAGGTGCTCACCAAGACGGCCCGCGGCCTGCTCCCGAAGACCGTCCCGCTGGCCGACGCCGCGGTCAACGCGGGCCGTTCGGCGCTGCTCGTGGAGGCGCTCACCCGGCGCCCCGAGCTGCTGCTGGCCGCCACCGAGGACCGGCTGCACCAGGACTACCGGGCCGCCGCGATGCCCGACAGCGCCGCCCTGGTGGGCGCGTTGCGCGCGGAGGGCGTGCCGGCGGTGATCTCCGGAGCCGGTCCGACCGTGCTCGCGCTGACCGACGAGGCCGGCGCCGAAAAGCTGCTGCAGTTCGCCGGTGAGCGGTTCGCCGCGCACCGACTGCGGCTGGACCGTGACGGAGCGGGCATCCGACCGTTGGACGGGTGACCGTTCCCGGCCGGATTCGACCGTGTGTTGAGCACGGTCGGCTTCCGCACGGCCGTGCGCCCATTGCGCGACCGGGCGGGAGGGACGGACACGATTGGCAAGCTCAAGGCTGGGGAATGTGTGAGGGGGTCGGTAGTGTTAACCTCATGTCTGCATCAGGCGCCCCGCGGGGCCCGGTGCACCGCGTCCCCCTCCCCAGGACCCGACTCCACGGGCCCGAGGCGTTGTCGGGGACCACGATTCTCCGGGAGCCCGCCACAGCGCGTACGCAGCCTGCCTGCGCGATTGCGGCCGCATCCCGAAGCCGTGTCGAATCCTGAACCCCACCCGCCGCAACTGGTCACGGACCAGCCGGGCGGGAGCGCGGGAGAACGTCACGCGACGGGGGCCCGGGTTTCGCAGGCAGCGCGGTCGGCATGAGATCGCCCACCGTGCCCTTTTGCACCACGGTGCCCCGTGCACCGCACCTCGCACCTCTTCCGCCACCTTGCACCTAGCGGTGGCGGGACCCACCGCATCGGACCTGCGCACCGCAGAGCGCAGGTCAGACAGCACAACCGGTCGCCGAGCCAGACAGGCCGACGTCCGCTCCAGGGAAGGACCCTTAGTGAGCGACACCACCGATCTGATGGGCGCGCGCCCGGACGCCGACGCGACGGACGCGCCCGCCGCCCCCGCGGCGCCGGCCAAGCGCCGCCGTACCGCTGCCGCAGGCCTTGACGGTCTGGTCCTGGCCGAGCTGCAGAAGCTCGCCTCGACGCTCGGCATCAGCGGCACCGGGCGGATGCGCAAGAGCCAGCTGATCGAGGCGATCAAGGAGAAGAGCGGCGGCGACCCGCTGCTCGCCTCCGCTCCGGCCGCGCCGGCGCCCGCCCGCGCCGCCGCCAAGGAGACCGCCCCGGCAGCCGAGAAGCCGGCCCGTCGGACCCGGGCCGCCGCCGCTGCCGCCGCCGAGCCGGCCGAGGCCCCCACCCAGATTGACATCCCGGGCCAGGCCGCCCCGGAGACCGCCGCCCCGGCCCGCGAGCGCGGCCGTCGCCGTGCCACCGCCGCCGCCGGCGCGCCGACCGCCGTCGAGGCCGCCACCGCCACCGCCGTGGAGACCGCCGAGCCGGCCGCCGAGGCCAAGGCCGAGGCGAAGACCGAGACCCGCGAGGGCCGCGACGAGCAGCGCGACGGCCGTCGGGAGCGCCGGGACCGGCGCGACCGGGCCGACCGCGGCGACCGCACCGAGGGCGGCGAGGGCGACGGCGAGGGCCGCGAGTCCCGCCGCGAGCGCCGCAACCGCCGGGAGCGGGCCGACCGCCGCGGCGAGCAGGGCGCCCCGCCGGCCCAGCAGCCGGCCGGCCAGCCCGCCGCCGCCCAGCAGGGCGGCTTCGAGGACGACGAGTTCGGCGACGGCCGCCGCGGCCGCCGTGGCCGCTACCGCGACCGCAACCGCCGGGGCGGCCGCCGCGAGGGCTTCGAGGGCGTGGCCGAGCCGCAGGTCGGCGACGACGACGTGCTGATCCCGGTCGCGGGCATCCTGGACATCCTGGACAACTACGCCTTCGTGCGGACCTCCGGCTACCTGCCGGGCTCCAACGACGTCTACGTCTCGCTCGCCCAGGTCCGCAAGAACGGCCTGCGCAAGGGTGACGCGATCACCGGTGCGGTGCGCCAGCCGCGGGACGGCGAGCGCCGCGAGAAGTTCAACGCCATGGTGCGGCTGGACTCGGTGAACGGCATGGACCCGGAGAGCGGCCGCAACCGCCCCGAGTTCGGCAAGCTCACCCCGCTCTACCCGCAGGAGCGGCTGCGCCTGGAGACCGACCCGGGTGTGCTGACCACCCGCATCATCGACATGGTGTCGCCGATCGGCAAGGGCCAGCGCGGTCTGATCGTCGCCCCGCCGAAGACCGGTAAGACGATGATCATGCAGGCGATCGCCAACGCGATCACCCGCAACAACCCCGAGTGCCACCTGATGGTCGTCCTGGTCGACGAGCGTCCGGAAGAGGTCACCGACATGCAGCGGTCGGTCAAGGGCGAGGTCATCTCCTCGACCTTCGACCGCCCGGCCGAGGACCACACCACCGTTGCCGAGCTGGCCATCGAGCGCGCCAAGCGCCTGGTGGAGCTGGGCCACGACGTGGTGATCCTGCTCGACTCGATCACCCGCCTGGGCCGTGCCTACAACCTGGCGGCCCCGGCCTCCGGCCGCATCCTGTCCGGTGGTGTCGACTCGACCGCGCTCTACCCGCCGAAGAAGTTCTTCGGTGCCGCCCGCAACATCGAGAACGGCGGCTCGCTGACCATCCTCGCCACCGCCCTGGTGGAGACCGGCTCCCGGGCCGACGAGGTGGTCTTCGAGGAGTTCAAGGGCACCGGCAACATGGAGCTGCGCCTGGACCGCAAGCTCGCCGACAAGCGGATCTTCCCGGCGGTGGACGTGGACGCGTCCAGCACCCGCAAGGAGGAGATCCTGCTCGGCAGCGAGGAGCTGGCGATCACCTGGAAGCTGCGCCGGGTGCTGCACGCGCTCGACTCCCAGCAGGCGATCGAGCTGCTGCTGGACAAGATGAAGCAGACCAAGTCGAACGCCGAGTTCCTGATGCAGATCGCCAAGACCACTCCGGGTTCCGGCGACTGACGGGCCGTCGTCTGACGGAGTGTGACACCAGGGCCGCCCGGCCCGTCGACCCAAGGATTCCCGAGGGGCGACAGGCCGGGCGGCCCTCGGCGTTCCGGTGCGCCGCACGGCTGTTACGCGAACCGGACATACGCTCGCATATGCTCAAAAGATGTCCGAATCGCAGCAGCAGAACGAGAACTCCCGGCCCGCGCGCCGGCACCGCAAGGTGTGCAGCCGCAGGTCCAAGCTGCTGCGGGCCGGTGCGTTCACGGCGGCCGGCCTGGTGCTGGTCGGCGGCGGCGCGGCGGGCTACGCGTACTGGAAGCTGAACGGCAACATCAAGAGCGTCGACATCGACGCCCAGCTGGGCACCAACCGCCCCAGCGCGCCCAGCGACGGCTCGTTCAACGTGCTGGTGCTCGGCTCCGACTCGCGGGCCGGCTCCAACAGCTCGCTGGCCGGCGGCAACACCGACGGCACCGCCCGCTCCGACACCGCGATGGTGGTGCACGTCGCCCAGGACCACAAGAGCGCCACCGTGGTCTCCATCCCGCGCGACACCCTGGTCTCCCGGCCCGCCTGCACCGCCAAGAACGGCAGCACGGTGCCGGCCGCGAAGGGCGTGATGTACAACAGCGCGTTCGAGACGGGCGGGGCGGCCTGCGCGGTGAAGACCACCGAGCAGCTGACCGGGATGCGGATGAACCACTTCGTGGAGATCGACTTCAGCGGTTTCGCGAGCTTCATCGACGCGATCGGCGGTGCCACCGTCACCACCACGGTCAACATCCACGACAAGGACAGCGGACTGAACCTGCCGGCCGGCACCAACCACCTCAACGGCACCCAGGCGCTGGCCTTCGTGCGCACCCGGCACGGCGTCGGCGACGGCAGCGACCTGGGCCGGATCGAGCTGCAGAAGCAGATGGTGAAGTCGATCGTCAAGCAGGTCTCGTCGATCGGGCTGTTCGGCAACCCGGTCAAGCTGTACTCGGTCGGCGACACCCTGACCAAGTCGATCACCACCGACTCCGCGCTGGCCTCGGTCTCGGCGCTGACCGGGCTGGGGGAGGAGCTGAAGGCGATAGGGACCGACCAGCTGACCATGGTCACGCTGCCGGTGCTGCCCGCGCCCACCGACCCCAACCGGGTGGTGGCCAAGGCGCCCGACGCCGACCAGCTCTGGGCCGCGCTGCGGGCCGACCGGCCGGCCCCGGCCCAGGTCGTCAGCAGCCAGCCGGCGAACCCGGCCGATCCGACCGCCCCGGCGAGCCCGAGTGCGGCTCCCAGCCCGGCGCCCAGCGCCACCGGGAGCCGCTAGCCGCCGGGTTGGGGCGCCGCGGCTCCTGGCCGCGGCTCCTGATCGGGGCCCGCGGAATTTCTGGAGCACCCGGCCGGTTTGGGAAGAAGCGGCCGGTGCTGGCACACTGGTCCGTCGGTCCCGGTTCACGAGCGGCTTCCCTGCCGCCGACCCGGTGCCCTCCCGAAACCTAGGAGATCCCCTTGAAGCGCGACGTTCACCCCACGTATGTGGTCACCAACGTGACCTGCACCTGTGGCGCCGAGTTCACCACTCGCTCCACCGAGCCCTCCGGCGTCATCCGCGCCGAGGTGTGCTCGCAGTGCCACCCCTTCTACACCGGCAAGCAGAAGATCCTCGACACCGGTGGCCGCGTGGCCCGCTTCGAGGCCCGCTTCGGCAAGCAGCACAGCGCGAAGGCCTAGCGCTCACGCGGCGCCGGTCTCCGGCGTCCCCGTATCCACGGGGGCGTCGGGGACCGGCGCCGTTCGCGTCTGCCCGTCCGTCCTCCTCAGTCATCCACGTTCTCCCGGGAAAGTAGGCCCCCATGTTCGAGGCAGTCGAAGAGCTCCTCGTCGAGCACGCCGCCCTCGAAGAGCGGCTTGCCGACCCGTCCGTCCACGCGGACCAGGCCAACGCGCGCAAGCTGTCCAAGCGCTACGCCGAGCTCACCCCGATCACCCGCACCTACCGCGCCTGGAGGCAGGCCGGCGAGGACATCGAGGCGGCCCGCGAGTTCGCCGCCGAGGACCCCGGCTTCCTGGCCGAGGCCAAGGCCGCCGAGAAGCGCCAGGCCGAGCTGACCGAGGAGCTGCGGCTGCTGCTGGTGCCGCGCGACCCCAGCGACGACAAGGACGTGATCCTGGAGATCAAGGCGGGCGAGGGCGGCGAGGAGTCCGCGCTGTTCGCCGGCGACCTGCTGCGGATGTACCTGCGGTTCGCCGAGCGGGTGGGCTGGAAGACCGAGCTCATCGACTCCAACGAGTCCGACCTCGGCGGCTACAAGGACGTCTCGGTGGCCGTGAAGACCAAGGGCGCCTCCGAGCCCGGCCAGGGCGTCTGGGCCCGGCTGAAGTACGAGGGCGGCGTGCACCGGGTGCAGCGGGTGCCCGCGACCGAGTCGCAGGGCCGCATCCACACCTCGGCGGCGGGCGTGCTGGTCACCCCGGAGGCCGAGGAGGTCGAGGTCGAGGTCAACAACAACGACCTGCGGATCGACGTCTACCGTTCGTCCGGCCCGGGCGGCCAGTCGGTCAACACCACCGACTCGGCGGTCCGGATCACCCACCTGCCGACCGGTATCGTGGCGTCCTGCCAGAACGAGAAGAGCCAGCTGCAGAACAAGGAGCAGGCGATGCGCATCCTGCGGTCCCGGCTGCTGGCCGCGGCGCAGGAGGCGGCCGAGCAGGAGGCCTCGGACGCCCGGCGCAGCCAGGTCCGCACGGTCGACCGCTCGGAGCGGATCCGGACCTACAACTTCCCGGAGAACCGCATCTCCGACCATCGCACCGGCTTCAAGGCGTACAACCTGGACCAGGTGCTGGACGGCGATCTGGGCGCGCTGATCCAGTCGGCGGTCGACGCCGACGCGGCGGCCAAGCTGGCCGCCGCCCAGGAGAACTGAGACTGAGGGGTCGGGTCGGATGAACCTGCTGCTCGCCGAGGTGGCCCAAGCCACCCAGCGGTTGGCCGCGGCCGGAGTGCCGTCGCCGCGCTTCGACGCGGAGGAGCTGGCGGCGCACATCCACCACGTCAAGCGCAGCCAGCTGCACACCGTGCAGGACGCCGACTTCGACGCCCGGTACTGGGAGGCGGTGTCGCGCCGGGAGGCGCGCGAGCCGCTGCAGCACATCACCGGGCGGGCGTTCTTCCGCTACCTGGAGCTGGAGGTCGGCCCCGGGGTCTTCGTGCCCCGGCCGGAGACCGAGAGCGTGGTGGAGTGGGCCATAGAGGCCGTCCGCGAGATGGACGTGGCCGAGCCGCTGGTGGTCGACCTGTGCACGGGCTCCGGCGCCATCGCGCTCGCCCTGGCCCAGGAGCTGCCGCGTTCCATCGTGCACGCCTTCGAGATGGACGAGGGCGCGATGCAGTACACCCGGCGCAACATCGCGGCCAGCGGCGACCGGGACCGGGTCACCCTGCACGCCGGGGACGCCACCAAGGCCTTCGCCGACGATCCGTCCTGGAACGGCCGGTTCGACCTGGTGATCAGCAACCCGCCGTACATCCCGCTCACCGAGTGGGAGTACGTGGCGCCGGAGGCCCGGGACCACGACCCGCAGATGTCGCTCTTCTCCGGCGAGGACGGCCTGGACACCATCCGCGGCATCGAGCGGGTGGCGGCCCGGCTGCTGCGGCCCGGCGGCGCGGTGGTGATCGAGCACGCCGACACCCAGGGCGGGCAGGTGCCGTGGATCTTCAATGAGGAGGGCGGCTGGACGGACACGGCCGACCACCGGGATCTCAACGGCAGGCCAAGGTTCACCACCGCTCGCAAGACGTCGCTGTAAGCCGCTGTAATTCGAAGAGGAGAGTGCTCCGATGAGCCGCCGTTACGACTGCGCCGACGCCGGCGACCGCGCCACCGGTCTGCGTGAGGCCGCCTCGGCGATCCGCCGCGGCGACGTGGTCGTCGTGCCGACCGACACGGTCTACGGGATCGCCGCGGACGCCTTCAACGCCGACGCGGTGGCCGCCCTGTTCGCCGCCAAGGGCCGCGGCCGCCACATGCCCTCCCCGGTGCTGGTCGGCTCCCCGACCACGCTGCACGGCCTGGTCACCGACTTCTCCGAGAAGGCCTGGGAGCTGGTCGACGCCTTCTGGCCGGGCGGCCTGACCCTGGTGGCCCGTCACCAGCCGTCGCTGCGCTGGGACCTGGGCGAGACCCGCGGCACCGTCGCGGTCCGGATGCCGCTGCACCCGGTCGCCATCGAGCTGCTCAACACCACCGGCCCGCTGGCCGTCTCCAGCGCCAACAAGTCCGGCCAGCCGGCCCCCGCCGACTGCGAGGACGCCGAGTACCAGCTGGGCGACTCGGTGGCGGTCTACCTGGACGGCGGCAGGACCGAGCACGGGCAGGCCTCCTCGATCGTCGACGTCACCGGGAAGACCCCGGTGCTGCTGCGGGCCGGTGCGGTCAGCCTGGAGCAGCTGAGGGAGGTCGTCCCCGACCTGGAGGCCGGCAGTTGACGGCCTCGCTCCACCCCGGCCCGGCGCACGCCCGCCCGGCGGTGCGCCGCGCCCTGCCGCCGCGCACCGCGGACAACTTCAAGATCCTCTTCGTCTGCACCGGCAACATCTGCCGCTCGCCGATCGCCGAGCGGCTGACCCGGCATGAGCTGGACACCCGTCTGGACTGGCGGGCGGCCGGCCGGATCGTCGTGGAGAGCGCCGGCACCTGGGGCCACGAGGGCGCCCCGATGGAGGCGCACGCCGCCACCGTGCTCGACGAGTACGGCGTGGACAGCGGCAACTTCGCCGGCCGCGAGCTGCTGGACGAGCACGTGGTCGAGGCCGACCTGGTGCTGACCGCCACCCTGGACCACCGGGCCCAGGTGATCTCCATGGGCCACGCCGCGGGCCTGCGCACCTTCACGCTCAAGGAGTTCACCCGGCTGGTGCAGCTGATAGACGCGGCCACCCTGCCGGCCGTCGGTCAGGGCGCCGAGGTGACCGAGCGGGCCCGGGCGCTGGTCCGGGCGGCGGCCGCACTGCGCGGCTGGCGGCCGTCCGCGGACCCGGTCACGGACGAGGTGGACGACCCCTACGGCGCGCCGATCGGCATGTTCCGGCACTGCGGCGAGGAGATATTCGACGCGCTCGACCCGGTGCTGACCGCCCTGACGGGCGTACCCGGTCCGCGCCCCCAGGACAGCCACGGCGCACGGTCCTAGGCTGGGCTCCACCAGCCCAGTAGCCCCGGAGCGCCGCCATGACCCTCACCGATGCCGCGCACGGTTTCGTCGACCACCGTCACTGGGAGCCCGCTGAGGCCCTGCGCACCGCCGATCCCGAAGTGGCCGACCTGCTGGCGGCCGAGGCCGAGCGGCGAGCCGGCGGGCTGCAGCTGCTGGCGGGGGAGAACCTGGCGACCGAGGCGGTACTGGCCGCCCTGGCCGGACCGCTGGTCGACAAGTACGCCGAGGGCTACCCGGGCCACCGCCACCACACCGGCTGCGCCGTGGCCGACGCCACCGAGCTGCTCGCCGTCTCCCGGGCCCGCACCCTGTTCGCCGCCGAGCACGCCAACGTCCAAGCCCGGTCCGGGACTTCGGCGATGCTGGCGACCTGTGCGGCGCTGCTGCGGCCGGGCGACGCGGTGCTGGCGATGTCGCTGGAGCACGGCGGGCACCTCTCCTGCGGCTCCCGGGCCAACTTCTCCGGCCGCTGGTTCGACTTCATCGGCTACGGGGTCCGCGAGGAGGACGGCCGGATCGACCTGGACCAGGTGCGCGAGCTGGCCAAGGCGCACCGGCCGAAGGCGATCGTGGCCGGCGGCATCTCCTACCCGCGGCATCCGGACTGGGCGGCCTTCCGGGAGATCGCCGACGAGGTGGACGCCTACCTGATCGCCGCCGCCGGCCAGACCACCGGACTGATCGCGGCCGGCGCCGCGCCCTCCCCGGTGCCGTACGCCGACGTGGTGGTGGCCGCCACCCACAAGCTGCTGCGCGGGCCGCGCGGCGGGCTGCTGCTCTGCACCGGGGAGCTGGCCGAGCGGATCGACCGGGCGGTCTTCCCGTTCAGCCAGGGCGGGGCCGCGATGAACGAGGTGGCGGCCAAGGCGGTCGCGTTCGCGCAGGCGGCCACTCCGGAGTTCGGCGCGTACATCCGGCGCGCGGTGGACGGCGCACGCGCCCTGGCCGGCGCCCTGGCCGAGACCGGGGCCCGGCCGCTGACCGGCGGCACCGACACCCACCTGGTGGTGGCCGACATCGGCGCGCTCGGCATGACCGGCTCCCAGGCCGAGCGGCGCTGCGCGGCGGTCGGCCTGATGCTCGGCAAGTGCGCGGTGCCGTTCGATCCGGCACCGGCCGTCGAGACCTCCGGGATCCGGCTGGGCACCGGCTGCTGCGCCGCGCTCGGCATGGGGCCGGCCGAGCTCGCCGAGGCGGGTGCGCTGGTCGGGGGCCTGATCGCGGGCGCCGAGCCGGACCCGGTGGCGGCCCGGGTGCGGGAGCTGGCCCGCGCATTCCCGGGGAATGCCGGGCGCTAGAGCGAACCGCGGTGCACACCGCGCTCGTCCGACTCAATAAGGTGGGTGCCGTGGCGACGCACCTCGAACCCCTTGCCCGTGCGGGAGCAGCTCCCGTACGCACCCGGTCGTGCGCACGGAAGGAGGACGGCGGTGCGTGAGTATCTGCTGGTGCTGTTCTGCACCGCGGCCGTCACCTACCTGCTGACCGGCCCGGTGCGGAAGTTCGCCATCATGGCCGGGGCGATGCCGGCGGTCCGGGCCCGTGACGTGCACCGGGAGCCGACCCCGCGGCTCGGCGGCATCGCGATGTTCGGCGGGCTCTGCGCGGGCCTGCTGGTCGCCTCCCAGCTGCACGGCCTCGGCAAGGTGTTCAGCGACTCCTCGGACATCCGGGCGCTGCTCTCCGGGGTCGGCATCATGTGGGTGCTCGGCGTGCTCGACGACAAGTGGGGCGTGGACGCGCTGGTGAAGCTTGGCGGGCAGATGATCGCCGCCGGTGTGATGGTCTACCAGGGCATCACGGTGATCTCGATCCCGGTGCCCGGTGTCGGCCCGGTCGCGCTCAGCCCGACCCTGGGCATGGTCATCACGGTCGCGCTGGTCGTGGTGATGGTCAACGCGGTCAACTTCATCGACGGCCTGGACGGGCTGGCCGGCGGCATGGTCTGCATCGCCGGGATCGCGTTCTTCCTGTACTCCTACCGCCTCTGGTACGTCTACCAGATCAGCGAGGCGGCGCCCTCGGTGCTGTTCAGCGCGCTGCTGATCGGCATGTGCCTGGGCTTCCTGCCGCACAACCTGCACCCGGCCCGGATCTTCATGGGCGACTCCGGCTCGATGATGCTGGGCCTGATGCTGGCGGTCTCCGCGGTCTCGGTGACCGGCCGCGTCGACCCCGACCTGATCACCGCGCAGGCCGGCTCGCAGACCGCCGCCACCCACATCCTGGTGCCGACCTACATCCCGCTGCTGCTGCCACTGGCGGTGATCGCGCTGCCGCTGGCCGACCTGGTGCTGGCCGTGGTGCGCCGCAGCTGGGCGGGCCGCTCGCCGTTCGCAGCGGACAAGAAGCACCTGCACCACCGGCTGCTGGAGATCGGCCACTCGCACAGCCGGGCCGTGCTGATCATGTACTTCTGGGCGGCGCTGATCGCCTTCGGCACGGTGGGGATCTCGGTCACCAACACCGGGCGGGCCGTGGTGCTGGCCTGCGCCGGGCTCTGCCTGGTCGGCCTGGTGGTGCTGCTGCTGCCGTGGTTCCGGCCCAAGGCGCCGAGCGCGGTGCAGGCGTTCGTGCCGCCGCGCTACCGCCGGGGCGGCAGGGCCGCTGCCGGGACCGAGGCCGCGGCCGCCTCTCAGGCGCCGGCGCAGGCCGAGCAGGGCGCGATGGCCGAGCTGTCGGCCCGTGATCAGGAGCTGCTCGGGAGCCTGGGCACCGGCGCGCACGCCGTCGGCGACCGCCGGCAGAGCTGATGGGGCCGACGGAGCTGACGGAGTGCCAGTGCACCCGGTGGGAGTGGGCCGGATGGGTCTGATGGGACGTCAACTCCCTTACTCTGTTTGCCTCACCCGTTCGGCGGCACGAGTAGCCCGCTGGTGTGACAGGCACCACACGTTCATGGTAAAGCTCTCATCAAATAGTTTGTGATACCGTTCACGAGTACCGAGAGAGCGCCGAAAGACCCAGTGGTGCTGGACCTCCGTCCCGCAGTGGGTTTGTTTGGTCGATCCCGGCCCGCTCGTCGGCCGGTATCGCGGCCGACTCGCTCGGTCCGGTGTCCCCGCACCAGTGCGCCACCCCTGTTTTCCTGAGCTCCCCTGTCCTCGACATGCCGCCGGAGTAGCCGACATGCCGTCCCACGACGCCCGGACCATCCGCGGCGCCGCAATCCCCACTGCGGTCGCCGGCATTCTCGCCACTGCGATCTCCGCTGCGGTGGCAGGGGGCAAGGGCGCCATCGGCGCCGGCTTCGCGGCGGTGCTGGTCATGGTCTTCTTCGGCGCGGGCCAGTTCGCCCTCGACCGCCTGACCAGGAACAACCCGCAGCTGATGATGGCTGTGGCGCTGCTGGTGTACACGACGCAGATCCTGCTGGTGGGCATCGTGCTGGCGGTGTTCAAGGACACCAGCCTCTTCGACACCAAGGTCTTCGGCTTCACCCTGCTCGGCTGCGTCTTCGTCTGGTGCGGCATGCAGGTGCGCACCCACCTCAAGACCAAGCAGTTCTACGTGCAGACCGACGACGACAAGCCTGACGAACAGTCGAAGCCAGGGCGTCAACAGTGAGTCGCCCTGGCTGTCCCCCTGGCGAGGGGGCGGTGTTTATGCGGTCCTGACAGGCTGCTATCGTCCGTCGCAACAATCGAGTACGGGACGCGGCCTGGTCCCTCCGCCCAACGGACGGATCGCCCCCCGAGCTCACGCAGTCTTGACAGATCCCGCGCCGACACGAAGCGCCGGTGCGCCGGGTCGTCCAGGAGAAACCCATCTAGTTCCAGTGCCGCTCCGTGGCCCCGTGCCGCGCCGACACACCGAGGTTGCCGTAACCATGCGTCACGACGAAGGAGTCCGTGGTGAGTGCTGACCAGCTCGCCGTGCAGCTTGCCTCCGGGGGCTGCCACCTGTTCTCCGGCTGCGGCTTCCCGGCGCCGGGCCTGAACGAGTTCCAGTTCCACCCGATCTTCACGGTCGCCGGCTTCGGCTTCAACAAGCCGATGCTGCTGTCGTTCATCTGCGCCCTGCTGATCATCGTCTTCTTCTGGGTCGCCTTCGCCAAGCCCAAGGTGCTGCCGGGCAAGATGCAGCTGGTCGGCGAGATCGGTTATGACTTCGTCAAGCGCGCGATCGTCTACGAGAACATCGGCAAAAAGGGCGAGAAGTACGTCCCGATGATGGTCTCGCTGTTCTTCTTCGTCTGGATCATGAACGTCATGTCCGTGATCCCGGTGGCGCAGTTCCCGGTGACCGCGGTCATCGGCTGGCCGGCCGGTCTGGCGCTGGTGTGCTGGATCACCTACATGTCGCTGACCTTCAAGAAGCACGGCTTCGTCGGCGGTCTGAAGAACCTCTGCTGGCCGTCCGGTGTGCCCGGCTGGGTCATGGTCATCCTGGTGCCGATCGAGTTCTTCTCGAACATCTTCGTCCGGCCCTTCACGCTCGCGGTCCGTGCCTTCGCCAACATGTTCGCCGGCCACCTGCTGATCGTGGTGTTCTCCGTCGCGACCTGGTACCTGCTGAGCCCGACCATCGGCGCGCTGTACGGCACCACCTCCTTCGTGGTGACGCTCGCCCTCACCGGCTTCGAGCTCCTGGTGCAGTTCCTGCAGGCCTACATCTTCGTGACCCTGGCCAGCAGCTACATCGCCGGTGCGCTGGAAGAGGCGCACTGATCCTGCGCAGCCCAGGCTGCGCCCCTGAACCCCCGGTGGCCAACCACCACCGGTATCTCTACCCCGAAAAGGACTAGCTGAGATGTCCGCTCTCCTCGCCGCCACCGGTGTCTACGGCTCCGTCGCTTCCCTCGGCTACGGCCTCGCCGCCATCGGCCCCGGCATCGGCGTCGGTCTGATCTTCGGCAACGGTGTGCAGGCCATGGCTCGCCAGCCCGAGGCCACCAACCTGATCCGCTCCAACATGTTCATCGGCTTCGCGCTGACCGAGGCCCTCGCCCTGATCGGCATCGTCATGCCGTTCGTTTACGGCCAGGGCCCCAAGTAAGCCCGCCGTAGACCCATCAGACGGAAGGTCCAGATATGTCGCTCGTCGCGATGCACTTGGCCGCGGAGGACTTCAACCCTCTGATCCCCAAGGCGCCTGAGCTCATCATCGGCCTGATCTGCTTCTTCGTGGTCTTCGGTCTGCTCGGCAAGAAGCTCCTCCCCAGCATCGAGAAGACGCTGGCGGAGCGCCGGGACATGATCGAGGGCGGCATTGAGCGCGCCGACGCCGCGCAGGCTGAGGCTCAGGCCCTCCTTGAGCAGTACCGCGCCGATCTCGCTGAGGCGCGTCACGAGGCCGCTCGAATCGTCGAGCAGTCCCGCGAGCAGGGCGCTGCCCTGATCACCGAGATGCGCGAGGAGGGCCAGCGCCAGCGCGAGGCCATCATCGCGGCCGGCCACGCCCAGATCGAGGCCGACAAGAAGCAGGCGACCGCCGCCCTGCGCCAGGACGTGGGTTCGCTCGCTTCGCAGCTGGCCTCCCGGATCGTGGGTGAGTCCCTCGAGGACCACGCGCGGCAGAGCGGTGTCATCGACCGCTTCCTGGACGAGCTGGAGGCCAAGGCCGCTGCCAACGCGGCGGTTGCCAAGTGATCGGCGCCAGCCGTGAGGCCCTGAGTGCCGGTCGGGAGAACCTCGACAGCCTGACCGACAACACCTCGGTGGACGCGGGCAAGCTGGCCGAGGAGCTCAGCGCCGTCACCACGCTGCTCGACCGCGAGGTCTCGCTCCGCCGCGTGCTGACCGACCCCTCGCGGTCCGGTCAGGACAAGGCGTCGCTGGTCACCTCGCTGCTGTCCGGCCAGGTCTCCGGTGAGACCGTCGACCTGGTCTCCGGCCTGGTCCGGTCCCGCTGGTCGGGTGGGCGCGACCTGGTCGACGCCACCGAGCAGCTGTCCGCCTACGCCGAGGTGGTCGCCGCCGACAAGGCCGGCAAGCTCGACGACATGGAGGACGAGCTCTTCCGGTTCGGGCGGATCGTCAGCGGCTCGCACGAGCTGCGCGCCGGTCTGACCGAGCCGAAGGCCGGCACCGCCGCCAAGGCGGAGCTGGTCCGGAAGCTGCTGGGCGGCCGCGCCCTGCCGGGCACCGTCCGCCTGGTCACCTCGCTGGTCACCACCCCGCGTGGCCGTAGCCTGGAACAGGGCCTGGAGTCCTACGCCAAGCTCGCCGCCGACCGCCGCGACCGTGTGGTGGCCCTGGTCACCACCGCGGTGCCGCTCAGCGACGGCCAGAAGCAGCGCCTCTCCGGCGCGCTGGCCAAGCTGTACGGCCGGGCGGTGCTCCTGAACATCGACGTCGACCCCGAGGTCGTCGGCGGTGTCCGGGTGCAGATCGGTGACGAGATCATCGAGGGCACCGTGTCGAGCCGCCTCGAGGGCGCTCGTCAGGCCCTCGAAGGCTGAGCCACCCGCACAGCACATCCGACCCTCGGTCGGGCGCCGGTCCCACCCACGGGGCAGCCGGCACATACGTACGGCCGGTCCAACAGCACCGGCCGAGGATCGAATACTTGCGGCCCTCCTTGGGCGGGCCGAGGACGCAACCTAGGAGAGCAGGGAAGCCTGATGGCGGAGCTTACGATCCGGCCGGAGGAGATCCGGGACGCGCTGGCCGACTTTGTCCAGTCGTACCAGCCGGACGCCGCCTCGCGTGAAGAGGTCGGCACGGTCACTGACGCGATGGACGGCATCGCCCATGTCGAGGGTCTGCCCTCGGTCATGGCCAACGAACTGCTGAAGTTCGAGGACGGCACCCTCGGCCTCGCGCTGAACCTCGAGGACCGCGAGATCGGTGTCGTCGTCCTCGGTGAGTTCGGCGGCATCGAAGAGGGCCAGACGGTCCGCCGCACCGGCGAGATCCTCTCGGTTCCGGTCGGCGACGGCTACCTCGGCCGCGTGGTGGACCCGCTGGGCAACCCGATCGACGGCCTGGGTGAGATCGCCTCCGAGGGCCGCCGCGCCCTGGAGCTGCAGGCCCCCGGCGTCATGGTCCGCAAGTCGGTGCACGAGCCGATGCAGACCGGCATCAAGGCCATCGACGCGATGACCCCGATCGGCCGCGGCCAGCGCCAGCTGATCATCGGCGACCGCCAGACCGGCAAGACCGCGGTGGCGATCGACACGATCATCAACCAGAAGGACAACTGGGCCTCCGGCGACCCGAAGAAGCAGGTCCGCTGCATCTACGTCGCGGTCGGCCAGAAGGGCTCCACCATCGCGTCCGTGCGCGGCGCCCTGGAGGAGGCCGGCGCGCTGGAGTACACCACCATCGTGGCGGCTCCTGCCTCTGACCCGGCGGGCTTCAAGTACCTTGCCCCGTACACCGGTTCGGCCATCGGCCAGCACTGGATGTACGACGGCAAGCACGTCCTGATCGTCTTCGACGACCTGTCGAAGCAGGCCGAGGCCTACCGCTCCGTCTCCCTGCTGCTGCGCCGTCCGCCGGGCCGCGAGGCCTACCCGGGCGACGTCTTCTACCTGCACTCCCGCCTGCTGGAGCGCTGCGCCAAGCTCTCCGACGAGCTGGGCGCCGGCTCGATGACCGGTCTGCCGATCATCGAGACCAAGGCCAACGACGTCTCGGCGTACATCCCGACCAACGTCATCTCCATCACCGACGGCCAGTGCTTCCTGGAGTCCGACCTGTTCAACGCCGGCATCCGCCCGGCCGTGAACGTCGGTATCTCGGTCTCCCGCGTCGGTGGCTCCGCCCAGATCAAGGCCATGAAGTCGGTCGCCGGCCGCCTTCGCCTGGACCTGGCCCAGTACCGCGAGCTGGAGGCGTTCGCCGCCTTCGGTTCCGACCTGGACTCGGCCTCCAAGGCCCAGCTGGAGCGCGGTTCCCGCATGGTCGAGCTGCTGAAGCAGGGCCAGTACCAGCCGTTCCCGGTGGAGGAGCAGGTCGTCTCGATCTGGGCCGGCACCACCGGCAAGCTGGACGACGTCCCGGTCGCCGACATCCGCCGCTTCGAGCGCGAGTTCCTCGACTACCTGCGTGGCTCGCACAAGAACCTGCTGGCCGCGATCGTCGAGACCTCCAAGCTTGAGGACGGCACCATCGACGCCCTGACCGAGGCGATCAACTCCTTCAAGCTGGGCTTCACCACGGCTGACGGCAAGCTGCTCAGCGAGCAGGCCTGAGTCCGGTAGCGAGGGAAAGGACGTAACGACCCATGGGAGCACAGCTTCGGGTCTACAAGCGCCGGATCCGCTCTGTCACCGCGACGAAGAAGATCACCAAGGCGATGGAGATGATCTCCGCGGCGCGCATCGTCAAGGCGCAGCGCGCGGTGGCCGCCTCCACTCCGTACGCCGATGAGCTGACCCGGGCGGTGACGGCGGTGGCCACCCGGTCCAACGCCAAGCACCCGCTCACCCACGAGAACCCGGACGCCAAGCGGGCCGCGGTCCTGCTGGTGACGGCGGACCGTGGTCTGGCCGGCGGCTACTCCACCAACGCCATCAAGCAGGCGCTCGCGCTGACCGAGCGCCTCAAGGCGGAGGGCAAGGAGGTGGTCACCTACATCGCGGGTCGCAAGGGCAAGCAGTACTACGGGTTCCGCAACCTGCAGGTGGCCGGCTCCTGGGAGGGCTTCTCCGACAAGCCCACCTACGCGGACGCCAAGAACGTGGCGGGTCTCCTGATCGAGGCCTTCACGACCGGCGCGGTGGACGAACTGCACCTGGTGTCGACCAAGTTCGTGTCGATGCTGACGCAGACCGCCCAGGACGCCCGGCTGATGCCGCTCAAGCTGGACGAGGTCGAGCTGAGCGACAACCGGCCGGCCAAGGCGGAGATCTTCCCGCTGTACGACTTCGAGCCGTCGGCGGAGGGCGTCCTGGACGCACTGCTGCCGCGGTACGTCGAGAGCCGGATCTACAACGCGATGCTGCAGTCGGCTGCTTCCGAGCACGCCGCCCGCCGTCGCGCGATGAAGAGCGCGACGGACAACGCCGGCGAGCTCATCAAGTCGCTGACGCGGCTTGCCAACTCGGCCCGTCAGGCCGAGATCACCCAGGAAATCAGCGAGATCGTCGGTGGCGCCAACGCGCTGGCCGACGCTAGCGCGGGGAGCGAATGAGAATGACCACCACTGTTGAGCCGACCACGGCGACGGGCCGCGTCGCGCGGGTCATCGGCCCGGTCGTCGACGTGGAGTTCCCCGTCGACGCGATTCCGGACATGTTCAACGCCCTGCACGTCGAGGTCGACGACCCGGCGGGCGGCGGCAAGAAGACCCTGACCCTGGAGGTCGCCCAGCACCTGGGCGACGGCCTGGTCAAGGCCATCTCGATGCAGCCCACCGACGGCCTGGTCCGTGGCGCCACGGTCACCGACACCGGTGCGGCGATCTCGGTGCCGGTCGGCGACATCACCAAGGGCAAGGTCTTCAACGCCCTGGGCGACGTGCTGAACACCGACCCGGTGGAGTTCAACGCCCAGGTCACCGAGCGCTGGCCGATCCACCGCAAGGCGCCGAACTTCTCGGAGCTCGAGTCCAAGACCGAGATGTTCGAGACCGGCATCAAGGTCATCGACCTGCTCACCCCGTACGTCCGCGGTGGCAAGATCGGCCTGTTCGGTGGTGCCGGTGTCGGCAAGACCGTTCTGATCCAGGAGATGATCTACCGCGTCGCCGCCAACTTCGGTGGTGTCTCGGTCTTCGCCGGCGTCGGGGAGCGTACCCGTGAGGGCAACGACCTGATCCAGGAGATGATCGACTCCAACGTCCTGGACAAGACCGCGCTGGTCTTCGGCCAGATGGACGAGCCGCCGGGCACCCGTCTGCGGGTCGCGCTGTCCGCGCTCACCATGGCGGAGTACTTCCGCGACGTGATGAGCCAGGACGTGCTGCTCTTCATCGACAACATCTTCCGGTTCACCCAGGCCGGTTCCGAGGTGTCGACCCTGCTCGGCCGCATGCCCTCCGCGGTGGGCTACCAGCCGAACCTGGCCGACGAGATGGGCCTCCTGCAGGAGCGCATCACCTCGACCCGCGGTCACTCGATCACCTCGATGCAGGCGATCTACGTCCCCGCGGACGACCTGACCGACCCGGCCCCGGCCACCACCTTCGCCCACCTGGACGCGACCACCGTTCTGTCGCGCCCGATCTCGGAGAAGGGCATCTACCCGGCCGTCGACCCGCTGGACTCGACGTCCCGCATCCTGGACCCGCGCTACATCGCGCAGGACCACTACGACACGGCCATGCGCGTCAAGGGGATCCTGCAGAAGTACAAGGACCTCCAAGACATCATCGCGATCCTCGGTATGGACGAGCTGTCCGAGGAAGACAAGATCACGGTGCAGCGGGCCCGCCGCATCGAGCGCTTCCTCTCGCAGAACACCTACGTGGCGAAGCAGTTCACCGGTGTCGAGGGTTCGACGGTGCCGCTGTCGGAGACCATCGAGGCCTTCAACCGCATCGCGGACGGCAAGTACGACGCCGTTCCGGAGCAGGCCTTCTTCATGTGCGGTGGCATCGAGGACCTCGAGAAGAACGCTGCCGAGCTGGCCAAGAAGTAAGCACCGGCTGATGGCCAAGTGACCATGAGGGGTGGTCCCCGCGAGTCGGGGACCACCCCTCATGGCACAACGGCTGTGATTCCGGTCATCTGTGCGCCGTGCGTTTCATGCCAGCGGCGCGAGCCCGTTATTCTTACCGAAACTCCCGAGTAATCGGGCGTTGCAAGAGCCTAGGAGCCCACGTTGGCTGAGCTGCACGTCGAGCTGGTCGCAGCCGACCGCAAGGTCTGGTCCGGTGCGGCCACCCTGGTTGTCGCCCGCACGGCCTCCGGTGACACCGGCATCATGCCGAACCACACCCCGGTGCTGAGCGTGCTGGAGTCCGGTCCGGTCACCATCCGCACGACCGACGGCGGCACCGTCGTCGCCGCCGTGCACGGTGGCTTCATCTCGTTCGCCGACAACAAGCTGTCGCTGCTCGCCGAGGTCGCGGAGCTGGCGGACGAGATCGACGTCAACCGCGCCGAGCGCGCGCTGGAGACTGCCAAGTCCGACAGCGACGCGCACGCCGCGCGCCGCGCCGAGGTCCGCCTCGTCGCCGCAGGCCGCCGCAAGGCAGCCTGACACTGAGCTTGACCGACGGTCCCGGGGACGCGCCAGCGTGACCCCGGGACCGTCGTATCGGTTGGAGAGTTCAACCCGGTGGCCCGACGGGAGCTGCCGGGACGGGGAGATGCGGGGCCGCTGCACACGGCCGCCGGCGTCAGCGAGCAAGCGAGGAGGTCGGTGGGCATGGTCCTCGCCCTTGTGGTGTGCGCGGCGGTGATTGCTCTCGGGGTGGTCGGCCTGTTGGGGTTCGCGGTACGACGCCGGCTGATCCAGCGGGTCGGCGGCACGTTCGACTGCAGCTACCGGCTCAAAATGCCCGCGGACGCCTCCACGCTCCCGGACCTCGACGAGAACGGACAGCCCACCTCCGCCCCGGTCCCCGCGACCGACGGCAAGGGGTGGGTTTTCGGTATCGGGCGGTACAGCGGCGACCACATCGAGTGGTTCCGGGTCTTCTCCTACGCCCCCCGCCCGCGCCGGGTGCTGCCGCGCCGCGAGATCGAGGTGCTCGGCCGCCGCTACCCCGAGGGTCAGGAGGAACTCGCCCTGCTCTCCGGCTCAGTGGTGCTGCGCTGCCTGCACAACGGCTCGCCGCTGGAGCTCGCCATGAGCGAGGACGCCCTGACCGGCTTCCTGGCCTGGCTGGAGGCGGCCCCGCCGGGACAGCGGGTCAATGTCGCGTAGCGACGAGACTCGCAGGGATGGGGGTCCCCCCGGCCGAAGGCTGGGGGAGGGTCAATGTCGCGTAGCGACGAGACTCGCAGGGATGGGGGTCCCCCCGGCCGAAGGCTGGGGGAGGGTCAACGTCGCGTGAGAGGTGGTCGCTCGTTCGAGCGGCCACCTTTTGGTTTGGCGGCAGCTGGGCGGGGCTGTTGTGCATGCTTGGCCTGCCCGCCCAGACTGTACGGAGGAGGTGTGTGCTCGATGACCGCTATGGCCACGGAACTAGATCTTGAGCCGGGACTGAGTGAGGCGTTGTGGCAAGCCTGGCTCACGCTGGAACTCCCCGAGGGCTTTCGTGCCGAGATCATCGAGGGGTTCATCGACGTGTCGCCTACCGGACGGCGGAGCCATGCTCGGATCGCCAACCGCCTTCGTGATGCGCTTGTCCGTTTCCTGGAGGGAACCGGGTTCGCCTCCTTCCAGGACCTCAATGTGCTTCACGGTCACCAGGTCTACATCCCGGATCTGGTTATCGGACCGGAGGACCTGGAGGATATTCCAGATCCCGATGGTTGGGGTGTCGACGCGACCCGGGTGTCCCTGGTCGCCGAGGTTGTGTCACCAGGGCATGACGGGCGGACGCGTGATCTCATCCGGAAGCGTCGCTGCTATGCACGAGCTGGTGTTCCGGTCTACGTGATCATCGACGACTACGACGGCCTCGGGCATGTCAGCGTCCTCACCGATCCCGACCCGCAGACGAGCGCCTACTTGGCCGAAGTCCGCATGCCCTACGGCACCCCCGTCACCATCCCCGAAGGCCCCGCCAAGGGGTTCGTGATCGACACCGCCGTCACCGGTGAGCCGCGCGGCGCTGAGTAGTCTTCAGCCCATGGTCAATCTGACGCGCATTTACACCCGTACCGGCGATGACGGCAGCACCGCACTCGGCGACATGAGCCGCACCAGTAAGACCGACCCGCGGCTGATCGCCTACGCCGACGCCAACGAGGCCAACGCCGCGCTCGGGGTGGCGATCGCGGTCGGCGGGCTGGCCGAGGACCTGGTGACCGTGCTGACCCGGATCCAGAACGACCTGTTCGACGTCGGCGCGGACTTGGCGACGCCCGTGGTGCCGGATCCCAAGTACCCGCCGCTGCGGGTCGAGCAGGGCTACGTCGACTGGCTGGAGGGCCAGTGCGACGCCTACCTGGAGCAGTTGGAGAAGCTGCGCAGCTTCATCCTGCCGGGCGGCACCCCGGGGGCCGCCTACCTGCACCTGGCCTGCACCGTGGTGCGGCGGGCCGAGCGGGCCACCTGGGCGGCGATCGAGGAGCACGGCGACACCGTCAACCCGCTCACCGCGAAGTACCTGAACCGGCTCTCCGACCTGCTGTTCATCCTGGCCCGGGTGGCCAACAAGGAGCGCGGCGACGTGCTCTGGGTGCCGGGCGAGAACCGCTGATCGGCCCGACGCAGATCACACCCGGGAGTCGTTTCATCACCCGCGCCGGACCACTACAGTCCCAGCCGTGAGCGGCGCGGCTCCCGGGGACGAACCTCGTGGCGGGCCCGCCCGTACGGGACTTCGGGAGAACCAGCCATGAGCAGTGTTTCCACGCAGGGGCAGCAGATCGCGGTCATCGGTGCCGGCCTGATGGGTGCCGGCATCGCCCAGGTGTCGGCGCAGGCCGGCCACCCGGTGGTGCTGCGGGACGTCACCGAGCAGGCCCTGCGGCGCGGGCTGGACGGCATCGAGGCCTCCTACGCGAAGTTCGTGGCGAAGGGCCGGATGACCGAGGAGGAGGCCGCCGCCGCGCTGGGCCGGATCACCACCACGACCGACCTGGGCGGGGTCGCCGAGGCCGACATCGTGATCGAGGCGGTGTTCGAGCAGCTGGAGGTCAAGGAGGGCGTCTTCCGCGAGCTGGACAAGATCGCCAAGGATGGCGCGGTGCTGGGCAGCAACACCTCGGCGATCCCGATCACCCGGATCGCGGCGGTCACCGAGCGCCCGGAGGCCGTGGTCGGCGTGCACTTCTTCTCGCCGGTCCCGCTGATGCGGCTGGTCGAGCTGGTGCGCGGCTACAAGACCAGCGACGCCACGCTGGCCGCCGCGCGGGCCTTCGCCGAGGGGGTGGGCAAGGACGTGGTCGTGGTCAACCGGGACGTGGCCGGCTTCATCACCACCCGGCTGATCACCGCCCTGGTGGTGGAGGCGGCCAAGCTCTACGAGTCGGGCGTGGCCAGCGCCGAGGACATCGACACCGCCTGCCGGCTGGGCTTCGGCCACCCGATGGGGCCGCTGCAGACCGCCGACCTGACCGGCGTCGACATCCTGCTGCACGCGGCCCGCAACATCTACGCCGAGACCCAGGACGAGAAGTTCGCCGCCCCGGAGCTGATGGCCCGGATGGTCACCGCCGGCGATCTGGGCCGCAAGTCCGGCAAGGGCTTCTACGACTACCAGAGCTGACCGAGCCTCACCCTGGCCGCCGGCGCGGGCCCACCCCGGGTGAGCTTGCTCACCTGGGGTGCCTCGGACGGGTGATTTGCACCGCAAAGCAGCATGAGTGCCGGGCTGCTCTGCGTATATTCCCTCGGACGAGTGAAGTTGCTTCAGAACGGGCGGGGAGCAGCAACCCGGGCCGCTGGTCCGACGTCAGATGGTTGAGACGGTGGGGGTCCCGTGCCGAGCTCAGTGCCGAACTCACTGCCGAACCCACTGCCTAAGGAGGACAGCGTGCGCATCGTGGAGTACCCGGGAACCGGCGGCCAGGCTGTCCTGGCGCTGGACGGCAGCCTGGACGTGCGCAGTGCGGCCGACGCCCGGGCCCGGCTGCACCAGGCGGTCGACCACGGCGCCGGCGACCTGGTGCTCGACCTGGCCGCCCTGCGCTCCTGGGACGCCACCGGCCTCGGCGTGATCATGGGCACCCACCGCCGGGCCGGGCGGCTCGGCCGCCGGCTGGTGCTGCGCGCGGTGCCGCAGCAGTTGCAGCGGCTGCTGGTGGCCACCCGGCTGCACCGGATCCTGGCCGTCGAGGGCGGCTCGCCGGATTCGCTGAGCGCCGCGCTGCCCGGCTTGGCCGGTGTGCCGGGCGCCGGGCCGCTGCCGCCGGTGATCACCTCACCGTGACCGCGCGGGGGCGCTGAGTCCCCGCCGGGGCCCCGGCGGGGACCGAACCTGCGTGGTGTCGCCCAAGTGTGCGAGAGTCTGCGGTCGACAGGACTGTTGATCCCCGCGGGCCGGCTGTGGCGGCGCCGCCCTACGGGGGCGACGGTTGGTCGCCCGTCGGACGCAACCGGGTGTCCGTACGGTTCGGTCCCTCACAGCGGCCGGCGGCCCGCGGCCGCCCGGCGGAGCACAGGCGGAGCGCAATCGTGGCACAGCCATCCGATGGCATCGGACAGGAGAACCTGCGCGTGCGGTCGGGCGACCTGGTCGCCGGGCGGTACCTGGTGACCGTGGCGGGACCGGACGGATCAGAGGTCCAGCCGTGCCCGCCGCACCGCCACCCGGAGCCGCGCCGCCGCCCGGTCGGCGGTGCCGGCTCCGGGGCGGGCGCCGCCGCCGGGCCCGGCCCCATGCCGGCCGTCGGCCCGGTCGCGCTCGGCGCGGCCCCGGGCGATCTGCCGCTGCTGGACCGCGAGGGACAGGTCGCCCAGCTGGTCGGGATGCTCTCCGAGGGCCGCTCGATCCGGCTGCTCGGCGACCCGGGCTCGGGCCGCAGCGCGCTGCTCGCGGCCGTCGCCGAGGCGGCCGCCGGCCTGGCCCCGGACGGCGTGGTGCAGCT
Source organism: Kitasatospora acidiphila (assembly GCF_006636205.1). Lineage (NCBI taxonomy): Bacteria > Bacillati > Actinomycetota > Actinomycetes > Kitasatosporales > Streptomycetaceae > Kitasatospora > Kitasatospora acidiphila. The sequence goes on along the minus strand of NZ_VIGB01000003.1, from coordinate 3,361,376 downwards.
GTCCGGCTACCGGCGCACCGCCGACGACCTGCTGCAGGACCTGTTCGCCGCCAGCTACCAGGCCGACGGCTACCGGCCTGACCGGGCCCGGCTGCTGGAGCTGCTGGCCGGGGTGGGCGCGGTCGTGGTGATCGACGAGGTGGGCCCGGACGGCGCCGAGCTGGAGGAGCTGCTGGCCGCCGCCCCCGAGTGCGCGTTCCTGCTCTCGGTGGCGCCCGGCTCCGGCGGCGCACTGCCGGTCGGATCCCGGCTGGAGGACCATCTGCTGGGCGGTCTGTCCCGGGAGGCCTGCCTGGCGCTGCTGGCCCGGCTGACCGGGCGGCCGCTGGACGAGGCCGAGCGGTCCTGGGCGGTGGACCTCTGGTTCGAGTCGCAGGGCCTGCCGCTGCGCTTCGTCCAGGCCGCCGCGCTGCTGCGCCGCCGGGACGCCGAGGTGGACGCCCGGTTGGCCGCCGCGGAGGACCGCAGCACGCTGTTCGGGCGCCCGGCCGAGCCCACCGGGCTCACCGATCCGGCGATCCGCGAGGCCGAGCTGCGTGCCACGGTGGCGCTGCCGTCGGTGGCCGAGGTCGCCGCGCCGGCCCAGCTGCTGGTGGAGGGGCTCAGCGACGAGGCGCTTTCGGTGCTCCGACTGGCGGTGGCGTTCGGCGGCGAGTGCCCGACCGCCCCGCACCTGCCGGCCCTGATCGACGTGGACCACGGCGAGAGCGCGCTGCGCGAGCTGACCGAGTGCGGCCTCGCAGAGTCGCTCGGCGGCCACCACCGGCTCACCGCCGGCGTGCTGACCGCGCTGGCGCCGCGCTGGGGCACCGATGCGCAGAGCACCGAGGGCGCGGCCGAGCACTTCACCTGGTGGGTCGGCCATGCCTCGGTGAGCGGTGCCCAGATCGCGGCGGAGGCCGAGGTGCTGCTCGGCGCGCTGCGCGCGGAGCGAGCGGCCGGCCGTCCGGCCGCCGTGCTTGGCCTGGCCCGGTCGGCCGCGCCCGCGCTGGCCCTGGCGCTGCGCTGGGGCGCCTGGCGGCAGGTGCTGGAGCTGGGCGCGGAGCAGGCCAGGGAACTCGGCAGCGCCCGGGACGAGGCCTGGTTCCGGCATGAGCTCGGGGTGCTGTGGCTCTGCCAGGATCAGCAGGAGCAGGCCAGGACGGCGCTGGAGGCGGCCGGGCGGCTGCGCTCGGGGCCGGGGACTCGCGCGGGATGCTGGCCTCGCGGCGGCTGCTGACGATGATTCAGCGGCTGGAGTTGACGCCGGCGGCTTCCGAGGCGCAGACCCAGGCGATCCGACGGCCCGTCATCCGGGCGCTGGCGGAGCGCTCCTGGCAGTCGGCCTCGCAGTCGGCGTCGGTGCTGCGCGGCTGGTCGAGGCGGAACGTGCTGGTGGCCGCGGGCGGGCTGGTGGTGCTCGCGGTGGTGGGTACCACGGTGGGGGTGCTGGGCGCCGGGTCGTCGCCTGCTCCGGCTCCGGCCGGGGCGACGGTCGGCGGCGACAACGGGGTGTCGGGGAACACGCTGACCGGCACCGGCACGGCGGTCACCGCCGGCGGTGCGACGGCGAGTGCGACGGCCTCCGGCAGCGCCTCGGCCTCGGCCTCGGCGAGCACGACGGCCACGGCGGGTGGTCCGGCCTCGGCGACTGCCACCGCCGGCCGGTCGCACTCGGCCGTACCGAGCACCCAGCAGACCACGGGCGGCGGCGCCACGGCACCGGGCACCCCCGACCAGCCGGCCCCGCCGGTGGCCGCGCCGACCACCCCGAGCGCGCCGGTGCCGTCGGATCCCGGCCCTGCGTCGCCGAGCCACTCGATCTCGCCGCCCCCGACGCCCTCGCAGGACCCGACGACCCGAGCGCCCCGGCGAGCAGCGCCGTCCCGCCGACCACGCCGCCCCCGGTCTCGGGGAGCCCGACGCTCAAGCCCGCGGCCGCAGGCTGAGCACCGCGGTCCGCGCCCTGCCCAGCCGCTCCGCGGCGGGGTCGGGCGAGGACCGGCCGAGACGACCCCAGCGCCCCGGCCGTCAGGCCGGGGCGCTGGGGGAGGGTGTCGGCACCGCCCCCGAACGGGCGGACTACCGGTTCAGAACAGCTTGAGCTTGTCGTCGTCGATGCCGCGCAGCGCGTCGTAGTCGAGGACGACGCAGCCGATGCCGCGGTCGGTGGCCAGTACCCGGGCCTGCGGCTTGATCTCCTGGGCCGCGAAGATGCCCTTGACCGGTGCCAGCAGCGGGTCGCGGTTGAGCAGTTCCAGGTAGCGGGTGAGCTGCTCGACGCCGTCGATCTCGCCGCGGCGCTTGATCTCCACGGCGACGGTGCCGCCCTCGGCGTCCCGGCAGAGGATGTCGACCGGCCCGATCGCCGTCGGGTACTCGCGGCGCACCAGCGACCAGCCGGCGCCGAGCACCTCCATCCGGTCGGCGAGGAGCTCCTGCAGGTGCGCCTCGACGCCGTCCTTGATCAGTCCCGGGTCCACGCCGAGCTCGTGCGAGGAGTCGTGCATGACCTCCTCCAGGGTGATGATCAGCTTCTCCCCGGCCTTGTTCTCCACCGTCCACATCCCGTCGGCCTCCTTGAGGGAGCACGGCGGTGACATCCAGTTGAGCGGCTTGTAGGCACGGTCGTCGGCATGGATGCTCACGCTTCCGTCGGCCTTGACCAGGATCAGGCGGGTGGCGGAGGGCAGGTGGGCGGAGAGCCGGCCGGCGTAGTCGACCGAGCAGCGGGCGATGACAAGACGCATGGCGGTAAGCCTAGGCGCTTCAGCGGGCGCCCCTGACCCGCTCACCGGAAGTGACGTAGCGACGACCGTCCGTACGTCAAGCCGTCGGACTGTCGTTCGACTGCGGACATGATGCGCGGCCCTTGTTCGCGTCCGCGCTTGAACGTCCGGTCGGCCCGCTCGGCCTCGCAGAGCCATTTGAAGCGACTCCGTCCGAAGGGTGTACCAGGCGCTAGAGGGGGGCGAACCATGGGAACCCAGCAGTCCGTACCGCCCGAAGTCTGGCGTCTGCGCGCACGGACCGCTACGTTGGGTGACGCCTCGGGGCGCCCGCGTAGCCAACGGGGATGGAGTGGAGATGAGCCCGAGGATCGATTCCGGCCATTGTGCCCAAGATCATGACGTTTTCGGCGGCAATCGTGGCATTCGCCAGATCCGCCGGGCTCGGACTGCCACTCTTGTTTGAGCCGCGTCCGCCCAGTCATGGGTGTGGTCAGCACATTTGTACCAATCGCACCAAAAGCACCATCTGCTTCAAGGCACCACCGCCCGCGCGGGGAGCGCGGGCGGACCGCGAGAGGAGAACCCATGTCGCTCGACGTCTCACCGGCTCTTCTGGAGAAGGCCGAGCGAGGCGAGGTCGACGAGCGGGAGTTCGTCGACTGCGTCCGTACGTCCCTGCCCTATGCCTGGGACCTGATCAGCTCGCTCGTCGCCCAGATGGAGGTCGACGGCACCGGCTTCGCGGACAACCAGGTCCCCCGCCCAGTGAGCAGGCGCGCGGCCAGCTGCTGCGCGCCATGGCGAGCGATGCCATCCGTGGCGCGCTGCAGCGTCACTTCGGGGTCAAGCTGGCCTTCCAGAACTGTCACCGGGTGGCCGTCTTCGGCCCCACGTCCGATGCCGAGGAGCGCCGCCTGCGGTTCACCTCGGTCCGGGCCCAGCTGCTGAACCAGTCGCCGCTGCTGCGGGACTGCTGAGTCCGGCCCGCGCGGGAGGGGGGTGGCGCCGGTCGGAACAGGCGGACCGACCCGGCCTCAGCTGAGCTGCGGCAGTACCTCGGCGCCGAGCCGGGCGATGTTGTGCAGGGTGCCGTCCTGCTCCCCGGAGCCCTCGGCGAGCAGCGCGAACCGGCGGATCCCGGTCCGCTCGGCGGTGGCCAGCAGCCGGTCGGCGCACTGCCGGGGCGTGCCGACCGCGTGCAGGTCGCAGAGCAGCTCGGTGTACGCGTACGGGTCGCGCATCCGGCGCTCCCGCCCGTCCACCGTGCGGTGCGCGCCCAGCCCGTACTCGAACCAGCCGGGCATCGAGCGCAGCAGAACGGCCCGCGCGGCGGGGGAGCGGTCGTCGATCTGGGCGACCCCGGCGGCCACGTGCTCGCGCTCGACCCGTGCCAGGTGCTCCTCGCCGCGCCCGGCGGCCCGCCAGGCCGCGCGGTAGGCGGTCAGCATCGCCCGCTTGTCCTCGTCGCCGGAGTGCATGCCGAGCAGCATCGGCAGGCCGCGCTCGGCGGCCAGCCGGACGCTGGCGGGCGAGGTGCAGGCCACGATCACCGGCGGGCCGACCGGCCCGCCCTCGGCCCCGGCAGCGGACCCGGTCTCGGTCCGCTGCCGGGGGAACCGCAGCGGCATCTCGCCGGGCAGGCCCAGCCAGTCGGTCAGCTCGGCACCGCGCGGCGGCCGGGCCGGCTCGGCCGCCCGGGGCACCACCGACACCTCGGGAAAGCTGAACTGCGGCCCGTCGGCCCTCAGCCGGGAGCCGCGCAGGAACCCGAGCAGCAGGTCGAGCCGCTCGGCGAAGCCCTCCTCGTAGGCGGCCACCCCGGTGCCGAAGACGGCCAGGTCGATCCACGGGCCGCCGCGCCCGACGCCGAGCGTGAACCGGCCGCCGGCGGTGAGGTGCAGCAGCGCGGCCTGCTCGCCCAGGGTCACCGGGTGGGTGGTGGAGAGCACGCTGACCGCGGTGCCCAGCTGGAGCCGGCGGGTCCGGCCGAGCAGCAGGGCGGCCAGGGTGGCGGCGTTCGGGCAGACCCCGTACGGCACGAAGTGGTGCTCGGCGAGCCAGGCAGCGTCCAGCCCGGCCCGCTCGGCGGCCACCGCGGCGGCCACCGTGCGGTCCAGCGCCTGGGTGTGGCTCTGGCCGGGGAACTGCGCGGAGAGCAGGAAGACCCCCACCCGCAGGGTGTCCTGCGCCGCCGGGTGGCTGCCGCCGCGCTCGGGGGCGGGTGCCGGCGGCGGCTCGACGGCGGGGCGCTGGCCCCGGACGGCGAGGTCGGCCGGCGCGCGGTCCGCCGCGGGGATGTCGGCGCGGATCTGGGTCACGGGATTGCCCTCCTCGGGTGCGCGCAGGCAGTGCGCCCCGCTCTTCCTGTCGTGAGTAACCCATGTCATGTGCCATTGGCACCCGGATCCTCCGATTTCCCCGGAGAACGAGTGGATTACCCCGAATTCCCCATGCCGCGGGTGACTTCCGTGATAGGTGTGCCGGGGCGCCGTACGGCCACCTGGGGTGCGGGTCCGGTCGCACTCGGTGGGCCCGTACCCTGGATGCACTGCCCGCGCCCCCCGAACGGCCCCTGAGAGGTGAACCGGTGTCTCCCCGTCGCAATCGGACCGGCGACTCCGCCGACCGCAGCAGCGCGACCCCTGCGCCGATGGGGAGTTCGCTGCGCCGGGTGGAGAGTTACCGGGGCGAGGACTGGGTCGTGCAGACGGTGGCCGGGTCGCCCGGCCGCTACTACCGCTGCCCGGGCTGCGACCAGGAGATCCCGCCCGGCGTGGGCCATGTGGTGGCCTGGCCGGACCACGGGGCCGGAGTGGAGGACCGGCGGCACTGGCACCGGGCGTGCTGGGGCGCGCGGGAGCGGCGCACCACGGCCGTCCAGCGCGGGCGTGGCGCCCCGCGCTACTGACGCAGCGCCGGCCCGTCAGGCGTCCCGGGACTTGAGCACCGCGGCCCCGCCGAGCATCGCGGCCAGCGTCCAGGCGCCGCAGAGGAAGAAGCCGGCCAGCCAGCCGTAGGGCGCGCCGGGTTCCTGGAAGACCATCAGCATCTGCCGCCCGGCGTAGTCGGGGAAGTAGTGCGCCACCGTCTTCACCTTGGGCACCGCCGACAGGATCGGCGAGAGCAGGAAGAAGAACGGCACCAGCACGCCCAGCGCCAGCGTCTGGTTGTGCAGCATCGCGGTGACGCCCGCCGAGAAGAGGCAGAGCAGGGTCAGGTAGACCGCCGCCCCGAAGACCGCGCGCAGCACGTGCGGCGCGCCCAGCGTGGTGTGGTGCACGCCCAGCAGCGCCTGGCCCAGGAAGAACGTGACGAACGCGGTCACCAGCGAGACCACCAGCGACAGCGCGCCGATCACCACCAGCTTGCCGGTCAGCAGCGTGCCGCGCTGCGGCACGGCGGCCAGGGAGACCCGGATCATCCCGCTGCTGTACTCGTTGCCGATCGCCAGCACGCCGAAGACGATCATCGCGATCTCGCCGAGCACGATCCCGGAGAAGCTGGTCGCGGTGGCGTCGAACGGGGTGGTGGCGCCCTTGCGGAAGTCGGCGAAGTTGTTCTTGGTGAGCAGTGAGAGCAGCGCGCCGAGCGCCGCCGTGACCAGGAAGGAGAGCAGCAGGGTCCAGACCGTGGAGCGGACCGTGCGGATCTTGGTCCACTCGGAGCTCAGGATCGCGGGGAAGGAGGCCATCGCCATGGTTCAGTTCGAGCCTTTCCGGGTTCGCTGCCAGTCGGCGCCCCAGCTGCCGGGCGCGCCCGCCGCGTCGTGCTCCTCGCCCTGCCCAGCGGCTGCTTCGGGTCCCGCGTGGTACTCCACGGCGTCCGCGGTCATCCGCATGAACGCCTCCTCCAACGAGGCGCGCTGCAGGCTCAGTTCGTGCAGGGTGATGCCGTGGGCGGCGGCCAGCTCGCCGAGCCTTGCCGGGTCGCCGCCGGTCACCTCGAAGCTGCCCTCCGGGCCCGACTGGACCGGGATCGATTCGGCGGCCAGCGCGTCCAGCAGCTGCTCCGGGTGCGGGGTGCGCAACCGCACCGCGGAGTGCGAGTTCTGCGCGATGAAGTCGGCCATCGGCAGGTCGGCGAGCAGCCGGCCCTTGCCGATCACCACCAGGTGCTCCGCGGTGAGCGCCATCTCGCTCATCAGGTGGGAGGAGACGAAGACGGTGCGGCCCTCGGCGGCCAACTGCTTCATCAGGGTGCGGATCCACAGGATGCCCTCGGGGTCGAGCCCGTTGACCGGCTCGTCGAACATCAGGATCTCCGGGTCGCCGAGCAGCGCGGAGGCGATGCCGAGCCGCTGGCGCATGCCGAGGGAGAAGCCCCGGGCCTTCTTGTCGGCCACCTCGGTCAGGCCGACCAGGGCGAGCACCTCGTCCACCCGGCGCACCGGGATCCGGTTGCTCTGGGCCAGCCAGAGCAGGTGGTTGCGGGCGGTCCGGCCGGGGTGCGACGCGGAGGCCTCCAGCAGCGCGCCGATGTACTTGAGCGGCTCCTTGAGCACGCCGTAGCCCTTGGCGTCGATGGTGACCGAGCCGCTGCTGGGCCGGTCCAGGTCGAGGATCAGCCGCATGGTGGTGGACTTGCCGGCGCCGTTCGGTCCGAGGAAGCCGGTGACCACGCCCTTGGGCACCTGGAAGCTGAGCGACTCGACCGCCAGCTTGTCACCGTAACGTTTCGTCAGATCGTGCAGCTCGATCATGCGCTCTCCCTCATTTGTGATCACACTATGACAAGCCGGACACGGTGGCCCGTGGGATCACGTGTGTCGCGGAGCCGGGCCCCCTACGGTGGCTGCATGACGATCCCCAGCGCCCCGACCGTCCACGAGAACGGCTCCGGCATCCCGCTCGTCCTACTGCACGCCTTTCCGCTGTCGGCCCGGATGTTCGCCGCCCAGCTGGAGCGGCTGCCCGGACCGGCCGGCGACCAGGCCCGGGTGATCACCCCGGACCAGCGCGGCTTCGGCATCGCCGAACTCGGCTCAGCGGAGCCCTCGTTGGACGAGATCGCGGACGACGTGGCCCGGCTGCTGGACGCCCTGGAGATCGACCGGGCGGTGGTCGGCGGCCTCTCGATGGGCGGCTACGTCACGATGGCCTTCGCCCGCCGCCACCCGGACCGGCTGCGCGGACTGCTGCTGGCGGACACCAAGGCCACCCTGGACACCGAGCAGGCCCGGGCCAACCGGGAGCGGATCGCGGCGGTGGTACTGGCCCGCAACAGCGTGCAGCTGCTGCTGGACGAGAAGGCCGCGGAGGGGCAGCTCGGACCGGCCCCGATGCCCGAACTGGTCGCCCAGGTCCGCTCGATGATCGCCAAGGCCGCGCCGGCCGCGGTCGCCTGGGCGCAGCGCGCGATGGCCAACCGGTCCGAGTCACTGGAGGTGCTGGCCGGGCTGAGGGTGCCGGCCGCGGTGGTGGTCGGCGAGGAGGACACCCTCAGCCCGGTCGCCGAGGCCCAGTTGATGGCCGAGGTGATCCCGGACGCCGAACTGACCGTGATCCCCTCGGTCGGGCACCTGAGCTCCCTGGAGGCCCCGGAGACCTTCAACGCGGCGGTGCGCGACCTGCTGCGCCGGGTCAAGCCGAACTGACGTCAGAACCCGCGGCAGGACGCGAAAAACCGTCGGCCCCGACCCGGGAGCGGGTCGGGGCCGACGGGCGGCTGAGCCGGGGTCAGCGGGACTGCTGGGCCGGCACGCCGAGCGAGTCCTCGGCCGGCACGGTGGCCGCGGCGACGGCGGCACCGGTCAGCGTGGCCAGCATCTCGCGGACGTTGGTCAGCTGGGCGTTGATCGAGTCGCGGCGGTTGGTCAGCGCGGCGAGCTCACGCTCGGATTCGCTGCGGATCCGGTCCGCCTTGGCGTTGGCGTCGGCCACGATGTCCTCGGCCTGGCGCTGCGCGGTCTCCACCGTCTGGCGGGCCCGGCGCTCGGCGTCGGTGCGCAGCTTCTCGGCCTCCAGGCGCAGCTGCTCGGCGCGGTGCTCGATCTCGGCGAGGCGCTTCTCGGCCTTCGCCTGACGGGCCGCCAGGTCGCGCTCCGACTGCTCGCGGCGCTTGGCCAGGTTGGTCTCGAACTCCAGCGCGGCCTGGGCGGCCTTGGTGCGGGTCTCCTCGAAGAGGGCGTCCGCCTCCTCGCGCTTGTTCTGCGCGTCCTTGTTGGCCTCGGCGCGCAGCTGGGCGCTGTCGCTCTTGGCCTTCTCGACGATCCGGACGCCCTCGTCCTCGGCCTTGGCCTTGCGGTCCTTGGCGTAGTTCTCGGCCTCGGTACGGACCTGCTGGGCGGCCGCCTCGGCCAGCTCACGGTGCTGCTCGGCGGCGCGGTGCGCCTCCTCGCGCAGGTCCTTGGCCTCCTCCTCGGCCAGACGCAGGATCTTCTCGACCCGGGCACCGAGACCGGCGTACGACGGCTCGGCGTCGGCCACCGCAGCCTGGGCGGACTGGGTCTCGAGGTGAAGCTCCTCGATGCGCTTCTCCAGGGCGCTGATCCGGGCCAACGCGCTGTCACGATCGGCCACCAGCTTGGTGATCCGCTCGTCGACCTGCGCGCGCTCGTACCCACGGCGCACCAGGTCGAAGCCGTGAGGGGAGTGACTGTCGCTCATGGGACTGGGCTTCCTGTCGTCAAACCAATGAGGTGGTTGAGGGAATCCTGACACGTTACCGGAGTGTCGTAGGCAAAAAGCCTATGGTTGACGGACAATGTCCGCTCAATCGGGTGGTGTCCTCTCGGACCTACTGCCACCCGATCGGGGGGCGCCCACTCCTGCGCCCGCCTTCGATCCCCCGTTGGCTCCAGAACCCTTGCGGCCGGTCGGCTTCTCCGGCGCTGCCGCCTCCCGCGTCGCCGCCTGCTGGACCGGCGACGGCGCTTCGAAGGCCTCCAGTGCGGACAGCACGTCCTGCACCCGCGAGATCTCGGTGTTGATGTCCTTGCGGCGCCGGACCAGCTCCTCCAGCTCCCGCCGACCCTCGTCGGTCATCCGCTTCGCCTCGGTCCGGGCCGACTCCTGCACCCGGTCGGCCTCCTCCTCGGCCAGCCGCAGCTGCTCGGCGGCGGCCTCCTCGGCGGCCCGCAGCCGCTTGGCGGCCTCCTCGGCGGCAGCCTCCAACTGCTCCTCGGCCTCGTTCTGGGCGGCGCTGAGCTTCTGCTCGGCCTCACCGGTCAGCTGCTCCGCCTTGGTGGTGGACGCGGAGAGCTTCTGCTCCGCCTCCTTCAGCAGGCCCTCGGCCTTGCGGACAGCCGCTATCCGCACCTTGGAGGCCTCCGCGGACGCCTCCGAGGTGAGCTCGGCGGCCCGCTCCTCGGCGGCCGCGACCAGGGCGGCGGCCCGCTCCTCGGCCTCGGCGACGGCGGCCACCGCCTGCTCCTCGGCCTCGGTGAGCTGCTCCTGAGCCGCCGTCACCAGCGCGTCCACCCGCTCCCCGGCGGACTTCATGGCCTGCGCGTTCTCCTTGCGGGAGCGCTCGTGCAGCGCCTCGATCTCGGCCTCGGTGCGCTCGCGCAGCTCCTCGGCCCGCTCCCGGATCGCGGTGGCGTCCCGGCGGGCCTCGGAGAGCAGCGCGTCGGCGTCGGAACGGGCCCGCTCCACCTCCGCCTGGCCGGCGGCCTCGCCGGCCGCGACCAGCCGCTCGGCCTCCTGGCGGGCGGCCGCCACCATGGCGTCCGCCTGCTCCTCGGCCGCGGCGGTGGTGGCCAGCGCGGTGGTCTGGGCCTCCTCGCCGAGCGACTCGGCGTCCGCGAAGGCCTTCTCCAGCACCGTGGTGGCCTGGGCGCGGGTGGCCGAGTCGTACTGCTCGGCCTGGTCCCGGACGGTGCGGTCATAGGCGTCCGCGTTGGCCCGGGTCGTGGTGTCGTACTCCTCGGCCAGGGCGCGCGTGGCGGCGGCGAACTCGTCCGCCTCGGCGCGCAGCCGGGCCGCGTACTGCTCGGCGTCGGCCAGCAGGGCGGCGGACCGCTCCTCGGCCTGGGCGACCGTGCGGTGGGCCAGCTCCTCGGCCTCGGCCACGGTCTGCCGGGCCTGGGCGTCGGACTCGGCGTGCTGCCGCTCGGCGTACTGCTCGGCATCCGCACGCAGCGCCGCGTCGAAGTCGCGGGCCTCGGCGGTGATCCGGGCGGCGGCCGCCTCGGCCTCGGCGTTGGACCGCTCCTGGAACGCCAGCGCCTCGGCCCGCGCCGCGTCGGACTCGGCCCGCAGCTGCTCGCTGTAGGCGTCCGCCTCGGCGGCGATCCGGGCCGCCTCCTGCTCGGCCGCATGGCGCTCGGCGGCGGTCTCGGCGGCGGTGCGCTCGCGCAGCTCGGTCGTCTCGCGCTCGGCGGTGCCGCGCAGCTCGGTGACCTCGGCGGTGGTCCGCTCACGCAGCTCGGCGGCGTCCCGCTCGGCCTGCGCGGTCTGCTCGGCGACCTGCTGGGCGGCCCGCTCGTGCAGCCCGGCCACCGAGTGGCGGACCGCGGCGGCCTCCTCCTCGGCGGCGGCGACCAGTTCGGCGGCCCGCGCGGTGGCGGTGGCAGTGGCCTCGGCGGCCTCCAGCAGCGCCTGCTCCAGCGCCTCGGCGGCCTCGGTGCGCAGCGCGACGGCCTCCTCGGCGGCCTGCGCCCGTTCCTGATCGGCGGCGGCCGCGGCCTGCTCCAGCTGGTCGGCGGCCTGCAGCCGCAGCGCCTCGGCGGCGCTCTGCGCGTCGGCGGCGATCCGGGCCGCCTCCTGCTCGGCAGCGGCCCGCTCGGCAGCCGTCTCGGCCCCGGTGCGCTCGCGCAGCTCGGCGGTCTCCCGGTCGGCCGCGGCCCGCAGCTCGGCCAGCTCGGCGGTGGTGTGCGCGGTCAGCTCGGCGGCCGCCGCCTGCGCCTGCTCGTGGGTCTCGCGGGCCGCGGTGTCGGCCTGCTCCCGGGTCTGCCGGGCCGCCGTCTCGGCCTCCTGGCGGGCCGTCTCGGCGGCCGCCTGGGCGTCCTCGCGCAGCTGCGCGGCGGCGGTCTCGGCCTCCTGGCGGGCCGTCCGGGCCGCCTCCAGCTCCTGCTGGGCGGTCGCCTCGGCCTGCTCGCGCAGCTGCTGAGCGGCCGTCAGCTGGACCGTCGTCTCCTCCCGGTCCCGGGCGACGGTGGCGGCGATCTCCTCGGCGTCCCGCTGGGCCTGGGCGCGGGCCGCGGCAGCCGCTGCCTCGGCCTCGGCCAGCAGCCGCTCCGCCTCGGTGCGGGCCTGTGCCTCGCGCTCCTCGGCGGCCTGCTGGGCGGCGGCCTGCACGGCGGTGGCGGCGGCCTCGGCCTCGGTCCGCACCCGCTGGTCGTACTCGGCGGTGGTCCGGCGCAGCTCGGCGGTCTCCCGCTCGGCGGCGGCACGGTTCTCGGCGGCCGCGGCCTTGGCGGCCGCCAGCGCGTCCTTGCCCTGCTGGGTGGCGGTGGTGGTGAGCTTCTCGGCCTCGGCGCGGGCCCGGTCCAGCATCTGCTCGGCCCGGGCCTGCTTCTGCCCCACCTGCTCGGTGGCCTCGGCGCGCATCCGGACCACCTCGGCGGCGGCGCCCTCGCGCAGCTCGTCCGAGTCGGCCTTGGCCTTGGTGAGCAGCTCCTCCGCGGTCTTGGCGGACTCCTCGATCTGCGCCACGGCCTGCCGGCGGGCGTCGCCGCGGGTCTTGTCGGCCTCGGCGGCGGCCTGGGCGCGCAGCTCCTCGGCCTCGGCCCGCAGCCGGGCCGCCTCGTCCTGCATCCGCTCCATCCGGGCGCGGATGTCGGCGGCGTCGTCCAGCGCGGCGTTCTGCGCCTGCGCCACGGCCTCCTGCGCCTGCTCGCGCAGCAGCTCGGCCTCGGCGGCGGCCCGGGTCCGGATCCGCTCGGCCTCGGCGGCGGCGGCCGCCCGGGTGGCCTCGGCGTCCTGGGTGGCCCGGGCCAGCGCCTCCTCGGCGCTCTTGGCGGCCTTGGCCAGGTGCATGGTGGCGTCCTTGGCGCCCTCGGCCCGGCCCTGCTCGCGGGCGTCGTCGCGGATCGCCTCGGCGGCGGCCTCGGCCTGCGCGCGCACCTCGGTGGCCTCGGCCAGCGCGGCGGACCGCAGTTCGGCGATGGCCGCCTCGGCCTCGGAGCGCAGCTGCTGGGCGACCGTCTCGGCGGCGGCGCGCAGCCGGGCGTTCTCGTCGTCGGCGGCGGCCTTGGCAGCGTCCGCCTCGGCCTGCGCGGTCTGCGCCCGGGCCAGCTGCTCGGCGGCCTCGGCACGGATCCGGTCGGCCTCCTCGGTGGCCTTGGCGACCATCCGGGCCACCTCGGCCTTGGCCGTCTGGGAGCGCTGCTCGCTGGCCGCCTCGCCGTCGGCGACCCGCCGGGTGGCGGCGGCCTCGGCGTCGGCCTGCAGCTGCTCGGCGGCGCGGGCGGCCTGTTCGCGCAGCTCGGCGGACTCCAGGCGGGCCCGCTCGGCCTCGGCCCGGGCGTGCTCGCGCAGCCGCTCGATCTCGGCGGCGGCCTGGGCGGCGGCCGCCTCGGCCAGCTCCCGGTCGCGGATCGCGGCCTGCTTGAGCTCGGTGATCTGGGCCTGGGCCTCGGCCAGCCCGCGCTCGGCGGCGGCCTGCGCGCCGGCCAGCTGCTGCTGGGCCTCGCTGGCGGCGGCGGAGCGCTGCTCGGCGGCCTCGGCGCTGGCGCCGGCGAGCAGCCGCTCGGCGTCGCTCTGGGCGCGCTTGAGGGCTGCCTGGGCGGCGGCCTGGGCCTCGCCGCGGGCGGCGTCCAGGTCGGCGGCGGTCTGGGCGCGGGCCTGGTCGGCCAGCGCGGCGGCCTCGGCGCGGGCGCCGGCCATCAGCCGTTCGGCCTCGGCCCGGGCCTCCTTGAGCAGCCGCTGGGCCTCCTGCTCGGTGCCGGCCCTGGTCTGCTCGGCCCAGTTGACGTTCTCGTTGACGTGCTGCTCGGCGGCCCGGCGCAGGTCGGCCAGCTCCTCCTCGAGCTGGCGGCGGCGGGCGGTGAGCTCGGCCTCCAGCCGGGCGGTGCGCTCGGCGGTCTCGGCCATGATCCGCTGGGTGGCCGCCTGGGACTCGCGCAGCTGCCGCTCGGCCTGCTCGCGCAGCTGCTGGGCCTGCATCTCGGCAGTGCGCAGCATCTGCTCGGCCTGACCGGAGACGGCGTCGAAGGCCCGCGGCTGGGCGAGCTGCCGACGGCATTCGTGCAGCTTGGCCCGGAGCACCTCCACCTGGTAGGCGAGGTCCTCGGCATGCTCGACCGTCTTGTCCCGCTCCTTGCGAAGCCGCTCCATCTCGGCCTCGAACTGGGAGAGGTGATCCTCAACCTCGTAGCGGTCGTTGCCCCGCACTGCGCGGTCCCATCCATCTCCTGGTCGCGTCTTCGACCGGTACGGTCCCCCGTACCCCGAAGGGCTGTCGGCCCCGCCCGGGGGCCGGCCGTGCCGGTCCTTGCATCCGCGACCAGTCCGGACGGTCACGGTCGGAGCCGAACGGCCGCCAGAGCGCGGGGCACCGCACTCCGCCGACCGGGTGGACTCCTGGGCGAACTCTTGCCTGTGGAGAATGGTGACAGATCCGACGAGCGACTGTTCAGCCGTGCCCTGGTAATGGACTCCCCTGCGACCCTGGGCAGTGTAGTGGGCCGATGCGGCGTTGTAACCGCCGAGGGTGGCCGCTAGCCAGGTTACCGGCGGGTCGGGCGGCTCAGTGCTGCTCGGGGTGCTCGGCGGAGGTGACCAGCTCGGTCAGCACCCCGCCGCAGTCCTTGGGGTGCAGGAAGGTGATCCGCGAGCCCATCGAACCGATCCGCGGCTGGTCGTAGAGCACCCGGACGCCCTTCGAACGGATGTCGGCCGCGTCGCCGTCGACGTCGGCCGTGCCGAAGGCGATGTGGTGGACGCCCTCGCCGTTCTTCGCCAGCCACTTGGCGACCGTGGAGTCCTCGCGGGTCGGCTCCAGCAGCTGGAGGTAGGAGGCGCCGCCGTCGCCGGTGTCGTTGATCTTGAGCATGGCCTCGCGGACCCCCTGCTCCTCGTTGACCTCGGAGTGGAACACCTCGAAGCCGTACGTGGCACGGTAGAACTCGACCGTCTTGTCGAGGTCGAAGCAGGCGATGCCGATGTGGTCGATGCGGGTCAGCACTCGGGGCCCCCTTGGGGAGAAGCGGTCGCGGCCAGTGCTGCGCAGTGTCCCACCTCGGCGGGCGGCGGTCGCGTGCGAGCCTGATCACACCGCGGCTCCGGTGACGCCCGAGTTACGGGTCAGTACATTGAGCAGCATCCCTCTCCCCGGGCTCGTCGCCGTGCTCACGCACCGGTCCGACGGACTCGCTGGCCAAGACGTGCGAAGGGGCTCGTGCCATGCCTACTGCTTCCGCAACTACGTCCGTGATCGTCGCGGGCGCTCGCACTCCGATGGGCCGCCTGCTCGGCTCGCTCAAGAACTTCTCCGGTGCCCAGCTCGGCGGCCTCGCGATCAAGGCCGCGCTGGAGCGCGCCGGGGTGGCGGGCGACCAGGTGCAGTACGTGATCATGGGTCAGGTGCTGCAGGCCGGCACCGGCCAGATCCCGGCCCGCCAGGCCGCGGTCGCCGCCGGGATCCCGATGTCGGTGCCGGCGCTGACCATCAACAAGGTCTGCCTCTCCGGGCTGGACGCCATCGCGCTGGCCGACCAGCTGATCCGGGCCGGCGAGTTCGACATCGTGGTGGCCGGCGGTCAGGAGTCCATGACCAACGCCCCGCACCTGCTGCCGAAGTCCCGCGAGGGCTTCAAGTACGGCGCGGTCGAGATGCTCGACGCGATGGCCTACGACGGCCTGACCGACCCGTGGGCGAACATCCCGATGGGCGAGTCCACCGAGAAGCACAACACCCGCCTGGGCATCCCGCGCGAGCCGCAGGACGAGATCGCCGCCCGCTCGCACCAGCGGGCCGCCGCCGCCCAGAAGAACGGCGTCTTCGAGGCCGAGATCGTGCCGGTGGAGATCCCGCAGCGCAAGGGCGACCCGGTGCTGTTCAGCCAGGACGAGGGCATCCGCGCCGACACCACGGCCGAGAGCCTGGCCAAGCTGCGTCCGGCCTTCACCAAGGACGGAACCATCACCGCCGGCACCTCCTCGCAGATCTCCGACGGCGCCGCCGCGGTGGTCGTGATGAGCAAGGCCAAGGCCGAGGAGCTGGGCCTGAGCTGGATCGCCGAGATCGGCGCGCACGGCAACGTGGCCGGCCCGGACACCTCGCTGCAGTCCCAGCCGTCCAACGCGATCAAGCACGCGGTGGCCAAGGAGGGCATCGCGGTCGAGGACCTGGACCTGATCGAGATCAACGAGGCGTTCGCCGCGGTCGCCTACCAGTCCGTCAAGGACCTGGGCGTCAGCCACGACATCGTCAACGTCAACGGCGGCGCGATCGCCCTCGGCCACCCGATCGGCATGTCCGGCGCCCGCGTGGTGCTGCACCTGGCGCTGGAGCTGGGCCGGCGCGGCGGCGGCATCGGCGCGGCCGCGCTGTGCGGTGGCGGCGGCCAGGGCGACGCCCTGATCATCCGGGTGCCGAAGGCCTGAACCCCAGCGAGGCCGCAAACCCCATCCAGGAGAGAAGTTCGATGATCGATGTGCCCACCCTGGTCGAGCAGGCCCGCGCGGGACGCCCGCGTGCGGTGGCCCGGCTGATCTCGCTGGTCGAGAACGCGGCCCCGCAGCTGCGCGAGGCGATGGCCGCGCTGGCGCCGTACACCGGTCAGGCCTACACGGTCGGCCTGACCGGCTCGCCCGGGGTGGGCAAGTCGACCTCCACCTCCGCGCTGGTCTCCGCCTACCGGCGGCTCGGCAAGCGGGTCGGGGTGCTGGCGGTCGACCCGTCCTCGCCGTTCTCCGGCGGCGCGCTGCTCGGCGACCGGGTGCGGATGCAGGACCACGCCACCGACCCGGACGTGTTCATCCGCTCCATGGCCACCCGCGGCCACCTGGGCGGGCTCTCCTGGGCCGCGCCGCAGGCGCTGCGGGTGCTGGACGCGGCCGGCTGCGAGGTGATCCTGGTGGAGACCGTCGGGGTCGGCCAGTCCGAGGTGGAGGTGGCCGCCCAGGCGGACACCACCGTGGTGCTGATGGCGCCCGGCATGGGCGACGGGATCCAGGCCGCCAAGGCGGGCATCCTGGAGATCGGCGACGTCTTCGTGGTCAACAAGGCCGACCGGGACGGCGCGGACGCCACCGCGCGGGAGCTGAGCCACATGCTCGGCCTGGGCGAGGCCCGGCAGCCGGGAGACTGGCGCCCGCCGATCGTCAAGACCGTGGCGGCCCGGGGCGAGGGCGTGGACGAGGTCGTCGAGGCACTGGAGAAGCACCGCGCCTGGCTGGAGGAGGGCGGCGAGCTGGCGGCCCGCCGGCGCCGCCGGGCCGCCCAGGAGATCGAGGCGATCGCGCTGGCCCAGCTGCGGGCCCGGATCGGCGACCTGCACGGCGACCGCCACCTGGACTCGCTGGCCGACCAGGTGGCCGGCGGCCGGCTGGACCCGTACGGCGCGGCCGACCGCCTGGTGGCGGGCCTCACCGACCGCTGAGCACCGGAAAACGCTGATGGGCCCTCGGTTGAGGGCCCATCAGCGTTTTCCGGTACTCAGGTCAGGGCTTGCCGCGCAGGCCGCGCAGATGCTCGGCGATCGGGGCCAGCGCCTGGTACATGGCGTCCAGCTGGTCGTCCTCCAGCCGGTCGATGAAGTGCGCCCGGACGCTGCGCACATGGTCGGGCGCGGCCTTGCGCAGGGTCTGCCAGCCCTGGTCGGTGAGGTGCGCGTACAGGCCCCGGCGGTCGCCCGGGCACTCCTGGCGGAGCACCAGGCCGGCGTTCTCCATCCGGGTGATCTGGTGGCTGAGCCGGCTCTTGGACTGCAGGGTGGCGGCGGCCAGGTCGGTCATCCGCATCCGCCGGTCCGGGGACTCGGAGAGCACCACGAGGATCTCGTAGTCGTTGATCGCCAGGTCGTACTGCGCCAGTTCGCGGCCCAGCTGGTACTCCAGCAGCTTGCTGACCTCCAGATGGGCACGCCAGAAGCGCTGTTCACGGGCGGTCAGCCAGGGGGCGTCGTCCTCCGTGGCAGCGGCCGGCAGCTCCGTCGGCTCGTCAGCGTGCGTATCCATACCGACAGCATACCCAGAATTGTTCAATCTTCTACAATCTCGCCCATGCCTAGGCGGCCGCCGGCGCCGGGGCGGCCATGGTCCGCACCTCGAGGAGCGAGGCCGAGTGGCGCTCCGCCTCGAAGGCCGCGAAGCCGCCGCGCAGGCCGAACAGCCGCTTGGACAGCAGGATCCACAGGACGGCGGCGATGTTCACGATGGTGGTCGCGATCTTGACTGCCGAGACGTGGTGGCTCAGCTCGTACCCCTCGGGAATCAGGAACACGCCGGTGGCCACCACGGCCAGGTACTCCGCCCAGCGCTTGTTCAGCCACAGCCCGACGCCCTCGACGCCCTCGATCAGCGAGTAGACCGCCACCCCGAGGGCCACGAACGCCAGGGTCTTCGGCTTGTAGTCGAAGGACTTGCGGATGGTGTCCACCACCGAGGCGTGCTCCAGGTCCCAGTGGAAGTGGTCCGCCACCGGCCCCAGCGTCGTCAGGTCGTGCTCGAAGAGCTGGCGCACCGCGTCCTGGCTGTTGGAGAACTTCCAGACGGCCCAGGCGATCAGCAGGCCGAGCACTGCGCGGAGCACCCGCTCCGCCGCCAGGAAGCGCAGCACGAAGAGCTCGCGCAGCGCCTTGCCGCGCGGCACCAGCGGGGCGTTGGACGCCGGCCCGCCGCCGTGCGGCGCGCCCAGCGAGAAGTCGCCGCAGCGCAGGCAGCGCCAGGCGTCGCCCATGGCGGTTGCGGCGTGCAGCCGGGAGCGCAGGTCGGGCTCGGTCGGTGCGTAGGTGATGTGGCCGCGCTTGGCGCAGGTGCGGCGGTTCCAGTCGCGTTTGAACATGTGGTGCTTTCCCCCGTCGGGCCTTGATGGCTGCCGTGCGCCAGCAGGATAGCGATGCCCTCCGACGCCCGGCCACGGGTGTGACCAGCGCTACCCGGCCCCGCCCCCCGTTCGCCCGAACGAGCGACACATAATGGGCGGCGGCTTGTGCTCCCCTTCACAAGCTCCCCCGTTCGCACCCCGCCCCCGTGAGGTACTCCCTGCCATGCAGAACAGCGCCGCGCACCGCCTGCGTCTCGTCTCCGCCCCGAAGGGCTGTCCTTCATACTCCTGCTGATCGGGGTGGTGCTGAAGGCGAACACCAGCTTCAACCCGGTCCCGGTGCTCGGCTGGGTCCACGGGATGCTGTTCATCGCCTACGTGGCCTTCCTCTACCTGGCCTGGCAGAAGCAGCGCTGGGACCTCAAGAAGGTGGCGCTGCTGTTCGTCCTCTCGGTGCTCCCGACCGGCGGTTTCTTCGCGGAGCGGATGCTCGCCAAGGAGGAGAAGGGTCAGTTCTCGGCCGAGGCCGCATAGCCGGTCCTGGCAGGTGGGCGGTCCACCATGCGGGCGCGGGCCGGAGGCCGCTCGGGCCGCCGGTACGGTGTGGGACGTGGCCAAACCCCTCTCGCTCGACTTCGACCCGATCGCCCGCGCCGACGAGCTGTGGACGCAGCGCTGGGGTCGGGTGCCCGCGATGGCGGCGATCACCTCCGTGATGCGCGCCCACCAGATCCTGCTGGCCCGGGTGGACGCGGTGGTCAAGCCCTACGGCCTGACCTTCGCCCGCTACGAGGCGCTGGTGCTGCTCACCTTCAGCCGGACCGGCGAGCTGCCGCTCTCCAAGATCGGCGAGCGGCTGATGGTCCATCCGACCAGCGTGACCAACACGGTGGACCGGCTGGAGAAGTCCGGGCTGGTCTCCCGCCGGCCCAACCCGCTGGACGGGCGCGGGGTGCTGGCCACCATCACCCCGCGCGGCCGGGAGGTGGTGGAGCAGGCCACCCGGGAGCTGATGGCGATCGAGTTCGGCCTGGAGGCCTACGACGAGGGGCAGTGCCGACAGGTGTTCGACCTGCTCAAGCCGCTGCGGGTGGCTGCCGGGGACTTCGCCGAGGGGCGCGCCGAGGAGTCCTGAACAAGCCGGTTACCCTCTACCGGAGCCCCTTGTCTAGTGAAGGCTGTCGACCAATGAAGCCCACCCCCCTGCTGGCCTGGTACCGCGCCCTGGCCATCGCCACCGGCTGCGCGCTGCTGATCTTCTGCGGCTTCATGATCGCGAAGTACGGCTTCGACGTCGCCCAGAACGCCACCATGTACGTGGCGATGCTGCACGGCTACCTGTACATCGGGTACTTCATCGTGACCTTCCTGCTGGGCCAGAAGCTCAAGTGGCCACTGGGTCGCCTGATCTTCACGCTGGCGGCCGGCTGCATCCCGTTCGCCTCCTTCATCGCCGAGCGCCGGGTGGTCCGGGAGGCCGCGGCCGCCACCGCCCCGGCCGCCGCCAAGGAGCCGGTCGGCGCCTGACGACCGCACGCAGCACCCTCGAACCCCCGCCACGGCGGGGGTTCGCGCGTTCGAGGGACGAGACTGCCATCGACAAGTACTAGGACGTCCGAGTAAATTGATAGGACGTCCTACTACTTGACCGGAGCGGAGCCCATGGACGCCGAGGAGATCGAGCAGGGCCGGCAGCGCTGGCAGCAGCGCTACGACCGGGCCCGCAAGCGCGACGCCGACTTCACCACCCTCTCGGGTGACGAGGTGCAGCCGGTCTACGGCCCGCCCGCCGACCAGTCCTACGAGGGCTTCGAGCGGATCGGCTGGCCGGGCGAGTACCCCTACACCCGCGGCCTGCACCCCACCGGCTACCGCGGCCGGACCTGGACCATCCGCCAGTTCGCCGGCTTCGGCAACGCCGAGCAGACCAACGAGCGTTACCGGATGATCCTTCAAGCGGGCGGCGGCGGCCTCTCGGTCGCCTTCGACATGCCGACCCTGATGGGCTACGACTCGGACGACGCCCGCTCGCTCGGCGAGGTCGGCCACTGCGGCGTGGCGATCGACTCGGCCGCCGACATGGAGGTGCTGTTCAACAGCATCCCGCTGGGCGATGTCACCACCTCGATGACGATCAGCGGCCCGGCCGTGCCGATCTTCTGCATGTACCTGGTGGCCGCCGAGCGCCAGGGGGTCGACCCGGGCGTGCTCAACGGCACCCTGCAGACCGACATCTTCAAGGAGTACATCGCGCAGAAGGAGTGGCTCTTCGCCCCCGAGCCGCACCTGCGCCTGATCGGCGACCTGATGGAGTACTGCGCGCAGGGCATCCCCGCCTACAAGCCGCTCTCCGTCTCCGGCTACCACATCCGCGAGGCCGGGGCCACCGCCGCCCAGGAGCTCGCCTACACCCTGGCCGACGGCTTCGCCTACGTGGAGCTGGGCCTCTCCCGCGGGCTGGACGTGGACGTCTTCGCCCCGGGCCTGTCGTTCTTCTTCGACGCGCACCTGGACTTCTTCGAGGAGATCGCCAAGTTCCGTGCGGCCCGCCGCATCTGGGCCCGCTGGCTGCGCGACCGGTACGGCGCGAAGACCGAGAAGGCGCAGTGGCTGCGCTTCCACACCCAGACCGCCGGCGTCTCGCTGACCGCCCAGCAGCCCTACAACAACGTGGTGCGCACCGCCGTGGAGGCGCTCTCCGCGGTGCTCGGCGGCACCAACTCGCTGCACACCAACGCCCTCGACGAGACCCTGGCGCTGCCCAGCGAGCAGGCCGCCGAGATCGCGCTGCGCACCCAGCAGGTGCTGATGGAGGAGACCGGGGTGGCCAACGTGGCCGACCCGCTGGGCGGTTCCTGGTACGTGGAGGCGCTGACCGACCGGATCGAGGCGCAGGCCGAGGAGATCTTCGCGAAGATCCTGGCCAAGGGCTCCGAGGACCACCCGATCGGCCCGATGACCGCCGGCATCCTGCGCGGGATAGAGGAGGGCTACTTCACCGGCGAGATCGCCGAGGCCGCCTTCCAGTACCAGCAGAAGGTGGAGAAGGGCGAGAAGCGGGTGGTGGGCGTCAACTGCTTCCCCGGCTCGGTCACCAAGGAGCTGGAGATCCTCCGGGTCAGCCACGAGGTGGAGCGGGAGCAGGTCCGGGCGCTGGGCGCGCGCAAGGCGGCGCGCGACGAGGCCGCGGTGCGCGCGGGGCTGGACGCGATGCTGGCCGCCGCCCGGGACGGCGCCAACATGATCCCGGCGATGCTGGACGCGGTGCGGGCCGAGGCCACCCTCGGGGAGATCTGCGACGTGCTGCGCAAGGAGTGGGGGATCTACCGGGAGCCGGCCGGGTTCTGAGCCGGTCGCTCCGAACGCAACCGCCGGGTCGGCCTCGCCGCCCGGCGGTTCGTCATGTCAGCATCCGGGGCAGCCGGGAACGAGGCCCTGGTTGAGCAGCAGGTCGATGAAGCGGTTGATCCATTCGGAGTCGGCCGGCTCGCCGATCACCAGCATCCGGTGCTCGACCGCGCCGGCGATGGTGTCGAAGATGATGTCGATCTGCTCGGCGATCTCGACGGCGTCGCCCTCGGCCGGTATCTCGCCGCGGGCCACCGCGTGGGCCAGGCCCTCGTGCACCAGCCGCTTCTGCGGGTCGACGATGTGCTCGCGGATCCGCCGGCGCAGCTGCGGGTCGCGGCTGCCCTCGGCGAACAGCGCGAGCAGCGCGGCCTGGCTCTCCGGGCGGGCCAGCAGATCGGCGAACTGCGTGACCACGTCGGCGATGTCGGCCCGCAGGCTGCCCCGGTCGGCGATCGCCAGTTCGTCGAAGAGGCTCGCCACCGCGTCCACCACCAGCTCGTTCTTGGACGGCCAGCGGCGGTAGAGGGTGGTCTTGGCGACCCCGGCCCGCACCGCGACATCGCCCATGGTCAGGCCGCCCCAGCCGAGTTCGGCCAGGGCCTCGCGGGTGGCGTCGAGGATCGCGCGGTCCGCGGCGGCACTGCGCGGGCGGCCTTTTGCACGATGTGGCACGGGCCGCGTCGCAGGCTGTGTCGCGGGTTGCGGGGTGGGGGCCACCGCGTCTCCTCATTTGTACTGGTCAGTAGCTTGGGTGGGGAACTGCCACGGTAGCCGCACCGGGCCGGGCGGCGGAAGCCGTCGTCGAAAGTGGGCCACGTCACGTCGGCGGGCGCCGGGTGGGGGTTGCGCCCCGGGGGATCGAGGGAGATACGCTACGACCTGTAGCGAATAGAGCGACAACCACGCGCCGGCCCTGTGGGAGGGGCGGGCGCGGCAGCGCGGGTGGGGATCCGCGCGACGGGCTCAGCTACCGGGGGCGTCCGCGGCTTTTCCTCGCGGATGGCGCCCGGCACCGGCGCGGACGGGGGAGGATGGTGCCATGCAGCCACGGAACACGCATCTGAACAGCGCCGCCCTGCGCGGCGCGGTCGACCTCGCCGCGGTGAAGGCGGCCGGGGAGGCCGCCCAGAAGGCCGAGCAGGCCCGCGCCGAACGCGCCCGTCAGGCCGCCGCCGGGGGTGACGGGGAGAGCACCCCGGCGGTCGGCTATCCGCTGGTGATCGACGTCACCGAGGAGACCTTCGAGGCCGAGGTCGTGCAGCGCTCCACCGAGGTTCCGGTGGTGATCGACTTCTGGGCCGAGTGGTGCGGTCCGTGCAAGCAGCTCAGCCCGATCCTGGAGCGGCTCGCCGAGGAGTACGCCGGCCGGATCGTGCTCGCCAAGATCGACGTGGACGCCAACCAGCTGATCGCCCAGCAGTTCGGCATCCAGGGCATCCCGGCCGTGATGGCGGTGGTGGCGGGCCAGCTGGTGCCGCTCTTCCAGGGTGCGGAGAACGAGGCCAACGTCCGCCAGGTGCTGGACCAGCTGATCATGGTGGCCGAGCAGCGCTTCGGCGTCGTCGGCGGCACGGCCGGCGCGGGCGCCCCGGCGGCCCCGGCCGCGCCCGGCGACCCGGCGCTGAGCGCCGCCCACGAGGCGCTGGACCGCGGCGACCTGGGCGGTGCGATCCAGGCCTACCAGAACGTGCTGGACGAGCAGCCGGGCAACACCGAGGCCCAGCTGGGCCTGGCCCAGGCCGAGCTGCTGCGCCGGGTGGAGGGCTTCGACGCCCAGGCGGTGCGGAGCACGGCGGCGGACAACCCCTCCGATGTGCGGGCCCAGCTGGACGCGGCCGACCTGGAGCTGGTGGGCGGCCATGTCGAGGACGCCTTCGGGCGGCTGCTGGACACCGTGGGCCGGACTGCCGGCGCCGACCGCAACGTCGCCCGGGTGCGCCTGCTGGAGCTGTTCGAGGTGATCGGCCCGGACGATCCGCGGGTGACGGCGGCGCGCAGCGCGCTGGCCCGGCTGCTCTTCTGACGTCCGGTCGGACCGTCCCTGGGTGCCGCTGGTGGCACGGCGGGTGACCTGCGGTGTCGTCAGAGATAAGGCGACAAAGGGCAACCCGGACGAGGGGTTATCAAATCTTGACAACACCCGCGCATCATCACCTCAGGTGACGGTGTGCGGGTGTTTCATTCCTGTTTCCAGCAGATTTCTCCGAGCCTGCCGCCGGATTTCGTCACTCTGCGTCAATGTCATGGCCGGTTCATGATCATCATCACCAGATGTTGGATTACCCGTCAGTAAGGCGCCTCTTGTGCTTCGGCCGGGATTCCAGCACGATCGGCGACGCCCGGTCCCTCACTTCATCCCCCGGCAGCTTGCCGGACACCTGGAGTGCGGGATCCCCACCGGGTAACCGCCGGACCCGTTCGGCGGTTGAGAGGGCAGGGGGGTGTCCGCGTCCCACCGCGGTTCCTGTCCTCGTTCCGGTCGCGCGACCCCGCGTGGTCGGCTGGTTGTCGCTCGGGGGGTGAACACCGGTTGTCGGCTCGCTGTTTACCGGTGCTCGTCGCCACCGAGGACGTAGCTCTTCTCCCATCCCCGGCCGGTCCCTCCGGCCGCCCGGAGATGTACGTCCGAGAAGGAGGACTCGCATGTCCAAGACTTATGGCAAGACCCGCTGGAAGCGCTTCGCCCTCGTGATGGTGCCCGGCATCGCCGCCACCGCCGGTATCGGCATCAGCATCGCGCAGAGCACCCTGGCCGCCTCGTTCGCCGTCTCCGGCCAGCAGTTCAAGGTCACCGTCAACCACCTGCGCGGCTCGAACTTCGCGCAGTTCGGTTCGGTCGACGTCCAGGCCGACGGCAAGTCGGCGCACCCCGTGGCCGTCTCGGCGTTCGACAAGGCCACCCTCCACGACATGTGCCAGTCCGTGGTCACCGACCTGGGCCCGCTGGGCAAGTGGACGCTGCAGCTGCACGCGGGTGGTGCCCCCGAGCAGAATTCGACCGACGACCAGAACAGCTACGACCCGTCGACCGACCCGACTCAGATCCAGGCCAGCAACCTGCTGATCGACATGACCGACCTGAACGCGGACGCGACCTTCCACTCGATCAACATCGGCCAGGACGCGTCCACCCTGCCGGGCACCGCCGCCCAGGGCTACAAGGACATCAAGGGCGGCGGTCTGCCGACCGGCGCCATGGGCTTCGCCCAGTCCGCCCCCAAGGCCGAGCTGCACAACGTCCAGCAGACCGCCTGGGCCACCTCGGCGGGCACCTTCAAGCTCCCCGGCCTGAAGCTGAACATCTCGCAGGGCGCCAACGAGTGCTACTGATCCGGATCTGACGGTCCGTCCGGCCGGGTCACAGCGCCGGACGGCACCGAACGGAACGGAACCGGGACCGCGACCGCGGACCCAATGGGCAGGGGGCGGCTGTTTCGAGCCGTCCCCTGGCCGCACACCCAGAGTCTTCACCCTCGGACAGATCCGCGAGGAGTTCCATCGTGACCACCGCAACTGCCAACCTTCAGCCCGACGGCGCCGCCCGCTCAGTCCCGCTGGGAGTGCGGTTCCGCGCCTGGCGCCGCAGCCGGCCGTTCTGGGGCGGCATGGTCGCGGTCCTCGCCGGTATCCCGATCCTGTACTTCCCGTACGCGCACCTCAGCCTGGGCGGGCTCAGCATCGCGATGGCGACCACCGCCGGAGCCGGTTCGCTGGTCATCGGGTTGCTGCTGATGCTGCTCGGCGTGGCCGCCTGGTTCCAGCCGATGAGCCGGGTGTTCTGCGGGGTCGGCGTCACCATCCTGACCCTGATCTCGATCCCGGTCTCCAACCTCGGCGGCTTCGGGATGGGCCTGATCCTGGGCCTGATCGGCGGCGGCCTGCTCTGCGCCTGGACTCCGCTGACCGAGGAGCAGCTGGCCGCGCACGCCGAGGCGGAGGCCTTCCGGCGCCCGGTCGAGGAGCAGCTCGCCGCCCGCTGGGCGGGCGATGGCACCGCGCCGGCCGGGCTGGCGCAGTCGGTGGCCGCCGGGGAGGCGGCCGGCGGGCAGGCTGCCGGGGCGCCTGCCGAGTCCGCCGCCACCGGGGCGGCACAGGCCGAGCAGACGGGAGCGGACGAGTGAGCGGGAGCGACAACCAAGCCGAGCCGGCCCAGCCCGCCCGGCGCCGCGGCTCCGGCCGGCATGCCGCGCCGCGTACGCGGGGCCTGAACCGGGCCAAGCTGCTGGGCGCCGCCGCGGTGCCGACCGCGCTGCTGATGGCCGCCACCGTGGCCCCCGAGCTGGCCCACGCGGCGACCGCCGGCACCGCGGCCAGCTGCACCCCCGCGACCACCCCGGCCACCACCGTCACCCCGGTGCCCAAGAGCTCGCTCACGCCGCTGCCCGGGCCCAGCACGCCCGCCGCCACTGTGGGGAGCACGCCCGCCGCGGGGAGCCAGACCGCAGGCGGCCAGCCGAGCGCTGCCACCGGGGGCAGCCAGGCGGCCGCTCCCGCCGGCCAGTCGGGCGCCGCTGCCGGTGGCGCGCAGTCGGCTCCGGCCACCGGCACCAAGCCGGCCGGCGCTGCCAAGCCCGCTGCCGCCGTGCCCGCCGCCGCGCCGGCCAGCGCCGCCCAGCAGCAGGCCGCCACCAACGTGACCCGGCAGGCGGTGCAGGCCGCCGCCGCCCAGCCGGGCGCCGCGCAGAGCCAGGACCTGATCGGGGGCATCCTGGGCGGCATCGCCGGGATCTTCGACCCGGGCCACCAGAACCAGCAGAACCCGCCGAGCCCGTCCGGCAGCCCGAGCCCGAGCGGCACCGCGTCGCCGAGCAGCGCCGCGAGCCCGAGCGGCGCCCCGACGACGGGGAACTCCCCGACGGCGGCGAGCTCCCCGACCCCGGCCGCCCCGGCGCCCCGGGACGCCGTCCCGGTGGCACCCGGTGCCACCCCGAGCGGCACCGCCGCGAGCCCGTCGGCCGCCGCACCCTCGGACAGCCCCGGCGCGACACCCAGCGACTCGCCCACCGCGTCGCCGTCCCCGAGTGACTCCGCCTCGCCGTCCGGCACCGCCTCGCCCTCCGCGGTCGCCTCGGCGCTGGCGAACGGCGACACCCGCCCGCTCTGCCCGGTGGACACCAGCAAGCTGACCGCGTCGGGCGCGCTGACCGGCAATGTGGTGCCGGACCAGAGCTGGACCCTGCACACCACCAAGCTGTCGCTCTACGGCGCGGTCTTCGGCGGTGTCTACGAGGTGCACAGCCCGACCCGCACCTACCGGGTGCTCAAGTTCACCGTCTCCTCGGTGGACATCGACAATCTCGACATGTCGACGATCGAGGACACCGCGGCCGGCGGCAACCAGGCCAAGACCTTCCATGTGAAGGGCGGCCCGAACACCACCTCCACCATGCGCAACGGCCCGATCACCATGTACGTGGAGAGCCTCAGCGGCCAGCTGGCCTCGCTGTACGGCATCCCGCTGCCGCCGCTGGGCACCATCACGCTCACCCCGGACACCCTGCCGCAGTGGCTCTACAACCTGATCGGCGCGATCCCGATCCCGATCGACATGGCGCTGACCGGCGTCAAGGCGGTGCAGGCCGGCCAGTTCGGCGGTGACCTGCACATCCCGGGGATGCATCTCTACAACGACGACCAGCCCTACGACGGGCTCTGACCGACAACGCGGTGGGCCCCGCCGGTGTCAACCACCGGCGGGGCCCACTGACGTGTCCGGGGTCAGTGACCGACCCGGGAGCCCAGGTGGTGCACCTGGACCATGTTGGTGTTGCCCGGGATGCCGGGCGGTGAGCCGGCGGTGACGATCACCGTCTCGCCCGCGCCGAGCCGCTTCATGCTGAGCAGCTCCTGGTCGACCTGGAGCACCATCTCGTCGGTGGTTTCGACCTGCTCGGTCACATAGGCCTCCACGCCCCAGCTCAGCGACAGCTGGTTGCGGGTGGCCGAGTCCGGGGTGAAGGCGATCACCGGGATCGGCGAGCGGTAGCGGGAGAGCCGGCGGGCGGTGTCACCCGACTTGGTGAAGGCCACCAGCGCCTGGGCGTTCAGGAAGTCGCCCAGCTCGCAGGCGGCGCGGGCCACCGAACCGCCCTGGGTGCGCGGCTTGCGGCCCGGGTTGAGCGGCTGCAGGCCCTGGGAGAGCAGTTCCACCTCGGCCTGCTCGGCGATCCGGCTCATCGTCTTGACGGTCTCGACCGGGTACTTGCCGACGCTGGACTCGGCCGACAGCATCACGGCGTCCGCGCCGTCCAGGATCGCGTTGGCCACGTCCGACACCTCGGCGCGGGTCGGCCGGGAGGCGTGGATCATCGACTCCATCATCTGGGTGGCGACGATGACCGGCTTGGCGTTGCGGCGGGCCAGCGTGATCAGCTTCTTCTGGACCAGCGGCACCTTCTCCAGCGGGTACTCGACCGCCAGGTCGCCGCGGGCCACCATGATCGCGTCGAAGGCGAGGACGATCTCCTCCATCGCCTCGACGGCCTGCGGCTTCTCGATCTTGGCGATCACCGGCACCCGGATGCCGACCTCGTCCATGACCTTGTGCACGTCGTCGATGTCGGCGGCGTTGCGCACGAAGGAGAGCGCGACCATGTCGACGCCGAGGCGCAGCGCGAAGCGCAGGTCGTCCTTGTCCTTCTCGGACAGGGCCGGCACGTTGACGGCCGCCCCGGGCAGGTTGATGCCCTTGTTGTTGGAGAGCACCCCGCCCTCGACCACCACGGTCTTCACCCGCGGGCCGTCGACGCTGACGACCTCCAGGGCGATGACGCCATCGTTGATCAGGATCGGGTCGCCGGGCTTCACGTCGCCGGGCAGGCCCTTGTAGGTGGTGCCGCAGATGTGCTGGTCACCGGGGACGTCTTCGGTGGTGATGGTGAACGTGTCGCCGTTGTCAACGGTCACCGGGCCGTTGGCGAAGGTCGCCAGACGGATCTTGGGGCCCTGCAGGTCGGCCAGCACACCGATGGTGCGGCCGGTGTCCTCGGCCACCTGGCGGACCTTCAGGTACCGCTCCTCGTGCTCCGAGTGGGAGCCGTGGCTCATGTTGAGCCGGGCGACGTTCATGCCCGCCTCGACAATGGCCTTCAACTGTTCATACGAGTCCGTCGCCGGACCCAGGGTGCAGACAATTTTTGCTCGGCGCATATCGATGATCCTATCCGTATGAGTTATTCCCGGAACGGGGGACGAGCCGTTGACTCCGGCCATTAACCCTGGTGGACCACGGTGTACGCCTGCTGGGCAATCTCCAGTTCCTCGTCGGTCGGCACCACCGCGACCACTACTCGCGAGTATTCCGGTGAAATCACCCGAGCCTGGCCGGAACGCACCGAGTTGAGCTCCGGATCGACCTCGATCCCCAGCTCGGTCAGGCCTGCGCAGGCGGCGGCCCGCACCGGCGCGGCGTTCTCGCCCACGCCCGCGGTGAAGGCGATCGCGTCCACCCGGCCGAGCACCGCGTAGTAGCCGCCGAGGTACTTGCGCAGCCGGTGCACATAGGCGTCGAAGGCGAGCGTGGCGGCCTGGTCGCCCTCCTCGGCCCGCCGCATGATCTCGCGCATGTCGTTCTCGCCGCACAGGCCGAGCAGGCCGCTGCGGCGGTTCAGCAGGTCGTCGATCTCGTCGATGGAGAGCCCGCCGACCCGGTGCAGATGGAACACCACGCCCGGGTCGATGTCACCCGAACGGGTGCCCATCACCAGGCCCTCCAGCGGGGTCAGGCCCATCGAGGTGTCCACGCAGACCCCGCCGGCCACCGCGGCCGCGGAGGCGCCGTTGCCCAGGTGCAGCACGATCACATTGACCTCGGCCGGGTCCTTGCCGAGCAGCCGGGCGGTGGCCCGGGAGACGTACTGGTGCGAGGTGCCGTGGAAGCCGTAGCGGCGCACCCGGTGTTCGTCGGCGACCGCGGTGTCGATCGCGTAGCGGGCCGCGTGGTCCGGAATGGTGGTGTGGAAGGCGGTGTCGAAGACGGCAACCTGCGGCAGGTCGGGGCGCAGCGCCCGGGCCACCTCGATGCCGGTGATGTTGGCGGGGTTGTGCAGCGGAGCCACCGGGACCAGCCGGCGGATCTCCTTCAGCACCTCGTCGGTGATCACGGTCGGTGCGGTGAAACGCTTGCCGCCGTGCACCACCCGGTGGCCGATCGCGGCCAGCTCGGGGGAGTCCAGGCCGACGCCGTCGGCGGCCAGCTCGGCGGCCACCGCCTTGAGCGCGGCCGCGTGGTCGGCGAAGACCCGCTCCGACTCGCGCCGCTCGCCGTGGATCGGGGTGTGCACCAGCCGACCGGTGCGCTCGCCGATCTTCTCCACCAGGCCGACCGCCAGCCGCCGGCCGTCCAGCATCTCGATCAGCTGGTACTTGACCGACGAGGAGCCGGCGTTGAGCACCAGGATCCGGGTCGCCTCACGCACCGCCGAACTCCTTCGACTGGGCCTGGATGGCGGTGATCGCCACCGTGTTGACGATGTCCTGCACCAGCGCGCCGCGGGACAGGTCGTTGACCGGCTTGCGCAGGCCCTGCAGCACCGGGCCGACGGCCACCGCGCCGGCCGAGCGCTGCACCGCCTTGTAGGTGTTGTTGCCGGTGTTGAGGTCCGGGAAGACCAGCACGGTGGCCCGCCCGGCGACCTCGGAGCCCGGCAGCTTGGTGGCGGCCACCTGCGGGTCGACGGCGGCGTCGTACTGGATCGGGCCCTCCACCAGCAGGTCGGGGCGGCGCTCGCGGACCAGCTCGGTGGCCTTGCGGACCTTGTCCACGTCGACGCCCGAGCCGGAGCTGCCGGTGGAGTAGGAGAGCATCGCCACCCGCGGCTCGACCCCGAACTGGGCGGCGGTCTCGGCGGACCGGATGGCGATGTCGGCCAGCTGCCGGGCGTCCGGGTCGGGGTTGACCGCGCAGTCGCCGTAGACCAGCACCCGGTCGGCCAGGCACATGAAGAAGACCGAGGAGACGATCGAGGCGCCCGGCGAGGTCTTGATCACCTCGAAGGCGGGGCGGATGGTGGCGGCGGTGGAGTGCACCGAGCCGGAGACCATGCCGTCCGCGATGCCCTCCTGGACCATCAGGGTGCCGAAGTAGCTGACGTCGGTGACCACGTCCAGGGCCAGTTCGACGGTCATGCCCTTGTGCGCGCGCAACTCGGCGTAGCGCTGGGCGAACCGGCGGCGCAGCGGCGAGGTGGCCGGGTCGACGATCCACAGCCGGGCCCGGTCGACCGGCTCCACCGGTTCGGCCGGCTCCGGCAGTGAGATGCCCAGGCTCGCGGCCTTGCGCCGGACGGCGTCCTCCGCGCCGAGCAGCGTCAGGTCGCAGATGTTGCGGCGCAGCAGGATCTCGGCGGCGCGCAGCACCCGCTCCTCGGTGCCCTCCGGCAGCACCACGTGCCGGCGGTCGGTGCGGGCCCGTTCCAGCAACTCGTGCTCGAACATCATCGGGGTCACCCGGTCCGACCGGCCCAGCTCGATCCGGCTGGTCAACTCGGCGGAGTCGACGTGCAGTTCGAACAGGCCCAGGGCGATCTCGGCCTTCCGCGGGCTGGCGGCGCCGAGCCGGCCCTCGATGTGGGTGAGAGCCGCGGCGGTCGGCCAGCTGCCCTCGTGCACCACGGCCACCGGGGTGCCGGGGGCCAGCCGGGCGGCCAGCGCCATCACGTCGGGGCCCGGGTGCTGGTCCAGCGTCAGCAGCACGCCGGCCAGCGGCGGGGCACCGGCCGCATGCGCGGCCAGCGAGCCGATCAGCAGGTCGGCCCGGTCCCCGGGGGTGACCACCAGGGCGCCCTCGGTCAGCGCGCCGAGGAAGGCCGGCAGCATCGCCCCGCCGAAGACGAAGCCGCGGACGTCCCGGGCCAGCCCCGCGGCGTCGCCCAGCAGCACCTCCGCCCCGGTCGCCTCGATCAGCTGGGCCACCGTCGGGGCGGCCAGCGCCGGCTCCTCGGGGATCACGTAGACCGGCTCCGGCAGCTTGCCGGCGAGCCCGAGCAGCACCTGCGACTCGGCGCTCGGCAGCACCCGGTTGGCGATCGTCGCCAGTATCGAGCAGCCCAGGTCGGCGTAGGCGCGGTGGGCGTTGAGCACCTCGGCGGTGACGGTCTGCTGGTCCTTGTGCTGGCCGCCGACCACCGGCAGCACCAGGGCGCCGAACTCGTTGGCGAGGCGGGCGTTGAAGGCCAGCTCGTCGGGGATGTTGGTGTCGGCGAAGTCGGTGCCGAGCACCAGCA
Organism: Kitasatospora acidiphila; assembly: GCF_006636205.1. Classification (NCBI taxonomy): domain Bacteria; kingdom Bacillati; phylum Actinomycetota; class Actinomycetes; order Kitasatosporales; family Streptomycetaceae; genus Kitasatospora; species Kitasatospora acidiphila. The sequence continues at coordinate 3,329,221 of NZ_VIGB01000003.1, read as the reverse complement.
CCGCCTCGCACTTGCGCTCCAGGGCGCGGAACCGCTCGACCAGCACCGAGACCAGCTCGTCCTGGCCCTGGGCGGCGGCCAGCGCGGCCGCCTCCTCGTAGCCGAGCCCGTAGAGCTCGGCGGCCGGCAGGTCCACCCGGTAGCGGGAGCGCAGCAGTTGCAGCATGTGGTCGGCCCGCCCCGGCGCGTCGGTGTGCACCAGCGGGCGGAACACCCCGACCCGGTCCACCTGGCGGCTCAGCAGTTCCATGACCCCGAGCTCGACCGCCTGCCGGCCGTCCCCCCGGTCGATCCCGGTCACGTACACACTGCGTGCCACCCGTGCTACCCCGTTCCGTCCGATTCCTCAGGCCCCAGCGGGCCGGGTCGCTTCGACCATACCTTCGCAGCCTGGTCAGGCGTTCGCATGTGCAGTGGCCGGTCGGGGCTAGGGACGAAGATCACTTGGGTGCCGGGATGATGCCGCTCAGCCACTTGAAGGACGGCACCACCAGCGGCCGCCAGGTGGACATCAGGTGCGCCCCGGTGGTCTCGACCTGGGTGACCGACGTCGGCGGCTTGGCGGCCTGCTGCAGCGCAGTGGCGTCCGGCAGGCCGTCGGTCTTGCGGCCGCTCATCCAGAGCGAGACGTTCGGCGGGGTGGCGGCGTGGGTGAGCAGGTAGAGCGGGTTGGAGGTCTGGCTCAGCTTGGGGTCCTTGGCGGTCAGCGAGTCGCTCTCCCCACTCGGGTCGTTGTAGCCGGACATGGCGATCGCGGCCCGGTACCGGTCCGGGTGGCCCAGGGCGAGCAGGGCCGCGCAGTGCGCGCCGGCCGAGTAGCCGGCCACCGCCCACTGGTCGGGCGAGGCGGTGGTGCGGAAGTTGTCCAGGACCATCTGCGGCACGTCGCGGGACAGCCAGGTCTCGGCGTTGACCTTGCCGGGGACGTCCGCGCAGCCGGTGTCGGCGTTCTGCAGCAGGTTGACCCGCGGGGTGACCAGGATGAACGGGGTGATCTGGCCGGACTTCATCAGCGGCTCGAGCTGCTTGGTGACGTTCATGCCGGTGTCGCCGTACCAGGTGCTGGTGCTGCCGGGGTAGCCGGCCAGCAGCTCGACCACCGGGAAGTTCTTGTCCTTGTACGCCGGGTCGTCGTACTGCGGCGGCGTCCAGACCAGCACCTCGCCGTCCACCCCGGAGAGCTTGCCCTTCAGGTCGGTCTCCTTGACGTCCCGCGGCACCGCGTCGGAGCTGGGCGCGTGGAAGGAGGCGACCACCTTGGGGGTGCCGGACTTCTGGTCGCCCGCCAGGCCGTTGTCCTTGGGCGGCACCGGCACCGAGCGGACATGGCTGGTGGTGCCGAGCAGGTCGTCCCAGTTGGCGTACAGCTGGTTGTCGTCGTTCACCCAGGTGAACACCACCGCAATGGCAGTGAACTGGCAGAGAAGGACGGTTGCGAACGAGCCCAGGTAACCCAGCGGGGTCGCTGCGCCCGTGCGGCGGCCCCGACCGCGTCGGCGGCCGCCGGGGACCTCCGCATAGCCGCCCCGGCCGCGTCCCCAGTACGCCAGGGCCAGGGCTATCGAGGCCACGAAGAGGACGATGGTCAGGATGAAGAAGGGCGTGCCGGTCAGTTCCACGAGAGCAAAGACTGCCAGTACGCGTGTTCGGTTGCGTAACTGGGAGAGCGCTGGGAATCAGGCTGGGAGCAACCAGAGGGTGGCGAGCGGCGGAATGATCAGCTCTGCGCTCTGCGGCTGGTCGTTCCAGGCGATGCTCTCGGCCTTGATCGGCGCGGCGTTGGCCACCCCGCTGCCGCCGAACCGCGGATCGTCGGTGTTGAGCAGTTCGCGCCAGAGCTGGTCGGTGCCGGCCAGCTTGGGCAGCCCGATCCGGTGGCCGTGCCGGACCACGGGGGAGAAGTTGCAGACGACCACCAGCGGCGTGCCGTCGGCGGCGTACCGGACGAAGGCGAGCAGGTTGTCCTCGGCCGCGCCGGCGTCCAGCCAGCGGAAGCCGGCGGGCCGGGTGTCCTGCTCCCAGAGCGCGGGGACGTCCAGGTAGCTCCGGTTCAGCGCGGCGACCAGCCGGCGCACCCCGAGGTGGTCCTCGGCGGCCGGCCAGCCCTCGTCCAGCACCCACCACTGCGGGCCCTGCTCGTGGTGGAACTCCGCGCCCTGCGCGAACTCCTGGCCCATGAACAGCAGTTGCTTGCCCGGGTGGGCCCACATGAAGCCCAGGTACGCCCGGTGGTTGGCGCGCTGCTGCCACCAGTCGCCGGGCATCTTGCTCACCAGCGCCCGCTTGCCGTGCACCACCTCGTCGTGCGAGATCGGCAGCACGTAGTTCTCCGAGTAGGCGTAGACCATGGAGAAGGTGATCTCGTTGTGGTGGTACTTGCGGTGCACCGGCTCCTTGGACATGTAGACCAGCGAGTCGTGCATCCACCCCATGTTCCACTTCAGGCCGAAGCCCAGGCCGCCGCTGTCGGTGGGGCGGGTGACGCCGTCCCAGGCGGTGGACTCCTCGGCGACGGTGACGACGCCGGGGCAGCGGCGGTAGACGGTGGCGTTCATCTCCTGGAGGAACCGCACCGCGTCCAGGTTCTCCCGCCCGCCGAACTGGTTGGGCACCCACTCGCCGTCGGCCCGCGAGTAGTCGAGGTAGAGCATGGAGGCGACGGCGTCGACCCGCAGGCCGTCGATGTGGAACTCCTCGCACCAGTAGACCGCGTTGGCGACCAGGAAGTTGCGCACCTCGGTGCGGCCGTAGTCGAAGGTCAGGGTGCCCCAGTCGGGGTGCTCGGCGCGGCGCGGGTCGGCCGGCTCGTAGAGCGGCTCGCCGTCGAACCTGGCCAGTGCGAAGTCGTCCTTGGGGAAGTGGGCCGGCACCCAGTCCATGATCACGCCGATCCCGGCCTGGTGCAGCGCGTCCACCAGGTGGCGGAAGTCGTCGGGCGAGCCCAGCCGCGACGTCGGCGCGTAGAACCCCGACACCTGGTAGCCCCACGACCCGCCGAACGGGTGCTCCAGCAACGGCATGAACTCCACGTGCGTGAAATTCAACTCCCTTAGGTACGCCGGGAGTTCAATCGCCAACTGGCGGTAGTCCAGGCCGGGGCGCCAGGACGGCAGGTGCACCTCGTAGACGGACATCGGCTCGCGGTGGTGGTGGGCCTGGGCGCGCCTGGCCAGCCACTCGGCGTCGCCCCAGATGTAGTCGGAGTCGGCGACCACCGAGGCGGTCTCCGGCGGCATCTGGGCCTGCCGGGCCAGCGGGTCGGCCTTCTGCCGCAGCTGCCCGTCCCGGCCGCGGATCTCGAACTTGTACCGGGTGCCGACCGGCAGGTGCGGCACGAACAGCTCCCAGACCCCGCTGGCGCCCAGCGAGCGCATCGGGAACCCGGTGCCGTCCCAGTGGTTGAAGTCGCCCACCAGCCGGACCCCGACGGCGTTCGGCGCCCAGACCGCGAAGCCGATCCCGGCCACCCCGGCCACGGTGCGCCGGTGCGCGCCCAGGGCCTGCCAGAGCTTCTCGTGCCGGCCCTCCCGGATCAGGTGCAGGTCCAGCTCGCCCAGGGTGGGCGGCATCCGGTAGCCGTCCTCCTGGGGCAGCGGTTCGCCACCCGGATAGCTCACCAGCAGCCGGTAGGCGGGGATCGCCGAGCCCGGCAGCAGCCCGGTGAAGAGGCCGCCCTGCTGGTGGGTCAGCTCGGCCGGGCCGTAGGCGGTCTCCACGGTGACCCGCTCGGCCAGCGGGCGAAGCACCCGGATGGCCGTCCCCCGGTGGTCGGATGGGCACCGAGCAGTGCGTGCGGGTCGTGGTGCGCGCCGCTCACCAGCCGCTCGATCTCGGCGGGCGGCAGCGGCGCCTCGGCGAGCCGCAGCACCGGACCGTCCACCGCCCGGGCCTCGACGGCCGGGACTGCCGGTGCTTTGGGGACGACCGGTACCGGCGCCGGCCGCCGGCCGCCCCGGCTCCGACGGCTCGGCTGACCCGGCTGACCGGCCTGGTGCGCCGCCGGGGCTCGGCCGCCGCCGCTGCCCGGGCGGCCCGGAAGGAAGGTGGCGGGCACGTTCGGGGTGGGGCGGTCGAGCGGGGCCACGGCTGGATCCTCCTGGGACGGCTACGGAACGGGCGGGGCAGTTGCTCTGACCATAAGTCAGATGGTGGTGGCGAGCCTGTGGATGGCGGTCAGCGGGATCGGCAGCCAGCTGGGCCGGTGCCGGGCCTCGTAGACCACCTCGTAGACCGCCTTGTCGATCTCCAGGGCCCGCAGCAGCTCCGGGCAGGCCGCCGGATCGGTGCCGCCGGCCGCCGTGTAGCCGGCGCAGTAGGCGGTCCGGTTGCGGGCCGCCCAGCTGGCCGCCAGATGGGCCAACTGGGGGTCCGGCTGCGGTGCGCCGGCCAGCAGGTGGGCGGCCGCGTAGTCGAAGGAGCGCAGCATCGCCGCCACGTCCCGCAGGGCCGGCTGCGGCAGCCGCCGCTCGGCCACCGACTTGGCCGGCTCGCCCTCGAAGTCCAGCAGCACCCAGCCGTGCGGGGTGCGCATCGCCTGGCCCAGGTGCAGGTCGCCGTGGATCCGCTGGACCATCAGGCCGGTCAGGTGGTCCGCCGTCAGTTGCTGGAAGGCGGCGTGCAGGGCCGGCCGGTAGCGCCGCAGCGCGGGCACCGCGGCGGCGGCCACGTCCAGCCGCTCGGCCATCCCGGTGGCCAGCCGCCCGGTCTGCTCGCGGTCCAGCCGGGCCACCGGCAGGGCGCGGGCCAGCACCCGGTGCACCTCGGCGGTGGCCCGGCCGAGCCGGTGCGCCTCCACCGCGAAGTTGCCGGGGCTGGGGTCGCCCTTGAGCCGGGCCACCTGGTCCAGGGCCAGCTCCCAGCCGTCCTCCGCGTCCGGTAGGAACCGCTGCAGCAGGCCCAGGGTGGCCGGCTCGGACCCGGCCATCCGGCTCTCGAACCAGGCCGCCACCCGGGGGATCCGGGTGCTGCCGGCCCGGGAGAGCGCCAGCGAGAGCTCCAGGTCGGGGTTGGTGCCGGGGCTGATCCGGCGGAACAGCTTGAGGATGAACGCGGTGCCGAAGATCACCGAGGTGTTGGACTGCTCGGCGGTGCCGGCCCGGCCCAGCAGGTCGCTCGGCAGGCCGGGGCCGGGGGTGCGGCGGAACGCCAGCGGACCGAACCGGTCGGCGGTGGCCAGGTGGGCGAGCAGCCGGCCGGTCAGCTCCGGGTCGTGCACCGCGTCGTAGAGCGCCGCGCCGTCGTACGGGCCGTGGGTCAGGCTGCCGAGCGAGGCCTCGGGCAGCAGGTCGGCCGGTGCCTCGGCCCGCAGGCCGAGCAGCAGCTGGTAGAGGTCGGACTGCTCGCCGTGCTCCACCCGGAGCAGCAGGTGCAGCATCGCCGGGTCGCCGGTGACCAGCGGGGTCGCGGTGACCGGGCGCAGGCCGGTGATCGCCTGGCCCTTGCCGGCGTACCAGCGCTGGCCGGGCAGCCAGTCGGCGATCATCGGCAGCGCGGCCTCCACCAGCTCGCCGACCGCCAGGGAGGTGCTGCCGCGCGGTCTGTCGGTGTGCCCGGAATGCCCGCCGGCGCCGCGGCCCGCGCCGCCGGCACCGTGTGGACCGCCCGCGCCGCCCTGGCCGCGGGGCGCGGTTCCCGCGTCGCGGTGGGCGTGGGCTTGAGAACGGGAGATTTCCGACATGACTCCCTTTCCCCGGAAGCAGGCTGACGGCCCGGTGGATCAGGCCGGGCCCGCCAGTCTTCCGGATTTCGGCGGCGCTGCGGCGGCGGCACGCGAGTCGGGCTCGGGTGTCACGCCTGAGGGGTAGGCGTTGGGCTGTTCTCCGTACGGGGTGGCGCGCGGTGGACCGGGGCGCAGCTGCCTCGCGCCGCGCGCCCCCGGGGTCGCTGGATCGTTACTGCGCCACGGGCCGGCGCAGCTGGAACCAGTAGAAGCCGTGCCCGGCCAGGGTGAGCAGGTACGGCCACTCGCCGATCGACGGGAACCGCACCCCGCCGATCAGCTCGACCGGGTAGCGCCCGCCGTACTGCCGCAGGTCCAGCTCAGTGGGCTGGGGGAAGCGGGAGAAGTTGTTGACGCACATCACCAGGTCACCCTCGTACTCCCGGACGAACGCCAGAACGGCCGGGTTGCTGGACGGGAGTTCGGTGTAACTGCCGAGCCCGAAGGCCGGGTTGAGCTTGCGGATCTCGATCATGCGCCGGGTCCAGTGCAGCAGCGAGGACGAACTGCTCTGCTGCGCCTCGACGTTGGTCACCTGGTATCCGTAGACCGGATCCATGATGGGCGGCAGACTGAGCCTGCCCGGGTCGGCGGAGGAGAAACCCGCGTTGCGGTCGGGCGTCCACTGCATCGGCGTGCGCACGCCGTCGCGATCCCCCAGCCAGATGTTGTCGCCCATGCCGATCTCGTCGCCGTAGTAGAGCACCGGGGAGCCGGGCAGCGACAGCAGCAGTGCGGTGAACAGCTCGGTCTGGTTGCGGTCGTTCTCCAGCAGCGGGGCGAGCCGGCGGCGGATGCCCACGTTGGCCCGCATCCGCGGGTCCTTGGCGTACTCCGCGTACATGTAGTCGCGCTCCTCGTCGGTGACCATCTCCAGGGTCAGCTCGTCGTGGTTGCGCAGGAAGATGCCCCACTGGCAGCCGTGCGGGATGGCCGGCGTCTTGGCGAGGATTTCCGACACCGGGTAGCGGGACTCCCGGCGCACCGCCATGAAGATCCGCGGCATCACCGGGAAGTGGAAGGCCATGTGGCACTCGTCGCCGCCGGAGGTGAAGTCGCCGAAGTAGTCGACGACGTCTTCCGGCCACTGGTTGGCCTCGGCCAGCAGCACGGTGTCCGGGTAGTCGGCGTCGATCTCCTTGCGGACCCGCTTGAGGAACTCGTGGGTCTCCGGCAGGTTCTCGCAGTTGGTCCCTCGCGGGCGAACAGGTACGGCACCGCGTCCAGCCGGAAGCCGTCGATGCCCAGGTCCAGCCAGAACCGCAGGGCCGCCATGATCTCGTCCTGGACCCGCGGGTTGTCGTAGTTGAGGTCCGGCTGGTGGGAGAAGAACCGGTGCCAGAAGTACTGCTTGCGGACCGGGTCGTAGGTCCAGTTGGAGGTCTCGGTGTCGACGAAGATGATCCGCGCGTCCGGGTACTGCTTGTCGTCGTCGGCCCACATGTAGAAGTCGCCGTACGGGCCGTCAGGGTCGTTGCGGGAGGCCTGGAACCACGGGTGCTGGTCACTGGTGTGGTTCATCACGAAGTCGATGATCACCCGCATGCCGCGCTTGTGCGCCGCGTCCACGAACTCCACGAAGTCGGCCAGGTCGCCGAACTCGGGGAGCACCGCCGTGTAGTCGGCCACGTCGTAGCCGCCGTCGCGCAGCGGGGACGCGAAGAACGGCGGGAGCCAGAGGCAGTCCACACCCAGCCACTGGAGGTAGTCGAGCTTGGTGGTGAGCCCCTTGAGGTCACCCACACCGTCGCCGTTGCTGTCCTGGAAGGACCGCACCAGCACCTCGTAGAAGACCGCACGCTTGAACCACTCCGGGTCCAGGTCCTTCTGCTCGGTGTCCGCGAAGGTGTCGGGGACGGGCTCGTTCACAATCACAGGGAGATCCTCCGAACGGTGAGGAGGTGGGCCGGCGACGCTGAGGGGTCGAGCCGGACGTAGTTGTGGCGGTGCCAGGTGTACTGCTCGCCGCTCAGCTCGTCGGTGACGGCGAACGGACCGTCACTCGGAAGGGTGACGGTGGCCTCCTGCGGGTGCCACGGGTCGAGGTTGACCACGACGATGACCTCGTCCTCGCCGGTGCGCTTGGTGTAGGCGATCACCTGGTCGTTGTCGGTGGGCAGGAAGGCGAGGTTGCGCAGTTCCTGGAGCGCCGGGTGGGCCCGGCGCAGCTCGTTGAGCCGGGTGAGCAGCGGGGCCAGGGTGTCGGTGCGGGTCCAGTCGCGCGGGCGCAGCTGGTACTTCTCCGAGTCCAGGTACTCCTCGGTGTCCGGGCCGGCCGGTACGCACTCGGCGTGCTCGAAGCCCGCGTAGACGCCCCAGCTGGGGGAGAGGGTGGCGGCCAGCACCGCGCGGACCGCGAACGCGGCGGGGCCGGTGTGCTGCAGGTGCCGGGGCAGGATGTCCGGGGTGTTGGCGAAGAAGTTGGGCCGCATGTAGGCGGCCGCCGCACCGGACAGCTCGGTGAGGTACTCGGTGAGTTCGTGCTTGCTGTTGCGCCAGGTGAAGTAGGTGTAGGACTGCTGGAAGCCGATCTTCGCCAGGGTGTGCATCATGGCGGGGCGGGTGAAGGCCTCGGCCAGGAAGATGATGTCGGGGTCGGTGCGGTTGATCTCGCCGAGCACCTTCTCCCAGAAGTGGACGGGCTTGGTGTGCGGGTTGTCGACCCGGAAGATCCGCACGCCGTGGCCCATCCAGTGGCGCAGCAGCTTGAGCGTCTCGCGCACCAGGCCGTCGAAGTCCTGGTCGAAGTTGATGGGGTAGATGTCCTGGTACTTCTTGGGCGGGTTCTCGGCGTAGGCGATGGTGCCGTCGATGCGGTGGCTGAACCATTCGGGGTGCTTGTTGACCCAGGGGTGGTCGGGTGAGGCCTGGAGGGCGAAGTCCAGGGCGATCTCCAGGCCGAGTTCACCGGCGCGGGCGACGAAGGCGTCGAAGTCCTCGATGGTGCCCAGGTCCGGGTGGATCGCGTCGTGGCCGCCCTCGGGGGAGCCGATCGCCCACGGCGAGCCGACGTCGTCGGGGCCCGGGGTCAGGGTGTTGTTGGGGCCCTTGCGGTAGGCCTGCCCGATCGGGTGGATCGGCGGCAGGTAGACCACGTCGAAGCCCATCGCGGCGATCGCCGGCAACCGCTCGGCAGCCGTCCGGAACGTCCCGGACCTCGGCGGGTTCAGGGTGGCACCCTCGGAACGGGGAAAGAACTCGTACCACGACCCGTACAGCGCCCGCCGCCGCTCCACCTGCAGCGGCAGCGGCGCCGAGGAGGTCACCAGCTCCCGCAGCGGGTGGCGGGCCAGCACGGCGGTCACCTCGGGAGTCAGCGCGGCGGCCAACCGGGTGAGCGGCGGGCGGGACGGATCGCGCAGCGCGGTGACCGCGCGCAGCACCAGCGGGCGCCCGTCCCGCTTGGGCACCTCGGCGGCGGCCCGCTCGAGCAGCAGCGCGCCCTCCTCCAGGATCAGTCCGACGTCCTGCCCGGCCGGGATCTTGATGGCGGCCGCGTGCCGCCAGGTGGCCACCGGATCGCTCCAGGCCTCCACGGTGTAGCTCCACCGGCCCTCGGCCGTCGGCGTGACCTCGGCGCCCCAGCGGTCGGTGCCGGGTGCCAGCTCCCGCATCGCAACCCTCAGCCCGCCGCGGCCCTTGGGATCGCGCAGCAGCACATTGGCGCCCACCGCGTCATGGCCCTCGCGGAACACCGTCGCGGTGACCAGGAAGGTCTCGCCGACCACCGCGCGGGCCGGGCGTCGGCCGCCGTCCACCACGGGGGCGACGTCGAGCACGGGGATCCGACCGATCATCGGGTCGCTCTCCTTGGTCTTCGTCCGGGGCGCGGCCGTGCGCTTCCTGGCAGTGGCGGGCTTGGCGCCACTGGGGGTGGCGGGCTTGGCACCGCCGGACTGCGCGGGCGTCTCGGCCGTTCGGGTGGCGCGGCGCCGCAGCGGGGTGGGAGCCGGTACCGCTATGGCCGGAATCGATACCGAAGGCAGGGCGGATGACTCCAATCCTTCGGACACCAGTGCGGACTGATTCCGTGTATCGCCGTGCATGCCGAGACTCCTGCCCGAGATCGGCGGCAGTCCCGGGGCGTCAGGGCGCCGGGGAGTGCCGGAGGACTTCTGGGTGGGGGGACAGAGGAGCGACCGGTGCCTGCCCGTACCGCCGTGTCCGGGGTATGGCCGACAGCTGTTTTTGCTGCTGGCGGCGCCCACGGGGCCCGGGACGGTGAGACGGCGCACGTCCCGGCGCGCGGCCTCGTGGCACGCCCGGTAGGGCGATTCCGACCCACCCGCGGAAACGACCGGGGTAGGGGTGAGGACACGCGACGACCCACCAGGGAGTACTCCGGTGAGCCGAGTGGGCTAACGGACGGTCAGGGAAGGCAACGGAGACGCGGAGGACCGGCCGAGCCGCACGGGAATCGCCACCCATGCCGACCCTGCGAGCGCGGCCTGTGCACATCCTCGCACTGTTCGTAGCTCTTACCACTCGGTATGAGGCCAGCGCGGTGGTGCGGGGGAGCAGTTCGGCCAATCGCCTCAACCCCCGGGTGGCGGAAAACCGCGCCCGGCGTGCGCCTTGCGGGGCAAGTGCGCCGTGTGCGCCCCAGGGAGCTTCGACTGCGCCGGACGTGATCTGTTCAATCGCCCGAATGGGTAGCAGCTACGGGAGTTGACGCCACATCAGCCACCCCCGGCGGTCTACGCTTCGAGCCGTGAAGGCCATCCGCAGATTCACCGTCCGTACCGTCCTGCCCGAGCAGCTCCAGCCGTTGCACGAGCTCGCGCTCAACCTGCGCTGGTCCTGGCATCCGGAGACCCGGGAGCTGTTCCGCGCGGTCGATCCGGGAGTTTGGGAGGCCGTCGGCGAGGACCCGGTCCGCCTGCTCGGCGAGGTGCCGGCCCGCCGGCTCGCCGCACTGGCCTGCGACCGCCGCTTCCTGCGCCGCCTCGGCGACCTCACCGACGACCTGGCCGACTACCTGGGCGCGCCGCGCTGGTACCAGTCGGCCCCGGGCGCCGAGGCGCTGCCGGCCGCCATCGCCTACTTCTCGCCGGAGTACGGCATCGCCGCCGCGCTGCCGCAGTACTCCGGCGGCCTGGGCATCCTGGCCGGCGACCACCTCAAGGCCGCCAGCGACCTCGGGGTGCCGCTGATCGGGGTCGGGCTGTTCTACCGGCACGGCTACTTCCGCCAGTCGCTCAGCCGGGACGGCTGGCAGCAGGAGCGCTACCCGGTGCTCGACCCGGAGGAGCTGGCCGTCACCCTGCTGCGCGAGGCCGACGGCACCCCGGCCCGGGTCGAGCTGGCGCTGCCCGCCGGGCGGCGGCTCGCCGCGCAGATCTGGCGGGCCCAGGTCGGGCGGGTGCCGCTGCTGCTGCTCGACTCCGACGTGGCGGCCAACGCGGCCGGCGAACGGGACGTCACCGACCGGCTGTACGGCGGCGGCAGCGAGCACCGGCTGCTCCAGGAGATGCTGCTGGGCATCGGCGGGGTGCGCGCGGTGCGGGCGTTCTGCCGGATCACCGGGCACCCCGCGCCCGAGGTCTTCCACACCAACGAGGGCCACGCCGGATTCCTGGGCGTCGAGCGGATCCGCGAGCTGGTGGCAGACGACCGCGGGCACGACTTCGGCGCCGCGCTGGAGGCGGTGCGGGCCGGCACCCTGTTCACCACCCACACCCCGGTGCCCGCCGGCATCGACCGCTTCGAGGCCGAGCTGGTGGCCCGTCACTTCAGCGGCGACGCGGCGCTGCGCGGGGTGCCGGTGGAGCGGGTGCTGGCGCTCGGCCTGGAGAACTGGCCGGGCGGCGACCCCAAGCTGTTCAACATGGCCGCCATGGGCCTGCGGCTGGCCCAGCGGGCGAACGGCGTCTCCACTCTGCACGGCGCGGTCAGCCGCGGCATGTTCGGAGCCCTCTGGCCCGGCTTCGACCCAGCCGAGGTGCCGATCACCTCGGTCACCAACGGGGTGCACGCGCCCACCTGGATGGACCCGGCGGTGGTCCGCCTCGGTGCCGCCCGGATCGGCGCCGACCAGGCCGAGGCGGCGATGACGGCCGGCGAGGCCGGGCCGTGGAGCGCCGTGGAGCACATCGACGACAGCGAGATCTGGGAGGTCCGGGGCAGGCTGCGGGCCCAGCTGGTCGAGGAGGCCCGGCGGCGGCTGCGCGCTTCCTGGCGGGCCCGAGGCGCCGGCGAGGCCGAACTGGGCTGGACCGGCGCGGTACTCGATCCGGAGGTGCTCACCATCGGCTTCGCCCGCCGGGTGCCCTCCTACAAGCGGCTCACCCTGATGCTCCGGGACCAGGAGCGGCTGCGCTCGCTGCTGCTGCACCCGACCCGCCCGGTGCAGATCGTGGTGGCCGGCAAGGCGCACCCGGCCGACGACGGCGGCAAGCGGCTGATCCAGCAGCTGGTGGCGTTCGCCGGCGACCCGGCGGTGCGGCACCGGATCGTCTTCCTGCCCGACTACGACATGGCGATGGCCACCCGCCTCTACCCGGGCTGCGACGTCTGGCTGAACAACCCGCTGCGCCCGCTGGAGGCCTGCGGCACCTCGGGGATGAAGGCGGCGCTCAACGGCTGCCTCAACCTCTCGGTGCTGGACGGCTGGTGGGACGAGTGGTACGACGGGCGCAACGGCTGGGCGATCCCCACCGCCGACGCCGCGGGGATCGACGAGGACCAGCGCGACGACATCGAGGCCGCGGCGCTCTACGACCTGATCGAGCACCAGGTGGCGGCCCGCTACTACGAGCGCGGGCCGGACGGGCTGCCGCACCGCTGGATCGCCATGGTCCGGCACACCCTGGCCACCCTGGGCCCCAAGGTGCCGGCCGGCCGGATGGTCCGGGAGTACGTGGAGCGGCTCTACGCCCCGGCGGCGCAGGCCCAGCGCCGGCTGGACGGCCCGGGCGCCCGGCAACTGGCCGACTGGAAGGCGCGGATCCGCCAGGCCTGGCCCCAGGTCGCCGTCGGCCCGGTGGACGCGGCGGTCGCCGAGGCCGCCGAGCTCGGCACCGCGCTGGCCCTCAAGGTGCAGGTGACCCTGGGCACCCTGACCGCCGAGGACGTCGAGGTGCAGGTGGTCTCCGGCACGGTCGACGAACAGGACCGCCTCCGCGAGGTCGACCTGGGCACCCTCAAGCCGGCCGGCGGCCCCGACCTGACCGGCTGCCAGCGCTACGAGGGCACCCTGGAGCTCAACCGCACCGGCCCGTTCGGCTACACGGTCCGCGTCCTCCCCTCCCACCCGCTGCTCGCCGCCTCGGCCGAACTGGGCCTGGTGGCACTGCCGGTGGAGTCGGCGGGCATGGACGCGGGGGTGCTGCGCTAGCGGGCCCGCCAAGCAGGTGCGCGGGACGTCGGGTGGGCCGACTTCCCGCGCACCGCGGCTCAGACCAGGCTCTCCCGCCAGGCCGAGTGCAGCTGGGCGAAGCGGCCGGTGCCGGCGATCAGGGCGGCCGGGGTGCCGTCCTCGACGATCCGGCCGCGGTCCATGACCAGGACGCGGTCGGCGATCTCCACGGTGGAGAGCCGGTGGGCGATGATCACGGCGGTGCGGCCGGCGAGGACGGTGCGCATGGCGTGCTGGACGGCCTGTTCGCCGGGGATGTCCAGGGAGCTGGTGGCCTCGTCGAGGATCAGGACGGCGGGGTCGGCGAGCAATGCGCGGGCGAAGGCGACCAGTTGGCGCTGGCCGGCGGAGATCCGGCCGCCGCGCTTGCGGACGTCGGTGTCGTAGCCGTCGGGCAGGGCGGTGATGAAGTCGTGGGCGCCGATCTCCCGGGCGGCCTGCTCGATCTCGGCGCGGGTGGCGTCCGGGCGGCCGATCGCGATGTTCTCCGCGACGGTGCCGGAGAACAGGAAGGACTCCTGGGTCACCATCACCACGCCGCGCCGCAGCTCCTCGGTGGCGAGGTCGCGCAGGTCCACGCCGTCCAGGGCGATCCGGCCGGCGGACGGGTCGTAGAACCGGGCCAGCAGCTTGGCCAGGGTGGACTTGCCGGCGCCGGTGGCGCCGACCACCGCCGTGGTGCTGCCGGCCGACAGGGTCAGGTCGAAGACCGGCAGCACCTCGGTGCCGTCCCGGTAGCCGAACGAGACCCGGTCGAAGGCCACCGTGCGGCCCTTGCCGGTGCCGGCCGGCAGCCGGTGCGCGGTGGCGGGCGGCGCCACCGAGGGCTGGTGGGCCAGCAGACCGGCGATCTTCTCCAGGGCCGCGACCGCCGCCTGATAGCTGTTCAGGAACATCGCCAGCTGGTCGATCGGGTCGTAGAGCCGGCGCAGGTAGAGCACGAAGCCGGTGAGCACCCCGATCTCCAGGCTGCGGTCGGTCACCAGGTAGGCGCCGGCCAGCACCACCGCGGTGATCCACACATTGGCGGTGGCCCGGGAGAAGCCGACGTAGCGGGCCATCTCCAGCAGGCCGCCGGCGTTGGACCGGGTGTACGCCTGGTTGGACTCGGCGAAGGCGGCCAGGTTGGCGTCCTCGCGGCGGAACGCCTGCACCGGGCGGATGCCGTTCATGGTCTCGGTGAAGCGCACGATCACCGAGGCGACCGCGGTCCGCCCGGTCCGGTAGACCCGGGTGCTGCGCCGCCGGAACATCCGCACCAGCAGCCCCATCGGCACCACGGAGGCCAGCGCCAGCAGCCCGAGCCGCCAGTCCATCACCAGCAGCAGCGCCCCGATGTAGCAGACCGAGATGGCCACCGAGAGCAGCTCCTGCAGGCCCTCGTTGAGCAGCTCGCGCAGGGTGTCCACATCGCTGGTGGCCCGGGAGATGATCCGCCCGGAGGTGTAGCGCTCGTGGAAGTCCAGGCCGAGCGCCTGGGCGTGCCGGAAGATCCGGGTGCGCAGCTGGAGCAGGATGTCCTGGTTGATCAGCCCGGTGAGCCGGATGAAGGCACGCTGCAGCACGGTGCTCAGCAGCGCGCAGCCCAGGTAGCCGGCGATGATCGCGACCAGCGGACCGGAGTCGTGCCGGCGCAGCGCCGGGATGCCCTGGTCGATGGCGTACGCGACCAGCAGCGGCCCGGACTGCAGCGCGGCCTGCTGCACCAGGATCAGCACGGCGGCCAGCACCACCCGGCCGCGCTGCGGGCCCAGCAGCGAGCGCAGCAGCCTCGCCGGGGCGCCGGGCGGGACCGGGATCTCCTCGTCGGTGACGGGGGCGGGGGCTTCCAGCACCGCCATCAGGCCACGCTCCCTTCCAGCGCACCGCTCATCAGCGCGCGGTACTCGGGGCACCGCGCCAACAGCTCGGGGTGGGTGCCGACGTCGAGGATCCGGCCGTCGGCCAGCACCGCGACCCGGTCGGCCAGCAGCACCGTGCTCGGCCGGTGTGCCACCACCAGGGCGGTGCTGTCGGCCAGCACTTCGCGCAGCGCGGCCTCCACCAGCGCCTCGGTGCGCACGTCCAGCGCGGACAGCGGGTCGTCGAGCACCAGGAACGGCGGGCCGCCGACCACCGCCCGGGCCAGCGCCAGGCGCTGCCGCTGGCCGCCGGACAGGCTCAGGCCCTGCTCGCCGACCTCGGTGTCGACGCCGTCGGGCAGGTCGGTGACGAAGTCGGCCTGCGCCACGGCCAGCGCCTTCTCCAGCGCCGCGTCGGTCGCCTCCGGGGCGCCCATCAGCACGTTCTCCCGGACGGTGGCGGAGAACAGGATCGGGTCCTCGAAGGCCACCGCGACCAGCGAGCGCAGCTCGGCCGGCTCCAGCGCGGCGGTGTCCCGGCCGTCCAGCGTGATGCTGCCGGCGGTGGGCTCGTAGAGCCGGGGCAGCAGCGCGGTCAGCGTGGTCTTGCCGCTGCCGGTCGCGCCGACCAGGGCCATGGTCTCGCCGCGCCGGATGTGCAGGTCGATGCCGCGCAGCAGGTCGGGGGTGCCGTCGGGGGCGTCGGGGTAGCGGAACCGCACGTCGCGCAGCCGGATGCCGTCGCCGGTGGCGGGGCCGGCGGTGCCGTGCGTCAACGGGGGCTCGGGGGCGTCCAGCACCTCGAAGAGCCGGTCGGTGGCGGTGCCGGCCTCGTTGCTGTAGGCCAGCAGCCAGCCCATCGACTCCACCGGCCAGCGCAGCGCCAGCGCGGTGGAGAGGAAGGCGACCAGGGCGCCGGTGCTCAGCTGGTCGTGCGCGACCAGCACCGCGCCGACCGCCAGTGCGGAGCCGAGCGCCAGTTCGGGCAGCAGCACGATCACCGCCCACAGGTCGGCCAGCAGCCGGGTCTTGTGCAGCTCGGTGCCGCGCAGCCGCTCGGCGCGCTCGGCGAACTGCCGGGCCATGGTGCGGTGCCGGCCGAACGACTTGAGGATCCGGATGCCCAGCACCGACTCCTCCAGCACGGTGGCCAGGTCGCCGTTCTGGTCCTGGGCGGTGCGGGCGGCCAGCGAGTACTTGGACTCGAACCGGGTGCAGAACAGCATCAGCGGCACCGAGGGTGCCAGCGCGATCAGTCCGAGCCGCCAGTCCAGGACCAGCATGACCACCGAACCGACCAGGAACGTCAGCGAGTTGACGATCAGGAAGATGAACCCGAAGGCCAGGAAGAGCCGCAGGGTGTACATGTCCGAGGTGGCCCGGGAGAGCAGCTGCCCGGAGGCCCAGCGGTCGTGGAACGCCACCGGCAGCCGCTGCAGCTTGGCGTACAGGTCACCGCGCATCGCCGCCTCGACCCGGGCCAGCGGGCGGGCGACCAGGATCCGGCGCAGTCCGAACAGGCCGGCCTCGGCCAGCCCCAGCACCAGCAGTAGCCCGACCAGCGGCCAGAGCGCGCCGGTGTCGCGGTGGGCGATCGGGCCGTCCACGATCCGGCCGAGCACCAGCGGGGTGACCAGCACCGCACCGGAGGCCAGCAGGGCGGCCAGTACGGCTCCGGCCAGGTACCAGCGGATCGGGTACGCGTAGGCGCGGAGTCTCAGCAGCGAGCGCACCGTGGACCTGGTGGGTTCGGGGGTGGGCGGCTGCGGCAAGGGAGCGGGGTTCTCTGCCATCCTTCGGAGGGTAGGCCGCACCCGTACCTGTTCTCATCAGGTTTTCCGGTCAGGACTGCGGCAACCGGAGCAGACGGAGCAGTCGGAGTGAGCGCGGCGCCAGCGGTCCGCCGACGGTTCCGCCGGTGGCTCCGGCGGTGGGTGCGGCGGTGTCGAGGAGCAGTTCGAACGGCCCGCGCGGCGGCAGCGTGAACTCCACCGGGCGGGCACTGCCGTTGAGCAGCAGCAGGAAGCTGTCATCGGTCAACGGGCAGCCGTGCCGGTCGCGTTCGGACATCGCGCCGCCGTTCAGCAGCATCCCGAGCACGGCGGTCGGGGCGGGCCAGTCGGCCGGCGTCATCTCGTTGCCGCGGGCGGTGTACCAGGTCAGGTCGGGCAGTTGGCCGGGCAGCGGGGCCAGGCCGGAGAAGAAGGCCCGCTGGCGCAGCACCGGGTGCCGGCGGCGCAGCCGGATCAGCCGGGCGGTCAGCTCCCGCAGCGACTGCCAGCGCGGCTCGTCCAGCAGGCTCCAGTCCACCCAACTGACCTCGTTGTCCTGGCAGTAGGCGTTGTTGTTGCCGCCCTGGGTGCGGCCCATCTCGTCGCCCGCGGTGAGCATCGGCACCCCGGTGGAGAGCAGCAGGGTGGCCAGCAGGTTGCGGATCTGGCGGTCCCGCAGCTCGATGACCGCGGGGTCGTCGGTCTCGCCCTCGGCGCCGCAGTTCCAGGAGCGGTTGTCGTCGGTGCCGTCCCGGTTGTCCTCGCCGTTGGCCTGGTTGTGCTTGGCGTTGTAGGAGACCAGGTCGCGCAGCGTGAAACCGTCGTGCGCGGTGACGTAGTTGACCGAGGCGTAGGGGCGCCGGCCGCCGAGCTGGTAGAGGTCGGAGGAGCCGGAGAGCCGGTAGCCGAGCTCGGCGACGTCGGCCCGGGCGCCGCGCCAGAAGTCCCGCACGCCGTCGCGGTACTTGTCGTTCCATTCGGCCCACAGCGGTGGGAAGTTGCCGACCTGGTAGCCGCCCGGGCCGAGGTCCCACGGCTCGGCGATCAGCTTGACCCGGCTGAGCAGCGGGTCCTGGGAGATCGCGGCGAGCAGCGGGTGGTGCATGTCGACCCCGTCGCTGCCGCGGGTCAGGGCGGCGGCCAGGTCGAACCGGAAGCCGTCCACGCCCATCTCGGCGGCCCAGTAGCGCAGCGAGTCGGTGATCAGGCGCACGGCCTGCGGCTGCCGGGTGTCCAGGGTGTTGCCGCAGCCGGTGTAGTCGGTGTAGCCGCGGCGGCCGCGGCCCAGCCGGTAGTAGCCGGCGTTGTCGATGCCGCGCAGCGACAGCGTCGGGCCCTGCTCGCCGCCCTCGGCGGTGTGGTTGTAGACCACGTCGAGGATCACCTCGATGCCGGCCGCGTGCAGGGCCCGCACCATCCGCTTGAACTCGCCGACCTGCTGGCCGCGGGTGCCGGAGGCGGAGTAGCCGCCGTGCGGGGCGAACCAGGCGATCGAGTTGTAGCCCCAGTAGTTGGCCAGCCCGCGCCCGCGCAGGAAGTCCTCGTCGGCGAACTGGTGCACCGGCAGCAGCTCGACCGCGGTGACGCCCAGCGAGACCAGGTGCTCGATCGCCGCCGGGTGGCCCAACCCGGCGTAGCTGCCGCGCAGTTCGGGCGGCACCCCGGGGTGGCGGCGGGTGAAGCCGGCCACGTGCAGCTCGTAGATGACGGTCTCGGCCCACGGGGTCTTGGGGCGGTGGTCGTCCGCCCAGTCGTCATCGTCGTGCACCACCACCGAGCGGGCGGTGTACGGCGCCGAGTCGCGATTGTCGCGCACCGTGTCCGCGGCCTGCGGTTCGGGCCAGTCGCGCACCGAGCCGCAGCAGGCGGCGTGGCCGGTGAAGACCCCGTCGACGGCTCTGGCGTACGGATCGAGCAGCAGCTTGGCCGGGTTCCAGCGGGCGCCGGTCCACGGGTCCCAGCGGCCGTGCACCCGGTAGCCGTAGCGGGTGCCGGGGCCCACCCCGGGCAGGTAGCCGTGCCAGGTCTGGAAGGTCTGCTCGGGCAGCGGGTGCCGGGTCTCGGCGCCGTCCTCGTCGAACACGCAGAGCTCGACCGCTTCGGCGCCGGGCGCCCAGAGCGCGAAGTTGGTGCCGCCCCTGCCGTCGGTGCCGGGCCGGTAGCAGGCGCCGAGCGGTTGCCAGCTGCCCGGCCACGGGGCGGCGGGGGGCAGGTGCGCCGGCGCCGGGCGCGACGCCTCCTGAGGTGCCGTCATGAGCCGTGCCCTTCCGAGCCGAGGGTTCTGTTACCGGCAGATGTCCGCCGAGTGGAATCGTTCCCTCGTGTACCAGCGGGAATCCGGCTGACACGCAGCGGACTGGCCGCTTTCCGATCGGTGATCTTCGGCCCGCGGGCCGCCGCCCTCCTGCCGGGGATTCACTCATGCAGCGCAGTTATCCTGGCGCTCGCGCGCGCCCGGACGCTGAGGCGCGAACCCACGGACGTGAACGGGAGGGGCCACCTAGTGGACCCGGTGCAGGCGGCAGCCGCCGCGAGAGGAAGCAGCCAGGTCAGGGCCGGGTACCGGCGAACGGCCGCCGCGCTGCTGGCGGGCGGGGTGCTGGTGCTGGCCACCGCCTGCGGCCCGGACGACACCTCCAAGGCGGACGGCTCCGGCGGGCCGGCGGCGTCGGCGTCCCCGAAGCTCTCGGCGGCGGTGCTGAGCGTCAGCCCCAAGGACGGCACCGACGACGTGGCGCCCAGCGGCGCGGTCAAGGTCTCGGTGGCCGACGGCAAGCTGACCCAGGTCACGGTGGCCGACAAGGGCGGCAACAAGGTGGCGGGCGCGATCGCGGCGGACGGCTCCTCCTGGACGCCGTCCGGTCCGCTGGCGGTCGGCATGCTCTACAAGGTGAACGCCCAGGCGGTGGACGCGGCCGGCCTGCAGTCCGCGCTGGACAGCAGCTTCACCACGCTCACCCCCGCCAAGACCGTCGCGGTGAACGACAACGTCACCACCGGCACCACGTACGGCGTCGGGATGATCGTCTCGGTGAACTTCAGCAAGGCCGTCAGCCACAAGGACGACGTCCTCAAGGGCATCACCTTCGAGGCCTCGGACGGCACCCAGGTGAAGGGCCACTGGTTCAGTTCCCGCCGGCTGGACTTCCGGCCCGAGCAGTACTGGAAGTCCGGCACCAATGTGAAGATCCACTTCCGGCTGGCCGGCACCGAGGTGGCCACGGGCGTCTACGGCCCCAAGAACAGCGACGAGGCGTTCACGGTCGGCCGCTCGCAGATCTCCACCGTCGACGCCTCCAGTGACAAGATGACCGTCAGCCGGGACGGCCAGGTGGTGCAGACCATCCCGATCACCGCGGGCAACGACCAGAACCCGTCCTGGAACGGCACCATGACGATCGAGGAGAAGGACCGGGTCACCAGGATGAACTCGGCCACCGTCTCCAACGTGGTCGGCGCCGAGTACGACGTGCCGGACGTGCCGCACGCGATGCGGCTGACCGACTCCGGCACCTATGTGCACGGCAACTACTGGGGCAACGCCTTCGGCGTCTCCAACGCCAGCCACGGCTGCGTCGGCCTGCAGGACGGCAAGGGCGGCGACGACAACTCGGTGGCCGGCAAGTTCTACAACTCGTCGCTGATCGGCGACGTGGTGATCATCAAGAACTCCAAGGGCAGGACGGTGAGCGGCAGCAACGGCCTGAGCGGCTGGACGATGCCGTGGAGCAGCTGGTAGTCCGGCGCATGGCGCAACCCGCGGCCCGTGCCACCTCGTTCACATGTACGGGCCGCGGGGCATTCTGTCTGGTGTCACAGCCGAGGCCAGGGTTCGCGCGGGAACCGGGCGGCAGCGGGGCTGCGTGTAGAAGCCGGGGATCGAGTGATGGGGAGTAGTGGAATGCGTTCGATACGCGTGGGCGCGGCACTGGCGGTCGGCGGCACGCTGCTGCTGGCCACTGCTTGCGGCAGTAGCAGCCCCAAGGGCGGCGGCACCCCGGCACCCGTTCCGCCGGGCGGCGGCAAGGGCGGTGCGGCGAGCTCGCCGTCGCCGACCGCGTCCAGCGCGGTGCTGGACCTCGAGCCCAAGGACGGCACCCAGGACGCCGCGCCGACCGCCCTCAAGGTCGGGGTTGCCAATGGCAAGCTGACCCAGGTGACGGTGACCGACAAGAGCGGCGCCGCGGTCCAGGGCAGCATCTCCGCGGACGGCACCGACTGGGTGCCGGCCACCGCGCTCTCGGTCTCCGACACCTACCAGGTGAAGGCCTCGGCCACCGACGACAAGGGCGTCGCCACCACGGCGTCCAGCTCGTTCACCACGCTCACCCCGTCGAAGATCTCGCGCAGCCAGGACAACGTGGTCACCGGGTCCACCTACGGCGTCGGCATGATCGTCTCGGTCGACTTCGGCATGCCGATCAAGAACCAGAAGGCGGCCGAGGCCGGGATCACCTTCGAGGCCTCCGACGGCCAGCAGGTGAAGGGCCACTGGATGGGCAACCAGCGCCTGGACCTGCGCCCGCAGACCTTCTGGAAGCCCGGCACCACCGTCAAGGTCCACTTCCGGCTGAAGAACGTCGAGGTCTCGCCGGGCGTCTACGGCAACTCCGACCGCGACGAGTCGTTCACCATCGGCCGCTCCCAGGTCTCCACGGTGGACGCCGCCAAGCACACCATGACCGTGCAGACCGACGGCCAGCCCGACCAGAGCATCCCGATCAGTTCCGGCTCCGACGAGCACCCCACCTACAACGGCACCATGGTGATCGAGGCCAAGGAGGGCACCGCCCACATGACCTCCGCCTCGGTGCCCGGCCTCAAGCCCGGCGAGTACGACCTGCAGGTGCCGCACTCGGCGCGGCTGACCGACTCCGGCACCTACGTGCACGGCAACAACTGGTCCTCGCACGACACCTTCGGCTCGGAGAACGTCAGCCACGGCTGCATCGGCCTGGAGGACGACCCCGGCAACCAGGGCGGCCCGAACACCCCCGCCGCGAAGTTCTACGACTCCTCGCTGGTTGGAGATGTCGTGAAGGTCGTCAACTCCAAGGGCGCCCAGGTTGCCCCGGACAACGGCCTGAGCGGCTGGAACATGGACTGGAGCGCTTGGTAGGCCGCCCGGCTTGTTCCAGTCATATGCCAACTGAATAGTGATCCTTTGGTCATTGTCCGTACGCGGGCGGGTGCGAACCGCGATGATGGTGGGCATGGCGGGATGGGGCGAAGTCGATCAGTCATCACATCTCGGGCTCAGTCTGACGGCTGACGCCCCACCGGTACCCGAGCGGTCCTCGCTGGCCGCCCTGGAGCGGCTCTCCGCATGGGAGTTGGAGCGGGCCGTGCTGCCCCGGCTGCGCGACCCGGCGGGCGCCGAGGAGGTGCGGCTGCCGGCCCGGGGCGAGTCGGCGCCGCTGGCCCGGCGGCTGGTGCTCTCGGTGCTGCAGTCCTGGGGCCTGCACCAGCTGCTGGAGATCGGCGAGTTACTCACCGCCGAGCTGGTGGCCAATGCCGTGCGGCACACCGGCGGGCGGACCATCGGCCTGAAACTCCAGCGTCGGCCCGGCTGGCTGAAGGTGGAGGTCCGCGACTCCTCGCGGGCGCTGCCCTGCCTGATCGTCGCCGAGCCCAGCCTGACCGAGTACGGCCGCGGCCTCACCGTGGTGGACGCCCTGGCCGACCGCTGGGGCGCCGACCTGCTGCCGCGCGGCAAGGGCGTCTGGTTCGAACTCAAGGTCCGCGAACGGGCCTGAGAACGCGCCAGGGGCCCGCGCCGTCACCACGGCACGGGCCCCCGATGAGTGATCAGCACTCGATGACGTTGACCGCCAGGCCGCCGCGGCTGGTCTCCTTGTACTTGACCTTCATGTCGGCGCCGGTCTCCTTCATGGTCTTGATCGCCTTGTCGAGGGAGACGTGGTGCCGGCCGTCGCCGCGCAGTGCCATCCGGGCGGCGGTGACGGCCTTGACCGAGGCCATGCCGTTGCGCTCGATGCAGGGGATCTGGACCAGGCCGCCGACCGGGTCGCAGGTGAGGCCGAGGTTGTGCTCGATGCCGATCTCGGCGGCGTTCTCCACCTGCTCGGGGGAGCCGCCGAGCACCTCGGCCAGGCCGCCGGCCGCCATCGAGCAGGCCGAGCCGACCTCGCCCTGGCAGCCCACCTCGGCGCCGGAGATGGAGGCGTTCTCCTTGAAGAGCATGCCGATCGCACCGGCCGCCAGCAGGAACCGGACGATGCCCTCGTCATCGGCGCCCGGTACGAAGTTCTGGTAGTAGTGCAGGACGGCCGGGATGATGCCGGCCGCGCCGTTGGTGGGCGCGGTCACCACCCGCTGGCCGGAGGCGTTCTCCTCGTTGACCGCCATCGCGTAGAGGGTCACCCACTCCATCGCGTTGGCCGGGCCGATGCCCTCCGCGCGCAGCGCCCGGGCCCCGGCGGCGGCGCGGCGGCGCACCTTGAGGCCGCCCGGCAGGATGCCCTCGCGGGACATGCCGGCCGACACGCACTCCTTCATCACCGACCAGATCTCCAGCAGGCCGGCCCGGATCTCCTCCTCGGAGCGCCAGGCCTTCTCGTTCTCCAGCATCAGGCCGGAGATCGACAGGCCGGTCTCCCGGGTCAGCCGGAGCAGCTCCTCGCCGGTGCGGAACGGGTAGCGCAGCTGGGTGTCGTCCGGGACCACCCGGTCGGCGCCGATCGCGTCCTCGTCCACCACGAAGCCGCCGCCGACCGAGTAGTAGGTCTTGGTGAGCAGCTCGGCGCCGGCCGCGTCGTGGGCCACCAGGGTCATGCCGTTGGCGTGGTACGGCAGCGACTTGCGGCGGTGCAGCACCACCTGGAGGTCGGGGTCGAAGTCGATCAGGTGGACACCGAGCAGCGCGATCCGCTTGGTCTCCTTGATCCGCTCCACGTCGAGGTCGGCCTTGGCGACGTCCACGGTGCGCGGGGACTTGCCCTCCAGGCCGAGCAGCACCGCCTTGGGGGTGCCGTGGCCGTGGCCGGTGGCGCCGAGCGAACCGAACAGCTCGGCCTTGACCGAGGCGACCTGGTCCAGCAGGTCCTCGGAGCGCAGCCGGCGGGCGAACATCCGGGCGGCCCGCATCGGGCCGACGGTGTGCGAACTGGAGGGGCCGATACCGATGGAGAAGAGGTCGAAGACGCTGATGGCCACGGGGGACGTCCTTGTCTGGTCTCGTGGACCGGAAGGAAAGCGGGGGACTGCATGGTGCGGGGCACCGGCTCACGTTCCAGTGTGCGCGGTGCCCCGGGGGAACGGACCGGACCGACGGGAGTGACGTCGGCCACGGTGGGTGGTGCCTAGAGCTCCGGGTAGAGCGGGTACTTCTCGGCCAGCGCGGTCACCCGGGTGCGCAGCGCCGCGATCTTGGCCTCGTCGAAGCCAGGGAGCAGGGTCTCGGCGATGATGTCGGCGACCTCGGTGAAGTCCTCGGCCTGGAAGCCGCGGGTGGCCAGCGCCGGGGTGCCGATCCGCAGGCCGGAGGTGACCATCGGCGGGCGCGGGTCGTTCGGCACCGCGTTGCGGTTGACCGTGATGCCGACCTCGTGCAGGCGGTCCTCGGCGTCCTGGCCGTTGAGCTCGCTGTTGCGCAGGTCGACCAGGACCAGGTGGACGTCGGTGCCGCCGGAGAGCACCGAGACACCGGCCGCCGTGGCGTCGTCCTGGAGCAGGCGGGCGGCCAGGATCTTGGCGCCCTCCAGGGTGCGCTCCTGGCGCTCCTTGAACTCCTCGGAGGCCGCGACCTTGAAGGCCACCGCCTTGCCGGCGATCACGTGCTCCAGCGGGCCGCCCTGCTGGCCGGGGAAGACCGCGGAGTTGATCTTCTTGGCCAGCGCGGCCTTGGAGAGGATCACACCGCCGCGCGGGCCGCCCAGGGTCTTGTGGGTGGTGGTGGTGACCACGTCCGCGTAGGGCACCGGGGACGGGTGCAGGCCGGCCGCGACCAGGCCGGCGAAGTGCGCCATGTCGACCATCAGCAGGGCGCCGACCTCGTCGGCGATCCGGCGGAACTCGGCGAAGTCGAGCTGGCGCGGGTAGGCGGACCAGCCGGCGATGATCAGCTTGGGCTGGTGCTCCTTGGCGAGGCGCTCCACCTCCTCCATGTCGACCAGGCTGGTCTTCTCGTCCACGTGGTAGGCCACCACGTTGTAGAGCTTGCCGGAGAAGTTGATCTTCATGCCGTGGGTCAGGTGACCGCCGTGGGCCAGGTTGAGGCCCAGGATGGTGTCGCCCGGCTGGATCAGCGCGAACATCGCGGCGGCGTTGGCCTGCGCGCCGGAGTGCGGCTGGACGTTGGCGGCCTCGGCGCCGAACAGCGCCTTGATCCGGTCGATGGCGATCTGCTCGACCACGTCGACGTGCTCGCAGCCGCCGTAGTAGCGCTTGCCGGGGTAGCCCTCGGCGTACTTGTTGGTCAGCACCGACCCCTGGGCCTCCATGACCGCCACCGGGGCGAAGTTCTCGGAGGCGATCATTTCCAGGGTGGACTGCTGGCGGTGCAGCTCGGCGTCGACCGCGGCGGCGATCTCCGGGTCGAGAGCGTGGAGGGACTGGTTGAGAACCGTCATGGTGGCGTCTTCCCGTGGGGCTCTGGTGCTGAGGGGGTGTCGCGCGCAGCGCCTCGCTGGAAGGGTGGCGGTGGGCGACGGGTGGGACGGAGGGCGGCCGCCGCGCTGCGGCCGCCCTTTCAGATGAGTCAGCCCGCGGTGAACGCGGTGTACTCGTCGGCGCTCAGCAGGTCGTCGGTGTCGGTGACCTTGAGCTTGAACAGCCAGCCACCGGCGAAGGCGGCCGAGTTGACCAGGGCCGGCTCGTCTATGACGTCCTGGTTGACCGCGACGACCTCGCCGGTGGCCGGCGAGTACAGGTCGCTGACCGACTTGGTCGACTCGAGCTCGCCACAGGTCTCGCCGGCGGTCACGGTGTCGCCCACGGACGGCAGGTCCACGTAGACGATGTCGCCCAGCGCGCCGGCGGCGTGCTCGGTGATGCCCACGGTCGACACGCCGTCAGCGTCGGCCTCGGTCAGCCACTCGTGCTCCTTGCTGTACTGCAGGTTCTGCGGGTTGCTCATGAGCTCATTCTCCATTAGCGGGAAGCGGGTGTGCGGAAGCGGTCCGCTCAGTGGACCGCGGTCCGGCGGACGGTGTGGGGGACGGGATCAGCGGGCGCGCTTGTAGAACGGCAGCGCGACGACCTCGACCGGCTCGTGCTTGCCGCGCACGTCCACGGCGACGGCGGTGCCGGGAGCCGCGAAGGCGGCGTCCAGGTAGGCGATGGCGATCGGCTTGCCCAGCGTCGGGGAGGGCGAGCCGGAGGTGATCCGGCCGATCACGGTGCCCTCGGCGTCGACCACCGAGTACTCGGCGCGCGGCACCCGCTTGCCCTCGGAGACCAGGCCGACCAGCTTGCGCGGCGGGTTCACCTCGGCCTGGGCGGCGGCCGCCTCCAGGGCCTTGCGGCC
This sequence comes from Kitasatospora acidiphila, assembly GCF_006636205.1. Taxonomy (NCBI): domain Bacteria; kingdom Bacillati; phylum Actinomycetota; class Actinomycetes; order Kitasatosporales; family Streptomycetaceae; genus Kitasatospora; species Kitasatospora acidiphila. The sequence continues at coordinate 3,303,045 of NZ_VIGB01000003.1, read as the reverse complement.
GACGAAGTCGCCGCCGTTGGTGGTCTTGTCGAACCGGACCACGCGGCCGAGGCCGGCGTCGAACGGGGTCAGCGAGGTGTCCAGCTCGTGCCCGTAGAGCGGCATGCCGGCCTCCAGGCGCAGCGTGTCGCGGCAGGACAGGCCGGCCGGGACCAGGCCGTGCGGGGCGCCGGCCTCGGTGAGCGCGTGCCACAGGTGCTCGGCGTCGGCGGGGGCGCAGAAGATCTCGAAGCCGTCCTCGCCGGTGTAGCCGGTGCGGGCCAGCCACACCTGCTTCTCCGCGACGGTGGCGGGCAGCAGCGCGTAGTACTTCAGCCCCGGCAGGTCGGCGTCGGTGACCGAGGAGAGGATCGCGTTCGCCTCCGGGCCCTGGACGGCGAGCAGCGCGTAGGCGTCGCGGTCGTCGCGCACCACGGCGTCGAAGCCGGCCGCGCGCTCGGTCAGCGCGTCCAGCACCACCTGGGCGTTGGAGGCGTTGGCGACCACCATGTACTCGTTCTCGGCGGTGCGGTAGACGATCAGGTCGTCCAGGATGCCGCCGTCCTCGCGGCAGATCATGGTGTAGCGGGCGCGCAGCACGCCGAGCGCGGAGATGAAGCCGACCAGCGCGTGGTCCAGCAGCTCGCCGGCCTGCGGGCCCAAGACGGTGATCTCGCCCATGTGCGAGAGGTCGAAGAGGCCGGCCTTGGTGCGGACGGCGAGGTGCTCCTCGCGCTCGCTGCCGTAGCGCAGCGGCATGTCCCAGCCGGCGAAGTCGGTCATGGTCGCCCCGAGGGCGCGGTGCAGGGCGTCGAGCGCGGTCAGGCGCGGGGACATGGCGGGACTCCGGTCTGTAACAGGCAGATGGGCCCTTCTCGCCCGATGGTGGGCAAGGAGGGACGGTGGAGTCTCCCCGTCTGTCGTCACAACCTGAGAGCTTCACCGCGACCAGCATGGCGCGGCTTGCACCGTGGGTGGGCGCACGGCACGGCCGTGTTCCGCTTTCCAGATTCGCCTCGCCCACGCGGTATCGGGTGCCTGAGAGATTCCGGGGAGGACTTGCTCCTTCGGCGCCGGTCCGTGCCCTGCGGCACCTCCGGACTCTCCCGCGCGGGTTCGAACGGCCAGTATGAAGTTCTGTTTATCGCGCACATCATGGCATGCCCGTTCGCTCAGCGGGAGTGGGGGCGGTGCCGACGGCGGGACAGTGGCCAGTCGGCCGGCCGCCGCCTGGTGCGTAGTGGCCAGTGGGCCGGCCGCCGCCTAGTAGTCTGCTCCGGTGGAGACTCAGGGGTTTGCCGTGCCCGCGCCCGCGTGGGCCGAGCCGGGGCAGCCGCCGACCGGCGGAGGGTGGCCGGCGAACGAGCTGGAGCAGGTGCTCAGTGCGGCGATCGGGGACCCGGGCGCGACGCCCCGGGTGATCGAGGTGCTGGCGCGCAGTCACGTGTGGATCCCGCTGCCGGTCGGCGCAGATCCATCCGGTCAGGCACTCGACCTGCCGACCATCGAGCTGGCCGGCGCCCGTTATGTACCGGTCTTCTCCTCCGAGGAGCAGTTCGTCCGGCACGCGCCGGGAATGTCCTGCGCGGTCGCCCCGGCCTGGGAGTTCGCCCGCGGGCTGCCGCTCGGGCTCGGCATCGCCGTCAACCCCGACGCCCCCGTCGGCATCCCGGTGCCGCCCGAGGGCGTCGGCGAGCTGCGGCGCGGGCCGCGCGAGCAGCGCTGGGACGCGGTCGCCGGGTCGCCGGACGCGCCGGTCGGCGACGGCGCCCGGGTGGCGCTGCGCGAGCCGGAGCCGCACGAGGAGCCGGTGGCGTTCCTGACCGCCGTCTGCGCCGAGCTGGCCGCGCTGCCAGGAGTACTGACGGCCCGTCGGGCGCTGGCCTCGGTGGAGGGCGAGCCGACGGTGCTGTTCGTGGGCGTGCAGCTGGATCCGTCCCACCCCGCCGACCCGGCCGGGGCGAACGCGGCGCTGGGCCGGGCGCTGGGCGTGGCCCCGCTCCCCGGGGGAGTGCACATCGTGCTGCTGGACCTGGCGGCGGACCCGGTGGTGGACTGGATGCTGACCCAGGTGCGCCCGTTCTACCAGCGGGGTTGATCCGGCGATGGGCGAGTCGAGAGAAGGGCGCGTGCGGTGACGACGGGAGCGACGGGCGGATCAGGGCCGTGGAGCCCGGCCTCGGTCCCGGGTACCGACCCGGGCACCCTGGAGCGGGCCCTCAAAGAGGTCGCCCCGGACCGGTTCGAGGCCTATGAGCAGCTGCTGCGCGAGCTGTCGGCGGGCCGGGTGTGGATGCTGCTGTGGCACGGCAGCCCGGGCAGCCCGGACGCCCAGTACGGGAACATGGACATCGGCGGCCACGGCTACGCGCCGGCCGTCACCTCGCCCGAGCAGCTGACCGCCAGCGGTTGGAGCCGGGCGCACGAGGTGATCAGCGGCAAGGAGATCGCCGCCACCCTCTACCGGACCCGCTGGGGCCTGTGGCTCAACCCGCACACGCCCGGCGGCGGGGTCGGGGTGCCGTGGGCCGATCTGCGCCGGATCGCGGCCGGGCTGGACCGGTTGCCCGCCGGGCCGCTGCGGCTGAGTGAGCCCCAGGTGCCGGGCACCGAGGCGTTCTTCGGGCTGCTGCAGCACCAGGCGCCCTCCGTGCGTCCGGTGCGGGCGCTGCGCCGGGCCTGGGTGCGGCCGGTGCTGGGGGAGCCCTACCTGGCGATCGGGCTGGAGCTGTACGACAACTCGCCGCCGGCCGTGGAGGCGGTGCGGGCGCTGATGCAGCGGGCCATCTCGCAGGCCCCGCAGGGGTTGGCGGTCTCCACGGTGGCGCTGAGCGACGACTACGACCCGGTGGCGCTCTGGATGCGGGCCAACGCCCGGCCGTTCTACCACCGCGAGGCGACCCCGCCGCCGGCCGTGCCGCCGTATCCGATGCCGACCGGCTACGGCTATCCGACGCCGAGCCCGTGGCCGCAGCAGCCCTGGCCCGGCCGCTGAGCGGACACCCCTGTTCGCATAGCGAACGCTCATGTGGGACTTGAGCGGAATCTGAGTATCCGGTGCCCGGGTCGTCGATAACGGCCCGGGTAGAGCCATGTCGTCCTCCACGCTTTCTGACGAGCTGTCAACTACCGTATCCAGTGGCCTGCTGGACCAGGCGGTCATAGCTGGTGTGCGCATGGCGGGTTTAGGGATCTCGATAATCGGTAGATCACAGTTGGGCATCCTTCACCAATGGGGGCTGGCGCCGAACTGGCGAGAACGTGAAGAGTTCTGCGCACCGCACCAGCCGAGCAGCCCGAACGTATGGCAAGCAGGCTCTGACCAGGACCTGACACCGCCATGCCCGATTTCGGGCTGCCTTGGGCCGACGACCGTCGGCGAGGGGACGCCAACTGCTGATGAGCACAACCACCGACACCACCGCCGCCATTCCGCCGGACCCGGGGGCGCCGATCGCCGACGCGCCGCAGACCCGCATCGAGGGCCGCTCGCTCGGCCGGATCGCCTGGCTGCGCTTCAAGCGCGACAAGGCGGCCATGGCCGGCGGGATCGTGGTCATCCTGCTGATCCTGCTCGCGGTGCTGGCCAAGCCGATCGAATCGGCCTTCGGTCTGGACCCGAACGCCCAGAACCCCGACCTGCTGAACGCCGACCTCGGCGGCCTGCCGAACGGCAACTTCGGCGGCATGAGCGGCAGTCACCTGCTGGGCATCGACCCCGGGCTCGGGCGCGACCTGCTCTCCCGGATCATCGAGGGCTCCTGGGTCTCACTGCTGGTCGCCTTCGGCGCCACGCTGCTGTCCAACACCATCGGCACCGTGCTCGGCGTGATCGCCGGCTACTACGGCGGCTGGGTGGACACCGCGATCAGCCGGGTGATGGACACCTTCCTGGCTTTCCCGCTGCTGCTGTTCGCCATCTCGATCTCGGCCTCGCTGCAGGGCGGCGCCTTCGGAATGCACGGCCTGCCGCTCCACATCAGCGTGCTGATCTTCGTGATCGGCTTCTTCAACTGGCCCTACATGGGCCGGATCGTGCGCGGGCAGACGCTCTCGCTGCGCGAGCGGGAGTTCGTCTTCGCGGCCCGATCGCTGGGCGCGCGGGGCCCGTTCATCCTGTTCAAGGAGCTGCTGCCGAACCTGGTCGGTCCGATCCTGGTCTACTCGACCCTGCTGATCCCGACCAACATCCTCTTCGAGGCCGGCCTGAGCTTCCTCGGAGTCGGCATCCAGCCGCCGCAGGCCTCCTGGGGCGGGATGATGAACGACGCGATCAACTACTACCAGGTGGACCCGCAGTACCTCATCGTCCCGGGCGTGGCGATCTTCATCACCGTGCTCGCCTTCAACCTGCTGGGTGACGGACTGCGCGACGCGCTCGACCCGCGCAGCAACTGATCCTCTGAGTCCCACTCGGCTCGTCTGAGTCCCACTCAGTTCGTCTGAGCTCCACTCAGTTCCTCTGAGCCCCACTCGGTTCGTTTGACCCACGACACACTTGCAAGGGGTTGATCCAGCAATGCGCCGTAATCGTACTCTCGCCCTGGCCGCGGCAGCCGCCACCGCTGTGCTGGTGGTGAGCGGCTGCGCCAGCAGCAAGGGCGGCACCACGGGCGGATCCTCGTCCGCCGCCGGTGCCAACGCCGCCACCAAGGGCATCGTGAACGCCTCCGACCACAAGGGCGGGACGGTCACCTACGAGATGAAGGGAACCCCGGACTCGCTGGACCCGGGGAACACCTACTACGCCTACATCTACAACTTCTCGCGGCTGTACGCCCGTGCGCTGACCACCTTCACCCCCGCCCCCGGCGCGCAGGGCAACAAGCTCGCCCCGGACCTGGCGCAGGGCATGGGCCAGGTCAGCGCGGACGGCAAGACCTGGACGTACAAGCTGCGCCCGGGCCTGAAGTACGACGACGGCACCCCGATCACCTCCAAGGACGTCAAGTACGCCATCGAGCGCAGCAACTTCGCGCCCGACGTGCTCTCCAACGGCCCGACCTACTTCCAGCAGTACCTGGTCGACAACCCCACGCCGTACCAGGGTCCCTACAAGGACAAGGACCCGGCCGGCCTGCACTCGATCGGTACGCCGGACGACACCACCATCACCTTCCAGCTCAAGCAGCCGTTCGCCGACTTCGACTACCTGGTCAGCGCGCCCGACACCGCCCCGGTGCCGCAGGCCAAGGACGAAGGCGCCAACTACGTGAAGCACATCGTCTCCAGCGGCTCCTACAAGTTCCAGTCGTACGACGACGGCAAGGGCGCCGTGCTGGTGCCCAACACCAACTGGGACGCGAGCACCGACCCGCTCCGCAAGCAGCTCGCGGACAAGATCGTGCTGAAGATGAACATCGACCAGCAGACCATCGACCAGGACCTGATGTCCGGCAACGCCCAGGTCGACCTGGTCGGCGGCGGTGTCGACCCGCAGACCCAGGCCAAGATCCTGCTGGATCCGAAGCTGAAGGCGCAGAGCGACAACGCCGCCGGCGGCCGTCTCGCCTACCTGGCGCTCAACACCAAGCAGGCGCCGCTGGACAACGCCGACTGCCGCAAGGCCGTGGAGTACGCGATCGACAAGGTCGCGGTGCAGACCGCCGAGGGCGGCCCGATCCGCGGTGACATCGCCACCACCGTGCTGCCGCCGGACGTCACCGGCCACCAGGACTTCGACACCTACGCCACCCCCGGCAACAAGGGTGACGTCGACAAGGCCAAGGCCGAGCTCAAGGCCTGCGGCCACCCGGACGGCTTCAAGACCGTGATCACCGCCCGCACCGAGCGTGACACCGAGGTCAAGGCCGCCACCGCCATCCAGGGCGCGCTGGCCAAGGTCGGCATCACGCTGGAGATCCAGCAGTACCCGCAGGGCAAGTACTTCACCGACTACGCGGGCGTGCCGGACTTCATCAACCAGCACGGCGTCGGCATGATGATGATGCAGTGGGGCGCCGACTGGCCGACCGGCCTGGGCTTCCTGCAGCAGATCACCGACGGCCGGGCGATCAAGTCCTCCGGCAACAGCAACATCGCGCTGCTGAACGACCCGAAGGTCAACAGCCTGCTCGACGACGCGGCCACCAACAACTCCGGGGACGCCCGCAACAAGGACTACGCCCAGATCGACAAGCAGGTCATGGATGACGCGGCCTACGTGCCGCTGACCGACTTCAAGGTCTTCAACTACCGCCCGGCCAGCGCCACCAACATGGTCTCCACCTCGGCGTTCAGCGGTGAGTACGACTACCTCAACATCGGCACCACCAGCAACAACTAAGCGGCACCACCGGGTCATCGAGACCCACCACGTAAGAGTCCGGCTCACCATCCCTGAAGGCAGGTGAAGGCGAGCGGAGCCCCGCCCCGACCGCCGGTCCCCACCGGGACCCAAGGTCGGGGCGGGCCCCAAGCCGTCCGACTGTGTTCTTCTACATCCTCCGCAGGACGTTCGCCGCCCTGGTACTGCTACTGGTCGTCAGCGCGGTCACCTTCGGCATCTTCTTCCTGCTACCGCGCCTGGCCGGTGAGACCACCGACCAGCTGGCCGCCCAGTACATCGGCAAGAACCCGAGCCCCGAGGCGCTGGCCGCGGTCAAGAAGAACCTGGGTTTCGACCAGCCGCTGTACGAGCAGTTCTGGCACTTCGTCAAGCAGATCTTCGTCGGTGCCACGTACAAGTACGGCCCGGACGCGTCCACTTGCCACGTCCCCTGCTTCGGCTACTCGTTCAAGAACCACATCGAGGTCTGGCCCGAGATCGAGAGCCGGATCCCGGTGACCTTCTCGCTGGCGCTCGGCGCCGCGGTGCTGTGGCTGCTCTCCGGCGTGACCACCGGCGTGATCTCGGCGCTGCGGCCCAAGTCCTTCTTCGACCGCTTCTCGATGGGCATCGCGCTGGCCGGCGTCTCGCTGCCGATCTTCTTCACCGGCGCGATCCTGCACTACCTGTTCAGCTACAAGTGGGTCGTCTTCGACAACCTGCACTACGTCAACTTCACCGATGACCCGGTCGGTTGGTTCACCAACCTGATCCTGCCCTGGGTGTCGCTGGCCTTCCTCTACTCCGCGCTCTACGCCCGGCTTACCCGCGCCGGGATGCTGGAGACGATGAGCGAGGACTACATCCGCACCGCGCGGGCCAAGGGCCTGATCGAGCGCAAGGTGGTGATCCGGCACGGTCTGCGCGCCGCGCTCACCCCGATCCTCACCATCTTCGGCATGGACCTGGGCCTGCTGCTCGGCGGCGCGGTCATCACCGAGCAGGTCTTCTCGATGCAGGGCATCGGCTTCTTCGCGGTCTCCGCGATCAAGGACAACGACCTGCCCAAGATCCTCGGCGTCACCATGATCGCCGCCTTCTTCATCGTGCTCTGCAACCTGCTGGTTGACCTCCTGTACGCCGCCGTCGACCCCCGGGTGAGGCTCTCATGATCGTCGAACCCGTGACCGACCGCGTTTCCGAGGACCACGACTCCTTCCTCTCGGTGCGCGACCTGCGCATCCACTTCGACACCGACGACGGCCTGGTGAAGTCCGTCGACGGCGTCAGCTTCGACCTCGCCCGCGGCAAGACCCTGGGCATCGTCGGCGAGTCCGGCTCCGGCAAGTCCGTCACCTCGATGGGCATCATGGGCCTGCACCGCTCCAAGCGGGCCCGGATCAGCGGCGAAATCTGGCTGGACGGCAAGGAGTTGGTCGGCGCCGGGCCCGAGGAGGTGCGCAAGCTGCGCGGCCACTCGATGGCGATGATCTTCCAGGACCCGCTGACCGCGATGCACCCGTACTACACGGTGGGCGCCCAGATCATGGAGGCCTACCGGGTGCACCACCCCGAGGCCAACAAGAAGGCGGCCCGCACCCGGGCCATCGAGATGCTGGCCCGGGTCGGCATCCCGCAGCCGGACCGCCGCGTCGACGACTACCCGCACCAGTTCTCCGGCGGCATGCGCCAGCGCGCCATGATCGCCATGGCGCTGGTCAACGACCCGTCGCTGCTGATCGCCGACGAGCCGACCACCGCGCTCGACGTCACCGTGCAGGCCCAGATCCTGGACCTGATCCGGGACCTGCAGGAGGAGTTCGGCTCGGCCGTCATCATCATCACCCACGACCTGGGCGTGGTCGCGGAGCTGGCCGACGACATCATGGTGATGTACGCCGGGCGGTGCGTGGAGCGCGGCCCCGCGGCCACCCTCTTCGACAACCCCGAACACCCGTACACCTGGGGCCTGTTGGGCTCCATGCCGCGACTGGACCGGGCGCTCCAGGACCGCCTGGTGCCGGTCAAGGGCAGCCCGCCCAGCCTGATCAACGTGCCCAGCGGATGCGCCTTCCACCCGCGCTGCCCCTATGCCGAGCAGACCGGCGGCCGGTCGATGACCGACCGGCCGGTGCTGGCCGAGGTGACGGCCGGGCACCACGCCGCCTGCCACCTGCCGGCCGCCGAACGGCACCGGATCTTCGCCGAAGAGATCGCACCGCGGCTCTGAACTGCCTAAGGATTCAAGGATCATGACGGATACTCAGAGCACGCAGGGCACTCAGGGCACTGTTTCGGTGCGCAAGTCCGCCGGGGAGCCGCTGCTGCGGGTCACCGACCTGGAGCGGCACTTCCCGGTCAAGGGCGGCATGCTGCGCGGCAACCGCGGCGCGGTGCGGGCGGTGGACGGGATCAGCTTCGCGGTCAACGCGGGCGAGACCCTGGGCGTGGTGGGGGAGTCCGGCTGCGGCAAGTCCACCATGGGGCGGCTGGTCACCCGGCTCGACGAACCCACCGGCGGGAAGATCGAGTTCGAGGCCAGGACATCACCCACCTGAGCACCGGCCGGATGCGGCCGCTGCGCAAGGACATCCAGATCATCTTCCAGGACCCGTACTCCTCGCTGAACCCCCGGCACACCGTGGGCACCATCGTGGGCGCGCCGTTCCGGCTGCAGAAGGTCGCCACCGAGCACGGCGTCAAGCGGGCCGTGCAGGACCTGCTGGAGCTGTGCGGCCTCAACCCCGAGCACTACAACCGCTATCCGCACGAGTTCTCCGGCGGCCAGCGGCAGCGCATCGGGATCGCCCGCGCCCTGGCGCTCAAGCCCAAGATGGTCGTGGCCGACGAGCCGGTCTCCGCGCTCGACGTCTCCATCCAGGCCCAGGTGGTCAACCTCCTGGACGACCTGCAGCGGGAGCTCGGCCTCACCTACCTGATCATCGCCCACGACCTCTCGGTGGTCCGGCACGTCTCGGACCGGGTCGCCGTGATGTACCTGGGCAAGATCGTGGAGATCGCGGACCGCGAGGCCCTCTACCGCAGCCCCGCCCACCCCTACACCAACGCCCTGATGTCCGCCGTCCCGGTCCCGGACCCGCGCCGCAAGGAACGCCGCGAGCGCATCCTGCTCACCGGCGACGTGCCCTCGCCCCTCAACCCGCCGAGCGGCTGCCGCTTCCGCACCCGCTGCTGGAAGGCGCAGGACGTGTGCGCGACCCAGGAACCGCCGCTGGCGGAACTGAGCACGGGGCACCGGGTGGCTTGCCACTTTCCTGAAAACCAGGGGGCCCTGAAAACCAGGGGGGCCCTGAAAACCAGGGGCGCGAGGCGGCCGCTGCCCCGGTGGCGGACGCTTCTGAGTAGCCGTCAGCCTGCGGCGCGGTCCGTTCTCGGGCTGCGCCGCTCGGCGGCCGGCATCTGTCAGTAGTGGTAGCGGGCTTGGGCGATCTCGACGGACCCGTCGGTAACCCGGTATACGAGGCGGTGCTCGTCCGTGATCCTCCTGGACCACCAACCGGACAAGTTCTCCTTCAGCGGTTCTGGCTTCCCGGCGCCCTCGAAGGGTGTCCGCTGAATTTCCTTGATCAGACGGTTGATCCTCTTGAGGATCTTCGGGTCCGCTGTTGTCCAGTGGGTGTACTGCTCCCAGGCATGGCTGGAGAAGACGACCTTCACGCGGCCGATACCTCGTCGTGCGGTTCGATGAGGTCCCTCGCCTGCCCGCGCCCGGCGTCCAGTTCGGCGATGGACTCCATGAGGATCTGCGCGTTGCGCGGCGAGCGCAGCAGGTAGACCGTCTCCTGCCAGGAGCGGAAGTCCTCGGCGGACATGATCACCACATCGCCGTGTTCGCGGGAGGTCACCTCGATCGGTTCATGGTCCTCGTTGGCCTGCTTGATCAGCGGGTAGAACCGTTGTCTGGCTTCGTTTGCCGAGATGGCCATGTGCTGACCTCCAGAGATGCTTGAGCACGTCTGCGTATCAGTCGTACGGCTTTACCGTACCACTCGCTGTGGGATGAAATGCCTGTGGAAGTGGAACCTCAGCGTGTCCGGCTCCTCCGGCCCGGGACGGTTGGTGGCCAGCAGTGCAAATCCGGCCATCAGCGGCGGGCCGAAGGCTGCCCACCGCGTGACGCGTCGGACGGTGCCGGCGGACGGGGCTGTTTCGGTTCGGGATGACGTTCTGGGCACGGCCCACAGTGTGGCGAACGGCACTGCCGACGGGGAGGGCGGGGTCCGGAATTCGGAGGCCGGGCCTCGGCCGGGTGACACTGTGGCGGTGACATCGCAGATTTTCAGCCACGACGTGCAGCAGACCCTGGACTTGATCGGCATCTTCGTCTTCGCCCTGTCCGGGGGTCTGCTCGCGGTCCGAAAGAACATGGACATCTTCGGCATCTGCGTACTCGCCGAGGCCACCGCCCTCGGCGGCGGAGTGATGCGGGACCTGCTGATCGGCGCCGTCCCGCCGGTCGCCTTCACCAACATGGGCTACTTCGTGACCCCGCTGGTGGCCGGCCTGGTGGTCTTCTTCCTGCACCCCGAGGTGGAGCGGATCAACCGCAGCGTGCAGACCCTGGACGCCCTCGGCCTCGGCCTCTTCTGCGTCACCGGCACCGCCAAGGCCCACGACTACGGCCTCGGCTCGGTCCCCTCCATCGCCCTCGGCATGCTCACCGCGGCCGGCGGCGGCGTGATCCGCGACGTCCTCGCCCAGGAGACCCCGTCCCTGCTCCGCTGGGACCGCGAGATCTACGCCGTCCCCGCCCTGGTCGGCGCCACCATGGTGGCCATCCTCATCGCCACCCACCACCTGACCACCCTCACCGCCACCACCGCCGCCCTCACCGCGTTCGTACTGCGCATGCTGGCGCTGCGGTACGGCTGGCGGGCGCCGCGGGCCTGGCACCGCAACGGGGCGCGGGTGAGCGAGGAGTAGGGACCGGGTAGGCAGGGATCTGTGACGGCCGCGACGGTGGGTCGGGCGGCTTGGGAGGTCACGGCCCGTCCCGCAAAGGGTGGTGGTGGGCCAGGAGCCTCGCGGCTGCTTCGTGCATCGCGCGTTCGGTGGTTTCCCGGTCGGCAGGGCGGTCCTCCCAGGTGCTCCAGAGGCCGAGGAACTCCACGATCACGCTCTCGATGTGCGGTGAGCGCTCCAAGTGGCAGGCGGACCAGTAGATTTCGTGGCCGGCCTGGTAGGGCTGGCGGGTGCCGTCGAGCAGCGCCTCCGCCTCCCAGAGCATGAGTCGGCGCCAGGCGTCCTGTTGGTCCGGGATGGGGAAGCCGAGCTCCGCCATCGCCTGGACGAAGAGGTCCTGGGATGCGTCCGAGCGGGAGAGTCCGGCGAGCTCGCGCAGGGCGGGGCTGTCGACACCGGCGGCGAGGGCCTCGGCCGCGAGCATCGGGAGCTCCTCGGAGGGCTGCTCGGCGAGGGCGAGCCGGATGGCGGCTCTGCGTAGGCGATCCACGAGCGGAACCCTACGGTCCGGACCTCGGCGGGGTGACGGTCGGCGCCGCCTTCGCCCCGCAGCGGCTGTCGCACCAGCGCGGCGTCGGGGAGCCGCCGTAGGCCAGCGACACCGCCTCCACCGTGCACAGCAACTCGGGTAGCAGGCGGTTCAGTTCACCCAGCGGCGCCACCGACGTCGGCACCGAGATGGCGCACGCGGCTATGGCGCGCCCGTCATTGCCCTTGATCGGGGCGGCCAGGCAGTTGACGCCCGCCGCGTAGTCGGCCTGGTCGAGGGACCAGCCTTGGCGGCGTACGGCGGCGAGGTCGGAGTGCAGGTCGACGGGCGAGCGCGCATCCTCCATGACGGTGGCCAGTTGGTCATCCGTCAGGTCGGCCAGCAGGACCCGGCCGGCGGCGGTGGCTGCGGCGGGGGCGCGGCCGCCGATCCGGGAGGCCTCGCCGGGCCAGCAGTCCGGTGGGGCGGGGTAGCGGGCGTCCACCTTGTCGACGTAGAGCACCTCGCCGCCGTCCAGCACCGCCAGGTGAACGGTGTGGCCGTAGCGTTCGTTGAGCGAGGCCAGGTAGGGCGCGCAGACCTGGCGGACGTCGATGTCCTCAAGGGCGGTGTGGGCCAGCGAGAGCAGCCGGCCGCCGAGCCGGTAGCGGTGGTCGGCCTGGCGCTGGACGAAGCCGTGCTCCTCCAGGGTGCGCAGCAGCCGCAGCGCGGTGGACTTGTGCACCCCGATCCGGTTGGCGGCCTGCTCCAGGGAGGCCGGGCCGTCGCCCAGCGAGGTCAGAATGGTCAGCGCTCGGTCCACGGTCTGCGACATCGGGCCCCACCCCCAAACGTGAACACGCCCCAGCCGTCGTGCCGCAGCACGCTAATGGCGCGTTGCATGGCGTGCAATGGCCAAATCGACACTTGGGCAGGGGAGCCCGGCCCCGTTCCGCCTACACTGGTGCCGCCATGCCATACCTCGACCATGCGGCCACCACCCCGATGCTCCCCGAGGCGATCGCCGCGATGACGGCGCACCTCGGCGTCACCGGCAATGCCTCCTCGCTGCACGCGGCCGGCCGCCGGGCCCGCCGGGTGGTCGAGGAGTCCCGCGAGTCGCTGGCCGCCTCGCTGGGCGCCCGGCCGAGCGAGATCGTGCTCACCGGCGGTGGTACCGAATCGGACAACCTTGCCGTCAAGGGCCTCTACTGGGCCCGCCGTGACGCCGATCCGGCGCGCACCCGGGTGCTGTGCAGCCCGGTGGAGCACCACGCGGTGCTGGACGCCGTGGAGTGGCTGGCCGAGCACGAGGGCGCCCGGGTCGAGTACCTGCCGGTGGACGCTCACGGCCGGGTGCACCCGCAGGCGCTGCGCGAGGCGATCGGGAGCGATCCGGCGGCGGTCGCGCTGGTCACCGTGATGTGGGCCAACAACGAGGTCGGCACCGTCCAGCCGATCCGCGAACTGGCTGCCGTGGCGCGCGAGTTCGGCATCCCGATGCATGCCGACGCGGTGCAGGCGCTGGGCCAGGTGCCGGTCTCGTTCGCCGACTCGGGGCTGGACGCGCTGACCGTGACCGGCCACAAGATCGGCGGTCCGTACGGGATCGGCGCGCTGGTGCTGTCCCGTGGCGCGGCGCCGGTGCCGCTGCTGCACGGCGGCGGCCAGGAGCGCGACGTACGCTCCGGCACCCTGGACGTGCCCGCCGCGGCCGGCTTCGCGGCGGCCGCCGCCCTCGCCGTCGAGCGGCGCGGCGAGCATGCGGCGGAGCTCGCCAAGCTCCGTGACGACCTGATCGACCGGGTGCGGGCGGCGGTGCCGGACGCGATCCTCAACGGCGACCCGGATCCGGCCGGCCGGCTGCCCGCCAACGCGCACTTCTCGTTCCCCGGCTGCGAGGGCGACGCGCTGCTGATGCTGCTGGACGCGGCCGGCATCGAGGTCTCCACCGGCTCGGCCTGCTCCGCCGGGGTGCCGCAGCCCAGCCATGTGCTGCTGGCGATGGGGGCCGAGCCGAAGCTGGCCCGCTCCTCGCTGCGGTTCTCGCTCGGGCACACCTCCACGCCGGCGGATGTGGACGCGCTGGCGGAGGCGATCGGCCCGGTGGTCGAGCGGGCCCGCAACGCCGGTCGGCGCTAGCGGACCAGCGGGCTTGGGATGCCGGTCGGTGCCGGCAGGGCAGCGGGTCCGTAACGCCGGTCGGCGCTGGGACGGCTGGCATGGGCCCACGGCCCATTGCGTACGCTTGGGAGCACTATGACTGACTTCCCAGGTGCCCCGAGCGGGCCGTCCACCGGTTCCCGTCTGCGCGTGCTCGCCGCGATGTCCGGCGGGGTCGACTCCGCCGTCGCCGCCGCCCGCGCGGCCGAAGCCGGGCACGAGGTCACCGGGGTGCACCTGGCGCTGTCGTCCAACCCGCAGTCGTTCCGCACCGGCGCCCGCGGCTGCTGCACCCTGGAGGACTCCCGGGACGCCCGCCGGGCCGCCGATGTGATCGGCATCCCGTTCTACGTCTGGGACCTGGCCGAGCGGTTCCGCGAAGACGTGATCGACGACTTCGTCGCGGAGTACGCGGCCGGCCGCACGCCCAACCCCTGCCTGCGCTGCAACGAGAAGATCAAGTTCGCGGCGCTGCTGGACAAGGCGGTGGCGTTGGGCTTCGACGCGGTCTGCACCGGCCACTACGCGCGGATCGTCGACCTGCCCGGCGGCGGCCGCGAGCTGCACCGCGCGGTGGACCCGGCCAAGGACCAGTCGTACGTGCTGGGCGTGCTGGACGCCGAGCAGCTGGCCCACTCGCTCTTCCCGCTCGGCGACACCACCAAGGAGGAGATCCGGGTCGAGGCCGAGCGGCGCGGCCTGGCGGTGGCGAAGAAGCCGGACAGCCACGACATCTGCTTCATCGCCGACGGCGACACCCAGAAGTTCCTGGCCCAGCACCTGGGCACGGCCGCGGGCGACATCGTGGACGCCGACGGCACCAAGCTCGGCGAGCACGACGGGGCGTACGGCTTCACCATCGGCCAGCGCAAGGGCCTGCGGATCGGCCGCCCGGCCGCCGACGGCAAGCCGCGCTACGTGCTGGACATCTCCCCGGTGACCAACACCGTCACGGTCGGCCCGGCCGAGGGCCTGGACGTGCTGGGGCTGACCGCGATCCGGCCGCGCTGGTGCGGCGCCGCTCCGGTCGGCGAGGGCCGCTACACCGCGCAGTTGCGCGCGCACGGCGAGGAGGTGCCGGTGACCGCCGAGGCGGCCGGTGGCGAGCTGCGGGTGCGGCTGGAGCGGCCGGTGCGGGGGATCGCGCCGGGGCAGGCAGTGGTGCTGTACGACGGCACCCGGGTGGTCGGCTCGGCCACCATCTCGGCGACCGAGCGGCGGGACACCGCGAAGATCTGAGGCGACCGGAGAAGCGGGGATCTGATAAGCCTGTTCGCACTATGAACATCACCGTCTTCTGCTCCGCGTACTCGCTCGACGATCGCTACGCCGCCCCCGCCGCCGAGTTCGCCCGGCTGCTCGGCGCCGGCGGCCACACCCTGGTCTGGGGCGGCTCCAACGCCGGCCTGATGGGCCTGCTGGCCGACGAGGTCAAGGCGGCCGGCGGCAAGCTGGTCGGCGTCATGGTCGAGCTGCTCGCGCACAAGGGCTACCCGGGTGCGGACGAACTGGTGATGACCGGCGATCTGGCCGAGCGCAAGGCCGAGTTGCTGGCCCGGGCGGACGCCGTGGTGGTGCTGGTGGGCGGCCTCGGCACGCTGGACGAGATCACCGAGGTGCTGGAACTCAAGAAGCACAACCTGCACGGCAAGCCGATAGTGGTGCTGGACACCGAGGGCTTCTGGACCGGCCTGCGCGTGCAGTTGGAGCGGATGGACACCGAGGGCTTCCTGCCGCGCCCGCTCGACGAGCTGATCACCTTCGTCCAGACTCCCGCCGAGGTCTTCGCCCTCCTCGACAGCCACCAGAATTCCTGAAAGGTCGTCATGCCCACTCATCTGCTCACCGGTGCCGGCTCCGGCATCGGGGCCGTCACCGCCCAGCGCCTGATCGAGCGCGGCGACGAGGTCTGGCTGCTCGCCCGTGACGCCAAGCGCGCCACCGAGCTGCGCGAGCGCTTCCCCGGGGCCCGCACCCTGGTCGGCGACCTGGCCGACCCGGCCAAGCTGTCCTGGGCGTTCGGCCACCAGCAGCTGCCGCTGGAGCTGGACTCGCTGCTGCACATCGCCGGCATGGTGGAGCTCGGCCCGATCGGCGACACCCCGGTCAAGGTCTGGCAGGAGACGCTGGCCGTCAACCTGGTCGCCCCGGCCGAGCTGACCCGGCTGCTGCTGCCCCAACTGCGCCAGGCCCGCGGGCACGTGGTCTTCGTCAACTCCGGCGCCGGGCACAACGCCCACGCCGAATGGGGCTCCTACGCCGCGAGCAAGCACGGGCTGCGGGCGCTGGCCGATTCGCTGCGCCACGAGGAGCACGGCAACGGCGTCCGGGTCACCTCGGTCTACCCGGGCCGCACCGCCACCCCGATGCAGGCCAAGGTCCACCAGCAGGAGGGCAAGGAGTACGACGCCGACCGCTGGATCGCCCCGGAGTCGGTGGCCACGGCGATCCTGACCGCCGTCGACCTGCCGCGCGACGCGGAGATCACCGACATCACGGTGCGCCCGGGGCGGTAGTAGCCGGCAGGCGCGGAAGTTCCGTGCCCGGACGGGCCGCATGTACGCCAGTCGGCTCGTCCGCTCCGCCGTGCTCTGCGTCGTCGTCGCCGGCACGGTCACGGCGTACGTCAGGCCGCTCTGACCGCCAGCCGGCACCAGACCTCCTTGCCGGCATCGCCGAGCGGCCGGACGCCCCACTCCTCGGCGAGCAGGTCGACCAGGAAGAGGCCGCGCCCGCCGTCGCGGGCGCAGTGCTGCTGGAGCACGGTGAGGCCGAGTGCGGCGCCGTCGGCCACCCCGATGTGCAGCCGGTCGCCGTCCAGGCGCCAGGCGACGGCGGCGCTGTCGCCGCCGTGCAGCAGGGCGTTGCCGACCAGCTCGGAGAGCACCAGGCAGGCGTCGTCGGGGTCCAGGCCGTGGGCGGTGAGGTGGCCGTGGAGGCGGTGGCGGGCCGAGCGCAGGGTGGAGCGGACGACGAGGGCGAGGAGGGTGTCTTCGCCGGTGGGATCGGCCTTCCCGTCGGGGACGGGCTCGGCAACGGAACAAGACGCATAGTGGTCTCCAGTCCTGTGGGATCAGCGCCCCCGAGTCCCCGTGTACGGTGGCCCGCCCCGGCCGGCCGGTGTGCGCGTCGCGGCCGACGGGGGCGGGCGGGCCCGCGCGGCCGCTTCCCCAAGCTCAGCTGCGCGGGAGTTGTGTGGTGATGCGTGGTGGGTGGTCCCGCCCACGGCGACGGGGGCGCCTGGCGGGCGGGACCTGTCGCCGTCGGCCAACGCCCTTGGCCGACGGCGGTGTCGGCCCCTCCTCACCAGGTGAGGGGCCGGGCCCGCAGAGACACTCGGCTCTGCGGGAGCTGTGGGAGCTGCGGGAGCTTCTGGGAGTGCTAGGCGGCGCGGGCCTGGAGGGAGCGGTGGACGACGGAGCACAGGCTTGCGCTCAGGGACAGCTCGACCTGGGTGTGCAGCTGCCTCATCAGGTAGAGGGTGGCGTCCAGCTCGGGTGCGGTGGTGCCGGTGCGCTCGGTCACCTGGAGGTCCAGCGTGCGCCCGAGGGTGCGCAGTTCGGACAGGGCGGCGGCCTGGTCGAACGGCAGGGGTGAGGTGGGGGAGGCGGCGTGCACGGGATTCCCTTTCGGTTCAGGCTGGTTGTCCAACTTGGCTGAGCAGTCGGGTGGTTGGGGTTCGGCGGTCAACTCGGGCGGTCACGCTTTCGAGTGAAGTCGAGCCCTGTCGCTCGCCGCTCGCGTATGGGCGCTCGTGGCATCCGCCCCAGCCAAGTCGACTGTCATCTAACCGACTTGTGGTGTAGGCGGGTCATCGGCAGTCCGGCCTGCCATTGCGTGGCTGCTCCTCTCCGCAGCCGACTCACTACCGGGAGCACAGACTGTCCTCTAGGCTCAAAGTGCTTGCAACGTGGCCGATTAGAAAGAAAAGTCAGCCTTGAACATCAAGCCGCTCAACCCGGAAGCCTCCCCCCGAGCCGCCTTCGGCGCCGAACTGCGACGTGTCCGCGAGGAGCTGGGCATGACGCAAGAGCAGTTCGCCGAGCGGACGGGGTACTCGCCGGGGCACATCTCGTCCGTGGAAACTGGTCGGAAGGCGCCAACTTTTCGGTTCGCGCAGAAGGCTGACCTTGCGTTCGGCACCGGCACCAAGTTCGCAAACCTGTTCTTCGATGTCCAGGCGAGCTCGTTGCTCCAGGGGTTCGGTCAGTACGTGACCCAGGAGGCCAAGGCGACGGAGCTGCGGGTCTTCGAAGTGGGCATCATGCCGGGCTTGCTGCAGACGCCGGAGTATGCGCAGGCCCTCGCGATGTCAGCGGTGAGCCGAGGAAGCATCACCAAGGTTCAGGCAGGTGAACGACTGGAGGTTCTGGCGAATCGTCAGAAGCTCCTCACTCGCAAGCCGCCCGCGCAGATCTACGCAGTCCTTGACGAAAGCTGCATCCGGCGGCCGATCGGGCCTCCAGAGGTCATGGGCGCGCAGCTCGACTACCTTGTCGAGGTGGCCGGTCTACCGCATGTGACGCTTCAGGTGGCACCGTTCGCCATGGGCGAGAGTCGGAGCATCAACCTGCCGGTCTACCTGCTTGTGCTGCCTGATCGATCAGTGGCCGCATATTCGGAATCCGCTCTGCAGGGCTCATTCGAGCGTGATCCCGAAGCCGCGCACCGCTTGCTGACGGCCTACCATCATCTGCAGGTAGAGGCGCTGTCGCAGGCAGCCTCCGTGGCGCTGATCAGCAAGGTGAGAAGGGAACTTCAGTGAGCGACCTCAAGTGGTTCAAGTCCAGCTACAGCGACAACGGTGGCGCCTGTGTCGAGGTGGCCGCCAACGTCCCCGGCGTCATCCCCGTCCGTGACTCCAAGGACCCCGAGGGCCCGTCCCTCACTTTCACTCCCGCCGGCTTCGCCGCCTTCGTGGCGGGCGTGAAGGGCGGCGAGTTCGGCGCGATCTGACACAAGCCCCTGTGCAGCCACCGACGGCTCCGCAGGGGCTTTGTGCTACCCGGGGAGTTGCCTGCGCTCGCCGTATGGGTAGAACGCGGCTGACGGCCCGCCGCCAGTAGAGGGGAACCCGATGATCAACCCCGAGTGGTTCAAGTCCAGCTACAGCGGCACCAATGGCGGCGACTGTGTCGAGGTGGCCGCCAACATCCCGGGCGCGGTGCCCGTCCGTGACTCCAAGGACCCCGAGGGCCCCGCCCTCACCTTCACCCCCGCCGGTTTCGCCACCTTCGTGGCGGGCGTGAAGGCCGGCGAGTTCGGCGCGATCTGACGAGCCCTTGCTAGGGCGGCCGGAGAGGTGGCGTCGGTTTCGCCGTGCTCGCTCGTTCAAGTCGGCATGGCCAAGCCCTGCCCGAGCGACGTCACCTCCCGAACGGCATCGAGTCCCTCACGAGCTTGGTCGATGTAGGCATCCAGACGGTGTTCGCGAGCGAGGTGGAGCGCGCGCTCGAAGGCTGCCTGGCCGCGTCCCGTTCGCCGAAACGAAGATGGGTGCGGCCGGTGATGACCAGGCAGTCGGTGGTGCCGACGACGTCCCCGAGCCGCTCGCGGACTGACGTGGTGCTGTTGCGGTATGCGCCGAAGGGGCGTGAGGGGGCGCACGGGTGGTTGCGCAGGGTGGTCGCGCGATCGCCGAGGGTCGTTTGGCGAGGCGAGGGCGAGGTAGCGTGCGCGGTGGAGCGGGTCGCCCCCGAACAGAAAAGGGGCGAGCCCGGCGGGTGTTGACGCACCTGGGCCGGGCTCTTCATCCGCCGAGTGGTGCTCAAGGAAAGGCCACTGAGGATGCTTAGGAATGTTATCGCGCCTGCGCGCGCCTTCACGCAGATCGCCAATGCGCACATCTGGGATGACGAGCTGTCAGATGCTGCCTTCCGGTTGCTGGTTCGGGCGCTCGCGCTGTCGGATGCGGCGGCGCGGGGGACGACGGTGACGGAGCTGGCCGCCGGGTTGACGGGTGGTCGGATCACCGCGGACCGGGCGCGGCGGCAGCTGGGGAAGAAGGGGCTGCTGCACTCGACGAAGTGGCGGAACGCGGCCGGGCAGGTGCGGTCGGAGTCGCTGGTGTCGAGCGTGCCGCTGCGGGCGGAGGAGGCGGCGGGGATCTTCGCGCAGCGGCGGGGGTCGGGGGTGTCAGGAACATTGCCGGCGCCACGGCGGGGAGAGTTGGCCCGGCAGAGGTCTCGGTGTCCGCCACCGTCTCCGCTGAGGGCGAAGCCGACGGTGCACCGGGTGCCGGATCACAGGAGGTCGGCCCACCCGACTCCCCGTCGCCCGGCACCGCCCTCCCTGCGGAAGGAACACTGGGGGAGCAGACGTCTTCCCCCCTCCCGGTCCCGCGAGGCGAGCTGCTCGACTGCGAGGCGGCGGAGCGGGTGCTGCTGTCGCTGCGCAAGGTGGACGCGCGCCTGGTGCTGGGGTCGGCGGAGGCGGCCCGGCTGGCGCCGTTGGCCGCCCAGTGGCTGGCCAGAGGCGTCAGCGCGGCAGGATTGCGGTACGCGCTGGCGGCCGGGCTACCCCCGCACGTGAAGTGCCCGGCGGCGTTGGTGCGGCACCGCTTGCGGGAAAAGATGCCCGAGGACGAGGCCGACCGGGTGCCGCTGAAGCTGGCGATGTGCACGGGCTGCGAGCGGGGGTTCCGGGTCATCGCGGACGAGGAACGGTGTGGTGAGTGTCGCGCTGCGTCACCGGTCCAGCCGCCCGAGCCCGCCCCGGCCCGCCCGGGCTGGCGGGAGCGAATGCGGCTGGTCGGTGGCGGAAGCCCGGTGCTGGATCACTGACCGGCCTCGTGCAGGTGGGCCGGTGGGCCATGTGCATACTGTGATCCTTCTTGTCGGACCATCTGGTCGGACCCGTTCTTGTTGCGTTGAAGGATCGTCATGCTTTCCAGTCGGCTCGTCCGCTCCGCTGTGCTCTGTGCCGCTCTCGCCGTAGGGGCCACCGCGTGCGGGTCGAAGGGCGCCACCAACTCGGCTGCGCCCGCTCCCGCCTCGGCCTCCGCGGCCGCTTCTCCGGCCGGCCCGGACCTCAGCACCATGTCGGCCGACCAGATCTCCGACCAGGCCAGGACGGTGATGGCCGCCCTGACGTCGGCGCGGATGGCCGGAACCACGAACTCGGACGGCCAGAAGATCTCGTTCAAGCTGCAGATGGACAAGCAGCAGAACTGCACCGGCACGATGGGCATCGGCTCGAGCGGCAACGTGGAGCTGATCCACAACAGCACCAACACCTGGATCAAGCCGGACGCGGCGTTCTGGCAGACCATGGCCGCCCAGCAGGGCCACGCGCAGCAGGGGCCCGCCATCGCCAAGCTCCTCAACGGCCGCTGGGTGACCGCCCCTCCCGGCGACCAGAAGATGCAGCAGATCGCCGCCATGTGCGGCCTGCTCCCGCACTTCGCCGACGACACCACCAAGTCGACCGGCGCCACCAAGGGTGCCCCCACCACCGTCAACGGCACCCCCGCCCTGCCCATCAGCACGACCGACGACAGCGGCCCCAGCACCATCTACGTCGCCACCCAGGGCCAGCCCTACGCGCTGCGCATCGAGGACAAGAGTGCGGACGGCGGCACCATGGACTTCAGCGAGTTCAACAAGCCGTTCACCGTCCAGGCCCCGCCGGCAGACCAGACGATCGACTACACCGTGTTCCAGAAGAAGCTGGCGTCCGTGTAGCGGCGAGCAGGTGGGCATGACGGTCCGTCGGCGCGCAGGCAGCCGACGGACCGTCCCCGTCGTGAAGGTTCCGCGCAGGCCGTTCAGTAGAGGGATCACCGTGTACTCCAGCCGGCTCGCCCGCTCCTCCGCCGTGCTCTGTGCCGTGCTGGCCGCCGGGGCCACCGCGTGCGGGGGCTCGCAGGGCTCCTCCGGCAAGGCGGCCGCCCCGGCTTCCGCCGCCTTCCCGGCGAGCGCATCCGCCTCAGCCGCCGCGTCCCCGTCCGTCCCGGACATGAGCAGCATGTCGGCCGATCGGGTCATCGACCGGATCAGGGCCACGATGGGCACGGTCAGCTCCGTGCACGTGGCCGGCTACGCCATGTCGGACGGCCAGAAGATGACCCTCGACGTGTCCGCCGGCAAGAACAAGAACTGCACGGGCACCGTGACCGCTGGTGACACCGGCTCGATCGAACTGATCCACAACAGCACCGGCACCTGGATCAAGCCGGACGCGACGTACTGGAAGAGCATGGCCACCCAGAAGGGCAACCCGCAGGCCGGGGACGCCGTCGCCGAGCTGTTCAAGGGCCGCTGGCTGACCGGCGCCCAGGACGACCCGGACCTGAAGGGGATGGCCGAGATGTGCGGCGTGCTCGCGGGCATCGACGACGCCCTCGGCGAGGATTCCACCAAGACGAGCGCCACCAAGGGCGACTACGCCTTCGTCGACGGCGCCCGTGCGCTGGTCGTCAATGTGACCGATGACAGCGGCCCCACCGTCCTCTATCCGGCGGCCGATGCGCAGCCGTACCTGCTCAGGGTGGTGAACAACGGCTCGGACGGCGGCATCGTGGACCTCAGCGACTACGACAAGCCGCTGGACATCCAGGCCCGGCCGGCGGACCAGGTGATCGACAGCGGCACCTTCCAGCAGAAGGTGAACTCCGTCTGAAAAGCCTGACGGACCGTCACTGCGGCCCGATAGAGTCGCTCGTATGTCCAGCGAGGCGAACGTCGACTTCGAACCTATCGGGCCGGACGGCCTGAAGCAGGTGCCGGTCATAGCCCAGGCCCTCGACAACCAGTGGCTCGCCACCCCGGAACTGCGCGGCCTGTGGGACGGGCGGCTCTCCGCCAGGGCCGCGCTGCGCAGGCAGGACGAGCGGGTCCGGGCCGAGTACGTGCGGGCCCTGGTCAACGGCGAGCAGACGGTGGTCAACCGGGCCTACCTCTACAACAACCCGGCCGTGGCGCGTGACTACCTGAACGACTCCCCGCAGCGCGAGGCGTTCAAGCGGCTGCTGGCCGACGGCGTCCTGATCCCCTTCCTCTGGAACGAGTCCTCCCCGGTGCAGGAGCCGTGGTTCGGGGTGGACGGCGCCGGCTGGCAGGGCTGGAGCCGGGTCTGCCAGGAGACCCGGCTGAGCTGCCTGCGGATGGACTGGGACGACGCCGCCAACGCGGAGGACGCGCAGGCGCTCGGCCGGGAGTTCTCCCGCTACGCGCACGACCTCAACCTGATCGACGTGCCCGCACTGGCCCGTGTCCTCGAGGTGCCGGCGGAGCGCCAGGAGCGGCTGCGCGAGCGGCTGTTGGACGTGGCGGACTTCTGCAACACCCGGATCCGGGAGACCGGCCTGGTGCTGCGCGACGACATCTACCGGCACTTCGTGGTGACCGACGGCGCCAACCCGGCGGACCGCGGCTACGACCGGACCAGGGAGTTCGGCGCCGAGATCAAGCAGCTGATCGACCTCGCCTACAACGTCAACCTGGCCGACCGCCTCGGCGCCTACGCCCTCACCCCGCAGGGCTCGCCGCCCCGCTCCGCGCTGCAGGAGTGGCACCTGAAGCGGCAGACGCCCGGACGGGACCTGGCGCCCGGGCAGCTGGTGGAGATCGTCCGCCGCACCGCCTTCGAGGTGGTCCAGGAAGGCCTGTTCGTCGAATCGTTCGCCGAACTCACGCTGACGGACGTGCTGGCGCTGCGCGGCACCCCGCAGTGGCGCCGCTACCTGGCCCGGCTCCAGGGGCTGCTCACCGACCCCCTGGTGGCCGAGCCGGCCCGGTTCGCCGACCCCGAGCACGGTGCGCCGGCCGTGGTCGCCGCCTATGTGGAGATGCTCCGGGAGGCCAGTTCGCTGGTGTCCAAGCGGCGGGTGGCCGCCCGGATGGCGCGATGGATGCCGACGGTGGAGCTGCTGGTCGAGGTGGCCAACGCCGGGGTCCGGGTGCTGCTGGGCGCCAATCCGGCGTTCGAGATCCTCGGCGAGGTCACCCGGGCGTTCGCCAACCGGGCCGCGCCGGTGGTGGTCCGGCTGCTGGTCAACCGGCAGGTGGGCCGCGCCGAGCAGGCCCGGCTGGACAGCAGCCTGCGGGTGATCGAGGGGCGGTTCCCGGGCAGCGGGCTACGGCAGTGGGAGGCGCTGATCGCGGATCTGCGACTGGCCGGGTTCACCGAGGTCGGGGCGGTGGGCGGCCGGGCCGAGGCCGCCGAGCTGGCCGAGCCGGAGCGAGTCGGCTGACCCGGGGCAACTCGAGGTCAACTCCCGGATGCGGAGCGGGTGCAGCGGGCACCATGGACGGCAGGCAGGAAAGGACATCCATGGACCGCTACGCCCAGCTCCGCACCGACCGGCCCGAGCTGTTCCGCAACGACCCCGACGGCATCCAGATCCTCACCACGCCGGCCGAGGCCGCCGCGGCCGAGCAGGCGGTGCGCGACCGCGGCGGTACGGCACCGGTGGCCGCCGCGCAGTCCGGGGTGGTGTACGCCGACCCGTACGTCACCCTGCTGCGCGACCCGGTGCGCTTCCCCGGCGGCGGCCTCGGCCTGCACCTGAGGATGCTGGGCACCGCCGGGGCACCGGGCGTGGTGGTGCTGCCGGTGCTGCCGGACGGCGTGCTGCTGCTGGAGCACTACCGGCACGCCACCCGCTCCTGGCACCTGGAGGCGCCGCGCGGCTACGGCGAACCGGGCGCCGACGACGAGCAGAACGCCCGCCGCGAACTGGCCGAGGAACTCGGCGCCCGGGCCGACGAACTGCTGCCACTGGGCCGGCTGCACCCCGACACCGGCCTGGTGGCCGGCCATGTGGTGCTCTACGCGGCCCGGTTGACCGGCCACGGCGAGGTGGAGCACGCCGAGGGCATCCGGCGGGCGGTGCGGTTCTCGTTCGCCGAGGCCGAACGCCTGGTGGCCGACGGCCGGATCACCGACGGCTTCACCGTGGCGGTGCTGTACCGGGCTCGCCTGGCGGGGTTGTTGGGGAGCTGACGTCAATCACTGCTGCCTCGAATTCGATCACGCGTAGTCTGACAATCTGCATACTGATCCTCTTCTGGTCACACCGGCCAGTAGTCCAGTCGAAGGATCGCGATGTTCTCCCACCGCCTCGTCCACTCCGCCGTGTTGTGCATCGCCCTGGCCGGCACGGTCACCGCGTGCGGAGGCGCCAAGGGCGGGTCGTCCGGCCAGGCCGCCGCCCCGGTCTCCGCGACCGCGTCGTCCTCGGTCTCGGCCTCGGCCTCCGCGACCGCCTCCGGACTGGACCCCTACCATCTGTCGGCCAGGCAGATCCTCCACGCGAGCGGCAAGGTGATGAGCGGGCTCAGCTCGATGCACGTGTCCGGCACCGCCACATCGGACGGCCAGCAGGTCACCCTCGACCTCTCGGCTGACAAGGCCAAGGACTGCACGGGCAAGGTCACCGTCAGCGGGACCGGCGCGATGGACGTCCTCCACAACAGCGCCGGCACATGGGTGCGCCCCGACGCGGCCGTCTGGCAGAGCATGGCCAAGCAGGCGGGCGTGCCGGACTCCGGTCCCGCTGTCGCCGAGCTCTTCAAAGGCCGCTGGTTGACCGGCGGCGACGCCGACCCCGACCTCCAGGAGACGGTCGGCATGTGCGGCCTCATCTCGGACATGGCCGACAGCTTCTCCAAGGACGGCACCAACGCCATCGTGGGCGACCCCACCACGATCAAGGGCACCCCCGTCATCAGTCTCCTGGTCTCCGACGGCGGCAGTCGCAGCACCCTCTACATCGCCACCCAGGGCCAGCCCTACTTGCTGCGCGTGGAGAGCAACGACAGCGACCCGGGCACGATGGACCTCGGTGACTTCAACAAGCCCCTCGACGTCCAGGCGCCGCCGGCCGACCAGGTGATCGACTACTCCCAGTTCCAGCAGAAGGCGAAGTCCGCCTGACGGCTGCACTGGACCAGCGGAGCTGCCGGCCCCGGGGCCCGCGCAACCGCGCGTCGGGCGGCGGGAGCGTCTGCGGCCGGCCGGACTGCTGGGAGGCCCGGAACTCCCGTAGGCTGCCGGGCGTGACCACCACGTTCCCCTTCCCCGACCTGCTCGGCGCCGCCACCGGTATCGGCTCGATGCCGGGTACCGATGCCCGGGAGGCTGCGAAGACCTCGACCGGTGCGCTCGAGCAGCTGCCGTTCCTGCCCGAGCTGCCGGCGCGCGGGCCCGGGGCCGACATGATCGGGCGCTCGGCGGGCCTGCTGGTGGAGCTGTTCGCCGAGGTGCAGCCGAGTGGTTGGCGGTTCGCCGACCGGCCGGGCCGGGACACCCGCAGGGCGCACTCGTGGCTGGGCGAGGACCTGGACGCGCTGGAGGAGTTCACCCAGGGGTACCAGGGGGCGCTCAAGCTCCAGGCGGTCGGGCCGTGGACGCTGGCCTCGGGCATCGAGCTGAAGCACGGCGAGAAGGCGCTCGCCGACCGGGGTGCCTGCCGGGACATCGCCGGCTCGCTGGCCGAGGGGCTGCGCCGGCACCTGGCGGACGTCCGCAGGCGGGTGCCCGGTGCGCAGCTGGTGCTGCAGCTGGACGAGCCCTCGCTGCCCGCCGTGCTGGCCGGGCAGGTGAAGACGGCCAGCGGTTTCCAGCGGCTGCGCTCGGTGGACCGGCAGCTGGCCGAGGAGGTGCTGCGGGAGCTGGTCCGGGGCCTGGACGTGCCGGTGGTGGTGCACTGCTGCGCCCCCGGGGTGCCGGTCCCGTTGCTGCGCCGGGCCGGGGTCGCGGGCGTGTCACTGGACTTCGGTCTGCTGACGGAGCGTGAGGACGATGTGATCGGTGAGGCGGTCGAGGCGGGCACGGTGATCCTGGCCGGTGTGGTGCCGTCCACCGACGAAGATATGTCCGACCCGGCCGGTAGTGTCACGGGTGTCAGGACGTTGTGGCGCAGGCTCGGGCTCGATCCGGAACTGCTGGGCCGCCGCGTGCTGGTGACACCGACCTGCGGCCTGGCCGGCGCGAGCCCGGTCTACGCCCGCAAGGCGTTGTCACTCAGCGTGAGGGGCGCCCAGAGCCTGGTGGACAACCCGGAGTAGCGAACAGGAGGCTCAAGGTGGCGGCGGTCGAGGGCTGGGAGGACGTCCCGGCGCAGGTGCGCAGGCGGCACGCGGAGCTGGCGACCGAGATCGAGGAGCACCGGGTCCGCTACTACGAGCAGGACGCTCCGATCGTCAGCGACGCCGAGTTCGATTCGCTGATGCGGGAGCTGGAGGCGCTGGAGGCCGAGCACCCCGCGCTGGTCACGCCGGATTCGCCGACCCAGAAGGTGGGCGGCGGCGCGGCCGAGGGCTTCACCAAGGTCGAGCACCGCGAGCGGCTGCTCAGCCTGGACAACGCGATGGACGACGGGGAGCTGGCCGCTTGGGCGGACCGGGTGGCCCGCGAGCTGGACGGCATCGACTACCACTACCTGTGCGAGCTCAAGGTGGACGGCCTGGCCGTCAACCTCACGTACGAGCACGGGCGGCTCACCCTGGCCGCCACCCGCGGCACCGGCCGGGTCGGCGAGGACATCACCGCCAACATCCGCACCATCAAGGAGATCCCGCAGCAGCTCAAGGGCGACGACCTGCCCGCCCTGGTGGAGATCCGCGGCGAGGTCTACCTGCCCACCGAGGCCTTCGAGGAGCTGAACGCCTCGTTCGCCGCCGAGAACGAGCGCCGCAAGGCGGAGAACGAGGAGCGGGCCAAGGAGGGCAAGCGCCCGCAGGCGCTGCTCAAGCTCTTCGCCAACCCCCGCAACGCCGCCGCCGGTTCGCTGCGCCAGAAGGACCCGCTGGTCACCGCATCCCGCCCGCTGCACATGGTGGTGCACGGCATCGGCGCCCGCGAGGGCTTCGTGATCGACTGCCAGTCGCACGCCTACCAGCTGCTGCGCGACTGGGGGTTGCCCACCGCCAAGCACAACGAGGTGGTCGGCACGCTGGACGAGGTGCGGGCGTTCATCAAGCAGTACGGCGAGCAGCGCCACTCCGTCGAGCACGAGATCGACGGCGTGGTGGTCAAGGTGGACGAGATCGCGCTGCAGGGCCGGCTCGGCTCCACCTCCAAGTCGCCGCGCTGGGCGATCGCCTGGAAGTACCCGCCGGAGGAGGTCACCGCCAAGCTGGCCTCGATCAAGGTCGGCATCGGCCGCACCGGCCGGGCCACGCCGTACGCCGTGCTGGCCGAGCCGGTGAAGGTGGCCGGCTCGATGGTGCAGTACGCCACCCTGCACAACCAGCAGGTGGTGAAGGCCAAGGGCGTGCTGCTCGGCGACACCGTGGTGCTGCGCAAGGCCGGTGACGTGATCCCGGAGATCCTCGGCCCGGTGGAGGACTTGCGGGACGGCACCGAGCAGGAGTTCGTGATGCCCTCGCACTGCCACGAGTGCGGCAGCGAGCTGCGCCCGATGTCCGAGGGCGACATCGATCTGCGCTGCCCCAACGCGGAGTTCTGCCCGGCCCAGATCCGCGAGCGGATCGCCTACCTGGGCGGACGCGAGTCGCTGGACATCGAGGGGCTGGGCTATGTGGCGGCCACCGCGCTCACCCAGCCGCTGGAGCCTGCTGACGCTCCTGTCAAGAACGAGGGGGACATCTTCGGTCTGACCGTGGAGCAGCTGCTGCCGATCCGGGTGCTGGTGCGCGATCCGAAGACCGGCATGCCCAAGCTGGACGACGCCACGGGTGAGGAGCGCGAGGTCGCCTTCTTCGCCAACCTCAAGGGCCAGCCCAAGAAGAACACCACGGTGCTGCTGGACAACCTGGCCGGCGCCAAGGAGCGCCAGCTCTGGCGCTACCTCAACGGCCTGTCGATCCGTCATGTCGGCCCGGTGGCCGCCCAGGCGGTGGCCCGGGAGTTCCGCGACCTGGACCGGATCTTCGCGGCGAGCGAGGAGGAGCTGGCCGCGGTCGAGGGCGTCGGGCCGATCATCGCCAAGGCCATCGTCGAGTGGTACCAGGAGGATTGGCACCGGGAGATCCTGCGCAAGTGGCGCGAGGCGGGGGTCCGGTTCGTCGAGGAGGCCCCCGAGGAGGAGGGCGAGCGCCCGCTGGAGGGGCTCACCGTGGTGGTCACCGGCACGCTGGCCGGGCACACCCGGGACGGCGCCAAGGAGGCGCTGGTGGTCCGGGGCGCGAAGGTGACCGGGTCGGTGTCGAAGAAGACCGACTTCGTGGTCGTCGGTGACAACCCTGGGTCGAAGTACGACAAGGCGGTCCAACTCGGCCTGCCGGTACTGGATGACGCCGGATTCGCGGTGCTGCTGGAGTCCGGGCCGGCCGCGGCGCGAGCCCACCTCGGACTGCCGACCGGCGAGGAGGAGCCGGCCGAGGTAACCACCGAGGGGGCTGACCAGGGCTGACGTGTCCCTCTTGTTATGGTGCTGATGCCCCGTCACCTGGGTGCCGGGCGCCTAAAGAGGGCATCGTGTCACTGTGCGGCGCCGGTTCCGTGCTGACGTGCTCGCGGATGACCGAAAGTCCGCCCTCCCGACGGGGGCGGACTTACCCTGGAGCGCAACAGTGTGTCAGCAGGAGTGGGGGCACCGGCCAGCGGGATCAGCGGGTGGCCGGCGCCGACAGGGGCGCTTCCAGGCTGAGACCGACTGGCACTCGATCAGAAGGTGCCAGGCCGACCGTTCTTCGGGTCGGCTCCAGCCGCGATGCGGCCTGGCGGGGGCGGGCCTGACGGAGGACAGGGCGTATGGATCGTACGACCGGCGGTGCGCCGACGCGTCCGCCGCAGGGGGTGGCGGGCGCCGTCCTGCTGCTCGGCGTGCTGCTGGCCGGTGCCGCACCGCTCATTCCCCTGGCCGTGCTGGTCAGCCGGCACGAGCCCGAACTGCTGCCGTTGTTCGCGGTGCCGCTGGCCGTGCTGGTGGCCGCCTGGCGGATCGCCCGGGACCGGGCCCGGGACCAGCTCACCGATCCGCTCACCGGCCTGCCCAACCGGCATGCCCTGCTGCTCGCAGCCCAGGAGGCGATCGCCGAGCACCAGGACCAGGGTGACTACTCGGTCGGGCTGATCCTGCTCGACCTCGATCGGTTCCGATCGCTCAATGACACGCTCGGTCACGCCGCCGGGGACCGGCTGCTGGTGCACATCGGGCGCCGGCTGCACCGGGTGCTGCGTGGCGGGGCCGCGGACGGCCGGCCGACCGCGCCCACCTCCTCCTGCGCCGGCGCCGCCGCTGCCCTGCTGGCGCTGCCGTCCTCCGCTGCCGGCGGCTTGGCACCGCAGCCCGCCTCCTTCGCCGCCACCACGATCCCCGCGGCCTCGCCCATCCCCGCCCCCCGCAAGGCCCCGCTGCCGGCGCCGCCCGCCTCATCGCCGCCCGCCTCGGCGCCGCCCGCCTCGTCCCTGGCCGCCGAGCGCCGCCGGGAGACCGGCGAGCTGCTGGCCGGCCTGGAGCCGCTGGCCGAGAACGGCCGCCGCGCGGTGGTGGCCCGGATGGGCGGCGACGAGTTCGCGGTGCTGCTGCCCGGCGTCGGCCGCCCCGACCTGCTGGAGCGCCTCGCCAAGGCGCTGATCGCCGAGCTGGCCGCTCCGATCCGGCTGGACGGCCTGCTGCTGGTGCTGGAGGCCAGCGCCGGCGTCTGCGTCTACCCGCAGCACGCCGACGACGCAGAATCGTTGCTGCGCCGGGCCGACGTGGCGATGGGCCACGCCCAGCGCTCCCGCACCGGCGTCGCCCGGTACGACAAGTCCCAGGACGTCGACACCCCGTACCGGATCGGCCTGCTCGGCGATCTGCGCCGGGCCCTGGAGACCGGCGAGGTGCAGCTGCACTACCAGCCCAAGGTGGCCTTCGACGGCCGGGTGGTGGGCCTGGAGGCGCTGCTGCGCTGGGAGCGGCCCGGGCGCGGCCGGGTTTCGCCGGACGAGTTCGTGGGCCTGGCCGAGTCCAGCGGCCTGATGCCCCGGCTGACCGACTACGTGCTGGAGGCCGCGATCGGCCAGCTGGCCGCCTGGCGGGCCCACGACCTCCAGGTGCAGGTCGCCGTCAACGTCTCGCCCCGCGACGTGCTCAGCCCCGGCTTCGCGCAGCGGGTGGCCGACCACCTGAGCCGCCACCAGGTGCCGGCCCACGCGCTCCAGCTGGAGATCACCGAGCGGCTGCTGCTCGACGACTCCCGGCTGGCCGCCGACACCCTGGCCCAGCTGCGCCGGCAGGGCGTCGGGATGTCGCTGGACGACTTCGGCACCGGCCACTCCTCGCTGGTGCGGCTGCGCAGCCTGCCGGTGGGCGAGCTGAAGATCGACCGGTCCTTCGTCTCCCGGATGGTCGCCGACCACCACGACGCCGCGGTGGTGCGCTGCTCGGTGGAGCTGGCCCACTCGCTGGGGCTGACCGTGGTGGCCGAGGGCGTGGAGGACGACGCCACCTGGGAGCGGCTGCACAGCCTCGGGGTGGACGCCGTCCAGGGCTGGCTGGTCTCCGCCGCGCTGCCCGCCGACCAGGCCACCGCCTGGCTCAAGGTGCACCGCACCGGCCCGCCGCCGGCCGAGCGGGTGCCCGGGCTGCGGCGCTGGACCGGGATGGCCGAACTGTCCCGCCCGGGGGTGCCGCGCCAGCCGCTGGCCCCGCCGAGCCAGGCTCCGACGGCCCCTCAGTAGCCCCGGCCGGGCGCCGGCAACCCCTCAGTAACAACGGTCACGCGCCGTGCCCCCTAGGATGGTCGGTAAAGACAAGGAGGACGGGTCGCTCCCGCGTGCGGTGATCGCGTGCGGTGATGCCGGTGTCGTCCTCGCCCGAACTCACCCTGAGGATCGCTGCATGCCTGGCATCACGCGCGAGGAGGTCGCCCACCTCGCCCGGCTGTCGCGTCTGGAGTTGCAGGCCGAGGAGCTGGACCACCTCGCCGAGCAGCTGGACGTGATCATCGGCGCGGTCGCCCGCGTTTCCGAGGTCGCCGGACAGGACGTCCCGCCGACCTCCCACCCGCTGCCGCTGACCAATGTGATGCGCGCCGACGAGGTGCGGCCGTCGCTCAGCCCCGAGCAGGCGCTCTCCGGCGCCCCCGCCGCCGAGGAGCAGCGCTTCCGGGTCCCGCAGATCCTCGGGGAGGACTGACCAGCCATGACCGACCTCATCAAGCTCACAGCGGCGGACACCGCCGCGGCGATCAAGGCCGGCCAGGTCAGCGCCGTCGAGGTGACCCAGGCCCACCTGGACCGGATCGACGCCGTCGACAACAAGGTCAACGCCTTCCTGCACGTCGACACCGAGGGCGCGCTGGCCGCCGCCCGCGCGGTGGACGCCAAGCGCGCCGCCGGCACCGAGCTCGGCCCGCTGGCCGGCGTGCCGCTGGCCCTCAAGGACGTCTTCACCACCAAGGGCGTGCCGACCACCTGCGGTTCGAAGATCCTCGAAGGCTGGATCCCGCCCTACGACGCCACCCTGACGACCCGTCTGAAGGACGCGGACGTGGTGATCCTGGGCAAGACCAACATGGACGAGTTCGCGATGGGCTCCTCCACCGAGAACTCGGCCTACGGCCCGACCGGCAACCCCTGGGACCTGTCCCGGATCCCCGGCGGCTCCGGCGGCGGCTCGGCGGCCGCGCTGGCCGCCTTCGAGGCCCCGCTGGCGATCGGCACCGACACCGGCGGCTCGATCCGCCAGCCCGGCGCGGTCACCGGCACGGTCGGCGTCAAGCCCACCTACGGCTCGGTCTCCCGCTACGGCCTGGTCGCCTTCTCGTCCTCGCTGGACCAGGGCGGCCCGTGCGCCCGCACCGTGCTGGACGCGGCGCTGCTGCACGAGGCGATCGCCGGCCACGACCCGCTGGACTCCACCTCGATCAACGCGCCGGTCCCGGCCGTGGTCGAGGCCGCCAAGATGCGCGACATCCGCGGCATGCGGATCGGCGTGGTCAAGGAGTTCGCCGGCGAGGGCTACCAGGCCGGCGTGATGCAGCGGTTCAACGAGTCCGTGGAGCTGCTGCGCGAGCTGGGCGCCGAGGTGGTCGAGGTGTCCTGCCCGTCCTTCACCCTGGCGCTGCCCGCCTACTACCTGATCGCCCCCAGTGAGGCCTCCTCCAACCTGGCCCGCTTCGACGCGATGCGCTACGGCCTGCGGGTCGGCGACGACGGCTCCCGCTCGGCCGAGGAGGTCACCGCGCTGACCCGCGAGGCCGGCTTCGGCGCCGAGGTCAAGCGCCGGATCATCCTGGGCACCTACGCCCTCTCCTCGGGCTACTACGACGCCTACTACGGCTCGGCGCAGAAGGTCCGCACCCTGATCTCGCGCGACTTCGACGCCGCGTTCGCCGGGGTCGACGTGCTGGTCTCGCCGACCACCCCGACCACCGCCTTCCCGATCGGCGAGCGCGCCGACGACCCGATGGCGATGTACCTGGCCGACCTGTGCACCATCCCGTCCAACCTGGCGGGCAACGCGGCCATGTCGCTGCCCTGCGGGCTGGCGCCGGAGGACAATCTCCCGGTCGGCCTGCAGATCATCGCTCCCGCGATGGCGGACGACCGCCTGTACCGGGTGGGCGGCGCCGTGGAGGCCGCACTCGACGACAAGTGGGGGCACCCCCTGCTGGAGGAGGCACCGGCACTGTGAGCAAGATCGAGAAGGCCAAAGCCAGTCCGTCGCTTAAAGGGTGGAAGCACTCGAAGCCCGGCCTGCTGCTGTCCATCGGCACCAGCGCATTCGGCGCCCTGAGCATCATCAAGGACGTCAAGAAGGCCCGCTCCGAGCAGGACCGCCTGCTGCTGGCCAATGCCCTGGTGGGGGCCCTGGCCCTGGCCACCGGCACCGCCCTGCTGGTCCGCGAGCTGCGCCGGCTCGGCAGCGACGACATCCTCGCGGACTGACGTTCCGTCAGGTCGGCCGTGGCGCCCAGCGCCGCGGCCGGCCGCTTCCAAGACTTTTGAGTGAAGGGGACGCTGTGAGCGTCATGAACCTGGTCTCCTACGAGGACGCTCTCGCGTCGTACGACCCGGTGATGGGCCTGGAGGTCCACGTCGAGCTGGGCACCAAGACCAAGATGTTCTGCGGCTGCTCGACCGAGCTGGGTGCCGAGCCGAACAGCCAGGTCTGCCCGACCTGCCTGGGGCTGCCCGGCTCGCTGCCGGTGGTCAACGCGGTCGGCGTGGAGTCGGCGATCCGGATCGGGCTGGCGCTGAACTGCGAGATCGCCGAGTGGTGCCGGTTCGCCCGGAAGAACTACTTCTACCCGGACATGCCGAAGAACTTCCAGACCTCGCAGTACGACGAGCCGATCGCCTTCAACGGCTACCTCGACGTGCAGCTGGAGGACGGCTCGACGTTCCGGGTCGAGATCGAGCGCGCCCACATGGAGGAGGACACCGGCAAGTCCAGCCACGTCGGCGGGGCCACCGGCCGGATCCACGGCGCCACCCACTCGCTGCTCGACTACAACCGGGCCGGCATTCCGCTGATCGAGATCGTCACCAAGCCGATCGAGGGCGCCGGCGAGCGGGCGCCCGAGGTGGCCCGCGCCTACGTCGCCGAGCTGCGTGAGCTGATCCGCGCGCTGGGCGTCTCCGAGGCCCGGATGGACAAGGGCCAGATGCGCTGCGACGTCAACCTGTCGCTGCGCCCGAACGGCACCGAGACCTTCGGCACCCGCTCGGAGACCAAGAACGTCAACTCGCTGCGCAGCGTCGAGCGGGCCGCCCGCTTCGAGGTCCGGCGGCACGCCACCGTGCTGGGCCAGGGCGAGAAGATCATCCAGGAGACCCGGCACTTCCACGAGGACGACGGCAGCACCACCAGCGGCCGGATCAAGGACAACGCCGAGGACTACCGCTACTTCCCCGAGCCCGACCTGGTGCCGGTGGCGCCGTCCCGGGAGTGGGTCGAGGAGCTGCGCGCCGGACTGCCGGAGCTGCCCCGGGTGCGCCGGGCCCGGCTGCAGGCCGAGTGGGGCCTGTCCGACAAGGACATGCAGGCGGTGCTCAACGCCGGTGCGGTGGAGCCGATCCTGGAGACCATCGCGGCCGGCGCCCCCGCCGACCAGGCCCGCAAGTGGTGGCTGGGCGAGCTGGCCCGCCGGGCCAACGAGACCGGCACCGAGCTCGCCGAGCAGCCGATCACCCCGGCCCAGGTGGCCCGGGTCTGCGCGCTGGTCGCCGAGGGCAAGCTCAACGACAAGCTGGCCCGCCAGGTGATCGAGGGTGTGCTGGCCGGCGAGGGCGAGCCGGACGAGGTCGTCGCCACCCGCGGCCTGGCCGTGGTCTCCGACGACTCCGCGCTGGGCGCGGCCGTCGACCAGGTGATCGCCGAGAACCCGGACGTCGCGGAGAAGATCCGCGGCGGCAAGGTGCAGGCGGTCGGCGCGCTGGTCGGCGCGGTCATGAAGGCCACCCGCGGCCAGGCGGACGCGGCCAAGGTGAAGGACCTCATCTTGGAGCGCCTGGGCGCCTGAGTACCTTGAGGTGCGGCCACCCCTAAGGCCTTAGGGGTGGCCGCACTGTTTTTCCGTACGCTCCTAAGGACCTGAGGCCCCGCAAGATCGGGCATGCTGCCGATGTGGCGCACCCCCCTGGGGGAGGAGTCTCTAAGTGTCAACAGAGACAGAGACGACGAGACCACAGGGGACCACGTCATGGAGTTCGAACTCTTCCGCCAGCGCACCGCCGAGCTGCAGGCCGCCGCCGCCAACGAGCGCCTGGTGACCGAGGCCCGCCGCGCCAACCGCGCCAACCGCACCGACCGGGGCCTGCGGCTCGGCCGCCTGGCCGGCCTGCGCCGGACCCACCGCGCCGCCGCGGCTGCCGAGTGCTGACCGACGGCCCAGGCACCGCTGGCACGAGGGGAGCAGCGGAGCCGATCGAGGTGGCCGACAGCAGGAGCGGGGAGAGCACCCAGGGTGCTCTCCCCGCTCCCGTTTCACCGTCGGCGATATCCCATGGTCCGGCGTCAGCCGTATATGGCATGCTCAGCGCCGTGGAGCAGATGTCGGTCAGCCCGGTCTTCGTCGGTCGAGGCAGCGAACTGGCTGCGCTGGGCGCGGCGTTGCGTCGGGCGGGGGAGGGCCAGCCGCAGGCGCTGCTGGTCGGGGCGAGGCAGGGGTCGGAAAGACCCGGCTGCTGGAGGAGTTCCTCGCCCAGGCGGAGGCGGCCGGCACCGTCACCATGCTCGGCAACTGCCTGGAGGTCGGCGCCGAGGGCCTGCCGTACGCACCGCTGGTCACCGCGCTGCGCCGGCTGCACCGCCGGCTCGGCCCGGAGCTGGCCCGCGCCGCCGAGGGCATGGAGGGCCACCTCTCCCGGGTGCTGCCGGAGTTCGGCGAGACCGATGCCGAGCCCAACGACGAGTACGGCCGGGCCCGGCTGTTCGAGCACATCGGCCGGCTCTTCGAACGGCTCGGCGCCGAGCACACCCTGGTGCTGGCCATCGAGGACCTGCACTGGTCGGACCGCTCCACCCGGGAGCTGCTCGGCTACCTGATCGCCACCCTGCACAGCTCCCGGGTGCTGATCTGCGCCACCTACCGCAGCGACGACCTGCACCGCCGCCACCCGCTGCGCCCGTTCCTGGTCGAGCTGGAGCGCCAACGCACCGTGCAGCGACTGGAGCTGGACCGGTTCGGCCACCAGGAGGTGGCCGCCCAGCTGGCCGGCATCCTCGGCACCGAGACCCCGGACCGGCAGCTGGTGGAGCGGATCCACCACCGCTCCGAGGGAAACCCGTTCTTCGTCGAGGAGTTGGCCTGCTCCTACACCGGCGGCTGCTCGGTGGGCCTCAGCGACTCGCTGCGGGAGATCCTGCTGGTGCGGGTCGAGGCGCTGCCGGAGGCCACCCAGCGGGTGGTCAGGACCGCGGCCGAGGGCGGTTCGCGGATCGAGCACGAACTGCTCGCCGCCGTGCTCGACGGCAGCGAGGACGAGCTGCTGGACGCGCTGCGCACCGCCGTCGGCGCCAACATCCTGCAGCCGGACAAGGACGGCGAAGGCTACCGGTTCCGGCACGCGCTGGTCCGCGAGGCCGTCTCCGACGACCTGCTGCCCGGTGAGCGGACCAGGATCAACCGCCGGTTCGCCACCGCCCTGGCCGCCGATCCCACCCTGGTGCACGGCGCCGAGCGCCCGGCCCGGCTGGCCAACTACTGGTACCACGCGCACGATCCGGCCCGCGCCCTGCCCAGCGCGCTGGACGCGGCCCGCGCCGCCCGCCGCCGCAACGCCTTCGCCGAGCAACTGCGGATGCTGGAGCGGGCCCTGGAGATCTGGGACGAGGTCGACGACGAGGTGCTGGCGACCACGCTGCGCCCGCACGACTGGGCCGAGACCTACCCGCCCTGTTCCTGCGACCCGGGCCCGGTCAATGACGACGACTGCCAACAGCTGCGGCTGGTCGACGTGTTGGCCGAGGCGGTGGTCGCGGCCCGGCGGGCCGGCGACCGGGAGCGCGGGGTGAGCCTGGCCAAGCGCGCCCTCAAACTGGTGGACGAGGCGAAGGACCCGCTGCGCGCCGCCTGGTTCCGGATGAACCGGGCCCGGATGCTGGGCCACCTCAACCGGCGCGGCTACGCCGAGGAGTTGACGCACGCGCTGCGCCTGGTGGAGGGCCGTGAGCCGTCGGCCGTGCAGGCCGACGTCTTCTCGCTGGCGGTCGGCCAGACGATGCTGTACCGCCCGGCCGAGGCCGATGTGGTGCTGGCCGAGCGGGCCGTGGCGATCGCCCGCGAGGTCGGCGCGACCAGCGTCGAGCTGCACGCCCAGATGACCCTCGGCTCGCTCTACACCGAACTCGGCGACCCCGAGCGGGGCGTCGCCACCCTGCGCGAGGCGATCGAGGGCGCCCGCCGGCTCGCCGTGCCTGACTTGCTCACCCGGGGGCTGAACAACCTGGCCAGCATGCTCGGGCACCTGGGCCGGGCCGAAGAAGGGGTCCAACTGGCCCGCGAGGGACTGGCGGTGGCCGGCGACCTCGGGCTGCTGCGCAACACCGGTGCGATCCTGGCCGGCAACCTGGCCGAGTGCCTGCTGCTGGTCGGCCGGCAGGCCGAGGCGGCCGAGGTGCTGGCCGAGTGGGAGGGCGCCGGCCGGGCCGAGGCCCACGCCTCCTTCCTGCACCGGCTGCGCGGCGAACTGGCGCTGCTGCGCGGCGACCTGGCGGCCGTGGAGCAGCATCTGGCGCGGGCCGCGGCCGCGGTGGAGCAGGACCAGTCGCAGCACGAGGTGCCGGCCGCCCGGCTGGCGGTGGACCTGGCCGGCCGGTCCGGGCGGCCGCTGCGGGCGAGGGCGGCGCTGCTGGCCACCCTGGACGACCCTTCCGACCCGAAGGACAGCCGGCTGCTGCCGCTGTTGGCCCGGGCCGCCGCGGTGGAGGCCGACTCGCGTGGGCTGCCCTCGGCGGACCAGGACCGCTCGGCGGTGCTGGCCCGGATCGCCGAGCGGCTGGCCGCGCAGCGCCCGGTGGTTCCGCTGCACCACGGCTGGGTGCGGCTGGCCGAGGCCGAGTTGGCCCGGGCCGTCGGCACCGACACCCCGTCGCACTGGCAGGCCGCGATCGAGCCGCTGCGGGCCACCGGCCTGCCCTATCCGCTGGTGCACGCGCTGCTGGGGGCCGGCGGAGCCCTGGCGGCGGCCGGGCAGCGCGAGCAGGCCGGCGAACTGCTGTGCGAGGCCGCCGAGTTGGCTGACCGGCTGGGCGATGCCTGGCTGGGCCGGGAGATCGACCGCCTGATCGACCGGGTCGGGGTGGCGCGCAGCAGGTCCCAGGCGCCCGTGGGGGCGCCCATGGGGGCGCGCGCCGAGCAGAGTGAGCCAGACGGTGCTGCCGCGTTCCATCTCACGCCTCGGGAGACCGATGTGCTGCGCCTGTTGACGGAGGGCCGCACCAATCGCCAGATCGCCGAGGAACTTTTCATCTCGCCCAAGACGGCCAGCGTCCACGTCTCCAACATCCTTGCCAAGCTGGAGGTTTCCGGCCGGGGCGAGGCCGCGGCACTGGCCCACCGGCTGCGGCTCTTCCCGGCCGCCGAGCCGTTGCAGCCGGTCGGGTCCGGCGCGTAGGCGGCGCATGGACGCACGTGTTCCCCCGCGCGTGCCCCCGCGTGTGCGCTACTCCCAACCGGGCCGATCTGGTGGAAGCGGGTGCATATCCCTACTCTCGGACCATTACTCTAAGTTGAGTGTATGTGTCATTGAGTGACCGGAGTGGTGTAGGGTCCCGGCTGGGAACAGAGGGGGAGGTGCCGGGTGAGCCCCAGGTCTGACGGTGTGTCGACCGCGCCGCCGGCGGGCGTCACCCGCCTGCCCCTACTGGTCGGCCGTCGTCTGGCCCTCCTGCTCGGGATGCTCTGCCTCGGTTATGCGCTGGGCGCCGCCTTCGGCTGGGGCTCGCACCCATTGGCGTGCTTCATGGGGGACTTCGGGCTGGCCGGCGCCGCGCTGGCGGCCGCGCTCTCCTGCCTGATGCGCGGCTGCACGGTGCCCGGGCAGACCCGCGGGGCCTGGCTGCTGTTCGGCCTCTCCTCGGCCACCCTGGCGGTCGGCAACGGCACCTGGGGCTGGTACGAGGTGGTGCTGCGCACCCCGCTGCCGCAGGACTCGATCGCCGACTACGCATTCCTGCCGTTCGCGCCGCTGGCCGTGCTGGGCCTGCTGGTGCTGGCCCAGCGCCCGCGCGGCGCGGCCGCCTGGCTCTGCCTGCTGCTGGACGGCTGGTTGGTGGCCGGCTCGCTGTTCACGCTCAGCTGGAGCCTGGCGCTGGGCCAGACCGCCGAGGGCGAGGTGGACAACCCGCTGCGGCTGGCGCTCGGCCTGGCCTATCCGGTGCTGGACATCATGATGGTCTCGCTGGTGGTCGGGATGCGGTTCCGCTGCCGGGAGGGCAACCGGGCCGCGGTGCACAACGCGATGCTGGGGCTGGCGGTCACCGTGGTGTGCGACGCGCTCTACAGCTCGCCGGCGCTGCGCGACACCTACCACTCGGGGGAGATCCTGGACGCCGGCTGGTTCACCGGCTCCCTGATCCTGGCCTACGCGCCCTGGACGTCCCGCTGGCGGCGCCCCAGCCCGCGCCGGCTGCATCCCGCGGGCGGCGGCCTGCCGCGCCGCCGGGTGGCCTCCACCTTCAGCGCGCTGACCCCGTACGCCGCGGCCTCGGTCTGCTGCGCCGGCATCCTCTACAACGCCCTCGGAGGTCGTCCGATGGACCGGGTGGTGATCGTGGTCGCCTGCACGGTCGGCCTGGCACTGATCGTCCGTCAGGGCATCATGCTGCTGGACAACCTGTCGCTGGCTCAGGAACTCGCCCAGAAGGAGGCGCACTTCCGCTCCCTGGTGCAGGGCTCCAGCGACGTCATCATGATCATCGGGGCCGACGGGGTGCTCTCCTACGTGTCGCCGGCCGCGCTCGGCGTCTACAGCCGGGATCCCGAGGAGCTGGTCGGCGGCCGGCTGCTGGACCTGGTGCACCCGCAGGACGCCGAGCGGGTGGTCGGCGAGGTGCGCCGGTTCCTGGCCCGCAGCCAGCTGCTGGCCAGGCGCCCGGACGGCCATCCGTCGGCGCCGGCCGCGGCCCGCCCGGGCGAGCCCAGCGCCCGGGTGGAGTGCCGGATCCGGGCCGGCGGCGGCGAGTGGCTGCACGTCGAGTCCACCGTCAACCGGTACCGCGACGGGCTGATCCTGAACAGCCGGGACGTCACCGAACGGGTGCGGCTGCAGGCCCAGTTGCAGCACAACGCATTCCACGACCCGCTCACCGACCTGCCCAACCGGGCGCTCTTCGCCGAGCGGCTGCGAGCCGCGCTCGGCGGCGGCCAGGGCGGTGGCGATCCGCGCGGCGAGGGTGCCCGCGAACACCCGTACCGGGATGCCGCGGTGGCCGTGCTCTTCCTCGACCTGGACGGCTTCAAGGCGGTCAACGACACCGCCGGGCACCAGGCCGGCGACCAGCTGCTGGTGCAGGCGGCCCGGCGGCTGCAGGCCACCGTGCGCGCCGGCGACACGGTCGCCCGGTTCGGCGGCGACGAGTTCGCGGTGCTGGTCGCCGGTCAGCTGGGCCGGCTGCGGGTGCAGGAGCTGGCCGAGCGGCTGCGGCACGCGCTCTCCGAGCCGTACTGGATCGGCGGCGCCGAACTGGGCGTGGCCGCCAGCATCGGGATCGCCTTCGAGCCGCAGTGGGCCGAGCCGGACGCGGCGCCGGCCGACCCGGGCGTGCTGGCCGACGAGCTGATGCGCGACGCCGACCTGGCGATGTACCGGGCCAAGTCGGAGGGCAAGGGCCGGGTGGTGCTCTACAGTCCCGGCATGCGGGCCGACCTGGACCGCCGCAAGGAGCTGGACACCCGGCTGCGGGCCGCCGTCCGGGAGGGCGGCTTCGCGCTCTACCACCAGCCGGTGGTGGACCTGCGCACCGGCGCGGTCACCGGGCTGGAGGCGCTGGCCCGGTGGCGCTCGGCGCAGGGCCTGCTGCTCACCCCGGCGGAGTTCCTGCGCGGCGCCGAGCAGGGTGACGCGGCCACCCGGTTCGCCCGCTGGCTGCTGGAGCAGGCGATCGCCCAGGCCGCGCTGCGCGGGGTGGACGACGGCGGGCCGGGCAGCCGGCCGGGCTCCGGCGCGGTGCCGGTCACGGTGCGGCTGAGCGCCGAGCGGCTCTGCGCGCCCGGGGTGTACGAGACCATCGCCGGGGCGCTGCGGGACAGCGGGCTGCCGTGCGGGCGGCTGGTGATCGAGCTGGCCCGGCTCTGCCCGGACGGCACGGCGGACGAGCTGGGCCGCCGGCTGGCCGCGCTGCGCCGGCTCGGGGTGGGCACGGCGCTGGCCGGGTTCGGCACCGGCAGCGGCTCGCTGGGCGCGCTCGCCAAGCTGCCGTTCGACGGGGTGAAGCTGGACCGCTCGGTGGTGCAGGAGGTGGCCGACTCGCCGCGCAGCCGGGCACTGGCCGGCCATGCGCTGCGGCTGGGCCGGGAGCTCGGCCTGGTCACCGCCGCCGAGGGGGTGGACCAGCCGCGTCAGGTGACGGTGCTTCAGGAGCTGGGTTGCCGGCAGGGCCAGGGGCTGGCGTTCGCCCAGCCGCTGGACGAGTTCCGCCTGCGGCGGGCCCTGGTGCGTAGGCTGTATCCGCTGCCCAGGCCGGTGGGAGCGGTCTCGGCCCGGCACGCCTACCTCTCGGCGGCGGACGGCCGGCCGTCCATCGTTGGTCCGCATGGTGAGACTGCCATCCCGCCTGCTTGACACCGGATGCCGGTCGGGAGGAAGGTCGGTGCCATGCGCACCCGAATTCTCGTACTTGGCGGGCGCGTCGGCTGAGCGGGCCACAGATCGCCCCACTCGACACAGACCGACGCGCCACCCCTCGCATGCCCTTGGGCACGAGGGGTTTTTTGTTGCTGTCGCACCGATGAACACCGCGTGAAACACCGTTGCCCCTTCCGCTCATTCCATCCGAAAATGGGATGAAGCGGACAGCCGAACCGGCGAAGGAAGACAGGCAGATGACCGAGCACACGGCATCCCCCCGCCGCGGGGACCACCCGGCCGCCCCTCCCAAGGCACCCCCGTGGTCGTCGAGACGATGACCGGCGCGCAGTCGCTCATCCGTTCCCTCGAAGCCGTGGGCGCGGACACCATCTTCGGCATTCCGGGCGGTGCCATCCTGCCGGCCTACGACCCGCTGATGGACTCGGCGAAGGTCCGCCACATCCTGGTCCGCCACGAGCAGGGCGCCGGCCACGCGGCCACCGGCTACGCACAGGCCACCGGCAAGGTCGGCGTCTGCATGGCCACCTCGGGCCCGGGCGCCACCAACCTGGTCACCCCGATCGCCGACGCCTACATGGACTCGGTGCCGATCGTGGCGATCACCGGCCAGGTCTCCTCGGCGTCGATCGGCACCGACGCCTTCCAGGAGGCCGACATCTGCGGCATCACCATGCCGATCACCAAGCACAACTTC
Source organism: Kitasatospora acidiphila (assembly GCF_006636205.1). Classification (NCBI taxonomy): domain Bacteria; kingdom Bacillati; phylum Actinomycetota; class Actinomycetes; order Kitasatosporales; family Streptomycetaceae; genus Kitasatospora; species Kitasatospora acidiphila. The sequence continues at coordinate 3,260,337 of NZ_VIGB01000003.1, read as the reverse complement.
CTGGTCACCGACCCGGCCGAGATCCCGCAGGTGATCGCGGAGGCCTTCCACATCGCCGCCACCGGCCGCCCCGGCCCGGTGCTGGTCGACATCGCCAAGGACGCGCTGCAGGCCACCACCACCTTCCGCTGGCCGGTCGAGATGGCGCTGCCCGGCTACCGCCCGGTCACCAAGCCGCACGCCAAGCAGATCCGGGAGGCCGCCCGGCTGCTGGTCAACGCCAAGCGCCCGGTCCTCTACGTGGGCGGCGGCGTGCTCAAGGCGCAGGCCACCGCGGAGCTGCGGATCCTGGCCGAGCTGACCGGCGCACCGGTGGTCACCACCCTGATGGCGCTGGGCGCGTTCCCGGACAGCCACCCGCAGCACCTGGGCATGCCCGGCATGCACGGCAGCGTCCCGGCGGTCACCGCGCTGCAGAAGTCCGACCTGCTGTTCACCCTCGGCGCCCGCTTCGACGACCGGGTCACCGGCCGGCTGGACTCCTTCGCACCGGGCGCCAAGGTGGTGCACGCGGACATCGACCCGGCCGAGATCGGCAAGAACCGCCCGGCCGACGTGCCGATCGTCGGCGACGCCCGCGAGGTGCTGGCCGACCTGATCGTCGCCGTCCAGGCCGAGCACGAGGCCGGCCACCAGGGCGACTACGGCGACTGGTGGGCCAAGCTCAACGAGTGGAAGAAGACCTACCCGCTGGGCTACGACCCGGCCCCCGCAGGGGAGTTGTCGCCGCAGCAGGTGATCGAGCGGATCGGGCAGCTGGTCGGCTCGGACGCCATCTACGCGGCCGGCGTGGGCCAGCACCAGATGTGGGCTTCGCAGTTCATCAGCTACGAGAAGCCGGCCACCTGGCTGAACTCGGGCGGCGCCGGGACCATGGGCTACGCGGTGCCGGCCGCGATGGGCGCCAAGGCGGGCCGGCCGGACACCGAGGTCTGGGCGATCGACGGCGACGGCTGCTTCCAGATGACCAACCAGGAGCTGGTCACCTGCGCCCTCAACAACATCCCGATCAAGGTCGCGGTCATCAACAACGGCTCGCTGGGCATGGTCCGCCAGTGGCAGACCCTCTTCTACAACCAGCGGTACTCCAACACCGTGCTGCACGCCGGCCCCGACCACGACGGCGTCGCCCCGCCGCCGCAGGGCACCCGGATCCCCGACTTCGTGCTGCTCTCCGAGGCGATGGGCTGCGTGGGCCTGCGCTGCGAGCGCCCCGAGGAGCTGGACGCGGTGATCAAGCAGGCGATGGAGATCAACGACCGCCCGGTGGTGATCGACTTCATCGTCCACCAGGACGCGATGGTCTGGCCGATGGTCGCCGCCGGCACCAGCAACGACGAGATCCTGTTCGCCCGCGGGGTGCGCCCCGACTTCGGCGACGACCTCGACTGACGCCCCAACGGACCAAGGGAACCCAGAAGCCATGTCCAAGCACACCCTCTCCGTCCTGGTCGAGAACAAGCCCGGCGCGCTGGCCCGGGTGGCCGCGCTGTTCTCCCGTCGGGGCTTCAACATCGACTCCCTCGCCGTCGGCGCGACCGAGCATCCGGACGTCTCCCGGATGACCATCGTGGTCAACGTCGAGGACCTGCCCCTGGAGCAGGTCACCAAGCAGCTCAACAAGCTGGTCAACGTGATAAAGATCGTCGAGCTCGACCAGTCCGCTGCGATCCAGCGGGAACTGGTCCTGGTCAAGGTCCGGGCGGACAACGAGACCCGGTCCCAGGTCGTCGAGATCGTGCAGCTCTTCCGCGCCAAGACCGTGGACGTGTCGCCGGACGCCGTGACCATCGAAGCGACCGGCAGCTCCGACAAGTTGGAGGCGATGCTGCGGATGCTGGAGCCCTTCGGCATCAAGGAGCTGGTGCAGTCCGGCCTGGTGGCGATCGGGCGCGGTGCCCGTTCGATCACCGACCGGTCGCTGCGCGCCCTGGACCGCAGCGCGTAAACCGCTCCCTCCTGTCGCCCGCCCCCACCCTTCCAAGGACACGCTGCGCGAAGGACACGCTGCGCGCGACACCCCCTGAAACCCCTTAACCCACGCGTACGGTGACTGGACACCGACGCGATACACGCAAGGAGAAAGCCCACCGTGGCCGAGCTGTTCTACGAAGACGACGCCGACCTGTCCATCATCCAGGGCCGCAAGGTCGCGGTCATCGGCTACGGCAGCCAGGGCCACGCCCACGCGCTGTCGCTGCGTGACTCGGGTGTGGACGTCCGGGTCGGCCTGAAGCCGGAGTCCAAGTCCCGTGCGGCGGCCGAGGAGGCCGGCCTGCGGGTGACCACTGCGGCCGAGGCGGCGGCCGAGGCCGACGTCATCATGATCCTGGTGCCGGACCCGGTCCAGGCCGACGTCTACGAGGCGGACATCGCCCCCAACCTGAAGGCCGGCGACGCGCTGTTCTTCGGGCACGGCCTGAACATCCGCTACGGCTTCATCAAGCCCCCGGCCGACGTCGACGTCTGCATGGTCGCCCCGAAGGGCCCGGGCCACCTGGTCCGCCGCCAGTACGAGGAGGGCCGCGGCGTGCCGTGCATCGTCGCGGTCGAGCAGGACGCCACCGGCAAGGCCTTCGACCTGGCGCTGTCCTACGCCAAGGGCATCGGCGGCACCAAGGCCGGCGTCATCAAGACCACCTTCACCGAGGAGACCGAGACCGACCTGTTCGGCGAGCAGGCCGTCCTCTGCGGCGGCACCGCCGCCCTGGTCAAGGCCGGGTTCGAGACCCTGGTGGAGGCCGGCTACCAGCCGGAGATCGCCTACTTCGAGTGCATGCACGAGCTGAAGCTGATCGTCGACCTGATGTACGAGGGCGGCCTGGAGAAGATGCGCTGGTCGGTCTCCGAGACCGCCGAGTGGGGCGACTACGTCACCGGCCCGCGGATCATCACCGACGCCACCAAGGCCGAGATGAAGCAGGTCCTCGCCGAGATCCAGGACGGCACCTTCGCCAACACCTGGATCGCCGAGTACAAGGCCGGCCTGCCCAAGTACAACGAGTACAAGAAGGCCGACTCGGACCACCTGCTGGAGACCACCGGCCGCGAGCTGCGCAAGCTGATGAGCTGGGTCAAGGAGGCCTGATCCGGCAGCCGGCAGCATGGGGACGGGACCGTCCGGGCGGTCCCGTCCCCCCTGTACAAGCCGTCTGGTCCCGTGCGGGTGATTTCGCCGCACGGGAGCAGGAAACCCCCGGTCCGTCGATACACTTCCGAGTGCGCGTCAGGCCCACAGCGTCGTGCGTCTATCCACGCGGCATGCCACCAAACCCCCATGTCCGCCGGACCGCAACGAGCCGGTCACGCCTCCCACGTGTCTGCGCCGGCCGATGCCCGCGGCGGGGAGAACCGGACAGTAAGGACGAACTGTCGTGAGCACTGTCACTTCCAAGAACGCCGTGGTGCTGATCGCCGAAGAGCTGTCGCCGGCGACCGTAGACGCCCTGGGCCCGGACTTCGAGATCCGGCATTGCGACGGAGCCGACCGCACCGAGCTGCTGACCGCCATCGCGGACGTCGATGCCATCCTGATCCGCTCCGCCACCCGGATCGACGCCGAGGCGCTGGCCGCCGCCAAGAAGCTCAAGGTGGTCGCCCGGGCCGGCGTCGGCCTGGACAACGTGGACGTCTCCGCCGCCACCAAGGCCGGCGTGATGGTCGTCAACGCGCCCACATCCAACATCGTCACGGCCGCCGAACTCGCCTGCGGCCTGCTGATCTCGGTGGCCCGCAACATCGCGCCCGCGAACTCCGCACTCAAGGCCGGCGAGTGGAAGCGCAACAAGTACACCGGTGTCGAGCTGGCCGAGAAGACCCTCGGCGTGGTGGGCCTGGGCCGGATCGGCGTGCTGGTGGCCCAGCGGATGTCGGCCTTCGGCATGAAGATCGTCGCCTACGACCCTTACATCCAGGCCGCCCGCGCCGCCCAGATGGGCGTCAAGCTGCTCTCGCTCGACGAGCTGCTGGAGGTCGCCGACTTCATCACCGTGCACCTGCCCAAGACCCCCGAGACGATCGGCCTGATCGGCGACGAGGCGCTGCACAAGGTCAAGCCGACGGTGCGGATCGTCAACGCGGCCCGCGGCGGCATCATCGACGAGGCGGCCCTGCTCAGCGCCCTCAAGGAGGGCCGGGTGGCCGGCGCCGGCCTGGACGTCTACGCCAAGGAGCCGTGCACCGACTCCCCGCTCTTCACCTTCGACAACGTGGTGGCCACCCCGCACCTGGGCGCCTCCACCGACGAGGCGCAGGAGAAGGCCGGCATCTCGGTCGCCAGGTCGGTCCGCCTGGCGCTGGCCGGCGAGCTGGTTCCGGACGCGGTCAACGTGCAGGGCGGCGTGATCGCCGAGGACGTCCGGCCCGGGCTGCCGCTGGCCGAGCGGCTCGGCCGGATCTTCACCGCGCTGGCCGGCGAGGTGGCGGTGCGGCTCGACGTCGAGGTGCGCGGCGAGATCACCCAGCACGACGTCAAGGTGCTCGAACTCTCGGCGCTCAAGGGCGTGTTCGAGGACGTGGTGGCGGAGACCGTGTCCTACGTCAACGCCCCGCTGTTCGCCCAGGAGCGAGGCGTCGAGGTGCGGCTGACCACCAGCAGCGAGAGCGCCGAGCACCGCAACGTGATCACCGTGCGCGGCACCCTGGCCAACGGCTCCGAGATCGCCATCTCCGGCACCCTCTCCGGCCCCAAGCTGCAGCAGAAGATCGTCGGCGTGGACGCCTTCGAGGTCGACATCGCGCTCACCGACCACATGGCGTTCTTCAAGTACGACGACCGCCCCGGCGTGGTCGGCACCCTGGGCCGGATCCTCGGCGACGCCGGCATCAACATCGCCGGCATGCAGGTCTCCCGCGACGGCACCACCAATGACGTGCTGGCCTCGATCACCGTCGACACCCAGATCCCGCAGGAGGTGCTCGCCGAGATCGCGGCCGAGATCGGCGCCAAGTTCGCCCGTTCGGTGGATCTCGGCTGACGCCTTCTCAGCCCCCGGGGCCCGGACCGCGCTGCGCGGTCCGGGCCTTGTCCTTTGGGGAGTTGAGCCCGTTGGCGGCCGGCGGTCCGGAGCGCCGCCGTCTCAGATACTAGGAAATCCAACTAAATGTAGAGACAGCCGCCGGGCGCGGGCGTACCGTGAAATGGCACCCGGCGTACCCGCTCCCGGACCCACCGTTCGTCCGGCGAGCCGCGGGCCGTGTGTGCACGTACGCAGTGCGGCGGGCGATCCCCGCCAGGCGTACCACCCCTCCTCTTCCCTCCTCCGACGCCGCTGCGGCGTCCGCGAACCCAGGAGCCCGGTATGCCCCTCACCACCAACCTGCACGCCCGCGACAACGCCCCGGCCGCGGCCGGCACCACCGCGGCAGCCCGCCGCCGCCGGCGCGGCCTCGCCCTCGCCACCCCCGACACCAGCGCCGCCTGCGCAGCCGCCCTGCAGCGCTCCCTGGACCGCCGCGACAACGGCGGCTCCACCGGGCACTGAGGTCAGTAGGTCGTGCGGGCCCGGCGGCGCCACCGGGCCCACCTGGCGGACAGCGTCCACGGCGACCTGGACACGTTCGGGTGAATCCGGGCTCGAAGCCGCCGGGCAGCCTGGGAGGGCGCCGCCAGAATCCCTCGCATGGGAGCAATCGATCCATTGCCCGAGTGGGCTCGGACACCCGCCGGGGGCTGGCGGGCAGCGGATCTGGACCGCCTGGAGGATCTGCCGCCGCACACCGAGCTGCTCGACGGCCGGCTGTATTTCCGCAGCCCGAGCACTGTCTTCCAGGAGCTGACTCGCAGCCAGTTGGACCACGGACTGCGGGCGCTGGCTCCACAGGGGTGGGAGGTGTCGAGCACGTCGGAGGAGATTCGCCATGGGGCAGCCCGCCTGACGCCGGATCTGACCGTCACGCGACGGGGTGGACTGAATCCGTCTCGGGTGCTGCTCGCCATCGAGGTGATGCCATCCACCTGGCCCGCCGAGGTGCGGCGAGCCACCCCGGCGGACTACGCCGCTGCCGGTGTCCCCCACCTGTGGTGGGTGGAGCGTGAGGGCACTCGCGCGGTGGTCCGGTGTTACGAACTCGACTCCGCCACCGGGCGGTACGGCGCCGAGGCCGTCCAGTACGACGAGGTGAGAACCACCCGCCCGTTCCCGGCAGCCATCGATCTGACACTGACCTCGAGTCCGAATAATGGACACTAGATGTCACCCCCCGAGACCAGGAGTACCGTCTCCATCATGTCTCGCACCCTTCGTCTCGCAGTGATCCCCGGTGACGGCATCGGCCAGGAGGTGGTGGCCGAAGGTCTCAAGGTGCTGACCGCCGTCCTTCCCTCCGACGTCAAGCTGGAGACCGCCGAGTACGACCTCGGGGCCCGGCGCTACCACGCGACGGGGGAGACCCTGTCGGACGAGACGCTCGCGTCGCTCAAGGAGCACGACGCGATCCTGCTCGGGGCGATCGGGGACCCGTCGGTGCCGTCCGGGGTGCTGGAGCGCGGGCTGCTACTGAAGCTGCGGTTCGCCTTCGACCACTACGTCAACCTGCGGCCGGGCAAGCTGCTGCCGGGGGCGAAGTCCCCGCTGGCGGGACACCAGCCCGACAGCGCGTCTCCGACACGACCTGAAATCGACTTCGTGGTGGTCCGCGAGGGCACCGAGGGCCCGTACGTGGGCAACGGCGGCTCGCTGCGCACCGGGACCGCGCAGGAGGTGGCCACCGAGGTCAGCCTCAACACCGCGTTCGGCATCGAGCGGGTCGTCCGGGACGCGTTCCGCCGCGCCGCCGCCCGGCCGCGCAAGAAGCTGACCCTGGTGCACAAGAACAACGTGCTGGTGCACGCGGGCCACCTGTGGGCCCGGATCTTCCAGCAGGTCGCCGCGGAGTACCCCGAGGTCAGCACCGACTACCTGCACGTCGACGCCGCGACGATCTTCTTCGTCACCCAGCCCGAGCGGTTCGACGTGATCGTCACCGACAACCTGTTCGGCGACATCCTGACCGACCTGGCCGCCGCCGTCACCGGTGGCATCGGCCTGGCGGCCAGCGGCAACATCAACCCCTCCGGCGCCTACCCGTCGATGTTCGAGCCCGTGCACGGTTCCGCCCCGGACATCGCGGGCCAGGGCAAGGCCGACCCGACCGCCACCGTGCTGTCGGTCGCCATGCTCCTCGAGCACCTCGGCTACGCCGCCGAGGCCGCCCGGGTCGAGGCGGCGGTCGCCGCCGACCTGGCCGAGCGCGGCCCGGACGCCCGCAGCACCTCGCAGGTCGGCGACGCGCTCGCGGCCCGAGTATCCGGCTGACGGGCCGGCTGAGAGGCACTCACAACCCCGACAGCTGTTCGGCACGGCCCCTGAGATGCGACTATCAACAGTGGGTCGTGCCGTTCTGCGTTCACGCACAGATGGCGGCTCGGCCCTGACCAACCCCACGGTGAAGGACTGAAGCCATGACCACGCCCACCCAGGCGCCCATCACGTTCGAGCTCAAGCCCTCCGCGCACCCGCTGCCCGCGGCCGAGCGCGAGGCCCGGCTGGCGAACCCCGGATTCGGCCGGATCTTCACCGACCACATGGTCACCATCCGCTGGACCGAGGGCCGCGGCTGGCACGACGCCCAGCTCACCCCGTACGCGCCGATGGAGATCGACCCGGCGAACATGACCCTGCACTACGGGCAGGCGATCTTCGAGGGCCTCAAGGCCTACCGCCAGCCCGACGGCTCGATCGCCACCTTCCGTCCGGAGGCCAACGCGGCCCGCTTCCAGGCCTCGGCCCGCCGGCTGGCGATGCCGGAGCTGCCGGCCGAGGCGTTCGTGGAGGCCGTCGAGCTGCTGGTCCAGCAGGACCGCGGCTGGGTGCCGAACCAGCCGGAGCAGAGCCTCTACCTGCGTCCGTTCATGTTCGCCACCGAGGTCGGCCTGGGCGTCCGCCCGGCCAACGAGTACATCTTCATCGTGATCGCCTCCCCGGCCGGCGCCTACTTCCCGGGCGGCGTCAAGCCGGTCTCGGTCTGGCTCTCCGAGGAGTACGTGCGCGCCGCGCCCGGCGGCACCGGCGCGGCCAAGTGCGCCGGCAACTACGCCGCCTCGCTGGTCGCCTTCGCGCAGGCCACGGCCCAGGGCTGCGACCAGGTGGTCTGGCTGGACGCGGCCGAGCACAAGTGGATCGAGGAGATGGGGGGCATGAACCTCTACTTCGTCTTCGGCGAGGGGGAGAACGCGAAGGTCGTCACCCCGGCACTCTCCGGCGCGCTGCTGCCCGGCATCACCCGCGACTCGCTGCTCAGCGTCGCCGCCGACCTCGGCTACGCCACCGAGGAGCGCAAGATCTCCACCGACGAGTGGAAGCAGGGCAACGCCGACGGCACCCTCACCGAGGTCTTCGCCTGCGGCACCGCCGCCGCGATCACCCCGGTCGGCTCGGTCAAGTCCACCCGTGCGGACTGGACCGTCGGCACCGGCGAGCCCGGCCCGGTCACCATGCGCCTGCGCGAGCGCCTGCTCGGCATCCAGGCCGGCACGGTCGAGGACACCCACGGCTGGCGCCACCCGATCGTCAAGGGCTGACGACGCACCGCACCCGGGCGCCTCACCAGAGCGGGGCGCCCGGGGATGGGTAACCTCGAAGTGACGCACTCGTTGAGCTGTGTGGACTGGAAGGAGGGGGCATGAGCGCGCTGACGCATGACGTGGCCGATTTCCCCGGTGAGTGCGAACTGCTCGATGCCTTCCTGGCGTTGGAGACCCCTCCGGGGTTCAAGGCCGAGCTCATCGAGGGGAAGATCGTCGTGACCCCACCGCCGGACGGCGAGCACGAGACCGCGATCGGACGGATCGCATTCCAGGTCGCCGGCAACAGCCCGAAGGGGACTGTCGACTTCGCGCCCACCAAGGGCCTGATCGTGCCCGCTGGGCGCTATATCCCGGACGGAACCTTCACGAAGCGTGGCGCTTTCTCCGGCGCGGATTCCTGGTGGCGGCCCGAGGGTGTGCTGATGGTCCTCGAGGTCACGTCCAGCCGTCTTCGCAAGGACCGCGAAGAGAAGCGGACCGGTTACGCCGCCGCCGGCATCCCGCTCTACCTGCTGGTCGACCGCAAGGCAGACCAGGTGATTCTGCACAGTGAGCCCGAGGACGGCGAGTACCTGAGCATCGTCCCGGTCAAGATCGGCGACCCTCTCGACCTCCCCGCCCCTTCTCCTTCGCGCTCGACACCGGCGACCTCTTCTGAGACCGACACCCGTCCCGCATCGCGAGACGTCCCGACCCACTCCGTGAACCTGTGCAAGACTGCAAGCGTGTCCTCGCTTTCGCTGATTATTAGCAGCAGGCGCGCCGGTCCGCAGTGACCGTTCCGTGGTGAACCCGCGGGGCGACCACCGTGTCCTCAGACCCGCGCGCAGACCTCTCGCACCCGCGAGGGGTCTTTTGTTTTGCCCGGTCGGCCCACCACATGCCGAGCGGGTAGGACTTGGAACTCCGCCCCCGCCCATCAGGGGGGAACGGTTTCCGGGTGGCGCGCGGGAGGGCGGACAGTGGAGCCGGGGGGACTCGATATCGGCAGCAGCAACTCCGCGAACGGAGAACCCAGAGCCATGACCGACGGCAGTGCACGCCCCGACGACAGCTTCCACGTGTTCGACACCACCCTGCGCGACGGCGCGCAGCGCGAGGGGATCAACCTCACGGTGGCGGACAAGCTGATCATCGCCCGGTATCTGGACGACTTCGGGGTCGGGTACATCGAGGGGGGCTGGCCGGGGGCCAATCCCCGGGACACCGAGTTCTTCGCCCGCGCCCGGGCGGAGCTCGACTTCAAGCACGCCCAGCTGGTCGCGTTCGGCGCCACCCGGCGGGCCGGCGGCAGCGCGGCGGACGATCCGCAGCTGGCCGCGCTGCTGGACTCCGGCGCCCCGGTGATCACCCTGGTCGCCAAGTCGCACGACCGGCACGTGGAGTTGGCGCTGCGCACCACGCTGGCCGAGAACCTGGAGATGGTCCGGGACAGCGTCAGCCACCTGAAGGCGCAGGGCCGCCGGGTCTTCATCGACTGCGAGCACTTCTTCGACGGTTACCGGGCCAACCGCGACTACGCGCTGGAGGTGGTTCGCGCCGGGCACCAGGCCGGCGCCGACGTGGTGGTGCTCTGCGACACCAACGGCGGGATGCTGCCCGGCTCGGTGCGGGAGGTCGTGGCCGACGTGCTGGCCGCCACCGGCGCCCGGCTCGGCATCCACGCCCAGGACGACACCGGCTGCGCGGTGGCCAACACCCTGGCGGCGGTGGACGCCGGCGCCACCCATGTGCAGTGCACCGCCAACGGCTACGGCGAGCGGGTGGGCAACGCCAACCTCTTCCCGGTGGTCGGCGCCCTGGAGATCAAGTACGACCGCCGGGTGCTGCCGCCCGGCAAGCTGGCCGAGATGACCCGGATCTCGCACGCCATCGCCGAGGTGGTCAACCTGACGCCGTCCACCCACCAGCCGTACGTCGGCTTCTCGGCCTTCGCGCACAAGGCCGGTCTGCACGCCTCGGCGATCAAGGTGGACCCGGACCTGTACCAGCACATCGACCCCGAGCTGGTCGGCAACACCATGCGGATGCTGGTCTCCGACATGGCGGGCCGGGCCTCGATCGAGCTCAAGGGGCGGGAGCTCGGCTACGACCTCTCCAGCGACCGCGAGCTGGCGGGCCGGGTGGTGGCCCGGGTCAAGGAGCAGGAGTTGCAGGGCTACACCTACGAGGCCGCCGACGCCTCCTTCGAACTGCTGCTCCGCGACGAGGTGTTCGGCCGCCCGTCGGAGTTCTTCACGCTGGAGTCCTGGCGGACCATCAGCGAGCAGACCCCGGACGGTGCGGGGGCCAACGAGGCCACCGTGAAGCTCTGGGCCAAGGGCGAGCGGATGATCGCCACCGGTGAGGGCAACGGCCCGGTGGACGCCCTGGACAAGGCGCTGCGCGCGGCGCTGGAGCGGATCTACCCTCAGCTGGCCCAGTTGGAGCTGGCCGACTACAAGGTCCGCATCCTGGAGGGCCAGCACGGCACCGGCTCGCGCACCCGGGTGCTGATCGAGAGCACCGACGGCACCGGCAGCTGGTCCACCGTCGGGGTGGCCGACAACGTGGTCGCCGCCTCCTGGGTGGCGCTGCAGGACGCCTACACCTACAGCCTGCTCAAGGCCGGTGTCACCCCGGAGGATTGACGGACACTCAGCAACTGACCGGTCGTCAAAAAGGGGCCCCGCACACCCGCGGGGCCCCTGCCACAAACCGGTGGCTACCGCAGTCGAGCCAGCAGTGCGTGTTCGACCAGGGTTATGAGGGCGCTCTTGGCGCTGTCTCGGCGGCGGGCGTCGAGGGTGATGATGGGGGTGTCGGGTCCGAGTTGGAGTGCTTCTCGGACTTCGTCGGGGGTGTGGGGCTGGTGGCCGTCGAAGCCGTTGAGGGCGACGACGAAGGGGAGCCCGGAGTTCTCGAAGTAGTCGAGGGCGGGGAAGCAGTCGGCGAGGCGGCGGGTGTCGACGAGGACGACGGCGCCGATGGCGCCGCGGACGAGGTCGTCCCACATGAACCAGAAGCGGTCCTGGCCGGGGGTGCCGAAGAGGTAGAGGATGAGGTCTTCGTCGAGGGTGATGCGGCCGAAGTCCATGGCGACGGTGGTGGTGGTCTTGCCGCCGGTGTGGGTGAGGTCGTCGATGCCGGCGGAGGCGCTGGTCATGACGGCTTCGGTGCGCAGGGGGTTGATTTCGGAGACGGCGCCGACCAGCGTGGTCTTGCCGACGCCGAAGCCGCCCGCGACGACGATCTTCGCCGAGGTGGTGGCCCGGGTGGCGGGGCTAGAGCTTGCGAAGTCCACTGAGGACCCTTTCGAGCAGCGTGACGTCGGGCTGGTTGCCGGATTCGCCCCCGGCGGCGGGCTGGTGGATGGCGACCAGGCCGGCTTCGGCCAGGTCGGCGACGAGGATCCGGGCCACCCCCAGCGGCAGCGAGAGCAGCGCGGACACCTCGGCCACCGACTTCACCTCGGTGGCGCAGAGGGTGCAGATCCGCTGGTGCTCGGGCAGCAGCGTGGCCAGGCGATCCTCGTCGACATTGGCGGAGACCAGCGCCTCCAGGGCCAGTTCGTACCGCGGCCGGGTGCGACCCCCGGTCATCGCGAACGGCCGGATCAGCGGACCGGCGTCCTCGTCCTCGGGCTCGTCGTAGGACGGCGCCGGGGCGGGGATGGGCCGGTATCCCGGTGTCGGCTGGGGTACGGCCTGCGGCATTCCCTGGTCCTGGGCCTGCTGCTGGTACAGCTGGTCCTGGCTGCCGAACTGTCCGTACTCCTCGCCGTACTGCGGTTGGCCGTAGCCGAGACCCTGCGCGGCGCCGGGAATCCCGAACGCGTCATGGCCGGTCCCCGGATACGGCACGCCGTACTGGCCTTGGCTTTCGTCGGGCGGTGTCACGGTTCCTCTCCTCACAGGATGCTGCGGTGCGGTGCGACGTGCGTGGCGTGGCGCGGCCGGTGGTGCGAGGGGCCGTACAACGCCCGAAGCCGAGTCCGCCGAAGCGGACCCGGACCGGGCGGCTGGATACTACAAGTACTACGGAGCTGACGGCATGCCAGCACCGGGGTGGTGTCTGACACAACATCAGCACGCGGCGGACGCCTCAGTGCAGGAGGCTGCCCTGGAGTTCCGCGCGCAGGGCCGGGGTGAGGACGGCACCGGCTCGGTCGACGAGCAGGGCCATCTCGTAACCGACGAGGCCGATGTCGGAGTCCGGCGAGGCCAGTACGGCGAGCGAGGACCCGTCGCTGACAGCCATCAGGAAGAGGAAACCGCGCTCCATCTCGACCACGGTCTGGTTGACCTCGCCGCCCTCGAAGATCCGGCTGGCGCCGGAGGTGAGGGAGGTGAGGCCGGAGGCGACCGCGGCCAACTGGTCGGCGCGGTCCCGGGGGAAGCCCTCGGACATGGCGAGCAGGAGCCCGTCAGCGGAGACCACCACCGTGTGCGACACCCCGGGGGTGTTGTCCACGAAATTGGTGATCAGCCAGTTCAGGTTCTGTGCGGCCTGGCTCATCTGAGTCAACTCAACGCTCCTGGTGGTTCGAGCCGCCGAAGAGATCGGTGCTGTTGTTCGGCTGTCCCAGCCCGGTCCGGCCCGGCCGGGACATGTCTTGGGGGTCGATCCGGAAGCTTCCGGTGGTGCTCGGGTCACCACTTGCGATGCGAGCCTGCTCGACACCGCGACGCAGGTTGGTCAGGCGTCCGCGCACCTCTTCGGGGCTGCGGGAGACCTGCGGTCCGTCGACGCTCGCGGGCTTGGCGTTACCGGGCACCAGGTTCTGCTTGGGCACCCGGCGCGGCAGACCGGCACCGGTCACCCCGCCGGCGGCCGGCTCGCGCAGCTGTTCGGCGCGCTGCCAGCTGTCGTCGTTGGCGCCCTGCCAGGCTGCGGTGGTCGGTCCGGTGGGACCGGAGGCACCCAGCCCGGACACCACGTGGCTGCGCGAGTCGTCGCCCGCCATGCCGGAGGTGTCCTTGGCACCGGTGAACCAGTTCGGCTGCTCGCCGCGGTTCGGGGTACCGATCGCCCGGGCGCTCGGCCCGGCGCCACCGGCGGCCAGCTGCTCGCCGGGGCGGCGCTGCGGCAGGCCGGAACCGAGCATGTTCTGCTGCCGGTTGGCGATCGGGGCAGCCGGGGCAGCGGGAGCGACCGGAGCAGCCGGGGTCGCCGGCGGCTGGGGCGCGGCCGGCAGCGCCGGAGCCTGCTCGGGGTACGGGTGGCCGCCGGCCCGCTCGGCGGTCCGGGGCGAGAAGCCGTCGAACCGCGCGGGCTCCTGGTAACCCTGCTGGTACTGCTGGTACTCGGCGTACTGCTGCGGCTGCGGCTGCTGCTGCTCGCCGTAGTAGTTCTGCTGGCCGTACTGGTCCTGGCGGGTGGCCTGACCGTAGCCCGGCTCGGCGTAGTAGCTCTCCTGCTGGTACGGCTGCGGCTGCTGCTGGTAGCCCTGGTACTCCGGCTCGCTCTCGACGAACTCGGCGTCCACGTACTCCGGTTGCTGGCCGTACTGGTCCTGGTGGCCGCCCTGCTGCGGGTAGCCGCCGGGGGCGAACTCGCCCGGGCCGCCGGTGCGACCCGGCTGCTGGGCCGGCTCGTGGACATCGGGACCGGACTCCAGCACGTTCTTGCGGCGCTGCTCCAGGCGGAGCGTGCGCTGCATCGAGTCCAGCGCGGGGCTGAAGCCGCCGGAGTTGCCGCCGGCCGACAGGTTGTCGTCGAAGCCGAGCTCGGCCGCGGTGGGCTGGGCCGGGAACGCGTCCTGCCCCCACTGGTCGGCGCCCTGGTCGTTGAAGATCCGGGAGACCGTGAACTCCTCCTCCGGCTCCGGCATCGCCCGCATGTGGGTGAGGCCGGCCGGAAGCATGACCAGCGAGGTGGTGCCGGCCGACTCGCCGGAGGGACGCAGCTGGACCCGGATGTTGTGGCGGTCGGAGAGCCGACCGACCACGAACAGGCCCATGCGGCGCGAGATCGAGGCGTCGACGGTGGGCGGATCGGCCAGCTTCTCGTTGATCTCGGCGAAGTCCTCGGCGCTGAGGCCGATGCCCTTGTCGTGGATCTCGACCAGCACGCGGCCGTCCGGCAGCCGGGCCGCGTTGACGGTGACCCGGGTCTGCGGGCTGGAGAACGAGGTGGCGTTCTCCAGCAGCTCGGCGAGCAGGTGGACGAGGTCGGTCACGGCGGCGCCGACGACCTCGGCCTCCGGAATGCCGGAGAGCTCGATGCGCTCGTACTGCTCCACCTCGGAGGCGGCGGCGCGGAGCACGTCGACCAGCGGCACCGGGGTGTTCCAGCGGCGGCCCGGCTCCTCACCGGCGAGAACCAGCAGGTTCTCACCGTTGCGGCGCATACGGGTGGCCAGGTGGTCCAGCTTGAAGAGGTTCTCCAGCTGGTCCGGGTCGGCCTCGTTGTTCTCCAGGTCGGTGATCAGTGCCAGCTGGCGCTGGATCAGGCTCTGGCTGCGGCGCGACAGGTTGGAGAAGATCGCGTTCAGGTTGCCTCGGAGCAGGGCCTGCTCGGCGGCGAGTGCGACCGCCTGCCGGTGGACCTGGTCGAAGGCGCGGGCCACCTCGCCGATCTCGTCCTTGCCCCAGAGGGCGATCTCTTCGACGTTGGTGTCGACCCGGTCCGGGTCGGTCTTGGAGAGCTTCTCGACCAGGTCGGGCAGGCGGTGGTTGGCGATCTGCAGCGCGGAGGTGTTCAGGACGCGCATGCCGAGGATCATCGAGCGGGCGATGAAGCCGGTGAGCAGACCGGCCAGGGCCAGCGCGCCGATCACGATCGCCGAGTTGAGGATGGCGTCGGACTGGGCGTTGTCCTTGGTGTTGGTGGCGTCCTGCACCACGCTGTCGAGCAGCGCCGACTCGGTGCCGCGCAGCGGCTTGATGTGGCTGCCGGTGGCCTGCAGCCAGTTGGCCGGCACCAGACCGGCCTGCTGGGAGGCCGCGAGCTCGGCGGCGGCCTGGGCGTCGCCGTTCTGGTGGCCGATCTGGGCGGCGTCCGAGAAGCCCATGGCGAGGCCCATCATGCCGGTCATGCTCGGCAGGGTGACGCCGTCGGGCATCCGCAGCGGCGCGCTCTTGTCGGCCGCGTCCTGGGCGACCAGCTGGTTGGCGTAGACGCCCGCGTCGGCGGGGCTGGAGCCGTTGGTGAACTCGGTCATCGAGACACCCTCGAGCTTCGCCGAGACCAGCAGGTCCTGGATCAGGTCGGAGTTCTCTTCGTGGGTGTTGCGGTCGATCGCCGAACCGACCATCACCTGCAGCATCAGGTCGCGCTGGCTGGAGGAGGAGGCCTTGGCGAGCGAGATGGCGTAGATCGCGCGGCCACGGGCCACACCGGCGGCACTACCGGTACCGACGGAGTTGTCGAAGGCCAGCAGCGGGTCGATCATCGCCGAGTACGCGGCCTGGGTGGCGCTGGCGTACAGCTCGGGCTTGTAGGCGTTGTCCCGCAGGTGCTGCAGGTTGGCCAGGCCCACCTGGGCCGAGTAGTTGCGCCGGGCCAGCTCGGCGTCGTTGTCCTTGACGACGGCGTTGTAGGCGGCGGTGTACTTCTGCAGGTCCTGGTCGGTGAGGCCGCGGTACTTGGCCACCTGACCCTGCGGGTCCGAGCCGGTCGTGAGCGGGATCATGGTCAGGTCGCGCTCGTTCTCCAGCGCGTCGGCCAGATCGGTGGCGGCGCGGGCGAGTTCGGCGGCCTTCTCCTCATGTGCCGCGCGTAGATAGCTGCTGAAGGAGCTGTTGACACGCATGCCACCGAAGACCAGGCCGATGACGACCGGGATCAGCAGAATGGCGATCAGGCGGGTCGGCACTCGCCAGTTACGGAAGGCCAGGAACTCGTACCGACTGCCGGAGCCCTGGCGGTCGTCGCCGTTCTCCAGGGTCTCGGTCGCCGGGCCGGTGGTCGGACGGGCGGCGCTCTGGGCGCCGTTCGGCCCGCCGGGCAGGCCCTGCTGCTCGGACTTCGCCGTGAAGGCGGAGAAACCGGCGTTGCTCTGGGCGCTGCGGTCATCGCGGGGCTCGGGGCGCCGCTGCGGGGTGACTGGCTGCTTACGCCTCACTCGACAACAACCTCTCGGCCGCTCAGCGGCCATGGATCAATCCAGCGGCTTACCCCGGGCCGCAGCCCGCTGCTGGGTGGAACTGCCTGTGGTGACTTCGGGGTAGCTGGAATTTCAGCACGTGCAAGGGGAGGGGACAAAACAGGCCCGGCGGGCTGCCCGCCGGAGAACAATTCGGACATTCGTCAACAGGGCCGACCAATCAGCCAGGACTCATGAGCCGAGCGCACTCGAACCACTACGCTCGGTGCAGAAAACGTCCGAAATGCCTACCGAACCGTTATGCGATACACAGCGGGGACCTCGATCCCGAGGTCCCCGCTTTCCGTTACCGCAATCTGGCGAGCAGTGCGTGTTCGACCAGGGTTATGAGGGCGCTCTTGGCGCTGTCTCGGCGGCGGGCGTCGAGGGTGATGATGGGGGTGTCGGGTCCGAGTTGGAGTGCTTCTCGGACTTCGTCGGGGGTGTGCGGTTGGTAGCCGTCGAAGCCGTTGAGGGCGACGACGAAGGGGAGCCCGGAGTTCTCGAAGTAGTCGAGGGCGGGGAAGCAGTCGGCGAGGCGGCGGGTGTCGACGAGGACGACGGCGCCGATGGCGCCGCGGACGAGGTCGTCCCACATGAACCAGAAGCGGTCCTGGCCGGGGGTGCCGAAGAGGTAGAGGATGAGGTCTTCGTCGAGGGTGATGCGGCCGAAGTCCATGGCGACGGTGGTGGTGGTCTTGCCGCCGGTGTGGGTGAGGTCGTCGATGCCGGCGGAGGCGCTGGTCATGACGGCTTCGGTGCGCAGGGGGTTGATTTCGGAGACGGCGCCGACCAGCGTGGTCTTGCCGACGCCGAAGCCGCCCGCGACGACGATCTTCGCCGAGGTGGTGGCCCGGGTGGCGGGGCTAGAGCTTGCGAAGTCCACTGAGGACCCTTTCGAGCAGCGTGACGTCCGGCGTTCCGCCCGACTCGCCGGCGGCGGCGGGCTGGTGGATGGCGACCAGGCCGGCTTCGGCCAGGTCGGCGACGAGGATCCGGGCCACCCCCAGCGGAACCCCGGCCAGCGCGGAGATCTCCGCGACCGACTTGACCTCCTGGCACAGCTGGACGATCCGCTGGTGCTCGGGCAGCAGGCCGCCGGTGCGGGCGGTGCCGGTGGTTGAGACCAGCGCCTCCAGAGCGAGCTGGTAGCGCGGGCGGGTCCGGCCGCCGGTCATGGCGTACGGCCGGACCAGCGGCTGCTGCTCGTAACCGCCGTTGCCCTGGTCACCGTAACCGGAGCCGTACCCGTTGCCGTATGAACCGGCCGGTGTCGGGGGCGGGGTCATCTGGATCCTCCTTGCGCTGCGGCTGATGCTGAGTCAGCTGTGGGGTGTGGCGCCGGACCCGGGGTGCGCAGTCGGGTCCGACGGACGGTGAAGTGACTCCCGGTCAGTGCAGGAGGCTGCCCTGGAGTTCCGCGCGCAGGGCGGGAGTGAGGACGGCACCGGCTCGGTCGACGAGCAGGGCCATCTCGTAACCGACAAGGCCGATGTCGGAGTCGGGGGCGGCCAGTACGGCGAGCGAGGACCCGTCGCTGACAGCCATCAGGAAGAGGAAACCGCGCTCCATCTCGACCACGGTCTGGTTGACCTCGCCGCCCTCGAAGATCCGGCTGGCGCCGGAGGTGAGGGAGGTGAGGCCGGAGGCGACCGCGGCCAACTGGTCGGCGCGGTCCCGGGGGAAGCCCTCGGACATGCAGAGCAGGAGCCCGTCAGCGGAGACCACCACCGTGTGCGACACCCCGGGGGTGTTCGCCACGAAATTGGTGATCAGCCAGTTCAGGTTGCTGGCTGCCTGACTCATCTGACTCAACTCAACGCTCCTGGTTGTGGTTGCCGAAGCCGTTGCCGCCCGGCTGCCCGAAGTCGTTGCCCTCCGGTGCGGGAGAACGGTAGCCGCCATTTGCTGAAACGTCACCGGCGGGTCCGCCGAAGCCGTCCGACCGGCCGTCCGCCGCCGGGAACTGCCCGGTCGGCTGACCCGATTCGGAGCCGGCCCGGCGACCCTGCTGGATGCCGCGGCGCAGGTTGGTCAGCCGCCCGCGCACCTCCTCCGGCGCCCGGGACACCTGCGGCCCGGTGAGCGGGGAGGCCTCGGCGGTGCCGGCCACCAGGTTGGCCTGCGGGGTCCGGCGGGGCAGCCCGGAGAGCGTGACGCCGTCCGAGCTGGGCGAGCGCAGCTGCTCGGCCCGCCGCCAGCGCTCGTCGTTGGCGGACGAACGCCAGGGCGCCTCGCCCCCCTCGTGCTGCGGCTGCCGCTCCTGGGCCGGACGGCCGCCGAAGGGCTGCTGCTCCGGCCCACCGGTGCCCGGCTGGGGGTGGCCCGGCGCGCTGGTGCCCGGCCGCTGCGGCTGGTACCCGCGCTGGCGGGCCTGCTGCGACTGGTCGGCGTCAGGGCGGTTCACCTGCACCGAGGCCATCCGGCTGGCACCGCCGTTGCGGAACGCCGGATCCTCGCCGAGCGGCTGGCCGTGCTCGGGGGAGCGCGGCGGGAGCGCCGGCTGGGCCTGCTGCGGGGCGAACTGCTGGTGCCCGGCGGCCGGTTGCTGCGGCTGCGGGGCGCGGGCCTCGGGGCCGCGGTGCGGCTGCGGGGCGTCGACGCTCGGCAGCACCGGCTCGACCAGGCCCAGGCCCAGCGGGTCACGCGGGTCGATCTGGCTGGCCTCGAACCGCGGCCGGGCCAGCGGCGCGGGCTCGGGGGCGCCGAGCACCGGCTGCGGCACGGTCGGGGACCGGGCACCTCGGCGACCGGCTGCGGCTGCTGTTGCTGTTGCTGGGGCAACTGCGGCTGCTGCTGGGGCAGTCGGGGCTGCTGCGGCTGCTGCTGCGGCAACTGGGGGTGCTGGGGCTGCGGCTGGCCTTGCGGGCGGCCGGAGTCGGGGCCGGCCGGGCGCTGCGGCAGACCGCCGGGGCGACCCTGCGGGCCGACGTCGGTGCGCGGCCGCCGGCCCTGCGGCAGGCCGTCCGCCCGGCCGTGCTGCGGCTGCTCGGTGGCGGCGCCCCGCGGCCTCCCCAGACCGGTGCCGCGCTGCGGCAGGCCGGAGCCGCCCGGCTGCTGGGAGAACGCGCCCTCGCGCAGCGACTGGCCGACCTCCCTGGTCGGCAGCCCTGCGGTGGGCAGCCCGCCGGTCGGGGCCGACGGCCCGCCGGGCTGACCCGGCCGGCCGGGCTGGGCACCCGGAGCCTGCGCGCCCGGAGCCTGCGCGCCCGGGCCCTGGGTGGCCGCCGGGCCCTGGGCGAGCTGCGGCCGACCGCCGGCCGCGCCCGGCCCGCCGCCCTGGCCGAGCGCCGGCGCGGGGCGCGTAGGCAGGCCCGCACCCTCGGCGCCGGCCGGCAGGGTGCGCTGCTGGCGCGGCGTCGGGCCGGCCCCGCGCTGGCCCTTGGAAGCGTTGTTCGGGCGCTCGCCGCGCCGCTCACCGGAGTTGGTGACGTCGATCGGCAGCATGACCAGCGCCGTGGTGCCACCGGAGTCGCTGGGGCGCAGCTGGATCCGGATGCCGTGGCGCAGCGACAGGCGGCCGACCACGAACAGGCCCATCCGGCGGGAGACCGAGACGTCCACCGTGGGCGGGTTGGCCAGCCGCTCGTTGATCTCGGCCAGGTCGTCCGGGCTCAGGCCGATGCCGGTGTCGTGGATCTCGACCAGCACCCGGCCGTCCGGCAGGGCGTGGCCGGTGACCCGCACCCGGGTCTGCGGGCTGGAGAACGAAGTGGCGTTCTCCAGCAGCTCGGCGAGCAGGTGGACGAGGTCGTTGACGACGCGGCCGGCCACCTCGGCGGACGGCACGGCGGCCAACTCGATGCGCTCGTACTGCTCCACCTCGGAGGCGGCGGCGCGCAGCACGTCGACCAGCGGGACCGGCCGGGTCCAACGGCGGCCCGGGTCCTCGCCCGCGAGGACCAGCAGGTTCTCGCCGTTGCGGCGCATGCGGGTGGCGAGGTGGTCCAGCTTGAAGAGGCTGGCCAGCTGGTCGGGGTCGGCCTCGCGGCTCTCCAGTTCGGAGATCAGCGAGAGCTGACGCTGGATCAGGCCCTGGCTGCGGCGCGAGAGGTTGGTGAACATCGAGTTGATGTTGCCGCGCAGCAGCGCCTGCTCGGCGGCCAGTCGGACCGCCTCGCTGTGCACCATGTCGAAGGCGTGCGCGACGTGGCCGATCTCGTCGGCCGAGTCGATGCCGACCGGGTCGACGGTGACGTCGACGTCCTGCGGGTCGGTCTCGGAGAGCGTCTTGACCAGTTCCGGCAGCCGGCGCTCGGCGACGTCCTCGGCCGCGTTCTGCAGCTTGGTGAGCGAGCGCACCATCGAGCGGGCCATCAGCGCCGCGCCGCCCACGGCGAACAGCAGCACCAGCACGATCAGCGCACTGTTGATGACCACGTCCTGGTCGGCCTGCTGCTGCAGCGACTGGGCCTTGCCCTTGAGCTCCTCGAGCAGCTGGTTCTCGATCGCGCGCTCGGCGACGATCTTGGTGGTGGCCTGGTCGTACCAGTCCTTGTAGGAGCGCGGGTCGGCCTGCCTGATGCCGTTGGTCTGCAGCACCTGGCCGGCGTAGCGGTCGGCCGCGTTGATCTCGGTGTTGAGGGTGAGCCGCTGGCGCAGCTTCGCGGCGGCGCCGGCACCGTAGATCGAGTTGAAGTTGGCGGCGGCGTTCCGGTCGGCGGTCTGCAGACGGACGCCGAAGCTCTGGTCCGAGTTGGACATGTCGGGGCTGGGCTGGCGGGCCAGCGCGGCGGCGATCAGCGCGCGCTGCTCGGAGGTGGCCTCCTTCTCCAGCGAGAACTGCTCGAGGGCCCGGGTGGCCGTGACCAGGTCGGGGGAGTTGGAGCCGAGGGCGATGTCCTGGCTGATCGAGAGCAGGTCCTTGATGACCGTGTCGTACGACGCGACCGTGGCCTCGATGTTGTTGACCTGGGTGTAGGCGTTCTTGCGGAAGTCCGACAGCAGGCCCATGTCGGTGCGGACCTGCAGCAGCAGGGAGTTGCCGCCCGACAGGTCGTGGTTGTCGAAGGAGTCGGCGCGGTCGTAGTAGGCCTTGGTCAGGTCGTCGGTGGTCTTCCGCGCCGCGTTGACGTCGTCGTCCTGCGCGTTCGGGTTGATCGTGAGCGGGCCGGCGCTGATGTCGCGCTCGGTCTCCAGCGCGTCGGCCAGCTGGGTGGCCTTGACCGCCAGGTCGCTCAGGTTGGCCATCTGGGCCAGCTGCTGGGAGCTCTGCGTCGAGCTGCTGATGCGCAGGCCGCCGAGGACCAGCGCGACCACCACCGGGAGCAGCAGCAGGGCGATCAGGCGGCTGCGGATCCGCCAGTTGCGCATCCGCAGTCGGCCGGCGCCGGTGGCGCGGCGGCGGTTGAGCGAACTGCGCAGCCGGGGCTGGGAGGGCTGGCCGCTCTCGTCCGGATCGCGGTCGGTCTCCGGCTCCGGCTGTTCGGGCGCACCGCCGTTCGGCCGGTCGCCCGTGGCGGTGTCCGCCTCCGACAGGTGGGGGGCAGCGAGGGGATCCGGCGACTCGGCCTGGCCCGCGGCGCCGCTACCCCTTTTGAAACGTCCCTGCACTGGCGTCGCAACCTCTGGACCGGGCGCCCTGGGCGAGGCCGGGGCGGTGTCGAGTTCTCGATGTCGTCGGCGAACCCGGCCGATCCGGGTATGCGCCGCGGCCGCCATGGGTAGACCTGAGGCGGTTCGTGGCATTCCAGCACAGCAGGGGAACTCCAACAAGGGGCGGGGTGAGGCGCCGCACCGTGCTACCGACCGCGCGCGGGGCCTCACAGACGGTGTGGCCAGGCCCGTTAATACGGCCCTTTTCGGACAGCTGGCCGTTCGACGAGCTCGAACGGGTCGGCCCGCCGGGCATCCGCTATTTCCGTTCCGCCGGGATTGTCGGAATTTACTTCTTGGGTGAAATATCCAAATTGCGGGCCCCGTCGGCGCAATTGTGAGCAAACTCACAGGCGAATGTGTAGCTTTGGTCACGGCCGCTGTGGAAAGAGGTCCCTACCCTGGCTGTTGAGTCCCGGCGGACGCCCGCGCCGGCTGTCCGTCCCCGATCCGAAGGTGTGAAGCGATGTCCCAGATGCCGGCCAAGTCGGCCAACCCGTCGACTCTCGGCTCCCGTTCGACGGCGAACCCCCGCCGGACGACCCTGGCCTCGCTGGAGGACTTCAGCCAGCTGCCGGGCGCCCGGGTCGTCGGCGAGCCCGTCGAGTACTCGACCGAGCTGCCGAAGAGCACGGCCAACCCGCGCCGCACCAAGCTCATGACCGTTCCGGAGCAGCAGCAGGCCTGACCCCGGCACACTCGGCCTTTCCTGGTCGCTCTTTGAGCTGCTCCTCCGCTGCAGGCGGGTGCCGCCTCTCCCCCAGCCTTCGGCCGGGGGGACCCCCATCTCGGCGACCCCCACCCTCCGCTGCGTCGCAGCTCAGCCGCTTATCGGGCGCCGTCACCGCTGGTGGCGGCGCCCTCGGCCGTTCTGCGGGGGATAGCCTGGAGCGGAATCGACCCCAGTACCGGAAAGGTCGCCCAGCGTGCGTATCGCGAGGTTCTCAGTCCGTGAAGGAGCGGCCGCGGGCAGCGTCTCCTTCGGCATCGTCGAGGGCGACTCCACCCAACCCGAGTCGCTGCGGGTGCACGCGATCGCGGGGCACCCGTTCGGCGACGCCCAACCGACCGGCGAGGTCTACCAGCTGGACCAGGTGCGGCTGCTCAGCCCGATGCTGCCCAGCAAGATCGTGGCGGTCGGCCGCAACTACGCGGCGCACGCGGCCGAGCTCGGCAACGAGGTCCCGGAGGTCCCGCTGACCTTCTTCAAGCCGAACACCGCGGTGATCGGCCCGACCGAGTCGATCGCCTACCCGCCGTTCTCCTCCGACGTCCAGCACGAGGCCGAACTGGCCGTGGTGATCGGCCGGATGTGCCGCGAGGTGCCGGTGGAGCGGGTGCCCGAGGTGGTCTTCGGCTACACCTGCGCCAACGACGTCACCGCGCGCGACATCCAGCAGCGCGAGGGCCAGTGGGCCCGGGCCAAGGGCTTCGACACCTCCTGCCCGCTCGGGCCGTGGATCGAGACCCAACTCGACCCCGCCGACCTGGCCGTCACCTGCACGGTCAACGGGGAGCTGCGGCAGACCGGGCGCACCTCGCTCATGCTGCACGGCATCCCCGAGCTGATCGCGCACATCTCCGAGGCCATGACGCTGCTCCCGGGCGACGTCATCCTCACCGGCACCCCCGCGGGTGTCGGACCGCTCAACGTCGGCGACGAAGTCGCCGTCTCCATCGAAGGCATCGGCACTCTCACCAACAGGGTGATCAAGCGTGGCTAACGCATCCACTAGCGGCTCCGTCGCGGCCGACCCGACCGTCCGGGTCCGTTTCTGTCCCTCCCCGACCGGCAACCCGCATGTCGGCCTGGTCCGCACGGCGCTGTTCAACTGGGCGTTCGCCCGGCACAACGGCGGCACGCTGGTGTTCCGGATCGAGGACACCGACGCGGCGCGCGACTCCGAGGAGTCGTACCAGCAGCTGCTGGACGCGATGCGCTGGCTCGGCTTCGACTGGGACGAGGGCCCCGAGGTCGGCGGCCCGCACGAGCCCTACCGGCAGTCCCAGCGGATGGACGTCTACGCCGACGTCGCCCGCCGCCTGCACGAGGCCGGCCACGCCTACGAGTGCTTCTGCACCACCGAGGAGCTGGAGTCCCGTCGGGAGGCGGCCCGCGCCGCCGGCCTGCCGTCCGGCTACGACGGCCTGTGCCGCACCCTCACCGACGAGCAGAAGGCGATCTACCGGGCCGAGGGCCGCCAGCCGATCCTGCGGTTCCGGATGCCCGACCAGCCGCTCACCTTCGAGGACCTGGTCCGTGGCACCGTCACCTTCGACGCCAAGGACGTGCCGGACTACGGCATCGTGCGGGCCAACGGCGCACCGCTCTACACCCTGGTCAACCCCGTGGACGACGCGCTGATGGGCATCACCCACGTGCTGCGCGGCGAGGACCTGCTCTCCTCCACGCCGCGTCAGATCGCGCTCTACGCCGCGCTCGCCGACATCGGCGTGGGCAGCGGCGCCACCCCGCGCTTCGGCCACCTGCCGTATGTGATGGGCGAGGGCAACAAGAAGCTCTCCAAGCGCGACCCGCAGGCCAGCCTCAACCTCTACCGGGAGCGCGGCTTCCTGCCCGAGGGCCTGCTCAACTACCTTGCGCTGCTGGGCTGGTCGCTGGCCGAGGACCGGGACCGGTTCTCCATGGAGGAGCTGGTGGCGGCCTTCGACATCAGCAAGGTGAACGCCAACCCGGCCCGCTTCGACCTGAAGAAGGCCGAGTCGATCAACGCCGACCACCTGCGGCTGCTGCAGCCGGAGGACTTCGCGCAGCGGCTGGTCCCGTACCTGCAGGCCGCCGACCTGCTGCCGGCCGAGCCGACCGCCGCGCAGCTGGAGCTGCTGGGCAAGGCCGCGCCGCTCACCCAGGAGCGCATGGTGGTGCTGTCCGAGGTGGTCGACATGCTCGGCTTCCTCTTCGTCGACCCGGCCGCCTTCGCGGTCGACGAGGCCGACGCCGCCAAGGCGCTCACCGCGGACGCCCGCCCGGTGCTGGAGGCCAGCATCAAGGCCCTGGAGGCGCTGGCGGACTTCACCCCGGAGCCGATCCAGGCCGTGCTGCGCGAGGCGCTGGTGGACGGCCTGGGCATCAAGCCCAAGTTCGCCTTCACGCCGCTGCGGGTGGCCGTCACCGGCCGCCGGATCTCGCCGCCGCTGTTCGAGTCGATGGAGCTGCTCGGCCGCGCCGAGACGCTGCGCCGCCTCGGCAAGGCGCTGGACGCCCTGCCGGCGGCCTGAGCCGCCCGCGGACCTGGTCCCGGCACCCCGCCGTGACCAGGTCCGCGGCCGCCGCCCGGCCTGCCTGCGGTTATCGATTTTGGAGCCGGGCCACGCGTCGGGTAATGTTCTTTCTGCGCCGCCCGGGAGGGCAACGGAGAGGGACCAGAGACCTCGCCGGGAACACTCCCCCGGACCGCGGTGCGAACATCTGAGCAAGACCCCGAAGGGGGTTGAGTTCTGATGGGGTATGGTGTAATTGGCAGCACGAGTGATTCTGGTTCATTTAGTCTAGGTTCGAGTCCTGGTACCCCAGCGCAGTACCCGCAGTGATGCGGAAACAGCAAGCCCCCGTTGTGTAGCGGCCTAGCACGCTGCCCTCTCACGGCAGTAGCGCCGGTTCGAATCCGGTCGGGGGTACGCAATGCGAGTTGCGTGTCTGACACAGTGAATTGCATAGCAGGAGCCCCCGTTGTGTAGCGGCCTAGCACGCTGCCCTCTCACGGCAGTAGCGCCGGTTCGAATCCGGTCGGGGGTACGCAGTGCGGGATCCGTCCCGCATCGCAGGGAAGCCCCCGTTGTGTAGCGGCCTAGCACGCTGCCCTCTCACGGCAGTAGCGCCGGTTCGAATCCGGTCGGGGGTACGAGCAGGTCGGCCGGTGGTGCCCTACGCCTTGGCGTGGGCCATCGGCCGATTGCTGTGGGATATGGTGTAATTGGCAGCACGACTGATTCTGGTTCAGTTAGTCTAGGTTCGAGTCCTGGTATCCCAGCCAGTGAATGGAAAGCCCCCGATGCGGGGGCTTTTTTGTTTTCCGGGATGTCGGCGGGAACCGGGATGCGGCCGAACGAGAAGGCCGCAGGAACCAGAAGGCCGCAGGAACCAAAAAGGCCGCGGAAAAGCGAGGGGCCGCACACCGTGAACCGGTGTGCGGCCCCGCTGCCGTTCGTCGCGGGTCAGCCGCGCCGCAGCGCCTCGCTGAGGCGGTTGGCGGCCTCCACGATGGCCTGGGCGTGCAGCCGGCCCGGGTGGCGGCTCAGCCGCTCGATCGGCCCGGAGACCGAGACGGCCGCCACCACCCGGTTGGAGGGCCCGCGAACCGGTGCGGAGACGGACGCCACGCCGGGCTCCCGCTCGCCGATCGACTGCGCCCAGCCGCGCCGCCGCACACCGCTCAGCGCCGTCGCGGTGAACCGGGCGCCCTGCAGGCCGCGGTGCAGCCGCTCGGGCTCCTCCCAGGCCAGCAGCACCTGGGCGGCCGACCCGGCCTTCATCGGCAGCGTGGAGCCCACCGGGACGGTGTCCCGCAGACCGGAGAGCCGCTCGGCGGCCGCGACGCAGATCCGCATCTCGCCCTGGCGGCGGTAGAGCTGCGCGCTCTCGCCGGTGACGTCGCGCAGGTGGGTCAGCACCGGGCCCGCGGTGGCGAGCAGCCGGTCCTCGCCCGCGGCGGCGGAGAGTTCGGCGAGTCGGGGGCCGAGGATGAACCGGCCCTGCATGTCCCTGGTGACCAGGCGGTGGTGTTCGAGTGCGACGGCGAGCCTGTGGGCCGTGGGCCGCGCCAGACCGGTGGCGGCGACCAGCCCCGCCAACGTGGCGGGGCCCGACTCCAGTGCGCTGAGCACCAGAGCGGCCTTGTCGAGAACGCCGACGCCGCTAGTGTTGTCCATGCAACGATACTGCAGTCTCAGTAGGCGAGACGCAAGTTCAAACTCTCGCGAAACGCGTCACTCTGGGAAGCAGTCCGGGACAAACCCCCGGAGAACGGGCACCCCCACGACCACGATCAGGCCGGCAGAGCGGCCGGCTGGAGGGAACGCGATGGGACGGACACTGGCAGAGAAGGTCTGGGACGACCATGTCGTCCGGCGCGCCGAGGGCGAGCCCGACCTGCTCTACATCGACCTCCACCTGCTGCACGAGGTGACCAGCCCGCAGGCCTTCGACGGCCTCCGCCTGGCCGGCCGCCCGGTCCGCCGCACCGACCTCACGATCGCCACCGAGGACCACAACACCCCGACCCTGGACATCGACAAGCCGATCGCCGACCCGGTCTCCAAGGTGCAGTTGGAGACCCTGCGCCGCAACGCCGCCGAGTTCGGTGTCCGGATCCACTCGCTGGGCGACGTCGAGCAGGGCGTTGTCCACGTGGTGGGACCGCAGCTGGGACTGACCCAGCCCGGCATGACCGTGGTCTGTGGCGATTCCCACACCTCCACCCACGGCGCCTTCGGTGCCCTGGCCTTCGGCATCGGCACCAGCCAGGTCGAGCACGTGCTGGCCACCCAGACGCTGCCACTGGCCCCGTTCAGGACCATGGCGATCACGGTCGAGGGCGAGCTGCCCGAGGGCGTCACCGCCAAGGACCTGATCCTGGCGATCATCGCCAGGATCGGCACCGGCGGCGGCCAGGGCTACGTCCTGGAGTACCGCGGCTCGGCCATCCGGAGCCTGTCGATGGAGGCCCGGATGACCATCTGCAACATGTCCATCGAGGCGGGCGCCCGGGCCGGCATGATCGCCCCGGACCAGACCACCTTCGACTACCTCCAGGGCCGCCCGCACGCCCCGCAGGGCGCCGACTGGGACGCGGCCGTCGAGTACTGGCAGACCCTGGCCACCGACGAGGACGCGGTCTTCGACGCCGAGGTCGTGATCGACGCGAGCGAGCTGACGCCGTTCGTCACCTGGGGCACCAACCCGGGCCAGGGCGCCCCGCTGGGCTCCGCCGTGCCGGACCCGGCCGGCTTCGCCGACCCGCAGGAGCGGATCGCCGCCGAGAACGCCCTGGCCTACATGGGCCTGGCGGCCGGCACCCCGCTGCGCGAGGTCGCGGTCGACGCGGTCTTCGTCGGCTCCTGCACCAACGGCCGGATCGAGGACCTGCGCGCCGCCGCGGCGGTCATCGAGGGCCGCCAGGTCGCCGACGGCGTACGGATGCTGGTGGTCCCGGGCTCGGTGCGGGTCGCCCTGCAGGCCGTCGAGGAGGGCCTGGACAAGGTGTTCACCGCGGCCGGCGCCGAATGGCGGCACGCGGGTTGCTCGATGTGCCTGGGCATGAACCCCGACCAGCTCGCCCCCGGCGAGCGCTGCGCCTCCACCTCGAACCGCAACTTCGAGGGCCGGCAGGGCAAGGGCGGCCGCACCCACCTGGTCTCCCCGCAGGTCGCCGCCGCCACCGCGGTGCTGGGCCGACTGGCCGCACCCGCCGATCTCACCGCCAACGTCCCCGCGGAGGTCTGAGCCATGGAGAAGTTCACCGTCCACACCGGTCGGGCCGTTCCGCTGCGCCGCAGCAACGTGGACACCGACCAGATCATCCCCGCCCATTGGCTCAAGAAGGTCACCCGCACGGGTTTTGAGGACGGCCTGTTCGAAGCCTGGCGCAGGGACGAGTCGTTCATCCTGAACCGGCCCGAGCGGCGGGGGGCCACGGTGCTGGTGGCCGGGCCTGAGTTCGGCACCGGATCGTCGCGTGAACACGCGGTCTGGGCGCTGCAGAACT
This sequence comes from Kitasatospora acidiphila, assembly GCF_006636205.1. NCBI lineage: Bacteria > Bacillati > Actinomycetota > Actinomycetes > Kitasatosporales > Streptomycetaceae > Kitasatospora > Kitasatospora acidiphila. Next base: position 3,231,383 of record NZ_VIGB01000003.1, on the reverse strand, counting down.
ACGGCTTCCAGGCGGTGATCTCGTCCCGCTTCGCCGATATCTTCCGCGGCAACTCGCTGAAGAACGGGCTGCTGACCGTGGTGCTGCCGCAGGCGACCGTGGAGCGGCTCTGGGAGCTGACCGAGGCCGACCCGAATGCCGAGATCACCGTCGACTTGGAGGCGCGCGAGGTGCGCGCCGCGGGCGTGACTGCGCCGTTCGAGCTGGACGAGAACGTGCGTTGGCGGTTGCTCAACGGCCTGGACGACATCAGCATCACGCTGCAGAACGCTGATGACATCGCGGCGTTCGAGGCGTCCCGGCCGGGCTTCAAGCCCCGCACCCAGCCGGTTGCCTGACCTCACGCAATCCGATGGCCCGTTCCCTTCCCGGGGAGCGGGCCATCGCTCGTAGCGGGGGGGAGTTCACTCCTCACACCGGGTCAGGAGTGCGGCCCGGATAGTGCGTCGATTTGCCGGAACACCGGGGCCCGCGCGTCACAACTCCGAGTTGATGGCACAATCAGAGCATGCACCGGCACCATGAACCTCCGTACGCGGGCGGCGATCCCGCGTCATCGGAGTTCGTGGCCCGGGATCCCGAGAGTCGAATTGACGATCGGCTGGACATCGAGACCTCCGTCGACGCCGTCGACGAGGTGCCGGATGACCCGGAAGTCGCAGCGCTCTACGCGCTAGTGGCAGAGCGGTTGAAGCAGGCTCACGCCCGCGTGCACGCGCTCCACGTGTCCGCTGAAGCAAAGACCGCTCTCGCCCGGCAACTGCTGATCGTCACCGAGACCGCCAAGCGCGATCTCCCGGAGGCGGCACGGCGGTTGAGTCGCTTTGTGCATGACCTGGACGAGGGCACCCGCCCCGCGGCTGAGGTCACAGACGCGCAAATCCATTGCGACACTAGGGTGATTCGCGCGTTTGGTAATTGAAAGTCCGCAAATACATGCCTAACGTGCGAATTGAACGGATGGAATCATCCGGCGCCCGTTTCTGAAGGGGAAGACGTGAACAAGGCTCAGCTTGTCGAAGCGGTGGCCGAGCAGCTGGGTGGTCGCAAGGCTGCCGCAGAGGCCGTCGACGCAGTGCTCGACACCATGGTGCGTGCCGTTGTGGCCGGTGACCGGGTCTCGGTCACCGGGTTCGGCACCTTCGAGAAGGTGGAGCGCTCCGCGCGCTTCGCCCGCAACCCGCAGACCGGTGAGCGCGTCAAGGTCAAGAAGACCGCGGTGCCGCGCTTCCGCCCCGGCCAGGGCTTCAAGGACCTGGTCAGCGGCAGCAAGAAGCTCCCGAAGGAAGGCCCCTCGGTCAAGAAGGCCCCAAGGGCTCGCTGACCCCGGGCAAGGCCGGCGTCGCCGCCACCGCCGCCGCCAAGCGTGCCGCCACCAAGCGCGCCGCGGCTGCCGCCGAGGCCGCTCCGGCGAAGAAGGCCGCTGCCAAGAAGGCGACCGCCGTCAAGAAGACCACCGCGGCGAAGAAGGCCACCACCGCCAAGACCACCGCGGCGAAGAAGACCACCGCCACGGCTGCCAAGAAGGCGACCACGGCCAAGACCGCGGCCAAGAAGACCACCACCGCCAAGGCGACCGCGGCCAAGACCACGGCCAAGACCACGGCCAAGAAGACCGCCCCGGCGAAGAAGACCACCACGCGCAAGACCACCGCGCGCAAGACCGCCGCGAAGTAACGCACGGTCGGGTGCCGTTGAGGCATCCGGTGGCAGGTCAAGCAGGACCCGGCAAACCGCCGCGGCGGCCCGCTCCCGATCAAGGGACGGGCCGCCGCGGCGGTTTCGTGGCGTGTCCGAAGCATTCCTGACGGACCGACAGCTGACGGGGCGTCAGCCCTGCTGCGGGTCAGGGAAGGTCTGCAGCGTGACGAACACCACGCGGCGCTGCTCCCCGCTGCCCTCGGTGCGGATCCGCACCCGCTGACCGGGGCGCAGCAGCCGCAGGCCGCCCGCCTCGAACGCGGCGGCGTCGAACGGCACCGGGGTGCCGTCGTCGAGCAGCACGGAGCCCTCGTGGGTGGCGGGGTCGAAGGTGAACGCGGTGGCCTGCATGCCGCCCAGCATAGGGCTGCCCAGGGCCTCTCCCATGGGTCAGGGCGTCCGGCATGAGCCATAAGAGCGGCCCTAGACCAGTGCGGCGGCGGCCGCCCGGGTGTGCGGGCCGACCCCGAGGGCCAGCGCCTCGGCCAGGTCGGCGGCGGTGTCCACGTCCCGGCGCACCGACGGCACACCGGGCAGGATCAGCTCGCGGGCGCCGCCGGCCGCATGGCGCAGCCGGGAGGCGCCGCCGAAGGCCGGGTCAAGGCGCCGGCCCTCGGCGCAGGCCAGCAGGGTGGTGCCCTCGCCCGGGGCGTCCGCCAGGAACGCGCGCTCCCCGGGCGGGACCGCGCCCAGCACCCGGGTCAGCTCCGCCGCCCGCAGCGCCGGCAGGTCGGCCGAGAGCGCGGCCAGGGGCGCGTCGGGGCGCAGCCGTCGCGCCTGGTCCGCGCCGTGCGACAGCGCCTCGTTGAGCCCGTCGCCCGGTTCGTCGGCCAGCACCAGCGCGCCGAGCGCGGCCAGCGCCGCCCCCGCCTCGCGGTCCTTGGAGACCACCAGCACCTGGGCGACGGCCGGACAGGCGAGCGCGGCCGTCACCGTGTCCAGGGCGAAGGCCAGCGCCAGCCGCGGCCGGTGCGCCCCGGCGAACGGCGCGAGCCGGGTCTTCGCCCGGGCCAGCGTCTTGACCGGCAGGACCAGGCTCCACCGCGCGCCGGGGCGTACGGTGGGCTGCGGCACGGGCAGTTCGGGCTGCGGAGGAGTCATCGGCGGCATCGTCGCCATTCTGCTGTCGGCCCGTCGACGGTCGCCAGTGCACCCCCGTGCGAGGATGACCGGCGGAAGTGACCAACGAGCCCGATGAAACCGCGGCACCTCACGTTGCCGCACCACACGAGGAGGACCTGGGGTGGCCCGCCGCTCGTACGCCCGATTCGGCAACGCGGACTACGGAGTCTGGTACCGCTTCGCCGCGGTGCTGGTGAAGCCGGTGCTGACCGCGTTGGTGAAGCCCGACTGGCGGGGGTGGGAGAACTTCCCCGAGCGAGGCGGATTCATCACCGTGGTGAACCACAACTCGGCCTTCGACCCGGTGGTCTACGCGCACTTCCAGTACAACAGCGGCCGCCCGCCGCGCATTCTGGCGAAGTCCTCGCTGTTCACCCTGCCGTTCATCGGCTTCATGCTCCGCAAGACCGGCCAGATCCCGGTCTACCGCGACACCACCGACGCCGCCCAGGCGTTCCGGGCGGCCATCGACGCGATCGACCGCGGCCAGGTGGTCCAGTTCTACCCGGAAGGAACGATCACTCGGGATCCGCAGCTGTGGCCGATGACCGGCAAGAGCGGTGCGGCCCGGGTGGCGCTGATGAGCGGGGCGCCGGTGATCCCGGTCGCGCACTGGGGTGCCCATGAGGTCGTGCCGCCCTACGGTCGCGGACTCGGCGGCGGCAAGGCCAAGGTGAGCCTCTTCCCGCGCAAGAAGGTGATCGTCAAGGCCGGTCCGCCGGTCGACCTGAGCCGGTTCCAGGGGCAGGAGTTGACCACCCAGGTGCTGCGCGAGGCGACCGAGGAGATCATGGCCGCGATCACCGCGGTGCTGGAGGACATCCGCGGCGAGCAGGCCCCCGCCGAGCGCTACGACTTCCGCAAGGCGGCCAGGAAGAGCGCGGCGGCCAAGAAGGCCGCCGCCGCCGACAAGAACGCCGACAAGAACGCTGAGAAGAACGCCGCCGAGACGAACGCCGCCGAGAAGAGCGCCGCCGTCGCGAAGGGCGCGGACGAGAAGAACGTGAACGAGGAGAACGAGTAGATGACCCGCTGCGCCGTCTTCGGCACCGGCTCCTGGGGCACCCCGTTCGCCATGATCCTGGCCGACGCGGGCTGCGAGGTGAGCCTGTGGGGCCGCCGCAAGGAGCTGGTGGACACCATCAACGCCACCCGCACCAACCCCGAGTACCTGCCCGGGATCGAGCTGCCGGAGGGCATCACCGCGACCACCGACCCGGCCGTCGCGCTGGCGGGCGCCGACTTCGCGGTGCTCGCCGTGCCGTCCCAGACGCTGCGGCAGAACCTGGCCGCCTGGGCGCCGCTGCTCGGCGAGCGGACCGTGCTGGTCTCGCTGATGAAGGGCATCGAACTCGGCACCGTCAAGCGGATGACCGAGGTGATCCGCGAGGTCGCCGGGGTCGGCGCGGACCGGGTCGCGGTGGTCTCCGGACCCAACCTGGCGCCCGAGATCGCCAAGCGCCAGCCGGCCGCCAGCGTGGTCGCCTGCGCCGACGAGAAGGTCGCCCAGCGGCTCCAGCAGGCTTGCCACACACCGTACTTCCGCCCGTACACCAACACCGACGTGATCGGCTGCGAGCTCGGCGGGGCGGTCAAGAACGTGATCGGCCTGGCGGTCGGGATGGCCGACGGGATGGGTCTGGGCGACAACACCAAGGCCACCCTGATGACGCGCGGGCTCGCCGAGATCACCCGGCTCGGGGTGGCGCTCGGCGCCGACCCGCTGACCTTCTCCGGCCTCGCCGGGATGGGCGACCTGGTGGCCACCTGCTCCTCGCCGCTCTCCCGCAACCACACCTTCGGCGTCAACCTGGGCCGCGGCATGACCCTGGAGCAGACCATCGCCGCCACCAAGCAGACCGCCGAGGGCGTCAAGTCCTGCGAGTCGGTGCTCGACCTGGCCCGGCGCAACGGCGTCGAGATGCCGATCGTGGCGGCCGTGGTCGACGTGGTGCACAACGGCCGGCCGCCGCACGCGGTGATGAAGGACCTGATGGCGCGCTCGGCGAAGCCCGAACGGCGCTGACCCGAACCGCGTTGACCCGGATCGAAACAACCGCACGGTAGTCTCGGCTTCGATATGAGCATCGAATCGCACTCCCCGAGCCAGGCGGCAAAGCCGCGCGTCGCGATCGTCTTCGGCGGCCGCTCCTCCGAGCACGGCGTGTCCGTGGTGACCGCCGCCAGCGTGCTGCGCGCGATCGACCGCGACCGCTACGAGGTGCTGCCGGTCGGCATCACCCAGGAGGGCCGCTGGGCGCTGACCAGCGACGAGCCCGACCGGATGGCCATCGAGGGCGGCGAGATGCCCGACGTCGAGCGGGTCGCCGAGTCCGCCGAGGGCCAGCTGGCGCTGCCCGCCAGCCCGGCCTCCCGCGAGGTGGTCTGGACCGAGCCCGGCGCCGCACCCAAGGTGCTCGGCGAGGTCGACGTGGTGCTGCCGCTGCTGCACGGCCCGTGGGGCGAGGACGGCACCCTGCAGGGCCTGCTGGAGCTCTCCGGTGTGCCGTACGTCGGCTCCGGGGTGCTGGCCAGCGCGGTCGGCATGGACAAGGAGTACACCAAGCGGGTGCTGCAGTCGTTCGGCATCGGCGTCGGCCCGTACACCATGATCCGGCCGCGTGACTGGGAGAGCGAGGAGGGCCGCGCCGCCGCCCGGGAGCGGGTCGCCGCGCTCGGCCTGCCGGTCTTCGTCAAGCCCTGCCGGGCCGGCTCCAGCATCGGCATCACCAAGGTCAAGGACCTGGCCGAGCTGGACGGTGCGATCGCCGAGGCCCGCCGGCACGACCCCAAGGTGATCGTCGAGGCGATGCTGGCGGGCCGTGAGATCGAGTGCGGTGTGCTGGAGTTCGAGGACGGCCCGCGGGCCAGCCTGCCGGCCGAGGTGCTGGTCGGCGAGGGCTACGAGTTCTACGACTTCGAGGCCAAGTACATCGACTCCTCCGAGGTGCGGATCCCCGCCGACCTGACCGAGGAGGAGACCGCCGAGATCCGCCGCCAGGCGGTGGCCGCCTTCGAGGCGCTCAGCTGCGAGGGCCTGGCCCGGGTCGACTTCTTCCTGCTGGAGGACGGCCGCTGGGTGGTCAACGAGGTCAACACCCTGCCCGGTTTCACCCCGATCTCGGCCTACCCGAAGATGTGGGAGGCCACCGGCGTGCCCTACGGCGAGCTGATCGACCGGCTGCTGCAGGCCGCGCTGCGCCGCTCCACCGGCCTGCGCTGACCCCCGCCGCCCACGGGTAGCCCCCGGCCGCCGCACCCGGACAGCGGGTGCGGCGGCCGGGAGCGGACCGGGCGGGTCAGATGTGGACCACCGGGCAGGTGAGCGTCCGGGTGATGCCGTCGACCTTCTGGATCTTCGCGACCACCATGCGGCCCAACTCGTCCACGCTGTCCGCCTCGGCGCGGACGATCACGTCATAGGGACCGGTCACGTCCTCGGCCGTGATGACGCCCTCGATCTTGGCGATGGTCTCGGCCACTGCACTGGCCTTGCCCACTTCGGTCTGGATCAGAATGTATGCCTGTACCACGGAGGACCTCCCTGCGGCTGGGGTGGTGTGCACGACTACCGGGGTGACGCATCGAGCGAACGCGCCCCGCGCAGGGTGGGTGGCGGCGCGGGGGCGCTACGGAAGAAGACTGGATCACCACGCTACCGCGCCCCGGCCCCGGTAGGGGAGACCCGCCGCGTCGCGGTGGGCGTACGCTTCGCGCGGGGAGCGCGCCGCGTTCCCGTGACCGCACCGGAAACGCGCGAGAGGACGGCAGATGCAGGGGACCGTGGGCGAGCTCGGCGAGTTCGGCCTGATCAGTCAGCTCACCGCCCGGCTGACGCCGACCCCGGCGGTGGAGCTCGGCCCCGGCGACGACGCCGCCGTGGTGAAGGCGCCCGACGGCCGGGTGGTCGCCACCACCGACGTGCTGATCGAGGGCCGGCACTTCCGCCGGGACTGGTCCACCGCCTACGACGTGGGCCGCAAGTCCGCCGCGCAGAACCTGGCCGACGTCGCCGCGATGGGCGCGGTGCCGACCGCGCTGCTGCTCGGCCTGGTGGTGCCGGCCGACCTGCCCACCACCTGGGCCACCGAGTTGATGGACGGTCTGCGCGACGAGTGCCAGGTGGCCGGCGCCGCGGTGGTCGGCGGCGACGTGGTGCGCGGCGACACCATCACCCTGGCCATCACCGCCCTGGGCGACCTGCAGGGCCGGGCGCCGGTGACCCGCTCCGGCGCCCAGGTGGGCGACGTGGTCGCGGTGACCGGCTGGCTGGGCTGGTCGGCCGCCGGGCTCAGCGTGCTGGCCCGCGGCTTCCGCTCGCCGCGCGCCTTCGTGGAGGCGCACCGCCGCCCCGAGCCGCCGTACCACGCCGGGCCGGCCGCCAGCGAGCTGGGCGCCACCGCGATGGTCGACGTGAGCGACGGCCTGGTGGCCGACCTGGGCCATGTCGCGGCCGCCAGCGGGGTGGACATCGACCTGCGGGCCGCCGATTTCGACGTCCCCGCGCAGATGGCCGACATCGGGCAGGCGGTCGGGGTGGACCCGCTGGTCTGGGTGCTCTCCGGCGGCGAGGACCACGCGATCGCGGCCACCTTCCCGGCCGGCGCGCAGCTGCCGGCCCGCTGGCGGGTGGTCGGCAAGGTCGCCGACAAGGCCCGCCCCGGCACCCGGGGCCGGGTCACCGTCGACGGCGCGCCCTGGAACCGCACGGCCGGTTGGGACCACTTCGCCGACTGAGCTGGCTAACCTGGCCACCATGCGTATCGGTGTCCTTACCAGCGGTGGTGACTGTCCCGGGCTGAACGCGGTGATCCGATCGGTGGTGCACCGGGGTCTCGATGTGCACGGTGACGAGATCCTGGGCATCGAGGACGGGTTCCGCGGCCTGATCGAGGGCCGCGCCCGGGTGGTCGGGCACGACGACGTCACCGGTCTGCTCACCCTGGGGGGCACCATCCTCGGTTCCGCCCGGGTGCACCGGGAGAAGATCGACTGGGCGGTGGCGCACGCCCATCAGCTGGCCGCCGACCTGGGCATCGACGCGCTGATCGCCATCGGCGGCGAGGGCACCCTGGCCGCCGCCCGGAAGTTCAGCGACGCCGGGCTGCCCGTGGTCGGGGTGCCCAAGACCATCGACAACGACATCGACGCCACCGACGCCACCTTCGGCTTCGACACCGCGGTGCACGTCGCCACCGAGGCGATCGACCGGCTGAAGACCACCGCCGAATCCCACCAGCGGGTGCTGGTGGTCGAGCTGATGGGCCGGCACACCGGCTGGATCGCGTTGACCGCCGGCATCGCCGGCGGCGCGCACGGCATCCTGATCCCGGAGAAGCCGTTCGACATCGAGACGGTGGCCCGGATGATCGAGGAGCGGTTCGCCCGCGGCAAGAAGTTCGCCATCGTCGCGGTGGCCGAGGGCGCCGTCCCGGTGCCCGGCACCATGCTCTTCGACCACGGCGGGGTCGACCAGTTCGGGCACCGCACCTTCGGCGGCATCGGCACCCGGCTGGCCGACGAGCTGGAGGACCTGCTCGGCAAGGAGGCCCGCCCGGTGATCCTCGGCCACACCCAGCGCGGCGGCACCCCCACGGCCCGGGACCGGGTGCTGGCCACCCGGTTCGGCTGGCACGCCGTGGAGGCCGTCCACCAGGGCCTGTTCGGCCACTTCACCGCGCTGCGCAACACCGAGATCAAGCTGGTGCCGGTGGAGGAGGCGATCACCCGGCTGAAGACCGTGCCGCCCGAGCTGTGGGCGGAGTGCGAGTCGGTGCTCTGAGCCGGGTCCCGAGGCGTCGGGCCGGTCCGGGCAGCTCGCGGGGCGCGGCTAGATTAGGGGCATGGCCGTTTCCGCACCCCCACGGGTCCTCACCATCGCCGGCTCCGACTCGGGCGGCGGCGCCGGCATCCAGGCCGACCTGAAGACCATGCTGGCCCTCGGCGTGCACGGGATGAGCGTGCTCACCGCCGTCACCGCGCAGAACTCGCTCGGCGTCCAGGGCTACTGGGAGCTGCCCGCCGAGGCGGTGCGGGCGCAGTACCGCAGTGTGGTGGACGACATCGGGGTGCAGGCCGTCAAGACCGGGATGCTGGCCTCGGTGACGCTGGTGGAGACGGTCGCCGAGCTGCTCGCCGACTGCCCCGCCCCGGTCGTGGTGGACCCGGTCGGCGTCTCCAAGCACGGCGATCCGCTGCTGGCCGCCGAGGCGGTGGCCACCGTCCGGGACCGGCTGCTGCCGCACGCCACCCTGGCCACCCCCAACCTGCACGAGGTGGCGCAGCTCACCGGCATCACGGTGCTGGAGGAGGGCGAGATGCGCCCGGCCGCCGACGCCCTGCTGGCGCACGGCCCGCGCTGGGTGCTGGTCAAGGGCGGGCACCTGCCGGGGGAGGCCGCCGACCTGCTGGCCGGCCGGGACGGCGAGGAGTACTGGTTCCGGTCGCCGCGGTACGACAACCGGCACACCCACGGCACCGGCTGCACGCTGGCCAGCGCGATCGCCGCCGAGCTCGCCAAGGGCAGCCCGATGCCGGAGGCGGTGGCGGCGGCCAAGGAGTACGTCACCGGTGCGATCCGCGGCGGCTTCGCGCTCGGCGCCGGGATCGGCCCGGTCGACCACGGGTGGCGGACCCGTCACTAGCCGGGACCCGTCACTAGCCGGGACCCGGCACCGGCCAGGATGCGTCACTGGCCGGCCGGGCTCCGGCACCGGCCGGCATTTCCGGGAAAAGCAGCAGGCCGGCCCATCCGCGAGGATGGACCGGCCTGCTGAAAGAGGACCGGCGTACCGGTCTGCGCGTCAGCGCGAGACCTTACCGGCCTTGATGCACGAGGTGCACACGTTGAGCCGCTTCGGCGTACGCCCGATCACAGCGCGCACCGTCTGGATGTTGGGGTTCCAACGACGGCGGGTACGGCGGTGCGAGTGGGAGATGTTGTTGCCGAAGCCCGGCCCCTTGCCGCAGACGTCGCAGTTGGCAGCCACAGGAGTCACTCCAAGACTTCAGAATCAATTACGTTCGAAAACCCCGGCTGATCCACCCGGACCACTCTGCGTGGACCTGATCGGGTCAAGGGGGCAGCCCGGCTTGTTCCAGGCAACCGGAGCAGCATACAACGACTGCTCCGCCTCCACGAAACTACCATGGCCGGTCGCTTGATCACTCCCGCAGCGGACCGGGGCCACCACCGGCGATAACCTGCCCAGGCCTGGATAACCTGCCCAAAAGGCCCACCCCCGATTCCCGTCCCGTTCACCCGAGGAGCCCCGGTGCTGGACACGCTCGACGCCCCCGCCGTCCGCACCTGGTGCCGCCTCGCGCTCTCCGCCCTCGGCCAGGCCCGCGAGGAGATCGACGCGCTGAACGTGTACCCGGTACCGGACGGGGACACCGGGACCAACCTGTACCTGACCGTGGAGTCCGCCACCGCCGCCGTGGAGCACTGCTTCGACGGCGCCGCGGCCCCCGCGCTGGGCCAGGCGGCGCGGGCGATGGCCGACGGCGCGCTGATCGGCGCCCGGGGCAACTCCGGGGTGATCATGGCCCAGCTGCTGCGCGGGGTGGCCGAGGTGCTGGCGGCGGACGGCGGCGGCCCGCAGGCGCTGCGCGACGCCCTGGTCCGTGGCGCCGAGGCCGCCTACCAGGCGGTCTCCGAGCCGGTCGAGGGCACCCTGCTGACCGTCGCGGGCCAGGCCGCCCAGGACGCCGCCCGCACCCGGGGCCCGCTGGCCGAGGTGGCCGGCGCCGCCCACCGCAGCGCCCGCGACGCCCTGCTGCGCACCCCCGAGCAGCTCTCGGTGCTGGCCCGGGCCGGGGTGGTGGACGCCGGCGGCCGGGGCCTGGTGGCGGTGCTGGGCGCGCTGGCCGACGCGGTGGCCGGCCAGCAGCCGATGGGCCCGGTGGCGCTCGGCGAGGACCTGCCGCCCACTCATGCTCCCTGTGGCGAGCCCGAGCGGCTGCCCGGCCACCCCGCCTTCGAGGTGATCTACCTGCTGGACGCGCCGGACGAGACGCTGCCCCGGCTGCGGGCCCGGCTGGCCGGGCTCGGCGACTCGCTGGTGGTCGGCGGCGGCGACGGGCTGTGGAACGTGCACGTCCACGTGGACGACGCCGGCGCCGCGGTGGAGGCAGGCGTCGAGGCGGGCCGCCCGCACCGGATCCGGATCACCCACTTCGCCGAGGCCGCGGCCCGCGCCGGGGCCCGCGGCGGGGCGGCCGCCGAGCCCGCCGCCGAGCGCGCGGTGCTCAGCGTGGTGACCGGGGCCGGCCTGGCCGAGCTGTGCCGCTCGGCCGGCGCCGCGGTGCTGCCCGCCGACCCGGACGCCCCGCCGTCCAGCAGCGAGCTGGTCGAGGCGGTCCGCCGCTGCGCGGCCCGCGAGGTGATCCTGCTGCTCAACGACCCGGAGCTGCGGGCCGGCGCCGGCGCCGCCGCCGATCAGCTGCGCGAGGAGGGCCTGCGGATCGCGGTGCTGCCGACCCGCTCGCCGGTGCAGGGCCTGGCCGCGCTCGCGGTGCACGAGGCCGGCCGCCGGTTCGACGAGGACGTGGTGGCGATGACCTCCGCGGCCGGCGCCACCCGCTACGCCGAGCTGGCGATCGCCGAGGGGCAGTCCTGGACGATGGCCGGGGTCTGCCAGGCCGGCGACGTGCTCGGCCTGATCGACGGGGACGTGGCGGTGATCGGCACCGGGATCGCCGAGACCGGCGCCGAGGTGCTGAGCCGGATGCTGGCGGCCGGCGGCGAGCTGGTCACCCTGGTGCTCGGCGACGGCGCCCCGCAGGGGCTGGCCGACCGGCTGGTGGCGCACGCCCGGCGGCAGCGCCCGGAGGTCGACGTGTCGGTCTTCGAGGGCGGCCCGGAGTGCGCGCCGCTGCTCATCGGGGTCGAGTAGTGCCGCCCGGCTGTCCGTTCCGTGGTGTTCCATAGGGCGTGATGGCCGCTCTCGACGAACCCCTGACCAAGCTGGTCGGCGACCGCACCGCGAAGGTGCTCGCCGACAGCCTCAAGCTGCGCACGGTCGGCGACCTGCTGCACCACTACCCGCGCCGGTACGCCGAGCGCGGCGAGCTGACCAGCCTGGACGACCTCCAGGTGGACGAGCACGTCACCGTGCTGGCCCGGATCGAGAAGGTGACGCTGATCCCGTTCCGCGGCCGCAAGGGCGACCGCCTCGAAGTGATCGTCACCGACGGGCGCAGCAAGCTCACCCTGGTCTTCTTCAACCAGGGCTGGCGGCAGAAGGAGCTGCGGCCGGGCGCCCAGGGCCTGTTCGCGGGCAAGGTCGGGCTGTTCAACCGGACCAGGCAGCTGGCCTCGCCGGACTACCAGCTCCTCGACGAGGAGGCCGATTCCAGCACCGCGAAGCAGTTCGCCGGCCGGCTGATCCCGGTCTACCCGGCCAGCGCCCAACTGCCCAGCTGGAAGCTGGCCAAGGCGGTCGAACTGGCCCTGGACACCCGGCTCGACGAGGTCGGCGAACCGCTGCCCGCCGAACTGCGCGCCGACCGCGGCCTGATCGGGCTGCCCGAGGCCCTGGAGCTGATCCACCGCCCGCGCAGCCGGGGCGAGTTGGAGCGGGCCAAGGACCGGCTGCGGTGGGACGAGGCCTTCGTGCTGCAGATCGCGCTGGCCCAGCGCCGGGCCGCCGCCGGGGCACTGCCGGCCAAGCCCCGCCCGGTGCGCACCGGCGGCCTGCTGGAGGCCTTCGACGCCAAGCTGCCGTTCACCCTGACCGCGGGCCAGCAGGCGGTCGGCCAGGAGATCTTCGCCGACCTGGCCTCCGAGCACCCGATGCACCGGCTGCTGCAGGGCGAGGTCGGTTCGGGGAAGACGCTGGTGGCGCTGCGCGCGATGCTCGCCGTGGTGGACGCCGGCGGGCAGGCGGTGCTGCTGGCGCCCACCGAGGTGCTGGCCCAGCAGCACCACCGCTCGATCGTGGAGATGATGGGGGAGTTGGCCGAGGCGGGGATGCTCGGCGGGGCGGAGATCGGCACCAAGGTGGCGCTGCTGACCGGATCGATGGGCATGCCGGCCCGCCGCAGGATGCTCTCCGACATGGCCTGCGGCAACGCCGGGATCACCATCGGCACCCATGCCCTGATCGAGGACAAGGTGCAGTTCCAGGACCTCGGCCTGGTGGTGGTGGACGAGCAGCACCGGTTCGGCGTGGAGCAGCGGGACGCGCTGCGCGCCAAGGGCGGCCAGCCGCCGCACCTGCTGGTGATGACCGCCACCCCGATCCCGCGCACGGTCGCGATGACGGTCTTCGGTGACCTGGAGACCTCGGTGCTGGACCAGCTGCCGGCCGGCCGTTCGCCGATCTCCAGCCATGTGGTGCCGGCCCTGGAGAAGCCCAACTTCCTCGCCCGGGCCTGGGAGCGGGTCCGCGAGGAGGTGGCCAAGGGCCACCAGGCCTATGTGGTCTGCCCGCGGATCGGCGACGAGGAGGACGACCCCAAGGCGGCGAAGAAGAAGCGCAAGGCCCCCGAGGACCTGGAGGAGTTGACGGGCGAGGACACCGGCGCGGGCAGTGACGAGCGGCGTCCGCCGCTCTCAGTGGTGGAGACCGCCGAGATGCTGGCCAAGGGCCCGCTGGCCGGGCTGCGGCTGGAGATCCTGCACGGCCGCCTCGCCCCGGAGCTGAAGGACGACGTGATGCGCCGGTTCGCGGCCGGCCAGGTCGACGTGCTGGTCGCCACCACGGTGATCGAGGTGGGCGTCAACGTGCCCAACTCCACCGCGATGGTGATCATGGACGCCGACCGGTTCGGGGTCTCCCAGCTGCACCAGCTGCGCGGCCGGGTGGGCCGGGGCAGCGCGCCGGGCCTGTGCCTGCTGGTCAGCGAGATGCCGGCCGGCTCCGCCGCGCGGGCCCGGCTGGACGCGGTGGCCGGCACCCTGGACGGGTTCGAGCTCTCCCGGATCGACCTGGAGCAGCGCCGCGAGGGCGATGTGCTGGGCCAGGCCCAGTCCGGCGTGCGCTCCTCGCTCAAGGTGCTCTCGGTGCTGGACGACGAGGAGGTGATCGCCGCGGCCCGTGAGGAGGCGGCCCGACTGGTCGCCGCCGACCCGGAGTTGACGGACCATCAGGATCTGCGCGCCGAGCTGGCCGGGCTGTTGGACGAGGACCGCGCGGCCTATCTGGAGAAGGGCTGACCGGGCCCTTCGCGGCAGGCCGGGCAGGCCGGATTGTCAGTGCCCCGAGGGAGAATGAAGGTGTTCAGGACGCAGCCAACATGCGTTCCTGGCGCGACACTTGGGGGTTCTCACATGGCATTCCGTCATCTCAACGAGCTTCCGCTGGGCGACAAGGTCTTCCGGGTCGAACTGGCCAGCGACGACGACCGCGAGGTCACCCTCACCCTGACCGGCTGGCGCGAGGGGGCCGCGGCCACCCCGCTGGCCAGCGGTCGGCTGCGCCTCCCGGTGGAGGACGTCGCCAACCTGCGGATCGCCCTCAACCGGGCGCTGCGCGCACTGGCGATCGTGGCCGACGTCTCCGAGCCGATCCCCGACCGCGATGTGCTGCGCGAGCTCTACCCCGGCCACGGCGCCCCCTGGGTGCCGCAGCACGAGGAGGAGCTGACCCGGCGGTTCCACGAGGGCGAGACCATCGCCCGGATCGCCGCCCGCTTCGGCCGCACGCCCGACTCCGTCCGCACCAAGCTGCGCGAGCTCGGCCACGACCCGCGCCGCCCCGAGTACTGCCCCCCGGACGGCTGCCTGTCCTGGTCGCGGTACGCCTCGCCGGCCCTGCTCGGCGCAACCCCGCAGGAGTAACCCGTCGCCCGGGCCGCCGGTCGCCCCGTATAGCGTGGTCGTACCCGAGACCGATCGCACGAAGGATGGGTATGACCCGCGTCATCGCCGGGGCGGCCGGCGGCCGCCGGCTGGCCGTCCCGCCCGGCCGGGGCACCCGGCCGACTTCCGACAAGGCCCGTGAGGCGATGTTCTCCACCCTGGAGTCGCTGCGCGGCACCCTGACCGGGGCCCGGCTGCTCGACCTGTACGCCGGCTCCGGCGCGGTCGGCCTGGAGGCGCTCTCCCGGGGCGCCGCGCAGGTGCTGCTGGTGGAGGCGGACGCGGCGGCGGCCCGGGTGGTCCGGGCCAATGTGAAGACGGTCGGCCTGCCCGGCGCCGAGGTGCGGGCCGAGCGGGCCGAGCGGGTGGTGGCCGGCCCGGCGCCGCAGACCCCGTTCGACCTGGTCTTCCTGGACCCGCCGTACGCGGTGACCGACGCCGAGGTGCGCGAGATGCTGATCACACTACGGGCTGGGGGCTGGATCACGGACGACGCACTCGTCACCGTGGAACGCAGCACCCGGGGCGGCGAGTTCGCCTGGCCCGGGGGATTCGACGCGCTCCGCTCCCGCCGCTACGGCGAGGGCACGCTCTGGTACGGACAGGCCGTCTGAGGCCCGCCCCCGCCGAGCTCCGCAGCGACCAGCGACCTGCCGAAAGGGACACCACCGAAATGCGCCGCGCCGTCTGTCCGGGGTCCTTCGACCCGATCACCAACGGGCACCTCGACATCATCGAACGGGCCTCCAAGCTCTACGACGAGGTGTACGTCGCGGTGCTGATCAACCCGAACAAGCGGGGGCTGTTCAGCGTCGAGGAGCGGATCGAGATGATCGAGGAGACCTGCGCGGCGTACGGCAACGTCAAGGCCGAGTCGCACCAGGGCCTGCTGGTGGACTTCTGCCTGGAGCGCGACATCCCCGCCATCGTCAGGGGCCTGCGCGCGGTCAGCGACTTCGACTTCGAGCTGCAGATGGCGCAGATGAACCGCGGCCTGACCGGCGTGGACACCCTGTTCATGCCCACCTCGCCGACCTACAGCTTCCTCTCGTCGACCCTGGTCAAGGAGGTCGCCGGCTACGGGCGGGACGTCTCGCACCTGATCCCCCCCACGGTGCACCGCCGCCTGGTGGACCGCATCGCCGAGCGGGCCGCCGCGCAGTGAGGAGGGGGCGGGGATTCTGACGTACAGTCGGTATCCCCGCCCCGCGGTACTCACGGAAAGACGGAAGCCCCGTGGACGTGCAGAACAGAGTCGACGAGATCATCGGCGTGGTCGAGAGCGCCAGGTCGATGCCCATGTCGGCGTCCTGTGTGGTGAACCGGGCCGAGCTGGTCGCACTGCTGCGCGAGCTGCGCGAGGGGCTGCCCGCCGAGCTCGCGCAGGCGCAGTCCGTGATGGCGGACCACGAGCAGATGGTGGCCGACGCCCGCGGGGAGGCCGAGCGGATCATCCAGGGCGCGCACGCCGAGCGCGGCTCGCTGATCTCCGACACCGAGGTGGTCCGCCGGGCCCAGGCCGAGGCCGACACGATCCTGGCCGAGGCCCGCGAGGAGGTCGCGGTCAAGCGCCAGGAGGCCGACGACTACGTCGACTCGAAGCTGGCCAACTTCGAGGTGGTGCTCACCAAGACGCTCGGCGCGGTCGGCCGCGGCCGCGACAAGCTGCGCGGCGCGGGCGGCTACGAGGCCGAGGACGGCGAGGAGTTCCAGCCGCACACCAGCCCCAGCCCGGAGGTCGACGAGTACGTCGACGCCAAGCTGGCCACCCTGCAGACGGTGCTCAGCGGCACCCTGGAGGCGGTCGGCCGGGGCCGCGACAAGCTGCTCGGCAAGAAGCCGATCGACGAGCTCGCCGCCTACCTCGCCCTCGCCGACGAGGCGCAGGAGCAGAAGGACCGGGCCGAGGCGGTGGCCGCCGGCTTCGCCGGGGACGGCGAAGAGGAGCGGCCCTGGTACCGCGAGCCGGAGCAGCCGCCGGCCGCCGCGGCCTGGCCGGGGCAGCAGGGCGCCACCGAGGGCGGGTGGCCGCAGAGCGCCGAGCAGGGCGGCTATCCGGCCCAGCAGCCGGCCGTGGCCGGCTACCCGGGCGGGGAGTACCAGGATCCGTACGGCGGCGCCTACGACCCCGCCGCGGCGGCCTACGGCCACGGCCAGTACGGCTACCAGCAGCCCGAGCACGCCGACCCGTACGCGGCCGGCTACGGCGCCGGCTACCCGGAGCCGGCCGGCGGCTACCAGGTCCCCCGCAGCCCGGCTACCAGCCGCAGCAGTACCAGGGCTACCAGCAGGGCGCCGCCCAGCAGCCGGCCCTGGACGAGACCAGCTTCTTCGACACCAGCATGATCGACATGACCAGGCTGCGCGAGCTCGGCGGCCGCTGAGCCGATGGCGTCCAGGGGTGCGAAGTTGGGCCTGGGCCCGACCTCGGGTACGCTGACCACTCCGGCCCTTTGATTGCCGGACCGTTCGGCTGCCCGCGCACCCCTCGTGCGTGACCCGGACCACACCGCCCCCACCGCGCGCCGCAGGGATGCGCCCGCCGCCAGGAAGTCAGGAACCGTGAACCGCCTCGACCATCGCGACCCGCTCGTGTTCGACACGCATGAGCTCGGCCGTCGCCCCGGCTCGATGCGCCAGGTGTCCCGCACCCTTCCGGCGCCCGAGGGCTTCGGCATCGAGGACGTGATCGGCGTTCCGGTCGGCAGCGAGATCGCGCTGGACCTGCGGCTGGAGTCGGTGGTCGAGGGAGTGCTCGTCACGGGCACCGCCGAGGCCGATGTGACGGGCGAGTGCGTGCGCTGCCTGGAGCCGGTCGAGGACGAACTCGACGTCGAGTTCCAGGAGCTGTACTACTACCCGGAGACCGACGAGCGCGGCCGGGCGGCCTCCAAGGACGACGAGTCCGACGAGGACGAGGATGAGACTTACCGGTTGGAGGGCGATTTCTTCGACCTGCAACCGGTGCTGCGTGACGCGGTGGTGCTCGCACTGCCGCTGCAGCCGGTGTGCCGGGAAGACTGCCTGGGCCTGTGCTCCGTTTGCGGGGCGCTGCTCAACGAGGACCCGGACCACCACCACGATGCCGTCGACCCCCGGTGGGCGGCTCTGCAGGGACTCTCCGCCGGCCACGGCGACGAGGGTGACGAGAACAGCGACACCCGTGAGGGTCTCGCCGAGAACCAGGAGAAGTAGCCGTGGCTGTTCCGAAGCGGAAGATGTCGCGCAGCAACACGCGCCACCGCCGTAGCAACTGGAAGGCTGCCGTCCCCGCGCTCGTCGCGTGCGACCGCTGCCACGAGCCGAAGCTTGCGCACATCGCGTGCCCGAGCTGCGGCACGTACAACCGTCGCCAGGTCCTCTCGGTCTGATCGGCGGGGTGCATCGATCGATGTCGGACGCTCACTCCTCCCGCAAGTCGTCTCCCGGCAACGGGGCTAAGGGCAGCGGGCCGGCTTCGACGGCATACGACGTCCTGGAAGGGCGCCTCGGGTACACACTTGAGCGCGCCCTTCTGGTACGTGCCCTGACACACCGCTCGTTCGCCTACGAGAACGGCGGTCTGCCCACCAATGAGCGCCTGGAGTTCCTGGGCGACTCGGTACTGGGCCTGGTGGTGACCGACACCCTCTACCGCATCCACCCGGATGTCCCGGAGGGCACACTCGCCAAGTTGCGCGCCGCAGTGGTCAATTCGCGCGCGCTGGCCGAGGTCGGCCGAGGCCTGGACCTCGGCGCGTTCATCCGGCTCGGCAAGGGCGAGGAGGGCACCGGCGGACGTGACAAGTCCTCGATCCTCGCGGACACCGTCGAAGCGATCATCGGCGCCGTCTACCTGGACCAGGGTCTGGACGCCGCCACCGAGTTCGTGCACCGGCTGTTCGACCCGCTGATCGCGGAGTCCTCGCAGCTGGGCGCCGGCCTGGACTGGAAGACCAGCCTGCAGGAGCTGACCGCCCAGGTGGGCATCGGCGTGCCGGAGTACGTGGTCGAGGAGTCCGGTCCGGACCACGAGAAGACCTTCAACGCCGCGGCCCGAGTGGCCGGCGAGGCCTTCGGCAGCGGCACCGGCCGCTCCAAGAAGGAGGCCGAGCAGAAGGCCGCGGAGAGCGCCTGGCGGGCCATCAAGGCCAAGTACGGCGACCCGTCCACCCCCGCCGCCTGAGGGCGGTGAGCCGGCCATGCCCGAACTCCCCGAGGTCGAGGTGGTCCGGCGCGGCCTGGACAGCTGGGTCTGTGGCCGCACCGTGGCCGAGGTCGAGATCTGCCACCCGCGCGCGGTGCGCCGGCAGACCGGCGGCGGTCCGGAGTTCGCCGCCCGGCTGACCGGCCGCACCCTGGGCCCGGCCCAGCGGCGCGGCAAGTACCTGTGGCTGCCGGTCGACGAAGCCGGAGGGGATTGTCACAGCGCGCTGCTCGGGCACCTCGGGATGAGCGGCCAGCTGCTGGTGCAGGACCCGGCCGTCCCCGACGAGACCCATCTGCGGGTCCGGCTGCGGTTCACCGACGGCGGCCGTGAGCTGCGCTTCGTGGACCAGCGCACCTTCGGGCACCTGGCCGTCGACGAGACCGACGCGCAGGGCCTGCCCGCCGCGCTCGCGCACATCGCCCGCGACCCGCTGGACCCGCTCTTCGACGACGCCGCGTTCTTCACCGCCCTGCGCGCCAAGCGCAGCACCGTGAAGCGGGCGCTGCTCGACCAGTCGCTGATCAGCGGCGTCGGCAACATCTACGCCGACGAGGCGCTGTGGCGCTCCAAGCTGCACTACGACCGCCCCACCGAGACCCTGACCCGTCCGCTGGCGGCCACCCTGCTGGCCAACGCCCGGGACGTGATGGCGGCCGCGCTGGCCGTCGGCGGCACCAGCTTCGACAGCCTCTATGTCAACGTCAACGGCGAGAGCGGCTACTTCTCCCGCTCGCTGGACGCCTACGGGCGCGAGGGCGAGCCCTGCTACCGCTGCGGCACCCCGATCCGCCGGGCGGCCTGGATGAACCGCTCCAGCTACTTCTGCCCGCGCTGCCAGCGCCTGCCGCGCCAGCGCACCTCCTGACGCACCGTCAGCGCGCGGGTTCGGGCTCCCTGGCCTCCGGGTGCAGCGCGCCCTCGCCCTCGCCGTAGTGGGCCACCGCGACCGCGCCGACCACCGCGAGCACGAAGCCGAGCAGGCCAAGCCAGGTCAGGCCGGCCCGGGTCGCGTCGCCCAGCCAGACCACCCCGACCACGCCGGGCACCACGGTCTCGCCCACCACCAGGGCGGCGGTCGCGCCGTTCACCGAGCCGACCTGCAGCGCCACCGTGTGCAGGTACATCCCGCCCAGGCCGCCGACCATGATCGCGTACAGTGCCGGGTCGCTGAGCAGCGTGCCGAGGTCGAACGGGTTGATGCCGCCGAGCACCCGCACCCCGATGCCGAGCGCCCCGAAGAGCAGGCCGGAGACCAGCCCGGCCACCACTGCGCCGCTCGCACCCAGGCGGCGCACCAGCAGGGTGCCGCCGGAGATCAGCAGCACCGAGATCAGCAGCAGCAGCCAGTGGCTGCCGACCGGGGTGTGGGTGTGGCCCTCGGGGCCGGCGGCGATGGCCAGCAGCACCAGGGCGCCGCAGACCGTGCCGATCGCCGCCCACTCCGGCCGGCGCAGCCGCAGGCCGAGCATCTTGACGCTGGCCAGCGCGGTGATCACCAGGTTGGCGCTGATCACGGTCTGGGAGAGGAAGAGCGGCAGCAGCCGGGAGGCGAGCGCCGCGAGCGCGAACCCGACGAAGTCCAGCACCGTGCCGAGCAGGAACTCCCAGGTGACCACGGCCTTGGCGGTGGAGTTGAGGCTCGGACCGCCGTGCTCGGTGCGCTGCCGGTCGGGCTGCTCGGCGGCCTCCTGGCGGGCCGAGCGGCGGGAGCCGACGGCCTGCAGTACCGAGCCGAGTCCGTAGCAGGTGGAGGCCGCGATCGCGGTCACCAAGCCGATGATCACAAGTACTCCTGATGGGGGGTGTGATCCCCACTATGCCCTGTCGCCGTCGGCCCCGAGAACACGCCTGGGGCGGCTGCGGCGTTCGCACAGCACCCGCAGCCCGATCGCGGCCCCGGCCGCCGCCATCGCCGTGATCATCACCGGGAACCCCTGCACGGCCCACCTGGCGGCCCCGGCGGCCAGGGCCTTGGCATCGCCGTAGCGCTCACCCTGGGCCAGCAGTTCGACGCCGGCCGTGGTCGCCAGCACCACCGGCGCGATCGCGCTGACCACCCACCACCAGCCGGCCCGGGTCGCCAGCCAGGCCCCGGCCGCGGCGCCGGCCACGGTGAGCACCCCGAAGACGCCGGCCGGCGCGGAGCCGCGCAGCTCGTCGGCGAGCGCCCCGACCACCGGCAGGCCCAGTGAGACGGTCAGCACCTGCCCGGAGGTCAGCCGCCGGGCCCGGCAGTGGGCGCGGTACCTGGCGCGCGCCAGGGCCCGGGCTCCGATCCGCCCGGCGCCCGGCCCGTCCGCGGTCCGGCGCGGACCGGGCAGCGCGGCCCGCCCCCGGCTCCGGCCGCGGGTGGGGGCGCTGCTGCGTCACCGGTGACCGAGGAAGCCCGTTGCCCTGCCATGATTCCCGACCTCGTCCCTTGGGCGGTCCGCCGAGTGGCGAACGTAACTATTGCGTAAGAGAAAGACTCTTGACCCGGTTTTGAGAGTTCCTTGGCGGACATCGCAAACACCTTGCCGGAGCGCGGAGTTGGCGGGCCCGGCGGGTTGGCGGCCGGGGGTCCGGAACCGGGTGCTCCTGATCGGTCCGGTGAACGGCCCGGTAGCGTCTGAAGTATGAGAATCGTTCTTCGCCGCTCCCGGGCGGGCGGCCCGGCGGCAGTCCTGGCCGTCCTGGTCGGGCTGCTGCTCCTGCTCCTGCCCGGCACCGCCATGGCGTCCGGCGGGCTGGACGACGCCGCCGCCTCCCTCAAGCAAGGCAAGGTCTACGTCGACCCGGCCATGACCGGCCGGTTCTCCCAGGCCCAGGCCGACGCCCTGACCAAGAAGATCAAGGACGCCGACAAGCCGATCATGGTGGCCGTCGTCCCGGACAGCTCGCAGTACCCGGCGAAGAGCGTCTTCCAGGACCTGCGCACCAAGGCGGGCATCACCGGTGTCTACGCCGTCTGGCGCGGCGACCAGTTCGGCGTGCGGGCCGACTCGAGCGCGCTGAACGGCCAGACCGCGCGGAACTACGCTCAGGCCGCCTATGACTCGCACCACGGTGACATCAACGGCACACTGACCGATTTCGTCACCAACGCCGCGCCGAAGGTCTCCGGCCACGCGCCCGGTTCGTCCAAGTTCAGCGCCGCGATGATCGTGGTGCCGCTGGTGCTGCTCGCCCTGGTCGGCGTCGGCGCCTTCCTGCTGGTCCGCCGCTCCCGCAAGCGCAAGGCCGAGAAGCAGGCCAACGAGCTGCGGGCGCTGCGCACCGTGGTGGACGAGGACATCACCGCCTTCGGAGAGGAGCTGGAGCGGCTGGACTTCAACCCCGGCTCGCCGAGCGCCGACGACGCCCAGCGCGCCGACTACACCCGCGCGCTGGACTCCTACGAGAGCGCCAAGAAGCTGATGGACGCGGCCACCCGGCCCGAGGACGTCACCGCGGTCACCACCGCGCTGGAGGACGGCCGGTTCTCGCTGGCCACCCTGGCGGCCCGCCGCGAGGGCCGGGCGCTGCCCGAGCGCCGTCCGCCGTGCTTCTTCGACCCGCGGCACGGCCCCTCGATGCAGGACGCGATGTGGTCGCCGGCCGGCGGCGCGCCGCGCCAGGTGCCGGTCTGCGCCGACGACGCGATGCGGCTGGCCAGCGGCCTGGACCCGGCGATCCGCACCGTGCAGACCGACCAGGGTCCGCAGCCGTACTGGAACGCCGGCCCGGTCTACGGCCCGTGGGCGGGCGGCTACTTCGGCGGCTACGGCTCCGGTCTGCTGCCCGGTCTGCTGGTCGGCACCATGCTGGGCTCGGTCTTCTCGGGCCCGCCGGCCTACGGCTACGGCGACGGCGGGTTCGACGGCGGCTTCGACGGCGGTCACGAGCGCTACGAGGGCGGCGACTTCTCCGGCGGCGACTTCAACAGCAACGACTTCGGCGGCTTCAACAGCTCCGACTTCGGCGGCGGCTCCGACTTCGGGGGCGGGGACTTCGGCGGCGGCTCCGACTTCGGTGGCGGTGGTGACTGGTAGGCCCGCCACCCGGCCGATGCCCGTGGCCCGTCCGCTCCTCCTCCTGAGCGGGCGGGCCACGGGCATAATCGACGGATGCACGAGCACGTCCGAGCCACCGCCTGGGTGCGCGGCAGGGTCCAGGAGGTCGGCTTCCGCTGGTGGACCAGGGCCCGCGCGCTGGAGATCGGCGGCCTCACCGGCTACACCTCCAACCTCTCGGACGGGCGGGTCCAGGTGGTCGCCCAAGGCACCCGGGCGGACTGCGAGCGGCTGCTGGAGCTGCTGCGCGGCCCCGGTACCCCCGGACGGGTCACCGGGGTGACCGAGATCTGGGGCGAGCTGCGGCCCGGCTACGACGGCTTCGCGATCCGCTGACCGAGTCGGCCGACCGGGTCCGCCGGGCGACCGGGCGGTCATGCGGTGTTGGGGCCGGTGTCAAGCCGTGTTGTTCGACGGTTGCCATTTCGCTCCGTCCGTGGTTGACTCCGCATCGTGCAGTGATCCACCGCAGTCTGCGGTGTGTTCGCCGCTGCCCATGGCGTGAGTCAACCGCCATGCAGGTGACAGCGGCGTTGTAGCGCGCGGTGATCGTGTTGACCCGTACGGTCTTTGGTGAGACGCTGGAAGCCCGCGCACGTGACGGCGATTTTGAGCAAGGTCATGCCCTGTGGCCGCATAACCACGGTGTCTGACCTGTGGTGCCGAGCCGGCACTGCCCTTGTCGTGCAGCGCGTGCGTCATCCCTTCCCCTCGACCTGTACCGTACCGGTTCGGTCACTCAGCGTGGAGGACCATTCATCATGGCAAAGGCGCTTCTCGGGTACGTCGGCGGCCCCGACCCGCGAATGCTCTCCGAGATGCGGCGGCTGCAGCAGCGCGTCCTGGACCTGGAAGCCGAACTCGTTCGGATGCAGGCCGAGAACAACGCGCTCGTCGCTGTCGCTGCCGAGCACTCCCTGCTCGACAGCATCGATCTTGGGCAGCGGGAGCCCGCACTCACCTGAATATTCAGGATCGAATCGACCGGCTAGACACCGGCCGATTTTGTCGCGCAGGCCGATTTCTGCCGCGCACCGACGCGACACCTCGGGACGCGATCATCAGGGACGTCGTCAGCGGCGTCCCTTCGTGCCTTCCACTGCACCCTCCACCGCGGTTTCCGCCAAGGCAGCCGCTGAAGCAGCACCGCGCCAGCCACCCACCTCCAGCTGTGTTTTCCTCAGGCTGCCCACGGCCCGGCCGACCGAAACCGGGCGACGGCGGCGATTACAGTCTCACGGGTGCACCTGAAGAGCCTGACCCTGCGCGGCTTCAAGTCCTTCGCCTCGGCGACCACGCTGCGCTTCGAACCCGGCATCACCTGCGTGGTCGGCCCGAACGGCTCGGGCAAGTCCAATGTGGTCGACGCGCTCTCCTGGGTCATGGGTGAACAGGGTGCCAAGTCGCTGCGCGGCGGCAAGATGGAGGACGTCATCTTCGCCGGGACCAGCGGTCGGCCGCCGCTCGGCCGGGCCGAGGTCAGCCTCACCATCGACAACACCGACGGCGCCCTGCCGATCGACTACGCCGAGGTGACGATCACCCGCACCATGTTCCGCAACGGCGGCAGCGACTACGCGCTGAACGGCCAGACCTGCCGGCTGCTGGACATCCAGGAACTGCTCTCCGACTCCGGCATCGGCCGGGAGATGCACGTGATCGTCGGCCAGGGCCGGCTCGACTCGGTGCTGCACGCCGACCCGCAGGGCCGCCGGGCCTTCATCGAGGAGGCCGCCGGGGTGCTCAAGCACCGCAAGCGCAAGGAGAAGGCGCTGCGGAAGCTGGACGCGATGGCCGCCAACCTCAACCGGGTGCAGGACCTGGTCGCCGAACTGCGCCGACAGCTCGGACCGCTGGGCCGCCAGGCCCGGATCGCCCGGCGGGCCGCCGGCATCCAGGCCGAGCTGCGCGACGCCCGGCTGCGGCTGCTCGCCGACGATCTGCTGACCCTGCGCCAGGCGGTCCAGGCCGAGGCCGCCGACGAGCAGGCACTGCGGCAGCGCCGGGACGCGGTGGAGCGGGACCTGCTGGCCGCCCGGCAGCGCGAGGCCGTGCTGGAAGCCCAGGTGGAACAGCTCGGGCCGCGCCTGGAGACCGCCCGCACCGCCTGGTACCAGCTGGCCGCCCTGGGCGAGCGGACCCGCGGCACCATCGGGCTGGCCGAGGCCAGGGTGCGGCACGCCACCAGCGGCGGCGAGCCGGAGCGGCGCGGCCGCGACCCCGAGGAGCTGGCCGCCGAGGCCGAACGGGTCCGCGAGGAGGAGGCCGCGCTCACCGAGGCCCTGGAGGCGGCCCAGCAGGCGCTGGACGAGGCGGTGGCCCGCCGCGCCGAGTCGGAGCGCGAACTGGCCGCCGAGGAGCAGCGGTTGCGCGCCGCGGCCCGGGCCGCCGCCGACCGGCGCGAGGGGCTGGCCCGACTGCAGGGGCAGGCCGCCGCGGCGGCCTCCCGGGCGGCCGGCGCCGAGGCCGAGATCGAGCGGCTGACCGCGGCCCGCGACGAGGCCGCGGCACGCGCCGAGGCGGCCGGCGCCGAGTACCACGAACTGCGCGACCAGGTGGCCGAGCTGGAGAGCGGCGACCAGGAGCTGGAGGCGGCGCACGGGCAGGCGGGGGACCGGCTGGCCGGCGCGGAACGCGAGGTCAGCGGTGCCCGCGAGGCGGCCGCCGCCGCCGAGCGCGAACTGAGCGCGCTGACCGCCCGCCACGAGACCCTGGCGCTGGGGCTGCGCCGCAAGGACGGCACCGGCGCGCTGCTGGCGGCGGGGAGCGGCTGACCGGACTGCTCGGCCCGGCGGCGGCGCTGCTCACCGTGGCGCCGGGCGACGAGGCGGCGCTGGCGGTGGCGCTCGGCGCGGCCGCCGACGCGCTCGCGGTCAGCGACCGGCCGACCGCCGTGGCGGCGCTGCGACTGCTGCGCACCGAGGACGCCGGACGGGCCGCGCTGCTGATCGCCGACGCACCTGACACCACGTCACCTCGGGATGCCCTGCCCTCCGGTGCCCGCTGGGCCGGCGAGCTGGTGGCCGGCCCGGCCGAGCTGCTGCCCGCCGTGCGCGCCCTGCTCGCGGACACCGCCGTGGTGGCCGACCTGGACGCCGCCCAGCAGCTGCTGGACACCCACCCGGAGCTCACCGCCGTCACCGCCGAGGGCGACCTGCTGGCCGCCGGCTTCGCCCAGGGCGGCGCGGCCGGCCCGCCCAGCCAGCTGGAGACCCAGGCCGCGGTGGATGCCGCCGCCCGGCAGATCGAGGAGCTCACCGAGCGCTGCGCCGAGCTCGCCGAGCGGCTCGCCCAGGCCAAGGAGGCGCGCCGGGAGCTCGCCGCCGAGCTGGAGCGGCTGGCCGCCGAGCAGCGCGGCGCCGAGAAGCAGCGCGCCCAGACCGCCGGCGCGCTGGGCCGACTGGGCGGCCAGGCCCGGGCCGCCACCGGGGAGGCCGAGCGCGCGGCGGCGGCGCTGCAGCGCGCCGAGGAGGGCCGCGAGGCGGCGGTGCGGGCCGCCGAGGAGCTGGCCGAGCGGCTGGCGGTGGCCGAGGAGCTGGCCGACCAGGACGCCGACGAGCCCGACCAGGCCGAGCGCGACCGGCTCGCCGAGCAGTCCGTGCAGGCCAGGCAGCAGGAGCTGGAGGCCCGGCTCGCGGTCCGCACCCATGAGGAGCGGGTCCGTTCGCTGGCGGGGCGCGCCGACAGCCTGGACCGCGCTGCCAAGGCCGAACGGGAGGCCCGGGCCCGGGCCGCCGACCGGGCCCGCCGGGCCGCGCACGAGGCGGCGGTGGCCGGCGCGGTGCTGGCCGGCGCCCGGCAGCTGCTCGCCTGCCTGGAGGTCTCCACCTCCCGGGCCGAGGCCGAGCGCACCGGCATCGAGCAGGCCCGCGCCGCCCGGGAGGCCGAGCTGCGGGCCGCCCGGGAGCTGGGCCGGGAGCTCAAGGACGAACTCGACAAGCTGGTCGACGCCGGCCACCGGGACGAGGTGCTGCGCGCCGAGAAGCGGCTGCGGATCGAGCAGCTGGAGGCCAAGGCGCTGGAGGAGTTCGGCGTCGAGTCGCAGGCGCTGCTGGCCGAGTACGGCCCGGACCAGCCGGTGCCCCCGGCCCCGGCCGAGGAGGGGGAGCAGCCCGGCGAGCCGCGCCCGTACGTCCGCGCCGAGCAGGAGAAGCGGCTGCGTGCCGCCGAGAAGGCCTACCAGCAGCTGGGCAAGGTCAACCCGCTGGCGCTGGAGGAGTTCGCGGCGCTGGAGGAGCGCCACAAGTTCCTCGGCGAGCAGCTGGAGGACCTCAAGCGCAGCCGCCGGGACCTGCTGGACATCGTGCGGGACGTGGACCAGCGGGTCGAGGAGCTGTTCACGGCCGCGTTCCACGACACCGCCGCCCAGTTCGAGGGCGTTTTCTCGCGGCTCTTCCCGGGCGGCGAGGGCCGGCTGGTGCTGACCGACCCGGACGACATGCTGGCCACCGGGGTGGAGGTGGAGGCCCGCCCGCCCGGCAAGAAGGTCAAGCGGCTTTCGCTGCTCTCCGGCGGCGAGCGCTCGCTGACCGCGGTCGCCATGCTGGTCGCCATCTTCAAGGCCCGGCCCAGCCCGTTCTACGTGATGGACGAGGTGGAGGCGGCGCTGGACGAGACCAACCTGCGCCGGCTGATCGCGATCATGGAGGAGCTGCGGGACAGCTCCCAGCTGATCGTGATCACCCACCAGAAGCTGACCATGGAGTGCGCCGACGCGCTGTACGGCGTCACCATGAAGGGCGACGGCATCTCCCAGGTGATCAGCCAGCGGCTGCGCGAAGAACACCGGGAGCGCAAGGTACCGATGCGACAACAGCGCAAGGCCGTCCAGCCTGCCTGACCCCGCTTCGGCCGCGAATCGCGGATACTTGCAGGGTTGTGACTCCTCCCTCTCGTCGCCGAGAGGGCTTCTCACTCGGTCGTGATGACCTCATGACGGCCAAGCCCTGACCGGCACCAAGCGGTACACGGCAGAGCGTAGCAGTAGCGTGGCGGAACGTCACCGGCGCGAGGATCACCAGCCAGCCCGGTGCGAAGGAGCTTGTTTGTGGAATACGTGATCCTTGCCGTAGTCATCGCCGTGATCGCCGTTGGTGCGGTTGCCGGCCTCGTCGTCAGTGGCAGACGACGTAAGGAACTGCCCCCGAAGTCCACGACGACCATCGCGCCGCCGGCGCCCAAGGCCGAGGCGCCCGCGCCGCAGGCCGAGGAGCCGCACGTCGGCGACGAGGCCGCGCCGCCGCGCGAGGCGCCGGCGCAGACCGTCGAGGAGGTCGAGCTCCCGGCCGAGCCGGTCGAGGTCACCCCCGAGCAGGTCACCGAGGCCCCCGCGCTGGAGGTGCCGGAGCCGACCGCCGGCCGGCTGGTGCGGCTGCGCTCGCGGCTGTCGCGCTCGCAGAACGCGCTCGGCAAGGGCCTGCTGACCCTGCTCTCCCGGGACCGCCTCGACGAGGACACCTGGGAGGAGATCGAGGACACCCTGCTCACCGCCGACATAGGAGTGGCCCCCACCCAGGAGCTGGTCGAGCGGCTGCGCACCCGGGTGAAGGTGCTCGGCACCCGCAGCCCCGACGAGCTGCGCGGTCTGCTGCGCGACGAGCTGGTCGAGCTGATCGGTGCCGACACCGACCGCTCGCTGCACACCGCCAAGCAGGAGGACGGCCGTCCCGCGGTGCTCCTGGTGGTCGGCGTCAACGGTGTCGGCAAGACCACCACCTCCGGCAAGCTCGGCCGGGTCCTGGTGGCCGACGGCCGCACGGTGGTGCTCGGCGCGGCCGACACCTTCCGCGCCGCCGCCGCCGACCAGCTGCAGACCTGGGGCGAGCGGGTCGGTGCCCGCACGGTGCGCGGCCCGGAGGGCGGCGACCCGGCCTCGGTCGCGTTCGACGCGGTCAAGGAGGCGATCGCCGAGGGCGCCGACACGGTGCTGATCGACACCGCCGGCCGGCTGCACACCAAGACCGGCCTGATGGACGAGCTCGGCAAGGTCAAGCGGGTGGTGGAGAAGCACGGCCCGGTGAACGAGGTGCTGCTGGTGCTGGACGCCACCACCGGGCAGAACGGCCTGGTGCAGGCCCGGGTCTTCGCCGAGGTGGTGGACATCACCGGCATCGTGCTGACCAAGCTGGACGGCACCGCCAAGGGCGGCATCGTGGTCGCGGTGCAGCGCGAGCTGGGCGTGCCGGTCAAGCTGATCGGCCTGGGCGAGGGCGCCGACGACCTGGCGCCGTTCGAGCCGGGTGCCTTCGTGGACGCGCTGATCGGCGACTGATCCGATCGCCGACCGCGCAACTGGGCCGCTTCCCCGACGGGGGAGCGGCCCAGCGGCGTTTCTCCCTACCGCCCGGTCAGGAGGCGAGCCAGGCCGGCTCGGCGGCCAGCCGGCGCTGCCGGCCGCGGTGGCAGGCGTAGGCCAGGGTGCCGAGCAGCAGCCGGGCCTGCGGCGGGCGGACCGCGCTCTCCCGGCACGGCGGGCGCAGCCAGCGCACCGCGCCCTGGCCGGGCAGCGCGGTGGGCGGCGCGGTGAGGTAGCCGCCGGCGCCGTGGCAGGCCAGGTCCAGCGCGGCGTCGTCCCAGCCCATCCGGTAGAGCAGGTCGGGCAGCTTGTCCGCGGTGCCCTGGGCGACGAAGAACAGCAGCCGGCCGGTGGCGGAGGCCAGCACCGGGCCGACCTGGGTGCCCATCCGCTCCAGCCGGACCAGGGCGTGCAGTCCGGCCGGCTCGGGCACGTCGAGCACGTCGAAGGAGCGCCCGGTGGGCAGCAGCACCGCGCCGTCCCGCTTGCCGTCCCAGAGCGCGCACACCTCGTGCGGGGTGGCGCCGGGCGCCAGCTCGCGGGCCGGCTCGCCGGGCAGCGGGTGCAGTCCGGGGGCGGCGC
This sequence comes from Kitasatospora acidiphila, assembly GCF_006636205.1. NCBI lineage: Bacteria > Bacillati > Actinomycetota > Actinomycetes > Kitasatosporales > Streptomycetaceae > Kitasatospora > Kitasatospora acidiphila. Next base: position 3,201,657 of record NZ_VIGB01000003.1, on the reverse strand, counting down.
AGTGCGGCCGGCCGCAGCGGCACGGTCCGGCCGGCACCCGGGCGGGTCCGCCGAGCGCCACCGCCCAGCCCCAGCGGCCGGCGTACTCGGCCGCGGCCCGGCACGCGGTGGCGCGGCTGCGGCGGCGGACGCCGAACCTCAGATCGCCGAACAGGTTGTCCATGCCTCCCCAACAGATTTCGGTTGCCGGCGGTTACGGGATCGTGACGTTGTGTCAAAATTCTGCCCCCAGGCGTGACCTCACGGTGGGCGGCGCGCGGATGATGGTGTGCGCCGGGTGGCGCGGGCAGCCCCGAGCGGAGGGCCGCCTTCCAGTGAAGCGCCGCTGACGGTTCGTCGCTTCACTCCTGGGGGTGGCGAATGGTGGCGTTTCTCGGGGAAGCATCCCCCGGACGGCCCACGGCGGGCTACGTTCGGATCACGCCCCGGCAGGGGTGCGGTGCCGAGCGGGAAACGAGAATGGGGACCCCGGCGGGGTCGGGCGGGACAGGTGGACCCAATGGCAGAGAAACAGCCCAACGAGAAGCTCACCGCGTGGTTCACGCGCAGCGGGTGGTCGAAGGGCGAGTTCGCCCGGCAGGTGAACCGGCAGGCTCGCCAGCTCGGTGCCCACCACGTCAGCACCGACACCTCGCGGGTGCGCCGCTGGCTGGACGGCGAGCAGCCGCGCGAGCCGATCCCGAAGATCATGTCCGACCTGTTCTCGGAGCGGTTCGGCTCGGTGGTCTCCGAGGAGGACCTGGGCCTGCGGGTGGCCGTGCCGGTCTCCACGGTGGCCGGCGGCGGGGTCGACCTGCCCTGGAGCGGCCCGCAGACGGTGCAGCTGATCAGCGAGTACTCGCGCAGCGACCTGATGCTCAACCGCCGTGGCTTCCTGGGCACTTCGCTGGCCCTGACGGCCGGTGCGGCGCTGATCGAGCCGATGCAGCGCTGGCTCACTCCCGGCCCGAACGGCAACCCGACCCCGATCCTGACCGCGGCCAACGGCGGTGAGCAGTACACCGGGCGGCTCTCCGAGCCGGAGCTGCAACTGCTGGAGCAGACCACGGTGATGTTCCGCCAGTGGGACGCGCAGAACGGCGGCGGGCTGCGCCGCAAGGCCGTGGTCGGCCAGCTGCACGAGGTCACGGACCTGCTGCAGGAGACCTACCCGCCGGCCGTCACCCAGCGGCTCTTCCGGCTCACCGCCGAACTCGCCCACCTGGCCGGCTGGATGTCGTACGACGTGGGCATGCACCCCAGCGCCCAGAAGTACTACGTGCTGGCGCTGCACGCGGCCAAGGAGGCCGGCGACCGGCCGTTCGGCGCGCTGATCCTCACCGACATGAGCCGCCAGATGATCCACCTGAACCGCGGCGAGGACGCCCTGGAGCTGATCCACCTCGCCCAGTACGGCAGCCGGGACACCGCCACCCCGCGCCAGCAGGCGCTGCTCTACGCCATGGAGGCCCGCGCCTACTCCAACATCGGCGAGGTCAACCGCTGCGCCCGGGCGGTCCGGCTGGCCGAGGACACCTTCACCGACGCCGGCCCGGTCGAGCGGGCCCCGGACTGGCTGCGGTTCTTCTCCGAGGCCGAGCTGTACGCGGAGAACGCCCACTCGTTCCGCGACCTCGCCTACCACTCCAGCCGCAGCCCGCGCTACGCCTCGCTGGCCGCCCCGCACATGGAGACCGCGGTCAACCTGTTCCGCCAGGACATGGAGAACCACACCCGCACCTACGCCTTCAACCTGGTCGGCATGGCCAGCGTCCACCTGCTGCAGGGCGAGCCCGAGCAGGCCGCGGTGATAACGGAGCAGGCGGTGGAGATCGCCGGCAAGGTGCGCTCGGAGCGGCTGAACACCCGGGTCCGCAAGACCACCGAGGCGGCCACCCGGGACTACGGCTCCGTCCCGGCCGTCAACCGGCTGGCCGATCTGGTGGTGGAGCAGATCCCCGAGTACGAGGCGGTCTGATCGGTCAAGGCGGCCGCGACCGGCGCAGTTCACGCGTCCGTAACGCGGCCGTCAACCGTGTCACGGCCGCGAAACACCGAGCCGCACTGACCGAAACCCGTCTTCGGCACTCTCCTCTTCATCGCCGACACCCCGGGATCACATGGGACGGAATCCCTCGGGTGGCACGGCCATCACCACGAGGAGACGCCGATGCCGGACGGCTTCAGCGGCGGCGATACCGCCTTCGTACTCATCAGTGCGGCCCTGGTCATGTTGATGACCCCCGGCTGGCCTTCTTCTACGGCGGCATGGTCCGGGTCAAGAGCACGCTGAACATGCTGGTCATGAGCTTCATCGCGCTGGGGATCGTCAGCGTGCTGTGGGTGCTCTACGGCTACACGCTCAGCTTCGGCACCGACGCCTTCCACGGCCTGATCGGCAACCTGGACCACCTGGGGATGCGCGGCATCGGGATGAACGAGCTGAACGGCTCGATCCCGGTCACCGTGTTCGCCGCCTTCCAGCTGATGTTCGCGGTGATCACGCCGGCGCTGATCAGCGGCGCGATCGCGGACCGCGCCAAGTTCGGCGCCTGGGCGCTGTTCATCGCGGTCTGGGTCACCATCGTCTACTTCCCGGTCGCGCACTGGGTGTTCTTCTTCGACAACGGGCACGGCGGCTGGCTGGGTGACCGGCAGGGCGTGATCGACTTCGCCGGCGGCACCGCGGTGCACATCAACGCCGGTGTCGCGGGCCTGGCGCTGTGCCTGGTGCTCGGCAAGCGGGTCGGCTTCAAGAAGGACCCGATGCGCCCGCACAGCCTGCCGCTGGTGATGCTCGGCTCCGGGCTGCTCTGGTTCGGCTGGTTCGGCTTCAACGCCGGCTCGGCGCTGGCCGCCAACGGCGTGGCCGGCATGGCCTTCATGAACACCCAGATCGCCACCGCCGCCGCGATGCTCGGCTGGCTGGCCTACGAGAAGCTCAGGCACGGCGCCTTCACCTCGCTCGGCGCGGCCTCCGGCGCGGTGGCCGGCCTGGTCGCCATCACCCCGGCCTGCGGCTCGGTCTCGATGCTCGGCGCGCTGGCCATCGGCCTGATCGCGGGAGCCGTCTGCGCCGCCGCGATCAGCCTCAAGTACCGCCTGGGCTTCGACGATTCGCTCGACGTGGTGGGTGTGCACGCGGTCGGCGGGGCGATCGGCTCGCTGCTGATCGGCCTGTTCGCCACCGGGCACGTCGGCCAGAGTGCCAAGGGGCTGCTCTACGGCGGCGGCTTCGGTCAACTCGGCAAGCAGGCCATGGGCGTGGCCGTGGTCGCGGCCTACTCCTTCGTGCTCTCCTGGCTGATCGGCCAGGCGATCCAGAAGACCATCGGCTTCCGGGTCTCGGAGGACGTCGAGGTGGCCGGCATCGACCAGGCCGAACACGCCGAATCCGCCTACGACTTCAGCTCGGTCGGCGCCGCGCTGGCCCGCACCGTCGGCTCCCCGGTCGCCGCCGGCGCCGGGCCCAAGTCCAAGAGCACCGAGAAGACCGAGGTCGACGCCTGATGAAGCTGATCACCGCCATCGTCAAGCCGCACCGGCTCGAGTCGGTGAAGGACGCGCTGCAGTCCTTCGGCGTGCACGGACTGACCGTCACCGAGGCCAGCGGCTACGGCCGGCAGCGCGGCCACACCGAGGTCTACCGGGGCGCCGAGTATACCGTCGACCTGGTCCCGAAGGTGCGGATAGAGGTCGTGGTCGAGGACGCCGACGCCGACGACGTGATCGACGTGCTGGTGACGGCGGCCCGCACCGGCAAGATCGGCGACGGCAAGGTCTGGAGCGTGCCGGTGGAGACCCTGGTCCGGGTCCGGACCGGCGAACGCGGCCCCGACGCCCTGTAACCGACCGTTCCCCCAAGCTCCTTGAGCGGACCCGCGACCAACTCGCGGGTCCGCTGACGGCGTTCACCACCCGGGAGGCCCAGTGACGACCACCGACCCCGCCGACCCCGCCGCCCACCAGCGGGCCAGGTCCGCCCTGCTGGCCGACCCGGAGCTGACCGGACAGGCCCGCCGCACCGCACTGGCCCGGCTCACCGACGACTGGCTGGCCGCGCTGTTCCAGCGGGCCGACCCGCCGCCCGGCACCGCACTGGTCGCGGTCGGCGGCTACGGCCGCGGCGAGCTCTCGCCGCGCAGCGACCTCGACCTGGTGCTGCTGCACGACGGGGCCGCGGTCGGCGAACTCGCCGAGCGGCTCTGGTACCCGGTCTGGGACAGCGGGGTGAAGCTCGACCACTCGGTGCGCAAGCTCGCCGAAGCCCGGTCGGTGGCCGCCGCCGACCTCAAGGCCCAACTCGGCCTGCTGGACGCCCGGCACCTGGCCGGCGAGGCCGACCTGACCGCGGCGCTGCGCTCGGCGGTGCTGGCCGACTGGCGGGCCACGGCGGCCAGACGGCTGCCCGAGCTGCGCGAGCTCGGCCTGGCCCGGGCCGAGCGGCACGGCGAGCTGTCGTTCCTGCTGGAGCCGGACCTCAAGGAGGCCCGAGGCGGCCTGCGGGACGTGGTGGAGCTGGACGCCATCGCCGCCTCCTGGCTGGCCGACGCACCCCGCGAGGGACTGGCCGCCGCCCGGCAGCGGCTCAGCGACGTGCGCGACGCGCTGCACCTGGCCACCGGGCGGGCCACCGAGCGGCTCGCGCTCCAGGACCAGGACCAAGTGGCGGCCGAACTCGGGGTGTTGGACGCCGACACGCTGCTGCGCGAGGTCTACCGGGCGGCTCGGACCATCGCCTACGCGGGCGAGGTGACCTGGTGGTCCGTGGACCGGTTGCTGGCCGGCCGCCGGTCGCGCGGCCGGCGCGCCCTGCTGCGCCCGTTCGGCGGCGGCGCCCGGGTCGCGGCGGGGCGCGAGCCGCTGGCCGAGGGCGTGGTGGCGCAGGACGGCGAGGCCGTGCTGGCCCAGGCCGCCCGCCCGGCCGACGATCCGGTGCTGCCGCTGCGGGCCGCCGCCGCGGCCGCGCAGAACGGGCTGCCCATCTCGCACGCCACGGTGCGCCGGCTGGCCGCCGAGTGCCGGGCGCTGCCGGTGCCGTGGCCCACCGAGGCCCGGGAGCAGCTGGTCACCCTGCTCGGCGCGGGGCGGGCCGGCCTGCCGGTCTGGGAGGCGCTGGACGCGGAGGGACTGATCGACCGGCTGCTGCCGGACTGGGAACGGGTGCGCTGCCGGCCGCAGCGCAACGCGGTGCACACCTGGACGGTGGACCGCCACCTGGTCGAGACGGCGGTGCGGGCGGCCGCGCTGACCCGCCGGGTGGCCCGGCCCGACCTGCTGCTGGTGGCGGCGCTGCTGCACGACATCGGCAAGGGCTGGCCGGGCGACCACTCGGAGGCGGGCGAGGTGATCATCCGCGACCTGGCGGTGCGGATGGGCTTCGACCACGACGACACCGAGACCCTGGCGCTGCTGGTCCGCCACCACCTGACCCTGGTGGAGACCGCCACCCGGCGCGATCCGGACGACCCGGCGACCGTGGAGCTGATCGCCAAGACGGTCGGCACCGCGACCCACCTGGAGCTGCTGCACGCCCTCACCGAGGCGGACGCGCTGGCCACCGGCCCGGCCGCGTGGAGCGCCTGGCGGGCCTCGCTGGTGTCCGGGCTGGTGCACCGGGTGGCCGCGGTGCTGGCCGGCGCGGAACCCGCTCGACCCGCCGCGGCCGTCTGCGTGGCCGAGGAGCGGTTGGCGGTGGAGGCGGCCCGCACCGGGGAGCCGGCGCTGCTGCTGCGCGCCGAGCACGATCCGCTGGCGGGCGAGCCGATGGGGGTGGAGCTGGCGCTGGCGGTGCCGGACCGACCGGGGCTGCTCGGCACCGTCTCCGGGGTGCTGGCGCTGAACCGGCTGACGGTCCGCTCGCTGAACCTGTGCGAGCTGGACCCGATCGGCGCCGGCCCGGTGCTGCTGCTCTCCTGGCGGGTGGCGGCCGAGTTCGGCGAGCTGCCGGCGGTGGACCGGCTCCGCTCCGATCTGCGCCGGGCGCTGGACGGCTCGCTGGACACCGGCCGCCGGCTGGCCGAGCGGGACGCAGCCGCACCGCGCCGGCGCGGCATCACCCCGCCGCCGCCGGTGGTCACCGTGGCGCCCGGCGGCGCGTCGGCCACCGCGACGGTGCTGGAGGTGCGGGCGCACGACGCCCCGGGGCTGCTGCACCGGATCGGCCGGGCGCTGGACGCGGCCGGCGCCCGGGTGCGCACCGCCCATGTCAGCACCCTGGGCGCGGACGCGGTGGACGCCTTCTACCTGACCGACGCGGCCGGCCGGCCGCTGGCGCCGGACGCCGCCGGGGCCCTCGCCGAACAGGTGCAGCAGGCCTTGCGCTGACCGGGTTGGGGCCCTTTGCTGGCGGGCCGGATACCCTGGTGGGCGACGACCGTACTCACACCGATGCCGCAAGGGACCCGCGACCGACGTGTTCGACACTCTTTCCGACCGCCTCGCAGCGACGTTCAAGAACCTGAGGGGCAAGGGCCGCCTCAGCGAGGCGGACATCGACGCCACCGCCCGGGAGATCCGGATCGCGCTGCTGGAGGCGGATGTCGCGCTGCCGGTGGTGCGGGCCTTCATCAAGCAGGTCAAGGAGCGCGCGCTCGGCTCCGAGGTGTCTGGCGCGCTCAACCCGGCCCAGCAGATCATCAAGATCGTCAACGAGGAGCTCATCAACATCCTCGGTGGCGAGACCCGCCGACTCCGGTTCGCCAAGACCGGCCCCACCGTGATCATGCTGGCCGGTCTGCAGGGTGCAGGTAAGACCACCCTGGCCGGCAAGCTCGGCCACTGGCTGAAGAAGCAGAAGCACACCCCGCTGCTGGTCGCCTGCGACCTGCAGCGCCCCAACGCCGTCAACCAGCTGAACATCGTGGCCGAGCGCGCCGGGGTGGCCTTCTACGGCCCCGAGCCGGGCAACGGCGTGGGCGACCCGGTCAAGGTGGCCCGCGACTCGATCGAGTACGCGAAGCAGAAGCAGCACGACATCGTCATCGTCGACACCGCGGGCCGCCTCGGCATCGACGCCGAGCTGATGCAGCAGGCCGCCGACATCCGGGCCGCGATCAACCCGGACGAAGTCCTCTTCGTGGTCGACGCGATGATCGGCCAGGACGCGGTCACCACCGCGCAGGCCTTCCTCGAGGGCGTCGACTTCACCGGCGTGGTGCTCTCCAAGCTGGACGGCGACGCCCGTGGTGGTGCCGCGCTCTCGGTGGCGCACGTCACCGGCCGCCAGATCATGTTCGCCTCCAACGGCGAGAAGGTCGACGACTTCGACGCGTTCCACCCGGACCGGATGGCCTCCCGGATCCTCGGCATGGGCGACATGCTGTCGCTGATCGAGAAGGCCGAGCAGACCTTCTCGCAGGCCGAGGCCGAGAAGATGGCCGCCAAGCTGCGCGGCGGCCCGAAGGCCTTCACCCTGGACGACTTCCTGTCCCAGCTGGAGCAGGTCCAGAAGATGGGCTCGATCTCCAAGCTGCTCGGCATGCTCCCGGGCATGGGCCAGATCCGCGACCAGATCAACAACATCGACGACAAGGACGTCAACCGGGTCGGCGCGATCATCAAGTCGATGACCCCGCTCGAGCGGACCGAGCCGGAGCTGATCAACGGCTCCCGCCGGGCCCGGATCGCCAAGGGCGCCGGTGTCGGCGTAGGCGAGGTCAAGAACCTGGTGGAGCGGTTCTTCGACGCCCGCAAGATGATGTCCGCGATGGCCTCCGGCAAGGGCGTGCCCGGCATGCCGGGGATCCCGGGCATGGGCGGCGGCGGCAAGAAGTCCGGCAAGAAGCCCGCGCAGGCCAAGGGCAAGCGCAAGTCCGGCAACCCGCTGAAGCGCGCCCAGCAGGAGCAGGAGGCCGCAGCCCGCAAGGCGCTGGGCCCCGGCGCCGGCGCGGAGCCGGGCGGTGCCTTCGGACTGGGCGCGGGCCAGGGCCCGGCCGACTTCGAACTGCCCAAGGAGATCAAGGACCTGCTCTAGGTCCACCGGTCGTACCGATGGCCCGTCAGCTCGCTGGCGGGCCATCGGCATGCTCCATGATGTTCGGATGAGCCGAGTGACCATCCGCCCGCCCAGGGCCTCCGATGTCAAGCAGTATGCCGAGACGGTGCGCCGGTCGGCCGCCCACATCGGGCAGTGGAACCCGGTGGAGCCGGACGGCCTGCCGGACCTGCTGCAGCGTCAGGGCCCGGGGCTGCGCACCTATCTGATCATCGACAGGGCGGACGGCGGCTTCGTCGGCAAGTGCAACGTCTCCAACATCGTGATGGGACGTTTCTGCAACGCCGCGCTCGGCTACGACAGTTACCTGCCCTATGCGGGCACCGGCCGGATGACCGAGGGGATGCGGCTGGTGGTGGACCGCTGCTTCGCCGACCAGCTGGTCGGCGGGCTGGGGCTGCACCGGCTGGAGATCAGCGTGCAGCCGGAGAACGAGCGGTCGATCGCGTTGGCCCGCCGACTCGGCTTCCGGCACGAGGGCTTCACGCCGCGGATGCTCTTCCTGGACGGCGCCTGGCGCGACCACGAGCGGTTCGCGCTGACCGCGGAGGAATGGCGGCCGCTGGGGGCGCAGGAGGAGTAGCGACGGGGCGGCGTTGCTGATGGATCGTCAGCTTTTAGGACCGTAAGGTCCGATTTGTGACCGAACCCGCGCCGCCGCGCCAGAACCCGGACCAGCCCTGGCGGTCCGAGGGCGCCCCGCCCCGCCACCCACGCCGCCGCCGCGCCGCAAGATGCCGGGCGGCTGGATCGGGCTGGTCCTCACCGCGCTGGTGGTCTTCGTGATCAGCGACATCCTGCTGAGCCGGTTCAGCTCCGGCCAGAGCACCACGATCTCCTACACCGAGTTCATCAACCAGCTGAACCAGGGCCACGTCGCCAAGATCTACGCCAAGGGCGACGCGATCCAGGGCCACCTCAAGGCCGCCGAGCCCAAGCCCGACAACGGCAAGGGCACGTACACCGACTTCACCACCCAGCGGCCCTCGTTCGCCGCCGACAACCTGTGGAACACCCTGCAGGCACAGGGCGTCGAGGTGACCGCCCAGCCGGTGGTGCAGCAGCGCAGCTTCCTGGCCAACCTGCTGATCTCACTGGCTCCGATGCTGCTGCTGATCGCGGTCTGGGTGCTGCTGGCCCGGCGGATGGCCGGCGGACTCGCGGGCGGTCCGCTGGGCCGCAAGGCGCCGCCGCGGCCGGTCGGTCCCGAGGAGGGCCGGCGGACCACCTTCGCCGACGTGGCGGGCATCGACGAGGTCAAGGCCGAGCTGACCGAGGTGGTCGACTTCCTCAAGAACCCGCAGGCCTACCGCCGACTGGGCGCCAAGATGCCCGGCGGGGTGCTGCTGTCCGGGCCGCCCGGCACCGGCAAGACCCTGCTGGCCCGAGCCGTGGCGGGGGAGGCCGGGGTGCCGTTCTTCTCGGCCTCCGCCTCCGAGTTCATCGAGATGATCGTCGGGGTCGGCGCCAGCCGGGTCCGCGAACTCTTCAACGAGGCCCGCAAGGTGGCGCCGGCGATCATCTTCATCGACGAGATCGACACCATCGGCCGCAAACGCGGCGGCGCCAACGCCATGGGCGGGCACGACGAGCGCGAGCAGACGCTCAATCAGATCCTCACCGAGATGGACGGCTTCTCCGGCTCCGAGGGCGTGGTGGTGATCGCCGCCACCAACCGGGCCGACGTGCTGGACCCGGCGCTGCTGCGCCCCGGCCGGTTCGACCGGGTGGTCAACGTCAGCCCGCCGGACCGCGACGGACGCACCGCGATCCTGGCCATCCACGCCCGGGAGGTGCCCCTGGCCGAGGGCACCAACCTCGCCGAGGTGGCCAAGTCCACCCCCGGGATGACCGGCGCCGAGCTGGCCAACCTGGTCAACGAGGCGGCCCTGATGGCGGTGCGCCGCCGGCAGGCCGCGGTGGGCCAGCGCGACCTCTCGGACGCCCTGGAGAAGGTCCAACTGGGCGCCGTCCGCCCGCTGGTGATGCCGCAGGAGGAGCGCCGCCGCACCGCCTACCACGAGAGTGGCCACGCGCTGCTCGGCATGCTGCAGCCGGGGCCGACCCGGTCCGCAAGGTGACCATCGTGCCGCGCGGCCGGGCGCTGGGCGTCACCCTCTCCACCCCGGACGCGGACCGCTACTCGTACACCGAGGAGTACCTGCGCGGGCGGATCATCGGGGCGCTCGGCGGCATGGCGGCCGAGCAGGTGGTCTACGGGTGATCACCACCGGCGCGGAGAGCGACCTGCAGCAGGTCACCAACCTGGCCCGGGGGATGGCCGGACGGTGGGGGATGAGCGACCGGGTCGGCCGGCTCACCGCGATCCCCGACGACCCGCAGGGCGCCTACGGCCTGGCCGCCGCGCCCAGCACCCTGGACGCGGTGGACGAGGAGGCCCGCCGGATCGTCGCCGAGTGCTACCGGGATGCGGTGCGCAAGCTGGAGGAGCACCGCCTGCGGCTGGACGCGCTGGCCGAGGCGCTGCTGGAGGCCGAGACGCTGGACGAGGCGGAGGCCTACCGGGCCGCGGGCATCCCGCGCCCGGCGGACGACCCGAACGCGTGACGGCGGCCGCGGGTCAGTCGCGCGCCGCCAGCACGAAGCGCGCGCCCACCGGCAGCCAGACCGAGCCGTCCGACCGGGTGAACGAATGCAGCGCCTCGGCCAGCTCCTTGGCCGCCGGCAGCTCGCCGGCGAAGCCGACCGCCGCGTCGTACCAGCCGGTGGAGAGCAGCCCGCGCACCGCGCTGTCCAGGTCCGGATAGCCGAACGGGCAGTCGGTGTGGCCGCGGCCGATCAGGCGCAGACCGGCCGCCGCGGCCAGCGCCTCCGGATCGCCGACCGGGTCCAGCGGGTCCGGCACCCGGGCCCCGCCGGCCCGCCGCCGGGCCGGCGCCAGCACATCGGCCGCGCGCCCGGTGGCGACCGGGTCCAGACCGGCCAGCACCAGCACCCCGCCGGGCAGCACGAGGCGCAGCGCCTCGCGGACCGTGCGGCGCGGGTCGGACCCCAGCCGCAGCGGCTCGAACAGGGTGACCACGGCATGCGCCGTCCGGGTGGCACCGGGGTGCGCGGCCACCGGTAGCCGGCGGGCCCGGGCCAGCTCGCGCAGCGGCCCGTCCGGCTCCAGGCCGGCCACCTGGGCGCCGCGGGCGGCGGCCAGCAGCAGGGCCAGCCCGGAGCGGCAGCCGAGCCCCAGCAGGCTGGTGGCCGGGCCCACTCCCAGCCGCTCGTGCACCGCCTCGTAGAGCGGCACCAGGGTGCGCTCCTGGATCTCGGCCCAGTCTCGGGCCGACGAGCCGGATCGGGACCTGGACGGGTCCAGGGCGGTACCGTGCGCCACAGCCATCGGGCGGGCCTCCAAATCGGGTCGGTGTGCCGAAACTCCGCAGTCGTGCGCCCCGGCTCTAGCGAACCGCCGTGCGGCCGCCGCGTCCAGAGGAGCGCGCCGGGCTGTCGCTACTCCCGGTGGTGCGCCAGGGTGCGGATATCGATTCACGCTCCAAGCGCCCCACCCCGTACGATTCGGCGCATGGCTAAGGCTCCCGTTCTCACCCCCCAGGCGGACGACTTCCCGCGCTGGTACCAGGATCTGATCAACAAGGCCGAGCTGGCCGACAACGGTCCGGTGCGCGGCACCATGGTCATCCGACCGTACGGCTACGGCCTGTGGGAGCGGATGCAGCAGGAGCTGGACGGCCGGATCAAGAAGGCCGGCGCGCAGAACGCCTACTTCCCGATGTTCATCCCGCAGCACTACCTGACCAAGGAAGCCGAGCACGTCGAGGGCTTCGCCCCCGAGCTCGCGGTGGTCACCCACGGCGGCGGCAAGGACCTGGACGAGCCGGTCGTGGTCCGGCCGACCTCCGAGACGATCATCAACGAGTACTTCTCGAAGTGGGTGCAGAGCCACCGCGATCTGCCGCTGCTGATCAACCAGTGGGCCAACGTGGTCCGTTGGGAGCTGCGCCCGCGGGTCTTCCTGCGCACCACCGAGTTCCTCTGGCAGGAGGGGCACACCGCCCACGCCAGCTACGAGGACGCCCGCGACTACGCCTCGATGATCCACACCGATGTCTACGGCGACTTCATGACCAACGTCCTGGGCATCGACGTGGTGCTGGGCCGAAAGACCGTCAAGGAGCGGTTCGCGGGCGCCATCAACACCCTCACCCTGGAGGGCATGATGGGCGACGGCAAGGCGCTGCAGATGGGCACCAGCCACGAGCTGGGCCAGAACTTCGCCAAGGCGTTCAACACCACTTACCAGCTGCAGGGCGCCGAGCGCGAGTACGTCTGGCAGACCTCCTGGGGCGTCTCCACCCGCATGGTCGGCGGCCTGATCATGTCGCACGGCGACGACAACGGTCTGCGGGTGCCGCCGCGGCTGGCCGCCGTGCAGGCCGTGGTGCTGGCCATCAAGGGCGACGACGCGGTGATCGCCAAGGTCCGCGAGATCGGCGCCAAGCTGGAGGCCGCCGGCATCCGCACCGTGGTGGACGACCGCACCGACACCCCGTTCGGCCGCCGCGCGGTGGACTGGGAGCTCAAGGGCGTACCGCTGCGCATCGAGGTCGGCCCGCGCGACCTGGAGGCCGGCACCGCGATGCTGGCCCGCCGGATCCCCGGCGGCAAGGAGCCGGTGTCGATCGACGGCCTGGCCGCGCTGCTGCCCGGAATCCTGGAGGAGGACCAGGCGCTGCTGCTGCGTCAGTCCCGGGAGCGCCGGGAGGCCCGCACGGTCGACGTCAAGACCCTCGACGAGTGCGTCGAGGCCGCGGCCACCGGCTGGGCCGGATCTCCTGGGCCGACCTCGGCCCGGAGGGCGAGGCCAAGCTGGCCGAGCAGGGCGTGTCGGTTCGCTGCCTGGTTGCCGCCGACGGCTCGGTCCCGTCCTCTTACGACCAGGACGGCAATATCGCGATTGTCGCGCGCGCGTACTGAATAGGTGACGGTGTCCCGTCTACTGGCCAGTCAGCTCCCAGCGCGGCCGAACTAGCGGTACGGTGTACGGCCCGTGGCCCTGTCAAAAAGTACGGGGTCCGGGCCGTCCAGCGCGGCACGGCGTCTGCTGTGCCCTGGATTCGGCCGCCCCGGCGAATGATCGACGGGTGCAGAAAACGGAGGGGGTTGGTCTTGCGTCAGAATTCGAATACTCAGCACGGGTACTGTCACGCCCGGCTGGGAGTTTCCGGGGAATTGCCCGCAGGCTCCCAGGAATGGAACGTCGGAACCGATTCCCTCGTTGGTATAGCGTGAGCACGACACAGCCCCTCGTCCTCGCGGCCGAACTGGCCGCCGCCTGGAGCGACATCCAGGCCTATCACCGAGACCTGCCCGACCTCGCCTCGCCCGAGGCGCTGATCGGCGAGTCATCGTCGGCCTGCGGCACCACGCTCGGTTTCGAGCGGCTGCTGCACGAGGCCGCCCACGGTCTGGCCGCCGCCCGCGAGATCCGGGACACCTCCCGGGCCGGGCGCTACCACAACCGCCGATTCCTGTTGCTCGCCTCCGAGTTGGGCCTGGCCCACCCGGTGGAGCCGCACGCCAGCAGCGGCTTCTCCCAGGTGACCATGCTCGCCGAGACCCAGGAGCGCTACGCCGCCACCATCGAGCGGCTCGAGCGCGCCCTCGGCGCCCACCAGCAGGCCGTCGCCGGCTCCGCCGACGGCGGGGTGCTGCGCACCTTCCGCGGCCCGGCCGCGCGGCACGGCTCCTCGGGCGGCGGCGTCCGGGTCAAGGCCGTCTGCGGCTGCGGGCGCAACGTCCGGGTGGTGCCGTCGGTGCTGGCCCAGGCGTCGATCGTCTGCGGCGCCTGCCAGCAGCCCTTCAAGATCGCGTAAGCGCTCCATCGCGTAGGTCGCCCTCACCCCGGCCGGGCCCGGAGCCCCGGTCGGGGGAGGCGTGCGTGATGTGGCACAATCGATAGCTGATACCCGACAGCCGAGGACCCTCTCTCCTTCCGGCTGGCGTGTCACCGGAACGACCGGCCCCGCAGCCCCACGCGGCGCGCGGTCGCTCACCCACGTCAACTCCAGGAGAACCGCTCCAGTGGCAGTCAAGATCAAGCTCAAGCGTCTCGGCAAGATCCGCTCCCCGCACTACCGCATCGTCGTCGCCGACTCGCGCACCAAGCGCGACGGCCGTGCGATCGAGGAGATCGGCATCTACCAGCCGACCTACAACCCCTCGAAGATCCAGGTCGACGGCGACCGCGCCCAGTACTGGCTGTCCGTCGGCGCCCAGCCGACCGAGCCGGTGCTCGCCATCCTCAAGCTGACCGGCGACTGGCAGAAGTTCAAGGGCCTGCCGGCTCCGGAGCCGCTGAAGGTCGCCGAGCCGAAGACCGAGGACTTCTCGCACCTCTTCGCCAAGGCCGTCGCCGGCTTCGAGGACGCCACCACCGGTGTCGCCATCACCCCGAAGGCCAAGAAGTCGGACAAGGTCGAGGCTGACGCCGAGACCACCGAGGCCTGATCGTGATCGAGGACGCCCTGGACCACTTGGTGAAGGGCATCGTCGAGCACCCCGACGACGTGCAGGTGCGCTCGCGCAACCTGCGTCGCGGGAACACCATCGAGGTGCGGGTGCACCCCGATGACCTCGGCAAGGTGATCGGTCGCGGCGGTCGGACCGCCCGGGCGCTGCGCACCGTGGTGGGCGCGCTGGGCGGCCGCAATGTCCGCGTCGACCTGGTCGACGTGGACAACGTCCGCTGACGGTCACCACCGTTGCTCGGAACGGCCGGGACGCCTCGCGCGTCCCGGCCGTTCGCCGTTCTCAGCAAGATCCAGTAGCAAGATTCAGGAGTGGAACCGTGCAGCTCGTCGTCGGCCGGATCGGTCGCGCCCACGGCATCCGGGGGGACGTCTTCGTCGAGGTCCGCACCGACGAGCCGGAACTGCGGCTCGGCCCGGGTGCGGTACTGCTCACCGACCCCGCCGCCACCGGCCCGCTGACCGTGGAGTCCGGCAAGGTCCACAGCGGCAAGCTGCTGATCCGGTTCGCCGGGATCAAGGACCGCACCGCCGCCGAGGCCCTGCGCAACACCATGCTGATCGCGGAGGTCGACCCCGACGAGCGGCCGGAGGACGAGGACGAGTACTACGACCACCAGCTGATCGGCCTGGACGTGGTGCTGACCGACGGCACCCCGGTCGGTGAGCTCACCGAGGTGGTCCACCTGCCCTACCAGGACCTGCTGACCGTCAAGCGCCCGGACGGCAGCGAGGCGCTGGTGCCGTTCGTCAGCGAGCTGGTGCCCGAGATCGACCTCGAGAACCAGCGCTGCGTGATCGACCCGCCGCCCGGGCTGATCGACCTCGCCGAGGCCGAGCTCGACGGCGGCCCGGAGCAGGACCGATGACTGAGAGTCCCGGGCACGGCATGCGGATCGACGTCGTCACGATCTTCCCCGAGTACCTGGAGCCGCTGAACGTCTCGCTGGTCGGCAAGGCCCGGGCCCGCGGCCAGCTCGACGTGCACCTGCACGACCTGCGCTCCTGGACCCACGATGTGCACCGCACCGTGGACGACACCCCGTACGGCGGCGGCCCCGGCATGGTGATGAAGCCGGAGCCCTGGGGCGAGGCGCTGGACGCGGTGCTCGCGGCCGGCCCCGAGGGCGAGCTGCCCACCCTGGTGGTGCCCACGCCCAGCGGCGTGCCGTTCACCCAGGAGCTGGCCCAGGAGCTGGCCCAGCGGCCCTGGCTGGCGTTCGCCCCGGCCCGCTACGAGGGCATCGACCGCCGGGTGATCGATGAGGCCGCCACTCGGATGCCGGTGGTGGAGGCGTCGATCGGCGACTACGTGCTGGCCGGCGGCGAGGTCGCGGTGCTGGTGATGGTCGAGGCGATCGCCCGGCTGCTGCCCGGCGTGCTCGGCAACGCCGCCTCGCACCAGGACGACTCCTTCGCCCCCGGCGCGATGGCCGACCTGCTGGAGGGCCCGGTCTACACCAAGCCCGCCGAGTGGCGCGGCCGCGCGGTGCCGGAGGTGCTGCTCAGCGGCAACCACGGCAAGATCGCCCGGTGGCGCCGGGAGCAGGCCTTCGCCCGCACCATGGCCAACCGCCCCGACCTGGTGGCGCGCTGGCGGCAGGACGGATTCGACAAGAAGGAGCGCGAGGCGCTCAGCGTGCTCGGCCTGCGCTGGGACGAGGCGGCCGGTCGATTTCTCGGCGTGACCGAGGCTGTGGAAGAATAGGCCGCTGTTGTCTGTCGCCCGACCCCCGAGAGGGGGCCAGTGGACCGGCGTCCCCGCCACGGGGGATTCGCCGCCAGCCGAAGCGGCCCGCAACAGACCCCATTGTGACGAATTTCCGTGGGCGGCCCGTGGCGCCTGCGATGGAGAGCATCATGAGCAACAAGCTCGCTGCTGTCGACGCGGCCTCGCTGCGCACCGACATCCCGGCCTTCCGCGCCGGTGACACCCTGAAGGTCCACGTCCGGGTCATCGAGGGCAACCGCTCCCGTGTCCAGGTCTTCCAGGGCGTCGTGATCCGCCGCCACGGTGCGGGCATCGGTGAGACCTTCACCGTCCGCAAGGTGAGCTTCAACGTCGGCGTGGAGCGCACCTTCCCGGTGCACACCCCGGTCGTCGAGAAGATCGAGGTCGTCACCCGCGGTGACGTCCGTCGCGCCAAGCTGTACTACCTGCGTGACCTGCGCGGCAAGGCCGCGAAGATCAAGGAGAAGCGGGAGCGCTGAGTCGTGGCCCCCGGTTCTCCCCGGGGGTTCAGCCTGCTCAGAAGGGGCCGCTAAGCTCAGCCCCGATGAGCACCCACGAACCGATCGCGGACCGCGACGGCGACCTCGCACCCCCGGGTGCGCGGGAGCCGGCGCGGTCCGCGGCCGTTTCGGAGCCCGATTCGGAATCCATCGCGGGGTCCGTCACGGAGCCCGTTTCGGAATCCGTGACGGAGGGGGCGGCCGAGCAGCCCGAGCAGGTGCCTGAGGGCGAGCAGTCCGAGCCCGGTTGGGACTGGCGTTTCGCGGCCAAGCTGCTGGCCGTCTGCGTCGGCGTGCTGATGCTGGTGAACGCCTTCGTGGCCCAGCCCTTCTCCGTCCCGTCCGCCTCGATGGAGAACGCGCTGCGCCCCGGCGACCGGCTGCTGGTCGACAAGCTCGCCTACCAGTTCGGCGGCACCGTGCGGCGCGGCGACGTCGTGGTCTTCGACGGCACCGACTCCTTCGTCCCCGGCGGTGACAACCAGCCCGGGATCGGCGGCGCGCTGCGCAAGCTCGGCGCGACGCTGGGCGTCGGCCCGTTCGACGGCTCGATCTTCGTCAAACGGGTGATCGGGGTCGGTGGCGACCGGGTGACGTACCGGGTCGGCGACCAGCACCTGACCGTCAACGGCGTGCCGCTGGCCGAGTCCGACTACCTGTTCCCGGGCGACGCCCCCTCGACCGTCGGCTTCGACGTGCAGGTGCCGCCAGGTGAGCTCTTCGTGCTCGGCGACCACCGCAGCGACTCCCGGGACTCCCGGGACCATCTGGGTGATCCGGGCGGCGGGTTCGTGCCGGTGCGCAAGGTGATCGGGCGGGCCGACCTGGTGTTGTTCCCGCTCGGCCGCTGGCACGGCCTGGACCGTCCGGCCGGCTTCGCCGCCGTCGCCGCGGCAGGGGGGACCGGTGCGCATGGGGCTCAGGGGTAGGACGGCGCCCACCGCCGGGCCGGGGTCCGCCGAGGCGCCCGCCGCCCGCGGGCGGGCCGAGCGCCGCCGCACCGCTCGCCGGGCGACCCGCCGCGGTCGCCGCTCGCTGCTCCGGGAGCTGCCCCTGATCGCCGTGCTGGCGCTGGCCATCGCGGTGGCCCTGAAGACCTTCTTCGTCCAGGTGTTCGTGATCCCCTCGGGCTCGATGGAGCAGACCATCGCGATCGGCGACCGGGTGCTGGTGGACAAGCTGACCCCGTGGTTCGGCAGCACTCCCCGGCGCGGCGACGTGGTGGTGTTCAAGGATCCCGGCGGCTGGCTGGAGAACGACCGGCAGCCGGAGACCGACGGGCCCCTCGCCCGCGGCGTGAAGAGCGCCTTCAGCGCCGTCGGGCTGCTGCCCTCGGCCGGCGGGGGCGATCTGATCAAGCGGGTCATCGGAGTCGCCGGTGACACCGTGGTGTGCTGCGACGCGCAGCAGCGGATCACCGTCAACGGCACGCCGATGGCGGAGCCCTACCTGGCCCAGGGGAACCCGGCCTCGCAGATCCCGTTCCGGATCACCGTGCCGCCGGGGCGGCTCTGGGTGATGGGGGACCACCGCGACCTGTCGGCCGACTCGCGCTACCACATGACCGGGCCGGACCAGGGCACCGTGCCGCTCTCCGACGTGGTCGGACGGGCCTTCATGATCGCCTGGCCGTTCGACCGGATCGGCGGCATCGCGCGGCCCGGTTATTCCGGACCGGCGGCCCAGGGTCCGCCGAAAATTCCGGCCGGTGGGCCGGATCCCCGGGAACGCTCACTCGTTATGGGGTTGTTGGGCGTCGCTCCAGCCGTGCTGCGGCGCGGGCGCGGAGTCGGGCCTGCGGCCCGTCAGCTACGCTCGCCCGCCGTGTGGGAAGCCCCGCAGAGGGTGCCCGGGGTGATAGAGAAGTGCAGGAGTAGCAGGCGTGGTGCCCGCTGTGCGGCACTGGTGACCGCGGACGAAGGTCGTCCGCACAGCAGGGAGGAGAAGTCGTGGGGGATCTGGTGATCGGCGCCCGCGGGGCCGGCGAGCCCGAGGGCTCCGGCCGGCGTACGGCCCAGTCCACCGAGTCCGGCGGGCCTGCGGAACCCGCCGACGGCGCGGGCGGCCACGGCGAACCGGCGGACCAGCCGAACTACCCGGCGGGCGAGCTGCCGGTTCCGCCGACGGCGGCCGGTGAGACGACCGGGCCGCCGCGGAAGGAGCGCAAGCAGCGCTCGTTCTGGAAGGAACTGCCGATCCTGGTCGGTATCGCGCTGGTCCTGGCGCTGGTCATCAAGACCTTCTTCGTCCAGGCCTTCTCGATCCCGTCGGAGTCGATGCAGAACACCCTCCAGGTCGGCGACCGGGTGCTGGTGGACAAGCTGACGCCGTGGTTCGGTGCCAAGCCGGAGCGCGGTGACGTGGTGGTCTTCCACGACCCGGGCGGCTGGCTGAACGAGGTGCCGTCCACGCAGAGCTCCAACACCGTGGTGCGCGGCATCCAGGACGTGCTGAGCTTCATCGGCCTGATGCCCTCGGCCAATGAGAAGGACCTGATCAAGCGGGTGGTCGCGGTCGGCGGCGACACCGTCGAGTGCGAGGGCAACGGGCCGCTGAAGGTGAACGGCGTGGCGCTCAACGAGCCGTACGTATACAACAGCAACCCGGAGCTGGGCGCGTGCGGCAACCGGCCGTTCGGCCCGGTGAAGGTGGCCCCGGACCACGTCTGGGTGATGGGCGACCACCGCGACGACTCGCTGGACTCGCGGTACCACATGGACCAGCCCGGCGGCGGTGCCGTCCCGGACAGTGACGTGGTCGGCCGTGCCTTCGTGATCGCCTGGCCGATCGGCCACTGGACGACCCTGCCGGTGCCCGACACCTTCGACCAGAAGGGCCTGGCCTCGGCGGCCCTGCCGTTCGCGCCGCCGCTGCTCGGCGCGGCCGGCGCGGTGCCGGCGGCCTGGTGGCTGCGGCGCCGCCGGCTCGGGTAGCTGCTCGGCTCTTGCGCGGGCCGTGGTACCGACGAGTAATCTGCTCGGACGTGCCACGGCCCGCCGCCGTGTCCGGCTCTCGCACCTAGGACGGTCAAGCATGAGCAGCGTTGCCGCCGGAGCCCCCGGCACCACGGCCGCCCGCAAACCGGCCCCGCGGAGCGCCCGCCGCCGGCTCGGCGCCGTGCTGCAGGGCGTCGCACTGGCGCTCGGCCTGGTGCTGATGATCGGCGGCACGGCCCTGATCGGCGTCACCTACCACTTCTTCAAGGTGCCCACCGGCTCGATGCGCCCCGGGATCGACCCCGGCGACACCCTGGCCGGTCGGCCGGTCTCCGGCAGCGCGGTCGGCCGCGGCGACGTGGTGGTCTTCCAGGACACCGCCTGGGAGCAGGACACCCTGGTCAAGCGAGTGGTCGGCGTCGGCGGCGACACCGTGGTCTGCTGCGACGCGCAGCAGCGGATCACCGTCAACGGCACCCCGATCGACGAGCCCTACCTGGCCCCGGCCGGCCTGGCACCGCAGATCCCGTTCAACGTCACCGTCCCGGCCGGCCGGCTCTTCGTGCTCGGCGACAACCGCACCGGCTCGCAGGACTCCCGGGTGCACCTGGGGCTGGCCTCCGGCACCGTGCCGGACTCCGCGGTGCAGGCCAGGGTCGAGGCGACCGTCTGGCCGCCGTCACGCATCGGGATGCATGCGCCGACCACCGCGTTCGCCGCCCTCGGCCGCCCCACGGCGGGCCGGTCCGGGCCGCTGGAGACCGAGTTCTGGGCGGCCGTGGCGGGTGCCGCGCTGATCCTGCTCACCTCGCTGATCGGTTCGGTCGCCGGGCTGGCCCGGCGGATCGCGGGGCGGCGCTGATGGCGGGCCCGATCCGGCGGCGCGACGCGGCCCGGGTGCTGCTGCTCGACGAACGGGACCGGCTGCTGCTCTTCCACGGCTTCGACCCGGCCAGGCCGACCCTCACCTGGTGGTTCACGCCCGGCGGCGGGGTGCGGCCCAGGGAGCAGCCGCGCGAGGCGGCGCTGCGCGAGCTGGCCGAGGAGACCGGGCTCACCGGGATCGAGCTGGGTCCCCAGGTCGCCGTCGACCTGGCCGAGTTCAGCTACGCCGGACAGGACTACCGGCAGCACCAGGTCTTCTACCTGGCCCGCACCGGCCCCGGTGAGGTGCACCTGGACGCCTCCGGCAGCGAGCCCGAGGAGCGGCCGCAGCTCGCCGAGGCGCGCTGGTGGACGCTGGACGAACTGCGTGCCACCACCGAGCAGGTCTACCCGGTGCGGCTCGCGGAGCTGCTGGGAAGGTTGTTGAATGAGGGACCACCAGTAGCCCCGGTCACCCTCTGACCGGGGGTGCCGTGGGCCACAATGGGGTGGGACCTGACGAGTGAGGGGACGCCGGCATGAGTGCGGAAGATCTCGAGAAGTACGAGACCGAGATGGAGCTCAAGCTCTACCGGGAGTACAAGGACGTCGTCGGGCTGTTCAAGTACGTGATCGAGACCGAGCGCCGGTTCTACCTCACCAATGACTACGAGCTGCAGGTGCACTCGGTGCAGGGCGAGGTGTTCTTCGAGGTCTCGATGGCCGACGCCTGGGTGTGGGACATGTACCGGCCGGCCAGATTCGTCCGCAAGGTGCGGGTGCTGACCTTCAAGGACGTCAACATCGAGGAACTGGCCAAGAGCGACCTGGAGCTGCCGTCGGACGACGCGGGGTTCGGTAGCTGACCCGGCCCTCGGGCGCCTCCGGGCGGCAGTGCGGTTTCTGGGCGCGGCGACTGTGTTGGGCGCAGCGATTGTCTCCGGGTGTCGCGGTCTTCAGTGGTCTTCAGTGGTCTTCAGTAGTCTTCAGCGGTCGTCTTCAGCCGTCTTCGGTCGTCAGGCGGCCTCGGACCGTTGCGGCCGCTGTCTCCGGGCGGCGGCACGGTTGTCCACAGGGGGCGGGTTATCCACAGCTTCGCGGAAGCTGATGGACCATCAGGGGGCGGCGCGGCACTCTCCGTAGCGGAGGTGATCGCCGTGCGGAACGCACAGCAGGCCCTCGGCCGGTACGGCGAGGAGGTGGCCGCCCGTCGCCT
Source organism: Kitasatospora acidiphila (assembly GCF_006636205.1). Lineage (NCBI taxonomy): Bacteria > Bacillati > Actinomycetota > Actinomycetes > Kitasatosporales > Streptomycetaceae > Kitasatospora > Kitasatospora acidiphila. The sequence continues at coordinate 3,179,934 of NZ_VIGB01000003.1, read as the reverse complement.
GGAGCGGGACGGCCTGCGGATCCTGGAGCGCAACTGGCGCTGTCGCCAGGGCGAGCTGGACATCGTCGCCCTGGAGGGCGACACGGTAGCCGTCTGCGAGGTCAAGACCCGCTCCGAGCAAGGGTTCCAACGGCCCGAAGAGGCGCTGGACCAGACTCGCGGTGAGCGGTTGCGGGTGCTCGCCGAGCGCTGGCTCAGCGAGCGCTGGCCGGCCCACTTCGCCCGGCTGGCCGAGGTCGCGGTGCCCGGACCGGCGCCGCTGCCGCCCGGCGGGGTGCGGATCGACCTGGTCGCGGTGGTCAGCCGGGCCCGGGGAGCGGCCCGGGTCGAGCACCTGCGGGGGGTGGTCTGAATGGCCTTCGCCCGGACGTGCTCGGTGGCCCTGGTCGGGGTGGACGGCGTGGTGGTCGAGGTCCAGGCCGACCTGGAACCGGGCGTCGCCGCGTTCACCCTGGTCGGACTGCCGGACAAGGCGCTCAGCGAGGCCCGTGATCGGGTGCGGGCCGCCGTGGTCAACAGCGGCGAGTCCTGGCCGCAGCGCAAGCTCACCGTCGGGCTCAGCCCGGCCTCGGTCCCCAAGAGCGGCAGCGGCTTCGACCTCGCGGTGGCCTGCGCGGTGCTCGCCGCCGCCGAGCGGCTGCCTCCGCCGGCCATCGCCGATCTGCTGATCATCGGGGAGCTGGGGCTGGACGGCCGGGTCCGCCCGGTGCGCGGGGTTCTGCCCTCGGTGCTGGCCGCCGCCGATGCCGGATACAAGCAGGTGGTGGTCGCCGAGCAGACCGCCGCCGAGGCCGCCCTGGTGCCCGGCGTCTCGGTGCTCGGGGTGCGCAGCCTGCGCCAGCTGATCGCGCTGCTCACCGACGCACCGGTGCCCGATGAGCCGCCGGACGCTGCGGTCGGCGGGCCCGATCCGCTGATGGCCGGGCTGCTGCTGCCCGGCGCGGCGGTGCGGCGCAGCACCGCTGACGCCGAGTTCGGCCCCGACATGGGCGATGTCGCCGGGCAGTTCGAGGCCCGGCGGGCGCTGGAGATCGCCGCCGCCGGCGGGCACCACATCTACCTCAAGGGGCCGCCGGGCGCCGGCAAGACCATGCTCGCCGAACGCCTGCCCGGCCTGCTGCCGCCGCTCACCACGACCGAGGCGCTGGAGGTGACGGCGGTGCACTCGGTGGCGGGTCTGCTGCCGCCCGGTCGCCCGCTGGTCGACCTGCCGCCGTACTGCGCCCCGCACCATTCCACCACCATGCCCGCGATCGTCGGCGGTGGCAGCGGACTGCCCCGCCCGGGCGCGGTCTCGCTGGCACACCGAGGGGTGCTGTTCCTTGACGAGGCACCGGAGTTCCCGGTCCGGGTGCTGGACGCGCTGCGGCAGCCGCTGGAGTCCGGCGAGGTGGTGATCGCCCGGTCCGCCGGGTCGCTGCGGCTGCCGGCCAACTTCCTGCTCTGCCTGGCGGCCAACCCCTGCCCCTGCGGGCGGTATTCGCGCCGCGGTGAGGGGTGCGACTGCACGCCGGTGATGGTGAGCCGGTACCAAGGGCGGCTCTCCGGGCCGCTGTTGGACCGGGTGGACCTGCGGGTGCAGGTCGAGCCGGTCACCAAGGGCGAGTTGCTGGAGCGGGACCGGCGTGCGGAGCGCACCGAGGTGGTGGCGGCGCGGGTGAGGGCGGCCCGGGAGCGTGCCGCGCACCGGTACACCGGCACGCCCTGGCGGACCAACTCCCAGGTGCCCGGGCGCGAGCTGCGCACCCGGTGGCGACCGGACCAGGGAGCGCTGACCGAGGTGGAGCGCGAGATGGACCGCGGCCTGCTCACGGCGCGCGGCCTGGACCGGGTGCTGCGAGTCGCCTGGACGGTGGCCGACCTGGCCGGCCGGGCCGCGCCCGGGGTCGCCGAGCTGCGCACCGCGCTGGCACTGCGGCGGGGGTTCCCCAGCGGGGTGCGTGGCCTAGGGGGGTTGCTGTGACGGCTGGTCGGCAGCCGGCGGAGGGCCGGGCGGAACACCTGGCGCGGGTGGACCAGGTGGCTGCGGTGCCTGCTGATGGGTCGTCGCCCGTGGTGTCCGGCGCCGGTGGGGCGGGGCAGGCGGCGCTCGATCTGGAGTGCGGTGCCTCGGCCGGGCCGGCCTGCGAGGAGGAGCGGTTGGCGCGGGTCGCACTCAGTCGGGTGGTGGAGCCGGGCAACGCGGTGGTCGGCCGCTGGTTGCGTCGCCGCTCGGCCGTCGAGTTGGTGCGAGTGCTGCGAGTTGGCGCGGGCCACCGCGAACTGCGGCTCACCGCCGAGCGGTTGGGCATGCTGCAGCGCCGATTGGCAGAGGCCGACCCGGTCGCGGACCTCGCCCGGGTGCGGGAGCTCGGCGGACGGTTCCTGGCACCGGGGGACGCGGAGTGGCCGGGCCAACTGGCGGACCTCGGTGACGCGATGCCGACCGGGCTGTGGGTGCTCGGCAGCGGGTCGCTGCGGCTGCTCGCGCTGCGCTCGGTCGCGGTGGTGGGCTCGCGCGCCTGCACCGAGTACGGCGCCCGGGTGGCCGCGGAGCTCTCCGCCGACCTGGCGGAGCGCGGCTGGGTGGTCTGCTCGGGGGCGGCCTACGGCATCGACGCGGCAGCTCACCGCGGTGCGCTGGCGGTCGGCGGGATGACCGTCGCGGTGCTGGCCTGCGGTGTGGATGTGCGCTACCCGCGCGGCAACAGCGGGCTGATCGAGCGGATCCGCGAGCAGGGCCAGCTGGTCGGCGAACTGCCGCCCGGGGAGCACCCGAACCGGTTCCGCTTCGTGCTGCGCAACCGGGTGCTCGCCGCGCTGACCCGGGGGACGGTGGTGGTGGAGGCCGCTCAGCGCAGTGGTGCGCTCAGCACGGCGCAGCGCGCGCTCGGGCTGAACCGGCACACCATGGGCATCTGCGGGCCGGTCACCTCGGAGCTCTCCAACGGGGTGCACGCGCTGATCCGCGGCGGCGGTGCGACGCTGGTGACCAGCGCAGCCGAGGTGATCGAGCAGATCGGCTCGATCGGTGCCGACCTGGCACCGCTGCACCAGGCGCTGGCACGGCCGCGCGACCTGCTGCGCGGGCCGGCCGCCGAACTGCTGGAGGCGATGCCGGCCGGGCCGTCCGGCACCCCGGCCGAGGAGCTGGCCAGGCGCACCGGATTGACATCCGATCAGGTGCTCAAGCTGCTCTATGAGCTGTGCTCGCTGGGCTTCGTCCAGCGGGCGGGGTCGCACTGGAGGGTGATCCGCTGACGGCCGGCGCACCGTCAACGGAAGGTGTTCGTCCGACGGAAGGCGCTGGTCGCTGCTTCTCGGTGCGCACACCCGCTGGGGTGCGGCGCAGGCGTTCGGTCAACGGAGTGAACGCCACCGGATCGGGCGACGGCCAGGTGGTGGTAGCGCAGCGCATCGACCTGATCACGCTACGCTCGCTATGGCTTCCCTATCAGCACATGACTCGGCAGAACGGCGCAGACCCACGTATGCCCACACACATTCCCGGACACAGGGCGACCAGTGCCGGCCGGCCCCCGGGGGCATCCGGCACCGAGGCGCGTCCCGGCATCGACGTTCAGCCGGCGAAGCCCGCGACGGCCGAGGGGGCGGGCAGTGCGGGGCAGCGGGCTGCGTCGACCGGCCTGGTCTCCGTCCCGCCGCCGAGCCGGGGTGCGCGGCGCCATGCGGAACCGGCGACCACGCCGCCGGCCCGGCTGCCCGCACCGGCGCCCCCGCCTCCGTCCCCGTCACCTCCGCGCAGTGCGCTGGAGTCGCTGTGGCGGTCCTACAAGGCCAGCGGTGACGCCAAGCTGCGCGAGCAGCTGATCCTCCACTACTCGCCGCTGGTCAAGTACGTGGCCGGCCGGGTGGGTGTCGGCCTGCCGGCGAACGTCGAACAGGCCGACTTCGTGTCCTCCGGTGTGTTCGGCCTGATCGACGCGATCGAGAAATTCGATCCGGACCGCGCGATCAAATTCGAGACCTATGCGATCAGCCGCATTCGCGGAGCGATCATCGACGAGCTGCGCGCCTTGGACTGGATCCCCCGGTCGATCCGGCAGAAGGCCAAGGCGGTCGAACGGACCTATGCGGCCCTGGAAGCCCGGCTGCGCCGCACGCCGTGCGAGCCCGAAGTGGCGGCCGAGATGGGCATCGCGGTCGAAGAGCTGCACGCGATTTTCAGCCAACTCTCGCTGGCCAACGTGGTGGCGCTGGATGAGCTGCTGCACCCCGCCGGGGACGGTGGCGAGCGGCTGAGCCTGATGGACACGCTGGAGGACACCGGCGCCGAGAACCCGGTCGTGGTCGCCGAGGACCGCGAACTGCGCAAGCTGCTCGCCGGTGCGATCAACACCCTGCCGGACCGGGAGAAGATCGTGGTGACGCTCTACTACTACGAGGGCCTCACCCTCGCCGAGATCGGACAGGTCCTCGGGGTGACGGAGAGTCGGGTCAGCCAGATCCACACCAAGTCCGTGCTCCAGCTCCGGGCCAAGCTCTCCGACCTACGCTGACTCCGATCTGCACTGACTCCGACCTGCACTGACTGTGATCCGGGCCGGCTCGGGGCGGCCCGACACACCCGCTCCGACCAGTGGCGCCGCCGCCTCCGTAGAGTGGGCGGCGTGCCGAAGATCCGAGCCGCCACCCTGGCCGAGCACCGCCTGCGGCAGCGCACCGCCCTGCTGGACGCGGCCCGCGCGCTGCTGACCGAGGGCGGCCCCGAGGCGCTGACCTTCCCCGCGCTGGCCGCCCGCACCGGGCTGGCCCGTTCCTCGGTGTACGAGTACTTCCGCTCCCGGACCGACGTGGTGGAACGGCTCTGCGAGCTCGACCTGCCGCTCTGGGCCGCCGAGATCGAGGCGGCGATGGCGGCCGCCGACGATCCGCTCGCCCGCCTGGAGGCCTATGTGCGCGGGCAGCTCGCGCTGGCCGGCGACCCCCGGCACCGCGCCGTGCTCGCCCTCGGCACGCTGGAGCTGGACGAGGCGGCGCGAGCCCGGATCCGCACAGCGCACGGCGCCCTGACCGAGCTGGTCGTCGAGGACCTGGCCGCACTGGGCCACCAGGAGCCGCGGCTGACCGCGGCGCTGCTGCAGGGCCTGGTGGAGGCAGCGGTCCGGCGCTCGGCGGACTGCTCGCCCACGGAGCGCGAGCAGATCGCGGACGCCGCCGTCACGCTGGCCCGGTGCGGCGTGGCGGGCGTCTGAGCCGTCACCCGCGCCGGTGGCTTGACCGGCGCTGACGCCTGCGCGTGGCCCGGCGGCCTGGCCGAGGTTGACGCCTGCGCGGTGGCCCCCGGCCGCAGCGGGAGCAGGCGGGCCCGCCCGGTGCCCAGCAGCGCGAGCGGATCCAGATACCGCTTCCCGCGCAGCAGCCCCCAGTGCAGGCAGCCGCCCCCGCAGTGGTCGTCGCCGTCCGCCAGCGTCCCGATCGGGTCGCCGGCCGCTACCGCGGTGCCGACCGGCGGGCCGTCGGCGACCGGGAGGTAGCTGGTGCGCAGCGGCGGATCCCCGGTGCCCGGGTGCAGCACGGTGACCAGCGGCCGCCCGGCCACCTCACCCGCGAAGGCGACCACCCCGGCCAGCGCGGCGCGCACCTGATCGCCCGGTTCGGCGGCCAGGTCGACCCCGCGGTGCCCGGGCGCCCACGGCTGCGGCGGCGCCTCGAACCGGCGCAGCACACCACGGGGCCCGCCGACCGGCCAGGCCCGCCCGGCCCCCACCACCGCACCCTCCACCACCGCCCCCAGAGCCGGCCCCGCAGGCCCCGCCGGCGCCACCGCCCCCGGCGCCACCGCGGGCGCCGCCGCACCCGGTGGCGCGTTCCCGGGCAGCAGCACCACGAAGAGCAGCATCAGCAGCACCACCACCCACCGCGCCCGAGGCGGCGGCACCGGCCAGCAAAGGTGACAGTTCGTCATGGCACCGAGGTTCCGCCCGACCCCGCCGCCCGCCAAGGCCCACCCGCGAACCTGTGGACAACCCCGCCCCTGTGGATAACCGTGGATAACCCGGTGCCGCGGGGGCCTCCGGAGGCCGGTCCAGCGCGCCCGAAACCCGTTGAGTCGCCGGTCACGCGGGCCGTCCCGTACACTTCACACGCGACCCGGTGTGTCCCGGGTCGACTTCGCACGCCCCGCCACTGGTGGAATCCCGGCCCAGCCGCCCCACCCGTGCGAGTGCCGCTCGGTCCCACCGAGCCCGGCGCGGTCCGCCGCGCAGGCCCGGTCGGCTCGGCACGTCGGGGCGTCAGGCGTGGCGGTCACCCGACCGGCACGGACAACCGAGCAGACCCGGTAGCCGCCGAGTGCCCGAGGGGCAGCAACGGTGTGCCGGGCGTAACACCCAAGGAGCACGGCCATGGCCGTCGTCACGATGCGGGAGCTGCTGGAGAGCGGCGTCCACTTCGGTCACCAGACCCGCCGCTGGAACCCGAAGATGAAGCGCTTCATCCTCACGGAGCGCAACGGCATCTACATCATCGACCTCCTGCAGTCGCTGAACTACATCGACCGCGCCTTCGAGTTCGTCAAGGAGACCGTTGCCCACGGCGGCAGCATCCTCTTCGTCGGCACCAAGAAGCAGGCCCAGGAGGCCATCGCCGAGCAGGCCACCCGCGTGGGCATGCCCTACGTGAACCAGCGCTGGCTCGGCGGCATGCTGACCAACTTCTCCACCGTCTACAAGCGGCTGCAGCGCCTCAAGGAGCTCGGCGAGATCGACTTCTCGGACGTGGCCGGTTCCGGCCTGACCAAGAAGGAGCTCCTGGTCCTCCAGCGCGAGCACGACAAGCTGGAGAAGACCCTCGGCGGTATCCGCGACATGCAGCGCGTCCCGAGCGCGGTGTGGATCGTGGACACCAAGAAGGAGCACATCGCGGTCGGCGAGGCCCGCAAGCTCAACATCCCGGTCGTCGCCATCCTCGACACCAACTGCGACCCCGACGAGGTCGACTACAAGATCCCGGGCAACGACGACGCGATCCGCTCCGTCACCCGCCTGACCCGTGTGATCGCCGACGCCGTCGCCGAGGGCCTGAAGGCCCGTGCCGGTGTCGCCAAGGGCGACGTCAAGGCCGAGCCGGGTGCCGACCAGCCGCTGGCCGACTGGGAGCAGGACCTCCTGAAGACCGGCGAGCAGAAGGCCGAGGAGGCCCCGGCTGCCGAGGCCCCCGCTGCCGAGGCGCCCGCCGCCGAGGCTCCGGCCGCCGAGGCTCCGGCCGCCGAGGCTCCGGCCGCCGAGGCCGAGCAGGCCTGACGCACTGAGGGCGAGGGGCATCAGCCGGCCGGTACCGACCGGCTGGTGCCCCTTTCTCCACGTGCCGGGACCTGACCAGGGCCCCCGGCGCACCCACCCCGCAGACACGCGAGACGCGAGAAGAGATTCACACCATGGCGAACTTCACCGCCGCGGACGTCAAGAAGCTCCGTGAGCTCACCGGCGCCGGCATGATGGACTGCAAGAAGGCGCTCGACGAGGCCGAGGGCGACGTCCAGAAGGCCGTCGAGCTGCTCCGTATCAAGGGCCAGAAGGGCGTTGCCAAGCGCGAGGGCCGCGACGCCTCCAACGGTGCCGTCGCCGCCGTGATCGCCGAGGACAAGAAGTCCGGCGTCCTCGTCGAGCTGAACTGCGAGACCGACTTCGTCGCCAAGGGCGAGAAGTTCGTCGCCGTCGCCGACGCGATCGCCGCGCACGTCGCCAAGACCGCCCCGGCCGACCTGGACGCCGCCCTGGCTTCCGAGATCGAGGCCGGCAAGACCGTCCAGCAGTTCGTGGACGAGGCCAACGCCAACCTGGGCGAGAAGATCGTCTTCCGTCGCTTCGCCCAGTTCGCCGGTGACGGCTTCGTCGCTGTCTACCTGCACAAGACCAGCCCCGACCTGCCGCCGGCCGTCGGCGTCCTGGTCGAGCTGGACAAGGAGAACGCCGAGGTCGCCAAGGACGTCGCGCAGCACATCGCCGCCTTCGCGCCGAAGTACCTGTCCCGCGAGGAGATCCCGGCCGAGGACCTGGAGAACGAGCGCCGCGTCGCCGAGGCCACCGCTCGCGAGGAGGGCAAGCCGGAGGCTGCCCTGCCGAAGATCGTCGAGGGTCGCGTGACCGGCTTCGTCAAGGAGCACTCCGTGCTGGAGCAGGCCTTCGCGAAGGACAACAAGAAGACCGTGGCCAAGGTCCTGGAGGAGAACGGCGTCGCCCTCAAGCGCTTCGCCCGCTTCCGCGTCGGCGCCTGAGCCACGTTCACCCGGTTCCCGCCTAAGGTAGGAATCGCCGCCACCACTGTGACCCAGTGAGTCGGCACCATGAACGACGAGGAGGCCATTGCCGTGCAGGAGACCGTACCGGTTCCCGCGGCAGTGGCCTCCTCTCGTGTACACGCAGGCCAGGAGCTGAGCACCCCCGGGCCTGTGACCAAGCAGGTGCAGAAGGAGAAGTCCATGCAGGAGACGCAGGAGACCGCGCCGGACGGCACCCGCCGTCGGGTGCTGCTGAAGCTGTCCGGCGAGGCGTTCGCCGGCGGGGGCGGGCTCGGCGTCGACCCCGACGTCGTCCACGCGATCGCGCGAGAGATCGCCACGGTGGTCCGGCAGGGCACCGAGGTCGCGGTGGTCATCGGCGGCGGCAACTTCTTCCGCGGCGCCGAGCTGCAGGTGCGCGGCATGGACCGGGCCCGCTCGGACTACATGGGCATGCTGGGCACCGTCATGAACTGCCTCGCCCTGCAGGACTTCCTGATGAAGGAAGGCATCGAGACCCGGGTCCAGACCGCCATCACGATGGGCCAGGTCGCCGAGCCCTACCTGCCGCTGCGGGCCATCCGGCACCTGGAGAAGGGCCGCGTCGTGATCTTCGGCGCCGGTATGGGCATGCCGTACTTCTCCACCGACACGACCGCCGTGCAGCGCGCCCTGGAGATCCACGCCGAGGTCCTGCTGATGGGCAAGAACGGTGTGGACGGGGTCTACGACTCCGACCCCAAGACCAACCCGGACGCGGTGCGGTTCGACGCGCTGGAGTACGCCGAGGTGATCTCGCGCGATCTCAAGGTGGCCGACCTGACCGCGATCACGCTGTGCAAGGACAACGGCCTGCCGATCCTGGTCTTCGAGCTCCTGACCGAGGGCAATATCGCTCGCGCCGTCAGGAGTGAGAAGATCGGCACACTCATCAGCCAGGATTCCGTCCGGGCCTGAGCAGTCGTCAACCGAGCCCCGTCGGACCTGGCGGGGCCTATCAGTACGCCACGGGCGGTGAGCGCCACGGGCAACCGGACAGGGAGCAGACCGTGATCGAAGAGATCCTCCTCGAAGCCGACGAGAAGATGGAGAAGAGCGTCGCCGTCGCCAAGGACGACTTCGCCGCCATCCGTACCGGCCGGGTCCACCCGGCGATGTTCAACAAGATCGTCACCGACTACTACGGCGCGCTCACCCCGATCAACCAGCTCGCCTCCTTCGCCGTGCCGGAGCCGCGGATGGCGGTCATCACGCCCTTCGACAAGAGCGCGATGCGCAACATCGAGCAGGCCATCCGCGACTCGGACCTCGGCGTCAACCCGACCAACGACGGCAACGTCATCCGGGTGGTGCTGCCGCAGCTGACCGAGGAGCGCCGCAAGGAGTACATCAAGCAGGCGCGGGGCAAGGGCGAGGACGCCAAGGTCTCGATGCGCGCGATCCGCCGCAAGGCCAAGGACTCGCTGGACAAGCTTGTCAAGGACAAGGAAGCCGGCGAGGACGAGGTGCGCCGCGCCGAGAAGGAGCTCGACGACCTCACCGCGAAGTACGTGGCGGCCATCGACGAGCTGCTCAAGCACAAGGAATCCGAGCTTCTCGAAGTCTGATGAACGACGCCCCGCACGCCCCAGGCTCCAGGGGCGCAACCCCGCAGACCCCCGCCTCGCCGCAGGCCGCCCCCGAGCGGTCGGCCGGTCCGGCGGGGGCCCGACCCCGAGCGCAGGAGAGTCAGGTGGCCCAGTCCGAGCCGCAGCAGCCCCCCAAGCAGCGGGGCGGCCGCAACCTCCCCGCGGCGATAGGGGTGGGGCTCAGCCTTGGCGTGGTGATCATCATCTCGCTCTTCGTGGTCAAGGTGCTGTTCCTGATCGTCGTGGTGGCGGCGGCCTCGGTCGGGGTCAAGGAGCTGACCAGCCGGCTGGCCGAGCGCAAGGGCATCGAGGTTCCGCTGCCCCCGCTGCTGCTCGGCGGCCTGGCGATGCTGACCAGCGCCTACTGGATCGGTCTGCAGGGTGCCGCCGCGTCGTTGGCGCTGACCGCACTGGCACTGATGATCTGGCGGATGAGCCGGCCGCCGGAGGACTACCTGCGGGACATAACGGCCGGCGTCTTCACGGCCTTCTACGTCCCGTTCCTGGCGTCCTTCGTGGCCGTGATGCTCTCCGCCCACGACGGGCCGCAGCGGATCGTGCTCTTCCTGGTGGTCACCATCTGCAGTGACACCGGGGCGTACGCGGTGGGGTACAAGTTCGGCCGGACCAAGCTGGCGCCGACGATCAGCCCCGGCAAGACTCGCGAGGGCCTGGCCGGCGGCATCGGGCTCTCGATGCTGGCCGGAGCGCTGCTGATGTCCTGGCTGATCGACGGCGGCCACTGGTGGCAGGGCCTGATCCTGGGCGGCTGCGCGGCGGTGATCGCCACCATCGGCGACCTGGCCGAATCGATGATCAAGCGCGATCTGGGCATCAAGGACATGGGCACGCTGCTGCCCGGCCACGGCGGGATCATGGACCGGCTGGACTCGCTGCTGCCGACCGCCCCGGTGGTCTGGCTGCTGCTGACCGCCTTCGTCGGCGGCTGAGTTCCGAGAACGACAGCGCGGAAGAGGGTCCCGGACGGCACGCCGTCCGGGACCCTTCGCGCATCTGCGACACTGGACGGACCATGCCTGCACCCGGAGAACTCACGTTTGTCGCGCCGCGCGGCGCCAAGCCCCCGCGACACCTCGCCGACCTCAGCCCCGCCGAGCGCAAGGCGGCCGTCGCCGACCTGGGCGAGCAGCCGTTCCGCGCCAAGCAGCTGGCCAACCACTACTTCGGCCGGCTCTCGAACGACCCGGCGGGCTGGACGGACATCCCGGCGGCCAGCCGTGCCAAGCTGACCGAGCAGCTGCTGCCCGAGCTGATGTCGGTGGTCCGGCACGTCAGCTGCGACAACGACGCCACCCGCAAGACGCTCTGGAAGCTCTTCGACGGCACCCTGGTCGAGTCGGTGCTGATGCGCTACCCGGACCGGGTGACGATGTGCATCAGCTCGCAGGCCGGCTGCGGCATGAACTGCCCGTTCTGCGCCACCGGGCAGGCCGGCCTGACCCGCAACCTGTCCACCGCCGAGATCGTGGAGCAGATCGCGTCCGGGATGCGGGCGCTCAAGAGCGGCGACATCCCGGGTGGCGAAGCTCGGCTGTCCAACGTGGTCTTCATGGGCATGGGCGAGCCGCTGGCCAACTACAACCGGGTGCTGGCCGCGATCCGTCGGCTCACCGATCCCGCGCCGGACGGCTTCGGCCTCTCGCAGCGCGGCATCACGGTTTCGACCGTCGGCCTGGTGCCGGCCATGCACAAGTTCGCCGACGAGGGCCTGAGCTGCCGCCTCGCGCTCTCGCTGCACGCGCCGGACGACGAGCTGCGCGACGAACTGGTCCCGGTGAACACCCGCTGGAAGGTCTCCGAGGTGCTGGAGGCGGCCTGGTACTACGCGGAGAAGTCCGGTCGCCGGGTGTCCATCGAGTACGCCCTGATCAAGGACATCAACGACCAGGCGTGGCGGGCCGACCTGCTCGGCCGGCTGATCAAGAACCACCGGGTGCACGTCAACCTGATCCCGCTCAACCCGACCCCCGGTTCCAAGTGGACCGCCTCCCGCCCGGAGGACGAGCGCGAGTTCGTCCGCAGGCTGGAGTCGCACGGGGTGCCGACCACGGTGCGTGACACTCGCGGTCAGGAGATCGACGGCGCCTGCGGTCAGCTCGCCGCGGCGGGCTGAGAAAGCAGCGGGCTGAGTAGCGGCCGGCTGAGCGGCGGCGGGCTGAGAAGTCGCCGGCTGAGCAGCCGGCCGGACTATCGGCTGAGCATCCCGGCGCCCAGCGCCGCCGTCAGCCCGCCGGTGGCCAGCAGCACCAGGCCGGCCACCGACCAGCGCAGCAGGGCCGCACTGAACAGCAGCCGCGGCGAGCCGCCCAGGCGCAGCAGGGTGCCGACCACCCCGCGTCGGGCGGCCCGGATCTCGGCGAGCCGGGCCAGCACCGCCGCCACCGTGCACCCGGTGAGCAGCAGCGCCTCGGCGGCCGGCAGCGGCCCGGTCCCGGCGGCGCCCGGGGCCACCCAGTGCCGCACCGAGGTCAGCACCACGGCCACGGTGAACGCCAGCACCGCCAGCGGGGCGCTGAGCCGGCGGGCGATGCCGGTCAGCCCGCGCCCGGCCAGCAGCCGCCGCGGGGTGGGCCGGCCGAGGGCCAGCAGCCGGCCGAACCCGGCCAGTAGCGGTCCGGTGAGCAGCGCCGCGCCGAGGACGGCGGTGGCCCAGGCGCCCAACAGCACGGCACTGGTGTGGCCGAGGCCGGCGGGCAGCCGCAGCGGGCGCGGGTCGTCGGCGGCGGCCGGGCGCAGCGCGTAGAGCTCGGTGAGGGTGCCGCCGACCGTCAGCAGGGCGGCGGCGATGATCCTGAGCAGCCCGAAGCGGTGGGCCTGCAGCGGCTCCTGGCGGTCCGTCAGCGGTTGGGTCGCCGGTACGGCGACGGCCGCCGCGAGCCCGCCGACCAGGGGAAGCACGGTGACCAGGGCGATCGGCGCGGCCGTCGGCAGCGGGACGCCCATGCCGAGCTCGGGCGCGAGCGAGGGACCGGCGATCTCATTGCGCAGCACCAGGAAGACCAGCAGGGTGACCACCGCACCCAGCGCGCAGGCCAGGGCGAGCTCGCCGGCGATCAGCAGCCGCAACCGGGTCGGCCCGGCACCGGCCGCGGCCAGCCCGGCCGTCCGCTCGGGCCGCTGGACGGGCAGGGCGCGGGCCGCGATCGCCGCGAACCAGCCGACCGCGGCCAGCGCGGGCAGGCACCAGAGCAGCCGTTCGATGGCCGGGTGCGCGCCGGGCGGGTCGCTGAGGGCCCGGCCGAGCGCGCGCAGCAGGAAGCCGGCGACCAGGGCGGCGGCCGCGGCGGTGAGCAGCAGGCGGCCGAGGTCGACCAACCGGTAGCCCCTGACCAGGCGGAAGTAGAACACCGGCGTCCTCAGTGTGAAGCGATCAGTGCGAAACGATGGCGGGCGTGGCGGCCGGGCGTTGGACCGGCGTGGCCGGGCCGGGGTGCGGCCGTCGACCAGGGCCACCGAGCGGTCCGCGTACTTGGCCAGCTCCGGATCGTGAGTGGCCAGGACCAGGGTGAGGCGGTGGGAGCGGGCCGCGCTGGTGAGTATCCGCAGCACCTGGTCCCGGGCCTCGCGGTGCAGCGGGGCGGTCGGGTCGTCGGCGAAGACCACCCGGGGAGCGGGGCCAGCGCGCGGGCGACCGCGATCCGCTGGCGCTGACCCTGGAGCAGTTCGATCGGGCGGTGCTTGGCGGCGTCGCTGACGTCGAGTCGCTCCAGCCAGTCGTCGGCCGCGCGGTACGCGGCCTTGTGGCCGCTGCCGGCCAGCAGCAGCGGCAGGGCGACGTTCTCCCGGGCCGTCAGTTCGGGCACCAGTTGGGGCTCGGAGCCGACGTAGCCGAACCGGTCGCGGCGCAGCTTCTCCCGGCCGGCCCGGCTGAGCGTGTGCACCGGGGAGCTGTTGAACCAGACTTCGCCGGAGTCCACCGGCAGCTGCGCGGAGAGGCAGCCGAGCAGGGTGGACTTGCCGGAGCCGCGGGCCCCGGTGATGGCCAGCACCTCGCCCTCGCGGATGCCGATCGAGACCTCGCGCAGCGCGGGGGTGCCGTGGTGGGACTTGACGATCCCCCGGGCCCACAGCACGTCGTTGTCGGGCGGGGCCGCTGACATGTGTTCCTCCGCCGGTCCGGATGGGTTCTGCACGGTGCAGGGGATGACAGTGGTCAGATTAGAACGACAAGGTCGCGGCGCGGTTGCGGCACACCACACAAAATCCTCATATACCCGGATGAACCATCAGCCGATCGTCTGAGAAAAACACCGCGCCAGCACGGAAGACACCGAAGGGCGGTCCCGCCGGCCCTGAGGAGGTGGCCGGCGGAACCGCCCTTCGGCGGAGGGTGCGTCAGAGAAGCACGGCGGATGCGTCAGGGACGCTCCGTCAGATCTTCGCCCACGCGTCGGAGAGGCTGGTCCGCAGGATCTGCTCGATCTCGTCGAAGGTCGACTGGTCGGAGATCAGCGGCGGGGCCAGCTGCACGACCGGGTCGCCGCGGTCGTCGGCACGGCAGTACAGGCCGTTCTCGAAGAGCGCCTTCGAGAGGAAGCCGTAGAGCACGCGCTCGGTCTCCTCGTCGTTGAAGCTCTCCTTGGTGACCTTGTCCTTCACCAGCTCGATGCCGTAGAAGTACCCGTTGCCTCGGACGTCGCCGACGATCGGCAGGTCGCGCAGCTTGTTCAGGGTGCCCAGGAAGCGGGACTCGTTGTCCAGCACGTGCTGGTTGAGGCCCTCGCGCTCGAAGATGTCGAGGTTGGCCAGCGCCACGGCGGACGACACCGGGTGGCCGGCGAAGGTGTAGCCGTGCAGGAAGGTGTTGTCGCCCTTGTAGAACGGCTCGGCGATCCGGTCCGAGATGATGGTGGCGCCGATCGGGGAGTAGCCCGAGGTCATGCCCTTGGCGCAGGTGATCATGTCCGGCACGTAGCCGAACTTGTCGGCGCCGAACATGGTGCCCAGGCGGCCGAAGGCGCAGATGACCTCGTCCGAGACCAGCAGCACGTCGTGGCGGTCGCAGATCTCGCGCAGCCGCTGGAAGTATCCGGGCGGCGGCGGGAAGCAGCCGCCGGCGTTCTGCACCGGCTCGACGAAGACGGCGGCGACGGTCTCCGGGCCCTCGAAGAGGATGGCCTCCTCGACCTGGTCGGCGCACCAGCGGCCGTAGGCCTCGGGGTCGACGGTGCCGTCCGGGCCCGCCAGGTACTCGGGGGCGCGGTAGATGTTGGTGTTCGGGGCCTTGTGGGTGCCCGGCACCAGCGGCTCGAACGGGGCCTTCAGGCCCGGCAGGCCGGTGATCGACAGGGCGCCCTGCGGGGTGCCGTGGTAGGCGATGGCCCGGGAGATGACCTTGTACTTGGTCGGCTTGCCGATCAGCTTGAAGTACTGCTTGGCGAGCTTCCAGGCGGTCTCGACGGCCTCGCCGCCACCGGTGGAGAAGAACACCTTGTTCAGGTCGCCGGGCGCGTAGTTGGCCAGGCGCTCGGCCAGCTCGACGGCCTTGGGGTGGGCGTAGCTCCAGATCGGGAAGAAGGCCAGCTCCTTGGCCTGCTTGGCCGCGACCTCGGCGAGCTCGGTGCGGCCGTGGCCCGCCTGGACCACGAAGAGGCCGGCCAGGCCGTCGATGTACTTGCGGCCCTTGTCGTCCCAGATGTAGGTGCCCTCGCCGCGCACGATGGTCGGGACGGGGGAGTTCTCGTACGACGACATGCGGGTGAAGTGCATCCACAGGTGGTCGTATGCGGCCTTCGAAAGGTCCTTCGGTGCCGGATCGGCGCTCATCGGGTGCCCCAGGTGTAGGTCTGTTTCCGGAGCTTCAGGTAAACGAAGCTCTCGGTCCTCCGCACGCCGGGAAGCGCGCGGATGCGCTTGTTGATCATTTCGAGCAGGTGCTCGTCGTCCTCGCACACCAGCTCGGCCAGCAGGTCGAACGAGCCTGCGGTGCAGACCACGTAGTCGACCTCGTCCATGGCGGCCAGGGCGTCGGCGATCGGCTCGATGTCGCCCTCGACCGTGACGCCGACCATCGCCTGGCGGGTGAAGCCCACGGTGAGCGGGTCGGTCACGGCGACGATCTGCATCACGCCTTGGTCGAGCAGCTTCTGGACCCGCTGCCGGACGGCGGCCTCGGAGAGGCCGACGGCCTTGCCGATGGTCGCGTACGGGCGGCGGCCGTCCTCCTGCAGCTGCTCGATGATCGCCTTGGAGACGGAGTCGAGGGGAACGCTGCTGTTCCGGTCGCGGTTGGCCACGCGGCCACTGTGCCTGATCGTTTCTGCATTCGCAACCCGTTGGCCTGCTGATTTCGTCGAGCAACTGCGGATCGGGAACGGATTGCGTGGCATTTGGCGATGGGCCCTGTCGATAACGGAAGTAGGCGAGGTAGCCTGGCCGCGTACCCGTGTCGACGTGCACACGCCCGAAAGTGGACCTGCCCATCCGCACCCGGCGGCCCGACGCCAGCGGTAACCTGGCGCGGAATCTGCAACGTCGCAGGCCCAGACCGTAGGAGAATCCCGTGAGCGACCTTCGTACGCTGCGCAACTACATCAACGGCGAGTTCGTCGACGCGGCCGACGGCCGCACCCTGCAGATCGTCGACCCGACCACCGGTGAGGCGTACGCGACCTCCCCGCTGTCCGGCGCCGCGGACGTGGACGCGGCGATGGCCTCGGCCGCGGCCGCCTTCGAGACCTGGCGGGACGCCACTCCGTCCACCCGGCAGAAGCTGCTGCTGAAGATCGCCGACGGTGTCGAGGCTCGCGCCGACGAGCTGGTGGACGCCGAGTGCCGCAACACCGGCAAGCCGCGCGGACTGACCAAGTCCGAGGAGATCGGCCCGATGGTCGACCAGATCCGGTTCTTCGCGGGTGCCGCCCGGCTGCTTGAGGGCAAGGCCGCCGGTGAGTACATGGACGGTATGACCTCGATCATCCGCCGCGAGCCGGTCGGCGTCTGCGCCCAGGTGGCGCCGTGGAACTACCCGATGATGATGGCGGTCTGGAAGTTCGCCCCGGCCATCGCCGCCGGCAACGCCGTGGTGCTCAAGCCCTCCGACACCACCCCGGCCTCCACCGTGCTGCTGGCCGAGATCGTCGGCGCCGCGATCGCCGAGCTGGAGCTGCCGGCCGGCATCTTCAACGTGCTCTGCGGTGACCGGGAGACCGGCAAGCTGATGGTCGAGCACCAGATTCCGGCGATGGCCTCCATCACCGGCTCGGTCCGGGCCGGCATCCAGGTGGCCGAGTCCGCCGCCAAGGACGTCAAGCGGGTCCACCTGGAGCTCGGCGGCAAGGCCCCGGTGGTGGTCTTCGAGGACGCCGACATCGCCGAGGCGGTCGAGGGCATCTCGGTGGCCGGCTTCTTCAACGCCGGCCAGGACTGCACCGCCGCCACCCGGGTGCTGGTCCACGAGTCGATCCACGACGCCTTCGTCACCGCGCTGGCCAAGGCCGCGGGAGAGACCAAGACCGGCGGGATCGACGACGAGGACGTGCTCTACGGTCCGCTGAACAACGCCAACCAGCTCGCCCAGGTCTCCGGCTTCATCGAGCGGCTGCCCGCCCACGCCAAGGTGGAGGCCGGTGGCCACCGGGTCGGCGAGGTCGGCTACTTCTACGCCCCGACCGTGGTGTCCGGCCTGCTGCAGGATGACGAGATCATCCAGCAGGAGGTCTTCGGCCCGGTCATCACGGTGCAGAAGTTCACCGACGAGGACCAGGCCGTGTCGTACGCCAACGGCGTCGAGTACGCGCTGGCCTCATCGGTGTGGACCAAGGACCACGCCCGGGCGATGCGGATGTCGCGCCGGCTGGACTTCGGCTGTGTCTGGATCAACACCCACATCCCGCTGGTCGCCGAGATGCCGCACGGTGGCTTCAAGAAGTCCGGCTACGGCAAGGACCTCTCCTCCTACGGGTTCGAGGACTACACCCGCGTCAAGCACGTGATGACCGCGATCTAGCGGGTCATCACCATCAGGCGCAGCATGACCGCGATCTGATGATCGGTTAGCCACTGGGGCCCGGGGGGTGCGAACCCCCCCGGGCCCCTTTGCACAGTGTCAGCCCCCTCCGCCGACCACCTGACACCATGCCGCTGCCCGCCGCACCGGCGCTTACCTAGGCTGGCGGACATGAGCTTCCCCACCGCCGACCCCGCCGCCGGGCAGGCCGTCACGGCCGCCGACCGCGCGCACGTCTTCCACTCGTGGTCCGCCCAGGCCCAGATCGCCCCGCTCGCGGTGGCCGGCGCCGAGGGCTCGTACTTCTGGGACTACGAGGGCAACCGCTACCTCGACTTCTCCTCCCAGCTGGTCAACACCAACATCGGCCACCAGCACCCCAAGGTGGTCGCCGCGATCCAGCAGCAGGCGGCCGCGCTGTGCACCATGGCCCCGGGCTTCGCGGTCGAGCCCCGCAGCGAGGCGGCCCGGCTGATCGCCGAGCGCACCCCCGGTGACCTGGACAAGATCTTCTTCACCAACGGCGGCGCCGAGGCCAACGAGAACGCGATCCGGCTGGCCCGGCTGCACACCGGCCGGCAGAAGGTGCTCGCCACCTACCGCTCGTACCACGGCGCCACCGCCAACGCGATCGCCCTGACCGGTGACCCGCGCCGGTGGCCCAACGAGACCGGCACCTCGGGCGTCGTCCACTTCTGGGGCCCGTACCCCTACCGCTCCGCCTTCCACGCCGAGAACGAGGCACAGGAGTGCGAGCGCGCGCTCGCCCACCTGGAGCAGGTGATCGCCTTCGAGGGCCCGCACACCGTGGCCGCGATCATCCTGGAGACCGTCGTCGGCACCGCCGGCGTCCTGATCCCGCCGCCCGGCTACCTGGCCGGCGTCCGGGAGATCTGCGACCGCTACGGCATCGTCTTCATCCTGGACGAGGTGATGGCCGGCTTCGGCCGCACCGGCGCCTGGTTCGCCGCCGACCACTGGGGGATCACCCCCGACCTGCTGACCTTCGCCAAGGGCGTCAACTCCGGCTACGTGCCGCTGGGCGGCGTGGCGATCAGCGCCGAGATCGCCGCCACCTTCGCCGACCGCCCGTTCCCCGGCGGCCTCACCTACTCCGGGCACCCGCTGGCCTGCGCCTCCGCCGTGGCCACTATCAACGCGATGGCCGAGGAGGGCATCGTGGAGAACGCCCGGCGGATCGGCGAGACCGTGCTCGGCCCCGGTCTGCGCGAACTGGCCGAGCGCCACCCGTCGGTCGGCGAGGTGCGCGGGCTCGGCGTCTTCTGGGCGCTCGACCTGGTCCGCGACCGCGCCACCCGGGAACCGCTGGTCCCCTACAACGCGGCCGGCGCCGCCAACGCGCCGATGGCCGAGTTGGCGGCCGCCTGCAAGAAGCGCGGGCTCTGGCCGTTCATCAACATGAACCGGTTCCATGTGGTGCCCCCGTGCACCGTCACCGCCGAGGAGGCCCGCGCCGGCCTGGCCGTGCTGGACGAGGCGCTAAACGCGGCCGACGCACTCATGAACTGACGTACCGTCAGCGCCGCACGGCGTCCAGTGCCAGCAGGGCGACGTGCAGCGAGAGGCAGGACTCCACCTGGTCGAGGTCGACCGCCAGGATCCGCTCCACCTTGTGCAGCCGGTCGTAGAAGCTCGGCCGCGACAGATGCGCTGCGTCTGCCGCGGCCGACTTGTTGCGCCCCTGCTCCAGGTAGATCCGCAGCAACTGCACCAGCTGCGAGCCGTGTTCGGCGTCATGGGCCAGCAGCGGACCCAACTCCCGCTCCACATAGGTCTGCAGCCGGGCATCGTCGCGCAGCAGATGCAGCAGGCCGCGCAACCGGACGTCCGGCAGCCGGTAGTAGGAGGCCGAGCGCGCCCCCGGTGCGTCGTGCAGTGCGGCATCCGCGACCTGGGTGGCCTCCATCAGGGTCCGCCGGGCATCCCGCACCGACCCCACCGAGGAGCCCACCGCCACCACCGGTGCGGCCGCCTCCCGACCGCCGGCCGCCTCCCGTGCGCCGTCCGCGGCCGTCCGGCTGTCCGCCACCATCCGGCGCAGCGTCGCCGCGAACGCCTCCAGCGAACTGTGCTCGTCCTGCTGCGAGCCCAGCGCGATCAGCAGCCCCACCCCCTCGTCATCCAGCGCCCCGACCAGCGCCGAAAGCCGGCTGCCACGGGCCGCGCCGGCCGCGAGCTCGGTGAAGTCCCGCAGCCTGGCCTGCGCCTCCAGCGCCGCGGGCAGTTGTCCGCCGCGCCGCCGCAGCACCACCCCGACCAGCCGCCGCCCCTCCAGCGGCACCCCCAACGCCTGGGCGCGCAGCGCCACTTCGGAGACGGTCAGGGCGTGGGTCAGGATCCCGGACAGCAGCGTGCGATGCGTCTGCCGCTCCAGGCTCTCCCGGTCCCGCACCAGCAGCCGGTTGAGCGCCAGCGTCGCCGCACCGCGCTCCAGCAGCATCGCGGCCGGGTGCGGAGCCTCGCCGGGCACCGGGCCCGGATCGCCCACCAGCACCAGCCGCCCCCAGTCCTCGCCGCGTGCCCCCACCGCGGTCACCAGCCAGCCGCTGCGCGGATCATGGCCGGTCCGCCCGGTCGGCCGGACCGCCCGCGAGCGGCGCTCCCAGTGCTCCAGCAGCTCGTCCTCGGTGCGCCCGGCCGGGTCGTGCGCCAGCACCTGGTGGCTGAGGTTCTCCAGCACCACCGGGTGCCCGGCCATCCGGGCGATCTGGCGCAGCACCTCGGTCGGCTCGGCACCCTCCACCGCCAGCTCGTTGAAGACCTGGTGCACCGCCTCGGACGCCCGCAGCTGCTCCAGCTGCGCGTTCACCACCAGGGCGTGCACCGCCTCGGTCACCGCGACGAACCGGATCTCCCGCCGCAGCACCACCAGCGGCAGGCCGCGCTGCTCGGCGGCGTGCACCAGGGCCCGGGGCAGCGTGTCGAAGTAGCGGCGGCCGAACTCGACCACCAGACCGACCGCGCCCACCTCCACCAGTTCCCGGACGTAGCGGGCCAGCCCCTCGCGGTCCTCGGGCAGCGCGATCCCGGTGGTCAGCACCAGCTCCCCGCCCTGCAGCATCCCCGCCACGTCAGGCAGCTCGCTGACGTGCACCCAGCGCACCGGACGGTCCAGCCGGTCGGCAGCCGCCACCACCTGCGGCAGGCCGCGCCGCATCACATCAAGGTCGAGCACTCGGGCGACGGTGGGCAGCACGGCGGTGCCTCCTTGACGAGGGAAACAGGTTGTCAGCTGAATCATGCATCCGGATGACGACCTGTCACTCCGTCAGGAGGCTTCCACCGTGTAAACCGCTTCGCGGTGCGACTGTCGGTGTGTCCCTTGCCCGGGTCGGCGGCGACGGGCAGGGTCGGCGGCACGAACCCGATGGAGGAGAACCCGACCCATGGAGCTCAGCAACTTCGAGGACGGCGCGCAGTACATCGGCGGCAGAGCCGGCGCCGGTAGCGGCTACGAGCCGTTCGACGTGGTCAACCCGGCCGATGGCAGCAGCGTCCAGCGGATCCGGCTCGCCTCCACCGACGACGTGGACGCCGCCGTGGCCGCCGCCACCGCCGCCCTGCCCGAGTGGGCCGGCGCCACCCCCGGTGCCCGCTCCGAGGCACTGCTGCGACTGAGCGCGATCCTGGCCGAGCACGCCGAGGACTTCGCCCGGGTGGAGACCGCGCAGACCGGCAAGCCGATCAAGCTGTCCACCGAGTTCGACGTGCCCGGCACCATCGACAACACGGCCTTCTTCGCCGGCGCCGCCCGCAACCTGGAGGGCAAGGCGGCCGGCGAGTACTCGGGCGACCACACCTCCTACGTGCGGCGCGAGCCGATCGGCGTGATCGGCTCCATCGCGCCCTGGAACTACCCGCTGCAGATGGCCGCCTGGAAGATCCTGCCGGCCATCGCGGCCGGCAACACCGTGGTGCTGAAGCCCGCCGAGCTCACCCCGCTCACCTCGCTGATGTTCGCGCGCGCCTGCACCGCGGCCGGGATCCCGGACGGCGTGGTCAACGTGGTCACGGGTGCGGGTCGGGACGCCGGCGAGCACCTGATCGGCCACCCCGGCGTCGCGATGGTCTCGTTCACCGGTTCCACCGTCGTCGGAAAGCGGGTCGCCGAGCTGGCCACCGCCACCGTCAAGCGCACCCATCTGGAGCTCGGCGGCAAGGCCCCGTTCGTGGTCTTCGAGGACGCCGACCTGGAGGCGGCGGTGCACGGAGCGGTGGCCGGCGCGCTGATCAACAGCGGCCAGGACTGCACCGCCGCGACCCGCGCCTATGTGCAGCGCCCGCTGTACGACGACTTCGTGGCCGGCGTCGCCGAGTTGTTCGGTCGGATCCGGCTCGGCGACCCGCACAACCCGCGGACCGACCTCGGCCCGCTTGTCTCGTTCGCCCACCGCGACCGGGTGGCCGGCTTCGTCGAGCGGGCCCGCGGCTACGGCGCCACCGTGGTCACCGGCGGCGAGCGGCCCGGCGTCGGCCACGACGGCACCGACCTGACCCGCGGCGCCTACTACCTGCCCACCCTGATCACCGGCGCGGACCAGCGGAGCGAGGTGGTGCAGGGCGAGGTCTTCGGCCCGGTGCTGGTGGTGCTGCCCTTCGACGCCGACGACGAGGGACTGCGGCTGGCCAACGACACCCCGTACGGCCTGGCCGCCTCCGCCTGGACCCGCGACGTGCACCGCTCGCTGCGCGCCACCCGGGAGCTGGCGGCCGGGTGCGTCTGGGTGAACGACCACATCCCGATCATCAGCGAGATGCCGCACGGCGGCTACAAGGCCTCCGGGTACGGCAAGGACATGTCGCAGTACTCGCTGGACGAGTACACCCAGGTCAAGCACGTCATGTACGACACCACGGCGGTGGCCCGGAAGGACTGGCACCGCACGGTCTTCGGCGATCGGGGCTGACGCGGTCCCGGAACCCGTGTAAGAGCCGGGGCCCGGCTCGCTCTCCTGCTGGTGACGGCGGCTGCCAGAAGCCCGCCGGCGAGCGGAGCGAGGAGACCCGTGGACATCACCCCACCTGCCGACGCCGTGGCCTGGCTGGTCGCCGCCGCACCGGATCCGGACGCCTGCCGGCGCGAGTGGGAGCGGTCGGCGCTCGGCACCGCGCTGCTGCCCGCCGGCCGGTGCTGGGACGTGCTGATCGTCCCCGGCCGGCTGGGCCGGCCGTCCCAGCGGCTGCTGGACGGACTGCCGGGTGCCGGCCCCGTGCTGTTCGATCCGGGCTATGACACGGTGGCCTTCTTCGTACCGGCCGGCACGGCGGCCCGCTGGATCGGCACCGGGGTCCGGGCCGCGGGCGACGGCAGCTGGATCATGGTGCCGCACCCCCGACGTGGCGAGCGGGGGCTGCACTGGTTGGTGCCGCCCGACGGGTCGGGGGCGCTGACCGATCCGATGCTGCTGGAGCTGGTGCTGCACGAGGCGGCCGCCGCGCTCGCCGAGTCCGGTGAGCATCTGTGAGGCGGCGGCAGACCGATGGGCCCTACGGGATGTAAGGCCAAAAGGGCGATCCCCGTCAGTGTGCTCGTTGAGTGGCCTGCGCGGGGTGGCCAGACTGGAGTGAGAGCCCGCGATCTGGAGGCAGAGCACCGTGACCAAGCCCGCTGAGAAGCATGTCGTCCACTGGATCGGCGGCGCCCCGGTGCCGACCGCCGGCGCGGCGCCCCGCCGCGGCGACATCTACGACCCGGCCACCGGTCGGACCACCGGCCAGGTGGACTTCGCCGAGGTGGCCGAGGTCGACCAGGCGGTGGCCGCCGCTGCCGCCGCGTTCGCCGAGTGGCGGCACACCTCGCTCGCCAGGCGCACCGCCGTGCTGTTCAAGTTCCGCGAGCTGTTCGACGCCCGCAAGGACGAACTGGCCGCGCTGATCGTCTCCGAGCACGGCAAGGTCCACTCGGACGCGCTCGGCGAGCTCGCCCGCGGCCAGGAGGTCCTCGAATACGCCTGCGGGATCCCGCAGTTGCTCAAGGGCGGCTTCACCGAGCAGGCCTCCACCGGGATCGACGTCTACTCGATCCGGCAGCCGCTCGGCCCGGTCGCCGTCATCTCGCCGTTCAACTTCCCGGCGATGGTGCCGATGTGGTTCTTCCCCATCGCCATCGCGGCCGGCAACACCGTGGTGCTCAAGCCCTCCGAGAAGGACCCCTCGGCGGCGAACTTCCTCGCCCGGCTGTGGCAGGAGGCCGGGCTGCCGGACGGGGTGTTCAACGTGGTGCACGGCGACAAGGTCGCCGTCGACCGGCTGCTGGAGCACCCCGACATCAAGTCGGTCAGCTTCGTCGGCTCCACCCCGATCGCCCGCTACGTCTACGAGACCGGCACGCGCTACGGCAAGCGGGTGCAGGCGCTCGGCGGCGCCAAGAACCACATGCTGGTGCTCCCCGACGCCGACCTGGAGCTGAGCGCCGACGCCGCGGTCAACGCCGGCTTCGGTGCGGCCGGTGAGCGCTGCATGGCGGTCTCGGTGCTGGTCGCGGTCGACCCGATCGGTGACGAACTGGTCGAGAGGATCAAGGAGCGGATGGCCGGCCTCAAGGTCGGCCCCGGCTGCAACGGCGACTCCGAGATGGGCCCGCTGGTCACCGGCCAGCACCGGGACAAGGTCACCGCCTATGTCGAGTCCGGCCTCGCCGACGGCGCCGAGCTGGTCGTCGACGGCCGAAAGCACCTGATCACGGCCGAGGACGCCAACGGCGACTCCACCGCCGACGGCTTCTGGCTCGGCCCGACCCTGTTCGACCACGTCAAGCCGGGCATGTCCGTCTACACCGACGAGATCTTCGGCCCCGTCCTCTCGGTGGTCCGGGTCTCCTCCTACGAGGAGGGCCTGGCGCTGATCAACGCCAACCCCTACGGCAACGGCACGGCCGTCTTCACCAACGACGGCGGCGCCGCCCGGCGCTTCCAGCACGAGGTCGAGGTCGGCATGATCGGCATCAACGTGCCGATCCCGGTCCCCGTCGCCTACTACTCCTTCGGCGGCTGGAAGGCCTCGCTCTTCGGCGACGCGCACGCCTACGGCGCGGACGGCGTGCAGTTCTTCACCCGGGGCAAGGCGGTCACCCAGCGCTGGCTGGACCCCTCGCACGGCGGGATCAACCTCGGGTTCCCGACCAACAGCTGACCGGGCTCAGCCGCCGTTCGCGGTCCGGGTAGCGCTGCGCCGCAGCGCTACCCGGACCGCGCGGTTCGCGACCGGGCCCAGCCCGTCCACCACCTCGACCAGCACGCCCAACCGGTCCAGCGCCTCGAAGGCCGCTGCCGCACCCGCCGGGTCCACGCCCTCGTACAGCTCCAGGCCGATGAACGAGGCCGACACCGCACGGGCCAGCCCCGGCAGGTCCAGCAGCTCGGCCAGCGGATGGTCCGCGAAGAGCCGCAGCAGCACCGCCTCCACCTCATCGGTCCACAACCGAAGCGCCGCCACGCTCGCCTCGGCCAACTGCGGATAGGTGGAGGCTCCCGCCAGGAACTGGCCCAGCAGCGCGACCGATCCGTCGGCCCGTTCGGTTTCGTGCAGCTCACGGCCGACCCGCAGCAGTTCGCGCAGCGAGCCCGCCGCCGCCAGCGCCGGCCGGTACAGCGCCAGCCGGTTCTCGGTCTCCCGCACCGCGGCCGCGGCGAGCAGGCCCTCGACCGTCTTGAAGTGGTAGAAGACCAGCGCCTGGTTGGCCCCGCACTCGGCGGCGATCGTGCGCGCCGAGACACCCGAGATCCCCTGCCGCTTCATCAGGCTGATCGCGGCCGCCATCAGGCGCTCCCGTGTGTCGCTCATGCCGAGCAGGGTATCGGCCGGGTCGGCGGCACCCTGGGCCACGCGTGACTCGGGCAGGTGCGCATGCCTCAGCTCCGGGCCTGCTCGCGCACCGGCCGCACATGGTGCGGGATCGCGGCTGCGTCCGTCACCGGTATGAACTCGGCCCGGAACGAGCCCGCGTAGCCGATCACCGGCCCGAGGACGGGATTGGTCACCTGCACGTTGATCCGGAAGCAGTCGGCCCGGTCGTCGAACCACTCGTGGACGCGGGCCTGGCCGGTGACCATCGCGGGGCAGCGCGGTGCGCCGGGCAGGCCGGTGAACCGCTGGTCCTGCGAGGTGATCAGCAGACCGCCGCTCCTGGTGACGCGGAACCGCAGGTCGGCGGCGATGTGCTGATGGGTGCCCAGATAGTCGAGCACCAGCTTCGGGTGCCGGTCCGAGGCGACCATGGTGGCGTCGAAGCGGCGCGGCCGGGTGAACTGGAAGGTCCTGACGAAGGTGACCGTCTCCCGACCGAACCGGTCGCGGTACGCGTAGTTGGCGATGGTGAAGTCGATGTCCCGGCCCTGTTCCGGAAAGAGCAGATTGCGGGTCGCACCCAAGCGCAGGAACGGTCGTAGCAGGTTCGAGCCGTGCCAGACCTGCTCCATCCGGCCGGTACCGAGGCAGGCGATCTTGGACTCGCTGGAAAAGCCGAACCGCCGCTGCATCTGCGGGTGCAGGAGTTCGAAGGCCGGTCCGATCGCTCGGCGGAAGATCGACTCGGTGGCCGTGGCCGGGGCGGCCGCGGTGACGGGCGTGGTCATGCCGGTGGTCGTGGTCACGGATCCTCCAGGGTGGTGAGCAGGCGCGGAGCCCGGGCGCTGGCGCGGCTTGCCGGCTGCCGCCGGCACCGTCGGGCGGCGGGTGTGTCCGGCAGCGGGGGCAGGAGTAGAACGAGGGCCAGCAGCGGCAGGCCGGCGGCCGGGCCGAGAAGCAGAGCCGCCAGCACGACCGCCGATGACCGGGCCATCACCTCGGCGGTCGCCTGCCGACGCGAACGCTCGGGCGGGATGCCGCGCTCGGCCCAGAGCCGCAGCCGGTCGAAGGACCAGGCGGTGAGCCAGCCGACCAGCGGGCGGACGCACCATCGGTCCGCCGCGGCGCCCAGGCGGCCGGGCCAGGGCCGGTAGTCGTAGCCGGTGCTGAACCTGACGCCCGCCGGATCGGCCCGGTAGCGCCAGTAGCCCGCGCCCTCGCCGAGCGGTGACAGCGCGCTGTCGGCACGGAATCGCAGCGCGCTGATCCGGCTGCCGTCCGGGCGGCAGCGATCAGCCGTCGTGATGCCGACGCCGGTCAACCGCGGCCCGCGGCGCGGTCCCTCGATCGGTTCGTTCGCCCTGGCCGTTCTGCTCGCCCTCTCCGGGAGGCCGAGGACATAGCGGAAGCGCACCGGTGCGGCAGGGTCCGTGGACGGGAGGTAACTGATCCGGGTGAAGCGCGCGTCCCAGCGCTGATGGTGCTGCGGGAGCTGGGTCAGGTTCCAGACGAGTTCCTGGTCCGCAGCGATCAGGGTCTCGACGTAGAGAGGTTTCGGTCGTCGGACGGTGCTGGGCATGGCAGTTCCGTTCCCCGAGTGCTTTTGAGCGACTGCTCAACTGCCTGGCGGTCACTATGGCAGAGGTTTGAGCGATCGCTCAAGGGTTGGGTCGGGGCGAGCCTGCGCGGAAACCTGGAGCGGGGAGTCGGCCGCATCGGTGGCCGGGCACTGTTTGCATCAGCCGCGAGCGGGGCGTACTGTTCTCTAGTCGCTCGGCAGGGAGCACCGGACACGCATCTGCGCGGACGG